>NC_011886.1:0-2400000 GCF_000022025.1 Pseudarthrobacter chlorophenolicus A6
TTATCCACAAGCAGTTTCCCAGCTATCTTCTAGGCTTTTCATCCCCTAGAGTGGCTCAGTAGCCGATTATCCACGGACTGTGCATAACCCTGTGGATGAAGCTGGGCCAGCATCTTGGTTCCGGGGCCGGGGCTGCAGGTAATGCAGGGCAAAGCAAGTTTTGAGGGAACCGATTGATGACAGTAGACGAAGCCAACCACGCCAATACTGTCGGAAGTTCCTGGCGGCGGGTCATCAGCCTGCTGGAGAACGACCACCGGGTAACACCGCGCCAGCGTGGCTTTGTCATCCTCGCCCAGGCCCAGGGCCTGATCGGATCCACCCTCCTGGTTGCCGTTCCCAATGAACTCACCCGCGAGGTGCTGCAGACGCAGGTCAAGGATGCCTTGGACGACGCCCTGCATAACGTCTTCTCCGAGGACATCAGGTGTGCCATTGACGTCGACACCGATCTGGTTCCCATCCACAAAGAGCCTGAGCCTGTGGTTGAACCTGCCTACGCGCAGGACCAGCTGATCGAGCAGAAGCCGCAGCCCATGCTGCCGAGCACCTCCCACGAATTTGGCCGCCTCAACCCCAAGTACGTTTTCGACACGTTCGTGATCGGTTCATCCAACCGTTTCGCCCATGCCGCCGCCGTCGCCGTCGCCGAAGCCCCTGCCAAGGCCTACAACCCGCTGTTCATCTATGGCGACTCCGGCCTCGGCAAGACGCACTTGCTGCATGCGATCGGGCACTACGCCCGCCGGCTCTACAGCGGTATCCGGGTTCGGTACGTAAATTCCGAAGAGTTCACCAACGACTTCATCAACTCGATCCGCGACGATGAGGGCGCCAGCTTCAAGACCACATACCGGAACGTGGACGTCCTGCTCATTGACGACATCCAGTTCCTCGCCGGCAAGGACCGGACCCTGGAAGAGTTCTTCCACACCTTCAACTCGCTGCACAACAACAACAAGCAAGTGGTGATCACCTCCGACCAGCCGCCCAAACTGCTTGCCGGCTTCGAGGACCGGATGAAGTCACGCTTTGAGTGGGGCCTGTTGACGGACATCCAGCCCCCCGAACTGGAAACCCGGATCGCCATCCTCCGCAAAAAAGCCCTCAGTGAAGGACTGTCCGCGCCGGACGACGCGCTGGAGTACATCGCATCCAAGATCTCCAGCAACATCCGCGAACTTGAGGGCGCGCTGATCCGCGTCACCGCATTCGCCAGCCTGAACCGGCAGCCCGTGGATGTTGCCCTCGCCGAAATGGTCCTGAAGGACCTCATCACGGATGACGGCGCCCAGGAAATCACCTCCGGCCAGATCCTGCAGCAAACCGCGGACTACTTCAAGCTCAGCATGGAGGAGCTCTGCAGCAAGTCCCGGACCCGGACGCTGGTCACCGCCCGGCAAATTGCCATGTACCTCTGCCGCGAGCTGACGGACATGTCCCTTCCCAAGATCGGCCAGGAGCTCGGCGGCCGCGATCACACCACAGTCATCCACGCGGACCGGAAAATCCGTGAACTGATGGCAGAGCGGCGTGTGATCTACAACCAGGTCACGGAGCTGACCAACCGCATCAAGCAGCAGCAGCGCGACTCCTGATCCCCGCCTCTATACCTTATTAACAGGTGCATGTGGATAAGCCTGTGGATACTTAAGGGGACAAGCGCAATTAATGGGCTTAAAACCCTTAAGGCGTCTGTGGATCGTTAAAAACAGGCCTCTGCGTTGTCCCCATCCACACCCTGTTTAAAACCCAGTTAACTCACAGTCCGTGAACAGGGCTTAACCGCGGATCTCCGCCGCGAGACGGGGTTATCCACAGTTTCCACAGCAGTTATTAACACTACGAATCCCAAAAAATTGAAAATCCCTCAAACAACAAGATCCTTCCCCTCGCTCCGTGCAGGGACCATCGGCCCCCTGAAGGGGCCGGGGAGGTTTTGGGGGATGGGTTAATCCCGGATCTTCCGGCTAAGCTGTCAGCAGCGCTCCCATCCCCGGGTTTTTGTGTGGTTTCCGTTCAGCACGGACCATGCACCTGCCGGAATCGGGTGCAACATTTTCCGGAATCGCCCCTGCGGAGGTTCCGGCCTACTTGGCAGCAGCAATGAAAGGCGGCATCCCTCCGTGAAGTTCAGAGTCGATCGGGACGTCCTGGCAGAAGCCGTTACCTGGACAGCCCGCTCGTTGTCTCCGCGGCCGCCAGTGCCTGTCCTCTCCGGCCTTCTCCTCAAGGCGGAAGCCGGAACCGTCAGCCTTTCGAGTTTCGATTACGAGACGTCAGCGCGCCTCGAGATCACTGCCGACATCCGTGACGAAGGCACCATCCTGGTCTCCGGCCGCCTTCTTGCGGATATCTGCCGCAGCCTGCCTTCGGCCCCGGTCGACGTCGAAACCGACGGCAACAAGGTCACCCTCACCTGCCGCCGAAGCAGCTTCCACCTCGCCACCATGCCCGAGGCCGAATACCCGCCTCTTCCCGCACTTCCCGCCATCAGCGGCACCGTTCCCGGTGATGCGTTTGCCCAGGCCGTTTCCCAGGTGATCATTGCCGCCAGCAAGGACGACACCCTGCCCATCCTCACCGGGGTGCGCATGGAAATCGAGGACGACCTCATCACCCTCCTGGCTACCGACCGCTACCGGCTCGCGATGCGCGAGGTACCGTGGAAGCCCGTCACTCCCGGCGTCTCCACCAGTGCGCTGGTCAAGGCCAAAACACTCAACGAAGTAGCCAAAACGCTGGGCAACAGTGGCGACATCAGCCTGGCACTGTCCGATGACGACACCCGCCTGATTGGCTTTGAAAGTGGAGGGCGCACCACCACGTCCCTGCTGGTGGACGGCGATTACCCGAAGATCCGGTCGCTTTTCCCGGAATCCACGCCCATCCACGCCACGGTCCAAACCCAGGAACTCGTGGAAGCAGTCCGCCGTGTGTCGCTGGTGGCTGAACGCAACACTCCGGTCCGCCTGGCGTTTACTGCCGGTCTGCTAAACCTGGATGCCGGCACCGGCGAAGACGCCCAGGCGTCCGAGGAACTCGAAGCGCAGCTGTCCGGAGACGACATCACCGTGGCGTTCAACCCTCACTACCTGGTGGAAGGCCTCAGCGTGATCGAAACCAAGTTCGTGAGGTTCTCCTTCACCTCGGCGCCCAAGCCTGCCATGATCACCGCCCAGGCTGACGCTGACGGCGAGGACCAGGATGATTATCGCTACCTGGTGATGCCAGTTCGGCTCCCCAACTAGTCCCCATTGGCTCCGAGCCTTCACAAGCTCAGTCCGGGGCCCTCGCCAACGGGGCCCACCCATCGGCTCCCAGCCACCGCCACCCAACCGCGCAGAAAAGAGACTCACGTGCACATCGGACTGATCGGCCTTGGCAAAATGGGATTCAACATGCGCGAGCGGCTGCGCAATGGCGGCATCGAGGTCACGGGTTATGACCGGAACCCCGACGTGACCGATGTGGCTACGGTCGATGATCTCCTGGCCGCAGTGCCTGCACCGCGGCTGATCTGGGTGATGGTTCCCGCCGGCGCAGTCACGGATGCTGTCATCACCGAACTCGCAGGCAAGCTGGACCAGGGCGACTTGGTGATTGACGGTGGAAACTCCCGCTTCACCGAGGACCAGAAACATGGTGAACTCCTCGCAGGAAAGGGCATTCGTTTCGTGGACTGCGGTGTTTCCGGCGGCGTCTGGGGCCTGCAGAACGGCTATGGGCTGATGGCCGGCGGCGACGCTGCGGATGTGGACCTGGCCCTGCCGGTCTTCGATGCCCTGCGTCCGGAAGGTGACCGCGCGGACAGCTTCGTCCACGTGGGCGGCGTCGGCGCGGGCCATTACGCCAAGATGGTCCACAACGGCATCGAGTACGGCCTGATGCAGGCATACGCCGAGGGGTACCAGCTGCTCGCTTCCAAGGACATCATCAGCGACCTTCCCGGTACTTTCCGGGCCTGGCAGAAAGGTACGGTTGTCCGCTCGTGGCTGCTCGACCTGCTGGTCAAGGCCCTGGAAGAGGATCCCGGCCTGCAGAATATCGATGACTACGTGGAGGACTCCGGCGAAGGCCGCTGGACCGTTGAGGAAGCAATCGCCAATGCCATCCCGGCTCCCGCGATCACCGCAGCGCTTTTCGCCCGTTTTGAGTCCCGTGAGGACAGCTCACCTGCCATGAAGATGGTGTCCGCACTCCGGCATCAGTTTGGCGGGCACGCCACCCGTCCCGCCAAGTAGCACCCACCGGGGACCGCCGCTGTCCCCAGAATTGTCGAAGCCCGCGTGTATCTGGAACACCTCTCCCTGACCGATTTCCGCAGCTACGCCCAGGTGGACCTTGTCCTCAGCCCCGGCGTCACCGTACTGGTGGGCTACAACGGCATCGGTAAGACCAACCTGATGGAGGCCATCGGTTACCTGGCCACGCTGAGTTCCCACCGGGTCAGTTCCGACGGCCCGCTCCTGCGGTTCGGCACCGAACGCGCCCTGGTGCGGGCGAGGCTGGTGCGCAATGGCCAGACCACCGTGCTGGAACTGGAAATAAACGCCGGCAGGGCCAACCGCGGCCGCATCAACCGCAGCAACCCGGTGCGGGCGCGGGACCTGCTGGGCATCTGCCAGACGGTGCTCTTTGCGCCCGAAGATCTTGCCCTGGTCAAAGGGGATCCGTCCAACCGCCGCAGGTTCCTTGACGAACTGCTCGCCAGCCTGGTTCCGCACCATGCTGCAACCCGCAGCGACTACGACCGCGTGCTCAAACAGCGCAACGCCCTGCTGAAGTCGGCCCGCGCCGGGCGGGTGACCGCCGCCCACGAAGCCACCCTCGATGTGTGGGACCAGCACATGGCGAAGGCCGGCGCGGAGCTCCTCCACGCACGGCTCGAACTGGTGGAGCTCCTCCGGCCCCACCTTGCCCGCGCCTATGCGGAGCTGACCGATGCGTCCAAGCCGGCTGATGCCATCTACCGGTCCACACTGCAGAACCAGATGGACGACGACGGCGCATCGTTGGGTGCCACGGGCCGGCCGGGGCCGGGGGACGCGGCCGCTGCCGAAGATTTGCGCGGACTCAGCATTGAGGAGTTGACCCAGCGCTATGTCCGCGCGTTTGGCGAGTCACGGAAGAAGGAGCTCGAGCGAGGCATCTCGCTGGTGGGTCCGCACCGCGACGATCTTGAACTGGTGCTGGGACAGGCACCCGCCAAGGGTTATGCATCCCATGGTGAAACCTGGTCCATGTGCCTTTCCCTGCGGCTGGCGTCCTACTACGTCATGCTTGACGATGCCCGTACCGGCGGCTCCGCCCCCATCCTGATCCTTGACGACGTTTTTGCCGAGCTGGACGTCCAGCGGCGGCGTAAACTGGCCGCTATAGTGTCCGGCGCGGAACAGGTCCTGGTGACCGCCGCCGTCGACGCCGATATCCCGGAGGAACTGTCCGGACGGCGGGTGAAAGTAGTCCCGGGAGGCATCGATGAGCAGGGAGAGTGACGTCGGCGGGCTGCAACCCGGGCGGGATCCCGACCAGATCGATGCTCCGCAGGCCGCGCTCAACCGGATGCGCGAAGCCGCCGCCGCCCGTGGCGAGATCCGCCGCAAGGCGCAGCGGCCCGGACAACAAAAGACCAGGGGCAGCATCCGGGACACCCGCGGGTTCAGCCAGTTCCATGCCACAGGCCGCGATCCGTTGGGGCTGGGCAAAGTGGTGGGGCGTCTGGTGGCCGAGCGGGGCTGGACATCGCCGGTGGCTGTCGGTTCCGTCATGGCCGAATGGGCCACCCTCGTGGGGCCGGAAATCTCTGCACATTGCACTCCGGAAAGCTTCACCGACACCACCCTGCACGTGAGGTGCGATTCAACAGCCTGGGCCACCCAGCTGCGGCTCCTCAGTGCCAGCCTGCTGGAGAAATTCAGGGTGGAACTGGGAGACGGCGTGGTCACCAGCATCCAGGTTCTGGGCCCCTCGGCGCCCAGTTGGCGCAAGGGCGGCAGGAGTGTCAACGGGCGCGGACCGCGGGATACCTACGGATAGCCCGGCGCCAATCCCTTGATAATCGGCCTGCGGCCGTGTAGGCGCCTGCAAGGGCTGGAGCCTGTATAGGCACCAAGAGGCGGTTCCTTTAGGGCGCCCTAGGCGGGGCCAGCGGCCTGCCATAGGCACACGGCACCGCGTCCACGCCCCTGGAATGCGGGGATATGGGGCGCTTCGCGGTAGAATTGTTGCAGATAACTGGGCGCGGGTGAGACGTTGACTGAGTCCGTTTTCCGCGCACTCCGGTCCGCGGTCTGCGGCTCCCCACAACGTCAACAAGTCACCGGCGCCATAAGTTTGTGCCTGTTGGCAGGTGACTTCCTGTATTTCCCAGGGGAGGAACCGGCCGGCCATCATCGAGAACGAGGAGTCGACAGCGCCTGTGGCTAACGACAATACAGATATTCTGGCAGTTGACCCCGCAGCCGGCGATGCCGGCGGTCCTGACGCAACGGCGGAAGCGGCCACCCCACGGGAGTACGGCGCCAGTGACATCACTGTCCTCGAAGGCCTGGAAGCGGTGCGCAAGCGCCCCGGCATGTACATCGGTTCCACCGGCCCGCGCGGCCTCCACCACCTGGTCTACGAAGTGGTGGACAACTCGGTCGATGAAGCGCTGGCTGGCTACTGCAGCCACATCGAGATCGTCCTGCAGGCCGACGGCGGCGTCAAAGTGGTGGATGACGGCCGCGGTATTCCCGTGGATATGCACCCCACCGAGCACAAGCCCACGGTTGAAGTGGTCATGACCATCCTGCACGCCGGCGGTAAGTTCGGTGGCGGCGGTTATGCAGTATCCGGCGGCCTCCACGGCGTTGGTATTTCCGTGGTGAACGCCCTTTCCAGCCGGGTGGATACAGAGGTCCGCCGGCAGGGGCACGTCTGGCGGATGTCCTTCGCCAACGGCGGCAAGCCCCAAGGCAGCCTGGTCCAGGGCGAGGAAACGGAACGCACCGGAACCACGCAGACCTTCTACCCCGATGCGGAGATCTTCGAAACCACCGAGTTCGATTTTGAAACACTCCGCGCACGCTTCCAGCAGATGGCCTTCCTCAACAAGGGCCTGCGCATCACCCTTACCGATGAGCGCGCGGCCACCGAGGAAGAAGCCGACGCCGATCCGGACCTGGACGGCATGGTCACCGAAGGCGAAATCAACGCCGAGCACCGCACGGTCGTGTACCAGTACGACGAAGGCCTGCTGGACTACGTCAAGCACCTGAACTCCGGCAAGAAGGTCGATGTGGTCCACGAGGACGTCATCGCTTTCGAAACGGAGGACAAGGACCGCAAGATCGCGCTGGAAATGGCGATGCAGTGGACGAATGCCTACTCCGAGAGTGTCCACACCTACGCGAATACCATCAATACCCACGAAGGCGGCACCCACGAAGAGGGTTTCCGCGCTGCCATGACGTCCCTTGTCAACCGTTACGCCCGGGAAAAGGGCATCATCAAGGAAAAGGACGACAACCTCACCGGAGACGACATCCGTGAGGGACTGACGGCCGTCATTTCGGTGAAGCTCTCCGAGCCGCAGTTCGAAGGCCAGACCAAGACGAAGCTCGGCAACTCCGAGGTCAAGGGCTTCGTCCAGCGTGTAGTCACGGACGGCCTGGGTGACTGGCTGGAACGCAACCCCGGCCCGGCCCGCGATGTCATCCGGAAGGCCATCTCGGCCGCCCAGGCACGCATGGCAGCACGGAAGGCCCGCGACAACGCCCGGCGGAAGAGCCCGCTGGAATCCTTCGGCATGCCCGGAAAGCTCTCCGACTGCTCGTCCAAGGACCCGGAAAAGTGCGAGGTCTACATTGTGGAGGGTGACTCCGCAGGCGGTTCCGCCAAGCGCGGCCGCAACCCCGAGACCCAGGCGATCCTTCCGTTGCGCGGCAAGATCCTCAACGTAGAACGCGCGCGCCTTGATAAGGCCCTTGGCAACGCCGAAGTGCAGTCCATGATCACGGCTTTCGGCACGGGTATCGGCGAGGACTTCGACCTCGCCAAGCTGCGGTACCACAAGATCGTGCTGATGGCCGATGCCGATGTTGACGGCCAGCACATCACCACACTGCTGATGACGCTGCTGTTCCGCTACATGCGGCCCCTGATCGAGAACGGCTACGTTTACCTTGCGCAGCCCCCGCTGTACCGAATCAAGTGGTCCAACGCCCCGCACGACTACGTCTACAGCGACCGCGAACGCGACGCCAAACTGGTCTCCGGCCAGGCAGCCGGCCGCCGCATCCCCAAGGACAACGGCATCCAGCGTTACAAGGGCCTCGGTGAAATGGACTACACGGAACTGTGGGACACCACCATGGATCCGGACAACCGGACACTGCTCCAGGTCACCATGGACGACGCCCTCGCAGCCGACCAGATCTTCTCGGTGCTGATGGGCGAAGACGTGGAGTCACGGCGCAACTTCATTCAGCAGAACGCCAAGGACGTCAGGTTCCTCGATATCTAGGACATAGCTCCTATATTCGACAACCGACATATACCTGAAACGGAAAAACATAATGAGTGACGAAACACGCGAGAACCCGGCCACCGACGCCGGGAATCCGGAGACCGTTCTTGAAGGCGATGTGCTGATTGACCGTGTGGAGCAGGTGGACCTGCAGACGGAAATGCAGCGGTCCTACCTGGACTACGCCATGGCCGTCATCGTGGGACGAGCCCTCCCGGACGTCCGGGACGGACTCAAGCCCGTGCACCGCCGCGTTCTCTACGCGATGTTCGACGGCGGCTACAGGCCTGACCGTTCGTTCAACAAGTGTGCCCGCGTGGTGGGTGAGGTCATGGGCCAGTACCACCCGCACGGTGACACCGCGATCTACGACGCCCTGGTCCGCCTCATCCAGGACTGGACCATGCGGTACCCGCTGGCCCTCGGCCAGGGCAACTTCGGCTCGCCGGGCAACGACGGCGCGGCCGCCCCCCGTTACACCGAAACCAAGATGGCCCCCCTGGCCATGGAGATGGTGCGGGACATCGACGAGGAAACCGTCGACTTCCAGGACAACTACGACGGCAAGAACCAGGAACCCACCATCCTGCCGGCCCGTTTCCCCAACCTGCTGGTCAACGGATCCTCGGGTATCGCCGTCGGCATGGCCACCAACATTCCGCCGCACAACCTGCGCGAAGTGGCGGACGGCGTGCAGTGGTACCTGGCCAATCCGGCAGCCACCCGCGAGGAGCTGCTGGAGGAACTCCTTCGCCGCGTGAAGGGACCGGATTTCCCCACCGGCGCCACCATCCTCGGCCACAAGGGCATCGAGGATGCATACCGTACGGGCCGCGGCTCGGTCACCATGCGTGCCGTGGTCAATGTCGAGGAGCTGCAGAACCGCACCTGCCTGGTGGTCACCGAACTGCCGTACCAGGCCAACCCGGACAACCTGGCCATCAAGATCGCCGAACTGGTCAAGGACGGCAAGATCCAGGGCATTGCCGACCTCCGCGATGAGACGTCCGGCCGTACCGGCCAGCGCCTGGTCATTGTCCTCAAGCGCGACGCCGTAGCCAAGGTTGTACTGAACAACCTCTACAAGCACACGGAACTGCAGAGCAACTTCTCGGCCAACATGCTGGCCATCGTGGACGGCGTCCCGCGTACCCTGAGCCTGGATGCCTTCATCCGGCACTGGGTTACGCACCAGATGGACGTCATTGCACGCCGGACCCGCTACCGCCTGCGCAAGGCCGAAGAGGAAGCGCACATCCTGCGGGCGCTGCTGAAGGCACTGGACATGCTGGACGAGGTCATCGCCCTGATCCGCGCTTCCAACACCACCGAAGCAGCCCGCGACGGCCTGATGGAACTGCTGGACATCGACGAACTGCAGGCCCGGGCCATCCTGGACATGCAGCTGCGGCGCCTGGCAGCACTGGAACGCCAGAAGATCCAGGACAGGCACTCCGAACTCGAAGCCCTGATTGCCGAATACAACGCGATCCTCGCTTCCGAAGAGCGCCAGCGCGAGATCATCAGCACCGAGCTGGGCGAAATCGTGGACAAGCACGGCGACGACCGCCGCACCAAGATCCTCATGGGTTTCGACGGTGACATGTCCATGGAAGACCTCATCCCCGAAGAGGAGATGGTGGTAACCATCACCCGCGGCGGCTACGTCAAGCGGACGCGGAGCGACAACTACCGTTCCCAGCAGCGCGGTGGCAAGGGCATCAAGGGTGCCCAGCTGCGGGGCGACGACGTGGTGGAACACTTCTTCGTCACCACCACGCACCACTGGCTCCTGTTCTTCACCAACCTGGGCCGGGTCTACCGCGCCAAGGCTTATGAGCTGATGGAAGCCGGCCGCGATGCCAAGGGCCAGCACGTGGCCAACCTGCTGGCTTTCCAGCCCGATGAGCACATCGCCCAGGTGCTGGACCTGAAGGACTACCAGCAATCGCCGTACCTGGTGCTGGCCACCAAGCGGGGGCTGGTGAAGAAGACCAGGCTGGAGGACTACGACACCAACCGCTCCGCCGGCGTCATCGCCATCAACCTGCGCGACGGCGACGAACTGGTCTCCGCCCAGCTGGTCTCGGAGACCGACGACCTGTTCCTGGTATCCCGCATGGGCCAGTCCATCCGCTTCACCGCCACTGACGATGCGCTGCGCCCCATGGGACGCGCCACATCCGGCGTTACCGGCATGAAGTTCCGCGAGGATGATGAACTGCTGGCCGCCGATGTTGTCACCGACGGTTCCTTCGTGTTCATCGTGACCGAGGGCGGCTACGCCAAGCGCACCGCCGTGGAGGAATACCGCCTTCAGGGCCGCGGTGGCCTGGGCATCAAGGTTGGCAAATACCAGGAAGAACGCGGGCACCTGGTGGGCGCCCTGATCGTCCAGGAAGAGGATGAAGTCCTGGTGGTCATGGAGGGCGGCAAGGTTGTCCGTTCCTCCGTCGCCGGGGTCCCTGCAAAGGGACGCGACACCATGGGCGTCATCTTTGCCAAGCCGGACAAGAACGACCGCATCATCGAGGTTGCCCGCAACAGCGAACGTGGCCTCGAGGACGAAGAATCAGCAGAGGATGACGTAACGTTGGCTGAAGAATCACCGGCCTTTGTGTCAGAGGACGCCTCGGGCGACGCTGAGCCGAACGACGACAACACGGAGGTAACCGAGTGAGTAATTCCGACTCATTTCCCAAGCCGAACAGCACCGTTCCCGATGGTAACCGGCCCTCGGCGGCACCCCGGGTGAATGCCCCAGTCCGTCCGCAGCAGCGCCCCTCCGCGCCAGCAGGTGCCCCCGGCCAGCGTCCCTCGGTTCCCGGCCAGCGCCCGTCCCAGCCCGGCCAGGGAAGCCAGCAGGGCCAGCGTCCGGCCCAGGGACAACGCCCCGCCTCTGCCGGACCGCGCCCGCAGGGTGCCCCGGGCCAAGGCGGTCCGGGCCTCGTGAAGCCGGCGCCAAAGGCCAAGGCACGCCGTGCCCGCCTGCTCATCAGCAAGGTGGACCCCTGGTCCGTCCTGAAGATGGCGTTCCTGCTCTCTGTGGCCCTGGGTATCGTCACCGTCGTGGCGGCCATCGTGCTGTGGACCGTCCTGGACCTTACGGGCATCTTCGACCAGGTGGACAGCCTGCTCGGCACGCTGGCAGGTTCCGAGGGCGGCGGCTTCGAACTGAAGAAGGTGGCCTCGCTGGGCCAGGTGGCCTCCTTCGCCACGATCATTGCCGTGGTGAACGTGGTCCTGCTGACCGCGTTGTCCATGCTCTCGGCTGTTCTCTACAACATCTCTGCCACCTTGGTGGGCGGCATCGGCGTAACCCTCACCGACGATTAGGACACCGCTTCCACCGGCCCCGGAGCCGGTGGAAGCGCCCGATTTGAGATCGGGCCGGGATGTGCTGTAAAGTCATGTCTCGGCCCGATGAGGCATCGGGGCGTATAGCTCAGGCGGTTAGAGCGCTTCGCTGATAACGAAGAGGTCCCAGGTTCAAGTCCTGGTACGCCCACGGAACCTGTGCAGGTTCAAGTTGAGGTTTGTGTGCGGAACACTGCAGCAGGCCGGAACGGGGAGCATGTGAAGAAGTTGCTTGTACTGGCAGCGGCGATCGCAGGCGTTCTGCTCTACCGGAAGGCACAGGAATCCGAAGCCCGGAAAGATGTCTGGAGCAAGTCCACCGACACGGTGAACTAGGCTGGACACCCGGTCCGGGAGCTGGTCAAAGGCTCCACGGTTCTAGGGTATGATTGACGGGTTGCTTCTTATGGGGGCATGGCGCAATTGGTAGCGCACCTGCTTTGCAAGCAGGGGGTTCGGGGTTCGAGTCCCCGTGCCTCCACCATAAGAAAGTCCCGGTCCGCAGAAACGCGGACCGGGACTTTTGCTTTGTCAGCCTTATTTCAGGTGATGGCCATAGCGTGAGGGGGTAGTGCGGTGACCCTGTTCATTGCAGCCATGGGTGTCCTGGGCGTTGCATCGTCCGGGCCGCTGATCGCAGCCACCCTTGGGGCCACCAGCGTCAGTGCCCTGGCCATCGCCTTCTGGCGCAACGCCATCGCAGCGGTGGTGATGGCAGGTCCCACCCTGGTCCGAGAGCCGCGCAGGTTCGGCAGCATCACCGGACGCGAGTTCCGCTGGTCCCTTCTTGCCGCCGTCGCCCTCGCCCTGCACTTCGCCTGCTTCATCACCTCCCTCCAGCTCACGTCCGTGGCCGCCGCTACGGCGCTCGTGTGCCTGCAGTCGGCCTGGATTGCCATCTTCCAGCTGCTGCGCGGCACCCGGCACCGCTGGCAGGTGCTTGCAGGGCTGGGGATCGCTTTCGGTGGGGTCGTCGCCATCACAGGATTCGACATGGGGTCGTCTCCGGAGGCGCTGCTCGGTGACATGCTGGCGCTGGCCGGCGGAGCCTTGGCGGGGCTGTACACGCTGGCGGGCGGCAAGGCCCGGCAAAGCATGACCACCGGCACCTACACGGCGCTCTGCTACGGCATGTGTGCGGCCTTGGTGGCGGTGCTCGCCCTGGCCACAGGGCAGCCGCTCGCCGGGTTCGACGCCGGAGGCTGGCTGGGGATCCTCGCCATCACAGTGTGCGCCCAACTGGTGGGGCATACCGCCTTCAATCACCTCCTGGCGACCATGAGCCCGCTGCTGGTCTCCATGATCATCCTGCTGGAGATTCCCGGCGCAGCCTTCCTGGCGTCTGTGTTCCTTGGTGAGACCCTGCCGGCGGGGACCTACGCCGGGCTGGGCCTGATCATGGTGGGGCTCGCCGTCGTGGTGGCCGGGCAAAGGTCCGGAAGGGCACGGCTCCGGATCAAGGCACCCGGCGACGAACCGGCGTCGGACCGGATCGCGGAGCTCGGTACGGACTAGGGCCTGCAAAGGCAGGCTACTGGCCGCCGCGCCGGACCGGCTGGGCCGTGTTGACCGTATGGATGGCCCGCAGCAGCTTGGCGGGAAAGTAGACCGAAAAGAAGACCACCATGGGCGCCTTCAGCGCCATCTTTTTAACGTTGTGCGCCTTGTACGTGCGGTCGAACCGGGTGACGTAATAGCGATAGTCCCGCGGGGAGTCCTCGAGGCGGCGTGCGGACATTCCGGACACCATCTGCGGCCAGTACTGGACCTTGAGGTCGTGCTCGGCCAGGTGCAGGGACAAGTCGATGTCCTCGTGCATCTCATCCTTTTCATCCCGGCACGTCTCGGCGCGGATGGTGTTCCACGCGGTGGACCGCAGCGCCATGTTGGATCCGAACAGGAAGTGGTATTGCTGCTTCGCCAGTTTCAGCATGAGCTGGCGCATCTTGTCGTCGGCCTTGAGCCCGAAGCGCCGCATGGGCATGTCGTAGTAGACCACCGGGCCTGTGGCCGCCTGCACCGAGTGGTCCTGGAATGCCTTCTGGACCTGCTCCACCCAGTCCGGCTCCACCACCGAGTCCGCGTCAATCCTGCCCAGGACGTCCCCCGTGGCGTGGTCGAGCCCGAAGTTCCGGGTGGGGATGAGGCCCTGCTCGCTGTCCTGGGTCAGCAACAGGATGGGACTTTCCGGGTACTCCAGCTGCATCTGCCGGACAATGGCGGCGGTCCGGTCCGTGGAGAGGTTGTCCACCACGATGATTTCGTGCGCGGGCACGGACTGGTAGATGGCAGCGATGAGGCACTGCCGGATGACGCTCTCCTCGTTGTACGCCGGGATCACAACGGACACGCGGGGCAAATCGGCTGCGTCGTTCAAAGGATCCCCAGAGGATTGATCGGCTGACATCAGTCCAAATCTAGCATTGCTGCCCTTCCCGGCCGGGAGTGGCCGGCCACCGCCAAACAGTGCGGGGGCCTCCGTAAACGGCAGCAGGGGCCCCGTTCCGAAGAACGGGGCCCCTGCGTGGACCAACTGGGTGGAACTAGGCCTGCGTGGTGCCCTTGTCCCCGTTGTGGATGCTGTTGGCGATGTTGCGGGTGGCCGTCTTTGCATCGGTGGCCACCTTGGGAGCGGCGTCGGCTGCGTCTTCGGCAACATGCTTGGCCTTGTCGGCTGCGTCCTCTGCCTTCTCCTTGGCCGTATCAGCGGACTCGGATACCTTGTCGGCACCGGCCGCAGCGAAGGAGCCAGCCGCATCCGATGCCTTTTCGGCGGCATCGGCGGTGGTTTCCTTGACCTCGTTGACCGTGGTGGCGGGAACCGGGGCGGGCGTGGGCGTTACGGGAGAGGGCGTCTTCCATGGATCCTCGACGGGCTTGGAGGCCTTCCAGGCGGCAACTCCCGCAGCGACCGCTGCGGCGATGACGCCGAACACCAGCCAGCCGCGCTTCTTCTTCGGCTCCGGCTTGGCCAGCTGAATGCCCACGCTGCGGCCTGCCTCGGCGGCAGCTGCCTTCAGCTGGGTGCCGGTGGCCTGCGCCTGCTCCTGGATGGAGTGAACGATTCCGGCGTCCCCCAGCCGCTGGGCGACGGCATCAACGCGGGCCGGAGCGCCTTCGAGCGTGCGGTGCACGGCCTCGGAGGCGACACCGAGCTGGTCCGAGAGCTTGGGCAGGTATTCAACCACCACGCGGTCGCGGGCGTTGAGGACCACGGGCGTGGCCTTGTCCAGTGCCTCGTGGAGCTTGGGTGATGCGTTTTCGACCACGTCATTGATCCTGGGCGCCAGCTGGGCCAGGCCGTCCTGGAGCCGCGGGGTCACTGTGGCCACGCCGTCGGCAAGGTTGTGTGCGGCGGACTTCAGCCCCTCCTGGATTTTGGGTGATGCTGTGTCCAGGCCGTGCTGCAGGCGGGGAACCGCCCAGTCAACAGCGGCTTCCACGCGGGGGGTTGCCCAGTCTTTGGCATTTTCCACGGCATGGGTGACCGACTGCTCAAGGTCACGGGCAATACGATCAGACTTCTTCACAACTACCTCCCGATTAATATGACGGTGCTGTGGTTAGCCTACGTGCCTGAGACTTCACGGGCTATTCACCCTGCGGATTTTGGGGCGATTTCACCCAGCGCGGAACTGGTACAGGGGCCGCCAACGTCATAGTCCGCCATGGAAGAATGGGCCCTATGACTGCCATCGCAACCGCAAAAGCAACCATCCACACCAGCCTCGGCGACATCGTGGTAAACCTCTTCGGCAACCACGCGCCCAAGACCGTCAAGAACTTCGTTGGACTCGCCACCGGCGAGCAGGACTGGACCCACCCGGAGACGGGCGAGGCCAAGACCGGCACCCCGCTGTACAACGGAACCATCTTCCACCGCATCATCAAGGACTTCATGATCCAGGCCGGCGACCCGCTGGGCCGCGGCACCGGCGGCCCCGGCTACCGCTTTGACGACGAGATCCACCCCGAACTGAGCTTCAACCAGCCATACAAGCTGGCCATGGCGAACGCCGGCATCCAGATGGGCAAGGGCACCAACGGTTCCCAGTTCTTCATCACCACCATCCCCACCGACTGGCTGCAGGGCAAGCACAGCATCTTCGGTGAAGTGGCTGACGACGAATCCAAGAAGGTCGTTGACGCTATCGAGGGCGTCCGCACCGGCATGGGCGACCGCCCGGTGGAGGATGTCACCATCAACAGCATCGATATCGAACAGCTGTAATCCCGCACCATGAGCTACGGAATTCCGTCGGCCGAGCCGTCCGCCCAGGTCCCGGTATGCCCCCGGCACCCTGACAGGCCCTCCTATGTGCGCTGCCAGAGGTGCGGGCGTCCCGCATGCCCCGACTGCCAGCGGGCGGCCGCCGTCGGATTCCAATGCGTTGACTGCGTCAACGAAACAAGGCGTACGACGCCGGAAGTCCGGTCCGTCTATGGCGGCGCCGTAGCCACGGGCAAGCCCATGGTGACGTTCGGGATCATCGCCGCCTGTGCGGTGCTGTACGTCCTTCAGTGGATCATCCCCAACGACGCCGTCTACCAAAGCCTGGGCTTTGCCAACATCTACGCCGAACCGCGGTACGGCCAGTTTGAGCCGTGGCGGATGCTCACGGCAGCATTCCTGCATTCCCAGGGATTCATCCTGCACATCGCCTTGAACATGTACATGTTGTGGATCTTCGGGCAGGCACTGGAGCCCCTCCTGGGCCGGGTCCGTTTCCTGGCGGTGTACCTGCTGTCCGCCCTGGGTGGTTCAGTGGGATATCTGCTCCTCACTCCCCTCTACGTGCCCGGCCAGCCCCTGTACGGGGTGGTAGGCGCCTCCGGTGCCATCTTCGGCCTCTTTGGTGCGATGCTCCTGGTGCAGCGCCAGCGCGGCGGGGATACACGACAGCTGTGGATCCTGATTGCCATCAACGGTGCCATTGGCTTCCTGGTCCCGCAGATCGCCTGGCAGGCCCACCTTGGCGGCCTGGTCACGGGAGCCTTGTGCGCCGCCGTGATCGCTTACACGCCGCGGGGTCCCCGGCGTGGTGTTCTCCAGGCCGTGGGCCTGCTTGCGGTCCTGGCGCTCCTTGCAGCGGCAGTATGGGTGCGCGTCACCATCTGATGCAGCCCGCCGGACAGGTGCGACGTCCGAAACCCCCAGCCTCCCCTGGAAGCTGGGGGTTTTCTTTATCCACAGCCCTTATCCACATTGTTAATAACTTACAAGCGTGTAGTTCAACGCTTGGGGCCCTCGAAACCGCCTGACTGCGGGAGAAGGGCAGTACAGAGGCAGTTTTTCTCCACATCTGTGGATAACTGCTGGGGATACGCCTGTGCTTAAGTGGACAAACGCGCCGTTTCTGGGCGTCACTGTGGATAACTCGGCCGAGTTCGGCCCCGCCAGGCTGTGTGGAGATACCTGAGCCCCGTCCTTCAACAGCTTATGCACACGGTTAATAACTCGCAGGCGATCAGATTGTCGGCGAGAATCCCCAGGAATGGCGCGGTTCCGGGCGATTTGGGGGCGCCAGCAGCCGCGAAATCCACAGCTGTGGATAAGTTGTGGGTATTGCAGTGTTGGTAAGTGGAAAAGCTGTCCGGCCCTGCGGGATGCCCGCGGAGGTGCTGGTTGATGCCTGATTCCGTGCACGGAACTGGGGATAGAGGCTCACGGTCCTGTGGGTACCGGCGGGTAACTCGGGGTAAAGCGATTTATCCACAGGGTATTCCACAGTGTTAATAACTGCATCCGAGCCGCGGGTTTCCTGGAAAGCCCGGCTTCCGCGGGCCTGATGGGCGAGGAGAAGTGCGGACCACCGGTTATCAACACTGTGGATAACTTTCCCCACAGGAAAAGACGCCGGAAACGGCAGACCCCCGCTGCCGGTCGTCGGCGGCGGGGGCCAGGCCGGGCTCAGGACGGCAGTGGCCACACGCCCGACGAGCCGCGTCGGTGGCTGTCCACAAGGTGTGTGTCCACCATGCCGATGGCTTCCATGAGGGCGAACATGGTGGTGGGGCCCACGAACGCGAACCCCTTCCGGCGAAGGGCTTTGGACAGAGCTACCGATTCCACCGACTGCGTGGGGATGTCCGCGTGCGCCAAGGGTTGTGGGGTGGATGCCGGCTGGAATCCCCAGACGAAGTCCACCAGGCCGCCCTCTTCCCGCAAGGCGATGGTGGCGCGGGCATTCTTGATGGTGGCAATAATCTTCAGCCGGTTCCGGACAATGCCGGAGTCCTGCATGAGGCGGTTCACGTCGCCGTCCGTGTACAACGCCACGGCATCGGGATTGAAGTCGGCGAAAGCGGCGCGGAACGCCGGCCGCTTCCGGAGGATCGTGGCCCAGGACAGCCCTGCCTGGAAGCCCTCCAGGCAGATCCGTTCGTACAGGCCGTGCTCATCGCGGACGGGCAGGCCCCATTCCTGGTCGTAGTAGGTCCGCATCAGCGGATCCGTTGAGGCCCACGCCGGCCGTGCCAGGCCGTCGTCGCCCACTATGAGGTCAGCGCTTGGTGACATGTCCGGCCCCCGTCAGGAACGGTTGCGGCGGTACGTGGAGCGCATGGTTCAGGAGCGCCAGCGCGTCGTCATCATGAAGCCCACGATGGCGATGCCGAAGCCGGCCACGATGTTCCAGGAGCCCCACGGCTGAACGGGGAAACGGCCCTCGCTGATGTAGAACGTGATGATCCAGAACAGGCCGATGATCATCAGCCCGAACATGACCGGCTTGAACCACACAGGATTCGGCTTGTAGGCGTCCGGTGCAGCCTTTTCGGCGGTGCTGGCGGTCTTCTTACGGGGCTTTGACTCGGGCACTGGCTCTCCTTGGCGGCTGTCAAGTACGGCGTCCGGGGCTTGATATCCTGCAAGAAGGAAATTGCCAGCGGTCTGCTCGATCTTGGTCAATTCTTACTAGCAGCCAATTCTAGCCGGAGTTCCCGGGCCGCCGGTGCCCACTGGAACCGCCCCCGAGGAGAACGCGTGGTATTGCAGGAGAAGGCGAGGCCCGCCGCCCCGCCCACTGCCGGCGTCGTCATCCTTCGCGGAGCTGTACAGGTTGTTGGTGAATTGCTCATCACCGCCGGTGTAATCCTCTTGCTGTTCGTGGCATGGCAGCTGTGGTGGACCAACGTTGAGTCCGACGCCAAGCAGAGCGAAGTCATCAAGGAATTCGCCCAGGACCTCGGCGCTGCACCGGCTCCGGCGCCCACAGCCCCGCCCGCAGAGGGCGAGGATTTCGGTGAGCCCGTGGTGGGTGCCGCCCCCGGCCACGCCGGAACCATCGGCATCATGTACATCCCGAGGTTCGGCCCCAACTACACCCGGCCCATCGTGCAGGGAACCAGCCAGGATGTCCTGGACACCCTTGGCCTGGGCCACTACGACTCGACTGCCATGCCGGGGGCCGTAGGAAACTTCGCCGTTGCCGGCCACCGGCAAACCCACGGTGCGGTACTGGATAACATCCACACGCTGGTACCGGGAGACAAGATCTACGTCCAGACCAAGGACGGCTACTACACCTACGTTTTCCGGAACAACCAGATCGTGATGCCCTCCCGCACCGACGTCCTGGCCCCGGTGCCCACCCTCCAGGGCGTGGCCCCCACGGAAAGGTTCCTCACCATGACCAGCTGCAACCCGCGGTTCGGTGCGGAGGAACGCATCATCGCCTACGCCCTGATGGACAGTTGGCGCCCCGGCTCCGCCGGACCGCCCGCAGAAATAGCCGCGCAGGTGGCGGCCGCGATCGGGAAGGGCTGACCATGTACGGCTGGATCTTCCGCCACCTACCGGGGCCGCTCTGGCTGCGGATCGTCACATCAGTGGTGCTGGTGGCGGCCGCACTGGTATTGATGGTGCAGTTCCTGTTTCCCTGGATGTCCGAGTACACCCAATTCACTGACTCAACGATTGGTGCAGCAAGCCAGCCATGACCACAACCAAGATCCTCGTGGTGGATAACTACGACAGCTTCGTCTACACCCTGGTGGGCTACCTCCAGGAACTCGGCGCCGAGACCACGGTGGTCCGCAACGACGACGTCACCCTCGCCGAAGCGATCGAACTTGCCGGCACGCGGGACGGCGTCCTGGTGTCACCAGGCCCCGGCAACCCTGCCGAGGCGGGGATCTGCATTGAACTGATCAAGTGGTGCGGTGAAAACAGTGTCCCCATGTTCGGCGTATGCCTGGGCCACCAGGCACTGGCGGAGGCTTTCGGCGGGACGGTGACGCACGCCCCCGAGCTCATGCACGGCAAGACCTCGCAGGTGGAACACATCGGCACCAGCGTGTTCGCTGGCCTCCCCTCCCCCATCACCGCCACGCGCTACCACTCCCTGGCGGCAGTCCGGGAGTCCATCCCGGACGTCCTGGAAGTCACCGCGCAGACGGCGTCCGGCGTGGTCATGGGTCTGCAGCACCGTACGGCACCGCTGTGCGGAGTGCAGTTCCATCCCGAATCGGTGCTGACCGAAGGCGGTTACCAGATGCTGGGCAACTGGCTCGAATCGCTGGGAATGGCGGGCGCTGCTGCGCGGGCAGCCAAGCTGAGCCCACTGATCCAACACTGAGGGGCCTAACCACGGGATGAACGGCTGGGCCGGCCCATCCCGCCGGCGCTCCGGCTAATCCCTGTCCCTGCTGCCCTTCGTTGAGGTGGGGGTCGGCGTCGGAGTCGCGGTGGGCGGTGGCGGCGGTGCCTTGGCCACCACCACCGTGATGGTCTTTCCCTGCTCCACTGCGGCATTGACGGCGTCGCTCTGGTCCGTCACCCGGCCGGCCTCAACCTGGCCGTTTTCCGCTTCGACGACGTTCGGCACCAGGCCCAGGTCCTTCAGGGCTGCTTCCGCTTCCTCGCGGGTGCGGCCGCGAAGCTCGGGAACCGCCACCTTGCCGGTGGAAACCACCAGTTCAACGGTGGTGCCAACGCCCACACTTTGCCCCGGTGCGGGACTGGTGGTGATGACGATACCGGCCGGCACGGTTGCGCTGTTGGCCGTGGTGGTTGACGGCGCACCCACCAACCCCACCTGGCGCAGGACATCACGGGCAGCCGCTTCCGTGGAACCGGGGATGGTCTCCGGGATCTTCACTGCGCTGGGACCCTCGGAAATATTCAGGATCACCTCTGCGCCTGGATCGAGTTTCTGGCCGGACACCGGGTCGGTGCCGATCGCGATGCCCTTGGGGACGGCGTCGTTCTGTGAGCGCGTAATCTTCGGTTTCAGGTTGGCGTTGTACAGCTCCTGCAGTGCTGCCGACTCCGTCATGGAGGCCACCACGGGGATGTCCACCTTCGGCGGGGGCGGCGCTGGCCGGTTCACCACGCTGTAAACCCACAGGCCGCCGCCGGCAAGGATGAGCACTGTGAAGATCACCAGGGTTGCAATCCACGCCCGACGGCGGGACTTCTGCCGCGGGGAAGGCTCGCGTTCCGGGGAAAGGCCAAGCGGCAGCGGCTCAGCCTCGCCGGGCTCGTCCGCAACGCTCAGCGGTGCCCGGGCGCCGGCGTCGTCCCTGCCCGTGACGGCGAGGCGGCCGGTGGGCGCATCGTCCAGGAAACCGGCTCCTGCGGCGGCAGCGAATGCCTCCGTTGGCGGGCTGTCCGGTGCCGGCACATGGTCGTTGGGGTCCGTGGGGGCTTCGGAGGCCGGCACGGCGGGCACCGCCACTCCGGATCGGGCTGCCCGGAGCGCGCGCTGGAAAGCTGCCGCATCCTGGAACCGGTCATCACGGTTCTTTTGCAGCGCCTTGGCCATGACGGTGTCGAGCGCCGATGAGACCTCGGGGTTGATGCTGCTGGGCGGCGCCGGGATTTCCCGGACGTGCTGGTAAGCCACTGAAACGGGGCTGTCGCCGATGAACGGTGGCCTCGAAGTCAGCATTTCGTAGAGCAGGCAGGCGGCCGAATACAGGTCGCTGCGGGCATCAACGGTTTCACCCCGGGCCTGTTCCGGCGAGAGGTACTGGGCCGTGCCCACCACGGCCTGCGTCTGGGTCATGGTGGCCGAGGAGTCTGCCATAGCGCGGGCGATCCCGAAGTCCATCACCTTGATGGAATTGGTTGCCTCGCAGAACATGACGTTGGCGGGCTTGATATCCCGGTGGACGATGCCGGCACGGTGGCTGTATTCGAGGGCGCCCAGGACGCCCAGCGTGTAGTCGATCGCCTGCCCGATGCTGACGTCCTTGGCCCGGATCAGGTCCCGCAGCGTCTTGCCGTCCACGAACTCCATCACGATGTACGGCAGCCGGACGGATTCCTCCGAACCGTCGTGGACCTGCTGCTCACCGGTGTCGTAGATGGCCACGATGGACGAGTGGTTCAGCGCAGCGACGGACTGTGCTTCACGCTTGAAGCGTGCCTGGAACTGGGGATCCCGGGCCATATCAGGCCGCAGGATCTTGATGGCTACCGTCCGCCCGAGCCTTGTGTCCGTACCGCTGTAGACGTCCGCCATGCCGCCGCGCCCAATGAGGCCGCCGAGCTCATAGCGGCCGCTCAGGACACGCTTGTTGTCCACCGGGACATTGTCCTCCCGGTGGAGCGGTGCGCGCGATGACTCGTTCACGTTCAGGTCCGTTTACCGTGCGCAGGTGGGCGGGGTGCCCGGCTCCTGGCCGGTGGAACAGGTGGGCAGCGGCAACTGCGGAGAGGGAGCGGATTCCGCGGTGGCGGGGGCTGTCGCCGTAGGTGCCTCCGACGTGGGTGCCTGGGAGGTGGGTGCCGGCGACGGCGCGATGGCATAGGTGACGGTGATGGTTGAACCCGCAGGGACGGGACCCGTGGGGTTCAGGTCGAGGACCGTTCCAGGATCCTCCGTGCTTTCCTGCTGGACGCCATTGACTACCAGGCCCAACGCGGACAGTTCCGATTGGACGGTGCGGTAGTCCTTGCCCAGGTAGGCATCCGGGATCACGTTCACGGTTTCCTGGGTGGGGGTGGGGGTGGGCGTCGGGGTGGGCGTATCACGCGTCGGCGTCGGGCTGGGTGCCTGCGATGTCCTGGTGGGTGTGGCGCTGGTGGTCTTCGGGATGCTCGAGGTGGCAACCGACGTGGGGCTGTTGGACGGCGAGAACACCCCCATATTGTTGAGCAGGACACCCACCAGGGCGAACAGGACGAGCAGGATCAAAGCGATCAGCGGCCACGTCCACGGGCTGCGGCCCTTGCGCTGCGGCTCATCGGAGGGCTCGTCGTCGTACGTGGTCTCTTCCTGGTTCCAGTTACGCTCTGCGGCCAGCGCGTTGGCGCGGGCCAGCGGTCCCTGGGCTGCGTTGCCGTCCGGGGCGTCGCCGTCAGCGGCGTTGGCTGCGGCAGCACCGGCAGCGGCTCCGGCTGCTGCGGCTCCCACCACCGGGAGCGCGGAGGTGGCTGTGGGTGAGGAATCCCGCTGCGCACCGATCACGCCGGTGGGTGCGGTGGCCGTATCCACCGGCGCGGTGATGGGGCCGGTGTCCGGGGCGTCGAAGAGCAGCATGCCGGGCACTGCTGCGCGGGCCGCGCCGACGTCCCCGTTGCGGATGGCTTCAGCCGCCTCGGCGAGTTTGATGGCGTTGGCCGGCCGGTTCTTGGGGTCCTTGGCCAGCATGGACATCAACAGCGCGCGGACCGGTGTGGGCAGGGTCTCCGGCAGCGGCGGCGGTGCGTCATTGACCTGTGCCAGCGCGATGGCGATCTGGGATTCGCCGGAGAAGGGCCGGTGGCCGGTGAGGCATTCGTACCCGATGACGCCGAGGGAGTAGATGTCCGAGGACCCCGTGGCGGTCTGCCCGGTGGCCTGCTCCGGAGCCAGGTACTGGGCGGTACCCATCACCTGGCCGGTCTGGGTAAGCGGCACCTGGTCAGCCAGGCGGGCGATGCCGAAGTCCGTGACCTTCACCCGTCCATCCGGCGTGATCAGGAGGTTGCCGGGCTTGATGTCGCGGTGCACCAGGCCCTGGGCATGCGCTACGGAAAGCGCCCGGGCAGTCTGGGCCATGATAGACAGCGTGCGGTCTGGCGACAGCACGTGTTCATGCTCAATGATGCTGCTGAGGGGCTGGCCGGGAACCAACTCCATGACCAGGTAGGCGGAGCCCTCCTCCTCGCCGTAATCGAAGACGTTGGCGATCCCCACGTGGTTCAGGAGTGCGGTGTGGCGGGCCTCCGCGCGGAACCGCTGAAGGAAGCCGGGGTCCCCGGTGTATTCCTCCTTCAGAACCTTGATCGCGACGATGCGGCCCAGGACGAGGTCCTTTGCTTTCCAGACTTCACCCATGCCACCGATCGCGATCCGCGTGGTCAGCTGGAATCTGCCGCCGAGGGTGATTCCGGTTGTAGGCCTCACTTATTCAACACCGCCTCAAAAATTTTCTTCGCGTTCGGACTGGTCAGCTGTGCTCCGGTGGTGATGTCCACGCCCTCCATGACGATGGTGACGCTCACCTGCGGGTTGTTTGCGGGGGCGAAGCCGGTGAACCAGGAGTTGTTGGTGCCGTTGCCCAGCTCCGCGGTTCCGGTCTTTCCCGCCACCTGGACGCCCGGGACGCCTGCGCGGTTCGCAATTCCTTCGCTGACCGCGCTGACCATCCAATCGGTGATCTGGTTGGCGATCTCCGGCGTGGTGGAGGTCCGGAGCTGCTCGGGCTGCGGCTCGTCGATGACCCGCAGGTCCGGAGAGCGGAGGGTCTTGATGAGGCTTGGCCGCATCTGCACGCCATCGTTGGCTATCGCGGAGGTCATCATGTTCACCTGCAGCGGGGTGGCGCGGACATCCTTCTGGCCGATTGCGGACTGGGCGAGGCCAGGCGCGTCCAGTTCGTCCGGGAAGCCGTTGCCACGGGCGTAGCCGAGCTTGAGCTGGTCGCCCAGGTCTTCGCCGAAGCCGAACTTCTGTGCCTGCGAGGCGATGGCGTCACGGCCCAGGTCCAGCGCGATGCTTGCGAACGGGGTGTTGCAGGACTGCTGCAGCGCAAACGCGAAACTGGCGGTGTCCCTGGTGTAGCAATTGCCGCCGGCGTAGTTGGGAAGCCGGTAGGAGATGCCGTCGAAGGGCATTTCTGCCGGGTTGGGCAGGACGCTGTCCGCGTTGTACTTCCCGGAGGAAAGGGCAGCTGCCGTGTCCACGAGCTTGAATACCGAACCCGGGGCCAGCAGTTCACCCGTGGGGCCGCTGACATTTTGGTTCAGGTTGATGCCGGGCACCTTCAGGAACTCGTTGATGCTGGCGCTTTCGGCCTCGGGATCCTGGACGGCCACCTTGTTGGGATCGTAGGACGGCTTCGATGCCATGGCCAGGATGGCACCCGTTTTGGGGTTCGTGACCACGATGGAACCCCGCTGGCCATCGGGAATGAGGCTATATGCGAGCTGCTGGAGCTCGGGATCGATGGTGAGCTCAACGGAGGCGCCCTTGGGCTGGTTTCCGAGGAAGAGCTGGCCCACCCGGTCCAGGAACAGTTGGTCCGAGTCTCCGGTGAGCACTTCACCCATGGCCCGTTCCAGCCCGGTGGCACCGTAGTTCTGGGAGAAGTAGCCCGTCATTCCGGCATACAGTTCCGGCTGCGGGTACGTGCGCTGGAACTTGCAGGTTTCGGAGCCCGTTTCCACTGACTCGGCCACAGGGGTTCCGCCCACGATGATGGCGCCGCGGTCGCTGCAGTAGTTCTGCAGGATGGCGCGCTGGTTCAGGGGGTTGGCTTTCAGTTCATCGGCGCCCACCACCTGGACGAAGCTGAGCGCGCCGAAGAGCAGGGCGAACATGGCGACGGCCGCTATCCACGAGTGTCGTATGGCCTGGTTCATGCCTGCTTCACCGCCTCGGTTGGAGTATCAATGCCTGTAGTGTCTGCGCTCTTGGACGGCGGCAGCGGAGTGGTGTCCACCGGGCCGCGGGCTGTGTGCGATATCAGCAGCAACAGCCCCACGATGATCCAGTTGGCCAGGAGGGAGGAGCCGCCGGCTGCCAGGAACGGCGTGGTGAGGCCGGTCAGCGGAATCAGGCGGGTAACGCCGCCGATCACCACGAAACACTGCAGGGCCACGGCAAACGAGAGGCCGCAGGCAAGGAGTTTGCCGAAGGCGTCCCGGGTGCCAAGGGCCGCACGGAAACCGCGGGTCACCAGCAGCAGGTACATGAGGACGATGGCGAAGATACCGATCAGCCCCAGTTCCTCGCCCAGGGACGCGATGATCATGTCGCTGTTGGCGAACGGAACCAGGTCCGGCCGGCCCTGGCCCAGACCGGTGCCCACCAGGCCGCCGTTGGCCATGCCGAAGAGGCCCTGGATCACCTGGCGGCTGCCGTTCTCGTAGACCTCCGGAGTGAAGGCGTTGATCCAGCCGTTGATGCGCTGCTCCACATGGGAGAACACCCGGGAGGCCACGAAGCCGCCGCCGAGGATCAAGGCCAGGCCAATGACCACCCAGCTGATCCGGCTGGTGGCCACGTAAATCATGACGATGAACAGGCCGAAGAACAGGACTGAAGAACCGAGGTCCCGCTGGAAGATCAGCACGCCGATGCTGACCAGCCACGCGGCGATCATGGGTCCCATGTCCTTGAACCGGGGGAACTGCAGCGGGCCGATTTTGCGGCCGGCCAGCAGGATCAGGTCCCGGTTAGAGGAAAGATACCCCGCGAAGAATATGGCCAGGGTGATCTTGGCGACCTCACCCGGCTGGAACGTCATGGGGCCGAGCCGGATCCACACCCGGGCACCCAGGATTTCCCCTGCGCTGATGCCGGGAACGAGCGGCAGGACCAGCAACAGGGCGCTGGCAGCCAGCGAGATGAACGTGAAACGGCGGAGGATGCGGTGGTCCTTCAGGAACCAGATAACGGCGATGGCCACTGCCATGGCGATCAGCGTCCAGCGGAGCTGGTTGTTGCCCGTGTCCGCACCGGGGGGATCCAGGCGGTGGATCATGGCCAGTCCGAGTCCGTTGAGGGCAACCACCAAGGGAAGCATTATCGGATCGGCATACTTTGCACGGAAGCGCAGGACGCCGTGGAAAACCAGTGCTGCCACTGCGAGCAGGCTCGACTGGAACCAGAAATCTGAGTCGAAGGCCTTTTCCTTATCCACGCCCACCATCATGTTGGCGCCGATGCCCACGGCGAGGGCGAGGACCAGCAGCGCAAGTTCAACATTGCGTCGCGGCTTCAGGGCGGTGCTGAGCTGGCTCACTTGGCTCCCTCGCAGTTGACGGTGGGGCTGGGCGAAGGAGTGGGGCTGCCGGACGCCGGGGCGGCGGACGGTGGGGCCGCTGACGCCGTGGCGGACGGAGCCGGCGTGGTGGCCCCCGGAGTGGGCGAGGGCGATGCCGTAGCTGCGGGGCACTCCTCTTCCGGAGAAGTGGTGCCGGTAAGTTCGAGGTTCTTCACGATCCGCTGTGCGTCGTAGAGGTCGTTGGCGGGGACGGTCTGGCGGACCCGCTGCTGGGAAAACTGGGGGAGCGAATCCATCCGGATGTCGGTCACGGTTTCCAGGCTGGAGAGCTGGATGGGGCCAAGCCGCTGGGAGACCCCGTTGAAGATGGCAACGCGCGAATCTGATTCGCCCACGTAGTAGCGGGTCTGGGTCCAGGCGTAGCCGAGCCACAGTCCAACACCCAGGACCACGACAACCGCTGCCGCCACGGACCAGGTGATCCAGCGGCGCGGCTTCAGCGGCACCAGTGTTTCGTCGTCGTCATTGGCGGCCGGTTCAGCCTTGTGCGTGAGGACTGTGGCGGCCCTGCGGGCCACGGTACGTCCGGCGATGCTGGGGATGGAACCGGATTCCGCGGCGGTTGCGGCCGCGCCCACCAGTTCATGGGGGCGCGAGGACAGTTCTTCGCGCAGGACTTCAGCCGACAGGTGCTCCCCGAGGTGGGGGTCGGTGGATCCCGGGTCCGGTGCTTTGTCTTCCGCAGGCCCGGTGTCAGCTTCGCTGCCGCCGGACGTCGCGGTGCCTGCCACCGCGGATTTGGCCCCCGGGTCCCGGGCATCTTCTGCGTCGGTAGCGCGGATTTCCGGGATTCCCGCCTCCGGCGTGGTGTCAGCGGCCGGCGCGTCGGCGGACTGGGCGGTCCGGGCGGCGGGAATGACGTCGACGGCGGCCGTGCTGACGTCGTCGGGCGTTTCTTCCGCGATCTCGAGCATGATGACCGTGACGTTGTCCGGGGAGCCGGCCTCCAGGGTGAGGTCCACCAGGGTTTCCACGCACTCGCGGAGGTTCGGGGTTTCCTTGACCGTCCGCTCCACGGCGTGGCCGGCAACGTAGTTGAGGCCGTCGGAGCAGAGGAGCCAGCGGTCGCCCGGACGTGCCTCCAGGGTGTCCAGGTCCAGCTCGGGGCTGGCATCCACGTCGCCGAGCACGCGCATGAGCACGTTCTTGTGGGGATGCGTTTCAGCTTCTTCAGGCCTGAGCCGGCCTTCATCGATCAGCCGCTGGACGAACGTGTGGTCCACGCTGACCTGTTCGAATTCGCCGTCCCGGAGCCGGTAGGCGCGGGAATCGCCGATGTGGGCGAAGTGCAGCTTGCCTTCAGCGAGCAGCAGCGCTGTCACGGTGGTGCCCATCCCGGCAAGCTTGGGATTGATGTGGACCAGCTCTGAGAGCAGCGAATTTGCTGTCTGGATCTCGTCGGCGAGGATGGTGCCGGCGTCGCCCTCATAGTCCGCGCGGTCCAGGTGGATCATGTCCAGGACTGTGGCTGCGGAGGCGACGTCACCGCCGGCATGGCCACCCATGCCATCCGCTACGACGGCCAGGTGCCGGCCCGCGTAGGCGGAGTCGTCGTTCTTGGAGCGGATCCGGCCGACGTCGGACCTGGCCGCGTAGCGCATGATGAGGGGCCGCGGCGCGGGCTGGGGCCCGGTTGCGGGGTTTTCGGAAACGGCCACGGCTACGGCCTCAATTCGATGACCGTCTTGCCGATTCTCACAGGTACGCCTGGCTCAACGGGCAGGGCACGGGTAAGTTGCTGGTCCGCAAGGTACGTGCCGTTGGTGGATCCAAGGTCTTCGATGAACCAGCGGCTGCCCTGCGGAAACAGCCGCGCATGGCGGCCGGAGGCGTAGTCGTCCTCGAGGACCAGGGTGGCTTCCTGGGCACGGCCCAGCAGGACCGGACTGGCGGCCAGCGGAAGGGTGGTTCCCTTCAGTGGGCCCTCCACCACGACGAGTTGCCGGGCCTGCTGCTTAACAGGCTGCGGCGGAGCCTCGGCGAGATCCGGGTTTTTGCGGACTTCACGGGCGGTGGGGGCCCCGGAGGCAGCCTTGCGGCCCACCATCAGGTCCCGGCGCATGGCCGAGACAATGCTGAAGACGAGTACCCACAGGAGCAGCAGGAAGCCGAACCGCAGCGCGGTGATGGTCAGGTCGCTCATGCGTGGCCACCAGGGTTGGCAGGAAGCAGGCGGAAGATGATCTTTGTCCGTCCCATCGTGATGGTGGAGCCGTCAGTAAGTTCAACGCTGCCCGAAACCCGCTGCCCGTTGACATAGCTTCCGTTCGTGGAGCCAAGGTCCACGGCGCTGGTGGCACCGTTGGCAGTCCGGATTTCCAGGTGGCGGCGGGAAACTCCGGTGTCCTCCACGTGGATATCGGCCTCGGAAGACCGGCCCAGCACGATGGAGGGGGCGTTCAGCGAGTAGCGCTGGCCGTCGATGTCCAGGACCGGCTGCAACCTGACGGGCTGGCGGCTGGGCGCGGCCGGCACTGTGGGGCGCGACGGCTGGGCATTGCCGTTGCCTTTGGACTTTTCGGTGGAGGAAACGATCTCGAAGTCCCCGGCCCGGAGCTCGGAATCACGCCGGAAGGAGATGCGGACAGATCCCTGCAGCGTGTAGCCCTGGCTGCGGACGTGGTTGATGACGACGTCACAGAGTTCCTCGGCCAGCGGGGTTCCCCATTCCTGGGCCCGCTTGAAATCGTCGTCGCTGAGTTGGACATCGAAGACATTCGGGGCGAGGGTGCGTCCGGCCGCGACGGTGAGGGCCTTGTGGTCCACTTCCCGGCGCAGCTTGCTGGCGATCTCTACGGGTTCGACCTGCGCTTTTGAGCCGGTGGAGAAGACGCCACGGACGGCCTTTTCGATGCCGCGCTCCACTTTGTCCAGCAGACCCATGGTTCTCCTCCTTTCCCTCCGGCTGAGGGGCAGTTCGCAGTCCGGAACTTCACCCGGCGTTCAGTAGACACTCGCTGGTATGGCTGCGCACGGCAGCCACGCCTACATCCGATACTACTGGGCTGGCCTGCGAATGACCTTAATCCACAACGGCCCGCCGCCTCCAAAAGTTCGTCCCCGGGGCACTCCGGTCCCCGGCGGAAAGGCCAAGACGGCGGGTGGCCGCGCTCCGATATTTGGCGTTCTGCGGCCGGGTCCAGCTGGTCCCTTCCGCTCAATTGGTGTTTTGCGGCATGTGTCCGTTATGCTTGATCTCGCTGCTTTTACAAGACTGCGAATCGGGTAACCGGCCGTAGTGGAGTAGGAGAAGTTGCGCGCGAGTGGCGGAACGGCAGACGCGCTGGCTTCAGGTGCCAGTGTCCGAAAGGGCGTGGGGGTTCAAATCCCCCCTCGCGCACGCAATTGAGAAGAGCCCCGATCTGAGGATCGGGGCTCTTCCTGTTTAACTCCTGCCCGCGGATGCCCTATCAGTTTTCGTTGCCAAACCCGGGGTTTAAGGGCTTTAACTGATGGGGCAACCGGGAGCCGGCACGGGTATCGCCGCTACGGATGTACCGGGGTAACCAGGGAACCGTCCTCCGAGTAGGAGCGCAGGTTGGCGAGCGTCAGGTCAGCCATGGCTGCGCGCGTTTCATGTGTGCCGCTTCCCAGGTGCGGCAGGAGCACCACGTTCTCAAGCTCCAGCAGGTCCTGCGGAACCTTGGGCTCGTCAACGAAGACGTCCAGGCCTGCTCCGCCCAGCTTGCCGGACAGCAGCGCGTCCACCAGGGCGTCCTGGTCCACCACAGAGCCGCGGGCAATATTTATGAGATAGCCCCGGGGGCCCAGGGCGTCGATGACGCCGGTGTCCACCAGGCCGGTGGATCCCGGACCGCCGGCCGCGGCCACGATGAGTACGTCGCACCCGGCGGCGAGTTCACGCGGTGAGGCCGCGTACCGGTAATCGACCCCGGCTACGGGGTTCCTGCTGTGGTAGCTGATCTCGCAGTCGAAGCCTTCCAGGCGCCGGGCAATCACTTTGCCGATCCTGCCCAGGCCAAGGATGCCCACTTTGCGGCCGCTGGCTTTCGTGGCGAGCGGGAAGTTGCCCTTGCTGAGCCAGTCACCACGCCGGACGAACCGGTCCGCGGCGCTGATGCCCCGCAGCACATCGACGTAAAGCGCGACGGCGGTGTCCGCAACGCAGTCATTGAGTACATCTGGGGTGTTACTGACGATGATGCCGCGCTCGAATGCCTGTGCGACGTCGGTGGTGTCATAGCCGACGCCGAAGTTGATGACTGCGCGCAGGTTTGGCAGGGCGCGCATCAGGTCCGTCCCCACCCCGAACTTCCCGGACGTCACCGCCACGTCGAAGGTGCCGCCGTGCTGGCCCAGGAATTCCGCCCGTTCCTCCTGGCCGTCGGGAAGGCGGACCGCACCGTAATCCTTGGTGATGGATTCCTGGACGACTGGCATGAGGGGCCCCACCTGGAGGACAGCAATGTTCTTCATACACAGCACCCTAGGATTGCGACCCATACAGGTCCAACATGTAAATGGCATGGATCCATGCCCGGACTGTATTGATGGGCCAGCTCCGGCGGAATGACGCGGATCCCGCGCATCAGTGGTGCGCATCACAACCGCAAAAAGCGCCCATGGCCTCCGTAACGGCGCGGGAGGCCGGTGCCAAATCCCTTGTGGGCCCCCCCTTGCCTCAATTAGCTTGAGTCGAGCGCGGCCCCGGAAAGCGCCTGTTCAGCGATGGATCAGAACAGCAGGGGCGGTGCGCACCAAGTTTTCCAATTCGGAGGAACCCAATGACGTCTTCTTCAAAGTTTCCCTTTTCCACTGCAGCGGTGAAGTGGCCGGCCCTGGCCGCCGTGGCAGTCCTCGGCCTCAGCGGCTGCTCCGTCGCAAACTCCGATGGCGCAGGCGGCGGTGCCGCTGACACGGTGCGGGTGGTGCTGGGCCAGGAACCGCCCACGCTCGAAGCCTGCGAATCCAACCTCACCTCCACGGGCGTTGTGGTGCGATCCAATGTGACTGAGCCGCTGATCGAGCGAAACCCCCAGAGCGGGGAACTCGAACCCAAGCTCGCCACCGAGTGGAAGGCCACCAGTGACACCGAATGGACACTGAAGCTCCGCGAGGGAGTCAACTTCCAGGACGGAACTCCTTTCAACGCCGAGGCGGCAGCCTTCACGATTGACCGTGCCGTGAACTCCAAGCTCGGGTGCAACGTTGAAGGCTACGTCTTCGGCGACGCCGACCTCGACGTCAAGGCCGTTGATGCCACCACCCTGACCGTGACCACCCCGGAACCGGATCCCATCCTTCCGTTGCGGCTCTCCTTCCTCGAAGTGGTGCCGACGTCCACCAGCACCACCGAAAAGGTCCGTGAACCGATTGGCACCGGCCCCTACAAGATCGACAGCTGGGACGCCGGCCAGAAGATCTCGCTCAGCAGCTGGGACGGATACTGGGGGAACAAGCCCGCCTACGCCAAGGCTGAGTACCAGTGGCGCTCCGAAAGCTCGGTGCGTGCCGCCATGATCACCAGCGGTGAAGCGGACGTTGCCATGGGGCTGAGCCCGGATGACAACATCGGCGACCTCGGCGTTGACTACCCCAACAACGAAACCGTTGCGCTGCGGATGGACGCGAACGAAGCGCCGCTCAATGACATCCGGATCCGCCAGGCCGTTAACTACGCCATCGACAAGGAAGGCATCGTCAACTCCCTCTACCAGGGCAAGCACCAGGTGGCCGCCCAACTGGTTCCCGAGGGGATCGTCGGCCACAACGACGAACTGAAGGGCTGGCCCTTCGACCTCGAGAAGGCGAAGTCACTGGTTGCCGAGGCCAAGGCCGACGGCGTTGATACCTCCAAGCAGATTTCCCTGGTGGTCCGCAGTGCCCAGTTCCCCAAGATCACCGAACTGGCACAGGTACTCCAGGAACAGCTCAGCCAGGCAGGCCTGAACGTCAAGCTGAAGATGCTTGAGACCAGCCAGCACCTGACCTACCAGGTCCGCCCCTTCGCCGAGGATGACGGCGCGGTTGCCCTGATGACCCAGCATGGCAACCAGGCGGGAGACGCGGCCTTCACGGTGGACCAGTACATGCTCTCCACCGGTGCCCAGAGCTACTTCGGCACCCCCGAGTTCGACGCAATGATCAAGAAGGCAGACGCCGCGTCCGGCGATGATCGCCAGAAGGCCTTCGAGGAGATCTTCGCCTACCAGAACGACAAGGTGGTCCAGTTCGCCCACATTTCGCACCAGACGGGCATCCTGGGCAAGGCCAAGTCCGTCAACTACACGCCCAACTCCTCCAGTGGTGACGAGCTGCGCATCTCCGAGATGACCCCGGCCAGCTAACCGCCTCTTCCACAGAAAGGACGGCCATGCTGACCTACTTGAGAAAGCGCATCATCTCCAGCGCCCTGCCGCTGGTGGTGGTAGTGGTGGGCGTCTTCGCGCTGGCCAGGATGACCGGCAACCCGGCCGCCCTGTACCTGCCGTTGAACGCCACCCAGCAGATGCGGGACGACTTCACGGCCCGCAACGGCCTGGACCAGCCGCTCCTGGTCCAGATGGCCGACTACTTCGGCGGCGTGCTGCGGCTCGACTTCGGGCAGTCCCTGCGCACCGGCCAGGACGCAGCCGCCATGGCGCTGCGCGCTTTCCCGGCGACCCTCCAGCTCGCGGCCACCACCATGGTGCTGGCCGTGGTGCTGGCGGTCATCGTGGGCTGCTGGGCTGCGCTGAAGCCAAACGGCATCGCGGACAGGATCTCAAGCTTCATCTCCATGGCCGCCGCATCGATCCCGGACTTCTGGCTGGCCATTGTGGGCATCTGGATTTTCGCGATCACCCTGGGCTGGGTCCCCACATCCGGTGTGTCGGGGGCAAGCGCCTGGGTGTTGCCCATCGCCACGCTGCTGCTGCGGCCGTTTGGTGTACTGGTGCAGATTGTCCGCGGCTCCATGGTGTCCGCGCTGTCCGAGCCGTACATCAAACTGGCCCGCAGCCGCGGCGCCGGCGAGCTGCGGGTGGTCACCCACCACGCCCTGCGGAACGCCGCCGCGCCGGCCCTGACTGTCGCCGGTGACCTCACCGTGGGCCTCGTCAACGGCGCCGTGGTGGTGGAGACCATCTTCGGCTGGCCGGGCATCGGCAAGCTGATGATCGATTCGATCCTCCAGCGCGACTTCGCCGTCCTGCAGGCGGCGGTGCTGCTGACCGCCGTCGCGATCTTTGCCCTGAACATCCTTATTGACATGGGTTACGCGCTGCTCGATGCGCGCGTCCGTCCCGTGACGGTCAAGGCCTAGGAGGAACCATGACGAGTTCATTGACTGACGACGCCGCCCAGGAGGGGCAGGAAGACCGGCAACCAGCCAAGCAGCCGCCCACCAGGAACGCCCCGCCCAAGGACGGCCAGCCCAGCCTGTTCCGCCTCCTCCTCAAGGACCGGTTCGCCACCGTCGCCGCCTTTGTGCTGTTGCTGGTTGGCCTGACCGCCCTGGTGGGCCCGGCGCTCATGGGCGATCTGGCCACCAAGCAGAACCTCCTGTTTGCCAACAAGGCGCCGTTCACCATGGCGCACGGCTGGGAGTACTTCCTGGGCAGCGATTCCCTGGGCCGCAGCATGCTGGCCCGCCTGGTGGTCGCCAGCAGGACCACCCTGTCCGTGGCACTTCCCGCCGTTGCCGTGGCCCTGGTCATCGGTTCACTGTGGGGTGTCTGGGCCGGCTACCACCGCGGCTGGCGGGAGAACGTGTCCATGAGGATCGCCGACGTGATCATGAGCTTCCCCTCCCTGCTGCTCGCCGTCGTGGTCCTCTACGTCTTCAGCCCCTCAGCTGCCAACATCGTCCTGATCCTGGCGCTGACGCGTATTCCGATCTACCTGCGAACGGCCCGCGCCGAATCGGCCGAACTGCAAAGCCGCACCTTCGTGGACGCGGCCCGGACCTTCGGCGCCAAACCCAACGCCATCATCGTCCGGCACGTCATCCCGGTGGTGCTGCCGACGCTGCTGACCCTGGCCACCCTGGAATTCTGCTACGTCATGCTGGCGGAATCCTCGCTGAGCTTCCTGGGCATCGGCATCCAGCCCCCTGACGTGAGCTGGGGCCTGATGGTGTCGCAGGGGCGGCAGTACCTGCAGACCGCCTGGTGGCTGTCCATCTTCCCGGGCGTCGCCATCGTGGTCACCACCATCGCCGCCAACGTGCTGGCAGCCTGGCTCCGGATCGCCACCGATCCCGCGCAGCGCTGGCGCCTGGCCCTTCCCCGCAAACGGCTGATCGCCCGTATCCCAGTCAAGGAGGCACAGCCGTGAAAACAGCTGCCGACCCATCGACCCTCCGGCGCACCCGCGGAAGCACCGCGACGGAGAGCCAGGCCCACGACGTCGTGCTCCAGGTCAGCGGCCTCGCCGTGGACATCAGAACCCACCGCGGCACCGTCCGCGCCGTCAACAGCGTGGGCTTCGAAGCCCGGGCAGGGGAGACCCTCGCCCTGCTGGGTGAATCCGGCTGCGGAAAATCCATGACAGCCAAGGCACTCGCAGGCATCATGGACCCGGTATGCGACCTCGCCGACGGGCAGATTGTCCTGAACGGGACGGACCTGGCCGCGCTGACCCCGAAGGAACGGCTGAAGTTTGCCGGCCCGGAACTGGGCATCGTCTTCCAGGATGCACTGACCGCACTAAACCCCGTCTACACGGTGGGCACGCAGCTGGGAGAGGCATTCCGGATCCACCGTGGCCTGAACGCCAAGCAGGCCCGTGCCGAGGCCATCGACCTGATGAAGCGCGTGGGGATCCCGGAACCCGAATCGAGGGTCAATTCCTACCCCCACCAGTTCTCCGGCGGCATGCGCCAGCGCATCCTCATCGCCATGGCAGTGGCGCTGAATCCGAGGCTGCTGATCGCCGATGAGCCCACCACCGCCCTGGACGTCACAGTCCAGGCGCAGATCATGCAGTTGCTCCGCAAGCTTCGCGAAGAGGGCCAGATGGCCGTCATCCTCATCACCCACGACCTTGCGGTGGTGGCTGAGGAAGCCGATTCGGTGGCTGTGATGTACGCCGGAAACGTGGTGGAGAGCGGGCCCGTGGCCGAGGTCTTCGCCGATCCCCGCCACCCCTACACCAAGGGGCTGCTGGAATCCGTGCCCGTCCACCTGGAACGCGGTGACCAGCTCAAATCCATCCCCGGCAGCCCGCCGGAGCTTCACGACATCCCGTCGGGCTGCGTCTACCAGTCCCGCTGCCCCATGGTGCAGGACATCTGCCGCGCCGAGCGCCCGGCACTGCGCCCGGCAGGCCGCCGTCGTGCGGAAAACGGCGCCGCAACCGCCACGGCGGACCTGGAACGCACCACGTCCGCAGGAACCAACGACGGCGGCGCAACAGCCCGTCCGGTGCGCACGGCTGCGTGCCACTTCAGCGAGGAGATCACCAATGCCTGAACCGCTGCTGAGCATTGAGGGCCTGACCAAGACGTTCCACGTGGCCAAGAGCGCCAGCGGGAACACCAGACTCAAGGCCCTGGACGGCATCAGCCTCACCGTGGGCCGGGGCGAAACCCTGGGCCTGGTGGGCGAGTCCGGCTGTGGCAAGTCGACCCTGGCCCGCACGCTGATGATGCTGGAAACCCCGGATGAGGGGACGGTCAGCTTCGAGGGGACCAACCCGTTCGGCCTCAAGGGCAAGGAACTGCTGGCCTGGCGCCGGCGGGTGCAGATGGTCTTCCAGGACCCTTTCGCTTCGCTGAACGCCCGGATGAGTGCCGGCGACATCATCGCCGAGCCGTGGGCCACCCACCGGAGCCTCTACCCCTCGTCCCGGGAGCGGGATGAACGGGTGAAGGAACTGCTGCAGATGGTGGGGCTGCGGGCGTCCGACGCGCGGAAGTCGCCGCAGGAGTTTTCCGGCGGGCAGCGCCAGCGCATCGGCATTGCCCGGGCGCTTGCCCTGAAGCCGGACGTCATCATCCTGGACGAGCCGGTGTCTGCGCTGGACCTGTCCGTCCAGGCCCAGGTCCTCAACCTGCTCAATGAACTGCAGAAGGAACTGGGCGTCTCCTATATCTTCATCTCCCACGACCTCACCGTGGTCCGGCACGTTGCCGACAGGGTGGCCGTGATGTACCTGGGCAGGATCATCGAGACAGGGGAAACCGAAGAGGTCTTCGACCATCCCCGACACCCCTACACCGCGGCGCTCATGTCCGCTTCGCCCAAGCTGGACGTCAGCGGCGCCAAGCGGGACAGGATTGTCCTGCAAGGCGAGCTGCCCTCCCCGCTGGATCCGCCGTCGGGCTGCCATTTCCGCACCCGGTGCTGGAAGGCCCAGGACATCTGTGCGGAGGTGGCCCCTGAACCGCAGGTCCTGACAGCCCCGGACGGCCGGCGGCACCTGGCCGAATGCCACTTCCCGCTCGACACCATCAAGGGCCTCACCGGCGCCGCGGCCGCAGCGTCAACCGCCAACGCCTTGTGACAGGCGCCGAGTACGCCATCATCGCCGGAGCCATTTTCCTGGCGGCCTGCCTGCAGGCCTCCAGTGGCTTCGGCATGGGCATGCTGGCGGCGCCGGTGATTGCCATCATCGATCCGGAACTGCTGCCGGCCACCCTGATCCTGCTCGCCCTGCTGGTCACCGTCATGGTGACGGTGACCGAGCGGCAAAGCCTGGACCTGCGCGGTACGGGCTGGGCGCTGGTGGGCCGGGTGCCGGGCAGCATGCTCGGCGCCTGGCTGGTGGCGATCACTTCGCGGGAGGGAATGGCCTGGGTGGTGGTGGCCGTGGTGCTCGCCGGGCTGGTCCTGGCAGGCCGCGGCTGGGTGCCGCGGCCCGGCCGCACCAACCTGGTGGTGGCGGGAGCCGCCTCCGGGATCATGGGTACCGCCACGTCCATCGGTGGCCCGCCCATGGCGCTGATCTGGCAGGGCCACGAGGGGCCGCGGCTGCGCGGAACCATGAGCGCCTTCTTCATGGTGGGCTCGGCGATCTCGATGGCCTTGCTGTGGCTGGCGGGCACCGTCACCGAGCACATGCTGGTCCTGGCGCTGTGGATGGTTCCGGCCGTCCTCGCCGGGTACGCGGTATCCCGCTACGTCAACCGGTTCCTCAGCCGGGCACGCCTGAGGAAACTCGCCCTGGGCGCCTCAGCGCTGGGCAGCGCAATGCTGGTCATGCAACTGCTGCTGGGTCTGTCCTGACCACATTGCGCAGCGGCAGGCCGCCCGCCAGCTGCCGGATGTTCGCGGCGATGTCCCCGGCACGGCGCTCGAACGTCACCCGTGCGTGGCCCGAATGGTGCGGGGTGAGGACAGTGTTCTCCAGTTCCGTGAACGGCCATTCCGCCGGGGGAACCACGCCGCCGGCAGGCGTACCCCACCATACGTCCAGGCCGGCGCCGGCGATCCGCCGCTCCGAGAGGGCGGCGTAAAGTGCCCCCTGGTCCACCACGGCGCCGCGCGCCACGTTGATCAGGAACGCCGAGGGCTTCATCGCGCCCAGCTCTGCAGCACCAATCATTCCGCGGGTGTCCTCGGCAAGGGGCACGGTGACCACCACGACGTCGGAACCCGCCAGGAGGGCCGGCAGATCGGAGTTGCCGCCCACCCAGTCCAGCTGGACCCCTTCAGGCAGGGTGGCGGCCGGGTTGCGGCGCACGGCCCGGACCTTCATCCCCATGGCACCGGCAACACGGGCCACCTCCGCGCCGATGGATCCCAACCCCACCAGGCCGAGCGTCAGGTCGCTGAGCACGGGATGGAACGGAACGTCCGGGGTGGTGGCGATGGTCCGCCACTGGCCGTTCCGCACCTCGCGGTCCGCCCGGACCACATTCCGCGACAACATCAGGGTGACCATCAGGACATGCTCCGCAATGGGCCGGGCATGGTGGAACGTATTGGCCACCGCGGCACCCGGCGCCAGGTGCGGGAAGGAAATTTTGTCGTAGCCGGCCCCGGTCACATGGACCAGCCGGACGTTGCCGGCAGCTTCCGCTTCATGCGGGGGAAGGGCGGAACAGACGACGACGTCGGCACGGGCAAGTGCCGCGGCCCGCCTTTCCGGGGGCCAATCCGCAGCCATGTCCCAGTGGTGCGCGCCGCCGTCGGACCTTAACGCCTCCTCGAAGCGGCTGATGATGGGATCGGTGACCACGATCCGAAGGGACTGGATACTGCCCGGCTCCGCAGGCGCGCTCACCAGCGGGGGCTCTGCAGCTGGTAGGAGGGGTGGAGCCGCTGCATGTAGCCGGTATCGTCACGGCTGCGCAGCCCGCAGTCCAGGTACTGGCGGTGCAGGCGGTCCAGGGCGTCCCGGTCAATGATGATGCCGAGCCCGGGGGCCGTGGGAACCGCCACGCCGCCGTCGGTGAACCGGAGGACGCCGCCCTCGATGACGTCCTCCTCCGGGTCCTTCCACGGCCAGTGCGTATCGCAGGCGTAGTCGAGGTTGGGGGTGGCCGCCGCAAGGTGGACCATGGCGGCAAGGCTGATGCCAAGGTGGGAGTTTGAGTGCATCGACAGTCCCAGCCCGAAGGTTTCGGTGATCCCGGCCAGGAACTGGCTGCGCCGCAGGCCGCCCCAGAAGTGGTGGTCGGACAGGATGACGTCCACTGCTCCGGCCGCGACGGAGGGGGCCACGTCCGCGAAGCTGACAACGCACATGTTGGTGGCCAGCGGCATGCCCACTTCCCTGCGGACCGCGGCCATGCCCTCGATCCCCGGCGTGGGGTCCTCCAGGTACTCCAGGACGCCGTCCAGTTCCTTCCCTACCCGGATGGAGGTCTCCACGGTCCAGGCGGCGTTGGGATCGATGCGCAGCGGCAGGTCCGGGAACTCCGCGCGGAGGGCCTGGATGGCGGCGATCTCCTCCTCGGGCGGGAAGACGCCGGCCTTCAGCTTCAGGGCGCCGAACCCGTAGCCGTCCACCATCGCCCGGGCCTGCCGGACAATGCCTTCCGGGTCCAGCGCAGCACCCCACCGGTCCGCCTCCTGGCCGGGATGCCCTTCCCACTTGTAGAACAGGTAGCCGCTGAACTGCACGGAATCCCGGACTGCCCCGCCCAACAGGTCGCTGACGGGACGGCCCAGGAGCTTTCCCTGGATATCCAGGGCCGCCACGTCGAAGGCGGACAGGACGCGGTCCGCGGTGCTGGACCCGGTGACCATGCCGCTCATGCCGTGGCCACCCTCGATGGTGTCCACGCTCAGGGCCTGGGCGATGCGGCCGCGGAGGGTGTTGATGTTGAACACGTCCACGCCAGTCAGAGAGTCGGCCGCCAGCTGCAACCGGGCGAGGTGGCCGGCGTCGCCGTAGGTCTCGCCGAAGCCTGAGACGCCGGAATCCGTGAGGACTTCGATGATGGCGCGCAGGGCGAAGGGTTCATGGACACCCACCGTGTTAAGGAGCGGCGGGTCCTTGAACGCGACGGGCGTGATGGTCACGCCGGTGATGCGTACCTGGCCGAGGTGGTGGGAAGGGTCGAATGCCGTGGTCACTGCGTTGTGCTCCTCGAGTGGGCGAAGGGTTGCTTTGTGTGGTCCTGTTCACAGACGATATGGGAAGCAATCGATACAGGTCCAAGCTAATTTCTGCACTCGACAATCCAGTAAAGGTATTGATGTTTTCGCTGCCCCAGTTAGAAGCCTTCGTCGCCGTCGCCGAAGAACTGCATTTCGGCGCCGCCGCCGAACGGCTCAATATGACCCAGCCGCCGCTCAGCCGGCAGATCCAGATGCTGGAAAAGAAGCTCAACACCACGCTGTTCAGCCGGACAAGCCGCAAGGTGGAGCTGACCGCAGCCGGTGCCACCCTGCTGCCCAGGGCACGGCAAATCCTGGACATGTGCATCAAGACGGACATGGACGTCCGCCGGGTTTCCTCCGGGCAGGCGGGAACCATCACCGTGGGCTACACGGCGATTGCCGGCCAGAGCGCGCTGCCCATGATGCTGCGCAAGGCCGCGGAGGGGATGCCCGGGGTGTCCTTTGTGCTGCGGGAACTGGTGTCCACGGACCAGATGGACGGACTGGTGAAGGGGAGCGTGGACATCGGCCTGCTGCGGCCCATCGTTGCCCGCCCCGGGGTGGTGTTCCGGCCGCTCATGCAGGACAGGCTGGTGGTGGCCGTGCCGGAGGGTAGCCCTGTGCTGGGCAACACCCGGATCCCGGACGGCCAGCCGCTGCCGCTGGGATCCCTGGACCGCCGCCCGCTGCTGATGTACTCCACCAAGGAAGCCCGGTACTTCCATGACCTGGTGCTGCGCCTGTTCGCCAGCGCCGGCGCCCACGCGAACATCACGCAGTATGCCAGCCAGGTCCCGGCGCTGCTGGCGTTCGTGCAGGCGGGGCTGGGCGTGACGCTGGTTCCTGCCTCGGCCATGGCCTTCGCTCCGCCCGGGGTGGAGTTCCACGAAATAGACGGCCGCCACGGCATGCAGGAACTGAACCGGGTGGACCTGGAACTGGCGTGGAACGAGGAAACCGCAAACCCCGCGGTGCTGCGGCTCCTGGACCTGATTGGGGAGTCTGTGTCCGCTTAGCTGGACGGCCGTGCGGAGGCCTTGAACCGGCGTCGGGAGTTGGCCAGGTGGCTGCGCATCGCGGCGGCGGCCGCAGCCTCGTCACCGTCGGCGATGGCGTCCAGGATGGACCGGTGCTCCTGGACCACCTGGTCGAAATGGTCCCGGGCGTAGTGCTCGACGCCGGTCATCAGCCGGGTGCGCGGCATGGCAATCATCGTCTGGCCCAGGGCTGCGAGGCAGTCGGAGTAATACGGGTTGCCGGAGGCCGCCGCCACCGCCCGGTGGAAGTCGAAGTCCGATTTCATGGCATGGGACGGGTGGCCAGCGCTGTCGGTGAAGGCCTCCAGCGCAGTGCCCACCGCCCGCAACTGCCGCTCGGTGTGGTTGCGCGCCGCCAGGGCCGCGGCCTCAGTCTCCACGCCCATGCGGAATTCCAGCAGGTGCAGCCGGTCCTCGGTGGTGGCCACCGGACGGGCCCCGGGCACTGCCTGGGGCCCGTCCGACGGCGGCGTGAGGGCGAAGCTGCCGCGCCCCCGTTCGGTTTCCACGAGCCCTTCGGCCTGGAGCCTCGTCAGCGCGGCACGGACCACCGTCCGGCTCACGCCGAAGTCGCTGATCAGGGTGTTTTCGCTGGGAAGCTTCTCACCCGGCTGGATGATGCCGTCAACAATGCGGTTGCGAAGGTCGGCGGCGAGGTCCGCGGTGAGGTTCCGGCTCATGGCTCAAGGTTACGGCTTTGGCGTTACGCGCCGAACTCCACGGAATCGGTGGTCCAGGCGCGGGCCTGGTCGCTGAGCGTGACGCCAAGGCCCGGGCGGTCCGGAACGATCATGCGGCCGTCCTTGGTTTCCAGGCGCTCGTTGAACAGCGGGTCCAGCCAGTCGAAGTGCTCCACCCACGGTTCGCGGGGGTAGGCCGCGGCGAGGTGCAGGTGGATTTCCATGGCGAAGTGCGGTGCGAGGCCCAGGCCGCGTTCATCCGCGAGGGCGGCGAGGCGGAGGAACTGGGTGATGCCGCCGACGCGCGGGGCGTCGGGCTGGATGATGTCGCAGCCGTTGGCGGCGATGAGGCCCTTGTGCTCGGCCACGGAGGCCAGCATTTCACCGGTGGCGATGGGGGTGTCCAGGACCTGGGCCAGGTGGGCGTGGCCTTCGAAGTCGTAGGCATCCAGCGGCTCTTCGATCCAGACCAGGTTGAATTCCTCGAGGCGGCGGCCCATGCGCAGGGCCGTGGCGCGGTCCCACTGCTGGTTCGCGTCCACCATCAGCGGGACATCCCAGCCGATGTGTTCGCGGATGCCGGCCACGCGGCGCAGGTCTTCGGCGGAGTCCGGCAGGCCCACCTTGATCTTGATGCCGCCAATGCCCTCCTCGATTGACTGGGTGGCGCGGGCCTTGACCTCGTCCAGGGTGGCGTTGAGGAAGCCGCCGGAAGTGTTGTAGGTCTGCACGGAATCGCGGTAGGAGCCCAGGAACTTGGCCAGGGGGAGGCCGGCGCGCTTGGCCTTGAGGTCGTAGAGGGCGATGTCGATGGCGGCCAGGGCCTGGGTGGCGACGCCGGAACGGCCCACTGAAGCGCCGGCCCACAGGAGCTTGGTGTAAATCTTGGCGATGTCGTTGGGGTCCTCGCCGATGATGCCCTCGGCTACTTCCTTGGCGTGGGCGTACTGGGCCGGGCCGCCGGCGCGCTTGGAGTAGCTGAAGCCGATGCCGGAGTGGCCCAGTTCGGTGGTGATTTCGGCGAAGAGGAAGACCACCTCGGTCATGGGCTTCTGCCGGCCCGTGAAGACCTTGGCGTCGCTGATGGGAACAGCAAGGGGAAGGCGGGCGGTGGACAGCTTGACGTGCCGGATGAGGTCGACGGTGCTCATGAATTCTCCTAAGGGCGGGACTGGGCTCCTTCGCCCACCTTCTTAGGATACAAGTTTATAACTTGTACTACAAGCATGATTTCGCCAGCCTCGTTATTTGCTTCCGGGTCAGTCCGCCGTGCGGAGTCCTCCCAGCCCCGCCACCAGGGCATCCAGGCCCAGCGTGAAGGCGGCGTCGGCGGCCGGCACCCCTTCGCCTGTGGATCCGCGGACGGCGGCGGAGAAGTATGGCGTGGATTCGGCCATGGTGCCCGGGTCGAAAATGTCCTCCGGTGCGGTGACGTCGTAGGCTGAGCCGAAAATGAAGGACTCGAGTGCCACGATGGCGGAGATGATCCGCTCCTGGGGGAATCCGGCGTCGAGGAATCCCTTGCTGACCGTCTCGTACATGGCCAGCGTCTGGGGTGCGTCGGTCACCGGCAGGACGGCGATGACCGGAATCAGCGGTGTGTGCTCGGCAAAGACGTTGCGGTAACTCCAGGCCCACGTGCGGACCGCTTCATCCCACGGGGCGGCGCCAAAGGATGAAACGTCCACCAGGGACATCAGGTGGTCCTCCACCAGCAGCAGGACGTCCTGCTTCGACGACACGTGGTTGTAGAGCGCTGAGGGCGCCACGTCGAGGATTTTTGCCAGGGCGGCCATGGTAAGCCCGTCGTATCCCTTCCGGCTGACAAGTTCCAGGGCCGCTGAGGTGATCCCCGCCTTATCCAGCACAGCGGAGGATGGCCGTCCGGCGCGCCGTCGCCGCGAACCGCCGTCGGTGGCCTGGCGTTGCTGTGCTGCTGGTACTGCCGGCAATTGCTGCCCTTTCCTCGGTGTCCTCCGCATTATTGCATCAGGCACTTCCGCTGCCCGGCCGGACGGGCTATAGTTCTAGTAAATGAATGCCATTCATTTAGTGGTTTCCATCACCCGGGACCGCAGAGAGGACATCATGCTGAACCTGAACCGCGACGTCGTTGTCGTAGGGGCCGGGCCGTCCGGACTCACGGCCGCCCGTGAACTGAAGAAGGCTGGCCTCAGTGTCGCCGTGCTTGAGGCCCGCGACCGCGTGGGCGGGCGCACCTGGACCGGAACTGTGGATGGAGCCACGCTGGAAATCGGCGGCCAATGGGTATCCCCGGACCAGGAAGCCCTCCTGGAACTGCTCCAGGAACTGAACCTGGAAACCTACCCTCGCTACCGCGACGGCGAGTCCGTCTACATCGGCTCGGACGGCGTCCCCGTGCGCTACACCGGCGACTCATTCCCCGTGGACCCGGAAACCGCCGTCGAAATGGACCGTCTGGTGGCCATCCTGGACCAGCTCGCGGCCGAAATTGGACCCGCCGAGCCGTGGGCGCACCCGAAGGCCCGGGACCTGGACACCATCTCGTTCCACCACTGGCTGCGGCAGAACTCGGCCAGCGAGGAAGCCTGCAAGAACATCGGCCTGTTCATCGCCGGCGGCATGCTCACCAAGCCCGCGCACTCCTTCTCTGCCCTGCAGGCCGTGCTCATGGCAGCGTCCGCGGGCTCCTTCACCAACCTCACGGACGAGGACTTCATCCTCGACCGGCGGGTTGTCGGCGGCATGCAGCAGGTCTCGCAACTGCTGGCGCAGGACCTGGGCGACGACGTCGTCCTTAATTCACCAGTGCGCACCATTAATTGGGAGCCCGACGCCGAGGGCGGGCACCGCGTTACCGTCCAATCGGACCGCGCCACCGTCAATGCCCGGTTCGTCATCATGGCTGTCCCGCCCAACCTGTACTCGCGCGTCTCCTTCAACCCGCCGCTGCCGCGCCGCCAGCATCAGATGCACCAGCACCAGTCCCTGGGCCTGGTCATCAAGGTCCACGCCGTGTACGCCACCCCGTTCTGGCGGGACAAGGGGCTCTCCGGGACCGGCTTCGGCGCCGACGCCCTGGTCCAGGAGGTCTACGACAACACCAATCATGGCGATGCCCGCGGCACCCTGGTGGGCTTCGTGTCCGATGAGAAGGCCGACGCCGTCTTCGAGTTGAGTGCCGAAGAACGCAAGGAGGCGATCCTGGCCTCCGTCGCCGGTTACCTCGGCGACGAGGCGCTCACCCCCGAGGTGTACTACGAATCCGATTGGGGTTCCGAGGAATGGACCCGCGGCGCCTACGCTGCCAGCTACGATCTCGGCGGCCTGCACCGGTACGGGAAGGACCAGCACGCCCCGGTGGGCCCCATCTACTGGTCCTCCTCCGACCTTGCCGCCGAGGGCTACCAGCATGTGGACGGTGCCATCCGGATGGGCCGCCGCACCGCGGAACGAATCGCTGAAGTGGCGCGCGTGTCCGTTCCCGCGGGTGCCTGACCCCGCTGGCAAATAAGCATGCTTACTAATAGGCTGGCGGTGGGGAGCGTCCCCGACTCCAGACGAACGAGGTGAAGCATGACTGACCCCCAGGGCATCAGCAAGGTTACTGAGATCATCAACGATTCCAAGATCGGCATGGTCACCACCATCAACGAAGAAGGCGCCCTCGTCAGCCGGCCGCTGGCCGTCCAGGAGGTCAAGGACGACGGCGACATGTGGTTCTTCACCGGGCTTGGCACCTCGCAGGTTGCGCACGTCCGCGCGGACTCCCGCGTGAACGTTTCCTTCGGCAAGAAGACGGAGTGGGTCTCCGTTGCCGGGACCGCCGAGGTGGTCACCGACCGCGCGAAGATCCACGAAATGTGGAACCAGGTTGTCGAAGCGTGGTTCCCGGACGGCCCGGACACTCCCGAGGTTTGCCTCCTGCGGGTGGACTCGGACTCGGCCGAGTACTGGACCAGCCCCGGCGGCACGGCAGCCACGGTGCTGCAGTGGGTCAAGTCCAAGGTGACAAACAGCCGGATGAGCGTCGGTGAAAGCGGAACAGTGGAGCTCTAGGTCCGCCTGAACCCGGGGGCGGGGCAGCGATAACGCTGCCCCGCCCCTTTTTTGTGTGCCACAGAATGCTTCCAAAGCGCCATGGGGGCGCGTCGGGGGGAGTGTTGACACCGGCATTTCCACGACTGTACCTTTAAGTACACTATGAACCAATCGGTACAAAGCGACGATGAAAGGAACTCCGATGCAGCGACCTCCCCTTCCCCCGTTCAACGAAGCCTCCGCCATCCAGAAGGTGCGCAGCGCAGAGGATGCCTGGAACACCCGGGATCCCGAACGCATCTCCCTGGCGTACAGCGAGGGCAGCCGGTGGCGGAACCGTTCGGTGTTCCTGACGGGCCGCCCCGCGATCGTGGACTTCCTCTCCGGCAAGTGGGAGCGGGAACTGGACTACCGGCTGATCAAGGAACTCTGGGCGTACACCGGCGATGTGATCGCTGTGCGGTTCGCGTACGAGTATCACGACGCGGCCGGACAGTGGTTCCGCGCCTATGGCAATGAGAACTGGAAATTCGACGATGATGGACTGATGACCCACCGCCACGCGAGCATCAATGACGTCGCCATCGACGAGTCCGGGCGCAAGTTCCACTGGGACACGTCCGGCCCGCGGCCGTCGGACCACCCGGGCCTGACCGAGCTCGGGCTGTAATGCCCCGAACCGTACTTGACCGGGCGGACGCAGTCCGGGCCCTCGCCGGCGTCTTCCGCCGGCGGGGCTTCGAGAGCGGGTCCCTGTCCGTCATCCAGCAGGAAACCGGGATTGGTCGGGGAAGCCTCTACCACTTCTTCCCCGACGGAAAAGCGGACATGGCCCGCGCCGTCCTGGCGCAGGTGCGTGCCTGGTTCGACGAGCAGGTGTTTGCACCGCTCCGCACGGCGGACGATGCCGCCCAGGCGGTGGCCGCCATGTCACAGGTGGTGGAGGAGTACTTTGTCTCCAGGGAGCGGGTTTGCCTGTTCGCAGCCATGACCCTGGGGGAAGAACAGGAAACCTTTGCCCGGGAGGTCCGGGCTTACTTCGCCGACTGGGTGGGCGTGCTCGCAGAAACGCTGCGCCGCGGTGGGATTGTTGAGTCCGATGCCGCGGACCTCGCAGTGGATGCGGTGGCAGCGATACAGGGCGGATTGATCATGACCCGCGCCCTGGACGACGATGCCGTGTTCACCGGCATCGTGGCCCGCACTGATCGCCGGCTGCAGGCCGCACTGACGTAATTGAGCTCAGGGCCCGTTTCGATTCGGCTGTATTCGACCGTCGGGTGACCTTTATCGCCTTTTGAAAAGTAGTTACAGCCTCGTCCACCAGACGCAGTCAACCGACGTGCGCGCTGCTAGTCCTGCCCGGTCAGCGCACCCAGCACCGCAGGCAGGAGCACGTCGTTGCGGCCCCACACTGGGTCCAGGATCTCCACGTACCAGGAATCGGCCAGCAGCAGCGCCAGGGAATCATTGGTTTCGTCGGCCCAGGCCTTGATCTGCTCCTCGTTCACCGGGTTTTCGCTGGAGCCCAGGACCGTCACCACTTCCGTCCCGTCCAGGGTGACGGGAATCGCCGCACTGCTGGCCTCGCCCGGCGCGTGGGCTATGGTGACCAGCTCCGTTCGGGTGGACAGCGCCAGCAGTTCGCCGGCCGCGGCACCGCTGCAGAACCCGGTGACGTACTGCCGTTGCGCGCCGGCTCCGCCCAGGATGCCGGGCTGGGATTCCCTGGTGAACAGTCCGTTCCGGTTCAGTTCCGCCAGGGTGGCGGCAATGGGATTGGTTTCGTCGTCGTAGCCCGGTGCGAAATGGCCCGGCTGGTAGGAACTTCCGCCCTCCAGCCAGCGCGCGGTCAGCTCGCCCGCACCCTCAAGGGTGGTGGCCTGCCGCCAGACCCCGCGGTCCTCCAGCAGGCGGCCGTACTGGTCACGGGCTGGTATTTCCTCTGGCTTCATTCTGGGATGCTATCCCCGCCGGCGGCGGGCGCTCCACCGTTCCCGACACACCACTTAACTTGACCCCGGCCCCTGGCCTGCGGGAATGCCCGCTGCCCTCTCGGCATTGGCGAGGGAGGCAGCAAGGCTGGTGACGGCGTCGGGATACTCGTTACCTGTGCCGGAGGCGCTGCCATGGCCGGGGTTGTTCCGCAACTGTTCCGCTGCCCGCATCGCCTTGATGAGTGCGGACGTTTCGGGAAGGCGTACATCGGTCAGGGCCGGGTACTCGATGCTGCAGGCAGGATCCAGTTCATAGCGGCTCCATTTGGCCATCAACTCGTCATGTTGTGCGCGGGCGGCAAGGTGGGCGGACTCCCGGGCAAGATCGTCCCGACGGCGGGAGCGCTTGGCCAGGTAGCGCGGCGTCCCGCGGTACGCTCCGATGCCCGCTGCCACCGCGGCACCGGCAAGGAACAGGCCTGTCCAGGGCGAGATCAGTGTGGGGATCAGCAGCGCGGGGAGTGCCACGCAGGAGCCAAGGAAAAGGTCCCAGAAGAGCTGATCCGAACGCTGCCCGCCGCCGTCGGGCGCCAAAAGCGTCCTGCGCCGGACCACGAAAACCGTGGCGGCAACACTGGCCACCAGCACCGGACCGCACAGCACGAGTGCCCAGGCCCCCTCAACGAGTCCCTGCACAAGTCCTTCCGTCACGGCTGCCACCTGGCACCTCCAGCGTGCGCCCGGGCCGCGGAATCCCGGGCTGGTCCTTCCATTGCACCTTGTTCCGGGAGCCTGGTCAATGCCGGCGTTTCGCTTGGCTCTGGACGGATGGAGCCCAGTCCATCTCGGACGCGAGATGGAGTGATGAATCGGATTGGCGCAGTCGCGGAACCGGGAATCCGCCACCCAGATCCTTGTCAGCTAAGCGCGCGGCGAGGGTATGTTGGGGTCCATGCGAATCAAAATGTGCAGCATCCACGTCAAAGACCCGGCCCTCGCGCATGACTTCTACACCAAGACGCTGGGCTTCGACACCCTCATGGCCATGCCGGAGTACAACCTGTACATCATCAAGGACCCGGGCGCCCCGGACAACACAGCGGGACTCCTGCTCGAGCCCAGCGACAACCCCATCGGGGCGGACTACATGAACGCCGTCCATGAGGCAGGGCTGCCGGCCATCGTGTTCGGCGTGCCGGACGTCCAGGCCGAGTACGACCGCCTGGTGGCCGCAGGCGTCAGCTTCAAGAGCCCGCCGGCCGAGGACCCGTCCGGAATCAGTGCCGTTTTCGACGACGGCTGCGGGAACTACATCCAGCTGCACCAGGACTGAGCCCGCCCCGAACACGGAGCGCGCAGGAACAGCAGAAGCCTGTCCGCAGATCCGGGCCTTGAGGGTTCGGATCTGCCGACAAGCTTCTGAATTGCGGAGCGGCGGCGTCAGTTGGCGCGGGCCCGCTTGGCTTCCTTCTTTGCGGCCTCGTCCTTTACCCGCTGCGCCTCGGCGCGGACTGCTGCGTGGGTAGAGCGTTCGGTGACCAGCCACTGCGGCGGAGCCTGCAGCAGCGCGGTGATCTCCGCCGTCGTCAGCGCGTCCTCCACGCCGCCGCGGGCCAAGCCGCTGATGGAGACGTTGAGCTTCTGCGCCACCACGGGGCGGGGGTGCGGACCGTTGCGGCGCAGCTCGGCGAGCCACTCCGGCGGGTTCGCCTGGAGTTCGGCGAATTCCTCGCGGGTGATGGTCGAATCCTGGAACTCCTGCGGTGTTGCGGGCAGGTAGATGCCAAGTTTCTTGGCAACGGTGGCCGGCTTCATGGACTGGGAGTTTGCAGAGGTCATGCTTCAAGGGTATCCGGGCGGCGGGTACTGTGAAGACGTGCCCTCCACAACCTCCTCCCCAGACGACGCCGTTTCCGCCGGCGACATTCCCGCCGAAGCGCCGCGCGAGCTGCGCATCGCGTACGTACCGGGCGTGACGCCGGGCAAATGGATCCGCCGCTGGGAAGAGCGGATGCCGCACATTCCCCTTCACGCGCAGATGCACGACGGCGTCACACCGGCTGAGGAGGTCCGTGGCGGTTCGGCGGACATGGCCTTCGTCAGGCTCCCGATCGTCCGCGACGGCCTGAGCGTGATTCCCCTTTACGAGGAGCAGGCCGTGGTGGTTGCTCCCAAGGGCCACGAGATCTCCGTGTTCGAAGAGGTGGCCCTCGCGGACCTCGACCAGGAATCCCTCCTGGATGTCGCGGCCCTGGGCGGGCCTGAACCGGCACTGCAGGTGGTGGCGTCCGGCGCCGGGCTGGTGGTCCTGCCCATGTCCGTGGCCCGCCACTTCAACGTCAAGGACACCGTGGCCCGCCGCGCCACCGATGCACCAGTCACCGAAATTGCCCTGGTATGGGCCACGGAAAGCACCGACGAGGTCCTGGAAGAATTTATCGGGATCGTCCGGGGCCGGACGGCACAAAGTTCACGCCAGCCCTCCGCGCAGCCGGTCAAGGAAAAGAAGGCCCCCAAACCGGACCGCCGCGGTTCCGGCGCCAAGAAGGCGGCGCCCAAGGTGGCCCAGCGGTATGCCCCCAACCCGGACAAGGGCAGGGGCAAAGGCTCCCGCAAGAAGGGCAAGCGCTAGGCGCACCCTTCACCAGGGCGTGCTCAGTACCGGTTCCTCGGCGGGACCTGGCCGGTGCCCGTTTGCCGGGCCTTCCTGGCCCGCAGGATGCGGCCGATGATGGCGGGCAAAAAGGCGAAGAGCAGCTTCTTCATGGCATTTCCTTTGCTGTGGCGGCTGCAGAGCCCAAAGCCGTCCTTCCGTAGGGGAAAGGACGGCCTCGGCCTGCAGCTGGTGGGTTTGCGCGCTAGGTGTTTTGGATGGTGTCTTTGGCGGTGGTGGCGCGGTCTTTGACGTCGGTGGCGGCGTCTTGGCTGTCGGTTTTGACGTGTTCGATGCCGTCGGTGGCGGTGGTTTTGACGTTGTCCATGGCGTGTTGGGCTGGTTCTTTGAGGTCTTGGACCATGCCTTTGGCGGCGTCGGTGAGTTCGGTGGTGAGGGGTTCGGCGGCGGTTTTGAGCTGGTCTGCTGCTTGGCGTTCTTTGTCGCTGGCGGGGATCAGGGAGGAGATCAGCATGCCTGCGCCGAAGGCGATGAGGCCGGCGGCGAGGGGGTTGCCCTGGGTTTTGGCTTTGACCCGGTCCGGTGTGGCGGCGACGGTGTGGCCGGCGTCGGAGAGGGTGGAGGCGACGTTGTCTTTGGCGTCGTGGAGGCTTTCGCCGGTGCTGTGCAGGGCGTTGGTGGTGTGTCCGGCACTGCTTTGTGCACCGTGGTGCAACGTGTCCTGCACTCGGGTGGTGGTGTGGTCTGCTGCTCCCATGATTTTCTCCTTTACCCCTGATACCGCGTCTTTGACCTTGTCGGTTTGGCGGTGGACGATGTTCGAGGGGGTGACTTTGTCGGCGACGGCGTCGACGTTGGTGCCGAGGCGTGCGCGGGTGGCTTCGATGTCTGCTCGGATTGCGTCGGGGTTCTCGCTCATCGGTTTACCTCACCTGGTTTGAGGGTCGGGGGGATTTCGGCGAGGGTTTCGCCGGTTTGGGGCAGGCCCTTGATTTCTTTGAGGTTCTTGCGGCCGATGCTGGCCAGGATGGCGGCGGTGATGGCCCAGATGACGGCGACGATCACGGCGGCCCAGCCCAGGGGCATGAGGGCGCCGAGGGCGAACATCAGGGCCAGGGACAGGAAGATCAGGACGAAGTGGCCTGCGACGCCGGCGCCGGCGAGCATGCCGCCGCCTTTGCCGGCGCGGGTGGCGGATTGTTTGAGTTCGGCTTTGGCGAGCTCGACTTCCTGGCGCATCAGGGTGGACAGGTCCCGGGTGACATCACCAAGGAGATCCCCCAGGGAGGCGTTGTCCGCCTTCTGATGCGCCACGTTCGGCGACTCAGGAAACTGACTGCTCATCACGGGCGTCCTTCCGTTGACCGGAATCCGCCCTCCGCGGTCCGGTAGGAGCCGTCCTCGTCGCGGAACGGGTCATCCTCGTACCGCAGCGGAGTGTCCTCGGCGGTGCCGCCCGGCAGGGTTGAGGTGGAGGACGGTGTGCCGCCGGAGACCGTGGGTTCCGCGAACAGGTCGTCGGTCCCGGCTGCGTAGACGGTCTCCTGGTGAAGCGGCTGGACCGGTGCGGAATGGGCCGCCGGCTGCGTGGACGCCTGGGACTGTGCCTGTCCGGCACCCGCCGTCCCGGGAGCCTGTTCAGGAGCACCTGCGGTGAGGCTCCGGGTGAGGCGGCCGGCCAGCAGGCCAGCGCCGGCGGCCAGCAGCAGGAACGTGCCAGGCTTGTTGCGGGCGAACCGCTGCACTTCGCCGAGCAGGTCTCCCGGCTCGCGGTTCTCCAGCCAGGAAGCGACCGAGTCGCCGCGCTCGGCTGCCTGCCGGATCAGGTCGCTTGCTACACCCTGCTGCTCGGGCGCGCTGGCCATGCTGTGCAGCTGGCCGGAGATGTTGCGGATGCCCTCAGCAGCCTTCTGCTGCTGGGCGCCTGCCTCGCTGGTCAGGCCGGTCTTTGCCTGGTTCATCAGGTCCTTGGCGTTGGTCTTTGCCTCCGCAGCGACGTTCGCGGCTTCTTCCTTCGCCGTATGCGCCACATCCTTGGCCGCGGAGGTTGCCTGGCCTGCCACATCCGAGGCCTCCGACTTTGCGGCGTCGGTCTTCGATCCGCCGGCGGGGCCGGACATGGAGGCGGTTGTGAAGTCATCCTCGACGGTAGCGGCGCCGTAGGGATCCGTAACGGCCGGGTTGGGAGTCTGGGGCCATTGGTTCTCTGTCATCGGGCTCTCTTTCCTCAAGTCAGCTGGCGATTAAGAACCAGCAAAGCTGGCTGTTTAGTAAGCAAGGTTACTAATTAGATAGTAAGCACACTTTCCTTTTGTTCTGCAAGGGGGGTTGACGCGTACTTTCCAAATAATGGCCGCGGAGTCGCTCTTCTGGACTCCCTTTCGGGCGTTCGGGCGGAGGAGCAGCGGCTTTACTTGCGGCAATGATGCTAAGCATGCTTATTGTAGGTAGGTAGCGATGAAGGGCGATCCCCGCTTTGCCACCTACAGGAAGGCCACGGCCCGATGACCAGTAATCTTGATCCGGATGCCCGGAACAGCTATCGACTGATCACCCTGGCGGCGCGCCTGGTCCAACGGCGGCAGGATGAAGCACTGGCCCCGCTGGGGCTGACCCGGGCTGCCGTCATCGCCCTGGAAGGACTGTCCGGCGGGCCCTTGAACCAGGAACGGCTCGCTGACGCGATCCGTGTGCAGAGCCAGACCCTGGGCAGGGTCCTCACCCGCCTGGAAGCCGCAGGGCAGATCACCAGGACGCGGCAGGCCTCGGACCGCCGACAGTTGAAGGTCGAACTGACCGAAGTTGGACTCGCGGCGCTCGAAGCGGCGCGGCAGGCGGAAGTTGACGCCTACCCCGACGACCCCGACATCGGCTGGAGTGTGCTGCGCGACGAACTGGCCAAGTTCATCCGGGCGGCACCGGCGAGCAGGAACTCGGGTGTAGTCCCTTTTGCCCCGCCCCAGCACAGGGCCGGGCACGAGCGGACCCCGCACGGGACGCAGCCTTCTGAGCGGTCCTCACGGGACCGGCCGGTCCACGACCGGAAGGGCCACGGGCCTCCCGCTGCGGGCGGGCTGCACGGACTCGACCAATCGCAATAGGGAGCAGTAACAGGTCCGCCGGCTCGCGGCAGGATGGTGCCGCTAGGCTGCGCAGGCGTCCTGCAGAGCCTGGACCGACTCGGCCGGCACCTGGTCTCCGGCCTCCGCTATCTCGCCCAACGGCGTCGTGATGTCCGTGGGAACTCCCGCCGTGCGTGCAGCAGAAACCAGCCCGGCCAACACCTGCTTATCCTGCACGCTCACCAGGCCGTCCTGGACCACGGCGCAGATCTGTTTGTTGACCTCGTCCGCCGCCGCTGTGGCCACCTTGGATGCTGCATCGTTGGCTGCATCCGTGGCGGCGTCCTCCACGGCGCCGCAACCGGAAAGCAAGAGCAGGAGCGGTGCGGCGGACAGGGCTGCGAAGCGGCGTTTCATACCTCCAGCCTACCCGGCGCAGCCGTCAGGGCGCGGTGCGTTCCGGGGCTTCAGCGTCCGCTGGCAGCAGGAACGCCGAGGATACTGTCGAGCAGGGCATTCCGGAACTTCCCCTCAGGATCATGGGCCGAGGCGAGCGACCGGAAGCCGGCGAAGCGCGGGTAGAGCTGCTCCCAGTCGAACCGCGAGGGCGTGAAGAGTTTGCCCCAGTGCGGCCTGGCGCCGAAGGGACGCAGGAGGTCCTCGAGTTCCGGGAGGAGCGCTTCGACGTCCGCCTGCAGCGGCTTCCACGTGAAGTGCAGGGCCACGCTTTGCTGCCGGTAGAACGGGCTGAGCCAGAACTCATCAGCCGCCCCGGTCCGGATTTCCGAGATGAACAGCAGCGGGGCCAGCCGGTCCGCCAAGGTGCGCACGGCCTCGATGGCGGCGGGTGCGTGTTCCAGCGGCAGGATGTACTCGCTCTGCAGCTCCTCACCGTTGCTGGGCGTGAACTCGTGGCGGAAATGCGGCAGCCTGTCCAGCCAGGGGCCGGCTTCGTCCAGCTGCTGCGTGCAGTTCTCGGCGGACATGTCCGGCAACGGATGCAGCGGACGGGTGGCGGCGGTGGCCCCGAAAAGCTCTGCCAGTGGAGGTTCGGCGTCGAGGGCCTTGAGCCACACCTGGCTGACCGAATCACCCGCGTAAGTGGTGAAGAGGCTCACGCTGTAGGCGGCGGACGCAAGGGCGTCAAAGTTTGCCAGCGCTGCGTCCCACGGCAGGTTTTCGAGGACGCGCTGCCGCATCCGGAAGCTGGGCCGGGTGGAAAGTTCGACGGCGGTGACCACGCCCATGGCGCCAAGGCCCACCACGCTGGCCAGGAAGTCATCCCCGTCAGCGGGGGAAAGCGTAAGGACGTCCCCGGACGGCCTGACGAGATCGATGGACTGCACTTTGCCCGCAAGGGACTGGTTGTTGACGCCTGAGCCGTGCGTCCCGGTCTGGATGGCTCCAGCCACCGAGATGTGGGGGAGGGACGCGAGGTTGTGGATGGCCAGGCCGGATTGTTCAAGCGCGCGGCACAGTTCGCCGTAACTGACGCCTCCACTGACCTTGACGGTCTGCCGTTCGCTATCCGGCTCGATGCTGTGCGGCAGTCCGTCCAGCAGGATATGCAGGCCCTCTGTGTCACCCACCCGGTTGAATGAGTGCCGGGAGCCCAGCGCCTTGACCCGGGGGGCTGCCGCAACCAGGGCCGCCAACTCGTCCACCGACCCTGGCCGGTGCACGGCGGACGATGCGTATTCGAGGTTTCCTGCCCAGTTCTTCATTGGGGTGGCTCTCCGGTCGGGGTCGTGGCTCCATCAACTGTCAGCGCTAACAACGCTGAGTGTCAAGGCGCTTCCACGGGGTAGCACTTCAATTTCCAACGTTGTAGTTTGGCTGAATGACCCTTGCCGCCACGCCACCCATGGGCTGGAACAGCTGGGACTGCTATGGCACGTCCGTCACCGAGGCTGAAGTGCTGGCCAACGCCGCATTCATGGCCCAGCACCTCCTGCCGCACGGCTGGGACACCGTGGTGGTGGACATCCAATGGTACGAACCGGCTGCGCGGGCCGGCGGGTACAACCACGGTGCCCGGCTGGAACTGGACCCGTACGGGCGGCAGCTTCCGGCCGTCAACAGGTTTCCCTCGGCGGCCGGCGGGCTGGGGTTCAAGCCGCTGGCCGACCGGATCCATGCCCTGGGGCTGAAGTTCGGCCTGCACATCATGCGAGGCATTCCCCGCCAGGCAGTCCTCGAGCGGCTGCCGGTGGAAGGAACGTCCGTCACGGCAGACCTGATAGCGGACACTGCCTCCGTCTGCAACTGGAACGCGGATAACTACGGTCTTGACCACAGCCAGCCCGGTGCCCAGGCCTACTACGACTCCCAGTTGCGGCTTTTTGCCTCCTGGGGAGTGGACTTCGTCAAGGCCGATGACATGCTGGGCCCCTACTTCGACGCGGAAATCGCCGCGTACCGGAGTGCCATGGACCGCTGCGGCCGGGACATGGTCCTGAGCCTCTCGCCGGGCAGGGCGCTATCGCTTTCGCGGCTGGAACACCTGCGGGCCAACGCCGCAATGTGGCGGGTTTCCGACGACCTCTGGGACGTGTGGGAAGACGTCGAAGCGCAGTTCGCCCGCCTGGCACGCTGGGCACCCCACCAGCGGCCGGGAAGTTGGGCGGATGCAGACATGCTTCCGGTGGGCCGGCTGGCGCAGCGCGCCGAACGCGGCGGGGAACGGCTCAGCCGCCTGACCGCCGACGAGCAGCGCACCATGCTCTCGCTCTGGTGCATCGCCCGGTCCCCACTCATGCTCGGCTGCGACCTTCCGGCCTCGCCCCCGGAGACCCTGGACCTGCTGACCAACCCAGACCTGCTGGCAGCCCACCGGGCCGGTGCGAACAGCCGTGAGCTGCTCCGCGACGGGGACTTGGTGGTCTGGGCAGCGGAGAGCACGACGTCGGAGGACAGGTACGTGGCCTGCTTCAACACCGGGACGGCCGGCCTGGCCCGTTCCCTGCCGCTCGCGGACCTGGGCCTTCCGCAGCCCCACGGCTGGCAGGTGCGGGAGGCCTGGAGCGGTTCGGGTGCCGGAATCACGGCTGTTGACCGCGTGCCGGCACTGGACGTAGACCTTCCCGCGCACGGGGTGCGCTTCCACACGTTCTTCCGGGCCTGACGGACGGCCCGGAAGAACGCCCGCCGCGTGCGCCTCAGTCCGTCCAGTGCCCGGGACGCGCCAGCACCGAGGGAAGCCGCGTGCCCCCGTTTCCCCGGGCTGAGGCGGCCTGCGCCTGGGTGAGGAAGAGGGCGCCGGCCAGGTCGGCGTCGTCGAGCCTCGCATCGCGCAGGTCGGCACCGAGCAGGTCCACGGCCGTGAGGTCCGTGCCGCGGAAGTCGGCGCCAATCAGTACTGCGTTGCGAAGGTCCGCCCCGCACAGCCGTTCGCCGCGCAGCCCGGCACCGGCAAGATCCGCACCGGGGCGCAGGCCGGTGACCGGGCCGCCGTCGTCCGTGAAATAGCCGGCCCTGACCTCCTCGCTCACCGCGCCCAGAAGCTGCGCCGTGCTGTGGTGCAGAGCTTCCACGTCGAGTTCCAGGACTGCCTGCGAGCCGCTTGCCGCTGCCTCCTCAAGCGTCACCCGAAGGTGCTGTACGTCGGCGGCGGTGTCCGGGCTGTAGGTCCGCCGGTGCGCCTCGGCCAGGTGCCAGAGCATCTCATGGAGCTGCTTGACTACCCGGAAAGCGCCAAACATGGCCGGCTGCGACTCGGGATCTTCCCGCCAGCTGATGCCGCCGAAAAGGATCTGGCTGACCGACTGGCCGGCACCAAAGCAGTCAAAGACCGTGCAGCCACGGAAGCCGCGGGCCCTGAGCCGGCTGTGAATGGTGCAGGAGAAGTCGTAGGCAAGGTTGGGGCACTCGGTGGCAGGTGGCTTGTCGATGGCAAAGTCTGCCGAGCGGGTAAAGCCGAAGGCCGTGCAGCAGAGGGCAAAGCAGTTGGAGCAGTCAGGCCGGAGGGTGTCCTGCGTGAGGAGGGGTGCGCCGTTTGGCTGGATGTTCATGGGGTCTCCCGAAAATGTTTCCGATAAGGGTGCCGGGTGGAGGGGAACCCAATACGGGGTTCCCCTCCATGGCACGCGGAATCACCGCTCCGTTTGTAGCCGGGGGCTGGAGCGACGGGTGGAGACTGCGGAAGCTGTGGATCACAGGCAAGAAAGGAAAATCACTGCGTCCAGAATAGCCGCAGCACCCAGGTGCCGGCAGGGCTATCCGACATCTTCGGTGGACGTGGTGCGCGGCGGGGGTACACGCCGGCTTCCCGTGGCCTCGAAGGCGGCCGCCAGGCGCAGCAGTTCCGTGTCGCTGTAGGCCCGGCCGGCGATGGTCAGCCCCACCGGCATGCCGATGTCCGCAGCCAGCCCCATGGGAACCGTGACCGTGGGGATGCCCAGATGGCGCGGGACCAGGTTTCCGTTCGATACCCAGGCGCCGTTGCGCCAGGCAAGATCTGCGGAATCCCTGTTCCTGTCCGCGTCGGCGGGGCCAACGTCCGCCGCGGCGGGGAACACCACGGCATCCAGGCCCAGGCGGTCCATCCACTGCTCCAGGTCCTTGCGTCGGGTCTCTTCCAGGCCTTCCAGCCCTGCCCGAAGGTGTGGAATCCCGGCCAGTTCCGGTACGCCGTGCTCCCCGATCCATGCCGGGTAGTCGCTGATGTCATCATCGAAGCCGTCGTACCGGTCGGGCAGGGAACCGTCCGGCGCCGGAAAGATGTCCGCGCCTTTGACGTCGGCCAGCCGGTTCAACCGGGGATCGCCGTTGGAATCGAGGAAGTCGTTCCAGGCCCAGGCTGAGAGGTCCACGATTTCGCGGCGCAGGTAGTCGGCGGACACCAGGCCGCGGGTGGCAAGGGTAGGTGCGCCGGGGCGGTCGCCCTCGTAGTTGGAAACCACGGGGAAGTCCACCTCCACCACCTCCGCTCCCGCCGCTTCCAGGTCGCGCCGGGCAGCGTTCCACAGGTCGATGATGGAGCCGCGGGTGTCGATGCGCCGGCCGGTGGGACCGCCGATTCCCGGGTTCGGTGCCGTGCCGGCGTCCGGGTCGGCGTTGATGTACATCCGGGGGACCCCGAACCGCTTGCCGGCGAGCACCCCTGCTGCGGCGCTGGCGCCGGGTACGGCCAGGTCTACGTACGACGGCGGCCGGATAGCGGATGCCCTGGGCACCTGGATCCACGGCTGGACGCGCCAGAAGTCGCCCCGGGTTTCGGGGTCGTCGGCCACCACCACGTCCAGGACCTCCAGGAGGTCCGCCATGGTGCGGGCGTGGGGAACCACCACGTCCATAGTGGGCACCAGGGGCCAGTTGCCCCGCACGGAGATCACGCCGCGGGAGGGCGTGTAGGCGCAGAGTGCATTGTTGGACGCCGGGGCGCGGCCTGAAGACCAGGTCTCTTCCGCCAGCCCGAACGCCGCGAAGCTCGCAGCCGTGGCCGTGCCCGAACCGTTGGAGGATCCGGATGCGAAGGCTGCGGTGAGGTAGTCAGCGTTGTAGGGGCTCTCGGCGCGCCCGTATACGCCGCGCTGCATACCTCCGTTGGCCATGGGCGGCATGTTGGTCAGGCCGATCAGCACGGCACCGCCGGCGCGGAGCCGCTCGATGGTGAACGCGTCCCGCTGCGCCACGAGTTCCTTAAACGCGGGTGAGCCGGCGGCCACCGTCAGGCCGCGGGCCTGGTAGCTGTCCTTGGCGGTGTAGGGAATGCCGTCCAGCGGCCCGAGCAGGGTACCCTCAGCCCGCCGCCGGTCCGACTCCCGGGCCTCTTCCAGCGCGTCCGGATTCATCACCACCATGGCATTCAGGCATATGCCGTTTGAGTCATACTTCTCGATCCGTGCCAGGTATGTGCGGACCAGTTCCTCACTGGTGGTCTCGCCCGTCTCCAGGGCTGAGCGGAGCGTGCCGATGCTGGCTTCTACTACATTGATCGGGCTCATGATGAGGCGCTTTCCCGGGGTTCCGGCTGCTGCTGGGTGATGCAGTGGATGCCGCCGCCGAAGGCGAAAATGTCACGGGCGTCCACCAGTTCCACCGTACGTCCCGGGTAGGCGCGTTCGAGGATGCCCTGGGCGATGGCATCGTTGGGATCGCCGAAGGCGCACAGCACCACCGCATTGTTGGCGACGTAGTGGTTGATGTAGGACCAGTCCACGTACCCCTCGTCATCCGAGAGGACGGTGGGCGCCGGAACGTCGATGATGCGCAGGGGCCGGCCCTGGGCGTCCAGCTGGCCCTGGAGGACGGCTTTCAGCTGAAGATAGACGGCATGGTCCGGGTGGTCCGGATTGTCCTGCCGGTGCAGCAGGATGGTGCCGGGCCCGGCGAAGGCGGCCACGATGTCCACGTGGCCGCGGGTTCCGAATTCGTCGTAGTCGCGGGTGAGTCCGCGCGGAAGCCAGATGGCCTTGGTGGTGCCCAGGGCGGCGTGGATTTCGACCTCTACGGATTCCTTGGTGGCGCCGGGGTTGCGTCCGGGGTCCAGCTGGACTGTTTCGGTGAGCAGTACCGTCCCTTCGCCGTCCACGTGGAACCCGCCGCCCTCGTTGACCAGCGAACTGGAGCGGACGGGGACGTCGGATTGTGCTGCCACGGCTGAGGCGACCTTCCGGTCCTTGCCCCAGGCAGCCCATTCCTGTGCACCCCAACCGTTGAACACCCAGTCCACGGCAGTCAGCGAACCGTCCGGCTGGTGCACGAAGCTGGGGCCGCTGTCCCGGATCCAGGCGTCATCCAGCGGAATCTCCACCACGGCAATGCCGCTGCCGAGCCACTCGCGGGCTGCCGTGGCATCCCGGGGATCGGCCACCACGGTGACGGGTTCGTACCGGGCAATGGTCCGGGCCACGCTGGTCCAGGCCGCACGTGCGCGGTCCAGTGTGGCGCTTCCCGCTGCTCCGAAGGTGTCGTTGGGCGGCGGGAAAGCCATCCAGGTCTGCTGGTGGGGGCTCCATTCGGCGGGCATGACGCCGGAAGCGTTTGCGGAGGCAGGGGCCGCCTGGTCAACGGTTGCTTGAGCGGGGGCGGCGCCGGCCCCGTCAAGGGAAGCGTAAATGAATGTCATTCATTTAGTATGCGGAGTGCTGTACTGCCCGCGCAAGGGGTCGGGCCCACATGACTCTGAGGCACTGCCTGCGGGTATGGAGGCAGCGCCGGTGCCGGTGGACTCCAGCAGCTCAGGTTCCCGTACGGTCCACGGCCGCCACGATGACACTACCCAGTTCGTCCGGCTTCGTGAACTGCGGCCAGTGGCCGGTGGGCAGGTCCACGTACTCCACGTCCGTCATCCGGCCCAGTTCAGCGACGAAGGGGTGCCCTCCCGCGATCCATTCGTGCAGCATTGCTGAAGGAAACTCGCAGGCAATCACGGTTGCCGGCACGTCGTAGCGGCGCTCGTCGTGGAGGTGCTGCTGGTCAAAGGCCACACCCTTGGGCTGGGGGATGGCCCGGGCACGGAACTGTTCCCGCAATGCATCGTCGAGGTCCACCAGGTCGGCATCTTCAAAGCCCTCCCAGGGAGGCAGCGGAATGTCGTCGCCGTCGGCCTCCAGTTCGTCATTGACTACCCCGCCCTCGCCGAGGGGGCCGCTGTCCACGTAGATGGCCCGGGCCACGCGATCCGGCCGGGCGTCGATGACTCCGTGGATGATGGCGCCACCGCCGGAGTGGCCCACCAGTACTACTTTTCCGTCGAGGCCGTCCACTGCAGCCACCACGGCATCGATGTGGTCACGCAGGCCGATCCCTGCCCGGTTGGCGTCTTTCGACTCCAGCCCGGGCAGGGTGAGGGGAACGGAGCGGTGCCCGGCAGCTTCAATCGCCGGGACCACCCCGGCCCAGGAGGAAGCGTCCAGCCAGAATCCGGGAACGAGGATGATGTCCATGCCGGCACCCTACCGCGGCGGACTGACACTGCGGCAGGGTCCAGTGCGCTCCAGCCCAGTTGCCGGCGGGCCCTCGTCGAAGCAGCGGCGGCCTTGCCAGGTGTTGCAGGGCGGGACAGGTTCCCCGGCTGTTACCCGAGGGGAGCAACCGGGCAGGAGCACACGCAATGGGCTACCGGGTCCGCTTGCGCCGTTTGCCCCCGGCCTGATCCCGCTTTTCGGCGACCTCCCGCTCCGCCCAGCGCTGCGACTTGCCCACGGATACCACTTTCTGGTGCCATTCGCGGTAGTAAGCCCTCTGGGCTGCAACATCCGAGCGCCGGGCCAGTGCTGCAATCTCGCGTTGCATCTTCAGGTAGGACTGCCAGCGACGCTCCGGCAGTGATCCCACATCGATGGCCTCCCGCACTGCGCAGCCCGGTTCGTTCCCGTGCCCGCAGTCCGCGAACCTGCACCGTGCGGCCAGTTCCTCCACGTCGCCGAACATCTCGTCCATGCCGTCCTCGGCGTCGAACAGGCCGAACCCGCGCACCCCCGGGGTGTCCATGAGCACAGTGCCGTTGGCCAGCGGCACCAGTTCCCGTGACGTGGTGGTGTGCTTGCCCTTGAAGTCCCCGGACCGGACCTCGCCGGTATGCTGCACTTCCCGGCCCACCAGGGAGTTGATGAGCGTGGATTTGCCGGCGCCGGATGGCCCCAGCAGCACGATGGTGCCGCCTGCCGGGATGTGCACCAGCAGTTCGTCGATCCCGTCTCCGTGTTCGGCCGAGGTGGTGACCACCTCCACGCCCGCGGCCTGCAGGATGACCTTCCCGACGACGTCGTCCGCCACCTGCGCCAGGTCGGCTTTGGTGATGATCACCAGGGGAGTGGCACCGGAGTCCCACGCCGCCACGAGTGTCCGCTCGAGCCGGTTGTGGGTGAGGGGCCGGTCCACAGGGACCACCACCCCCACCGTGTCCATGTTCGCCGCCAGGACCTGCTCGGCGGACGAGTCCTCGAAGGCGCGCTTGCGGCTCAACTCGGACCGGCGCGGAAGGACGGCCAGGATCTGCCGGTCACCGGCCCGGTTTGGCCCGATCCACACCCAGTCGCCGGTGACGGCCGGTTCGCCGGTGAGTGGATAGGGGAGGTGGAGGAGCCCGTCGGCCACCGCCACCAGCAGCAGGTTGCGGTCCACGCGGACCACCCGCCCGGCTCCGGTGGCGCCAGGGCAGGGATGGTCCTTAAAGTATTGGGCGACGGCGGCGGTGTAGCCGAACCCGAATGGACCGTCAGCGGTTGGTTGCTGGGTGATGGTGCTGTCCAGGGCGTTGCCTGAAGATGTGTTCAAGATGGTTTCCTCGGGAGAAAGTCCCCGGTGCACCGGCCCGCGTCAGGCGGTGGCGGTGCAGGCGGGGGAAGGGGCTGGGTTGATGGATGCGGGGCGCCCAAGGCGCGCGGCAAGTGCAGTCATCAAAACCACCTCCATTCCCTCGAAGGTTCCCGCCTTCCTGCCGGGAACGGCAGGGCGGAACCGGGACCTACTCTAGCGGCGTCCGCCGTCGGGGGCTAGGGCACGGCACAAAAAGGGTGCGGCCCCCCGAAGGAGGCCGCACCCGTCTGTTGGAATGCCGGTCAGGCGCTGGTGGCGTCCTGCACCTCGCCCACCAGCTCTTCGATGATGTCCTCGAGGAACAGCATCCCGGTGGTGGCACCTTGGGCGTCGAAGACCCGGGCCACGTGGGCGCCGGTGCGGCGCATGGCCGCGAGGGCGTCCTCAAGCTCGGAGCCCGCGAAGGCCGAGGCCAACCGCCGGATCCGCTTGGCCGGCACCGGCCGGGCGAACTTCTCCGGCGAGGTCAGGTCCATGACGTCCTTGAGGTGGAGGTAGCCCGCAGGTTCGCCGTTGCTGTCCGTGAGGATGTAGCGCGAGTACCCGTGCCGGGCCACGGCCTGCTGGATGTCGGCCGGGGTGGCTGTCTCCGGGAGCAGCACGATGTCCGCCAGCGGAACCTGGACATCGGCCACCGTCTTGGCGGTGAACTCGAACGCATTGGTCAGGGCGCCGGTGGTGTCCTTCAGCATGCCGTCGCGGGTGGACTGCTCCACGATGTTGGCCACCTCGTCCAGGGTGTAGGCGCTGGTGGCCTCATCCTTGGGCTCCACCTTGAACAGGCGCAGGATGCCGTTGGCGATGCCGTTCAGGGTCCAGATCACGGGCTTGAAGATGCGCGCCACAATTACCAGCGGCGGGGCCAGGATCAGCGCAGCGCGCGTGGGGACCGAGAACGAAATGTTCTTGGGCACCATTTCGCCCAGCACCACGTGCAGGAATGTCACCAGCAGCAGCGCCACGATGAAGGCGATGATGCTGATGGCCTCGTAGGACAGGGATGTGAGGCCCAACGGGATTTCCAGGAGGTGGTGGATGGCCGGCTCGGAAACGTTCAGGATGATCAGCGAGCAGACGGTGATGCCCAGCTGGCTGGTGGCCAGCATGAGCGTTGCGTGCTCCATGGCCCACAGCGTGGTTTTGGCGGCCTTGCTGCCTGCTTCCGCCTTGGGTTCGATCTGCGACCGGCGGGCCGAGATCACGGCGAACTCGGCGCCCACGAAGAAGCCGTTGACCACCAGCAGCACGGCCAGCCAGATGATGCCGGGAAGATATTCACTCATGGGTCAGCTCCCGGGTGATGTTGTCCACGATCCTGTCGTGCGGGCTTTGCGGTGCATCGCCGGATTCGGCAGGCGTGAAGCGGAGCCGCTCCACGCGGGTCTCCATCGCGCGCTCCACACGGAGCGTGCCGCCGTCGACCTCCACCTCGTCTCCAAGCTCGGGCAGCCGGTCCAGCTGGTCCGTCACGAAACCTGCGACGGTGTCGTACTCACCGTCCGGCACGCGGATGCCGGTGCGGTCAAGGAGCTCGTCCGGGCGCAGCGCGGCGTCGAAGGTGATGGAGCGGCCGGTGCGGACCACGCCCACGCGGGCACGGTCGTGCTCGTCCTCCAGTTCACCCACAATCTCTTCCACCAGGTCCTCCAGCGTGACGATCCCGGCGGTGCCGCCGTGCTCGTCGGAGACGATGGCCACCTGCAACCCCTGCTTGCGGAGCAGGTTCAGGAGGGTGTCAACGCCCATCGATTCGGGTACGCGAAGCGGTTCGATCATCAGCTCTTCGGCGGTGATGCGCGCGCGATCGGAGAGAGCCACGGCGAAGGCCTGCTTCACGTGCAGCACCCCCACCACATCGTCCCGGTCCCTGCCGATGACCGGGAAGCGGGAGTAGCCGGTGGACTTCGCCAGGCCGACGATCTCCTCGGCAGTGTCAGCGGTACCCACAGCCGTCATCCGCACCCGCGGCGTCATGACGTCCACCGCGCTGTGCTCGGTAAAGCGGAGGGTCCGGTGCAGCAGGGTGGCATGGTCCAGGTCAAGCACGCCTTCGACGGCGGAGCGGCGCACCAGGGAGCTCAGCTCCTCCGCGCTCCGTGCGCCGGACAGCTCTTCCTTGGGTTCGATGCCGAAGCCGCGGATGATCTTGTTGGCGGTGTTGTTGAACAGCAGGATCACGGGCTTGAACACCGTGGTGAAGAGCGCCTGGAACGGCACCACCACCTTGGCGGTGGCCAGCGGGAGGGCCAGGGCAAAGTTCTTCGGGACCAGTTCGCCGATCACCATGGAGAAGATGGTGGCCAGGAAGATGCCGGCCACTGAGCCGACCGCGGGAACCACGGCTTCCGGCAGTCCCGCCGAGGTCAGCGGGCCGTTCAGCATCCGGCTGATGGCGGGCTCGAACGTATAACCGGTGAGGAGCGTGGTGAGGGTGATGCCCAGCTGTGCACCCGAAAGGTGGGTGGACGTGATCTTGAGGGCTTTGATGGTGGGGCCGAGGCGTTTCTCGCCGCGGGCCTGGCGGGCTTCGAGGTCATGCCGGTCCAGGTTCACCAGGGCGAACTCGGAGGCGACGAAGAAGCCGGTGCCGACGGTCAGGACCAGGCCGATGCCCAGCATGATCCATTCATACATTGGGGCGCCCCTCTCCTGTAGTGGCCGGTGATCCGGTCAGATGGCAGAGGGGCCAGGGCATATGTGAAGGAGGGTCGTCCATAGTGGCTTTAACTGTACGGGACGGTCGGAAGTTCCCGCAGCGTCAGCCGCGCATCTCCAGCGCCCGTTTCTGGCGGCCCGAGATGGATGAGACGTAACCGCAGTTGGTGCAGGTGATATGGAATTTCCGGGACGTGGTGAGCACCGGAATGAAGAACAGCGTGAACTTGGTGGCCCGCTCAACCAGCGTGTGGTGTGCGTGGGCGCGGCAGTGCTGGCACGTTGCGCTCCTGCCGGGCAGGGCATTGTTGACCGTCTTGAAGCCAAAGAGAAGGAGCATGGCGGGCCTTTCTGGTGGCGTGTGCCGGTGATCCGGGGCTGCCTTCCACACTAGGCGGTCCGAACACGTCCGTCATGGCGTGCGGAAGGGTGCGGGGGGTCCGGGGGCGGTGCGATACTTGGGGGCAGTTAGGGTTTCGGCGTTTGGGGGACTTTCGGAGACATGGTTCTGGATACGACGACCCTTCGGATCGCCTTTGGCCTGATGGCCCTTGTGCTGGTGGTGCTGTTCTACTTCTCGGCCTACCGGGTAACGCGCTCCCCGTACAGCGGCTGGTGGTGCGTGGCCCTGGTCTTCTTCCTGGGCGGTTCAGGGTGTTTCCTGCTGGACGGGACACCGCACCAGATCTGGGCCAATCCCGTGGGCAATGTGCTGCTGGTGCACGGCGGCGTGGCGGTCTGGGCAGGTGCCCGGTCCCTGCGTACCGCCCGGCCGCCCATGTGGGCGTTCACCGGCCTGCCGTTGGCAACGTTGGTGGCGTCCGTCCTCGACAATCCGGCCACCAACACCTGGTCCGGGGGGACCGTTTTCCTTGCTGCCATGAGCATCAGCATCGGGCTGGCGTCACGCGAGCTGTGGCGCCTGGAACCTGGATATTCGCGGGTCCGGATCCCCATGGCAGTCTCCGCCGGGGGCCTGGCCGTCTATTACTTTTTCCGCTGGCTGGCCTTTGTCCTGGAAGGCCAGGACGGCCGTATCTTCGTCACCGTGTTCGGGTCCGCCGTCACCACGCTGGTGACCATGGTGTTGCTCGTGGTGGTGTCCTTCAGCATGGCGGCCCTGAGCAGCGAGCAGCAGACGCGCGCCCTGCGCGTGGTGGCCTCGCGTGATGACCTCACCGGGCTCCTGAACCGGAAGGCCTTCCTGGACCTGGCCGCCGAACAGTTGGCGGACCGGGCCATCACCGGTGCCTCCGGGGCCCTGATCCTGGCTGACCTGGACCACTTCAAATCCGTCAACGACACCTACGGCCACGCCGCAGGGGATGTGGCGCTGCGCCGCTTCGCCGACGCCTGCATCGCCACCGTGCGGACCACCGACCTGGTGGGCCGTTATGGCGGCGAGGAATTCGTCCTTCTGATGCCCGGGGCCAGCCCCGAACGGGCGGAGCTGGTGGCCTCCGAGATCAGCCGGCGCCTCGCCGCGGACGCGCGCCTGGACGGGGTGGAGATGCCCACGGCGAGTTACGGGATTTCCACGTACGACGCCGGGACCTCCCAAGTGGACGACCTCATCGCTGCGGCGGACGCGGCTTTGTATACGGCCAAGTCCTTGGGCCGGAACCGGAGCGCCCGCAGCGACGGACGCATTTAGGCGCGGGAAAGGCCGTCCGTGCCGTCCTCCGGCCGGGCGGGAGTCAGCGGGACAGGTGCCGGCCTGGCCACGGTGCTCCGCACGTCCGTGGCGGTGCCGGTCCGTGCAGCCTCCAGCAGTGATTCCATGACATCCAGGACGTGGAACGCCAGTTCTCCCCCGGCCCGCGGCTCGGTGCCGGGCGGGGTTGATGCCAGGTCTGCGATCCCGATACCGCGGCCTGCGCCCGCATAGCCGGCCGAAACCGGAAGCACCTCCCAGTCCGCTGCGCCGAGCGCGAAAAGCTCAACGTCGCCGTCGAACCTGTTGGGATCCGGAACAACCAGCGAGCCGCGCTCGCCGTGGATCTCCAGGTTGGGGCTTTTGGTGCGGACGGCGTCGAAGCTCATCACCAGCGTGGAGATGGCGCCGCCGGCATGCGTCAGTGTGCCGGCGACGTGCGAGTCCACCTGGACGGGAACGGTTTCGCCGGTGCGGGGGCCGGAACCGATGGTGCGCTGCTTCCGGGTGCGGCTTGCGGCGCCGGTCACGGAAACCACCGGACCCAGCAGGGTCACCAGCGCGCTGACATAGTAGGGGCCCATGTCCAGCAGCGGGCCGCCGCCGGGCTGGTAGTAGAAGTCCGGGTTGGGGTGCCAGCGCTCGTGTCCCGGGGTGGCCATCACGGCAGTGGCGGCGATGGGGGTGCCAATCAGGCCGTCGTCGATCGCCTTCCGCGCGGTCTGGATTCCGGTGCCAAGGACCGTGTCCGGAGCGCATCCCACGGCGACGCCGGCCGCCTTCGCAGCGTCCAGGACCTCCCGGGCTTCCTTGGTGCTGGCCGCCAACGGCTTTTCGCCGTACACGGACTTCCCGGCGGCAATTGCCCGGAGCGCAATGTCCGCGTGGGCGGCGGGGATGGTGAGGTTCAGGACGAGGCCGACGGCGGGATCATCCAGCAGATCGTCCACCGCCAAGGCACGCACGCCATCGCAGGAGTCCGCGACAGCCTGCGCGCGGGACGGGTCCAGGTCCGCGACGGCGGCGAGACGGACGTTCGGCAGGCGGCGGAAGCTCGCCAGGTACTGGGCACTGATGGCGCCGCAGCCGATGATGCCGACGGTGATGGCGGTGCCCGGAATCAGCGGCTGGCCCACAGCAGCCCCCTCTCGATGATGGTACGGACGTTGCTGTCTTGCAGGATTTCAACCTGGTGGCCGGGCGTTGAGACGAAGATCTTTCCCTTGCCCCATTGCCGGGTCCAGATGGCCGGTGAGGTGACCTCGCGGTGCCACGGGTCCCAGGGCCGTACTTTCTGCGTGGTGGTGGCAAGGACATCAATGTAGTCATCGGCCAGCACCCAGTACTGCTCGGTGACCAGCTCAAAGTCGGGGATGCCGCGGGTGATGGGGTGGTCCGCCGCGGCGGGAAGCATGTTCACGGTGTAGGGAACGTAGTTGTCCGCCTGTTCCCCGTGGCGCTCGTCCGGATGTTTGCCGGGGTGGCAGGCGAACTGCCCGCCGATGAGGTGCAGGTAATCGGAGGTGTTGCGGTACGAATCCGCGATGCCGCCGTGCCAGCCGGCCAGGCCGGTCCCGTTTTCCACGGCGGCCCGGAGGCCTGCGAACTCGTCCTTTTCGATGGTGCTCATGGTCATGCACTGGACGATGAGGTCCACGCCCGCCAGGTAGTCTGCATCGGCATAGATCTTGGGGGACTCCTCGATCCGGACCTCGTACCCGTGGTCCTTGAGGAACGGGACGAACAGGTCCGTTGCTTCGACAGGTTGGTGCCCGTCCCAGCCGCCGCGGACCACCAGGGCGTTCTTCGTGCCGGTCATAGAGATATTCCTTCATGTGCATAGGAGCTGGAGGCTGGTTCGGGTTGGCGGATTTCTTGCCAGCGTGAGGCGTTGCCCCCGCTGGCCTCCACCGCTGCGAGCACGTGCTGCACCTGCAGGGCGTCACCGAAGGACGGTTCAGGCTGGCGGCCGGCCGCGAGGGCCGTCACGAGATCCACCACCTGGTGGGTGAAGCCGTGCTCGTAGCCGAGGCCGTGGCCGGTGGGCCACCAGTTACCCGCATAGGGGTGCTCTGGTTCGGTCACGATGATCCTGCGGAAGCCGGCGTCGGGACCTTCGGCGGCGTCATAGAAGGACAGGACGTTGTTGTCCTCGAAGTCGAAGGCGAGGGAGCCCTCGCTCCCGTTGATTTCCAGCCGCATGGCGTTCCGCCGCCCCAGCGCATAGCGCGTGGCCTCGAAAACTCCCACCGGGCCGTCGTCGAACCTTGCCGTGAAGATCGCTGCGTCGTCCACCGTCACCGCACCCCGGGGCGAGCCGGCGTCGAGGTTTCCATGGCCGCCGAGCCCCACGAGGTCGCCGGCGAGGGGCCGTTCCCGGACGAACGTCTCCATCAGCGCCGACACTCCGGAGATCTTGCTGCCGGTGATCCATTGGGCGGCGTCAATGATGTGGGCACCGATGTCGCCCAGGGCGCCGGAGCCGGACCTGGATTTGTCCAGGCGCCAGGTCATGGGGGCGTTTTCATCGCTGAGCCAGTCCTGGAGGTATTGGGCGCGGACATGGCGGATGGTTCCCAGCCTGCCGCCGTCCACCATCCGCTTGGCCAGTGCCAGGGCAGGGGTGCGGCGGTAGCTGTAGCCGCACATGGCGTAGACGCCGCGCGTGGCGGCGGTCCGTGCCGCGGCGGCCATGCGTTCGGCCTCCTCCACCGTGTTGGCCAGGGGTTTTTCGCAGAGGACGTGCTTGCCGGCTTCCAGTGCGGCAATGGCGATCTCGGCGTGCGTATCACCGGGAGTGCAGATGTCGATGAGGTCGATGTCGTCCTGCTCGATGAGCCGGCGCCAGTCCGACTCGGTGGAACTCCAGCCCAGCTTGGCAGCAGCTGCTGCCGTGGCATCGGCGTTCCTGCCGGCGAGGGCGGTCAGTTCCGGAATCAGCGGGAGGTCGAAGAAGCGCGGGGCCGTCCGCCAGGCGTGGGAATGTGCGGCTCCCATAAAGGCGTAGCCCGCCATGCCGATGCGCAGCGGGGTGGAGTGTGCCATATATGCCTCTTTGCAGCCGTTCGAAAGTTTTCGGTAAGATTTCGGGATACTTTGACGCTATTTGGGCTTCTATTTCCGCGTCAAGGCTTTAGGTGACCGAAAACTTTCGCCAAGGGGACGGAACGCAGATGGAGAATCGCAGCAGGCTGACGCTCTCGGCGGTGGCGCGGCAGGCAGGCGTCTCGGTTCCCACGGTCTCCAAAGTGATCAACGGCCGGCCGGATGTCGCTGCGGATACCCGGAAGCGGGTCCTCGCCATCCTGGCAGAGTCGGGCTACACGTCGCCGGTGCAGCACCGCCGCTCCCTGGCCGCAGTCCCGGTGGTGGAGGTGGTGGTGGACTCCCTGAACTCCGGCTACACGGCTGAGGTGCTGGCCGGAATCATGGACTCGGCCACGTCCGGCGGTGTGGAAGTGGTGTTGAGCAGCACCGGTTCGCACGGGGGAGCCCCCAATCCGGAACAGCGCGCCCAGCGCATCGTGGACCAGGGGCGGTGCGGAATGATCGTGGTGACGTCGGCCTTCGGCGGTGCGCCGCTGGACGCCTTCCACCGCCGCGGCGTTCCCGTGGTGGTCATCGATCCGCTGAACCCGCCGTCGGAGCAGGTGGTGAGCGTCGGCTGCACCGACTGGGCCGGGGCCAAGGAGGCCACGGCGCACCTCCTGGCACTGGGTCACCGGCGCATAGCGTTCCTGGGCGGACCCGAAGCGGTGGAGTGCAGCCAGGCCAGGCTGCACGGCTATCTTGCGGCGCTGCGCTCGCAGGGAATCGCCGCGGAGGACCGGTACGTCCTGGCCGGGGAGTTCAGGTCCGACGACGGCGCGCGGCGGCTCCGTGACCTGCTGCTGCTCGATCCCCGGCCCACAGCCGTGGTTGCCGCCAGCGACACCATCGCCCTGGGCGTGATCGCCGAAGCCCTCCGGCAACAGGTCCAGATCCCGCAGGAGCTGAGCGTGGTGGGATTCGATGGCATCCGGCAGGCGGAGGAGTCCGTTCCGGCGCTGACCACCGTGGCGCAGCCATTGCGCGACATCGGCCGGGCGGCCCTCCGGATCATCCTGCGCCAGGTCCGGGGTGAGGTTCCGGACTCCCGGCGGGTTGAACTGGCCACGAAGCTGGTGGTCCGGGAATCGACGGCCGCACCTCGCGGGGAATAAGCTCCCCCTTCGCCATCCAATTTCCCGGAGCGCGAAAGGGCACCCATTGCCATTTCCGGTAATGGGTGCCCTGGGGTCGTGTTTGCCCTATCCGTAAATCACACGGCATGAAACTCCCGTGGGAAAGAATGCCGTCCCACGTTCAGTGCCGGTATGGAAACCGAAAAGGTTGTAACGGTCAACATTGTAGAAAACGAACGTTCCGGATGGGCGTGCGATGTAAAGCTGGTTATAGCCGAGGACCGGTGAAGTACAGGAGACAGTATCGGAGACTGACACCGAATAGCTGAGTCCCGCCTGTGCACTGACAGCTCCCGCCGACAAGCCGAACCCGCCCGACACGGTGGCTGACATGGTCACGGCGCGGGACAGGCTGCAGGTTGCGCCGGGATTCCTGCAGCTTGTCAGAATATCCGGGGATTCGGTTCCGTACTGCTGGCCGGTTATGGAGACGCGGTATGTGTCCCCTACCGCGTCTGTGCCCGCCATTTCTCCCTTGGACGGCATGACAGGCGCATTAAGGTTCGCAAAGTGGTGGTCTACTTCGGCCTGGACATTGTCACTGGAAGGCACCGCCGGCGGCGTTTCGGATGCGTGGGCAGGCCCAGCGAAGCCGAGGCCTAGGCCTGCGGAGATTGTCGCTGCCAAAAGAATTTTTCTGATATTCATTTTCCCCCATTTTGTAAATCCATACAGTTTCGATGGCGGATCGAGCGTAGCAGGGATATCCCACACAAGTTCAGTCGTTTATGAATTGACTGCCCCGATTTATGCTGGTATTCGGGATGCTGGTCATTTTTCATAACATCGAATTGCTTGGCAGATCAAGTCAAGTCGCTTTTGCGCAACCTGTCCCTCGGCAATATCGTTGCCAAGCAGATACTTTCTTTTGAGTTGGGGGAATTATGCCGGTCCGTGGCACTCTAGTGACGTCCGCAGTTGCAGCCCTGGCGATGCTGGCGCTGGTGTCATGTACCCCAGAGCCGGCGCAGCCGGGCATGGCCATTCTTGACCGGGCAGCTTCAGCCGAAGATGAGGTCCCCGCGTTCGTGGACCTCAAGGGCAAGGACCCTTCCACTGTGAGGCTGGCTGCGGACCACGGAGGTTTCCGGTTCTACCTTGCCCGCCCGGACCAGGGGGCGGGATTCTGCCTGATCCAGGTTGCTGAGGCAGGAAAGGACCGGTGGGGTTCGGCGTGCACGACGGATGGCAAGCCGGTGCTGACCACCAACCTGCTGGGGTACGGGAGCGAGGCTGCCGTGGTGGCCGACGGCGGGGATACGGGGGACCTGGTGGGCCAGGGGTATGCACTGATCCAGGACAACATCCTTGTCCGGCGCTGACACGTCGCCAAACGCCGGCCCGGCACTGAATGGCGGGGTCAGGAGCCGAGGTGCCCGCTGAGGCGCCGGTGGAATCCGGTGCTGCGTTCATCGAGGCCTTCTATCGTCACCGTCGCCCCGTGGTCGCCGTACTTCGTCTCAATGGAGTCGAGGGCGGCGACCGTGGAGGCGTCCCAAATCTGGGCACGGCTGAGGTTGATGGTCACTGACGCAGGATCCTCGGCGTACGCAAAGTGTTCCACGAGGTCGTTGCTGCTGCCGAAGAAGAGCGGCCCCACCACGTCGTAACGGACGCTTTCGCCGTCGTCCGCCAGTTTCCTGTCCACGCTGATGACGTGGGCAACCCTGCGCGCGAACAGCACCATGGCGAGGACAACGCCCACCAGGACGCCGTAGGCAAGGTTGCCGGTGAACACCACGACGGCCACCGTGACGCCCATGACGAGCGTCTCCGGCAGGGGCATCCGCTTCAGGGTGGACGGCTTGACGCTGTGCCAGTCGACGGTGGTCACGGCCACCACCATCATCACGGCGGCGAGGGCCACCATGGGAATCTGGCCCATGACCGAGCTGAGCCCCGTCACCAGCGCGAGCAGGAAGACCCCGGCAACGGTCGTCGAGATGCGGGTGCGTGCCTGCCCGGTCTTCACGTTCAGCACGGTCTGGCCGATCATCGCGCAACCGGCGATGCCACCATAGAAACCGGCCAGGATGTTCGAGACGCCCAGCGCCCAGGACTCGCGGCCCTTGTGCGACGGTGTGTCGGTGATGTCATCCACGAGTTTCGCGGTGAGGAGCGTTTCCATGAGCCCCACGAAGGCCACGCTCAGCGCGGTGGGCAGGATCAGCTGGAAGGTCTCGACATTCAGCGGGAAGAGGAACGGCGTGAACCCGGGCAGCTTGCCCGTGAGGGGCCCTTCGTCCGAGACGTTCGGTACGGCGAGGCCGGCAATGATCGCGATTGCGGTTACGACGACGATCGCCACCAGCGGCGAGGGGACCGCCTTGGTGAACCGCGGAAGGATGAAAATGATCGCAAAAGTCAGGGCGAACAGGGCATAGGCGAGCCCGGGGACGTTGAGGACGTGCGGCACCTGGGCCATGAAGATCAGCACACCCAGGGCGTTCACGAACCCGATCATCACCGAGCGGGGAATGAACCGCATCAGGCGGGCGAGGCCGGCCAGGCCAAAGACCACCTGGATGACGCCGGCCAGGAGCACCGTGGGCAGGACGTACTGCACGCCGTGTTCGTGCACCAGCGGGGCAATGACCAGGGCCACGGAACCGGCTGCGGCCGTGACCACTCCCGGCCGGCCGCCAAGGATGGACATCGCCAGGGCAAGCACGATGGAGGCGACAAGGCTCACCATCGGATCCACCCCCGCGACGATCGAGAAGGAGATGACCTCCGGGACCAGCGCGAGCGTTGTGACCATCCCGGCGAGGACCTCGCGGGACAGTTGCCGTGGAGAGCGCAGGGCCGTCAGCACGGTGATGGGCTGCCGGAAGGGGCGGGGGTGGTTGGTGACGGCCAAGGAGCGGCTCCAGGGACTCGGCTCTGTTGGGAAAGAGCGGTGGGGAACGTTTCTGCGCCACGCTGCGCACGGGTCCAGCCCGGTCATGGAAGACAATGGGTGGGAAGGATTGCACCGGCAACGTCCGGATGCGTGTGCAACACTACCCTAACGTGAGGGTTGACCAGGGTTGGTGACGTGATGGTGAAAGAAATGACCGCCGAAGAAGTGGTGGCGACGATGCACATCGGAGAGCTCGCGGACCGGGCGCAGATGTCCTTGCGGACCATCCGGCACTACGACGAGGTGGGCCTGCTCAAACCGTCGGGCAGGACCGAGGGCGGCTTCCGCCTCTACACCGAACGCGATTTCACCCGCCTGCTGGTGATCCGCCGGATGAAGCCACTGGGTTTCACACTCGAGGCCATGGCTGGGCTCCTGCGGGTCATTGACGCGCTGGAAGCGTCCGAACCCGGCCAGGATGACACCGCCACCAGATCCGAGCTGAACAGCTTCATTGAGGAGGCCGCACGGCGCCGGGCCAAGCTGGAGGAACAACTCGGCATGGCCGATGAGTTCCTGGCACTCCTCCGCGCGCAGTAGGGCTTCGCGAAAACTGTGGGCAGTCTCCCGGCCCAGGACCGGAGCAGCAGCAAAGCCGGCTGATAAAATGGCCGGGTTGCAGGGCGGCCTTTTCTCGCTGGTCCAGCCAGCGCCGCAACCAGGTAGGGGACCAGACACAATCATGACGGCAGGCGGGTCACACCTCCGGACTTCGGAAAGCCGGCCGGACACACCGGCAACGGCGTCCGCGCCGGCCAAAGGACGTGCCTACCTCGCCACCATTGAAGGCTTCATCGGCTCCCTCATGATGTTCGTGGGCTCCATCGGGACAGGGTGGATCGCCAACGGCTCACCCATGATCCGCCAGCCCGTGGTCATCGCCCTGCGCACCGAAGGATGGGGCGTCACGGTCTCCACCTTCCTCCTTACCCTCGGTGCCATGCTGCTGATGCGTTCCTGGCTTCGGCTGGGCCAACGGCTCGCGGACTGGGGCAGCAAATCCCTGCGGTCCGTGGTTATTGCAGTGTCCGCGTGGTCGCTGCCGCTCATCTTCTGCGTTCCGGTGTTTTCCCGCGACGTCTACGCCTACACCGGCCAGGGCCGGCTGGTCCAGGAGGGCCAGAACCCCTACGAGGTGGGAATCTCCACCCTCAACAACTGGTTCGCGCTTGGTGCCGATCCCGCGTGGGCGGAAAACCGGACACCTTACGGCCCGTACTTCCTCTGGCTCGCCCGCGGGGTGGTAGGGCTCACCGGGGCCCAGCCCGACGCGTCCGTCCTGCTCTTCCGCCTGCTGGCCGGCGTCGGCGTGCTGCTCTGTGTCATCTACGTGCCCAAGCTCGCCGAACTGCACGGCATCAACGGCGCCCGGGCGCTGTGGATCACGGTGGCCAACCCGCTGTTCCTGATCAGCTTCATCGCCAGCGCCCACAACGATGCCCTGATGGTGGGCCTGGCGGTTGCCGGCGTGTACTTCGCGGCCACCCGCCGCTACGTGGCAGGCATCCTGCTGGTCACCGCCTCGATCGGCATCAAGCCCATCACCGTGCTCCTGCTGCCGTTCATAGGAGTGATGTGGGCCGGACCGTCGGCGTCGTGGCTGCGGAAGTTCCTCATGTGGGGCGCGACGGCGGGCATCAGCCTGGCCGTCCTGCTGCTCAGTGGGATCCCGTACAACCTCGGCATGGGCTGGACGTGGGCCATTTTGGACACCACCCCCGGCTACACCGGCTACTCACCATCAGGGTTCCTGGGACAGCAGGTGGAGTTCCTCGCCAACGTCCTTGGCCTGCCGGGCGGAACCTTTGCCACGTGGCTTCGGACCGGCATGAAGTGGACCGCCATCGGGCTGGTGCTGCTGCTGATGTTCCGCGGCGACTACTCTCGCGCGGTGCGCCGGATGGCGCTGGCGTTCACCGCCGTCGTGATGCTCTCGCCCATCATCCAGCCCTGGTACATCCTGTGGTTCCTGCCGTTCCTGGCCGTCACCGGTATCCGCGACGACTGGCAGATCCGGTCCCTTTACGTGGGCGTCACGTTCTTCGTGGTGTTCGGCGCGCAGGACCAGCTCTCCGTCTGGGGCTTCGTGGAATTGCCCATCCCGCCGTCGTCGCTGGCGTTCGTCACCGCGCTGGCCTTTACGTTCTACCTTCTATTCCTCGATGTGCATACACGCAAGCTGCTCATCGAAGGGCGTCCGCTGGATCTGGCCCGCACGGGCTGGCAGTGGGTGGCGGAGCGCCGGGCCGCACGCCGCGCCCATGGTGACGCGGACGCCGAGGCAAGTGCCGCCGTCGGGACCGCCGACGGCCCGGGCGCGCCGGATCAGGCATCCGCTGATCAGGCGTCCGCGGACCAGGCGGAAGGCCGCTAAGCCCCTGCAGGCACCGGCGCGGAGTTCTTCCGGCCTAGCTCGGCGGTCCGCTTCACCGACCACCAGAGCAGCACTACCAGCAGCACGTTCCGGGTGGTCAGGATGGCTGCCATGACCGGGTGGGCGTGGATCAGCGGAGTGTAGAACAGCGGGTAGATCACGAACGTGGTCATGGCTATGCCCATCAGCAGCGCCGCGGGGACCTTCCAGCGGTCCCAGTCGTGCGTGAGGCCGGCGATGATGACCGGAGCCAGCCAGATGATGAACTGCGGCGAGCCCACCTTGTTGAACACGATGAAGGCGGTGACCATCATCAGGGACCCCTCAAGGAACAGTTCCTCGCGTTCGGCTCCGCGGTTCAGTGCGCGGACCAGCAGGACGGCAGCCACCACGGCGGCGAGGATCAGCAGCGGCTGCATCAGGAACGCCGCGGTACTGGCGCCCGGGCCGTAGACCTCCGTGGAGTTGATGGCCGTGTTGTCCGCCATTTTGGACCCGGCAATGTTGAAGACGCTCAGCCACACCCACGGCGTGGAGAACGTGGCTTCGAGCTGCATGCCGCGCTCGCCCTGGTTCAGGAGGAAGTCCATGATGTGCGGCAGGCCGCCGGACAGCCACGTTCCCAGGGCCACCACGGCGGTGACGCCGGCGCCGGCCAGGACCACCTGGATGCGCTTGCGGCTGGCGATCACGATGGGCGCCAGGACGGCTGCGGGCCACACCTTGATCCAAGTGGCGATGCTGAGCAGGACCCCGGCAACCACAGGGCGTTCCGCGGCGTACAGCAGCGCGATGAGCACGATCGGGGCGGTGATGCCTTCCACCCGGGCGAAGCTGAGGTAGCCCATGAAGATGGTGAAGAACAGCCACCACCACGCCGGGGCGATGCCGCTGACCCTGCGCGGCCCGCGCGTCAGGTACAGGATCCCGACGGCGTTGAGGGCCGTGATGATCAGGAACCACACCAGCAGGTAGAGGCTTGGCCCGGCGATGTTTGCCAGGAAGATGGGCAGCTGGGCGAGCACCGGGTAGACCCAGGGGCTGATCTTGCCGTCCAGGTCCTGCGGGTTGTAGCCGTCCGTGGCCCATTGGCGGTACTGCTCCGTGTCGCTGAAGGTATCGCCGTTCAGGAAGAAGGACGCCATCCAGCCGAGGAAGTACAGATGTACGACGGCGAATCCCCACCACACGCTGGACGGTCTGGCGAACCAGTCCACCACCCTCGCCGGGAGGAGCTTGGTGCGGACACTGACCAGGCGGTCAAAGAACGTCGTGGAAATGTCAGGACTCCTTCAGCGCAGGAGCGGATGCCGGGGTTTTCCTGCCCAGCAGGTACACCCGGCGCACGCTCCACAGGAACAGGACCACCAGCAGGACGTTGCGGATGGTCAGCACCAGCGCCATCCACGGGTTGTTGTGGCTGAGGGCGTCGTAGAAAAGCGGGTAGATGAAGTAGGTGGCCACGGCGATGGCAATCAGCATCACTGCGGGGACGCGCCATTCACGCCAGCTGTGTGCCAGGCCTACGGCGACGGCGGGGCCAAGCCACACCATGAACTGCGGGGAGCCCACCTTGTTGAAGACCACGAACGCTGCGGCAAGGGCGAGGGCGCCGGCCAGGAGCAGCTCGGTCCGGTCCACGCCGCCGGCCACCTTGTGCTGCTTGCCGTTGTGGAGCGCCCAGAAGGTCATCCCGGCCACCACGAGGGCTGCCAGGATCAGCAGCGGCTGCATCAGTACGGACATGGTGGCCGTTCCGGGGCCGTCCACCTGCATGGAGTTGATGTCCGTGTTCATGTACATGCGGGAGCCGTCCACGTTCAGGACGGAGAGCCAGAGCCACGGGGTGGTGAAGGTGGCTTCGAGCTGCATGCCGCGGTCGCCCTGCTGGGTGAGGAAGTTCAGCAGCTTGGGAACGCTGCCCAGGGCGGCCGCCAGCGCGACGACTGCCGCTGACGTTGCCAGGCCGGCCAGGACCACCACCACCCGGTTCTTGACCACGGCGAAGAGGGCCAGCATGATCGCTGCCGGCCATACTTTCACCCAGGTTCCGATGGCCAGCAGGACGGAGGCAATGAACGGCCGGCCCACGCCGTAGGCAAGGGCCACCAGGACCAGCGGCGCGGTGAGGCCGTCCACCCGGGCGAAGCCGAGCCAGCCCATCAGGAAGGTGAAGGCCAGCCACCACCAGCCCGCGGGGATGGCGCCGGTGTTGCGGCCGCGTTCGGTCAGCTTGAGCAGTGCCCAGCCGTTGAGGAGGGTGGTCATCAGGACCCAAAGGAAGAAGAAGGGTCCCGGCCCGGCGGCGCCGGCGATGGCCATGGGGATGAGCGCGAGGATCGGGTAGACCCAGGGGCTGGGGCCACCGGACAGGTTGGCATCATTGAACCCTGCCATGGCCCAGTCGCGGTAGATGAACGTATCGCTGAAGGCTTCACCGCGCAGCGACAAAGAGGCAGCGAAGATAAGGAAGACCAGGTGCACCACGATGAAGCCGCCCAGCAGTCCCCGCGGCGTGTTCAGCACCGCGCGCGCCCGGCTGGGGATGATGACGTTGCGGATCCGGGTGAGATTGCCGAAGAAAGCGTCCGTGGAAATGGCGGGATCCTTGTCAGGTCGTGGCGCACGTAAGTGGTTGCGCGGGTGGCTGGATACTGCCGCACGGCAGGCGCACAGCGGCGTCGTTCAGGAACATCGAAGGGCCTGGAACAGTTTCCGCCCGAATTCAACTCTAATTCACGGCCATTGGCCCGCCGTAATTGCATTATTCTTGGAAAGCGTTATCCCCTGGCTGACCTGCGGTATTTTTCTAAAGTTGCTGGCGGCGGATGTGTCATGCACCATAGTGCCCAGGCACTGCAGCCTTGGGGAGCGCAGCTGTTCCACTCCCATCCGCACCACCCCTAAGGCATAAGCAATGAACTTCCCCCTGACCTTTACCGTGTCCGACCGCCAGAGCATGGACAGCCAACTGGACGCCGCAGTCTCCGTGGCCAGGAAGCATGCGATGGACAGCCGGCACGGCATCCTGGTGACCCGCCACGGCGTGAACAAGTTCACCGTGGCCCTCAGCGACACCGTCCCCTTCGGCCTCACGCAGGAACTCCAGGCCTGGTAGGACTCCGCTCCACGCCGCCCGGCCGCCCGTCAGAAGCTTGTTCGCCAAACCCCGTCTTCAGGGGCCGGATGTGCGAACCAGCTTCTGATCCGCGGGTAAGAGCAACAAAAGCGCCTGCCGCCCTTTCTCGAGTAAGGGGCGGCAGGCGCTCTTTGTGTGTCAGCCCGCGTCACGCCGGGCACGCTTTTGGGTAACGCCCGACGGCGGTGTCCCGGCACTGTGTGCGCAGTTGTCAGAAGCTTGTTCGCTGAACCCCGGCTTCAGGGTTCGGATCGGCGAACCAGCTTCTGATCCGCCGGAGAGTGTGCTCAGGCCAGGTCAGTCCTGTGGCCCCCTCACTGGCCGGCGTAGGGGTCTGCGATGCCGATGTATTGGGTGGTGGTGTATTCGCCGATGCCTTCGGTGCCGCCTTCCCGTCCGAGGCCTGATTGTTTGACGCCGCCGAAGGGTGCTGCGGCGTTGGAGATGACGCCGGCGGTGAAGCCGACCATGCCGAACTCGATCTGTTCGGCCACGCGGAGGAGCCGGTTGAAGTCGCGGCTGTAGAGATAGGACGCGAGCCCGTACTCACTCGCGTTGGCCAGCCGGATCGCATCTTCCTCGGTGGTGAAGGTGGTCACGGGGGCGACGGGACCAAAGATTTCCTCGCCCAGGATGGCAGCATCGTTGGGGACGTTGGCAAGGACTGTTGGTTGGTAAAAGTATCCGGGCCCGTCTACGGGCGCACCGCCGGTAACCGCTACAGCTCCGGCGTCGACGGCGGCACTCACCAGGGCGTGCACGTCATCGCGGGCGCCGGAATCGATCAAGGGCCCGACTTTCGTTTCGGGATGGGTGCCGCGTCCGGTGGTGAGGGCTGCCATGGCGGCGGCGAACTTCTTCGTGAACTCCTGGGCCACGGATTCGTGGACCAGGAACCGGTTGGCGGCGGTGCAGGCTTCGCCCATGTTCCGCATCTTCGCCGCCATGGCTCCTTCCACGGCGGCGTCGAGGTCGGCGTCGTCGAACACGATGAAGGGGGCGTTCCCACCGAGCTCCATCGAGGTCCGCAGCACGTTCTGCGCGGCGTCGGCCATGAGGCGCTTACCGACCGGGGTGGAGCCGGTGAAAGAGACCTTCCGGAGGCGGGAGTCTTTCAGCAGCGGCCCCGAAATCCCGGAGGCGCTGGCAGAGGCGACCACATTCAGCACCCCGGCGGGCAGGCCGGCGTCGAGCATCGTCTGGGCGAAGTACTGTGCCGTGAGCGGGGTGAGCTTCGCAGGCTTCAACACCATGGTGCAGCCGGCGGCGACGGCGGGGGCTACTTTACGGGTGGCCATCGCGAGCGGGAAGTTCCAGGGGGTGATGAGCAGGCAGGGGCCGACGGGTTTGTGCTGGACCAGGATCTTGTTCTTGCCCTCGGGAGCGGTGAGATACCGGCCGTAGTCGCGGACGGTTTCTTCGGAGAACCAGCGGAGGAATTCGGCGCCGTAGGTGACCTCACCGCGGGCCTCGGCCAAGGGCTTCCCCATTTCCAGGGTCATGAGGAGCGCGAAGTCCTCGGCGCGTTCGGTGACCAGGTCGAAAGCGCGGCGGAGGATTTCTGCACGGACCCGGGGTGCGGTGCGTGCCCAGGAGGCCTGGGCGGCGTCGGCCGCATCCAAAGCGGTGCGGGCGTCTTCGCTGGTGGCCGAGGCGAGGGTGGCGAGGACCTCCCCGGTGGCGGGATCGTGCACGTCAAACGTGCCGCCGTCGGACGCGTCCACCCACTTCCCGTTGATCAGCAGGCCGGTGGGCACCGCGGCAAGGAGGGATGCCTCGCGCTCCGGCGAGACGGCAGGGGAAAGGGCAGGGGCAAGGGACATGGTGCTCCTCAGGGAAGGAAAAGGACGTGGAGAGGTGGTTGGGCCCGCCGGGAGTTTCGGCAAGCCCAACCACCGCAATTTTGGTGTTACTGCGGCGTGAGGATCTTGTTGAGGTCGCTTTGGGTGACCGAGCGGGTCCGGTCGAACCGGGGGTCGTTCCGGAGTTCCTTGACCAGGCCCACGCCCAGGAGGGCCACGATCACCGTGAACGGCAGGGCCGAGAGCATGGCCGCCTGCTGGAGGGCGCCCAGGCCGCCCACGATCAGCAGCACCACGGCGCACAGGCCGGTCAGCAGGCCCCACGTGGTCAGCACCGGCTTGGTGGGTTCGAGTGTTCCGCGGGAGGACATCATGCTCAGCACGAAGGTGTTTGCATCGGCGCCGGAGACGAAGTACATCACCACCAGAATGATGGCCACGATGGACGTCAGGCCGGACAGCGGAAGTTCAGCGAGTGTGGCGAAGAAGGCCGAGTTGACGTCATCCAGGGCCGCAGCGCCGATCTGGCCGCCGTTTTCCATGTCGAACTTGATGGCCGTGCCGCCGAAGATGGTGAACCAGACGAAGAAGACGACGCTGGGCACAATCATGACGCCGGCTACAAACTCGCGGATGGTGCGGCCCTTGGAGATCTTGGCCAGGAAGACGCCCACGAAGGCGCCCCAGCTCAGCCACCAGGCCATCATGAAGTAGGTCCACCACTGCATCCACTGGACATCTTCCGGCGTGCCCGGGGTGAGCAGGCTGACGGCGAAGAAGCTGCTCAGGTATTCACCGAGTGAGCGGAAGAAGAGGTTGGAGATGAAGTTGGTGGGACCGGTGAACAGCACATACAGGCCCAGGCCGACGGACAGCACCATGGTTCCCTGGCTCAGGTACTTGACGCCGCGGTGGACGCCGGAGAGGGCTGAGAGAGTGAAGATGACAGTGATGACGGCGATGATGAGGATCTGCCCGAACAGGCTGGAGGGAATGCCGAAGACGCGGTTGACGCCCTCACCGATCTGCGAAGCACCGAGACCCAGCGACGTGGTGGTCCCGAAGAGGGTGGCGATGATGGCAAAGACGTCGATCATCTTGCCGAACCAGCCGTCCACCATCTTGCCGAAAATCGGGCGCAGCATCGGTGACACCAGCCCGGGGTTGTTGCGGCAGTGGGTGGAGTACGCGATGGCCAGGCCGAAGACCCCGAAGACGGCCCAGGCGTGCGGGCCCCAGTCGAAGTAGGAGAACTGCATGGCGCGGACTGCTGCTTCCATGGTTCCGGCCTGGGCCAGGCCGTGCGGCGGGGACGCGAAGTGCGAGATTGGTTCCGCGACGCCGTAGCTGATGAGCCCGATGCCCATGACCGCCGAAAGGATCATCGCCAGCCAGGCCCAGGTGCTGAATTCCGGCTTGCTGTCCTGGGCGCCGAGGCGGATGCGGCCGAACCGGCTGATGGCGATGTAAATGAGCAGGCCGATGCAGCCGAGGGTCACCACCAGGTAGCTCCATCCGACGCTCTGCGCCACCCAGTCCATTGCCGCGGTCATGACCGTACTGAGGCTGCTGGGGGACAGGGAGGCCCAGGCCGTGAAGGCTCCGATGAGCCCCACCGAGGTCCAGAAAACGGACCCGGGCCTGCCCCGGAGCCGGTCCGCCTTGGCCAGCGCGCTTTCGATGTGCGGGCCCCCGCTGTTGGGGGAGTTAAGGATGGTAGGGCTTGCGCCCGTGCCTGAGCTTGAAGTGTCCATCAGGTCCTCGGCATTGTGTGTGTGGGTCATGGGGTACTCCAGATGCAACGCTGCATGGGGTTGAAGTTGATGGTTCCCGGACGGGGCTCCCGGGTGCCCGGTCCGCCGGCTGTAGGGCGGACCGGGACGCTGATGGCACCTGAGGGTCAGAGTTCCTCGAGCTGCGCACCGTCAAAGAAGTGGCCGGCCTTGTAGATCATGGGATCCACATCGGCCACCTCGGCGTGCCGGACCCGGCCGACGAAGATGGTGTGGGTTTTGGCCTGGAAGCGTTCCTTGATCTCCGCTTCGAGTGACGCGGCGGACCCGTCGATGAGCGGCACGCCGTTGGGTCCGGTATGCCATTCCAGGTCAGCGAACTTGTCCGGAGTTTTGGAGGCGAAGGTCTGGACGGTTCCCAGCTGGTTGTTGCTGAGGATGTTGATCCCGAAGTGGGATGACTGGAACAGGGCGGGGTAGGTGGAGGACGTCTTCTGGACGCAGACCAGGACCAGGGGCGGGTCCAGGGAAATCGAGGCATAGGAATTGGCTGCCAGTCCCCGGGGGGTGCCTTCTTCGTCAACGGTGGTCACCACGGTGACGCCGGTGATGAACTGCCGGTTGAATCCCTTCATGATGTCCAGCGGCAGGTTGCCGGACAGGTTGTCGACGACGACCTCCGGGGTTTCGTCCTCGAAGGCGGAGCTGAGGGACGGGATGCCCACGTGGGCCAGGAGTTCGACGGCGTCCCAGGTCACCTGTTCGTGGGCGATACGCCCGTCACGGAGGGTGAGGGCGTTCGACCCGCGGGTCTCCACGACGCGTCCTGTGGGCGGGACGCCGCGGAGCGGTTGGGTGAAGGTTCCGGTGGACTTCCAGAAGATGGCCATGTCGTCGCCGCTGGCGATGACCTTCTCGATGCGGGTGGTCAGGTCCGGGAAGGCGGACCGGACATCGAGGATTTCCTGCTGCAGTTCCTTCAGTCCGGACACCTTCCCGGTGCCGGTGCTTTCGCGCTGGTAGTCGGGGGTGACGATGGCGTCGAATGCGGTGACGTCGCCCTCGTCCCACGCTGCTGTCCAGGCGGCCGTTACAGAGTCGTTGATTGTCTGTTGCATGCCACAACGGTAGGACGGAGTGTGATCTGCGTCAATAGGGAGGTGAAAAGTCAGCTAGAAACAGGGAAATAGATCGAGCCCTTGACGGCGTTCTTGTATGCAACGTAGGTTTGACGCATGCAAGAAGTCATCCAGTTGCGGAAAGCCGCACAGACGTCCGTCAGCCAGGTCAGCCTTCTGGACAAGCTGCGGAAGTTGGTCCTCAGCGGTGAGTATCCGCCCGGGGCTCCGCTGCCTGAACTCTTCCTGGCCGAGGAGTTCGACGTGAGCCGCACTCCGGTACGCGAAGCACTGAAGCAGCTGGAAAACGAGGGCCTGGTGGAGATCCGGCCCAAGGTGGGGACCTTCGTCCGGATCCCCACGCGGCGCGAAATCGTCGAACTCTTCCAGCTGAAGGAGAGCCTCGAGGGACTGGCCGCCAGTCTCCTCGCCCGGCGCGGCCCGGTTCCGGAGATGGACATCCTCAAGCGCAACATCGAGGAGTCCGAGCGGGCGGAACGGAACTCGGACAGCGCTAAGTACGCGGAGCTTGTCCACGAGTTCCACTGGACCATCGTCCGGGGCTCGGACAACTCCAAGCTCGTGGAGCACTACGGGCGCCTCATGAACCAGCTTGCCTACCACCGGATCGTGCTCAAGACCGTTGAGCGTCCCGCCCGCATGCGTGCCTCCATCCGTGAGCACCAGTCGGTGATCGACGCCCTCCTGGAAAAGGATCCTGTGGGCGCCGAACTCGCCATGCGCGGCCACGTCAATGCGTCCAGCCTCGCCGCCGCCCGCGGCACGGACGCCGGCGCGCCAACAGATGCTTAGTGACCCGAGAGGAACCCCATGACCGCCATTAGCTCCCCCAAAGAAGGGTTGAACTGTGCCTGAAACCGCTTTGTCCCCCGTCGCTGAGGGAACCAGCCCAGCAACAACCGTCGAGGACCTTGCCAGGGACCTCGGCGTCCGCAAGGTCACCGTGCTCACCGAGGAGATCCTGCGGGACGGCTCCGGCGCTCTGGCCACCAGCGTGACCAGGGCGGCTGCCGCCGCCATCGTCCGCAACCCGTGGGCCGGATCCGCCGTCTCCACCGACCTCGCGCCCGAAACTGAACGCCTCGCTCCGGTGCTCGCCAAAATCCTCACGGACCGGCTCACGGAAGCCCTGGGAGGCGCCGGCGAGATCGAGGCGTTCGGCAAGTCCGCCGTCGTAGGCCTCAAGGGCGAGGTGGAACACGCCGCAGCGCTAATCCACACCCCGTTCTTCGGCAACCTGGTCCGCGAATTCCTCGAAGGCACCTCAATCCTGTCTTTCTCGGACGACCGCGCCGAACCGGGCACCACCATTGCCGTGCCCATGTGGCACAAGGAAGCCGCTTCCACCCGCAGCCACTACCAAACCCTGACGCTGAGCCTGAGCGATGCGCCTCACCCCAACGAAATAGTCGTGGTGGCCGCGGCTTCCACCGGCTCGCGTCCGCATCCCCGCATCGGTGACCGCACCACCGACCGCCCCGTTACCGCCGAAATCCTGGAGGGAATCCTGTAATGAACATCCGCAAAATCGTCACCCTGTCCGAAGAAATCCTCACCGAGGGCGGCCGTCCCGTGACCCCCGGCGCCCGGGTGGCCATCGCCGTCGCCGTCGTGGAAAACCCGTGGGCCGGGCAGGGTTTTGTCGAGGACCTCACCGCCGGCATCGATGCCACCGCCTCGGACCTCGGCGCCCTCCTCACCCCCAAGGTCATCGAAGCCCTCGGCGCGCCCGTGGAGGCCTACGGGAAGGCGGCCATCGTCGGCATCGAAGGCGAGGTGGAACACGGCTCGGCACTGATCCACACCCTCAAGTTCGGCGACCACTACCGCAAGGCCGCTTCCGCCACCACGCTGCTGCCCGCCGTCGAGAAGCGCGCCCCCGCCGGCACCGTCTTCGACATCCCGATGAAGCACATCACTGACGCCACCATCCGTTCGCACCACCAGAGCGTCGAGGTCAGGGTGGCCGACGCGCCCCACCCCGGGGAGATCCTCATTGCGCTGGCGGCCTCCGCTCAGGGCCGGCCGCAGGAGCGCCTGGCGCCGCTGTCCACGGAGCAGTGAGCCACGTGCCCGGGACGCCCGTTGCCCTCCTGCACGGGGTGGGCCTCGACGCCGGCATGTGGGAGCCGGTCCGGGACGCCCTTAAGCGCAACTCCGTGGCCATCGACCTGCCCGGTCACGGGCGGCGGCCGGCGCTCACGGCACCCACCTCGCTGGCTGAACTCGCAGCGGACGTGCTGGAGCGCCTCCCCGAGAAGAGCCACCTCGTGGGGTTCTCACTCGGGGCACTGATTGCGCAGTACATCGCCAGGTTCCACCCGGACCGGGTGGAAACGCTGACCTGCGTGAACTCGGTGTGCCGGCGCACGGAGGATGAGTCCACGGCGGTCCTCACCAGGCTCGCGGCGGCGGAATCGGACTTCCCGGCAACCGTTGAGGCCAGCATCGACCGCTGGTACACCGGAACGTCCGTTCCCCAAAGCGTGGTGGAGACGACGCGCCGCACCCTGGCGGGGAACGACGTCGGCTCCTTCGTTCACGCCTACCGCGTCTTCGCCACCGGGGACGCGGTCATCGGACCGGAGCTCGGCAACATCCACGTCCCTACCCTCGCCGTCACCGGGGAACTGGACCCCGGATCAACACCGGACATGACACTCCGCCTTGCGGAAGCAATCCCCGGCGCCAGGAGCCTCGTGGTACCCGGTGCACGGCACATGCTGCCGGTCCAGGACGCTGACGTCCTGGCCGGGGCCATCAACGACTTCATCCAAGAATCCGAAGGAGAACGGGCATGACACTCCGACTCGACCACTTCATCGGGGGTACCTGGTCAGCTCCCGCCGGCGGGGAATACTTCCCCAGCACCAACCCGGCAACCCTCGAAACGCTGTATGAAGCTGCGCGGGGAACCGAAGAGGACGTCCGCCGCGCCGTGGCAGCCGCCAAGGAGGCCTTCGGGTCCCCGCTGTGGCGCGACCTTACGGCCACCAAGCGCGGACACCTGCTCCGCCGCCTCGGCGACCTGATCGGCGAACACGCCGACGAGCTGGCTGAGCTGGAAACCCTGGACAACGGCAAGCTGCTGCGCGAGATGCGCGGCCAGCTCGCCTCCCTGCCCGAGTACCTCTACTACTACGCCGGGCTCGCGGACAAGGTCCAGGGCAGCCAGATCCCCACCAACTCCATCACCATGCTGAACTACACCCAGCGCGAACCCCTCGGCGTGGTCGGCGCCATCACCCCATGGAACTCGCCGCTGACGCTCACCACCTCCAAGCTTGCCCCGGCGCTCGCCGCCGGCAACACCGTGGTCATCAAGCCCAGCGAATACACCTCCCGGACCATCCTCCGCGTCGCCGAACTCGCCTCCGAAGCCGGCATCCCCGACGGCGTGGTGAACGTGGTCACCGGGTTCGGCCAGGAAGCCGGCGCCGCGCTGGTCAGCCACCGCGACCTCGCCAAGATCTCCTTCACCGGTTCCACCCAGACCGGTGCCCGCATTGCCGCGGAGACGGCGTCGCGCTTCATCGGCTCCACCCTGGAGCTCGGCGGTAAGAGCCCCAACATCGTCTTCGAGGACGCGGACGTGTCCAACGCCGCGATGGGCGTCATCGCAGGGATCTTCGCCGCCGCGGGCCAGACCTGCATTGCCGGCAGCCGGGTCTTCGCCCACCGCAGCGTCTACGACGAACTCGTGGAACGCGTCGCCGAGCGAGCAGCGTCGATCATCATTGGCGACCCCCGCCTGGCCACGACCGAACTGGGTCCCCTGGCATTCGGCGCCCAGCTGGAGAAGGTGAGCTCCTACGTGGACATCGGCGTCAGTGAAGGTGCCACGGTGCGGACCGGCGGCAAACGCCCGGACATCGAACTCCCCGGCTACTTCTTCGCACCCACCGTGCTCACCGGCGTCGACAATTCCATGCGCGTGGTGCGTGAAGAGATCTTCGGCCCTGTCGCGGCAATCATGCCGTTCGATTCCGAGGATGAGGTGGTGGGACTGGCCAACGACACCGAATACGGGCTCGCCGCCGGCATCTGGACGCAGAACCTTGCACGCGCCCACCGGATGGCACGCCGCCTGGAAGCCGGGACGGTGTGGGTCAACACCTACCGCGCCATGTCCCCGATGAGTCCGCGGCAGGGGTTCAAGAACTCGGGCGTCGGAATCGAACACGGCCTGGAATCCATGCACGAATACACCCGGCTCAAGAGCGTCTGGATCAACACGGATGAAGGCCCCGTTTCCGATCCGTTCGTCCTGCGCAGCTGAAAGGAACCCGCATGCCACTCATTGAAGTATCCATCGCCAGGGGCCGCAGCCCGGAACAGCTCCGCTCGCTGATCGATGAACTGCACCACGCAGCCGAGAAGGCAGTGGGCGCCGTACCCGAGAACACCACCGTCATCATCCGCGAAATCGAGCACGAACACTGGTCCCGCGGCAACCAGACCATTGCCGAACGCAACGCTGCAGCCCAGTAGCTGCAGCCACTAACCACGCGTGCGGCGGACACCGCCGCAGAACGAAGGAGTTACTCATGCGCTTTTCCCTCTTCGTCCACATGGAGCGCTGGGACGAGTCAGTCTCGCACCAGGAATGCTTCGAGAACCTGACGGAGCTCGCCCTCATCGCCGAGGCCGGTGGCTTCAGCACCGTCTGGATCGGCGAGCACCACTCGATGGAATACACCATCTCGCCGAGCCCGATGCCGCAGCTCGCCTACCTTGCGGCAAAGACGTCGAAGATCCGGCTCGGAGCCGGCACCATCATCGCGCCGTTCTGGAACCCCCTCCGGGTGGCGGGGGAGTGCGCGCTCCTGGACGTCATCAGCAACGGCCGCGCGGAAGTGGGGCTGGCACGCGGCGCATACCAGTTCGAATTCGACCGCCTGATGGGCGGCATGTCCGCGGTCGACGGCGGCAAGCACCTCCGCGAGCTTGTCCCCGCCGTCCGCGCGCTCTGGGAAGGCGACTATGCGCACGACGGCGACGTGTGGCAATTCCCCACCTCCACCAGCGTCCCGAAGCCGGTCCAGAAGCCCACCCCGCCCATGTGGATCGCGGCCCGGGACATTTCCTCCCATGAATTCGCCGTTGCCAACGGCTGCAACGTCATGGTGACTCCGCTGATGAAGGGCGACGAGGAAGTCGAGGACCTGGCACGCAAGTTCGACTCCGCCGTCGAAAGCAACCCCGGTGTTCCCCGCCCGGACCTGATGGTGCTGCGCCACACCCACGTCCACTCCGAGGATGAGCCCGAAGGCTGGCGCCGCCCGGCCGAAGGCATCAACAAGTTCTACCGGACGTTCGATGCCTGGTTCGGCAACAAGACTGCGCCCACCAACGGCTTCCTGGAGCCGAGCCCGGAGGAGAAGTTCGCCGAGCGCCCGGAATTCACCCCTGAATCCCTACACAAGACGGCCATGATCGGCACGCCGCAGGAGATCATCGAGCGTCTTCGCCACTATGAGGCCCTGGGTGTCACCGAATTCAGCGTCTGGTCGGACAACAGCCTGACCCACGAGGAAAAGAAGCGTTCACTCGAGCTCTTCATAGAACACGTCGTCCCCGCATTCCAGGAGCAGCCAGCTGCGGTTGCGCGCTGATCCACCACAACCGAACCTGCGGCAGATCCGGCTGCAGGCGCCGTTTCGAGAGCCGATCGGGGACGTCCCGGTCGGCTCTCGATGTATTTCCGCGAACTCCCTCTTGTGGGGCAGCACGGCAGACCCTAATATATTAGTTAATACGCATAGCTATATCAGACGGTTTTCCTGCTCCTTGGGAAACCGTCGCGGTTGGCCGTGCCGTGCACGCATTCCGGCCCGCCCGCCATGGGCGGAGCCCGGAGTGGATGATTGTCATCTCGATGAGGAGTAGAACAGCATGCAGCAACTCGCGCACCGTCTTGAACGGCTGGGCACGGAAACTGCCTTCAGCGTCGCGCAGGCCGCGGCGTCCTGGAAGGCGCAGGGGAACCTCGTGTACCCCTTCCACCTGGGCGACATCAACATCCCCACCGCCCCGCACATCGTCGAGGCAATGAACAGGGCTATTGCCGACGGCTACACGGGCTACTGCCCCGGCCCCGGTATTCCCCAGCTGCGCGAGGCCCTTGCCGAGGACCTCGGCTCTCGCCGCGGCATCACGTTCTCCCCCGACAACGTGGTGGTGATGACCGGCGGCAAGCCCGTGATCACCAAGTTCCTCCAGGCCGTCATGAACCCCGGCCAGGACGTGCTCTACCCGAACCCGGGCTTCCCCATCTACGAATCCCAGATCGAGTACCTCGGCGGCAACGCGGTGCCCTACCGCTACGTGCCCACCGAGTCCGGCTTCGCGATCGACCTCGACCAGGTGCGCGCCTCGATCACCGATAAGACGGTGGCGATCATCTACAACGACCTGCAGAACCCCATCTCGGCCGAGTCCACCGCCGCGGAGCGGGAGGCCATCGCCCAGATCGCCCAGGAGCACGACCTGTGGGTCCTCTCCGACGAGGCCTACTTCGAAACCCGGTACGAAGGCGTTTCCCAGTCGATCGCGACGCTGCCCGGCATGGCCGAACGCACAGTGATCCTGTACACCTTCAGCAAGAAGTTCGCCATGACCGGCTCCCGCCTTGGTTGCGCCGTCGCGCCGCTGGAAATCGCCAAGGTCCTGAGCACGCTCAACACCAATGACGAGTCCTGCACCACGCATTACGTGCAGTGGGCCGGCATCGAAGCGCTCCGCGGCCCCCAGGAGCCGGTGCAGCAGATGCTGGACATCCTGCGCGAACGCAGGGATGCGGCCTGCGATCTCGTGAACGCCATCCCGGGCATGCACGTGGCCGTGCCGCAGTCCACGTTCTACCTGTTCCCGGACGTTACGGAAGCCATGGAGCGGATGGGCTTCACAGCCGTGGGAGATTTCGCCACCGAAGCGCTGTACAAGACCGGCGTTTCCTTCTGCACCCGCGAACACTTCGGCAGGCGCCTGCCCGGTGAAGAGCGGCAGTACATCCGCCTCGCGTACTCCGGCATCGACGTCGCCAACATCCGCGAAGGCCTCGGCCGCCTGAACCAGTGGATCGAGTCGGCATGAGCCGGGTCGTCGTCACGGGGCGTATCCCCGAAGCAGCAATCGAAAAGCTTCGCGCCGAGCACGAGGTGGACGTCTGGGAGGGTCCGGAGTCCATCAGTCGCGAGGAGCTCCTCCGGCGCGTGGCGGGCGCGGACGGCATCGTCAGCCTGCTCACCGAGCGCGTTGACGCCGAACTGCTGGACGCCGCGGGCCCGCAGCTCAAAGTGGTGGCCAACGTCGCCGTCGGCTACGACAACATCGACGTACCGGCCTGCACCGAACGCGGCGTCATCGCCACGAACACGCCCGGCGTGCTTACCGACGCCACGGCGGATATCGCGCTGAGCCTGATCCTCATGGCCACCCGCCGGCTCGGTGAGGGGGAGCGGCTCATCCGTTCGGGTGAAGCCTGGAAGTGGGGCATGTTCTTCCTGCTGGGCTCCAGCCTGCAGGGCAAGACCCTGGGTGTTGTGGGCATGGGCGGCATCGGCCAGGCCACCGCACGCCGCGCCAAGGCCTTCGGCATGGAGATCGTCTACCAGTCCCGCAGCGAAATCGACCCCGCTATAGCCGGAGAACTCGGCGCCCGCAGGGTTGAACTCGACGAACTGCTGGCCATTTCCGACGTCGTTTCATTGCACTGCCCGTACGGACCTGCCACGCACCACCTGATCGGTGCCGAGCAGCTCGCGGCAATGAAGGACTCGGCATTCCTGGTCAACACCGCCCGCGGACCGATCGTGGATGAAGCAGCCCTCGCCGCCGCGCTTCGCGACGGCAGGATCGCCGGCGCCGGCCTGGACGTCTACGAGAAGGAGCCCCAGGTCCACCCTGGCCTGCTCGGGCTCGACAACGTGGTCCTGCTGCCGCACCTCGGCTCCGCCACGGTGGAAACGCGCACCGCGATGGCCATGCTCGCTGCAGACAACGCCCTTGCCGTGCTGAGCGGGGAACGGCCGGCCACGCCGATCCGCTAGAAAAATGACCAGGGCCTGGGCGGGGTGATTGCAGCACCCCGCCCAGGCCCTTTTGTGCCCTGACAGGGGGGCTTATCTCCTCGTATTTCCAATGTATCGCCTGGGGTGGGGCTTGTGGCAAGGCCCCGGGTGGGCCGGATAATCGTTCGCCGGAGGCCGCCATACCAGCGCGGCCCCACGGAGGATGGGGAGCGCCGGGATGAAGCACCAGGTAGTCGTTGTGGGAAGCGGGCCCACCGGGCTCATGCTGGCCGGTGAGCTGGCTCTCGCCGGCGTGGATGTGGCAGTGGTTGAGCGGCGCCCCGGCCAGGAGCTCGCCGGCGCGCGGGCAGGTGGCCTGCACGCCCGCACCATTGAGGTGCTGGACCAGCGGGGCATCGCGGAGCGGTTCCTTGCCGAAGGGCAGGTGGCCCAGGTGGCGGGGTTCGCCGGCACCCGCTTCGACCTCACCGGATTTCCCACCCGCTACCCGTACGGGCTCGGACTGTGGCAGAACCACATCGAGCGCATCCTGGCAGGCTGGGTGGAGGAGCTGCCTGTGGCCTTCCATCGCGGCACCGAGGTGACCGGCCTGGCCCAGGACGGCACCGGCGTCGAGGTTTCCCTTGCGGACGGCCGGACGCTGCAGGCGGACTTCGTTGTAGGGTGCGACGGCGGCCGCAGCCTGGTGCGGAAGGCGGCGGGCATCGAATTTCCCGGCTGGGATCCCACCACCAGTGCGCTGATCGCCGAGGTGGAGATGACCGGGCAGCCGGAGTTTGGCGTCCATAAGAATCCGTTCGGCATCCACTCCTTCGGCCGGAGGGAGTACACCATCCAGGACGGCAGGGTGGTGTACGCGGACAGCGGCCCGGTGGCGGTCATGGTCACCGAGGAGCACGTGGGGGCCGGGGAGCCGGGACTGGCTGACCTGAGCGCGGCCCTCACCGCCGTGTGCGGAACCGACTACGGTGCCCACAGTCCTACGTGGATTTCCCGCTTCACTGATGCCACCCGGCAGGCCGCCACCTACCGCAAGGGGCGGGTCCTGTTGGCCGGGGACGCGGCGCACATCCATGCGCCCGATGGCGGTCAGGGCCTGAACATCGGCGTGCAGGATGCCGTGAACCTGGGCTGGAAGCTGGCACAGGTTCTTCACGGGACGTCGCCGGAAAGCCTGTTGGACACGTACCACGCAGAGCGCCATCCCGTGGCGGCGCGGGTGCTGCGCAACACCATGGCCCAGTCGGCGCTCCGCCGCCCGGACCCGAGGATCGCCGCCGCCGGAGAGGTCATGGCCGAGCTGCTGGGCATGGAGGAGCCGCGCCGCCGGTTCGCCGGAATGCAGTCAGCCCTCGACGTCCAATACGACCTCGGCGAGGGCCACCCGCTGCTGGGCCGCCGGATGCCTGACCTGGACCTGGAGACGCCGGCCGGCCCGCGGCGGATGTTCGCGCTGCTGCACACTGCACGCCCGGTCCTGCTGAATCTTGGCGCTGCCGGCGCTTTTGACGCCACGCCCCTGCCGCCGGCGGTCCAACTGGTGGACGCCACCTACGGGGGAGAGTGGGAGCTGCCGGTCCTCGGAACTGTTGCCCCGCCGTCGGCCGTCCTGGTCCGTCCGGACGGCTACGTGGCGTGGGTGGGGGAGGGAACCGCGTCCGGCCTCGCCGAGGCGCTCGGCAACTGGTTCGGACCTTCGGCTGCGCGGTAGCGTCACGCCGGGCACGCTTTTGCGGGATGGCCGACGGCGGAGGGCCGGGTTTCCGGGGCTTCCCCGCGGATGGCGAGGCGAAAGCGTGCCGTGCGTGACGCCGTCGTACGTCTTACGGCGGAGCGCTGTTTAGTAGACGGAGCCCTCCAGCAGCTCGGAGAGGCGGCCGGCGGCGCGGCGCAGTTCCGGGACCCCGGCTTTCAGGGTGGCCTCGCTGGCGGCCTCAACGGGGCTGGTCAGTGAGATGGATTCGGTGGGCCGGCCCGTCCTGTTAGGTACGGCCATGGCCACCGAGAGGACACCGGTGGCCCGCTCGTCGGCGGAGTAGGCGTAGTCGGTCCCGGGTTCGGGAAGACGCCCGCGCAGGACATCGGCCGTCAGGTCCGCGTCTTCCTGGCCGGACGCCACTGCCGCCATGACCACCTGCTGAAGTTCGTCGTCGGACGCCGATGCCAGCAGGATCTTCCCCGCGGCGCCGAGCGTCAGCGGGAGCCGCTTGCCCAGCGGAAGGTCGTAGCGCAGTGGCGCCTCGCCGTCCACACGCGCCACCAGGATGCGCTCGAAGCCGAGCCGGGAGTACAACGACGCCGTCAGTCCGGTCTGCGAGGCCACCTGCTGCAGGATGGGGCGCGCCGCCACCACCAGGGGATCGTTTTCCAGGAAGCTGCGTGCGGCCGGCAGGACGGCCGGGCCGATCCGGTAGGACTTGTCCGTCTGGCTCACCATCCCGAAATCCTGCAGCACCCGGAGGATCCGCAGCGTGGTGGGCAGGCTCATGCCGCAGTTCCGCGCCAGGTCGCTGAGCCGCTGCGGCCGCTCCGCCCGCTGCAGTTCCGCAAAGACCTCCAGGGCCCTTGAGAGGGAGCGCATGTTCGAGGACTTGGGGCCCTCTTCCGCCTGACCGGCCGTGGGGGGAGTCGTCGTCGCCATCCTTTCATTCTATGTAAGTTCCTTGCGCTTGACAGTGCTTGTGTCTCCTGTCACTATTTCTCAGTACGCAATATAGTTTCATTCTATGAAATGCAATGACGCGCAGTGAAAAGGAATCCCATGACAACGGAGTCAGTGACGACGAAACCCGGGAACGGAAACGCAACAAGGGTGGCCCCTTCCGTGCTGGCAGGAATCGGCGCCTTCGCGGCCGTCGGTGTCTACGTCCTGGTCAGCTCCATCAGCCTCGGGCTGTGGACGTCCCTCGGCCCGGGTCCGGGTCTCTTCCCCTTCGCCATGGGCGCCGTCCTCGCCGCCATGGCCCTCCTCTGGCTGCTTCAGGAACTCCGCAGCCCCAGTGAAACGGCAGCCGGCGTTGATCGCGGACTCGTAATCGCCGTCGTCGCCAGCCTGGTGATCCTCGCGGCCGTCATGGACCTGCTCGGGTTCCAGCTGAGCATGTTCGCCTTCCTGCTGTACCACCTGAAAATTCGCGGGCGCAGGACCTGGGTGTCCTCGCTGATCATCGCGGTGGCCGGCAGCTTCGGCGCGTTCTACGCCTTCAACTACGGCCTGAACGTCGCCCTGCCCGTCTCCACCATTCCCTCCCTGAACGCGATCGGACACTGACCGTGGATACCCTCAACGAACTCCTCAACGGCTTCGCGGCCGCCATGACCTGGCAGAACCTGCTGTTCGCCTTCCTCGGCTGCCTGCTGGGCACCATCATCGGCGTGCTGCCGGGCATCGGCCCCGTGGCCGGCGTCGCCCTGCTCATCCCGCTCACCCTGAACATGGACGCCACCGGCGCCATCATCATGCTCTGCGCCATCTTCTACGGCACCGCCTACGGGGGAACCATCACCAGCGTGCTGCTGAATACCCCCGGCGAAGCAGCCTCCGCCATCACCACCATCGACGGCTACGCCATGACCAAGATCGGCAAGGCAGGCGCCGCCCTGACCATCGCCGCCGTCGGGTCCTTCGTGGGCGGCACCATCGCCACCATCGGCCTGGTGGCCGCGGCCAAACCGCTGGGTGAACTCGGCCTGCTGGTGGGGCCGCCGGAATTCTTCGCCCTGATGGTGGTGGGCATCTCGCTCCTGGTGGCCCTCGCCGGAAAATCCATGGTCAAAGCCGTCATCTCCGGCGCCCTGGGCCTGCTGATCTCCATGGTGGGCATCGACCCCGTGGCAGGTGCGCCGCGCTTTACCTTCGGCATGGACCGGCTCCTGGACGGCGTCAGCTTCGTGGCAGTGATCGTGGGCGTCTTCGGCCTCTCCGAACTCCTGTCCTACCGCAAGGGCGACCAGCCTGCGGCGGTGCACGCACCCAACCTGCGCTCGCTGCTGCCCACCGGCAAGGAATGGCTCCGCAGCGCCCCGGCCATGGCCCGCGGCACAGGTATCGGTTTTGGCCTGGGCCTCATCCCGGGCATGACCGGCTCCGTCTCCTCGCTGCTGTCCTACGGCGCGGAAAAGAAGTTCTCCCGTAACCGGCACGAACTCGGCAAGGGTGCCATTGAAGGTGTTGCAGGTCCGGAAACGGCCAACAACGCCCACGCCAACGCGGCCCTCATCCCGCTGTTCACCCTCGGCATCCCGGCCTCACCCACCATCGCTGTCCTGATGGGCGCGTTCCTGCAGCAGGGACTTACCCCGGGGCCCACCCTCTTCACGGAGAACTCCGAAATCGCCTGGGCCATCATTGCCAGCCTCTTCATCGGCAACCTGATCCTGCTCCTGCTTAACGTCCCGCTGGTGGGGCTCTGGACCTCCATCCTCCGCGTCCCGTCGTCGATCCTTACCGCCCTGATCCTGCTGTTCATGGTGATTGGCGCCTACACCATCAACTTCAGCGTCTTCGATGTCTTCGTAATGATCGGCTTCGGCCTCCTGGGCCTGGCCCTCCGGCACCTGGACATCCCGCTGGCGCCCATGGTGCTCACGCTGGTCCTCGGCCCGCTGATGGAGCGGTCGCTGCGCGAGTCCCTCGAAATCTCCCAGGGTGACTTCAGCATCTTCACCAGCCGGCCCATCTCAGCGGTGCTGATCGGGCTCGGACTGCTGATCATCTTCAGCCCGCTGCTCAAGCTCCGCAAGCCCAAGGCCCTGAACGAAGACCCCGAAACCTAAACCCCGCATTCCCCCTTGCACCCGAATCCCCACCTTCAAAGGAGAAGAACCATGAAGACCCGTATGCGCCTCGCCGCCGCCCTCGCCGCGGCATCCCTGATCGGACTCACCGGCTGCGGTGCCAACCCCGGAGCCACCGGAGCCGCCGGCGATTTCCCGAAGAAGGGCAAATCGATCGACATCATCGTCGCTTTCGGCTCCGGCGGCGCAGTGGACACTGCCGCCCGGCTCATCCAGCCGGTCCTCGAAAACGAACTCGGCACCAACGTGGAGGTCATTAACAAGCCCGGCGCCGGCGGCCAGATCGGCTACACCCAGCTCACCAGCGCCAAGCCGGACGGCTACACCATCGGCGCCACCGGATCGCCGTCGGTAGTGGTCTCGCCCCTGGATCCCTCCCGCGGCGCCAAGTACACCCGCGAAAGCTTCCAGCCGCTGGGCCGCCAAGTCATCGATCCCACCGTCATCGCCGTCCAGCCGGACAGCCCCTACAAGACCATCAAGGACCTGGTGGATGCCGCCAAGGCCAACCCGAAGTCCATGACCGCCAGCACCACCGGACTCCAGACCGGCGAACACTTTGCCCTGGCGCAGCTGCAGGAAAACACGGGCGCGGAATTCGCTCCGGTCCACTTCTCGGAGGGTGCCTCGCAGGCCACCACTGCGTTCCTTGGCAAGCATGTGGACGTCCTCGTGGCCAACGTCAGCGACGTGAACGACCTCAGCAAGCAGGGCAAGGCCCGCGTCCTCGGCGTCATGTCCGCAGAGCGCGCACCCTCCCTGCCGGACATCCCCACGTTCAAGGAATCCGGCTACGACTTGACCGCTGGCACCGCCCGCGGCTACTCAGCACCCGCTGGCCTGCCTGAGGACGTTGCCACAAAGCTCGAAGCCGCCATCCAGAAAGCCATCGAGGACCCCGCCGTGGTGAAGAAGATGCAGGACCTGGGCCTGCAGACCAGCTACCTCAACGGTGCCGACTACAAGACGTTCTGGGCCGGCCAGGAAGAGGACTTCAAGGAAGTCCTGCCGCTGGTCCAGAAAAAAGACTGACCCTGCCCGCCCTGAACGGAAAGACCCATCATGACAACTCCAGCCATTGACGCCACCAGCGCGGACTTTGCGCGCCCCGACCGGGACACCATCGAACGGCTTGCCAAGCTGCCCGCAGCCAACATCGGCGATGCCATGGACCGGCTTGGCGTAGCGGATTCGGCCATCCAGGCCGTCTGGCCGGGCGCAAAGCTTGCCGGGCCGGCGTTCACCGTGTGGACCCGCCCGGGCGACAACAAGGGCATCCATGCCGCCCTCCAGCAGGTCCGTCCCGGGGACGTCATTGTGGTGGCCGGAGGCGGCGACGAATCCCGCGCCCTCCTCGGCGAGCTGATCGGCGAGCGGGCCATCAACCTCGGCGTGGCCGGCTTCGTCCTGGACGGAGCAGCGCGCGACGCCGAGGCGCTGGGTGAGATTGGCATGCCCGTCTTCGCCAGGGCTACTTCGCCTGCCGGTCCCTACAAGGACGGCCCGTTCAGGCTGGGAACCGCCGTCGCCTTCGGCGGCGTCCCGGTCCTCCCCGGCGACGTGATCGTGGGCGACTCGGACGGCGTGGTGGTGATCCCCCGGGAGCATGCCGCCGCCGTCGCCGAAGCTGCCGAAGCGGTCTTCGCAGACGAAACCAACCGCCGCCAGGCGATCGTCGCAGCCCGGAACTGAACCACCACCCGAACGCCACCAGAAAGAACAGAGCAACCCATGACAGCGTGCACCGTCATCGGCCTCGGTGAAGCCGGAGCCACCTACGCTGCGGCACTGACCGCGGCCGGCCACAAGGTCACCGGCTTCGACCCGGTGGCCCCTACCACCCCGGCAGGTGTCACCCGGGCCGCAACAGCAGCCGAGGCATGCGCCGGAGCAGACATTGTGCTGGTTATGACCGGCGCCGCGGCCGCCCGCAGCGTGGCCGGGGAGTGCCTGCCGGTGCTCGACCCCGGCAGCGTCTACGCGGACTTCACGTCCTCGTCGCCGGGCGCCATGCAGGAGCTCGGGCAGCTGCCCTCCCAGGCCGCGTTCGCCGACGTCGCCATCCTTGGTCCCGTCTCAGCGCTGGGGGAGAAGACCCCGCTGATGGTGAGCGGTCCCGGCGCCCGGGCCGTTGCCGACCTGCTCGTCCCCTTGGGCGTGCAGGTGGAAATCGCGGACGGCGAGCCCGGGGCTGCGATGGCCCACAAGCTGCTGCGCAGCGTCCTCATGAAGGGCCTGGCCTCCGTGGTGGTGGAAGCCGTCACCGCCGGCAGGGCGGCCGGACTGGAGGACTGGATCCGCGGCCAGATCGCGGGGCAGCTGGCCGGTGACGGCCAGGCCGTCATCGACCGGTTCCTTACCGGCAGCGCCAAGCACGCGGTCCGCCGGTCGAAGGAAATGCAGGACACCGCCAGCTACCTGTCTGACCTTGGCGTCCCCGCAGAGATGACCACCGCCTCGGCCACCGCCCTGGCCCGCATGGCGCAGGCCACCGAACCGGCCTTGCGCTGACCGCGCAGTCAGGCACAATCAGGAACGGGTAACACGTGATTTCCACACCAACCGGCATCCGGCCATCAGGAGCAGCAGCATGATCGGCATCTGGGCACTCGGCGCCTACCTTGCCGTCATCCTGCTCTGGACCACCGTGGTCAAGCGCAGCGTGGGGGAGGCCATGATCCTGGGCTTCCTGGCCGTACTGCCCTTCACCGGCGCCGCTGCCGCGGCCGTCGGCTGGGATGCCCTGTACGACGCCATCACCGACGAGATTGTCTACGCCACCATGGCGTTCGTCTTCATGGGCTACCTGCTGGACAAGGCCGGCGTCCTGGACCGGCTGATCGACCTGCTGAACTCGCTGATCGGCGGGGTCAAGGGCGGTCCGGCATGGGTTTCCACGGTGGCCTCCGCGGGCCTCGGCGGTGTGGTGCACAACCAGGCCGCCATTGCCGCCACGGTGGGCTCGGTGACCATTCCCTGGATGGAAAAGTCCAAGCTGGACAAGCCGTCCGCGGCCACGCTGGTGGCGGGCAACGCCGGCATGGGCATCACCTTCCCGTTCAGCGCCTCGATGTTCGTCCTGGTGGGTTCGGCTACGGTGGGGCCGCTGCTGGACATCAACGCACTGGTCCTGCCCCTGCTCTTCGGCGGCCTCTGGTGCTTCCTGCACCGCCTGGTGGTCACCTGGCTGCTGGTCCGCAAGAGCGGGATGACGCCGCTCGACGCCGCGCACCGGCTGAGTATTCGCTCGGCGTTCGGCCGCGGCTGGGCCACGCTGCTGCTGTTCGTGGTGGTGGCCATCCCGCTGGTGATCACCACGGGGGCGCTGGCCAAGGGCCTGTCCGACTGGACCGGTGGTGACGTCACCAAATCCGTCAGCGTCATCGTCTGGATCCCGGTGGTCCTGATCATCACTGGCCTCCTACTCGGCCGGAAAAACCTGCCGGGCAGCGGCAGGGGCTGGTGGAACCTCCTGCAGGAGTCGGCACCGCGGTTCGGCATCGTGGGCGTCACCGTGGTGTTCGCGTTCGCCGGGGCCAACGCGCTGGCCGCCACTGGGCTGCCCAAGCAGATGACCACCCTCCTGAACGGGATGAACCTGCCGCTGTGGCTGCTGGCCATCCTGATCGGCCTGATCATCATCGCGGTGGCGGCGCCGCTGTCCGCCACCGCCACAATGGCCGCCGTGGGAACGGTGGGTGTGGCATCGCTCGTCGCCGCCGGTGTCCCGGCCACCACCGCTGCCGTGGCCGTCCTGGTGTTCTCGTCCTGCGAAGCGGCCGTCCCGCCCGGCGGCGCCCCGCTGTACGTGGCCTGCGGCATCGCGGACGTTGACCCGCTCAGAACATTTGCCCGCCTCCTGACCCATTACGCCCTGCCGCTGCTGGGCATCGGCGTCCTGATCATCCTCGGCATCCTGCCAATCTAGGGAAGTATTCATGCACTCCTTCCGAAGGGCCATCGAAGTCCTCTTCGTCCTGACACTGGCGGTACTGCTGGCCGGCGGCATCCTCTTCGTACTTGGCCAAGCCGTTGCGCTGGTAGCGGGCCAGGGCCAATGGCTCACGCTGCTGAATGAGACCATCAAGACTCGTATCTGCATCGCCGCGTCCATCTGCGCCGTGGCAGGGTTCCTGCTGAGCTACAAGCGCCGGCAGCCGCAGGAACAGTTCCAAAGGGCGGACGCGCGATGAATTCCCTTGACGGCATGTATCCGGACTTTGCCGGGCTCCTGCAACGCGAGGGCAGCCTTGCCGGGACCTCCTGGGGCCTCTTTCCGCGCCCAACCCGAGGAACGCCGTCGTTCATCACCCCCGAGTCTCTGCTTCATGCCCGGGAATGCATACGCAGCGGAACCGTCTTTGGCCTCGACTACCCGGCGGACGCCTTCGACCCCGGAATGTCCCTGAAGCGTGGGGCGCCCCGGCACACCATCTACTCCTCCCACCCGGCACATCGGGACGATTTCCTGGACGGCTACTACCTTCAGGGGTCCAGCCAGGTGGACGGCCTCCGGCACCGCCGGGCAGATGATGTGGGGTTCTACAACGGCACCGCCGATGACCGCGTGGTGGAGGGAACCCCGGACCTGGGCATCCAGGAATGGGCTGACGAACCGATCGTTGGCCGTGCGGTGCTGGTGGACCTCGATGGCTACCGCACCGCCCGGGGCGCGCCGATCGACCACGCGGCAGGGGAGCCGCTGCGCCTCGATCTCATTAACGCGGCCCTTGAAGCGCAGTCCGCCACCCTCCGCCCAGGCGACATCCTGCTGCTGCACACGGGATGGTGCGAATGGTTCCTGGACCTGCTGACGGCGGAAAAGCAGAAAGTGCGCGACAGCAGGAAGGCCACGGGAATCGCCCAGTCGCAGGACTTCGTGGCGTGGGCCTGGGACCACCGCCTGGCACTGCTCGCAGCGGACAACTTCGCCCTCGAATGCCTGCCCGCGGTCCCGGACAGCCCCTACCGTGACTCTGCGTTCAACGATCACGGCATGATGCACCAGCAACTCCTTGCCAAGCTGGGCATGCCCCTGGGTGAGCTGTGGCGCCTGGGCCCGCTTGCCCGGCACATGCGCAGCACCGGCCAGTGGGACGCGTTCATCAGCATCAAACCGCTGAACATCACCGGAGGAACGGGCTCGCCCGCCAACGCCACGGCCATCCTGTGAGCTTCAGTTCCGCCGGGTGCTGACCAGCTGCCCGGTCCGACCGGGAATCCGGCCACGCCGTCCCGCGAGCCAGATCGCCGTGGCATTCGCTGAGACAATCAGTGCGATACCCAGCCATTCGTGGAGCACCAGCACCTGGCCCAGCACCACAATTCCGGACAGTGCCGCCAGGATCGGGTTGATGCTCATGTACACCCCGAAAAAGCCGGCAGGAACGAAGCGGAGGGATATCAGGTCGGCAGCGTAGGGAACCACCGAGCACAGGATTCCGGCCGCGGCGGCGTACGCCAGGGATTGTCCGGTGAAGCGGCCGCTGGCGAGCAGGTGGATGGCCACCGGCACGTACAGCGCCAGCGAAACAAGGCTGGCGGCTGCCGGAGCCTGCAGGCCGGGGAGCCGCTGGCCCGCCACGCGGTTCAAGAGTATGTACGCCGCCCAGCCCGCCGCGCCGCCCAGGCCAATGACGATCCCGGCCAGGTCGCTCGCGGGCCCCGGCATCACGAGGACGTACACGCCCACGCCGGCGGCAATCCCGCACAGCAGGTCCCAGCGGCTCCGTGAGGACAGCAGCGCCACCGCCAGCGGACCCAGGAATTCCAGCGTGACCGCCAGCCCCAGCCCAATCCTGTCGATGGCAACGTACAGGCAGATGTTCATCAGGGCCGTGGCCGCGCCCAGCAGGAGGACCGGCCACCACTGCCGCCACGTAAAGCGGTGGAACGGCGGCCGGGCCGCGGGGACCAGCACGGCCGCTGCCACGAGCTGGCGCACGGCCACCACCCCTGCCGGTCCGATCACCGGGAAGGCATGGGCACCGATTCCGGCGCCGATCTGGTTGCTGAGCCCTGCACCGGTCATGGTCAGCAGGCCACGCACTAACGACGACGGCGGCCCGCCAGGGGTGCCGGTCGCACCGCGGGTTTTCCCCTCGCCATGCAGCAAAGAAGCGTCCATCCCCACAGTGTCCGGCCGCGCCCGGTGCCCTGAGAAATGCATGCGCCGCACCTTCTATACGATGAGCGTATGAATGTTGAGCTGCGCTATCTCCGTGCTCTGGTCGCCGTCGTAGACGCCGAAACCTTCACGGACGCCGCCATCGAGCTGGGCACCTCCCAAGCAGCGGTCTCACGTTCCATTGCGGCGCTGGAACACGCCCTGGGGCTTCGCATCCTGCAGCGGACCACGCGCAGCGTCGCCCCCACACCGGTGGGTGAACGGATCATTGCCCATGCCCGCAGCGTCTTGGCCGAACTGGCCCTGCTGGAGCGGGAGGCCCGTGACCATGGCAGCGAACTGCGGGTGAGCTACGCCTGGTCCGCGCTGGGCCGCCGCACCATTGCGCTGCAGCGCCAGTGGGAGGAGGTCCACCCCGAGGTGTCCCTGGTGTGGGTCCAATCCAGCGCCCCGTCCGGCGGCCTCGCCGACGGCTCGGCCGATGTTGCCGTCCTGCGCCGTTCCATCGCCGATGCCCGGTTTAGCTCGACGCCGATCGGAACCGAGGCGCGGTACGCCGCGGTGGCCAGCGGCGATCCCCTCTCCCGCCGGCGGTTCCTGCGGATGGCCGACTTCGCAGACCGGACCATCGCCGTCGACCGCCGCACCGGGACCACCAGCGAGGAGCTCTGGCCTGAGGGCTCCCGCCCCGCCGGGTTCCGGCTGGTCCAGGGCGTGGACGAGTGGCTGACGCTGATCTCCACGGGAAAGGCCCTGGGGATGTCGTCCGAGGCGACGGCCGCGCAGAATCCCCGGCCGGGAATTGCCTACCGGCCGGTGCGCGACGCCCCGCGGATCGACGTTTTCCTGGCGTCATGGCGGGACGATCCGTCCCCCGCGGTGGCTGATTTCATCCGCCTGGCGCGTGCGGCCTACGCCCTGGGATAACGCTTGCCCATTGACGTAATGAGGGTCACGTCCTAAGATTGTGAATCGATTCAAAGCGCCGGCTTCCCGGTTCTTTGCCAATGGAGTCGAAGGACAAGCACATGAGCACTACCCACAGCAGCGCCGCCACCACCGGCGCCGTCCGCACCAGCGGGGCGGCAGGGTCCGGACCGCGGGATCCCAAGAAGGCCGCGATGAGCGGGTGGATCGGAAGCGCCCTTGAGTACTACGACTTTGCGCTGTACTCGCTGGCCGCCACGCTGGTATTCCCCACCATCTTCTTCCCGTCGGAGAACCCCACCGTCGGCATTATCGCCTCGCTGGCCACCTATGCGGTGGGCTACGTGTCCCGGCCCATCGGCGCCGTGGTCCTCGGCGCCTACGGCGACCGGAAGGGCCGCAAGAGCGTGCTGGTCTTCGCGATGCTGCTCATGGGCTTCGCCACCTTCGCCGTGGGGCTCCTCCCCACCTACGGTCAGGTGGGCCTCCTGGCTCCGGCCCTGCTGGTGGTCCTCCGCCTGATCCAGGGCTTCGCCGTGGCCGGGGAACTGGGCGGCGCCAGCGCAATGATCGTGGAGCACTCACCGGATGCCAGGCGCGGCTTCTTCGCCAGCTTCAGCCTGCAGGGCACCCAGGTGGGCTCCATCCTGGCCACCGCAGTTTTGCTTCCGCTGTCCGCGGCCCTCCCGGCGGACCAGTTTGCGTCATGGGGCTGGCGCATCCCGTTCCTGCTGAGCGCCGTGGTGATCTTTGCCGGCTACTTCATCCGCCGCCGGGTCCAGGAACCGCCCGCCTACGCTGCAACATCCGGCGACACCGCGCAGAAGCAGCGCTTCCCGTTAGTGGAGCTGCTGCGGACCCGCCCCGGTGCCCTGGTGCGGTGCATCCTGATGACCTTCGCGAACGTCATAGGCATGGCCACCCTGATCTTCGGCGTCTCCTATGCCACCCAGAAGGGCTACGGCAACGGGTTCTCCAGCAGCGAGTTCCTGTGGGTCACGCTGGTGGCCAACATCGCTGCCGTCGTGACCATCCCGCTTTTCGGTGCGCTGTCCGACCGGATCGGCCGCCGCACGCTGATGGCCGGTGGCGGTCTGCTGGGCGGCGTGATGGTGGGCGGTTACCTGTGGGCGATCGAACAGGGCAGCCTGCCGCTGGTGTTCGTCTCCGTGGTGATCGTGCAGGGCATCTTCTTCCAGATGTGGAACGCCACCTTCGCCACGTTCTTCCAGGAGCAGTTCCCCATGCGCATCCGCGTCACCGGGTTTGCCGTCTCGCAGAACATCGGCCTGATGATCGCGTCCTTCTTCCCCAGCATCTTCACGGCCATCGCCCCTCCGGGCACCGCCAACGTGCCGCTCACCATCGGGCTGACCACGTTCGTGATCTGCCTGGTGGCCACCGTGGCCACGCTGATGTCCTCGGACACTAAGGGCAAGTCGCTCGAGGACCTGGAGGCTCACAAGGCCTAAGAGGCCTGACTGCCGCAGCGGCGGGAAAGCCTTAAGGGCCGGCGCCGCTGGGCCAGGCGCGAAGGAGGGGGCAGCATGGTGCTGCCCCCTCCTTTGCGTGCCGTCCACGGGGAGGAGACCGCGCCGGCTGTCCCCTCCTTTTTGTCTGCTGTCGCCGATTCTGCCGCCTCCCGCACGCATGATTGCACGCATGATGTGGCCCGAAACAGGACGCCTGCATAGTTGTATACAAGTATGCTTAGAAGCGGAGGTCCCACCATGCCAGCAATTCCCGCCCGGAACACGGGCGCCCACGTTGTCTACGCCGAGCTGAAGCGGCGCATCCTCAGCCTCGACCTGAAGCCCGGGGAGCGCATCTACGAACCGGCCATGGCCACCGCCCTGCAGGTCAGCAGGACGCCGCTGCGTGAGGCGATCAGGCGGCTGATCTCAGAGAATCTCCTGGAGCAGCAACCCACAGGCGGCGTGGTGGTCCCGGTGCTGGACGAAGCAGAGATTTCGGAGCTGTACGAGGTCCGCGCGGCCGTGGAGTCACTCATGGCGCGGAACGCCTGCCTGAAAGCGACACCCGCCGACCTCGACGAACTCCACGGGATCCTGGCCAGGAACGCCGCGCTGGTGGAGTTTGCCGACGACGCCATGCGGCAGGGCATGGCCCTGCACGCCAGGATCGCCGTGATCGCCGGCAATTCGTGGGCCGGGCGGTTCCACGACCAGGTGTCCAGCCAGATGGAGCGCTACCGGCACTACACCAACAGCACCCAAAGGCGGCGGGACCAGGCGCTGGCACAGCACCGGGCACTGGTTGAAGCAATTGCCACCGGCGACCCGGAGCAGGCAGCCAAAATGGCCTTTGACCATGTGATGGGCGCACGCGACGCCGCCGTCCGCGCCCTCTCTGGCAAGAACGGAGCCGGCTCATGATCGGAGAACTCGGCCGGCGCTCGGCCACCGCCCTGCTCCTGCACTCAGCCCTGATCCAGGCCGTCACGTTCCTGGTGCGGCCGGCCGCCACCTACCGTGCGCTGGAGCTGGACGTTCCGGGCTTTGCCTTGGGCCTTCTGGCGGCCAGCTACGCAGTCTTTCCCCTGCTCCTCGCGGTTCCCACGGGCGGACTGGTGGACCGCCTGGGTGAGCGGCGGCTCATGGCGATCGGGTCCGGCGTCGTGCTTGCCTGCTCCGCGTTCCTGCTGTTCTGGGGTTCGTCCATCACTGCCCTGGTTATTGGAACCGCCTTCCTGGGCGCCGGCCAGCTGGCTTGCGTGGTGGGACAGCAGGCGGTGGTGGCGAACAACGCTGCGGCAAGCCGGATGGACTCCGCTTTTGGATACCTGACGTTTGCCGCCTCGCTGGGCCAGGCCCTGGGACCGCTGGCAATTTCCCTGGTGGGCGGCAACTCGATCCAGCCGGACACTAACATGATCTTCCTCCTGGCCGTCGTCATGAGCGCGGTCCTTTTCCTTGACACCTTCCTGGTCTCTGCCGAGGTCAGCGGAGGCACCAGGAAGGCCGGCGAAGTGGACGGGGGCAAGGGCAGTGCCATCGCGCTGCTCAAGACCCCCGGCGTGGCCCGGGCCCTGGCCACCAGCGCAACGGTCCTCGCCGTGGTGGACCTGACCATGGTCTACCTTCCCGCACTCGGAACGGACCGGGGCCTCACCGCGGCCACCGTCGGCGCAATGCTCACCGTCCGCGCAGTATTCTCCATGGTGTCCCGTCTCCTGCTGGGCCGGGTTTCACGGCGGATTGGCCGCATGCGGCTGCTGGTCACCAGCCTGGCGCTATCGACGGCCGCCCTGGCCGCTGCGGCCATTCCCATGCCCGCCTGGCTGCTGTTCGTGGTGATGGCTGTGCTGGGGCTGGGCCTTGGTATCGGCCAGCCGCTCACCATGTCTTGGCTGTCGTCGCAGGCACCGGCCGGTCAGCGCGGACGGGCCCTCGCCCTGCGCCTCGCCGGAAACCGCGTGGGCCAGGTGGTGCTCCCGAGCGCCATCGGCGTCGTGGCGGCAGGCCTCGGGGCCGCAGGAGTGTTCCTCGCATCAGCGGTGGTGGTGGGCGGGAGCATGGTGCTGCTCCGCGGGGTCAAACTGGACTGACCCGTGCCCGCGTCACGCCGGGGCAGGCTTGATGAGAACGCACGACGGCGGCCTCCGCTTTGGGGGCCGCCGCTTGCCGTCACGCCGGGCATGCTTTTGCCGGACGCACGACGCCGGAGCCCCGGGTTTCCGGGGTTTTGCACCGGAGGCGGGCCGAAAGCGTGCCGTGCGTGACGCCGTCGTCCGTCCTGAACGCAAAACGGCGGGTCCCGGACGGTGCCGGGACCCGCCGTCCGTCCTAGGAAGCTGAGGACGCGGTGTTGTACGCCTGCTGGATCACTGAACCCCAGTACGGGCCGTACATCTTGGTGGAGTTGGTGCCGTAGCCGTAGCTGTTGACCGAGTTCTGGTAGCCGCTGGAGCTGGTGCCGATGAACCACGGTCCGCCCGAGGAGCCGCCCGTCATGTTGCAGGGGATTCCCTGGCTGTTGAACTGGGGGTTGTACGGATCGTTGGTGGCGGTGCCGGAGCAGCTCTTCAGTGATTCGCCGTTGAACGGTGACGCTGCCGGGTAGCCGAATGCCTTGTAGGCGAGGCCGCGGGCGGCATTGAAGCTCACGCCGGAGGCCCCGACGACGTCGGCCAGGTTGCGGCCGTTGAGCTGGCTCATCACGGCAAAGCCCGTGTCATATTCCATGCTGCCGGACGAGCTCCACTGAGTGGGGGCGTACAGAGCCTTGGCCGTCCACTTTCCGTAGGGTGCGGAGCCGTTCAGGTAGGCGGGAACGAACGTGAATTTGGTGGCGAAGGCTCCGGGGCCTTCATTGAGGCAGTGGCCGGCGGTGGAGACGGTGTTGCGGTTGGTGGACACTACCGAGTTGGCCGAGCAGACGTAGTTGGTGCCGCCGAGGGTGAAGAACACCTTGCCGATGTGGGACACCGGAGTTTCGCTGGCGTTGGCCTTCGCCTGGATCTGGGGTGCGGAGCCCTGGATCTTGGTTTCCGGGCCCTTGGCCTGCTCCGGCAGGACAGCCGGGCTGGCCTTCTGCCGGTCCACGGCCTTCTTTGCCAGAACGTCCGCCGGGATGGCCGACTTCATGCGTTCCGGTGTCCAGTAGTCGGCGCCGCTGGTGTCGGTGACTGCCGCGCTGCTGACGCCGGCAACATCCTTGTTGTCCGGTTGTGCGGGCGCCGCCGTTGCCTGACCAGCTGAGCAAAGGGCGAACAGGGCTGCGGTGGTGAGGCTCATGAGGCTTGTGGCCAGAGTCCTGGTTGATGTCATAGCTGTCCTCGGTAGGTTCGGGTGAAGCGGACCTGTTGGGTGGTCCGCTGGAGAGAACTTATCCCGGTATGACAAAGTTGTAAATAAAATTCTGCAATCGGTTAATGAATGCACAAACCTGTAATGAGAAAAAACCGGACTTAGGGCAGCCGGGACGCCCGGAGAACGCTGGCTTCCCCGGCCCTGGCCGGATCCAGCGGCACCGGGCTGACCAGCACGGCCGGTCCGGCGTGCAGCTGTCCGCCGGAGACAGCCCGGCAGCGGATGCCGCCCCGTCCCCGCATGGCCGGATGGGCCCCGGGCGCCAGCATTTCGTTCATCCACGCACACGGCTGGGCGTGCCGGCCGCCAAAGAAGGACACGGAGGATCCGCCTGATTCCAGCGTGAAGTCCTGCCCCAGCAGAGGCGGCAGCTGCGCCCCGCGGAGGATCACGTTGCGCCGCGTCAGGAGGGGATTGAAGGGTCCGGCCCCCAGCCCGGCCGCGATGGCCTCCAGCGATTCGACGGCGAACAGGGTCACCGCGGCGTCCATGTGCGCGGCCTTGCCGAAGAACCTGTCACCCACGATGCCCTTGCCGGCCACCACCTCGGCAACCTCGGCATCAGCGGTGGGCACGTCAGCGGCTCCGTCCCGCGCCCGGCCGAAGTAGGCGTGCGCGGGGGACACCAGCAGGTGCAGGATCTCGACGTCGTACCGGAACTTTTCGGCCATACGGCCAGCGTAGGCCAGCCCTGCCACGAAAACAGGCCGCCGGTGGAATGATCAGGAACCATGGACTCCTCTTTCCCGGCGGCAACAGCTGCCCCCGCCAGGCGCCGGACCGCGATCTACTGGGCCTCGGCGGTGTGCGCTGCCGCGCTCATCGCGGTTCCGGCCTGGATGCTGGTGGCGAATCCGGCTGTCCTGGGCGGGCACCCGCTGCTGCCGGGCCTGCTGATCGCGGCCGCCGTCGTCGGACTCTTCTGGGCCGTCCTCCTCTGGCGCCGCCGGGACTCACCCCGTCCCCGTTCGCTGGTGCGGGCCATTGGCGCGTGGGCAGGGCGGATCGCCGTCCTGGCGCTGGTGGCGGCGCTGGCGTGGCTCAACCCGTTTGCCTACCAGCCGGGAGCGGCGGCGGAGGCCGGCCCCACGTCAGACCTGATCGTCACCGAAACGAACACCACCATCACCATGACGCCCGACGGCGGCCGGGCACCTACCAAGGGACTGGTCTTCTACCCGGGCGCCCGGGTAGACGCGCGTGCCTACCAGGACATCCTGGCCCCGGCCGTCGGCGCAGGGGTCCGGGTGGTCATCCTGAAGGAGCCGCTGGGGCTCAGCCTGCTGGAGGCCAACCAGGCCCGCAGCGCGATGGCGGACAACCCGGACATCACCACCTGGGCAGTGGGTGGCCACTCACTCGGCGGGGTGGCCGCATCCTCGTTTGCCCAGAGCAACGCCGACGTCAAAGGCCTGGTCCTCTACGCCTCCTACCCGCTGGATTCCCTCCGCGACCGCAGCGGTCTGAAGGTCCTCTCGGTTTCCGGCACCAAGGACGGGCTCAGCACCCCGGCAAAGATCGACGCCTCCCTGGAGCTCCTGCCCGCGGACACGGAATTTACGGCAGTCCAGGGCGGAGTGCACGCCTTCTTCGGCGACTACGGCGCGCAGCCCGGCGACGGCGACCCCGGCATCAGCCGCGAGGCCGCGCAGGAACAGATCGCCGCCGCTACGGTCACCTTCCTGGGGCAGCTGCAGGGCTAGGTTTCGGCAGGCTCAACCACCGGCGACAAGCTCAACCACCGCTGGGTCGGCTTTAGGCGCCCACGTAGGCGGCAAGGTGCTGCCCGGTGAGCGTGGACCGCGCCGCCACGAGATCGGCCGGCGTGCCCTCGAAAACCACCGTGCCGCCGTCGTGCCCTGCCCCGGGCCCAATGTCGATGATCCAGTCCGCGTGCGCCATGACCGCCTGGTGGTGCTCGATGACAATCACCGATTTCCCGGACTTCACCAGCCGGTCCAGCAGGCCCAGGAGCTGCTCCACGTCGGCCAGGTGCAGGCCGGTGGTGGGCTCGTCGAGGATGTAGACGTCGCCCTTCTCCGCCATCTGGGTGGCCAGCTTCAGCCGCTGGCGCTCGCCGCCGGAGAGCGTGGTGAGCGGCTGGCCGAGGGTGATGTAGCCCAGGCCCACGTCCGCGAGCCGTTCCAGGATCTTGTGCGCGGCAGGGGTCTTGGCCTCACCGTCGGCGAAGTACTGCAGCGCGGCGTCCACTGACATGTCGAACACGTCCGCGATGCTGCTGCCGCCCAGCGTGTACTCCAGCACGGCAGCCTGGAACCGGCGGCCTTCACAGTCCTCGCAGGTGGACTCCACCGTGGCCATGACGCCGAGCTCGGTGAAGATCACGCCGGCGCCGTTGCAGGTGGGGCAGGCACCCTCGGAGTTGGCGCTGAACAGTGCCGGCTTGACCCCGTTGGCCTTGGCGAACGCCTTGCGCACCGGCTCCAGCAGCCCGGTGTAGGTAGCGGGGTTGCTGCGCCGCGAGCCCTTGATGGCGCCCTGGTCGATGACCAGCACGCCCTCGCGCTTGGCCAGCGAGCCGTGGATGAGCGAGCTCTTTCCGGACCCGGCCACGCCGGTGACCACGCACAGCACGCCCAGCGGCACGTCGATGTCCACGTTCTTGAGGTTGTTGGTGGCGGCGCCGCGCACTTCCAAGGCCCCGGTAGCCGCCCGGACCGCATCCTTGATCCGGGCGCGGTCGTCCAGGTGGCGGCCGGTGACCGTGTCGCTGGAACGCAGCCCGTCGACGTCGCCCTCGTAGACAATCTCGCCGCCGCCGGTGCCGGCCATCGGGCCGAGGTCGACGACGTGATCGGCGATGGCGATCGTCTCCGGTTTGTGCTCCACCACCAGGACGGTGTTGCCTTTGTCCCGCAGCTGCAGCAGGAGGTTGTTCATCCGTTCGATGTCGTGCGGGTGCAGCCCGATGGTGGGCTCGTCGAAGACATAGGTGACGTCGGTGAGGGAGGAGCCCAGATGGCGGATCATCTTGGTGCGCTGCGCCTCGCCGCCGGAGAGCGTGCCCGCGGGCCGATCCAGTGAGAGGTACCCCAGGCCGATCTCGGTGAAGGAGTCCAGCAGGTCCCGGAGCCCGGCCAGCAGCGGCCGGACGGAGGGCTCGTCGAGCTCCCGGATCCATTGGGCAAGGTCGCTGATCTGCATGGTGCACAGGTCCGCGATGCTCTTGCCGTTGATCTTCGATCCCAGGGCTTCCGGCGTCAGGCGGGTCCCCTTGCATTCGGGGCAAAGCGCGAAGGTGACGGCGCGCTCCACGAAGCGGCGGACGTGTGGCTGCATGGCCTCCACGTCCTTGGACAGCATGGACTTCTGGATCTTGGGGATGATGCCCTCGAACGTGAGGTTCACGCCCTCCACCTTGATCTTGGTGGGTTCCGCGAACAGCATGGTGTCCAGCTGTTTCTTGGTGAAGGACGCGATGGGCTTGTCCATCGGCAGGCCCATGCCCTCGAACAGCCGGCCGTACCAGCCGTCCATCGAATACCCCGGCACGGTCAGGGCGCCCTCGGCGAGGGTCTTTGAATCGTCGTACAGCGCGGTCCGGTCGATGTCGCTGACGTTGCCCATGCCTTCGCAGCGCGGGCACATGCCGCCCAGGTAGGTGGCCTGCTGGACGATGCTCTTTTCCACCCGGCCGCCCTTCTCGGTGCTCATCACGCCGCTGGCTTTGCGGGTGGGCACGTTGAAGGAGAACGCGGTGGGCGGGCCCACGTAGGGCTTGCCCAGGCGGCTGAAGAGGATCCTGAGCATGGCGTTTGCGTCAGTGGCGGTGCCCACGGTGGAGCGCGGGTTGGCGCCCATCCGCTCCTGGTCCACGATGATGGCCGTGGTCAGGCCCTCCAGCCGGTCCACGTCCGGGCGGGCCAGGCTGGGCATGAAACCCTGCACGAACGCACTGTAGGTTTCGTTGATCATCCGCTGCGATTCGGCGGCGATGGTGGCGAAGACCAGCGAGCTCTTGCCGGAACCGGAGACGCCGGTGAACACCGTCAGCCGGCGCTTGGGCAGTTCCAGGCTGACGTCCTTGAGGTTGTTCTCCCGTGCGCCCTGCACGCTGATCAGGTCGTGGCTGTCGGCGACGTGCGCCGCCGCCGCCCGGTTGTCGGTGCCGGTATCCGTGCTCATCGAGCCTCCATCTCGTTGGGCGGCGCTGAAGGGAGGCTGCGCGGGCAGCCTCCCTCCGCCGTCGTTGGTATCAGCCTACGGCTGCTGGTTGATGCGGACAGTGTTTCCGGCGGGGTCGCGGAAGGCGCAGTCCCGGATGCCGTAGGGCTGGTCGATGGGCTCCTGGACAACGTCGGCCCCGCTCGCCTCCACCTTGGCGAACGCGGCGTCCACGTCGGGGGAGGAGAGGACGATGGTGGCGTAGGTGCCCTTGGCCATCATTTCGGCGATGGTGCGGCGTTCGTCCTCCGTGATGCCGGGGTCCACAGCCGGCGGGTGCAGGACGATCGAAACGTCTTTCTGGCCAGCGGGTCCTACGGTGATCCAGCGCATGGTGCCGCGGCCCACGTCGTTGCGGATTTCGAAGCCGAGCGCATCGCGGTAGAAGGCCAGGGAGGCGTCCGGATCGGTAGCGGGAAGGAAGGTTGAGGAAATGTTGATGTCCATGCCAGTCATGCTAGTAACGCCTCCCCTGCGGGTGCTTCTCGATTCCTGACCGGTCTGGTGACCTGCTTCTCCACGCACGCGGGGATGCCCGCCGTGGGGTGTTCCGCTTCCTGTTTGTATGCGCTGGGCGGCATCCCCACCAGATCGCTGAATCGGGTGCTGAAGGTGCCCAGCGAGGAGCAGCCGACGGCGAAACACACCTCGGTGACGCTCAGGTCGCCTTTGCGCAGCAGCGCCATGGCGCGTTCGATGCGCCGGGTCATCAGGTAGCTGTAGGGCGACTCCCCGTAGGCGAGTTTGAAGCGGCGGCTGAAGTGCCCGGCGGACATGGGGACGTCCCTGGCGAGCGATTCGACGTCCAGCGGCTGGGCGTATTCCCGGTCCATCCGGTCCTTGACGCGCCTTAGCTGGATGAGTTCGCGCAGATACGGATCGGCGGGCGTGGAGGTCACTCTCAGATGGTGCTACGCAGCGGGGATGATGTCCATAGCCGGGCGCCCGCTGCGGTGGCAAAATGGCGCTCCGGGGCGGGGTATGATTATCCCGCCGGCCAGCATGAGGTCCTCGCCCGAACAGGGCTTGAGGAATCCAGCAGCAGGCAAAACCAACCCCCGTTTTACCCCTCCTAAGCCCTGCCTGGATTCTGCGCGGGGAACCCTTGAAAGGACGCCATGGAATTGCTGTGGGAAATTGCCGGCTGGGCGGGCGCTGTGGCGATTCTCAGTGCTTACCTCTCCGTTTCCATGGGCTGGCTGAAGGCCGGCAAGGGCTTCCAGACGGCAAACCTTTTCGGATCCGTGGCTTTCATCATCAACGGCACCCTGCACGGCGCATGGCCTTCCGTGGTCACCAACGTGGCGTGGTTCCTGATCTCGGCCGTTGCGCTGGTCCGGATGCGTGAGGTGGACGCGCCGGTTCAGCCCACTGAGGCGCACGTGCAGTATCCCGGCGTTCCCGATTCCACCGGCCAGATGGCCGTCGTTGAGGCTGTTGAGGCCCTCACCGGGTCGCTGCCCGTGGTGGGTTCCGTTCCCACGGCGGCGGACACGCGGCTCGCAGCCTAGCCCCTGCCGGCCGCGGGGGACCGGCCGGGCCGTGGGTTGCCCTGCTTCCCCCGAGCGCTGATCATTTGAGCGCCAGCGCCGGACTGCGTGCCCATCCTGCGGACTTTACGTGAAATATTTGGCGGCGCCTTATTGGAGCGCTCCATAATGAATGCATTCTGCAGGAGTTTTGGAGGGCATAAAGTGAGTGATCTACGTATTGGCGTCGTCGGCTACGGGACGGGCGGCAGGAATTTCCATACCCCGTTCATCGAGGCCGCACAGGGCATCACCCTCGCAGGTGTGGTGACCCGCTCGACGGAGCGCACCGCTGAGGTGGCGGCGGACTGGCCGGGTGTGCCGGTGTTCGGGTCGCTGGATGACATGGTCGCCGCCGGCGTTGACGCGGTCACCATCACCACGCCGCCGGGCACCCATCCGGAGCTGGCGTTCCAAGCCATCGCGGCAGGCCTGCACGTCATGGTGGACAAGCCGTTCGCGCCGTCGGCCGCCGAGGGCCGCGAGCTTGCCGCTGCCGCGGACAGGGCTGGCGTAGTGCTCAGCGCCTACCACAACCGGCGCTGGGATGCGGATGCCCGGACGCTTGCCGGAGTGCTTTCGGAAGGCCGATTGGGCAAGCTCTGGCGGGTCTACTCCAGGATGGACCAGCACAACCCCGGCTCCCTCACGGCCGGAGCCGCGGACGGATTGCTGCTTGATCTCGGCAGCCACCTGGTGGACCAGTTGATCTGGCTTCTAGGCCCTGTGCGGTCTGTCAATGCACACGTGGACTGGGTGGAGACGGATTCCGGCTGCACAGATGCCGGCTTCACTCTCGACCTGGTCCATACCAGCGGCGCACGGTCCTACGCGGAGGCCAGCAAGGCCAATCATGCGGAGGCGAGGGAATTGCGTGCCTACGGCAGCAAGGGAAGCTACCTGTCCCTCGCCTCGGATGTCCAGGCGGCCGCCGTCCTGTCCGGACTGCGACCCGCGGCCAAGCCGGAGGATTGGGGGTACGAAGACCGTGGCCATTGGCCCATCCTTTCCACCGCTTCAGGGCGGCAGCGCATCCCCTCATTGCAGGGCCGCTGGCAGGACCTGTACGGCGCCTTCGCGAAAGCCATCCGCGACGGCGGCCCGGCGCCGGTGCCTGCCGGGGAGGCCATCCGGACGCTGCAGGTCCTTGACGCGGCCCGGGAGAGCGCGCTGGCCGGAAGTACCGTCGAGGTCGGGGTCCCCTAACGGACACGACACCTATTGACAGGACAAACTTTTTCTTCTTATTCTTTCATGGAGCGCTCCAAATGTGGGGCACATCACGCTAACCGGGCCCGGGCATACCCCGCCCATCCCGGCGGGCTTACGCATCAGATGATCGAAGGAGATCACCCGTGAAGAAGTTTTCCTGGCAACGCGCCGCCGTTGCTGCCGTCGCCATTCCCATGCTGGCCCTCACGGCCTGCTCAAGCAGCGGCGGACGCGCCCCTGACACCGCCGGAAACGGCTCGGCCGGCGAGGTGGCCGCCACCGAGCGCATGAAGATCGCCCTGATCACGCACGCGCCGTCAGGAGATACCTTTTGGGACATCGTGCGCAAGGGCGCAGAGGAGGCTGCGGCCAAGGACAATGTGGAACTGCAGTACCTCAACGATCCGGAGGCCGGCAGGCAATCGCAGTTGATCGAACAGGCCATCAACCAGAAGGTGGATGGCATCGCGGTCACGCTGGCCACGCCAGAGGCACTTAAGGACGCCATCAAGAAGGCCACCGACGCGGGAATCCCCGTGGTCAGCCTGAACGCGGGCGAGAACGTTTCCCAGAAGCTCGGTGCCTTCACGCACTTCGGCTCCAACGACGAGCTGGCCGGCGAGGCCGTGGGCCAGAAGCTTGCGGACCAGGGCTTCAGCCACCCCATCTGCGTTATCCAGGTCCAGGGCCACGTGGGCCTGGAAAGCCGGTGCGCCGGTGTGAAGGCCAAGGTCCCCGGCACCGAGGTCCTCTACGTCACGGGGTCGGACATGACGGCCGTGGCTTCCACGTCCACCGCCAAGCTGCAGGCTTCAAAGGATGCTGACGTCATTATCGGCCTGGGCGCGCCCATCACGCTGACGCTGCTGAAATCCGTTGCGGAATCCGGCAGCAAGGCCAAGGTGGCAAGTTTTGACCTGAACAAGGAATTGGCCGGCAAGATCGCGGACGGGTCCCTGCTGTTCACTGTGGACCAGCAGCCCTGGCTTCAGGGGTACGGTTCCATCGACGCGCTGTGGCAGTTCAAGCGCGGCGGCTTCCTGATCGGCGGCGGCCAGCCGGTACTGACCGGTCCCACCATCGTGGACAAAGCCAATGTTGCGTCCGTGCAAAAGTTTGCCGACGCGGGCATCCGCTAGGAGTATTCCCATGACACAGACAGCATTGGCGGCACCTCCGGTCATTGACGAGCGGGTGGGGCGGCGCAATCCGTTCCAGAAACTCCTGGGCCGTCCCGAGGTGGGTGCCCTGGTGGGCGCCGTAGTCCTTTTCATCTTCTTTTCGTCGGTCTCCGGCACCTTCCTGCAGCCCAATGCCTTCGCCACGGTGCTCTACGGCGCATCGACCATCGGCATCATGGCCGTGGGCGTATCCCTGCTGATGATCGGCGGCGAATTCGATCTCTCCACCGGCGTCGCCGTCATCAGTTCGGCGCTGACGGCCTCCCTGTTCAGCTGGTACTTCAGCATGAACATCTGGGTCGGCGTGCTGCTGGCCCTGGCGGTTTCGCTGGGCATCGGCTTCATCAACGGCTGGATCCTGGTGAAAACCAAACTGCCCAGCTTCATCGTCACCCTGGCCACATTCCTGATGCTCACCGGCCTCAATCTGGCCCTCACCCGCGCCATCGGCGGCGGAGTCTCTTCGCCGTCCATTGCGGACATGGACGGCTTCGACTCCGCCCGCGCCATCTTCGCCTCCTCGGTGACCCTGGCCGGCGTCGAAATCAAGGTCACCGTTTTCTTCTGGATCGTGCTGGTGGCCGTGGCGTCCTGGGTGCTGCTGCGCACCCGCGTGGGCAACTGGATCTTCGCTGTGGGGGGCGACGCCAACGCGGCCCGTGCGGTGGGCGTCCCCGTCACCAGGACCAAGATCGGCCTGTTTATGGCGGTCGGCTTCTGCGGCTGGGTGCTGGGTATGCACAACCTGTTCGCCTTCGACGCCGTCCAGTCCGGTGAGGGCGTGGGCAACGAGTTCCTCTACATCATCGCCGCCGTCATAGGTGGCTGCCTCCTTACAGGAGGCTACGGCTCGGCGGTGGGCGGAGCGATTGGAGCCTTCATCTTCGGTATGGCCAACAAGGGCATTGTGTACGCGCAATGGAATCCGGACTGGTTCAAGTTCTTCCTGGGCCTGATGCTGCTGCTGGCCACCATCGTCAACCTCATCGTCAAACGCCGCGCGGACCTTAGGTAGGAGTGGGACATGACCGCCGAAACAAACCACAGCTCCGCCCCGGCCGCCGGCAAACGGGCGCGGATCAGTAACGAAACCCTGCTCCAGGGCGAGACCGACCCGCTCACCGATCGCGCGGTGCACCTGCTCCAGCTCGACGGCGTGGGCAAGCACTACGGAAACATCATCGCCCTCCGGGACGTCACCATGGCGGTGGACAACGGCCGCGTCACCTGCGTCCTGGGCGATAACGGGGCCGGCAAGTCAACGCTGATCAAGATCATCGCCGGACTGCACCAGCATGACCAGGGCGTCTTCTCCATCATGGGTGAGGAGCGCAAGCTCAATTCACCCCGCGAGGCCCTCGATGCCGGCATCGCCGCCGTCTACCAGGACCTCGCCGTGGTCGCCCTCATGCCCATCTGGCGCAACTTCTTTCTCGGCTCAGAACTCACCACCGGAAGGGGCCCGTTCCGGCGGATGGACGTCGAGAAGATGAAGGAGGTCACCAGGAAGGAACTTGCGGACATGGGCATCGACCTGCGCGACGTCGAGCAGCCCATCGGTCAGTTGTCCGGCGGCGAACGCCAATGCGTGGCGATTGCCCGGGCCGTCCACTTCGGCGCCAAGGTGCTGATCCTGGACGAGCCGACGGCTGCCCTGGGCGTCAAGCAGTCCGGAGTGGTGCTCCGCTACATCCTTCAGGCCCGCGACCGCGGCCTGGGCGTCATCTTCATTACCCACAACCCGCACCACGCTTTCCCGGTAGGAGACAGGTTCCTCCTTCTCAAGCGCGGGCGCTCCATCGGGTACTACGACAAGAAAGACATCACGCTCGAGGAGCTCACCGCCCAGATGGCCGGCGGCGCTGAACTGGCCGAGCTCGCCCACGAACTCGAGTCCCTTGGCGGCCACCGCGACACCCTTGAGGAGGTCAAGGCCGAAACGGCCTCCGTTACCGGCAAGGCTGCCGGCTGAACGGCGCCGTACCTAAAGTGCCCGCCGTCGTCGTGGACGACGGCGGGCTGCGGCGCGTGCGGTGACGCCGGGCCCGGAGAAGATCGGTCAGGACGGCGGAGCCGCCGTTGAACCGCGCGCCATCAGCGACGGCGCCAACAGCAGCTGCCGCCGCGGGGCCGAGGGTTCGGCGATCCGGCCCAGCAGGGCCCGGGCGGCTTCACTGCCGATCGATGCGTTGTGACTGTCGATGGACGTCAGGTCCAGGTACCGCGATTCCGCCAGGGGGGTGTTGTCATAGCCCACCACCGAGACATCCTCCGGAGTCCGCAGCCCGTGTTCCTTCAGTGCGGCGAGGGCGCCGAGCGCCATGGTGTCGTTGGCGGCGAAAACGGCCGTGACGCCGTCGTGTCCGCTAAACAGCTCCCGCGCGGCCGTGTAGCCGGCCTCCTCGGTGGTGTCCCCGGATTCACCCACCACGAGGGGCTCCAGCCCCGCGGCCCGGACGGATCGGAGATAGCCGTCGAGGCGGGCCTTAGCGGACCCGCCGGTGCCGCTCAGGTGGGCGATCCGGCGGTGGCCCAGCTGCACCAGGTGTTCCACGGCGAGGCCCGCGCCCTGCACCTCGTCGCTGGCCACCACGTCGGCAGGCCCGGAGTCGAGCTCGCGTACGCCGGCCACCACGAAAGGTACATCCAGGTTCCGCAGCGGAGGGGCCGCATGCGGTTCCGCCGCGATGATCAGGCCGTCCACATGCATCGCCAGGAATCCGTCCAGCGGGTTGCGGCCGGACAGCGCCTCAAGCTGGAGGTCCGCCACCGAGATGTTCCAGCCTGCCGGGTCGAGCACGGAACGGAGACCACGGAGGACTTCCACGAACCACGGGTTGTGGAAGTCGTCGATGAGCAGGCCGATGCTCTGCGTCCGGTTTGCGGCCAGGGCGCTCGCTGCCCGGCTGGGCCTGTAACCCAGTTCGTCGATGGCGGCCTGCACCGCCTCGCGCCGCGGGTCACTGACATTCGGCGAACCGCGCAGGACCAGCGACACCAGGGATTTGGACACGCCGGCCCGGTGGGCGACGTCGTAGATCGTTGGCCGGGCGGACGCTGAATCCGTTGAAGCTTTCACCGTGCAATCATCCCATTCCATCACGGCTCCATAGGGGATTGACAGGACAAAGTGTGGTCCTTACAGTTTTATGGAGCGCTCCAAACAGCGTACAACTTTCCGGCTTCCCCCGGCACCCGAGCGGCACGGCTCGGGCAGGTTTTCAAAGGAGAAACACATGAGCAAGTCCCTGGGCGTCGCAGTCATCGGCGCCGGCATGGCGGGCAAGGCACACGCAGCGGCCTATCGCACCGCATCCACTCTCTACTCACCGGACCTGCCGGAGATCCGCCTCGTCTCCATCGGGGACGTCAACGCAGAATTCGGTTCCGCCGCGGCCAAGCGCTTCGGCTACGACCGGCACGACAGCTCCTGGCAAGCCATTGCCGAGGCGGACGACATCGACGTGGTCAGCGTGGTCATCGCCAACAAGCTCCACCGCGAGGTTGTCGAGGGCCTGCTGGCCGCCGGCAAGCACGTCCTCTGCGAGAAGCCGCTGAGCGACACCATGGAGGACGCCCGGGCCATGGCCGAAGCCGCCCGCAACGCTTCCTCGCTGGGCCGCATCGGATTCACGTTCCGGCGCACGCCGGGCATCGCCTACATCCGCGACCTCATCCGGTCCGGCACCCTGGGCAAGGTCCTGCACTTCAGCGGCCGCTACTGGACCGACTACGGATGCAGCCCCGAAGCCCCCATGAGCTGGCGCTACAAGGGCGGTGCCGGCAGCGGCGCCCTGGCCGACGTCGGAAGCCACCTTGCCTACGTGGCCGAATTCCTCTGCGGCGACATCCAGTCCGTAAGCGGCGGCCAGCTGAGCACCGTCATCCCGCAGCGCCCGCTGCCCCTTGGGGCTGTCATGGGGCATGACCACTCCGCCGTCAGCGACATCTTTGAACCCGTGGAGAACGACGACGTTGCAGCCTTCTCCGCGGAGTTCACCACCGGCGTGGGCAGCCTCGCCGTGTCCCGCGTGGCCGCCGGCCACGCGAACACCCTGACGTTCGAGGTGTTCTGCGAAAACGGCGCCGCACTCTTCGACCAGCGCCGCCCGGCCGAGATCGGACTGTTCCTCAACGAAGGTGCATCCGCTCAAAACGGCTACCGCCAGGTGGTCCTCGGGCCTGAGCACCCCTACATCGCCGGCGGCCTGGCAATGGACGCGCCCAGTGTGGGCTTCGGCCAGAACGACGCGTTCGGCTACCAGGCCCGGGCCTTCCTTGAGGAAGTGGCCGGACTGCCGGCAGAGAAGTCGCTGCCGCGCTGCGCCACCTTCGAGGAAGGAGTCCGCAACATGGAGATTCTGGCCGCCGTCACCGAGTCCGCGCAGCTGGGCGGCCGGAGCGTCGCTATCCCGCAGCCGGCGTTCGCGTAAGCGGGGTGACCGGATGACAGCCCGGACAGAAACCCCTGGCGCGGCCGCACCACGGAAGTTCATGCGGAAGATCGCGTTCTTCTCCACCTTCGGCGGCCTGCTCTTCGGCTACGACACCGGCGTCATCAACGGCGCCCTGCCGTTCATGCGCGACGACCTTTCGTTGAACCCGCTGCAGGAAGGGCTGGTCACGTCTGCGCTCCTGCTTGGCGCGGCGTTCGGGGCCATGTACACCGGGCGCCTCTCGGACCGGAACGGCCGGCGGCGCACCATTCGCTGGCTCGCCGTCGCATTCTTCATAACGACGGCGGCCGCGGCCGCCGCGCCCACCACCGAACTCCTGGTGGTGGCCAGGTTCCTTTTGGGCCTGTGCGTGGGCGGCGCCTCGGTGACGGTGCCGGTGTATCTCGCCGAGATGGCATCCAGCAAGGACCGCGGCCGTATCGTCACGCAGAACGAGGTGATGATCGTCTCCGGCCAGTTGATCGCGTACGTGTCGAATGCCTTGCTGGGGACGTTCTTCGGCGACGACCACATCTGGCGGTGGATGGTGGCACTGGCCACCCTTCCCGCCGTCGTCCTGTGGTTTGGGACGCTGGTGCTGCCGGAATCGCCGCGCTGGCTGGCGGCCGGGGGACGCGGCGACGAAGCCTTCGACGTGCTGCGCCGGGTCCGGCCGGCAAACGAGCTGCAGCGCGAATTCGACGACGTGATCCGGATGGCGCGAGAGGACTACGACTCCAGCAAAGGCGGATGGCGGGAACTACTCGCGCACTCCTGGACCAAACGGATCCTGATTGTGGGGCTGGGGATGGCAGCGATCCAGCAGATCAGCGGAGTCAACGCCATCATGTACTACAGCACGTCCATCCTGTCGGAAGCCGGCTTCGGAACCACCGGGGCGCTGTGGGCCACCATCGCCAACGGTGCCGTGTCCGTGGCCGCGGCCACCACCGGCATGGCCCTTCTCGGCAGGGTCCGGCGGCGGCCCATGCTCATCACCGGCCTGGCCGGCACGTCCTCGTCACTGCTCCTGATCGGCATCGTGTCTTTGGTGACCGAACCGGGCATGCTCCGGGCGGTGCTGTTCCTGGGCCTGATGGCGACGTTCCTGGCCTTCATGCAGGGCTCCATCGGCCCGGTGACCTGGCTGATGCTTTCCGAGATGTTCCCCCTGACGCTCCGCGGCGCGGGGATGGGCGTGTGCGTTTTCGCGCTCTGGGTCATCAACTTCCTCATCGGGCTGTTTTTCCCTGTATTGGTCAGCCAGATCGGCATTTCCGGGACGTTCTTCATCTTCGTGGCGCTGGGCGCCGCCGGCCTGGTGTTCCTCAAGGTGTACATGCCCGAAACCAAGGGAAAGTCCCTCGAAGAACTCGAAGAGGAATTCAAGACAGGCAACACCGGTGCGCTGGTCCGTGAGGGCAGCGCCGTAGAACCAACCCCTATTTCCTAAGGAGTCATCATGAAACTCGGCGTCTACAACGCGATCCTGCACGACCGTACCCTGCCTGAGGCCCTCAAAGTCATCGCCAACCTGGGCCTGACGGGCATCGAGATCAACACCGGCGGTTTCCTGCCCCCGGTGCACATCCCCAACATCGACGAAATCCTGACCAGCGATGCGGCCCGGGACGAGTACCTGGCGACGTTCGAGGGCACCGGGGTGTCCATTGCCGGATTGAACTGCAACGGCAATCCACTGCATCCCAACCGCGAGATCGGTGAGAAGCACGCCGAGGACATCCGCCAGTCCATCCGGCTGGCGCACCGCCTGGGCCAGAACCGTGTGGTCACCATGTCCGGGCTCCCCGGCGGGGAGCCCGGTGCGACCGTTCCCAACTGGATCGTGAACGCGTGGAACTCCGCGGCGCTGGACGTCCTGGAGTACCAGTGGGAGATCGCTGGGGCGTTCTGGAAGGAGATCGACCAACTGGCGCGGGAACTGGACGTCAAGGTGGCCCTGGAGCTGCACCCGCAGAACCTGGTGTTCAACACGGCGGACGTCCGGAAGCTGGTTGAGCTGACCGGCGCCACGAACGTGGGTGTGGAGCTGGATGCCTCGCACCTGTTCTGGCAGCAGATGGACCCGGTGGCCGTGGTCCGCGAACTGGGTCCGCTGGTGTTCCAGGCTGCGGCGAAGGACGTCCGGGTCAACAAGGAGAACGCAGCCCTGTACGGTGTGCTGGACAACAGTTTCCGCAAGCTGTCCCCCGAAGAAAACCGCACCAACCTGGGTGGGGATGAGTGGGCCAATGAATGGCCCAAGGACTCTGCCTGGGACTTCGTAGCCCTGGGCCGCGGCCATGACACCGCCTATTGGACCGAATTCCTGCGGGCCCTGCATGAGGTGGACCCGGAGATGCTGGTGAACATCGAACACGAGGACGTGTCGCTCGGCCGGATCGAGGGGCTCCAGGTCGCGGCGAAGGTCCTGCGGGACGCGGATGCGGCCCTCCGGTCCTCGCTGGTCAGCCAGTAACCGCTTCAACTGTTGCAGGGGGTGGCATCCAGCGGATGCCACCCCCTCCTTTTCCTGTGGAGGTCCCCTTGAATACTGCGGGCAAGGTCCGGATAGCGGTCATCGGATCGGGAAAGATGGCGTCGCTCCATGCCCGGAACATTGCCCTGACTCCCGGTGCATGCCTGGCCGCGGTAGCGGGCGGGTCAGGCGCTTCCGGCCTTGCATCGGCCTACGGCACCGCCTGCCTGGAGGTCGACGATGCCTTCAGCCACCCAGGCGTCGATGCAGTGGTGATTGCCTCACCCAACCGATTCCACGCTGACCACATCGTCCAGGCCGCCAACGGCGGCAAGGCTGTGCTGGTGGAAAAACCGGTGGATCTCCACCTGGGCCGGGTGGATGAATGCATCGCCGCCGTGGGGGCTGCCTCTGACCGGGTGGTGGTTGCCTTCAACCGCCGGTTCGATCCATCCTTCGCAGCTGTCCGGGAGCGGATCCTGGGGGGTGAGATCGGTGCCGTGGAGCAGTTGCTCATCATCAGCCGCGACCCCGCGCCACCACCGCTGGAGTACGTCCCGGGTTCCGGGGGCCTCTTCCGGGACATGATGATCCATGACCTGGATATGGCGCGGTTCCTGGTGCCCGGGATCGTCTCCGTCCAAGCGACCACCCAGGAGACTGATCCGCAGCTTGCCGCGCTGGGCGACGCCTCCGGGGCGGTGGTGACCCTCGCTACATGCAGTGGTGCCCTGATAACCATCCTCAACTCCCGCAGCAACGCCTCCGGCTACGACCAAAGGCTGGAAGCCGCCGGCCCCCGCGGGACGCTGTCGGTCAAGAACGCCACGGAGACCCTGGTCCTGGGATCCGGCCGCGGTGGGACGAATACCGGCGGCGCTTTCACCCCGTGGTATGGCGACCGGTACGCGACGGCATACGGCAGGGAAATCGAGCATCTGGTAGCGGTGGCCCGGGGCGAGGCCATCCCGATTGCTTCGCTGCACGACGGCCGCGCCGCACTCGCCCTGGCCGTCGCCGCGGCCCGGTCGGCCGCGATGGGCCAGCGGGTAAGCGTAGGTCCGGCGGCGGCACAAGAAACAACCCCCATGCAAGTGCCCCTCCCTGGGTGACACTTCATTACGTCCCCCGGTTGTTGCGTGGGTCACATCCATTTGCTTCTTTGGCGCACTCCTGACAAACCTTGCATCACATCTTTGATTAGCGCTTGTCAGCGCGTGCCCAATGGAGGGACACCACTTATGACTGACGTTCTCTGGTTTTCTGACCTCGGCCTGTCCGACCTCGACCAGGTTGGCGGCAAGAACGCCTCGCTCGGAGAAATGGTCCGGAACCTTGCCTCTGCAGGGGTAAAAGTACCGGACGGTTTCGCCACCACAGCCGATGCCTACAGAAGATTCCTCGCCGAGTCCGGCCTTGACGCCCGGATTGAAGGCATTCTCGAAGACCTGGACAGCGGCGACGTGGCCGCTTTGACGGTTGTGGGAAAGCAGATCCGGGACCTGATCCGGGAGACCCCCTACCCGAAGGGTTTCGAAGAGCAGATCCGCTCCGCCTATGAGCGCCTCACCGGCAGCCACGGCGCCGATGTGTCCTGGGCGGTCCGCTCCAGCGCCACGGCCGAGGACCTGCCCGACGCCTCGTTCGCAGGCCAGCAGGAGACCTTCCTGAACATCCGCGGCGTGGACAACGTCCTGCTCGCCATCAAGGACGTCTTCGCCTCGCTCTACAACGACCGCGCCATCGCCTACCGCGTGCACCACGGCTTCACCCACTCCGAGGTGGCACTCTCGGCGGGCATCCAGCGGATGGTCCGTTCCGACGTCGGAGCTTCCGGCGTGATGTTCACGATGGACACCGAATCGGGCTTCAACGACGCCGTGTTCATCACGTCGTCCTACGGCCTCGGCGAAGCCGTGGTCCAGGGCGCCGTGAACCCTGACGAGTTCTATGTCCACAAGCCTGCCCTGGCAGCCGGGCGTCCCGCCGTCCTCAAGCGCGGGCTCGGCGAAAAAGCCGTCCAGATGATCTACACCGACTCCGATGAAGTGGGCCGGACCGTGGACTTCGTTCCCGTGCCGCAGGACCTGCGCCGCCGCTTCAGCCTGACCGATGACGAGGTCCAGGAGCTGGCCCGCCACGCCCTGGCCATCGAGGCGCACTACGGCCGCCCCATGGACATTGAGTGGGGCAAGGACGGCGTGGACGGTGAACTGTACATCCTGCAGGCGCGCCCCGAAACGGTCGAGTCCCGCAAGGCCTCCGGCACCATCTCGCGCTACACCCTCACCGAGCATTCCGCCGTCCTGGCCGAGGGCCGCGCCATCGGCCAGCGCATCGGCGCCGGCCAGGTGCGCGTGCTGACCTCCATCGACCAGATGGCCTCCTTCCAGGCCGGCGACGTGCTGGTGGCCAACATGACGGACCCGGACTGGGAACCGATCATGAAGAAGGCCGCCGCCATCGTCACCGACCGCGGCGGACGCACCTGCCACGCGGCCATCATCGCCCGCGAACTGGGCATCCCCGCCGTCGTGGGAACCGGGAAGGCCTCCCAGGTCCTCAAGGACGGAACCCCGGTCACCGTCTCCTGCGCCGAGGGCGAGGCAGGCTTCGTCTACGAGGGGCTGCTGGACTACTCCCTGCAGGAGGCCAGCCTCGACACCATGCCGGAGGCCCCGGTCAAGATCATGATGAACGTGGGCACCCCGGAGCAGGCCTTCAGTTTCTCCAAGCTGCCCAACCACGGTGTTGGCCTGGCCCGCCTGGAATTCATCATCAACCGGCAGATCGGCATCCACCCCAACGCCCTGCTGGCGGTGGCCGGGGAAATCGAACGCCCCGCGTCGCTCTCGGACTTCACCGTGCGGCAGATCCGCGAAAAGACCGCCGCCTACGACGGCCCGCGTGACTACTACGTGCGGCGCCTGGCCGAAGGCATCTCCACGATCGCTGCGGCCTTTGCGCCGGAACCGGTGATCATCCGGCTCTCGGACTTCAAGTCCAACGAGTACGCCAACCTGCTGGGCGGCCCCGCGTTCGAGCCGTCTGAAGAAAACCCCATGATCGGCTACCGCGGCGCGTCCCGGTACCTTTCGGACTCGTTCCGGCAGGCCTTCGAGCTCGAATGCGAGGCCCTGAAGTTTGTCCGCAACGAGATGGGCCTGACCAACATCAAGATCATGGTCCCGTTCGTCCGCACCCTGGCCGAGGCCCGCGGCGTCACCGAGCTGCTCGCCGCCAACGGCCTGACCCGGGGCGAGAACGGCCTGGAAATCGTGATGATGTGCGAGCTGCCGGCCAACGCGCTGCTCGCCGACGAATTCCTGGAGTACTTTGACGGATTTTCCATCGGTTCCAACGACCTCACCCAGCTCACCCTGGGCCTGGACCGTGACTCGGCGCTGGTGGCCGAAGGCTTCGACGAGCGGAACCCGGCGGTCACCAAGCTCCTGGAGATGGCCATCTCCGCCTGCCGCGCCAAGGGCCGGTACGTGGGCATCTGCGGCCAGGGCCCCAGCGACCACCCGGACTTCGCCGAGTGGCTGCTGGCCCAGGGCATCAGCTCCATCTCGCTGAACCCGGACGCCGTGACGGAAACGTGGCTGCGCCTGGCCCGCACCAGCAACCAGCCGGCGGTCTAATGCCGGACACCCCCTGGCGGGACACTGTGGGGACGGGCAGCACGTCCGTCCCCACGGTGTTCTTCCTCTCCGACAGCACCGGCATCACCGCCGAGACGCTGGGCAACACCCTGCTTACGCAGTTTCCCGCCCAGCACCTGGAACGCCGCAGCATCCCGTTCATCACCACCGTGGAACAGGCGCAGGAGGTAGTGGCCGTCATTGACCGTGTTGCCGCCGCCGGCCCCCGGCCCATCGTCTTTTCCACTACGGTCAGCCTTGACGTCCGCGCCGTCCTGGCCCGCAGCCGCGGGCATTTCTTCGACCTGATCGGGACGCATCTCGGCCAGCTGGAGCAGGCCCTGCATGCCTCCGCCAGCGGCCAGCCGGGCCAGGCCCACGGGCTGGGCGACGCCGTGAGATACCAGTCGCGCATGGCCGCCGTCGAGTACGCCATAGAGCACGACGACGGCCAGTCGCTCCGTGCGCTGGAACGTGCCGAGCTGATCCTCATCGCCCCGTCGCGCTGCGGCAAGACCCCCACCACCATGTACCTGGCCCTGCAGCACGGCATCCTCGCCGCCAACTTCCCGCTGGTGGAGGAGGATTTCGAAAGCCTGTCCCTGCCCAAGCCCCTGCTGCCGTTCGCGCGCAAGTGCTTCGGGCTGACCTCGCTGCCGGTGCGGCTGAGCCAGATCCGCCAGGAGCGGCGCCCGGGCAGCAACTACGCCTCACTGAACCAGTGCACGTTCGAGCTGCGCAATGCCGAGGACATGTACCGGGTGAATTCGATTCCGTTCGTGAACTCCGCCTCGATGTCCGTGGAGGAAATTTCCGCCACCGTCCTGCAGCGGATGGAACTGCACCACTGAGTGCACGATCGTCCATACTTGTGCCGTTATAAGCCATGGGAATGAGTGAACGCCGTTCATAGCCTGTAGTGGTGACGAATGACGCCAAGAGCACGATTGTGCTGCCCGGTGCCCCGCAGGACCAGCAGAAAATCCTGGCCGCAGGCGGAGTGGCCTGCTGGAGCGAACCGGTCCTGATCGATACCTATGCTCCCGGGCAGCCTGACCGGTATCCAATGTTCCTGGACCGGCGCGTGTACCAGGGCTCCAGCGGCAAGGTCTATCCGGTGCCGTTCATTGACAGCATCGCGGCGGACAAGGAGCCCCGGCTGTGGCAGGCCATCCACTTGGAAAACGAGTACGTCCGCCTGATGCTCCTGCCGGAGATCGGCGGCCGCATCCACATCGGCTACGACAAGACCGCCGGGTATGACTTCTTCTACCGGAACAACGTGATCAAGCCGGGGCTGGTGGGCCTTGCCGGCCCGTGGATCTCCGGCGGGGTGGAGTTCAACTGGCCCCAGCACCACCGGCCGGCCACCTTCCTCCCCGTGGACACCGCCGTCGAGCGTTCCGCGAACGGCAACGTCACCGTGTGGCACAGCGACCTGGACCCGCTGCAGCGGATGCGCGGAACCCACGGCGTGCGGCTCACGCCCGGCAGTTCGCTCATCGAGGTGGAGGCACGGCTCCACAACCGGACCGACGAGCCGCAGACCTTCCTCTGGTGGGCCAACGTGGCAGCCCGGGTGCATGAGAAGTACCAGTCCTTCTTCCCCACGGACGTCACCCACGTGGCGGATCACGCCCGCCGGGCCGTCACCGCCTTCCCGCGCGCGGACCGGCCGTACTACGGCGTGGACTACCCCGCGCTCGCGGCAGAAGGCGCCCCCGCGGCGGGCCGGCCCGGCGCGGACAGGCTCGACTTCTACGCCAACATCCCCGTCCCCACCTCCTACATGGTGACGGACACCCGGGACAGCTTCTTCGGCGGGTACGACCACGCCGCTGGCGCCGGGTTCGTCCACTGGGCGGACCGCAGCATCGCGCCCGGCAAGAAGCAGTGGACGTGGGGGACCGGTCCGGTGGGCACCGCCTGGGACAGGCATTTAACGGACGACGACGGCCCGTACGTGGAGCTGATGGCCGGCGTCTTCACGGACAACCAGCCCGATTTCAGCTACCTCGCCCCGGGAGAGACGCGCACCTTCAGCCAGTACTGGTACCCCATCGGGCAGATGGGCCCGGCGCAGCAAGCGAACCTGGACGCCGCCGTCGCGCTTTCCCTCGACGACTCGGGCCGCACCGCCACCGTGGGCGTCTCCGCCACCGCACGCCGGGACGCGCGGATTGAGCTCAGGCTTGGGGAGGCAACCCTCCACACCTGGTCCGCGGTCCTCTCGCCCGCCCACCCGTTCACAGCCACCCTGCACCTGCCGGCGCCCGCCGCCGGCACTGACCTGACGCTGCGGGTCATGGACGGTGACACGGAACTGATCTCATGGACCCCGCGGGGAGCCGCGGAGAACCCTGAACCGCGGACGGCCACCGAGCCCGCGCAGCCGCAAAACATGGACAGCATGGATGAGCTGTTCGTTACGGGGACGCACCTGGCGCAGAACCGGCACCCCACCAGGTCCCCGCTGCCGTACTTTGGGGAGATGCTGCGCCGGGACCCGCAGGATTCCCGGGCGTCCACGGCGCTGGGGGCTGCGGAATACCGCATAGGCCACTACGCCCGGGCGCGTGACCTGCTGGAGAACGCCCTGGCCCGGCTGACCCGGCGGAACCTGAATCCGCCCAGCGGGGAGGCGGGCTACCGGCTGGGCCTGGTCCTCGAGCGGACCGGCCGCTTCGACGAAGCCCGGGAGCGGTTCGGAAAGGCAGCCTGGGACCGGGCATGGGCCCACCCGGCGCACCTGGCGCTCGCGCGGCTGGCACTCCGCTCCGGCGACCCGGCGGAGGCGCTGCGCCACGCAGGTGCCGCGCTCGCAACGGAAGCAACCAGCCCGGAGGCCAAGCACCTGAGGTTCCTCGCGCTGGAACGGCTGGGGCGTCCGACGGAAAGCACCGCGCTGCTGTCGGACATCCTGGCCGCCGACCCCCTGGACCCGGTGGCGCAGGCCCTGGCCGGAACCCTGAACGTGGCAGATCCCAAAACCGGCCTGGCGGTAGCCTGCTGGCTGGCCCGGGCGGGGCAGTGGCAGCGTGCCCTTGACCTGGCCGGCATCGCGGATGCTGCGGATGCCCACCCTGCCTTCGGCAGCCCCGGGCCGCTGCTTCATTACCTGCGCGCCAGCTGGCTGGAGGAAATGCTGGACCCGGAGGCCGCCGCCGCGGAGCGTGCCAGGGCGCGGCGCGCGGACCCCACGTATGCGTTCCCGTACGGGCTGGACGACTTCGACGCGCTGCAGCGGGCGCTCGACGCCGACCCCAAGGACAGGGTGGCCCACGGCCTGCTGGGGTGCTGGCTGCTGGATGCAGGCCGGACCGCGGATGCCATGGGGCACCTGGAGAAGGCCGTGGCCCACGGTTCGCAGGACCCAGTGGTGTGGCGGAACGCAGCCCTTGCCACCGTGAACACGGGCGGAGACCCAGTCGCTGCCGACAGGTACTTCGGCCGCGCCCTGGAATTGGCCCCGGACGATGCCCGGCTGGTGTTCGAGCGGTCCGTCCTCGCGGAGGTCCGAGGACTGCCGGCAGGGGAGCGGATCGCCGCGATCGAGCAGCACGGACCCGCGGTCCTGGACCGGGACGACCTCGCCCTCCGCTACGCCAACCTGCTCACGGAAGCAGGCCGGGCGCAGGACGCGCTGGCACTGCTGGCATCCCGCAGCTTCCAGCCCTTCGAAGGCGGTGAGGGCCTGGCGCTCGCGGCCTATGACAGGGCGGCGGTCCAGCACGCCCGGGTCCTGATGGAGGAGCGCCCGACGGCGGCGGCCGCCTTGCTGCGGGACGGCATCGAAGCCCCCGCGAACCTGGGCGAGGGCCGGCATCCGGCGGACAGTATGGCCGAGCGGTTTGTGGCCCTGGGGGATGCGCTGGAGCTCGCCGGGGACGCTTCTGCGGCGGAGGAGGCATGGAACCGTGCACTCCTGCCGGGCGGCCCCTTGGCGGTGGACCGGCGTCCGGTGGGCCCGGCGGACTACTGGCGGGGCATCGCATTCGTGCGGCTGGGATTGCCGGATGGCGCCGAAGACGTGTGGCGGCAGCTGGAAGCCCGGGCCTCCGAGCTGGACTCCGCCCCCGCGGCGCCGGACTACTTCGCGACGTCGCTGCCAGAACTGCTGCTGTTCAACACCCACACGGCCTCCGCGCGGGCCGCGGCAGCCGCGCAGCTCCGGCAACTGGCCGGGCAGGGGCGCGTGCTGACCACGCATGCCGGCACGAAGGAAGGGGCATCACTGTGACCGAAAAACTGCAGACCCAAACATCCGGGACTGACGGACCCCGCTACCTGGGGTCCGGAACCGTGGAAGGCGACACGCGCTCCCTGACCGGAGCGCCGCCGTCGCACCTTCCGCCCCGGCTGGCCATCACCCTCTGGGACTTTTCCTGGTACACCCGCGCTGAGGCCGGCGGCCCGTACGCGGACCTCGACCCTGCGTGCGCGCGGGCGGCGGAGCTCGGGTACAACGCCATCCGGATCTGCGCGGCGCCGCTGCTGCTTTTTGGCGGGCTCGGCCTGGACTCGCTCGCGGAGGACCTGGAGATTGAGGGGCTCGGCACGGCGCCCGACGGCGGAATCTACGGCCGCGGCACGCGCTGGTATGACGCCCCCGGCGGGTACCGGCTGAACCTGCGGGAGCGCCTCCTCAGGTTGTTCGATGCCGCGGAACGGCATGGCCTGGTGATCCTCCTGGCCAGCTGGGAGTACCAGCAGTCGCCCGTGTTCGCAGCCTCCCCGCAATGGTTCGAGGCGATCGACGCCGTCCCGCTGGCCGGCCGGTACCGGGTCCTGGGCGATGCCTGGGACCGGCTGGTCCGGTTCCTGACGGAGGCGGGGCATCGGGAGCGGATCGCCATGGTGGAGCTGCACAACGAGGTGGATTTCTCCATCCTTCCGGCGCTCGCCGACGGCGGCACGGAGCAGGTGCAGCGGCTGCGGCAGTTGCACCCGGACCTGCTGGTGACAGCCAGCTACGGCAAGCCGCCGCACCTGGCCATGCATACCGTTCCGGAAGGCCTGGGTGCGGCCCAGTTCCACGTCTACAGCTATGGGGTGCTCGATGCGCTGCAGCAGCGGATCGACATCCGGTCCGAGGGGACCGAAGGGTTTCCCAACGCTGCCCTGCGTGCGCTGCTGCGCGCCGAGGCTCCCTCGCTCGCCGGGTACGGGCGGCTGGCGGCGTGGAAGTACCGGGCCACCGTGGTCACGGACCAGATGTTCTACGGCTATGACTGGATCGATCCCGCGGCCTGGGACACGTGGCTGGACAAGGAATACCGGCCGTACCGGGAGGTGATGCGGCGCGAGATCGAATCTCGGGTGGTGGCTGTCGCCGCGTGGGCCAGGTGGAAGGACGTTCCTGCGGTGGTGGGAGAGGGGTGGATCGGCTACACACCGCTGCGGGGCGGGTTCGAGGAAGGGCCGGCGGGGCTGGAGCTGGCCGAGCACGGCATCCGCACGGCACTGGCGCACGGCGTGTGGGGGATGGTGCTGTGTTCCAACGCGGCGCCGCACCACCCCATGTGGGCTGATGCCGAGTGGCAGCAACGCATGAACGATCTAATCCTCAGTCTTCCTGCCGGCTGAGCTTCCTTGTGCCGCTCCGGCGGTGGCCGGCCGTTCTATCATGGACATTCCGTGACGGAAGGGGCTGGGTTTGGCGAGGGCCACCGGATTCCAGAACCAGCGGCTGGTGGTGGTGCCCCGGCCGCTGGTCCGCGATGCTCTCAGCCGTCCCATCACCCGGCACCTGGTGGTCACCGACGCCGGGGTCTTTCCCGCGGCCGCCGACCATGGCCGACACCGGCCGGACGGCGCAGCGGAAACCATCGTGATCCTCTGCGTCGCGGGCGCGGGGTGGGTGGAAACCGGGGGCATGCGGACCGCCGTGGGTGCGCCCGCCGCCGTCGTACTCCCCGGCGGGACCGGCGAGGCGCACGCTTACGGTGCCGCGGAGGGCGACCCGTGGACCATCTGGTGGTGCCATGTGCGTGGTGCCGATGTGCCTGACCTGCTGGAGGGGGCGGGCGTGCGGGGCGCCCAGGTCATTCCGCTGGTGGCGGTGGACCGGCTGACGGCGATGCTGGACGAGATCATCACCGCGCTGGAGAAGGACCAGTCGCCGGCCCGGCTGATGGCCACCGCCGGGATGGCGTGGCGGCTGCTGACCGCCCTGGCCATCGACCGCCGGCTGCCGGAGAAGGGGACGCCGCTGCAGCAGGCGATGAACTACTTGGAGGAGCGGGTGGACGGCTCGGTCCGTCTGGCCGACCTTGCGGCACTGGTGGGGGTCTCGTCGTCGTACCTCAGCAAGCTGTTCCGGGAGGCGACGGGCGGGGGAGTGCTGGCGCACCACACGGCCTTGAAGATGGCGCGGGCACGGCTGCTGCTGGACACCACAGACCTGCCCATCGCCGAGGTGGGCCGCGAGATCGGCCTGCAGGACCAGTTCTATTTTTCCCGCCAGTTCCGGCGCCTGCACGGGGTGAGCCCCAGCGCGTACCGGGCGGAGCGCAAGGGATAATCCCCGTTTCTTTGTATGGTTCGCAGAGGTAACCATTCGGCAACGGATCCCTGGTTGCCCGCGGAGGGGCGTGAACCGCGAGACTGGGCCTTGTAGCGTGGGGCGCGGTCAACCCCCGAAAGGTTCTTCTGTTGGACAGCACGCCCCGCCCCGAAAACTCCGACCCCGCGGCTGCGCGCTATCCGGGCCAAGGAAAGCTGGCCGAGGGGAGTGCCCGGTATTCGCGCAGGCGCGTGCCGCGGTGGCTTCTGATTGCCGGTGCGTCCGTCGCTGTGCTCCTGGTGGCGGCGTTGGTTTTCGGCGGCTACTGGGCGTTCCGGCTGCAGTCCAACATCAAATCGTCGGCGTTGGGGGCTGGTGGCCAGCGGTCCGAAGGCCCGGTGGATGACCGGACGGACCGGCTCCAGGTCCTGATCCTGGGCACCGACACACGGGACGGAAAGAACGCCGCCTACGGGACCGCGGACCAGTCCTCCGGGTACGGTCAGTCGGACGTCATGATGCTGCTGGACATCTCAGCCAACAACCAGGACGTCAACGTCATCAGTTTCCCGCGCGACCTCCTGGTGGACGTGCCTTCCTGCGAGGACCAGGACACGGACCGGCGGTATGCGGCCCGGCCCGGGGCGATGATCAACAGTGCCATGGCCGAGGCGGGAATCGGCTGCGCCGTGGACACTGTCAACGAGGTGACCGGGTTCGAGATCGACCACTTCATGATGGCCGACTTCAACTCCGTAAAGGAGCTCTCCAACGCCGTGGGCGGCGTGGACGTCTGCGTGGATGCGGCCGTGTTCGACCCCGATTCCGGGCTGCGCCTGCCGGAGGGAACCTCAAGTGTGCAGGGGGATCAGGCGCTTGCGTTCCTGCGGACCCGGTACGCCTTTGCGGACGGCGGGGACCTGGGCCGGATCCAGGCGCAGCAGGCTTTCCTGGGCTCGCTGACCCGCAAGCTCAAGGATGAGGGGACGCTGCGGAACCCGCAAAAGGTCCTGGGCATCGCCGACACCGTCACCCGGAACCTCACCGTGGACGACGGCCTCGCGTCGATTCCGGCCTTGCTGACCATCGCGGACCGGCTCAAGAACATCGACCCGGCGCGGGTGAACTTCATTACCGTGCCCACCGTTCCGGCCGCGGACCCCAACCGCCTGCAGCTCTCCGAACCGGCGGCGGGCAACCTGTTTGCCGCGCTGCGGCAGAGCGCTGAGCTTGCCGGGCCCGCGCCGGCTCCTTCGGACGCTCCTCCGGCGGAGGCCCCTTCGCCCGGCTACGACAGGTCGCTGCAGCCGGTCCTCATTGCCAACGGCACCACCGTGCCGGGCCGGAGCCACGACATCACCCCCATCCTCACCGGGGCCGGATTCACCAACCTCAGCCGCATCGAGGCGCAGCCCGCCGACGAGACCACCGTCTACTACGGGCCGGATTTCGAGGACGTGGCCGTGGACGTGGCGGCGCTCTTCGGCCTGCCGGCGTCCAAGGTCCAGGCGGACTCTTCTGTATACGGTGTGCAGCTCTACCTGGGCATCGACTTCACGTCCGGCACCAAGCCTTCCGTTACTGAGCCCAGCGCCCGGGACGTGGTGGCGCAGACCGCCGAGGACCAGAAGTGCCAGGCTGTGCGGTAGCGGCGTGCGGCGGCGGTTGCTGCGTTACGCCTGCGTATTCCTGGCTAGGGTCTAGGACGATTTGGCTGTTGTGTCCGGAAATTCAGAGTTGGAGCCTAGTCTGACGTCTTTTCCGCGGGCGCGTGACGTCAGGTTGGGGTGTGCTTCAACTGCGGACGCCGAGCGCATGGACGGCAACGCCGGTTCAACCCTGCTGCAGGTCCGTCGATGCCATCACTACCTAGGGATCCTTGAGCGTGAGGCCTAGTTCGACGCGGGTCATCGCTAGGTCATGTTCAATCGACTCAAAGATCCGGGTCCCGTCTCAGCCGTGCCAGCTTTCGGCAGGGCTGGCGAAACGGCCTGTCAAATCCGCGGCTCCGAACATGTAGGTCTAATGTCATCGCTAGGCTTATCCAACTCTGCCCACATTCTCGGTGTCGAGGCGTCGACTGCTCCAGATCTCGACCACCCCGCGCAGCTGTTGACCGGGATTGGCCCCCAAAGAGACTGAAGTGCCCGGCGGACGATGCAAGCCCGTTCAGCCTACTCATGGGCGAGAGTTATCACGCCTCAAAGGCGCATGTGGCTTACTGTTCGGCTGTTTCAAAGTGACACGGTCTGATGGACGCCGAATTGCCGATGCTTGAAATGAGTAAGGCCGGAAGCGATGCCGACTGTTTGGGACCGGCCCACCATTTTGTTCCTCGAACCTCAGGCCACTGTAATCAGTTAGCTTGGGCTCGCGTGAACAGTATCGACGAAGAGCAGAATGAGGCGGAATGATGAAAGCAAGAGCCCTATTGAAGAGCCGAAAAGAGATATGCGTCCCGGACTGGCAGGAGTTGTGTCTGGGTGAATCCGTTTCAATCCTGAAGAACGCGCAAGTCATAGCCATGGGCCGGGTCAAGGAGGTCTCGAAGAGCGGCAGGGTCTTGTGGATTACAACTCCCTCGCAGGTGACAGAGGAATTCATTATGTCGGACGACGTCACGGTAAAAATCTCAGGAAGGGCATAATGCCGAGGAATTTTCGCTGGAAATGGGACGACGTCATTCAACATGACCTGGTCACGGTCAGCATGGACGGGAAGTTTGTTCAGGAAGGGGTCGTTGATGACCGTTCCGTCGACGGAGCGTTTGTTTGGCTCTTTGACAGCTTAGGCCAGCGCAAGTTGCTCCACGAGCACGACGGGTACGATCTGGTTAAGCTGCACCGGTAGTCATCGCGTGGCGCCTACGCAGTTAAAAATCAACCTTCAACAGCGCGCGTGTGATGACGATGGCCTGATCTGTTAGCCGGCTCAGCTCCTCGTCGTCGCACTCGGGCGAGGCCCACCGGGTCGCGCCTTCGAGCAATGTTATGACAACCCTCACCCGCTCTTCCGCTTCTGCCACGCCCAGGTCCTTCGCGCAGGCAACGTACATGTTTTCGTGCAGCTCTATCCAGCTGTCAACTTCGGTGCGGACTTCTTTTGGGAGAATGCCCGCCACCCGATCCATGGCCACCAGGAGGTCCCAAAGATTGCTTTCAGGAAGCCGGACCTGACGAGTGAAATGGAGCCTGACCATGGCGTCCCAAAACTCGTCGGCACCTTGGGCGGGAGCTACGGCTTCGAGTAGGGCCACGCCAAAGCGATGGAAATGCCAGCGGAGGGATTCGGCAACGATCTCATCCCTACCGGCGGGGAAGTGGGAGTAGAGGCTTGGCGGCTTGATGTGAACAGCGTTGGCGATGGTCCGCATCGACACGGAGTTAAAGCCGTTCGCTATGGCAAGCTCCAGGAAAGCCACGAGGATGTTCTTTCGCGCGGCTGTCTGGTCTGCCCAGTTCCACTCCTCCAGTTGAGTTCGAAAGGCTGCCAGGGCAGATTCGTGGGAGCTGGCGGTCATAGTGCGCCATCCTAACAGCCGTTAGGCGGTTGCGGTGTAAATCTTCCCTAACGTCCGTTAGTTAGGTATGCTGAGAGTGGCGTGAAGCACATTCATCCCGCGTCCCAATTGGTTCAAGCGGAAGAACAAATTATGATCACCGAAACCACGAGCCTGGGGGCCACTCGGAACAGTAATCTCATCCTCGGAAGCGGGCTTTCGGGAATGGTTGCCGCATATATCGACGCCTGTGCTCTTGAGGACGAGGCGTCCCAACATGAGGACTGGAGCGCCGAGCGCGCACTCCGTTTAAGGCTGCCAAGGTGGCGCCCCCGTAACATACGACCGGGCGGCACCGGCCCCGCACTGGCGTCCTGACCCGCGTATCGAAAGGGACTTTCCCGTGTCTGTAGAAGTACTATCGACGTTGCACAGTGAGGCCCCACGCGAGACCAATCGGGTCCGGGAACTCTTCCTGATGCAACCGCATGCCGACCTAAGCGGCATCCGTCCCATAATCGCGCGCTCTTGGTACCGCAGCCGTGCCGCGGGCGTCGATGCATTCGCAGACCGCGGATTCTTTGATGAGGGGCGGGTGGACGAGTTCACTGTCGCTGCGGCCGGGCCGCACCTGCAGAAACTGGATGAAGTTGCTGCTGACCTGGGCGGATACGTCAACATCACCGCCCCGAATGGGGTGCTGGTCAAGGCCAGCTTCCTGCGAGATGACGGGTTCCCTGCCGGATACTCCTTGCTGGAGGAGAGCTGCGGCAGCAACGGGGAAGGTCTGGCACTGGAAGAAGGGCGAGGTGTATGGCTGGCCCCCGAGGAACACTTCCGCGAGGACATGAGAGGCAACTGGTGCTTCGCCTCCCTGGTACGCGATCCCTTCCATAACCGCGTGCGGGCGGTGATCGGGCTGACGCTTCCGGCGAACCGGGTCAGCACACTGGAACCTTCATCCACCCTGCTCATGCTGGAAGGTGTTGCTTCCCGGATTGAGCGGGACATTGAGGTCCGGACTTCGTCGAAGGAACGTGCCCTCCTCAGCGAATACCTCAGGATCTCCCGTAGAAGGGGCAACCGGGCTGTGATCGCCGTCGACGGTAAAAACTCGCTCCAGAACGCATCGGCGACGGCGACGTTGGTGGACAACGACTTTTCGATCATCTTCGGCTATGCCAAGGCGGTCATGTCCTCCGGCCGCGACATGAACTGCGAGGTCATGCTGCAGGGGCCAGGGCTTTCCACTTTGGAGATATCACCAGTGACGCTGTCGGCGGCCAACGTCGGAGCAATCGTGGTAGTCCGGCCGCATGCTCCGACTAAGAACCGCTCCACCGACACCACTAGTGCGCTGCTCCAGTTGGTATCGGCGCCACAAGAAACTGCTGAGCGGCTGCTGAAGCACGTGGATGGCACCAGCACGGAGTTCAAGCGGACCCTGAACCTGGCGCGGAAGGCCGTGGACCAGGACCGGTCCGTGGTGATGATCGGCGAATTGGGCAGCGGGAAACTTCGGCTGGCCGATGCCATCGCGGCGCTGCGGGGCGGCCGGATGATCGTGGATGCACGCAACGGAGACCTCAGGAACCCCAACATCAGCGATGTCCTGCACCGGTTGGCCACCGAGCTTCCGGCCACCTTGATCGTCGAACACGCTGACGAGCTCTCCCAGAATGAAGCCAGCGAGATCGCCCGGAACCTTCGTGGCCATTCCACCACCAAACTGATTTTCACCATTACCCGCCCTACGGAAGCAACCTTGCTGCTCGCCGAGGCATTCGACGTCCTCGAAGTTTCGGTGGCACCACTTCGTAACAGGAGGGAAGACATCCCGCAGCTCGCCAACGCGATTGCCGAGGAGCTGGGGGAGCGGAGGCTTTCCCGCAGGCTGCTCACGACGCTCACCCACGCCGATTGGCCGAGGAACATCGATCAACTGCGGTCCGTGGTCTCCAATGCCGTAGAGCGCGCAGAGGGCGCAGAAGTCACCGTGGACGACCTACCCCAAGGGTTCCACCGCGTGCTGACCAAGGGCAGGCTATCCCGCCTGGAAGACGCGGAACTCAGCGAACTTCGCACGGCCCTGCAGGAAGCAAAGGGTAACCGCAGCCTGGCCGCCGAAACCTTGCAGATAGGTCGTTCCACTCTGTATCGGCGTATGGACTACTTCCGCAGCCGCGGCTTCGATCTCTGATTCCACACCGTAGCAGCCGGCCCCGCTCAAGGGGACGGCTGCTACGCGCTGCCCAGGAGATGAAAGCCCGACGGTGGTGGCAGCTTGCGCGGTTCAGCGGCCACGATGCGGGCTGGAAGAGTGTCCCATCGCGGTGTCTCGATCTGGCACGGATAGCCACACTGATATCGCGTTGTACTGGAAATCACCCAACACCGGCACCCATCCCAAGGTGTGTCCGGCAGCGACCGACGGTACGAACACGAACAGGACGACTGACTATGACCCGCGATGCCAAGGGAACCATTCTTGTGGCCCCTCACCATTTCCCGGACCTGGACCGTGAGCACGCGCTTGCGAAGGAGTTCGGCTACACACTTAACGCCGCGGCAGACACCGACGCCTTCCGTGAAGGGCTCCCCGAAGCCGACATTGTGATGATCACCCCCTACGCCAAGCTCACCGCAGCCGACTTCCCGCTGATGGCCAAATGCCGTGCAGTGATCAGGTATGGAATCGGCTATGACAACATCGACGTCGCCGCAGCCACCGCTGCGGGCATCCCGGTCTCGATCGTTCCCGGCACGGCGTCCGAGGAAGTCGCCTCCCACGCCTTCGCAATGGGCCTGGCGCTGGCACGACGCCTGCCGGCAGGCAACGCCGCCATCGACAACCTCGGGTGGGCCGGAACCATCGGCTACGACACTCCAGTCCTCTCCGAGCTGGAAGTTGGCGTCTTGGGTATGGGACGAATCGGGCAGCACGTAGCCCGCATGTATGCGGCCGTAGGTGCCCGTGTCCGTGCTTACGATCCCTTTGTCACGAATAGCTTCGTGGAGATGTCCGGGCTGGAGGACATCCTGGAGAATTCCGACGTCGTTTCCCTCCACCTGCCGCTAAACGCCGAAACGACGAACCTCATCTCCACCGATGTCCTCGCCACGATGCGCAAGGGCACCGTGATCGTCAACGTCTCCCGAGGCGGCCTTATCGATGAAGCCTCACTCGCAGAGGCCTTGGCCTCCGGCCAGATTGCAGGGGCCGGCATCGACACTTTTGCCCAGGAGCCGCTTGCAGCTGATCACGCCTTGCGCACGGCGCCCAATGCCATTCTGACACCGCACATCGCCTGGCGTTCCAACCGATCCACTGGCGCCCTGCAGGACGGTGCAGTGGAGCGTGTCCGCCTGGCGCTGACCGGCCAGCCGCTGATCGACCTCGTGAACTGAAGAGACTGGAGAAACCCGACTTGGCTACCACCAACCATCTGGAAGACCTCGCTGCATTGCAGAATCCCGCGGAAGATCCGCACCTGCGCCGGGGACCGCGCGGTTTCCCGCTGCTGCCCGGCGGCTACGGTCGTTCTACCTATTACACCGGTGCCCCCAGCCCCTACGCCATCAAGGGCCATGGCTACCGGGTGTGGGATGACCGCGGACGTGAACTGATCGACGCGAACAATAACTTCACGTCCCTGATCCACGGCAACGCCCACCCGGAAATCACCGAGGCCGCCACCAAGGCCCTCACCACCGGTGCCAGCTGGGGCATCCCGAATCTCTACGAATGGGAACTCGCAGAACTTCTGCTCGGCCGCCTTCCGGAGCTGGATCAGGTCCGTTTCGCGAACTCGGGCACTGAAGCCGTCATGTCTGCAATCCGCATTTCCCGGGCCAGCACCGGCCGGGAGCGCGTGATCGTCACCAAGGGTGGCTACCACGGCACATCGGAAGTTGCCTTGGTTCCCGGCGGACCTTCCTACCAGCGGGGCGTCACCCGCGGCGTGATCGACGACGTCACTGCGGTGCCGCTGAACGATGTCGACTTCCTTCGCCAGGCGGTTGAATCCGCACCGGACGCGTACGCCGCCATCATCCTCGACCTGCTGCCCAACCGCGCCGGTCTCCTCACTATCAACGAGGAGTTCGTCCGAACTGCCCGGGAGCTGGCCACACGCTATGGCATTGTCCTTATCATCGACGAGGTCATCAGCCTCCGCCTTGGCTACAGCGGCTTCAGCGGTGAATACGGGGTTACCCCGGATCTGCTGACCACGGGCAAGCTCATCGGCGGCGGCTTCCCCGTCGGAGCTGTCTGCGGCAAGGCCGAGCTGATGGCCGAGGTGGACCCGACCCGTCCGGGCAGCCTGCCGCACGGCGGAACGTTTTCTGGCAACCCCGTCAGCATGGCAGCCGGCTCCGTCGCCCTGAGGCTTTACACCGAAGATGAGGTCAAACGCCTGAACCAGCTGGGTGACACCGCCCGCGACACGGCCAACGCGCTGGTTGCCGACGCTGGCTGGGAGATCCGTGGCCGCGGCTCTCTCCTCCGCGCGGTTCCTGCCGGTGCGGAGAAGGTGGACGAACACACCCAGCACAAGCTGTGGTGGGCCTCCTATGAGCGCGGATTGCTCGGCTCCCCGGCCAACCTGCTGTCCCTGTCCACGCCCATGGACGAGAAAGTGGTGGCCGACATCACCGACCGCCTGGCTGACGCCGTCCTTGCAGTCGCCTCGGAGGCTCCCACCACGGAAGGGGCCAAGTAACCATGAAGATCGTTTCCTATGAACACGAGTCCGGTATCCGCGGCGGCGTCCTGATCAACGACGCCGTCCATGACCTGGAGCTGCTGCTGCAAGCTTCCCGCCAGGCAGTACACGGAGCCACCACGTCCGTGCGGGAATTCCTGGAGTTGTATGGCGACCGGCTTGAGGCCATTTCGTCCGAAATCGAGAACCTGGCCGACCAGGACCCGGAAGCTCACGTTGGTGTTCGGACGGATGTCCGCTTGACCACACCTGTGCCCGATCCCTCCAAAGTCCTCTGCATCGGCCTGAACTATAAGGACCATGTTGCCGAGACCGGCCGGGCATTCCCGGAGTACCCGGATGTCTTCGCCAAATTCGCCTCTACCATGGTTGGGCCTGAGGACGAGATCGGTGGTGCGAAGGTCAGCGAAAACCTCGACTTCGAGGGCGAACTGGCAGTAGTCATCGGGCGCGAGGCCAGTGAAGTCACGGAAGAAGAAGCGCTGAACTATGTGGCGGCACTCGCTCCGCTGAACGACGTCACCGCCCGCGACCTGCAGTACCGCTGCACCCAGTGGCTGGCAGGCAAGGCCGTAGACGGGTCAACCCCCTGGGGCCCTGCCCTCGTCACCTTGGACGAGGTGGGCGATCCCCAGAACCTGGACCTCACCACCCGCGTGAACGGCATCGAAGTGCAGCGCTCCAACACCAGCTACCAGATCTTCCCGATCGCGCGGATCGTCTCCTACCTCTCAAGCTTCCTCACCCTGGAACCGGGCGACGTCATAGCCACAGGAACCCCGCAGGGCATCGGTGCCAAGCGGAACCCGCCTGTCTGGCTGAAACCGGGAGACACCGTGGAAATCGACATCGACAAGGTGGGACAGCTCCGCAACACCGTGGGCAAGCCCCATCTCTAACCCCTGCAAGCTCTACGAAAGTAATGAAGACCATGAGTGATGTACAAACACAACCAGGCGAGGCCCGGTACCGCATCGCCGTCGACACCGGCGGTACCTTCACCGACGTCGTGGTCGGTTCCAACAGCGGTGACATGGCAGTCGGCAAGGCGCTGACCACCTACGACCGCGTGTTCACAGGCTTCGAAGCCTCGGTCCGCCGTGCTGCCGAGTCCGTTGGCTGGAGCGGCGACGACGTGCTGCGCAACGCCGACGTCATTGTCTACGGCACCACCCACGCCACCAACGCAGTGCTCACCGGCAAAGTGGCGAAAACAGCGCTGCTGACCACTGACGGCTTCGCCGACACCCTGCTGCTCCGCGAAGGTGGCCGCCGTGACGCCTTCGATTCCAAGGCTGCCTACCCGCCGCCCTACATTCCCCGCCAGCTGACCTTCGAAATCACCGAACGTATCTCCGCCGAGGGCGACATCCTGGTGGAGCTGGACGAAGAGCAGGTCCGCGAAGTCCTCGGTTCCTTCAAGGAACAGGGCATTGAAGCCGTTGCGGTGTCCTTCCTGTGGTCCATCATCAACGACGCCCACGAGAAGCGGGCAGCCGAGCTGATTCAGGAGATCCTCCCGGGCGTTCCGTACACACTTTCAAATGCGGCCAACCCCACCATCCGCGAATACCGCCGCTCCTCGGCAGCCTCGATCGACGCTTCCCTGAAGCCGCTCATGGCAGACCACCTGGGCAAACTCCGCTCGGACCTCCAGGAATACGGCTTCGCCGGCGACCTCCTGGTAGTGACATCCGAAGGTGCCGTCCTGGACGTCGCCGATGTCCTTGACCGCCCCGTCCTGCTGCTGAACTCCGGCCCGTCCATGGCACCGCTGGTGGGCGCTGCGGCGGCCCCGGATCACGACACCGTGGTGGTCTGCGACATGGGCGGCACCACCTTCGATGTGTCCCTAGTGGAGAACGGTGTGGTCCGCCACACCCGCGAAGCTTGGCTGGGAGAGCCGTTCGTCGGTCACCTCACCGGCTTGTCTTCCGTTGCGGTTTCCAGCATCGGCGCCGGTGGCGGCAGCATCGCATGGATCGACGGTGGCGGCCTCCTGCGCGTGGGCCCGCAGAGTGCGCGAAGCACGCCCGGTCCGGCAGCCTACGGCCGCGGCGGCGAAGAACCAACCGTCACCGACGCCTGCGTGGCGCTTGGCTACCTCGACACGGAGGGCTTCGAAGGCGGGTTTACCCTGAACCGCGAGGCCGCCATCAAGGCCATCGACACCCGCATCGCTGGGCCGTTGAAGATGGACACCCTGCAGGCCGCCCAAGCCATCCTGGATGTCTCCGCCAACCACATGGCTACCGCCATCCGCCAGTCTGCCCTCGAACAGGGCGTAGACCCCCGGGGCGCGCTCATTGTTGCCGGCGGTGGCGCAGGCGCCATGGTCGCAGCGATCATCGGCAAGCTCCTGGAAGCCGACACCGTCCTGATCCCGGCGACCGCCGGCGTCCTGGCCGCCTACGGCGCCCACCGCGCCCCGATCGCCACCGAGTTCCTCTCGCCGCTGCACAATGACACCCGCAGCTTCGACGCCGGTTCGGCCTCCCGCGCTGTGGAGGACCTGACAGCCAAGGCTGAGGTCTTCGTAAAGCGCTTCGATGGCGTAGGCGAAGCACCCAAGGTCACCTACTTCGTGGATGCCCGCTACCCCGGCCAGGCCTGGGACCTCCGCGTCTACCTCGACGCCGCCCCGGACACCTCCGGCGATGCGGCAGGCATCATCGAGCGCGCCTTCCATGAAGAGCACGACCGCCGCAACGGCACCCACGATCCGGACAGCCGCGTGGAGATCATCACTTGGGGCGTCCGCGTGGAAATCCCCCGCCCGGAGCACACCAGGTCCGAAAGCGAACTCAGCCGCACCGCGGAAATCCACCGCACGGACAGCATTGTGTTTGGCGGCGACCCCTTCAGCACCCAGCGCTACCGCGGCGTGACGCTCGCTCCCCGCGACAAGATCGTGGGACCGGCCGTCATCGACCAGCCCACCACCACCATCGTCGTACCGCCGGAGTGGGACGCGACGCTCGATGACCGATCCAACATCTACCTCACCCGTAAGGAGGCGTAACCGTGACCCGCGAATTCGATCCCGTAAAGCTCTCGGTCCTTGCCAACGCATTCGACGGCATTGTCCGCGAGATGACCAGCGGCCTGCTCCGCTCCGCCCGCTCGTCCGTCATCAACACGGCCCGCGACTTCTCCTGCGCCGTGCTGACCGCGGACAACCAGTTGCTTGCCGCGGCTGAAGGTGTTCCCGTGCACGTCTTCGGTGCCGGCCCGCTGGGCGAGGACATGGTGGAACTGCACAAGGACATCCGCGAAGGCGACGCGTTCCTGCACAACGACCCTTACATGGGTAATTCACACGCAGCAGACCACGTGATCCTGGTGCCCATCTTCATCCAGGGCCGCCACCTCTTCACCGCCGTGACCAAGGCCCATCAGGCCGACTGCGGCAACTCGCTTCCCACCACGTTCTTCGCCACAGCGCGGGACGTGTACGAGGAAGGCGCATTGATCTTCCCCTGCGTGCGGATCCAGCGCGATTACACGGACATCGACGACATCATCCGCATGTGCCGATCCCGCATCCGTGTCCCTGACCAGTGGTACGGCGACTACTTGGCTTCCGTCGGCGCCTCGCGCATCGCCGAGCGCCGCATTCACGAACTCGCCGAGAAGTTCGGCGTGGATGACCTGGTGGACTTCGTGGACGCCTGGTTCGACTACTCCGAACGCCTCACTGCCAGTGCGATCGAGAAGCTGCCGGAGTACGTCCTCCACGGCAGCTCCGCCCACGATCCCTTCCCCGGAACCGGCCCGGAGGGAGTGCAGCTGCAGGCAACCCTCGAGGTGAAGCCCAAGCAGGGCAAGGTGGTGATTGACCTGCGGGACAACCCGGACAACCTTCCCAACGGCCTGAACCTCACCAAGGCAACTGCCACGGGCGCTGCACTTGCCGGCATCCTCTCCGGCATCCCAGAGAACCTGCCGAGCAACGCAGGAACCTTCCGCCGCGTCGAGGTGCTGCTGCGGGACGGCTGCGCGGTCGGTGTCCCCAAGCACCCCTACTCCTGCTCCTCGGGCACCACCAACCTCGCAGACCGTGTAGTCAACATCGTCCAGGCCGCTTTCTCCCAGATCGACGACGGCTACGGCACCGCCGAGGGCGCGGCCGGCCAAGCCCCTGCCAAGTCGGTCATCTCCGGGACGGACGAACGCAACGGCAACCCCTACGTCAACCAGATCCTGGTAGGCGGCGTCGGCGGCCCGGCCACCCCGTACGTTGACGGCTGGCCCACCTACCAGCGTCCCGTGTGCGGCGCCCTGCTGTACCACGACAGCGTGGAAGTGGACGAGCAGCGCTACCCGATCCTGGTCCACGAACGTGCTCTGGTTGCCGACACCGGCGGAGCAGGCCGCCAGCGCGGCGGACTGGCAACACGCGTCACCATGGAGCCCCGTGGCGAGAGCGTCACCCTCACCTACGGCATCGAAGGCAAGATCAACCCGCCGAAGGGTGTCCGCGGCGGCCACGACGGTGCGGAACCGTCCGCCTGGGTGGAAGACGTCAAGACCGGCGAACGCCGCGAAATTCCCGTGGTGGGCCGCTACGACCTGCAGTCGGGCGAAAAGGTTGTCTCCATCACCCCCGGCGGTGGCGGCTACGGTGACCCGCTGGAACGCGACGTCCTCGCAGTGCTCGACGACTACCGCGAGTCCCGCGTGACCCTCGAAGCCGCGGCCGCACACTACGGCGTGGTCATCACCGATGGTGCCATCGACGAGGCAGCAACGGCGAAGACCCGCGAGGAACGCCTGGCCGGCTAAATAGCAGCTATCGCACCCATCCCGGGGCGGGGTATATTCCTCGCCCCGGGATGTTCCAACAACCATCAAACGGAGATTCACATGGAACCCATTCGAGTCGGCATTATCGGCGTCGGAAACGTCCTCAACCAATACCTGGACAAGATCGGCGTCCACCCCGACGTCCAGATCGTGGCACTCGCGGATGTGAACCCCGAAGCCGTGCGGAAGCGCGCCGCCGAGTACGACGTTCCCAAAGCACTCACCCCGGACGAGTTGCTGGCGGACGAAGACGTCGAACTGGTCCTGAACCTCACACCGCCCAAGCTCCATGCCCCGGTGACCCTCCAGGCAATCGCGGCGGGCAAGCACGTCCTTTCCGAGAAGCCCTTCGCCACGTCCCTTGAGGAAGCGAAGCAGATCCTGGAAGCGGCACGGGAAGCGGGCGTCAAGGTTGGCTCAGCTCCCACCACCTTTCTGGGCTCCGGCATGCAGACAAGCCGCAAGCTCATCGACGACGGCTGGATCGGCAAGCCCGTGGCGGCCTTCGCCTCCTTCGCCTGCCGCGGTTACGAGCACTGGCACCCGAACGTGGACCCCTTCTACAGCCCCGGGGCGGGCCCCATGCTGGATATCGGACCGTACCTCATCACCAACCTGGTGAACTTCTTCGGCCCCGTTTCCCGCGTCTCCGCAACGACGCCGCGTTCGGCAGAAACCCGGCCCCGTCCCGGCAAGGACGGCGAAGTCATCCAGATCCAGACGCCCACACACGTCACCGGCACCCTCGACTTCGAGTCCGGCGCCACAGCTACGGTGATCGTCAGCTGGGATATCTGGAACCACAACCTGCCGCACCTGGAGATCTACGGCACCGGTGGATCACTGGCCGCCCCGAACCCGGACCACTTCTCCGGCGCTCCCGTGCTGCGCCGCGGTGAGCCCGGAGACCTCGCGCTGGACATGACGCCTCCCGGTGGCGGAGATTGGCGCGAAACGCCCATCACCCACCGGGACGACGCCTACCGCGGCATCGGCCTGGCCGAATTCGGCTACGCCATCCGCAAGGGCGTGGAGCCTCGGACGGGCGGCGATTTCGCCTACCACGTGCTTGAAGTTCTCCTCGCCTTCGAGGCCTCATCGGAGCACGGCAAGCACATCGCGATTGCAAGCACCTGCGAGCGGCCCCGGCCGCTGCCCTCCGTGGGACCGCAGGAGCCTTACCGCTTCGACTAAGACAACCCAAATCAAACAGCAGCCGACGGCGGTACGCAGGTACCGCCGTCGGCTCCTGTTTTTGCGTGTCCGGGCAAGTGGGCTGCGTCCCAAACTGGGACACAACTTTGCTTCTCCCGGGTGAAAACCTGAAGTTCGGGCGAATCGGTTTGCAAATGCCGACGCACCTACGAATTTTAGGAGAACGCATGACTAGCACAGCCGCTGCTGATACCGGCACCGAGGTCAATATCGCAGCCGATAAAAAGGCCGTCCGTCGCCGCACTGTCGCACAAGCGATCGTTGAGTACCTGCAGGTCCAGTACAGCGAACTCGACGGCGAACAACGCCGCCTGATTGCCGGCATGTACGGCATCTTTGGCCACGGCAACTCCGTGGGCCTGGCCCAGGGCATCGACGAATACGGCGTGGATTTCCCCCATTACCAGGGCAAGAACGAGCAATCGATGGTCCACGCGGCCATCGGCTTCGCCAAGGCCTCCAACCGCGCTGCCACCTTGGCCTGCACCGCCTCAGCCGGTCCGGGATCCACGAATATGATTTCCGGCGCCGCCACGGCTACCACCAACCGCCTGCCCGTGCTGCTGTTCCCTGCGGACATCATCAACAACCGCTTCGGCGATCCCGTACTCCAGCAGATCGAGCACCCCGTGGAGCGCGACGTCTCCGCCAACGACTGCTTCCGTCCCGTCAGCCGCTACTTCGACCGGATCACGCACCCCGCCCAGTTGTTGTCCACGCTCCCGGAGGCCATGCGTGTCCTCACCGATCCTGTGGAAACCGGTGCCGTGGTGGTGTGCCTGCCGCAGGACATCCAGGGTACAGAGTTCGACTTCCCGGAGTCCTTCTTCACCCCGCGAGTCTGGCACATCCGCCGACGTCCCGCCGTCGAAGATGAGCTCCGCGATGCCGCCGAAATTATCCGAAACGCCAAGCGCCCGCTGCTGATCGCCGGCGGCGGCGTCCGCTACTCTAAAGCGCAAGACGAACTGGCGCGCTTCAGCTCCGAGTTCGGCATCCCGGTTTCCGAGACCTACGCCGGCAAGGGCAGCGGTCCCATCACAGACCTCAACCTCGGTGCACTGGGCGTGACCGGAACCGTGGGCGCCAATGAGATCGCCGACAACGCCGATGTGGTGGTGACCGTGGGTTCGCGCCTGCAGGACTTCATCACGGCCTCGCACTCGCTGTTCCAGAACCCGGACGTGAAGTTCGTGAACCTCAACGTGGGTTCGTTCGACGCCCACAAGATGGGCTCGTTCCCCGTCATCGGAGACGCCAAGTTGAACCTGGCCGCCCTGCGGGAGCGGCTGGCCGCGGTTGGATATTCGACATCGGGCGAGTTCCGCAGCGACGTGGCGGACGCACTCAAGGCCACGCTGGAAGTTCGCAGGCATGACCTTCAGGCCTTTCCTGGCGAACTGATGAGCCAGGCCCAGGTCATCGACGTCCTCAACAAGCGCACCACCAGCGAAGACGCCCTGATTTTGGGCTCGGGCGGTGTGGTTGAAGGCATTCACAAGGCGTGGGACCCATCCAACGGCACCGAAATCCACTTTGAATACGCCAACTCCTGCATGGGCCACGAAATCCCCGCAGGCTTGGGCTACCGACTGGCCCGCCCTGATGAGCCCGGCGAGGTATATGTCCTGATCGGTGACGGTACCTACTTCATGCAGCCCACTGAACTGGTCACGGCTGTCCAGGAACGCAAGAAGATCATCACGATCGTGATCGACAACCGCGGCCACCAGTGCATCTGGCCGCTCCAGGTTGCCAAGGGTGGGCCGGGTCGCGAATTCGGTACCCAGTACCGCGAACGCAGCAAGGAGTCCGGCCGGCTGGACGGGGCGGTCCTTGATTTCGACATCGCCGCCAACGCGGCCAGCATGGGCTGTGCTGCCTGGTCCACGACGACGATCGAGGAGTTCTCTGCCGCCCTCACCGAGGCGCAGGAAGCCGAGGGTCCCGCGGTAATCGTCGCGCGGGTGGAGCCGTGGCGCTACCTGTCGGGCAACGGCGCCTTCTGGGACGTTGGAGCTCCGATGACCTCGGAGCGGCCCGCCACCTTGGAGGGTGCTGCCAAGCACCTCAAGGGCCGTGAGCGCCAGCGTTTCTACGCTGCCACCAGCGCACCTGACGCACGCTAGGCGCACCGGGCGGGACCACTCTATCCAGCGGTCCCGCCCGCTTGTTTTACGGAATTTACTGACCAAGGAGCAGTCACTATGAGCGCATTTGCCGTTATTGATCCGGCTACAGGAACCATCCACGCCGAGTATCCCGCAGCCACTGACGCAGAGGTGGAAGCCGGACTCGCTGCAGCGCAGAACACCTACCATGAATGGTCCCGCACCACTACGGTGGCCGAACGCGCGGGCATGGCCAGGCGCCTTGCCGAGCTGTTCGTTGAACGCAAGGACAAGCTGGCCGCCATCATCAACCGGGAAATGGGTAAGCCCCTCCAGCAAGCGGCCGGCGAAGCAGAGTTCTCGGGCTCCATCGCTTCGGCCTTCGCCGAAAACGCCGAGGAGTGGCTGGCAGATGAGCAACTCGAGGTCGCTGACGGTTTGCGGAGCTTCTTCCGCTACCAGGGCCTCGGCGTGATCCTGGGCATCATGCCGTGGAACTACCCCTACTATCAGGTGGCACGGTTCGCGATTCCCAACATCATCCTTGGCAACACCGTCATTGTGCGGCACGCCAGCCAGTGCCCGGAATCGGCGTTGGCCCTGGAGGAACTCTTCCGCGATGCAGGCTTCCCCGAGGGCGCCTACGTCAACCTGTTCGCTACCCACCAGCAGATCTCCAACATCATTGCCGACGACCGGGTGCAGGGTGTGTCGCTGACGGGCTCAGAGCAAGTGGGCGCAATCGTGGCTGAACAGGCCGGGCGCGCGCTGAAAAAGTGTGTCCTGGAGCTCGGCGGCGCCGACGTGTTCCTCGTTCTGGACACTGACGATGTGGACCTCGCTGTGAAGAAGGCCGTCATGGGTCGCATGGGCAACACGGGCCAGTCCTGCAACGGTTCCAAGAGGATCGTGGTGCTGGATAAGTACTTCGATGAGTTTTCGGAGAAGTTCAAGGCTGCCATCGCCGGACAGTCCTACGAGAACGGCGATTTCGGACCGATGTCTTCGGACTCGGCCACCAAGTTCCTGGCTTCCCAGGTGCAGGGTGCGCTGGACCAGGGTGCGGAAATTCTGGTGGGCAACAACCAGCCCCAGGGCAACGTCTTCACTCCGACAATCATCACCAACATCACGCCGTCCATGGACGTCTACAGCGAGGAACTCTTCGGCCCCGTTGCGCAGCTGTACAAAGTCAGCAGCGACGCCGAGGCGATCAATCTTGCCAACTCCTCGCCGTACGGCCTGGGTTCCGTAGTGATCTGCGACGACGTCGAGCGCGCCGAGCGCGTCGGCAACCAGCTCGACGTCGGCATGGTATTCGTCGGTGCCTACGACCTCAGCGGTGCGGACGTGCCGTTCGGCGGCGTCAAGAAGTCCGGCTACGGACGCGAACTGGGCAAGGTGGGCATGCTGGAATTCGCCAACAAGAAGCTGTTCCGCTTCGCCAAATAAAAAACTGTCAACCGTAACATGCAGTTTGAGCTGCACCAGGATCCGGCACCCTTCGCCCCGGCGTTCCAGGACGAAGGGTGCCGGATGTTGACGATGTCTCAAAAGAATGGTAGGTGCAGGAATGAACGTTGCATTAGGTGACCCCGGCATGGCACCGGCGGATGAACCGCAGCCGGGCCAGTCCTCATTCCGAAATGCCCCCGGTCCATATTTCGGCTCCTTTGGCGGACGCTGGATGCCGGAGGCACTTATCGCAGCTCTTGACGAGCTTGAGAACACGTTCCGCGAGGCTAAAGTCGATCCCGAGTTCGCGACGCAAATCGCGGACCTGAACCGGAACTACACCGGCCGGCCCTCGCCATTGACCGAGGCCACGAACTTTGCCCGGCATGCGGGTGGCGTCCGAGTATTCCTTAAACGCGAAGACCTCAATCACACGGGCTCCCACAAGATCAATAACGTGCTCGGCCAGGCGCTCCTCGCCAAACGCATGGGCAAGTCCCGGGTCATCGCCGAAACAGGCGCCGGCCAGCATGGAGTCGCCAGTGCTACGGCAGCGGCCCTGCTCGACCTCGATTGCGTCGTGTACATGGGTGCCGAGGACTGTCGCCGTCAAGCTCTAAATGTGGCAAGGATGAAGCTGCTTGGCGCAACCGTTGTACCAGTGGCTACCGGCTCCAAAACCCTGAAGGACGCCATCAATGAAGCTCTTCGTGACTGGGTGGCCAACGTTGATACGACCCACTACATGCTGGGCACCGCGGCAGGAGCCCATCCATTTCCAGCTATGGTCCGGTACTTCCACCAGGTTATCGGCGACGAGGCCCGCAGTCAGGTACTGGAACGTACCGGCCGCCTCCCGGATGCCGTTTGCGCCTGCATCGGCGGGGGATCTAACGCCATCGGCATTTTCCATGCTTTCCTGGATGACCCGTCGGTAGCAATCCACGGGTTCGAGGCCGGCGGCGAGGGCATCGAGACCGGCAGGCACGCGGCCCCGATCACTCTTGGCTTGCCCGGTGTGTTGCACGGGGCCAAGTCGTACCTAATGCAGGACGACGACGGCCAGACCATCGAATCCCATTCGATTTCCGCGGGTCTTGACTACCCAAGCGTCGGACCGGAACACGCCTATCTGGCAGACATCGGTCGCGTCAGCTACGAGCCGATCACCGACCGGGAAGCCATGGACGCATTCGGTCTCCTGTGCCGTACCGAGGGCATCATTCCCGCGATTGAGTCGGCCCACGCACTCGCCGGCGCCCTCAAGGTAGGGCAAAGAATGGCCACAGCGGACACTGCGACTGGTGATTCAAACAAGAGGATAGTGATTGTGAATCTATCCGGCAGGGGCGACAAAGACGTAGGGACTGCCGCCGAGTGGTTTGACCTTTTAGGCCCCGAGTCCGTCGTGGTCTCCTGACACACTTGAGGCCTGGTCCTGAACTCGTCCGTGTGCGAAGGACCAGGCTTTTGGGGTCGGCAGAGACGGGATGACCTGATGGCGCCAGATAACCGATCTACCTGCCCCGGCATTTTGAACGGAATGACGCCACACTTTGCGATGCGTCCGCAACGTAGAGGCCTTTGGAGACGTCGAACTACCATAACTAAAACTCCATACTCACAGGTGGCGGGGTGCTGACAAGTACCGGCCTGGAGGTCAAAGAGAGGGAGACCGGATCGTGCTGATCCGGTCTCCTTGGGTCTCCTACTGCAGGCGATTAGGCGTCGTAGGTTGTGCTTCCCGTGACCTGCGGGATGTCAACCCAAGTCGTCGAATCCGCGCTCCGCAAGGAAGCATCAACGAGTTCGGACGCCGACCAGCCGTCTGCCGCTGAAGGGCCAATCTGCTTGCCTTCGGCCACTGAGCGTAAGAACAGGGCAGCCTCGATGGTCTTGAGGTCGTTGAAGCCGATGCCCGGACCGGGTCCTGGCTGGAAGCGCCCGAATTCGCCGTAGGACGGCGGGGTCATGATGGTGCGGTACCCGCTGCGGTCTGTGGCGACTTCCAGCTGGTTCATCCGTTCGAAGTTCCAGCGCAGCGAACCTTCCGTGCCGTAAACCTCGATGATGTATTCGGCGTGCGGGCCAATGGCGACGCGGGTGGATTCGAACATGCCGATCGCGCCGCCTTCGAACCGGGCAAGCATGGCGGTGTAGTCCTCGTTCTCCACCTCGCGGGTCACGTCCGAGGCCTGACCCATGTCGAAGGAGTTGGACGAGTTGCCGGCGGGCAGCGGGCGGTCCTTGATGAAGGTTTCCGTGACGGCGTTCAGCGAGGTGATCCGCCCCACCAGGAATTGTGCAAGGTCAAAGCCGTGGCTCAGGACGTCGCCCAGGACGCCGGAACCGGCCCGTGCCTGCTCGTAGCGCCACGTGAACACCTGGGTGGGGTCCGAGGCGTAGCCGGTGAGCAGCCTGATCTGCACGTTGGTCACCTTGCCCAGTGCGCCGGAGCGGATCAGCCGCCGGGCTTCCGCCACGGCTGGTGCGTGCCGGTAGTTGAAGCCCACCGACGTGATGAGCCCGGCGGCTTCGGCGCCTTGGGCAATTTCGCGTGATTCCCGGGCACTGCGGCCCATCGGCTTCTCGATCCAGAAGTGCTTGCCGGCCTCGATGGTGGCCAATGCAATTTCGTGGTGCAGGAAGTTGGGGGAGCAGATGGAGACGACGTCGACGTCCGGGTTCTCGAGCACTTTGCGGTAGTCGGTGGCCGTTTCCTTGTAACCGAGCGCGTCCTCGGCGTGGTGACGGCCGGCGTCGTCGGGGTCTGCGGCGATCACAAGCTCAGGGTGACGCGGCAGCTCGGGGAAGAACTGCTTGGTGGCGAGGTAGGCGCGGGAATGCAGGCGCCCCATCCACCCCACCGAGATGAGGCCAACGCCAATGCGGTTCTGGTCTTCCAAATTGGACTCCTTAGTTTGTGCCGCTTTCCGGCGGTGTTGTGCCGCACAGACCGGCGGCACCTGCGAATCAGCCTAGGAACGCAAGGAGTGTGCGCTGTGTCTCAATCTGAGACATCCGGTGAAGGCCTCCGGCTGTTTGAGTGGAACGTACCAGTCCAGCAACGCCAAGAAAGAGGAGACCGTCGACGATGATGGACCGCAGCATGTGGAGTCGGACGGAACCCTTGCGGGTGCTCGTCACAGGCGCGACGTCCGGCGTCGGAGAAGCGACGGCCAAACTGTTCGCCGGGCGGGGCGCCCGGGTTGCGCTGTTGGGACGGCGAGAGGGCGAATTGCAGCGCGTTGCCGGAGATATCGACGGCGGTGCGCACCAGGTGGTTACGGACGTCGCCGACGCCGAATCGGTTCGGAACGGGGTCCGTGGTGCCATCCACGCCCTCGGTGGATTGGACGTTGCAGTTAACGCAGCGGGGGTTGCCAGCCACGCGCCGCTTGAAGACCTTGATGAGAAGCGCTGGCGAGAAGTGCTGGATACCAACCTTTCCGGTACGTTCTACGTCGCCCGAGAAGCGGGTCTTTACCTGCGTCGGTCCGGGGGAGGGGCGATCGTCAACGTTGCATCGGACCTCGCCACCATGGGCGTTGCCGGACTGGTCCACTACTGCGCCGCCAAAGCCGGCGTCGTGGGGCTCACCAAGGCGCTTGCCTTAGAACTGGCGCCTCATGTCCGGGTCAACGCCGTGTGCCCGGGCCCGATCGATACCCCGATGTTGCGTTCAGGACTGGAATTGCAATCCAATCCCCTTCTGGCCCTCCAGCAGAAGGAAAGCACCGTGCCGTTGAACCGTCTCGCACATCCGGAAGAGGTGGCGGCAGCCATCTATTTCCTGGCGGTCGAAGGCACCTTCGCCACCGGCACCAGCATGGCGTTCGACGGCGGAACATCAGCCGCGTAGGCGGCTCACCCGAGACCTCACAAGACGAAGACAACCAAGGAGCTTTGAAACACATGCCTGACCCGAATTACATGGATCTCCGCAGCGCACGCTGGTTCGCGCCGCACGATCTCACCGGTTTCGTGCACCGTACCGCCATCCAGGCCGAAGGTTTCTCGCGCTTCGCCATCAAGGACCGGCCGGTGATCGGCATCGCCAACTCCTGGTCGGAGCTGGTCAACTGCAACATCCATTTCAAGCTGCTTGCCGAGGCTGTGAAGCGCGGCGTCCTAATGGCCGGGGGCCTACCCTTGGAGTTCCCCACCATCTCCCTGGGGGAGAGCCTGATGAAGCCCTCAGCCATGCAGTTCCGCAACCTCATGGCCATGGACGTGGAGGAATCCATCCGCGCGTATCCGCTGGATGCGATCGTGCTGCTGGGCGGCTGCGACAAGACCGTTCCTGCCCAGCTCATGGGCGCCGCCAGCGCCGATATTCCCACCATCATGCTCACCGGCGGCCCCCAGGAGCCGGCCCACTTCCGGGGCAAGCAGCTTGGCGTCGGAACGGACACCTGGAAGTACGCAGACGAGCTGCGGGCCGGTAAGATCACCGAGGCCGACTTTGACGAGCTCGAATCCGCGGCCAAGCCTTCCGCTGGCCACTGCAGCGAAATGGGCACGGCGTCCACCATGACGTCCCTCGTTGAGGCCTTGGGCATGTGTCTGCCCGGCAGCGCTTCCATTCCGGCCGTCGATTCACGCCGCGGCCAGGCAGCAGAGGCCACGGGACGCCGGGCCGTGGAAATGGCATTGTCCCAGGGGCCGAAGCCCAGCGAAATTCTGACCAAGGAAGCGTTCGATAACGCCATTACGCTCCTCATGGCCGTGGGCGGATCCACCAACGCCGTGGTCCACCTCCTGGCGTTGGCGCGAAGGGTGGGCTACGAACTGCAGCTTGACCGCTTCCACGAAATTTCGCAGCGGACCCCGCGCATCGTAAACGTCCGTCCTTCCGGCGAGTACCTCGTGAAGCAACTCTTCGAGGTTGGCGGCATTCCCACCGTGCTCAAGGCCCTTGACCCCCTGCTGAACCGGGACGCCATAACCGTCACCGGCGAGTCCCTCGAGAAGGGCTACATCCACGCGCCCGAGGCGGATGGAGTCGTCGTGAGCTCGCTTGAGGCGCCCTTCGACGCCTCCGGTGGCATCGCCGTCGTCCGTGGTTCCCTGGCTCCGAACGGTGCGGTGATTAAGCGCAGTGCAGCTTCTAAGGACCTGCTGCAGCACAAGGGCTCGGCCATTGTCTTCGACGACATCTACGATCTCGGACGGCGGATCGACGATCCGGACCTGGACATCACCGAGGATTCGGTCCTGGTGCTCCGTAACAGCGGGCCCGTCGGCGCGCCCGGCATGCCCGAGTGGGGCATGCTGCCAATCCCGCAGAAGCTGCTGCGCAGGGGCATCCGGGACATTGTGCGCATCTCCGATGCCCGCATGAGCGGCACCGCATTCGGCACGACCGTGCTCCATGTCTCGCCCGAGGCTGCGGTAGGTGGTCCGCTGGCGATCGTCCGTGACGGCGATCCGATAGTGCTGGATGTCGAGAACCAGCGGCTGGACCTTGATCTCCCCGAGGAAGAGATCGAGGCCAGGCTTGCGGAGTTGAAGCTGCCCGAGCCCAAGTACCGCCGCGGCTATGGACGCCTGTTCCTCGACCACGTCAACCAAGCGCACGAAGGCTGCGACTTCGACTTCCTCAAAGGCCTGCCGGATGAGGAGCCCCAGCGGCTGCCCTACGGCCTGATGAGCGGCTGGCAAGGCGGCTGGTAGGCCGCGGCGAACACAGAGCACACGCGGGGCCGTTCCCCAAGGGGCGGTCTCTTGAAAGGAGAAGGTGTGTCACGACCCAAGGTAATTGCAATAGTCCAGGAGGGCCGTCCGGTGCCTCCCGTGGATCGTCTGGAAAAGGAAGCCGACGTGGTGGTGGTCCGGACCGCGGAAGAGTTCCGGGGTGCGCTGCCTGGAACGGAGATCCTGTTTCTCAACGACTTCCGGACTAAACTCCTGCGCGAGGTGGGGCCTGGCAGCCTCCGCTGGATCCACACGTCCAGCATTGGCGTGGACAGTCTCATGACCGAGGAGATCATCGACAGTGACATCGTGGTCAGCAACTCCCGGGGTGTCTGCGAACGCCCCATCGCAGAGTGGGTCCTGGGTGTCCTGCTGATGTTCACCAAGGACCTGCGCCGCACCATCGAACTGCAGCGGTCCCGTACGTGGCAGCACCGGGAGACCGAGCCGCTGCTGGGCCGCAGGGTGCTGGTGGTAGGACCGGGCCCGGTGGGACGCGAGACTGTCTTGCTCTTGCGGGCGGCGGGGATGGATGTGACCGTCGTTGGTCGGTCTGCCCGGGACGATGCCCAGCTAGGAGCGATTGCCTCTTTCGACGAGTTGGACGCGCTCCTTGGCGAGGCTCAGGACGTTGTTCTCACTGTTCCGCTTACCGAGGAGACCCGCGGGCTGTTCAACGCGGCCCGCTTCGACAAGATGCGTCCGGGGGCCCGCTTGGTCAACGTGGGCCGTGGGGCCGTAGTCGTGGAACAGGACCTGCTGGATGCGATCGATGCGGGGCACTTGGGTGCTGCGGCCTTGGATGTCTTTGAGAATGAGCCCTTGGCGGCCGAAAATCCGCTGTGGAGCCGCAACAACATCCTGGTCTCGCCTCACGCCTCCGGTGACCTGATTGGATGGCGGGGCCGTGTGGTGGACTGCTTTGCAAAGAACCTCCAGCAGTGGAAAACGGGTCAGCCGCTGAACGACGTCGTCGACCTGACGAAGCTGGGCGGAACCGCTCCAAAAGCGCTGTCCCAAGCTGGTACAGTGCTCCCACAATCCGCGTCGATAGTGTGATTCAGCACTCTAAATTTCGTGACGAGGATTACATGACCAGCTCAACAAAAGGGAAGCCGATAACGCCTACCCAGACCCAGGAACACAAGCTCAGCGGCAACATGGGAGTAGGCGAGCTCGTAATGAACGTGCTCGCCTTCTCCTCCCCGCTGACCACCGTTGCCGGCACGTTGCCCGTGATGCTCCTCTTCAGCGGCCACACCGCTCCGGGAATCTATCTCCTGGTGACCTTGATGCTGCTGATCTTCTCGGTCGGTTTCGTCAAGATGAGCCGGAGCGTCGAGGCGCCCGGCGGCTTCTACTCCTTCGTCACCGCGGGCCTTGGAAAGCCTGCGGGTCTTGGCGGAGCGCTCCTGGCCTTGGTTGGGTACGTCTTCATTGGCTTCTTTGCGCCGTCCCTGTTTGCCCTGACGCTGCAGAGCTTCGTGGTAAACACGATGGGCGGCCCGGACATTCCGTGGTACTGGTACGGGCTTGGCATCATTGCCATTACCACGGCGTTGGCCTACAACCGGATTGACCTGTCCGCGAAAGTACTGACGGTTGTCATGCTGCTGGAGTCCACAGTGGTCGTTATCTTCGATGTTGCGGCCTTCGCCTCAGGGGACGTGTCACAAGGCGTCGGATTCTCCATGCCGTGGATTACCGACGCCGGCTTAGGCCTCGCACTGCTCTTTGCAGTTGGCAACTTCTTCGGTTTCGAGGCGACGGTAATTTACCGTGACGAGGTCAAGAACCCGGACCGGACGATTCCCCGGGCCACCTACTTGGCGGTAGTGGGCATCGGCCTGTTCTACGCAATTGCTGCCTGGGCATACACGGCCTTCCTGGGAGCGGACAACGTCCAGGAAGAAGCCAAGGCCAACACTGTGAACCTGTTCAACGACGGCGCCATCGCGTTGGTGGGCAAGATCTTCGCGGACATTGGTGTTGTCCTGCTCATCACTTCCATCCTAGCTTCGATGCTCTCCATCCAGAACATCGCTGCGCGGTACAGCTTCTCGCTTGCCGCTGACGGGGCGCTTCCAAAGGCTCTGGGCCGGGTGCACCCGCGGCACAAGTCCCCCTACATTTCGGCAGTTGGCGTTGGTCTTGTCTGGGCTACAGCCACCGTGGTGTTCACTGTGGTGGGGGTTGCCCCTGAAGCCCTTTACCCGATCGCGAGCGGCAGCGGCACGTTCTCTGTCCTGCTCCTGATGTTCATCACGAGCTTTGCCGTGCTGGTGTACTTTGTCCGCCGCCGCAGTTTCGCTCCGGAATCCGTATGGAAGACCATTGCGGCGCCGATTGTCAGCGTGCTCTTCCTTGGCCTGATCACCTACCTGGCAATCGCGAATTACCCTGAGTTGATCGGCGGCTCCCTGCTCATGACGGTCATTTTCATGACCTTCACTTTCGCCTTGTTCATTGGCGGAATTATCTACGCCTATTTCCTGCGCTCGAAGCGTCCGGATGTTTATGCGCGCTTGGGCCGGCAAAAGATCGAGCAATAAACCACCTCAACATCTGGAGACCTGCAATGACGCAACAGATCAGGGTTGGCCTGTTCGGGACCGGCAGGATCGGTCAAGTGCACGCCATGAGCCTTGCAACACTCGAAGAAGCAACGTTGGCCTGGGTGTGCGACCCCTTCATTGAGGGTGCCAAGCGCACGGCCGCCGAGTTCGGAGGCCGCGTGAGCGACGATCCGGAGGAAGTGTTTGCCTCCGGGGAAGTCGACGCCGTCATTGTCGCCTCGCCGACGGCCACCCACGTGGACTTGATCGAACAGTCGATCGACGCCGGCATCCCGGTGCTGTGCGAAAAGCCCATCGACCTGGAGATCGGGCGGGTCGACGCCCTCCGGGCCAAGGCGGCTGCCACGGATGTACCGATCGCCCTGGGCTTCAACAAACGCTTCGACAGGCATTTCGTTGAGCTCAGGCGGCGCGTGGGGGCCGGCGAGATCGGTGCCCTGGAGCAATTGATCGTCACCAGCCGCGATCCCGGGGAGCCCCCTGCGGCCTATCTGCCACAGTCCGGCGGAATCTTCCGGGACATGACCATCCATGACCTGGACATGGCCCGCTACTTCATCCCGGACATCGTGGAGGTCTCGGCCCGGGGTGCCAACGTCTTCAGCGAAGGCATCCGGCAGGCGGGCGACTTCGATTCCACCGTGGTTACCCTCCGGGGTTCGAAGGACGAACTCGTAACCATCTTCAACTCAAGGCATTCCGCCTATGGCTACGACCAACGCATCGAGGCCTTCGGATCCACAGGCCTGCTCCAGGTGACCAACAAGAACGACAGCCTGGTGCGGCACTGGGGTGCCCGGTCCGTGGAGGGGGCAGGCCCATACCAGAACTTCTTCCTGGAGCGCTACGCGGAGGCGTACCGGCTAGAAGTCGCCGAGTTCCTCCGTGCGGTCCGCGGCCTACCCTCCCGAAGTCCCGGCTTCGAGGACGGCCGTGCTGCCTTGATCCTGGCCGACGCGGCGGAAAAGTCCGCCCGAACAGGCGCCGCCATAGCCGTGGAGTTGTCAGCGTAGCCCTTGACTGCCCGGCCCGGGCACGGATTCTTTCGCAACAATCCGTGCCCGGGCCGGGCTTTGTCCTTTTAACGGAATACCGACTTAACGGCTTATCAGCAAAGAATTTGTTTCCCAAAGCAACAATTCCCGCGGGTCCGTGTTCCAAAGTGGCACACATACCGGGTTATCCAATCCGTCAAAGTTCAAGTAAGTGAAACAGTGTGGCGAAGGTCACGCGGTTACGGGGCTTTCTTGAATTACCCCGGATTCTGCAAAGTCGAACAACGTTGTTTGATGGTCCATCGCCAAAGATGTTTCACCGGTTCATTTGCATGGCCCTATCAAACGAGGATGAGATGACCGACGCACCACCGGCGACAACTCCACTGGTCGCCCTAAAGGACATACACAAGACATTCGGGGCGGTGTCCGCTCTGCGCGGCGTCAGCATCGATGTCATGCCCGGCGAAACCTTCGCTCTTCTTGGAGACAACGCCGCCGGCAAATCAACGCTCATGAAAGTTCTGACAGGTGTCTACCAGCCCGATCGGGGCTCGATCGAGCTGGACGGGAAGGCCACCGCGTTCCCCACCCCCTCGGCATCCCGGGACCAGGGCGTCGAGATGGTCTACCAGGACTTCGCCCTGGCCGACAACCTGGATGTCCGGACCAACATCTTCCTGGGCCGCGAGCCCCAGAAGAACATCCTGGGTCCGCTGTTGAGGATCATCGACAGGAAAAAGATGGAATCCGAAACCAAGCGCGTGCTGGAGCGCCTGGACATTCCCATCAACCCGCGGCTCAAGGTGAAGCGACTCTCCGGCGGCCAGCGGCAGGCTGTGGCGATCGGACGCGCACTGGCCTTCGACGCCCGCCTGATCATCATGGACGAGCCCACCGCGAACCTGTCGGTGGCCAAGGTGGACAAGCTCATCGAAGTCACCCAGCGGCTCAAGGACCTGGGCATCGCGGTCATCATCATCACGCACCGCCTCGACGAAGCCTTCGCAGTGGCGGACCGCTTCGCCGTCATGCGCCAAGGGCAAGTAGTGGGACGCTTCCGCGTTGGCGAGGTCTCCGAGGCCCAGGTGGCCCACCTGATTTCCCACGGCACCTTGGACGACTACGTCGACCACGGCAGCGGCATTCCCGAGGACCGCCGCAAGATCGGAAGCACTTCATCCATGGAAACCGTTGATGCCTTCTCCGCACGCGGTACCACCAACGGGAGCGACTCATGACCATCACCATGGACACCCTCAAGACCAAGCTGGGCCCCGCCGACCTTAAGGAAGGCCTCACCGCCACCAGGGTGAAGCGGTTCATTGGGGACTACGGAATCATCATCCTGTTCGTGGTAATCCTGGTCTTCCTCGCCGCAGCAGCCCCGAACTTCCTCACGCTGAACAACATCGTGAACGTGGTCAGGCAGTCCTCCATCATCGGACTGATCGCCCTTGGGATGACCTTCATCATGATCACGGCAGGAATCGACCTGTCAGTGGGATCGGTGGTGGGCCTGGCCGGCATGACCTTTGCCCTGCTTGCCCCCGACAGTGGCGGAGCCTTCTGGCTGCCGCTGATCGCCGGCCTCGGCGTCGGCCTCCTGGTCGGTTTCCTCAGCGCCGCCATGGTGGTTTGGGGAGCCATCCTTCCCTTCCTGGCAACGCTGGCCACCATGGCCATAGCCCGCACGGCGGCGCTCGTGATCACCGATGGCCAGGTTGTCTCCGGCCTCAGCGGACCGGCCGAATGGCTCGGCTCCGGCTTCCTGGGCCCCGTCCCGGTTCCCGTGATCATCTTCCTGGTTGCCGCTATCATCTGCGAGTTCGTACTGAGCCGTACCAAGTTCGGTTCTCACGTCTACGCCGTAGGAGGCAATGAGGAATCGGCCAAAAAGGTCGGCATTTCAACAAGCCGCGTGCTCTTCATGGTCTACCTCATCGGTGGCGTCACTGCCGCCCTGGGTGGCCTGGTCCTCACTGCCCGTCTCGATGGTGCCGCTCCGGTGGCAGGTACCGGTTATGAACTCCAGGTGATTGCCGCCGTCGTGATTGGCGGAACGAGCCTCTTTGGCGGAGTGGGCACCATCCGCGGAACAGTCATCGGCGTGCTCCTGCTGGGCGTGGTGATGAACGGCATGAACCTCATGGGCGTTTCCTCCTACTTCCAGCAAGGCGTCCAGGGCGTGATCCTGGTGCTCGCCGTCCTGCTGAACCGCTGGAAGTCCGACTGACCCACGGAAAGCACCAACTGCAACACCAATCTCCCAACGCACAGACAGAAACCACTGAGAGGAACAACAATGGGTATGCGACGTAAGATCGCTGCGGCGGTCGCCATGATGGCAGCGGGGGCACTCACCCTCACTGGCTGCGCGGGAAGCAGCAACGCAACCAGCAGCGGCGAGGCGGCCAAGACCTACAACATCGGCGTTGTAGTCCTTGACCTGCAGGATCCGGACCTGGCCCACATGACCGACGCCATGAAGAAGACGGCGGATGAAAAGGGCGTCAAGCTAAACATCACCGACTCCAAGAAGGACGTTGGCAGCGAACTGAATCAGGTTGAGGACCTCCTCACCCGCCAGGTGGACGCCGTCATCATGCAGCCCCTGGATGGCGATGCCAGCCAGAACGCAGCAAAGCGGGTCATCGCGGCCAATATCCCCCTGTTTATCCTGTCTACTGAGTTCGCAGAGGGCTCGGACGTCGGATACAAGAGCTACATCGGCGTGGATGATACCGTGGCCGGCCAGATGCAGGCTGAATACCTCAACAAGCTGATGCCCAACGGCGGCAACCTCGTGTTCGCAGCAGGCGTCTACGGCGCCTCGTGGACCGACCGCCGAAAGAACGGCTTCGACAAAACCATCAACGAGAACTTCAAGATCGTGGCCGAATTCCAGGCCAAGGGCAGCCGCGATGACGCCAAACGCAATATGGAGGACACCCTGCAGCGCTTCCCGTCCGGCCAGATCGACGCAGTTGTTGCCAACAACGATGAAATGGCCATTGGTGCCGCTTCCGCAATTGCGGACGCGGGCCGCACTGCCGAGTTCAAGGCCGTGGTGGGCGTCGATGGCACCGAACCGGCGCTGCAGGACATCGAGGGTGGCACCATGTCCGCTACGGTCCGCCAGGACTCTGCGGGCCAGGGTGTTAAGGCAGTTGAGGTGGTCACCGACTTCCTCAACGGCGGAAACGTGGACAACCGCTACACGCTGCCATTCACGCTTATTACCAAGGACAACCTGTCCGAGTTTTTGAAGTAACTCGTTCCTGACATAAACACGGGCACAGCGGATCTCTCCGCTGTGCCCGTTCTGTTTTGGCACACTCCGCCGGGGTGCCGTCCTGCCTAAACTTCCAGCGGACCACTACGAATTGGAGACGGCGAACATGCCCCACGGTGACGATGGAGACACGAAAGCAGAGCAGTTGCTTGCCGCCTTGCGCGCGCAGGGCATCGAGGTGGATGACGCTCCGCGACGGCTCTCCGAGTACTCCTACGATGCTTCCAACTACCGTGTCCGGCCAGCCGCCGTCGCCTTCCCGGCAAGCGTCAAGGACGTTCGGAAAGTGTTGCGCGCCTGTTCCACGCTTGGCGTCCCTGTTACCGCGCGCGGCGGCGGCACGTCCATGGCAGGCAACGCTATCGGCGGGTCCTTGGTGATCGACCTTTCGCGCCGTTTGACCTCCGTGGGAGAGCTCGACGGCGGTAAGGCGGCGGTCTGGGTGGACGCCGGCGTCATCCTTGGCGAACTGCGCTCCTACGTCGAGAAGGCGAGCGGCGGGGAGGTGACCTTTGCCCCGGACCCTTCATCCATGACCCGTGCCACCATCGGCGGCTCCATCGGCAACGACGCCTGCGGTAACCACTCAGTGGCCTACGGACGCATGACCCAGCACGTGCAGGAAGTGGAACTGGTTACGGCGGACGGAGCGCACCTGCATGCGGGACGCGACTTCCTCCGGGCCGTGGACGCGGGTGACCAGCAATCCGTCGCCAGGGCCGCGGAGCTGTTCGCGGGTCTGAAGGAGCTGGCCCAAGACAACCTGGCCCCGCTGCGGGTTGAGCTGGGGAACATTCCCCGCCAGGTCTCCGGCTACCATCTGGGGCACCTCCTGCCGGAAAACGGCCTGGATGTGGCGGCCGCCTTGGCAGGCAGCGAGGGCACGTGCGCCCTGGTGGTCCGGGCCAAAGTGGGACTGGTGCCGAAGCCCCGGACCACGGCACTCCTGTGCCTTGGCTACGCGAACACCATCGATTCGGCCCGCGATGTGACGACCATCCTGGCGGCCAGGCCAAGCGCCATCGAGGGCCTGGACGCCTCGATTGTGGACATAATGCGCCACCGCCGGGGTGCCGCCAGCGTGGACTCCCTCCCGCAGGGCAAGGCGTTCCTGATGGTCGAGTTCCCGGCGGACAGCATCGAACAAGCCGCCGCTGAGTGCGAGCGGCTTCTGGAGAAACTCACAGCCGATGGCCGCGTATTGGACCACGCGATCGTCACCGAGCCGGCAGAACGGGCCAAACTATGGCGGGTCCGCGAAGACGGCGCCGGGCTTTCCTCGCGCAGGATCGACGGTGTCCAGACCTGGCCCGGCTGGGAGGATTCCGCGGTCGCTCCCGAGCGCCTGGCGGACTACCTCGCGGAACTGCTGCCCCTCGTGGAGCAGTACGGCTACACCGCCTTCATGTACGGGCATTTTGGTGCGGGCTGCGTGCACATGCGCCTGGACTACGACCTCCGGAGCGATGCTGGCCGGGAGTCCTTTGAGAACTTCACCCGCGAAGCAGCGGCCCTCGTGGTGGCTCACGGCGGCTCCCTTTCAGGGGAACACGGGGACGGCCGGGCACGCAGCGAACTGCTGGACGTGATGTATTCGCCCGCCATGGTGGGCATTTTCAGGGCGTTCAAACACCTTTGGGATCCTGCTGGAATCCTGAACCCGGGAATCATCGTGGATCCCGAGCCCTTCGCTGCCTCCCTGGCTCCTGAGGGCGTGCCCCTGCCGGGCCATGCGCGTGGTGAGCCGGCCGCGGTGCCGGGTGCCGCCGTCGTGCCTTCTTCTGGAAACCGCAGCCTGCTCCCGGTGGCGAGCCCGTTCGTCGGCAACACCCACGCGTGCATCGGTGTTGGGCGCTGCAGGGCAACGACCGGTGGTTTCATGTGTCCCAGCTACCGCGCTACGAAGGACGAGAAGGACTCGACGCGGGGTCGGTCGAGGGTCCTGCAGGAACTTACCCGGACCAAGGGCACAAGCCACGGTGGCTGGTCGAGCCCCGAGGTGCGGGAAGCCCTAGACCTCTGCCTTTCCTGCAAAGCCTGCTCGGCCGACTGCCCCACGGGGGTGGATATCGCGGAGGCCAAGTCGGAATTGGTGGATCAGCACTACCGCGGCAAGATCCGGCCCTTCACCCATTATTCGATCGGTTGGCTGCCGCGGTGGCTGCCGCTTTTGACGCGCATCGCACCCCTCGCCAACGCGGGGACCGGCTTCGGTCCCTTCCGTTGGGTGGGCGAAAAGCTGGGCGTCAGCGCACGACGACGGCTCCCGGATTTCGCGCCGTCGGCTCGCATACGGCGGCGGATCCGGGAAGCCCAGTTCGCGGACAATGCGGACATTCTCCTGTTCATTGACAGCTTCACCCGCGCGTTCCGTCCCGAGGTGGTCCCCGCCGCAGCCCGGGTGCTGCGCGACTCGGGAATCTCCGTGGGCTGCACGCCGGACGCCTGCTGCGGACTGACGTGGATATCCACTGGACAGCGCGACGGTGCCCGGCGCCGCTTGGCCCGGCTGATTAGCAGGCTCGACGACGGCACGAACCGGGACATCGTGGTGCTGGAACCGAGCTGTGCGGCAACCATCCGCGACGAGGGGCCCAAGATGGTGGGCGGGGCGGCAGCCGCACGCGTGGCTGCCCGGGTCCGCTCGTTCTCCGTGGCCATCGACGAAGCGATCAAACGTGGCTGGAAACCGTCCGTCGCTCCGCCCCAAACCGCCGTCCTGCAAACCCACTGCCACGAACACGCAGTCTTCGGGTCGGGCTCCCAGAAACGGGTCCTGAAAGCCTGGGGAGTGCCGAACCTCGTGGAATCGTCGTCGTGCTGCGGAGTGGCCGGCAACTTTGGCTTTGAGGCGGAGCACTTCGACATGTCCATGAAGGTGGCCGAGCATTCCATCGTGCCGGCGCTGGACAGCGGAGCCGGGCTGGTGCTCACAGATGGGTTCAGCTGCGCTATGCAGGTCTCTCAAGTGGCCCCGGGGCGCACCAGCCAGCACCTTGCTGCGGCACTGGACCCGCAAAGCGCCCGAGGCGTGGCGTAGGTGGAGTACTTCGGAGTCTTCCTGGTTCTGGTCGCCGCTGCGCTAAATTTCGTGGCGCCGTACATGAATGAAAATGCCAAGAAGACTCGAAGCAGGCCAAACCTTCTCACCGTCCCGACTGTTCCGCCGGCTGCAGCCGCTGCGCTCATCGCTGTGTCAGGAGTATTCATCTTTGTCGTGGGGATCGATTCGAAGTGAGGCTTCGATGATCCTTGCCGGGATCTGCCTATGTCCCAAACTGGGACGATTCAGCCGATTTTCGAAAGCAGATGCTGGAAGTGTTCCACCAGTCCAATTACTTTTCGAGAGTTGATTCCGATGATGAACAGGAAGCTCGCCCACGGACGGCAAATCGAATGGCTGCGAGCCTCCACTCGGCTCAATGACAAAGATCTTGGAGAACGAACTGACCTTCGGCTCGTTCGCTCCGTAAGGCTCGTCCAAGGGCTCCTGCGCGACACGACAGAAAGCCGCGACCTCGTCGACGTCTCGCCATGGCCGACGCCCTGAGGCCCCTAGCCTGAAGTGCGGAGCGCTTGTTCCAGGGCACTGGGCTCAGGCTCTACGGCCGGCCCCTTGTTCCAGAAGGCAGCGTTAAGAGTCGTGGGTCCGTGGGGATGACCGCCCTCGTGATCGGCCAGCAGCGGGGCGGCCAAGGACTCGCTCTCCTCCTATAGATGCAGCCCCGTCGCCTCGGCGGTTGGCGGTAGCCGGAAAGGCAACAGCATGCCTACATCTCGACAACGACCGCGGCCTTGACCAGGCGCCTTGTCGGGTCGTTCGCAGCGCCGACTGGCCCAGCGCTGATCAAGGTGGCCTGGGGCCGGGACAGGCACCAAATGGTCTTCACATGCACGTGGCCTCCAATGTCGTCCCCGCTGGTTTCCTCGTTTTCTCCACCCCTGGCGTCGCTCCGACAGGCTGTGAGCCGTTATATGGACGACGTCTCAACAGGTCAGGACCGGGAAGGCTTTGCTGATTACGTCGTCGGAAGGGTGGCGAGGTGTGGATAAGATCTTTTCAAGCTAACGAATATTCGTTAGGCTCCTCTCATTACGGTCCCGTTGAGGATAAAATGAGTCCATCTCCGCGTGAGCAGGCGAACGCTGCTGTCCTGGAATTCCTGTCGCAACGCGATTGGTCGACGCAGACGCCGGCCAAGAAGCGGATCCTCCTGACTTTCCTTCGGCTTGCTGCCGCGAATGGTTACAACTCAGTGAGCATGCGTACGTTGGGCCGCGAGTTGGGGGTCAGGGCGCCTAGTCTGTACTCAAGTTTTCCGCAGGGCAAGGACCAGATTACAGCCGATTCACTCCTTTGGTTCACCCATGGATTCGCTCAGGAGCTCCTCGAGCGGGTCCAAGGTATTCAGTGCGCGGATGACTACTGGGCGGCACTTGTCCGTTTCCATGTCACCCAGCAAATCGGTAGCCCCGAGCCGGATCTCTGGAATCTGCTAGTTGCCTCAGACAAGGTGGCGGGGTTCTTGGGCGAGGGCCTGCGTGAAGAGTTGGCCTGTTGGCAAGGCCTCCACGAGGCGATGTATGCCGCAGCGGCCGAAGAGATGGGACTTGCTGTCACGCGGCAAGCCATTCAAGCAATCTTTGCGCTCTTGGACCGCGCCGCCCACTGGTCTGCGTGGGACGGCACAGCGGCGCAGCTGGAAAATCTGGCAGACCGCGGGGTGGCACTTTCCCGTTCCTTGCTCGTGGTCAGTGCCGGAAGCGGCCCCGGCACCTGGCCTGAGCTGTCCCAACATGGCACAACACCCTTGATTGCCCCGTCGATACTGTAATTCGAAACTCAACATAAGTGATGAGGATTACATGAATAACACCACCATCGACGCACTAAAGGTGTCTCGTCAGACGCAGGAGAACCGGCTCAGCGGCAACATGGGAGTGGGTGAACTCGTCATGAACGTGCTCGCTTTTTCCTCACCCCTGGCCACGGTGGCAGGTACCCTTCCGGTCCTGCTCATGTTCAGTGGGCAGACAGCGCCGGCCATCTATCTGCTCGTCACGCTCATGCTGCTGATCTTCTCCGTGGGATTCGTCAAGATGAGCCGCAGCGTCCAAGGCCCTGGTGGATTCTATTCCTTTGTCACCGCGGGACTCGGCAAGCCCGCGGGCCTGGGAGGCGCTTTCCTTGCGCTGTTCGGCTATATCTTCATTGGCTTCTTCGCGCCGTCTTTCTTCGGCGTGACGCTCCAGGGCTTCGTGGTCAACACTCTGGGTGGGCCAGACATCCCTTGGTACTGGTATGCGCTGGCCATTACGGCTGTCACCACGCTGCTGGCCTACAACCGAATCGATCTTTCGGCCAAGCTGCTCACCATCGTCATGCTGCTTGAAGTGGCCGTCGTTGTCGTCTTCGATGTGGCGTCCTTCTCGGCCAACGGACTGGGAGCGATGCAAGGTGCGGGCTTCGCGCTTCCTTCGATTACCGACGCCACGTTGGGCCTGGCACTGTTGTTCGCTGTTGGAAACTTTTTCGGGTTTGAAGCAACAGTCATTTACAGGGACGAGGTCAAGGACCCGGATAAGACCATCCCGCGGGCAACGTACCTGGCAGTTGTAGGCATCGGACTCTTCTATGCAATGGCAGCCTGGGCCTTCATCGCCTTCTTTGGCGCGGACAAAATCCAGGCCGAGGCAGGGAACAATACGGTGAATCTCTTCAATGACGCGCTCGTGGGCCTTGTGGGAAGGATCTTTGCTGATATCGCCGTCATCATGCTCATCACGTCGGTGCTGGCGTGCATGCTCTCCATCCAGAACATCGCCGCAAGGTACAGCTTTGCCCTTGCCTCAGACCACGCCCTTCCCCGATTCCTGGGCCGAGTGCATCCCAAGCACAAATCGCCGTACGCTTCGGCACTGGCCGTGGGCACCATATGGGCGGCGGCGACGGCGCTCTTCAGCCTCCTGGGTGTTGCTCCGGAGGCTCTGTATCCCATAGCAAGTGGCAGCGGCACATTCGCCGTACTGCTGTTGATGTTCATCACCAGCTTTGCGGTCCTGGTGTACTTTGCCCGCCGCCGCAGCTTCGAGCCGGAATCCGTTTGGAAGACAGTGGTTGCACCCGTCATCAGTGTTTTGTTCCTTGGTGCCATTACTTGCCTGGCCATTGCCAACTATCCAGAACTGATCGGCGGATCGGCGATCCTGACCCTGATCTTCATGACGTTTACTTTCGCGCTCTTTTTTGGCGGCATCATTTATGCACTTTTCCTTCGCGCTAATCGCCCAGAAGTTTACGCCCGCCTGGGCCGCCAGAAAATCGACTGAGCTGGCAGTGCGGCAACATGGGTCGCACTCCGGGCCCCCGGCGACGACCTCTCGCTGGGCCGCCACTCCTTGTCGACCTGTTGTCCGATTGCCCGGCCGTACTTAGCCGCGCCCATTTATGTGAAGGCTGCTTCTGCGATACCCGCTCCGACGGCGGGTCGGAACATGAAGGCGTACCGTCACCGTCAATGGGAGGCAGGGCACCTGCAAGCAGAGAGACAAGCGACCTCTGTAGCGAGCGATTCGCGGGTGGCCCAGAGAGGAAACTCTCCGCAGCCAGCGGAGTAAGGCGATGGGGCCAAAGGCTGCAATTCAACCCCATGTATCTAGCCGGATCCACAAAGCAATTGTCGAGGCAAAAGAGCCTGCCCGGCCACAACACCAATCGAGAGGCAACATGTCGAAGCAAACATCGGCCCGGGACTCCTCGTCCGCCACCACCCGGGCAGTTACAGGTGTGCACGCTCCGGAAAGTGGCTGGTGGCGGCCAGAAGACGACCCTCAACCCTTCCGCTACATCCAGAAAGGCAGCCTGATGCCAAGCCTGGAAGGAAAGCGGACACAATGGCTGCTCGAGCTTCCTTTGCCTCCTTCTAGGCGCGCAGACCTCCGCACGCTACCTGCCATCAGCAACGAACGACGTTCGTAGCGACCGCTCTGGGCTCGCGCGCTTGACCCACTTTTTAGAAACGTAACACCGGGGGCCGCAATCAGCCGGGACCCTAGTTGGCAACGACATTTTTTGCGTTGAGCATTTATCCGATGTCGCCGGCGGCCACTGCACCGTCGTCTTCCGCCATGGCATAGAGGAAGTGTTTGTCATTGTCCGAGGCGCTCGAAAGGGGAAACCGCCCGCTTTTCCGGGCTCTCCCCCAGCATTTTCGAACCGCCGATAACGGACGTTCTGTAAAGCTAAGCCTGTTCGCCTGCTGGGTTCTGAGGAATGACGGTTTCTCATGAAGTGCAGCTGCGGGGATCGTTAGCACAAGGGAAGCCCGCCGATGGGGGACCGGCGGGCTTCCGCAGCTGACAGTACCCGGCGTTTGCCGCAATATCGACTGGATAATCCCGAGGTATGTGCGCCCATGGGCGGGGCCAGTCTGCGGGCGGCAGAAGCCACATCGGTCGCTGCCATGGGTTGAACTCCTCAGATGCGGCTCGGTCCGAGGCGTTGCTCAATGGTGTGTTGTCGCTGATGATGGGCAGTGGGCTCCTCTTCGTCCTTGTTGTTGGGGGGAGGACGAAACTGTCTTCCTTGGGGGAGTTGCTTGGGGTGGGGCTGGCTTTGGTCTCAGCACTCCGAAAGCCAGCACCCACTACAGCTCCAGACCGGGGAAGGCCGCCGTCGTGTCGCCGGCTCCCGAAGCGCAGGGCGACATGGGCAAGGCGTGCGCCTTTAGGATGGGAGTGAAACCGCAGGTCAACAGGGGGTAACGCTTTGCCTGACGATGATTCCGGGCAGGAAACCGGTCAGAAAGAGTCTTTTGGTTCCGGGATCAGGGGCTGGGTTCTGCCGGTGGCCGCCGCGGTTGTGGCCGCCGGGTTCGGTGGGGTAAGCATCTCGAACGGATTGGCCGACCGTGACCGCGCGAACCAGGAAGCGGCGGCGAGCCAGAGCGCGGCAGCAGTCCCGGTCTGCCAGGTGGTCGACCGCAAGGACCTGATCCCGGCCTCGGGTGCCTTGTTCGGGGTGAACCTGAACTTGGACGCCAAACCGTTATCCCGGTACGCCGCCGATCTCGGGCGCAAACCCGCGGTGAGCGTCTCGTTCGCGGACTTCCCCTACACGGGCGCGGAGAAGGCGCACCTGCAGGCGGCCGCTGCGCAGATCCGGGACGACGGGCACATGATGCTGCTGACTTTGGAACCCAAACAGGGCCTGGCCGCGGTCACCGCGGATGTCATCGACGAGCTCGTGCAGGACCTGGTGTCGATCAATAACCAGGGCGTCCCGGTAATCGTGCGTTTTGCCCATGAGATGAATGGGTCCTGGTATCCCTGGTCGCAGCAGCCCGTCGAGTACAAGGCGGTGTTTACCCGGGTCGCGGACGCCGTCCATTCCCGGGCGCCGGGGTCGGCGATGATGTGGGCGCCGAATTATGGCGGCGGGTACCCGTTCGCGGGTGGTCAGTTCGAGGCCAAACCCGGGTCCGCGGACTTCGCTGCCCTGGACACGGATGGGGACGGTGTCCTGACGATGGCCGATGATTCCTACGCCCCGTACTACCCGGGGGACGAGGCGGTGGACTGGGTTGGGATGTCCTTGTATCACTGGGGTGCCAAGTATCCGTGGGGTGAGAACGAACTCCCGGAGGCGAACAAGTTTGCTGACCAGCTCACCGGCAACTACATCGGCGCCAACGGCGACGACAGCCTGCTGACGGACTTTTACCACGTGTACGGGGCCGACCACGGTAAGCCCGTGGCCATCCCGGAAACCGCAGCCTTGTACAACCCGGCGGCAGGCGGCGCTTCCGAGGCGGACATTAAACGGGGGTGGTGGGAGCAGGTCTTCGGTCCCGAAACCCACGCCGCGTTCCCGGACCTAAAAATGGTCAATTGGTTCGAATGGGACAAGAACGAGGTCGAGGTCAACGGCCGGGTCGACTGGACCGTCACCAACACCCCTGCCATCCGTGACGCATTCACCGCTGCCCTGCCGGACTGGCTCGAGTACGGGACCGGGACGGCCTGCCGCCCGGCCGGAACATGAGCCCCTTTCGCAGGCCAGCCCTCCGGCCGGGCCTGCCGTGTCGGGCGGTCCTGCCGTGAGCGTGGATGCCCTGGTCCGGGATGCTGTCCTGGCCAGGACAGGGCTGCCGACTCCCGGGCCCGACGGGAAGCTGGCCGTACCCGCGCCGTCGGAGCGGTTGCAGAACCTGGTGGAACTGGCACGGACGGTCTGTCAGCAGCCCGTGACGGCGATCAACATCATTACCGCTGACCTGCAGTATCAGGTGGCGGCCGTGGGGATGGAACCGTACCTGTGTTCCCGGGAGGACTCGATGTGCGCGGTCAGTTTCCTCGGCGGCCGGCCGACGGTCGTTGAGGACGCCTCCCTGGACCCCCGCTACAGCGGCAACCCGTATGTGGATGGGCGACGCGGGGCGGTGAGGTTTTACGCCTCCATTCCTTTGGTCGCTGAGGACGGGTTCGTCCTGGGGACGCTGTGCGCGGGGGCTCGGGAACCGGGCCGGCTCAGTGACAGGCAGCGGCACGGGTTGGAGATCCTCGCGGCCGAGATCGTCGATGTCCTGCACCTGGAGCGCCGTGCACGACAGCTCTCTGACGCGTTGGGGGAGGCCCGGCGTGCCAACGCGCTCCTGGCCGAGTTCGCCGGGCGGATCAGCCACGACCTGCGCAACCCGTTGACGTCCGTGCTCGGCTACGTCGAGCTGGGCCAGATGTCCGACGGAGCGGCCTCGGACCCGGACCTCGCAGGGTATCTTGAGGTCGCGGCCGGGTCGGGCCAGCGGATGCTGTCCATGATCGAGGACGTCCTGTCTTACGCCACCACCGGCGGGGACCTCCGCCCGGCCCGGGTGTCCCTGAAAGACCTCGTCCAGGACGTGGTCCAGGATCTGGCCGCCAGCCTGGAAGTGTCAGGCGCCGCCGTGGACGCCGGCGATCTGATCTTCACCGCGGATGCGGGACAGATGCGGGTGCTCCTGCAGAACCTGATCCACAACGCGGTCACTTACTCCCGGCCCGGCATTGCCCCGGTTGTCCGTGTGACCGGGCACGTCTCGGAGGGCGGGGTGACGCTGCGGGTGATTGATAACGGCAAGGGCATCAGCGAGCCCGACCGGGACCGTGTCCTGGACCCGCTGGTCCGGCTCCACCGTGACGGAGACCCGCCAGGGACGGGGCTTGGCCTGGCGACCTGCGCGAGGATCGCCAGCGCTGCAGGAGGGCGCCTGGAGATCGGTCCCGTCCCGGGCGAAGGGACCATGATCAGCATCCACCTGCAGCAAGAATCCTGACCCTGCGGCTCTCCCGCTGACGGCCGGTGGGAGCCTATGATCCGTGTCCTTCGGAGATTTATCGCGTCGTCTTCGGCTGCTCGGAGCGCGCCAGCACTGGGATCAGCGCCGGCGGAAAAGGGTGAAAAAGGTTTCTGCACGGCGCTCGATCCGGGTCCGCATCGGTGTGTGGATGGGGTGTGGGCGCTTCCGGGGCGAGGGTGGTTAGTGGTGTTCGACCCAGCAGGCCAGGATGGTGGTGGAGAGCTGGTAGGCCAAGGCGTTGCGGGTGACCGCGTCGGGTCCGATGGTGGCGGGCAGGTCTGAGGCGTCGACGGTGAGGATGAAGCTGTCTTTTTGGAACACGGCAGTCCCGTCGGCGGTTTCGTAGGCGGGGAACCCGAGGTTGGCCAGCCCCTGGATGGGTGTGGCGTTTTTGGCGAGTGCCTGCCCGGCGTTGAAGTAGGTCAGGGCCTGGGCCTGGTCGGGGGCTTCCTGCACGGCGATGTTCAATGCCCCGTCGGTGAGGTGGTAGGTGCAGGTGAAGGTGCTGTCGGCCCAGCTGTTGACGGTGTGGGGGTCCTGTTGGAGGTGGAGGATGGCGGTGAGCCGGTCCATAGGCTGGTCACCGCACACCATTTTCGCTGCCTCGCTGGGCCCGTCGGGGGTCTTCCGCGGGGCTGACGCGGCAGCGTGGTGATGACCGCCGGCGGTGGCCTGTGGGGTGGCGGCTGCCGATGCCGTGGGCGATCCCTTGCCGGGTCCGGGTGCGGCGGTTGGTGATCCGGCCGGTCCGGCGCAGCCGGCCAGAAGCAGGGACGAGAGCAGCAACGAGACCAGCGGGGCAGTTCGGGGTGTCATGGTGTTTCCGTCCTGCCGCTGGTTTCCGGTGCGGCTTCGATAAGCCCGGCCCGCGGGCCGGGGGTGTGGTCAGGTGGTGAGTTTGGCGTAGATGACGTAGTTGTCGTCGAACAGTCCGGTGGCGGGGTCGTAGCCGTCGCAGGTGACCAGCCGCAGTTCGGCGCCGGGGGTGTTGCCGTAGACCTCCAAGGTGGGGAAGCTGTCCTTCCCGTACACTGCGCCGCGGTCAACGGTGAACATCGCGGTGCTGCCGTCCGCCCGCGACACCTTGAGCTGGTCGCCTGGTGCGAGTTTGCGAAGACCGGCGAAGACACCTTGGTGGCCGCCGAGGGCGTTGACATGGCCGAGCAGAACTGCGGGGCCGCGTTCGCCCGGGGTGGGGGATCCGTCGTACCAGCTGGCCGGCGCACCGTTCCCTGTGTCCTGGGGGACCTCGAGTGATCCGTTCTCCCGCAGGCCCAGGTGCAGCAGGTTCGTCACGACACCGATTGAGGGTATTTCCAGCGTGACCGGTTCGGACCGGGACAGGACCGGGAGCTTTTCAGCCGATGCCGGGGCGGGAGCCGAGGCTGGGGCTGACGGCGAAACGGTGGCCGGAGTGGTGCTGGTGCCGGATGTTGCCGGGGCCGCCGCGGAGGCTGTGGCCTGCGGGGCGGCAGTGTTGGAGGGTGGTGTGGTTCCGCCGCACCCGGTCAGGGTGAGCAGGAACAGGAGCAGGAGCCCGGCCGCCGTGGAGGCCCCAAGACCCCCACGGTGGCCGGATGTGGTGCGTGTCAACGCAGCAGACCTGGCCGCGGTGCTTACGCCGCGGATCCGGCGTTGCGGCGGCGGATCAGGTAGGTTCCGCCGGCGGCTGCGGCGAGGACCAGACCGCCGCCCAGGGCGAGCACGCCGGTGTCGGTGTTCCCGGTCTGCTGTGCGACGCCGGTGTCGGCGCCGCCTGCCGGCATTTTCATCTGGCCTGCGGCCAGGGTTCCGCAGAGCGCGGGCGACGTCGCGGCCAGCGGCAGGCTGGGTACGAGGTCGGACTTGGCGGCCTGTCCCTTTTCGGTCAGGGTTGCCGGGTCCAGGCCGTGGACGACGACGACGGCGGTGCCGGCTTCCAGTGCGGCCTTCGTCTCGGCGTTCAGCTCGAAGGTCCGGTCGACGGTGTAGCTGGCGCCTTGGCCGGCGACCTTCAGGTCCAGGCCCGCCGCGGGGCTGGTGTCGCCGCTGGTGGACAACGTCGTCACGATCCCGCCGTACGAGGGAGCGCCCTCGGTGGTGGAAACAACACCGTCGCCGTCCGTGTCAGCGGACGGGGCCGGGCAGACGCCCTGCGCGCCACCGTGAATGTGCTGCACGTGCGGGTACGGGGCATCCATGAACGTCGGTGCCAGCCCGGAGACTTTCAGGACGGCGTGGGCCTGGTTACCCGTGACGTCCACGGTGACAGTGCCGGAGGCGGAGCTGCCATTGATCTGGGACAGCGTGGACTGGTACGAGTGATCGGCTGCCGAGGCAGGGGCACTGGAGAGGGCCAGGGCGCCCAACGCCAGGGTGGGGACAGCAAGGAAGCGCAGTGTCTTGTTCATCGGAAAATCAATCTCCTCATCAAGGGGCGGGTGATGTCCCGAAAGAACAGGGACAAACAGCGGTTCGACACCAACACCTGGCCCGGATGGGTCACGCGGGTGATCCGCGCCACACAGCCTTCGGCCGGAGATGAGCGCATAGTGCCGTCTATGCCCGGCGCCTCTTCGCCTGTGGGCCTCATCGGGGTGTGCCCTGGCCGCGGAAACTCGCGGTGCCCACTGGACCAGAACCTCTAGCGGCCTTGCCGCGTGCGCCCAGTGCGCCGGCGTCGGACCGGCCGGGAAATCCCGCGCGGCAGTGGCCGGCTTCTGCCGGTGATGCGGTGCCCCTGCTCGCTGCGGGCGGGGTGTGCGCGGCACCCGGATTTGGCGGGTGGCCGATGCCACCCGTTGAAAATCTCTTCACGTAGACCCATCCAGTGCGCGGTCTTACCCGAATGGCCAATGAGACACCGGCTCCGGCCAGTTCAGAAAGCCCTCTAACGCAAGCCAATGATCCTGGCTTGGGACAAGGGGCGACCAGCACAAGGAGAATTCACCATGCAGACAATCAAGCGCACAACCTTCACGGTCGCAGGTGTTGCCGCGGCAGCGCTGCTCAGCCTGACAGCCTGCGGCGGCTCCGGCACCACGTCAGGATCGTCCGCGTCGTCGGCACCCATGTCGTCCGCGCCCAGCTCCAGCATGGCCTCGCCGTCCGCCAGCGCATCAGCAGACGGCATGGATCCGGCTGCCAACCTGGTTGGCCCGGGCTGCGCCGCGTACGCCGAGCAGGTCCCCACCGGTGCCGGTTCGGTCTCAGGCATGGCCCTGGACCCGGTTGCCGTCGCAGCCTCCAACAACCCGCTGCTGACCACGCTCACCGCAGCCGTGTCCGGCAAGCTCAACCCCAAGGTCGACCTGGTGGACACCCTCAACGGCGGCGAATTCACGGTCTTCGCACCGGTCGATGACGCCTTCAAGAAGATCGATCCCGCCACCATCGAAACCCTGAAGACCGACGACGCGCTCCTGAGCAAAATCCTGACCTACCACGTGGTACCCGGCCAGATCACCCCGGACAAGATCGCCGGCACCCACGCGACGGTCCAGGGAGACTCCGTCACCGTCACCGGCAGCGGCGACAACCTCAAGGTCAACGACGCCAACGTCATTTGCGGCGGCGTCAAGACCAAGAACGCCACCGTCTACCTGGTCGACTCCGTCCTGATGCCCAAGTAGAGACCGAACAGCTGGATACGGCGCTGGTCTGACGGACACTACCTGGCCCCGATAGGTCGGCGCATCCGAATCCGCCGCGCCCCAGGGGCCCGAGCACGGTACACCACCGCGCCCGGTCCCCTGAGGCGTTTAAGGACACTGCCGCCCGCAGCAGCCCTGCCGGCACAATCTTTACTCCCGGCCGCTCCGAATGCCTGCCATGACAATGCTACGGAACCGCCTCACTGGACCCGCTCCCCTGGCTGCGCTGGCAGGTGTGGTGGCTGCCGCCGTCGTACTGGCCGTGGCGGAGCTGCTCGGCGCCTTCTTCACCGCCCGCGCCACACCGCTCTTTGCCCTTGGCTCCACGTTCATTGATTTCACTCCGGGGTGGCTGAAGGATTTTGCCATCGCCACGTTCGGCACCAATGACAAGGCGGCCCTGTTCGTGGGCATGGGCCTGACGATCACCGTCCTGGCCTGCGTTTTGGGTATTGTGGCGTTCCGCAATTGGGCCTTGGGCGTCCTGGGCGTCCTGTTCATGGGCGCGGTGATCGTGGCGTGCGTGGTGACCCGCGCGGGTGTTTCGGCCGTTGATGCCATCCCCGCCGTCCTGGGAACCCTCGCGGGTGTTGCGGTGCTCCGTTTCCTGGTGAACCGGGTACAGGCCCTGAAGGCCTGGCCCGAGGCGCCGGCAGACCTGGCGTACGACGCCGACGCACGGGTTGGGAACGAAGGCAGCAGCCGCCGGCGGTTCTTTGCCGCGGCCGGGATCACCGCTGTTGCGGCCGGCGTCGCAGCCACGGGAGGCCGGTTGCTCGGTGCCGCGCGCAGCAACATCGCCAAGGCACGCGAAGCGCTCCAGCTCCCCACACCGGCAACGGCCGCCCCGCCCATTCCGGCCGGCGTCCAGTCGTCCGTGGACGGGGCTCCGCCCTGGGTGACCCCCAACAACGACTTCTACCGCATCGACACCGCCTTGAGCGTTCCCGAAATCAACGCTGACGACTGGGAACTGAGGGTCCACGGCCTGGTGGAACAAGAGGTGCGCCTGACGTTCCAGGACCTGCTCGACGCCGACCTCATCGAATCGCATGTGACGCTCACCTGCGTCTCGAACCCGGTGGGCGGGAACCTGGCCGGCAACGCGAAGTGGCTGGGGCTGCCGCTCCGGGAGGTGCTGAAGCGGGCCAAGCCGAAGGACGGCGCCGACATGGTCCTCTCCACCTCCATCGACGGCTTCAGTGCGTCCACACCCCTGGAAGTGCTGCAGGACGGCAGGGACGCCATGCTGGCCATCGGCATGAACGGCGAGCCGCTGCCCCTGGAGCATGGCTACCCGGTGCGGATGGTGGTGCCGGGCCTGTACGGGTTCGTCTCAGCCACCAAGTGGGTGGTGGACCTGGAGGTCACCCGGTTCGCCGACAGCAAGGCGTACTGGACCGAGCGCGGCTGGGCCGAACGTGGGCCCATCAAGACCATGGCGCGGGTTGACGTGCCCAAGTCCTTCGCCAAGGTCCCGGCCGGGAAGGTTGCCGTGGGCGGCACCGCCTGGGCCCAGACCCGGGGCATCACCAAAGTGGAAATCCAGATCGACAACGCGGACTGGGTGGAGGCCACGCTGTCCACCGAGGCCTCCCTGGTGACCTGGCGGCAGTGGTCCTATGAATGGGATGCCACGCCGGGTCCGCACTACATCAAGGTCCGCGCCACGGACGGCACGGGCGAAGTGCAGACGGAGCAGCGCGCGGACCCCGTCCCGGACGGCGCCTCGGGCTGGCAGTCCGTGATGGTCACCGTACAATAGCTGTACAGGCACACCCGCCGGAACCTCCACAGGCCCAGGCCCGGTCCAGCGCTCAGCGCGTACTGCTCCTGGCTGCTGCACCCCGGTCGGCAGCGCGCGGCTGCGGCATCAAGGGCTCCTCGGTCCACTTCACCCCGGCAGTCCTGGTCGGCAAATACTGCAACCGGTGCTGTTGGATTCTGTCAGGGTGTGGGCAGGGCGCGGATGGTGTTGTTGCGTTTTTCGTGGGTGAGTTCGGCCAGGCCGAGTGCTTCGAGCAGCGGCGGGAGATACATTCCGAACCGTCCGCGGTAGCCTTTCCGCAGCCCGTACCAGCCGCCAACGGGGTTGCCGGGGTCCCGGCCCCAGGCTTCGACGCTGCCCTCGGGGGCGGGTTTGGATTCATCGGCAGCACCCAAAGGAACCCAATCTCCTTGCTGGACCAGCCAGGCGTGCAGGTCCTCGACCGCCCGAAGGTGGTATTTGAGAGTTGTTGAGCCGACCTGGCAGACAAGCGCCGGCGGTTCGGCCTCGGCATCACGGTACATCTGGTACTCCGATGACCCGGGCGCCGTCACCAGCTTCCACGGATCCGCCTTCGTTCCCTCACCCACACAAACCACCCACCTGTCGACTCCATGCCTCGGCCTTCAGCGTATGGTCTTCCATCACCCCAGGTAAACAGCTGGTGGATTGGCTGCTGCATCCGCCCAAGGCCCCCGATGAGCACGTCAGGTGCACAGCGGGCGGGTTAGTGGCCGGCCATGGTGAAGTTGCTGCACGAGCCTGAGCCGATTTCGTGGGGGCGGCGCCCAGCGGGACTGGCCCCCGCGGTCGGGCGGAACGGATTGATCATCGGACGCATCCTGTGAGTCCTTGTGAGTCTTGTGAGTGCCTGAGGGTCTATCCGCTCCGGTGGCCGGGGCGGACGGGAGTGCAGACCCGTCCAGGACGCGGCGCTCCCGGGCCGGGAGGGGCATGATTCCGGAGCAGGGGGAGCGGCAACGTCCCCTGAGCGTGTGTCGAGTGCCGTGTCGTCCCGGCCGGGGTGGTGGGTTCCCGTAGCGAGCCAACCGGCCCGCCCTTGTTCGCGCTGGATGCCTGGCAAGGCCAACCACGACGCCGGGGCAGGGGCGGCCGGCGACGGCTGGGGGAGGCCCCGGGTCTCAACGGCGCCCCCGTCGCCGGCCTGCCCCAACGGTAGAAGGCCGGCTGCACACGCCGCGCGAGTGATCGGTACGTGTTCCTGTCACGCGCACATGAAGTAGCAGCCGGGGCGGCGCGTGCCACCGCCTCGCCAGGAACCGGACACTGGCGGCGGGGAACGAGCCACTGCCCGTCGCCCGCTACCGCTCACCCCGGCGCGTCAGTGCCCGGCGCGGCAACCGCGGGGTTCACCATAGGATGCTGGGCATGAGGGTAGCGAAAACGGATGTCATCGCCGAACTGCCGGCACCGCTGGCCCGCGCGATCGTCCGCCGGATACATGGAGAAGGTCGAGACCGACCACGGCGGGGACACCTGGTGGGACACCACCGTCCAGGGCAACGCCCTGGCCATGGCCGGCTTCGGAAAACCCATCAGCCGAAAAACCGCCGACCGGCTCATCGCCGACCTGCTGGACCGGGCAGGGGCCTACAACGCTGACCCGGCCAGGCCGCTGTTCATCAACACGCTTCGGGTGTTCGGCAGCTACCTCGACCCCCAGACTGACCCGTTCGGCGATGTCGACCTCGAGCTCACTTACGGCCGCAGGATCACCGATCCCAAGCTCGTTGCTGACTACGCCAGGGCCAGCGGCCGGTCCTTCACCACCTACGTGGACCGGCTGCTCTGGCCTCACACCGAACTGGTCCAGCATCTGAAGAACCGGTCGGCGTTCATCAACATCACGACCGAAGACATCACCCGGCTCACCGACCGGTCCGAGGCCATCTACCGCGTCGACGACGATCCGCAGGCCGTGCCGCCTCCGGCCGACAGGACCCTCACCGGCCGCTGAAACCGGGCCTTTTCGGGCGTCTCCCCCGGCCATTCTGAAACGCCGATAATTGATCTTCTGTAAAGCTGGGGTCTGACCTGCATTTTGGCCGACGCGTCATTTTGGGCCATTGAGAAGGGCAGTAGCTGCGCCTGCTGTCGTCCAGACGACAGGTTCAGCTGTGGCCTCATGGAATCTGATGAGCCCTTCGGATCGTGGAATAGCTGGCTCCTCGAATCTCGCGGAACGCCGAAAACCCGACTCCATAAGGCCCGCTGTATAGCTGGGCTTCGGGCAGGCATAGTGTCAGGGCGGTGCAGGCTGAGGAGGAAGCCGACGAATTCATCACTTAGGACCCTCCGTTGACCTGCGGCGCGTGCGCTCAACAGCAGCGAAGAAATCAGTCAAGCGCTCAAGCGTTCTGTTTGTCTTCGATACGGCCTCGGCCACTAGATGGAGGCTGCCATCGGGCACGGCAGCCGTCGCTCTAATGTCGTCGACGTCGACGATGTACGTCAGAGGTTTGAGGCCACCAAATGGACCAGCCGCACTTATTGTGAGCTTGTACCGCTTAGGGCTGTCGGCACCCACTATCTGCCATGCGACGCCCAGATTCCACACCAGAGTTCGACCTGGGGGCAACGATGGAATGCCACGCCTAAGTACTTCTAGAGCGTGTCCGGCCTCGTCCTCGAAGGGCATTTGAAGAGGTGGCTCGAAGCCAACCGTAACGTCGGTTGCAACCGTCGGGCCAGAGTTACCGACGATGAGGTTTAGAAGCCCGCCCTGCTTGGTATCGGGTCTCATGTCCACCCATACATAGGGTTGCGCCGCGTCCTCTGCTATTTGCTTCTGAAGACGTGTTTGCTTGTACGCGGCGACGGCGGCGATACCTGTGAAGATCAGGGCGACCACGGCGGCAGCGGCCGCGATGAGACTCCCATAGGCCGAAAGCGCCGCAGATGCATTTGGATCCATGCCCCCATGCTAGGTGGAGTAATCGCCCAAGAATCGCCTGGTTCCCTCTAATCCATTAACATCGGCACGCACGGGTGGGAACACTCAGAGGTTTGAGCAGGGCGCCGATGATGATCGCCGTCTCCTTCGCTTGGCGAAGCGTGACAACTTAGAACTTTCAGTCCTTGTACGTGCTTCTCACGGCCTGTCGGATTCGAGCTGAAGGATGTTCTGCAGCGACGGCAAGCAGTTCGTGAACTACGGTCTCTTCTGCAGACACTGTCAGTCGCGAGACCACCGAGGAAGCGCTTTGCGTTCCGCCCAAGACGAGTGTTTTAGAAAGGGCCGTGACCACGACGCCTGAGGCTCGTCCTGAAGCGACCAGTTTGCTCAGGCCAGATAGCGCTGCATCACGGACCGTTTGGTTGTTGTCTCCTGCCAGTGCCATTAGCACTTCACTTTCCGCAGCGTCACCGTGTTTCTCGATGATGCGGGCGCTAGACGCACGATGGGCTGCGTTCCCGCCAAGAAGCTCCCGCACCACGTGGTTGCGCGATAGTTCATCTGTAAGCGCGGAAAACGCTTCTGCTGCCAACCCGCGAACATCCTTGTCGTCGTCAAGGAACTGTCGGCCGGGCGCGCTGTCCCGCAGGGGGAAGACGTGCTCGGCAAGCTGCTTCTTGGTCTCCTCTGAAAGCCCTGCCCCGTGCATTGCGAGGACGGTCAGTGCCCCGGAGCGTTCTCTGCCCAAGACATGAGGAGCGGTCAGCAACAACTGAATGCGATCCCAACGCGCGTACTGATGGTGCCAGACACTCAGGAGTGCCAGGGCTTCGCCGGGGTCAAGTCCACCAACCGAGTGCATGCCGTTGGCTGCATTGTCGATGAGGGAATCAATGACGCCGCATAGGCGGTCGACTAGGGCCGCAACTGCGTCGCTTGGAAGATCTCTGACATCCTCGATGGCCTCAAAAGCGAGGAGTTCACCGGCGCGGGCGCGTTGATGTATCTCGGAACGGCTTTCGGGTACCGCCTTAGCCGCGACCGCCAAATATGCTTCACGTAGGTATGCGGCGTCTGTCTTGCTGCGTTCTGCAGCGCGCTGACGATGACTCTCAGTCCATGCGGACTCCGGTATCACGTGAATTAGTCGGGCAAGTGTCTGTGCGGCGCCGTCATCGGTGATAGCTGCTTCATTGAGGAAGTAGTCAATCACGGTGTGTTGGGCAGTTTCGCTCATCGTCCAGACCATGGATTTGAGTAGGTCGATGATCTTGTAGAGCAGGCTGAAGGTAGGCCGAACGCGTTCGGAGTAGGGCTGTGGGTCTCGGAGGGTTGCAAGCGCCCATGCACAGATCTGGTCGGCTTGCGCGGGTTCGATCACGTCGCCGGCGGCAGTCAGCATCTCGATATCTGCTAGTGCGCTTGTTCGGGTTGAACGGGATAAATCCACAATGGAAGCCGCGATTCGGGCGGCCTTTGCAGGTCCCCTCCTTATTATGTGCCGGGTGGCGAGGCGGGCGCTCTCACTATCGCCGGAGACCCGTAAGCGGGTTAACCGGGCGGCGACCGCCTCAGCGCTGTCTGTAGGGTCGGAAGTCATAAGGAAGTGTTTCCCCAGCGCGCCAGTTGCATGGCGCCAGCCGTCGTGGTCGCCTGCGCACGATGCGAGAAGCGCCGCGGACAGCAGACGCCTGTGTGTCTCGTCTGAGTTGCCGATGCGAATCGACGGATCCTCGCTCCAAGCGCGGAATCCTTCAGAGAGGTGAGCCGACAGCCCGTAAGACGTGATCTGGCTTCTCCACCATGATGCAGGGTTGTCGTTGCGTTGAACGATGTTGGCAAGGTCTCCCTTCATCCAGCCCGCGGCCTTGAATGACGTCCCGGCACACGCACCCGCAATTGCGGCCGCTGTCACGTCGTGCGGTGCCTCGCGGTGAATTCGCTGGGTCGCCATCGCGAGGTCGAACGCATCTTCGTGTCGCCCCGTTTCAAGGAGCAATCGGGCTCGTTGAGCTTCCAGCCACGCGTGATCAACGGAGGTGTAGTCGTCGTGCTCCAGGGCATCCTGGACAACCCGAAGGGCGGTGTCAGCGTCGTTCTCCCATAGGTGATGGATACAGCACAACACAACGGCGGCAGCCCTTTCTGGGGGAGTCGATGCCGCTCCGACAAGTCCAATTAGATCGTCGGAATTTCCTTCATACTGCCAGCGATGAAGGGCGGCAGTAGCGCGCCAAGACCAGTCATCGGATTTTCGGGCTTCCTCGAGCGATAGACCCTTCCGGGTTGCGTCGGGTTCTTGCGCACTACCCGAAAAATCGAACGGGTCCAGAATCCTCTCGATATCCATGCGCAGCAGTGCCTGCAAAGCGAGTGCTTCCTGCCCGGTTATCGAATCCGGCGCCAGATTGGGGTGAGGTGCTATGAGCCGGGGAGTGATGAGGGCATGCCGGATTTCATCTGCCGGGGGAAGATGCACCGCACCCGTCCACGCCGTTCCGTCCCAATTGGGGGCCGCGAGTTGTGTGAGGGCGACATCGGACAATGCTTCATTGTGATCGGAGTCGACGGTCTGTGAGGCCGACAGGAGTATTTTCGCGCCCTTGCCGGTCGAGACGACCCGCTCAGGTGTTACGTGAACCCAGTATGAAAGATTCTTCTCTTGGTCGCGCAGGATGACCACGTGTGGCAGGGCGTGCCTGAGCCAGTAGTCGAAGTGTTCACGGTCGCCTTCAGTGAACCACCAACCGGTGATCGTGCCGTCGGTGTCCCTCTGTGGGGAGGTGAAGTATGACGGTCCGGTCTTGACTTGGGCTCCCATAACGGCGCCGAGTTCGAACCTGCGGGTGTCCCGGGGACGCAGATACAAATCTGTGCCTGTGTCGTGCCGGCTGTCGATCACGCCGCCCCAGCCCAAACGCTCGAATTGCGCCAAGACCTCAGACTCACCCGATGTTCCAATAGCTTCATTTTTAGGCGCCCGCACTTACGCCTCCCTCATATCGTCGGCTACAACGCGGACGTTGCGCATTGCAGAACCAGTGAATACGAGCGGAACAAATGAGTCTCGAAACCCGATTCCTGCGGGACGCTGGACAGGCCCGCCACCGGGAGGATTGGTAAGTGGGAACCTCATCCCGACCGGCGCCTTGGCAGAAATATGGCGAGGGTGTGGTCCGCCCACCGGATAGCCAGGGTGCGAGGGCCCCTGGCGATTGGGGGGGGAGGTTCGGCCTCCCCCCAAAATGTCTTGCAGCTGCCACATGGAACATCGCGCCATGCGTCCAAACGATCATGTACGCCTCGGCGAGAATAGCAGGGACATCCACCCTCAACTGGGTCAGTTCCAGCCCCTGACGATGCCCGGCCACCCTGGGTGCCTGTGCGAGTACCTCGATAACTGGGCGATCAAAAATATCAAGGGCATCCGGTCCTGTCAGTGCACTAAGTGGAATGGTCCCGTCTGCGCTGGGAGGAGTGGAAGCGAACGATACTTTGAGGTCATCGCGAGCCCGGACCGATAGGCCGTGCTTGACCTTATTGTGAGCGGCGTTGAGTTGAAGTTCGTGTCCCGCGAGGAGGTCAATCGCAAACTGGAGCCAGTCGGCGAACACATTGGAGGCTGATGCAAGTTGCTCGGTCATCCCGCCCTGAAGGTCATGTTGGCGGAGAACCAAGCGGGCAAATTTCATCGGAGCCTCTGGAGACGAAAAGAACTCCTGGAGTTGTTCGACGACCTGATCGAGTTGGTTTGGCCCCGTGGACAGCGCCTCCCAGACGCATGGTTCCGCAACTTTCATTCCTGAGGAGAGCGCCGCCGTCAACCGCACAAGGGACTCGGCCGCGTGGTGCCGCAGGGCATAGGCATCGGTGGCAACTTGTGTTGTTATGGACTTTGGAGAGATATCGGGAAAAAAGCTGTCAGATTGGCCGAGAAACTGAGCAAATTTCTTAGCTTTTTTATCTTGGTCTGGCACATCTTCATTTGCCATTACGGGATGTGTCTTGCTGTCACCGCCACAGTCCGCCCACCGCAGCACCATTCCAATTCGCAGGCTGAAGTACCCGTAGGGATCAGACGACAGGAAAGTGTCGTCAAGCTCCTGGCGCTGCTCAGTCGTGAGGTTCGGCCCGGCAGGTGGAAGATACATCTAATAAGCGTAGGTCCACGCAACCCACTGACTTTGCCGCCCCGCCGAGCCATTAGGAAAGGAAGCCTCATCTAATCGACTGGTGTTGCAAGAAAGGTCCGCCAAGTTCTTGGCAGACTGAAGTTACCCCCATCACAAGCTTGAACCCGACGGTGAAAGACTCATGTTAAAGGGCTGCAGCGTGGGCAAATCCTGAATATTTTGTTCGACTTAGGCCGACGCCGACGTAGCGGCTGAACAGATCTGACGGCGGAAAGTAGGGGAGAGAACGCCATCCCATGGCGCCAGCGAATACCCCTTCCGAAGGGGCGACCAGGTGCCGTGTGATACCGGCACAGACAGGGGATTTGTCCGATAGCCGGAAGGGGTCGGAAGTGGCGAAACTCCGGTCAAATAGCGGTTGGCCGAAGTTCCGCGACCAACTCTGCAGGGTGAACCTTGAAATTGGCTGGGAACGACGTCGGCATCCGGCAATGACTTGTCGAAACAGACGACGGAAGAGGGTCGTAGGCCGGGGGAGTGGTTGGGTTCATTCCAGCTGGGCGTGGCGGAGGTACTGGTAGACCGTCTCCCTGCTGATGCCGTAGTCACGGGCGAGGACGACTTTCGGGATGCCAGTGCCGGCGCGTTGGACTAGTTCGGCCGCGCGTTCCGGTGTCAGGGTCTTCTTCCTTCCCTTGTAGGCGCCGCGTTGCTGGGCCAGGGCGATGCCTTCACGCTGACGCTCTCGAATGAGGGAGCGTTCGAATTCGGCGAAGGCGCCCATGACCGAGAGCATGAGGTTGGCCATGGGGGAGTCCTCACCGGTGAAGACAAGCTGTTCTTTGAGGAACTCAACCCGCACTCCGCGCCGAGTGAGACCCTGGACCAGCGCGCGCAGGTCATCGAGGTTTCGGGCGAGCCGGTCCATGCTGTGCACGACGACGGCATCCCCGTCCCGGACGAACCGGAGCAGCTCGGTCAACTGCGGCCGGGCGGTGTCCCGGCCGGAGGCCTTGTCCGTGAACACCCGGTCCAGGACCTGGCCGTCGAGCTGGCGCTGCTCATTCTGGTCAAGGGTGCTGACCCGTACGTACCCGATGCGCTGACCATTCACGGAGGCCTCCCGTTCCTCGGTATGTGAGAACGAGTGTCGGCCCGCGCCGAGGGCACGTCAAGACCGGGCACGCGGGAGCTGGCCCTAACCTAAAGGACGGCGGCCATGTCCCCGCGCTGGGAGGAGCCTCACGGTGGTGTAGGTTGCTCACTGGTCAGAAAACAAGCGAGACGAAAGAAATGAGGACCACCACCAGTGGCTGCCGATTACGACGAAGTCCGTTCCGACGTCAAGGAATCCCAGGAACGCTCCCTGGAAGCCCTGAAGTCCGCCAGCGCCCCGGATGCCCGCAGCGTCGTCACCGAACTCGACGAAGCGGACGCCCTCGACGAAGGGCTGACCCCGGGCGGGGAAATCGTCTCCGAAGAACTCATCGTCCAAGTCGTCCCGCAGGCCGCGGACGAGTTCACATGCTCATCCTGTTTCCTGGTCCGGCACCGGTCCCAGCTCGTACGCGAACGCAACGGCCAGTTCTACTGCATCGAGTGCGAGGGCTGACGGCCCGGGCGCCGGCTACGACGTGCCCGCCGGCGGGCCTGTGGGAAGGCCGCACATGATGCATCTGACGCAATAGGCAGGGGTCAGCTTTACATAACGTTATCGGCGTTTAAGAATGGGTGGGGGAGACACCCCGGAACGGGCCCGGAGTGGCCTGTTGAAAACGTGTCCAGTTCGTCCCGTTTGCGCAGTTGCCGGCCGAGTCAGGACGTTGTCAGGCGCGCAATCTGGCATTTTGCGCTGCAGGGCCATTCAGGTTGGTGGGACCGCACCGGACGCGGTCGCCGGCGACTGTCTATGGTATCGAGTGGTGACCCGCAGAAATGTGGTCCTTTTGCTCAGTACCGGCAGGCAACTGACCTGGGTTTGCCGGCAGGGTCCTACGAAATCGGTGGGCAGGTGAAGCCGGTTGACGACGAATTGGTGGTCTCGGTGCCGACTATCCATACCCTGATGGTGCCGGTCGCTTGGCTACACAGCCTGATGTCCGAACCGTCGCGTAACCACAGGAACGCCAGCGGCGGGTTCTAAATGGGCTCCAACGTCGCCAGAGTGAACATATCGAGAAGGCGGCAAGGGCTGCAGTGGGTGCTGGCTTCCGGAGTGCTGAGACCAAAGCCAGCCCCACCCCCAGCAACTCCTCTTGGGAAGGCCGTAACGCCCTTCCCAACAAGGACAAAGAGGAGCCCACTGCCCATCATCAGCGACAACACGCGATTGAGCAACGGGTCAGACGATGCCGCACCGGGCGGCGTCACACCACGTCGCGGAGTCCTGAGCTGCTACGGACCTTACCCTCCGGTAAGGAGTGCCGGGAAAGTCGTGGGATTATCCACTCGATGTTGAGGGCAATGACGGGTACTCAGCCGCGGAATCCCGCCGGTCCCCCACCGGCGGGCTTCCCTTTACTACCGATGTCCTGAGGGTTTTCTAACTTATCGGCGTTTTGGCACCCGAGGGAGAGCGTCCCGAAAGGGGACATCGTCGATGCTATCGAAGGTCCCACGCACGCCTTTGCCCTCCGGGCTGGCGGTAGAAGCTCGATGAACCCAGCCAGCCTTTCTGCACGCGTCCGTCAAGTCAAAGGGTCCTCCCTCGACACAATTAACGAATGCTCGGACATTACTAACTCAATTTGATAATCAGCATCTAGGATCACTTTGGCCGCGCTCAGGCGGCAGTAAAAATGACTCTAGGAGAGCACTTGTTCAGAAAAATATTGGGGGCGACCATTGGGGCGGTCGTAATAGCGGCAACGAGCTTGGTGGGCATTACCGCCGCCCAGGCCGCTCCCGTGCTGTACCTGCCGTACCCGGCTGGCGTGTCTCACACCGTGACGAATTACCCGCATCCGGCCGACGGCTATCAGAATAACGCGGTCGACTTCGATCTGGCCTTTGGGGAAGCCATCTTGGCGTCTGGTGCCGGCAGGGTGTACGCGGCAGGGTATGACAACAACCCTGCCCCGGAGACTAACGGACTGCAGGTCTTAATCGACCACGGCGGAGACCAGTGCACCCAATACGGGCACCTCAGTAGCGTCGCCGTCACCGTGGGCCAGAACGTTCCCCAGGGCCAATATCTCGGGGGCGCCGGTAGAACCGGAGCCGCGACCGGCTATCACCTTCACTGGAACCTCGTACGGTGCTCTGACCGCAAGGCCGTATTTGGCCCGGTCGCAACGGTCGAAAACCCGACCGCCTCATATTGGGTCGGGGAAGTCCTGCGCAGCCAGAACGCCCCAAAGTCGCCTGGCGCGGACGGTGAGCGTGTGTCCGACTTCAGCGGAGATGGGCAGTCCGACGTTCTGGGTGTGGACGGCAACGGCGACTTCTGGTTCTACCCCCACAACGGCAACGGACTCAGCGCGCGATCTAAAATCGGTAGCGGCTGGGCCAACCACAAACACGTGATGTCTGCAGACTGGAGCGGTGACGGTGCCGCAGACGTCCTGGGCGTCGACCCTGCCGGAGATCTCTGGTACTACCCCAACAACAACTACCAACTCTCCAGCCCCATGAAAATCGGATCCGGCTGGGGCAACTTCCTTCACGTCGCGGCGGCGGACTGGAGCGGTGATGGCCAAGCCGATGTCATCGGCGTCGATGCCAACGGCGACCTCTGGTACTACGCGCACAACGGCAATGGACTCAGCGCCGGTGTCAAAATCGGCAGCGGCTGGGCCAACTTCAAACAAATGGCGGCGGCGGACTGGAGCGGTGATGGGCAAGCCGATGTCATCGGCGTCGATGCCAACGGCGACCTCTGGTACTACGCGCACAACGGCAATGGACTCAGCGCCGGCGTCAAAATCGGCAGCGGCTGGGCCAACCACAAGCAAATGATCGCTTCGGACTGGAGCGGGGACGACCAGGCCGACATCCTCGGCGTCGATGCCAACGGCGACCTCTGGTACTACGCGCACAACGGCAATGGACTCAGCGCCGGCGTCAAAATCGGCAGCGGCTGGGCAACGTTCCGACACATCATGTAGCGACCACCTAAAGGATCCTCCTTCCCGCGACACGACATGCGCGCAGGAAGGAGGATCCTTCGGTATCGGAACGTCCGCCTCAAGTACTGAGGTCGAAGTCCAGATCGAGGCCTTCGAAAGCGCCCAGTGCCTTCCATATGGCTCCCACCATGGTGGTGCCCAGCGTCGCGGGGATCGATATCCTGTCCGCGGACGTGAACTGCTCCCGGCCCAGGCCGGCGAATGCGACGATGTCCCTGGCCGGAGACTGGAAGGTGTGGAACGGGCCCAGCAGCCGTACTTCTGAGGCGGGTCTCCTTGGACGGCTACCGCCCAACTTCCCGAGGAAGTGCTGTCCCCGGAGGAGTTAGCCTGTATTTGCGCACGCACGGTCCCGCAACAAGTTGATACCCGCCCTTCTCACCAACACGTGAGGTGCACTCCACCAGCCTTACGGAATATCCATTATCGGCGTATCAAAATGAGCAGGGGAGGCGCCCCGCGAAAGGGATTTTCTCGATCCGATGGCCTGAGGCGCGGGAACGTTGAGTTCGTCACCGATCTCGGCGGCGGCACCGGACGTCTCCGCCCTCGTAGTGGCCCGCTCGGAGGACCAAAAGCCCACATCAACTAGTTGTTTTTCAAGGCATGACGCCGAATGCGTTCCGTACCCGGATGCAGAGGGCGCGGTCATGTGGCCGCGGTCAGCAGCGCATCTACGGCCGGCATCCCTGCGCAGATGACGCCGGACAGGCGCATCAGCCGCAGGTCGTTCGCGATGATCGAGCCCAGCGTCTTCGCTTTGCCGGGATGCCAGCGCGGCACCAGCTCTGCGTAGAGCCCCAGCGCTTCCTCCTCGCGACCAAGGAAGAGCAGGGCGTGCGCATAGTTCACCAAATGCATCAGGTTCTCCGGCTCGCGCACGTGGCCGTTGCGACTCTCGGTGAGCGCATCCCCCGCTCGCCCCGTGTAGAGGTGGACCGCCAATGGCGATCTCCCCTTCCCGTTTTCTGAATACCAGTTACGCCTGCTACTCGCGCTTCTTCTTCCCTCGACTGCCCCGCAACCTGACTGTGCTGCGGCGAGCACTGGGAGGTAGGTTAGAGAACGTCATTTTGAGACTTCGCAGCGGGGCGATGTCTACTGCGTAGTCTCGGTCGATGGTTCGTTCCTGAGGCCGGCCCCGGTACCGTGTTCCGAGTAGTGACGAATCAGGCTGATATAGAAGCAACATCGATCTGTCCGAATGCGTCTGGTACTGCTTGGCATCCATGTATTCGGCAAGGTGCTCTGTGCTCGCATCTTTCGGCGCGACCGATATTGTGAGTAACCAGGAGCCGTAGGAACCTGCACTGTGCGTTGTCAGGCTACGCTCAATGCCGCCACCCTGGGCTGCGCGCCTCAGCTCCCTTAAGTTTTTCCCGATATTTCGTTGAGCGCTTTCGCTCAGTCCTACCAGATCGGCGCCAAACCTTAGCCATCCAGGAGTCTGGGCCGCTTCACTAGAGGATAGGTACTGCTCAACCCACGGCTGCTCCTGCCTTACAGGCTTCGCCGCCTGAGTCCGTGAAAGGCCTTCTTGCCAATAGAACCATGCATCTAGTGGATCAGTGAGCGTCCCTAGCCGAACACGGGACTGCTCTTCATAGCGGCGCGCGTCAGAAGCTTTGATGGGCCGTTCCAGTGGGAGTTGTTTTGCGATCTCCTGTGGGTCTGGGTTGAAGTACATGCCGCCGTCAAGGAACCACATGAACATGTCCAGCTCGTCGACGCCATTGACCATTGTTGCGAGTCTGCGGCCTCGGCGACGGCGCAGGTACTCGAGGAACTGGGCAGGGTGATCGAGGGTTCGGCTTAGCACCATCAGGTCATGCATGCTGACGATCCATGGGACTTCGGCGGACTCGATGATGCCTTTGTCCGCCAGCACATTCATCGACAATGACAGCGGCCCCATGTCATCGAGCATTACGACGATTGAATGGACCTCTGAAGCTGAAGACAAGTCAATCCATTTGCCTTCGACGCTCCAGGCACCTCCGTTGGTCGTTATGAGACGGGTCAGCCGGTCGGCCTGAGCGCTGCCCTCTTTTAGAGTTTTTTCCAGGTCCTTAGCTAGCCGCTGCGCGTTGCCGCTTCGGGATTTTTCCGTGATAGAGGCGGCTTTCACCTCAACGCAGATGGCAACCCCGTCGACCAGGAACAGTATGTCGGACTCGAACTTGTCGGTATCTACAGCAGTACGGTCGGCTGTCTTCCCCAGGCTGGGGGTATCCGCGGCATCAATCGGGCCAATGTACTTCTGTCCCTCCCAACGCGGTTTAGCTCCATGGAGCATCTTGCCAAGCAGGTCAGCGGCTTTGGACTCGGAGTAAACTGCACGGCGCTTGTCATACTTTGGCCACATCTTGGCAGCACTGTTCTTTTTCTCGGCAGCGGCTGCAATCAGCCCGCGTTCAAGGTTGCGGCGTAACTCGTCTTCGCTCAAGAAGCCGTTGAGAAGGAGGTATTCGTCCTCATCCGCGATGCACCCCCATGGGGCGGGAAGTTCACCATCAACGAACCGGAGGACCGGGTTGACGTCGTTTTCCGCCGGCCGGGAGGTGCTGAAGAAGTCTAAGACCGCCCGCGCAGTCGTTTCTGCGACTCCGGAACGGGTGGCGACATCAGCCGGTGCAACGGCGCCGAACAACCTACACTCATTCATCATGATGTTGATGTCGCGTAGGAAGGCCTCGGAGTCGGCTGGCGCGCCGGCTTTGGTGGCTTCCCCAATCCGGTCCCGAGCACCAAATAGCCGCTCATTCATCAGCGCTGTTGATGCCTCGCGGACGGCACGGATGTCGTCGAGGGTGAATCCGAGTACATGCTTGATGACAGACTCAACGGACGGGTGGCCCAGCAGCTCGCTATTTACTTCCCTGGCGATTGATTCATACTGACGTCCGCGGACAGACAGTTCGTACCCCACGAACTCACCAGCGAGAGCGCCGAGGGGCTGGTTGGCCTGCCGGCCCTGAAAGAGGGCGAGTGTACGCGCAGCGGTTACGATCTGAGCTGCCAGGCCAAGGGCTTCTGCAGGGTTGGGTTGGCCGGAGTTTGCCCCCGTTAATGGCTGCCGCGGCAGCCCCATGCCCATCAGCGTCAGTGCCACCACATCCTGGGCGGCTTGGGAGCTCTCTACCTGACTATCGCTCTCACGGAGGTCCGTGAAATCCCACGGCCCGGCGGCGAGGCGGATGAATGCAAGCGCGTCGAATGAGTCAAAGCCCCGCAAACATCTTTCTAGAGAGGTGCGGGCAGCCCCTATCACGTCTCGCAGATTTGACTGAGGGTCCTCATCGCTGCCGATGTTCTCTACCATCTGCTGGTAATAGGCAAACGCTTTGTTGAGGTTTTGGGTGACGTTGCTGCCCACAAAGTTCAGCTGTCCGGGTGCGGAGCTCATGGCGCAAGTATCGCAGTCGCCTCCGACAAACTTGATGTGATTACCCGGGACTCATTTGTCCTGTCAACCTGACAACACGACATAAGGTCAATTATCGGCGTTGAGACTCACGGTGTAACTGCACGATCCGCGACATGCCGCGGAAATGCACTCACTGGCCTATTCGAGCAGCCGGGTCACGTTCCGTTCATGTGGGGCTGTTAGATTCCGGCGGTGCCGAAGGGGCGAGAGGAGACTGTGGTGGATGTTGGCGGGAAGTTGACGCCCTGGGGCCAGGGGTGGGTCAGGGAGAACCTGCGTGAGGCCATCGACCGCCTGGTGGATCTGGGTTACACGGTGACGGGCGGCCAGGGCGATGACCCGGAGCTGATTGATCCCGGCGGATCGGCAGTGGAGACCTGGCGCGAGGACTATCCCTATGGGGAGCGGCTGACCCGGGAAGAGTATGACCTGGAGAAGTACCGGCTGCAGATCGAGCTGCTCAAGTTCCAGTACTGGGGCCAGGACCAGGGCCTGAAAACGGTCATCGTCTTCGAGGGCAGGGACGCCGCCGGTAAGGGCGGGTCCATCAAGCGTTTCACCGAACACCTGGACCCGCGCTCCGCCAGGACGGTTGCCTTGGCCAAACCCTCGGACCGGGAACAGGGGCAGTGGTATTTCCAGCGCTACATCCAGCACCTGCCCACCGCCGGGGAGATCGTCATGTTCGACCGCTCCTGGTACAACCGCGCAAACGTGGAGCGGGTCATGGGATTCTGCAGCGACGCCGAGTACGAGACCTTTATGGCACAGGCGCCCCTGTTCGAACAGATGCTGGTGGACTCCGGGATCCACCTGACCAAGTTCTGGTTCTCCGTCACCCGCCTCGAGCAGCGCACCCGGTTCGCGATCCGGCAGATCGACCCCGTCCGGCGCTGGAAGCTCTCTCCGATGGACCTGGCATCCCTGGACCGCTGGCAGGACTATACGGAGTCGAAGGAACAGACTTTCCTGCGGACGGATACAGACCATGCGCCCTGGATCACCATCAAGTCCAACGACAAGAAGCGCGCAAGGCTCAACGCCATGCGCTATTTCCTCAACCAGTTTGAGTACGACGGCAAAGACCCCTCCATCGTCTTCGGACCCGATCCCCTGATCGTCCGGCGGGGCCGGGACGCTGTGGGCGACTGACCGCGGCGAGCCCCAGGGAGGCACTGGCGTTACCCTGAACGGCAGTCACTCCCGGAGATTACCCGGAGCGGGAAGACTGGTACCTGGCGCACCACAGCCTGCAACAGCCAGATTCCCGTTAAGGCCCCGCGGCCGGCATCGAAAGGAACCACCATGCACACCAGGACACTTGGGCAGGGCTTCGAGGTCTCCGCCATCGGCTTCGGCGCGATGGGGATGTCCATGAGCTACGGCCCCAATCCGGGGGACCGCGCCGACATGGTGGACGTGATCCGGTACGCCGTGGACCAGGGTGTCACGTTCATCGACACCGCCGAGGTCTACGGTCCCTACGTCAACGAGGAACTCGTGGGCGAGGCGATCGCACCAATCCGCCACCAGGTGCAGGTGGCCACCAAGTTCGGCTGGAACATCGTGGACGGCCGGATGCAGGGCACGGACTCCCGGCCCGAGCAGATCCGGCGCGTCGCAGAAGGATCGCTGCGCCGCCTGGGCGTCGACTCCATCGACCTGTTCTACCAGCACCGGGTGGACCCGGCGGTACCCATCGAGGAGGTTGCCGGCACCGTGGGTGAACTGGTGGCCGAGGGCAAGGTCAAGCACTTCGGGCTCTCCGAAGCAGGAGCCGGAACCATCCGCCGCGCGCACGCCGAGTTCCCGGTGACAGCGGTCCAGTCCGAGTACTCGCTGTGGACCCGCGACCCCGAGGCCGAGGTCCTCCCCATGCTGGCCGAGCTGGGCATCGGATTCGTGCCATTCAGCCCGCTGGGCAAGGGCTTCCTCACCGGAACCGTTCCCGCCAGCAGCACCTTCGCCCCGGACGAAATCCGCTCCCGCATCCCGCGGTTCCAGGGCGAAAACCTCGCCGCGAACCAGGCACTCGTGGACCACGTCCGCGCGCTCGCCGGTGCGCGCGGCGCCACCGCCGGCCAGGTGGCCCTGGCGTGGCTGCTGGCGCAGCACCCCTTCATCGCCCCCATCCCGGGCACCCGCCGCCGCGAACGGATCGACGAAAACGCGGCCGCCACCACCGTGGCACTCTCCGCCGACGACGTCGCGGACCTCAACGGCCTGGCCAGCAGGCTCGGCGTCGCGGGGGACCGCTACGACGAGAACGGCATGAAGATGGTCAACCTCTGACCCGGCCGGCCGCCCGCACGAAATCAGGCAATCAGCGCCAGCACGCCGCCCGCGGTGACCACGCCGCCGGCATCCACCCGCACGTCGCCAAGGGTGCCGGCGCGGTGGGCTGTCACCTGGGTTTCCATCTTCATCGCTTCAAGGACGACGACGGGATCCCCGGCCGCCACCTCGGCGCCCGGCTCGACCAGCCACTTCACCACGGTCCCTGCCATGTCCGCCCGCAACTCACCGGGGGCCGCGGCACCTGCGGCAGTGCCGCCGTCGTGCTCTCCGCTGATGGGGCCGCCCGCCAGCGTGACGCCCGCGGGAACCGGGCCGCCGGAGCGCGCCCAGCCGTCCAGCAGTGCTGCGGGCAGCCCGACGGCGAGGCGCCGGCCGTCCACGTCAACGGTGATGGTGCGCCGCGCACCGTCCGGGACGGACGTGCCGAACTCCGGGTCCGCGCCGATGGTCTCCGCGAAGTCCGTTTCGATCCAGCGCGTGTGGATGCCGAGCCCGGTTTCGGAGGTGAAATCGGGCGCCTCCACCACGGCCCGGTGGAACGGCAGCACGGTAGCCACGCCGCCGATCTGCATCTCCGCCAGGGCCCGGCGTGCCCGGCGCAGCGCCTGCTGCCGGTCCGCGCCGGTGACGATCAGCTTGGCCAGCAGCGAATCGAACTGCGGCGCCACAACCGACCCTGCCCGGACGCCGGAATCGAGGCGGATTCCCGGGCCGGTGGGGCCGCTGAACGCGGTGACGGTCCCGGGTGAGGGCAGGAAGCCGCGGCCCACGTCCTCGGCGTTCAGCCTGAACTCGAAAGCATGCCCCCGCGGAGAGGGATCGGAGGCAAACCGGAGCCGTTCGCCCGCAGCAATCCGGAACTGCTCCTGGACCAGGTCGATGCCGGTGGTTTCCTCGGTGATGGGGTGTTCCACCTGCAGGCGGGTGTTCACCTCGAGGAAGGCGACGGTGCCGTCGGCGGCCACCAGGAATTCGACGGTCCCGGCCCCCGCATAGGAGGCTTCGCGGCAGACTGCCTTGGCGGCGTCGTAAATCTGGCGGGTCTGGCCGTCGGTGAGGAACGGGGCGGGGGCTTCTTCCACGAGTTTCTGGTGCCGGCGCTGCAGCGAGCAGTCCCGGGTTCCGACGACCACCACGTTGCCGTGCTGGTCCGCCAGGACCTGGGCCTCAACGTGCCGGGGCCGGTCCAGGTAGCGTTCCACGAAGCATTCGCCACGGCCGAAAGCCACCACGGCCTCGCGGACTGCGGAGTCGAACGCCTCCTCCACCTGGCCCATGTCCCGGACCACTTTCAGCCCGCGCCCGCCGCCACCGAAGGCAGCCTTGATGGCGATGGGGAGGCCGTGTTCCTCGACGAAGGCGCGCGCCTCAGCGGCGGAGTCCACCGGACCGTCGCTTCCGGCCACCAAAGGCGCCCCGGCGCGGACGGCGATCTCCCGTGCCGTGATCTTGTTGCCCAGCTGCCGGATGGCCTCCGGGCTGGGCCCGATCCACGTCAGCCCGGCGCCGATGACCGCTTCCGCGAAACCGGCGTTCTCGGACAGGAAGCCGTAGCCGGGGTGCACGGCGTCCGCTCCGGACTCCGCGGCGACGCCCAGCAGCTTGGCGACGTCCAGGTAGGTTTCCGACGGCGCGTTGCCGCCCAGGCTGTAGGCCTCGGTGGCGGCGCTCACGTGCATGGCATCGGCGTCCACGTCCGCGTAGACCGCCACGGATTCGAGCCCGGCGTCCTCGCAGGCCCGGGCGACGCGGACAGCGATTTCTCCTCGGTTGGCGATGAGGACCTTGCGCATCAGTTGCTCACTTCGTTTAGGGAATCGTGGGAAGAATTAGCGGGGGCAGGCAGCCCGGGCGCCCAGCGGAACCGGATTGAGCCGCCCACCGGAACCTGCGCGGCGAGGTCCAGGTGGTAGTCCGCCACCACGCCGATCACCGGGTAGCCGCCCGTGATGGGATGGTCAGCCAGGAACAGTACGGGCTGGCCTTCCGGCGGGATCTGCAGGGCGCCGGCCATGGTTCCCTCACTGGGCAGCTCCCCGTCCCGGCTGCGGCGGAGCGGTTCACCGGCCAAGCGCATGCCCACCCGGTTGGACCGCGGAGTCACGGCCCAATCCTGGCTGCACAACAATTCCAGCGCCGCCGCATCGAACCAGTCGTCGCGGGGACCGGGCACGATGTCCAGCACCGTGACACCGGCGTCCGGGTAGTCGGGCTGCAGCTCGGGGTTGCCCACCACGTTGGAGTTTGTGGCAACCCCGGCGCCGAGCAGTTGTCCGGCGGCCAGCGGTGCCGGCCCGATTCCGGACATGGTGTCCGTGGACCGGCTGCCCAGCACGGCTTCCGCTTCCACGCCGCCGCGGATGGCCAGGTAGGTGCGGAAGCCCTTTTCCGGGGCGCCCACGGTCAGGGTTTCGCCGTCCAGCAGGGCGAAGGCGGTGGCCATGGGAACGGTGCGCACCTCTTCGTATTGGGCACCGTCTTCGTTGTTATCGGTTCCGGCAGCGGACGACGGCGTCACTACAGTCAGTGCCGACGGCGCCCCGGTGACGGCCAGTACCTGGTCGCCCACGGCCTGGACGCGCAGGCCGCCGGCCACGCTTTCGATCACGGCGGCGGAGGGGCCGTTGCCCAGCACCCGGTTGGCGCGCCGCACCGAGGCGCGGTCCAGCGCGCCGGCTGAGGATACCCCGAGACCCGCATGCCCTGGCCGGCCCAGGTCCTGGACCAGGCTCTGGAGCCCGGGGGAGAGGATGCGGAGGCCTGACTTCACGGCGGAATGCCCGGAGGTTTCGGCCGGTGCGGCCGGGATTTCCACGAGTTCCCGTACTGCGCGGAACTGGACCCGGTCTCCGGGAGCGGCCAGTGCCGGCTGTTCCCGGCTGAGGTCCCACATGGGTGCTGCGGTGCGGCCGATCAGTTGCCAGCCGCCCGGCGACTGCCGGGGGTAGACGGCAGAATAGTTGCCGGCCAGCGCCACGGAGCCGGCAGGGACAGCGGTGCGGGGCGAACTCCGGCGCGGGACCTCCAGGGCCTGGTTTTCTCCCACCATGTAGCCGAAGCCGGGGGCGAAGCCACCGAAGGCCACCGTCCAGACCTGCCCTGTATGGGCGGCCACCACTCCGTCAGCCCCCAGGCCGGTGAGCCGGCCCACTTCGGCGAGGTCTTCGCCGTCGTACACGGTGTCGATGGTGATTAGCGCGCCCTCGGTGTGGGACTGGACCGTCAGGTCCATCGCCAGCAGACGGTCAGCCATCCTTCGCGCCGCCGCGGGTGAGTCCGCCTTCACCATCACGGTTTCGGCGGCGGCCAGGACGTCCACCTGGCCGGGAAGCGGCGACTCAAGCAGGAGGGCCTGCAGGGCCAGGACGTCGTGGAGGCCGGAGAGCTCGGCGAGCACCGCCGTGGTGCCTACCGGCCGTACGGCCAGGACCCGGGCGGACAAAGCGCGGGCTGCCGTGGCGGGGCTGCTGACTGTTTCCATGGGGACCCGGCCGCGCCGCTCAGGCGTGGCTCTCCTTTGCGCTGTTGTTGAGGAGGCGGACATCTTCCTCAGGCTGCGGATCGCGGCCCAGGCGCATGCCCACGATGGTGATGACCGCGGTCAGCGCCAGGTACCCGGCAATCAGGTGCCAGCCGCCGGAGGCCGCGCCGTAGAGGGCGGTGAAGATCAGCGGGGCCACGGCGCCGCCGATCACGCCGGCCAGGGTGTAGGCGAGCGAGCTGCCGGCGTAGCGGAGGCGGGCCGGGAACTGCTCGGTGATGAACGCGGCCTGCGGGCCGTACATGAAGGCGTGCAGGGCCAGGCCGATCACCACGCCGATGGTGAGCATCAGCACGGACTTGCCCTGGATCATCAGGAAGAACAGCGGAATATAGACGGCGGTTGCGGCGGCGGCGATCCCATAGACCCAGCGGCGGTTGAAGCGGTCCGTGAGGGCGCCGGCGGCCGGGATGAGGAAGAGCTGGAAAGCGGAACCGATGAGGATGGCCGCCAGCACGTTGCCGGTGGTCATGCCGAGTTCCTTGGTGGCGTAGACGGCCACGAACACGGTGAAGAGGGCGTACAGGACGTCCGGGCACAGGCGGGACAGGGCTGCCGAAACCAGGGCCTTGGGTTCCTTGGTGAAGACCTCCTTGATGGGGGCCTTGGGGCGGTCGCCGTGGGCCTGGATGGCCTTGAAGACAGGGGTCTCCTCAAGCTTGAGGCGGATCAGCAGGCCGAACGCCACCAGGAGCGCGGACGCCAGGAACGCGACGCGCCAGCCCCAGGACAGGAACGCTTCGTTGCTGAGCGAGGCGGCCAGGACGGCCAGGACGCCGTTGGCCATGAGGTTGCCGGCGGGCGGGCCGATCTGTGCGGCGGAGGACCAGAATCCGCGCTTGTTGGGATCGCCGAATTCGCTGGAGAGGAGCACCGCGCCGCCCCATTCGCCGCCGACGCCGATGCCCTGGGCCAGGCGCAGCAGCACCAGGATGATGGGGGCGGCCACGCCGATGGCTGAGTAGTCGGGCAGGGCGCCGATGAGGACGGTGGCGGCGCCGATCAGCACCAGGGTGAAGACGAGGACGTACTTGCGGCCCACTTTGTCGCCGAGCCGGCCGAACACCACGCCGCCGATGGGGCGGGCCAGGTAGCCCACTGCGAAGGCCGAGAAGGACAGGAGCAGCCCCACGAACTCGTCATCCGAGGGGAAGAAGATCTTCGGAAAGACGAGGGCCGAGGCCACCGAGTAGATGGCGAAATCGTAGTACTCGAGCGAGGTGCCGGTGAGGCTGGCGACATAGGCCTTCAGTGCGCCGGCCGGCGGCTTCCTTGCCGCCGTCTTTGCTGCCTTGTTGGTGCTGGTCATGGTGTTTCTCCGAAGGATGTGGGTGTTGCGCGGGGCCTGTTGGCCATGGATGCGGGTGGCAGTAGCCGGGCGGATTGGCTAGGCGAACGCGCCGATGCTGATGCCGGCGTCGGCGAGGGCGGACTTCACAGCGGTAGCCATAGCCACCGCGCCTGGGGAGTCACCGTGCACGCAGATGCTTTCTGCGCGGATCTTCAGGATGGACCCGTCGATTGTCCTGACGGACTGTTCGGTGGCCATCCTTAGTACATGCTCCGCCACTTCGGCGGGATCGTGAAGGACTGCGCCCGGCTGGGTACGGGACACGAGGGTTCCGTCCGGGTTGTAGGCGCGGTCGGCGAAGGCTTCGGTCACTGCCCTCAGGCCTGCTTCCTCTGCCAGCCGCAGGACTTCCGAGCCCGGCAGCCCCATGATGGGCAGGCCCGGGTCCACGGACTTCACGGCGTCGACGACGGCGCGCGCCTGGTCGGTGTGCGACACAATCGCGTTGTACAGGCCGCCGTGCGGCTTCACGTACTGGACCTTCGTTCCTTCGGCGGCGGCGAGGGCCTGCAGCGCACCGATTTGGTACACCACGTCGTCGGCCAGTTCGCTGGGGCTGATGTCCAGGAAGCGGCGTCCGAAGCCTGCGAGGTCGCGGTAGCCCACGTGCGCGCCGATGACCACGCCGGCCTCCGCCGCGTTCCGGCAGGTCCTGCGGATCACGCTGGGGTCCCCGGCGTGGAATCCGCAGGCCACGTTGGCGCTGGACACCGAGCTGAACATGGCGGCGTCGTCGCCGAGGGTCCAGCGGCCGAAGGACTCGCCGACGTCGCTGTTGAGGTCGATGGAAGTCATTTGTGATCCCCGTCTCATTGGTTGGTCATATCTAGGATGCACCAAATCTACGGATTGTTCAACAATCCTTCGATTCAACGATGTGACGATCGTGTAAATTCTCGGGTATGGCCACCATTGACTCCGCTCCCGCTTCCGCAGGCCGACTCCGGGTGGCAGTGCCGTCCGTGGCCGAACGCGTGGCCCAGGAACTCCGCCGCCAGCTGGCCGAAGGCGCGCTGATCCCGGGGGCCAGGCTCACCGAATCCACCATTGCCGAGGACCTGGGCGTCTCACGGAATACGGTGCGGGAAGCTTTTGCCGAACTGGCCAGTGAGCGGCTGGTGGTCCGGCACCCCAACCGCGGCGTCTTCGTGGCAAGCCTGGGGGCGGAGGACATCCACGATGTCTACACCGTCCGGCGGTTTATAGAAGTCAGCGCGATGCGCGGCGGGGGGAGCCCCGAGGACGTGGCCGCTGTCCGGGCCGCCGTGGAGGAAGGCAAGCGCGCAGCGGCAGCCGGTGACGATGAAGCCGGGGGAACCGCCAACCAGCACTTCCACGGTGCCATTGTGGCGATGGCACGGAGCCCGCGGCTGAACACCATCATGGCCCAGGTGCTGGCGGAGATGCGCCTGTTTTTCCACAAGGCCACGGCGGACGCACTGTTCTACCAGCGCTACCTGCCGGACAACGAAGCAATCTGCGAGGCCCTGGAAGCCGGCGAACCGGACCGGGCTGCGGATCTCCTGCTTGCCTACCTGGACCGCTCCGAGGACAACCTCGCGGCAGTGCACGGAGAGTAGCCGGCGGCAGGGTGGCGCCGGGGGCTTACTCGGCGATGTCCTCTGCCCAGAGGTCCGGGCTGGTGTCCTGGAACTCGCGCATCATGTCCACGCAGCGCTGGTCATCGAGGACTATGACTTCGACGCCGCGGGACCGCAGGAGCTCAAACTCGCCGGGAAAGGTGCGCGCTTCGCCCACCACCACCCGGGGGATCTTGAACTGGATGATGGTTCCGGTGCACATGGCACACGGGGCAAGGGTGGTGTACAGCGTGGTGTCCCGGTAGCTGCGCTGCCGCCCCGCCGCCCGGAGCGCCGACATTTCCCCGTGCGCTATCGGATCGCCGTTCTGGACCCGCTCGTTGTGCCCGCTGGCGATGACCACGCCGTTGCGGGCAAGCGCCGCGCCGATGGGGATGCCGCCTTCGCTGGAACTTTTCCGGGCCGCCGCGTAGGCGGCTTCGAAGGCGCTCTCGGAAGTGGCCTTCGGGGGCAGGGTGGCGGCCGGCAGCCGGGTTTCGGAAGTCATCCGGTCATTCTCGCATGCGGCATTTTCCGGCGGACCGGAGGAGGCCCCGGGCGGCGGGACCTCCTGGCTGTGATGCCGGATTTGGGGGTCTTCGTCAGGCGCGGGTCCGGCCTTGGACGAAGTGGAAAATCAGGACAACAACGGCGACAACCAGCAGGATGTGGATCAGGCCGCCGCCAATATTGGCGAGCAGTCCGAGCAGCCACAGAACGGCGATGATGATGGCAATCCAAAGCAACATGGAATTCTCCTTGTGGGTACATTTCGGATGGAATTGTGCTTTAGCCCGCGGATTTTCACATCCTACGCCCGGCGCAATCCACGGATGCCAAACACCGCGCTGTTAATTTGCCCACCCCCCAGGGGACCGGTCCGCGGCCACCACCAGGGGAACGTTCCCCAACCGCCGGGACCTACTTCTTAGTGACCCGGTACCGTTCGATCTGCCGGAGGCGCCGCAGGAGGCTGTCGCGCCGGGGGTGCGGAACGGCGTCGGCCGCTTCTGCCGTGAGGTCAATGTGCCTGGTGCCGAACTGCCACAGCAGGAGGTCATCCAGCAGCCGGTCCGGTCCGGGGGAGTAGCGGTGGTCCAAGGCCTTGCGGACCTCGGTGATCTGCTCCGCGCGGAGCAGCCCGGCCAGTTCCATGGTCTGGGTGAGCCCGTGCGCCGCGAGCAGTTCCGAGGCCCAGCCCCAGTCGTCATCCACCTTGCGGTCCACGTGCGGCAGCAGTGTGCGCCACACGTCCCGGATCCGGTTGGGTGTCAGCGGCGCGGCGCCCTCCCCGTCCATGTCCCAGAAGCTGCGCACTTCCTCGTAGCGTTCGTGCAGGTCCGCGAACGCCGTCTCCACCGTTTCCAGCATGGCTGCTGTGGCAGTGAACTGCCGGTCGAAATGCGGGGTCCAGGCCCGCGGATCCTCGGCCTTGAAGCGGATATCGTGCTCAATCTCGCTCCACGCGTGCGCAAAGATGGTGCGGATCTGGCACTCGAAGAAATAGCTGCCGTTGGGCGTGATCTCCGGGTTGAAGACCTGCTGGTACTCCTTGACGGCCTCGTTCTGGATGGTCCGCAGGATCAGGTGCCGGCTCGAATACCCATAAGTGCCGGACTCGATGGAGCCGATGTCCTTTTCCCGGTCCCCGCGGCAGTCGAACAGCTGGCGCTGCCGCTTAATGATGTTGGCCACCGCTGCATTCTCGGCCGGAAGCTTGGTGATGACGCGGATCCCCACCATGTCATTGAGGGTCCGGAACGGGTCCGGAAACTTCAGCAGCCGCCGACCGCCCGGCTCCAGCGGCTCCTCGGTGCGGGAGATCTTTTCTTTGAACGACTCCACTGTTTTGGTGCGGCCGGTGACGAACAGCGGGGTGACTTCACTGTCTTTGAGCATGTCCCGCAGGACCAGCAGCACATCCCGGGTAACCAGCTTCAGGGCAGGGCGGACGCGCTCGTACAGCTCCACGTTGTGCTGCACGGATTCGCGCAGCGGCTCGTCCAGATTCTCCCAGTTACTCGGCATGTTCCCAGCTTACGGCCGGGGTCTGACAGAACGGCGGCTGCCAATCCTTGCGCGTCACAGGACGCCACCGGACACCTCGTCCCCGTCCCGCAAACCTGGGCGGGGGGAGGGGAATGAAGGGGGCATGGAAGTGTTGACACTCCCCGCGGGCTGGCCTAGCTTTCAATCCATCTGGTGGGGTAAGAGCGGCCCCGGGGCCGCCGGTACCGGTCTCGTCGCCGCGAAGGCACACTACCCGTTTCCTCCGGCGCGCGTGGGCGGAACTGTCAAGGCCGGAACCGCCCGGCGCCCTGCACCAGTCCAGGACTGCAACCATGACCAACTTATCGAAGGCCCGCCGCATCGCCGCGGCAGCAGCAGCACTCTTGACGGCCGCCGCCCTCGGGATCAGCCCGGCGCAGGCCGCACCCCAAAGCGGAGCGCGCTACGGTCCAGGTGCGGCGGGAAGTGGTGACTCTTACTTCCCGAATGCGGGCAACGGTGGGTACGACGTCCTGCACTACGGCCTCGACCTCCACTACACGCCGCCGTCGGGTGCGGGCGGTGCGGGAAACCTCACCGCAGAGGCCAGTATCACGCTGCGCGCCACCCAGGACCTGGACGCCCTCAACTTCGACCTGCGCGGACTCACCGTCACCGCCGTGGACGTGGACGGCAAGGACGTCAACCGCGGCGCGGGCGCCTTGGAATGGACCCAGGTGCAGGACGATGCGAACCGCCGGTGGGAACTCACCGTCGGGTTACGGCCAAAACTGAAAGAAGGCCAGAAAGCGACCATCACCATCAGCTACGGCGGTGCCACCGGCCGGCCCCAGGACACCACGGGGGCGCTGTACGGATGGGTGACCACCCCTGACGGAGCCATTGTGGTCAACGAACCCGACGGCGCCCCCACCTGGTTTCCGGTGAATGACGACCCCGAGGACAAGGCCACGTACTCCTTCCGCATCACCGTTCCGGAAGGAAAAACCGCAGTGGCCAACGGCCTGCCCGGCGGCGACCCGGAAACACAGGCCGGCTGGACAACCTGGAGTTGGGAGGCGGCGGGCCCGATGGCCAGCTACCTCGCCACGGCAAGCGTCGGAGACTTCACGCTGTCGTACGGCGAGGGACCCGGCGGCCTACCGATCATTAATGCGGTGGACACTGGTGTGACCGGCTCCGCGCTGGTGACAACCGATGCGGCTCTTGCGCTGCAGCCCGAGATGATCCGCTACCTGTCGGACCTGTTCGGGCCGTATCCGTTTGAGGCCTTCGGGGCGATCGTCGACGACGACTCGGTGGACTACGCCCTGGAAACGCAAACCCGGCCGGTCTATTCGGGGGTTGCCGGTGAGGACACCGTTGCCCACGAACTGGGTCACCAGTGGTTCGGTAACAGCGTCAGCCCGGCGGACTGGAAGGACATCTGGCTCAACGAGGGCTGGGCCACCTATGTCGAGTGGCTGTGGGCCGAACACCAGGGCAAAGCGACGCTGGCCCAGCAGTTCACCGATACCGTGGCTGAACTGGACAGCAAGAACCTCTGGGGGCTGGACATCTCTGATCCGGGACGGGACAACCTGTTCGCCGAGCAGGTGTACCGGCGGGGAGCCATCACGCTCCATGCACTGCGGGCCAGGATCGGGGACACGGCCTTCTTTGCCGGGGCCACCGAATGGCTGGACCGCTACGGCAATTCCTCGGCAACAACCAGGGATTTTGAAAAAGTCATGGAGGAAGCCTCAGGCCAGCAGCTTGACGCGTTCTTCAACGACTGGCTGCGGGAGGGGAACCGCCCGGCTATGCCGTAGTGGAGCCGCGCACCACCAGCGACGTTTCCAGCGTGACGCCGCCCGGCTTCAGGAACTTGCCCTCCATCAGCCGGCGCAGCTGCTCGCCCGCTTTCTGGCCCAGGGACGTGGCGGGCAGATGGACGCTTGTCAGGCCCGGATTGCTGGTGGCCGAGTAGGGGAGGTCGTCGAAGCCGGCCACCGCGAGTTCCTCCGGGATCCGCACGCCGGCCACACGAGCCTCCTGCAGCACGCCGTAACCGTGCGTATCGGTTCCGCAGACGACGGCGGTCACCCCCGCTCGCTGCCACTCCGGCCAGGCGGCGGCGAACGCGGCGGCCGCCGTGCCGACGTCGATGGTGGTGCTGATGATCCGGTCCGGGCTCACGGAGATGCCAAGTGCCGCGGCCTCCTCCAGGAACGCCGCACGCCGCACGGCAAACGTGTCCGTGCCGGTCACACTATCCACATAGGCCGCTTCCGTGTGCCCGGCCGCGGCCAGGTGCGCGGCCAGCTGGCGTGCCCCGCTGGCCACATCCAGGTTGACGGACGGCGCGTAGGACTCCAGCCCCGGCGCGTCCAGCAGGACAAGGGGCGACGGCGAGGCGAGGTCTTCGAGGAAGTCCGCGTTGGGTGCGTCCACCAGCAGCCCGGCCGGGCGCAGCGACATGAGCCGCCGCACGTCATTGGCCTGCGGAAACTCGCCCGCTTCGGTGACGGACAGCAGCAGCTGGTACTGCGGGCCAAGTGATTCCCGGACCCCGTCGATGACCTTGGCGAAGAAGGGGTTTGAGATATCAGGCGCCACCAGGATGACGATGGAGCTTACGCCCTTGGCCAGCGAGCTGCCGATTCCGTCCACAACATAGCCGAGCTCGGCAATGGCGTCACGAACCCGGGTGACGTTGTCCTCGGAGACGCGCCCCGCCGTCTTGCCGTTGGCCACCAGTGATACTGTCGCCGTCGAAACGCCCGCGCGGGCGGCGACCATGGCCGCCGTGATCCGCTGTGGGCGCGCGTGCTGCTGCCTCTGTTCCGCGGATTCCATATGTTGATCGTAGTGGGCGGAGGGAGTGCTTGGGCCCTAACTGCCGCGGCCGCTCCGGGCCTGCCCACGCGAGGTGAGTATGGCCCGGGACGCGAACGCGCAGCCGGCGAGCAGCAGAATGGCTGCCGACACGATGGAGTACCAGACTCCATTGGCGGTCAGTGCGATGTAGACGCCGATGAGAGAGAAGACAACTGCCCCCAGCGACCAAATGAGCGTTGCCCTCTTGGTGTTATCCATTGGTTCAGCCTAGAGGACATCGTCCCTGCTCAGCGTTCCGGCCGCGCCTGCGCCGTCCGTGGCAGCGCAAGCATCTCCCGCGCGAATGGCAGCACCGGCCGCAGAGCGTAATTAGCACGCATGTGCTGTAAAGACCGCAGCCCGGCACCACATGGCATCAAGCGCTTGACCTGCATTGACGTTAAGCGTTTGACGTACGCCACATTCTGCTGCCATGATCACTTTTGAACGCTACAACTCCCCGGACGCCAGGCAGCTGGCACGGGCCCCAATGACGTGGAGAACACCATGGAACCCACCTTCCAGAACCCTGAGCCGGTCCAGGGCATCGAGCGCAGGAAAATCATCCTGGACTGCGACCCCGGGCATGACGACGCCGTGGCGTTGCTGCTCGCACACGGCAACCCCAACATCGACCTGCTGGCCGTCACCACCGTGGTGGGAAACCAGACCCTCGAAAAAGTCACCCGCAACGCGCTCGCCGTGGGCACCATCGCGGGCATCACCGGCGTCCCCTTCGCCGCCGGCTGTGACCGCCCGCTGGTCCGCAGCATCGAAACCGCCCCGGACATCCACGGCGAGTCCGGCATGGACGGCCCCGCCCTGCCCGAGTCCACCATCGAGCTGGACCCGCGCCACGCCGTGGACCTCATCATCGAGACCGTCATGGCGCATGAGCCGGGCACCGTCACCCTGGTCCCCACCGCCGGCCTGACCAACATCGCCATGGCCGCCCGCAAGGAACCCCGCATCGTGGAACGCGTCAAGGAAGTGGTCCTCATGGGCGGCGGCTACCACGTGGGCAACTGGAGCGCCGTGGCCGAGTTCAACATCATCATCGACCCCGAGGCCGCGCACATCGTCTTCAACGAGAAGTGGCCCGTGGTGATGGTGGGCCTGGACCTCACCCACCAGGCGCTGGCCACCCCGGAGGTCGTGGAAAAAATCGCCGCGATCGGCACCGGCCCGGCGAAATTCGTCACCGAGTTGATGGACTTCTTCGCGCACACCTACAAGGACGCCCAGGGTTTCGACTACCCGCCCGTCCACGATCCCTGCGCCGTGGCCTACGTGATCGACCCCAGCATCGTCAGCACCCGCAAGGTGCCCGTGAACATCGAACTCCAGGGCACCCTCACCCTGGGCATGACAGTGGCGGACTTCCGCGCCCCGGCACCGGCCGACTGCCACACCAGCGTGGCCGTGGACCTGGACCACGCCCGGTTCTGGGACCTCGTCACCGACGCACTGGTCCGCATCGGCGAGCCCGGCGCCGGTGACCTGCATAGCGCAGGCAACGCGTCCGACGTCGTCCCTTCCGAAAGTGCCCAGCTCACCGCCGGAGGGGTCAAGTAAATGACCACCACCCTTACCGAAACCAAGACCGGCCGCGGCAACATCGCCGCCCTTATGACCGCACTGCTGGCGGCCTGTGTGGCGTTCCAGCTCAACGCCTCGATGCTGAGCCCCGCCCTGGTGACCATGGGCGAGGAACTTAAGGCTGACCAGGCCGTCATTGGGCTATCGCAGACCTGGTTCTTCACCGCCGCCGCCCTGTTCTCCCTGTTCCTGCCCCGGCTGAGCGATATCGTGGGCCGCAAGAAGGTCCTCGTCGGCATGATGGTGCTGATGGCCGTGGGCTCAGTCATCGCCGCCCTCGCCCCGGACATCACCTGGCTCTTCGTGGGCCGCATCATCCAGGGCGTCAGCGGCCCCACCGTTCCCCTCTGCCTCATCATGCTGCGCTCCGCCGTCAGCAACCCCCGCAAGTACGGCACGCTCATGGGCCTGATCACCGCCGTGAATGGCGGCGTGGCGGGCGTGGACTCCTTCGTGGGCGGCTACTTCGCCGAGCACTTCGGCTTCCGCAGCATCTTCTGGCTGATGGTGGTCCTGGCCGTCGCTGCCACCGCCCTCATCATGTTCCTGGCCGCCGAAAGCAAGCCCGCCGCCGGTACCCGGATGGACTGGCTGGGCGTGTCCTTCATCGTGGTGGCCGTCGGCGCCCTGCTCACGGCCCTGAACCAAGGCTCCAAGCTGGTGGGCGGCTTCAACTCCGGCACCCTCATCCTGAGCCTGGCCCTCGTGGCTGTATCCGCCGTCGCATTCTTCGCGTTCTGGCGCACCGAACAGCGCGCAGCGCAGCCCATGGTGGAAACCGTGCACCTGCGCCAGCGCGCCACCTGGGCCCCGCTGCTCACCACCACCCTGACCATGACCGGCATATTCGCCGTCATCAACGGCATCGTCCCCGCTTACGTCCAGGCCGCGGATCCCGGCTTCGGGGTGGGCCCCACCGAGATGTCACTGATCATCCTCACCCCGTACGCCCTGCTCGGCTGGGTGGTGGGCCCGCTCAGCGGCAAGCTGGCGCCGGTCCTGGGTTACACCAAGGTGCTGCGCATCGGCCTGCTCGGCAGCATCGCGGCGCTGGCCGTCATCGGGTTCCTGGGCCTGCACAGCCTGCCCATGATGATTGCCGGAACGGTCTTGCTGGGCATCATGTACGCCGGTACGGTCAACATCATGCTCAACGGACTCGGCGTTGTCCTCTCGCCCGCCGGCAACCCCGGTTTCCTGCCCGGCATGAACGCAGGTGCCTTCAACCTGGGCGCAGGCCTGAGCTTCCTCATCCTGCCGGCCGTGCTGGTGGCTACCGCGTCCCTTGGCGATGCGACTGCTTCTTACCTCACCGTCGTGGTGGTGGGCCTGGCGCTGACCGTGGCCGCGTTCGCTGCATCGCTGCTGATCCCCAAGCCGGTTGAAGCCGAGGTGGCTGCATGAGCACAGCAGCCGGGCCGGCCGATTCGACGGGCACCGGCCGGATCGTCGTCGTCGGCTCCCTCAACGCCGACCTCACCATCTACTGCGAACGGCTCCCGCAGCCGGGCGAAACGGTGCACGGCAATGGCTTCGCCGTGAACCCGGGCGGCAAGAGCGCCAACCAGGCCGTCGCCGCCGGCCGGCTGGGCGGGCGGGTCAGCCTGGTGGGTGCCGTGGGGGATGACCCCAACGGGCACATGCTGCTGTCCTCGGTGGCCGGTGCCGGCGTGGACGTGGGGCTGGTGCGCAGCTCCAGCGAGCCCACCGGCGTCGCCGTCATCTCCGTTGACGCGGCCGGCGAAAACAACATCATCATCTCCGCAGGCGCCAACGGCACACTGTCCCCGGCGGACGTGGCGGGAGCCGCGGACGTCCTGGACGGCGCCGCCGTCGTCAGTCTCTGCCTGGAAGTTGCCATGCCCACGGTCCTGGCCGCAGCGCAGGCGGGGCACGACGCCGGCGCGAAAGTCCTGCTGAACCTCTCGCCGTACGCGCACATTCCGCGAGAGCTGGCCGGGTTGGTGGACGTCCTGCTGGTGAACGCCCATGAAGCGGCGCTGTTCCTCGGCCCCGGGGCATCCGTCCCGGGTGCCGACGCCCACGCCGCGCAATGGGATGCCGTCCGCGAACGCTTCGCTGAACGGGGGATCCGGCAGGTCCTGGTAACCCTCGGTGCCCATGGTTCCGTGGTGCTCGATTCCGACGCTCCCGCCGGCCGCGCCGTGGTGTTCGTAGCACCCACCAAAGTGGACGCCGTGGACACCACCGGTGCCGGCGACGCCTTCACCGGTGCCGTGGCCGTACGCCTCGCGGCCGGCGATGCGCTAGCCGACGCCGCAGCATTCGCCTCCGTGGCCGCGGCCCTGGCCACCACCCGCAAGGGGACGCAGGCGGCGTACCCGGAGACGGCCGACGTCGAACGGCGCCTGCGCAAGTCCTGACAGCCAGGCGCCCGATCCTAAGCTTGTTCGCCAGTCCTGACCTTCACGGCTAGGACCGGCGAACAAGGCCAGGACTCAGCGGCTGTGGCCCGGCACCAAGGCCCCCGGAGGCTCAGTTCAGCAGCCAGGCCGCCCCCAGCAGCAGCGGAACAGCCAGCGCCGAGGTGATCACCGCCGTCGTCTGTGCAAGGCTCTGGCCCACCCGGTACCGGACGGCGTAGAGGACCACGTTCTGGCCGGTGGGCAGGATGGCGCAGGCGGTCACCACGAACGTGTTGAAGTCGTCCAGCTGGAAGACGTACCTGGCCAGGATCCAGGCCAAGGCGGGCTGGATGGCTGATTTCAGGACGACAGCCAGGAACGTGGGGGCGCTCTCGCTGCTGCTGGCCCGCGGTGAGAGGCCATGGAGGGACATGCCGAAAATGATCAGCATCAGCGGAACCGTCACCTGCGCGATGAGCTTGAGCGGGTCCAGGACCAGTTCCGGGATCTCAATGCCCGCGGCGCTGACGATGATGCCCAGGATGGCCGCCACGGTCACGGGATTGCGGAACGGAGTGGCCAGGATGCGCCGCAGGGACGGTTTGGTCCCGTCCGGGTTGGTCAGGTCCAGGATGGTCAGCGCGATGGGGGTGATGACGGCGAGCTGGAACAGCATGATCGGCGTGACGTAGGTGGCACTTCCCATGACGTATTGCGACAACGGAACGCCCAGGTTGGTGGAGTTCACGATGCCCGTGGCCAAGGCGCCGATGGTGGTGCGGCGGACTCCCCAGCGGGCGATCACGCCCACCAGGGCGAACACCGCCATCATGGCCACGGCGGTGACCACGGAGATCAGGCCCGTCTCACTCAGGACCTCCGAGATATGCCGGGTGGCGATCATCGAGAACATCAGGCTGGGCAGTCCCACCAGGAACGTCAGGCTGGAAAGCACCTTGGTGCCCTGCGGGCCCAGCGAATTCGTTTTGCCCAGCACGTAGCCCACGAGCATGACCACGCCCACCACAAAAAATCCCTTTAAGACGCCGTCCACAATAGAAGTCCTTCATTCAGCCCGCGTGGGGCGGGTATTAGTCGTTGGTGTCGCAGAGCCCTTGGAGCGCGGCCCAATAAAGCCGGCTGCAGCCGGTGACTAACTTTTCATCGTTCAGGCCTGTAACCGCTTTCAGGTCCATAATCTCGCGCGAGTTGAACATGGCGTTAAAGACGCCGATAGCGTAGGGGAACTGTGTCCAGTCGATGCCGGCTTTGTCCAGCAGCTGGCGGATAGGTGGTCCCCACACCTTTTCAAAGGCCCGGACATTCGGTTCACCCTGCTGCAGCCTGCACAGGAACCCTTCCCGGGATCGCACCAGGACCATGGCCGGCCCGTCTTCCGCCACCACCTTGATCCATTCAGCCATGGTGTCCTCGAGGAGCTCCAATCCGTTGCTCTTCAGGTTCTTCGTGGATTCGTACAACCCATCGATAACACCCAGCATGAACTTGCGGCGCAGCTCATCGAGGGTGAGGAGGTACCGGTATGCGGTAGCCAGAGACGGTCCGGCCCTCTCGGCGACGGCGGGTATGGTCCTCTGCCAGAGCAAGGGCGTCAATGGAGTCAGTATCGACGGCGCGGTCCGCGACGTCGAGGAGATGAACGACATGGGCATTGCCGTCTTCGCCCGCGCGGTTTGTTCCGGCAGGACCCTCCAAGAACGGGCCGCGAACTGTTGGAGAGTCCGTTGCCTACGGCAACGTGGTCTGCAATCCCGGGGACACCGTGATCGGAGACCAGGATCGCGTCCTCGTCTCCCAATCCGAAGCGTACGAAACACTCAAAAGCCTTCCTCTGCAGGCGGCCGTGGAGCGCCGGTTCCCCGCCCAGGTCAAGGCCACGCGACCATAGGGCTCCGTGCCGAAGCCGTATCTCTTACATTGACTCATTTACATTATGAGATCAGTCCCATATTATGGGTTCAACGATGTGGCCCTCCTCACGGTGCGCATCTGTTTCCAAGCCTTCAGTGTGGAAGGCCCAACGATCGGATTCCCCAATGTCAGACGTAGCTGTCCTTACCAACACAGCGGTGGCCGTGCTCGCCGCCGTTGTGTTGATCGTCCGTTTTAGAGTCAACCCCGTAATTGCCCTTGTCATCGGCTCGGTGTACCTGGGCCTCGCTGTCGGCCTGGGCGTTGAAAAGACAGTCGAGACCATTACTGCCGGTTTCGGTGAAATCATGGTGGACGTTGGGCTGCTCATCGCATTCGGCGTGCTGATGGGCTCCATCCTCAACCAGAGCGGTGCCATCCGCCGCCTGGTGGAGCACCTGCTCAACACCTTTGGCCCCAAGCGCCTGCCCTACACCATGGGCTTGGCCATTGGAACAGTCCTGCAGTCCATTTTCCTGGACGTCCTGCTGGTGATCTCGGCTCCGCTGGCCCGCAAACTTGCGCCCAGAATCGGGAAGCTGGGCACAGCACGGATGGCGACAGCCATGGCCATCGCCCTCGAATGCGGCATCGTCTTCACCGTTCCCGGCGTCGCATCCCTTGCCCTGGCCGGCCTCCTGAACGTGCCCCTGGGCAAGATGCTGCTGTTTGGCCTCCTGCTGGTAATTCCCACGATCATCATCTCCATAGCCATCATGACGTTCCTGTTTCGTCGCGGCTTCTGGAACGAGGCAAAGGATGAGGACCACACGTTCGTTGCGGAAGAGGACCGCGAAGGCGAACCCGATGACGAGGAAGCCGCACCGGCCGCAGGCACCGGCGGCACCGCACCCACGCGCAACTCGGGCAGCGAAGGCACAGACCGGCAGTCCAGCACCGTTGCGCTGGCGAAGCGTGGCCAAAAGGAATTTCCGCTGCTGCTCCTCTTCGCCCCGCTCCTGACGTCCCTCCTGCTCATTGGTGCAGGTGCCATCCTCCAGATCCTGGAAATCGAGATGCCGTGGCTTCAGCTTCTGGGTGAGCCCGTGATCGCCTTGCTGATCGGACTCATCGGAACCGCCCTGGTGACACGCGCAGCCATCGGCCAGTCGCGCGTTGAGGAAGCCATCACCATCGGTTTCAAGGAAAGCGGACAGATCCTGATCCTCACCGGCGTCGGTGGCTCGCTGGCCGCAACCGTCGCCGCAGCCGGCCTCGGCGACATCCTGGGTGGATTCTTCTCCGCAAGCACGGTCGCCCCGCTCCTGGTGGTGTGGGCCATCGCAGCCGTCCTCCACATCGCGGTAGGCTCCGTGACCCTGTCCGCCATCACCGCCGCAGGTCTTCTCGCGCCCATCGCTCCGGCCATCGGGCTGGACCCCGTACTTCTCGCCCTTGCCGCCGGCGCAGGCTCGTTGTTCATGGTCCACGTCACGAGCAACACCTTCTGGCTACTGCAATCCCTGCTGGGACAGAGCGTCCGGGGCGCCCTGAAATCGGTGTCCGTCGGTGTATCGGTGGCCTCCGTCGTCGCGATACTCCTGATCCTGCCCATGAGCCTGCTGTTCTGACCGACTCCTGCGCCTCCCACTGACACCCGCCAACGAAAGAAGATTGACATGACAGAACCGCGCATCGCTCCCCTGGCGGGAGTACGGGTCCTGGAACTCGGAAACTACATCGCAGCACCCACCGCGGGCAGGCTGCTGGCCGATTTTGGCGCCGAAGTAATCAAGGTGGAGCGCCCCGGGACCGGTGATGAGCTCCGCAACTGGCGGCTGCACAAGGGCGACACGTCCATGCTGTACCGGACAATCAACCGCAACAAGAAGTCCGTGGTGCTGGACCTGCGCACTGAGGCGGGCAAAGAAGCGGTTCTGGCCCTCGCCGCCGAATCAGACATCCTGCTGGAAAACTTCCGGCCCGGCACCTTGGAGAAGTGGGGCCTCGGCCCGGAGGTCCTGAATGAGGCGAACCCGGAACTCGTCATCACCCGCATTTCCGCCTTCGGCCAAACCGGCCCGCTGTCCGAGCGGCCGGGCTTTGCCGCCGTCGCCGAAGCCTACGGTGGCTTCCGCAACCTGGTGGGGGACCCGGACCGGGCACCTGTCCGCGTAGGCGTCTCCATCGGGGACTCCATCGCCGGGCTCTACGCCGCCTTCGGCTCCATGATGAGCCTCTTCCAGCGGGAAGCACGACGGCGGGATGCGGCCGGAGCGGCGCCCCTCACCGAACGCATCATCGACGTCGCCCTCAACGAGGCGATGTTCTCCATGATGGAGTCGCTCATCCCGGACTACCAGGCATACGGCGTGGACCGCCAGCGCGTTGGCGGGCGGATGGAGGGAATCGCCCCCTCGAACGCCTACGTCTGCAAAGACGGTGCCAGCATCGTTGTCGCGGGCAACGGGGATTCGATCTACCAGCGGTACATGCAGACCATCGGTCGGCCAGACCTTGCGACTGATCCCTCGCTCCAGACCAACGCCGAGCGCTGGGCGCGGCGCGAAGAACTGGACCAGGCCATCGGGGAATGGGCCCGGAAACACAGCGCCGCCGATGCGCTGGCAGCCCTGGACGCTGACGGGGTGCCCGCCGGTCCTATCTACACGGCGGCGGACATCAGCGAAGACAGCCAGTACGCCGCGCGCAACATGATCCAGAAGTTCGACGTCTCCACAGGCGAGGAGATCATCCCGGGCGTTGGCTTCCCGGGCATCGTTCCAGTCATCGGCGACCAGTCACTCCCGATCCGCAACCTTGGCCCGGACCTGGGCGAAAACACCGATGAAATACTAGGCGGGCTCCTCAAGATGGACCCGGCAAAGATCAGCGCGGCGTCCGGCCGCCAGGAGGCAATGCAGGCATGAACAACAACCTCACGGCAATGCTCGCAAAGACGATTCTTCGGGACGTGACCCTGCGCGACGGACTTCAACTCACCGGCAAAGTGCTTTCCACCGAAAGGAAAGTCGAAACAGTCCGGGAACTTATCCGGCTCGGTGTGCCTGCCATCGAACTGGGTTCCATGGCCCGGGCCGACCTTGTGCCGACCATGGCCAACACGCTGGAGGTCGTCCAAGCGTTGACCCCGGAGGAACTCGAAAAGTGCTGGATCTGGGTGGCCACGCCGGGGCACGTGGCGAAGGCGTCGGCCGCGGGAGCACGCAATTTCCAGTACTGCCTGTCCGCGTCGGATTCACACAACAAGGCCAACATCGGACGCACCACCGAGGAAAGCCTGGCCGCCCTGCCCGAAGCGGTCACATACACTCAGTCCGTCAACGGGCAGATCCAGTTGTGCATCGCCACGTCCTTCACGTGTCCCTTTGAGGGCTATGTGCCTGAAGAGAGGATCCTGTCCATCGCCAACGACCCCCGCGCCGAAGGCACCACGGACATCGTTCTCTGCGACACCCTTGGCCAAGCCATCCCCACCCAGGTTGCCGGCCTGATCAACCGGGTGCGGGAAGAATCCCCGGCCCGCCGGATCGTCTATCACGGACACGACACCTGGGGGCTTGGCGTAGCGAACACCCTCGCTGCTATCCAGGCCGGTGCGGCCATGGTGGACGGCGCACTCGGCGGGCTGGGCGGCTGCCCCTTCGCCCCGGGCGCCAGCGGAAACACCTCAACGGAAGACATCCTGTTTGCAACCCGCCCGGAGTGGCTCACGACCGAAGTCTTCGCGGACCTCGTGGTTCTGTCAGAAAAGCTGCTCGCGGAACTGGGCGAACCCAACCGCTCTAAAGCCGCCCAGGGTGCCCGGTCGAAAGCACCTGCCTTCGAATGGGTCCTCCCGGCCGGTTCCACAGCCCCTGTCCCGTGCAGCACAGGAGGCAACTGACGATGGGCCACCGCTTCCTGGTCACCACAGCCATCCCCGACCCGGGGTTCCAACTGCTGTCCGACGCAGGCGAAGTCACCGTGCTCCCCGAACCGCCGGACTACGAAACCTTGGCAGCGTTTTGCGCATCAGGCGATTTCGACGCCGTCCTGACCCAACTCCGCGACGTGGTAGATGCGCCGCTCCTGGCCGGGGCGCGCGTCAAGGGGATCTCCAACTATGCCGTGGGATACAACAACATCGACATTGACGCCGCCACCCGGCACGGCATCTTGGTGGGCAACACGCCGGGCGTACTGACTGACGCGACCGCGGACATCGCCATGCTGCTCATCCTCGGCGCTGCCCGACGGGTGGTCGAAGCCGACCGCCTGGTCCGCGACGGGAAGTTCCACGGCTGGGAACCTGAGCTCCTGCTGGGCCGCGACGTCTCCGGGGCCGTGCTGGGCGTGGCGGGCTTCGGCCGGATTGCCCGCGCCACCGCCCGGCGGGCCCTTGGTTTCGGAATGCAGGTCATCTTCTCGCCGCGGCCACCGGGGGACCGTCCTGTCAGCGAGGACGAACTGGGGGAGTTCGCTGGAAAGGTTCAGCAGGTGGCATGGTCCGAGCTTATTGAACGCAGTGACTTCCTGTCCCTGCATGTTCCACTCAACGAGGACACCAGGCACCTCGTGGATGCCCAGATCCTCGGGCGGATGAAGCCGGACGCCATCCTTATCAACACAGCCCGCGGCCCGGTGGTGGACGAGGCCGCCTTGGTAGACGCGCTGCGCAGCGGCGTCATTGCCGGCGCCGGGCTGGACGTGTTCGAGGACGAACCAAAGCTCGCAGCCGGGCTGGCAGAACTGCCTAACACGGTCCTGCTGCCCCACGTGGGGAGCGCCACCGTACGCGTACGCAGCGAGATGGCACGGCTCAGCGCACTCAACGCCATCGCGATCGCCGAAGGCCGCCTGCCCCTCCACCCGGTCAACCCCCAAGCGCTGGCATGACGGTCCTCGTCGCTCCGGACAGCTTCAAGGGGACCTACTCCGCTGCTGAGGTCGCCGCAGCGATCAGCGAAGGCATCAACGACGGCGGCGGTTGTGCCGTTCAATTACCCGTTGCAGACGGCGGGGAGGGAACCTTCGACGCACTGTGCCGCAGCCTTCAGGCAGCAGCGGTGAGCGTCGACGTCGTAAATTCCTGGGGCGAGCCGCTGCGAGCGGTCATCGGACTGACCAAGGACGGCAACGCCGTCGTGGAGGTGGCCCAGGCGGGCGGGCTGACTGCCGGGCGGATCACGCCGCACGATGCCGTGGCCGCCAGCACGTACGGAACAGGGATGATGATTGTCGCTGCGGTTGCCCTCGGCGCGAAACACATTTTCGTAGCAGCCGGTGGCTCTGCCACCACGGACGGCGGCGCCGGAGCGGTGCAGGCCATCATCGATGGAGGCGGGCTTCACGGCGCCCGGATCACCGTCCTGACCGACGTCACCACGTCATTCCTGGACGCACCGCGCGTTTTCGGACCGCAGAAAGGCGCGGATCCGGCCGCCGTGGAAGCGCTTGAAGAACGGCTGGCCGCACTTGCCGCGTCCTCTCCCCGCAACCCTGCCGGGGTTCCCCGAACCGGCGCCGCGGGCGGTCTGTCTGGAGGGCTGTGGGCCTACTTCGAGGCCGAGCTGGTCTCCGGAGCAGATGCAGTACTTGACGCCGCCGGCTTCGACAGCTGCCTCGCATCCGCTGACGCCGTGGTGGTCGGGGAGGGGCGCCTCGATTCCCAGACCGGCGAAGGAAAAATCATCTCCGCAATCCTGGAACGGGTGCAGAGTTCCGGCCGTAAAACTCCGGTCATCGCTGTCGTGGGTTCCTTGGCCGAAGACCTGGGGGATTACGCGGAAAACTTCGCCGCGATCCTCCTGGCCACGGATGCCACGGCCATGCGGGCTGCGGGCAGGGAAATCGCCAGAGGCTAGGCAGTCGCGTTTCCTGGCGGGTTATGACTCGCCGGGAAACCGCCCGCCAATCAGCCGGGTCATGTGTTCTGCCGTTGTGAGCAGGGGCTCCACCCATTCCTGGCAGGTCTCCAACGGCATCCGCAGCGTTGGCCCGCTGATGGTTACGGCCCCCACCAGGCCCGCCGCAGAATCGAAAACGGGGGCGGAGAGGCCGGAGGCCCCGTCTTCGCGTTCACCTACGGTTATCGCAAAACCGTCCCGCAGGGTCTGCTTCACCGCAACAGCCAACTCCTCGGACGTGGTGATGGTTGATTCCGTGATCGACGCCAACGGATCGCGCAGGACCGCCTCCATCAGCTCGGGGTCCCATGCCAGCAGAACACGGCCCGCTGATCCTGCGTGAAGCGGGGCAATTTTGCCCAGGTGCATTTCCCGGCGAAGCGCATGGCGCGTTTCTGCCATGGCAACGCACACGCGGTAATGCTGCTCTGACTTGAAGAAGCAGGCGGTCTCGCCGGTGGTGTCGCGCAGCGTCTTCAGCAACGGACTAAGGATGTCCACCACCTCCATCCCCCGTGTTGCCGGTGCGGCCCAATAAGCCATGCGCATTCCGATGCGGTACGAATCCTCCTCACGGTCAAGGAACCCCTGCGAAACCAGGTTGGTGACCAGGCGCTGGACAGTAGACGTGGGCATTCGAGTCGACTCGCGGATGTCGCTCAACGACTGAACGGGCTTGGAGAGCGAGAACGAATCCAGGATTGAGGTGATCTTGCCCAGCACTAGCAGAGGGTTGCCGCTGGATTTAGCTGCTGCATCGGACGCCATGGAACTCACGCTAGACGCTGGCCGCATCTGAAGCCACTTGCCCACCGCCCATTCCTAGAGTGTGCAGAACGGAAACAGGACGATGACCGGGCCCCCGGAATTTAGAGGTGAGGCTCCGCTCACTTCGATGTCGGCACGGTTTCGGTGGGTGCGGCCCGATCATCAATTGCGGCAGCCAACCCGTCGATCCGCTCAAGCGCACCGCTGAGCCGCTCCACGGAAGACCACAGGTCCGGATGCTGTTCGCGGACTTCCTCCAGGGTTGTGCCGGCGGACCGGAGAGACGCAAGGTCGAAGCTGACGTTAGTGCGGGCCCCAGCCACTGCTGCCCGCAGGGCCCCGAACGCTACGACGACATCGGCTACCAGCGCCTTGTTGCCCCCGTGCGCCAGCCAGGCGAGGTCCTCGATAGCGTCGATGGCCCGGGCGCCGAGGACCGCGGAGGCTTTGGCGGCGGCGACGGACGCGTGACGGATTGCCTCGTCCCGCTCCGGCCCCTTTTCGAGCCGGAACGCCGCACCGAAGGCCCGGGACGCCGTCGCGTCTTCATCCGCGAGCTGCAGTGCGCGTCGCCGGAGGTCCCGGGCCCGGTCCCTGATGCCGTCAACGGCCTGCTGCTGATCCGCGGCGGGTTCGGTGTAGCCGGCCACCATCGAGGTCAGCGAGGCTGCGACGGCAAGCATCACGCCGGTCCCGGCGCCGCCGCCGGGTGAACCGGTCGACTCGGCAAGGGCTCTGGTCCAGTCCTCCACCGTGGACTGTTGGGTGGTTACTTCGGGCTCTTCCATGTGGGGAGCGTGCCCATAATCCGCCTCGCCTAAACGGAACGGCGTCACGCGGAGCACGCTCTTGCCGAATGTCCGACGGCGAGTCCCCGGGTTTTCGGGGTCCGCGCCGGTTGGGTGGGCCAAAAGCATGCCTGGCGTGACGCCGAACCGCTCCTGGCCGTGCTAAAAACAGGAAACACGCAATAAGGGAGGCCGTCATCACTGGTGTTCAGTGCCACCGCTACCAGTACGGGGAAGATCCCAGCCAGTGGGGCGAACTATTCCTCCCCGACCTTCCCGCGGGAACCCGGCACCAGGGCGTGGTGGTGGTGATCCACGGCGGCTACTGGCGCTCGAAGTATGGCGCTGAGCTGGGTGAACCCCTGGCCCGGGACCTTGCGGAGCACGGCATCGCCGCGTGGAACCTGGAGTACCGGCGCGCCGGAAACGGCGGCGGATGGCCCGGCACGTTTGACGACATTTCGGCGGGCATCGACCACCTGGCCGCGCTCGCGGAACCGCACGCCCTGGACCTGCGGTCGGTAGTGGCCCTGGGCCATTCCGCCGGAGGACACCTGGCCGTCTGGGCCGCCGGCCGGGAGAAAGTGGCGGAGGCCGGCCCGGGGGACAGGGACAGCCTGCGTGGCGGAGGCGGAGTCCGGCTCACCGGCGTGGTCAGCCAGTCCGGCGTCCTGGACCTCGCCGGCGCCGAGCGGCTCAACCTCAGCAACGGTGCGGTGGCCAACCTCCTGGGCGGGCCGTCGTCGGAATTCCCCGTCCGGCACCGCCTGGCCAGCCCCATGGCCGCGCTGCCGCTGGATGTTCCCGTGTATGCCGTCCATGCCGAGGCCGACCAGGACGTGCCGCCGGAAATGTCCATGGCCTACGTTGACGCCACCCGCGGATCGGTGGTGCCCGCACACTTCGTCAGCGTCCCCGGGGACCACTTTGCGCTGATCGACATCTCGTCGCCGGCGTACCTGGCGTGCCGGCACCTGGTGTGTGAACTGCTGCGCGACACGGAGTTCGGCGCCGCCCGCTTCTCTGGCAGAGTATGACCATGCTCACAGTGATCGGCGAAGGCCTTGTTGACGTTGTCCAGCGCGCCTCGGGAATTGAGGCCCATGTGGGCGGCAGCCCGCTTAACGTTGCGGTGGGCCTGGCCCGCCTGGACCACCCGGTGCAGTTCATCGGCCGCTACGGGCGCGACGCCTACGGGGACTCCGTGGCCGCGCACCTCCGCGCCAGTTCCGTGATGCTCCCGCTGGGTCCGGATGAGTTGCCCACCAGCGTTGCCACTGCCCTGATTGACGACGACGGCGCCGCCACCTACACGTTCGACCTCACCTGGGAGCTCCCCGGCATCGCGGACCGGCTCGGCTTCATGCTCCAGGGCACCACGCTGCTGCACACCGGATCGATTGCCGCCATGCTGGCGCCCGGTGCCACCGAGGTGCTGGCCGCCGTCGAATACGCCCACCCGCATGCCACCATCAGCTACGACCCCAACTGCCGGCCGAGCATCATCGCTGACGTGGATTATGCGCGCCGCCATGCGGAGAAGTTTGTGTCCCTCGCCGACGTTGTGAAGGCGTCGGATGAGGACCTCGCCTGGCTGTACCCGGGGCAGGACGTCCTGGAATCTGCGCGGCGGTGGCTGGCATTGGGCGGTTCCGAGGGGCCCGCGATGGTAGTGGTGACCCGGGGTGGCGAGGGTCCGTGGGGCATCACGGCCGCCGGCGAGGCCGCAGTCGCGGCACCGCGTGTGGAGGTGGCGGACACCGTAGGTGCAGGCGACTCCTTCATGGCTGCGCTGCTCTCGGGATTGGTGGACCGCGGCCTGGACGGCGCACAAAACCGAAAGGACCTGCGTGAACTGCCCGCGGAGGCCTTGGCGGAACTTTTGGCCCACGCTGCCCGCGCAGCAGCTGTCACCGTGTCCCGGCCCGGCGCCAATCCGCCTACGCGGGCGGAGATGAACGCCCTGCCGTAAGGCCGGCCCCCGGAGTTGGCTCCTACATCGACACTTCCGGCCTGATGCTTTAGTATTTTTAGCTTGACAGGCGTGTTACTAGGCGATCGAGGAAGGGTCATGGCTCCTTTAGGCGGATCAGTACGTGCAAGCACCCTGGAAGCAGCCAAGCGGATCGACGCAAGCGACGTCCTTGATGCTTTGAGTGAGTACCGCGCTGCGGAAACTGCGATGCTTCGCCGCACCCGTCCCATCATGGACCGCGGCGCCAATGACGTCCTCGCCCTGCGCTACGTCCGGGAAGCAACTCTTCGCGGCCCTGGCATGCGCCCCACCGAGCTGGCGGCGCTGCTGGGGCTGAGCTCGGCCTCGATCACTGCGCTGATTGACAGGCTGGTGGCAGGCGGCGTTGTGGTGCGGGAGCCCCACCCGTCTGACCGGCGCGCTTCCATCCTGCGGAGCACCGGCCTGAGCGAAGCTGCGGAAGTCCAGGCGCTTGACGACGCCCGACGGCCCATCGCCGACCTTATCGAATCCCTCGACCACGACGAGCTTGAAACAGTCCTCGGCTTCCTCGTGCGCATGCGGCGGGCCATGGACGAGGTGGCGCGGGACTGATTCGCCGATTGGCTGGACAATTGCCTAGAGGTACTAAATACTAGGCGGACTAGCAATTTGGTAAACGAGCGATCGAGGCGGGTATGACAGCGGTAGCAGAACCACAGAGCCGGAACCGGGACCACCTGGCCGATGTCGTCGCCCTGCCGCTGCCTGAAAGCTATGGTTTCAACGCCGATCCCGCCGAAGCGACCGAAGCGTCCACGGAATCCGGCGGCTGGATGAAGGCAGTTGCCCTGGCGTCCGCCAAGCTGGAGCAACTCCAGTGGGAGCTGGATGCTGCCGAAGAGGACCTGTGCGCGGCCCTCCGCGGCGCCTCGGCCTCCAGCGTCAGCGCGGCGGCCCTGGCCAGGGCGGCCGGCCTCAGCCCCGAGGAGCTCGACGAGTACCTGCGGCGTCCCGCACTGACGGACGCGCCTGCATTGCCGGATGGGCTGGGGCTTCCCGCTACTGCCGCCATGGCACCGTTGGCCGGTCCCGCCCACCTGCCCTCCCTGGGCCTGCAGGCAGAGGCCTGATTCCCGAAGGGGCTACAGGCCCTTTTCTGTGCGGCCGGTGATCAGCTTGCTGCCAAGGCTCTGAGCGCTTCCCGCAGGCGCGTGCCGGCGTCGTCTGCCACGTCCCTCACGGCGGGGGTGCTGCTGAGCTGCACCATGGTCTGTGGATCGATGGCCTCCACCGTGGTGTAGTCCGCTGAACTTTTGCGGCGAACCACAACGTTGCAGGGCAGCAGGGCGCCCATTTCCGGCTCCGCGGCCAGCGCGCGGCTGGCCAGTGCCGGCTGCTGTTCCGTTTAGGCGAGGGAAAGGAAGAGCTTCTCAAGCTCTTTCCGGTCCATGGTTTCGTCCTTCTGGACAATGCACTGCTCCAATCCGGTGGCAATGATCGCAAAGCCGGCGCGGTCCAGCGCCTTTGACACCGCCGCCAGCTGGGTGACGACGTCTTTGCAGTCCCGGCCTTCTTCGAGCATCCGGGTTACGGCTGCGAGCTGGCCCTGGGCGCGCTTGAGGCGGTTGATTACGGGCGTCAGTTCGGTGGGGTTCAGTTCCAAGGTGGTCCTCCAAGCGTGGGCGGGTCGTGGAAACAGTATACCCCCTAGGGTGTTTTGACTACCCCGGGGGGTATCTGTAATACTCGGTGGGGTATCCAACCGACACCTCCCGAGAGGCTCTTCATGACTTCCCCTTCCGCCGCAGCCGTGACCGCACTCGCCCCCGAGACCCTGCGGTCCTGGATCACGGAACACCAGGACCTCGTGGTCATCGACGTCCGCTCCGCCGCCGAATTCGAGTCCATGCACATCCGCGGCTCGTACAACGTGCCGCTGCCCCTCCTGGCCGAGCACACTGATGAGCTAGCTGCCCGCCTGGGGTCCCGCGTGGTCCTGGTCTGCCAGTCCGGCATCCGCGCAGAACAGGCCCGCCAGCGCCTGGCCAAATCCGGCATCGAGACCGCCTACGTCCTGACCGGCGGAGCGCCCGGGTACGCCGGTGCCGGCGGTGACGTGGTCAAGGGCAAGGACCGCTGGGACCTCGAACGCCAGGTGCGCCTGGTGGCCGGTTCCCTGGTGGTGCTGGGCCTGGCCGGCGGCAAGTTTGTCTCCCCGAAGATCCGGACGCTCGCCGGAGTTATCGGCACCGGCCTGACCTTCTCCGCAGCCACCAACACCTGCGCCATGGGCAAGGCCATCTCGGCGATGCCCTGGAACAAGGCGGCCAAAGAGCCCACCCGCGAAAGCGCCATCCTCGGCCTGCCGGTCAGCAACAAGAGCACGGAAGCCGCAGCCTGATGAGTCTCACCCTGCTCCTGGTCCTTGCCCTGTCGGTGGTGATCGGTCTATCGCTCGGCGTCCTGGGCGGCGGCGGGTCCATCCTGACCGTCCCGATCCTGGTCTACGTGGCCGGGTTCGAGGCCAAGGAAGCGATCGCGGCGTCCCTGTTCGTCGTCGGTGTCACCTCCGCGGTCAGCGTGATCAGTCACGCCCGAGGCGGCAGGGTGATGTGGCGGACCGGCCTGATCTTCGGCGCCGCCGGCATGGCCGGCGCGTTCGTTGGCGGCCTGCTGGGCGGGCACATCCCCGGCCAGATCCTGCTGATCGCCTTCGCCGTGATGATGGTGGCCACATCGGTGGCCATGCTGCGCGGCCGGAAGAAGAAGAACGACGGCGCGGCGGAGCCGGTCAAGCACGAACTGCCCCTTGGCAGGGTGCTGCTGGACGGCGTTGTCGTCGGCCTTGTGACCGGGCTCGTCGGCGCGGGCGGCGGCTTCCTTGTCGTACCTGCCCTGGCGCTGCTGGGCGGCCTGCCCATGTCCGTTGCCGTCGGCACATCCCTGGTGGTCATCGCCATGAAATCCTTCGCCGGGCTCGCCGGCTACCTCACCACCGTCCAGCTTGACTGGGGCATCACCCTCGGCGTCACCGCCGCAGCCATCGTCGGCAGCCTCATCGGCTCAAAGCTGGCAGGGAAGATCCCCGAAGCGGCCCTGCGCAAAAGCTTCGGCTGGTTCGTCCTGGCCATGGGCACCTTCGTCCTGATCCAGCAGGCCCCGCCCGGCCTGCAATGGCCCATCGCCGCGGGCGTGGCAGCCCTTACCGCAGCCACCGCAGCCACCGCCGGCATCTGCTGGTTCTTCATCGGCTCCTGCCCACTCCGGAACCGCAGCGGCCGCCGCAGCAGCGACATACCCTCACCCGCCTGATCGCCTCTACCGGAGCACGCCATGGGCCTTATCAGCTCCCTGAAGAAAGCTTTCGGCAAACCCTACAAAACCATTTCGGTGGCTGGGGCCAAGCGCCTCCTCTCCTCAGGTGCTGCGCTGATCGATGTCCGCTCCGCGCAGGAATGGCGCTCCGGGCGGGCGCTCCAGGCCAAGCACATCCCCCTGGACCGGCTGCAGGCCAGTACCACCGGTATCAATAAGACCCGCCCGGTAATCACGGTCTGCGCCTCCGGCATCCGGTCCGCCTCCGCGGCGCGGGCTCTCGCCGAACAGGGTTTCGAAGCCTACTCGGTGCGTGGCGGCATGGCTGCCTGGCGCCAGGCTGGCGAGCCCGTCCGCTAGCAACACCCCCACCATCTCCAGCAACAAACCACTTCGAAGGAGACCCCTCATGGCTGAAATCACCATCACCGAGACGGACCAGCGCCGTGCCACCGACAACGTCCTCGACGTCCGCGAGGATTTCGAAGTGGCTGAAGGCATGATCCCCGGCGCCCTGCACATCCCCATGGGCCAGCTGCAGGCCCGCCTGGGCGAGCTCGACCCCGCGGTCCCCGTGATCGCCGTCTGCCGCAGCGGAAACCGCAGCGCCGCCGTCGCCGACGCGCTCAGCGGCGCCGGCTACAAAGCCGACACCATGGCCGGCGGCATGACCGCCTGGGCCCGCGCCGGACTTCCCACCACCTAAGCCCCGCCCCGTAGCGGCACCGGCAAAACCATCGCAACCAAACGCTTCCCCGAAAGGACACCACAGGCCATGGCCACCATCGATATCACCGAACATACTTTTGCCCAGACCCTGGAAGGCAGCGACATTGTCTTCGTTGACTTCTGGGCAGCCTGGTGCGGCCCCTGCCGCATGTTCGCCCCCACCTACGGCGCCGCCGCCGAACGCCACCCGGACATCACCTTCGCCAAGGTGGACACCGAGGCCGAGCGGGGCCTGGCGGCCGCAGCGAACATTACCTCCATCCCCACCCTCATGGCCTTCAAGGACAAGACCCTCGTCTTCTCCCAGCCGGGCGCCCTCAACGCCACCGGCCTCGAGGAAGTCATCCAGGCCGTCAAGGCCCTGGACATGGACAAGGCCAGCGACGACGCCGGGATCCAGCACGCCTGAGTCCGGCTCTGGCAAGCCAGCCGGCACCAGTCAAACCATCGCGCAGCATCAGGCCTCCTGCACCTGTTGCCAAGGCTCTTTGCAGGAAAAACCCAGGCCGTAATCCAGTTGCAGCATACCCCCGGGGGTATCTATACTGGATGCAGATCCCCACCACCTTTCCAACCGAAGGAGAGCACCTCATGCTTATCGAGCGCATCTACGACGAAGACCTCGCCCAGGCCAGCTACCTGATCGGCTGCCAGGCCAAGGGTGAAGCCATTGTGGTTGACGGACGCCGCGACATCGCCGTTTACCAGGACCTCGCAGCGAAGAACGGCATGAAGATCGTGGCCGTCACCGAAACCCACATCCACGCCGACTACCTCTCCGGCACCCGCGAACTGGCAGCCGCGACCGGTGCCAAGGTGTACGTTTCCGGCGAAGGCGGCCCGGACTGGCAGTACGAATTCGACGGCGAACGGCTGTACGACGGCGACGCCATCACGCTGGGCAACATCACCATCAAGGCCCTCCACACCCCCGGCCACACCCCCGAGCACCTGTCCTTCCTGGTGACCGACGGTGCCTTCAGTGACCAGCCGGGCTACCTGCTGTCCGGTGACTTCGTCTTCTCCGGCGACCTGGGCCGGCCGGACCTGCTGGACGAGGCCGCCGGCGGCATCGATACCCGCTTCGAGGGTGCAAAGCAGCTCTTCGCCAGCTTGCGGGACAAATTCCTCACCCTCCCGGACTACGTCCAGGTCCACCCCGCCCACGGCGCGGGCAGCGCCTGCGGCAAGGCCCTCGGTGCCATCCCGTCCTCCACGGTGGGCTACGAACGGCTCTACGCCTGGTGGGGGCCGTACCTGGCCGCCAACGACGAGCAGGGCTTCATCGATGAACTCCTCGACGGACAGCCGGACGCACACGCCTACTTCGGCCGCATGAAGCGCGAAAACCGTGAAGGCCCGGCCGTCATGGGTGAACGCACCCCGCTGCCGGAGCTTTCCACCGGCATCGTGGCCGCCGGCCTCGACGAAGACACCCTGACCTTCATTGACACCCGGTCCAACAGCGAGGTCCATGAAGGCACCGTGGTCCGGTCACTGAACGTTCCGGCCGGCAAATCAGTGGCCAGCTACGGCGCCTGGGTGGTGAACCCGGAAACTGACAAGAACCCGCTGGTGCTGCTGGCCAGCGGCCAGGACCAGGCCATGGACATGTGGGACCACCTGGTACGCGTGGGCATCGATAACGTGGCCGGCTACGTCACCGGCATCGAGGAACTGCCCACCTTTACCCCAAAGCTCATCCAGCCCGAAGAACTGGACGGCTTCGACGCCGCCATGGTCCTGGACGTCCGCAACAAGACCGAGCACACGGCCGGCCACATTCCGGGCTCGTACCAGCTCAGCGGCGGCCGTGTGATGTGGCACCTGGACGAGCTTCCCGCCAACGGCACCATCGTCACCTACTGCCAGTCCGGCGTCCGGAACTCCGTAGCAGCCAGCGCCCTGCGCCGTGCGGGGTACGACATCGTCGAACTTGACGGCAGCTACGCGGCCTGGAGCATGTGGCGGCAGTCCCGGCCCAACGCCGTGGCCGCCCACTAACCCCACAGACCGCCCGGGCAGGACCCCCCTCCCGCCCGGGCTCCGCCCGCGCACGTTTCCCCGAACGGCGCGGGCACGCCCCGAGCGTTACCCCCAACGCTTGGGGCAACCCGCCCGGGTGCGCTTCCCCCAAGCGCGCCCGGGCACCTTCATGCCCACCGAACGGAGCCCGCGCATGCCCGGCAGCACACGTCCCGAAAACCCCGCAGCGACGCGGCGCCCGGTGCTGGGACTGCGTCAGAACCTGGCCCAGTTCATGCTGCTGGTTGCCGTCAACGCGCTGGTGGGCGGCACCCTGGGACAGGAACGCACGGTCCTGCCCCTCCTGGCCACGGAGGCCTTCCACCTGGACCTCTACACCGGGGCGCTGACGTACATCCTCGCGTTCGGGCTGTCCAAGGCTGCAATGAACTATTTTGCGGGGACGCTCTCCGACAAATACGGCCGCAAGCCCGTCCTCGTCGCCGGCTGGCTGGCAGCACTCCCGGTCCCCGCCATGCTGATCCTCGCCCCCTCCTGGGGCTGGATCGTAACGGCCAACGTCCTGCTGGGCATCAGCCAGGGCCTGACCTGGTCCACGGCCGTGATCATGAAAATGGACCTGGTGGGCCCGCGCCAGCGGGGCCTGGCCATGGGCTTCAACGAAGCGGCCGGCTACCTTGGCGTGGCTGCCACGGCACTGGCTACCGGCTACCTCGCCACCACCTACGGGCTCCGGCCGGCACCGTTCCTCCTCGGAGCGGCCTACATCGCCCTGGGGCTGGGCCTGACAGTCCTGGCCGTCCGCGAAACCCACCACCATGCCTTCGCCGAGGCGTCCGGAACACCCGCCGCACCCGGTGCTGCCGGAGCCGGCCTCAGCACGGGCCAGGTGTTCACCCTGACCAGCTTCAGGGACCGCTCCCTCTCTGCGGCCAGCCAGGCCGGCCTGGTCAACAACCTCAACGACGGGCTCGCCTGGGGTCTCTTCCCCGTCCTGTTTGCCGGCGCCGGCCTGGGCGTGGGCCAGATCGGCATCATTGCCGCCGCCTACCCTGCCGTGTGGGGAGCCGCGCAGCTGGTGACCGGTGCCGCCTCGGACCGCTGGGGCCGCAAATGGTTCATAGCCGCAGGCATGCTGGTACAGGCCGCAGCCCTGGCAATGGTCGCGGCAGGCAGCACCTTCGAGGCATGGCTCGGGGCCGCCGTCGTCCTCGGCATCGGCACCGCCATGGTGTATCCCACCCTGCTGGCCAGCATCGGAGACGTCGCCCACCCAGCGTGGCGGGCACGCGCCGTCGGGATTTACCGTCTATGGCGCGACGCCGGGTTCGCCGCAGGTGCGCTGCTCGCCGGGCTCATCGCGGACCTGTACGGAATTCCGGTGGCTGTCGCCGCCGTCGCCGGAATCACCGCGGTGTCCGGGATTGTCGTGGCAGTGCGGATGCGCGGCGGCGACCACCGCCCCGCTGCGGCGCTGCCTTAGGTTCAGCTCCAGACCGACGCCGACCCGGAATGGCCCGTCACCACGGCTTCGTAAACCAGGAACAGCCCCGCAATTACTCCGAGGACGGACGTGGCGGGAACAAGCCAGCGGGCCGCGAGCAGGCGCCCGGCTCCGCGGAGTGCCTGCCAGCGGCTCACGGCGGAGGGGAACGCGGCCAGAATCTGCGCAGCCGCCACCAGCAGGAAAACCACCGTCACGTACCGGAAAAAACTGCCCTGCTCGGCGTGCTCCCTGACCAGGTCCGATGCGGGTTTCGCCTTTTCCAGCTGCTCACCGGCTTCCGGGGTGAGGACGGACAGCGGTACCAGCACAACGGCGAGGACGCCCAATGGCCAGGCCAGATAGGACCTGCTGCGGCGCCAGAGCGCGAAGACCACTGCCATCAGGCCAGCCAGCGGGGCAAGGACAACCACCCCGTGGACCAGGAGGATGTGGGCCGGAAGGCCGCCGATTTCCATCATGCAATGTTTCCTTCGGACGGGGCGGTCACGCCGGATCAGGCGTGCTGGAGTCAGGCTATCCCCGTGGTCCCCAGCAGCAGGCCAACGCCATAGGTGAACGCCATGGCAAGGGCACCGCCGATGACCAGGCGCAGGGTGGCTTTCCGTTTCGAACTGCCACCGATCCTGGCACTGACCGTACCGGTGATGGCCAGGGCGACGACGACTGCCACGAAGGTGAGGGGAACCCGGATTTCGGCCGGAGGCAGCAGGATCGCCAGCAGCGGGAGTACCGCACCGATGGTGAAGGCGATGGCTGAGGCGAAAGCAGCGTGCCAGGCGCTGGCGACGCTGGCCTCATCAATCTTCAGTTCGGCTTCCAGGTGCGCGCCCAGCGCATCGTGCTCGGTAAGCTCTGCGGCCACCGTGCGCGCGGTGGCTTCGGTGAGTCCCTTCGCCTGGTAGATGGCGGCAAGCTCCTCCAGTTCGCCGTCGGGATCGTCGTGGAGCTCCTGGCGTTCCTTCTCGATCAGCGCCCGCTGGCTGTCGCTTTGGCTGCTGACGGACACATACTCGCCCAGCGCCATGGACACGGCACCGCCCACCACGGCGGCCGCCCCGGCTATCAGGATGGGAGTGACATCGTTGGTCACGCCGGCAACACCCACCACCGTCGCAGCAACTGACACGATGCCGTCATTGGCTCCAAGGACACCCGCGCGCAGCCAGTTCAGGCGCGCAGCAATGCTGTCGTCGTGCGGTTCATTGGGGTGCTGCTTCAGCAACTCAGTCATAGGGGAAAGTAAAACACCGGCGGCCGCTCCCGGCTACGCAGGTTTGCATACCCTACCCGCGGCCCGGGACGGACCGGGCCGTTAGAGCTGGGGAACACACGGCCCGCTGCCCAGGAGTGCAAGCCCGGCGCGGTCCCCGGCGGCGAAGTCCACCACGCCCACGTTGTCCGCGTGCATCAGCTGGGCCGGATCGCTGACGTGGTCCAGGCCCACAACGTGGCCCAGTTCGTGCATGATGATGGCCCGCACCTGTTCCGTTCCGTCCGGGCGGCTGGCCAGGATGCCTGCGAGGTCGGGTGCGTCCAGCCGGATCTGGCCGGCGGCGAGGACCATCGGCTGGCCGGGTGCCTGGATGAAGGTGCTGCCGCCGTCGCCCGCGATGTCGCCCGCGAGACCTGGGGATTCCTGCGGCGTGGACCAGGTGATCAATATTGGTGCCCAGCGCTTGCCGTAGCGGTCCGGCTGGAAGGCCTCCCGTTCATCCGCCGGCGCTTCGGTGGACGTGCCGTCGTACACGAACTGTAAGCCGGTGGCCGCCGAGGTCGCTGCAACGGCGTCCCGGATCAGGGCGTCGCCGCCCGGTACGGCGAAGTCCGGACGCACCACGTAGTGGACGGGGCGGCACGGATCGTAGGCGGCGAACCGCTGGCCGGGATCGGGCGACTCCTGCAGGACGAAAGCCGTGGAGCCGGTGCTGGCCGGGGGAGTCCCCAGCGGCGAGGACGCGGCCTCGTACCCGGGCGGCGGGACCGTTGCCCCCGGCAGGTAAGGTGCCGCGAAGGGAAGGACAACGCGGCTAAGGAACGACGGCGTGAAGTACAGGCAGATGACCAGCGCCACGCCCAGCGCGGGCAGCAGCCGCCGCTTCCGGGGCCCGTGCGGCCGGGGCGCACGCCCGAACGCCGGGCGTCCGGCGTTGTGGGGTGCCGGTTCCGGTGCGCGCCAGGGAGCCTGTTGTGCCTGCCGGCCGAACGCCTCGTCGATGGCCCACTGCGGGATCCGCCCGCTCGGTGACCGGCGCACCTTTGGCATCGGGCCGCCGTCGGGCGCTCCCTGCCATGTATCGCCGTCCCTGCCTGAACCGCCCACCCGCCATCCCCCGTGCCGCCTGCCGATGAATCCTCTTCAGCTTAGGGGCGGCCAGGCTCCCGGTTCCGGCGGGTATGCGCAGGATTTCCACAAGTTAAAAGCGCCCGCCCGGCCGGAGGCATGATGCCGTGCGGCCGGGCGGGGGAGTGCGGAAATGAGTGGCGGCTATTCCTTGCCGAGGTTGGCGGCGGAGGTCTTCTCGCCGGTGACCTCGTTGAGGGCCCGCAGGTCGAAGATGCCGTTGATGTCGGCCTGCTTGGTGGTTCCGGCCGTGACGCCGTCGGCCAGCAGCTTCTGGTACGTGCCGGCCAGCGGGTCCACCGTGAACACGATGTTCTTGAGGGACCGGTCGATGACATCGGCCTTCAGCTCGGCGCCGGCCGCTTCCTTGAGTGCTGCGTTGATCACCGTGGCCTTCTCACCTGCGGCGGCGCCGTTCAGCCATTCAACGGATTTGGCATGGCCCTTCAGGAGCGCCTTCACGGTGTCCGGGTGGTCTGCCGCGAACTTCTGGTTGACGATCAGGATGGTGGTGGGGAATTCGCCGGGCTTGCCGGACAGCGAACCGTCCCACAGGTCCTTCTCATCCACCAGCACCTTGGCGCCGGCGGTCAGCACCAGGCGGGAGGCCCAGGGCTCGGGCAGCCACGCGCCGTCGAGCTTGCCGTCCTGGAACAGCTTGAGGGTCTGGGCGTTCTCGGTGGGGTTGATGGCCACGTCGCCGCTGCCGTCAACGTTGGTCTTGTACCCCTGGGCGGTCAGCCAGGCGCGGAGGGCCACGTCCTGGGTGCCGCCGAGCTGCGGGGAGGCGAGGGTCTTGCCCCTGAGGTCAGCGGCGGAGTTGATTTCCGGCTTCACCACCAGCTGCGCGCCACCCGCGGCTGCGCCGGCAATGATGTTGATGGACTCGCCCTGGCTCTTCACGAACGAGTTGATGGCCGGGTTGGGGCCGATGTAGGTGGCGTCGATGGCTCCGGCGTTGAGTGCCTCGATGGCGGCAGGACCGGCGTTGAAGACCTGGGTGCTGAGCTTGGTGTCGCCGAGCTCGTCCTTGATGAAGCCCTTGCTGACGCCCACCAGTGCGGGGGCATGGGTGACGTTGCCGAAGTAGCCGAGCTTCAGTTCCGCAGCCGGGTTGCCTGCCGGGGCGGCTTCGGCAGTGGGTGCGGTGGAGGCGTTGTTCGCGTTGACGGCGGAGGCGACGGCGGCGCCGCCTCCCACGAGGGCGAGGACGGCGGCGGCGATGCCGATTTTCAGGCCCAGGGGGCGCTTGGGTGCGGCCTGGCCGGCGACGATGCGGGTGGAGTTTCCGGGGTTCTGCGGACTCTTGTCCTGGGGCTCTGCCATGGGGATTCCTTTGCTGGGGCGGGTGCTGAGACGAGATTACGGAGCGCCCAGCAGGGCCACAATGATCCGTGTAGCAGGCGTTCACGGGACGACGCGAAGCCGCAATGCAGCGTCGCGGAGCGTCACGGAAGGTCGCGCAGCGTCTTGTTGGCACCCGGAAATCCGGGTGCCAACTCCCGCTAAACCACCACTGTCATGCCGCCGTCGATGAAGATGGTCTGGCCGTTGACGAACCCCGAACCGTCCGAGGCAAGCCACACCACCGGGCCTGCAAGGTCCTGCGGGGTACCCCAGCGCCGGGCCGGCGTCCTGCCCAGGATCCAGGAGTTGAACTGCTCGTCGTCCACCAGGTTCTGCGTCATCTCCGTATGGATGTAGCCGGGTGCGATGGCGTTGATCTGCAGCCCTGAGGACGCCCACTCCGCCGTCATGGCGCGGGTCAGGTTCCGCAGCCCGCCCTTCGCGGCGACATACGGGGCTATGGTGGGCCGGGCCAGGTCCGCCTGCACCGAACAGATGTTGATGATCTTGCCGCGGCCGCGGGGAACCATGGCCCGGGCTGCGGCGCGGCCCACCAGGAACGCGCTGGTGAGGTCGGTGCTGATGACCCGTTCCCAGTCCTCGACGTCGAGGTCCAGCATGGGCACGCGGTGCTGGATGCCGGCATTGTTGACCAGGATGTCCAGGGGGCCGACGTTCTCCTCCACCCAGGCGACTCCACGGCCGGCGTCGGCATCCCGGGTGACGTCGAACGCGCAGCTGCGGATCCGGCCCGCGGCAAAGTCCGCTGCCATCGACGCCTCGGCGGCGTCGAGCCGCTCCGCGTTGACCCCGTTCAGGACCACCGTGGCGCCGGCTTCCGCAAGTGCCCTGGCGAGGGCGTTGCCGATGCCGCGGCTGGAACCGGTGACCAGGGCGGTGCGTCCGGCCAGGTCGAACAGTGGATTCACCGCGTGGCCTCCCCGGCGGGCACGCCGAGGTTGGCAATGGCCTGCCGCACCACCGCAAGGTCCTGGTCGCCCAGACCCTGGGCCACGAGTTCGGTGTACAGCGCGATTCCGGCGGACGCCATGGGTGTGGCCGTCCCCGCGCTTCCTGCGCTTTCGAGCACGAAGGACAGGTCCTTGCGCATAAACTTGGCCGGCCCGGTGGGTGTGTAGTCCTTCGCTGCCAGCCGGGGTCCCACCTGGTCCAGCACGCGGCTGCCCGCCAAGCCGCCGGACAGCACCTCGAAGAGGGCGTGAACGTCCAGGCCTGAGCGTTCGGCGAGCTCCGCGGCTTCGGCGAGTGCCGCCGTCGTGGTTCCCACCACCAGCTGGTTGCAGGCCTTGGCCAGCGAGCCTGCACCCAGCCCGCCCAGCCGCCGCACCGCCGTGCCCATGGACTCCAGCACCGGCAGGGCACGCGCGAAGCCGGCCTCTGAGCCGCCCGCCATGATGGCCAGGGTTCCCCGCCGGGCGCCGTCCGTGCCGCCGCTGACCGGCGCATCGAGCACCGACGCGTTCCCGCCGCTCGCGTCCGCCACCGCGAGGCCGAACGCCTGCACGCCCACCGGTGACACGCTGCTCATGACCACCACGAGCGTCCCCGGCGCGGGCGGAGCTTTCCGCCACTCCGCCAGGAGGCCGGCCGCGGACTCTTCGATGAAGGGCAGGTCAGGGAGCATGAAGATGATGACGGGCTCGCCGCGCAGGTCCGCAACGTGTTCGACGCCGGTGCCGCCCAGCAGTTCGAGGTCCCGGACGGCTGCGGGGGAGCGGTTCCACGCCCTGACCTGCCAGCCGGCCTTGGCCAGGTTGGCGGCCATCGGCGCCCCCATGAGGCCCAGGCCGACGAAGCCGACGGACCCGTGCGTCACTTGGCGTCCTCCACGACCACCAGGTCGCGGCCGTTCGTTTCGGGGGTGAAGAACGTGGTGGCGAATGAGATGCCCGCCAGCACCAGCGAGTAGAGCGCCGGAACCAGCCAGGAGTGGTTGGTCGCCGCCAGCAGCGCCACACCGATCATCGGTGCGAATCCGCCGGCCAGGACAGCGGAGAGTTCCCGGCTGAGGGCCACGCCGGTGAAGCGGTGCTGCGAGCCGAAGAGTTCCGGCAGCAGGGCGCACTGGGGGCCCAGCATGGACTGCACGCCGATGGCGATGCCCACCACCATGACCACCCACACCAGGGTGACGTTGCCCAGCGTGACCAGGTAGAAGGCCGGGAGGGCAATGACGGCTTGGAAAAGGGCGCCGTAGCGGTAGACGGGAACCCGGCCGAACCGGTCTGACAGCGCGCCGAAGGTGACCACCAGGACCGCCGCGAATCCGGCGGCGATCAGCAGGCCGGTGGGGCCGATGAACTTGTCGCCGGCGAACACCCCGGCCGGCATGCTGATGAAGGACACCAGCAGCGCGGAGTAGATCGATGAGTTTCCGTTTTCGCCCATCCGCAGGCCGATGCCCACCAGCACGTTCTTCTTGGAGTGCTTCCAGATCTGGCCTACCGGGTTCTTGACCACGGCCTTGTGCTTTTCGAGCTCCTGGAAGACCGGGGTCTCCTTGAGCTTGAGCCGGATGAACACGGCGATGACGATCAGGATGACGCTGGCCAGGAAGGGTACGCGCCAGAGCCAGCCCTGCAGGACTTCCTTGTCCGCCAGGGCCATCAGGGCGAAGGTGCCGGCACCCAGGAGGGTGCCCAGCTGGATGCCCACGAACGGCAGGGAGGCGAAGAACCCGCGACGGCGGCGCGGGGCCACCTCGGAGATCAGCGTTGTGGCGCCTGCCTGCTCGGCTCCGGCGCCGAGGCCCTGCAGGATGCGGAGGGCCACCAGCAGCACTGCCCCGAGCATCCCAGCCTGCTCGAAGGTGGGGAGGAGTCCGATGGCGAAGCTGGCCATGCCCATCAGGCCGATGGTCAGGATCAGCACCATTTTGCGGCCGAACCGGTCTCCGATGTATCCGAAGACCACTCCGCCGAACGGCCGGGCCGCGAAGCCGACGCCGTAGGTGGCGAAGGAGGCGATGACGGCGCCGCTGTCGCCCAGGGGCGCGAAGAACAGCGGGCCGAAGATCAGGGCCGATGCGAGGCCGTAGATGTAGAAGTCGTAGTACTCCAGGGCTGAACCCACGGAGCTGGCAAGAGTTGCCCTTCGCAGCTGCTCCGGATCGACGACGGCGCCGTCCGCTTCGGTCTGCGGTGTTTTAGTACGAGTTGTCACGAGAACTCCCTCTAATGCACTCCAGGCCCCCGTTGGCCTGGTGGGATAGCGACAACACCTATTGTGTCGATCACTATGCTGAACACAATACAGCAAGCTGAACAACCGGCAAGAGTTTTTTGGTTTTTGACTGCGGGTGGGCGGTTTTGCGCCCGCGTCCTGGAGCCGCGCTGCCGCACCTAACCCATGGGGTTGCCCAGGGAGTGCGCAAGCTCCTTGAGCTCCTTGACCATCTGCGAGCCCTGCTCCGGGGTGTAGGTGGCCTTTAGCGCGGTCACGGACAAGCCCAGGCTGGGCCCATGGGCGCCGCGCGTCGGGACGGAAACCGCGAGGCACACCACGCCGGTGGTGCTTTCCTCGTCCTCGAAGGCGTACCCTTGCTCGCGTATTTCCCGCAGCTGCGACTTCAGTTCTGCCCCGGTGCGCAGCGATTTGGGTGTGAGGACCGGCAGCTCGGCATCGTCAGGGAACATCTCCTCGATGTCGTGCACGTTCAGGCGGGCAATCAGTGCCTTGCCAACGGCGCAGAGCGAGACGGGCATCTTGTCGCCGATGTTGGAGGTCAAGCGGACTGCGGGATGGCCCTCATAGCGGGCAAGGTAGATGACGCTGGTTCCATCCAGCATGGCGATCCGGACCGTTTCCCCGGAGAGCACGGACGCCTGTTCGCAGTAGCGGTAGAACTCCTGGACCTCGTCCATCCGGCCCAGGTAGGCGGCACCGAGCTCCACCAGCTTGCGGCCCAGCGTGAATTCCGCTCCCTGCCGGGTGATCAGCCGTGCCTCTTCGAGCGCCAGCAGGAGGTTGGAGGTGGAGGATTTGGGGATGCCCACCTCCCGCGAGAGGTCGCTGAGGGTCAGCCGGCCCGTGGCCGAGGCAGCCAGCGCATCCAGGACGGCAGCCGCACGCGTGACAGCCGGCGCCGGCGAGGCGGCCCCCGATTTGTCCGGTGAAGCGGGAGTGCGGGAATCGGCCATGATTCTCCTTAGGTTGCCGGGGCTGACTGCAGTGTCCGTTCAGTCAACTGAACGCTATCCATCATAAGGGCCCCGGCGGCCGGTAGCGTGGCGGCTAGCAGACCGTGCTGGTCAGGGTGCCGACGCCCTCCACCACAATGTCCACGCGGTCGCCCGGCTCCACGGGCACCGCCGTGCCAGGCGCGCCCGTCATGACCACATCCCCGGGCTCCAGTGTCAGCCAGGACGTGACGTAGACAAGGCAGTCCACCACGGTGGAGGGCAGGTTGAACGTCCCGGAGTTGGCCCGGGGTACCCCGTTGATGTGGACGTCAATGCCGGCGCGTTCGGGATCCGGGAGGGCGGTCTCTATCCACGGTCCAAGGGGCGTGTAATTGACGCCGGCCTTGCCTTGGAAGTTCCGCTCGTCCACCGCGTTCTGGTCCACGTTGGTGACGTCGTTGACGCAGGTATAGCCGAGGACGTGGTCCAGGGCGTTCTCCGCGGTCAGTCCGGCCGCCTGTTTGCCGATCACCACGGCGAGTTCACCTTCGGCGTTTACCGTGCCGCGGCCGCGTGCTGCCACGATCTGGTCCCCGGGTGCGGCGACGGTGTGGACAGACTTATGCCAGGCCTGGATGGGCAGGGGGTGGTCGTTGAGGGTCAGGTTGTGGCCGATGCCTACCACCACGGCCGGGGCTACGGGCGCGAGGAATTCCGCCTCACCCGCGGGGGTGGTGCCGCCCGTGAAACGGAGCGGCGCTTCGAACGGGTCAATGATGTGGTCCCATGCCCCGGCCCGTTCGACGGCGTGCAGGGCGCCGGAAGCGGTCTTGATTCTGGCGATGCGCATTGGTTCTCCCGGTGCCGGCTTAGTAGAAGTGGACGGTGTCCACGAGGTGGGGGAGATCCCCGCCGTCCAGGAAGGTGCGGAGGTTGCTGCAGAAGCGCTCGGTGATGAGGCGGTTTTCGGCGGCACTGAGGGCTGATGTGTGGGGCGAGACCATGACCCTGGGGTGGTTCCACAGGGGGCTGTCCTGGGGCAGTGGCTCCACGGCGAAGACGTCCAGGCAGGCGTAGCCCACCTGCCCGTTGTCCAGGGCCTCCAGCAGGGCTTCTTCATCCACCACCGTGCCCCGGCCAACGTTGACGAAGGTGGTTCCGGGTTTCATTGCGGCAAACAGTTCGCGGTTGAACAGCTTTTCCGTGTAGGCGGTTCCGGGCAGCGTGTTGACCACGGCGTCTGCCGTGGCGAGCAGGGCGGACAGGCCCGCGTTGTCCGTTACCCGGCCAATGCCTTCGATTGGCTCTATGGTCCGCTTCGTGCCGCTCACGTTCATGCCCAGCGCCCTGGCGATCCGTGCCGTTTCCAGCCCGATTTCGCCCAGGCCACTGACCACCAGGTTGGAGCCGTTCACCAGCCGGGTGGGGACCCGCAGGTCGGGCCAGGTTTTGGCGGCCTGGTCCTGGGCCAGCTCGGCACTGCGTTTGAAGCCGTTCAGGATTCCCAGTGCCGCGAATTCCGCGAGGGGAAGGGCGTGGACCCCGGCGGAGGTGGTGATCCGGAACTTCTGCAGGACGTCCTGGCCGAGTCCGGATGCCTTCACCGCGCCGCCTGCCCCTGCGGCCATGGCGTGGACCCATTCGAGGGCAGGGTTGTCCCGGGCGATGCGGGCCAGGCCCTCGGGGCTTTCGTTGGGAAAACCGTAGAGGACTTCGGCCCGGCCGAGCATGGCCCAGTACCGTTCCTCCTGCTCGGCCGTGCGCTGGAAGGCAGGGTCGCCGGCGTGGTCGGCAGGGAAGCGCTCCGGCGGAAGGAGGCTGGGTTCGTAGAGAACGGTGACGGACGGATCGATGGCACGGATCTGGTCCACGAGCTCTGCTTCGAGCGGGACGGCGATGGCCACAGTCTTAGGGGAAGTCATCTGTTCACTATACTGTCTATTGGCTAGCATACTGAACGGTTTGGGCCATATTTCGGACCAGAAGCCGATCAGGCGGCCTTGACCACCGGAAGTTCATCCCAATGGGTGGTGTACCGCGGTGAGCGCATGTCCCGTTTCATGGTCCAATCGAGGCCGGACTTGATGCCGGCATGTCCCAGCCCGATGGCCCCGCGGCCGAAGCGGCGGCTGACATCCTCCAGCAGCGGGCCGATGCCGCGTTCCTCGTGCGGGTTCTCGAACGGTTCCAATGGAGGCTGGTTCCCGCTGGGCCGCAGGTCAGTCAGCATGATCCCCGCCTTGGCATATTTGAGGCCGTCCCGGATGTGCGGGAGCAGCGCATGTGCCGCCCTGGCCAGCAGCAGCGGATCCGCCGTCGGCATTGGCAGCGAAACGCACACGGACGGGTACGCCTGCTCTTGCTGGCGGAAGGGTGACGTGGCGGCGAATGCCGTGAGCACTTTCGCCTGCAGGCCGTGCTTGGACAGCCTGGCGCTCGCCTGCTGCCCGTAAATGCTCAGCACCTGCCGCAGGCCGTCGGCGCTGGTGACAGGCGTCGCGAACGATCGCGAGAAGATCAGCTGGTCCCGGCCGATGCGTTCCTCTTCCATGGGAATGCACGGGGTGCCCCGCAATTCGAGCACCGTGCGCATCAGCACCACCGAAAACTTGTCCCTGATCATCACCGGGTCCGCCCGGACCAGGTCCCCGACGGTGAAGATCCCCAGGACGTTGAGCCGCTTGGTCAGCCTTCCGGCGATGCCCCAGATCTCGTCCACCGGCAGCCGTTCCAGCAGGCTGTCCCGGACATCGCCAGGGACCGCCTCCCACAAACAGACCCCGCCAAAGGCCGGATTATTCTTGGCCCACTTGTTGCAAAGCTTGGCGAGAGTCTTGGTGGGCGCGATGCCCACGCAGACGGGAACGCCAACGTTCCTGCGGACGGCGTCCCTGATGGTCCGTCCCAGGGGGAGGAGCTGGTCCGCTTCCCCTTTGACCCCCAGGAAGGCTTCGTCGATGCTGTACACCTCAAGCCATGCCGAGTAGCGCCCCAGAAGCTCCATGAACCGGGCGCTGATGTCGCCGTAAAGCTCGTAGTTGCTGGATTTCGCCACCAGCCCCCATTCCTTGGCCCGCGGCGCGAGCTTGAACCAGGGCTCGCCGGTGGCGATGCCGAGCGCCTTGGCTTCTGGGGAGCGGGTGACGGCGCAGCCGTCGTTGTTGGACAGGACCACCAGCGGGCGGCCCTCCAGCGAGGGGTCGAAGGCCCGTTCCGCGGAAGCGTAGAAGCAGTTGACGTCCACGTGGGCTATCTGCGGCATGCTGCGCATCAGGGCGGGCTTAGCCACGGCAGTCCTCATACATGGTGCAGGCACCGGGTGGCGACGCCCCAGATGGTCAGGTCCGAAAGCGCTGACACCTTGATGTCCTGGTAGCGGGGATTTTCCGCCTGCAGGACAATGCCCGCGGCCGTGATGCGGAGTCGCTTTACGGTGAGTTCGCCGTCAAGCACGGCGATCACCACGGAACCGTCCTTGGGTTCCAATGCGCGGTTGACGATCAGTTCGTCTCCGTCGCTGATGCCTGCGCCTTCCATGGAGTTGCCGGTGACCCTGACAACGAAGGTGCTGGTGATGTCCTTGATCAGGTGCGCGTTCAGGTCGATCCGCCCGTCGAAGTAGTCCTGTGCCGGCGAGGGAAAGCCGGCCGCGACTGCGACGGGAGAGATCAATACCGAGAACAGCGACGCGCCTGCATCTATCACGCGAGGCCCGACAATAACGCCCACAACACACCCTTATTCGAAAATATGTTCGATAAGTTCAGTGTAGCGCCGGACGCCGACAATGCGCCCCCGCACTCCTATGGGACTCTCTTGCGTAAAACATAGATGAATGTAAATATTTACGCGTGTCTATGTCTACGGAGCTGACCCCGGTCGAAGCCGCCGCCTGCTGTTCGCCGCTGGCCCGGCAGCCATTGTCCGAAGCGGAAGCCGAGGGCATTGCGCCACTGCTTAAGGCGCTCGCGGATCCCGTCCGGCTGCGCCTCATGTCCATGGTTGCCTCGCACGAGGGCGGCGAAGCCTGCGTCTGCGACCTGAACGATGCGTTCGAGCTGTCCCAGCCCACCATCAGCCACCACCTCAAAATCCTGCACGAGGCCGGCCTGCTGGATCGCGAAAAGCGCGGCGTCTGGGTCTACTACCGCGCCCGCACCGGGGCGCTGCAGAACCTCGCCGCGCTGATCGGCGGGCAGGCCCCGTGAGCGTTCTGGGCCGCAAAGCTGCCGCGGAGTTTGTCGGCACCGCGTTCCTGGTCATGGCGGTGGTTGGCTCGGGCGTCATGGCCTCGCGGCTTTCACCGAACGACGCCGGCCTGCAGCTTCTGCAGAACAGCCTCGCCACGGGTGCCGCGCTGGTAGCCCTGATCGTGGCACTCCAGCCGGTGTCGGCGTCGTTCAATCCGGTGGTGACCCTGGTGGAACGGGCGCTGGGCCTGATTGATACCGGGACCGCCGCGGCTCTCATCACCGCGCAGGTTCTGGGCGGCCTGGCCGGCACCGTTGCGGCCAACCTCATGTTCGGGCTGGACGCGGTCACGCTCTCCGCGCACGTCCGCACCGGCCCCGCGCTCTGGCTCGGCGAGGTCGTCGCCACCGTCGGCCTTCTGGTGGTCATCTTCGGCACCGTCCGCTCCGGCCGGGCGGACCGGGTCGCCTTCGCGGTCGGTGGCTACATCACCGCCGCGTACTGGTTCACCAGCTCCACCAGCTTCGCCAACCCCGCAGTGACCATCGCCCGGACGGTCACGGACAGCTTCGCCGGCATCGCACCGTCGTCGGCACCTGCCTTCATCCTCACCCAACTGCTGGGCGGCGCCGCCGGGTACGTCCTGGTCCGCCTCCTGTACCCCACTCCCGCAACCTCCGCCGTCGTGACGGCTGACCGAAAGGTACCCGCATGAGCCGCAAACCCTCCGTCCTGTTCGTCTGCGTCCACAACGCCGGCCGCTCACAGATGGCCGCCGCCTTCCTCACCACCCTGTCCAAGGGCGCCATCGAGGTCCGGTCCGCCGGCTCCCAACCGGCAGACAAGGTCAACCCGGCAGCCGTGGACGCCATGGCCGAGTTGGGCATTGACATGTCCGCCGAAATTCCCAAGGTCCTCACCACTGAGGCCGTCAAGGAATCCGACGTGGTGATCACCATGGGCTGCGGCGACGAATGCCCGTACTTCCCGGGCAAGCGCTATGAGGACTGGGTCCTGGAAGACCCTGCCGGCAAGGGTGTGGACTCCGTCCGGCCTATCCGCGACGAGATCAAGGGCCGGGTGGAGGCGCTTATCGCCTCCCTGGTTCCCGCGAGCTAGAAAGAGGACAGCATGCCTACCCCGGAATCCCTGCCGGTCGCCGTCATTGGTGCGGGCCCCGTTGGCCTGGCCGCGGCCGCGCACCTGCTCGAACGCGGACTGGAACCGCTCGTCCTGGAAGCCGGTCCCGCGGTGGGCTCGGCCATCCGGCAGTGGGGGCACGTCCGGCTCTTCTCCACCTGGCAGTACAACCTGGACCCCGCCTCCGTGCGGCTGCTGGAGCGCAACGGCTGGGATGCGCCCCGGCCCACCGCCCTGCCCTACGGGGCCCAGATCGTGTCCGACTACCTCGAGCCGCTGGCCGCCACGCCGGAATTGCAGGGCCGGATCCGGACCGGAGCCCGGGTCACTGCCGTGACGCGCCTGGGCATGGACAAGGGCCGAAGCCAAGGCCGCGAGCAGGCACCGTTCCTTGTGCGCATAGAGTACGACGGCGGCAAGGTCACCGAGCTGCCCGCCCGCGCCGTGGTGGACGCCTCCGGAACGTGGAGCACGCCGGCACCCCTGGGTTCCTCCGGGCTGCCCGCGCCGGGGGAACCTGAGGCCCGCGCCGCCGGCCTGGTCACCGGGCCGCTGCCGGATGTGGCCCGCGACGGGTTCGCCGGCCGCCGGACCCTTGTGGTCGGCTCTGGCCATTCGGCCGCCAACATGGTGCTGGACCTGGCACGCGTTGCCCGGGCCAACCCCGGAACGGAAGTGCTGTGGGCCATCCGGGCCGGCACGCCTGCCGCCGCGTACGGCGGAGGGGACAAGGACCAATTGCCCGCACGGGGCCAGCTGGGCACCCGGCTGCGCACCGCCGTGGACACGGGAGCCGTCCAGCTGTTCACCGGGTTCCACACCGTGTCCCTCGAGGTGCAGGATGACGCTGTGACCGTGCACGCTGCCGATGGCCGCAGCATTCAGGTGGACCGGGTCATTCCCGCCACCGGATTCCGCCCCGACCTGTCCATCCTCTCCGAGCTGCGCCTGGACCTCGACCCCGCCGTCGAGGCGCCGAAGGCCCTCGGCCCCCTGATCGACCCGGACTTCCACAGCTGCGGAACCGTCCCCGCCCACGGCGCCAACGTCCTGGCCCAGCCGGAGAAAGACTTCTACCTGGCCGGGATGAAATCCTACGGCCGGGCCCCAACCTTCCTGATGGCCACCGGGTACGAACAGGTCCGCTCCGTCGCCGCCGCCCTGGCCGGGGACACCGCAGCCGCCGACGCCGTCGAACTCCAACTGCCCGAAACCGGCGTGTGCTCCACCAGCGTCCCCGGCGAGGCTCCTGCCGAAGACGCCTGCTGTGGAGCGCCCGCCGCGGTGCCGCTGAGTATCGGCTTCCCCACCGGACTCCGGCATGGCCGTGCGGGAGGGACAGCCACGCTCTAACCCAAACTGCCGGCCGGCTGGCCGGCGTCGGGACAGCCGGGGCAAACCCGCACCGGGCCGGGCCGCGGGGTCTACAGTGGAGGCATGGCTGCCAGCCGCAAACCGCTCGACGAACTGCGTGAAACGCTCGGCCACCTGGCCGATCAGCTCAAGCTGCCCGGTTCGGAACGCGTCGATGACCTGATGGGCGACCTCATCGGCCCGAAGCCCGGGCCGGCGCGGCCGCTGTCCGAGGTGCAGGCCGAGCTCGACTCGCTGGTGGGACTTGAGACCGTGAAGGAACAGGTTCGCGCTCTCGTGGCACTGCTCCAGGTCCAGGCGCGCCGCAAGGCGCACGGCCTGCCGGAGGTGGCCACGTCACAGCATCTGGTGTTCCTCGGCAACCCCGGCACGGGCAAAACCACCGTGGCGCGGCTCCTGGCCGAGATGTACCGCGCGGTGGGCCTGCTGCAGAAAGGCCACCTGGTGGAGGTGGACCGGTCGGGCCTGGTGGGGCAGTACGTCGGGCAGACCGCCATCAAGACGGACCGGGTGATCAGGCGCGCACTGGACGGGGTTCTGTTCATCGACGAGGCCTACGCCCTGGCCCCGGAGGACGGCCGGATGGACTTCGGCCCCGAAGCGATCGAGGTCCTGCTCAAGCGGATGGAGGACCACCGCCACCGCCTGGTGGTGATCGTGGCCGGGTACCCGCGGCTGATGGAATGGTTCCTGCTCTCGAACCCCGGGTTGCGTTCCCGGTTCGCCCGCGAGATCACGTTTCCCGACTACTCCGTGGACGCGCTCCAGACGATCTTCCACCAGATGCTGGCCCAGCACGAATACATGCTGGAACCGGGCGCGGAGCAGATGCTGCGCCGCATCTTCACCGGACTCCACGCCAGCGAGGACTCCGGCAACGCTCGGTTTGCCCGCACCCTTTTCGAGCAGGCGCTTAACCGCCAGGCACTGCGGCTCTCACTCGACGAAGGGCAGAGCCTGGACGCGCTGGACCGTGAAGCCGTCATGACGCTCACAGCGGACGACATTGTGGAGGCCGCGCTGGCCCTGGGTGAGGAGCCGGAGCCCGAACAGGAAACTTCGGCGGAACCGGAAAAGCCCCGCTGGTGGCGCTGGTAACCTGAGGCCGCCGCCGCCGCACCTGGCGGGCCTGCGCATGGCTCCCGGCCGTAAACTTGATGAGCCCGGGCACCCCCCCCGGATGCCCGGGCTCACGGCGTCCAGGAGCTACTTCGGGCAGCTCAGGTCCGGGTTGAAGGCCGCGAACATGCCGTCCGGATTATCCCGCCACACCCACGCGTGCAGCGCGAAGGAGCCGGGGAACGGGCCGTCCTCGAATTTCAGCCCCGCAATCGAGGGCCGGTTCTTGGCGGTTGAAATGAACTCGGCAGCCACCAGCCGGTACCGGCCGTTCCTGTCCGGCATATAGACGAGCACCTCGGGCTTGCGGGCCTGGGTCTTGTCATCGATCAGTTCCTGCTTCGCGTAATGGAATCCCATCGCCCCGCCGCCGCCGGGCTTGGCGATGCATTCGGTGATCTTCTTGTAGCCGTCGGCTTCCGCGTTCTCCAGCCAGCGGTAGTCGTCCGTGACGTGGCGCAGCACCCGGACCAGGCGGCGCTGGTCGTCGTTGTTCCGCCAGTCATCACCCTTGTCGGACCCTCCGTGCCCGGATCCGCCATGGGCCACGGCAGTCCCCGGCGCGAGCCCCAGCGCAAGCACTGCTGCGGCTGTTGCAAGTACCCCATTTTTGGTGCGGTTCATCGTTGATCTTCTGCCCCTCTGAGACCTGTGTTTTCCTCAGGGATGCGCAGCGCGGGAACTGGATGTCCCGCCTTCGCCAGATGCCGGCAGATTTCCCGGGAGTGCCGGTGACGGTGCCGCCCGCAAGGCCGAGCGTCCTCTCATGGGGCGGCGTTTCCAGTATGCTCCCGGGTGAAAATGCGGCGCTACGCTACGGGCCGGTAGTAGGGGAACCCTGGGACCTTCCCGGTGAAGCCCCCGCTGCCGGCGCCTCCCGGTAACCCACGTAGACTGGCAGCATGCGGTTGGTGGCAAGCGATATAGACGGAACGATCCTCGGGCACGACGGAAAAATCAGCCCCCGAACCATCCGTGCCTTCCACGCCTGCCGTGATGCCGGCGTCGAGTTGGTCTTCGTCACCGGCCGCCCGCCGCGCTGGCTGCATCCGCTTGAGGAGCAACTGGGCCACACCGGCCGCGTCATCTGCTCGAACGGCGCCGTGGTCTGGGACCTCGAGGCCGACCACCTGGTGTCGGCGCAGACCCTCGCCATCGACGCCGTCCTCGAAATCCGGCGTATCATCAAGGACCTCCGCCCCGCAGCGCTGTTCGCCGCCGAGACCCTCACCGGCTTCCACCTGGAGCCCGGTTTCATCGAGAACGAATCGAGCGAACTGCTCGCGCAGTTCGCCCCGGCGCCCCTGCGCGAAACGCTCACGGCGGATGACGCCGTCGTGAAGTTCCTCGCCATCGTCCGCGACGGCACCCCGGATGACTTCCTCGCCGAGGTGGCGCCCGCCGTCGAACACCTTGCCGCCGCAACGCACTCTTCGCCCGGCGTCGCCATGCTGGAACTGTCCCTTCCCGGCGTCAACAAGGCAGTTACCCTCGCTGAGTACGCGGCTGCGCTGGGAATCGGCGCCGCGGATGTGGTGGCGTTCGGCGACATGCCCAATGACATCGAGATGCTCCGCTGGGCGGGCCACGGGTACGCCATGGCCAGCGGCCACCCCGAGGCCATCCGCGCGGCAGGGCAGCAGGCGCCGCATTTTGACGACGACGGCGTGGCCCAGGTCCTGGAGGAACGCCTCGCTTCCCTGGGGGTGCCGCACTCCTGACGCCGGTGTTCCCGGTTGGTGCACCTGCCGCCGTTTTCACAGGTTGCGCTCACTTGCCGTTCACCTTCATTCCGTAGCGTGAAGCGCGGAGGGCAGGCACCTCTCCGGCCGGCTAAGGGGACAACATGGCACGAAGCGCAAAGCACCAAATGGCTGAAGCACCGCTGCGCAGGGCAACGCCCGCACCGCACTGGAAGAAGCTCCGGCAAGGGGACCGCGTCCGCGTCCAGCTCTCGCCGGGATTCGACGCGGCGGGCATCGTGGACGCCATCACCGCCGACCACTCGGCCGTGTGGGTACACCTGGACGGCGGCCGCGGCCGGACGCTGCTGCACTGCGGCGACGGCGTGGAAATCTTCCCTTACGGGGACTGACGCCACCCGCCACTAAACGGGCGGGCCGGCTCCGGTACGCTCACATTGTGAGCCTGCCGTTCTTCGACCACGCCGGCGCCGATGGCGCGCCGCTTCCCATTGCCATGGCGCACCGCGGCTTTTCCGTGGACGGCCTGGAGAACTCGATGGCAGCGTTCCGCGCCGCTGCCGAGCTGGGCTGCCGCTACCTCGAAACGGATGTCCACACCACGTCCGACGGCGTGCTCCTCCTTTTCCACGACGGCACCCTGGACCGTGTGACGGACGGCAGCGGCCGCGTTGCCGACCTGCCCGCGCAGGACGTTGCCGGTGCCCGGATCGGCGGACGCGAGCCGATTCCCACCTTCGAAGAACTCGTCACCGCCCTGCCGGACGTTCGGCTGAACCTGGACGTCAAGGACTGGGGCTCGGTCCGCAGCACCGTCGAAGCCATCGAACGCCACGGCGTCCACGACCGCGTACTCATCGCCAGCTTCTCGGACCGGCGGCGGCGGGCCGTGCTGAAGCAGCTTAGCCAGCCGGTTGCCGCGTCAGCGGGCGTCGTATCCAACGCCCTGTTCGCGCTGCTGGGCCCCGTGGTGCCCGGCCCGGCGTTCCGCTGGCTGATGCGGAGGGTCCTGCGGGACGTGCACGCACTGCAGGTTCCCGTGCGCTATGGGGCGGTACCGGTTGTCACGGCCGGCTTCCTGCGGCGCGCGGAAATTCTGGGTCTTGTGGTCCATGTGTGGACCATCAACGACCCCGCCGAGATGCGCCGTCTCCTGGACCTCGGCGTGGCAGGCATCGTCACCGACCGCGCTGATCTGCTGCGCCAGGTACTCGAGGAACGCGGCGAGTGGGCGGGGCCACGAGGCGCCGCCGAAAACCCGAACGGCTAACCTGGCTCCGCGCGGTCTGTGAGTCCGGGATCCCCCTAAGACCGGCCCTACCCTCCAGAATTATCAGCATGCTTACAATTAGTCCGGAGCTGGGGGACAGGACCGCAGCCCGAACGGAAGGACGAAGGACCGTGAGCACCTACCATCCGGAGAATGACCCCGCCAACCCGGACAAGCCGGGCAAGGACGCACCCGCGGACGTCGGCGCGGCCCAGGACAACCTGGAGAAACAAGGCAGCAGGGAAGCGGGAGGCTCGCCCAACCCGGACCCGGCCGAAGGGAACATCACCGGGCTGGAGCCTGGCGGGGGAGTGCCTCCCGGGGAAACACCGCCGGCCGAGGGCCAGATGAGCAGGGACCAGGGACACTCTGAATGAGCAGTGGCCTGACCTGCGCTGCCTAGGCGGGCTCGTTTTCCTGCGGACTGCGCCCGGCGGGCTCGGCCAGCTGGCGGTTGAGGCCGTCGGCGTCCTGCCGGGTGTTCCAGGACGCCCAGTCCTGCGGGCGGACGGAGGGCCTGCCCAGCAGGTACCCCTGCCCGGCGTCGATGCCCAGTTCGGTCAGGACCTTCAGCTCGCCTACAGTTTCGATGCCCTCCGCCACCAGGGTGGTGCCGATCTGGTCCGTGAAGTCAACCAGGCAGGTGGTCAGTGCCCGCTGGAGGCCGTCATTGTCCACGTTGCCGAAGACGTCCCGGCCAACCTTCAGGAAGTCCGGCCGCAGGTGCACCATGCGGCTGAGCGCCCCGGCGCCGGAGTGAGTGTCGTCAACGGCGATACGCAGCCCCTTGTCCCGGAGCGGGTTGATGGCGGCGATGAACTGCGCATACTCCTCATCCGGGATGGTTTCGGTCAGTTCAAGGACCACCCGGTCGATGGGGAGGTCGATGTGCGCGAACAGCTCCGGCAGCCGCGGGTCGAGGCAGGACGTGGGCGAGATGTTGAGGGAGACGTACAGGTCCGTGGGCAGGTCCCTGGCCGCAGCGGCAGCCGAACCCAGCGCCGAGAACTCAAGGTTTGCGCCGAGGCCTACGGCGGCAGCCTCCGCGAACCAGAGTTCGGCGGCGGCTCCGTCATCACTGACGAACCGCGAGAGCGCCTCAACTCCCACCACGGTCTTCTCCGCAAGGCCGTAGATGGGCTGGAACGCCGTCATCAGCATCTGGTTTTCCAGGAGCGCGCTGATGCGGGACACGCTGCGGATGGCGTCCAGCTGCTCCGCAAACTTCGGCGGCATGGAGTTCGGGGCGATGCGCAGTTGCCGCACGCTCTCGAGCGTCTCTTCGGTGTTGGCGTCGCTGCGCCGGGTCTCGAGCAGGTACTCCAGCAGCGCCCGCTCGGGCACTCCCGGATTCTCGTCGAGGCTGTTGCTGAGGCGCTGGCGGACGGCGGCTCCCGACGGATCGGTGTCCGCCAGGACCGCGGCGATGATTCCCCATGCCTGTACACGAACCGACATTAGCTACGCCCCCAGTTGACGAAGTAATGACCCATTGGCCCAATAATGTTCAATTTCCAGAACGCCTTTAACGTTAAGTGCTGACAACGGCGGTTTTCCGCGGTGCCGGAAAACCGTCCCCCGCACGATGATCGTATATCGGGCGGGATGAAAAGGGCAGTACTTTCATGGCTGCCGGTGAGCGCTTTCCTGCTGGTCAGCGAGCAATGCGGGGATATCGTCCGGTGGAACGGGCCTGCTGAAGTAGTAGCCCTGTGCGCTCAGGCAGCCAAGTTCCCGGAGAATGTCCGCCTGCTCCGCCGTTTCAACGCCTTCCCACACGGCCTCCAGGCCGCAGGCGCGGACCAGTTGGAGGACGGCTGCCACCAGTGCAGGCTGGCCGGGGTCAGTCCCCAGGCCCGAAATCAACGACCGGTCCACCTTGACCCGGTCCACCGGCAGGCGGCGGAGGTAGCTGATGGACGAGTAACCGGTGCCGAAATCGTCAATCTCGATTCCTACCCCAAGCCCGCGGAGCCCGGCCAGGGAGTAACGGTCCAGTTCGTTGCCCTTGACGATGGCCACTTCCGTCAGTTCAAGGACCACCTGGTCAGGCTTGACGCCCGTGTCCCGCAGGACGTTCCGGACGTCCTCAATGAACTGCAGGCTTTGCAGGTCCGTGGCGGAAATGTTGATCCGTACCGAGAAGTCACCGTCCACCAGTGAATCGTCGATCCAGGCGCGCAGCTGCTGCACGGCGGTGCGGAGGACCCAGTTGCCCAGCTCCGAAATCAGGCCCGCTTCTTCGGCCAGCGGAATGAACTCATCCGGCATGATGAACCCCCGGGTGGGGTGGTTCCAGCGGACCAGGGCTTCCACGCCTTCCAGCCGGCCGGACACCAGGTCCACCACCGGTTGGTAGTAGAGCATCAGGCCATCGTTCCGGATGGCCGCCCGCAGGTCCTCCACCAGCTGGCTCCGCAGCCGGCGGACCAGCAGCAGCCCGGGTTCGAACCGGTGCAGCCGGTTCTGCCCTTCGGCCTTCGACGCGTACATGGCCACGTCGGCTTCCATCAGCATCTCCTCCGGGGTCTGGCCCGGCGAGCCGACGCTCAACCCGATGCTGGCCCCGCAGCGTACGCTCTTGCCCGGCAGTTCGATGGGTTCGCTGAGCGCCGCCAGGATCCGGTGCCCCACGATGGCCGCCTGGTCCGGTGCCACGGCGGGCATGACGATGGCGAACTCATCGCCGCCCAACCGGGCCACCACGTCCGTGGCCCGCACGGCGTTCCGCACCCGCTGGCCCACGGTAATGAGGACCTGGTCCCCGGCAGTGTGCCCCATGGAGTCGTTGATGGACTTGAAGGCGTCAAGGTCCATCAGGAGGATCACCGGCCCTTCCTCTGATGCCGTGTCAGCGTCCAGGGCGGCGCGGAGAGCGTCGATCAGCGCGGACCGGTTGGCCAGCCCGGTCAGCGGATCCTGCATGGCCATCTTTTGCATTTTGAGGTGTGCTTCGTGCAGCAACTGGGTGCGGACCTGCACCCGCTGTTCCAGTTCCTCGTAGATGATCTGAAGGTCTTCGGCCAGCAGGTTGGTGCCCATGATGATCGCGTCCAGCTCATCACGGGCAGGGGAGACCTCAACCCGTGAGCCCAGGTCACCCGATGCGATCCGGACTATGTGGTCCAGCAGCTGGCTGAGCCGGGGATCGTTATCCGCGAACATCGGATTGTTCCTTCCCCCGCTCAGTTGGACTGGCTGCGGTCTGCGTCGAGGGGGAGGCTGACCGTCACAGTGGTTCCCGCGCCCAGCGTGGAGGCGACATCGATCGTCCCACCGTGGCGGGCCACAATGTCCTTGGTGATGGCCAGGCCCAGGCCCGTCCCCGGGATGGCGCCGGACATGGCGTTGGAGGCCCGGTAGAAGCGGGTGAACACGTGGTCGATCTCGTCACTGGAAATGCCGATGCCGTTATCGGCAACCCGGACGGTGGCCCAGCGGCTGCCGTCCGCCGCTGCGTGGGATTCACTGCCCACCTCGATGCGCCCGCCGCTGGGGGTGAACTTGATGGCGTTGGAAACCAGGTTGGTGAACACCTGCTGCAGCTGGATTTCGTCGGCCAGGATCTCCGGATCGTCCGGTACCGGATCCAGCGCGATGGTCACGTTTTGCAGTTTGGCCAGCGGCCGCAGTGCAGAAGCCACCAGGTCCAGGGTGTGGCCCAGGCGGACCGGGGTGAGGTGCATCAGGGTGTCGTCGAGGCCGTTACGGGAGACACTCAGCATGTCCTCGATAAGCGTGCGCAGCCGCTCGGTGTTGCGGACCACGATGTCCAGCATCTGGTGGATCTCGGCGGAACCGGGCTGTTCGGTGCTCTCCTGGATCATGTCCAGGTAGGCCATGATGGACGTCAGCGGCGTCCGGAGCTCGTGGTTTACGGTGGCCAGGAAGTCTGTCTTGGCCTTGTCCAGCTGCTGCAGCTGCTTCACCACCTGCTGCTGGCTGCTGATCAGGTGGCTTTGGATCAGGCCGTGCGCCGCGTTGCCCGCCACGTGCTGGATCAGCCCGAGTTCTGCGCGCGACCATTTCCGCGGTTTGTCCAGGGACGCGATCCAGATGATACCCAGTGAGGAGCTTCCCTCGCCCATGGGTACCGCCAGCGTGGATGCCGCGTTGGCAATGCCCGACGCCGGGGCGTCGCCGTCCGCCGCCTGCCCGCCGTCGGCGTGTTCCCGGGAGGGCTCGGCGTCGTCCGCGTCCCCGGCATCCGTGGACAGCGTCTCAGCGCCGGCCCACAACTGGTCCGCGGTCCGCCGCGCGGAATCCTCGTCCGGCAGGTCGTCGTCGGACAACGGCTCCAGCCCGTCGCTGTCCCACGCGGCGGTGATGCGCGGAACCCGGTTGTCCTCAAAGGTTTCCAGGCGGACATGGTCAGCCTTGAAGGTCCGGCCGAACCCCTCCACCACGTAGCGCGCAATCTCCTGGGGATCGTTGGTGGCGCGGACGGCGGCCGAAACCAGCCGGAGCTGCTCGCGGAGGGCCTCGGCGTCCTGCCGGGACGCCCGGCGGCGTGCCACCTGGTCGATCAGCGCCGTGGTGCGGTGCACCAGCTCCCGCGGCGAGGTTGGCTTGGTGATGCAGTCGTGCATTCCGGAAGGGCGCAGGGATGTTTGCCACGGATCGTCCAGGTCGACCATGACCAGCACGGGCACCTCGGTCTCCAGGCCCGGCAGCAGCGCCGCGTCAGCGATAATGGCCGCCGGTTCGCCTTCGGCCAGTAGCCCGGCGAGGTTTGCGGCATCTCCTGCGGCGTGCACATTGTAGCCGGCACCGCGGAGGGCCGAAGTGTTCTGAGCCAGCCTCCCGGCGTCGGGATCCGCTACAACGACGGTGCGGGGCGCGCTCGGAACCTCGGGCGTGTCAGACGCCACAACCACCCCTTCCCTCCCAGTTGAGTACATTGTAGGGGGACGAGGGGCCTGGGGCCCCAGAAAGATCGCGGGGGAGGACAAAGTGACGCACCAGCCGGCCGACCATGTCAAAGGGGATCTCAGCCTCGACGAGGGCGGAATCCTGCAGCTCCGCTGGCCGCGCGGGGCATCGATCAGCGAGGCCGATGCCCAGAGCGCCATGGATCGGGTCAATGAGATGTGCGGGTCCACCCGGCGTCCGATGCTGGTGGATATGGCCACTACCGAGAAGGTCAGCCGCGGTGCCCGGGCAGTGTTCGGCCGGCCGTGCCAGGCGTCCCGGATTGCCCTCCTGGGCTCATCGCCCGTGGACAAGGTCATGGCCAACTTCGCTTTGGGGGTCAGCAGGCTGCCGTGCCCCACGCGGTTCTTTACGTCCCGGACCGAAGCGATGACCTGGCTGGCGCGCGACGACTGACGCAAATACGGCGCGATTCACGCGTCCGGCCCGGAGCAAGCGGCCGCGCCGACACTGCCTATCCCGGCTTTTGTAGTTGCTTCAGGACATATATTTGGGGTGTGCCTAACCCCGCAAAACCCGAGAAGACCGGCTGGCGGAAGTACCTGATGCTTCCCAGGCTCATCCGGCTGTCCCGTTCCGCGCCCAAGGACCGGCCGCTCGCCTGGGACCGCTACTGGGCCGGGATTACGGCTACCGGGCCGGGTGGCGAGGTGCTCTGGGACGCCGGAAGCGACCATGAATTCCTTGGCTATCGGGACCTCATCCTCCGGCACCTCGACCCCGCCTTGCCGGTGGTTGACGTGGGATGCGGCCACGGCAGTTTCACCCGGGCCCTCGCTGCGCATTTTCCCCAGGCCATCGGCGTGGACATCTCGGCACACGCCGCCGCCCTCGCTGCAGCCGAGCCCGGCAACCCCGGCAACGTCAGCTTTGAGGTACGCGACATGACGGCGCCCGGGGCAGGCGCCGGGCTGGTGGCCGGCCCGGCCAACGTCTTCGTCCGCGGCGTGCTGCACGTGCTGTCTCCGGCAGACCAGGCAGCCCTCGCCGAAAACCTCCGGGTCCTGGCCGGGGGCCGGGGGACGGTCTTCCTGGCGGAAACCAATTTCCAGGGCAACCCCGTGGAGTACGTGACCCACCTGGGTGCAACGCAGCGCAGCATTCCCGCTCCGCTGGAGCGTGCCATCCGCGGCCTGCCGATGCCGGGCCATTTCGGCCCGAAGGAGCGCTCGCGGGCGCTGCCGCCTGCGTCCTGGGAGCTGCTGGAGGAGGGCGCCGCCGCCATCGAAACCAATCCCGTCACCGGCGTCGAAGGCCAAAGCCGGGTCCCTGGCTATGTGGCGGCCCTGCGCCCGAGGCGGCCGTCCGGGGAGACCCCGAAGCATGCCGGGGAGGACGCGCCGCTGACAGGCAGCTCCTGAAAGGTCCCGGCGTGGGCGGCCCGGCGCTGCGCTGACAGCCGGCGCTGTGGGTTGCCGCTGAAACCCCGCCATCCCCTTGACAGCGGCCCGCCACCGGAGGCTTGATGGTAAGTAGTCTTATCACTCAGCTGGGGCTGTTGAGGCCCATGGAAAGGGCGGCCAAAGTATGGCAGGGGGAACGCGATACGCAACAGGTGGCGGAGATGCCGCGCAGTACGCCGTGGCGGCTGCCGGGAGCCCTCCGCAGTGATGTCAGCGGCGGAATCGCGAGGTTCCGCCTTTCCTGCCTGACGGGGATGTCCATCCACCGGCACGGCAGGTCCCCCAAATCAGCCATGAATCGCGCAGCAAAAGGCAGCCACTCCCTGCTCGGCAATCCCGGTCTGGGAGGCGCCTCCGCCGCACCCGCATCCCTGCACAGGCGGCACCGGTAAACCATTCCGGGCACGTCCGGCGGCAGTGGATGCAAGACCCACAGGAAAAACCATGCGAGAAATTATTCCCTCCGGCACCCTCCGCGGGATGCTCCTGCCGCCCACCTACGGGCGGCACATCACCGATGCCACGGCGTTCACCGTCTTGTCCGTCGAGATCTGGGCCACCGGCCTGGTGGTCACCATCCAGATGGCTGCCGACGGCGGCCCGCAGCCGCGCATCAACGTCCAGGACCACTTCGGAACCGAGTACACGCTCCGTGACTCCGCCACGCTGGGGTCACGGAACCTCCAGGTGTTCACGCCCTCCGTGCCGCCCGGCACCAGGAGCCTGACTATCCGCTCGGCTGACGACGCCGCAGCCCGGCCCGTGGTCACCTTTGCCGTCCCTTTGATGGCTGTTCCGGACACCGGCGACAGTGCCGGCACCGCGGAGGCCTCCGACGCTCCGGGCGGCAACCCGGACGAAGGGTACACGCCGCAGGAACTGCGCAGGCCCGCCTGACAGCGCGCCCCGCCCCGGACCACACGCCCCGTGCGATGAACTTTCCTGCGGTGCCGGTGACGCCGACGTCCGTATGACGGATCGGGCAAGCGCTTTCCGGCACGCGACTGGCATGATGGGCGAATGCGCATTCTGATCGCTCCGGACAAGTTCAAGGGTTCACTCACCGCGGCCGAGGCAGCCGCGGCCATCGCCGAGGGCGCCCTCCGCGTTTACCCGGACGCCGTGGCCACCCAGTTCCCCATCGCCGACGGTGGCGAGGGGACCCTGGAAGCGGCCGTCGCGGCAGGCTACGAAGAGCGGCTCAACGCCGTGGTGGGTCCCATCCTGGCTCCGCTGGGTGCCGCGTGGGCCATCCGCAAGGACGACGCCGGCAAGGTCACCGCGGTGATTGAGACGGCACAGGCTTCCGGCCTGGCAGAGATGGAGCCGACGCCGGACAACGCCCTCAGGGCCCACAGCTACGGCTGCGGCCAGCTGATCGCGGCGGCGCTGGAGGCGGGTGCCACCGAGATCGTGCTCGGCCTGGGCGGATCTGCCATGAGCGACGGCGGCAGCGGCGCCCTGCGTGCCCTGGGCCTTAAACCGCTCGACTCCGCCGGGAACGTGGTGCCGCTCGGCGGCGGCTCACTGGCCGACGTCGTCTCACTCGATGCCACCGGTCTCGATCCCCGGCTGTCCGCCACCACCTTCCGTATCGCCGTTGATGTCCGCAACCCGCTCTACGGGCCCACCGGTGCCGCGCACGTCTTCTCGCCCCAAAAAGGTGCGGACGATGACGCCGTTGAACTGCTCGACGCCGGTCTCCGCAACTGGGCGTCCGTCCTGCGGGAGGCGACCGGCCGGGACGTGAACGTCGCCGGCGCGGGTGCCGCCGGCGGCTTCCCGGCGTCGTTCCTGGCCTTCACCGACGCCACGCTGGAAGGCGGCTTCGCGCTGGTGGCGGGCCTGACCGGACTGGCAGGCGAGCTGGCCGGCGCCGACCTGGTGATCACGGGCGAAGGATCCATGGATTCGCAGTCGCTGACCGGAAAAGCGCCCATCGCACTCGCCGATGCTGCCCGCGAACGCGGCATCCCGGTCATTGTGGTGGCCGGGCGGATCCTGGTGACCCTGGAGGACCTCACCGGGCACGGCGTGGTGGCCGCGGCCCAGTTGCTGGACGTCGCGCCCAGCCCGGAGGATGCCATCGCCAATGCAGGCAAGTACCTTACCTGGGCCACCACCCAGGTCCTCGAAGGGGCTTAGCCCACGAAGGGCTTGTTGCGGCGCCGGCTCCAGATCAGCGCCGCGATGAGTACCACCACCACGATGCCGCCGATAACCCACGGCGCATAGTTCACGCGCGTGGATTCGCTCTGCGTCGACTCGCCGGTTCCCGGGTTGGCCGGGCCGGTGGATGAGGTGTCACCGGGCGAAGGGGTGGGCGTGTTTCCCGCCGGCACAGCGGCTCCGGCGTCCGTTCCGGCCACTGTGCCGACGGCCGCTGGCGCCGGGCTTGCGGAGGCAACGCCCGCTGCAAGTGCGGGGGCGGCCAGGAGAAGCAGGGCGAGCAGGGCTGATTTCAGTGCGGTTCTCATGTGTTCCTCTCGTAGTGCACAGGTTCAAGGCGTCGTGGCGCTCAGGCGCCCGTCTCGTAATGCGGTTCAGCTACGGGTTTGGACTCTGGGGAGCCCTTTTCCCGCAGGTAGACGGAGGCGCCCACCAGGACGGCGACGGCGAGGAACTCGCTTTGCCAGTTCTGGAACGACTCGAACCAGAAGCGGCTGGTGCCCAGGTACTGCAGGAAGGTCACGGCGGCCTGGCCGTGGCTTTGCTGATCCTCGCTGTACGCTTCTGCCCCGCCCACGCCGTGCATGGTGAAGGACGCCAGGAACAGCACGAACAGCAGGATGGACAGGGAGTGCTTATAGAACCCGAGCGCTATCCCGCCGCGCTTAACAGGCCAGGGTGTCGCCTTGCCGATGGTGGCATGGCGGGGGTCCTCGTCCTGCGGCGCCTTCTTGTCCAGGGGTTTCGACTCCGAGGAACCCTTCTGGAACAGGAAAATGGTCAGCACCACGTACATGGCCATCTGCAGGAACTCTGACTCCCAGTTTTCGAAGGTGGCCTCCAGGAATTCGCCGCTGGCCAGGAACTGGAGCACGGTGACGGCCGGTTCCCCATGGGCCTGCTGGTCTTCGCTGTAGGAAGCAGCCCCCGATAGGATCATGCCTCCGAAGAACACCAGGAAGAGGGCAAAATTTGCCAGGAGCAGTCCGTGCTCCTTAGCCCATTTGCGCATTTCCTACTCCGTTCCTTGTAGCCTCCGGTTGCCTACAGCTTCCGGTCGAGTTTGCCTGCGTCGGCCTTCCGGTTGAGGTGGATGGGGACATAGACCAGCAGGACCACCATCACCGCCATCAAGGCTCCTCCGGCCGTCAGGCCGGCCTCCCGCCCCGCGGTGACGTCGAAGACCAGGGCGGCGGTTCCGGCGCTGAGCAGCGCGATGCCGCCCAAGGCGATTTTGGTGATGGAGTCCGCGCTGGAGACCAGCGTTTCCTTCAGCCGCTTGCGGAACAGCCGGCGGTGGACGCTGACGGGGAGGAGGATGAAGGCGGTGGTCAGGGCGGCGACAACAACGTTTGCCAGGTAGAGCGTCTCCTGGAAGCTGTCCAGGTCCTCGAACCGCGACTGGAAGGGGAGCGTCAGCAGGAACCCGGCCAGGATCTGTACACCCGTCTGAAGTACACGCAGCTCCTGCAGCAACTCGGCCCAGTTCCGGTCCAGCTGTTCTTCACGGGTTTCATTCCGCCCGGTCCTGCCGGTGTAGTCCTCCGCCCCTGACATTGCTGCGTCCTCCAATCCCGGCGAACCCCCTGTTCCCTTACTACTCTTCACCTACCCAGAAACAAGGCAACGTTGCGCCAACACCAGTATTTGATAAGTTTACTGATTATTGGTTCTGAACGGTGGACTTGGTTCCTTCGTGGGGGATAGCTTCGAAGAGCCGGTATACCGGCGAAGCTCTTCGGAAACCGACAACTGAGTAGGCGGACTATGAGCGGCACTAACAAGCAGGAAACAGGCAAGCAGACAGACCAGCCCAAGGATCCGCGGGGCGGCTACCACTCCGGGCCGTTCCCTGAACAGGAACAGAAGCAGCCCGGCCTTACCGCGCCCATGGATCCCAAGCCGGACCATGGCGAAGCGTCCTATGAAGGCAACGGAAAGCTTGAAGGCAAGGCAGCCCTCATCACCGGCGGCGACTCCGGAATCGGCAAAGCCGCGGCCATCGCCTTCGCCCGCGAGGGGGCCGACGTCGCCATCTCCTACCTTCCGGAAGAGGAAGACGACGCCCAGGACACCGCGGAATGGATCCGCAAGGCCGGGCGCCGCGCCCTGCTCTTTCCCGGTGACGGACGCGAGGAGGAGTTCAGCACGCGGATCGCGGACGAGGCCGCCAGTGAATTTGGCCGCCTGGACGTGGTGGTGCTGAACGCGGCCTACCAAAAGAACCGGGACAGCCTTGAGTCCCTGCCCACCGAAGAGTTCGACAGGGTCTTCAAGACCAACCTGTACTCACTGCTCTGGACGGCGCGGGCGGCCGTTCCACACCTGAAGGCGGGCGCCTCCATCATCACCACGGCATCGATCCAGGCGTTCAACCCGTCCCCGGGCCTGATCGACTACGCCATGACCAAGGCCGCCCAGGTGGCCTTCACCAAGGCGCTGGCCCAGGAACTGGGGCCCAAGGGAATCCGGGTCAACGCCGTTGCGCCCGGCCCCATCTGGACTCCGCTGATCCCGGCCACCGAATGGCCGGACAAGCTTCCCTCCTTCGGGCAGGACACGCCCCTGGAGCGCGCCGGGCAACCGGCCGAACTGGCAGCGGCCTACGTGCTGCTCGCTTCCGAAGACGGCTCCTACATTTCCGGGGCCGTACTCCCGGTAACCGGGGGCAAGGGCCTCTAGCCCGTTTCATACCGAATCAACCGCAACGCAATCAGGAGGAACCATGACGCAGGACAACCAGCACGCTGCACCCGAGACCGACCCGGGCGGCTACGGCACTCCAACCGCTGAGCAGGAAATGGGCGGGCAGAACCAGCAGGCCACCCAGGGTTCGCAGGGCGGCCAGGGCGCTGACACCAACGAACCGCAGTCCGACGGCGGGGAGCAGGTGGCGCGCGACGTCGACCTCCCCTCCAGCGCCGCCGAAATCGACGAGAACAACGACGACTCCAAGGGGTCCGCGCCCACCTCCTCGGAGCCGGGCCAGGAAGCAGCGGGTGTCCCGGACGGCAGCGGCAACGACCTTCCGCAGGAAAAGTCGCCGAAGGATGATGGCGGAGAAGAGTTCAACGCCGGCTAGCAGTACCGCTTCAGGACAAGGGCCCCGCGGCCGCACCGTCCCGGTGCAGCTGCGGGGCCCTTTACTTGCCCGGCTTGTTAGCGCTGTTCAGCGATCGGCCGTTCTACGCCAACGTTTGAAGGTAGTCCCTGATCCCGTCTGCTACCAGTTGATGGTCTTCGTCGGAAGTGAGGCCGGAGGCGGTGATGGCACCGATGACTCCGGCGCCCTGGACGCGGATGGGGAAGGAGCCGCCGGCCAGCGTGTAGTCCTCGGGAGCGAGCCAGCCGCCCTGGGTGGGGTCGTAATCGCTGAATTGTTCGGTGAGGTAGGCGGTGCTGTGTTCAAAGCGCAGCACTGAATTGGATTTCCGCCGGATCCATTCCTGCTGGTCGGACGTGACACCCGGGAGGACGCAGCGGAACAGCACAATGTTGTGCCGGCGGATATCGATGGCCACGCCGTGGTTTTCGGCGATGGCGTGGTTGGCGATGAGGGAGCCCAGGCGCCAGGCGTCGTGCTGGTCGAAGCTGGGGAAGACCAGTTCTTCCTCTTGCCGGCGCAGTTCGAGCAGGCGGGCTGATTCGCTCATGCGCTTTCCCTGTCGGCCTCGTAGCTCAGGCCAATGTGCTTGCGGATCTGGTCCATCGCGGCCATGACGGCCACGGTCTCGCTGGGCGGGAGGATGGTCCCTGCGGTGGCGCCCTCGCGGACCAGGCGTTCAAGTTCGGCTGCCTGGTACTGCATTCCGCGGCTGGTTACGGACTGCTCGTACCGCTCAACAACACTGCCATCGACGGCGTGGACCGTGAACGGCACAGGGTTGTACCAGGTGTGTTCGATGTCGATCCAGCCCGTGGTGCCGAGCACCATGGCCCGGTTGGCGCTGGCGGCGTCGAGTTCGCAGTCCAGCAAAGCCTGCGGACCGCCGTCGTATTCGAAGATCGCCGCGGTCTGGCGGTCCACGCCGGTGGCCGTCATTGAGGCGCTGGCCGTGATGCGGGCCGGGGTGCCCAGGATGTCGAACGCGAAGGAGACCGGGTAGATCCCCAGGTCCAGGAGGGCGCCGCCGCCCAGGGCGGGGTCGTTCAGACGGTGTGCAGGGTCTTGCGGCAGGCTCTGGTTGTGGCTGGCCACCACCTTGCGGACCTCGCCGATAGCCCCTTCGGCGATGAGCTCACGGATCCGGATCATGTGCGGCAGGAACCTGGTCCACATGGCCTCCAGTGCTACCAGCCCCTTGGATTCGGCCAGGTCCACAATGTCCTGCGCTTCCCGGGCGTTCATGGTGAACGACTTCTCAACCAGCACGTGCTTGCCGGCATTCAAGGCCAGCAGGGCGTTGGCGTGGTGCATGGGGTGCGGTGTAGCAATGTAGACCACGTCCACCAGCGGGTCTGCCACCAGATCCTCGTAGCTGCCGTGGGCAGTAGCTATGCCGTGCTGTTCGGCGAAGGCCTTGCTCGAGTCCACGGAGCGCGAGCCGACGGCCTGCACGGTAAAGCCGTTGTCGTTCAGGTCCTGCGTCTGCAGCCCGGCGATAAAGCCGGTGCCAAGGATTCCCCAGCGGATTGTTCCGTCCGAGGTGCCATTGCTGAGGGTCACGTAGTCAGTCCTTTGTTGAGTCAGGAAGCGGGTAGGCCACGAACGCGATATGCGCAGAGTCTGGGGACCAGCTGTTGACGTTGAGGGTACCTTGGCCGCCGAACAGCGGCCACGTTTGCAGCGGAGTGGTCCAGTCCCCGGTCGAAACGAGTACGACGGCGACCGGCAGGTCAGCCGGATGGCCCTGGGTTCCGCGGGGGAAACGGATGTACGACGCGAGGCGGCCGTCGGGGGAGAGATGGGGGAACCAGTCGACCGAATCGGAGGTGAGGAGCTGCTCGAAACCGGTCCCATCGCTCCGGACCCGCGCCAGTTGGGCATGCCCGGGCGCTGTGCTGAACGATTCCGTGTTCAGGTACAGCCACTTTCCGTCGGGCGAATATTCCGGGCCGTCGCAGTGCCCGGGACCGACGTCAACGCTGGCGGCAGCACCGCCGTTGGACGCTATGGTCATCAGGCGGCCGGGCCGGGTAAAGTCTCCAGCCTCGATGCCGACATAGGCCAGTTCCCGGCCGTCCGGGCTGACGCCGTGGAGGAAGTGGAAAGTGCCATCCTCCCCGGTGATGCGCGTGGCCGCTCCGCCGGCCAGGGATGCCCGGTAGATGTGGCCGTCATTGGCCGAGAGGAAGATGCCGGTGCCGTCGGGAGCCAGCACATGGTCGTTGTTCAGGTCCGGGACCCCCGTGAGCGGAACTTCCACGGGATGGCCGCCGGCCACGTCCAGCGTCCACAGTTTTCCGTCACCGTTGAGGACAAGCGCTGCACCGTCCAGGGTCCAGTTCGGGGCCTCAAACAAGACGTCGTCACTGCTGTAGAGCAGTTCGGCTTCCCCGGTCACGGACGCGATCCATACTTCGCTGCGCTGGCCGGGTTGCAGGGTTCTTTTCACAACTGCTCCCGGTCGAGTTCTCTAATGCGGATGTTCCGCCAGCGGCACTGTGCGCCCTTGCCCCAGCGCGCTTCGCCGAACATGGAGTCGTTGTCGTGAACTTCAAGGGCGATATGGCCGCGGGTACCAAGGACCTCCAGCACATCCGAAGGATTGTAGTTGGGTGAGTCGAGGCTGGCGGTGTCCAGCTCGGCGATCTTGATGCCGTTGATCCACGTGGTGATCACCGGCAGCGCGCCCACACAGCGGATGCGCAGTTCGTTCCAGCCGTCCCAGCGCCACGCCTTGAGGAAATCCCCGACGTCGGCGGCGTACGTGAGGCGGGCACGCTTTTCCTCCGTGACGGGTTCCACCGAGGTGGCGAGGTCATCGGCAACCAGCCCGGCCGGGCGGCCATCGGCGTCAAGGGCAACGTCCACGGCGAACGGAACGGCCGAGAAACTCGCCAGCCCGTTGCCGAAGAAACCGCCGATCCCGCCGGACGGCCGGTGGTCCACCAGCACCTGGAAGCCTTCCCAGCTGTCCGGACGCCGGCGAAGCATCACTCCCGTGTCGGCCGGCCAGTCCGGGCGCATCTCCAGCACCAGCTCAAAATCCCCGTACGCCCGCTCAGTCACCAGGTAGCCGCCGTAGCCACTGCCGGGAGTATCTTGCTCACCGACCAGGACACCGTCCTCGGCGAACCAGCGGGCAGGGTGCTTTTCGGGATCGACCGGCGGGGTCAGGCCCAGGGCTTCGAAGCGTTCCAGGAGCAGCGGGCCGCCCGGATACTCAGTGCCGTACACGCGCGGAACGGAATACCAACCGGCCAGGGTCGACCCGTCGAACAGCGGGACGAAACCGTCGTGCTTCGGTTCTGCGTCTGCCACGCGTCAGTCCTTGCTGCTGAAGGCGGCGTCGAAGCTGGTTTGGGAGGCGGGGAAGTCGAACTTCTTGAGGGCGGCGAGGGCTTCGGGGGCGCCGTGGAGGCGGTCCATGCCGGCGTCTTCCCATTCGACGCTGATGGGGCCGTCGTAGCCGATGGCTGCCAGCGCCCGGAAGGACGCTTCCCAGGGCACGTCGCCGCGGCCGGCCGAGACGAAGTCCCAGCCACGGCGCGGATCGCCCCAGGCCAGGTGGGAGCCCAGGACGGTGTTCCGGCCGGTCTGGCGGACCTTGGTGTCTTTGCAGTCCACGTGGTAGATCCGGTCCTTGAAGTCCCAGATGAAGGAGACCGGATCCATGCCCTGCCACATCATGTGCGAGGGGTCCCAGTTCAGGCCGAACGCTTCGCGGTGCCCGATCGCTTCGAGGGTCCGCTGGGTGGTCCAGTAGTCGTAGGCGATCTCACTCGGGTGGACTTCGTGGGCGAAGCGGACGCCGTTCTCGTCGAAGACGTCCAGGATGGGGTTCCAGCGGTCGGCGAAGTCCTGGTAGCCGGCGTCGATGACCTTTTCGGGGACGGGCGGGAACATGGCGACGTACTGCCAGATGGAGGAGCCGGTGAACCCGACGACGGTGTCCACGCCCAGCGCGCGGGCGAGCCGGGCGGTGTGCTTGAGTTCCTCGGCGGCACGTTGGCGGACACCTTCGGGCTCCCCGTCGCCCCAGACTCTGGAGCCGACAATCGCTTCGTGGCGGAAGTCGATGGGGTCATCGCACACGGCCTGGCCCTTGAGGTGGTTGGAGATGGCCCAGACCTTGAGGTTGTACTTGTCCAGGAGCTCGAGCTTGGACTCGACGTAGCCGGGTTCGTCCACGCGCCAGGCGTCCAGGTGGTCTCCGGAGACGGCGATCTCCAGGCCGTCATAGCCCCAGCCGGAGGCAAGCTTGGCGACTTCCTCAAGGGGAAGGTCGGCCCACTGGCCGGTGAACAGGGTAAACGGGCGGGGCATGGTCAGGCTCCTTCGGTGGGGCTGGTCTCCGGGGCGGCGCCCGGCAGTTGGATCAGGGCGCTCTTCGCAGCGGCGGATTCCTCCACGGCGTTGAGGATGTACTGCACGTTCAGTCCTTCCTCGAACGACGGCGAGGGCGGGGTTTGGTCCCGTACGGCAAGCAGGAAGTCCCGGACCTGGTGGGTGAAGGTATGTTCCCAGCCGATGATATGGCCCTGGGGCCACCACGCTTCAAGGTAGGGGTGCTCGGGTTCGTTGACCAGGATCCGGCGGAATCCCTGCTCCCGGACCGGGGCTGTGGCGTCCAGGAAGCCGAGCTCGTTGAGGTTTTCCAGGTCGAACAGGATGGTGCCCCGGTCGCCGTAGATCTCGAGCTTGAGGCTGTTCTTCTGGCCTGTCGCCACCCGGGAGACCTCCACTGAGGCGATGGCCCCGGAGGCCAGGGACAGCGTGGCCCAGGCGGCGTCGTCGACAGTGACGTCCTCCAGCCCGTCCCCGGCAGCCTTGCCGCCGGGGCGCTGCGGAACGAAGGTGTGGAGCCTGCCGGTGACCTCCGTGACCTGGTCGCCCAGGAGGTAGAGGACCTGGTCGATGGCGTGGGAGGCGATGTCGCCGAGGGCGCCGGAGCCGGCGGTTTCTTTCCGGAGCCGCCAGGTCATGGGCGACTGGTCGTCGGCGAGCCAGTCCTGGAGGTAGGCTGCGCGGACGTGCCGGACGGTGCCGAGGCGGCCTTCGGCGATGAGTTCGCGGGCCAGGGCAAGGGCGGGGACGCGGCGGTAGTTGAAGCCGATCATGGACTGGACGCCCCTGGCGCGTGCCTTGGCGGCGGCGGCGGTCATGAGTTCGGCTTCCGCGAGGGTGTTGGCGAGGGGTTTTTCGACCAGCACGTGCTTACCGGCTTCGAGCGCTGCGATGGCGATCTCGGCGTGCATCCAGCCCGGGGCGCAGATGTCGATGATATGGATGTCGTCCCGGTTGATGACTTCCCGCCAGTCGGTGGCGGCCTCGGCCCAGCCGTACTTGGTGGCGGCCTCGGCCACGGCGGTGGCGTCCCGGCCCACGAGCACTTTCTGCTCGAAGGCCGGGACGTCGAAGAAACTGGCCACGTTCCGCCACGCATTGGAGTGGGCTTTGCCCATGAAGGCGTAACCGATGGCGGCCACCCCCAGGGACGGGGGAGCCGGGGTTGCGGTTGGGTGTGCCGGAGTAGTCATGGCGTGTTCCTGCTGCTTCCTGCTGGCTGAGCTAGAGAGTTGCGGTTTCCGGGGCCCAGTCCTCGGGGAGGGCTGTGGACGCCGGAGCTGAGCTTTCGACGTTCACGAAGGTTCCGGAGTCGATGGATTCGGAGATCGAGACCATGCTGTCCAGCACGTGGTAGGCGAGGTCGCCGGTGGCGCGGTGCGGAACGCCGGCGCGGATGGCGCGGGCCATGTCCAGGGCGCCCATGCCGCGGCCGTTGGCAGGGCCGGTGGCGGGGACGGTGGTCCAGTCCTCGTCGCCGGCGCGCCAGAGCCTGATGTCGCCGGTGAAGTAGTTGGGGTCCGGGAGGGAGATGGTGGCTTCCGTTCCGGTGATTTCCACGAACCCCATCCGGGCGCGGGGGGATTCGAAGGAGAAGACGCTGTGGGAGGAGGCGCCGGATTCGAACTGCGCCATCGCTGAGACGTGGGTGGGGACCTCAACAGTGAATTCCTCGCCGGCCTTGGGCCCGGAACCGATGACGCGGACCTCCTTGGCCTTGGACCCGACGGCGGCCACCTTGCGGATGGAGCCGAAGGCCTGGACAAGGGCAGTGAGGTAGTACGGGCCCATGTCGAACAAGGGGCCGGCGCCGTGCTGGAAGAGGAATGCGGGGTTGGGGTGCCAGGATTCCGGGCCGGGGGTCTGGAAGGTGGTCATGGCGGTCAGCGGGGTGCCGATGTCGCCGCGCTGGATGAGCCGGAGCGCGGTCTGGATTCCGGCACCGAGGAACGTATCCGGTGCGGTGCCGAGCCGGATGCCCGCGGCGTCGGCGGCCTTGAGCAGGCCAAGGCCCGATTCGCGGTCCAGGCTGAACGGCTTTTCGGTCCAGACGTGCTTGCCGGCGTTCACCGCTGCGGTGGCCACCTCCACGTGGGCGGCAGGGATGGTGAGGTTGACGATGATTTCGACATCGGGGTGGTTCAGTGCTTTATCCGGGCCGCCCCATTCGGGAATGCCGTATTCTTTGGCGCGGGCCTCCGCGGCATCCTCGAAGAGGTCTGCGATGACCAGGACCTTCAAGTCCGGGAAAACGGTGAGGTTGTCCAGGTACTGCTTGGAGATGTTGCCCGCGCCGATGACTGCAACGCCAACCGGTCCCTTGCGGGCGGACGGTGTGAAACTCATGCCTTGGCTCCTTCTGCTGCGGCGTTCAGGTACGCGAGGCTCTGGCTGATGCCGTCGAAGATGTCCCCGGAGTAGTCGTCGAATTCCACCACACCGACTTCGAGCGACTTGGCTGCGGCAATCACGTCCAGGACGGGGACCTTACCCTGCCCGGCAGGCTGCTGTGCCTTGGTGTCCGTGGTCAGGTTGCCGTCCTTGATGTGGATGAACTTCACCCGGTCCCCGAGCTTGGTGAGGATATCCACGGGGTCCTGGCCGCCCACGGCCACCCAGTAGGTGTCCACTTCAAGGACCAGTTCGGGATCCAGCAGGGACTCGAAATACTCCAGGGCGGTGCGGCCCTCGATGCTGGACTCCAGTTCCCAGGCGTGGTTGTGGTAGCCCACAGTGATGCCGTACTCGGCGCCCTTCTTGGCCGCGGCGTTGAGTTTGGCCGCGGTGGCCTGGATGGTTTCGGCGTCCTGCCAGTGCTCGGCGGGCAGGAAGGGATCGATGACGGTGCTGATGCCCAGTTCCTTGGCGGCGGCAAAGATCTCGTCCTGGTCCTGGGACAGCAGCGGCGCATGGCCGGAGGGTGCGGTGAGGCCGTTTTCCTTCAGTGCGGCGCCGAGCTCCTTGGCCGTGGCCACGAAATTGTAGGGCTCAACCTGGGTGAAGCCGATCTCCGCGACCTTCTTTATGGTTCCAGGCAGGTCCTCGGCGATGGCGTTGCGGAGGGTGTACAGCTGGAGTGAGTAAGACATGGGTTTCCTATCAGGTGTGGGTTGGCTACGTTGTTGGGCAGGCTAGCGGCCGGCGAGGGATCCGCCGATGCCGCCCACGCTGAAGTACTTGTTCAGGGTGGCGAAGACGATGATGGGCGGCAGCATCATGATGACGGCGAGGGCCATGACTCCGGACCAGTCGGTGTTGTTCTGTTGGAAGAAGGACTGCACGCCCATGGGGAGGGTGAAGATTTCGTTGGAGCGCAGGAACACGATGGCTACCAGGTAGTCGTTCCAGGCCAGGAGGAAGGCAAAGATTGCGGTGGACAGGATTCCCGGCAGGGAGTTGCGGAGCACCACTTTGGTGAAGGAGCCGAAGACTGAGCAGCCGTCGATCCAGGACGCTTCCTCGAGGCTGATGGGGATGGAGTCGAAGTAGGCGGCCATCATCCAGGTGGCCACGGTCATGGTTGAACCAACGTAGATGATCGTCAGGCCCATGAGGTTATCCACCAGGCCCATGGCGGCGAAGAGGATGAACAGCGGAACCACGGAAGTGATGATGGGCAGGGACTGCATGACGAACAGAAGCAGGGAGTAGCCGGAGACTGCCTTGGAACGGCCGCGGGACAGGACGTACCCGGCAGGGGCAGCCACAGCGACGGATACGAACACGGTGGCGAGCGTGGTGATCAGGCTGTTCTGCAGCCAGGTGCCGGCGAGGGTCTTGGAGAACACGCCGGTGATGTTCTCCAGCGTCAGGCCGGTTGCCGTGCTGTTCGGGGCCGGCGTGAGGGCCAGGACCACCGTGACCATGATCGGAACCAGGACGATCGCGGTGATGACCAGGATCAGGACGAAACGCCACCAGCGTCCGCGCATTCCTGCTTCGGAGAGAACCTTGCGTGGTTTGCCCTCGGCGACCCCAAGGGCGGGGCCGGATTCCGGGTGGGCGTGGAGTACTGCGCTCATTATTCGACGCTCGACTTTCGGATCTGGCGGTACAGGATGACCGAGACGATCACCAGGGTGATGGTCATGAGGAAGGCGATGGCGACGCCGGGGCCGGTAGCGAAGTCCTGGAAAACGGTGCGGTACGCCAGGACCACCAGGGACGTGGTGGCGTCAACGGGTCCGCCGCCGGTGAGCAGGTAGATGGTGGGGAAGTCGTTGACGCAGAAGATGGTCATCAGGATCCAGCTGATGTAAGTGGAACGGGCGATCAGCGGCAGGGTGATCTGGGTGAACTGCTGGAACCGGGATGCTCCGTCCATGCTGGCTGCCTCGTAGACGGTGCTGTCCACGGAGGCCAGCGCTGCGGAGATCATCATCATCATGAAGGGGAAGGACACCCAGACCTTGAAGATCATGACCGTGACGGCAGCGAGCGTGGGGTCGGCCAGGAACAGCGGCGTGCCCAGGCCGAGGTTGCGGAACAGGGAGGGGATAAGGCTGTCCGGGGTGGCCACCAGCCAGTTCCAGGCGGTGGAGGACACCACGATCGGAACAACCCAAGGCAGGAGCAGGAGAACTTTGAAGGTGCCCCCGCCGGGGATCTTGGTCCGCAGCAGGAGAGCCAGCCCCAGTCCGACGGCCCACGATCCGAAGACACCCACAATGGTGAACCAGAGGGTGAACTGGGCGGCTTTCCAGAATGCCGGTGAGGAGAGGACCTGCTGGAAGTTTTCGATGCCCACGAAGTTTCCGGTAGCGATCAGGTTGCCGTCGTGGGTGGCCTGGACCCCGGCCTGGAAGAGCGGGTAGCCGTGGATCAGGACCAGTAGGATCACGGACGGGAGCAGGAGCCAGAAGAAGGTCCTGGACGCCTGCGCCGAAAGCTTGCTCTTCCGGTTCAGGGACCCGCCCCCGGCCCCGCCGGGAGCAAGCCCCTTACGGGCCCGGGCCAGGCCGGACTGCGCTGTAGTGGAGGACATGGTGCCGGCGCCTACTTCTTGAGGACGGACTTGAGTCCGGTGTCGAAGGCTGTCAGTGCGGACTTGGCGTCCGTCTTGCCGGTGAGTACGGTCTGGGTGAACTGGTTCAGGGCCTGGCCGCCGTCGAGGGCTGCGAGGTTGGCGCTGAGGGCCGTGCCCTGGGAGGCGAAGGTCTTGGCGATCGGCACGTATTCGTTGACGATCTTGACGTTGTTGGGATCGGCCGTGAACTCGGGCATTTCGGTGATCGACTTGAAGACCGGAAGGGCGTTCATGAGCTTCTGCTGCCACAGTTCCTTAAGCTTGCCCAGGTAGTACACCACGAACTCTTCCGAGGCTTCCTGCGACGGGGTGTTGGTGTACATCATGATGTTGTTCGGGAAGATCAGGGCGGCCTTGTCCCCATGCGGACCGGCGATGGGGCTTGCCACCACGATGTCTCCGGAGGTGTCACCCACCCGCTCGGGAACGCCCAGGGTCAGCATGCCGTAAGCGGCCTTGCTGTCCTTCCACTGCGCATTGAGGTTATCGGTGGTGTAGCTGACTGCCGCCGGATCGATGACGCCGTTGGAGACCAGCTCCAGCAGGAATTCGACGGCTTCGACGTTGCGGTCGTTGAGGACATCGAGTTCACCGTCCTTGGTGAACACGCCGCCGCCGTTGTTGAGCATCATCATGATCATCAGGTGGTTGCCGATGTTGTTGCCCGCACCGGAACCTGTGGCGAAGCCGACGGCGCCGACGCCCTTGAGCTTCTTGCCCGCCTCAAGCAGGGAAGCCCAGTCGGTGGGAACTCCCACGCCGGCTTTCTCGAACAGGGACTTGCGGTACCAGAGCGGACGGATGTCCAGCTGCCACGGAACGGCGACGTAGCCCTTGGACGTTTTGAACGGCTCAACCACTCCGGGGAGGAAGTCGTCGAATTGGCCGTTGGACTTCAACTTCTCGATGACCTTGTCCGCGTAGGCAATCTGGCCCTGCTCCTCGAACTGGAAGGCCTGGAAGCCGCCGCCGGTGGACACTGCCGGGCCGGTCTTCGAGGCGATGGCCGAGGAGAACGTCTGGTAGAAGTTGTTCCATTGGATGATCTGGTACGTCGCCTTGCTGTTTGCCCCCGAGAAGCCTTCAGCGATCTTCTTGGCAGCGTCGTTGTAGGCCGGGGTGGCCCACGGCATGTCCCAGAACTTGATGGCGCCGCCGGCGCCGCCTCCCTGGCTTGCCGATCCTCCGCCGCAGGCCGCCAGCAGGGGAACGGATGCCGCCGCTGCTGTCAGGCCCAGGAATCCCCGGCGGGAGAAGGAACGGCTCTGGTGGGTGTTTGCGTTCATGGTGTGTCCTTTCGGGACCGCCGCGGGCTGCGTTGTGGTGCGGTCCTGCTCATCGTTGAGAGTGGAGGTGGGACTGGACTGCTGGTTGGTTGCGTATGCGGAAGGGCGGGTTACGTGTCAGCGAAAGTTGCGTAAAGGTCGGTCAGCCGGGCGAACCGGATGAGGTCGTCCGGCCGGGTGCCGGCTGTGAGGTGCTCCTTGAGGCGGCGCCAGGCCGCCCGGTGGGCTGATTCGTACAGGGTGGGAAGCAAAAGTCCGCCGTGCGGCCCGGTGACCCGGACTTCGGCGGGCCAGGCGGCGGCCGGTTCGGGCAGCCGGACGCTGACGCCGCCGTCGGCCGTGCACAGCCGGATGTCGACGCCGGCGGGACGGGCCGCGGTCAGCACGCCGTGGGCGGACATCGGGGCGCCGTTGGCGAGTCTTCCGCTGAACGTGTAGCCGGTGGTCCCGCTCTGCAGCAGGGACACGGCGTCGAGCGTTCCGGTCACCTCCAGCAGTGCGGCGAGGTGCTCGCCGAGGAGCCGCTGCGGGTCCGTGCCGGGGGCCGCCGTGGCGACGCTGTCCAGCATGGCTGCCGTGCCCAGCGCACTACGGAACGCTTCCCGGGCGTCCGGTCCGCCGTCCTGGGAGACCAGCGCCGGGTTGGAGGCCCAGCGCAGGTCCAGGACGACGGCGGTGTCCGCGGCTTCGGCGGCGGCGGACAGCTGTGCGGTGTCCTCGGGGACGGGGTTGACCACCAGGACGCCGCGGCTGCCGGATTCGATGGCGTGCAGGGCTTCTGCGGTCCAGCCGGGTCCGCCGGCGATGGCGGCGACGTCCGGGGCGGCGGCACCGTCCGCTGCCGGGCTGAAGGTTGCCGGCAGCGACGCCACGGCCAGGGCGACGGCCCCGGCCTCCTCGGCGGCGGGGGTTGCTGCGACGGAGTAGGTGGCGCTCATGCTGACGCTCCTGCGGTTGCGGCAATCGGGCCGGGCCGGCGGTGGTGGTCTGCGGCGACACTGTCCACGGTTGCGTCCGCGATGGCCAGGGCGAAGGTGAGGTCATCGATCAGGGTCTGCGCGGACGGCGGCTGCTTGGTTCCACGCGCCAGTTCTGCCAGCTCGCGCCACTCCCCTTCGTAGCCGTTGTGGCTGTAGGGGCCGAAGGTGGTGGTTTCGGTGCCCCGGCTGAAGGTGGCGGTGGCGGAGCCCGCCTGGACGTAGGAAGGAGTGAAATCGATCCGCAGCGCGCTGTGGTCGGCGATGGCCTCGAAGCTCCATTCCGGCTGCCAGGTGCTGTTCATGGCGGCCCGCAGTTCGATGGTACGCGTGGGGGTGCGCAGTGAGATGGCGTAGCCGAAGGGCCTGACGTGCCGGGCCTGCAGCACCTGGATGTCCTTGAAGTCCGGGGTGAACCGGCGGACCAGGGGAAGGTCATGGATGGCGAGCCCCATGATCCCGCCCTGCATCATGGCTTTGATGACGTCGATGTCCGCGTAGTCCGGCGTCCCGGCCGCGGGGCGGGTCACAATCTCCGTGGCGAAGTCTTCGAACCGGGCGTTGGGCGGAAGCACGATGGAGGAGCGGATGGTGTGTGCCGTCTCGGGCAGGTCTTCGCAGTGCCTTTCCGCTGCAAGCCAGCCCGGATCGAAGGTGTGCATGGCACCCACCACAATGGGAACGCCCGTTTCGGCGCTGACCTCTGAGATGCGCGCCGCCTCGCCTGCGTTCATGGCGAACGGCTTCTCGCACAGGACGGCCTTCTTGCCGGCCCGGCAGGCGGCGATGACCTGTTCGGCGTGGAACTGGTGGGGGCTGCAGATGGCAACGATGTCCACGGCATCATCGCCGAGCAGGGCGTCCATGCTGCTGCTGGACGTGGCGCCGACGCGGGCTGCGACGGACGCGGCCAGGGACTCATCCACATCCATGATGTGGCGTACTTCGAGGATGTCGCGGAGTCGGGCGAGGGCGGGGAGGTGGATGGCCTGGGTGACAGGACCGGCGCCCAGGATGCCTACCCCGAGGGGCGGGCCGGCGGGCTGTGTCTGGCTTGGCAAGTCAGTTACCTCTTTGTAGGCGGACTCGGATGCGGAGGCTGATCGATGCCGTCAATCTGCTGCATCGGCAGGGGTGATGTGCTCCTGGTCACAACCTAGGACGACTTTTGACGAGAGTCAAGCAAAAGTTGTTTGCTTCAAATCAGTCTTCTGCATTCGTGACAGGGCCAAGTCCGCGTGTTATGACTTGTACATGACTCCAGCCACAGGAAAATTGCCTGCAAGGGAAGCCGACGCCGGCAACCTTTCGCGCGCTGGTGACCTGTTCCAGCTTCTTCGTGACGGCCAGGCGCGGACCCGTGCCGAGCTGGCCCTCACCACCGGGCTTGCCCGGTCCACCGTGGCGTCCCGCATTGACGCCCTCATCGGCTCCGGCCTCGTGGGCCCGGCCGGCGAGGCGAACTCGAGCGGCGGCAGGCCGCCGTCGCGCTTTGCCTTCAAGCCCGAGGCCCGCGTGGTGCTGGCCGTCGACGTCGGAGCCACCCATGTGATTGTTGCCGTCACCGACCTGGGCGGCAGCATCCTCGGCGAACGCCGGTTTGCGCAGGAAGTGGCGGACGGCCCGGCCGTTGTCCTGGGCCGCGTCATCGCCGCCGGCAAGGAACTCCTGGCCGAAGCAGGGCGCGAGCTGGGCGACCTCGCCGGCGTCGGAATCGGCCTTCCGGGACCCGTTGAACACGACACCGGACGCCCGGTCAAGCCGCCCATCATGCCCGGCTGGGACGGCTTCGACGTCGTCCCCTACGTCCAGCGGCAGCTGCCCGTTCCCGTGCTGGTGGACAACGACGTGAACATCATGGCGCTCGGCGAACGCACGGCGCACTGGCCTGAACACGACAACTTCCTGTTCATCAAAGTGGCCACAGGAATCGGCGCCGGCATCATCAGCAGCGGCGAGCTGCAGCGCGGCGCCAACGGCACCGCCGGCGACCTTGGGCACGTCCGCGTCCCCCGCGGCGACGACGTCCTGTGCCGCTGCGGCAACTACGGGTGCCTGGAGGCGCTCGCGTCAGGTCCCGCCGTCGCGAACCAGCTCCAGGCCCACGGGCTGGAAGCCAAGACGGGCAGTGACGTCCTGCGGCTCGTGGCCGAAGGTAACCTGCAGGCCATCCAGGCGTTGCGCCAGGCCGGCCGCGACGTTGGTGACGTACTGGCCACCGTGGTCAACCTGCTGAATCCGTCCATGATCGTGATTGGCGGGAGCGTGGGGGAGGCGGGTGAGCACCTCGTGGCCGGCATCCGCGAAGTGGTGTACCGGCGGTCGCTGCCGCTGGCCACCACGCACCTGCGTATCGGCATTTCCATGGCCGGCGGCCAGGCGGCCATCCTGGGGGCCAGCCAGATGGTCACCCAGCACGTGCTTTCCCCCGCGGTCATCGAAGCCACCCTCGCCGGCAACGCCATCGCCGGTTAGGCCGCAGGCCGGACCGCGCGGCACTGCTCTCGAGCGGATTGCCGGCCGGCCCGACGCAAAGGGATCAGGCGGGCGGCTTGAGGAGGACGTCGATGAAGGTGGTGAGCCCGGCTGCCATGTCCACGTCCTTGTCGTAGAGCCACTGCAGCTGCAGCCCGTCGGACACGGCCACCACCAGCCTGGCCAGGTCGTTGGCCGAAACATCGGACCTGACTCCGCCGGCCGCCTGCCGTTCCCGGATGTCGTCCTCCAGGGCGCGGACCACGGAGGCGAACCGCTCCTGGAAGTAGCCGTGAGAATCATGTCCGGGGTTGCTGGCCGTGGCGGAAGCTACCGCGTAGAGCGTGGTGAGCCCGGGCTGGGTCCGGTTCCTGGCGGCTATCGGAGCCATCAGCGCCAGCCCAGCCTCCTTAGCCGGAGTGTCTGCAAGCCCACGCCGGTCCCGCTCTGCCAGGACCGCGGTCAGCAGTTCCTGCTTGCCGCTGAAGTAGTGGAAGAGGGTGGCCTCCCTGACGCCCACCAGCTCAGCCACCCGCTTGAGGGCGGTGCCCTCGAAGCCATCAGTGGCGAACACGTCGGTTGCGGTCTGGATGATCTGTTCGCGGCGCTCTGCTCCCTTGGCGTAGGGTCCGCGCGGCTTGTTCGGGGTCACGGGAGCCAGTGTATTTCACTGAGTCCAGCGAAAGCCTAGTCATACTCGGTTTTTACGGCTACGATCTTTGCACTAAGTGAAGGAGCTCTTATGAATCCCACCCTGCCCGCCGCCGCCACCGTCCCAGCCGTCGGCTCCCCGGACGCCGAAGCCCGGATCAGGGACCTTGCGGAAAGCCTCACCCTGGAGCAGCAGGTCCAGCTGCTCACCGGCGCGGACGTCTGGTCCACGCACGCTCTTCCCGCCATCGGGTTGTCCCGCGTGGTGATGTCCGACGGCCCCGCCGGCGTCCGCGGAGAGGACTTTGATGAACGGCACGACTCGGTTTCGCTTCCGTCGTCGTCCGCCCTGTCCGCAACGTGGAGCGTCGATCTGGCCCGCCGCTACGGCCAGGTCCTGGGCCAGGAAGCCCGGCGCAAAGGCGTCCACGCAGTACTGGGCCCCACCATCAACCTGCACCGTTCCCCGCTGGGCGGCAGGCACTTCGAGTGCATGAGCGAAGACCCCCGGCTAACGGCCACCATCGCCGCCGGGTACGTGGCCGGCGTGCAGTCCATGGGGGTTGGAGCCACTCCCAAGCACTATCTGGCGAACGAAGCCGAAACCGACCGTTTCACCTCCGACTCGGTGGTGGACGAGCGGCCCCTGCGGGAGCTCTACCTCGCCGCCTTCGAGGACGCCGTCACCGAGGCCCGTGCCTGGCTGGTGATGAGCTCCTACAACTCCATCAACGGCACCACCGCCAGCGAAAACGACCTTCTGGAAACCCCGCTGTCCACAGAATGGGGATTCGACGGCGTCGTGGTGTCCGACTGGACCGGCGTCCGCTCCGTTGACGCCGCCAACGCCCACCAGGACCTGGAGATGCCGGGCCCCGTGGGTCACTGGGGACCCAAGCTCCTGGCCGCCGTCGGGGACGGCCGCGTCAGCCGCACCGCCATCCTGGACAAAGTGGTCCGCATCCTCCGGCTGGCCGCGCGCGTAGGTTCGCTCGACGGCGTCAGCCCCGCCGTGACGGAACTGCCGGCACCCCTCAACGCCCCCGCCGTCGCCCGCGAAGTGGCCGTCCGCGGCGCCGTCCTGGTCCGCAACAAGGACGGCCTGCTGCCCCTGGACCCCGCGGCGCTGGGCAGTGTGGCCGTGAGCGGCCACAACGCGGAAGAAGCACGCACCCAGGGCGGCGGCAGCGCCACCGTCATGCCCAAACAGAACATCTCACCGCTGGAGGGCCTGCGCGAGGCCCTGCCCGCCAACGTTGCCATCTCCTACCACCGCGGCGCCAAGGTGGCCGAAGGCCTGCAGGCCTTCCCGCGGACCTCGCTCCACAACCCGGTGTCCAACGTCCCCGGCCTGCGCGTAACGTTCCTGGCCGCTGACGGCACGGAACTTTCCGGCGAGGACCGGCTGGCATCCCACCTGATCTGGTTCGGGATCGGCATCCCTGAGGGCGCCGCCGCCATCCGGATGGAAACCGACTGGACGGCACCCTCGGCGGGCACACACCACCTGGGCCTGGGTACCGTGGGCAGAATCCGCCTCTCGCTCCGCGGGCAGGAGGTCTTCAACGGGGACATCGAGGACGAGACCGAAGTCCTCGGCGCAGCACTCTTCGACCCACCCAAGACCGTGCACGCCATCGAAACCGAGGCCGGTGAGCGGGTGCGGATCGAGGCGCTCTTCGAGTTGCCGGCTGATCAAGCCATCCCGTTCACCGCGATCCTGCTGGGCGAGGAAACCGTGGTGGCGGACCCGCAGGCCGAAATCGACGCCGCCGTGGAGGCGGCCAGGACTGCGGACGTTGCCGTGGTGGTGGTGGGCACCAGCGCCGCCATTGAGTCCGAAGGCTTCGACCGCAAGGACCTCGACCTCCCCGGCCACCAGAACCGGCTGGTGGAAGCCGTGGCCGCCGCCAATCCGCGCACCGTGGTGGTGGTGAACTCCGGCTCGCCGGTGCTTATGCCATGGCTGGACAAGGTTGGGGCGGTGCTGCTGGGCTGGTTCGGGGGACAGGAGTTCGGCCGCGCCATCGCGGACATCCTCCTCGGTGCCGAGGAACCTGGCGGCCGCCTGCCCACCACCTGGCCAGCGGCGCTGGAAGACGTCCCGGTACTGGACACCACGCCCATGGACGGCAAGGTGGTCTATTCCGAGGGCATCCATGTGGGGTACCGGGCCTGGCTGAAGCAGCAGGCCGCCGGTGGCGCGGCCCCGGCGTTGCCCTTCGGCTACGGACTGGGCTACACCACATTCGAGCTCTGCACGCCGCACGCTTCCCAGGCCGTTCCCGCCGGCAAGGACGTGGTGGTCCACGTCCCCGTCCGGAACACCGGTACGCGGGCGGGCCGCGAGGTGGTGCAGGTCTACCTTGAGCGCCCGGAGTCAGCGGTGGAGCGGCCCGTGCGCTGGCTCGCAGGCTACGCCGGAACCCATCTGGCAGCCGGCGGGACGTCCAGCGTGGAGGTCAGGATTCCGGGGCGCGCCTTCGCCCATTACGACGGCGGCTGGCAGGTTGAGCCGGGTACGTTCCGGATTTTGGTGGGCCGGCATTCGGCGGACGGGTTCCAGGCGCTGGACATCGACGTGCGCTAGGAGGCGGGCCGTCAGTGCCGCGGTTCAAGCGCGAGCTTGAGCCCGAAACCCACCAGGACGGTTCCGGTGATCCGGTCGATCACCCGGACGCTGCGGGGGCCATTGAGCCACCTGGACGCGTAGCCGGCGCCGAAGATCAGCCCGGCGAACCACAGCACGGACAGGAGGCAGCGGACGCCCGCCAGCAGGACGCCCGTCCGCAGGGGTGCCTGCAGGTTCGCCTGAGGCGGCCGGCATGGAGGCAGCGGCCTGTCCCGCGTTCCGGCTTTTCCACAGCGGGGACGCACCCAGCCACACCATGTACGCCGCGCCGGCCCGCGTGGCTGCGGGTTCCCCTAAACCTGCGGTCCGGACCTCCCAATACGGCGCTTTCGGGTCGTATTCTTAGAGGAGGTTTTGCAGTGGGCCTCAGCGTTTCAACCTTAGGCGTGGAACATGGCCGCTGAACCCACGGGGCAGGTTGGCTGGGGACCGCTTCCATCGCCCCCGGAGCCCGTTTTCGACAGCAAGGACGTTGAGAACTACCTCTGGGAAGTCACCCATGAGTTCATGCGCGACGTCAAGGGTGAACAGCGCGACATCGGCTGGGCGGCCACCCTCTTCAGGCTGGGAAAATCCCACACCCTCGCGGCGAGCACCGAGCAGGCGCGCGAGGCAGACCGCGAGCAATGTTCGTTCGCGGACGGCCCCGTCATGGAAGCCATGCGCACCGGCGAGTTCGTCCTTCTCTCCGACCTCAGCCGGGACTGGCGCTGGCCCGGATACTCCAGTGCCGCCGCGGCCCACGGTGTGCAGTCCGTGCTGTCCGCGCCCATCGCCTCCGAGGGCGGGGCGAGTGCCGCCATCAACCTCTACGCGGCCGCCGCGCACACTTTCACCAGCGACGACCTCGTCCGGTGCCGCACGTACGTCCGCCAGGTGGCCGGGGCGCTGCGCGTGGTGGTGCGCGTCGGCGAGCGTGCCGAGGCCACCGCGGGCATCGCCGTCGTGCAAAGCTCTCTGGTGCTGGTGGACCTGGCTGTCCGCAGCCTCATGAACGAGTACGGGCTGAGCCGTGAGGGCGCGCTGACGTTCCTGCAGACCCAGGCAGTCCATCACGAATTGGACCTGCGGGATGCGGCGCTCAACGTCGTCGTGCCCAATGCGGGGATGGGCCGTCCCGGTCCAGCGCCGGCGGCACCACCGCCGGAAACGTACGACGGCGTCACGGGCTTCCAGCCTGCGCCGGCGGGTGAGCTGGGGCACGCCTCACAAGGCGCCCCAAGGGCGGGGGCTGCAAGGAAGCAGCGCCCGCGTCCAACCGCGGGAAGGAGAACGGCATGATCACCGACGATCGTGGGCTGAACAGGACGGGCGAGGGCCAGGTGCTGCATCCCTGGCACCGTTTCGTCGCCCTGGGGGACTCCTACACCGAAGGTATTGGCGATCCGGAACCGCGCAGCCTGGGTGGGCTGCGCGGCTGGGCGGACCGGGCGGCGGAGGAACTCAGCGACGGGCAGCCGGACTTCGCCTACGCCAACCTTGCCGTGCGCGGACTGCTGCTGCGGCAGATCCTGGACCGGCAGCTGGCACCTGCCCTGGCTTTGAAGCCGGACCTGATTGCCATGTCAGGCGGCGGGAATGACATCCTTTTCAAGCACGGCAACCCGGACAAGCTGGCCGAAAAGCTGGACGCCGCCGTCGGGGTGCTGTCCGCCACCGGTGCCACCGTCCTCCTCTACGCCGGGCCGGACTGGGGCAACACGCCCGTCTTCAGTACTATCCGCGGCAAGGTGGCCGTCTACAACGAGAACATCCACACCATCGGTGCCCGGCACCACTGCATCATGGTGGACCTCTGGTGCCTGCCGGAACTCCAGCACGCGTCCATGTGGGACCCGGACCGGCTGCACCTTTCCCCGCTGGGCCACCACTCGGTTGCCGTGGCCACGCTCAACGCCCTGGGCGTCCCGCACAGCCTGGAGCCCTTCCAGCCCAAACCGCTTCCGGACCAGGGCTGGAAGCACGCGCGGGCAGAGGACCTGGTGTGGGCGCGGCAGTACTTCGTACCGTGGATCCTGAGGCGGATCCTGCATCCTGAGGACGAATCGCTGACCGCCAAGCGTCCGCAGCCCGGGCCGATCTTCGGGCTGGGCCGGCCGGGACCTTTCCCGCCCGGCCACCCCGTGGCCGGGGTGAATCCTGGTATGACGGGGGGCCCGGCAACGCAGGGGCAGGCCGCCTAGTTCCCGGTACCGGGAGCGCGGTGCCTGCGGTGGTCCGTTGCCAGCGCGACGAGCGCAGGCACTCCTGCCAACAGGCCCGGAACAGCCAGCAGCAGGCCGTATTCGGGCAGCAGCGCAGAAGCTGCTGCCGCGGTGACGGCTGCAGCCAGGGCCGCGATAAGGGCGCCGGACAAACGCCTTCGGACGTCCCTGGCGTTGAAGAAGCGGAAACCGCCGAGGCCCGCGGTGACCAAAGCGAAGGCGATAATGCCCCCGGTCAGGACGGCGGTTCCGGGCCCGGAAGCGTCCTTGAGGCGGTCGATCAGGGCAATTGGCACTGCCAGCATCCAGCCGCTGAGGAGGACCGCGAGGACGCATCCTGCCACGCGGCTTAGAGGTACCGGATCCAGGGTGTAGATCTGCTCTGCTGGCAGGTCGGCCTGCTGGACGTGGCGGTGGTTTGCCGGCGGCGGCGATTTCGGCAGGCGCATGAAACTCTCAAGCATTTGATCCCCCAGACGTAGTGCTTTACGTCTTTTCACCCTACACGGGGTGCCCGGAACGGCTACCTGAACGGGGCCGGTGCGGGGTTCAGCGCTTCTTGGGGCCGCGCTTCGTTGCCGCGTTCAGTGCAGACTTGACCGCCGGGGGCAGCCCGCCCTGCTCGGTTTCGGGCTCGGCCACTGTTCCGCGGGCCTTCGCGATGGCCCGCATGCCGTGGTAGATCACCAGTGCCGCGGCGGAGCCCAGGGCGATTCCGGTGAACTTCAGGTCCCCGATGGTCCAGGTGTAGTCGGCGATGCCGATGATCAGCGCGACGGCGGCCGTGGTCAGGTTGACGGGGTTGGAGAAGTTCACCTTGTTCTGCACCCAGATCTTGACGCCCAGGATGCCGATCATGCCGTACAGCATGGTGGCTGCACCGCCCAGCACACCGGGCGGGACCGTGGCAATGAGCTCGCCGAACTTCGGGGAGAAGCTCAGCAGGATGGCGAACATCCCCGCCACCCAGTATGCCGCCGTCGAATAGACCTTGGTGGCGGCCATGACGCCGATGTTCTCGGCGTAGGTGGTGGTGCCGGATCCGCCACCGAAGCCGGCGAGGACCGTCGCAGCGCCGTCGGCCATCAGCGCGCGCCCGGAGACGCCGTCGAGGTTCTGGCCCGTCATGGCGGCCACGGACTTCACGTGGCCGATGTTCTCGGCCACCAGCACCAGCACCACGGGGACGAACAGGCCCAGTACACCGATGTGGAACTCCGGGGTCTGGAAATGCGGCAGGCCCACCCACGCGGCGGCGTCCATCTTGTCGTAGCTGACCTCGCCGCGGAGCATGGCCACGAGGTAGCCCACCACCACGCCCACCAGGATACTCAGCCGGCCCAGGATCCCGCGGAACAGGACGCTGACCAGGATGATCGTGGCCAGGGTGATCACGGCGGTGATGGGGGCGGCGTCGAAGTTCTGCTTGGCGGCCGGGGCCAGGTTCAGGCCGATCAGCGCCACGATGGCGCCGGTGACGATGGGCGGCATGAGCCGGTTGATCCAGCCGGCGCCGAACTTCTGCACCACGGCGCCCACCAGAGCGAGGGTGGCACCGGCGAGGACAACGCCGCCCAGGGCGCCGGGAATGCCGAACTGCGTCTGGGAGGCGGTGATGGGTGCGATGAACGCGAAGCTCGAGCCGAGGTAGCTGGGCACGCGGCCCTTGGTGACCACCAGGAACAGCAGCGTCCCGATGCCCGAGAAGAACAGGGTGGTGGCCGGCGGCATGCCCGTGATGATGGGCACCAGGAACGTGGCGCCGAACATGGCCACCACGTGCTGCATGCCCACGCCGATGGTCAGCGGCCAGGCCAGGCGCTCATCGGGGGCCACCACATGGCCGGGCTTGATGGTTTTGCCGGTGCCGTGCAGCTTCCATTTGATTCCGAGCATGCTCATGGGAAGGAATGCCTTTCAGGGGGTGCCGCGAGGGGGCGAAGATCAACTTGCTCCAGAATACCGCCAGCCCCTCCCCGGGCGGGCCGCCGTCGCCCGGCCGTCGGCGAGGCCGCCGCAGGTTGGCTGCCGGTGTGCAGCAGGGGCAGCTGTGGGCAACGTCACCTGCCGTCACGGGAAGAGGCGGCAAGCAGTTGAAGTTGCAACTATGGAAAGCAACCAGAGGCCCACCCGGCAGGCGGGGGAGCCGCAGCGAAAGGTACGCGAATGACCATTGCCCATGAAGAAGCGGTTATCGATTCGGCAGCCGTTGACGCCATCTTCGCCCAGGCCCGCACCGCCAACTCCTTCACCGGTGAAGTCACCGAGGAGCAGGCCCAGGCCATCTACGAACTGACCAAGTTCGGCCCCACCGCATTCAACTCCCAGCCGCTGCGCGTCACTTACGTCCGCTCGGACGAGGCCCGCGCCACCCTGGTGGACACCCTTTCCCGCGGCAACCAGGCCAAGACCGCCTCCGCTCCGCTGGTGGCCATCCTCAGCTACGAGACGGACTGGGCCGGCAAGTGGGACAGCTTCCTCCCCGGTTACAACGCCCCCAAGGCCATGTACGACGCCGATCCCGCCCTGGCCGCCAGCACCGGCAACAACAATGCCCACCTGCAGGCCGGCTACTTCATCCTTGCCGTCCGCTCACTCGGCTTCGCCGCAGGCCCCATGACCGGCGCTGACTTCGCCGCCATCGACGCCGCCTTCTTCCCGGCCGGCGACCAGAAGAGCTTCCTGGTGGTCAACATCGGCCAGCCCGGCGAAGAAGCATGGGGCGCCGCCAAGCCCAAGTTCTCCTACGACGAGGCCGTCCGCACCGTCTAACCCCTTAAACCCAAGATGCCCTATCACTTATGGTCCCCATCCGGCATGGATGGGGACCATAAGTGATAGGGCATCTGGCGTTAAGTCAGGCGATGACGCTGTCCACCAGGGCCTTGGCTTCTGCCTGGACCTGCTTCAGGTGTTCCTCGCCCTTGAAGGACTCGGCGTAGATCTTGTAGACGTCCTCGGTGCCGGACGGGCGGGCAGCGAACCAGGCGTTCTCCGTGACCACCTTCAGGCCGCCAATGGAGGCGCCGTTGCCGGGAGCTTCGGTGAGCTTGGCGGTGATCGCCTCGCCCGCCAGTTCAGTGGCAGTGACGTCCGACGGCGAGAGCTTGCCGAGTGCCGACTTCTGCTCACGCGTGGCGGCGGCGTCGATCCGGGCGTAGACGGGTGCGCCGAACTGGTCCGTGAGGCCCTTGTACAGCTGGGACGGCGACTTGCCGGTCACGGCGGTGATCTCGGATCCCAGCAGTGCCAGCAGGATGCCGTCCTTGTCAGTGGTCCAGACGCTGCCGTCCAGCTTGTTGAAGGATGCTCCTGCAGATTCCTCTCCGCCGAAGGCTCCTTCGCCGGAGAGCAGGCCGGGCACGAACCACTTGAAGCCCACCGGAACCTCAACCAGCTTGCGGCCCAGGCTTTCTGCCACGCGGTCAATGATGGAGGAGGACACCAGGGTCTTGCCCACCACCGAGGCCGGGTTCCAGCCGCTGCGGTTCCGGTACAGGTAGTCGATGGCCACGGCGAGGTAGTGGTTAGGGTTCATCAGGCCGCCGTCCGGCGTAACGATGCCGTGCCGGTCCGCGTCCGCGTCGTTGCCCGTGGCGATGTCGTAGGCGGTGGACCCGTCAGCACCTACGGTCATCCGCTGGATGAGCGAGGCCATGGCCGACGGCGATGAGCAGTCCATGCGGATCTTCTCATCCCAGTCGAGGGTCATGAAGGCCCACTGCGGGTCCACGGTGGGGTTCACCACGGTGAGGTCCAGGTGGTGGCGTTCGGCGATCTCGCCCCAGTAGTCCACGGACGCGCCGCCCATGGGGTCGGCCCCGATCCGGACTCCGGCGTCGCGGATGGCGTCCAGGTTCAGGACGGACGGAAGGTCGTCCACGTAGCTGGAGAGGAAATCGAACTTGCCGGTGGTGTCGGCTGCCTGGGCGTCGGCCAGCGGGATGCGCTTGACGCCGCGCAGGCCGTTTTCCAGCAGCTCGTTGGCGCGGTTGGCGATCCAGCCGGTGGCGTCCGAGTCGGCGGGGCCGCCGTGCGGCGGGTTGTACTTGAAGCCGCCGTCCTGCGGCGGGTTGTGGCTGGGAGTGACCACGATGCCGTCTGCCTGCGGGGCGCCGGCGCCGGCGTTCCGGTTGTAGGTCAGGATCGCGTGGCTCAGTGCCGGGGTGGGCGTGTAGCCGTGCCGGGCGTCGACCAGGACCTGGACGCCGTTGGCGGCAAGGACCTCGAGGGCCGAGTTTTGTGCCGGCTCGCTCAGTGCGTGGGTGTCCTTGGCCAGGAACAGGGGGCCGGTGACGCCCTGCGCCGCCCGGTACTCGACGATGGCCTGGGTGATGGCCACGATGTGCTTTTCATTGAACGAGGCCTTCAGGCTCGATCCGCGGTGGCCCGACGTGCCGAACACCACGCGCTGGCCTGGGTCATCCAGGTCCGGCGAGATGTCGTAGTACGCGTCGAGGAGCGCTGTGATGTCAACAAGGTCCTGGGGTTGGGCAACTGTACCCGCGCGGCTAGCCATGGGACCTAGCATGCCAGAACCTCGCCGGAGTCAAAACGGCAGGCCCACATTCCGGCCCCTGTGACGGCGGCACGTCATCGAAACCGTGCCGTTAACCAAGTAGCCAACCTGAGTACATGCCCCGCAAAGTACCTATATACCGGCCCCTGCGCGCGCTGTTACTTTCGGAAAATCCGGAAGGCTATCCACCGCCTCCCGGTCCGAACAACCACAGCAGCGGACGACGGCGGCCTGCCGCCCTTCGCCCGTCCGGCACGGAAGCAGGGACGCACCATGGGGGCAGGAGACGGGGCAGCCGAACAGTCCAGGCTGGCCGCTGAGCGGGTAGCCAGGCTTAAGCGCCGATTGGATGCGGCCGAACGCTCCACAAAGGCGTGGGATGCGGGTGCCGTGGGCGAGCGTGTGGTGGCGGACAAGCTCAGCGAACTGGCTCCGCATGGCTGGTACGTGCTGCATGACGTGCACTGGCCCGGCCGGCCCAAGGCCAACCTGGACCATGTCCTGGTGGGGCCAGGCGGCGTGGTGGTGGTCGATTCCAAAAACTGGACCGGTGAGGTGCGGGTGGCATCCGGCGTGCTCTGGCAGGGCCGGTATGCGCGGACCCAGGCAGTGGAAGGCGCATTGGCGCAGTGCGCCGCCGTCGCCTCCGTGCTGGCGCCGCCGCACCGCCGGCTGGTCCGGCCGCTGATCTGCATGGCCGCCCAGCCTGACCTCTTTGGCGTGACGAACTCCGATGTTGCCGTCGCAGGCAGCCAGCGCGTGGTGGGTGCCATCGAGGCGCTGCCGCCGGTGCTGGACCATCAAACCGTGGTGGGACTCTATGCCCACCTGGGGGAGGAACTTACCCACGAACAGGAGCCCGGCATCACGGCGTTCCGGAATGTCAGGCCGGGAACGGTGGTGCGGCCTGCGGGCGGCCTCCCGCCGGCCGGTCCAGGCAACGCCGGACCGCGGACGGGCAATCCGGGTGCTGGCCCCCGCAGCCCGGAAAACCAGCGGGCAGCGGGTCCTGACCGGAGCCGGAGCGGCAGTGTTTCCCGGCATCCCGCGGGGCGTGCCATCCCGGCTGCAGGCACCGGCGGAGCGGCCCGAACCGCTGCCGGCCGGAACCGGAGCGGGAAACCGCAGGCGCGGGGCGGCACCAGCGCGGGCCGGCTCGCCCTCCTGGCGGCCTTCGTCATTTTTGCGGTCTACGTCCTGCCGTTCTGGACGCGCTGAGTTTGCTGCCGGCGCTGCGGCCATTCTCCGGAGCGGCTGTGCGCAGCTTGCCAAGGCCGGCATCCCGGACCGCTTCGCCCATCCGGCGGAGCCGCTCCGAATCCAGTGACCACGACTGCCAGTAGAGCGGCACATCCTCATGGGCGTTCTTCCCAAGGAGGACCAGGGAACCGTCGGCCAGCTCGTTGCCCAGCTGCAGTTCTGGGAGCATGCCCCACCCCAGGCCGGCTTTGATGGCCGCGAGGAACCCTTCCGACGACGGAACCGTGTGGGTGGGCGGAACCTGCCCAACGCCTCTCGCCGCGAGCAGCCCGCGCTGCAGGTTGTCCTTGGCATTGAATTTCAGGACCGGCATCCGAGCCCAGTCCACCGTATTGCCCTTGGCGAACCGTTGACGCAGGGCGGCCGCGGCCACCGGGATGTACCGCATGTGGCCCAGCAACTCCACCCGGCAACCGCTGACGGGGACGGGATCGGAGGTGACGGCACCCATGACGTCACCCTGTCGCAGGAGCTGGCTGCTGAAACCCTGGTCCTCGACGTGAAGGTCCAGGGTGGTGTCCTGCCAGGTGGCTGCCACAGCGAGGACGGGGACGAACCAGGTGGCCAGCGAATCCGCGTTGATGGCCACCGGCAGGACGGCGCGGGAGGCCGTGGCGGTGCCCAGCGCGGTTGATGCTTCCGCCTCGAGGACCTGCACCTGGCGGGCCATCCGGAGCAGAACTGACCCGGCGTCGGTGGGAATGCACGGAACCCGCCGGCGCACCAGGACCTGCCCGGTGGAAGCCTCCAGCGCCTTAATCCGCTGGCTGACGGCGGACGGGGTGACGCGCAGGAGATCGGCCGCTGCCTCAAAAGTGCCTTCGTCAATGACGGCCATGAGTGCACGAAGATGCTCGAGATTCATGAAGAAATTCTAATGTAGACATAGAATCAATCGTTTGTCTTCAGACGCTGCGGTCCGTACCGTCGAAGGCATGTTGATGACGGGAATCACCGGGATGCTGACGGGGCTGGCGCTGATTGTGGCCATCGGTGCCCAGAATGCCTTCGTGCTCCGCCAGGGTGTCCGCCGTGAGCACATCGGCCTGGTGGTCGCGGTGTGCATGGCCGGCGATGCTGCGCTGATCCTGGGCGGTACCGCCGGCATCGGTGCGCTGGTGACGCGCTTTCCCGAAGCCCTGGAAGTTCTTCGATGGGGCGGAGCTGCCTACCTGGCCTGGTTCGCGGTGCGCTCTTTCATCTCGGCGCTGAGACCGTCAGCCCTTGCGCAGGGCACACCCCGGTCCAAGGGATCGGTGGTGGCCAGTACGGTGGCGCTGACCTTCCTGAACCCCCATGTCTACCTCGACACGGTGGTGCTTTTGGGCAGCCTGGCCAACCAGCAGGGCCCGGACCTCCGGTGGGTCTTCGCCGGCGGCGCCGTTGCCGGCAGTATCGCTTGGTTCTCCGCGCTGGGGTACGGGGCCAGGGCGCTGTCCGGAGTGCTCGGCAACCCGCGCACCTGGCGGTTCCTGGACCTTGGAATCGGCATCGTCATGCTTGGCCTGGCAGTCAAGCTTGTCCTGCACTGACGGCACCCGGAAACCCGCTGCAGGCGATAGGCTGGAAGCAACATTTCCAGGGGGACAACCATGACTGACCAGCCTTCCCAGCGCCCTGACTCCCAGTGGCACAACCCGTCCGGCAGCGACGGCACTCCGCCCGCGCCGCCGTCGGGGTATGAACCGCCGCCGTTCGTGCCGCCGCAAGGGTCCAGCGCGCCGGGCTCTGACATTCCCCCGCCGCCGCTCTATCCGGGCCTTTCCGCGCAGTACGGCAGCAACCAGTACGGGGGCCCGCAGTATGGCAATGACCAGTACGGCAACCAGTATGGCGGCGCCAGCCCCTACGCCCGGCCGGACCCCTACGGGCAGCAGGGCCAGTACGGACAGCCGGCCTACTACGGAATGCAGGCCGAACCGAAGACCCTCAGTATCGCCAGCATGGTGTGCGGCATCGCGTCCGTCATCATGGGATGGCTGATGCTTCCGCAGCTGGCCGCCGTCATCACCGGCCACATGGCCCTCAAGCGCGAACCTGCGGGCAAGGGCATGTCCATCACCGGCCTGGTCCTGGGCTACCTCTGCCTGCTGGGATACGGCGGCTTCTGGCTCCTGCTCATTATCGGGCTGGCGTCGTACTCATCCTCGAGTTACGGGTACTGACCGCCCCCACCCCGGATGCCCTATCAGATTTGGTTCCTAAAACCCGGTTTTAGGAACCAAATCTGATAGGGCATCTGCCGTTAAGCCGCGGATGGGGGAGCCGGGTCAGCGCAGGAGTTCGACGTCGGACACCAGTTCGATGTGCGCCAGCATCGCCTCCGCTGCGGCCTCCGGGTCCTGGTCCCGGATGGCGTCGGCGATCCGCCGGTGCGAGGCCAGTGACTGTTCCGGCCGCCCCGGCTGGCCGAGGGACTCCATCCGCGTTTCCAGGATCATCTCGGCGATGAATGCCATGAGCTGAGCCAGCACGGAGGAATGCGCGGCTGCGGTGATCGCTTCGTGGAAGAGCTCATCGCCACGGGTGCCGCGGTCGCCGTCGCTGATCTCCGTGGCCATGACCTCGAGGGCGTGATCGATCGCCTTCAGGTCCTCGTCCGTGCGCCTCGCAGCGGCCAGGGCGGCGAGTTTTCCTTCCAGCGTGCTTCGCGCCTCGACGATTTCCGGCAGCCGGCTCCGGTGTTCCCGGAGGCCCTTGATGACGGACGCCACACTGGGCCGGCGGGCGAGCACAGCGCCCGTGCCGTGCTGGACATCGATGACGCCCAGCACTTCCAGCGCCACGAGCGCCTGGGCCAGGGTGGCGCGTGAGACCCCCAGCCGTTCGGCGAGGTCGCGCTCTGCCGGCAGGAGGTCGCCGGGTTTCAGCTGTGCCGATTCGATGTAGGCAAGGATCTGCTCCACCAGCTGTTCGTAAAGCCGTGGCCTCGAAACCCGTTCCAGTCCCAGCCGTGCTGTCTTCTCCACAAAGCCCTCGCTACATCGTCGGTCCCCTAAGAATACAGCGACCTGCTATTGACAGATAGACTCACTGTCTAAGAGGCTAGTCCAGTGAGCCAGTAACTCACGTCACACTTTTCTTTCCCCAATGGAGGACCAACGATGTCCGCTCCTGTTCTATCGATCATCATCCTGGCGGCGATGTTCCTGTTAGCCACCGTGCTGCCCCTCAATATGGGTGCCCTCGCCTTCGTGGGCGCCTTCCTGCTGGGCGCCCTGGTGCTGGGCATGTCCACGAATGAGATCCTGGCCAACTTCCCCGGCGGCCTCTTCCTGACGATTGTCGGCGTCACCTACCTGTTCGCCATTGCGCAGAACAACGGCACCATCGACCTCCTGGTCCGCGGCGCCGTCCGGCTGGTGGGCAGCCGCGTGGCCCTCATTCCCTGGGTCATGTTTGCCATCACCGCCGTCATTACCGCTGTTGGCGCACTGTCCCCGGCCGCCGTCGCCATCATTGCCCCCATCGCCCTCAGCTTTGCCGGCAAGTACAAGATCAGCCCGCTGCTGATGGGCATGATGGTGATCCACGGTGCCCAGGCCGGCGGCTTCTCGCCCATCGCCGTCTACGGCGTCACAGTCAACGGCATCATCGCCAAGACGGACCTGGCCTTCAGCCCCACGGCGCTGTTCCTGAGCAGCCTGATCTTCAACATCGTCATCGCCGTGGTGCTCTTCGCCGTCCTGGGCGGCCGGGCGCTGCTGTCATCCCGCGTGGGCCACTTCGTGGAGCAGGCGGCCGAAGCGCGAATGTCCGTCAGCGTGGGTGCCAAGGCCGGCACGGACGTCGCCTTCAAGGGCTTCGGCTCCGGAATGTACGGCCCCCGCGACCCCGCAGGCGACGGCGTTGCCGCCACCAGGGAACGCTCCGAGCGGATCCCGCAGCTGGTGACCATCGCCGGCCTGGTGGTGCTCGCCGTCGTCGCCCTGGGCTTCAAGATGGACGTCGGCTTCGTGTCCATCACCATCGCCATCGTCCTGGCCCTCGTCTCGCCCGCAGCCCAGAAGGGCGCCATCAACAAGATCAGCTGGTCCACCGTGCTGCTGATCTGCGGCATGCTGACCTTCGTTGGGGTGCTGGAAGAAGCGGGCACCATCGAATTCGTTTCCAACGGCGTGGCAGGCATGGGCATGCCCCTGGTGGCAGCGCTCCTCATCTGCTTCATTGGGGCCATCGTCTCGGCCTTCGCGTCCTCCACCGCCATCCTGGCAGCGCTCATCCCGCTCGCCGTGCCCTTCCTGTCCACCGGCGACATCGGCGCCGTCGGGGTCATCTGCGCGCTGGCTGTGGCCGCCACCATCGTGGACGTCTCGCCCTTCTCCACCAACGGCGCCCTGGTGCTGGCCAACGCGCCCGAGGGCGTGGACAAGGACAAGTTCTACAAGCAGATCCTGGGCTACAGCGGCATCGTCATCGTTGCCGGGCCAGTCCTCGCCTGGCTGGCCCTGGTAGTCCCCGGCTGGCTGTAGCCACCACACTTTCCATCCGCCGCCGGCACCCCGCGGCACTTCAGTAAAGGAACCAGCACATGAATGCAGCTGACCGCCAGCAAGGCCCCCTGGCCGGGCACACCGTCGTCGACCTGAGCCGCGCCCTGGCCGGCCCGCACGCGGGCATGATGCTCGCCGACCTCGGCGCCCGCGTCATCAAGGTGGAGAACCCCGAAACCGGTGATGACACCCGCGGCTGGGGACCGCCCTTCGTGGGCCCCGAGGATGACCTGCAGTCCACCTACTTCATGTCCTGCAACCGGAACAAGGAATCCATCAGCCTGGACCTGAAGAGCAGCGACGGGCAGGCAGTGCTCCGCGGGCTGCTGGAACGGGCGGACGTGGTGATCGAGAACTTCCGGCCCGGCGTCATGGACCGGCTGGGCTTCTCCACTGCCGCCATGCACGGGCTCAACCCGCGGCTGGTGATCCTCTCCATCACCGGCTTCGGCCATGACGGCCCCGAATCCCAGCGCAGCGGCTACGACCAGATACTCCAGGGCGAGGCAGGGCTGATGTCCCTCACGGGGTCCGGTCCGGACGATCCGCAGCGCGTGGGCGTTCCGATCGCCGACCTGCTGGCGGGCATGAACGGCGCCACCGGCGTGCTGGCTGCGCTGGTTGAACGCGAACGCACCGGTCAGGGCAAGGTGGTGCGCACTTCGCTGCTCGCCTCCCTCATCGGGGTCCATGCCTTCCAGGGCACGCGCGCCACAGTGGCCGGCGAAGTCCCGCAGGCGCAGGGTAACCACCACCCGTCCATCGCGCCCTACGGCCTGTTCAACTGCAAGGACGGCAGCGTCCAGATCAGCGTGGGCAGCGAGAAGCTGTGGGCGTCCTTCGCCGCTGCCTTCGGCTTGGACCCTGCCGCGCCCGGCTTTGCCAGCAACGCCGACAGGGTGCGGAACCGCCAGGAGGTCATTGCCGCCGTCGAACGCGTCTTCGCGGAGTACGGCGCTGTGGAACTGCTGGAGAAGCTGAACGACGCCGGGATCCCGGCAGGGAAGGTCCGCTCGCTGGATGAGGTGTACGCCTGGGAGCAGGTGGCCTCGCAGGGCCTGGTGGTGGATGTGGAACACCCCCTGCTTGGCACGGTCAGCCTGCCCGGTCCGCCGCTGCGGTTCTTCGCCCAGGGCGACGCCGCCGAGACGACCGTGAAGGACCACGCTGCGCCGCCGCTCCTGGACGCCGACGGCGGATCCATCAGGGAGTGGCTGGGGCTGGTTCCGGTCGCTGCCACTGACGCGCCGGCCGGGGCGGAATAGCATGCCGACGTCGGAAAAGGTGCGCCACCTCAGCGCCGCCGAACTGCTGGACGCCGTGGTGGACGACGGTTCGTTCACGTCCTGGGATGTCGAACCGCAGCAGCCGCCACTGAGCGAGGAATACGCGGCCGACCTTGCCAGGGCGCGGGCCCGCAGCGGCACTGACGAATCCGTGCTGACCGGTGCCGGCCTGATCCGCGGCCGCCGCGTGGCGCTGATCGTGAGCGAATTTTCCTTCCTGGCGGGCTCGATCGGCCATGCTGCTGCCGAACGGATCGTGGCTGCGATGGAACGCGCCACGGTGGAGGGCCTGCCTCTGTTGGCGGGCACCGCCTCCGGTGGTACCCGCATGCAGGAAGGCACCCTGGCGTTCCTGTCCATGGTCAAGATCACCGCTGCTGTCCGGGCCCACCGGCAGGCAGGCCTGCCCTACCTGGTTTACCTGCGCCATCCCACCACGGGAGGCGTCATGGCCTCCTGGGGATCCCTGGGACACATCAACGTGGCCGAGCCCGGCTCCCTCCTGGGGTTCCTGGGCCCGCGGGTTTACGAGGCGCTGCACGGCGAAGCCTTCCCGGACAACGTGCAGGTGGCCGAGAACCTGTTCAGCAAGGGCCTGATCGACGGCGTGGTGGAACCCGGCAAGCTCGCCGAACTGGTAGGCCGGGCGCTGGATATCCTGATGCCCCGCCGGGCTTCCGGCTCCGCTGCCTGGCCCGATGCGCCGGCCACGCTGGCCGTCAGGCCCGCCGAGGTGGACGCCTGGACCTCCATCGAAATTTCCCGCCAACCGCGCCGGCCCGATCTCCGCCAGCTCCTCAAATACGGTGCCAGCGACGCCCTCCCGCTCAACGGCACCGGGCAGGGCGAAAAGGATCCGGGGCTGCTGCTGGCCCTGGCCCGGTTCGGTACCCAGTCCTGCATCGTGCTGGGCCACGCCCGCCCGCTGCGGAAGGACGCCGCCGGGATGGGGCCCGGTTCGCTGCGCGAGGCGAGGCGCGGCGCCAAGCTTGCGGAGGAACTGCGGCTGCCGCTGCTCACGGTCATCGACACCGCCGGAGCGGCCCTCTCACAGGAAGCCGAGGAAGGCGGCCTGGCCGGGGAAATCGCCCGCTCGCTGCACGAACTGATCGGGCTCGAATCGCCGTCGGTCTCGGTGCTGCTCGGCCAGGGCGCCGGGGGAGGGGCCCTGGCCCTGCTCCCCGCGGACCGGACCATCGCGGCGCAACACAGCTGGCTGTCGCCGCTGCCGCCCGAGGGCGCGAGCGCGATTGTCCACCGCACCACGGATTTCGCTCCCGCGATGGCCCAGGCGCAGGGCGTTAACGTTGCGTCGCTGTACGCCAACGGGTTGGTGGACCACGTGGTCGACGAGCGCCACGATGCGTCCCTCGAGCCGCGTGAATTCTGCGCACGGATGGCGCACGCCATCGAGTACGAGCTCGCATCAGTTGCCGCGGTGCCCGTGTCCCAACTCGTGGCCTCGCGGGCACGGAAGTTCAGGAACCTCGGCAGTTAGGCCAATGACGACGGCGGCGGGCACCTGATGGTGCCCGCCGCCGCGTTTTCGGGGCTGCTCGGGTTGCTGGCAGCCTTTTGCGGGCCCACTGCGGGGCTGAGGCGCCGGGGGTGCTTCACCTCCGGCGCGGTGCTGTGGCGGCCTTGCTGGCGCTGCTCTGTTGTTTGTTCTTTAGCGGCGCTGCCGTACCCGTGCCCGATGTGCGCTGGCGCGGAGCTGCAGGATCCGGGCGCCGCCGGCTGCCGCCACCAGGACCCCGCCGGTCACGCTGGCAATGAACAGGGCCATCCCCAGTGGGACGGAGCCCTCCAGCCCCAGGAACTTCACCATGGCCTGCTCCTGGTTCTGCAGGATGAAGATAATCAGCAGGATCAGCAGCACCAGAGCGGCCACCACCGCCACCCAGATGACGCCGGTCCGGGTTACCTGGCGTTTCCCTGCCTGGCCGGGGGCTGTGGCCGCCGTGCCTACGGCAGGTGTGTCAGGGGAGTAGGAAGGGGCATTGCCGTGGGGAGTGGTGCTGTCGGCTCCGCCTGCGAGGCCGGGGAGGGGCGTTCCGGCCCCTGGTTCCTGCCGCCCATTGGATTCTGGCGTGGTCTGTCCGGCGCTCATGGTCATGCCCTTTCTTGATAATAAGCATGCTTATCACATAACACTAGTGGCGTGGCTCGGCGCAGCACAAGCGAGGTCGCTTCAAGTGGTGTGCGGCGAGCGGGCACGGCGGCGGGTGTTCCCACTGTCCGCAGAGCGCCAAGGTGATGGCTGCCCCCGGGGCCCCGGCATCGCCGTCGTACTCCATCCGGAGCGAGGCGGCGTGGACGTAGGCGGAGCGCATATCGTGATTCTCCCCTGTGAAATCCATCCGTCAGTTAACGGGGGGGCGGGCCGCTGAGGCCCGTCCCGATGCTGCGGCGTCAGACCCGCTCTTCGCTCCGCTCTGCAGAGGGGGTGCGGGGTGTTGGCGACCTGCGCCAACTCGGGAAGGCCCAGAACGTGTAGTCCTGTGCCTTGACCCGCGGTTCCGGAGTTCCTGCCGGGGTTTCCTGCTTGGCTTCAGGCTTGCGGCTGGTTTCCTTCTTGTCGCTCCGCCCGAAATCCTTGTTGTATCCGTAGCACATCACAGACCTCCTTCCAGTGGCTGCGATTTAATCGTCCTCCCGAAAAGTCCGGGAGTCGACACCCGGACGGAACGGATTCCGGCCCGGGCAGCACCACGAGCGGCACCACCTGCAAGAGGGGCGCTACTGGCTGGCGGAGACCACGTCCGCTGCCTCGGCCGGCCCATGGAAATCGCAAGGACCCGGATGGCGGAGTGGAAGGAGGCAGGTCCGGCCGGAGGGCAGGTGGACCAGGGCGCAGCGGCCGGTGAGCGCCAGGTCCTCGCGGACGTTGGAGTTGCTCAGGTCGGGCCGGTTTTCGTCCACTCGCCCGGAAGTGCCGGCGTCCGTGGTGGTGGGGTATTCGGCGTTCATAATGGGCAACTCCCCGTCGAGCGGTGGCTGGATGGACGTGACGCCATTCCAGTTTGCTCCCGGCGGGTTACGTGCGGGTTAAGGGTGCGTTAGGAGCAGATCAACAGGACGGGGCACCGTTACAGCCCCAGCTGGTGCCCCACCTGCAGCAGCAGCTCTTCCGAGCCCTTGGGTCCCACCAGCTGGATTCCCATCGGCAGCCCTTGGCCCGGCGTGCCTCCTGTCCAGTGGACCGGGAGGCTGATGGCCGGCAGGCCGCATACGTTGATCATGGAGGACCAGGGCGCGAATTCGCACTGCTTCCGGTAGTCTCCGTCGGCGTCCCCCGGCCACTGCGCCGACGGCCAGCGCTCGCCGCCGTGGCCCGTCCCGGTAAACCAGCCCACCGGCCGGGGCGTCTGGGCCAGGGCAGGCATCAGCATGAGGTCCCATTCGGCGTACTGCGCCACGGTGTCGTGCTGGAACTGCCGCAGGAAGGCCAAAGCCTCGGACAGCTTGGCGGGGCTCCGCTGCTGTGCCCTGCGACGGAAGGTGCGGGTCAGCGGGGCAAGCAGCACTTCCCGGTGCGGGCTGATGCGGGCGCTGCCTACCCCGGCGGTCCAGGCCGTGGTGAACGCATCGGGGTACCTGTTGTCGTAGCGGATCGCCGCTTCGCCGAGCGTATGCCCCGCGTGTTCCAGGAGCCGCTCGCCCGCCGCAAGGGCGTCCAGCGCTTCCTGGTCAGGCGTGAAGGGGAAGGTTGCCGACCACGGGCTGTCCAGTGTGACGCCGATGCGCAGCTTCACCGGCTCCCGCTCCAGGGCGGCCAGGTGGCCGGAATCCGGAACCAGCGCGTCCATCATCAGGGCGGCGTCAGCGGCGGTCCTGGCCAGCGGTCCCGCGACCACCAGCCGGGCCGGATCGCCCTGGCTTTCCCCGCTGGGCACTACGCCGCGGCCCGGCTTTAGGCCCACCAGCCCGCAGGCCGCCGCCGGGATCCGAACGGAACCGCCGCCGTCGGTCCCGGGAGCGAGGGGGACCAGGCCTGCGGCCACCGCGGCTGCGCTGCCGCCGGAGGAACCACCTGAGCTCCTGCTGGGGGCATGCGGATTGCGCGACGGCGGTGCAATGCGGTTTTCGGAGTAGGCCGTCAGGCCGAATTCGGGCACCTGCGTCTTGCCCAGGGAGACCGCGCCGGCTTCTCTCAGCTGCGCCACGAGGGGCGCGTCCGCGGGCGCGGGCTTGTGGTCGAGGGCGGCGCTGCCGTGGGTGGTCACCACGCCGGCAACGTCGGTCAGGTCCTTGAAGGCCAGCGGCATCCCGTGCAGCAGCGGCAATTCGCCGGCGCGGGAGCGGACATGGAGGGCATCCGACGCGCGCGCCTGTTCGATGGCCTGCTCCGCTGTCACGGTGATGAAGGCGCCCAGCAACGGATTGCGCTCCTCGATCCGGGCCAGGAAATGTTCCGCAGCTTCCACGGCCGAGACCTGGCCGCCGCGCAGGGCGTTCCGCAACTCGACGGCGGAGAGGCTGTGGAGCTCTTCGGGCACTGGTCCTCCTGGGGTCTCCTAGAAGCGTAACGTGCCCGGCCGCAGGCCCCTCGGCCTGGGGTAAGCACTAGGCTTGAAGCTGACTTTCGATCTGCCACGAAGGGATTTCCCATGAGCGACTTCGATTCCGTACCTGTCAACGATGTCCCTGATGGCGCCGTCATCCTGGACGTCCGGGAAGACTACGAATGGGTTGCGGGCCACGCAGAAGGTGCCCTCCACATCCCCCTGGACCAGATTCCGGCCCGGCTTGAGGAGCTCGACCCGGACGCTGACGTCTACGTCATCTGCCGCACCGGCGGCCGCTCGTTCCGCGCCGCGCAATGGCTGACCGGGCAGGGCTATACGGCCATCAATGTCTCGGGCGGCATGGACCAGTGGCTGGAGTCAGGCAAGCCCCTGGTTTCGGACAACGGGCTTAAGCCGATGGTGCTTTAGTGCCCGGCGCTGTGCCCACCTATTCGTTCCTCGGCCCCGAAGGGACGTTCACCGAAGCGGCGCTGATGCAGGTGCCTGGTGCCGGGGACGCCGTCCGCGTGCCGGCCTCCACGGTGAATGCTGCCCTGGATGCCGTCCGGGAAAGCTCCGCCGATGCCGCCATGGTGCCCATCGAGAATTCCGTGGAAGGTGGAGTCACCGCCACCCTGGACGCGATCGCCGGCGGCCAGGAACTGAGGATCGTCCGGGAGGTGCTGGTGCCCATCAGCTTCGTGCTGGTGGCACGGCCCGGCACCCGCCTCGGCGACGTCCGGCGGGTCTCCACGCATGGCCACGCATGGGCGCAGTGCAGGCTCTGGATGGATCAGCATATTCCAGGCGCGGAATACGTTCCCGGATCCTCGACGGCTGCCGCCGCAATGGGCCTGCTGGAACCCGACTGCCACTACGACGCCGCTATCTGCGCGCCCCTGGTTGCGCAGGAACAGCCCGGCCTCCCGGTGCTGGCCGAGAACATTGGCGACAACCCGGGCGCAGTCACCCGCTTCGTGCTGGTCAGCCGTCCCGGAAAGCTTCCGGAACGCACGGGCGCAGACAAGACCACGGTGGTGGTCCCGCTGCCCGAGGACCGTCCCGGCGCCCTGATGGAAATCCTGGACCAGTTCGCCACCCGCGGGGTGAACCTGAGCCGCATCGAGTCCCGGCCCACCGGCCAGTATCTGGGGCACTACTTCTTCAGCATTGATGCAGACGGGCATGTGGGCGACGCCAGGGTGGCTGACGCGCTGGCCGGGCTCCACCGCATCAGCCCCGCCACCCGCTTCCTCGGCTCATACCCGCGGGCGGACCGGCAGCCCATCGAGGTTCAGGCGCACACCTCGGACCGGGCCTTCGCGGCTTCCCGGAACTGGGTGGAATCCATACTGGACACTGAATCATTGCAGGTGGAAAGCGGTTCCGGGCCTTCGCCCACAGCGTAGGTAAATGCCGCCCGGGGTACTTCCCCGGGTTCTGCACTGTGCGTATGCTTGCCTGATCCACAGGAAGAGTGGCCCCTAGCGAAGGGAGCGGGTCATGTCAGCCGGCAGCAGCACCGAGAACGATGGCCAGGGGATGATCGTCAACCCCAAGCCCTCCGCCGACAACCAGGACTGGGACGGCGACGACGCCGACCGCGCCGACCGCCTGCGCTTCGAGGAGGAACAGGCCATGATCCGGGAGCAGTCCGAGGAACGCGCGCACGCGAAGCACGCCGCTGAGGCTGCGAAAGAATCCAAACCGGACCACCACTGAGGCTGCCCCGCCCGGACCACCGATCCGCTAGACGGCAGTCCCGCCGTCGGGCCCGGAAATCCCCCGGACCCGTACCAGCAGGGACCCCGGCTGCACTTGCACCGTAAGTTTGGTTGCCTCGCCTGACGTGTCACCGTCCAGCTGCGTGGGCATCGGTTCCGGGCACTTGATGACAATCCTGCCCGACCGGTACACAGTCATGATGGGCAGCTTTCCGCTGTGCTTGAACATGATTTTGCCGTACATCAGCAGCCAGCCGAGCGCGCTGCGGGGGCTCATCACCACCACGTCCAGCATGCCGTCATCGATCATGGCCTGTGGGATGAAGTCGATGCCGCCGGGCACCAGGCCACAGTTGGCGAAAAGCACGCTGCGGATGTTCCGGACCTGTTCGGGGTTGCCGTCCAGGGAGATGGACACCTTTTTGCGCCGGCCCGGAAGGTGCCGCATGCCGGATTCGGTGTAAGCGAGCCAGCCCACCGCCTTCTTCAGCCCGTCGTTGGTATCCGCGAGGACCTCGGCATCCATGCCGATCCCGGCAATCACCAGGAAGACGTGCTCCGAATAGGTGCCCGTGCGGGAATTCTCGATGGCCATCCGGGCTGTGTCGATGGTGCGCTGACGGCCAAAGAGCGCGGTCTGGACGCAGCCGTGCAGGTCTGCGACGTCCAAGTCCACGTTCCGTGCCAGCAGGTTCCCCGTTCCCAGCGGGATCAGCCCCATGGCCACCTCCGTGTGCGCCAGTGCCTCGGCCGCCACCCGGACCGTGCCGTCGCCGCCGCCTACGAGGACGACGTCAGGCTTGGTGGCCAGGGCCGCCTGCATCTGGGTGAAACCGGGGTCCTCGGCCGTGGTCTCGTAGAAGACGGGCTCATCCCAGCCGGCGGTCAGGCAGGCCCGCTGGATGGACGCCCGTGCCTCGGCCGCGCGGGCCTTGATGGGGTTGATGATCACCGCCACCCGCTGCTTTTCCAGGCCGGGATCATAGGCTTCGCCGGCCACGGCGCTGCGCATGTGCAGGGCCTTGAGCCGGCGTACGCCCCACCAGCTGGAGATGGCAAAGGCAAGGGCCACCGCTATCAGCAGGTAGAGAATCCAGTCGCTCATGGTGGTTCCACAGTAGCCCGGTGGAAGGCGCGCCGGACCCAGCCGCCCCGGCCGCCCGCCGTCGTGCGCTGTATTGGATACCCTTGTCTGGTGATCGACGTAAAAGACCTCAGCGAAAACCCGGACAAGTTCCGTGCCAGCCAGCGCGCCCGTGGCGCCGACGAGTCAGTGGTGGACGCGATCATCTCCGCGGACTCCGCCCGCCGTGCCGCCCTGATCCGGTACGAAAACCTCCGGGCCGAGCAGAACGTGTTCGGCAAGAAGGTGGCGCAGGCCAAGGGCGAGGAAAAACAGGCGCTGCTGGCCGAGGTAAAGGAGCTTGCCAACTCGGTCAAGGCCGCCTCCGCCGAGGCTGACGCTGCACAAACCAAGCAGGAAGAACTGCTGCGCACCGTTCCCAACCTCGTTGAGGACGGCGTTCCCGAAGGCGGCGAGGATGACTACGTAGTGGTCAAGACCGTGGGAACCCCGCGAGAATTCCCGGACTTCGAGCCCAAGGACCACCTGGAGATCGGCGAGCTGATCGGCGCCATCGACATGGAACGCGGCGCCAAAGTTTCCGGTTCACGCTTCTACTTCCTCCGCGGCGTCGGTGCCCGGCTGGAGATGGCGCTGCTGCAGATGGCCATGGAACAGGCCATCGAAGCCGGCTTCATCCCCATGATCACGCCCACGCTGGTGCGCCCGGAGACCATGCAGGGCACGGGCTTCGACGTGAAGCACGACGCCGAAATCTACCGTCTCGCCGAAGACGACCTCTACCTGGTGGGCACCTCGGAGGTGGCCCTCGCCGGGTACCACGCCGACGAGATCCTGGACTTCTCTGCCGGGCCCATCCGCTACGCCGGCCAGAGCTCGTGCTACCGCCGCGAGGCCGGGTCGCACGGCAAGGACACCCGCGGCATCATCCGCGTGCACCAGTTCAACAAGGTGGAGATGTTCATCTACACCACTGTCGAAGAGGCAGCCGCCGAGCACCAGCGGCTGCTGGCCTGGGAAGAGGAAATGCTGGCCAAGTGCGAGCTGCCCTACCGGGTCATCGACACCGCTGCCGGCGACCTCGGCAACTCCGCGGCACGCAAGTACGACTGCGAGGCCTGGGTGCCCACCCAAGGCGCTTACCGCGAACTGACCTCCACCTCCAACTGCACCACGTTCCAGGCCCGCCGCCTGAACATCCGCGAGCGTGCGGTCAACGCCGAGGGCGTCGCCAAGGGCACCCGTGCCGTTGCCACGCTGAACGGCACCCTGGCCACCACCCGCTGGATCGTTGCGCTGCTGGAGCACCACCAGAACGCCGACGGTTCGGTCAACGTGCCCAAAGCCCTGCAGAAGTACCTGGGCGGCCTTGAGGTTCTTCCGGTCCTGTAGCCGGTTACTGCCTCCCGGTTGCCTGGTCCCCGGGCTGCTTTCCTGGGCTTGTTCGCGGATCCGAACCCTCAAGGTCCTGATCCGCGAACAGCCTTAGGACTCTTTGAAGGCGATCCGGCGGCTGTCCACATAGGAGGTTCCCCGCCTGCCGCGCGGGCGGTTTGACCTGCATTCTGTGGGGATGGAGATCCCGCCCGGACTGATCGATACCGCTGCCATCCTGCGCACCGGTGCCACCACCGACGCGCTGCACCGCGCCTTCCGGGCGGGTCAGCTGGTGCGGATCCGGCGTGGTTTCTACGTAGCTGCTGAGGACTGGCTGCGGGCACGTCCTTCCGAGCGCTTTGCCTGGACGACGACGGCGGTGGCCAGGTCCGTCAAGGGTGCGGTTTTGTGCGGGCAAACGGCAGCCGTCGCCAGTGGGTTGCCCACGCTGGGGACGCCGCCCTGCGTTGAGCTGACCACGGCCCTTCCCGGACGCAGCGGTATCCGGAAATCCACGCTACTGGTCATGGGCGAATCAGGCGCGGCAGAGGAAGTCCGGCGGACGCGTTCCTACCCCCTCCGGTATCGGCTTGGGGCCGTGCCGGAGCCCATCCGGTCAGGGGAATTCGTGTGTTCGGGGTTGATCGGGACCACGGTGAATGTCCTGGGCTCCGGTGAGCTCGACCAGGCCTTGGTGGTTGCCGACGGCGCTGCCCGCACGCTTCGAAGGGCGGGTGTCCTTGGTCCCGGCGACAGCCTGCTGTCTGTGCCCGGGATCGCCGCCGGGATCTCAGGGCTTCCTTCGGCGGCCGGGCGGCGCCGCGCAGAACGCGTGGCGGCCCTTGCGAGCCCGCTGCCCGAGTCCGTCGGAGAGTCCTACAGCCGGGCCGTGTTGGAGTTCCTCGGGTTCGAGCAGCCTGAACTTCAGCACGTCTTCAGTGACGGTGCGGGGTTCATTGCAAGGATCGACTTCTGGTGGCCGCGGCAGGGCGTGGTGGGGGAGTTCGACGGCAAGGGCAAATACGTTGAGGCCGCACAGCGGGACGCAATCACAGCGGAGGAAGCCGTCTACCGGGAGAAGCTCCGCGAGGACCGGATCCGCGCCCTGGGCCACGGCTTCGTCCGCTGGCGGTGGGCCGACCTGGTGGATCCCAACAAACTCCGGCGGAAGCTGCTGGCCGCCGGACTTTGCCCGGGTGTCGGCGCGCCGGCGGCCGTTAGTCAGGGGCTTGTTCGCAGATCAGAACCGTGAAGGCGCGGTTCCGCGAACGAGCTGAGGACCGGCGGGGCTGGAGGACCTTGGTACGGTGCGGCATGGGCGGACGGGTGCGGCTTGGACGGGCTGGAGGACCTTGGTACGGTGCGGCGTCGGCGGACGGGTGTCGTGGTCAGCCTGGTGTAGTGGTCAGCTGCTTGCGAGCTCGAGGGTGAAGACTGCGAGCTGGACCTTCGGTGCGGGCCGGGGCTTCTCGCGGTCGGGGCGGCGCACGTAGCCGTACCGTTCGTAAAGGTTCTGGGAACCATGGTTGTCCACCCCGGTGTCGAGGACGATCCGCTCTGCACCCCGGGCCACTGCGAGTTCCTTGGCCCGGTCCAGCAGCAGCCACCCGAGTCCCCGTCGCCGCGCTTCCGGCAGCACGGCCAGCAGCCGGACTTCCGCTTCCCCCGGCTCTGCCTGACGCGCCAGGGCCGAACCGTGCTGCAGCACCGTCACGGTGCCCAACAGCTCGCCGGTGGTGGCGTCCTCGGCCACCAGCAGATCGCCGGCCGCAGCCCGGGCCCCGGCGTCCACCAGCAGGTCCAGCCGCTCGGCGTCAGGCTGCCGGGCTCCCGGCAGATGGTGCCCGAAACCACGGAAGGTCAGCTTACCGACGGCCTCATATTCAGATTCCCGGGCCGCGCGGATCACGGCGGTCTCCAATGCCTGTGTGGGGACTGTCAACGTTCCTGCCCTTCCGCCGTGGGGTTCGGCTGCCTCGTCATCCGATGCTTGCAACCGGTGCCGGACCGGTCCTTGAACCGACAGGCTATCGGTGGGGGCGGGCCGCATCCCACCAGCGGGAAACAGGGCGTCGCGTGCAGTCACTTAGGGCAACACGGGGACATGTTTTGCCTTGCGCGACGGCGCATTGCGGCCGGTGTTGTGATGCCCCCACCCCGGTGGTTGTGTGGTGGCACAGGCATCGACAGGGGGAACAATGGACGCAAACCCGGGGCCGCCGGCCACCGCGGCACGCAACGAAGGAGCGGGCGGAGCTGCTGCCGGCGACGCTCACCGCAAGGATGCGGCCGGGCTCAGTGCCGATGCGAATGTGCGGCAAGGATCACGACGGCGGCGGGGTTCCTCCGCCAAACCGCGCCGGTCCTCCGGGGGCAAGGCAGCCCGCGGCCACGAGGACACCGCCAATCAGGGCCAGGACTGGCACCGCCTCGAGGCAGGGCAGCTGGTTGACGTCCACCTCCCTGAAGGCTTCTCATTCCGCGGAACAGTGGACGCCAAGACGGCCGATTCCGGCGTGATCTGGATCAGGAGCGACGCCGGCGCGCGCCGGATGTTCGGCCACCTTGAAGGAGTCCGCCTGGCAGGCCGGACCGCAGCGTCCGGGACCTTGGCCGGCAGGGACGCGGTGCCGTGACGCCACCAGTCCGGACCGCAGACAACAGCCTCAACACCAGCCACCACAGGAGACCGCGTGCCAGCCACTCTCACCCATAGGATCAACATGCTCTGCGGAGCAGACCTGGCCGCCTTCCGCGCCCGGCTCTGCTCCCTTGCGCAGCGGGATGTCTACGCTGACGGGCTCGAAAGCGCTGTGACAACGATGCCCCGGCACCCGTCGCTCCTCACCGAAGGCTCGTCGGTGGACATCCTGGGGTTCGGCACCTGCGCCGGCTACGGACCGCCGCAGCTGACCTTGTCGGTGGCCATGCTGCTCGACTATCCGCGCTGGCCCCAGGAAGTCTTCTGGGACGAAGCCCACGCCTGGGCCGAAGCCGTGGCCGGCCCCTCAATGGCCGTCGCCGGACTCTCAGGGAGCCGCGAGAACGAGGTCGGCAAGGTGTTCCACTACCGGCTGAAGGTCGCTGAGCCTGCCGCCGCGTCCGCAACCTTTCCACCGGGCCGCCGGCCGGCCGGCACGGCTGCCGTGATCCGGCCATCGACCAGGACCGCCAATACTTCATGGACTGACGAACCTGCGCCTGCCGCGCCCCGGTTGGCCGCATCGCCGCCAGCCCCGGCTTCGCCAACCACCTCATCGCCCTCAGTAGCACTGGCGCCGTCTTCGCCCGGAGCGCCGGGCGCCGGCGTCCCGGCTCCCACCGCACGGTAGGGCACTGCGGCAAGGAGGGCCGCCGCCGACGGGCCGGCCTGGGAATCCAACGCCTGCAGCGATTCGAGGGTCACCGCGGCCAGGACCTCCCGGGGGTGGACACTCCCGTGCCGTGCGCCGCGGTCCAGGACAAGGAAGGCAGGATCGGCCGGCCCCAGCCCCTGTGCGCGCAAGTGGGCGATCGACTCGCCAACAGCCAGCCCTGACGGCAGAAGCGGCACCCCGGCCGCCTGGCCGCCGGCGTCCCCGGAAGGAAGCAGCGATCTCACGGTTCCCTGGGGGCTGTCCGGCTCGAGGAAGCCCAGCGAGGCCAGCCAGCCGTCGTCGAAATAGGTGGAAAGGTAGTTCCGTCCTGAATCGGGAAGCACCACCACGATGGTGTGGGATTCGTCCAGGCCTTCTGCCAGGTTCAGCGCTGCGGCAAGCGCCGTTCCACCTGTGGCCCCGGTCAGCAGCCCTTCCTCACAAGCTGCCCGCCGGGCCGTGAAGATCGCATCACGGTCGCTGACCCGGAGGTACCGGTCCACAACGTTGGTGTCGAACGCCTCCGGCCAGATGTCCTCCACGGATTCGGGGTGCAGGGCATGGCCGGCTCCTTCCACGTACTTCAGCGCACCGTCACCGCCGCCGTACCGGGAATGCTCCGGATCGGCCGCCACCACCTGCACGGAACCGCCGCTGGCGTCCTTCAGGAAACCGCCGGTGCCGGACAATGTGCCGCCCGTTCCCACACTCGCCACCAGATGGGTGACGGATCCTTCGGTGTCCGCCCAGATTTCGGGGCCCGTGGTGTGCCGGTGGGCGGCGGGGTTGGCAGGGTTGTCGTACTGCTGGGCGAGCCACGCCCCGGGAGTTTCGGCTGCGAACGCGGCAGCCCGGGAGGCCAGATGGCCGGGATGGTCGCGTGGAACGAAGTCGGCCACCAGGTGCACCTCGGCGCCGTAGGCCCGCAGCAGCCGGATCTTCTCCGCTGCCGTTGCCGCCGGGGCGAAAATCACTGCCCGGTACCCCAGCTGCGCCGCCACCATGGCCAGCCCGATGCCGGTGTTGCCGCTGGTTCCTTCCACCACGGTTCCGCCGGGACGGAGGAGTCCCTGGCGTTCGGCGGCCCGGACCATGGACAGCGCCGCGCGGTCCTTGACGCTGCCGCCGATGTTCTGGAATTCCAGCTTGGCGTAGATCCGTGGGCGGAGGCCGGCGCCCAGGCGGCGCAGGCGGACCAGGGGTGTGCTCCCGATGCCGTCCAGGACGGATTCAAAGACGGTCATGCCGCCACCGCCGCATGGGGAAACGGGCGGGGGTGGACTGCGGGCGTGCGGCGGAGGGCTGTCATGCGGCCACCGTAGGACCGGGCAGCGGCGCGTCCCAAACTGTCTTGAGCCGCATTTCCCAGCGTTTCCCCCGATGAGCAAATGCGGCTCCGCCCACCCGCCAGGCGTCACGGGAACCGTCACAAAAGGACCCCTTGAGGAAGCCGCAGGTAACCGGACTTCACCCGGATTAATCCTCCGACGCGGGATGCGGAGCGGCCTGCCGCCCGGGCTTAGGGTCCCGATATGGGCCGAATCGCTGGGACAAGCACACCGCCGGCAGCGGGCACGCCGTCCCCGCGGGCTGCGCTGTGGCTGTGCCTCGGCGCCGGGTTCGTGACCCTGCTCGATCAATCGGTGTTCGTGCTTGCCGTCCCTGCCATGGCAGCCGGCCTGCATGCGGACAGCGGGCAGGTGCAGTGGATCCTGGCCAGCTATTCCCTGGCTTTCGGCGTCGCGCTGGTACCGGCCGGCCGGCTGGGTGACCTGCTGGGCCGCCGGAAACTGTTCATCGCCGGGGTTGCCGTGTTCGGCGCCTTCAGCCTCCTCGGCGGGCTCGCATCTGATCCCGCCGTCGTCATCGCGGCCCGCCTGTTGCAGGGACTGGGCGCCGGCACGCTGAACCCCCAGGTGCTGGGCCTCCTCCAGGACATCTTCACCGGCTCCGGGCGGGCCAAGGCCCTGGGCTACTATGCTGCCGCCGGCGGCACGGCGGCCGTCTGCGGCCCCCTGGTGGGCGGCATTATTCTGTCCGCCGGCGATCCCGCCCTTAGTTGGCGGCTGTTGTTCCTGGTCAACGTTCCGCTCGTGCTGGTCCTGGTGCCGCTGGCCCTGGTCTACCTTCCCCGCGCGGCGCCGCAGCCCGGCCAAGTCAGGCCAGGCAGCACGGGCACCCACGGAACGGACGCCGCCAGCTCAGCCAGCTCCAGCCGCATCCACGACCCAAGCGATGCTGCACCGCGCCGCTCCGCCGTTGACGTCCCAGGGGCAGTGCTCCTGGGTGCTGTGGTGGTGGCATCGCTGGTGCCCACCATCTACGGCCCGGGTCCGGTGGCAGTCCTGTGGGCAGGTTTGGGTGCCGCTGCGGTCCTGGCCTTCGCGGGATGGGAGTTCTCCTACCACCGGCGCGGCCGCACCCCGCTGCTCAGCCCGGCCCTGGTGAAGTCGCCAGGGTATCTCCTGGGCACGGTGGTGGCGCTGTGCCAGTTCGGCGTCGGAGCAGCGATGGCGGCGGTGACATCGCTTTATTTCCTGTCCGGAACGGGCCTGCCGCCTTTGGCCGCCGCAGCGATCCTGGCACCTCAGGCCGCCGGAATGCTGCTGGCCTCCAGCCTCAGTTGGAGGTTCGTTGCCCGGCACGGCCGGACCGGCATTGTGGCCGCCATTGCCGCGGCGTTGGCCTGCCTCCCGGCCAAGGACTGGGCGGTCCAGGCGTTCGACGCCGGTGCTGCCGCAGCCATCGTCGCCGGCGTGGGGCTCTTGCAGGGCGTGGCCACAGGACTTGTGGTGGCACCTAACCAAACACTCACGCTGGCCCACGCGCCGCAAGGGGCGGCTGGGGTGGCCGCAGGGTTCTACCAGCTCAGCCAGCGCTTTTCCGCCGCACTCTGTTCGGCGGCGGCCGCGGGCATGTTCCTCGGCCAGGGTGCGTCTGGCGGGAACGCACGGGAAGCCTTCCACCAAGGCATATTGCTGTGCTGCGCCCTGCTCGCCGCCGCGCTGCTGGCCGGAGGAGCGGACGCCGTGCGGATCGCGATGGCGGGGCGAAAGGCGAGGGCCGCCGTCGCACGCTCCGAAAAGGAAAGTACGACGACGGCCCTCGCCCCGGTGCCCGCGGAACCGGCGGACGCTTAGTTAGGGGCGTCCACGGGCCCGGTGGTGGGTACGCCGGCGTCGCGCAGGGCGGGGAAACCGCCGTCAACGTGCACCGCGTTGGCGTAACCGAGCAGCTCCAGCTTCCGTGCAAACGGGCCGGAGCCGTTCACGGAGCCGCAGAACACCACGATCTTCTGGTCCGTGCCCTCGACCTGCGCCAGCCGTTCGTCCGATTCGGGACCAAAATCTTCGTCCACGCGCCCGCGGTCCACCACCAGTGCTCCCGGGACTGCCCCGGTGCTGTTGCGTCCGGCGTCGCTGCGCACGTCAACCAGCAGCGCCCCGCCGGCTATCAGTTGGGCGGCTTCTGCGGCCGTGATGAGCTGGGTGTCTGTTTCGGTTTCAGTGGTCATGATTTGTTTCCTTCTCTTGTGCGGATGGGATGGGACAAACTTCAGGACAGTCCCCACTCGGCGGCCAGCAGCTCGTAGGAGCGAACGCGGTGCCGCTGGCTGTGGGCGATGGAGGTGATCAGCAGTTCCTGGGCGCCCGTGGCGTGCTGCAGGGCGCGCAGCTGATCGGCCACCTGCGCCGGACCGCCCACGAACCGCGTCTCCACACGGTCCCGGATGAGGTCCGGTGCGCCGGTTTCGGGTGCGGTTGCCTGTGCATCCAGGCGGCCGCCGTCACGGGGTGCAGGGTAAGGAATGGCACCGTGGCCGGTGCGGATGCTGTGCACCCAGGAGGCATAACCGGCGCCAAGGGTGCGTGCTGACTCCTTGTCGTCAGCCACCAGGACGTCCGCGGAAACAGTGACGTAAGGCTCCGCCAGCGCGGCCGACGGCTTGAAATGGGCCCGGTATTCGGCCACCGAATCCAGCACCGTGGCAGGGGAGACGTGGTAGTTCGCCCCGAACGGCAGGCCGAGTTTTCCGGCCAGGCGTGCACTGGGACCGGCCGTTGAACCATGGATCCAGAACTGGGGCGCAGTTCCTCGTGCCGGAGTCACCGTAATCTCCTCGCCGTGCCGGGTGCGGTAGCGGCCGGTGAAGAAGCCGATCACGTCCTGGACTTCGCTTTCGAAGTTGTCCGCGTCGCCGGGTTCGCGGCCCAGGAGTTCGGCCTGGAGGCGGAATTTCCGCGGAAGGACGGAATTGAAGAGCCGCCGGGCCGCAGGCACCAGAAGCCCGTCCACCACCCGGGCTCCCTCGCCAGGCTGCTCCGGAACGTCCGCGCCGGCTGAACCCGAGCCGGCTGAACCCGAGCCGGCTGAACCCGCGCCGGCTGAACCCGCGCCGGCTGAACCCGAGCCGGCTGATCCCGCGCTGTGCGCGGCGCCGCTCGCACCTGCAGCGATCGCACCCGCACCGCCAGCACCGGAACCGTGCGCGTTGGCGGCGGGCTCCGCCGTCGTCCGCCCCGCGTCCGTCGAATCCGCGACCGGCGCGCTGGGCTGCCCTGACCGGCCGAAGCCCAGGTCCAGCCGGTCCGGGTACACGGCCGCGAGCGTACCGATGTTCTCTGCCACCTGCAGCGGCCGGTAGTTGCCCAAGATGGTGGCCGCGGTGCCCACGCGGATAGTCCGGGTAGCCGCGGCCACCAGGGCGGAGAGCACGTGCGGGGCGGAACCGGCGACGCCGGGGTTCAGGTGGTGCTCGGCCAGCCAGAAGCGGCGGTAGCCAAGGTCCTCGGCGGCTACAGCGAGGTCAATGCTGTTGCGCAGCGCGTCGCCGGCCGACTGCCCGGCAGGGGCTGGACTGAGATCGAGTACTGACAGGGGGACGGGGGAAGCAGTAGGCATGGCATGACCCTACGAGCCGGCCCACCCGGTCCCAAGCGGCCCTGTCACCGGGCTAAACCCGGGGAAACAGGCCGTCACGGAGCCCGATTCTGGTGGTGGAAGGACAGGTCAAGATGACGGCAAAAGCCGCTGTTTGACGCGGGATTTCCTGCGTTGACGCCGCGCGACAACCGGGTTTGTCAACGCATTGGACCTGCTCCTACATTCAAGCCATAGGTCAAGAGTCAGCACGCCAAGGACCGGCTGGTGCTGCGGCAACCCTCAGGCATTTTGTGGCGGGGTGCTCCGGAAACAGACCTGGCCGCACCGCGGCAAGTGAATGTCGTCCCGGCCGCCCCTTGCGGCCCTGAAGAAGGAAACCATGGCTTCAACACCTGTACCTGAACTGCGCTCCAAAATAGTGGCGCTCGAGCTCGACGGCGACGGCGCCCACCCGGCTGCGTGGCGCCGCGCCTCCCACCTTCCCGGCGCCCTGCTGGGCGGCGGCCGGATCCGGGAAACCGTGCAGGCCGCGGACATCGCAGGCTTCCACCTGGCCACCTTCCGCGATTCCCGAGTCCTGGATGCCGGCAGCACGGGAATCGCCGGGCGGATCGACGCCGTGCAGCGTGCGGCCTTCGCGGCCCCGCTGACCCGCACCCTCGGACTGGTCCCCGAAGCGGGAACTCTGTTTACCGAGCCGTTCCATGTGGCCACCCAGCTGGCCAGCCTGGACTACTCCTCGCACGGCCGGGCCGGCTGGCTGGTCAGCGCCGCCAACGAACCCGCCGAGGCACGGTCCGTGGGCCGCCAGGCACTCGCCGAAGCCGATGTCCTGGCTGAGGCAGCGGCCGTGGTGGAGGCCGGCCGCAGGCTCTGGGATTCCTGGGAGGACGGCGCGGTCATCCGGGACGCAGCCACCGGGCGCTACCTGGACCGGGACAAGCTCCACTACGCCGACTTCGACGGCGGCAGATTCTCCGTAAAGGGGCCGTCCATCATTCCCCGCCCGCTGCAGGGCCAGCTGGTGGTGTTCGCGCCGGCGGACCTGGTCCCCGCCGTCGAAGCCGATGTGGCGCTCGCCGCGGCCGGGTCGGTGGACGGCCTGGCGGCGGCGGCGACGGCGGCAGCAGCGGCCGGAACCCCGCGCACCCTGGTGGAGCTCGACGTCGTCCTCGACTCCCGGGGCCAGTCCGCGAAGGATCGCCTCGCGGAGCTTGATGCGTACGAACCCTGGCTGGGCGGCGCCCGGTACGCCGGCAGTGCAGCAGGGCTCGTCGAGCTACTGGTTGAGCTGTTCCGGGCAGCCGACGGCGTCCGGCTGCATCCGGCCGTCCTGGACATCGACCTGCCCGAACTGGCTGCCCTGGTCCTGCCGGAATTGCGCCGGGCCGGTGTGGCCGCACCGCGCACCGGAACCACCCTGCGCGAAACCTTCGGCCTTCCCCGCCCCGCCAACCGCTACGCCGCGGCCTGAAAGAGAGCATCATGAGCACCCACCACCGCCCCGCCGGCAACGGCCAGATCCAGTTCGGCGTCTTCTTCCAGGGCGTCAACCACACCACCGTCTGGAAGACACCGGAAAGCGGATCACAAACGGACTTCGAATCCTTCCGCCGGGTTGCCCAGACGGCGGAGCGCGGCCTCTTCTCCGCGTTTTTCCTCGGCGAGGGACTGCGCCTGCGTGAGCACCTGGGCCGCATCCACGACCTCGATGTCGCCGGCCGCCCCGATGCCCAGACAGCACTCGCGGCCCTGGCTGCCGTCACCACCAACATCGGGTTGGTGGCCACGCAGAACACCACCTACAACGACCCCGCAGACCTGGCGCACCGCCTGGCCAGCCTGGACCTGCTCTCCGGCGGGCGGGCGGCCTGGAACATCGTCACCACGGACAACGCCTGGACCGGTGCCAATTTCCGGCGCGGCGGGTTCCTCAAGCACGAGGACCGCTACATCCGGGCCGAGGCCTTCGTCCAGACGGCCAAAGCAATCTGGGATTCCTGGGCCGACGGCGCAATCGCCGGGTCCCGGAACGCCGGGCGCTGGCTCGAAGAAGGCAGCATCACACCGGTACGGCGCAAGGACGCGAGTTTCGACGTCGACATCACCGGCCGCCTGCCGCGCTCCTCCCAGCACCACCCGGTCCTGTTCCAGGCCGGCGACTCGCCGGACGGGCGGGACTTCGCCGTCCGGAACGCCGACGTGATCTTCTCCCGGCACGCCGAACTCGAGGACGCCAGGAAGTTCCGCGAGGACATTGTGGCGCGCACCCTCAAAGCCGGCCGCCCCGCCGACGACGTGAAGATCTTCCCCGGCCAGGAGTTCATCCTCGGCGCCACCGAGGCGGAGGCGGAGGAGAAGCACCAATGGGTCCGCGAACAGCAGGTGGGCCCCGAGACCGCCATCGCGTACCTTGAGCAGTTTTGGGGCCGGACCCTCACCGGGTACGACCCCGACGGCCCGCTTCCCGAGACGGATCCCATTGTGGACGTCACCAATCCCACCCGCGGCAACGCCTTCCACGGCGCAAGCGCCAAGGAACTCGCGGCACAGTGGCGTGCGGAGGCCACGGAAAAGGGCCAGTCCATCCGCCAGTTCGTGGCCGCACGGTCCCGGCTCAACGGCCGCGGCCTGGTGGGTTCCTACGACGGCATTGCCGACAAGCTCGCCGAATACGCCCGGACCGGCGCCGTGGACGGCTTCAACATCACCCCCTGGATCGTTCCCGGCGGGCTGGACGAGATCGTCAACGAACTCGTCCCGCGCCTGCAGGACCGGGGCGTGTACCGCACCGAGTACGAGGGCACCAACCTCCGCGAAAACCTCGGACTCCGCGCCCCGCTCAGCCGCCGCGCGTCCCTGAATTCCGGCCGTAACGGCGCCGGCCTGACCGAAAGCGAAAACGTCGCATGACCCGCTCCAACCAGCCCCGCCTGAACCAGCCCCTCCTGAACCGGCCCCGTTCCCTGCCCGCCGGCCCTCTTCGCCGGCCCGCCGCCGTCGTCGGCATCCTCGGAACCGCGGCCCTCCTGCTCTCGGCCTGCGGCGGCGGCGCCGACGCCGGCACGCAGCAAAACGCCGATGCCACACCGGTGTCCGGTGGCAACCTGAACTTTGCCCTGTCTGTGGACCGCGGCTGCATCGATCCGCAGCAGGTGGGCAACAACGATGCGATCGCGATCGCCCGGCAGACCGTGGCCTCGCTGACCTCGCAGGATCCGCAGTCCGGCGCAATCGTGCCCTGGCTGGCCGAGAAGTTCGAATCCAATGCCGATGCCACCAGCTTCACCTTCACGCTCCGCACCGGCGCCACCTTCGCGGACGGCACGGCCATTGACGCCGCATCCGTGAAGACCAACTTCGAAGCGATCAAGGCACTGGGGGCCAAGGCGAGCCTGGGCTCCACCTACCTCAGCGACGTCAGCGCCATCACCGTCAAGGACCCGCAGACCGTTGTGGTGGACTTCAGCAAGCCCAACGCCCAGTTCCTGCAGGCCACCTCCACCTTCACGCTGGGCCTGCTTTCGCCGTCGTCAGCGTCCCTGTCCGAGGCGGACCGCTGCGCCGGGAAGTTCTCCGGCTCCGGTCCGTTCAGCGTCAAGAGCTACACGGTGGACAAGGAAGCGGTGCTGGAGCGCCGCACCGGCTACAGCTGGCCGGCCGCCACCAACACCAACACCGGCGAGGCCTACCTGGACACTGTCACGTTCAAGATCATCCCCGAGGCCGGCAACCGCACCGGCAGCCTGCAGTCCGGGCAGATTGACGCGACGGCGGCCATCTCGGCGGCGGACATCACCCTCTTCAACGGCAACGGCTTCTGGAACGAAACCCGGGCCAACCCCGGCGTCGTCTACAACCTGTACCCGAACGAGTCCACGCCCAAGCTCAAGGAAACAGCAGTCCGCCAGGCGATCTCCAAGGCCATCAACCGCGAGGAAATCACCACCACGCTGCTCACCGAAAAGGACCAGCCCGCCAAGGGCGTGCTGTCCCACACCACCCCGTACTTCAAGGACTTCAGCGGACTGCTGGCCCATGATCCCGACGGCGCGAAGAAGCTTTTGGAGGACGCCGGCTGGAAGGAAGGGACGGACGGAGTCCGGGAAAAGAACGGCGAGAAGCTTGCCTTCAAGGTCACCTACTGGCAGTCGCCCAAGGAAGTCCTGGAACTGGTCCAGCAGCAGCTCAAGGCCGTGGGCGTGGACCTGCAGCTGAAGTTCACCACCATCGCCGACGTCACGGCCGCGCAGGCCACCAAGGATTACGACTTCTCCTACGGCAACCTGACCCGCAGCGACCCGGACGTGCTGCGCACCGTCTTCGCCTCCACCACCGCCCGCGGCGGCAGCAACCTCCGCGAGAAGCTCCCCGTGGACGACACCCTGGGCGAGCAGGCCGCAGCGCTGGATAAGGACGCCCGCCAGAAACTGGTGGACCAGGGGCAGGAAACCCTGATCAAGGACGCCCACTCCATTCCGCTCTACGAACTCTCCACCACCATCTCCGCCAACGAAAAGGTCCACGGCCTGGCCTTCGAAGCCTCCAGCCGCCTGGACTTCTACGACGCCTGGCTGTCCCAGTGATCCGCTACGTCGGCCGGCGGCTGCTGCAGGGGGCGTTCGTCCTCTGGGCCGCGTACACCGTGTCCTTCCTGATCCTCTACCTCCTTCCGGGAGACGCCGTGAGCATCATGGCCAGCGGGGACGAACAGAACTCGGTGGACCCGGCGCTGGTGGCGAAGCTGCGCAGCGAGTACGGGCTGGACCGGCCGCTGCCCGAGCAGTATGCGATAGCGCTGTTCAAGGCCCTGCAGCTGGACTTCGGGGTGTCCATCAAGAACGGTGTGGCCGCTACCCAGGCCGTGTCGGAGGTCCTGCCCGAAACCATCAAGCTCGCGGCGGCCGGGTTTGCCCTGTCCGTGCTGCTGGGCAGCGCCCTGGCCATCGCGGCCTCCTTCAGCCGCAACCGCTGGGTCCGCCAGCTGGTGGCCTCGCTGCCGCCTTTGGGCATCGCGGTGCCGACGTTTTGGATTGGCCTGCTGCTCCTGCAGTTCTTCTCCTTCCGGCTGCGGCTGTTCCCTGCACTGGGGAACGACGGCGCCCAAAGCCTGGTGCTTCCCGCGCTGACCCTGGCGATCCCCACCTCGGCGGTGATTGCCCAGCTGCTCATCCGCAGCCTGCACCAGACCCTCGGCGAACCGTACATCGAGCAGATCCGGGCCAAGGGGGCCAGCGACGCGCTGATCCACTTCGGGCACGCCCTGCGCAACGCGGCCATCCCCACCCTGACCATGCTGGGCATCCTGGTGGGAAACCTGCTGGCCGGGGCCGTGGTCAGCGAAACGGTCTTCTCGCGCACCGGCATCGGCCGGCTCACCGTCACGGCCGTCAACAGCCGTGACATCCCGGTGGTCCAAACGCTCGTGGTGCTGGCCGCCGCCATCTTCGTCATCACCAGCCTGGTAGTTGACCTGATCTACCCGCTTGTGGACCCCCGCATCAACACCGCGGCCAGGACCACCGCCTAGGAGGCAGCATGTCGCAGCAACTTCTCCGGGACAGCCCGGGACCGGCAGTGGACACAGGGGACGCAGCGAGCGCACCCGACCCCGGCAGCGAAGCAGCGGCCCAGCCGGCGGCCCGGGCCGGACGGACCTCCGTACCCGCCGCCGTCGGGCCTGGGAGTGCAGCACCCCCTGCAGGTGCCGGGCTTGCCCGCACGGCGAGGGGCCTGCTCAAAAGCCCTGGCTTGGTCCTGGCCGTCCTGGTCATCGCCGTGGTGATCCTGTGGGCGATGATCCCCGGGGCTTTCACGCACTGGCCGCCGGACACCGGCGTCCCGTCAGCCCGGCTCAAACCGCCGTCTGCCGAGCACTGGTTCGGGACGGACAGCCTGGGCCGGGACCTGTTCTCCCGGGTGGTGCACGGTTCCGCAACGTCCCTGGCCGCCACGGCTGTAGCAGTGGCGGTGGGGCTGGTGGCAGGTTCGTTGCTGGGCCTGCTCGCAGGGTTCCTGCGCGGTTGGGTGGACGACGCCATCATGCGCGTCATGGATGTCCTGCTCGCCATCCCCAGCCTGCTGCTGTCGCTGGCGCTGATTACCGTGCTGGGCTTCGGCACGGTCAACATCGCCATCGCCGTGGGTATTGCCAGCGTGGCCAACTTCGCCCGCATCATGCGCGCCGAGTCCCTCCGCGTGGGATCCGCCGTGTACGTGGAGGCGGCCAGGTCCTCCGGCGTCCGCTGGCACGGCATCCTGCTCCGGCACGTCCTGCCCAACGCCGCCGGGCCGGTGCTGGCACTGTCCGCCCTGGAGTTCGGGATGGCCGTGCTGTCCATCTCTTCGCTGAGCTTCCTCGGCTTCGGCGCCCCGCCTCCCGCCGCGGAGTGGGGGTCGCTGGTGGCCGGCGGCCGCGACTACCTGGTGGCCGCGTGGTGGCTGGTGACCCTGCCCGGCCTGGTGATTGCCGCCGTCGTCCTCTCCACCAACCGCATCTCGCATGCTTTCCAGGATCCCGAAAGGAACAGGACATGACGGCCACACCCGCACCGGACAGCCCGCCCACCGGAACCGCCGAACCGCTCCTGAAGGTGGAAGGGCTGCGCGTCAGCTACCTGGTGGACGGCACACCCCGGGAGGCCGTGCACGGCGTCAGCTTCGAGGTCAACGCCGGCGAGGTGGTGGCGATCGTGGGCGAATCCGGCTCCGGAAAGACCACCACCGCCCACGCCATCATCAACCTGCTGCCGGGGAACGCCCGCACGGATTCCGGTTCCGTGGTCTTCGCGGGAGCGGACCTTTCCCGGCTCACCCGGAAGGAGTGGCAGGGCGTCCGGGGGCGGGACATCGGACTGATCCCGCAGGACCCCACGGCGTCACTGGATCCGCTGCAGAAAGTGGGTCCGCAGGTGGCCGAGGCCCTCACCATCCACCGGCTGCGGCCGAAAAAGGAGGCCCGCCGTGATGCCGTCCGGCTGCTCGCCGAGAGCGGCATCCGGGACGCCGAATCCCGGGCACGGCAGTACCCGCACCAGTTCTCCGGCGGGATGCGCCAGCGGGTGCTGATTGCCTCCGCGCTCGCCGCCCGGCCACGGCTGGTGATCGCTGACGAGCCCACCAGTGCGCTGGACGTCACCATTCAGCGGCAGATCCTGGACAACATCGCGGCGCTCACCGCGGAGCGGGGGACCGCCGTCCTGCTGATCACGCACGATCTTGGGGTGGCGGCGGACCGTGCCGACCGGATTATCGTGATGCGCCGGGGCGAAATCGTGGAAACAGGGGCAGCGGCCCAGGTCCTGGGCAGTCCCCGGCACGCCTACACCCGGCAGCTGATCGCCGCCGCACCAGGGCTGAGTCCCCAACGGCTCCGGCCTGCAGGGGAAGCTGTGACCGGGCGCGCCACCGGTGACCCGGCTGACCCGGGCCCTTCGGCTCGGCCGCTGGTGCAGGCGCGGAACCTCCGGAAGGTCTTCCACCTGCCGCGGACGGCCAAGGGGCCGCGCACCCTCACCGCGGTCAACGACGTCTCGGTCGAGATCCTGCGCGGTGAAACCCTGGCACTGGTGGGGGAGAGCGGCTCGGGCAAAAGTACAGTGGCCAGGCTGCTGCTGCGGCTGGATAAGCCAACCAGCGGTTCCGTGACGTTCGACGGCGAGGACCTCACCACCGCGCGGGGTGAGCGGCTGCGCCAGCTCCGGCGACGCTTCCAGGTGGTTTTCCAGAGCCCCTACGCCTCGCTGGATCCCCACTTCACGGTGGAGGACAGCGTGGCCGAACCGTTGCGCGCCTTTGGTGAGGGGACGCCGTCGGACCGCCGGGCGAGGGTGGCCGCCCTGCTGGACGCTGTACACCTGCCGGCTGACTACGGGCGCCGGCATCCCGCGGAACTTTCCGGCGGGCAGCGCCAACGCGTGGCCATTGCCCGCGCCCTGGCCCTGCGTCCGGAACTGGTGGTGCTGGATGAAGCAGTGTCCGCGCTGGATGTGTCGGTTCAGGCCCAGATCCTGGCGCTGCTGTCCGAGCTGCAGGGGCAGGACGGACTGAGCTATCTCTTCATCTCGCACGACCTCGCGGTGGTGCAGCAGATCTCGGACCGCGTGGCTGTGATGCGCGGCGGGGAACTGCTGGAGGCCGGAACCACGGAAGCGGTGCTGGAGCGGCCGGAACACGGGTACACACGGGAGCTCATTTCGGCAGTGCCGGGCCGGCGGACGCTGCAGGCGTAGGACCTGGCGGTGGCCCCGGTGCCGGCCGGGCCGCAGTTCCTTAGCTTGTTCGCAGGCCAGGGCATGGTCGCCTGCAGATTCCTAGGCTTCTTCGCATATCAGAGCCTTCAAGGCCAGGATCTGCGAACAAGCCCGGGATTCCAGCCGGCTGGCCCACACCGACGCGCACTCCGGATGCCCGGCCCAGGGTGAACATCCACAGCGTGGACAACCTGTGAGTATTTACCGGCTGTTCAACAAACCTGTGGCGCGCGTCCTAGCGGCGTTTGGGGGCGTCTGTTTCACTGGAACAATGACAACCCTGACTGAAACCTCAGTCGCCGGCAACGATGACCGGCGAAACAACGAAACCAACAACAATGCCCTCAACGGCCGGCAACTGATGGTGGCCCTGGACGTGGACGGCACCCTGGTGGACCACGACGGCCACATGTCCCCGGCCGTCCGGGAATCCGCCCAGGCCGTGGTGGAAGCCGGCCACGAGGTGATGATCGCCACCGGGCGGTCCCTCAACGCCACGCTTCCCATTATCGACAAGATTGGTGTGGAACGCGGCTACGCGGTGTGCTGCAACGGCGGCGTGACGCTGCGGCTCCACCCCGAACTCGACGGTGGCTACGAGATTATCCACAAGGCCACCTTCGATCCCGCACCCGCCCTCCGGGCACTCCGCGAACGGCTCCCTTCAGCCAAGTACGCGCTTGAGGATGCCGACGGCAACTTCCTCTCCACCGAGCGGTTCCAGGACGCAAGTTTCGGCGTCGAGGCCATCGGCGTCGACTTCCAGACCATGCTGGACGCCACGGCCGTCCGCGTGGTGGTGTTCAGCACCGAGAACACCCCCGAGGAGTTCAACGAGGCCATCGACCACATCGGCCTCGCTGGCGTCACCTACTCGGTGGGCTGGACAGCGTGGCTGGACATCGCCGCCGCCGGAGTGACCAAGGCCAGCGCCCTGGAAAACCTCCGCCTCCAGCTCGGCATCGATCCGAGCCGCACGGTGGCTGTGGGCGATGGCAGGAACGACATCGAGATGCTCGGCTGGGCCGGCCGGGGTGTGGCCATGGGCCAGGCGCCGGAAGAGGTCATCGCCATCGCGGACGAGGTCACCCATTCCGTGTACGACGACGGCGCAGCGCACGTGCTGCGCAGCCTCCTCTAGGCTTCCGGGCGCCACAGCCCGCGGCTGCGGCGCCCGCGCTCTCTTCCCCCGGCACGGTTCCGTAACCCAGCCGGGTACAGGGCAGAATGGAAGGCATGACCCTTACGACGTTTGCCCTCGTCCGCCACGGCCAGACCGACTGGAATGCCGAGCGCCGGCTGCAGGGGTCCACCGACATTCCGCTGAACGACGTGGGACGGGGCCAGGCGCGGGACGCCGCCGCCGTCCTCTCCCCCTACGAATGGGATGCGGTGGTCTCTTCACCGCTGAGCCGCGCAGCGGAAACAGCCGACCTCATCGCCGAAGGCCTGGGCCTCACGGTGTCACGGCGCGTGCCGGAATTGACCGAGCGCAGCTTCGGGCCCGCTGAGGGCATGCAGGCCGGACCGGAACTTGACGCGCTGCGGATCCCCGGGGGATTCAAGGGCGCCGAGAGCGAAGACGAAGCAGCCAGCCGCGGCCTCGCGGCCCTGGAAGCGCTCGCCGAGGAGTTCAGCGGCCAGCGGCTCCTGGTGGTCACGCACGGCACGCTCCTGCGCGTCAGCCTCAGCCGGGCCATCGGCGAAACCCTGCCCAGCGTGGACAACGCCGCGCTGAACCTGGCGCACCACCACGCAGTCGACGGGTGGCAGCTGGAGTACTTCAACGGCGAGCCCGTCCTGGCGGCCACGGCCAACTAAAGGCACCCGCGCGGGCAACTGAGGGAGTTCCGTTCGTCCCGCCAGGCAGCCGCAGCGCTACCTCACCTCGAGGATCAGCGCCAGCAGCCGGGCGGCGGCCGGCCGGGCTGCGTGTTCCTCGTTCCACTGCGCGCGGGCTACGGCCTTGCTGACCGCCTGGGTGGTGATGCCCAGCTCCTGGGCCACCGCCTTTTGCTGACCGCGGACGCCCGGCGTCAGCAGGTCAAGCACCCGCCACTCCGCGCCCGACCGGTCCCGCACGATGTGGCCCAGCAGGCGCAGGACCGCCTCGGCGTCGTGGGCAATGTCCGCCAGCGGTCCTTCGACAGCCACCGGAACCCGCTCTTTGCTGTTGCGCAGCCGGTCCACTGCCCGGCGCGCGTAGATAAGGCCGTGGCCGGACGCATCCTTGATCTGGTTGGGCAGCGGCTCGTTAACCGGGCCGACGCCGATCCCCACATACCACTGGCCGCTGCGCAGGGCGACGAGTGCCGCTTCCACAGCCTGTCCAGGGCAGTCAACGATGCCCTGGACTTCGTCTTCGACGGACCGGTCAAAGTCCAGGCGCGCGGGAATGTGCCGCAGGTCTTTGAGTAACTGCGGTACCCGGTCACCGTCGCGCCGGCTGTCCGTCTGGTTGATTGTCAGCGTGAACATTCTGGGTACACACTACCGGTAAGTAGGAAATGTGCGAGGGGGAGTATTACGGCTGGTCAAGCGGTTACGGGATGGTCGTAGGGCGCAGCTTCGGGAGCCCCGGCCGGAAGCTTGGGGAACCTCCGGTCGATGGTGAGGTGCCGTCCCTTCGGTTCGGCGCCGGAGGGTGAAGAGCCCTCTGCGGTGCCCAGGATCAGCACCAGGACGGTCACGGTAAACAGCACGGTCCTGGCGAACATGACCCACCCGGCCCGCCAGAATCCGGGCGCTTCGCCCGTACTGATCCGGACCACCTCGGTCTGCGAGGCCAGCGAGCCCAGGGACCGTCCGCCCGCACAGCAGAACCCATACAGCCAGGGGGCGATGAGCCAGGTGGCGGCAGCAGCGCCGGCGGCCTTGCCCGCGGTCCCGCTTACCGAACTTCCTGCCAGGACGGCCGCCACGATCGAAAGCACCACCACGATGCCGAAATCCACGGCCCAGGCTTTCACCGTCCGCCACACCGTGGCGTCCACAACCCGGGTCCCGTTCCGCAGGGTCTTAACCCGCTGGCGGGCGCTTTTCCACAGGGCTGCCTCCGCGCGTGACTGCGTTGCTGCCGTGCCGTGTACGTCGGTCACGTCCGTCCCCCAAAATTCGCCTTGCCCGAAAACATGTTCAATCTATCGTGCTTAGGTTGCACCGCCCACGGGTAGGGCTGCCCATGTGGACAACGCCTGGTGGTTGTGCCTGCACCGCTTAGATGTTGCGATGGAAGGACGGCCGGCCACGGCGCGAACCCCAAGGTGAGGATGGTTATGACCGGCAGCACTGGGAATGACGTCAAGGGAAACGGCAACGCGGGGCAGGCGACCGCTGAACAGGGCACCCTGGGACGCGGGGAACTCGAGCTCGTGGACCGCTGGTGGCGCGCCGCCAACTACCTGTCCGTCGGCCAGATCTACCTGCGCTCCAACCCGCTGCTGCGCGAACCACTGAAGCCGGAGGACACCAAGTCCCGCCTGTTGGGCCACTGGGGCACCACTCCCGGGCTTAACTTCGTGTACGCCCACCTGAACCGCGTCATCCGCCGCGACGCTGCCGAGATGCTCTTTATTGCCGGTCCCGGCCATGGCGGCCCCGCCGTCGTCGCCAACGCCTGGCTGGAGGGAACGTATTCGGAGATCTACGGCCACGTGGGCAACGACGAAGCCGGGCTCGCGGAACTCTTCCGCCAGTTCTCCTACCCCGGCGGCATCCCCAGCCACGCGGCGCCGGAGAGCCCGGGGTCCATCAGCGAGGGCGGCGAACTCGGCTATTCCCTGGCCCACGCCTACGGCTCGGTGCTGGACAACCCGCAGCTGGTGACCGCCGTCGTGATCGGCGACGGCGAGGCTGAAACCGGGCCGCTGGCAGCCAGCTGGCACTCGCACAATTTCCTGGACCCGGCGGCGGACGGCGCCGTGTTGCCTATCCTGCACCTCAACGGCTACAAGATCGCCAACCCCACGGTGCTCGCCCGGATGCCCCAGGAACAGTTGGAGCAGTTGCTGCGCGGCTACGGGCACGAACCGTACTTCGTCACGGTGCAGGATCCGGGCAAGACCGGTCAGGCGCACCAGGATTTCGCCGGTGTCCTGGACCAATGCCTCGCGGACATCCGCGCCATCCAGGCTGAACACCGCGGCGCCGGAGACGTCCACAACGGGGCCGGGGACGGCACCTCCGGAGACCACCCGGGACACCGCTGGCCTATGATCGTCCTGCGTTCGCCGAAGGGCTGGACCGGTCCGCGGACCGTGGACGGGCTGCAGGTGGAAGGGACCTGGCGCGCCCACCAGGTCCCGCTGTCCGAGGTCCGCACCAACGGCGAACACCTTAAACAGCTGGAGGAGTGGCTGCAGTCCTACCGTCCGGAAGAACTGTTCGACGGCGACGGGCGGCTCCGTGCGGCCGTCGCCGAGGCGGCCCCAACAGGGGACTTCCGGATGAGTGCCACCCCGCATGCCAACGGCGGAGTGCTGCGGCGCGCCCTGAAGCTGCCTCCCTACCGGGACTACGCCGTCGAGGTGGAAGCAGCAGGAACTGAGCGAGTGAGCCCCATGATCACGCTGGGCTCGTGGATCCGGGACGTGATCGCGCAGAACATGGAGAACTTCCGCCTGTTCGGGCCGGATGAAACCGCATCGAACCGGCTGCAGAACGTCTATGAGGTCACCGACAAGGTGTGGCAGTACCGGATTGACGACGCCGACGAGCACCTTGCCAGGTCCGGCCGCGTCATGGAGGTCCTCAGCGAGCACCTGTGCCAGGGCTGGCTGGAAGGCTACCTGCTCACCGGCAGGCATGGAGTCTTCAACTGCTACGAGGCCTTCATCCACATTGTCGACTCGATGTTCAACCAGCATGCCAAGTGGCTGAAGGTGCACCGCAGGCTGCCGTGGCGCCAGCCGGTGCCCTCGCTGAACTACCTGCTGTCCTCGCATGTCTGGCAGCAGGACCACAACGGCTTCTCGCACCAGGACCCGGGGTTCATCGACCACGCGGTGAACAAGAAGGCTGAGGTCATCCGGGTGTACCTGCCGCCGGACGCCAACACCCTGCTGTCCGTCATGGAGCACTGCCTGGCGTCCACGGACTGCGTGAACGTAGTGGTCAGCGGCAAGCAGCCCTCGCCCACCTGGTTGGGCCCGGCGGACGCGGCCAACCACTGCCGCCGCGGCCTGGGGATCTGGACGTTCGCCGGCTCCGAGGTGGCGGGCGGGGAGCCCGACGTCGTGCTGGCCTGCGCGGGCGACGTCCCCACCGTGGAGACCGTGGCCGCCGCGGAACTTCTGCGAAACGGGGTCCCGGGGCTGAAGGTCCGCGTGGTCAACGTGGTGGACCTGATGCGCCTGCAGGACGAGAGTGAACACCCGCACGGGTTGCCGGGCAGGGACTTCGACGGCATCTTCACCACTGACAAGCCCATCATTTTCGCGTACCACGGCTACCCCGCGCTGATCCACCGCCTGGCGTACAAGCGCACCAACCAGGAGGGCCTGCACGTGCACGGCTACCAGGAGGAGGGGACAACCACCACCCCGTTCGACATGGCCATGCTCAACGGCATCGACCGCTTCACGCTCGCCATCGACGCGATCGACCGGGTGCCAGGCCTGGCCGAGAAGTACTCACTCCTGCGGCAGGAACTGCAGGACCGCCGCGACAGCGCCCGCGAACACACCCGCACGCACGGCGAGGACCCGGAGGAGATCCGCAACTGGAAACTGGGCGGCTGACTTCCGTCAGTCCGGGAGGGCGTCCAAGGCACAGTCCGGCAGATGAATCCAGCCTTCGCTGCGGGCGGCCTGTGCGTGCGCCTCATCGGGGAGGAGCGTACGACGGCGGGCCACGGCCCGGGCGGTCAACGAGGCGACGACGGCGTCAAACAGGTCGTCCGAGGCCGCCAGCCGGGCCTCGTGCCCGGCCAGGTCCAGCCACGGCGCCTGCTTTTGGAGGGCTTCGAGGAGTGCGCCGAGCCTTTCGGTCTCCGTGGTGCCGCGGCCCTTGTAGCCGCGGCCGTTGAGGCCCCAGATCTTGAGCGAGGCCGCCGGATACACCTCGGCCAGCCGGCCGGAGCCATCCCGGGACTGGGGGCCATGCAGGGCAGCGATCTTGGCCTGGATCACCGCGCAGCGCATGGCCGGGTGGGCCAGCCGGTCCGCCGAAACACTCAGCGGAATCAGGCCTGTCCGGGCAGTGCAGAAACGGTCCGTGTCCCGGTACGCGAGGAGCCGCCGGCCGGCGATGCCGTCGTGGGCGAGGACCGGTGCCGCCACGTTGTCCAGGTGCCCGGTGAGGAACGGGATCAGCGCGTCCGGCCAGCCGACAGGGCAGTCAACGCCGGTCAAGTCGCTGGTGCCGAAAAGGTCCACGATCGTCTGGTCGTCCACGTCCAGGGCCAGGTGCACCAGGCGCGCCGAAACCTTCTCCAGGGAGCCCGCGCTCCACTCAATGACGGCAACGGCGGTCTTCTTCGTGGCGGCGGCAAGGTCCACGCCCAAGGTCCGCATGGGTCCTCAGGCCCTCCGGTAGTGCAGCGCGTTGTTGATGGCACCGGCCTCGCCCAGGTCATCCCCGCGGGCGAAACCTGCCCACAAAGCCCGAACCGCGCGTCCGGTCATGTCCACCTGCTCCCACGGTGCGCCGGCGATCAGCCCCACCCCGTCCCAGGTTCCCCGGTTGCCCAGGAGCAGCGGCAGGTCGATGGTGTGGGCTGCACCGAACAGGTTGTCCGGCGCATGCCAGCTCAACAGGTACCGGTGCGCCCGGCCTCCTGCGCGCTTGTGGCGGCTGGCGAACTTCCGCGACGCCCACCCGTAGACGGTTTCGGTGACCACCCAGTCGACGGCGCGCACCGCGGCGGCGCCCACTCCCGGTACCTTCAGCAGGCGCATCAGGAACGGACTCCGGGGGAGGAACAGCCGCGCTTCCTCCGAGGTGTGGCCGATCAGGATGTCGATGCCCGGCGCGGACCTGTCCCAGGCCGCAGCAATGTCCTTCTCCTCCGGAAGCGGGGCATGGCCGTACTGGGTGCCGAACGGCATGGCGGCCAGCATCCCGAACTTCCGCGACACCTGCGCCACCTGGGCTTCCCGGTCCACCACTTCCATGGCCGGGGTCTCCTCCGTCACCGATTCCGCCGCGATCCCCATGGCGTGGTTCATCCGCGCCCGGCCGCGGGCGATTCCCAGTGGCGCGCTCTGGATGATGGCGCGCCGGAACAGCGAGGGTGCTTCGGAAGTGGCCATCAGGTGGGCGATGGCATCCCCGCCGGCGGACTGGCCGAACGCCGTGACGCAGCCGGGATCGCCGCCGAACGCCGCAATGTTCCGCTGCACCCAGCGGAACGCCTCCAGCTGGTCCAGCAGGCCCAGGTTCGCCGGCCGGCCGGTGCGGGTGGCCAGGAAGCCGAACAGGCCCAGCCGGTAGGTTACCGACACCACGATGACGCGGTTCTCGGCAACAAGCCGTGCGGGGTCGAAGATGGCGAGGTCCCCGGACCCGGTGGTGTAGGAGCCGCCATGGATCCAGACCATGACGGGCAGCTTTTCCCCGGGCCCGAGGTCGCCGGGCATGGTGATGGACAGGTTCTGGCAGTCTTCGCTGCCGGGAAGTTCGCCGTACCGGGTGCCCAGGACGTCGTCGAGGAACGGGACGGGTCCCTGCGGGCAGGCCGGCGCCAGCGAAGTGGCGGCAAAGGGATCGGTCCAGTCCGCCGCAGCAGCGGGCGGCTGGAACCGGGCCGCGGTGGCGTAGGGGATGCCCGTGGCGCGGAGGACATCGCCGTCCCGCCACCCGGTCACCGGGCCGCAGGGAGGGTGGAAAGCAGGTGCGGAATTCACGCCCCCAGCGTTTCACATCTTCCTGGAGAGTATTTGGACGCGTATGGGCGACTTCAGGGCTGCGAAGGTGGCTTCATCTGGACCAAAACTCCCGGAACGCCCGACGGCGGGTGGCCGGCTTCGAGAAGCCGGCCACCCGCCGTCGTAATTCCGGTGGTTGAGCCTGCCGAAACCAGGGCTTCGACAGGCTCAACCTCCGGGGAAAATCAGTGTCCGGTGGGAACGTAGCGCTTGATCGACGCTTCCAGCTCGGCCTCGGCGGCGGCGCGGTCGCCCCAGCCCTCGGCCTTGACCCACTTGCCCGGCTCCAGGTCCTTGTAACGGGTGAAGAAGTGCTCGATTTCCTTGATCAGGAATTCGCTGACGTCGCTGACTTCCTGGATGTGGTCGAAGCGCGCATCAACAGGAACGCAGAGGACCTTGGCGTCTCCGCCGCCGTCGTCGGTCATGTTGAAGACGCCGATGGGGCGGGATTCAACGATGACGCCGGGGTGCAGGTCGAAGTCCTGCAGGAGCACCAGTGCGTCCAGCGGATCGCCGTCTTCGCCCAGGGTGTTCTCGAAGAAGCCGTAGTGCGTGGGGTACTGCATGGAGGTGAAGAGGACGCGGTCCAGGCGGACGCGGCCGGTCTCGTGGTCAACTTCGTACTTGACGCGAGATCCCTTGGGGATCTCGATGGTCACGTCGTGCTTCATGGGAATGCTCCTCAGCGATTACAGGGGGTGCGCGGCACACTTGACGGTCCACAAAAGGGAGTGTCCGTGCCGCCGACTATTATTGAGGATATAGCGAGAGGCCCTGGAATCAGGAACTTGTGGGGAAATTTCAGGACTTGAGGACCGGCACCGGCATGACCAAAACCACCAGCGCGGAAGCATGGCACCGCCGTGCGCTGAAGGCCGCGGCGCTGGGCCTTCCGGACAGGTCCGCGGGCCCCGGAAAGCCGTGGCACCTCCTCCTGCTCGCGGCACTCCTGCTGGTCCTGGCCCTCCCGGCTGCAGCACTCGTGGTCCCCGGGTTCGTCGGCCCCGAGCCTCCCGCGCCGGCGCCCGAGGCCCCGCCCTGGCAGCGGGAACCGTCTGCTGTGGCGTCCCCGCAGGGACTGGCTCCGCTGCAATCCACTGCCCCCGTCCCGGACCCCGCCGTTTTGGCGGCGCGGGTGGACCCGCTGTTGCAGGCCGACGGCGGCGGTACTTTTACGGGCATCGTGCAGGATGCGCTCACCGGCCAGGTCCTCTTCGACCGGGGCGGCGCGGACGGCCGGGTTCCGGCGTCGAACATGAAGCTGCTGACCTCCGTGGCCGCCCTGCGCGCCTTGGGCCCGGAGCATACCTTTGCCACGCGGGTGGTGGCGGGGCCGGCCGCCAACCAGGTGGTGCTGGTGGGCGGCGGCGACGTCCTGCTCGGCCCCGGTGAATCGAAGCCGGGCGAGGTGATGGGCCGCGCCGGCCTCACCACCCTCGCGGCCCAAACAGTGGCATCCCTGCAAGCCAATGGTGCAACCGGGGAAATCAAGGTCCTGCTGGATGATTCCCTGTTTACCGGCCCGGCCCTGAACCCGGCCTGGCAGGAGGGCGACGTCGCGGCCGGCGAAGTGGCGCCGGTGTATCCACTGGCCATGAACTCGGCGCGCTACGACCCCGCCGTGACCACGGGTCCGCGCCCGCAGGACGCTGCGCAGTCCGCCGCAGAGGAATTCGCGTCCCGGCTCCGCGCCGCGGGTGCCGCCGCGGGACTGGCCGTGGCGGCCGGCGTCGAGCGTTCACCCGGAGCGGGTTCGACCAAGCCGACTGCCGGAACCGAACGGCCCGAGGTCCTGGCCGAGGTGCAGTCAGCTACGGTGGCCAGCCAGGTGGATCTGCTGCTGCAGGAATCAGACAACTACCTGGCGGAGGTCATGGGCCGGATGGCGTCCATTGCGGACGGCGGTCCGGGCAGCAACGACGGCGCCACGGCGGCTGTCAGCAACCAACTGGCGCAGGCGGGGATTGCCGCCGGCCCCCTGACGCTGGTGGATGTGTGCGGCCTGGCCATGGGCAACCAGGTTTCTGCGGCCCAGTTCGCTGAGGTGGTCCGGGCCATCACCACCGGAACCGACGCCAGGCTCCGGGCGGCCTTGGACGGCTTCCCGGTGGCCGGCCTTACCGGCACCCTTGATTCCCGGTACGGCGACGAATCCACCGTCCAGGGGGCGGGACTGGTCCGGGCCAAGACCGGAACGCTCAACACCGTCCTGGCGCTCAGCGGCTACGTTGTTGACGCGGACGGCCGGCTCCTGGTGTTCTCCTTCATCGGCAACGGCCTGACGCCCGGCGCCGCAGGCAACAAGGTGGCGCTGGACCGGGCGGCCACGGCGCTCGCAGGGTGCGGCTGCCGGTAGGTCAGCGCGCTTCCCCGGAATCGGCCACTCCGTAGGCAGGGCCGGCTGCGCTGGGCGGCTCCGCCGCGATGGCTGCGGGGGCGGTGGTCCCCAGCAGTGCCGCCACCAGGACAGCGGCAACCACGGCCTTCCAGCCCTTCTTCGGGCCGGCGGTCAGGGGAGCGATGGGACGGTACGGGATCATGGTGTCCTCCTGAGGGGCTTGGGCGGCCTGGCCCGCACTAACGGTGCGGGGCCAGGGCCGCTTCTGCTGGTTCCTGAAACGCTGCTGCGGTGTAGCCACCACGATGCCGCCGCAGCTTAGGCGCGGCCTTTTGACCTCCTGTGCCCGGGCTGTGAGAGTGGCAGCCCGTTGGTGCCTTCGCTTCGCCGGTGAGCGAACTTAAGGACGATCTCCGGCCCGCTGTGTTCTGATGGGACCTATGGAGTCCACTGCAGCCCAGTCCGCCCCCATCTCATCTGCTGATGCCGCTTCCCTGATCAACTGGGACCTGGCAGCATCCACGGCGGCACGGCTGGCTCCTGCCGGGCCGGACCTGAAGCCGGTGGCCATCAACGAAGCCGTGGACAGCCTTCGCCGGCTCGCCGACGCCTCCGTTCCGCACGTTCACGAGATCACCGGGCTGGAAGCTGCCAGGGACCTCCGGGATTCCTCGGTGCTGGTGGTTGACCGGGCATCGTGGGCCAAGGCAAACACTCAATCTTTCGCTGTGATGCTGAAGCCGGCCATGCAGAAGATGCTGGACAACCGGCGCGGGTCCTTGAGCCCGTCCGCGGCCAGCGTCAGCGGCGCCATCACCGGCAGCCAGCTGGGTGCCGTCCTGGCGTTCCTGTCCAGCAAGGTCCTGGGCCAGTACGATCCGTTTGCTGCGCTGGCCGAAAATTCCTCCGCCCCGGCTGCCGGGCGGCTCCTGCTGGTGGCCCCCAACATCGTCTCGGTGGAACGCGAACTTAATGTCACCCCGGAGGACTTCCGGCTGTGGGTCTGCCTGCACGAACAGACCCACAGGGTCCAGTTCGCCGCCGCACCGTGGCTGCGCCACCACATGCTGGACCAGATCGACAACCTCAGCGGGCACCTGCTGGGCAATGTCGATTCGCTGATGGACCGGGCCTCGGCGGCTGCGCGCTCACTGAAGGACCGTTCGGCCTCTGGGAACACGCCTGGCCGCGGCGCCATCCTGGACCTGCTGCAGGATCCGGAGGAGAAAGCCGCCATCTCGCACCTGACGGCCGTGATGAGCCTGCTCGAGGGCCACGCCAACGTGGTGATGGACGCCGTGGACGCCAGCATTGTCCCCTCCGTCAAGACCATCCGTCAGCGGTTCAACGACCGCGGCAAGGACCGCGGCGTGGTGGAGAAGTTCATCCGCAGCCTGCTGGGCCTGGACGCCAAGATGCGGCAGTACTCCGACGGCGCCCGCTTTGTCCGCGCCGTGGTGGCCGTGGCCGGCATGGAGGGCTTCAACCGGGTCTGGGAGTCGGCCGACCACCTGCCCACCGAGCCCGAGATCCACGATGCCAAGCTGTGGCTTGAGCGGATGGGCCTGTAATTGCCTGACGTACCGTCTGTACCGCCCGCACCGCACGCGTCCGGTCCTGCCCCGCATGATTCCGCCCCGCAGGATTCTGCGCCGGCAGATTCCGCACCGCAGCGCAGCGGACGACGCCGGCCCGGCCGGTTGGCGCCCGTCGTCGGTACTGCCCGCAAGATGCTGGGTGACGCCCTGGCGCAGGCCGGCTATCCGGCGCACGTCCTGGTGGCCTGCAGCGGCGGGCCCGACTCGATGGCGCTCGCCGCCGTCGCTTCCTACTTTGCCCGCCGCGGCAGCATTGACAGCCACCCAGTCACGGTCGGGGCCGTGGTGGTGGACCACCAGCTGCAGGAAGGTTCCGGCCGTGTCGCTGCCGACACCGCCGGCGCACTTCGGGAACTGGGCCTCGCCCCGGTGGATGTCCACACGGTGACGGTGGCAGGCGCCGGCATGGGCCCCGAAGCCGCCGCCCGCGAGGCCCGCCACGCGGCTCTCGAGGCGGCAGCGGCGGACCAGGGTGCCGGCGCCATCCTGCTGGGGCACACCTTGGATGACCAGGCCGAGCAGGTGCTGCTGGGCTTGGCCCGCGGATCCGGAACCCGTTCCCTCGCCGGCATGCGGCCCACCCGCGCAGGGGCCGGAAGCGCCGTGCTGCTCCGTCCGTTCCTGGGACTCCGCCGGGCCGACACGGAGGAGATTTGCGAGGTGGAGGAGCTGGACCCCTGGCACGATCCCACCAACACGGATCCCGCGTTCGCCCGTTCCCGGACCCGGGTGGAAGTCCTCCCTCACCTGGAGGAAAAACTTGGCCCCGGGGTCGCGGAATCCCTGGCGCGCACCGCCTCCATCCTGCAACTCGATGCCGACTACCTCGAGGATGTGGCGGAAAGCACCTACACGTCCCTGGTGCAGTGGAACGGAGGCGAAGCAAGCCTCCCGGAGGACGCCCTGCGCGACCTTGCCCCCGCCATCAGGTTCCGTGTGATCGCCAAGGCCGCGGCCGGCGTCGGCGGCCAGCAGCCCAGCTATCGGCGCCTTGTGGCGGCCGAAGCGCTGCTGCGGAGGCAGGGTTCCGCCGGCCCGGTGCAGCTGCCCGGCGGGGTTGCCGCCTACCGGTTGTCGCTGGCCGAACTCGAAGGTCCCGGGACCGCAGACCGCCCCGGGACCGGTCCCCGCGAACCCGCGCGCTGTGGGAAGCTAGTATTCCGGCCGCAAAAACCGGCCACACATTAGTCGCACCCCGCATCTACACAGGAGCCATTGGTGGATTCAAACGACGTCCAGGCAGACCTCAAGCACGTTCTCTACACCAAGGAACAGATCCAGCAGCGCATCACCGAACTCGCTGCCCAGATCGACAAGGACTACGAAGGCCGCGAACTGCTCATCGTGGGCGTGCTCAAGGGCGCGGTCATGGTTATGGCGGACCTGGCCCGTGCACTGCACAGCCACGTCTCGATGGACTGGATGGCTGTGTCCTCCTACGGCTCCGGCACCCAGTCCTCCGGCGTGGTGCGCATCCTGAAGGACCTGGACACTGACCTCATGGGAAAGGACGTCCTGATCGTTGAGGACATCATCGATTCCGGCCTTACCCTGTCCTGGCTGAAGACCAACCTGGAGTCCCGCGGCACCGCATCGGTGGAAATCTGCACCGCCTTCCGCAAGCCCACCGCCGCCAAGGTCCAGATCGACGTCAAGTACGTGGGCTACGACATCCCCAACGAGTTCGTGGTGGGCTACGGCCTGGATTACGCCGAGAAGTACCGCAACCTGGACTTCGTGGGCACCCTCGCACCGCACGTCTACGAGTAGGCCGCCATGCAGCTCGGTGGTTTCTCGGTAGGCCTTGCCGTGCAGGACCTCGCTGCTTCCATGGAGTTCTACCGGAAGCTCGGGTTTACTCAGTATGCGGGCAGCCCGGACCAGAACTGGGTCATCATGAAGAACGGGACCAACAACATCGGGCTGTTCAAAGGCATCCTCGAGAAGAACGTGCTGATCTTCAACCCTGGCTGGGACCAGGACGCCAAGCCCCTGGAATCATTCACCGACGTACGGGAACTCCAGGAGCAGCTACGGGCGCAGGGAGTGCCGTTTGCCGCCGAGGCCGATGCCCAAACCACCGGGCCGGCGAGTGCCATCCTGATTGACCCCGACGGCAACCCCGTCTACCTGGACCAGCACGTCTGATTTTGGCAAGGTCAAATATTGGCATCAAGGATGTCGCAGTGGCCGCAGGGGTGTCGGCCACCACGGTGTCGCACGTCCTGAACGACGTCACATATGCGCGGATCAGCCCCGAAACCCGCACAAAGGTGAAGGCCGCCGCGGAGCAGCTGGGCTACGGGCCCAACCGGGTTGCGCAGGCCCTGCGCAACCGCCGCACCGGCGTGCTGGGGCTGGTCAGCGAGGACGTGGCCACCACGCCGCATGCCGGACGGATCATCCTGGGTGCGGATGACGCCGCACGAGCCCGCGGCTACACCCTCATGCTCATCAACACCGCTGCCAGCGCCGGGCCCCAATCGCGGGAAGGCGATGTGGAAGCCGTCCTGGAACGGCAGGTGGACGGCATCCTCTACGCCACCATGTACCACCGGGTCCTGGACGCGCCGGCGAACCTCGGCAAGGTGCCGGCCGTCCTGGTGGATGCCGTCACCGCTGACGGGCGCTTCCCCTCCGTCGTCCCGGACGAATACGGCGGCGCCCGCACCGCTGTCCGCGCCCTGCTGGACGCCGGCCACACCCGCATCGGATTCATCAACAACGTCCAGGACGTGCCGTCCACCTCGGAACGGCTCCGCGGTTTCCGCGACACGCTCACCGCGGCAGGGCTCGACGGCGGCCTGGCGCCGGTGGAGGCGTCGTCGTCGGACGCTGCGGGCGGGTACGCGGCAGCGGCGAGGATCCTGCGGCGCGGACACCCGCCGTCGGGCCTGTTCTGCTACAACGACCAGATGGCCATGGGCGCCTACCGTGCGGCCGCGGAACTGGGCCTCAGCATCCCCGGCGACCTCTCCGTCGTCGGGTTCGACGACCAGGAACTGGTGGCCGGCAGCCTCTTTCCCGGGCTGACCACCGTGGCGCTGCCCCACTACGGGATGGGCGCCTGGGCAGCCAACCACCTCATCGATGCGCTCGAGGGCGCAGGCGACGGTTCTTCCGCCGGGACCACCGTCCTGGAGTGCCCGTTGGTGACCCGCGCGTCCGTCGCCGCACCCCGGAACCCCTAGCCTGCCTGCAACGATGTCCGCTACGCCCACAGGGAACTTTTGCTTTTCATCATGCGTGATGTACTCCGGACGGTGTATAGCTAGAAGCTGACGCAGCACCATCACGCGCGCAAAGTACACGCCGTGCAGCACTACCGGAAGGGACGGGGCCAGCCCCCGAACAGATGAAAGCTAAGAATTTCTTCAAGGGCCCGGGCATCTGGATCGTCGTTGTTGTCGGTCTGCTCCTGGTGGCCTTTGCAACGCTGGCCCCCGGCGGTGCGTCGCGGATCGACACCGATAAGGGCCTGGAACTGCTTGCCGGCACCAACGTGGAGCAGGCCAAGATCTTCGACGGTGAGAACCGCGTTGACCTCACCCTGAAGGATGACCTGGAGGTGGACGGCCAGAACAAGGGCAAGAGCGTCCAGTTCTTCTTCGTCGATGCCCGCGCCACGGACGTGGTCAAGGCCGTTACCGATTCCAAGCCGGCGCAGGGCTACACGGACCAGCCCATCGAGAGCAACTGGTTCTCCGGCCTGCTGTCCCTCCTCATTCCCGTCATCCTGCTGGGCGCCCTCTTCTGGTTCCTCATGACCCGCATGCAGGGCGGCGGCTCCAAGATCATGCAGTTCGGCAAGTCCAAGGCCAAGATGGTCAGCAAGGACATGCCGCAGGTGACCTTCGCGGACGTTGCCGGCTCGGATGAAGCCGTGGAAGAGCTCCAGGAGATCAAGGAATTCCTCCAGGAGCCGGCCAAGTTCCAGGCTGTCGGCGCCAAGATCCCCAAGGGCGTGCTGCTGTACGGCCCTCCCGGTACCGGTAAGACCCTGCTGGCCCGTGCCGTTGCCGGTGAAGCAGGCGTCCCCTTCTTCTCGATCTCCGGCTCGGACTTCGTGGAAATGTTCGTGGGCGTTGGTGCGTCCCGCGTCCGCGACCTCTTCGAACAGGCCAAGGCCAACTCCCCGGCGATCATCTTCGTGGACGAGATCGACGCCGTCGGCCGCCACCGCGGCGCCGGCATCGGCGGCGGCAACGACGAACGCGAGCAGACCCTCAACCAGCTGCTGGTGGAGATGGACGGCTTCGACGTCAAGACCAACGTCATCCTGATCGCCGCCACCAACCGGCCCGACGTCCTGGACCCCGCCCTGCTGCGGCCGGGGCGCTTCGACCGGCAGATCGGCGTCGAGGCGCCGGACATGATCGGCCGCGACCAGATCCTGCAGGTGCACGCCAAGGGCAAGCCGATGGCTCCCGGCGTTGACCTCAAGGCTGTCGCCAAGAAGACCCCCGGCTACACCGGCGCGGACCTGGCCAACGTGCTCAACGAGGCCGCACTGCTGACTGCCCGCTCCAACGCCAACCTCATTGACGACCGCGCCCTGGACGAGGCAATCGACCGTGTGATGGCCGGCCCGCAGAAGCGCAGCCGGGTCATGAAGGAACACGAACGCAAGATCACCGCCTACCACGAAGGCGGCCACGCCCTGGTGGCGGCTGCCCTGCGGAACTCGGCCCCGGTCACCAAAATCACCATCCTTCCCCGCGGCCGCGCCCTGGGCTACACCATGGTGGTTCCGGACAACGATAAGTACTCCGTCACCCGCAACGAGCTCCTGGACCAAATGGCGTACGCCATGGGCGGCCGCGTTGCAGAGGAGATCGTGTTCCACGATCCGTCCACCGGCGCCTCGAACGACATCGAGAAGGCCACCGGCACCGCCCGCAAGATGGTCACCGAATATGGCATGAGCGAACGCGTGGGCGCCGTGCGCCTGGGCCAGGGCGGCGGCGAACCGTTCCTGGGCCGCGACGCCGGGCACGAGCGCAACTACTCCGACCAGATCGCCTACGTGGTGGACGAGGAAGTGCGCCGCCTGATCGACCAGGCACACGACGAGGCGTACGCCATCCTCACCGAGAACCGTGACGTCCTGGACAGCCTCGCCCTGGAGCTGCTGGAGCGCGAAACCCTTAACCAGGCCGAAATCGCCGACATATTCCGTGACATCCGCAAGCGCGATTTCCGCGAGGTGTGGCTGTCCAAGGAATCCCGCCCGGTCCAGACCGCAGGCCCCGTGGAATCCCAGCGGGAGCGGGCAGAACGCGAGGCCCAGGAGGAAGCAAAGCAGGCCCGCCTGGATGAGCCGCTGGACGCCCAGCCACCGCATCCGCAGGGCGTTCCGGAAGACGCACCGTTCCAGGGAGGCGTCCCCGAATCGGGGCCGGACACCCTTCGCGGCTAAGCTTTCCCTGTGACTTCCTTCGACGACGACGCCGTTTCCGCCTCCGCCGCCTACCCGGCGGAGGACGGCTCCGCCCATGCCCCGCACCACAAGGTGGACCGGCCAAGGATTGAAGCGGCTGTCCGCGAGATCCTCCTGGCCATCGGCGAGGACCCGGACCGTGGCGGACTCATCGACACCCCCAAGCGGGTGGCGAAGGCGTACGCCGAGGTTTTTGCGGGACTGCACCAGGACCCCGCGGACGTCCTGTCCACCACATTCGAACTGGACCATGAAGAACTGGTCCTGGTGAAGGACATCCCCTTCTACTCCACCTGCGAGCACCATCTGGTGCCGTTCCACGGTGTGGCCCACGTCGGCTACATTCCCTCCCATGACGGGAGGGTCACCGGGCTGAGCAAGCTGGCCCGGCTCGTGGACATCTACGCCCGCCGCCCCCAGGTTCAGGAGCGGCTCACCACGGAGATCGTCGAAGCGCTGGTCCGCCATCTCAAGCCGCGTGGCGCCATCGTCGTTGTCGAATGCGAGCACATGTGCATGTCAATGCGCGGTATCCGCAAGCCCGGAGCAAAGACCGTCACCAGTGCGGTCCGCGGGCAGCTTCATGACCCGGCCACCCGTGCCGAAGCCATGAGCCTCATCCTCGGAAGGTAACCACACAAGACCATGGACTCACTAGCTGCAGCCCCGGGAACCGGGCCCGCAACCTCGCCGCTGCCCATCCTGCGCAAACCGCGCCCGGCCGCCCGCTTTGAGGACCTGCCCACGGACCGCACCCTGGTCATGGGCATCCTCAACGTCACCCCCGATTCGTTCAGCGACGGCGGCAAGCACGCCACGGCGGACACCGCCATCGCCGCGGGCCTGCGCATGTTCTACGCCGGTGCGGACATCATCGACGTCGGGGGCGAGTCGACGCGCCCCGGCGCTGATGACGTCTCCCCGGACGAGGAGCAGAAGCGTGTCATCCCCGTTATCGAAGCCCTGGTCAAGGCCGGTGCCCTGGTCAGCATTGACACCACCCACGCCGTCACCGCAGCTGCTGCCCTGAAGGCTGGCGCCGCCATCATCAACGACGTTTCCGGGCTGACCATCGAACCCGAAATGGCCGAACTCGTGGCCTCGTCCAAGGCGCCGTACATCCTTACCCACCGCCGCGGCGATGCCCGCACCATGAACTCCCTCGCGGAGTACACGGACGTGGCCGGCGAAGTGGTGGCAGAACTGGCCGGAGTGCGGGACAAACTGTACGCCGCAGGCGTCAGCGCTGAGCAGATCATCGTGGACCCCGGCCTGGGCTTTGCGAAGAACGACGCCCACAACTGGGAGCTGCTGCAGAACCTGGAGCAGCTGGAGGCCCTGGGCCACCGCGTCCTGGTGGCGGCATCCCGCAAGAGGTTCCTTGGCACCCTCCTGACGGTTGCCGGCAAATCCGCTGCTCCGGAAGAGCGGGACGGAGCAACCGCGGCCATCACGGCCATCAGTGCCTCCCGCGGCGCCTGGGCCGTCCGGGTGCACGACGTCGGATCCAGCCTTGACGCCGTCAAGGTCGCCGCGCGCATGGCGGCAGTACCCAAAGCACCGTAAGCGCCGGGGGACCCATGGACAGGATTACGCTGACCGGTGTGACGGCCGTCGGCCATCATGGTGTGTTTGATTTTGAACGCCGCGAGGGCCAGCCTTTTGTTGTGGACGCAGTCCTCTACCTCGATTTCGCCGCCGCCGCTCTGTCCGACGACGTCAGCGACACCGCACACTACGGTGAGGTGGCGCAGCGTATTACCGAATGGATCTCCGGCGAGCCGCTGAACCTCATCGAGGCCCTGGCGGTCCGGATCGCCGACGGCCTGCTGTCCGAGTTCGGCCTCCAGGCCGTGGACATCACTGTGCACAAACCCCAGGCGCCCATCGAGGTGCCCTTCGGGGACGTGGCAGTGTCCGTGCACCGGGAACGGCCCGCGGCCGTTTCCGGCGGTCCGGTGGAACCCGCTTCCGGGGGCACCCCGTGAACGCGGTCTACACCAAGGCGGTCCTGGCCCTGGGAAGCAACCTCGGCGAACGCAACGACACCCTGTCCGGCGCGGTAGCTGACCTTGTTGACCCGCCGGAGGTGCGCCTCCTTGCGGTGTCCCCGATCATCCAGACCAAAGCCGTGGGCGGTCCGCCCGGGCAACCTGACTTCCTGAACATGGTCCTCACCGTTGAAACCAGCCTGGCTCCCCATGAGCTGCTGGAGCATTGCCAGGCGGTGGAGAACAAGCACCACCGGGTCCGCGAGGTGCGCTGGGGGCCCCGCACGCTCGACGTCGACATCATCACCTACGGCGACGTGCGCAGCGACGACCCCGTACTGACCCTGCCGCACCCGCGCGCCGCCGGCAGGGCTTTCGTGCTGTACCCGTGGTCCCTGATCGACCCCGCCGCCACCCTTGAGGGGGAGCGCATCAGTACCCTCGCCGCCCGGGCGGCGGACTACGGCGACCTTGCCCCGTTCGATGGTTTCGGCGACTTTGACGGGATGCCGACCGCCGGGGCGGTGACAGACCGTTGAAGCCCATCGACCCGCTCCGCCTGCTGCTGATCGGCGTCATCCTCACCGTGGCCGGCTGGGCCGGAACGGTGATTACCAGCCGCTACGGCATGGCCACCCCGGTGCTGCCGGCCACCGCGCTGGCCACCATGGGCGTGATCGTGGCCATCACACTGATCCTGGGCATCCGCATCCTTCGCTGGCGGAACAGCATCAAGCCCAACAGCACCGCCAAGAAGACAGCACTGGATCCGCTGCTCGCCGCCCGCACGCTCATCCTGGCCCAGGCCTGCGCCTATGCCGGAACGGTGCTGCTCGGCTGGCACGTGGGGATCTTCCTGGACCAGCTGCGGATCTGGAGCTTCCGCAGCCACCAGGACATCGCCTGGCTGGCGCTGGGCATGGCAGGCGGCGGCCTGGTGATGATCATCGTTGGCCTGGTGGTGGAGAGGTTCTGCAAGATTCCGCCGGAGGACGGCGACACGAAGGGCGTGGACGGCAAGCCGGGCCGCGCACCACGGGGAGAAGCCGCCGGGGAAGGCGAATATGCGTACCGAGGCGATTGACCCGCCCGGCATCGACTGGCACCGGGTGTCACCAAAGTTCGTTACCGTCCGGCTGGTGCAGTGGGCAATCGGCAACCTGGCCGCCGTCGTCATCCTCAGCCTTCCGCTCGTGTTTGTCCTGCTCGAGTGGTGGCGGTGGCCGCCGCTGTGGCTGGCCATCACCGTTCCGGCCGTGACGCTGGTGGTGGCCCTCTGGCGGCTGGTGCTGATCCCGCGCCAGGTCAGGGCCATCGGTTATGCCGAGCGCGACGACGACCTCCTGGTCCGCAGCGGCATCTTCTTCCAGCGGACCATGGCCGTGCCCTACGGCCGGATGCAGTACGTGGACGTCGCCGTGGGGCCGGTGGAGCGCAGCCTCGGCCTGTGCACGGTCAAACTGCACACCGCATCGCCCGGCACCAACGCACACATCCCAGGGTTGCCGGAGGCAGAGGGAGCGCGGCTCCGTGAGCAGCTCGCGGCCCGCGGCGAGGCCAGGCTGGCAGGACTGTGACAGCTGACGGGCGGTTTCCCCGTTCCGGGGTGCGGGAAGACAGTGCTGCATCCGCTGACCCAACGCCTGCCACATCACAGCCCGCCGGCTCAACGTCCGCCAGCTCAGTTTCAGGCGGCTCCGTGCCCGCAGGCTCGGTGCCCGGCGCATCAACACCTGCTGCGGACGGTGCGGGCCGCGGAATCACAACGCCCGACGACGGCTGGTTGCGCGTGCACCCGGCGTCACCCTTTGTGCGCGGCTGGGTTGCGCTGGCGGCCATTGGCTTCTTTTTCGGCCGCGACATTTTTGAGCGGACCCTGCAGGGCAGGCCCATGTTCGAGGACGGTTTCGCCGGCCGGGTGCCCTGGTTGGTGGCCGGCGGCGGCGCTGTCCTGCTGGTGGCGGTCCTCAGCTTCGTCCTTACCTGGTACTTCACCAAGTACCAGGTGTCCGGCGGTTACGTCCGCGTGAACACCGGCTTTCTGTTCCGGCAGCAGCGCCAGGCCCGGCTGGACCGGGTGCAGGCCATCGATATCGTGCAGCCCCTGCTGGCCCGCATCTTCGGGCTCGCCGAACTCAAGTTTGAGGTTGCCGACGCCGGGGAATCGGCAGTGCGGCTGGCTTACCTGAAGATCGACGACGCCCAGCAGTTGCGGGCCACCATCCTGGCCCGTGCCGCGGGCATCGACGAAGATGCCGGGAACCCCGGCGCCCCCGCGCCCGAGGCGCCGGAGTATCCGGTACTGTCCGTGCCGCCGTCGCGCCTTATCGGTTCGCTGCTGCTGAGCGAGCAGAGCCTGTTCGTGGTGGTGGGCGGTGTGGCATCGGTGGTGCTCTCGGCCGTTACGGACAACCGGGCGTTCTACTTCTACCTGATTCCCGCAGCGCTTGGCCTGGCGGCGAGCTACTGGAACCTGTTCAACAAGGGATACAACTTCAGGGCCGCCATCTCGCCCGATGGCATCCGGCTCCGTTACGGGCTGCTGGACACCCAGGCGCAGACGTTGCCGCCGGGTCGGATCCAGGCGCTGAAGATCAGCCAGCCGCCGCTGTGGCGCCCGTTCGGCTGGTACCGGATGCAGGTCAACGTAGCCGGTTACGGGCTGCTGGAGAACGCGGGGGAGGCGTCATCCCGCACCACCCTGCTGCCCGTCGGGAAGCTGGACGATGCCATGAACATGCTTGCATTGGTCCTGCCCGATCCCGGTACGTCCCGGCCCGGCGAAGTTTTCGGAGCGGGGCTGACGGGCTTGGATTCCGACGGCGGCTTCGTCACCACCCCGCGCCGCGCCCGGCTGCTGGCCCCGTTGGGGTGGCGCCGTAACGGCTTCGCCGCCACGGATACTGCTTTGCTGATCCGTTCCGGGCGTTGGTGGCGGAACCTCGTGCTCGTGCCGCACCAGCGGACCCAGTCCATGGCGCTGCACCAGGGCCCGCTGGCCCGGCGGTTCCGGGTGGCCGACCTGGTCCTGCACACCACCGCCGGCCCGGTGGTTCCGCGCCTGACGCAGGCGGGGCTGGACGAGGCGCGGGCGCTGTTCGATGAACAGTCGGCCCGTGCCCGGCTGGCCCGGAGGCGGCAAACCACCGAACAGTGGCTGCGCCAGGTGGTACCTCCCACTTCCGGGGCTGAATCCCCGGCAACTGAAACCGGGCCGTTCGGAAATGAAGCCCACCAGCAACAGGAAGGCCCCCACCATGGCTAAGCCCGGACGCCTCGGCGTCGGAATCATTGGAGCGGGCAAGGTGGGCGCCGTCCTTGGTGCGGCACTGCGCGCTGCCGAGCACGCCGTCGTGGGTGTTTCCGCAGTGTCCGAGGCGAGCCGCGAGCGGGCCGAAACCCTGTTGCCCGGCGTTCCCATCCTGGAAGTACAGGACATCGTGGAGCGCGCCGAACTGGTGCTCCTCGCCGTGCCCGACGACGCCCTCCCCGGCCTGGTGGACGGGCTGGCCAAACTTGGTGCCTGGCAGCCGGGCCAGCTGGTGGCCCACACCTCAGGCAGGTTTGGGGTTGGCGTGCTGCATCCTGTGCGCGCCGCCGGGGCTGTTCCGCTGGCACTGCACCCGGCCATGACCTTCACCGGAATGAGCCTGGACCTGACGCGGCTGCTTGACTGTACGTTCGGCGTCACGGCAGATGCCGCCATGCTTCCCATTGCGCAGGCGCTGGTGGTGGAAATGGGCGCCGAGCCCGTGGCCATCGCAGAGGCTGACCGGACGCTGTACCACGCAGCCCTGGCGCACGGATCCAACCATCTGGTCACCTTGGTGGCCCAGTCGTCGCAACTGCTGCGTGAGGTGGGTGTGGAGCAGCCCGAACGCATGCTCGGCCCCCTCTTGCGGGCAACCCTGGAAAACGCGCTGGCGTCCGGAGAATCGGCACTGACCGGGCCGGTTGCCCGCGGCGATGTGGGCACCGTGGAAGCGCACGCCCAGGCCCTGCGGGAGTACGACGGCGGCGGGCACGGCGATGTCCTCGCCGCATACCTTGCCATGGCGCGCGCCACCGCCCGGCGGGCCGAAGGGCGCGGGTTGCTGAAGGCTGAACAGCTTGAAGGGCTGAACCAGGCCCTCGAATCCAAGGAGGACTGACCGTGGCCATCAAACTTGTCACCACCGTGGCCGGGCTGCACGCCGAGAGCGCGCGGCTCCTGCGGGAGAAACAGGGTGCATCGCAGGGCCTGGTCCCCACCATGGGCGCGCTCCATGAGGGGCATGCTGCCTTGGCGAGGACCGCCGTCGAACAGAACGATGTGGTGGTTGCCAGCATCTTCGTGAACCCGCTGCAGTTCGGCGATGCCGTGGACCTTGACCGGTACCCCAGGACGCTGGAGGCCGATCTCGCGCTGCTCGACGCGCAGGGTGTCGATATCGCATTCGCTCCGCTTGTCGAAGAGGTCTACCCCGGCGGTGAACCGCTGGTGCGGATCACGTCGGGACGGCTGGGGGAGAAGTGGGAGGGCGCATCCCGACCGGGCCACTTCGATGGTGCGCTCACGGTTGTGGCCAAGCTGCTGCACTATGGCATCCCGGCGGCCGGCCGTGCCGGAGGGGTGGGGTTGCCCGCCTATCGCGCCTATTTCGGCCAGAAGGACGCCCAGCAGCTGGCACTGGTGCGCCGCATGGTGGCCGACCTCAACTTTCCCGTCGACATCGTGGGAGTCCCCACCGTGCGTTCAGCCGAGGGCCTGGCACTGTCCAGCCGTAACCGGTTCCTGTCCGACGAAGAACGTGAGGCAGCACTGGTCCTTTCCCGCGCCCTGCGGCTGTTGGAGGAGCGTGCCAACGCCCATGAACCGCTGGACCTCGAATCTGCGCTGGCGATGGTGGAGTCTCAGCCGCTGGTGACGCTGGACTACTTCGACGTGGTGGACCCAGCCACCCTGGAGCCCCTGGCCGAAAACTGCCGTGAGACTCCTTTCCGGGGAGAAGCTTTGGCCCTCATTGCCGCCAAGGTAGGCCCTGTGCGGCTGATCGACAACGCACCATTGAGCTCGTAGGCGCTCATAAGTTCATAGGCTCATGAGTTCACACGTCCCTGACCTCACACGCGCCTGCCTTGGATTCACGCGAGTCTGCTGTCAGGCGGCGAGATGGTCCGTGAGGGCGCGTTCGAGCGGGCTTAGTTCGTCCGGCTGGTTGATTGCCGGCACGCCCAGTTCTCCGGTCGCACCAGACTCGCCCGCGGCGCCAACGTCTCTGGCTGGCGCATGGTCGCTCGCCGGCTCACCCTCCCTGACAGTTTTCAGCGGTGTGTCCGCTGCGGTGTGTGAGGCGGCGTGCGGCTCTTCAGCCGCGCGAATGTCCTCGGTCACGGGTTGTTTCTGTTCAAGCAGCGCGGGTGGCAAGTGTGGTGGTTGGGGGTCGGGGTGTTGGCCCGGGTAGTGGCGGCCTGTGGGTGAGGTCCAGCCGGGTGGTTCGGTTGTGGTGGCTGCCGTGGGGGTCCAGCCGCTGTTGTGTTTGAGACGGTGGTGTTTCGGGCAGAGTTGTGCCAGGTTGCTCACCCCGGTTGTCCCGTCGTGCTGCCAGGCGGTGAGGTGGTCCGTGTCATTGTCGGTGCTGGAACTGCTGCAGCCGGGGAACGTGCAGTGTCCGTCGCGCATCCTGATCCAGCGTTTCATCGCCTCCGACAGCCGGTAACTGGTCCGGCCGATCTCGAGCGGTGCACCGTCGCGAGGGTCAACCAGGACCCGGTAAAACGAGGTCGCACCGTCGGCAACGAGTTTGCGAGCCATCGCGGCGGGGATGGGCCCGTACCCGTCCAGGTCGGCCGGTTCGTCGGTGCTGCCCAGCATTGTAAATAGCGGGATGGTGACCAGCACGTCGGCTTTCGGGGTGGGGATCTTGCTGAGGTCAACGAAGTACGGGACCTTGCTGAGATCAATCGCGAACATATCACCGCCGATATTGCGCCCCTCGAAGGTCTCGGGGCTGCCATCGGAGCCGGAGGGGTGAGTGCCGGCGGCACCGGCATCCATGGGGCCGCTGGTCCCGGCGGAGTTGCCGGCACGGCTGCCTGGGCCGGCGCTGAGGAGGAGCGCCGCGGCGGTGTCAGGCCGGAGCTGGGTGAGGGTGCGGGTTTCGCCGGGTCCTTGGAGGCCGCGGGCGATGGCGGTGGTCTTGTTCCAGATGGCGCAGGCGGTGTCCCCGGGAAGGATCAGGGTAATCGATGCCATCCCGTCAGCATCGGGCCGGTATTCCATCCGCCGGTCCGCCACACACCGGACGTGCCGTTCCTGGACTGTCTGGGGGTAGGTGCGTTCGCGCCAGGTCCTGACTTTCCGGCGGAACAGGTGCGTTACGAGGTCACCGGGCGCCGACCCGCGGGCGCGGTTTGGTGCGTCCGGGTCGAAGAAATGCGACACCAGCGCCTCGGCACTCTCGGGTGCGAGGCAGCCGGTTTCGTCGGCGACGATCACCGCGTGCCGCCACGACATCAACCCAGAAGCCAGCGAATCGAGAACCAGTGGCATCGCGCAGACTTTCCGGGACTGGCTGATGAATGCCGCCGCGGCGCCCGGGCTGAGGGTCAGGACGCCGGCGACCTCCGCCGTCGTGGACATCTCCACAAACGCCCGCTCCGACCCTGTGGCCTCCGACGGTGTCATTGCCTCCTGGAATTCAGCGAAATCAGCGGCGTCGCGGGCTTTCCCCGCCGCGATCTGGGCTTCCAGCTGTTTCCAGAACACCAGCCGCTGCAGCCGAAGCTCCGACTTGCGCTCCAACACATCAACCACCGCAGCTTCGCCCTCAGCGTCAGGATCTTGAGCGCAATCCAGCTGCGCATCCCTCAGGAGCAGCGCGTCAAGGCTTGCCTTGGAAGCCCGAAGGCCCTCCATCACCCCTGCCTCCTCGACCCGAGAAGCTGCCGCGTTTCCCATAGAAAAATTGTCGCGCGAGGGTCTGACATTCAAAGGCCTCGCCCCGAACTGGCCACAACCCCAGCTCGCGGCCCCAGCCCAAAGAACCGCGACGCAGCGCGCGGAAGCCGCCGGCCGCCGTCGCACGTTCCAGGAAAACGAGCGCGGCCCCGGGCGCTGCCGTCAAACAGGCAGCAACCACCCGCACACAAACCCAAGATAGTCAGCTTGCTTATTACTTTCGGTTTTCCTAGGCTGGAATCTGTCAGGCAAGCAACTCTCGAAGCAACGGACTGGGCGCCTCAAAAAGGAGCGCAGCGGCCGGCTTCAGGCGAGGAGGAACAATGTCAGAACACAACATCGCAGGCAAGAAGGTTGCCTTCCTGCTCACGGACGGCGTGGAGCAGGTTGAGCTGACCAGCCCGTGGCAGGCAGTAAAGGATGCCGGTGGCGAACCCACCCTCGTAGCCCCCGGCAGCGGCAAGCTGCAGGGCTTCAACGGCACGGACAAGGGCGACACGTTCGACGTGGACCTTACCGTCGCCGAAGCCAACGCCTCGGACTTTGACGCCCTGGTCATTCCCGGTGGCGTCGTCAACGCCGACCACCTCCGGGCGGACAAGGGCGCGCAGAGCTTCACCCGCAGCTTCTTCGAGCAGCACAAGCCGGTGGCGTCCATCTGCCACGGGCCATGGGTGCTCATCGACGCCGGCGTTGTCAGCGGCCGGAACGTCACGTCCTACTTCACGTTGGAAACCGACCTCAAGAACGCCGGAGCCAACTGGACGGACGAGGAAGTGGTGGTTGACCAGGGCCTGGTGACCAGCCGGAACCCCGATGACCTGCCCGCTTTCAACAGCAAGCTGGTAGAGGAAATCGCCGAAGGGCAGCACGCAGGCCAGACCGCCTGACACCGGATGTTCCCTCAGGGTTTGGGAAAAGATTCCGTGCGGAGGAATTACTCCGGCCGGTAGAGTGTTGGCATCTGCAGCGGCCAGGTTCGCGCATCACTCACCACTCTCCCTGAGGGAACACCCATGTCTACCGAAGTATCTCCGAATGCCAACGGCCAGCCGGCCCAGGCGGCAGGAACCAAGCCCGCCGTGCCGGAGAAAATGTCCCGCGAATCGGTGACGATCATCAGCACCCTGCTGGTGGCCACCTTCGTGGTGATCCTCAATGAAACCATCATGAACGTGGCACTGCAGCGCCTCATGGTGGACCTACAGGTGGACGCCCCCACCGTGCAGTGGCTCTCCACCGGCTTCATGCTCACCATGGCCGTGGTCATCCCGACCACCGGGTTCATCCTGCAGAGCCTCTCCACCCGCGCCGTGTTCATGCTTGCCATGGGACTGTTTGCCGGCGGTACCGCGCTGGCTGCCGTCGCGCCCGGATTCGAGATCCTGCTGCTGGCACGCATTGTCCAGGCCGGCGGCACGGCGATCATGCTGCCGCTGCTGATGACCACCATCCTCACCCTTGTTCCGCTGGCCAAGCGCGGCGCGGTGATGGGCAACGTGAGTATCGCCATCTCCGTCGCGCCGGCCATGGGCCCCACCGTGTCCGGACTGATCCTTGAGCACTTCACCTGGCGCTTCATGTTCGTGTTCGTCCTTCCGGTGGCGCTGGCCGCACTGGCAATCGGCGCGAAGTACCTGACGAACATCGGCGAAACCGAGAAGACCAAGCTCGACTTCCTGTCCGTCTTCCTGACCGTTCCGGCCTTCGGCGGGCTGGTCTACGGTCTGAGCCAGATCGGCGGCGGCCACGGCGGTCAGGCCGGTCCCAGTGCAGGTGCCGTTGCCGCGCTGGTCATCGGCGTCGCCGCGCTGGCGGTCTTCGTGCTGCGCCAGGTCCGCCTGCAGAAGGCCGAGGCTCCGCTGCTGGACCTCCGGGCGTTCAACTTCCGCATGTTCACGGTCTCCGTCCTGTTGATGGTGGTGGCCATGATGGCGCTGTTCGGCGGCGTGATCCTGCTGCCGCTGTACCTGCAGGAAGTCCGCGGACTCGGGTCGCTGGAAACCGGCTTGGCGCTGCTGCCGGGCGGCCTGGCCATGGGCCTCCTCGGCCCCGTCATTGGCCGCCTGTTCGACAAGGTGGGGCCGCTGCCGCTCACCGTCACAGGATCCATCCTCATGGTGGTGACGCTGTGGCAGTTCTCCATGCTCGACGCCGGCACAGCGGTTGCGTGGATCGTCACCTTGCACGTGGGGTTGAGTTTCGGCCTGGCGCTGCTCTTCACGCCTGCGTTCACTACGGGGCTGAACCCGCTGCCGCCGCACCTGTACTCGCACGGCTCGGCAATCATGAGCACCACGCAGCAGGTTGCCGGCGCTGCTGGCACGGCGCTGCTGGTGTCCATCTTCTCCGTGGTGAGCGCGACGTCGGGACTCGTCGCCGGGATGAGCGCCGCCTTCATGACGGCGACCGTCATAGCCTTCGCCGCCGTCGTACTTTCCGCGATGATGCGCAAGACCGAGGGTTCGGGCCACGGCCCGGCGCACTAATCACCTGCAGCCCCAACAATAAAGCCGTTGCTCCCTCCGGGGGCAACGGCTTTTTGTGGCAGTCAGCCGGCGTAGAAGTCGCTCAATTCCTTGACCAGCTTGTCCGGAGCCTTGATGACGCCGTCGTGCCCGAAGCCGGGGAGGATGGTGTAGCTGGAGCCGGACAGGACATCGTGGATCTGGCCGCACGCCACACCGAAGTAGGCGGGGCTCTTCTCGCCCACAACAATCAGCGTTTCGAGGGGCAGTTCCAGGAACGGTTCGGCAGGCATGTCCGCGGCGATGATGGCCTTGATTTCGCGGACGCCGGTGCGCATCAGTTCGCGCTGCTGCTTGCCCTCTGATGTCCCGGCGGTCAGCTTGTTGGCGAGCGTCATCATGGACAGCGGCATCCGGGAGGACAGCGGACCCGGCGCCTCCAGTCCACGCTGGATGACTGCGAGGGCGCGGTCATCGTCGCCGGCAGCGATGGCTGTCTCGTACTCGCCAATCCAGTCGGCCTTGACGGACTGGTTGACGGACACCGCGGGATCGTAGACAGCCAGCCGTTCCACCGGCAGCGTCCGGGCTGCGTGCAGTGCCACAGCTCCGCCGAAGCTGTGGCCGAAAACGTCAGTGCTGGACGTGTGCTTCATGACGGCGTCAAGGTCGCGGATGTCCACGTCCAGGGTGTAATCCTCCGGCTGCGGCGAGGACGAACCCCGGCCACGGCGGTTGAACGTATGCACCGGCCGGCCCAGTGCAGCACTGAGTTTCTGCGCGAACTTGGTATAGTCCGCTGCGGTCACCATGGAGGGCGGCACGATCACCACCCCTGAGCCGCCGGAAGCAAGGTCGGCGCCGGTGGTAAAGAGCTCCAGAGTGCCGCCGTCGGGGGTCCTGATGTTCTCTCGCGTCATGGTCTGAGCCTATCCGAGCAACCTGGCCACGGACACAACGCCGCCGGCATCGAATGTTGGCCGAGGGGTGGCCCAGTGCCCGCGTCGACGGCCACCCGCCTCAGGCCGTGAAGTACGCCGAGATATCCGCCACCAGTTCCTTGACGGCGGCCGGGATGGAACCGTGGAAGCACTTGGGCGAAAGCTCGAAGGTGCTGCCCGGGACCGCTGCGTGCAGGCGCTGCGCCGTCACCTTGTAGTAGCTCGGGCTCTTCCCTCCCGCCATGAAGTGCGTACCGGCCGGCAGCACACTGAAGTCTCGCGCATGGTCCTTTTCGTTGTACGCGGCCCGCAGTTCACCCACGCCGCTGGGCATGACCTGGCGGAAGACTTTGTTGACCTTGGTCCGCGACAGGACCGCCATCAGCCCGGCCAGCACAGGCTCCGGGATTCTGGCCATGGCCGATCCCGGGCTGGTGGCCTTCTTCATGTGGGCCAGCGCATGCCCCACCTTGCCGTCATTGACGGCCTTCTCGAACCCGTCCAGCCACTTGATGTCGATGCTGCCGTCGATGTTCACCGCTGCGTCGTAAACGGCCAGCTTGTCAGGGACGTACCCGGTTCCGGTGAATTCCTGGACGGCATTCAGTGCCACCGAACCGCCCAGGCTGTGGCCCAGGATGTTGCGTGCACCGGTGGCGTCCATCACGGTGCGGACATCCTCGATCTCCGTGGCCATCGAATAGCCCGGTGGCTGCGGTGATGAACTGCCGCGGCCTCTGCGGTCATAGACGTCCACGGCCCATCCCTCACCCAGGCCTTTGGCCAGCGCGATCGAGAATGGGCGGTAGATCAGGGCGGTGAGGAAGGCCCCGCCGATCAGCACCACCCTTTTCTCCCCGGGCGCATCCTCGGTGCCGTAGCTGTACAAGGCCAGGCGGCCGCCGTCGTGCGTGGGAAGGACCTGTTCTTTCACCAGCCCATCGTAGGGTGCATGGCTTCGGGTGAGCTGAAAGCCCGGTTTTGTAATGCCCGGTAAACTTGATGATTGTGACTTCCCAAAACACCCCCACTCCCAAGAACGCCCCCGAGCCGCTCGACGCCAGCGAGCAGATGCGCATCCGCATGGAAAAGCGCGCCAAACTCCTCGAGCGCGGCGCCGAGGCGTACCCGGTGGGTGTGGAGCGCACGCACTCCCTGGCGGAAGTCCGCGAGAAGTACGCGCACCTGGAGGCTGACGAAACCACCGGAGACGTTGTAGGTGTCACCGGCCGCGTGGTGTTCGTCCGCAACACCGGCAAGCTCTGCTTCGCCACCCTCCAGGAGGGCGGCACCGACGGCAAGGGAACCCGCCTGCAGGCCATGCTGAGCCTCGCCAACGTGGGTGAGGAAGCCCTGGCCGACTGGAAGGCCCTGGTTGACCTCGGCGACCACGTGTTCATCAAGGGCGAGGTCATCTCCTCCCGCCGCGGTGAGCTCTCCGTCATGGCCGAATCGTGGGGCATGGCTTCCAAGGCACTCCGCCCGCTGCCCGTGCTGCACGCGGAACTGAACGAGGAAACCCGCGTCCGCCAGCGCTACGTGGACCTGATGGTCCGCGACGAAGCCCGTGAAATGGTCTACACGCGCGCCGCGATCACGCGTTCCATCCGCGAAACGTTGTTCCGCCACCGGTACGTCGAGGTGGAGACGCCCATCCTCCAGCTGGTCCACGGCGGTGCCCTGGCGCGGCCCTTCGAGACGCACATGAACGCTTTCGACCAGAAGATGACCCTGCGGATCGCCACCGAGCTGTACCTCAAGCGCGCCGTGGTGGGCGGCATCGACCGCGTTTACGACATGGGCCGCGTCTTCCGCAACGAGGGCGTTGACTCCACTCACAGCCCCGAGTTCACCACCCTCGAGTGCTACGAGGCCTGGGCGGACCAGTTCGTCATGGCAGAGCGCATCAAGGAGATCATCCTCGACGCCGCCGACGCCGTGGGTGCCGGCCGCACCGTCCAGACCGAGGCCGGGGAGATCAACCTCGACGGCGACTGGGCCTGGCTGGCCGTCTACCCGGGCTTGTCCGACGCCGTTGGCCAGGAAATCACGCCGGACACTCCGCTAGAGGTGCTTCGCGATATTGCCGCCAAGCATGAGGTGAAGGTGGACCCCAAGTGGGACGCCGAGAAGACGGTGGTGGAACTGTTCGGCGAGATCGTCGAGCCCACGCTGCTGAACCCCACCTTTGTCTACGACTACCCGCCCTCCGCCCAGCCTCTGGCCCGCCCGCACCGCGAGGACGGGCGCCTTATTGAGGCCTGGGACCTCATCATCGGCGGCATGGAGCGGGGCACCGCGTTCTCCGAGCTGATCGACCCGGTAATCCAGCGCGAGCGTCTCACCGAGCAGTCACGCCACGCCGCCGCCGGCGACGACGAAGCAATGCAGCTGGACGAGGACTTCCTCCGCGCGCTCGAGTACGGTGCCCCGCCCATGGGCGGCATCGGCCTGGGCATCGACCGCCTGGTGATGCTGTTCACCGGCGCCGGAATCCGGGAAACCATCCTTTTCCCCCTCCTTAAGCCTGAAGGGCACTGACCATGGAGTACGTAGCAGTCCTGCTTCCATCCCTTGTTGTAGGCCTGTTGTTCTGGTTTGCAATGAAGGCCGTCTTTAATGCTGATAAATCTGAACGCCAGGCTGAAGCCCGCGCGCAGGCCGAAGCTGATGCCCGGGCGGACCTCGGTGACCGCCCGGATACCGGTCAAAATTAGATAAAACCCCCAATCTGCCCCCTGTTATCCCCACAGGCCATTTGCCGCTTTGACGCATTGGCATAAAAAGGGAGATAATTTTCTTTGGGAAACATCCTGCTTTTCTGAACACCGAAACTTTCCAGCAAAAGGAAGACTCTAAATGGCACAGAAAGTAAACATCATCCTCGTTGATGATCTGGATGGGGGATCCGCAGACGAGAATGTAAAGTTTGGCCTCGACGGGGTCAACTACGAGATTGATCTTTCGGCGGCCAACGCCACCGAACTCCGGTCTTCGCTTGAGCGCTATGTTGGCGCTGCACGCAAGTCCTCAGGCGGCCGCGCGGCCGCCAAGGCGAAAGCTCCCGCAGGGAGCGGCCGCAGCCACGATTCGGCACAGATCCGCCAGTGGGCGCGGGATAACGGCTACACCGTTAACAGCCGCGGCCGAATTCAGGCGGAAATCCAGGAAGCCTACCAAAAGGCCAATTCCTAGCTGCGGCAGGACCCTGGTTAAGCCCTGTTCCCCGTTACCGGGGAACAGGGCTTTGTTTGTTGGCGGAGTTGCCCGGGCGGGGACGCGGCAACTGCCATTCACCACGGGCGGCCTGGAACCGTTAAGCCCCTCAAGGCGCCGGGTCAGCTCCGGCACTGCTGTTAGGGAATAGTGTCCGTGTGCCGCTCGGCCCCGGAATGTCGTTTAGCCCCACGGCAGGCGCCGGAACCCGGGCAAACACCAACTGCCTAAACGCCGGATTCGTTTGGCTAAATGTTCGGCGGGCGCTGAAGATCGGTTTGTTCTTCACCAGCCACGGCTCTTATTCGGGCTGCGGCCAATGGGGTCTTTCAGTAACGGGGACTCTGCGGGCGGATCCACCTGCAGATGCTGCCCAACCAACCTTGGGTCAACCCCTGAAAAGCTTGTGGGTTTCCCCTGTGGCGAACACGCTCCACAAGATTGGGCCAGCCACGTAGCATCAAAGTACGTCGTAGCTAGGAGTGTGGCGAAATGTTTGAGCGATTTACGGACCGTGCCCGTCGCGTAGTTGTGCTTGCCCAAGAAGAGGCACGCATGCTGAACCACAATTACATCGGTACCGAACACATCCTTCTGGGTCTGATCCACGAAGGTGAAGGCGTTGCCGCCAAAGCTCTTGAGTCTTTGAGCATTTCGCTCGACGGCGTTCGCGAGCAGGTGCAGGAGATCATCGGTCAGGGCCAGCAGGCTCCCTCCGGTCACATCCCCTTCACGCCCCGCGCCAAGAAAGTACTGGAGCTCTCGCTGCGCGAGGCCCTCCAGCTGGGCCACAACTACATCGGCACCGAGCACATCCTGCTCGGCCTGATCCGCGAGGGTGAGGGCGTAGCCGCCCAGGTCCTGGTGAAGCTGGGCGCCGATCTCAACCGTGTCCGCCAGCAGGTCATCCAGCTCCTCTCCGGCTACCAGGGCAAGGAAACCACCGGCGCAGGCGTCGGCGGCGGACAGCCCGAGGGCGCCCCCGCAGGTTCGGTGGTCCTGGACCAGTTCGGCCGCAACCTCACCCAGGCTGCCCGCGAGAACAAGCTGGACCCCGTCATCGGGCGCGAGCAGGAGATGGAACGCGTCATGCAGGTCCTCTCCCGCCGCACCAAGAACAACCCCGTCCTCATCGGCGAACCCGGAGTCGGCAAGACGGCCGTCGTCGAAGGCCTGGCCCAGGCGATCGTCCGTGGCGACGTCCCGGAGACCATCAAGGACAAGCAGCTCTACACCCTGGACCTCGGTTCGCTGGTGGCCGGTTCCCGCTACCGCGGTGACTTCGAAGAGCGCCTGAAAAAGGTCCTCAAGGAGATCCGCACCCGTGGCGACATCATCCTGTTCATCGATGAGATCCACACCCTGGTGGGTGCCGGCGCTGCCGAAGGTGCCATCGATGCGGCTTCGATCCTGAAGCCCATGCTGGCCCGCGGCGAGCTGCAGACCATCGGTGCCACCACGCTGGACGAGTACCGCAAGCACATCGAGAAGGACGCCGCCCTGGAGCGCCGCTTCCAGCCGATCCAGGTCAAGGAACCCTCCGTGGCGCACGCCATCGAGATCCTCAAGGGCCTGCGTGACCGCTACGAGGCACACCACCGCGTCACCATCACCGACGGCGCACTGGCCTCCGCTGCCAGCCTGGCCGAGCGCTACATTTCGGACCGCTTCCTGCCGGACAAGGCCATCGACCTGATCGATGAGGCCGGCGCCCGCCTGCGCATCCGCCGCATGACCGCTCCGCCGGAGCTCAAGGCCATGGACGAGCGCATCGCCAAGCTGAAGATGGAGAAGGAATCCGCCATCGACGCCCAGGACTTCGAAGGCGCTGCCGCGCTCCGCGACAAGGAGCAGAAGATGATCTCCGAGCGGTCGGAGAAGGAACGGCACTGGAAGTCCGGCGGCATGGACGACATCTCCGAGGTGGATGAAGACCTCATCGCCGAGGTGCTGGCCAACTCCACCGGCATCCCCGTCTTCAAGCTGACCGAGGAAGAATCCTCGCGCCTGCTCAAGATGGAAGACGAACTGCACAAGCGCGTCGTCGGCCAGGACGAGGCCATCAAGGCACTCTCCCAGGCCATCCGCCGCACCCGTGCAGGGCTCAAGGACCCCAAGCGTCCCGGTGGCTCGTTCATCTTCGCCGGCCCCACCGGCGTCGGCAAGACCGAACTCGCCAAGGCACTCGCGGAGTTCCTGTTTGGTGAAGAGGATGCCCTCATCACCCTGGACATGTCCGAGTACTCCGAGAAGCACACCGTTTCGCGGCTCTTCGGTGCCCCTCCGGGCTACGTGGGCTACGAAGAGGGTGGCCAGCTGACCGAGAAGGTCCGCCGCCGTCCGTTCTCTGTGGTGCTGTTCGACGAAGTGGAAAAGGCCCACGCGGACCTCTTCAACTCGCTGCTGCAGATCCTGGAAGACGGCCGCCTGACCGACTCCCAGGGCCGGGTAGTGGACTTCAAGAACACCGTGATCATCATGACCACCAACCTCGGTACCCGGGACATCTCCAAGAGTGTCGCCACAGGCTTCCAGTCCGGCACCGACACGCAGACCGGTTACAACCGCATGCGTGCCCGCGTCACGGAGGAACTCAAGCAGCACTTCCGCCCCGAGTTCCTCAACCGTGTTGACGACGTCGTGGTGTTCCCGCAGCTGACCCAGGACGAGATCATCGAGATCGTGGACCTGTTCGTGACCCGCCTCGAGAAGCGGCTCAAGGACAAGGACATGGGCATCGAGCTGACCTCGGCCGCCAAGGTACTCCTGGCTACCCGCGGTTACGACCCCGCCATGGGTGCCCGGCCGTTGCGCCGGACCATCCAGCGCGAGATCGAAGACCAGCTGTCCGAGAAGATCCTGTTCGGCGAGATCCACCCCGGCGACATCGTCGTAGTGGACGTCGAGGGCGAAGGCGACGACGCGAAGTTCACCTTCGCCGGCAACGCCAAGCCGCGCATCCCGGAAATCGCCCCGAGCGTCTAAGTTCCACAGCGTAAGCCCCGCCACTCCACAAAGGAGCGGCGGGGCTTTCCTGGTTAAACCCACCGTCCGTGGTTGAGTCCGGTGACGGCCATCAGAGATTTCCCGGCGCCTGCTCCTCCGTCGCTTTGACGGCGCCTACATAAATCCCTGATGCCCGCCACCTCGTGCGTTGGTGGGCGCTAGGCGAAGCGCAGGCGCCGGGGTCATTTGTGTAGCTTGCGTCAAAGCGAGGAAACGAGCAGCAAGCGGCAAATGGCGCCGGTGGTGGCGCGCCCCGGCCCATCCCCAGCCAACCAACTAGCGTGTCGGCTTCGGAAGGTTTGTGACGGGCGGCACAAAGCGTGTTGAATCGGGAGCATGGCTAACCAGAATCCGGCGATCCCGGACGAGCAACCGCTGACCCCTTTCCACGACCTTGACCACTACCTGTCCATCCCGCGTGTGGGCGGCCTGGCCCTGAGTCCAGACGGAACCCGTCTGGTCACCACGGTCAGCACCCTGAACGGCAAGGGCACCGAGTTCGCCACAGCGCTGTGGGAACTGGACCCGAAGGGCCAGAAGCATGCCAGGCGCATCACCCGCAGTGCCAAGGGCGAGGCTGGAGCGGCGTTCGCCGCCAACGGCGATGTCTATTTCACGTCCGCACGCCCCGATCCGGACAGCCCTGAGGAAGAGCCCGTCAACGCACTCTGGCTTCTTCCGGCCGATGGCGGCGAGGCCCGCGTGGTGCTGAGCAGGCCGGGCGGCGTCAGCCGGGTGATGACGGCCCGGAATGCCGATGCAACGTTCGTGGCCGCCGACGTCCTGGCCGGCTCCGCCGATGAGGAGGACGACGCCGAACGCCGCAAGTCCCGCAAGGACAAGAAGGTGTCAGCCATCCTGCACAGCGAGTACCCGGTGCGCTACTGGGATGCCGACCTGGGGCCCGCCCAGCCGCGGATCTTCGCCGTGGAGCCAGGGGAGGACCAGGCCTGGGGCAAGCCGGGAACCGTGGACGCAGCGGCGCCGCTGGCCCTCCGCAACCTGACGCCCGACGCCGGGCCGAGGCTCCGTGAAGCTGACACCGTGGTCAGCCCCGACGGCCGGACGGTCTACAGCAGCTACACAAAGCCGCTGGCCAAGGCGGACAGCCGTTCGGTGCTGGTGGCGGTGGATGTCGCATCGGGCAGCCTCAAGGTGTTGCTCGACCATGAGGGGATGAGCTATTTCCCGGGCCCGGTCAGCCCTGACGGCCGGACCCTGGTGGTGGTCAGCGAGAGCGATTCCACACCGCAGCAGGCGCCTGAAATTAAACTGCACCTGCTCGACGTTTCGGGCAGTGCGGGAAATGCCGCCGACGCCGCGGACGGGGCGGCGGAGAGTGCCGCAGGGCTGCGGCCCCTCGCCCACGATTGGGACCGCTGGCCCAAGCCTGCCGCCTGGCTGCCCGACGGTTCCGCACTGCTGGCGACGGCGGACGACGACGGCGCGTCGCCGGTTTTCCGGATCAGCGTCCCGGCCGCTGCGGCTGAAGTAGGCGTCGCAAGGGTGACGCAGGACGCCGCGGCCTACTCCGACGTCGTTGTTTCCCCGGAAGGACGGTACGCCTACGCCCTGCGGAGCTCCTACGAATTTCCCGCCGAAGCCGTGCGGATCGACCTGGCGACGGGGGAGACCACGCGGCTGCCCGCGCCGGCTGAACGGCCGTCATGCCCGGGCAGGCTGGAGCGCATCGCGGCCACCGCGCCGGACGGTTCGCGTGTCCCTGCCTACCTGGCCCTGCCGGAGGGTGCGTCGGCAGACGACCCGGCGCCGTTGCTGCTGTGGATCCACGGAGGGCCCCTGGGTTCGTGGAACGCCTGGACGTGGCGGTGGAACCCGTGGCTGCTGACAGCCAGGGGTTACGCGGTGCTGCTGCCGGACCCGGCGCTGTCTACGGGCTACGGGCAGGCCTTCATCCAGCGCGGCTGGGGCGCGTGGGGCAAGACGCCTTTCACGGACCTCATGGCTGTCTCGGACGCAGCCGTGGACAGGCCGGACGTTGACGAGACGAGGACGGCTGCCATGGGCGGATCGTTCGGCGGCTACATGGCCAACTGGGTTGCGGGCAACACGGACCGTTTCAAAGCGGTGGTCACCCATGCCAGCCTGTGGGCGCTGGACCAGTTCGGCCCCACCACGGATGCCTCGCAGTACTGGCTGAAGGAAATGACCGAGGAAATGGCGCTGGAAAACTCGCCGCACCTGCACGCGGAGAAGATCAGTACGCCCATGCTGGTGATCCATGGGGACAAGGATTACCGGGTCCCCATCGGCGAAGGCCTGCGGCTCTGGTACGAGCTCTTGTCCAAGTCAAAGCTTGCGGCGGACCAGGACGGCCAGACCGCCCACCGGTTCCTGTACTTCCCGGACGAGAACCACTGGATCCTGCAGCCGCAGCACGCCAAGATCTGGTACGGCGTCGTCGAAAGCTTCCTCGCCAAGAACGTACTGGGCCAGGACCTGGACCTGCCGCCCGAACTGGGCCTCTAGGCTGGTTGGCTTCGCGCCGTCGGCCGAGGCATTTGCCGGCGCCTGCGCCTTCGTCGCTCTGACGGCGCCTACACACATGCCTGACCGCCGCCGCGTGTGGGTGGCGCACCTTTTAGCGAAGTGAAGGTGCCGGAGCTATTTGTGTAGCTTGCATAGGGCCCACGCTGGCAGGGTTCCTGGCCGAGCTTGCGAGGCAAGGGGTGCCAGTGGGGATGGAGGAGCAGCAAGCGGCAAATGGCTCCGGCACCGGAACGCCCAACCTGCAGCGCAGCCGCCCCGCCTCGTAGGATTGAACCTGTGACTGACGCCTTCCATATCCGCCCTGCCCGTACCAGCGACGTTTCCGCCATCAAGAAACTGGTGGCACCGCTGGCAGAGGAGCGCATCCTGATGGCGAAGGAGACGGTGGCGTACTACGAGAGCCTCCAGGAGTTCAAGATCGCCGAGTCGGACGACGGCGAGGTGATCGGCTGCGGGGCGCTCCACGTCATGTGGGAGGACCTGGCCGAGGTCCGCACGCTGGCAGCCTCGGGGGACTGGCGCGGCAAGGGCGTGGGGCACGTCCTGGTGGAACGACTGCTGGAGGAGGCCCGCGCGCTCGGGGTGGCCCGGGTTTTCTGCCTCACCTTCGAGGTGGACTTCTTCAAGCGCCATGGCTTCGAGGTCATGGCTGACCAGTCGGCCGTGGATCCCGTGGTCTATTCGGAGCTCCTCCGCTCCCATGACGAAGGCGTGGCGGAGTTCCTTGACCTGGCCCGCGTGAAGCCGAACACCCTGGGCAACACCCGGATGATTCGGTTCCTTTAGAAGGATTCCCGCCCTCCGCGGGCCTGCGGCATCCTCCGGGCGACGAACACGCCTGCGCGAAGCAAGAAAACACTAAATTTCCTGCTGACCTGCACTTCCTTTTACTCGAATTGATGGATAAACTGTTGGCGGCCGGGTTTGGGGGCCCACGAAAAGGGACAGTCATTGGGGGCTGTCCCTTTTCTGCGTCTGCAGCGGATTGAGCCCTACCGCAGCCCCTCCGGCCGGTAGTAGGGTCGGGATTGTCAACCTCCATGTGCGCAGCAAGCACAGCACAGCCAGGAGCACCGCCATGAAGAAACTCATCAACGATCCCAAATCCGTAGTCGCGGAATCCGTGCAGGGCTTCGGCCTCGCCCACGCAGACCTCGTCACGATCAACGAAGATCCCACGTACATCACGCGCAAGGACGCGCCCGTGAACGGCAAGGTAGGCCTGGTTTCCGGAGGAGGCAGCGGGCACGAGCCACTGCACGCCGGATACGTGGGCAAGGGAATGCTCGACGCCGCCGTGCCCGGGGCGGTGTTTACCTCACCCACGCCGGACCAGATCCTTCCGGCCACCCTGGCCGTAAACTCAGGCGCCGGCGTGGTTCATATCGTCAAGAACTACACCGGCGACGTCCTCAACTTCGAGACCGCGGCCGAACTGGCCGAAGCCGAAGGCGTCAGCGTCCGCACCGTCCTGGTCAACGACGACGTTGCCGTGGAGGACTCCCTGTACACGGCGGGCCGGCGGGGTGTGGGCGGTACCGTGCTGGTGGAAAAGATTGCCGGTGCGGCCGCGGAACGCGGTGACAGCCTCGACGACGTGGCCTCCATCGGTGAACGGGTCAACGCCAACGTCCGGACCATGGGCGTGGCGCTGTCCGCCTGCACCGTGCCGCACGCCGGCCAGCCGAGCTTCGACCTCGCGGACGATGAAATCGAAATCGGCATCGGCATCCACGGTGAGCCTGGCCGCCACCGCATTCCGCTCGAAAATGCGGACGGCATCACGGACCGGCTGCTGGAGCCCGTCCTGGCGGACCTGAACATCGGCTCGGGGGACAAGGTGCTCCTTTTCGTCAACGGCATGGGCGGGACGCCGCAGAGTGAGCTCTACATCGTGTACCGCCGCGCCGTCCAGGTCCTGAAGGACAAAGGCGCCACCGTTGAGCGTTCCCTGGTGGGCAACTACATCACCGCCCTCGAGATGCAGGGTTGCTCCATCTCCGTGCTGCGGCTGGATGATGAGCTGACCGAACTGTGGGATGCGCCCGTCCACACCGCCGCCCTCCGCTGGGGCGCCTGACCATGGTGCTGGATGCCGCATGGGCGGTGAGGTGGCTCAATCTGTGCGCTGAGGCCATGGCTGAACACCGCGTGGAGCTGATTGAGCTGGACCGGGCCATCGGCGATTCCGATCACGGCGAGAATATGGACCGCGGGTTCCAGGCGGTGGTGGCCAAGCTGGACGAGGGGGCGCCGGAGACCCCCGGAGCGGCCATGAAGCTCACGGCCATGACGCTGATGTCCAAGGTAGGCGGCGCCGCCGGCCCCCTCTACGGCACGGCCTTCCTCCGCGCCGCAACATCCTTGGGCGACTCTGCCGAGATCGATCCCGGGGCCTGGGCGGCAGCGCTTGCTGCCGCCCGTGATGGCATAGTGGCCCGGGGCAAGGCCGAACCCGGGGACAAGACCATGGTTGATGCGTGGACCCCGGCCGTTGACGCTGCCCGGGCCGCTGCCGATGGCGGAAGTTCCGACGTCCTGGCGGTCCTGGTTGCCGCCGCAGAGGCTGCCGAAGCCGGGGCGGTGGCCACCGATCCGCTCGTGGCACGGAAAGGCCGGGCGAGCTACCTCGGAGAGCGCAGCGCCGGCCACCGCGACCCCGGTGCGGTATCCAGCGCGCTGATCCTGCGCGCCGCCGTGGGGGCTGCTGCGTGACAGTCAGCATTGTGGTGGTTTCCCATAGCGAAAAGATTGCCGACGGCGCCGTGGAACTTGCCGCCCAAATGGCACCCAACGTCTCGATCCTGGCAGCCGGCGGCACCGGCGACGGCAGGATCGGCACCAGCCTGGAAAAGGTCATGGCCGCCTTGGACAAAGCCGCCGGCGGTGACGGCGCGGTGATCCTCGCAGATCTTGGTTCCGCCGTGATGACCGCGGAGTCTGCGCTGGAGTTCGTGGACGATCCGGAGAAGTTCCTGCTGGCAGACGCCCCCCTCGTGGAAGGACTGGTGGCGGCGTCCGTCGCTGCCCAGGGCGGAGCAGACGTCGACGGCGTCAGGCGCGCAGCTGAGGCGGTCCGTGGTCCTGCCCAGCACATCGAATCCGGGCGGCAGACGGTGGAGGAAGGATCGGTTACCGGGCGGGGCCCCGATTTCACGGGTGACTTTGAGCTCATCAACCAGGCAGGCATGCATGCCCGGCCTGCCGCCAAGATCGCCGGAGGGCTTTCGTCCCTGGCGGCGGATGTTACGGTCAACGGGGTGGACGGGGCATCCATGACGGCGCTGATGACGCTGGCCGCCGGGAAAGGATCCGTGCTGCACGTGGAGGCCTGGGGTGCCGATGCGGAACGGGCGGTGAACTACGTTGGGGGCCTGGTCCAGGCCGGTTTCGGCGAACCCTGAGCCGGCACCCCGCGTGCGGCTGGCCACAATCGGAGCAGTCCGGTGTGTCCGCAACTGCCCGCCTGTTCCTGCAAATAAGCTCGATGGCATGGAACAGCTCCACCCCGAAGACAACTCCCCGGCAATCGAAGTGCTGGACGGGCAGACCACGGTGGAAGAGCTGCTGGCGGACCTCGGCTTCGAATGGCGCCCCCAATATGTGGGCGATCCTGGCCAGCCTGCAGGCGGGCAGTTCAGCCAGCCTGCACTGTTTTAGCCTGCAATTCCGCAGCCCGCACTGTTCTAGCCTGCACTGTCCCAGGTTGCTGCCAGCACGGGGAGACTGCCCTAGCCCTGTGCATCGCGGAGGCCCGCTGCGTCAAGTGTCACCGACGCCGAGATGAACTTGCCGCACTGTTCGCCAAACGGGTAGTCCGCGCGGGGCCGGAACTCAAGAGTCCGGACCGGCAACGCCGAACCGTCCGCGCCCGTCCCGGAGGCTGTGACCGTCATGACCGATTCGGTAAGAGTGTCCAGCATCAGCATTCCCACCTTGGTCCCGTCCGGCGAGGCCGTGGCAGAACAGACGCCATCCGGCGTGCAGCCCTGGTCGATGCTGGCACTGCCGGGAGCCAGCTCAACCGGGCCCTCCTTGCAGGTGCCGTCCTGGCACGCCTTCACGTGGAGCGTGCCGACCAGGGGCGCGTAGTCCGCCGCGACGGTCACGGAAACAGCCGTGGCCTGCGCGATGGCCGGGCAGGCAACCGCCCCGGGCCCGCAGCCTGCGGTGAGTCCCGCCGTCGTCATCAGCGCCAAGAGCAGTCCCCGCGTACGCATGTTTTCAGCGTAGGACCACCGGGGTCGCGCGGCGCCCTCGCCGGGAAAGTGACGCCGGCATTGTTATGGCCGACAACGTTCTGACAGCCGTAAGGAAACCTTCCTCAGCCCAGCGGGAAGACGCTGATGAACCAGAACAGGGCGACGGCGAACACGGCAAAGAACGGCACCAGGCAGCCCAGCGTGGTCCGGGGCGCGGAGGAAACCTGGAGCGATTCGTTGGGGTCGCCCGGATTGTAGGCCACTTCGATCAAGGACCCGGGGGCCGGTACCGCAGCTGTGGAGATCTCGGACTTGCCCATGAACAGGGTGCCGCGCGGGTCCGTGAACTGGTAGGTGGGGAAGAACCGGCGGCTGCGGCTGGAGCCTCCTCCGCCGCTTGTCCAACCGGCCACACTGCCGGTGACGGTGGCCTGCACCTTTGGCCAGCTGGCCATCAGCTGCTCTTGGCGCCTGGTCTTACGGATGGCATGGACCATGGCGAAGGCAGCGGCCACAACGAACAGGGCCCACACGATGTAAAGAATGATTCTCAAGGTTCCCCCGGTTCCAGTCACCAAGAAGTATGCCACCCCGCCGACGGCGCTTAGGCGGGAAGCCGGTAACCGCCGTCGTGAATCTCCGCCAGGCCATCCGTGAGCAGCCCGGACATGGCACGCTCCAGTTGCTCCGGCGCGGAATTAAGCCGGTGCAGCGCCGCGAGCGGGACACCGATCCCCTCCGGGGCAAAGCCCAGGTCCGCCGGCGGCTGCAGGAACATCTCGGCGGGCACCGGGGCATCAGCCAGGCGCAGGACTGCCATGACGGCTCCGCGGACCTGCCGGTCGGTTCCGTGCCAGGCCTGGCCCTTGGGGACGTACGACGGCGGCGGCTCACCTGCAGCGCGCCACGCACAGGAATCCTTCACCGGGCAGTCGGCGCACTTCGGCGCACGCGCAGTGCAGACCAGGGCGCCCAGTTCCATGACCGCAGCGTTCCAGCGCACGGAGGCGGCGTCGTCGTCCGGCAACAGCGACGCGGCAAGGCGCATCTCCGCGGCGGTCAGGGCAGGCGCCGGAAGCGCGGCGCCTGCCACCAGCCGGGCGTGTACCCGGCGGATATTGGTGTCCACCACGGTTTCCCGGCGGCCGTACGCGAAGGCGGCCACGGCTGCTGCCGTGTAACTGCCCACTCCGGGCAGGGCCAGCAGTTCGGTGTAGGTATCCGGGACCCTGCCGTTGTGGTTTTCGACGATGGCCGTTGCCGCAGCGTGAAGCCGGAGGGCCCGCCGCGGATATCCCAGCCTGCCCCAGTTCCGGACTGCCTCGCCTGCTGGTTCGGCAGCCAGGCCCGCCGGGGTGGGCCAGCGTTTCAGCCATTCCTCCCAGACAGGGAGCACCCGCACCACAGGGGTCTGCTGCAGCATGATCTCGCTGACCAGCACGCCCCAGGCTCCGCATCCAGGGTCCCGCCAGGGCAGGTCCCGGGCGGTTTCGGCAAACCAGCCGGTGATCCTGCGGTGCAGGAACTCCACATGATCGGGGTGGCCGGGGGCTGGCGGCGTTCCGGAAGGAGCTGCTGCGGGAAGGGCTTGAGTATCGATGCCAACACTGTAATGGATGCCCTTCGCGCACCGGAAAACCGCGCCTGGCCCGCGTTGTGACCAGAGCGATGGGCTGCCGGCGGCGTGGTGGTGCCGCAGAACCGTGGACTTTCCCTAGCCTAGGAGGATGGTCAGGCAAGGCAATTCACCAGCACGCGGCAAGGCAATGGCACCGGGCTCCAGCGGTGTCCCGAAGGCCAGCCCGGCCGTGTACCGGCGCCGCAGGCTGTTCGTTGGCGGCGCGCTGCTGATGGTTATCGCCTTGGTGATCACCGGTTTTGCCATCTCGGGGGTACTCGGGGGAGCCTCCCAGCAGGCCTCTTCCACCGTGCCCACCACCGCCGCGCCGGCCGCATCCCCCGAAGCTTCGGCCCCGCCGTCGGCCGCTCCCTCCGCATCGGCGACGCCAACGCCGTCCGCCACCCCCGGCTGCAACCAGAACCTCGTGACCATCTCGGCCTCAACGGACAAGGCGGCCTACGGCGACGGCGAAAACCCGCGGCTCACGCTGAAGGTGACCAACGGCGGCACTGTGGCTTGCGAGGTGAACCTGGGGACCTCGCAAATGGAGTTCCTGGTGACCAGCGGCGCTGACCGGGTCTTTTCGTCCAAGGACTGCCAGGCTGCCAGCGAGGACCTGGAAAAGACCCTGGCGCCCGGTGCCAGCGAAACAGCCAATTTCACGTGGCAGCGGAACCGGACCGTAGAGGGATGCCAGGCTGTGGCGGCAAAGCCCGGATCCGGCGGGGCCTACTACATTTTCACCGCCAAACTCGGTTCCAAAGCCAGCCCGAAAGCTGTATTCCAGCTGAACTAGGCTCCCCGGGGGCCGGTCATTGCCCGTCCGGGCAGCCTGCGAGGCCTTGCCATCGGATCGCGCGAATTTAGAGGAAGCGGTCCAGCAGGCTGGCTTCGGCCATCCGGCTGAGGCCCTCGCGGACAGTCCGTGCGCGCTGGTCGCCAATGCCGTCAACGGTCATCAGGTCATCTATGGTGGCGGCCATCAGGAACTGCAGCCCGCCGAAGTGGTCCACCAGCCGGTCCGCCACGGCCTTGGGTACGGCCTTCAGCCCGGAGAGCAGGCGGTAGCCGCGGGGCTGGACGATGGCGTCCAGCGTGTCCACGCCGCCGGCGAAGCCGATGATCCCGGAGATTTTGCCAAGGTCGATCAGCTCGGTGGGGCCCAGGTTCAGGAGGGCGCTGACGGCCTTGTCGATGTCCTCGGGGGAGGCGTCCGGGCCGGCGTAATCGCGGATGATGACGTCACTGCCCGGCCCGCGGCCCACAGTCAGCTCGTCGAGCTGCAGTGAGAGGAGCCGGCCGTCTTCGCCCAGTTCGAGCACGTACTGCGAGATTTCCTCCGAGATCCGGCGGACCATTTCCTGCCGCTGGAGTGTCACGGCAACGTCCCGGACGGTGACCATCGCCTCGATTTCCAAGGCGGACAGGGAGCTGGTGACCTGGTCCAGCCGGGCGCGGTAGCGTTCCAGCGTGGCCAGGGCCTGGTTGGCGCGCGCCAGGACTTTCTCGGAGCCCTCCAGCACGTGCCGCAGGCCGTTGACGTACAGGGCGATGATCTGCATGGACTGGCTGACGGACACCACGGGAACGCCCGTCTGGATGGCGACGCGCTCGGCAGTGCGGTGGCGGGTTCCGGATTCCTGGGTTTCGATGCTGGAATCGGGAACCAGCTGGACGGCCGCGCGCAAAATGTTGCCGGCGTCCTTGTCGCAGATGATGGCGCCGTCCATCTTGGCCAGTTCACGCAGCCGCGTCGGCGAGAACTCGATGCCGATGTCAAAGCCGCCGGAACAGATCGAATCGACGGTGCGGTCCGAGCCGAGCACGATCAGTGCACCGGTGCGGCCGCGGAGGATGCGTTCGAGGCCGTCTCTGAGGGGAGTACCGGGGGCCACCCTGCCCAGAGTTGCCCTGAGTGATTCTTCGGGGCTCCGCGCCATAAGTTTTCCCTTCAAAGGTGCGGGCAGAAACCCCGCAAGAATACCGGCATCCCTGTTTCTCCGGCCGGATCAAAAGTACTCATTTTCCCGCAAGCACAATGATAGGGGCAACCACTCCGAAATTCCGCATGGGCAAGCCCCAAAGTGCACCGTTGGGGGTGTGCCGGAAATGCCCTGGCCCGCCCTGCGCCGCAGTCCGCGAACCATGCACTTTAGCCGCGGGGAGGCAGGTTGATGGAGCCCGGCTGCTACCGCGAAAGGAAATCAGAGCCCGGTGACCGATCTAGTGGTGCTGTCCCACAACCGGGCAGCCACGATGGTCCCGCCGAGCCGGAGATCCAAAAGATCCATGGCCTTGCCCAGCTGTTCACCCGTAAGCCGCCGGGCCAGGGTGACGTGCGGCGTCCAGGCCCCCGGGAGGGTTTGGGGGACGGCGCCGCCGATCTCCCGGTGCAGGCGCTGGTGCACTTTGCGGAGCGGGGTGGTCAGGACAACGGACCGGGCCAGGACATATTTGTCCCGCCCGGCTGCAAAGACCTGCACGCCCGAGAAGTCGACGCTCAGGGGAAGCGCCCCCTCAAAGGCGTGAAGAGGCGGCACGAAGAGTTCCGCCCCGGCCGCGAGCGTGAGGTGCGGCCGGTTGCTGGCACCGGTATGGCCGGCAAGGCTCGGAAGGCCGGCCTCGGCGAGCCGCACCCAGTCGGCCCTGACGGCGGACTCGGTATCGTCGTCGAACACCAGCTCTATGCTGCGCATCCACCCATCATGCCTTTCCGGCAGGCAAACCGCGTGATCCCGAAGCCGAAGACCGACGCGGACAGCCGGTCAGGAAAGGCCATAGGGGAAAGGGAAAGCCAGCTTCAGCGCGCCCTGACCCGGAGCATCCGCTCAAGGTCCTTGCTGACCCTGGCGAGCGATGCTGCCCGGAGTGCCTTCAATTCGGCCGCCGACTGGACGCCCTTTGGGTGCGGCCCGGCGTCGCCCTGGCCTGTACTGTGCTCTTGCATCCTGGCAGGAGCACTGCTGGAGGCGAAGGGATCGTGGAAGGGGTTGCCCGGCGTCGTCATGCCGCCACGGTAGCGGGCCCTCGTTTCGCTGCCTTGAACTGCCGGTTTCGCGGGCGTTAAGCGGACCAGCGCCGGTTTGCGGGCCTGCGATAAAATTGGACTTTGGCTTCATCCAGCCGCAACCGCAGCGAAAGTAGCACCGTGTCCCAAGATGTCCTGACCCCCGCCCGGATCAATGAGATTCACAAGGAAGCGGGCCGCCGCAGGACCTTCGCCGTCATCTCCCACCCCGACGCCGGCAAGTCCACCCTCACGGAAGCCCTCGCCCTGCACGCCAAGGTGATCGGCACCGCCGGCGCCTCCAGCGGCAAGGCCAACCGCAAGGAAACGGTCTCGGACTGGATGCAGATGGAGAAGGACCGCGGCATCTCCATCAGCTCCGCTGCCCTGCAGTTCTCCTACCGGGACACGGTCATCAACCTCCTGGACACCCCCGGCCACGCCGACTTCTCCGAGGACACCTACCGCGTGCTGGCCGCCGTGGACTGCGCCGTGATGCTGGTGGACGCCGCCAAGGGCCTGGAAACCCAGACCATGAAGCTTTTCGAGGTCTGCAAGCAGCGGAACCTGCCCATCATCACCGTCATCAACAAGTGGGACCGGCCCGGCCTGGACGCCCTGGCGCTGATGGACGAGATCACCGAACGCACCGGCCTGCAGCCCATGCCGCTGACCTGGGCCGTGGGTATCTCCGGTGACTTCCGCGGTGTCTGGGACCTTCGCAACGACCGGTTCGCCCGGTTCCAGCGCAACAACGCCGGCGCCCAGATCGCCCTGACCGAGTACTTCACGCCGGAGGAAGCCGCCGAAAGCCAGGGCAGCAACTGGACCGACGCCGTTGACGAAGCCGGACTGGTCATCGAGTCCAACCTGGAGTTCGACGTCGACGCCTTCCACGCCGGCAAGGCAACGCCCATCCTGTTCAGCTCCGCCGCGCTCAACTTCGGCGTTAAGGAGCTGCTGGACGCGCTGGTGGACTTCGCCCCGCCCGCGGCGCCCCGCCCCGATGTGGACGGCAGCCCCCGCCCCGTCGAATCCCCGTTCTCCGGCTTCGTGTTCAAGGTCCAGGCCGGCATGAACAAAGCCCACCGCGACCATGTGGCCTTCATCCGCGTCTGCTCCGGCGTTTTCGAGCGCGGCATGGTGGTCACCCAGACCCGCACCGGCAAGTCCTTCGCCACCAAGTACGCGCAGCAGGTGTTCGGCCGCGAACGCGAAGTCATCGACGAGGCGTACCCCGGCGACGTGGTGGGACTGGTCAACGCCTCCTCCCTGCGCGTGGGGGACAGCCTGTTCCTCGAAGACTCCGTGGAATACCCGGCCATCCCGCTCTTCGCCCCGGAACACTTCCAGGTGGCCCGTTCCAAGGACCCCAGCAAGTTCAAGCAGTTCCGCCGCGGCATCGAACAGCTCGAGCACGAGGGCGTCATCCAGGTGCTCCGCTCCGACGTCCGCGGTGACCAGGCGCCGGTGCTCGCCGCCGTCGGCCCCATGCAGTTCGAGGTGGTGGAGGACCGGATGGCGCACGACTTCAGCGCCCCCATGCGGCTGGAACGCCTGCCGTACTCGCTGGCCAGGATCTCGACGGCTGACGCCATGCCCGCGCTGGCCAACGTTCCGGGCGCGGAGGTGCTCCTGCGGTCCGACGGCGAATACCTCGCCCTGTTCAACGATGTCTGGGCCCTGCGCCGGATCGAAAAGAACCACCCGGACCTGACCCTGGTGCCCATCGGCACGCACAACCCCGCAAAGTAAGGGCACCATGACGGAACCCACCACGGCCCAGCCGCGCGCCCTCGTTACCGGCGCCGGCACCATCAATCCGCTGGGCGCCTCCGTGGCGGAGACCTGGCAGGCGTTGCTCGCCGGAGAATCCGGCATCACCGCGCTGGAGGAGGACTGGGCCGGGCAGCTGCCCGTCAAAATCGCCGGGCAGGTGTCCGTGGACCTTTCGCAGCACCTCAGCACCCGGGAAATGAAGCGCATGGACCGGTGCGGCCAGCTTGCACTTATCGCCGCCCGCGAAGCCTGGACCCAGGCCGGGGCCCCGGAGGTGGACCCGGAACGGTTCGCCGTGGTGATCGGCTCCGCCTATGGCGGGCTGGGTTCCACCATCGAGCAGGACCGGGTGCTGGCAGCATCCGGCCCCCGCAAGGTCTCGCCGCACACCCTGACCCGGCTGATGGTCAACGGCCCCGCCGCCTGGGTGTCCATCGACCTCGGTGCCCGGGGCGGCGCGCGTACTCCCGTGAGCGCCTGTGCCTCCGGGGCTGAGGCGATTGTCCAGGCAGCCGAGATGATTCGCTCCGGTGCTGCCGACGTCGTGATTGCCGGCGGCGTGGACGCCTCCGTCAACGACCTCGTGATCAGCGGCTTTTCCCAGATCCGCGCGCTGTCCACACGCCCGGGTGACCCGGCGGAAGCGTCAAGGCCGTTCGACGGCGGCCGGGACGGCTTCGTGCTGTCCGAAGGGGCCGGGATGGTGGTGCTGGAAAGCGAAGCGCACGCCCGTGCCCGGGGCGCCGCCGTTCTCGGTGAAGTTGCCGGCGGGGCCGTCACCTCGGACGCCAACGACATCGTGGCCGCGGACCCGGCCATGCAGCGCCGCGTCATGCAGAAAGCCCTGGCCTCGGCCGGAATGGAGCCAGCGGACATCGGCTTTGTCCACGCGCACGCCACCTCCACCCCCGTAGGTGACCGGCTCGAAGGCCAGGCCATCAGCGCCATCTTCGGCACCGAGGTGCCCGTGACCTCCACCAAGGGGCACACCGGCCACCTGCTGGGCGGCGCCGGTGCCCTCGCCGCCGTCGTGGTTCTCGAAGCGCTGCGCACCGGGCAACTTCCCGGGACGCTGAACGTGGAGGCCGTGGACGCCGAGGTGGACCTGAACGTGGTCACCGAACCCGCTTTCGCCCTGGCCGCGTCCGCCCGATCCGGGCTGGTCAATGCGTTCGGCTTCGGCGGACACAGCGTGGCGCTGGTGATCTCCGGCGCGTAGCCACAACACCGAAAACGCTGGAACGGTGCGGGAACGCTGTACCTGATCAGCGTTCCCGCACCGTTCCAGCGATCCGGCTGCAGCGGCCGGGCGTGGAGAGCCCCGCGTCAGGCGCGGGCGGCCACCGGTTGGCTGTTTGCCTCAGCTGCCTTTGTCGGCGAAGTCGCGGAATCCACGACGGCGTCCCCTCCGCTGCGGCGCTCCTTCAGGAAGTAGACCAGGCCGGCGGCGATGGTGGACGCGGCGGCCAGCGCGAATAGTCCGGGGACCACGCTGCCGGTCTGTTCCTTGATGATGCCGAAGCCGAACGGCGCCACGAAGCCGCCGAGGTTGCCCAGCGAGTTGATGATGGCGATGGCCGGCGCCAGGACCAGCGGGTGGAGGCCGGACTGCGGGATGGTCCAGAACAGCGGCGAGGCGCTTTTGAAGCCCATCGCGGCGACGGCGAGGAACACCAAGGCAAGCACGGGTGACGCGATGGCTGCCGCGAAGGTCCCCACTGCGGCCACCAGCAATGCCGCCACCAGCAACGGCTTCTTGGACTTTGCCTTGTCCTGCATCTTGGCGGCGAAGTACATCGCGAACACGGCACAGACCCAGGGGATGGAGGACAGGAAGCCCACGGTCAGGTCCGTGGTGCCGGGGATCTGCTTGATGATGCTGGGCAGCCAGAACGTGTTGGCGTAGATGGAGAGCTGCACGGAGAAGTAGATGCCGCACAGCAGCAGGATCTGCGGGTTGAGCAGCATTTTCCAGCGGTTGAGCTTGCCGGCAGTGCCGCCTGTCTTGTCGCCTGTGTTGTCGCCTGTCTTGTCGCCTTCGGCGGTGGCGTGCTGGGCGTCCTCGTCACTGATGGCCTGCGTGAGCGCGGCCTTCTCGGCGGGGACAGCCACTTGGCGTCCTTGATGCCGGCGTCCAGGACGAAGAACACGGCCATGCCCACAAAGACGGACAGCGCGCCCTCGAAACCGAACAGCCACTGCCAGCCGCGGAGGCCAAGGACACCCTGCAGGCTCAGGAGGGCACCGGCAACGGGGCCGGAGATTGCCGCGGCCACGGAGGAACCGGCAATGAAGATGGCGGTGGCTTTGCCGCGCTGCCCGGCGGGAACCCAGCGGGCGAAGTAGAAAATGACGGCGGGGAAGAACCCTGCCTCCGCCGCCCCCAGCAGGAAACGGAGGACATAAAACATGGTCTCGTTCTGCACGAACGCCATCAGGAAGGAGACGATGCCCCAGCTGATCATGATCCTGGTCAGCCAGATCTTGGCGCCGTACTTCTCCATCATCACGTTGCTGGGAAGTTCGAAGATGGCGTAGGCGATGAAGAACAGGCCGGCGCCGAAGCCGTAGGCCGCGGCGCCGATGCCGACGTCGGCCTGAAGGTGGTCCTGCGCGTACCCGATGTTGGAGCGGTTCAGCTGGTTGCAGACCAGCATCACCAGCATGATGGGCAGGACGCGCTTGAAGAATTTCTTCGTGGCCGAGGCCACGTCCGTGACGGCATTGTCCACAGACACCATTGAGTATTTCCTTTGGGATAGAGCTAGAAGCCGGCTGCGGGCGGGGAATGTGGGGCGCGCCACAGCGACTCAACAACTTTAGGGGATGGCACGGGGAGGGCCCCTTTTGTTGCCTGCGAACAGGACAAAAGGGGCCCCCGAAGTGGGCAGCATTAGCCCGGTGCGGACTGCCGCCGCGGTCCTACCTGACCAGGCAGGGCCGTTTCGGATCGAAGGACCAGCCGTCGATGTAGTACTGCATGCCGATGCTGTCATCGCGCGCGTCCAGGCCGTGCTCCAGGTACAGCTGGTGGGCCCTCTCCAGTGCCTCGCGGTCCAGTTCGATGCCCAGGCCGGGTGCGGCCGGGACCTCGATGGCGCCTGCCTTGATCTGCAGCGGGTTCTTGGTCAGGCCCTGGCCGTCCTGCCAGATCCAGTGCGTGTCCAGGGCGGTGATCTCGCCCGGGGCGGCGGCACCGGTGTGGGTGAACATGGCCAGCGAGATGTCGAAGTGGTTGTTCGAGTGCGAGCCCCAGGTGAGGCCGAACTCGTTGCACAGCTGCGCCACCCGGACCGAGCCGTGCATGGTCCAGAAGTGCGGATCAGCCAGCGGAATGTCCACGGCATTGCTGCGGATGGCGTGGGACATCTCGCGCCAGTCCGTGGCGATCATGTTGGTGGCCGTCTTCAGGCCGGTGGCCCGGCGGAACTCCGCCATGACTTCGCGGCCGGAGAAGCGACCCTCGGCGCCGCACGGGTCCTCGGCGTAAGCCACCACGCCCTGCATCCGCTTGCCCAGGCGGATGGCGTCGTCGAGAAGCCATCCGCCATTGGGGTCCAGGGTCACCCGGGCATCCGGGAATCGCTTGGCGAGGGCCGTGACCACGTCCACCTCGTCGTCGCCGGACAGGACGCCGCCCTTGAGCTTGAAGTCGCTGAAACCGTAGCGCTCCTGCGCGGCCTCGGCGAGGGCGACGACGGCTCCCGGAGTCATTGCCTCCTGGCGGCGGAGTTCTTCCCAGCGGTCCGACGGTGATTCCTCCACGAGGTAGGGCAGGTCGGTCCGTTTGTGGTCGCCCACGAAGAACAGGTAACCGAGCATGGGCACCGACGTGCGCTGCTGCCCGTCGCCAAGCAGTTCCGCCACGGGAATGCCGAGGAACTGGCCGTGCAGGTCCAGCAGTGCCGATTCAACGGCGGTGACGGCGTGGACGGTGGTGCGCAGGTCGAAGGTCTGCAGCCCGCGGCCACCGGCGTCGCGGTCGGCGAACTCCGCGGCGATGTCCCGCAGCAGCGAGCGGTAGCGGGCCACCGGTTTGCCCTTGAGCAGGGCACCGGCTTCCTCGATGGTGGTGCGGATCTTTTCGCCGCCGGGTACCTCGCCCAGCCCGGTGCGCCCGTCGGAGTCGGTCAGGATGACCACGTTGCGCGTGAAGAACGGGCCGTGCGCACCGCTGAGGTTCATCAGCATGCTGTCGTGCCCGGCGACCGGAACTACCTCAACGCCGGCGATGGTGGGCTGGCCGCTCATGCGCCAACCTCAGCCTTCTGGGGTGCTGCCACGACGTCGCCGTCGATGCGGCGGTTGAGGTGCCAGGGGTTGGTGTCCTGCAGGGGTGCCGGGAGCAGTTCCTGGGGGATGTTCTGGTAGGCGACCGGGCGGAGGAAGCGGTTGATGGCGAGGGTTCCCACGGAGGTGGTGCGGGTGTCGGAGGTGGCGGGGAAGGGGCCGCCGTGGACCATGGCGTGGCCTACTTCGACGCCGGTGGGCCAGCCGTTGACGATGATGCGGCCCACTTTCTGTTCGAGGACGGGGATCAGGGGTGCCGCCGTCGCGTAGTCGGCCTCGGTGAGGTGCAGGGAGGCGGTGAGCTGGCCCTCGATGCGGGAGGCTGCCGAAAGGAGGTCTTCGGCGCCGGTGTAGCGGATCACCAGGGAGGCGGCGCCGAAGATTTCCTCGTGGAGGACGTGGTTGGTGGTGAACTGCTCCACGCCGGTGCCGAAGATTGCCGGTGCGGGGGCGTTCTCGGTGGGGCCGGGGGTGCCCTGGCCGATGAGTTCGACGCCGTCCGCTGCGCTGAGTGCCCCGGTGCCGGTGTTCCAGGACCCGGCGATGCCTGCGGTGAGCATGGTCTGCCCGGCGCTGGCGGCCACGGCGCGTCCGACGGCGGCGGCGAATTTGTCGCCTGCCTCGCCTGCGGGGGCGAAGAGCAGGCCGGGGGATGTGCAGAGCTGCCCTGAGGATCCGGTGACGGCGGTGACGTAGGCGGCGGCGAGTGCGTCGATGCTTTCGGGATCGCCGGCGAGGGCGCCGTCGAAGACGAAGACGGGGTTGAGGGAGGACATTTCGGCGTAGACCGGGATGGGCTCGGGGCGCGCGGCGGCGGTCTTCATGAGGGCGATGCCGGCGGACTGGGATCCGGTGAAGCCGACGGCCTTGATGGCGGGGTCTGCCACGAGGGCCTGGCCGATGCTGGAGCCGGGGCCGTAGATCAGGGAGAACACGCCGGGGTGCAGGCCGTTGTCCGTGACGGCCTTGGCGATGGCGTGGCCCACGAGTTCGCTGGTGCCGGGGTGGGCGTTGTGGGCCTTGAAGACCACGGGGCAGCCGGCGGCGAGGGCCGAGGCGGTGTCGCCGCCCGCGGTGGAGAAGGCCAGCGGGAAGTTGCTGGCGCCGAATACGGCTACGGGGCCGAGCGGGATCTGGCGCTGCCGGATGTCGGCGCGGGGCAGGGGTGCCCGGTCCGGGATGGCGGGGTCGATGCGGACGCCGCGGTAATCGCCCTGGCGGACCACGGCGGCGAAGAGGCGCAGTTGTCCGGTGGTGCGGGCGCGTTCGCCGGTGAGCCGGGCGGCGGGGAGGCCGGTTTCCTGGCCGGCGCGGACCAGCAGTTCATCGCCGATGGCTTCGATGTTGTCCGCGATGGACTCCAGGAAGGATGCGTGGGTTTCCGGGTCCAGGGTGCTGAAGGACGCGTAGGCATCCTTCGCTGCCGCGGTGGCCGTCGCGAGCTGTTCTTCGGTGAGCAGCGTGTAGGCGGGCTCGAGGGCCTCGTTGGTGGCGGGGTTGAACCCGAAAGTGGTCTTGCCTTCGCCGGCAACCGTCCGGCCTGCGATGAGTGAATGTCCAGTGAGGGTCATGGATTGCTCCTGTGTCTTCGGTGACGGTTAGGAAACGGTGGCGATCAGGGCCTTGAGGTCCGCGAGGTCCTGCGGCGCCAGGTTCTGCAGCGGCGTGCGGACCGGGCCAGCGGAACGGCCGATGGCGTCGAGGCCGCCCTTGACGATGGACACAGAGTAGCCCTTCACGCGGTCGCGGATATCCAGGTAGGGGATGACGAAGTCGTTGAGCTTCTTGTTCACGGCGGCGCGGTCCTGGTTGCGGACGTCCTGGTAGAAGTCCAGGGCGAACTGCGGAACGAAGTTGTACATGGCGCTGGAGTAGGTGCTCATCCCGAGCTGGAGGAGGGGCAGCGCAAAGGTTTCGGCTGTGGGCAGGCCGCCCAGGTAGAAGAGCCGGTCGCCGAGCTTGGCGTAGACGCGGGCATCGTGTTCGAGGTCGCCCACACCGTCCTTGAAGCCGATGAGGTTTGCATGGCGGTCCGCCAGGGTGGCCACCGTGGTGTCCTTGTAGATGGCGTTCGCGCGGTTGTAGATGATCACGCCGAGGGACGTGGCGCGGCAGACGGCGCTGACGTGCTCCACCAGGCCGGCCTGGTCGGCCTCGGTCAGGTACGGCGGCAGGAGCAGGATGCCGTCGGCGCCGGCGGCTTCAGCTGCCTTGGCGTTCTCGATGGCCTGGGCCGTGGATCCGCCTGCGGAGGCGAGGACCGGAACACGGCTGCCCACTTCGTCGACGGCGGTGCGGACTACGCGCTCGGACTCGGCGGGGGTCAGGGAGAAGCCTTCGCCGGTGCCGCCCGCGGCGAAGAGGCCTGCCACCGGGAAGCTTGCCTGCCAGGCCAGGTGCTTGCGGTAGTTCTCCTCATCGAACTGGAGGTTGGCATCGAAGGATGTCACGGGGAAGGACAGCAGGCCTTCCTTGAGGGTGTCCGCCAGTTCATTGGGGGTGTACTTTGCCACGGTGTGGTCCTCCGGGTGTGTGCGCCGCGAAGGCGGCAGGCTGATGATTCCCTCCCAGCGTAGGAGTGCCGCTGATGCCTGTCTAAGTGTTTTTTTATATGTATTGATACCTTTGCTGCATCATAATCTCGCGGGTGCCAAAGCGGTGATGCTCGCAGTGCCCGGCCTTCCGGATTTACTCCATGGCGAATTCCAGGTCGCGCAGCAGGCGGGCCAGCGCCGGGTTGGTGATCCGGCGGTTCCACAGGGCGTGCAGCTCCACTTCCTCCCCGCGTCCGGCCTCCAGCGGCAGGAATTCCACGTCCTTGATCCCCAGCAGGGTGGCGGAGTGAGGCACGAAGGCCAGGCCGCGGCCGGCGGCCACCAGCGAAACCATGGTGAGGATCTGGCTGACGGTGTGCACCACGTTGGCGTGGCGGATAGGCAGCATCCGCACCACAAGGTCGTAGAAGTAGCGGGCCTGGGTGGGGGAGTGCATGATCAGCGGCTCGTCCTTGAAGTCCTCGGCCGTGATGTCCCGGGCGAGGAGGGTCAGCGGGTGCCCGGCCGGCACCGCCACCACCATGGATTCGCGGTAGAGCAGGTGTGAGTCAAAGGTTTCGCTGTCGAACGGCGGCCGGGCCAGGCCCAGATCGAGTTCCCCGGTCAGGAGGCCGCTGAGCTGTTCACCCGTCACCAGTTCCTGCAGGTCAATGTCCACATCCGGAATGATGCCCGCCAGTTCGCCGAGGAGCGGGCCCAGGATGCTGAAGCCGCTGGCCGCGGTGAACCCCACCCGCAGGACGCCCGAGCGTCCCGAAGCAATCCGGCGGGCAGTCACCGGGGCCCGCTCGGCAAGGGCCATCAGCCGCCTCGCCTCGTCCAGAAACGCCTCGCCGGCCGAGGTCAGGGTCACTTTCCGGTTGTCCCGCTCCAGCAGTTCGGCACCGACGATCTTTTCCAGTTTCTGGATCTGCCGGCTCAGTGGCGGCTGCGTCATATTCAGCCGCTCTGCCGCTCGGCCGAAGTGCAGCTCCTCTGCCACGGCGATGAAGCCGGCCAGCTGGTCGAAAGTAAACATGATGCCTTCCGGGTATCAAATGATGCAGATTCGGGCTTAGACAGGCATCATAGCCGCCCCTACACTCGACAAAGCGAACGGGGTGACCCGGTTCACAGATTGTTCCGGATCCCACCCGGAGATTAACGAGGAGTTCCAATGAAGCACTTCCCCACCCGCCGTGCCATCCTCGGCACCGCATCGGCCTTCACGCTGCTGGCCCTGACGGCATGCGGCGGCAATGTTGGCGGCGGCGCCGCTGCCGGCAACTCGTCCAAGTTCCCCAGCGGTCCGGTGACGCTTACCGTTGGCCAGGCCGCCGGCGGCAGCACCGACCTCATCGCCCGGGCTCTGGCCGAAGGGGCAACCAAGACCCTCGGTTCCCCCATGCCGGTGGTCAACAAGCCCGGCGCCAACGGTGCCCTCGCCACCAAGGAAGTGGCGGGCAAAGCCGCAGACGGCCAGGAGCTGGTCCTGCTGACCGCATCGCTGATCACCATCACCCCGCTGGCCGTCAGCGCCGACGAAGCCGTCAACATCGATGACCTGGAAATCATTGCCGGGCTGTCCCAGGACGACTACGTGCTCGTGGCCAGCCAGCAGTCAGGCTTCAAGAGCTTCAAGGATGTCACCGGCGCCGGCCGCAACGTCACGTTCGGCACCACCGGTGTGGGCACCGGCAGCCAGCTGGCCCAGACTGTCCTGTTCAAGCAGGCCAATGTGAAGGGCACAGACGTTCCGTTCGACAGCGGCAAGCCCGCATTGACCGCCGTTTTGGGCAACCAGGTGGAACTGGCCACCATCCAGCTCGGCGAGGCCATGCCACAGATCGAAGCCGGCAAGGTCTCCCCGCTGCTCGTGTTCTCCGAGGAGCGCAACAGCTTCCTGCCCGACGTGCCGTCAGCCAAGGAAGCCGGCTACGACGTCCCTGTGGCCCAGTACCGTGCGGTGGCAGCGCCCAAGGGCACACCGCAGGAGGTCAAGGACAAGCTCCTGGCATCCTTCCAGGACACCTTCAAGACGGACGCCTACAAGGAGTTCAACAAGAAGAACCTGCTCACGCCCAAGGAGCTCAGCGGCGAGGAAGTGGTCACTGAGTGGAAGGGCTACGCCGAGAAGTACAAGGAGCTGGTGGAGAAGTACGACATCAGCCTCGGCGGGAACAAGTAAGAACCATGGAGACAACTCCAGCAGTATCCTCCGGGCGTGACGGCAGCAGCGCCGTCACGCCCGCCGGTGGCGCCGGGGACGCCCCCAACGAACTGCCCGAAGCCCTGACCCCGGAGCAGCTCGCCGCGCAATGGGAAGAGGAAAAGCCTCCCGCCGCCGGGCCGCTGGCCAATGCCGCGTCCTCGCTGGTGGTGCTCGGCGTCGGCATCGGCGCCCTGGTCCTCTCGGTGGCCATGGGCCTGGGCACATTGTCGGCGCCGCAGCCCGGGCTGTGGCCGTTCATGGCAAGCTCCGTGATGGTGGCACTCGGGCTCTTCCAGTTGATCCTGGGCCGGCACAACCGGGACGCGGAGAAGTTCACGCGGATGTCGCTCGCACCGCTGATCGGCCTGGCCACGCTCGCCACGATGGTTGCGCTGATGCCGGTGATCGGGTTCGAAATCCCCGCGCTGATCCTCTGCGTCATCTGGATGAAATTCTTGGGCGGCGAAACCTGGCGCTCAACCATCCTGGTCAGTGTCCTGGTGGTGGTTGCGTTCTACGCGATCTTCATCCTGGCCCTGGGCACTTCCATTCCCCACGTCTTCTAGGAGACCACCGTGGATTTTCTTAATCCTGTGATTAACGGTTTCTCGGTCGTCCTGGAACCGATGAACCTCCTGTACTGCCTGGTCGGCGTCGTCATCGGCATGCTGATCGGCGTGCTCCCGGGCCTGGGGCCCGCCGCCACCATCGCCATCCTGCTGCCCCTGACCTACGGCGTGGAGCCGGTGACGGCCATCATCATGCTCGCGGGCATCTTCTACGGGGCCCAGTACGGCGGCACCATCACGTCGGTGCTGCTGCGGCTTCCCGGCGAAGCATCATCGGTGGTCACCGTCTTTGACGGCTACCAGATGGCCCGGCAAGGCAAGGCCGGAACCGCATTGGGCCTGGCCGCGATCGGGTCGTTCATCGGCGGCACCGCGGCCATCATCGGCCTGACTTTCCTGGCTCCGCTGGTGGCCGGCTTCGCCCTGGACTTCGGGCCGCCGGAGTATTCGGCGCTGGCCATGCTGGGTATCTTGCTCGTGGCGACCATCAGCGGCGGATCAAAGGTCAAGGCGCTGATCGCGGCGTCGGTAGGCCTCCTGCTGGCCACCGTGGGCCGCGACATCTTCACCGGCGAGAGCCGCTTCACCTTCGGCAGCCTCCAGCTCGCCGACGGCATCGACTTCGTGCCGATCGCCATGGGCATCTTCGGCCTGGGCGAGATCCTCTACAACCTGGAGGAGCGGCACCGCGCCGCCAAGGCGCCGTCGAAGGTTTCCAACGTGTGGCCCTCGAAGGGCGAACTGAAGCATGCCTCCGGCGCCATCGGCCGCGGCTCCGTGCTCGGATTCTTCCTCGGCATCCTTCCCGGCGGCGGCGCCACCATCGCCTCCATGGCCTCATACGCCATGGAAAAGAAGCGCGCCAAGCAGCCCGAGCGCTTCGGCAAGGGCGCGCCCGAGGGCGTGGCCGGACCCGAAACGGCGAACAACGCGGCAGCAACGTCGTCGTTCATTCCGCTGCTGACCCTGGGCATCCCCGCCAACGCCACCATGGCCCTGATGTTCGGAGCGCTGCTGATCCAGGGCGTCACCCCGGGCCCGCAGCTCGTGGAACAGGAACCCGAGCTGTTCTGGGGCGTTGTGAACTCGATGTACATCGGCAACATCCTGCTGCTGATCATGAGCCTGCCGCTGGTGGGGATCTTCGTGCGGATCCTGCGGGTCCGCGCCGCCATCCTCGCCCCGATCACCGCGCTGATCACCCTGCTGGGTGCCTACACCATCAACAACAGCATGTTCGATGTGACGCTCGTGGTGGTCTTCGGCGTGGTGGGCTACCTGATGAAGAAGTTCGGCTTCGAACCCGGCCCGCTGGTCCTGGCCTTCGTCCTGGGCGAGCTGCTGGAAAGCTCCCTCCGCCGCTCGCTCCTGGTATTCGACGGCGACCCCACCGGGTTCTTCACCCGGCCGATCTCGGCCACCCTGCTGGCGGTCTTTGTCCTGGTGGCAGTGCTGCCGGGCATCCGCAGCGTAATCGCCAAGCGCAAGGGCACGACGGCGGCATCCGCCTCCGCCGGTGACGGCATCAATAACGACGGCGCCAACAACATCAAGGAGAAGGTATGAGCATCATCGTCGGGTTCGTCCCCACACCCGCCGGGGAGGCTGCCCTCACCGCCGGGATCGCCGAGGCACAGCTGCGGAACCAGGAACTGTTCATCGTCAACTCGGCCCGCCAGGGCGCGCTGGTGGACAAGTCTGTCGCCCCCGAGGACGTGCTTGCGGAGGCCGCGGCCCGGGCTACGGCCGCGGGCATCAAGGCAACTGTCATCCAGCCGCCGTACCAGCACGACCTCGCCGACGAATTCCTCGACGTGGCGCGGGAGGTGGATGCCTCGCTCATTGTCATCGGACTGCGGCACCGCACCCAGGTGGGCAAGTTCATCCTGGGCAGCCACGCGCAGCAGATCCTGATGCAGGCCGACCGTCCCGTGCTGGCCGTCAAGGCCGACGGCGGAAACTTCTAGCAGGAACGGGAACCGGAATGTACCAGCGCAGCCCCCTCCGCAGGATCGCCGCCAGGCGCGGGCCGGCCCGCGTGGCCGGTCCGGCCGAGGTCCCCGACTGGTCCAGGCTGGGCCGGGGAGACGATGTCGAGGTGCTGCCTCCCCGGGGAACCGCCGTGGCAGGGACGATCGACATGATTGCTCCAGACCGCAGCGTGTTCTGGATGATCCGCCGCGACGGCGGCGGCCGGACCATGGTCTGCTCCGGCGATGACGTCAGCGTTGCAATGGTCGCCCGGGCAAAGGCGGCACGGCCGCCGCAGCCCGAAGCAGGATGCCCCTGACGGTTCTGGCCGCGCCAATTTCCGGCCCAAAAGCCGGTGGTCCTTCACGGACCACCGGCTTTTCGCATGCTGCCATCATTCGGCAGCGCCGAGCTCCGTCAGCAGCGCGTCAAGAACGGGGAGCTGGCCCTTAACGAGTTTTTCCCTTGCCGCCTGCAACGGGAACCAGCGGGCGTCGTCGATCTCCGGAAAGTGCTGGATGCGCCCGGATCCCCTGGGCCATTCGAGCGGGAACGTGTTGCTGGCGATACTTTCGGGCCGGAAGTCCTGCTCCGCCGTGAACACGGTAATGACCTTGCCGCCCGACTGCCGGAAGTCTCCCAGCGGCCGGTACTCGGCGGCGGGCGCGGGTGTGCCGATTTCCTCGGCAAACTCCCGCAGTGCGGCTTCGAGCGGGTCCTCGCTGTCACCGTACTCGCCCTTGGGAATGGACCATGCATGGGAGTCCTTCCGTGCCCAGAACGGTCCGCCCATGTGGGCGATCCACACCTGGAGCTCCGGATTTGAGCCGGCGCCGTCCGTATCCCGCCGGTACAGCAGGAGTCCTGCGCTTCTAACCGGCATCTGCCCTCCATGGTCGAATCGAAAGTGGAAAACTGCCGTCCGGTGTTAACCCGCAGTTCACGGCACTGCTTTAGGTTATTCCTTCAGGCACTCTGCTCGAAGGGACCATCATGGCCAACATCGCTGAGGTTATGGGACGGCTCACGCCGGAAGAACTTGATGAGCTTCACCGCCTGGGGCCGCAGGGCCACCTGCCCCGCCATCTCCAGGACGCCCTGGACCGTGCGGCAGGAGGGCCTGGCTCCGGCAGGGGCTACTACGTGCCTACAGGAAACGTCAGCTCCACCGGCGGCCCCCTCCTGGTGCTGCGAAGCGATGTCTCCAGCTGGCTGTTCAGCTCCCACCGGGATGATCCCGACCAGCTTCCGCAGCACCCCTGACGGGGAACAGCATCGGCCAGCTGACCCGGGACTTCCGGCGGTTGGAGTCCGGCGCCACCCCTCAGCCCGCGGATTCAGCCGATCAGCAGGCTCAGTGCCTCGGTCAGGTGTTCCACCTCGCGTACTGAGAAACCGGACGGGACCGGCCCCGGCCCCGTATGGCTGGCAGGGACCACCGCGTGGGTGAATCCCAGCCGGTGGGCTTCCTGGATCCGCTGGTTAATGCCGGGCACCGGGCGGACCTCGCCGGCCAGGCCCACCTCGCCGAAGGCGATCAGCCGGACGGGAAGCGGCTTGCGGGCCTTAGCCGAGGCCACGGCCAGGGCAACGGCCAGGTCAGTGGCGGGCTCGCTGAGCTTCACACCGCCCACCGTTGCCACGTAGGAATCATCCTTGTGCAGCTGCGTTCCTGCGCGCTGCTGCAGCACGGCCAGGAGCATGGACACCCGGGAGCTGTCCAGGCCGCTGGTGGCCCGGCGCGGCTGGGAGTTGGGGCTCTCGGCCAGCAGCGACTGCACCTCGGCCAGCAGCGGACGGCGCCCCTCCATGGTCACGGTGATGCAGGTGCCGGACACCGGATCCTTGGTGCGGCTGACGAACAGCCCGCTGGGATCGGTGAGCCCTTCAATACCGTTCTCGTTCAGGTCGAAACAGCCGACGTCGTCCGTGGGCCCGTAACGGTTCTTGACCGCGCGGAGCAGCCGCAGCCGCGAATGCCGCTCACCTTCGAACTGGCAGACGACGTCCACCAGGTGCTCCAGCAGGCGGGGCCCGGCGATGGACCCGTCCTTGGTCACGTGCCCCACCAGGAGGGTGGTCATGTTCCGCCGCTTGGCCGCGGCAATGATGGAAGCGGCCACCTCCCGGACCTGGGACACACCACCGGCGCTGCCGTCCACGTCGGCGCTGCTGAGTGTCTGCACGGAGTCCACGATCAGGAGCCGCGGTTCAATCTTTTCCACCTGCCCCAGCGCCTGGCCGAGGTCCGTTTCCGCGGACAGGTAGAGGGATTCGGCCACGGCGTCGATCCGCTCGGCACGCAGCTTCACCTGTGCTGCGGATTCCTCGCCGGTCACGTACAGGACATCCTGTGCCGTCCGGGCGAACTTTGCGGCCACGTCCAGCAGCAGCGTGGATTTCCCGACGCCGGGTTCGCCGGCCAGCAGGATGACGGCCCCGGGGACCAGGCCGCCGCCCAGCACCCGGTCCAGTTCGGCCACTCCGGTGGGGAGGAACGCGGCCGTGGTGGCGTCCACCTCGGCAATCCGCCGGGCCGGCTCCACAACCGTAGTGGCCGCCGTCGTCCGTGCGACGGCCGTGCCCGTTTCCTCAACGGTGCCCCACGCCTGGCACTCGCCGCAGCGCCCCACCCACTTGACGGTGGTCCAGCCGCACTCGGCGCATTTGTACGCGGGCGCCTTGGAAGCCCGGGAAGTCTTTGTTGCCATGCGTTCAACCCTACTGGCGGCCACCGACATTCCAGGGCGCAGGCCCGCCCGCGAGGTTTCGCCCCCACCGCCGCAGCTTCCCAGGCTCGACCAGGGAGGGAACCCGGCGGTCGTAGGCGCAGGCCCAACCACCCGTTCCTACAGCGCCGGCAACACGTCCCGGGCTTCCTGGGCATCCATGCCTGTGGCCTCCAGCAGGTCCACCATCAGCGGCCGGAACAGCATCACCACCGTTTCACCCTCCAGCCGCTGCACCTCGAGCAGCTTCGGGTGCAGCCGCAGGGCGATCTCGCTGAGCTCGTTCCGTGCTGTGCGCAGGTGGGCGCGCCGGACGCCGTCGTGCGTTTCCGCGAGGCCCAGCGAGAGCTCCTCGATGGCGGCAGCGGTTTCCTGCAGCACCTCGGCGATGTTCTCCGTAGCCTCGTCGGAGAGCGCCGCGTGGTTGATGGCGCTGGTGAGCCGCCGCGCGAACACCCGGCTGTTGCGCAGGGCCAGGTCGATGAAGTCCAGGGACTCCTTGAGCCGGTCCAGCTCGTCCCGGTGCCGGCGATGGGCGGGCGCCAGCCGGGCCACCTCATTGGAGGCCCGCAGCGAGTGCCGCATCCCGTCCACCAGCGGCTGGCAGTTCCGGCCGCGGACCAGGGCGTGCCATGCCTTGGTGGAATCGCTGTGCGCCAGCGCCTCCGCACACTCGCGCAGCACCTCCGCCAGTTCATGGAGCAGGTTCTGGACGTCCTTGCGCGGCTCCCTTCGCGGATCCTTCGGCATCAGGATGGTCACCAGCAGGGCGCACAATCCGCCCACCACGGCGTCGATACTGCGGGTGAACGGCCCGCCGGACGGCGCCGGCAGCAGCACCACCAGCAGCGACTGCAAAGCCAGCTGGGTGGTGAAGATATTGCCGCTGTCCAGGAAGCGGGCCAGCAGTATGGAGAAAAGGAGTACGACGGCGGCCTGCCAGATTCCGCTGCCCAGCCAGTGCAGGAGCAGGTCGCCGACAGCAATGCCGATGGTGCAGCCGAGGCCCACTTCCAGGACGCGGCGCAGCCGCGGCTCCCGCGAAAACCCCAGCGCGATCAGCGACGATGTGGCGGCGAACAGCGGCCCGGAGTGGCCCAGCACGTACTCCGCGAAAGCGTAGGCGCCCACGGCGCAGACGGTCATCTGGATGGCCGGGACCAGGGAGTTGCGGCTCCGGATGATCCCGGTGCGGAAACGGCCGCGCAGGAAGTGCCTGCCTGCTGAAAGTCCTGCTGCGGGAGCCATGGCGTCAAGTCTATTTGCTGCCCGGACAGGTTCCCGCGCAGGCTTACGCCCGGGGAAGCCCACTACGGCGGCGGATGTGACCTGCGCAATGGTGACCCGGCAAGTGTTAACCAAAGTCCCGCCGTCGTTAAGGTCCCGTTCACTTTGGGCAGCCCATCCCGTTACCTGCGGCCCATAACTTCGTTGAAGGTACAGAACGTACGCATCGCGCAGCAGGGTTTCTCCGGCCCCGCCCGCACCTGAATAACCCTGGAAGGGGTACACGTAGTGAAGGCACTTCGTTTCGGCCGCCACGCGGCAATCGCTGTTATCGCAGCCGGCGCCCTGGCGCTCACGGCCTGCGGCTCAGACAACGCCACGGGCACCACGCCTGCCGGCAACCAGGCTTCCTCCGGCCCGAAGGTCACGGGCACCCTGACCGGCATTGGCGCATCCTCCACCGGCGCAGCCATGGACGCGTGGAAGGCAGGCTTCGCCTCCGCCAACCAGGGCGCCACCGTGCAGTACTCCCCGGACGGCTCCGGCGCGGGACGCAAGGCCATCATCGACGGCTCGGCACAGTTCGCCGGTTCCGACGCATACCTCAAGGACGAAGAGCTCGAAAGCTCCAAGGCCATTTGCGGCCCCGACGGCGCCATCAACATCCCGGTCTACATCTCGCCGATCGCCGTTGCGTTCAACATCCCCAATGTCACCGAGCTGAAGCTGGACGCCACCACGGTGGCCAAGATCTTCCGCGGCCAGATCACCAACTGGAACGATCCCGCCATCGCCGCCCTCAACGAGGGTGTCAGCCTGCCGGACCTGAAGGTCACCCCGGTAAACCGCTCTGACGACTCCGGCACCACCACCAACTTCACCGATTACCTGGCCTCCGCAGCCCCCGAGGTCTGGACGGACAAGTCCTCCGGCGTCTGGCCCGCCAGCCTCCAGGGCGAAAACGCCAAGGGCACCTCCGGTGTGGTCAAGACCGTTACCGACACCCCCGGCGCCGTGACCTACGCTGACGACTCCGCAGTGGGCGGCAAGCTCGGCACCGCCTCCATCAAGGTGGGCGAGGAGTTCGTCAAGATCTCCGCCGACGCCGCAGCCAAGGCCGTGGAAGCCGGCAAGCCCGTTGACGGCCGCTCTGCCACCGACGTGTCCATCAAGCTGGACCGCAAGACCACCGCTGCCGGCGCCTACCCGGTGGTGCTGGTTTCCTACCACGTGGTCTGCAGCGCCTACGACAAGCAGGAGACCGTTGACCTGGTCAAGGCCTTCGAGAACTATGTAGTCTCCGACGTAGGCCAGCAGGCCGCCGCCGACTCCGCGAAGTCCGCTCCGCTGTCCTCCTCCCTCGCGGAGAAGGCCCAGAAGGCCATTGACTCCATCAAGGTCAAGTCCTAGCAGCCGTACCAAAAACCGGGTTCCCCGCCTGCCGAGAGGCAGGCGGGGAACTTCGGTTTGGACGCAGCAATCTTTTTCGTGCCAGTTAACGATCGAAGGGCCGTCGAATGACCGCCACCTCCCTGACCAGCACCCAGGGCGCCGGCCGCGCCGGGGACAAAGTCTTCTCGGGCGCCGCGCTCGCCGCCGGCTGCCTCATCCTCGCCGTCCTCTTTGGCGTCGCGCTCTTCCTGGTGGTCCAGGCCATCCCTGCGCTCACCGCCCCCGCCGCCGAAATCCAGGGTGGGGAAGGCTTCTTCGCCTACATCTGGCCCATCGTGATCGGCACGCTGATCGCCGCCGTCATTGCCCTGGTGATTGCCACTCCCATTGCCATCGGCGTTGCGCTCTTCATCTCGCACTTCGCCCCCCGCGGACTGGCCGCCGGCCTGGGTTACGTGGTTGACCTGCTGGCCGCCATCCCGTCAGTGGTTTACGGGGCCTGGGGCGCAACGTTCCTGGCCCGGGAAATCTCCCCGGCCTACAACTGGCTGGCGGACAACATGGGCTGGCTGCCCATCTTCCAGGGACCGGCCTCGGCCACCGGCAAGACCATCCTGACGGCGGGCATCGTCCTGTCCGTGATGGTGCTGCCCATCATCACCTCGCTGTCCCGGGAAATCTTCCTGCAGACCCCCAAACTGCATGAGGAAGCCGCCCTGGCCCTGGGCGCCACCCGCTGGGAAATGATCAAGATGTCCGTCCTGCCCTTTGCCCGGCCCGGCATCATCAGCGCCGTCATGCTCGGCCTCGGACGTGCGCTCGGCGAAACCATGGCCGTGGCCCTGGTGCTGTCCTCCGGTGCGCTGACCGCCAGCCTGATCCAGTCCGGCAACCAGACCATCGCCGCTGAGATCGCCCTGAACTTCCCGGAGGCCAGCGGCCTGAAGGTGAGCACGCTGATTGCCGCGGGCCTGGTCCTGTTCGTCATCACCCTGGCCGTCAACATGATTGCGCGCTGGATCATCACCCGGCACAAAGAATTCTCGGGAGCCAACTAAATGACCTCGACGCTTACCCCGGTGCGCAGCAAGCGCTCGGCACTGACCAAGGGCCAGCTGCCCAAGTACGCCCCGTACATCGTCCTGGCCGCCGCCCTGATCGTGGGGGCCGCCATCCTGGCGCTCATCGGCTTCAACGCCTTCGGGTGGGGCCTGGTCTCGGCGCTGCTGTTCGCCGTCGGATTGGTGTCCTGGAGCGCCGCCGTGGAAGGCTCCCGCAAGGCCAAGGACCGGCTGGCCACCTGCCTGGTGGTGGGTTCCTTCCTCGTGGCGCTGCTTCCGCTCGTCTCCGTGATCTGGACGGTGCTGGTCAACGGCGTGCCCGGGCTCCTGAACCCCGGCTTCCTGAGCAATTCCATGAACGGCGTCACCGGCGTCTATGACAACCGGGCCGTTGAAGAGGGCGCTCCTGTGCTCGGCGGTATCTACCATGCGCTCCTTGGCACCGTGCAGATCACCCTCCTGGCCACCGTCATTTCCGTGCCGGTGGGCCTGCTGACGGCCATCTACCTTGTGGAATACGGCAACGACGGCCGCCTGGCCCGGGCCATCACGTTCTTCGTGGACGTCATGACCGGCATCCCGTCCATCGTGGCCGGCCTCTTCGCAGCGGCCTTCTTTTTCGCCGTGGTGGGACCGGGAACCAAGACCGGTGCGGTAGCCGCCGTCGCGCTGTCCGTCCTCATGATTCCCGTGGTGGTCCGCTCCAGCGAGGAAATGCTGAAGATCGTCCCGAACGAACTCCGCGAGGCCGCCTACGCCCTGGGCGTGCGGAAATGGCGCACCATCCTCAAGGTGGTCATCCCGACGGCGATCTCCGGCATCGCGTCCGGCGTCACCTTGGCCATCGCCCGGGTCATCGGCGAGACCGCCCCGATCCTTGTCACCGCAGGCTTTGCCACCAGCATCAACGGAAACGTCTTCGGCGGCTGGATGGCCTCACTGCCCACCTTTATCTACACCCAGATCCTCAACCCCACCTCGCCCGCCAACCCGGACCCGTCGTCCGAGCGGGCCTGGGGCGCGGCGCTGGTGCTGATCATCCTGGTGATGATCCTCAACCTTGCCGCACGGCTGATCGCCAGGATCTTTGCCCCCAAGGCGGGCCGCTGAGCCCGCAGCCCCTTCCGGTCCCGCGGGCCGGATGCCAGACTTCAATTCATCCCCAGTTAGTGAAGGAACACCATGTCTAAGCGCATCGACGTCAAGGACCTGAACGTTTACTACGGCGACTTCCTCGCCGTGGAAGACGTCAGCATCAACATTGAGGCCAAGTCCGTCACCGCGTTCATCGGCCCGTCCGGCTGCGGCAAGTCCACGTTCCTGCGGACCCTGAACCGCATGCACGAGGTCATTCCCGGCGCACGGGTGGAGGGCGAGGTGCTCCTCGACGGAGACAACCTGTACGGCAACGGTGTGGACCCGGTGACGGTCCGCTCGCAGATCGGCATGGTGTTCCAGCGTCCCAACCCGTTCCCCACCATGTCCATCCGGGATAACGTGCTGGCCGGCGTGAAGCTGAACAACAAGAAGATCTCCAAGGGCGAAGCCGATGTCCTGGTGGAACGCTCCCTGAAGGGCGCCAACCTGTGGAACGAGGTCAAGGACCGCCTGGACAAGCCCGGCTCCGGCCTCTCCGGCGGCCAGCAGCAGCGCCTCTGCATCGCCCGCGCCATCGCCGTGGAGCCGCAGGTGATCCTCATGGACGAGCCCTGCTCCGCCCTGGACCCCATCTCCACGCTGGCCATTGAGGACCTCATCAACGAGCTCAAGGACCAATACACCGTGGTGATCGTCACCCACAACATGCAGCAGGCCGCGCGCGTCTCTGACAAGACCGCGTTCTTCAACATTGCCGGCACCGGCAAGCCCGGCAAGCTGATCGAGTTCGGCGACACCCACACCATCTTCAGCAACCCGGTGGAGAAGGCAACCGAGGATTACGTTTCCGGCCGCTTCGGGTAAATCCGGCTGCTTGGCGCAACGGGTAACGCAGGCGCTGCGCCCCCGGGGGCGTTCGCCTATGCCGGGACTTCCAGCTGGAAGCCGCACCGGCAGCGCAGGACCCTGGTAGGCAGGCATACGGCGCCGGGATCGTCGCCGGCCCCGCCGGTCCGGTAGCCGAGCCGCACAATCTCGAAGGCTGCTTCCGCCATGGGGTAGCCGCAGTGGACGTATTCATCGCCGAACATGATGACCTGCGCCATGGACCGCACCTGATGGAGGACGGCGGCCACGTCCGTGGCGTAGGCCAGATGCTCCTGGAACTGCCTGCAGGCATCGCAGGTGTAGGACACCGTCACCAGATCCCCGCCAGCGGGGTCCAGGGCCGTGACCGAGTGGATGGTGACGTGGTTTTCCGTGCCGCAGGTTGCGCAGCCGAGCTGCCGAGGCTGGGGCAGCGGGCGCCGGGGATTCGAAGTAGACATGATGCCTGCTCTTTTCCGCGATGTGCATCCATGCCGCCGGTTTGCAGCAGCGGCGCAAATCCGGCGGTTGCACACGGCGCCGGACGGGTCCCCGGCACCCAGCACTGGGGGACGTCCTTCGAATGTACGTCACCGTCGCCGGGACTGTACAGGAAAATTACGGCCGCTCAGCCCGCCGCGGACAGGGCCAGCGCCAGCACGAAGGCGAGTGCCGCCGTCGCCAGCGGGGTGAGGACCCAGAGGCCCACGATCCGGATGACCAGCTTCCGGTTGGTGACGGAGAAGTGCTGGTTCTCGCCGGCCCCGAGCACCGCCGAGGTGACGGTGTGGGTGGTGGACAGGGGCCAGTGCAGGGCAAGTGCCCCCACGAACAGCATGAGCGCGCTGTAAATCTGGGCCACCGAACCGCGGAGAGGATCAACCCGGGTCAGCTTGTAGCCGATGGTGTGGGAGATCCGCCATCCGCCAAACAGGGTCCCGGCGGCAATCATCACCGCGGACAGGAGGACAACCCACATGGGGATGTTCCCGCCGTCGGAATATCCTGCCGCGAGCAGGGCGAGCAGCAGCACGGCGCTGACCCGCTGGCCGTCCTGCAGCCCGTGGCCGAATGCCACCGCCCCGGCGGCAATGGCCTGGCTGCGGCGGAAGCGCTGGTTCACCACACTCGGCTGGGTATGGCGGGCGGCCCATGTGGCCGGGTACACCAGCAGGAAGGCGCCGCTGTACGCCACCAGGGGAGAGAGCAAGAGGGGCAGGACCACCTGCAGGAGGAGCGACTGGTCCGCGCCGCCCACCCCGGTTCCGCCCACGGCAAGGCTGGCCACGCCGGCCCCGGCCAGCCCGCCCACCAGGGTGTGCGTTGAAGGGACGGGTATGCCCCGCCACCACATCAGCAGGCCCCAGGCGCAGGCGCTGAGAAGGCCGGAAACCAGGATGGCCAGGCCATCGGTGCCGGAGGGCAGGCTGATCCACGTCTGGCTGACGGCAACGGCCAGGGTGGCGCTCAGGAGCGCCCCCACAAAGTTGAAGAAGGCGGCCAGCAAGACTGCCACGCTGGGTGTGAGTGCCCGGTTGCGGACGGGCAGGGCCGTGGAAAGGGAAACGTCCCGGAAGCCGTTGAGGAACGCAAACGCGGCGGTGAGGACCACCACCGCGCCGAAGAAGACTGCCGTCACCCTAGGATTCCTTGACGATGATGCTGCCCACCTGCGTGGCGATGCGCCGCATGTCCTTGGTGACCTCCACCAGCTGGTTGGCCACGTCCCGATTGCGGGAATACTGGGCCCACTTCATGTCCGAAATCATGTCCGCCACCCACACCCGGTGCGTGCGCTCGGCACGTTTGGTGAGGCGGAGGATCTCGATCCAGTAGTCCTCGAGGTCGTCCAGGTTGTTCAGCCGGCGCATGGCGTCCACTGTCAGCTCGGCCTGCCTGCTGATGATCTCCAGCTGGTCCGCGGCGCGCTTGGGAAGCCGCTCCAGCTTGTATAGGGCAACCAGTTCGGCCGCGCCGTCCATCTTTTCCATGGCTTCGTTGAGGTAGCGGGACAGGGTGTACATGTCCTCGCGGGGGAGCGGGTTTACGAAGCTGGTCCGCATGTGGGTCAGCAGGGCATAGTGCAGCTCGGAGGATTTTGCATCGTGGTTGTGCATGTCCTCCACGAGCTTGGCGTGGTCCGCTGCCGAGACTCCCAGGATTTCCGCCAGGGTGCCGCTGGCCAGGACTATCTGCTGTGCCATCTGGGAGAGGAGTTTCAGCCCGGCGGGCTCCTGGGGAAATAGACGCAACTGCTTCACGTGGTTTACCGGTTTCCGGGAAAAGTTCAAGGCGGGAGTATTGCCGCCGTGTGACTTGACCCGGGCGCGCAACTGACGCTAACTCTACCGGCCCCTCACCGCGGGCCTGAAATGGGCAGACGGTAAAACGGGCAGAAAAATGGTGCCGAACCGGATACGCCTCTCGGCGGTAGGCCGCTCTAGGCGGCTGAGTGTTGAAGCCCGGGGGTTTCGCGGTTCGGCACCGATTTCAGTCTTCTACGATGCTTCGCCCAAGTCAATCTTGACAGTTGGCGGTGCTTGGGCAGGGGGTTTCAGTCGAGTTCCCCGAGGCGCCAGGCGTTGGCAGCGTGCTCGAGGTCCTCGGCGGTCTTCACCAGCTGGTGGGAATTGCGCGTCAGCCGGCTGGCGTGTGCCTCGTTGGCGTGCTCGGCACCATCGGCGAGGGTCGCCTGGCCGAGCGCTACAACCCGGCAGAATGCGGCGGAACGCTCCAGCGCGACGTCGAACTCGCCGTCGAACGCCCCGGAAAGAATGGCATCGGCCATGGTCCGCATTTCATCTGCCCCCGGCGGCTCTGCAACGCCGGCCACCACGTTGGACACCTGCGCGGTGTCCTTGCCGGCTCGGAAATAGACGGAAATACGCTCAGGGTCCTGGACTGTCGCGGCACGCAGGGCGTAAAGCCGCCACAGCGCTCCAGGCAGCGAGCGGGCCGGGCTTTCGGCCCACATCTCCGCGATGGCTTCCAGGCCCTGTTCGTCCGCGAGGCGCACCAGTCGCTCGGTGATGACGGGGTCGTCGCTGTCGCGGCCATGCCGGACCAGAGCCTGGGCAGCGAGGTGCGCGGCCTCGGACACGCGGGCGGGATCGGCGCCACCGGCGAAGGGCTCGAAGTCGATGGGGGCGAACGGCTTGGGCTTGTGGTGCCGGTTCGCGCCGCCGTATGGCTTGGATCCTGCTTGCTCGCTCATGCCCCCACGCTACTCCTGTGCCGTGCCTGAATCGAGCAGGCGAAGCAGGGGAGGGCAGGGCAGGAAAGCGGGTGCCGGATCCGTTGCGAAACGCCCGACGGCGGCGTCCGGGCTGCGTGCGGAGGCGCCGGAACCATGGGTTAGAGTATTAACGTCCAGAAATGGATGGGCCGGTAGGGGAAGCGCAGCGGGACCGCTGTGGCAACCAGCCGGCTGGGGCCTTTAGCTCAGTTGGTAGAGCATCGGACTTTTAATCCGTGGGTCGTGGGTTCGAGCCCCACAGGGCCCACCCATTCAGCGGGCCGGAAGCGTGGAGCTTCCGGCCCGTTTTTGTTTGCCCGCCGTGGCGCCACTCCTGGGCTTGTCCGCCGGCCAGAACCTTCAAGGCAGGGTTCTGCGAACTAGCTTCTGACCGGAGCCTGTGCCGCCGCGGCAAGCCACGGGCTGCCTGCTGCGATATCAGTGAACCGTTCGCCGATCAGCCCGTAACCCTCGGCGTCCGGGTGCAGGAGGTCCGGGAGGAGATGGGCGTCTCCGGATCCGAAAAGCCGCAGCCCGTCCAGGTAGTGCAGATTCGGATCTGACGTGCTGCGCTCGCTGACGGCTTCCGCGAGGATGTTCCTGGCGTCGCGGAGGGTCAGTAGCCCGTCGCCGGGCTTGCGGGGGAGATCGGTGGCCAGGAACTTCCCGTCTACCAGCCGTGAGGGGCCGGGGGCGTCCTCATGCTCGGGGCAGAAGATGGGCGATATCAGGACCAGCGGGGTCCAGGGGTGGCCGTCCCGCACAGTGTCCAGGAAACCGTGAAGGGCCGGCGCGAACGTACGCCGGCGGAGGCTGGCGCTGTTGATGATGTTGATGCCCACCTTTACCGTGATGAGGTCGGCGGGCTCGTCGCGGATGGTCCGGGCCACGAACTGGTCCAGGTGGGCGGAGCCTGCCAGTCCCAGGTTGTAAAGGTCCAGTCCAAGGTTGCGTGCGGCAATGACGGGCCACACGCCGAGGGGGGACTCGGCGTGCGAGGACTGGCTGATGGAGCTCCCGTAGTGCACCCAGCGCGGACCGGTGCGCGGTGCGGGCTGCAGGGGTGCTTCGGAGCGGACGCCGTGGATCAGGGCACTTCCCCGGTGCGGCAGCCACAGGGTGACTGTGCGTTCCTGCCGCGGCCCCGGAATCTCGAAGCGGGCGGTGGACGGGGCGCCGGGCGTCAGGGTGCTGGACCCGTCCGGAAAGGTTTCCAGGACGTCCCCCTCGTGGAAGTGCCGGCTTTCGGCATGGCCATCGGACGTGGTCAGGTTGAGCACCGCTGCCTGCAACGGACGCCAGCGCCAGTCAGCGGATTCCCGGGTAAAGGTCAGGTCCACCTCCAGCCAGGCGGCATCGGTCAGGAACTCCAGCCGCACCCCGGAGGGCGTCGCATTGGCTTTGGCCAGAGGATTGTCCCCACCGAACTGGGCCTGCGTCCATGCGGGAAGCCGCCGGATGGTGGTGCCGCCGGTGCCCGGGGTGATGTCCAGTGCTCCGCGGAAGGCCGCCGCTTCGGTGTCCGGTGAAGCGGTATATGGTTCAGCGTTGTCCAAGGCCATGGCCCCATTCCACCACGCCATTGTTCAGGCCCCGCCAGAGCCTGTGCTGCATGACGTCCCTTGACGAGGCAGGGAATGTAAAGGAAGCTACACCGCCACGCCGGGCCGGGCCTTCCTCATAAGCTTGTTCGCTCATCAGAACCGTCACGGCGTGGTTGTGCGATGTGGCTTCTGATGGACCCCTGGGAGTGCGGCACGGGCACAGCTCAGCAAACCAGGCTGCGAGGGGTCCGGGGACGGGCCACCCGTTCCAGCGGGGACAATAGGCAGATGGCTAAAAGCAGCAAGGGCAGGATGCCGCGCCTGGAGGACGTGGCCGATGTGGCCGGCGTTTCGCACCAGACCGTCTCCCGCGTCATCAACAACCACCCGAATGTCAGCAAGGCCACCCGTGAAAAGGTGGAGGCCGCCATCGCGCAGCTGGGCTACCGGCGGAACACGGCTGCCCGGAGCCTTGTCACCCGCCGGTCCCAGACCATCGGGGTCCTGGCCAGCGAGCTGTCCCAGTACGGGCCAGCCAACACCCTCCTCGGCGTGGAGCAGGCTGCCCGAGACGCCGGCTACTTCGTGAGCATCGCCGCGCTCCGCGAGGTCAACGGCGCGGCCATCGCCGGCGCCGTCAGCCACTTCCTGGACCAGGCGGTGGACGGCATTGCCGTGCTGGTGCCGCACGCCGAAACCCTCCAGGCCCTCGACGCGCTGAAGATCCCGGTCCCCGTGATGGCCGTGGGATCGCTGGGCAACAGCGAGGTGAGCGGTGCCATGGTGGACCAGCGCGCAGGGGCACGGCTCGCCGTCGAACATCTCATCGCCCAGGGGCACCGGCGGATCGGCCATGTCTCCGGTCCCGCCGGCTGGACCGACGCCGCCGAACGCGCTGAGGGATGGCGGGAAGCCCTTCACGCCGCGGGGCTGGCGGACGATCTCCTGGTGGAAGGGGATTGGAGCGCCGGCAGCGGCTATGCCATTGGACGCGGGCTGGCGGCGGGGCGCAGCGCCACCGCACTCTTCGTGGGCAATGACCAGATGGCGCTGGGAATCCTGAGGGCCTTCGCGGAGGCCGGCGTCCGCGTGCCCGACGACGTCTCAGTGGTTGGCTTCGACGACCAGCCGGAATCGGGGTACTTCAGCCCGCCGCTGACCACGGTCCGGCAGGACTTCGAGGAGCTGGGCCGCCGCTGCCTGGACACCATGCTGAAGGAAATAGAGGCCGGCACCGGGGTGAGCTCCACCGTGGTCACCCCGGAACTTGTTCCACGGTCCAGCACGGCTCCGCCCGGCAACGGATAGGCGGTCCGCAAAAAATTTCCATGATTCTGCATCCAACTCCGCGCCCGCGCCAGTAGTAGGGGTGTAAGCGTAAAGCGCCCGCCCGGCGGGCCGACCAAGGAGAAGGACATGCGAAAGAGGATCTTCACAGCAGGTATCGGTGCCGCAGCCATTGCAGCCGCGATGGCCCTGGCCGGTCCCGCCAGCGCTGCCGAGGGCGACGCCCAGCTCTCGGTGCTGCACGGCGTCCCCGGGCTGACCGTGGATGTCTGGGTCAACGGCGACCGCACCCTGGACGATTTCACCCCGGGCAGTCTCGCAGGGCCGCTGGCACTGCCTGCAGGCGCCTACCAGATCGCGATCACCGCGGCGGACGCCGCTGACGCCTCCGCCGCCGTCATCGGCCCCGTAACCGTCAACCTCGCAGCCAACGGCAACTACACCGCCGTAGCCAACCTTGACGCCGCCGGCAAGCCCACAGCCAACCTTTTCACCAACGATGTGTCCCAGATCGCGGCCGGCAAGGGCAAACTCACCGTCCGGCACACCGCCGCGGCACCCGCCGTCGACGTCCTGGCCGGCGGCAGCGCCGTGGTCACCAACCTCTCCAACCCGAACGAGCAGACGCTCACCCTGGACCCGGGAACGATTTCCGCATCCGTGGCGGCCACCGGGACCACCGCCCCGGTCATCGGGCCCGCGGACGTCACGGTCGCCGAGGGAACCCACACCATCGTTTACGCGTGGGGCAGCCTGGCTGACAAGAACCTTCAGCTGGCAGTACAGAACATCGAGGGACTGCACTCCGCGCCCGGCTCCGTCCCCGGCGCCCGGGACGGCTCTGCGGACGCTTCGCCGGCACCGGCAGGCCTTGCCCTGGGGCTGGGAGCAACCGCCATCGCCCTGCTCCTTGCAGGCGTAGGCACAGCCCGCACGGTAGCTGCACGCCGCGCACGGCAGTAGCCTCCGGGATCTGATAGACCGGCCGCCCGGCGTACCCTGCCCACCTGCACCGGGCGGCCACCCTACCGAAAACCACTACTCCCCGCCGCGTGCGGGGCCCGGACCGAGAGAGGCGACGGCGATGAGCGGACGCACGACGACGGCAGGGGAGTCCCGCCGTCGCGCATCTGTAGCGGTGCGAACCGCCGCCGCATCCGCAGTGCTTCTCCTGGCCGCCTGTGCGCCGGCCGGGCAGTCCACGGCACCTTCCGGTACCCCCGCCAGCACAGTAGCTTCCACACCAGCCGCCGCTCCCAGTGCGGTTCCCAGTGCCGCCCCTTCTGCTCCAGCGTCCGCCGCTCCGGCCGTCCAGCCGGGTGCGGCTCCCACCATTCCCGTTCACCCGGCCACCCTGGGCGCTGTCGCGGCGGACCCTGCGCCGACGTCGATCACCATCGCCGGCACGGCCATCGACATGCCGGTGGTCCCCGGGGGAGTGTCCGGCGAAGGGGCGATGGAAATCCCGGATGCCTTTGACCGCGCGGCCTGGTACCGGTTCGGACCAGCCCCCGGCGCGGCCCAGGGGGCCGCCGTCATCGCCGGCCACATCGACACGACTTCGGACAGGGCGCCGTTCTCCGCCCTGAAATCGCTGGCCGAGGGCACCGCCATCCGCGTGGGCCGTGACGGCGCGCCGGACCTTACCTACCGCGTGGTGAAGGTGGAACTGATGGCCAAGGACAGGTTCGACGGCGGGTCGCTCTTCCGCCGCACCGGGCCACACGAGCTCAAGGTTGTCACTTGCGGCGGCAGGTGGCTGGACGAGCGGATGGACTACAGCGACAATGTGATAGTCACCGCGGTCCCCGGGTAAGCGGTGAGCCATGATTCTCGTCACCGAAGCCGGGAAGGAGCCGCGAGTGACCCCTCCTGCGCAGGCCTCCCACGGCTGGGATGACGGGCTAACCGCGTCCTTCCTCGCCGGCGACGAGAGGGCCCTGGCGGCGGCCTACCGCGAATTCGCCCCGCTGGTGCACACGCTGGCCCTCCGGTCCCTGGCGGATTCATCTGCTGCGGACGACGTCACCCAGGAGGTCTTTATCCGGGTGTGGCGCTCGCGGAACACCTTCAGGCCGGAGGTGGCCCGGCTGCCCGCCTGGATTGTGGGCATCACCCGGAACGTCATCACCGACGCCCACTCGGCGACCGCCCGTGAAGCGCGCAAGGCCCACGCGGTGGCCGGCGCCGGGCTGGCCGCCGGAGAAGCCGACGCCGGAGCAGAAGCCGCGGAGGTCCTGGCGGACAGGCTGCTGCTGGACGGCGAACTGGAAAGGCTGGGTGAACCGCAAGGTTCCATCATGAAGCTGGCCTTCTATGAGGACCTGACGCACGAACAGATTTCACGGAAACTGGACCTGCCGCTTGGTACCGTCAAGAGCCACATCCGCCGCAGCCTGACGCATTTGAGAAGCCGATTGGAGGTAGACCATGCCGCATCTTGATCCGGAACAGTTGAGCCTCCTTGCGCTGTACGGGGACTGGGACGACGCCGACGGCCGGCAGCACCTCGATGTTTGCCCCGAATGCGCCGCCGACTACGCCGCGCTGCGCCGCACCGTTGATGCGGTGCGGACGGCGCCGGACACCGCCGGCCTGTCAGTTCCCGGGCCCCAGGTGTGGGCCGGGATCCACCGGGAACTTGGACTTGCCGACGCTGTCCGGGAGGACCCGCTGAGTGGTCCCGGCACCAAGCCCGCGGAGGCACCTGCCGAGGCGGCGCCGTCGAACGTTGCTGTATTCGGCCCGCGGAAGAAGGCGTGGTGGCAGCGTACCGGTACGTGGATCGCCGCCGCGGCGGCTGTGGTCCTCGTTGCGGGCGGTGGAATCTGGGCGTCCATGCGGCCCGCCCAACCACCCCAGCCCACCCAGTTGGCCCAAGCCCAGCTGACGCCGCTGGCGCAATACTCGGCCAGCGGTTCAGCCAAAGTGGTGGAGGCGGCCGATGGTTCCCGCAGCCTGGAGGTCTCGCTCGACAAGGATGAAGCGAAGGGTTACCAGGAGGTCTGGCTGATTGCACCTGACCTGTCACGGCTGGTTAGCCTTGGCGTCATGGCCTCTGACTCCGGGACGTTCCAAGTTCCTGCGGGGCTGCAGCTGGCCGACTACCCGATCGTTGACGTTTCCGATGAACCGGTGGACGGAAACCCGGCCCACTCCAGCGTCAGCATTGTCCGCGGAACGCTTACTTCCTGACCTGCATCCCTGCGCGCACGTCGAGTGGTTTCCGTTGGATCCGGCGTGCCGGAAGCCTGTCCAATTGCCGTGTGATGACAAGTGTCAGCAGGGCCGCGCCCATGTGGAGGTACAGGAGCAGGTGCAGATCGTGCGCCACCGGTCCTTGGCCTTGGGTTGCCGTGCCGGGGTCTTGGGCGGGCGATTGGCCGTGGCCATGGGACGGTGCATCGAATCCGGTGGAAATCGAAAAGGCAGCGAAGGCGAAGTGCAGCAACTGCTGGGTGATCCCGGCGGTGAGGAGCAGGCCCCAGCCGGGAAGCCGCCCGGGTTTACCGATGGCCGCCGCCATGCCCAGCAGCGCGGCGAGGGCCACCACAATCAGGGCTGAGGGGGAGGCCCCGCCACCCAGGACATGCGCCGCCCACCCCAAGCCGGTGGCGATCGGGCCAAGGAGCCAGGCCAGTGAGGGCCTCGGCCGGCGCACGGTGGCCTCGCTGTCCATACGGCTCCTTTTGGTGGCGGCGTTTCGGTGGTCATTCTTGTACCTACCCCGAGTTGGGCTCGTCAAAGCAGCGGCCTGGCCGAGCCGGCAGTGAATTGAAGGGCTGCCTATTAAAGGGTGTAACCGAAGACGTCCGCGATTACATGCGTTGTCTCGTGCCGCGGCACCGGGTTGAGGAGTGGTTGGATTTCTATCTTCCCGTCCTGGCCAATGGGCACGTAGGCCATGTTGGCTATGGTTTGCCCGCGGTCAAAGTTGAGGTTCGAAGTGAACGAGACGGTTGCAAAATGGGCGCGCGCTTCAAAGTAGCCGAATCTTGTCGGTTCGGTGACGGTGAGATTTACCCAGACACCGCTCGCGCTCGACGGAATACCATCAACGCCCGCTACTTTTACGGGTACGTTTTCAGCGCTGCTGACCGGGCCGCGAAACGTCCGCGTGTCAAGGAAACGCTTAGGAGTCACAGCCACAAATGCTCCGGAGGTTGCGGGCGTGCCTGGGAGGAAATACCCGAATACGTCAGCCACAATTTGAACAGTCCCGGAGGAACTGTTCGCTATGGTGACTGTGCCGTCCGGCCCCACCGGTACGACGGCCAGGCTTGGGATTGTCTGATTTTGAGCATAATTCTGGTTCGAGACATTCGGTTTGGAAGACCCGGTTGGGTAGGCGCTGATGAATCCGTTGGACGTCGGTTGCGTCACGGTCAGGTTGGCCACTACCGCAGATGCGTTGGCGGGCACCCCGGTGGCTCCTCCCAGGCGTAGCGGAACTGTTCCTCCTCCAGGCACGGGCCCTGACGAGGTACGGGTGTCGAGGAGCCTTTGTGGAGCGAGGGGGCGATAAGAACCGGGCGCATCCCATTGACCCGACGGGCCGAAGTACGCAGTTACGTCCACGATGATATGGACACTTCCCGCCGAGGAGTTTGAGATGGTGATATATCCGTCAGCGCCGACCTCCACGATGGCAAGGTTCGCCACGGTTTGGCCGGGACCATAATTCACATTCGACGTTCGAGGTGCGCTGACCCCTGAATGATAAGCCGTAAGGAAGCCCGCCGCCGTCGGCTGAGTGGCAGTTATATTGACGACCACCGCCTGGGTTCCTTGAGGGATTACATAAAATCCGGGAATTCGGATAGAAACGGCACCCCCGCCTGGCACGGGACCGTACGATGTCCTAGTGTCGAGAATTCTGGCGGGAATGATGGGAGTAGCACCGCCGACAGGGCCTGTGGAAGCCGTTGCTGTAGGCATGCCTGATGGATTGACCAGCAGTGTAGCTACTGTGGTAAGGCCTAAGATGAGGCAAAATAGGTGCAATCTAAAACGGGCATACTGCGTCAAATTAGTCCCCCAAATTATGAAAAAGAAGAGTGGTCGCTCTTGGGTGAATGATACTGGTTGTCCGCCCAGTGACCCCCCATATCAAAATGCCTGTCACCTGGGCACCCTATACATACACAACTCGATCACCCCAAGGTGACCAGGCAAGCACACCCCAGGAGATGACATGTCCCTCGTCCGCGTGCACAATTTCTCAGTTTCCCTCGACGGCTTCGGCACGGGCGAGGGCCAGCAGCTCGAGGCGCCGTTCGGCCATGCCGGCTCACGGCTCATGGAGTGGGCCTTCGGGACCCGGACCTTCCGCGCCATGGGCCTTCACGGGGAGGGACAGGCATCCTTCGGCGTCGATGAGGCGTTCGCCAGCCAGTGGGGAACCGGGGTCGGCGTCGAAATCATGGGGCGCAACAAGTTCGGCCCCCAGCGCGGGCCCTGGGAGGACAAGGAGTGGAAGGGGTGGTGGGGCGACAACCCCGTGTTCCACACCCCGGTTGTGGTCCTCACGCACCATCCCCGGCCCACCCTCGAAATGGAGGGCGGAACCACCTTCCATTTCATTGACGCCGACCCCGCAACGGCGCTTGAAAAGGCCCGAGAACTTGCCCCGGGCCTCGACGTCCGGATTGGCGGCGGTGCGGACACAGTGCGGCAGTTCCTCGAGGCGGACCTGATCGACCACATGCACATCGCCGTGGTGCCCATCATTCTGGGCCGCGGCGAGCGGCTGTGGGACGGACTGGAGGGTCTGGACGAGCGCTTCGACATCGAGTCCACCACCTCGCCGGCCGGCGTGGTGCACATGGTCTTCACCCGCCGCGGCTCCCGCTAGGCCGGCACCGCGGGCCGGTCCTGACAGCCATCAGGGGCTCCCTCGTTGACTTCATTCTTGTTAGCGCTCACAATTAAAACCAGGCCGCAACGCTGCGGCAGCTATCAAAGGAACTTCCATGAATACAGCGGACAGTGCCGAGGCTTGCGTCATCGGTGTTGATTACGGGACGCTCTCCGGCCGGGCTGTGGTGGTGCGTGTCAGGGACGGCAAGGAACTGGGCAGCGGAGTCTTTGACTACCCCCACGCCGTTATCACCGATGCCCTTCCCCGTGACATAGCGGGCGACGGCGGCACGCGGCTTCCCGGCGAATGGGCCCTCCAGGTGCCGAACGACTACCGGGACGTCCTGCGTATCGCCGTTCCCGCCGCCGTCGCCGACGCGGGAATCGACCCGGCCGCCGTCGTCGGAATCGCCACGGACTTCACCGCCTGCACCATGGTGCCCACGCGGGCGGACGGAACCCCGTTGAACGAGGTGCCCGGGTTCGCAAACCGGCCGCATGCTTATGTAAAACTGTGGCGCCACCACGCCGCCCAGCCGCAGGCCGACCGGATCAACCGGCTCGCAGCAGAGCGCGGCGAGGCCTGGTTGCCCCGCTACGGCGGGCTGATCTCCTCCGAGTGGGAATTTGCCAAGGGGCTCCAGCTGCTTGAGGAAGATCCCGAAGTCTACGCCGCCATGGACCACTGGGTGGAGGCGGCCGACTGGATCGTCTGGCAGCTCTGCGGGACATACGTCCGCAACGCCTGCACCGCCGGTTACAAAGGCATTTACCAGGACGGCCACTACCCGTCCGAAGACTTCCTAGCGGCGCTGAACCCGCAGTTCAAGGACTTCGTCAGCACGAAACTCGAGCACGCCATCGGCCGGCTGGGCGATGCCGCCGGCTACCTCACGGCTGAGGCCGCAGCGTGGACCGGCCTGCCGGAAGGCATCGCTGTTGCTGTGGGCAACGTTGACGCGCACGTCACCGCCCCGGCCGCCAAGGCCGTGGACCCGGGCCAGCTGGTGGCCATCATGGGCACGTCCACCTGCCACGTCATGAACGGTGCTGAGCTCAGGGAAGTCCCCGGCATGTGCGGCGTGGTGGACGGCGGGATCGTTCCCGGCCTCTGGGGCTACGAGGCCGGCCAGTCCGGTGTCGGCGATATTTTCGGCTGGTTCACCAAAAACGGTGTCCAGCCCGAATACCACCAGGCGGCCGCGACGGCGGGACTCGGCATCCACGAATACCTCACCGCACTTGCCTCCGGCCAGGCCATCGGCGAACACGGGCTGATAGCCCTGGACTGGCACTCCGGCAACCGGTCCGTGCTGGTGGACCACGAACTCTCCGGCGTCATCCTGGGCCAGACGCTCGCCACCACGCCGGAAGATATTTACCGGGCCCTGCTCGAGGCCACAGCCTTCGGCACCCGCACCATCGTGGAGGCCTTCCGCGACGCCGGCGTCCCGGTGAAGGAATTCATTGTGGCCGGCGGCCTGCTCAAGAACAAACTCCTGATGCAGATCTACGCAGACGCCACCGGCCTGCAGCTCTCCACCATCGGTTCGGAACAGGGGCCCGCCCTCGGCTCGGCCATCCACGCCGCCGTCGCGGCCGGACACTACGCGGACATCCGCGAGGCCGCCGCCGCCATGGGATCCGAGCCCGGCGAGGTGTACACGCCCATTCCGGAGAACGTGGCCGCCTACGAGGAGCTGTTCCGGGAATACAAAGCCCTGCACGACTACTTCGGCCGCGGCAGCAACGACGTGATGCACCGGCTCAAGGCCATCCAGCGCAAAGCCTCGGGGATCACTTCGGAAGCGGCTGTGACCGGCGTTCCCGTGGAGGTGTCCGCATGAGCGCCGCACTCCTGGAGGCCATCGCGCTGACCAGGGCAGACGTCTGCGCCCTGCACGCCGAACTGACCCGGTACGGGCTGGTGGTGTGGACCGCCGGCAACGTCTCCGCCCGCGTGCCCGGAACCGACCTGATGGTCATCAAGCCCTCCGGCGTCTCCTACCAGGACCTGGCCCCGGACCAGATGGTGGTCACCGACCTTTATGGCACGCCTGTGTCAGGAAACGGTGAAGGCGGCTGGGGCAATCCGGCGCTCTCGCCGTCGTCGGACACGGCAGCGCACGCCTACGTCTACCGTCACATGCCCGAGGTGGGCGGCGTGGTGCACACCCACTCCACCTACGCCACCGCCTGGGCGGCGCGCGGTGAAGCCATTCCGTGCGTGCTGACCATGATGAGCGACGAGTTCGGTGGCGAGATTCCGGTGGGACCCTTCGCGCTGATCGGCGACGACTCAATCGGCCACGGCATCGTGGAAACGCTGAAGAACTCCAACTCGCCGGCAGTCCTGATGCAAAACCACGGCCCGTTCACCATCGGCAAGGACGCCAAGTCCGCGGTGAAAGCCGCAGTGATGTGCGAGGAAGTGGCGCGCACCGTCCACGTTGCCCGTCAACTCGGCGACCCACTGCCCATCGACCAGGGCCACATCGACTCGCTCTACGCCCGCTACCAGAACGTCTACGGCCAATAAAGCCGGGCCAACTGCGCCCGTAGCCACCAAATACTTTCCAGGAGAACCCATGAGCACCGCAGCAAACAACTCCCTCGACGGCTATGAGGTCTGGTTCCTCACCGGCAGCCAGCACCTCTACGGCGAGGACGTCCTCAAGCAGGTGGCCGCCCAGTCCCAGGAGATCGCCACCCAGCTCAATTCCGCCTCCGCCGTGCCGGTGCGGATCGTGTGGAAGCCGGTCCTGACCGACTCGGACGCCATCCGCCGCACCGCGCTGGAGGCCAACTCCGATGATTCCGTCATCGGCGTCACAGCCTGGATGCACACGTTCAGCCCGGCCAAGATGTGGATCCAGGGCCTGGACCTGCTCCGCAAGCCGCTCCTGCACCTGCACACCCAGGCCAACCGCGACCTGCCCTGGGCGGACATCGACTTCGACTTCATGAACCTGAACCAAGCCGCGCACGGTGACCGAGAGTTCGGCTACATCCAGTCCCGGCTGGGCATTGCCCGGAAGACCGTCGTCGGGCACGTTTCCAACCCTGAGGTTGCGCGCCAGGTGGGCGCCTGGCAGCGTGCCGCGGCCGGCTGGGCCGCCGTCCGCACCCTGAAGCTGACCCGATTCGGCGACAACATGCGCAACGTCGCCGTCACCGAAGGCGACAAGACCGAAGCGGAGCTGCGCTTTGGCGTCGCGGTCAACACCTGGTCCGTCAACGAGCTCGCCGACGCTGTGCACGGCGCTGCAGAGTCCGACGTCGACGCCCTGGTCGCCGAGTATGAGGACCTCTACGAGGTGGTGCCGGAGCTCCGCGCAGGCGCGGCCCGGCACGAGTCGCTGCGGTACGGCGCGCGGATCGAGCTCGGGCTGCGGTCCTTCCTTGAAGCCAACGGATCGGCCGCGTTCACCACTTCCTTTGAGGACCTTGGCGCGCTCCGCCAGCTCCCGGGCCTGGCGGTGCAGCGGCTCATGGCTGCCGGGTATGGCTTCGGCGCTGAGGGTGACTGGAAAACCGCTATCCTGGTGCGCGCCGCCAAGGTGATGGGCGCAGGTCTGCCCGGCGGGGCGTCGCTGATGGAGGACTACACCTACCACCTCGAGCCCGGCGCGGAGAAGATCCTCGGCGCGCACATGCTGGAGGTGTGCCCCTCGCTGACCGCAACTAAGCCGCGGCTGGAAATCCACCCGCTCGGCATTGGCGGCAAGGAAGACCCCGTCCGCCTGGTGTTCGACGCCGATGCCTCCCCGGGCGTCGTCGTCGCCCTGTCTGACATGCGGGACCGTTTCCGCCTGGTGGCCAACGCCGTGGACGTGGTCCCGCTGGACCAGCCGCTGCCCAACCTGCCCGTTGCCCGCGCGCTCTGGGAGCCCAAGCCGAACTTCGCCACGTCCGCCGCCGCCTGGCTTACCGCCGGCGCCGCGCACCACACTGTGCTGTCGACCCAGGTGGGGATGGATGTGTTCGAGGACTTCGCCGACATCGCCAGGACCGAGCTGCTCACCATTGACGAGGGCACCACCATCCGCCAGTTCAAGAAGGACCTGAACTGGAACGCCGCCTACTACAGGCTGGCCGGGGGCCTCTAGCCGCTAGTGCCCGAAGTGGGATTGCGGGGGACCCTCGGGCAGCCGCTCGAGGATGTCCTCCGCAATCCGCCGGACCTTGATGTTCCGGTGGCTTGAGGCCTTCGCCAGGATGGAAAACGCCTCGTGGTAGGAGCACCGGTTCTGGGCCATGATGACGCCGCACGCCACGTTGATGGAGGTGCGGCTGTCCAACGCCGAGCGCAGGTCCGACGCCATGGAACGGGCTGTATGCAGGTCCAGGGCCATCCGCAGGCTCCTTGACGCCAACCCGGCGAACGCCCGGGCCTCGGCGATCACCTGCAGCGGGAAGGCCTTGGAATCCGGGGCAAAAAACGCCAGGGCAGCATGGGTTTCCGCGTCCGCCGCATCGCCGGCAGGGCCCGATGACGCGGCATCGCCCGCACCGTCAAGCCGGAGCCGTATACCCAGGACGCTGCCAAAACCGGCAACTTGCAGCTCGCTGCAGTAGCGCGGCCAGCGGAAATCCCCGTGCCGCTGAAGGACCGCCACGGGATGGCCGCCGGCCAGCACTTCGCTGGTGGGACCCTCCGCTGCCTGCTGCTCCCACGCCATCATCCGCTCAGCGTCCCGCGATGTCCCGGTAATTGCGGGGGACCGGCGCGGCTGGGTCAGCACCACCGCGCATTCGATCTGCGCGCCAGCCTGCTGAGGTGTCCCCGCCTGCTGCGCACCTGCCACCGACCGCACCGCGGCGGCAACCAGGCTGTCCAGGGAGTCGGTCAGCGAGTCTGCCCCGGTGACCAGGTCAAGCAGCATCGCCTGGCTGCCGTCACTCCCGGTGGCCTGCGTGACGGTGCGCGGCGCAATAGTCGGCAGCCCTGCGGCAGGCCGCGGGCCGTGGAGGCGTGAAGAAAGAAGAGGGCCGGCGACGGCTGGGGGAGAGGCCTTGGTCTCAAAGGCCTCCTCGTCGCCGGCCCCGCTCAGTACCCGGGTGCGTTGACCCGGGAAGTTTGGGCTCACCTGTCGTGCGTGCATTGCCACTCTCACACCCCCTGGTGAGCTAAGTCCTGCCGGGACAGAAACACGCCTTGTCCCTGTCAAAAACCTAGTGGGCTGGCCGGGGGCCGGAGAATGAGTAACGGTACTCGACTTTCAGATTAGGTATTACTTGGATACTCGAAACCGCTACTTGCTTTGCGCATAGCCGCAGGTGGGGCGCCCGGCGCTCCTGCCGCAGCTTGGACCGGAAGCAAAAAAGATTCTCTCCGGCGCCCGTTCAGCGACGCTCCCTTGACTCAAACCACCGCAGCGCCAACAATGTTTTCTATAACGTTGTAAATCCAGAGAACGAGGATGTTTTTCGTGGCAACCCCAGAACCGGCAACAGCCAAAGTAACCCTTGACCCGGCCTTCACCGTTGGTCCCGTCAGGCGCCGCACGTTCGGCGCCTTCGTGGAGCACCTTGGCCGGTGCGTCTACACCGGCATCTTCGAACCCGACCACCCCGACGCCGACGAGGACGGTTTCCGCCGCGATGTCCTGGGGCTGACGCGCGAACTCGGCGTCTCCACGGTGCGGTACCCCGGCGGCAACTTCGTCTCCGGCTACCGGTGGGAGGACGGCGTGGGGCCGAAGGACCAGCGGCCTGTACGCCTCGACCTGGCCTGGCACTCCACGGACCCCAACCTGGTGGGCGTGGACGAGTTCGCGGCGTGGTCCGCCAAGGCCGGCGTGGAACCCATGATGGCCGTCAACCTGGGCACCCGCGGCATCCAGGAGGCGATGGACCTGCTGGAGTACTGCAATATCGACGGCGGTACTGAGCTTTCCGACCAGCGCCGCGCCAATGGTGCACCGGACGGCTACGGCATCAGGATGTGGTGCCTGGGCAACGAGATGGACGGCCCGTGGCAGATAGGCCACAAGAACGCCCTCGAGTACGGGCGGCTTGCTGCGGACACGGCCCGCGGCATGCGGATGATCGACCCCGACTTGGAGCTCGTGGCCTGCGGCAGTTCCGGTCCCACCATGGACACGTTCGGCGAATGGGAGCGCGTGGTCCTGTCCGAAACCTATGAGCTGGTGGATTTGATTTCCGCCCACCAGTACTTCGAGGACTTCGGCGACCTCCAGGAACACCTGGCTGCCGGGCACAAGATGGACGCCTTCATCAAGAACATCGTCAGCCACATCGATCACGTGAAATCTGTGAAGAAGTCCACCAAGCAGGTGAACATCTCCTTCGATGAATGGAATGTCTGGCACATGAGCAGGGCCGAGTCCAAGGCGCCCTCCGGCAAGGACTGGCCGGTAGCCCCCGTGCTGCTGGAGGACACCTACACGGTGGCGGACGCTGTGGTGGTGGGCGACCTGCTGGTCACGCTGCTCAAGAACACGGACCGGGTCCATTCCGCGAGCCTGGCCCAGCTGGTCAACGTCATCGCCCCCATCATGACGGAACCCGGCGGCCGGGCCTGGAAGCAGACCACCTTCCACCCCTTCGCCCTGACCTCGCGGCACGCCGCCGGCACTGTGCTGCAGCTCGCCGTCGAATCCCCGCTGGTCAGCGGCGGCACCACGGAGAACGTGGCCGCGCTGTCCGCCGTGGCAACCTTCGACGCCGAGAAGGGCGAGGCCGTGGTGTTCGCCGTCAACCGCTCGGCAACGGACGCACTCACCCTGGACGCCGCCGTCGCCGGCCTGGGCAACGTCCGCGTCCTGGAGGCGCTGACCTACGCCAACAAGGACCCGTACTGGCAGGCGAGTGCCGACGATTCGACGTCCGTGGAGCCCGCCGAAAACGTCACGGTCAAGGCCGACGGCGGCCGCCTCACCGCCGAGCTCCCTGCGGTGTCCTGGTCCATGATCCGGCTGGCGGTGGGCAGCTAGCACCCCTGGACAGTAACGGCGGAGGCGTCCTTATGACGACGGCGGCCCGCAGGTGGGAGGATGGACGGCATGGAGCTGCACATCACGGGGGATCCCGCCGCGGACAAGTTGTTGAGTGAGGACGCCTTCGCCCTGCTGACCGGCATGCTGCTGGACCAGCAGGTGACCATGGAATCGGCGTTCGCGGGACCGGAAAAGATCAGGACCCGCATCGGGTCCGTCTCTCCCGAAGCCATTGCCGGCCATGATCCGCAGGCGTTCGTGGAGATGTTCAAGGAACGGCCCGCCGTGCACCGGTTCCCCGGTTCCATGGCCGCAAGGGTCCAGGCGCTGGCCGAGGCCGTGCAAAGCGACTGGAACGGCGACGCCACTGCCATCTGGACCCAGGGTGATCCCAGCGGCGCCGAAGTGCTGAAGCGGCTCAAGGCCCTGCCCGGGTTCGGCGACCAGAAAGCCAAAATCTTCCTCGCCCTGCTGGGCAAACAGCGCGGCCTGCAGGCGCCGGGCTGGCGGGAAGCCGCCGGCCACTACGGCGAGGACGGCTCCTACCTGTCCGTGGCGGACATCGTGGACCCGGAATCCCTGGTGAAGGTGCGGGCCAGCAAGCAGGCGGCCAAGGCCGCGGCGAAGGCAGGAAAAGAAGGTTAATGGCAGTAACCATGAACGACGTTGCGAAGGCCGCGGGTGTCTCACTCAAGACCGTCTCCAACGTCCTGAACAACTATGAGTTCATCCGTCCCGCCACCAGGCAGCGGGTTGAGGATGCCATCGCGGAACTGGGCTACGAAGCCAACCTCACCGCCCGCAGCCTGCGCTCCGGTAAAACCTCCATGCTGGGCCTGGTCCTCTCGGATCTTTCGGCGCCCTATTACGCCGAGCTCGCCTCCAAGCTGATGGACGCGGCAACCAAGCACGGCTACCGCGTCCTGGTGGAGCAGTCCGCCGCGGAAGGGGCCGCCGAGCTGAACGCGCTCCAGGGCCCGTTCCGGCAGCTCACGGACGGACTGCTTTTCACGCCGCTGTCCATCAGCGCCGACGCCATCGCCGAGCGGGCCGGAACGAAGCCCCTGGTGATGCTCGGCGAACACATCATGGATCCGCGGTTCGACCTGGTGACCATGAAGAACGAGGAGGCCGCCGCTGCGCTGACCTCCCATCTGCTGGCGGGAGGCCGCCGTCGTATTGCGGTCATTGGCGCCACGCCGGAGGAATCCACCGGCACCGCGGGGCTGCGGCTCAACGGCTACCGCACTGCCCTGAAGAACGCCGGAATCCCCTTCGACCCGGCGCTTGTGGCACCCGCTGAGTGGCGCCGCGATACCGGTGCCGCCGCCGTCGCGGGCCTGCTGGAAGCGGGTGTGGAGTTCGACGCCGTCTTCGGCCTGAACGACGTCCTGGCGCTCGGTGCGCTGCACGAACTCCTGATCCGCGGCGTCCGGGTGCCGCAGGACGTGGCAGTGGCCGGCTTCGACGACGTGGACGAGGCTCGCTTCGCCTCACCGTCCCTGACCACCGTCTCGCCCGGGATGGACGAGATTGCTGAACGGTCCATGGCTTTGTTGCTGGACCGGATCGCCGGCCGCGAAACCGCCGACGCCGGAGTGCACGTGAAAGCCGAGTTCCAGCTGAAGATCCGGGAATCTGCGCCGTAGGAGGCCAGCGAGTGGCTGAACACACGAGACCCGATGATCGGGCCAAGGAACCTTCAAGGGCTAGAGGTGGACAATGACGGAACGTACAGACCTCGTAATGCTCGGCTGGACTCCAGATGACGAGGAATCATTCCTTGAGCAAACCGAAGCGCAGATCGCCCGGGTTGTGATTGTTCACGGCGGGCATGCTGAGGTGATGTCTGCGTCAGGAACGGAAAATGTAACCGAGACAGTTCTCTTCAGCTCGACCCTCGATACAACTCCCGTTGCTGGTGACTGGGTGGCCGTTCTTCAGGGCACGATTGTTGAGGTAGCTCCACGCAGGACATCCATGGCCCGGCCCGATCCCGGGGGTAACCGCACTCAGGTTCTGGCCGCGAATATCGATCTCATTTTGGTCGTTGTCGCCGCCGATCCCATCCCCAGCCTCAATGCCATTGAACGCATGCAGGTTATGGCGTGGGACTCGGGGGCTACACCGGTTCTGGTGTTGACCAAGGCGGACCAATGCTCAGACCTGGATGAAGTGCTTGAACACGTTGCCCCGGTCAGCAGCGGTCTTGAGACCATCGTGACCAGCATCACTGACGGACGAGGGCTCAGCCTCCTGCATGATCGGGTGGAGAATCTGACTACAACCATGCTTGGGGCCTCTGGCGCAGGCAAAACCTCTTTACTGAACGCATTGCATGGCACTGATGCAGCAACCGCTCCGGTCAGGCGTGACGGTCAGGGCCGCCACACCACTACTACCCGGCGGTTATTTCCCATGCCCTGGGGCGGTGTAATGCTGGACATTCCAGGGATTCGCTCGTTGGCGCTCCAGGCGGGCCAGGAGGGCATTTCCGACACTTTCGCCGACATCTCCGAGCTCTCATATCACTGCCGTTTCAGCGACTGCTTGCACGAACGAACCGCGGGATGTGCCGTCGCTGCGGCTGTCGCCGACGGTCGTCTGTCCGCGCGAAGGCTTGACAGCTGGTTAGCCGTCCAGCGCGAACTCTCGTTCCAGGAGCGGCGTCGCGACCCTGCAGCTATGGCTGAGCAGCGTAAACGATGGAAGCAGGCCACGAAGATGAGCAGAAAGAGCCGGTAACTAGCTCACCGGGGTGGGGAGCGGCCGGGGAGTCTCTGCTGTGGGCTGCGGCGCGAATGTGATCACTACACCCATAAGTGCTACGGCGCCGGCAACGCCTGCACTGATCAGAAAAGTAGCATCGGCGGCACCCGCCACCCCAAAAAACAGCATTCCGGCAGGAACGCCGACGGTGTTAACGATCTGATCCCGAACGGCAAACGTGTGGACTTGGTCATCGTCCCCGATGGACTGGCCCAGGGTGTCCCACTGAATACCTGAAGCAGTTGTCAGGGCTGCGCCCAGGAACCCCACGGCCCACAGTAGAACCGGCAGCGGGACCAGCAGGAAGCAAAGCAGCTGCGTTGCGATGCTCAGGCAACAGAGCAGGTGCAGGTATTTCCATGGGACTCTTTTGAGGAAGCCCAACAGCGACGACGCCGAACCGACAAGCGAGCCGGCAGCCATAAATGCTGCCGTTACCGCCCACGTTGCGGCAGAGTTCTGCTCGATGACGAGGGTAGGGCCCGCCGTCCCCAGGAGGCCGATCGTGAGCGCGACGAACAGCCAGGTGGCCAGTCCTGTGTTGATGCCGGGAGGAAGTTTGGCGCGGATTCTTTTGTTGCCATTGCTGGCAGACGCCTCAGGCGTGGTTTGGCTTGGCGACCTCGACAGCCGAAGGCCGGCCAGGACAACGATTCCGACAAGGAATCCAATTGAATCGATTAGGAGAATGGCTTGGAAGCCAAGTGACAGGAAGACCAGTGAACCAAGGAGTGGTCCGGAGATGGCGAACACGTCTCCGAGCACTGAAAGCCACGCATTGACGCGTCCCCGCTGTTCCAAGGGGATCAGCCGGGGAATCACCGTGAACCGCGCCGGTTGGAAAAAGGCCAGTGCGATTCCATAGACACCCGATGAAATGGACAATGCAGTGATCGCCCCAGTCGGCGGACTGTCGGTTCCCAGTGTCAGAATCCAGCCAAGCAGTCCGGCTTGGGCAATGAACCGCACGAGATCCGAAAGTATCATCACCCGCACGGGATTCCGGGCCGGGCGAATTCGCTGGACAGCAAACACTCCGATGAATCGTCCTGACCAAAGGGAGAGAAGGACCACTGTCAGGCCCCACCCGGAAGGCTCCAGCCTGTGACTTTCCAACGCGAAGGCGATGGGGACAAGAGATCCGCCGAGCCCGGATACCAAGGCCGCGGTAAAGAGGCGAGGAAACCCTGCGATTTCGAACGGTCCGGTGAAGCCAAGTCCTTTCATTGACGTCACTGCGCTGGGTTGTGGAGGAGGCCGTTTTCGAACCCAAAAGCCCAGAATTGAAGCATTTCCGTTTCGTCAATGCCGCAAGCTTCAGATGCCTGGGCCGGCGTCGTTGCCGGCCGTTTGGCCAAAAGGTGAAGAACGTCTTCGAACCTGGCCGGAACCGCGAGCTGTCCAGCTCCGGACCACACCCGCAGTTCCGCCGAGCCCTCCGAACGTCGAGGTACATGGCTCACTGCAAGGCGTGCGGGCGTGGCGGCGTCTATGAGGCGGGTGTTGATGGAGAACGGCAGCCCGGAACCGCGGCGGCGGACAAGCTGTGTCCTGGCCGCGTCGTCTGCGAGTTCCTGGAATGGCTTACCGCCAAACCCTTCGAAAGCGATGGTCAGGTGCATGGACATTTCACCAAGACCGTGGACATCATGTGGCGTTGCCTTGGGGTAGAACGAGACCGATCCGGGCGTGTACACGGCACTTTCCGGAGCTCCGACCGTCTCTGCGGCGTGACGCCACTCCTTTCGGCCAACAAGTTGGACGATCACAAACGCGTGATCATCGCGATGCATGTCGAAGGCCGATGATGATGCCTGCGTAATGTAACACTGGACCCAGCATTTGGACCCCGTTAGGGCTTCCACCCGCTCTTGGATGGCTTGCGCCGCGGGCACATGATCGTTGACGTGGTCGAAAACTACCGTGGCCCCTTGTTGGAGATAGTGGTGCAACACGCGGTCTTTGACCGTTACGTGGCCGATTAAGCCATCTCCGGTGCGGCTGGTAAGAAATTGGGCTGGATGGAGGTCCTTGCCAGCGTGAATCACGCGTATTGAAAAGCGGGACGTACCTACTTGGCCAAGCGCATTGAAAAAAATGCCTGCCAAGCGAGCAGTTGATTCTTCACTTAGTATGTTGCGACGGGAAACGTAGGAGCCTCCATCATGGACAAGATCCAGTTGGTCCAAAACTTCAAGTAGCTCATCATTTTCAAGTATTTGGGTGGACAATTGCGGCCCCGATCATAACGAGTTTGGCGATCACAGTGCGAATTGCGGGCGGCGAAGCCGCTCCGAAGGCGGCCACTATGTTGGCGGCTGTGTTTGCGGTGAACAAATTACGCTCGGTACTGCTGAGGGCAACGTACTTGCCATGGGACCGAAGGCCGTCGGGAGTTACTTCCAAATCAACGGAATCCACGAGTCTGACAGGAGGAGGAACGGCAGCATTCGTGATCCGAGAGACTAGATCTGAGTCGTGTTTGGGGACCAAAGCGGCACCTGCGGCAAGTTCCGAAACGGATGAGCCGAGGCTGCTGGTGTTGTGCCCTACGGTACTTATGCCCAGAAACATGCCTGGACCATTTGCGTGGAATATATGAGGTTGCCTGGCCCGGATAACAGCGATGTCACCTGGAGCGAGCCTGTATCTCGTCGAGTCCGCCAACCATTCTTTCCAATCCATAGAGATCCCAAAGAATGCCTTGGCATCATTCATTCGTTGGCCATACCTTGCCCCCTCCGGCCAGGTCACAACATCCCTCCCTGCTCCGTCGAGGTCAAGAATTATGGAGTGCTCGAAATCGACATGCGCACCGAAAGCAGTCCATCCGGCTGCTGTTGAGACGAAGGCATACACGTCGGTGGTCACTACGTCGTCGCCGGAAACAGTGGCTGGAAGGGGCCTCGAGTCTTCGGTCAGGCAGCGGCGGATGTTGTCATTCCAGGCCGCGACGTCGTTTAGTGCAAGAACTGCGCCATTTCCAGCGATTTCTCGGAGTTGATCCTGAGGCTTTCCAGCGCCGGCTTTCCACCGGCGGGCAACCTGGTTGCACGCGCGGTAGTCCAAGGTGCCGTCTTTGAACACCCTGTAGCGGGGCTCTGAAGTCTGAGATGTCAGGGCACGGTCGATTGCTACCCCGAGTTCGTGTGAGAGGTCCACTTTCCCCCATTAATTAAACGAAAAGCAGGCGGGTTCCGAGCCGTAGCCCGGGACCCGCCGGCCAGTCAGTGTCCTACGTCTTGGCGAGGTGGAACAACCGGCGCTTCCTCGACGACTACTTCAAACATTGAGTCGACTTCGCCGACTGTGCTTTCATTCTCCATTTTATCCCCCTTTGTATTAATTGGCCTTGCGAAGATGATGTTACAGGTCATGTTCACTAATTTGTCAATTTATTTTATGAACATGTCAATATGGCTAATGTTTTAATTGTCAAGTCAAGTGCCATCAGTTTGGATTTGAGGCATGCGGTGCCTGCTGCGGAGGGGTTGTCGAGGGCGGGCGCAAACGTTACCGCCTGCTCCACTGGCTGGCAGGGAACGGGACAATCCTTCCGAAATCTGACGGAAACCTTGCCCGCCTAGTGTGGGCACAAAAGACCACAGTGGAGGCGATGCAGCGGGAACGCTGGCTAAGCATGGTGCTTCGGTCTATAAACGTAAGACCGTGCCAGGCCCTGGAGAGGAACCCATGCATCTGATGCCCCGTGAGCAGGAAAAACTCATGATCGTGGTGGCCGCCGACCTCGCCCGGCGCCGCCAGTCCCGCGGTCTCAAGCTCAACTACCCCGAAGCGGTGGCCATCATCAGCTACGAACTGATCGAGGGCGCCCGGGACGGCCGGACCGTGGCGGACCTCATGAGCTATGGCACCACCATCCTCACCCGCGAGGACGTGATGGAAGGCGTTCCGGAGATGATCCACGATGTGCAGATCGAGGCCACCTTCCCTGACGGCACCAAGCTGGTCACCGTCCACGATCCCATCCGCTAAGGAGCCGCAGTGATCCCAGGAGAATACGTCCTCCGCCCGGAGCCCGTGACGGCGAACGCGGGGCGCGACGCCATCGAGCTGTCCGTCACCAACACCGGCGACCGGCCCGTGCAGGTGGGCTCGCACTTCCACTTTGCCGAAGCGAACGCGGCCTTGGATTTCGACCGCGCGGCAGCCCGCGGCCGGCGCCTGGACATCCCGGCCGGTACCGCCGCCCGATTTGAACCCGGAGACTCCCGCAGCGTCCGGCTCATCGAACTCGCGGGGTCCCGCGAGGTGTTTGGGCTCAGCAACGCTGTCAACGGAAAGCTCGACGGCGGCCCTCACCCGGGTGTGCCAGCCACCGAAAGGGGCGCCAAATGAGCTTCGAGATCCCGCGGCGGCAGTACGCCGACCTGTACGGCCCCACGACCGGCGACAAGATCCGCCTGGCAGACACCGAACTGTTCCTCGAAATCGAGAAGGACCTCACCGTCTACGGCGAGGAAGTGGTGTTCGGCGGCGGCAAGGTGATCCGCGACGGCATGGGCCAGAACGGCCAGGCCACCCGTGATGAGGACATCCCGGACACCGTCATCACCAACGCCGTCATCCTGGACCACTCCGGAATCTACAAGGCGGACGTTGCCCTCCGGGACGGCCACATCTTCAGGATCGGCAAGGCCGGAAACCCGCAGATCACCGACGGCGTGGACATCGTGATCGGCGCCAGCACGGAGATCATCGCCGGGGAACGCAAAATCCTCACCGCCGGCGGCATCGACACGCACATCCACTTCATCTCCCCGGACCAGGTGGCCACGGCCCTGACCAGTGGCGTCACCACCATGATCGGCGGCGGCACCGGCCCTGCCGAAGGCACCAAGGCCACCACGGTGACCCCCGGGAAGTGGCACATCCACCGGATGCTGCAGGCCGCCGAGGCGTTCCCCATGAACATCGGCCTGTTCGGCAAAGGCCACGCGTCCGCCGTCGAACCCCTCGCCGAGCAGATCCGCGCCGGTGCCATCGGCCTGAAAGTGCACGAGGACTGGGGCTCCACCACGTCGTCGATCGACATGTCGCTGACCGTCGCCGATGAATACGACGTCCAGGTGGCCATCCACACCGACACCCTCAACGAGTGCGGCTTCGTGGAGGACACCATCCGCGCCATCAACGGCCGCGTGATCCACACCTTCCACACTGAAGGCGCCGGCGGCGGCCACGCACCGGACATTATCAAGATCGCCGGGATGCCCAACGTCCTGCCCGCCTCCACCAACCCCACGCTGCCATACACGCGGAACACCATCGAAGAGCACCTGGACATGCTGATGGTCTGCCACCACCTCAACCCGGACATCCCCGAGGACGTGGCATTCGCCGATTCCCGCATCCGGGCCGAGACCATCGCCGCCGAGGACGTCCTGCAGGACATGGGCATCTTCTCCATCACGTCCTCCGACTCCCAGGCCATGGGCCGGGTGGGCGAGGTGATCACCCGGACCTGGCAGGTGGCGGACAAGATGAAGAAGCAGCGCGGAATTTTAGCGGCCGACGGCGGCATGGACCTTGGTGCCGACGGCTCGGCTTCCGCGCATGGCAGCGCCGGGAGCGACAACTTCCGCCTCAAGCGCTACGTGGCCAAATACACCATCAACCCCGCGCTGGCCCAGGGCATCGCGGACACAGTCGGGTCCGTGGAAGAAGGCAAATTCGCCGACCTTGTCCTCTGGGACCCTGCCTTCTTCGGCGTCAAACCCGAACTCGTCCTCAAAGGCGGGCAGATCGCCTACGCCCTGATGGGGGACGCCAACGCGTCCATCCCCACCCCGCAGCCACGCACCATGCGGCCCATGTTCGGCGCCTTCGGCAAGGCCGTCCAGCAGACCTCCATCACGTTCCTGTCCAAGGCCGCGATCGACGCCGGCGTCCCGGAGGAACTCGGGCTCGAGAAACTCATCCGGCCCGTCTCCGGCATCCGGAACCTCACCAAAGCCGACCTCAAATACAACGACGCCACGCCGGACATCCAGGTGGACCCGGAAACCTACCAGGTGACGGTGGACGGCGAGGACGTCACCTGCGAACCCGCCGACGTCCTCCCCATGGCCCAGCGCTACTTCCTCTTTTAAGACACTCACTTTCCACGCACCGGAGCACCATGATCATCGACAAAGTCCTCGGCAACCTCCACGACCTACCCGAAAACGACCTCGCCGCCTACACCGGGCTCCACCGCGAGAAAGTGGTCCTCCCCAGCGCCCAGCTGGTCAAACGCATCCAACGCGCCACCACCGACCACGGCAACGAAATCGGCATCCGGCTCGCGTCCGGATCCGGCGACCTCCGCGACGGCGACATCCTCCACGTCGCCGACACCAACATGATCGTGGTCTCCGTGCTGCCCACCGACGTCCTGGTCATCGCACCCCGCACCATCCACGAAATGGGCGTCACCGCACACTCCCTCGGCAACCGGCACCTCCAGGCACAATTCTTCGACGCCGACAGCGAGTATGGGGCGGCCGTCATGGTGTGCGCCTACGACCACACCGTCGAGGACTACCTCACCCATGCCGGTGTGCCATACACCCGCCAGGAACGCGTCCTCCCTGTGCCTTTCCGCCATGCTGAACACTCGCACTAGTAACCCTGTCGCCGCGCTGCGCGCTTCACGAGGTGTCCGGGTTGGCTGCGCCGCCCCGGGATGGGGGCCGTGCCCGCTCCGCGGTGCCCGCCACGCCGCGGCCCCCATCCCCGGGCGTCGCTTGGGTTCGTCACCTTGGGTGCGCCTTTCGTGAGCGGGTATCAGCTTGCACTTCAGCAGTTGGTTGACTCTGCGCTTCCTACTGGGGCGTTTGCTCACTCTCTGGGATTTGAGACCTATATCGATGGTGGGCTCGTTTTTGATGAAGAGTCCTTCAGAATCTGGCTCAGTGCGTTCATCGGGCAGCAGCTTTCTTACTCTGATGGGTTGGCAATCCGCTTTCTTTATGAGGGGGGTGAGCTGGGGGAGCTGGATGCTCTTTTGTCCGCGTCTCTGTTGCCCCGGGAGGTTCGGGAGGCCAGTTTGAAGATGGGCGGCCGTCTCTTGGAGATTGGGGCTGAGGTTTTTCCGTCGGCCGGGCTGTCACTGTACCGGGACCTGGTGGCCACCGGCCGGGCCGACGGGCACCAGCCGCTGGCGTTCGCCGTCGTCGCCCGCTCCCTTGGGGTGCCGCTGCAGGAGGCGCTCGCCGCCTACCTTTTCGCCACCGTCACCTCCCTCACGCAGAACGCCGTGCGGGCCATCCCGCTCGGCCAGAACGCCGGGCAGAGGATCCTGCGGAAAGCGCACAACGACGTCGCTGCCGCCATCGATGTGATCGCGCACCTCACGCCGGACGACTTCGGCGCCGTCAGCCCCGGACTCGAAATCTCGCAAATGCGGCACGAACGCCAGCGTGCCCGGATGTTCATGAGCTAACAGTGCTTAACGCTTCACAGGAGGAAAACCATGACTGAACCCATCAAGATCGGCATCGGCGGGCCCGTCGGCGCCGGCAAAACCCAGCTCGTGGAACGGCTCACCCGGCACATGAGCGGCGACATCTCCATGGCCGCCATCACCAACGACATCTACACCATCGAGGACGCCAAAATCCTCGCCGCCAACGGCATCCTCCCCGAGGACCGCATCATCGGCGTCGAAACCGGCGGCTGCCCCCACACCGCCATCCGCGAAGACACCTCCATGAACACCGCAGCCATCGACGAACTCAAAGCCCGGCACCCCGACCTGCAGGTCATCTTCGTCGAATCAGGCGGCGACAACCTCTCCGCCACCTTCAGCCCCGAACTGGTGGACTTCTCCATCTACATCATCGACGTGGCCCAAGGCGAAAAAATCCCCCGCAAAGCCGGCCAGGGCATGATCAAATCCGACCTCTTCATCATCAACAAAACCGACCTCGCACCCCACGTCGGAGCGGACCTGTCAGTGATGGAAAGGGACTCCAAGGAATTCCGCGGCAACAAGCCGTTCTGCTTCACCAACCTGAAAACCGACGAGGGCCTGGAAAACGTCATTCAATGGATACGCCACGACGTCCTGATGCTCGACTTGGCATGAGCACGACGGCGGAGTCCAGTTCGGCGCTTGACTCACCGGGGCCTGCGACCGCGGGTGATAGGGGCCGTGCCCGCTCCGCGGTGCCCGCCACGCCGCGGCCCCTATCACCCGCGTCCGCTGATCGGCCCGCGATGGGCCGGTTGGAGCTTCGGGTCGCCGTACGTGGCCAGCGATCGGTTGCCGAGCACCAGTACCATCAAGGCGCCTTGAGAGTCTTGCGGCCGCATTACCTTGATGACTCCGGGCAGGTCTGTTATGTCATGGTGAATCCCGGCGGGGCATATCTGGGGGCTGACCTGTTCTTGCTGGATGTCGAGGTCCAGGACGGCGCTGACCTGTTGTTGACCACTCAATCTGCGACGAAGGTTTACCGGACTCCGGGGTCGTTCGCTGAGCAGCGGATGGCTGTGCGGTTGGGGGAGGGGGCGCGGCTCGAACTGATGCCCGATCAGCTCATCGCCTACCGGGAGGCCAGCTACCGGCAACGGACCTCCGTGACCCTGCGGCCGTCGTCGAGCCTTGTCATGGGCGAAGTGGTAACCCCCGGATGGTCGCCGGACGGCGCTGCCTTCCGCTACGAGGAAGTGCGGCTGCGCAACGAGATCCACATCGAAACGGATGGCGGCACACAGTTGCTGGCCCTCGATAACCTGCTCATCCGCCCGCCGCTGGGTGACGTGACCGGGCTGGGTTTCATGGAGGGTTTCAGCCACCTGGGCTCCCTGGTGGTGGTGGACGCCCGGGTGGACCAGGCGCTCGCCGACGAACTGCACCATCTCACCGCGGGCCATGACGCCCGGACCGGGATCTCCCTGACCCGCACCGTGGCCGGAACCACCGGACTGGTGCTGCGCTCGCTGTCCAACAGCACCGGCGAACTGAACCGCCTGCTCGCCGCCTGCGCCAACCACCTGAGAGTACGCTGGCACGGGCAAGGCCCACTGAACCTGAGGAAACACTGATGACGGCCCTGGCAAACATCGCCACCCTGTACCGGGACCGGGAAACCCTGCCCTTCCGGACCCGCCTGCTCGCCACCTTTGGCGCCGTGGCCGCCCTCCATGTTGCCGCCGTCGTCCTCCTCGTCGCCGGTTCGGCAACCGCCGGTGCGCCCCTGGCCCTTGGCCTGGTGCTGACCGCCTACGTGGCCGGTGTGAAGCACAGCTACGACTGGGACCACATCGCCGCCATCGACAACTCCACCCGCAAGTTCGTCGCCCAGCGGAAGGACCCTGTCAGCGTGGGGTTCGCCTTCAGCCTGGGCCACAGCTCCGTGGTGGTCCTGGCCGGGCTGCTGGTGGTGGCCGGCGCCGCGGTGATCGGCCAATTCATGGAAGAGGGGACCACGGGCAACCACGTGCTGGGCCTGATCGGCAGCGGTGTTTCCGGGCTGTTCCTGCTGGCCATGGGGCTGTTCAACGGGTCGGCGTTCCTGCGGGCTGCACAGGTCTACCGCAGGGTGCAGGACGGGGCTGCGGTCCGGGACGAAGACCTGGACAGCAAAGGATTCGTGGCCCGGCTCCTGGCCAGGCCGCTGGCTCGGGTGCAGCGGCCCAGGAACATCTACGTGATCGGCTTCCTGTTCGGGCTCGGGTTCGATACCGCCACCACCATCGGGCTGCTGGTCACCACCACCGCCGCATCCCTGGCCGGGGTGTCCCCGGTGGCGCTCATGGCCCTTCCCCTCGCGTTCACCGCAGCGATGACCCTCTGCGACACCGTCAACGGCGTGGCGATGATGCGGATGTACAGGTCTGCGATCCACAGCCCGCAGCGCAGGCTCGGGTTCAACGCGGTGGTTACAGGCGTTTCAGCCCTGTCGGCGCTGTTCATCGCCGTCATCACGCTCGGCGGGTTCGCCAACGCGGCCTTTGGCCTGGGCGATCCGCTCACCAGCTGGCTGGGGGAGATCGACCTGGGTGAGGCCGGACTCCTTCTGGTTGCGGCCTTCCTGGCAGTCTGGGGCGGGGCGGCCCTGGCCTCGAGGCAGCCCCGGAACAACTAGGGATGCGGTGCCGACATCCACTGCCGGCACCGCACCCTTTTGTCCCTGGCTTGGTGAGCCCGGGCAGCGTCAGCCGAAGTCGGCCACGTAGCTGGGAATACCGACGGCGTCGGTGGACACCGGAGCTCCGGTGTCATTGACAACGTGGTCCAGTGTCCCGGCGCCAAGGTTCACCGTCAGCAGGCTGTGCAGCTTCACGCCCGGCGTCACCGGCACCTCAAAGCCGCGGGTGGCGTGGATGGTGGGATCCACGTTGTTGTACACGTAGCTTCCGCCGCCCCACAGTTCGTGGGTCTCGACCGGGTCCGCCACCTTGTAGCCGGCCCAGCCCAGGACTCCGTCGTGCTGCCACGCGGCCTGGTTGGGGGCGTCGTAAGGCAGCTCATTCTGGAAGAAGACGGTCCTGCCGTTTTCGCCGGTCCAGATGACGTTGTACTGCTGGTAATGCTCCACGAAGAGACCGGTGGCGGTGACGTTGTTGCCGTTGACAATCACGCCGTTCCTGCCGGTGTTGGTGTCCCACCCCACTCCGTTGCCGTGATCCGCACGCCAGGCCCAAATGTGGTCCAGGAGGACGTTGTCGCTGTTGACTTCCAGGCTGACCGAGGCCTTGCCCACATGGGGGCCGCCGATGCGGAAAAAGACATCGTGGAGGGTGGTGGGGTTGGCAGGATCACTGTGGACGGCAGAGCTGGCCGGTCCGCCCCCTGCGCCCGGACTGGCCTTGCCGACGCGCATGAGCGCGGGGGAGTTGACCTCGCCTGCGTCCACCGTGACGGCCGCGATGTCCACTCCCGGCACATCCGCCACCGTCAGGGGAACTGATCCGTTCACGGCGGTAAGTGTTGCCATACCCAGGCCGAGCACTACGGTTCCGGCCCTCTTGACCTCGATGCTGCGGTCAATGTCGTAGACCCCGGGGGTCAGGATGAGGTTCTTTCCACGGGCCAGTTGGGAGTTGATGGCCTGCACCGAATCGCCGGGCTTGGCAATGTAGAACTCCGCCAGCGGGATGCTGCGGCCTTGGGTGGGGCCGTTCTCCCACGTGGTTCCTGCTGAGTCCTGGCGGACGGAGGGAACGAAAACGCTGTATTGTCCTGCGGGGTCCACGGTCAGGTAGGGCTTCTCCCGGCTGATGGGAGTCGTGTCCAGGACGGTGTATGGCGGGACCGGGAAGGAATCCGCAGGTGCGCCGGTGACGCCGGAGAACACCTGGTTCCAGACGCCGTTGGACCAGCTGCCTATGCTGCTGTCGCGCACCAGGTACTGCTGCTGGGATCCGTTGATGACCGCTCCGGTCTTGGAGTCCGCAATAAAACCGCCACTGGCGTACTGCGGTCCGGCGGTGCAGTAGTCCATCAGGGAGAGGTTGCCGCCGGTGATGTTGACCCGGCGCATCGGTGAGGCCTGGGAGGCTGCCCAGAAGTTTGCCGAGCTGCGGCAGCCTTCGAGGCCGGTGACGTTGATGGTGAGGTTGGACAGGGACCGCCAGAAGTTGTTCAGGGCGATGCAGTTGTCAGCGGTAAGGCAGCGGTTGTAGACGTCGACGTGTCCGTTGATGGTGACGTCGGTGGGTGCAGCACCCAGCCCGGCAACTTCCGTGGAGTAGCCCACCTGGACAATCAGCGGCTCTTCGGGGGTGCCGTAGGTGCCGGGCTTGAACAACAGGGAGTAGCGCTTGGTCCCCATTTCGTCATCCACCTGCTGCGCCGCAATGGCGTCCACCGTGGCCTGGATTTGGGCTACCGGCATGCTGGGGTCGAAGACGTAGGTGTTTGACCCGAACGGGTTTTGTTGCGCCGGTGCCGGGGGCGGTGAAGCCGGAGCCTGGACCCCGGGTTTCACCGCAGGCGCCGCCGCCTGCGCCGGAACTGTCCCGCCGGCGATGGCAAATCCGATGAGGAAGGCAGTGCTTGCGGCAATGGTGCCGGGGTGGTGCCGGCGCTGCGGCGGGAGGGGGCTGGGCGAATCAGGGCGTAAGGATAGCGGCATTGCTGGTCCTGTCAGTGGTGGGGCTGGATGACCCCTGGCGGCTGCTGGCCGCAGTCTGGGATCAGGTGGTGGGAGCGCTCCCGTCGGGGAAGCGTAACACCGCCTGCGGGACCCGGCAAGGGCGATGGGAGCGCTCCTAAATCTTCTTGACTAGAAGTTGTGAGGTGGGACACCATGTGGTGAGAGCGCTCCCATGATGGCGATCCACCGGCCAGCTGACCGTTCCATTACCTCCCCAGCCCCGGCCGCGCACGCGGCCCCATGGGCACCCTGACGAAGGAGTCTTCCCCCTGTGAAAAACCCCAGCAAGTTCTCCGTGCTTTCGGCCGCTGCCGCTTGCCTTGCCGTGTCGCTCACGGCGTGCGGTTCCTCATCGCCCGGGAAGTCAGATGTGAACGGCGCCACCGGGTCAGAGGCTGTCACACTCACCGTCGGCACGTTCAACGAGTTTGGCTACGAAGCGCTCTTCAAGGAGTACGAAGCACAGAACCCCAATGTGACCATCCAGCACAAGAAGGCTGCGACCACCAACGAGGCACGTGACAACCTCACGACGCGCCTCGCCGCAGGCTCGGGCCTGTCCGATATCGAGGCCGTGGAAGTGGACTGGCTTCCCGAACTGCTGCAGTATCCTGACCGCTTCGCGGACCTGGCCGACCCCGCAGTTGAAGGGCGCTGGCTGGATTGGAAGGCCCAGGCTGCCACCACCGCGGACGGCAAGCTGCTTGGCTACGGGACAGACTCCGGCCCCGAGGCCGTCTGCTACAACTCCGAACTTCTCAGGAAGGCCGGCCTGCCCACCGAGCGTGGCGAGGTGGCCAAAATGCTGGGCACCTCCTGGGACAGCTACTTCGACGCCGGAAAGAAGTTCAAGGCCGCAAACCCCGGTTCCGCCTGGTTCGACTCCGCCGGGGCCATCTACCAGGGCATGAGCAACCAGCTGGAAAAGGTCTATGAGGAGGAAGACGGTTCCGTCATCGCCACGGAGAACCAGCAGGTCAAGGACACCTACAAGCAGGTCCTGAAAGCCTCCACAGAGGACGGCTTGTCCGCGCACCTCAAGCAGTGGAGCGATGACTGGGCCTCCGGTTTCCAGACCGGCGCCTTCGCCACCACGCTCTGCCCGGGCTGGATGCTCGGGGTGATCGAGGGCAACGCGGCCGGGGTCACCGGCTGGGATGTGGCCAACGTCTTCCCCGGCGGTGGCGGAAACTGGGGCGGGTCCTACCTGACCGTTCCCACCCAGGGAGCGCACCAGGCCGAAGCCAAGAAACTGGCCGCATGGCTGACTGCCCCTGAGCAGCAGATCAAGGCGTTCACTGCCAAGGGCACCTTCCCCAGCCAGAAGGAGGCGCTGGAAAGCAGCGAGCTGCTGGGCCAGACGAGCAAGTTCTTCGACGGCGCCCCCACCGGCGAAATCTTCGCCGAGCGGGCCAAGGCCGTTGATGTCACGCCCTTCAAGGGAACCAAGTACTTCGCCATCAACGACGCCATGCAGCAGGCCCTCGCCCGGGTGGACGTTGACAAGTCGGACGACGCCGCTTCCTCCTGGGACAAGTTCGTCACCGCAGTGAAGTCCCTCTAGGCATGGCAGTCACCGACCGGGTCACGCCCCAGGCAAGCCCCAGCCCCAGCCCCGGCGCGGGGCGTGACGGCGGAAACGTCCGGCGCCTCGCGTTCTCGCAGCAGGTTTCCAGATGGGACGTCAAGCTGTCCCCGTACCTCTACGTCTCTCCCTTCTTCCTGCTGTTCGCCGTCACTGGCCTTTTCCCGCTGGTGTACACGGCCTGGGTTTCACTGCATAACTGGAACCTCATCGGCGGGCAGGGAAAATTCACGGGACTGGAAAACTACGCCTTCGTGGTGGCCCAGCCGTACTTCTGGAACGCTGTGGGCAACACCTTCAGCATCTTCATCCTCTCCTCCGTTCCCCAGGTGGTGGTGGCCCTGGTGGTCGCTGCGGTGCTGGATGCGAACCTGCGGGCAAGGACGTTCTGGCGGATGGGGGTGCTGGTGCCGTTCGTGGTGGCCCCGGTGGCGGTGGGGCTGATCTTCAACAACCTCTTTGCCGACCAGTTCGGACTGATCAACGAGATGTTGAAGGCGCTTGGGCTTGACCCGGTCCGGTGGCACTCCGACCCGGTGGCAAGCCATGCCGCCATAGCCACCATGGTGAACTTCCGCTGGACGGGCTACAACGCCCTGATATTCCTCGCTGCCATGCAGGCGATTCCGCGGGACGTGTTCGAAGCGGCCACGATCGACGGCGCCGGCAGGCTGCGGCAGTTCTTCTCTGTGACAGTACCCATGCTTCGCCCCACCATCATTTTCGTGGTGATCACCTCAACCATCGGCGGCCTCCAGATTTTCGATGAACCCCGGGTCTTTGACCAGTCCGGCCTGGGCGGCGCGGACCGCCAGTGGCAAACGCTGACCATGTACATCTGGGAGCTCGGCTGGGGCCAGCGCAACTTCGGCAGGGCCTCCGCGGTGGCGTGGCTGCTCTTCCTGATCATCGTCCTGATTGCCCTGCTCAACTTCGTCATCACCAAACGCATTGCCAGCCAGGAAGGCCGCAAGTGAGCTCCATTCCCATGATCGAACAGACTGCCGGCAAAGGTGCGGCCAGGGCAGCGGCCCGGCGCGGCGGCGGCAACCGGCGGACAGGCTTCGGCGCAGGCCGCCGCCCGGGCTTCCCCACGTATGGCTTCCTCGGTGCCGTGCTGCTTGCCTCGATCTTTCCGCTGTACTGGTCGTTCCTGGTGGGCAGCCATGACAACACCGTCCTCAGCCGTGGCATCCCGCTGCTTCCCGGCGGGAACTTCCTGGCCAATGCGGCCAAGGTCTTCGACAGCATCCCGTTCTGGAAGGCGATGGGTAACAGCCTGATCGTTTCCGGCGTGACGGCCGCATCCGTCGTCGTCTTTTCCACCCTGGCGGGGTTCGCCTTTGCCAAGCTCCGCTTCCGCGGCAGCAGGGCCCTGCTGGTGTTCGTGATCGCCACCATGGCGGTCCCCACCCAGCTGGGCGTGGTCCCGTTGTTCATCGTGATGTCCAAACTGGGGTGGACGGGCTCCCTGTGGGCGGTCATCATCCCCGGCCTCGTGACGGCGTTCGGGGTGTTCTGGATGACGCAGTACCTTCGGGATGCCCTGCCGGACGAGCTGATCGAGGCCGCCCGGATGGACGGCGCCTCGATGATCCAGACGTTCCTGCACATCGGTTTTCCGGCAGCGCGCCCGGCGGCCGCCATGCTGGCGCTGTTCACTTTCGTGGCCACCTGGACCAACTTCTTCTGGCCTTTCATTGTCCTTGACCCCTCCAACCCCACCCTCCCGGTGGCCCTGCAGCTGCTGCAGGCCGCCCACTTCGTGGACTACTCCGTGGTCCTGGCCGGCGCCGTCCTGGCCACCGTCCCACTCCTGCTGCTGTTCATTGCCGCAGGCCGTCAACTCGTATCCGGAATCATGCAAGGAGCAGTCAAAGGATGAGTTCCACCCAACGTCCGTTTCCGGAGGACTTCCTCTGGGGGACGGCAACAGCTGCCTACCAAATCGAGGGCGCAGCACACGCCGAAGGCCGGGGGGACTCCATCTGGGATGTGTTCGCCCGGCTCCCCGGTGCCGTGGCGGATGGCCACAACGGGGACATGGCCTGCGACCACTACCGGCGCTACCGGCAGGACGTGGCGCTCATGGGCCGGCTGAACATGAAGGCCTACCGGTTCTCCACCTCCTGGGCCCGCTGCATGCCTGACGGCGTCACACCCAATCCTGACGGGATCGCCTTCTACTCCCGGCTGGTGGATGAGCTGCTGGCTGCCGGCATCACCCCGTGGCTGACCCTCTACCACTGGGACCTGCCCCAGGCCCTGGAAGACAACGGCGGGTGGGCCAACCGGGACACCGCCTACCGCTTCGCCGACTACGCGGCACTTATGCACAGCGTGCTGGGGGACAGGGTCCGCATCTGGACCACCCTCAACGAACCGTGGTGCTCGGCGTTCCTGGGTTACGCGGCAGGAATCCACGCTCCGGGCCGGCAGGAACCCCGGGCCGCCCTGGCTGCGGCGCACCACCTGCTGCTCGGCCACGGCCTGGCAGCGGCGGAGCTCCGCCGCCGGGATACGGAGGCCTCCCTGGGCATCACCCTGAACCTGACAGTCTCCGACCCGAGGGATCCCGGCAGCGAAAGCGACCGTGATGCAGCGAGGCGGATTGACGGGCAGTTCAACCGGATCTTCCTTGACCCGCTGTTCCGCGGCGAATACCCGGCTGACGTCCTGGCGGACGTAGCGCACCTGGGAATGGCGGACCTGGTGCAGGACGGCGACCTTGAGCTGATTGCCACGCCGCTGGATCTCCTGGGCGTCAACTACTACCACGGCGAATCGCTCACCAAGGATCTGGCAGGGGCCCAGGAACAGGCGGCCCCGGAAACCACATCGGTCCCCGGGCAGGCAACCCGCGCGGTGGCATCGCCGTTCGTGGCGGCCGACGGCGCCAGGTCGGTCCGCCGGGGCCTTCCTGTCACGGGAATGGGCTGGGAGGTGCAACCCGAAGGACTCCGGCGCCTGCTCAACCGACTCCACACCGAGTACACGGGACCGGCCGGGATCCCGATCTACATCACCGAGAACGGCGCAGCCTATGACGACGTGCCCGATGCCACAGGTTTCGTGGACGACCAGGACCGGCTGGGCTTCTTCGCCGCCCATCTTGACGCCGTGCACCGGGCCATTGCGGACGGCGTGGATGTCCGCGGCTACCTCGCGTGGTCACTGCTGGACAACTTCGAGTGGTCCTTCGGCTACCACCAGCGTTTTGGCATGGTCCGGGTGGACTATTGCACCCAGGACCGGATTCCGAAAGCGAGCGCGCTGTGGTACTCATCGGTGGCATCCGGCAACGCCCTTCCTGCGGGCAGCAGCCCCGTCCCGCCGCCGGCCCGGGGTGTCGTATTGTCGGTGTAATGAACGCAAACTCCAGCCGCCCTGCCCCGGCAGCGGCAGGGCGGCCCAGTCCTACGCTGGAGGACCTGGCGTTGGCAGCCGGGGTGTCCCGCTCCACCGCTTCCCGTGCCATCAACGGCGGGTCCAAAGTGAGCGCCCAGGCACAGGCTGCCGTTGACGCCGCAATCGTGGCGCTGGGCTACACCCCCAACCGTGCTGCCCGGAGCCTGGTCACCCGGCGCGCCGGATCCGTGGCGCTGGTGATCCCCGAACCTGACGCCAGGGTGATGATGGACCCGTACTTCGCCGCGGTGATCATGGGCGTCAATGAAGCACTCCGCGAGACGGACCTGCAGTTGGTCCTGCTCATGTCCCGGGCCGGGGACGACTCGGCGCGGACCATCCGCTACCTGCGCGGCGGCCACGTAGACGGCGCGATCGTGGTCTCCCACCACCGCGCCGATGACTGGGTGGAGTCCCTGGGCGCCACCGGACTGCCCACCGTCTTCATCGGCAGGCCGTGGGACACGGAATCCGGGATCCCCTACGTGGACCTGGACAATTTCGAGGGCGGCCGGCTGGCGGCGCGGCACCTGTCCGGCGCCGGGCGCAGCAAACTGGCAACCATTGCCGGACCCACTGACATGACAGCCGCCGTCGACCGCCTGCAGGGCTGGCTGCAGGGACTCCGGGAAGCGGGCCTCCAGCCCGGACCGGTCATCCACGGGGACTTCACGACGGCGGGCGGCGCCGATGCTGCGGCCCGGCTGCTGGCGGAGGCCCCCGATGTGGACGGGATATTCGCCGCATCAGACCTTATGGCGCTCGGCGTCGTGGACACTCTTCGCCAGAAGGGGCGGCAGGTGCCGGATGAGGTGGCGGTGGTGGGCTTCGACAACCACTCCCTCCAGGCGGCAAACGGCCTGGGGCTCACCACGGTGGCCCATCCCATGGCGGACATCGCGGCCGCGGCCGGAAAGCTCCTGGTGGACGCCATCGCGAATCCCGGGGAGCTGCCGGAACCAGTCATCTATCCTGCGGAACTGGTGGTGCGCGGAAGCTCCGCAGCGTAGCACGTCGGAAACGGCGGGTGGCTGCCCGGCGCCGGGCCTAGGCGGCCAGGCCGCCCCCTGTTTTCCGGTGTGGACGGTGCTTCGCCCGGGCAAGGCGGGAATGGGCGCCGGCAAGGACTTCGCTGCCGTCCGTCACGGTGCTGTCCGAATCCAGGTGCACGCCATGCTCAACCAGGACGCTGGACCCGATCCGCGAATGGCTGCCGATGTGGACGCGGTTGCCGATCACAGTGGCGCGGCCAATGCGGACGCCGTCGCCGATCACCGTCCGCGCGCCGATCTTGGCTTCGCGGTCAACCCAGCTGCCGTGTCCGATCCGGCAATTGGCGCCGATCACCGCGCCGTGTTCCACGTAAGTCATGGGGCCGATCCGGGCGCTCTCGGCCACAACGGCCCCGGGCGAAACGAAGCCACCGCCATTGGCGTGCCGGACGTATCGGGTGACCTTGCCGGCGTCGTCTTCTACTGATTCAAACTTTGCGCTCATCACATCCCTAACCACTGGCGGGTTTCCTACCGCACAGTAAGTTAACGGTTGACGGTCCGCAGTGATTCCCAGGGACGTGGCTGCACATGCGGCCTAGGAGACGAGGTTCGCGGCGGCGGTGTCCATGTGTTCGAGGATGGTTTTCCGCGCCAGCCCGGCGTCGCCGGTATCGATGGCGGCCACAATGTCCCGGTGGCGGTCAACGCTCATGTTGCTGACGCCCTTTTCCAGCCCGGCGAACATGATGGACATCCGGATGGACCCTTCGAGGGACTCCCAGGAGTGGAGGAGGGTTTCGTTGCCGGTAAGGCGGCACAGGGTCCGGTGGAACTCGAGGTCCGATTCGATCCGCTCTTCGAGGGTGCCGCCGGTCGCCGAACCCATGGCGTCAATGGCGGCGTGCAGCGACTCGGTGACGTGCTGGCGGTCCGCGAGCTCGCACAGCGTCCGGGCAGCCAGCGATTCCAGCGCGGCGCGGACGGCATAGATGTCCCGAATTTCCTTCTCGTCCAGGTGGCGTACCGAAAGGCGGCCACGCGGGCCCGCGGAGAGGAGGCCCTCCTGCTCCAGCTGCCGCAAGGCCTCCCGGAGCGTGCCCCGGCTGATCTGCAGCATCTCGGACAGTTCGGTTTCCACCAGGTGCCGGCCCGGTGCCAGTTCGCCGCTGGTGATGGCGGTCCGCAGCGCCGAGAGGGCCTGCTCGCGCAGGCTCTTCTTTTGCAGTCCCAGCAGCGGGGCTGTCAGTCCGGCCATGGCATCCGTCCTCAGTGTCATAAGTCGACTGTTTACAGTCGTAGTTCGATGGTACGGCAGAAAGCACGGCACCGGCCGGGACCGGTGCCGTGCTTTCTGCCGGGTTACCGGCCTGCTAGCCGAGTTCGGCGAGGACCTTCGTCACGATGCGGTCCGTGGCGAGCCCGTACCGGTCGTGCAGGGTGGGGAGGGCGCCGGCGTCGAGGAACTGGTCCGGAAGGCCGATGGGAACGACGCGCTTGCCCACGCCGGCGGTGACGACGGCGGAGGCAACGGTTTCGAACAGGCCCCCCACCACGGAGTGGTTTTCCAGGGTGACGGCGAGCCTGTCCGTGTTGATCTCCTTCAGCACTGTTTCGGCGTCGAACGGCTTGATGGTGGGCGTATGCACCACGGCGACGTCCACGTTGTGGGCCGCGAGGGCCTTCGCCGCCTGCAGGGCACGCATGGTCATCAGCCCGGAGGAGATGAACACGACGTCGTTGCCGCCGCGCAGCACCTTGGCCTTGCCGAGCTCGAACGTGTAGCCGTACTCATCCAAAACGGTGGGCACGTTTCCGCGGAGCAGCCGCAGGTACGTGGGGCCCTCGGACGCTGCCAGCTGCGGCACGGCCTGCTCGATGTCGACCGAGTCGCAGGGGTCCACGATGGTCAGGTTGGGCATGCCGCGGAAGATCGCCATGTCCTCGGTGGCCTGGTGGCTGGGACCGTACCCGGTGGTCAGGCCGGGCAGGCCGCCCACGATGTTGACGTTCAGGTTCGGTTCCGCGGCGTCCAGGCAAAGGAAGTCGTAGGCGCGGCGGGCAGCGAACACCGAGTAGGTGGACGCGAACGGCACCAGACCGGTTTCGGCCAGGCCCGCGGCGGCACCGAAGAGCAGCTGCTCTGCCATGCCCATCTGGAAGAACCGCTCCGGAAAGGCCTTGGCGAAGATGTGCATGTCCGTGTACTTGCCCAGGTCCGCCGTCAGGCCCACGATCCTGTCGTTCTCCTGCGCGGCTTTGACCAGGGCGTGCCCGAACGGCGCGGACGCGGTCTTCTGGCCGGGGTCGGCGAAGGACGCGATCATCGCCGAGGTTTTGAGCTTGGGCTTGGCGGGTGTTGCAGCCGCTGCTGCGGTATCGGGGGCCTCGGTGGTGGTGCTCATGCTGAAGCCTTTCCTTCGTAGCCGGCGGTGAGCTGCTCGCGGCAGACCTGCCATTCGTGTTCTTCGATGCGCATGAAGTGCGCCTTTTCGCGGTCCTCCAGCAGCGGAACGCCGCGGCCCACCTTGGTGTCGCACAGGATCACGGAAGGACGTCCGATGGCGGCGGCCTGGGAGGCTGCGTTGTCGAACGCTGCGAGCAGCGCACCGACGTCGTTCCCGTCCACCCGCTGGGTGTACCAGCCGAACGATTCCCACTTCTCCGTCACCGGTTCGGTGCGGAGCACGGTGTCCGTCTTGCCGTCGGCCTGCAGGGCGTTGATGTCCACCATGGCGGTGAGGTTGCCCAGCTGGTGGTGGTGCGCACCCATGGCGGCCTCCCACGTGGAGCCCTCGTCGAGTTCACCGTCGGAGAGGAAATTGAACACCCGGGCGCCGGAGCCCTGGTACCGCAGGCCCAGGGCCATGCCAACGGCGATGGTCAGGCCGTGGCCCAGGGAACCGCCTGAGATTTCCATGCCGGGGGTGTACGTGGACATCCCGGACATCGGCAGCCGCGAATCGTCGGAGCCGTAGGTTTCGAGCTCCGCCACCGGGACGATGCCGGCTTCGGCGAGGGCAGCGTAGTGGCCGATCGCGTAGTGGCCGGTGGAAAGCAGGAACCGGTCGCGGGCTTCCCAGTGCGGGTCTTCGGCGCGGAAGTTCAGCTGGTCCCCGTACACGGTGGCCAGCATGTCGGCGGCCCCGAGGGCCTGGCCCACGTAGCCCTGGCCCTGGACTTCGCCCATGTTGAGGGCGTGGTGCCGGATCCGGTACGCTGCGGCGCTGATCTTGTCCACCCGTTCCGGGGTTACCGCGGCCTGCCGGGTCTGTTCCTGCAGTGTCTGCCCCTGCGGGGTCTCCTGGACGGTATCTGTAGGCATTTCGTGCTCCGTGGTTGTTGGGTGCGCGGTCATTCAGGCGTTGACGGTGTTGGGGGTGCTTTTGGTGGCTTCCTCGGCCAGTTCGCGCTCCCGCTTGCCCCAGGTTTCCCGGGTGGCGACGGCGGCCCACAGGCCCACTGCCGCGTAGAGGCCGAACAGCATGGCCGGGCCCATCCACCCGAAGCTGACGAACAACAGGGTGGTGATGAAGGGGGTGAAGCCGGAAACCATGGCCGAGATCTGGTAGGCAAGGCTGGCGCCGGAGGCGCGGGTCTTCGCCTGGAAAAGCTCCGGGAACCAGGCACCCTGGGCGCCGGCGAGCGAGTTCTGGCAGACCGCGTAGGAGATCACGATTGTGAGGATGATGGCGATGAACAGGCCGGTGTTGACCATCAGGAACATGGGGACCGCGAAGAGCACGGCGAACGCGCAGGACCAGATGTACAGGGGGCGGCGGCCGATCTTGTCGGTCAGGCGGGCCCAGGCTGCGGTGGCGAAGATGCCAATGGCTGAAGCGATGCAGAGGGCTACCAGGGTCTCGGTCTTGTCCGCCAGCTTTTCGGTGTGCAGGTAGGAAATCATGTAGGTGATGGATACGGCGTAGCCGGCAGTCTCGGCCACACGAAGGCCGATGCCCTTGACGATGTTGCGCCAGTCGGTCTTGAGGACCTCAACGATGGGCGACTTCACGATGTCGCCGCTGTCCTTGACCTCGTCAAAGACCGGGGACTCGGGAACCTTGGAGCGGATGATCAGGCCGACAGCCACCAGCACGATGCTGGCCAGGAACGGAACGCGCCAGGCCAGCTCGCCGCCCAGGTTGACGCTGACGAGGAAGACCAGGTTGGCCAGCAGCAGGCCCACCGGGAAGCCGGCCTGGACGATGCCGGTGTACTTGCCCTTGGACTTCCAGGGTGCGTGCTCGTAGCTCATCAGGATGGCGCCGCCCCATTCAGCGCCGAAGGCCAGGCCCTGCACGATGCGGACGAATACCAGCAATGCCGGGGCCAGCAGGCCAACCTGGGCGTATGTGGGTAGCAGGCCGATCAGGAACGTGGCCACACCCATGAGGATCAGCGACGTGACCAGCACGGGCTTGCGGCCCACCTTGTCACCCAGGTGGCCGCCGATGATGCCGCCCAGGGGACGGGCGGCGAAGCCAACGCCCAGGGTGGCGAAGGCGGCAAGGGTGCCGGTGACGGGATCGCCGGTGGGGAAGAACGCGGTTCCGAAGTACAGGGCGGCGGCGGTGCCGAAACCGATGAAGTCATACGTCTCGATCACAGCGCCCACACCGGAGCCAATGGCAACGCGCCTGGCGTCCTTGGTTCCGTGGACCGGACCGCGCATGGTCAGAGCCTCTTTGCTCATGTTGGGTTCCCTTTCGAAAAGCGGCCTCAGGAAGTCGCCGCTGTCGACTGTTAACAAATGATATCCCCAGTGTGACCCGCATCATGGTGACTGTCAACAGTCAACTTCACGGGTTGACTGTTGACAGTTAACGAAGCTAGTGTGGTCGGCATCACTACCGCTTCGTACGAACCAAGGGATCAAAGATGTTCCACTCCAGCCTCGGATGCTCGTCCATCAGCTTCCGGCACCAGGACCTCGGTGCGGCGCTGCGCACCATAAAGGAGCTGGGGTTCGAGGAGATCGACCTCGGTGCCCTGCCCGGCGTTTGCGACCACGTGCCCCATGAACTGGATAAGGCCGCCGTTGCCGCAGTCTCGGCACAGGTGAACGCCTCCGGACTCCGGGTCCGTTCCGTGAACGGGGACATCGGAGACTTGAATGCAGTGCTCGACGACGATGCCCAGGCAGCGCGTCAGCGGCACCTCGACGCCCTGCTCACCCTGACCTCCAACATCGGCGCGAAGGCGCTGGTCCTGCCCTGCGGCGCCCTCACCCATGAATCGGTGCGCAGCGAACGTGAGGACCTGGACCTCATCGCCGCCCAGCTCCTCGGTGCCGGACAACGCGCAGCCAAGTTCGGCGTCGAACTCTGGACCGAGTCCCTCCACTTCCTCCGGTTCTGCTGGAACCTGGAGCGCGCGGGACTGCTGGCGGACCGCCTGGCCGGTTCCGGCGTCGGAATCGTCATGGACTTCAGCCACATCGTGGCGTCCGGCGAGGACATCCAGGACTACCTGGACTTCCATGCGGGACGCATCAGCCACGTGCACCTGCGGGACGCCGTGCCGGGGAACATCAACCTCAGCATCGGCAACGGCCAGGCGGACTTCGCCGGCGGCCTGGAACGGCTCGCCGCCCAGGGCTACGCCGGCCACTTCTCGCTCGAACTCGAAACCCGGGACGTCACCAATGACGAACGCCCCGCCGCTGCCGCCAAGGCAGCAAGCTTCATCACCGACCTTCTCTAAACCCACCTACGTAGATGCCGTTGGGCCCATAACGGCAATTACGTGGGCCCCTGCCGGCGAGGGCCCAGACCTGAGCTTGCGAAGGTTGGGAGCCGGTAGGGAGCAATCGATGCACCAAAACAAATCCAAGGAGCACCAATCATGACCACCATCCAGCGCACCGCCGTCCTCACCGGAGCAACCTCGGACCGGGGCATCGGCATCACCACCGCCCGGCGCTACGCCCGTGAGGGTTGGGCCGTCGTCATCCTGGACCTCGACGGCGAAAAGTCAGCCAAGGTCGCCGCCGAGATCGGCAACGAATTCAACGTCCCCGCGTTCGGCCACGAGATCGACGTCGCTAACGAGGCCTCCGTGACCGCCGCCCAGGCCGCCGTCGCATCGGAGGTCGCCGCCGGCAACCTCCCTCCCGTCGGCGCACTGGCCAACATCGCCGGCATCACCTCGCCGGTTCCGTTCCTGGAAACCACCCTCGAGCTCTGGCACAAGGTCATGGACGTCAACGCCACCGGCACCTACCTGGTGAGCAAGGCGTTCCTGCCGGACATGATCGAAAACGGCTGGGGCCGGATCGTGAACATGTCCTCCGTATCCGCCCAGCGCGGCGGCGGCGTCTTCGGCAAAGTCCCCTACTCTGCTGCGAAGGCCGCCATCCTCGGCTTCACCAAGGCCCTGGCCCGTGAACTCGGCACCACCGGCGTCACCGTCAACGCCATCACCCCCGGCGCCGTGGACACCAACATCCGCGTGGGCAGCACCGACGAACAGGAAGCCGCCATCAACGCCGGCATCCCGCTGGGCCGCAACGCCACCACCGAGGAAGTGGCCTCCGTGATCACTTTCCTGTCCTCCGAGGATTCCGCGTACCTGACCGGGACCGTGGTGGACATCAACGGCGGAAGCCACATGCACTAAGGGCCCCGCAGCCCTTCCGGACCACTCCCACGCCAGAGAGCCCACCATGACAAAGATCTTTAATGACCCCTCGGACTTCGCCGAGGAAGCCCTCGCCGGCTTCTGCGACATCCACTCCGGACTGGTCCGCCAGGTTTCCGGCGGTGCGGTCCGCCGCTACCGGCCCGCCCGGCCCAAAGTGGCTGTCCTTGCCGGCGGCGGTTCCGGCCACTACCCGGCCTTTGCCGGCCTGATCGGCACGGGATTTGCCGACGGCGCCGTGGTGGGCAACATCTTCACCTCGCCTTCCGCTCAGCAGGCCTACTCCGTGGCCAAGGCAGCCGAGTCCGGCGCCGGCGTCGTTTTCACCTACGGCAACTACGCCGGCGACGTAATGAACTTCGGGATGGCCAGCGAACGCCTGGCCGCCGAGGGCATCGCCGTGGAGAACGTCCTGGTGACGGACGACATCGCCAGCGCCCCGCCGTCGGACATCGACAAACGCCGCGGCATCGCCGGTGACTTCACCGTCTTCAAAGTGATGGGCGCCGCCGCCGAAACGGGTGCGGACCTGGCGGAGGTGGTCCGGCTGGGCCGCAAGGCCAACAGCCTGACCCGCACCATCGGCACCGCCTTCGCCGGCTGCACCTTCCCCGGCGCGGAGTCGCCGCTGTTCTCACTGCCGGAGGGGCAGATGGGCCTGGGCCTGGGCATCCACGGCGAGCCCGGCCTGCACGACACGGACCTGCCGTCCGCCAAGGAACTGGGGCAGGAACTGGTGGCCAGGGTGCTCGCCGAAACCCCGTCTGGCGCGGGGGAGCGGATCGCCGTCATCCTCAACGGCCTGGGCTCCACCAAGCACGAGGAACTGTTCGTTCTGTGGGCCGCCGTGGCACCGCTGCTGCGCGGCGCGGGCTACACGCTGGTGATGCCGGAAGTGGGCGAGCTGGTCACCAGCCTGGACATGGCCGGTGTTTCGCTGACCGTCACCTGGCTCGATGACGAACTTGAGGCGCTGTGGGTTGCCCCCGCTGAAACGCCCGCCTACCGCCGCGGCACTGCGTCGGCGGAGGCCGGGGCGCTGTCCGGAGAGGAAACGTACGACGGCGGTGCCTCCGCATCGGCGTACGTCGCCACGGACGCCTCCCGCGGCTACGCTGCCGCGTGCGTCGGGGCTCTTGCGGCCGCCCAGGCTTCGCTGCACGGGGCCGAAGAACGGCTGGGCCGGATGGACGCCATTGCCGGCGACGGTGACCATGGGCGCGGCATGGTGCGTGGGGTAGATGCTGCGGCCGCCGCGGCAACTGCTGCCTACGGCCTCGGTGCCGGAGCGGGCGACGTGCTCGCCGCTGCCGGTGACGCCTGGGCGGACAAGGCCGGCGGCACGTCCGGTGTGCTTTGGGGTGCGGGGCTGCGCGCCTTCGGTGAAACGGTGGGCAACACCACCGTCCCCGGAAGTTCGGAGCTCGCTGCCGGAGTGGCCGCCTTTGCGGACCGCATTGTCGAACTGGGCAAGGCCGAAATCGGCGACAAGACCATGGTGGATGCGCTGCTGCCGTTCACCTCCTTCCTCAGCAGCCAGGTGGCGCAGGGGACGGCTCCGGAGGACGCCTGGGCCGCTGCCGCCCGGGAGGCTGCTGCCGCCGCCGAAGCCACAGCCCAGCTGCTGCCGCTGAAGGGACGGGCCCGGCCGCTGGCAGAAAAGAGCCTGGGCACCGCTGACCCCGGGGCCACCTCCCTGGCCATGGTGTTCGGCGTCATGGGGCCGCATTTCGCCGGGAACATCCCGGCAGCACAGGACAACGCTTCCCGGGAAAGCATCGGGGCATGAGCACGGAAGGGCAGGCCATGGGGCTGAGGCTGATTGTTGGCGCGGACGAAGCCGGCGTCGACTACAAGGACAGGGTGCTGGAGGACCTGCGCAACGATCCCCGGGTCAGCGAGGTCATCGACATCGGCGTCAACCGCGGTGATTCGCCGGAGGACTTCACCAGGCCGTATCCGTACGTGGGCATCGCTGCCGGTGAAATGATCCGGGACGGCGCTGCCGACCGCGCCATCCTCTTCTGCGGTACCGGAATCGGCGTGGCCATTGCCGCCAACAAGGTGGAAGGTATCCGCGCCACGGCGGCGCACGATTCGTTCTCCGTGGAGCGCTCGGTGCTGTCCAATGACTGCCAGGTGCTCACCATGGGCCAGCGGGTGGTGGGCATCGAGCTGGCCCGCAGGCTGGCGAAGGAATGGATCGGCTACACCTTCGACCCGGGCTCCGCCTCGGCCGGCAAAGTCAAGGTCCTCAGCGACTTCGAGTCCTGCTAGGCAGGAGGGGTGCCGTGGATTCGTACCCGTATTCGGAGTGGGCGCGCCTGATCGGAGTCCCTGTGGAGGTCCGCCTGGGCCACCGGACGGTGCGCTCCGGCGTGGTGGACAACGCCATGCCGGACTCGTCCGCCGTGTGGCTCGCCGGGGACGCGGCCGGCGGCCGGGAACTGTTCACGGCGGCTGACGGATACGAGCTGTGGATCAGCCCCCGGCAGTTGGGTGGCACACTTTGCTACAAGATGGCTGCCTCCCAGCTGCAGGGTGCTCCTAGACTGGGGTGATGATCACAGTCGCCGGAAGTGTGGAAACCAAACTGTCCGCTGAGAAGGCGTTTGCCTTCCTGAGTGAATTCGAGAACACCAGCAAGTGGGACCCGGGCACCCCCGTGATGGACAAGATCACGCCCGGACCCGTAGCCGTGGGACACAAGTACCATGCTGAGGCTGAGTTCCGGGGGAAACGCCAGAAGCTGATCTACGAGGTCATCGAGCTGACGGGCAGCCATATCAAGCTGCGCGGGGAGAACAAGACCGTGGTCTCCTTCGATTCCATCGATGTCAGCCCCAATGGCGCCGGTTCGGTGGTGAAGTACACGGCCGAGTTCAGCATCAAGGGGCCGGCCAAGATCATCCAGCCGCTCCTGAAGCCACTGTTCATGCAGCTCCGCGACCCCGCGTTGAAGGGCCTCAGGGACACCCTTAACTCACTGGCTGCTGCCTGACCTGGTTCGCGGCAAAAAACATCCGGATCCCGCTCCGTGGGTCGGCCTCCAGCCGGGGCGGGTCGTTGAGGACCATGGTGTGGCGTCGCTGCCCGTATTCCGGCCAGGCCAGGCCTGGCTGTGCCGGAGTCCCGTTGCGGGCGAACGCCGCCCAGGCTCCGCTCATGGCGTCGCTGAGGGCCTGCGGAGCTTTGCCCCGGGTCAGGTAGGCGGCGTCCGGAGAGTCCAGGTGCCGGAAAACGAACGGGATGTCCAGCGTGTGGCAGGACCCCAGCTTCCCGCCCATGGCCGGGCTGGGCCAGGTGAACAGGTAGGCGAACGTCCCGCCGTGCCCTGCGCTGCCTGCTGGCCGGAGCCTCGCATCAAGCAGGTTGTTGCTGGGCTGGCGGTACACCGAATCGGCAATGGCCGCCTCCAGCAGCTCCTTGCCCCGGGGCTCGCGCTTCAGCACGCCCGCCAGTGCTTCCGCGTATTCCGGGGCGCAGTCTCCCGGCAGGCCGCCGGCGGACAGGACCGCGGCTGCGCGGTCCGGGTAGCCGGGATCGTCCGGCAGGTCCGGGCGCATTTCGACGGCGAAGGACCCTTCGTTGAGGTTGGTGCCCACCAGCAGGTCCACGCCGCTGTTAAGCCCGTTCCGGACGGCGTCCAGTGGAGGTTCCGGCAATGAAGGGGTTCCCACCGCTGGCTGGAAGGGGAGCGGCACCGCGTAGTTTTCGGCGGCGATCCGCTCCTGCATCCGCTGTTGGGCGGCCAGCAGCCGTTCCGCCGGGAGTGCGGCCATCTCACCGGCCGTCGATTCGTCCAGGCCGCAGAGCCGCAGGAATTCAGCAGTCACCCGCGCAGACACCTCCGGTGTGCGGAAACGCTCCGCGGTGCCGCTTTGCATGATGGCCCGCCGGAAGAGGCCTTCCGACGCCGGCATGCCCAGCAGGGTGCCGATGGCTGCCGCGCCCGCCGATTCCCCGAACAGGGTCACGTTATGCGGGTCGCCGCCGAACCCTGCGATGTTGTCACGCACCCAGCGCAGCGCCTCCAGCTGGTCCAGCAGGCCGAGGTTGGACGAATCCCCGAAGCCCTCGCCGAGCAGATGCGCCAGGTGGAGGAAGCCGAGCGCTCCCAGCCGGTAATTGATGGCCACCACCACCGTGTCCGTCGCTGCGGCGAGGCGGGCGCCGTCATACATTCCGTCACTGTTGGCCCCTGTCACGTAGGCGCCGCCGTGAATCCAGACCATCACAGGCCGGGCGGGGCCGCCGGTGTCCGGCGTCCAGACGTTGAGGTTTAGGCAGCCGTCTTCGCTCCAGGCCAGCGGGGCCTCGCCCGGATCCGCGGCGTCCGGGTTCTGGGGTGCTGCGGGGCCGTACCCGGTGGCGTCCACCTCGCCGGTCCATCCGGGGAGGGCAGCCGGCGGGTGGAAGCGCAGGTCCCCTGATGGAGGCTGGGCATAGGGGATGCCGAGGAACCGGTGCACGGGGGTGCCGTCCACGGCCAGGGTGGTTCCGCGGAAGGTTCCGCCATTGCTGGAGGCGAGCTTCATGATTGACACCTTACGGGGTGTCCGCGGGTACGCTGAGGACTACCGTTCGGCAGTGGGCGGCCATGGTGTGCCATGGCTCATCAATTGTGTCCGGGAGGGAAGACTTGTGGTTGACACCGGGGTTTCGGGTGGCGAGGTTTTTGCCGATGTTGCAGCCCATGTGCAGGACCTTGTCCTGCAGAGTCCTGACGTGGTCCGGCTCCTGGACAGTCTTGCCCTCTACGCGGTAGCCCGGCTGGGCAGCGTAGGCCGGGAGCTTTTCTGCGGCATCTCCGTCAGCCGTCCCAAGAAACCCACAGCAGCGGCTGCCAGCGACACCAAGGCGAGGATGCTTGACCAGCTTGAACTCAAGTACGGCCAGGGGCCGGCAGATTCCGCGGTGGGCAGCGGATCCACCATCCACGTCAGCGACCTGCGGGAAGAAACGCGGTGGCCGGACTACGCCGCCGCGGCCACACATCAGGGTGCCTGTTCCGTGCTGGCCATGCCGCTGCAGCTCGAGGGTGAGGACCGTGGTGTGCTGGTCCTGTACAGCGGGCAGCCTGACGCTTTTGGACCCGATGCCGTTGCCATGGCCGAGGCCTTCACAGAACAGGCTGCGAAAGGCCTGGCGCTGACGTTGCGGATGGCCAAGCTCCAGGACACCAAAGACGGCCTGAGCGCCGCCATGCAGACGCGGACTGTCATCGACCTGGCCACCGGTGCCATCATGGCGCAGAACCGGTGCAGCCAGGATGACGCGTTCAAGGTGCTGCGGGAAGCCTCCAACAGCAGGAACATGAAGCTGCGGGACGTCGCTTCCCTGGTGGTGTCCTCTGTTGCCGGCGGCGCGAAGACGATCACCTACTTCGACGAATAGGGATCCTTGGGCTCCACGGGAAGCACCGTCAGCGGGGAACTGCTGTATGGCGCCCTGACCACCAGCTCCGCCTCGGCGCAGCTCTCATTGACGGCCTGGGACAAGGCATCGCGTTCCTTTTCCGGCAGCGCCCCGGCTTCCAGGCTGTAATTGCGGATGTCCTGCTCGGAGGCGTCGCCGCCGAGGGCCACATAGTCGAGCCACAGCGCACCGATGTCCAGGTTGTGCAGCCTGATGACCGCGCCGGTCAGGGCCTGCTGGTCCGCCTCATCCATTGTCCCTCCTAGCTTTGGGAGATCATCTCCACCGGGATTCGGAACCGGGATGCCTGCGGATGGGTGCGGATTGAACTTTTTTTCCTGTGAGAATGGGTCCATGGATCCCGGCACCTATCCCATCCGGCGGCTGGTGGAGAACCCCGGCAACGTCCTGGACCGCGGCCGGTGGCCGGCCGACCTGCCAGTTGTGGCCCAGATCCTGGAGAATGGCCTGGACCTTGCCCCGGCGACGATCCTGGTGGGGGAGAACGGTTCGGGTAAGTCCACGCTGGTGGAGGCGATCGCCCTGGCGTACGGGTTGTCCCCGGAAGGCGGGTCAACGGGCGCCCGGCACTCCACCCGGCCCACCGAATCAGTACTGGCCGGGCACCTGCAACTGGTCCGGAACGCGGGCGCCACCCGCCGCGGGTATTTCCTGCGCGCCGAGACCATGCATGGGTTCTTTACGTACCTGGAGAACAACCCCGGCGGCCCGGACGCCGCCTTCCACGACATGTCACACGGGGAGTCCTTCCTGGAATTGGCGGTCAGCCGGTTCCGCGGACGCGGACTATGGGTCCTGGACGAACCGGAATCCGCCCTGTCCTTCTCCGGCTGCCTCAGCCTGCTGGCGATATTGAAGGACTTGCTCGCGGAAGGAAACTCACAGGTGGTGATGTCCACCCACTCGCCCCTGCTCGCCGCGCTTCCGGGTGCGCAGATCCTGGAAGCTGGCCCCTGGGGGCTGCGGGAGCGCGCCTGGGAAGACCTGGACCTCATCACCAATTGGCGCAACTTCCTCGATTCACCCCAGCGGTACCTCCGGCACATCTAACAGATAGCGGGGGTGGCGTCCGTTCCCCGGCGGAGCAGCAACGGCGCAGCGGCTACACCCGGCGGAAGGAAGGGAGCCAGCACGGTACTGCCTCGCGGTATGCCTCGAAGGCGCTGCCGAAGCGGGCCTTGAGATCGGCCTCCTCAAGCGGCCGCACCGCATAGTTCCAGACCAGTGAACCCAGGACGGCATAGCCCACCACAAACCAGGAGTGCAGCATGAAACCCACCGCCGCGCCCTGGACAACGCCGGCCACCGCCATCGGATTACGTATCCAGCGGTACGGCCCGGCAACCACCAGCGTGGTGGCCATGGCAGCGGGCAGCGGTGTCCCCTTGCCCACCGTGGACATCGAAATGGCAGACCAGATGCCCAGCGCGCTGGCCAGGACCAGAATCACCAGGCCGGCCGCGCCTGCTGCCTGGGGAAAATCAGCAGCCAATCCCCAGCGCCGCTCGAGGAAGTCCAGGAACAGGGGGAGGAGCCCCAGGAAGAAGCCCCAGAAGATGATGATCTGGCCGAACGTGGCAGCCACATGGAACCGGGCGTCCCGCTGGCGGGCGGGGCGGAACGCAAACGGTCCGCGGATAATCCACTCCACGGGAATTCGTCCCCAGCAGGCCAAGCAGAGGGCCGCGGTTGAACCCGCGGCTGCGGCTGCCATGATGAGGACTCCCGTGCCCGCCTGCATGGTGACAGTGGCGTAGGCGCCGAGCGCAATGGTGACGATGGTGGACCATGCGGCAACGACGGCGGCAGCGGCCCGGCCACCGGCGGCAGCGGCGGCGGACCCCACCACGAAGAGCGGGATGTCGAAGACGGCGACCAGGGCGGGATCGAGGTTGCCGAGGGTGGCAGTGCGCACGGTGGGAGACACCGCGACGGCGGCCCACCACAGGGCTCCGGCCAGCGACTGCAGGGCAAAGTACGCCCGGCCCCACCCGATCCACTGCGGCACGGATTCCCCCGAATCTCTCCCGGCATCCCTGGCGAATGCCTTCTGTTCCGCCCTGCCGGCCGCGACGGATCCCGGAGCTTTCCAGTGAATGAAAGCCACGGCCCCGGCATGCGGTGCGGCGGCAAGACTTTTTCCTGAGACTACCCGTCGAGCCGGGCAGGCGATGCCGGTGCTCCCCGGACGCCCGGCCATACCGACGCCGGGGCAAACCGACGCCCGGCAAACCACATTTGGCGAAGCGAAAGGACCAGGATGGATATGATTCGGGTTGAACCCAAATGCAGGGTCATCATCGACAACGATTGGGCAGGTGATCCGGACGGGCTGGTGGGGCTGGCGCATCATGCGCTTTCCGCGGCAAACCGGATCGTTGCCGTCACGGCATCGCTGACCAATCCCATGTTCGGGCCGCCGGAGGGCCGCGCCGTGGCCGGGGCGGATCTGGCGGCGGAGTTGTTGCGGGTCCTCAAGTTGACGGCCCCATCCACCGTCCACGCCGGACCCGACGCCCCGTTCACGGGACAACCGCGGGAATCGGCAGCGGCCCGGGCCATCATCGCCGCAGCTGCCGCACCGGCCGGCGCAGGCCTTCCACTGATCCTGGTCTGCGCAGGTCCCCTGACGAATGTTGCCGATGCCCTCCTGCTGGAGCCTGCCATCGCGTCGGCATTCACACTTGCCTGGGTGGGCGGAGCGGAGGTCAACGGCGACGAATACAACTACTTCACCGACCCCGCCGCTGCGGAGTTCGTCCTGGGCAACCAGGATCTTGCCGTGTGGCAGTTTCCGGCTGAAACGTACCGGCGCATTGTCGCCCCGGTGGCGGAGCTGGACCAGCTGTTCCGCACTGCCGGGCCGGCAGGTACGTGGTTGTGGGAGCTTTTCCATGGCCTGGACGTGCCGGACTTCGTGAAGTTCGGGCCGCTGTGGTGCCTGGGGGACAGTGCACCCTTGGTGGTGACAGGACTCGACGACGTCACCTCCACGTTCACGGAGGCGGGCACCCACCCCGTCCGCCGCACGTACACAGCCGTGGATACCCGGCTGATCATGGCGGACTTCGCCGCCAAGCTGCGGCTGCAGGGGTAGCGCGAAAAAGACATGGCCCGGATTCCCCGTGGGAAATCCGGGCCCTTCGCCGTGGTCAGGCGGGTTGGGCCACCTGGGAGGCCGCATGTTCCCGGGCGAAGCTGCCCAACCAGTGCGCGCTCTCCTTGGGGGTGCGCTCCTGGGTGGTGCGGTCTACGGCGATCAGTCCGAACTTGGGCCGGTACCCGAACACCCATTCGTAGTTGTCGAATGCTGTCCAGGCGATGTACCCGCCCACTTCGATGCCGTCGGCAAGGCAGGACGCGACGCCCTCGACTGCGGTCTGCAGGTAGGCCAGCCGCTGGGTGTCATCTTCCGTGGCCAGGCCGTTTTCCGTGACGATTACCGGGATACCCGCTATCCGTGCTGCCTCCCGGATGGTCGCTTCCAGGCCCTGCGGGTAGATTTCCTCACCCATCTGGTTGGTTTCCACGCCATCCGGCGCCGGGGCGTGGCCTTCGGGGCCGTACACCGTGCGGCCATACGTCTGGATGCCCACAAAATCGTCGCCACGGGAAGCTTCAAGGAACCGTTCATTGACGTCGCGGCGCACCTTGTCAGCAATCGCTTCGCCGCCAGGGATGGACTGGATGTCGGAATTGGCGAGTGTCCAGCCCACCCGCAGGTCCGGGCGGTGCGCCTTGATCACGGCGGTAGCGGCCTGGTGCGAGGCCAGCTTCACGGCGAACCCGGCCTCAGTGGAGCAGAACTGGAACGGGGCAACGCTGCTCGGGTCAACGCCCAGGCGTTCCGCTGCGGCGGCCCAGACGGGTACGGATCCGCGGTTTTCCGGGGCTTCCCCGCCAATGCCGAAGGACTCCAGGAGCCAGGGCAGGTTGGGTTCGTTCAGCGTGCAGGCGACGCCGATGAGGTGGCCCAGGTGAGTCATGGCGCGGTCGCAGTACCGGGCAAACAGCTCTGCCGTGCGGGCCCCCTCCCACCCGCCGGACTGCAGCAGCCACAGCGGTGAGGCGAAGTGGTGGAACGTCACCACCGGGGTGAGCCCGTGCTCGACGCAGGCCTCCAGGACACGCTTGTAATGGTCCAGCGCGGCCACGGAGAACTGGCCTTCGGCCGGTTCGATCCGTGCCCACTCGAGGGAGAAGCGGTAGCTGGTGAAGCCCAGCTCCGCAATCAGGGCAATGTCCTCGCGGTAGCGGTGGTAGTGGTCCACAGCGTCTCCGGACGGCTCAGAAAACATGCTCCCGGGCAGCTGCTCCAGGAACCAGGTATCGCTGTTGACGTTGTTGCCTTCCACCTGGTGGCCCGCGGTGGCCACGCCCCAAAGGAAGTCCTGCGGAAACTGGTTGGTCATGTGGTTCCTCTCGTGATGGGGGCCGGCCAGGCGGCCCCCAGGCGTCTCTGCCTTCATCCATCCTGTCCGTCCGCGTGACGCCCGCCACAATACTTTTTCAATCAATGACATTTTCATGTCTGCCCCCGAGGGCCCCGGCCGATTCTTGAAAGGTGCCGGACACCACCGGCCCCCTTTCTTTCCGTTGCAGTCACCGAAGAATGCGAAGGCGCACCCGATGAAACTCCTGACCACCACAGCCCGCGGCAGTGCTGCCGTCCTGACCGGCGCCCTGCTGATGGGCTCCCTGGCCGCCTGTGGCGGCGGCAGCCAGCAGGCGGCCACCGTGGACAAGTCCACCCTGACCATCGGCGTCGAAAGCGACTCGGCGTCCTTCGGCTACGATCCCATCCGCGTGGCCGACGCCCAGCGCCAGTTCATGGAAGGCCTTTACGACACCCTCCTGGACCTCCAGCCGGACGGAACGGCCGGGCCCGGCCTGGCCACGAAGTTCGACTACAACGCAGACAGCACCGTCCTCACCCTGACCCTCAAGGACGGCGTCACGTTCACTGACGGTTCCACCCTGGACGCCGCCCTGGTCAAGGCGAACTTCGACCGCCGCACCGACACCGCCCTCAGCACCTACTCGGCCATCGCCAAAGGCGGCGCGCAGGAAATCGCAAGCGTCGACGTCGTGAGCCCCACCCAGGTGGCCATCACCTTCGCCAAGCCGCAGCCCGGCTTCGAGAAGAACCTCACCTCAACCATGGGCATGATCGTGGGCAAGACGGGCGTCGCCGACACCGCCAGCCTCGCCACCACGCCCGACGGCTCGGGCCCCTACACCCTTGACCCGTCCACGGTGAAGGGCAACAAGTACGTGATGGTCAAGAACGAGAAGAACGACGACGCTGCGGACTATGCGTACAGCAAGATTGTCTTCAACGTCATCATGGATCCGCAGGCCCGCGCCAACGCCCTGGTTTCAGGCCAGGCCGACGTGGCCCAGCTGACCTCGCCCACCGTTGACTTCGCCAAGTCCAAGGGCGTGGGGGTGTCCCGGATCGGCGGCACTGTGCAGACTATGGTCTCGTTCGACAAGACCGGCAAGACCGCCCCGGCGTTCGCCAGCGAAAAGGTCCGCCAGGCCATCCAGTACGCCATCAACCGCCAGGCCCTGGTGGATGCGCTGCACAAGGGTGACATCCCCACCTGGAATGCCCTCCCCAAGGACTCGGCCGGCTTCACCGCGGACCTGGAAAAGACGTTCGCCTACAACCCGGAAAAGGCCAAGAGCCTGCTGGCAGAGGCCGGCTACCCCAACGGCTTCGAGTTCACCATCATCGCCGGCGCCCAGACCCAGACCGACCTGCAGGCCGTCCAGAAGGACCTCGCCGCCGTCGGCATCACCATGAATGTGAAGATGGCCGCCTCCACCGATGAGGCGTTCGCCGCCGTTGCCACCACCCCGCTGGGCTACGCACCGCTCGGCTGGGACAACCCGATCGGCCTGATGTACGGCGCCATCCTCAACGGTTTCACCAACGTCCAGAAGGCCACCGACGATCAGCTGAGCGCTGCCACCGGCGAAGCTGCCGCGGCCAAGGACGACGCCGCCAGGAAGACGGCGCTGACCAAGATGAACACCCGCCTGGTGGAGTCCGGCTGGCTGATCCCGCTGTTCGAATCGCTGTCCAACTGGGGCTACAACACCAAGAAGGTCCAGGAAGTCCAGTTCGCAGGCACCAACGCCTACCCGCTGCTCTCTTCCTACAAGCCCACCAACTGATCCAACCCGCCCGGCGCCTCCTGTCGAAGGAGGCGCCGGGCAAGACCAACGGAGGTCACCCCATGGCATTGTTCGTTGCCAAGCGCCTGCTCATGGCGCTCGCCACGGTGCTGGTGGTCGCGGTGCTGGCGTTCCTGCTGGTGCACGCGATGCCCGGCAGCCCGGGAGCTGTTTCGCTCGGCGCCGGCGCCTCCCAGGACGCGATCGACCAGCTCAACCAGCAGCTCGGCTGGAACGATCCGCTGTTCTCCCAGTTCTTCCGCTGGCTGGGCGACGCGGTCCAGGGCAACCTGGGCGTTTCGCTGATTGACGGCCGCTCCGTCAGTGCCGACCTGGCGGACCGCCTGCCGGTGACGGCGTCCCTGGCCGCCGGTGCCACGGTCCTCAGCGCCATCCTCGGCATCGCCCTGGGCGTCACCGCAGCGGTCCGCGGCGGCCTCCTGGACCGGGCCATTGGCGGGTTCGTGGGACTCCTCGTGGCCCTGCCGGCGTTCTGGGTGGGCATCATCCTGGTCTACCTCCTCGCCGTCCAGTCCTCGGTCTTCCCGGCCACCGGCTACGTCCCGTTCGAGGTTTCGCCGCAGGACTGGGCGCTGTCCCTGGCACTGCCGGTGATCACCCTGGCCGTGGGCGGCGCCGCGTTCATTGCCCGCCAGACCAGGGCCTCCATGCTCGAGGCGCTGCAGCAGGAACACATCCGCACCCTGCGCGCCACGGCCACCCCCACGTGGAAAATCCTCTACATCCACGCCCTGCGCTACGCGAGCCTGCCCATCGTTGCCGGCATCGCCCTGCAGTTCATCGGCCTGTTCGGCGGTTCCGTGATCGCCGAGCAGCTGTTCGCCATGCCCGGCCTGGGCCAGGCCGTCCAGACCTCCGTCAGCACCCACGACGCCCCTGCCGTACAGGGCGTGGTGGTGATCGCCACCGTGGTGGTGGTCGCCGTCAACCTGGTGCTTGAACTCGCCACCAAGTTCCTCGATCCGAAGTTGCGTGCCTCATGATTCCCACAGTTGCCCCGTATCCCGCAGACGCGGACCAGGCAGGAAGTACGACGGCGGCAGGAGCCCCCGTGCCACGCTCCGGCAAGGCGGCACTCGCCAGGTTCTCCCGGCACCGGCTCTTTGGCTCACCGGGAGCCGTGGCCGGGATGCTCTGGCTGGCGGCCCTGGTCATCGCATCCCTGACCGCACCCCTGTGGCTGCCGTTCAAGACCGAGGACCAGGATTTCACCGCTGTCCTCTCCGGCCCCACCGCCGCCCACTGGCTGGGTACCGACGAACTGGGCCGGGACATCCTCAGCCGCATTTTCGCTGCCGCCGCCGGCACCCTGGGGACCTCGCTGATCACGGTGATTGTCGGCGTCGGGCTGGGCACCCTCCTGGCCATGGCCGCGGCGGGCGCCGAGCGCACCGAAGCTGTCATCAGCAGGATCACCGAAATCATGATGTCCCTGCCGGGAACCGTGATCATCCTGGCGGTGATCGGCGCGGTGGGAACCAACATTCCGCTCATCATGGCCATCCTGGGCGTCCTGATGTCCGCCGGCATCTACCGGGTCATCCTTGGCCAGGCCAAGTCCCTGCAGTCCCAGCTTTACGTTGACGCCGCCAAGGTGGACGGCCTCAGCCCGGTGGGCATCAGCGTCCGGCATGTCCTTCCCGGCCTGGCCAACACCATCGTGGTGCAGGCGGCCCTGATTTTCGCCGTCGGCATGCTGATCCAGGCCGGCCTGGCATTCATCGGGTTCGGCCCGCCCCTCCCGCAGCCCAGCTGGGGCGGCATGATCCAGGGTGCCTCGCAGCACGTCTACGACGCCCCGTGGATGATGGTTCCCACCGGTGCCGTCCTGGCGCTGACAGTCCTCTCCGCCAACGCCATCGGCAACGCCCTGGGGAAGGCGCCCAACGCCGCCGCACCCCACCTTCCCTCGGCCGCGGCGCGGAGGCAGCGGGCCAAATCCGCCGCTGCGGTCGCCGCCGCCCCGGCACCCAACGACGCCGAGGCACAGGAGGCCACCGAAAACGGAACCCTCAGCGTCCGCAACCTGTCCGTCGGCGTGGACGGTACTGGTGCCGGTAAGGGTGTCGCCCTGGTCACCGGCGTCTCTTTCGACGTCGCCCCGGGCACCGTCCTGGGCCTGGTGGGCGAATCCGGCTGCGGCAAGACCATGACGGCGTTGTCCCTGCTGGGCCTGCTCCCGTCCGGCGTCTCCGTCAGCGGCGGCCAGATCCGCTGGAACGGCAGGAACCTCGCCGCCGCAACGGACAAGGACATGGAAGGCATCCGCGGCCGCGACATCGCACTGATCAGCCAGGAGCCCATGCGGGCCCTAGATCCCATGTTCACCGTGGGATACCAGCTCACCGCGGCCATCCGCCGGCTCCGCGGCATGGGCAAGGCCGAAGCGCGCACGGAGGCCCGGAACCTGCTGGAAAAGGTGGGCATCGTGGATGCCCAGCGCATCCTGAAAACCTATCCGCACCAGATCAGCGGCGGGATGGCCCAGCGCGTGGCCATCGCCCTGGCCCTTTCCGGGCAGCCCCGGCTGCTGGTGGCGGACGAGCCCACCACGGCCCTGGACGTCACAGTGCAGGCCGAGATCCTCTCCCTGCTCCGCGCCCTGGTCAAGGACACCGGCATGTCCGTGGTGATGGTGACCCACGACCTCGGCGTGGTAGCGGACATCTGCGACCAGGTGGCCGTGATGTACGCCGGCCAGGTGGTGGAGAACGGTAAGACCGCCGCCATCCTGGACAACCCGCGCCACCCCTACACCCTGGCCCTCCTGGCCGCGGACCCGCACGCCAACGACGCGGACAACATGCCCGAACGCCTCGCCACGATTCAAGGCCAGGTGCCCCAGCCCAAGGACTGGCCCACCGGCTGCCGCTTCGCCGCCAGGTGTCAGTTCGCCGGCTCCGCCTGCACGGACCCCGTTCCGCTGCTGGCTTCCGGCACCGGCGAGGGCCTGGTGCGCTGCGTCAAGGCGGACCAGCTGGCAGTCGAAGGCATGGACTGGCTGGCCACCGACGTGCCAGCCGCCCGCCTCCTGCCGGTCAGCACAGCCACCCCCCAACACTCCACCGTCATCGAGAAGGACCTGGCATGAGCACCACAGTCACGGAACGCCCCGATTCCGCGCGTCCCCACGGCGCCACCCCGATGCTGGAGGTCAAGGAGCTGGTGGTCCGCTACGGCCGGGGCCGGAAGGCAGCCGCCGCGCCGGCCGCCGTCGACCACGTCAGCTTCAGCATCGCACCCGGTGAAACCGTGGGGCTGGTGGGGGAGTCCGGCTCCGGAAAGTCCACCATCGGCAAGGCGATCCTGGGCCTGCAGAAGGTCTCCGGCGGGTCCATCAGCTACCAGGGCAGGGACATCACCTCGGCCGGCGCCGGGCAGCGCCGGGCCCTCGGCGGCGAACTCAGGGCCGTGTTCCAGGACCCCAACTCTTCCCTGAACCCGCGCAACACCGTGGGCACGTCCCTTGCGGAGCCGTTGTGGCTCCGAGGCGTCTCCGGCGCGGAGGCGAGAGCCAAGGCTGAAGACATGCTGGAACGTGTCGGCCTTCCGCGGGAGGCTGTGGACCGGTATCCCAGCCAGTTCTCCGGCGGGCAGCGGCAGCGCATCTCCGTGGCCCGGGCCCTGATCTGCGATCCCCAGCTGGTGGTCTGCGACGAAGCCGTCAGCGCCCTCGACCTCTCCACCCAGGCGCAGGTGCTCAACCTGCTGGCCGACCTCCGCGACGAGCGCGGCCTGAGCTACCTGTTCATTGCCCACGACATCGCCGTGGTGCAGTTCCTGGCCCAGCGTGTGGTGGTGCTGTACCGCGGCGAGGTCATGGAAAGCGGACCGGCGGCGGCCGTCACGGAAAATCCGAAGCACCCGTTCACCCAAGCCTTGGTGGCCGCCTCGCCGGTGCCGCGGCCCGCCGAACAGGCCGCCCGGCGCGAGGCCCGCGAATCGCTCGGAGTCCGCACCGGCGCCGCGGCAGTGCCCGGTCCCGGCGGCTGCCCCTTCAGGCTCCGCTGCCCCCTCGCCACCGAGCTGTGCGCCACCGAACGCCCGGCGCTCCGGCGCGTGGGCACGGCGGACGTCGCCTGCCACTACGCCTGACAGCTCCTGCGTTTCCACTGACCGAAACTCCCTTGACCCTGCTTCCACCAGAACGGAACACTCCCTCCATGACTTCAACCTCCTGGCTCGCCGCCATGATCACGCCCGAGCAGGACTTCGACGGCGCCCCGCTGCTCCGCAGGGAGTTCACCCTTGATGATGGCCACGGCGCCGTGGCGAAGGCGACGCTGCGGGCCACGGCATTGGGTGTTTACGAGGCGTCCATCAACGGCGTCCCCGTGGGCCCGGACGTGCTGAGCCCGGGCTGGAGCTCCTACGAGTGGCGCCTCCGCTACCGCAGCTACGACGTCACCGCCGTCATCACGCCCACCAGCGTGATCGGCGTGGAATTGGGCAACGGCTGGTACCGCGGGCGGCTGGCCTGGCACGGCCTGTCCAACCTGTACGGCAGCGAACTGGGATTCTTCGGGCAACTCGATATCGAGTTCGCGGACGGCCACGTGCAGACCGTCGCCTCGGACACCACCTGGCAGGCCGGCCCGTCCGCCACCACCGTCAACGACCTCTACGACGGCCAGACCATCGACGCCCGCAGGCTGCAGGCGGGCTGGGCGGAGCCCGGCTTCGCCCGGGATGGTGCGCAGGGCGCGGACTGGACCGGAGTGCGGGAGTTGGCGTTCGACGCCGGCCGGCTGGCTGAGCCGGTGGGCCCGCCCGTGGTGCGCACCGGCGTCGTGCGTCCCGTGGAAGTCTTTACCTCGCCAGGCGGGAAGACGCTGGTGGACTTCGGCCAGAACCTGGTGGGCTGGCTGCGGTTCACCGTGCAGGGCGAAGCCGGCCGCACCATCACCGTCAGGCATGCCGAGGTGCTGGAAGACGGCGAACTGGGTGCCCGGCCGCTGCGCTCCGCGAAGGCCACGGACACGTTCATCCTCTCGGGCGGCCGGGATTCCTTCGAGCCCACCAAGACCTTCCACGGCTTCCGCTACGCCGAGGTGACCGGCTGGCCCGGAACCCTCACCGCGGATGACCTTGAGGCCGTGGTGGTCCACTCCTACCTGGAGCGCATCGGCACCTTCGAATGCTCCAACGACCTGGTCAACCAGCTGCACCGCAACATCGTCTGGGGCCTGCGCGGCAACTTCCTGGACCTGCCCACGGACTGCCCGCAGCGCGACGAGCGGCTCGGCTGGACGGGCGACATTGCCGTGTTCGCCCCCACCGCCGCCTACCTCTACGACGTCAAGGGCTTCCTGCAGGACTGGCTGCTGGACCTCGCCACGGAACAGAAAGCCCAGGACGGCCTGGTTCCCATCACCGTGCCGGATGTCCTGAAGTACTGCCCGCAGCCGGCTGAATTCCCGGCACCGGAATCCTCCGCGCTGTGGAGCGAGGCCTCGGTCTGGGTGCCGTGGGCCCTCTGGGAGGCCTACGGGGACCTCGGCGTGCTCCAGAAGCAGTACGAATCGATGGCCGCCCACACCCGCCGCGTCGAAGGCCTGCTCTCAGCCAACGGACTGTGGGACTCCGGTTTCCAGTTCGGCGACTGGCTGGACCCTGACGCCGCGCCGGACCAGCCGTGGGCAGCCAAGGCAGACACCGCCGTCGTGGCCACCGCCTGCATGTACCGCACCGCTCGCCTCACTGCGCAGGCTGCCGGGCTGCTGGGAAAGCACGACGACGAAGCCCACTTCAACGCGCTCGCCGCCCGGGTGCGGAACGCCTTCGCCGAGCACTACGTGGCGGCCAGCGGCACCATCCGCAGCGACTGCACCACCGTGTACGCGCTGGCCATCGCCTTCGACGTCCTGCTGACGCCCGAACTGCGGGAGTTCGCCGGGAACCGCCTGGCCGAACTGGTCAGGGACAACGGCTACCGGGTGTCCACCGGCTTCGCGGGAACCCCGTTCATCACGCACGCGCTGACGGACACCGGCCACGTAAACGAGGCGTACCGGCTGCTGCTGGAAGAGGGCTGCCCGTCCTGGCTGTATCCGGTCACCATGGGCGCCACCACCGTCTGGGAACGCTGGGACTCGATGCTCCCGGACGGCACCATCAATCCGGGCGAAATGACCAGCTTCAACCACTACGCCCTGGGCGCCGTGGCGGACTGGATGCACAAGGCCATCGGCGGCATCCGCCCGCTGGAACCCGGCTACTCCCGCGTGCTCATCCAGCCGCAGCCGGGGGAAGGGATCAGTTGGGCCAGGACGTCCCTGAAGACTCCGCATGGTGAGGTCCGCGCAGCCTGGACGCTCGACGGCGGGGAGTTCCGGCTTGAGGCGACCGTCCCCGACGGGGTTGCGGCCGACGTCGTCCTTCCGGACGGTTCCCGGCACGGCGTCACGGGCGGGACGCACCGTTTCGAAGCCCGGGTTGGCGTCCTGGTGAACTGACTCCCTGCCGCAGGCACCGGAGCAGTGGGTGTTCCCGCACCTCCAGCTGTACAACGATGTAGGCTGCCGGAATGAGCGACAGCCCCATCGCGGTCGACTGGGAGACCGCACGCGCCACCAACCGGGACAACTGGGAAGACCGGGTGCCGCTGCACGAGGAAGCCTACGGAATCGGGGCGCTGGACGATCCCGGCTACCTGACCCCCGTGGTGCGCGCTGATCTGGAAGCCCTGGCACCATACGTTCCTGACGGAACTGTTGCCGGGCTGGACGTGTGCCACCTGCAGTGCCACATCGGGACGGACACGGTGTCGCTGGCCCGTGCGGGGGCCCGGGTCACCGGCCTGGACTTCTCGCCGTCCGCCCTCGCCTCCGCTGCCGGCCTGGCGGAGAAGCTGGGCCAGGAGGTCGCGTGGGTGGAAGCGGATGTCCTGCAGGCGAGGGCCGCCGTCTCCGGTGACTTCGACCTCGTCTACACGAGTATCGGAACCATCACCTGGCTTCCGGACCTGGCGCAGTGGGCGTCCCAGGTGGCTGAGCTCCTCAAACCCGGCGGCACCTTCTACATCCGCGACGGCCATCCCGCCCTCTACGCCGTGGACGAGGACGCCGAAGGGCTGCAGCTCCGTTACCCGTACTTCAACCGCGGCGAAGCGCAGGTGTGGGACGAAGAATCGACCTACGTGGGCGACGGGAAGGTGGCGCATTCCCGCACCTACCAGTGGGCCCACCCGCTGTCCGATATCCTCAACTCCCTCATCGGCGCCGGGCTGCAGGTCCTCCGCCTGGACGAAGGCACCACGCTGCCGTGGAAGTTCTCGCCCCGGATGGTGGACGTGCCGGACGGCTACGCCTGGCCGGAAGCCGAGCGGGACCTCGTCCCCTGCACCTACACCGTGGTTGCCCGCAAACCACAGGCCTGAGTGCGCACCAGCCGCTGATCTGCAACGATGTGCCACAGGACCAAAATTCAGGAGGACTCATGCCGTACACCGTGGATTTCAAGAACGTGTCCACTGTTGGCCTGGAATCGTCGCCGGTGGCCGACGCCCTGGCCGGCCTGCGCGCCAACGAGGCACGCTATTACAAGACCAAGTACGGCCATGACTTCACCGTCGCCCCTGCCGAAGAGGATCCGGAGACGCTCGCGTACATCCACAACATCCTCGCCACGGAGCGAGACCTGGTGATCGCCTCGAAGCCCCTTGAGGTGTCTTCCTTCGAGGTGGGCGGGCTGCGGATGGCATACGTGTTCTACGAGTCCGGGCTGTCCATCAACGTCATGTACGGCATCGAGGAGGGTGGCAAGCGGGCGGTCGGATTCAAGCTGTCCGACGGCATGGAGGTGCCGGAGGAACTGGCCTCCAGCTTCAACTTTGCGCGCCAGAAATCCAAGCTCGCGGGCACCACCCGTGGCTCGTACTTCGTGATCAAGGGACTGTACTGAGCCGGCAGGTCCCGGCGGGACAACCGCCGGCCATCGAACTGCCCCGCGCCGATCCCGGCCACGTGCTCTGGTACCGCGGACCGGCGGAAAAGTTCGTCGAGTCACTGCCAGTGGGTAACGGCCTCGCTGGCGCCACGCTGCGCGGCCTGGCCGGTGGAGAGCGGATCCAGATTAATGAGGGCTCGGCCTGGTCCGGTCCCACGGACCGGTCCGCACCCCCGCTGGACCCGGCCGAAGGGACAGCCCGGCTCCACGCCGTCCGCGAGGCCGTCGATGCCGGTGACGTCCGACGGGCTGAAGAACTCCTGCTGGCCTTCCAGGGCACGCATTCGCAGGCGTACCTTCCTTTTGCCGTGCTGTCGGTCGACGCTGAAGGCACCGCTGCTCCGGCAGATGGCCCCGCCCGCTGGCTCGATCTGCGAACCGGTGTCGCCGGGCACCGCTACCTCCTGGACGGTGCCGAGGCACGGCACCGGACGTTCGCCTCACACCCCGACGCCGTGATCGTGCACGACATCGCGTTCAGTGCGCCAGCTGACCTGCGGATCGGGATCGCGCCGGACAAAATCACGGCTACGGGCATGGACGCCGTCACCCGGGACTGGGGAACGGAGCTGCGGCTGGGCCTGCTGCTTCCGGCCGACGTCGCACCGGCCCATGAGCAGGCTGACCACCCGGTTGTTTACGGCCACGGTTCCCGCGCCGGAGCGGTCCACGCCGGCGTTGCCACGGACGGCGATGCCGGGTTTGCCCGCGGAGTCCTGGCTATCCGGGGCGCCACTTTCGTCCGGATCGTGGTGGCAACGGGCACCGTGCTCAACCATCCTTTTGCCCGCCACGCCAACACGGCGGACGACGCCGATGCGCTGGCAGGGCTCCTCAGCGCACGGATCGCGGGCGTACTGGAGGAGGAAGCCGTCGAGCCGGCCCTTCAGCGCCACCTCGCCGACCATGCCAGGCTCTACAGCCGCGTAACCCTCGAACTCGGCGGCGGCCCGGCAGCGGCGGCGGGGAAGCCAACCGATGAACGCATCCGGGCCTTTGAGACGGACAAGTCCGACTCTGCCCTGATGGCGCTGCTGTTCCACTACGGCCGGTATCTCCTGATTGCCTCGTCGCGGGAGGGCGGGTTCCCGGCCAACCTCCAAGGCATCTGGAACGAGGAACTCCAGGCGCCCTGGAGCAGCAACTACACCATCAACATCAACACCCAGATGAATTACTGGCCGGCCCTCACCACCAGCCTCGCGGAATGCCACGAACCGCTGCTCCGGCTGGTGGATACCCTCGCCCGCACCGGGGCGGCTGCGGCCGGCCTGTACGGTGCCCGTGGCTGGGTGGCGCACCACAACACCGACCCCTGGGGCCACCCGTTCGCGGTGGGAGCCGGCAAGGGCAACGCGATGTGGGCCAGCTGGGCCATGGGCGGAACATGGCTGGCCGAGGCCGTGTGGCGCCACTACGCCTTTACGGGGGACCTGGCACGGCTCGAAAAGTCGTGGCCCGCGCTCGAAGGCGCCTGCCTCTTCGCGCTGGACTGGATCACCGGCGAACCCGGCAGCGGAACGCACACGTCACCGTCCACCTCGCCTGAAAACCGGTTTGTTGCGGACGACGGCGGCCCCGCGGCGGTGGGCAGGTCGGCCACCATGGACGTGTCCCTGCTCAGGGCGCTGTGCGGTTCGGCGCGGCAGGCGGCGGCAGTGCTCGGTGCCCCCGTGCCGTGGCTCGATGAGTTCACCCGGAAGGTGGCCGCGCTGCCGCAGCCGGCCATCGGCAGCCGCGGTGAAGTCCTGGAATGGTCCTTCCCCGCCACCGAGCACGAGCCGGAACACCGGCATACCTCGCACCTGGCAGGCCTGTTCCCGCTGCGGGACTGGAGCCCGGAGGCTACCCCGGAACTGGCTGCTGCGGCAGCCCGGACGCTGGAACTCCGCGGCCCGGAGTCGACGGGCTGGGCCATGGCCTGGCGCCTCGGCCTGTGGGCCAGCCTGGGCAACGCCGGCAAAGCGGAAGAGAGCCTGCATCTTGCCTTGCGCGTAGCTGGGGACGGGCTGGCTGAACGCGGCGGCGTCTACCCCAACCTGTTCACCGCCCACCCGCCCTTCCAGATCGACGCCAACTTCGGCACGACGGCGGGCATCGCAGAAATGCTGGTGCAGAGCGACGCCGCCGCCATCCGGCTCCTCCCGGCACTGCCTGCCGCTTGGGGCGACGGCTCGGTCAGGGGGCTGCGCACTGTGGGCGGCATCGGCGTGGACCTCAGGTGGTCCGGCGGGGTCCTCAGGAGCGCCGTGCTCCGTTCGTCCGCCGCCGTGCGGCGGGACATCGTGTGGAACGGGCGTCGAATCAGCGTTGAGCTGGCCGGGGGAGCGGACCTGGAGCTCACTGCGGACAGCTTCTCGTAGCGGGCAGCCCGCCGGGCAGAATGCCTTCCAAAGGGTGAAACTGGCCCGGCCCTGAGGCGGCCGCAGCCAGCAGGATGGCTGGATGCACACCAACCCCATCCTGTCCGGATTCAACCCTGACCCCAGCATTGTCAGCACCCCTGACGGCTATTACCTGGCCACCTCATCCTTTGAGTACCTTCCGGGCCTGCCGGTTTATCACAGCGAGGACCTTGCGGACTGGGAGCTGGTGGGGCACGTGGCCACCCGCGAGGAGCAGGTCCGGCTCACCAACGTCCCCACGCCCGGCGGGGTCTGGGCCCCCACCCTCCGCTACCGTGACGGTGTCTTCTACCTGATCGTGTCCGTCTTCCTCGGTGGCCGGGGCTGCGTGGTGTTCACGGCCACCGACCCCGCCGGCCCCTGGAGCGACGGCACTGCCATCGGGGCTGTGGACGGCATCGACCCGGACCTCGCGTGGGATGCCGACGGCACCGCCTACGTCACCTTCGCCCGCCACCCTGACGCCATCCAGCAGGTGCGGGTGGACCTCGCAACCGGAGAAGCGCTGGAACAGCCCCGCGCGTTGTGGTCCGGCAGCGGGCTCTATTCACCGGAAGGGCCGCACCTCTACCGGCGCGGCGGCTGGTGGTACCTGATCGCTGCGGAGGGCGGCACGGACAGGGGCCACGCCGTCACCGTGGCACGGTCACGCCGCCCGGACGGGCCCTTCGAGTCAGCGCCGCATAATCCCGTCCTCACCGCGGCCGGCACCGGGTCCCCGGTCCAGAACACCGGGCACGCAGACCTGGTGGAGCTTCCCGACGGCGGCACGGCCATGGTCCTGCTGGGCGTACGTCCGGTAGGGCTCACCCAGGCGTTTTCGCCCCTTGGCCGGGAGGCCTTCATCACCCGGGTGGAGTGGAAGGACGGCTGGCCCCATGCTCAACTGCCCGAAGTGGACGGGACCCGGCCGGAACTGGTGGAGTACCACTTCACCCACGGTGCAGGCCTGGACCACCCTGCCTGGATCGGGGTCCGCAGGATGCCCGCCGAATTCACCGCACCGACGTCCAAGGGCCTCCTGGTCACCGGCGACGGAAGCACCATGGGTTCACCCCGGCCCTGTTTCCTCGCCCAGCGCCAGCGCCACCTCGGCATGGAATTCCGGGCCGTGCTCAGCGTCGCCGCGGGCAGCGGGGGCGTGGCTGTGCGGAACGCCGAGGACAACTGGTTCGGCATCGAAGCCAGCCAGGGCCAGGACTGCGACGGCGTCAGGATCACCGCCCGTGCCGTCGTCGCCGGCTTTGACCGCACCTGGGACGTGACTGTTCCGGCCGGGGACGTGGAGCTGGCCATCGTCACCAGCCCACCGCCGTCGGACTTCAGCGCCGGTGCGGTGGGTGGCGACAGGATCCGCCTGACCGCCCGCGCCGCCGGGACTGGGGTGAGCTCGGACGAGGTGCTGCTGGCCGAGCTCGACGGGCGGCATTGGGCCTTCGAGACCGCCAAGGCTTTCACCGGGAGGGCGTTCGGCGTCTACGCCGTGGACGGTGAGGTGCTGGTCCGCCGGGTGTCCTACCGCGGCGACGACTGACCGTTCAGCGCGGGGCGGCCACTGCTAGATGGCGACGGCGCCCTGCCGGACGGGGGCGGCGGCCGGCGCGGTGCAGGCAGCGTAGGGCTCAGCGGTGTGCGGCTCGGCGTAATAGGTCCCGGCAGCACCGGCTTCAACCGCGCGCGTCTCTATGGGGTGCGGCCCACTGACGCGCGGCTCGATGACGGCGAGCTGACCGGTGGTGTCCGGGACGCCGGGCAGCTGCACAGCGGGAGCGTCGCTGCCGGCAGAGCCGCCGGCGGCACGCATGCGAAGAAGCGCCACGGCGGAAATGAGGCACCACGCAACGTTCGTGGCAACGGACGGCCACGCACCGTGGAAGGCGCCGTTGATGATGAATGCGGACGCGCCCACGAGGTTCGCGGTCTGGAAAGCCTTCCCGGCCTTCAGCCACCCCATGGAGACGGTCAGGTATGCGCTGAGGATGGCGACGGCGCCGCCCCAGCCGGCAATTTCCCACAGCAGTTCCATGGTGTCCTTTCTGAAATCGTTACCTAACGGCAATTGTCGGGTCCGGAAGAGGTGTAGTTCAATTGCATTCTTCTGAAGACCAGGTTTAGAACGGCTTAACATGAATCTTGATCCGCGCCGACTGCTGGTGCTGCTGGCCGTTGCCCGTACCGGCGGCGTCCTCGCGGCAGCCGATGAGCTCCGGATTACGCCCTCTGCCGTGTCCCAGCAGCTGAGCAAACTGGAACACGAAACGGGCCAGGCGCTGGTACTCCGGACGCCGAAGGGATCAGTGCTGACGCCCGCCGGCCTGGCCATGGCAGAGGCGGGGGAAGAAATCGAAAGGGCCCTCACCGTGGCCCGGGAGCGGATGGAAAGCGGAGCCAACATCGAAGGGGTGGTGCGCATCGGCGGATTCACCAGCTTCGTGCGGACAGTGGTGATCCCCAGGCTCCCCGAATGGCGGAACCAGTTCCCCCAGCTGCAGATCCGGATCGTGGAGGACGATTACCCCGCCCTGATGCGGCTGCTCCGACAGCGCCAGCTCGATGCCGTGGTGGTGGAGCTGGATTCGACCACGGCGGAGCAACGGACACTCGCGGCGGGAATGATCGAGGAGCCGCTCCTGGACGAACCGTGGAAACTGGTGGTCCCCACCGGCGCGCTGCTCACCACCGAGAACGTGGACCTGGGCCGGCTGCCGCTTCCGTGGCTGGGCGTCGAACAGTCAGCGGCCAACGCCGCTGTGGTGGGACGGCTCCGCCACTCGACCGGAATCTTCAGCGAAACCGTGCACCAGTACCAGGAGACGCTGACGGCACTCGCGCTCGTCGCTGCGGGCGAGGGGGTGGCGATCGTGCCCACCCTGGCCCTGGCCGGCGTGATCCAGGACGGCGTGGAGGTCCTGGACGTCCCCGGGCTGGGAACCAGGCGCATCGTCCTGCGGCGTTTCGCCGGCCGCCGGCCCACCAGCACCCCGCTGGATACCGTGGCCCGGCTGCTGCGGGAATCGGCGGCCGCGTTCGACACCCGCTCGGCCTCCTGAGCCGCTCCCGGCACCTGCGCCGTTGACCGCCTTCAGGTGCGTGGTTATGGTGAGCGCACCATCCGTCCCCGACGCTGCCAGGCCGCCGGAGGCTGGAACGGATGGGGGTCCGGGCTCGCCGGCGGAAGGAGGGCTGTGTGTCGTTCTTCCAGCTTTCGCTGATCGCCGCCGTCGCGCTCCTGGGACCCCTGCTGGCGTTCCCGCGGAAATGGCACCTGCCCATGGTGCTGGGGCAGCTGCTGGCCGGCATCGCCATCGGACGCACCGGCCTGGGCCTGGTGGACTCCTCGGACCCGACGTTCACGTTCGTGGCGGACGTGGGGTTCGCCCTCGTCATGTTCGTTGCGGGAACGCACGTGCCGGTCCGGGACCGGGCCATCCGCCCTGCCCTGGCCGGCGGCGCGCTCCGGGCGGCCGTCGCCGCGGCGCTCGCGGCCGGGGTGGGAACCGCCATTGCCTTCGCCTTCGGCACCGGACATGCCCCGCTCTACATCGTCCTGCTGGCGTCGTCGTCGGCGGCCCTGGTCCTGCCGATCATTGATTCCCTGCGGCTGGCCGGCCCGAAGGTCCTCACCACCACTGCGCAGGTTGCCGTGGCGGACATCGCCTGCATCGTGGCGCTGCCGCTCGCCGTGGACCCGCCGAATGCTGCGCGGGCGGCGGTGGGGGCGGCCGCTGTCGCCGCCTGTTCGGTGGCGTTGTTCTTCGTGCTTCGCTGGCTGGAGCTCAGCGGCACCCGCGGGCGGGTGCATGACGTGTCAGAGGACCGGAAGTTCGCCCTGGAACTCCGGATCCAGCTGGCCCTGCTCTTCGCCCTCTCCGGGCTGGCCGTGGCAGGGCACGTGTCCGTGATGCTGGCCGGATTCTCGTTCGGGCTGGTGGTGGCGGCCGTGGGTGAACCCCGGCGGCTGGCGCACCAGCTCTTCGCGGTGAGCGACGGCTTCCTGGGGCCCGTGTTCTTCGTCTGGCTGGGCGCATCGCTGGACCTCCGCGCCCTCGCCGGCACCCCCGGCATGGTGCTCCTGGGGCTTTGCCTTGGAGCAGGAACCCTGCTGGTCCATGGCAGCCTGCGCCTGCTGGGCCAGCCGCTGCCCCTGGCGGTGCTCTCGGCTTCCCAGCTGGGCGTGCCGGTTGCTGCCGCAGCCATCGGCACGCAGCTGGACCTGCTGGAGCCAGGTGAAGCCTCGGCATTGATCCTGGGCGCCCTCATCACCATCGGGGCCAGTGCCGCCGCCGGTTCCCGGGCGGCCCGCGCGTTTTCACGGAACGCCCCGGCCACCCCAGGTTAGGCGGCTACCCCCGCGAGTGGGTCCTGACGTCCGCGCTGACAGCGGCCTGGTGCCCCAGGTTCCTGGACACGGCGCGGGCGGCGGCGCGGACCGCCGGCGCCAGCACGTTCGGTGGCGTGGAGCCGTCCGGAACCACGATGGACAGGGCCGCCACCACCGAACCCTGCGCATCGAAGACCGGCGACGCCACGGACACCGTCATCGACGGGTGGCTGCGCCGGATCATCGCAATCCCGGTGCGGCGCACGTCGGAGAGGGTCCGCCGCAGCTGCCCCTCGGGCATCTCCGCCACCCCAGGTTCCTTTTCCGGGGGTTTGGCCATGATTGTTTCCTGAAACTGCTGGTCCGCACCTGCCAGCAGCACCAGCCCTACGGCCGTGGACCGTAGCGGAGCCCGGCCGCCCACGCGGTACGCCACCTCCGTGGCGTCCTTGGACGAGAGCCGCTCGATCAGCACCGCCTGCTCGTTGTCCCGAACGGCCAGCAGGACGTGGTGGCGGGTCACCTCAAAGAGGTCCTCAAGGTACGGCAGCGCGATTTCGCGCACGCCGTGGCCGCGCGGTGACAGGGATGCCACCTCCCAGAGCCTGACGCCCACGACGTACCGGCCGTCGTCGAGCCTTTCCAAGGCACCCCAGGCCACCAGCCGGGAGATCAGGCGCAGCGCGGTGGGCGCTGGCATGTCCGCGTGGCGGGCGAGCTCCGAAAGGGTCAGCGCCCGGCGGCGGTCCGAGAAGACGGCCAGCAGGCTCAGCGCCCGGTCGATGACGGGTTCGCCCTGCTTGGGCCGTTTGCCGCGGGCAGGGGCGGCAGTGTTGGGGGTACCCGTGTGCGTTTCTGTGTCCGGGGACAGTGTCATGGCAGTGGTTCCTAGCGCCGTTGGCAGAGCTGACGGCCCACAGCGGCACCGTGAGCTGAACCACAATACTATTCCAACCATTGAAAGCCGCCTGTGCGGGCACGGCACAGCCAGCGAAGCTTGAATTCCCAGCACCGCCACCTCCAGGAGTCCTGCCGCATGACCGCCCCCGCCCGGCTCCGGGCCGAACACCTGCGCGAAGCCATGGGCCTGGCCGTCCGCGAACCCCGCCTCAGCTGGACGCCGCCCGCGGCAACCGCCGGTCAAACCGCGTACCGGATCATGGCGGACAACGGCTGGGACACCGGACGGATCGCGTCCGCGGAGTCCGGCGGCATCGCCTACGGCGGCCCTGCACTGGATTCCCGCAGCCGGTTCGACTGGCGGGTGCGCACCTGGAACGTCGATTCCGACGGCACGGAAACAGCCAGCGATTGGTCCGAGTCCATGCCCGTGGAGCTGGGCCTCCTGCACCCCTCGGACTGGACGGGGCAGTGGATCAGCCCCGGCGAGGAGGCGGTCAGCCCACCCGGCGAGCGCCCGGGATACGCTCTCACCAGGACCTTCACGCTGCCGGCGGCACCGGACAAGGCCCGCGCCTACGCCACCGCGCACGGCATCTACGAACTCTTTATTAACGGCCAACGCGTGGGCGACCAGCAGCTCACTCCGGGCTCCACCAGCTACAACACCACGCTCCAGGTCCAGGCCTATGACGTCACCGCCCTGCTCACCGCCGGGCTCAACACCATCCGGGCTGTCCTCACCGACGGCTGGTACCGCGGCACCTTCGGGTACACGCGCGACGCCGACATGTACGGCACGCACACCGCGTTCCTTGCCCAGCTTGAGCTGGAGTCCGAGGCCGGGCGGCAGGTCATCGGCACCGATCCGTCGTGGCTAGTGTCCGCCACGGAGGTCATCAGCGCGGACCTCATGGCGGGGCAGCGGGTTGATTTCCGGGCGTACGACACCGGGAGCGCGCCGTCCGCAGGCAAGGCACCCGGGGTGCGGGCCGCCGTCGTCCGTCCCGGCAGCTTCGGCGCGCTCACCGGTCCCCTCGCCCCGCCCACGAGGGTGACGGAGGAGCTGGCGCCGGTGTCCATCACGCGGCTGCGCAACGGACACCAGGTGGTGGACTTCGGCCAGAATATCCACGGGTGGGTCCGCCTAGCGGCACTTGGCGGGCCGGGCGAAACCGTCACCCTCGAATACGGTGAAGCCCTCGGCCGGGACGGCGACGTCACCCGGGACCATCTGCGGCCACACGACTTCCGCGTTCCCGGAGCTTTCCTGGACGCCGGGCAGGTGGACACCGTCACCGCTTCCGGCGCTCCCGGCGAAGTCTTCGAGCCCCGGCACACCTCGCACGGCTTCCAGTTCGTTTCGGTCCGGGGCCTCGCCACGGACCTCCGCCCGCGAGACGTCACTGCCTGCCTGGTCCGGACCGACCTGGAACGCATCGGCACCTTCCACTGCAGCGACGAACGGCTGAACAAGCTCCACGGGATTGTGGAGTGGAGCTTCCTGGGCAACTCCTGCGAGGTCCCCACCGACTGCCCGCAGCGTGAGAAGGCCGGCTGGACCGGCGACTGGCAGCTGTTCGTCCCCACCGCCGCGTACCTGTACGACGTCACCGGCTTCACCCGCAAGTGGCTCCGCGACGTCCGCGCCGACCAGTGGGACAACGGCGTCATCGCCAACATCTCGCCGTCGCCCGGCCCCGCCATCACCTCGGCGGAGTTCATGGGCTTCACGAACGGCTCCTCCGGCTGGGGTGACGCGATCGTCATGGTGCCCTGGGAGGCCTACCTGGCCACCGGGGACGCCTCGATCCTCGCCGAAAACTGGGACGCCATGAACCGGTGGCTGGGCTTTGTCCGCACCACGGCGGAAACCCGGCGGCATGCAGCCCGCGCAACGCAGGCGCCTGTCCCGGCCGATCACGAAAAGTACCTGTGGGACACCGGCTTCCACTTCGGTGAATGGATGGAACCGGACGGCCCCGGGCCGGACCTGTTCGCCTCCCGCACCGCGGACAACGGCATCGTGGCCACCGCCTACTACCGGCACACCACGGACCTGATGGCCCGCATCGCCCGGGCCCTGGGGTTGGCGGCCGAAGCCGCTGACCTCGCTAGACTCTCGGACGCCATCAGGGACGCCTGGGCAACGGAATACCTCGACGAGTCCGGCCGGGTCACCGTGGCCAGCCAGGCCAACTGCGTCCGGGCCCTGGCGTTCCAGCTGGCCGGCACGGAGCACCGCGCCGCGGTCACCACGCAGCTGGTGGAACTGATCCGCGACGCCGGCACCCACCTGGGCACCGGCTTCCTGGCCACCCCCTACCTGCTCCCGGTCCTGGCCGACCACGGCCACCTGGGCCTTGCCTATGAACTGCTGATGCAGGACTCCGAGCCGTCCTGGCTGGCCATGGTGGACCGCGGCGCCACCACGGTCTGGGAACTGTGGAATGGCCTAGACGCCGGCGGCGCGCCGCACCAGTCGCTGAACCACTACAGCAAGGGCGCCGTGGTCTCCTTCCTGCACCGCTACACGGCCGGGCTCCGGCAGGCGCCCGGCAGCGCCGGCTGGAACAGGATCATCATCGAACCGCGCCCCGGCGCCGGCCTCACCTCCGCCGCCACCTCCCACCAGGGGCCGCACGGCCCGATCACCGTCGCCTGGACCCTGTCGACGGATGCTTTGGGGCCTGACGAAATGACGGCCGACGGCGTGCTGACGCTCACCGCGGACATCCCCTCCGGCACCACCGCCGAGATACTGCTGCCCGGCCAGCCGGCCGCCGTCGTGGGCCCCGGACACCATGTTTTCTCCGCCGCCACCGGCGGGGACACCGCACACCCCGAGCTGATGAGGAGCACACTATGACAGTGGACCGCGCTGCAGACGTACTTGACCCTTCCCGCCCTGACGTTTCGCGTCCCGATGTTTCCCGCCCTGATGTTTCCCGCCCTGGAGGGCGGGATGTCCCGCCGTTCCCCGTGTACGACGCACCCGGCACCCCGGAGGCCGCCTCGGACGCCTCGTGCGTGCACCGCGAAGTCACATATGCCCGCGCCATCGGGTTCCGTCCCCTGAAGATGGACATCTGGCTGCCGCGGCAGGCATCCGGCCCTACGCCGCTGGTGCTGTGGGTACACGGCGGCGCGTTCCAGCTGGGGGACCGGCGTGAACTGCCGCCCACGTTCGCGCCGGATTCGGTCTTCAGGCTGCTGAACGAGGCCGGGATCGCCTGCGCCACCGCGGACTACCGGCACTCGCTGGAAGCGCCGTTTCCGGCCCAGCTCCATGACCTCAAGGCCGCCCTGCGCTACCTCCGCGAATTTGCCGCGGAGCTGAACATCGATCCGGACAGGTTCGGCGCCTGGGGCGAGTCGGCCGGCGGACACCTGGTGGCGCTGCTGGGGCTCACCGGCAACCGCCCGGACCTGGATGGCGGCCTCGGCGCGCAGGGGCACTCCGCGGGCGTCAGCGCCGTCGTCGACTTCTACGGCGTGTCCTCCCTGGCGGACATCCCGCCCATGCATAGCCCGGAGGACCTGTTCCCGCCCGCGCTTACGGCAGCGGTCCCGCCCGGCATGACGCTGCAGCCGGAATACATGCTGGTGGGCGGCTCGGACGCCCCGGACCTGCTGGCGGCGGCCAGCCCCGTCAGCTACGTGACCGAAGATGCCGCGCCTTTCCTGCTGGTCCACGGCGACAGCGATGGGCTGGTTCCGCATTCCCAGACCGACCTGCTGGCTGCCGCGCTCGCGGAGGCCGGCGTGGAATACGAGGTGGTCACCGTTAAAGGCGGCGATCACTGCTTCTTCGGCGCCGAGGACCAGATGGACTCCATCCTGGCCCTCGCCGTCGGCTACCTCTCCGGGAAGCTTGGAACACCATGACGCCACGCGAAACAGCCCAGCAGGCAGCCCGGCAGGTACCCGGAGCCCCGGCCGCCGGGTTTGCCGAATACCTTGCCTCGCCGGAAGGCCCCAGGTTCCTGAACCCCGACGCCGAGCGGTCGTCTGGCCCCGACGTTCCCATCCGCACGGTGACCGCCGAGGGGCGGCACGGCCCCGTGGCCATCCGGATCTACGGTGAAGCCCCCGGGGCGGACACCCCGGCCCTGGTGTGGCTGCACGGCGGCGGCTTCGTCAGCGGCAGCGTGGACATTCCCGAATCGGACTACCTGGCGCGCGTACTGGCCGGTTTGGGCACTCCGGTGCTGTCTGTGGACTACCGGCTGGCGCGCGACGGCGTGTCCTACCCCATCCCGCATGACGATGCCCTGGCCGGCTGGTTCTGGGCCAGGAAGAACGCCACCTCGCTGGGCCTGGATCCGGACCTGCTGTGCCTGGGCGGTGCCGGCGCGGGCGGCAACCTGGCCGTGGGGGCCGCGCTGTACCTGATTGATGCCGGCAAGCCGCTGCCCGCCAAGCTCCTGCTGGCCTATCCCTTCCTGCACGCCGAACTCCCACCGCCCGCAGCCGGGTTGGACGGCGAGGTCATGGCAGGCCTGCCCCGGCACCTGCGCTTCACCCTGGAGGACTGCATCCGGACAGCGGAGAACTACGTGGGCGGCCCGGTCAGCATGGCGCCGTCCTACGCGATGCCCGGGTATGCGGACCCGGCAGGGCTCCCGCCAACGGCCCTTCTTGCCTGCGAGTACGACGACGCCCGGGGATCGGCCGAGCTCTTCGCCGCCAGCCTGGAACAGGCCAAAGTCCCCGTCAACTACTTCCTCGCCGAAGGCGGCGTGCACGGGCACCTGAACCACACGGCCGGGCTGCCCGAAGGCAAGGCTGCGCTGGATTTCCTGGCATCTGAACTCCGGGCCGCGGGGGAGCGGTAGGCAGCCTCAGCCTTTCCCGGCGCTGACCGTAGGATGGAACAAAACCGCAGGCCAGCAGGGAGTTCCACCATGTCCGACCATTCGTCTACCGAGCAGGAAAGCACCAGGAGTCGGTTGTTTTTCAGCCGTGCCAGGGACTGGGCGCTCCCCGTGGCGGCGGTGCTGGCCGCCGCAGGCATCGGCGTGGCGGGCATCTCCAGCGGGCTGGCCAACCGGGACCGCCCCGCCGGGGAAACGCCGGCAACCTCCGCCGTCCCGGCGGACCTTCCCTCCTGCCCGGTGACGGACGGGAAAGCCCTGGCGCCGGCGTCGGGCGTCCTCTTCGGCATCAACTCGGACCTGGACACCAAGCCGCTGGCCACCTACGCGGCGGAACTTGGCCACAAACCGGCCGTGGCCGTGTCCTACGTCGACTTTCCCTACGGCGACCAGGACCGGGACCGGCTCAAAGACACCGCCGCGAAGGTCCGGGCTGACGGGCGGATCCTGCTGCTCACCCTCGAACCGAAACAGGACCTCGGATCCGTCACCCCGGAGGTCGCCGCCGCCCTGGCACAGGACCTGGCCGGCATCAACGCCGCCGGTGTTCCCGTGATTGTCCGCTTCGGGCACGAGATGAACGGCTTCTGGTTCCCCTGGGCGCAGCAGCCGCTCGAATACAAAGCAGCCTTCACCCGGGTGGCGGACGCGGTCCACGCCGGGGCGCCGGGTTCAGCCATGATGTGGGCGCCGTCCTACGCCGGCGGGTATGCCTACCCGGGCCGGCAGTACGGGGTTGAAGCGGGCTCGCCGGACTTCGCCGCCCTGGATACAAACAACGACGGCGCCCTCAACACCGCGGACGATCCCTACGCCCCGTACTACCCGGGCGATGACGCGGTGGACTGGGTGGGCCTGTCCCTGTTCCACTGGGGCTCCACCTACCCGTGGGGCGAGAACGAGGTGCCCGAAGCGGGCAAGTTCGCCGGGCAGCTCACCGGCAACTACAACGGCGCCAACGGGGACGAGCGCTCCCTGCCGGACTTCTACGCGGAGTACGCCGTGAACCACAACAAGCCGCTGGCAATCCCGGGAACGGCCGCCCTCTACAACCCCGGTGCCGGCGGTGCCCCGGAAACCGCCATCAAGCAGGCGTGGTGGGAGCAGGTCTTCAGCCCGCAAACCCGTGAGCAGTTCCCGCAGCTGAAAATGCTCAACTGGTTCGAATGGGACAAGGACGAGGCCGAGGTGGGCGGCCGGATTGACTGGACCGTCACCAGCACCCCGGCCCTCCGGGACTCGTTCGCTGCCGCCCTGCCGGGCTGGCTTGAATACGGCGGCGGCACCGGCTGCGGCGCGGGCGGGTCCTAGGAACCGCAGCCGCCCACGGTACGTCCCGCCGTCGTCCGCCGGGCCGTTGCCCTGCCGGCCTGGCAGGCCTAGCATGTGCGCACAATCCACTGCGAAAGTGGACGGTTTGCAAGGAAAGGGCGGGGCAGGCCATGGATGGGACGGGCAGCAACGAGAAGGTGGTGCAACGGCTGATCCAGTGCATCAACGACCGGCATATCGAGGTCATGGACGAACTGTTCCATGACGACGCGGTCATGCACTGGCCCCAGTCCGGCGAATACGTCCGCGGCGCGGAGAACCGGCGCGGCATCTACAACGCCTTTCCCCAACTGCCCACCATCACGCCGCGGCGGCTGACCAGCGGCGGAAACCTGGTGGTGGCCGAGGCATCCCTGGACTACGGCGGGCCCGTCTACGAAACCGTGTTCATCTTTGAATTCCGGGACGGCCGCATCGCCACGGAGACCGCCTACTGGAGCGAGGCGTTCCCGGCACCCGAATGGCGGTCACAGTGGGCGGAAATCGGTTAGGCCGGCCCGGCGTTCTGTCCGAGGTCCTGCCCGATTTCCCTGCCGATCCGGCGCAGCAGGGCGGCGGACAGTTCCGGATCGCGGGACGAATCCAGCTCCGTGTAGTCCGAAAGTGCGTAAACCCGGTCCAGCGGCAGGTCCGCCCAGCGCTCCCGTGGCAGGAGCGAGCGTCCTGCCACGGCGAGGACCGCGCGGTTTCCTGAGCGGCGGGCGACGGCGGCCGGCAGTTTCCCGGCCAGCGTCTGTTCGTCGATGCTTCCTTCGCCGGTGATGACCACGTCGCAGGGCTCCCGGCGTGCGTCAAAGTCCAGCAGGTCCAGGAAGTAGTCGGCCCCGGAAACCTGGCGTGCCCCCAGCAGCAGGCAGGCGAAGCCGATGCCGCCGGCGCTGCCGGCGCCCGGATGGGCAGCGAGCTCCGCAGCGGAACCCATGCCCGCCTGCCCTAGGGCCGCCACCAGGTTGCCGAGGCCTTGGTCAAGGGCGGCGATGTCGCCAACCGTGGCACCCTTCTGGGGTCCGAATACCGCCGGAGCGCCGTCCGGCCCGGCCAGCGGGTTGGACACATCGCTTGCCACGATGAGCTCCGTGCCTGCCAGCTCCGGTACTGGCCGGACGTCCACGGAGCTGATCGCTGCGAGGTTCCTGCCAGAGCTTGCCAGCACGCGGCCGTGGCTGTCGCGGAACGTGAAGCCCAGGGCCGTCAGCATGCCCATGCCGCCGTCAGTGCTGGCGCTGCCGCCCAGTGCCAGCACGATCCTGGCCGGATTCAGGCCGAGGGCCGTCAGGACGGCTTCGCCGAAACCGCGGCTGGAGGCATCCAGGGGTTCCAGCGTCCCGTGGGGAAGCAGCCCGAGCCCGCAGGTGTTGGCCACCTCCACCACGGCCGTGACGCCGTCGAACGCGATGCCTGCCTGTACCGGCCGGCCGGTGGGCCCGGAGACCGTGCAGCTGCGTCGGGCGAAACCTGCCGCGACGGCGGCGTCCACGCTGCCGTCGCCGCCGTCGGCCAGGGGAAGCAGCTCGCACCGGATTCCTGCGGACTGTCCCGTGACACTGGCCGCTGAGCGGATGCCGTCCGCCAGGGCTTCCGCCACTTCAGCAGCGGTGAGGCTTCCCTTGAATTTGTCCGGGGCGATGAGCACGGTTTTCGCGGTTGCTGCAGCCATGGTCAGACAGTCTCCGAATAGGCCGGGCGGCGGTCAGCGGATGTGTGCCCGGCGTCGGCAGCATGCCTGGGTGCCGAACCGTCGGGTTCCTGGTCCTTGGAGGAGTGGTGGCCGTACTCCACGAGGTCTTCGTCAGTGTCAGTTACCTCGTTGACGTGCAAGGGGTCCTCCGCCTGGAGGGGTTCCACGCTTTCGCCATTGAAGACCCGCCGGGTTCGGTCGGCATCAAGGCTCCTGTCCCACCAGGCGATGAACAGGGTGGCCACAGCGTTGCCCGTGAAGTTGACCACGGCGCGGCATTCGGACATGAACTTGTCGATGCCGAAGATCAGCATGATGCCGGCGGCAGGGATGGTGCCGATGGTGGTGAGGGTGGCGGTCAGGGCGATGAACCCGCCGCCGGCGACCCCCGCTGCGCCCTTGGAGGTGAGCAGCATGACGGCGAGCAACCCTAGCTGCTGGCCGATGGTGAGGTCCGTGTTGGTGGCCTGGGCGATGTACAGCGCGGCGAGGGACAGGTAGATGGCCGCGCCGTCGAGGTTAAAGCTGTAGCCGGTGGGGACCACCAGGCCCACAGTCTCCTTCTTGACGCCTGCGTGCTCGAGCTTGCGCATCAGGCCGGGAAGGGCCGGTTCGGAGCTTGATGTACCCAGGATCAGGAGGTATTCCTCCTTGAAGTGCCGGATCATCTTGAAGATGTTCAGCTTCAGGAACGCCATGACGGAGCCAAGAACCACCACGATGAAGAGGATGGAGGTGACGTAAAACAGGGCAATCAGCCCGCCCATGCTGGTCAGGGACGAAACACCGTACTTGCCCACGGCGTAAGCCATGGCGCCGAATGCACCCAGCGGGGCGGCCTTCATGATGAAGGCCAGGATTTTGAACATCACTCCGGTAAGGCGCTGGACGCCGTCCAATACTGGGGCGCCCACCTTGCCCAGGGCGTTCAGGGCGATGCCGAAGATGACGGCGATGAAGATGATCTGGAGGATGTCCCCCTCAACAAACGGGGCGATGATGCTGTCGGGAATGATGTGGGTCAGGAACTGCCACCACTCCTGGTGCGCACCGGCATCGATCAGCTTCGCAGCGGAATCGGTAGTCTTCAGCGAGGCGGCGTCGGCGTTGACACCGTCGCCCAGGCGGAACAGGTTGATGGCAACAAGCCCGAAAACCATGGCGCAAATGGTGCCAACCTGGAAGTACGTGAGGGCTTTCAGGCCCGTCATGCCCACTTTCTTCAGGTCAGCCACGCTCGCTATGCCGCCCACGATGGTGAGGAACACGATGGGACCAATGAGCATCTTCATCGCGTTGATGAAGGTGGTGCCGATGGGTTCCATGGCTATTCCGGCTGCCGGCGCCAGCCAGCCGGTCAGGATGCCGATAACAATGGCGGTCAGTACCCAGAAGTACAGCTGTTTGTACCAGCGGGTCTTGGCTGGTGCTTGTGTTCCTGGAGCGGTGGTGATGTGGTCCATGATTCCTACCTCATTGTGGAATTTCGCTGGATAAGAGTGGTGGTGGGTGTAAGCGGCGGCAAGCGGCCGCCCGCGGAGGTCCCTTCCCTTTGGCAGGGACCTCCGCGGAAATGTTGGAACTAGACGGTGGCCGGGGACAGGGTCAGGGCCTTGATGATGGCCTCGGTGACGTCCTCGGTATTGGCTTCGCCGCCGACATCGCGGGTCAGGTGCCCGCTGCCCGTGGCTGCCTCGATGGCTGCCTCGACCTTGCGGGCTTCCTCGTGCAGGCCGAAGTGGTCCAGCATGAGGGCCGCGCTGGCGATCGCGCCGATCGGGTTGCTGATGCCCTTGCCGGCGATGTCCGGGGCGGAACCGTGGACCGGTTCGAACATGGACGGGAAGCGGCGTTCCGGGTTGAGGTTGGCGCTGGCGGCCAGGCCCAGGCTGCCGGCCAGGGCGGAACCGAGGTCGGAGAGGATGTCGGCGTTCAGGTTGGACGCCACCACTACGGACAGGTCCTCGGGCTTGAGGATGAACTTGGCACTCATCGCGTCCACCAGGACGCTTTCGGTCTGCACATCGGGGTAGTCAAGGGCCACGCGGTTGAAGACTTCGTCCCACAGGACCATGCCGTACTGCTGGGCGTTGGACTTGGTTACCGAGGACACCTTCTTGACCGTGCGGGTGCGGGCCAGTTCGAAGGCGAAGCGCATGATGCGCTCGCAGCCCTTTTCGGTGAACAGCGCGGTCTGCAGGGCCACCTCATTGCCGGGGCCGCGTCCGCTGAGGTTGCGTCCGCCCAGGCCGGCGTACTCGCCTTCGCTGTTTTCACGGACCACCACCCAGTCGAGCTCAGTGGTGTCGGCCTTGCGCAGCGGGGACTGCACTCCGGGGAGGAACTTCACCGGGCGGATGTTGGCCCACTGGTCGAAGTTCTGGGTGATGTTCAGGCGCAGGCCCCACAGGCTGACGTGGTCCGGGACGTTTTCCCAGCCGACGGCGCCGAAGTAGATGGCATCGAAGTCCTTGAGGGCTTCCAGGCCCTTGGGGTCCATCATCAGGCCGGTCTTGGCGTAGTACTCCGAGCCCCAGGGGAACTCGGTCCAGTCGAAGGCGAACTTGCCGTTGGAGCTTCCGGCGAGGGCGTCCAGGACCCGGCGGCCGGCTGAAACGACCTCTTTGCCCACGCCGTCGGCGGGGATGGAAGCGATGCTGAACGTCTGGGTGGTGCTCATTTTGTGTGTCTCCTCGTTGAGTGGTTGCCAGTGCGGACCTGTTATCGGCGTCACACTGTTTCCTTCCTCTTCAAGTAGACGGGCGGGGGTCCCATAGCGTCCAAGACCAAGATTCGATCCGCTAGATAGGCTCAGCCTATGGTTTCCGTCGGTAGCTGTCCGGGCTAGGCCGTCACATGGAGTTCGGCCACCTTGAGGAACGCGGCGGCGGCTGGGGTGAGGCCTTCCTTCCGGCTGAGGATGGCAACTTCCAGATGTGAAACGGGCTCGATCAGCAGGGTGCGCAGCCCCGCTTTGTGCGCCGTGGGGGCCCATGACGACGGCATTACCGCATGCCCCACACCCGCCAGTACCAGCGGGAGGATGGAGGTCCGGTGGGCCACTTCCACCACGATTTCGGCGTTGATTCCGGACGCCAGCGCATCGTCCACCAGTCCGCGCATCAGCGAGCCGCGCTGGCTGGCGATCAGGCGGTGGCCGCCTAGGTCCTCCCGCTGGATGGCCTTCACGTTGCCGAATGCATCCGCGTGGGGATTGACGATCAGGATCAGCGGCTGCCGTTCCAGTTCCAGGACCTCGACGCCCGGAACACGGATGGCCGTAGGGGAGCCGGCCAGGCCGATTTCCGTGCTGCCGCTGCGGACGGACTCCACCACTTCTTCAGGGGTGAACGCAGCCGAGACGTTGAGGCGCACCGACGGGTAGGACAGTGTGAAGTCGCTGATCATGGAGGTCAGCGGCTCGATCCCCGGCGACGGCATGGTGATGATGTCCAGCCGCCCGCTGCGGATTCCCCGCAGCGACTGGACAGCGGATTGTGCGGCGTCGAGGTCCCGCATCACCACCCGCGCCGGGCCCACCAGTTCCTTGCCGGCATCGCTGAGGACCACCCGCCGCCCGATCCGGTGGAACAGCGGCACTCCCAGTTCCTTCTCGAGGCCGGCGATGGTCTGGGACAGCGACGGCTGGGCAATCAGGAGGTGTTCCGCCGCGCGGTTGAACCCGCCGTGGTCAACCACGGCCAGGAAATACTTCAGTTTCCGGGTGTCCACGTGCAGCTCCTTGGGCATTGGGCTTCAATAGCCTACGCCTATCAAAGAGCCTCGAAGGTTGGTGCTGTACTAAGCGCTGCGGCCGCGGCGCAAGACGGCAAGCCGGGCCATGTATTCGCTTTCATCAATTTCGCCCCGGGCAAAGCGTTCCGCGAGCAGATGCTCCGCCACGCTGTAGGTTCCTCCATCCCCGCCGGAGCCGTGGCGGCCTGCCGTGGCCGAGCGGGCGAACAGGACGATGGCGGCAATGACGGCGCCCCAGAACAGGATGAAGCTCAGTCCGGAGAGGACGTAACCCCACGTCCCCATACTGCCGTCCCAATACATCATTGCGGCGTCCTTCCCTGGCCGGCGCTGCCGATAAATGGCCCCAGCTGAATTGTCTCCAGCCTCGCCCGCTCCGGGCAGAGTCTTAGGTCCCCGTGCGGGCCCGGGGAAAGCCGTGGCCTGGGCGGCATGGACTGCCGCCATGACGGGCGGTGGTCATCAATTGGCGGAACCATACCAGTCGGTGACAGCATTGTTAGATGCTTGAGGCAACCAAATCGCAGAAATCCCCTGAGGGCGCACCACTGAATCCGGCACTGGCAGCGGAAAGCAGGATTGCCCGCGTCGCCGTGACGGTCTTCCCGCTCCTCGTGGTGGCCGCTGGCATCGCGGGGTACCTGCTGCCAGGGACCTTCAAGCCCATGGGCGCTGCAGTGCCTTTCCTGCTGGGCATCATCATGTTTTGCATGGGCCTCACGCTGACCCCGCCAGACTTCGCTGCCGTGGCAAAGCGGCCCTGGGCCGTGGCGCTCGGCATCGTGGCGCACTACGTGATCATGCCCGGAGCCGGGTGGCTGATCGCCAATGCACTGAATCTGGAGCCCGAGCTGGCCGTAGGCCTGATCCTGGTGGGCTGTGCGCCGTCCGGCACCGCGTCCAACGTCATGGCCTTCCTCGCCAAGGGTGATGTTGCCCTCTCCGTGGCGGTGGCGTCAGTGTCCACGCTGATTGCCCCGATCGTCACCCCGCTGCTCGTGCTGTTCCTGGCCGGCTCCTACCTGAACATCGATGCCGGCGGCATGGTTGTGGACATCCTCAACACGGTCCTCCTCCCGGTGGTCGCCGGGCTGCTTGCCCGGCTGTTCCTCAAGAAGCTCGTGGACAAGGTGCTGCCGGCACTGCCGTGGGCGTCCGCCGTCGTGATCTCCCTCATTGTGGCCATCGTGGTGGCCGGCAGCGCCAGCAAGATCGTTGCCGCCGGCGGCATCGTGTTCCTGGCCGTGGTCCTGCACAACGGATTCGGCCTGGGACTGGGCTACCTCGCCGGAAAACTAGGCCGCCTGGATGACAAGGCGCGCCGCGCCCTGGCCTTCGAAGTCGGCATGCAAAACTCCGGACTGGCCGCTACGTTGGCCACGGCACACTTCAGCCCGCTGGCCGCGCTGCCGTCCGCCGTTTTCTCGCTGTGGCACAATATTTCAGGCGCCATAGTGGCAGCTTGGCTGGCCCGCCGCCCCCTCAAGGACACCCCGGCACCGCAGTGACCCGGGAATAAATGTGCACGACGGGGTACTTGCCTGCATAGTTAAGCTCCTGCGCCGGTGGGTAATAGACACCGCAGGACAGAAACGAACAGGGGCTTGAATTGGTAGGTAATGCAACCTTCCGTCACACCAACACCGCGCTGCTCTCGGTGAGCAGCGTCGAAGCTCCAAGGATCGTGAGTTCCGTTGACTTCGACCGCCGGCTGGCATCGACACTGCAGCGGCTGAAATTCCCGCCCCGGCTCCTGGAGCGCGTCGCCGGGATCACGCACCGCCGCTGGTGGGCGCCTGGCACATCCTTTGACGACGCCGCCATCGAAGCAGGAGCCAAGGCCCTTGCCGAGGCCGGCGTGGAAGCGTCCGAGGTTGGCCTGCTGATCAACACCTCGGTGACCCGGCGCAACCTGGAGCCGTCCGTTGCGGTGAAGATCCACCACGGACTCGGCCTGCCGTCGTCGGCCATGAACTTCGACCTCGCCAACGCGTGCCTCGGATTCGTCAACGGCCTGACCCTCGCGGCCAACATGATCGACTCCGGCCAGATCAAGTACGCCGTGATCGTCAACGCTGAGGACGCCGAAGCGACGCAGGAGGCCACGCTCGCCCGGCTGCAGAGGCCCGAAACCACCCGCGAGGACTTCAACCGCGAGTTCGCCACCCTCACCCTGGGCTCCGGCGCGGCCGCAGCCGTCCTTGGGCCCGCTGACGGACACCCCGGCGCGCACCGCCTGGTGGGCGGGGTGATGCGCGCCGGCACCGAACACCACGAACTGTGCGTGGGCGGCATCGACGGCATGAACACAGACACCAAGGGACTGCTCGACGGCGGCCTGCAGCTTGTGGTGGACGCCTGGCACGAGGCGCAGCCGGAGTGGGACTGGGCCACCATGGACCGGTACGTCACCCACCAGGTGAGCAACGCCTACACCCAGGCCATCATCGATGCCATCGACCTGGACCCGACCAAGGTGCCCATCACTTTCCCGCACTGGGGCAACGTGGGACCGGCGTCGCTGCCCATGACCCTTGCCGCGGAATCACAGTCCCTCGAAGCCGGGGACCGGGTCCTGTGCATGGGTGTGGGCTCCGGGCTGAACACCGCCATGATTGAAATCGTTTGGTAGCCGCCGCCTGGCCCGGCGTGGATCCGCAGTGGTCCCGCGAACTTGCTGTTCCCTCCACCTCCGGTGCGGATGAGCCCGGAACGGTCCGCCACTGGCACGTCCTCGATAACGGCGCCCAGCTTGAGGCCAGGGGGCTGACGCCCGAAGGCACCCTGCTCTGCGTGCACGGCAACCCCACTTGGTCCTACCTTTGGCGGACACTGCTTGCCGCCGGGTCCGATCCCGCCCACCCGTGGCGCGTGGTGGCGGTGGACCAGCTGGACATGGGTTTTTCGGAACGCACCGGCACGTTCCGGCGCCTCGCGGACCGGGTCAACGACCTGGGCGACCTCACCACGGCGCTCGGCCTGGACGGTCCAGTGGTCACCGTGGGACACGACTGGGGCGGGGTCATCAGCCTGGGCTGGGCACTGGCGCACCAGGACCAGCTCGCCGGGGTGGTCCTGACCAACACAGCCGTCCACCAGCCGTCCACCTCGAAAATTCCGCCGGCGCTCCGGCTGGCCCTGCACCCCGCCGTGCACCAGTGGGGAACGGTAACCTCTGACGCCTTCCTGCGGGTGACCCATTCGCTGGCCCACCCGCCGCTCGCCGCCGACGTCCACGCCGCCTACATGGCCCCCTACCGGGGTGCCAGCCGGCGGTCCGGTGTTGGCAACTTCGTGGCCGATATCCCGGTGGACGAATTCCATCCCAGTTTTGCGGCGCTGGCCGGCGTGGCGGAGGGGCTGCGCGGGCTGACGGTCCCGGCCCTGATGCTGTGGGGGCCCCGCGATCCCATCTTTTCCGACCGCTACCTCAAGGACCTCATCGGCAGGCTTCCGCACGCCAAGGTCCACCGCTTCGAGGGCGCCGGACACCTTGTGGCGGAGGACCGGGACATCGCCACACCGGTGTTTGAGTGGCTGGCCGCCCGTGAGGGTGCTGGTTCTGCCAGCGGTCTGGGCGGTGAAGGTTCTGACGCCGCCGCTGACACCTCTGCCGCCCCTACTGGCGATCCGGGAATCGAGGCCGGCTCGGCGACGCCGGAGACCGCAGCCAGCCCGGCGGCCCCGGAGGCCGCTGGATTCCGCCCGCTCTGGACCTTGCTGGACGAGCAGGCCGCAGGGCCCGCCGGCACGGGTTCCGCCGTCGTGGAGATGGCCCCCAGTGGCGCCGCAGCCCGGTCGCTCAGCTGGCAGCAGCTGGAACAGAGAATCGCGGACCTCGCTGCCGGGCTGGAACAAGCCGGAGTGCAGCGCGGCAGCAGGGTCAGCCTGATGGTGCCGCCCGGGGTTGACCTCACAGTGGCCCTCTACGCCTGCCTGCGCCTCGGCGCCGTGGTGGTGGTGGCCGACGCCGGACTGGGAACCAAGGGCCTGAGCCGTGCCGTGAAGGGCGCTACCCCGGACTTCATCATCGGCATCGACAAAGCGCTGGCTGCCGCCGCCGCCCTTGGCTGGCCCGGCCGTCGGATCAGCGCGGGCACCCTCCCGGGGGCGCGCCGCCGCCTCCTCGGAGCCGAAACCTCCCTCTCGGAACTGGCCCGCTCCGGCGCCGGCCGCAAAGCCGCAGAGCACGCCGACGCTCTGGACCCGGACGCACTGGACCCGGACGCCCTGGACCCGGACGCCCCCGCCGCCGTGCTCTTCACCTCTGGGTCCACCGGGCCGGCCAAGGGCGTGCTCTACACGCACCGGCAGCTGGCCGCGATGCGGGACACCGTGGCCAACACCTTCGGCATCCGGGCAGGGTCCAACCTGGTAGCAGGCTTCGCTCCCTTCGCGCTCCTCGGCCCGGCGCTGGGTGCAGTGTCCGTCACACCGGCCATGGACGTCACGGCGCCCCGCACATTGACGGCCCGCACGCTGGCCGAGGCCGCTAAAGCCATCGATGCCACAGTGGTGTTTGCCTCGCCGGCGGCGCTCCGCAACGTCGTCGCCACCCGCGAAGACCTCGATGAGGCGGGGCTCAAGGCGCTGGCACGAGTAGAGCTTCTGCTCTCCGCCGGAGCCCCCGTCCCGGAACCGCTCCTGGCAGAGGTCCAGCAACTGGTCCCCGCGGCCTCGCTGCACACCCCCTACGGGATGACCGAAGCCCTTCCGGTGACGGACATCAGCCTGGAACAGATCAGGGAAGCCGACGCCGAAACGGCGGCCGGAACCCTCCAGGGCGGCGGCAACGGCGTATGCGTCGGCAAACCCGTCCACGGAGCACGCCTTGCCATCATCCCGCTCGCGGCGGACGGCACCGCGTCCGGAACCACCCCGGTGACGGACGCCGGCGTGACCGGCGAAATCCTGGTCAGCGCCCCGCACGTCAAGGACTCGTACGACAGGCTCTGGCTGACCCAGCGGGAGAGCGCCGGCATCCCCGGCTGGCACCGCACCGGGGACGTGGGGCACTTCGACGCCGCCGGCGGGCTCTGGGTGGAAGGCCGCCTCGCCCACGTGGTGAGTGCACCCGGAGCCGCGGTAACCCCCGTGGGTGCCGAGCAGGCCATCGAACGGCTGGACAGCGTCCGCCTGGCCGCCGTCACAGGCGTCGGACCGGCCGGCACGCAGGCGGTGGTGGCCGTCGTCGAAACCGTGCCTCCAACGCGCACCGCGGGTCCAGCAGAACCCGCACTCGCCGCAAGCGTCCGCGCGGCAGCCCGCACGGCCGGCGTCGAAATCTCCGCGGTGCTGGCCGTTCCCGCGCAGCCCACCGACATCCGGCACAACGCCAAGATCGACAGGACGCGGCTATCACGCTGGGCCACGCGCGTGCTGGCCGGCGGCCGGCCGGGAAAGCCATGAAGGTCCTCGTCACCGGCGCCAGCGGCATGCTGGGCGGCACCGTAGCGCGGCTCCTGGTCCGCGAGGGCCACACCGTCACCACGCTGCAGCGGCGCCCGTCGGGGGTCGACGGCGCCACGGACCTTTGCGGGTCCATCACCGACGCCCGGGTACTGAAGGATGCCGTCCGGGGCCAGGACGGCATCATCCACCTTGCCGCGAAGGTCTCCTTCACGGGACGCGCGGCGGAGTTCGACGAGGTGAACATCGAGGGCACCCGCCTTCTCCTGGAAGCCGCCCGGGAGGCAGGGGTCCCGGATTTCGTGTTCGTCTCGTCCCCGTCAGTGGCGAACTCCGGCGCCGCCATTGTGGGGCTGGGAGCAGGCCCAGCAGACCCGGAGCACGCCCACGGCGACTACGCCCGTACCAAGGGAGCCGCCGAACTGCTGGCCCTGGCCGCAGATTCCCCGGGCTTCCGGGTGGCCGCCGTGCGCCCGCACATTGTCTGGGGCCCGGGCGACACCCAACTGGTGGAGCGCGTCCTGGCGCGGGCCGCCGTCGGCCGCCTGCCCTTGCTGGACGCCGGGGCGGCCCTGATCGACACCACCTACGTGGAGAACGCGGCGTCCGCCATGGTGGCCGCGCTGGAACGCATGGAGAAGGTCCACGGCCAGGCGGTGGTGGTCAGCAACGGCGAACCCCGGCCGGTGGGTGAACTCATCGCAGGCATCTGCGCAGCCGGCGGCGTTGCGGCACCGTCATGGGCCGTTCCCGGAGCCGTGGCCCGGGGCATTGGGGCTGTGGTGGAAAAGATCTGGCTGTGGGCCGGACGCACGGAAGAGCCACCCATGACCAAATTCCTGGCCGAGCAGCTGTCCACGGCCCACTGGTTCGACCAGCGCCGCACCCGGGAACTCCTGGACTGGACCCCCGCGGTGTCGCTCGATGAAGGCCTGGCCAAGCTGGCCGCGCACTACCAGCCCCGATAAGGCTTTCGCTCCGCAAGCCTTTTCATTCAGTGAAACCGGCCGCGCCGCGCGGCTCCCCGATACCCCACAGTTGATTCATGACGCAGCCCACACCGGGCGGCTTGTCAGGCAGTCAGCACGGGATCATTACGGGACAGAACGGCGCGGTACACATGGAGTCAACGACGACGGCGGGGCGGATCCTTCGGGGAATCGAGTTCGCCCGCCCCGATGGCGGAGCGCCGCTGCTGCTGGACCTGTACCTCCCCGTGGCGGATCCCGCCCGGCGCACCGGCGCCCCACACCCTGCCGTGGTCCACTTCCACGGCGGCGGCTGGCGGACGGGGGAGCGGTCCTCGTTGGGTCCCACCGTGGACGGTTTCGGCCTCAGCCCCATTGAACAGCTGGTGGACGCCGGCTTCGTGGTGGCCTCCGCAGACTACCGGCTCACGGACACCGTCACATTTCCCGCCCAGCTGCACGACGCAAAGGCAGCTGTCCGCTGGCTGCGGACCCACGCCGCCGCCTACAACGTGGACCCAGGGCGGATCTACGCGTGGGGAGATTCCGCGGGCGGCCACCTTGCCAGCCTGGTTGGCCTGACGGGAGGGTCGGCCGCATTTACGGACGACGGCGGCACAGACCCGGCGGACAGCGTCGCCGCGGTAGTGGCCTGGTATCCGCCCACCGACCTGGTGCGAATGGGCGCCCAGGCCCGGCCCGATGCCGTTGCCCGCGCCGACGACCCGGGTTCCAGGGAAGCCCTGCTGATCGGCGCCCAGCCCGCCGACGCACCGGACAAGGCCAGGGCCGCCAGCCCCCTCGCCTACGTGCATGCTGGTGCCCCGCCGTTCCTCCTCATCCACGGAACGGCGGACCGGTTCGTCCCAGCGGCCCAGTCCGCCGGCCTTGCCGGGGCGCTGGAAGACGCGGGCGCCGCCGTCGAACTCCTCCTGCTGGACGGTGCGGACCACATGTGGGCCACCCCGGACGGCAGCAGCGCGGCTGCCGAAACGGCCACCGCAGCAACCCTCGATTTCCTCCGCCGCCAGTCGGAGCACTGATTTCCCACCACGCCCGGGCAGCCCGCCTGCCCGGCCGCCAGACCTGAAAGGCCACCTCATGCAGTTCATCGGCATCAACCGCAACGGCGAACCCTGGGCGGCAGCCCTCGCCGGATCACGCGTCCTTCCGCTCGCCACCGTCGCCGATTTCTGGGCCGACCCCGAAGGCTGGCAGGACAAGGCCGTCACGGTGGTTGCCGGCGGTGCGTCCCAGGCCGGTGCGGAGGGCAACGACGCGTCCGACGCCGGCGCCTGGCTGGAACGGGACAGCGTCACCGAGGTGCCCCTCGTCCCCGCCTCAGCCCGGGTGATTTGCGTGGGCCTGAATTACAAGGCACACGTGGCTGAAGGAAGCTTCAAGGACCAGGAACTGCCCCCGTACCCCACTCTGTTCGCCCGCTGGACGGCATCCTTGTCTGTGGGCGGCGTCCCTGTCCCGGTCCCCGCAGGCGAGGCCGGGCTGGACTGGGAAGGGGAAGTTGCCGCCTATGTGGGCCGCCGGGTCGAATCGGCAGACGAGGCCACCGCGGCGGACTCCGTCTTCGGCTACTCCACCTTCAACGACATCACCTCCCGCAAGGCCCAGAAACTGACCTCGCAGTGGACGCTGGGCAAGAACGGCGACTTCAGCGGTCCCCTGGGACCGCTGGTCAGCCGCGACGAGGTGGGCGATCTCCGCGACGGGCTCCAGGTCCGGACGCTCGTCAACGGCCTCGAAGCCCAGAACGGCAACACCAGGGACATGATCTTCAGCGTCCCGGCCATCATCTCGCTCATCAGCCAGACCTTCACGCTGCACCCGGGCGATGTCATCGCCACCGGCACCCCGGAAGGCGTGGGCTACGCCCGCACCCCGCAGTGGCTGCTGCAGCCAGGCGACACCGTGGTGGTGGAGATCGAGAAGCTCGGCAGCCTGACCACTCCGGTGGGCGATATTTCCCTGCGGAGCCGTGCCTGATGGACACCCTGCAGGGCACCTTCCCGCGCATTTTCCCCGTGACGGATGCGGCGGACATCCCGGACACGGCCCAGGTCCTCATTGCCGGCGGCGGGCCCAGCGGACTGTTCCTGGCGCTGGATCTCGCCTCCCGCGGCGTTGCCAGCACGGTCATCGAACCCCGCACCGGCGTTGACCACACCAGGCCCCGTGCCAAGACCACCAATGCCCGCACCATGACCCACCTGCGCCGGTTGGGGCTTGCGGGGGCGCTCCGGGACGCGTCGCCGCTGCCGGTGGACTATGCCCAGGATGTCATCTTCTGCACCGGTCTCACGGGTCTGGCCGCACACGAGCTGCGGCGTTTCCGCAACGCCTTCCAGCTGGTTCCCGGCCGCTACCGCCCGCAGCCCGAAGGCGGGCAGCAGGTGCCGCAGCCGGTCCTCGAGGAAGTGCTCCGGGCCGCCGCCGCGGAGAATCCGCTGGTGACCTTCGTGACCGGATGGTCTGTCACGCAGGTTGAAATCGCTGGGGTGAGTGCAGGCGCCGGTGAGGATACCGCTGCGCAGGGTGCCGTCGTCGTCATCGCGGATGCCTCGGGCACGTCGCGCACCATCGCGGCCGGATATGTGATCGGGGCCGACGGCGGGTCCTCCGCCGTGCGCCGCAGCCTGGGGATCCGCCTGGAGGGCGGCTCCGCGGCGCTGTCCAACATCAGCATCCTGTTCCGATCGGAGTCGCTGGCCTCCGCCATCACGCTGGACCCGGCCGTGCAGTACTGGGTGGTGGGCGCGGAAACGTCCGGCATGGTGGGGCCCATGGACCTGGCCGGCACCTGGTGGGCCATCGTGCAGGGCGTGGACCCTGCCCTCACCGTCAGCATGCAGGACGCAGGCGCCATGGTCCGCGCTCTGGTGGGCGCCGAGGTGGACATCGAGGTGCTCGCCACAGATCCGTGGACCGCCCGCATGCTGCTGGCCCCCGAGTACAGCCGGGACACCGTCTTCCTGGTGGGCGACGCCGCGCACCTCAACCCGCCGTGGGGCGGGCACGGCTTCAACACCTGCATCGGCGATGCCGCCAACCTGGCCTGGAAGCTCGCCGCCACCATCAACGGCTGGGGCGGCTCTGCGCTGTTGGCCAGCTACGGCCAGGAGCGCCGGCCGGTGGCGGCCCGCACCATCGGCGACGCCGCCCGGAACGGCAAGGCGCTGGCGTACCACTTCGCGGATCCGGAGCTTGCGGCGTCCGGGCCCGCCGGCGACGCCGCCCGGCGTGCCGCCCGCGAAGCCCTGGCCGTCAAGCAGAGCGAGTTCGATTCCCTGGGGCTGGTGCTCGGTTATGCGTATACCGATTCGCCCCTGGTGGTGCCCGATGGCCTGCCTGTGCCGCCTGAGGACCCCATCCATTACGTCCCGTCCGCCAGCCCGGGGTCACTGCTGCCGCATGCCTGGCTGGCGGAGTCCTACTCCCTGTACAGTGCGCTGGGCCCCGGGTTCACGCTGCTGGCCGACGCCGGTGCGCTGGGTAGGGTGCCGGCGGATGAGGCTTTTGCGCCGGTAGTGGAAGCCGCGGCCCGGCAGGGCATTCCGGTGACCGTCGCCGCCGTGGGACTAACCGAGGCGGGCACCCGTCTTTCGGAAATGTGGGGAGCCGAAGCCGTACTGGTCCGGCCCGACCAGCATGTGGCCTGGCGGGGCAACTCCGCCGAAGCCGCCGCGGCCGCACTGTCCCTTGCCGCGGGCCGGCTTCCCGGAGCGCCGCAGGAAACCGCAGCCACTGGGCCTGAGCACGTCCCGGCCACAGAAATCCCAGATTTTCCAGCAGCAGACTTTCCAGCGAGGAGCACCCGTGCCAACGCCGTCATTCCGTGACTACCTGTTCGCCCCGGACCACCCGCGCGTTGCGGAGATCCGCGGCCTGAACGCCCGCGACTACGCCGAGGCCGCGAAGACCGACTCCTTCGCCGGGCCCATGATCGAGGGCTGGCAGAAGCTCTACCCGCAGCCGTTCACCGGCATCACCAGCGACGGCGTGCGGCGCGGGGGCCTGTTTCCGCTCGCTGCCGCCCGGCCGGGGGAGGAGGCGCCGACGGCGGACATGGTGGCCGCCGCGCGCAAGCTCCTCGGCACCCTCACGCCGGAACAGGCGCGGAAGCTGTCCTACGCCGTGGACGCGCCCGAGTGGCAGAGCTGGGCCAACCCCGAGTTCATGCAGCACGACACCGGGCTGCGCCTGGACGAGCTCGGCGGGCCGGCCCGGGACGCGATCCTGGGCGTGGTGGAGGCGAGCCTGTCCGGGCAAGGGTTTGAGCTGGTCCGGAACCTGATGCGCATCAACGGTTTCCTGGGCGAGCTGGTGGAACTGCCGCTGCTGATGAACGAGTTCAGCTACAACTTCGCCCTCTACGGGGAGCCGTCCGAAACGGAACCGTGGGGGTGGCAGCTCTTTGGCCACCACGCGGCGCTGAACTGCCTGGTGGCCGGCACTCAGCTGGTCATCTCGCCGGTGTTCATGGGGGCCGAGCCGGACATGATCGACGCCGGCCCGCACCGGGGCGTGAAGGTGTTCAAGGAACGCATCGCCCTGGCCCGGCAGCTGATGGGAGCACTGCCGGCCGAGCTCCGTTCACGTGCAGTGTCCTACGGCGCCATGGTTGACCCGGCGATGCCCGAGGGCCGGATCCACCCCGGCGACGAGCGGCACCTGGGCGGCTGCTTCCAGGACAACAGGGTGATCCCGTACGAGGGCATCCTGGTGGCGGACATGCCGGCGGAAGCCCGCGAACTCCTGGACGCCGTGGTGGACGACTTCATCGGCTACCTTCCGGACGGACCCCGCGCGGCCCGCCGTCGGGAAATCCAGGAGCAGTACGGCGAGACGTACTTCAGCTGGATCGGCGGCTGGGAGGGGGAGGATGCGTTCTACCTCCGCCTCCAGAGCCCGGTGGTGGTGCTGGAACTGGACCACCACACCGGGGTGTTCCTCAGCAACGATGAACCGGCCCCGTTCCACATGCACACCGTGGTCCGCACCCCCAACGGCAACGACTACGGCCGCGAACTCGTCAGGCAGGCCACCCCCTGACCCGCGGAAGGGCCCGTGGCCGGTGGTTGCCACAGGACATCGCAACTCTGTAACAACCACCGGACCGTGCCCTTCTTACCCGATGTGGGACTGCTGTCCCGGTTACGGTGGGAGGACATACAGGCCAAAAGGGGGAAGCTTGTGGATATCGAAAGAATTGTTTACCTGGGCGTTATAGCGGTGATCGTTGCTGTGGCCTGGTTTGTCCTGGTTCCGCGGACCGCCTCGACGTCGGAAGGCCTGCTCTACGCTTTCCTGGCGGTTGGTGCAGCTGCAGCTCTTCGGCTGTGGTTCACCGCTGCAGTACGGCGCCGTGAGCTGAAGAAGCACTTGCAATGAACGGTCATTGAACAGCAGAAGGCCCGGATTTCCTTTCGGAAGTCCGGGCCTTCGTCATGTCCGTTTAGGGGATGTCCAGGGCTGCGCGGCGCTGCGGCGGGGGCCCGACGACGGTCAGGTCCATCTCCGCCTGGGCGCGGCCGAAGCCTTCCATGTCCATGTACGGCTCGCCGCCCTCGGTGTACATGTAGTCCTCGGTGGGCTTGTTGAAGTACTCGAAGAAGCCGTTGAAGACGGACGGTGTCAGGAAGCCCACCATCTGGGTGTTGTGGGCGTCGAACGCGAACGAGTGGATGGTGCCGGCGGGGGCGTGCAGGAAGTCCCCCTTGGTCAGCAGTACCTCGCGGCCGTTGGCGTAGAGCCACATCCGGCCCTCGGTGCAGAGGAAGTTCTCCGTGTGCTCGGAGTGGAAGTGCAGCGGGATGTAGGGCGACTTGGCGCCCTTGGTGTGCACGGCGAAGTAGTTGGAGCCGGTGTTGGCCGGGCGGGACAGGTAGGTGAACATCGTCTGGTAACTGACCAGCCGCTCACCCTCCCCGGTACTGAGGAAGTACGGGCTCTGCGTGGGCGGCAGGCCGGCGTCGTGCTTGAACGATGGCGCCACGCGCTCCACGTCCGGGAACGTGATACCGAACTCGGCACCCACCTCTGCCTGCTCCTGCAGGCTTGCTTTGTGGCCGGGGCGGACCGGCGGGACGTGCGAATCGATGGGCGTGCCCACCCGCTCGTAGTACGCCTCGCCGCCGCCGGGCGTCATCCAGTTCAGGAACCGGGTGTAATGGCTGGCCATGCGGTAGGCGTGCGGCGTGTTCGGCGGGATGACCACCGAATCGCCGGGAGTGAGGATGCGGCTTTCGCCGGGCAGCCAGACGTGCAGGATGCCGTCGAAGACGTAGAGGGTCTTGTGCTCGATGGCGTGGCTGACGAACGGGGACTCCGCGCCCATGCCGCCCGAGATGTAGGCGGCGCTGAAAATACCGCCGGTGTCAGCAGCCCGGGCGATGACCGTGACCAGCTGGCCGTTGATTTCATACCTGGCGCCCTCGCCGGAGGCCATGTAGTACGGGACGGCCTCGCCCGGCAGCGCATTGGCCACCGGCAGCTGCTTGTTCATTTCCTCCACGCTGAGGGACATCGGTTCCTTCTTTCGGGTCGCCCGGCACGGCCGGAGAGTGAGTCCCCACCAGCATGACGGACTGTCTGCCGCGCGTCAGGCCAGATTTTCATTCAATGAACAGTCCGGTTCCGGCGCGCGGCTACAGCGTGGGAAGCAGGAACGCCGGCTCTGGCCGGTGCACGCCGCGGGGGCGGTAGCCCAGCGCCTCCGAGTGTCCCAGCAGGTCCGCCAGGTACCAGATGATGCTGAGCCACATTTCGGTGCCCTGCAGGCCGGGCAGGTTCTGCTGGCCGCTTTCCGGTGCCGCACTGAAGGCCATGCCCTGCCCGGGGTGCCACTGGCCCAGGGCGTGGTCCAGCTGGGTTGATGCCCAGGCCTTGATGTCAGCCTCCCGGTGCGTCACCTGTTTCCGTGCGAGCCAGAGCGGATGAACAACGTCCAGCACGTTGCAGGCGTTCTGGCGGCCGGCCGCGAAGTACCGGGGATCAGCCCCGTGCTCCAGGACGGTATCGATCAGTTGTTCCGGGTGGGGAACCGGAAGGCCGAACTGGGCGAAGGTGCCGCGGGTGAGTCGGTAGTAGCCGTTGACCACTTTGAGCCGGGTATCGGCCGACGGCGTTCCCCAGGTTCCCGCGGCGCTGTTGACCCGGGTCAGGAGCCAGCCGAACAGGGCCTCCAGGGTGCCGGTGCTTCCAGGGCCCTCCGCGGTCCGGGCCAGGTTCCAGTACTCCGCAGTTCCCCAGGCATCCACCCAGGCGCCGGACTCCCAAGCTTCCTTCCGCCACGGCAGCGCGTTCAGCCGTTCCGCCAGATCGGCTGGTCCGGTCCCCGCCACGGCGTGGATGGGGTGCTTGAAGCCGCTGCCCAGCAGATCGAGGGCGTACCCCACGGAGAGCACATGGTACGTGGCCGCCCCGTTCCCGAAAGCCAGTTCACCGGCGGCCGGCAGTCCGTCCGGGCCGTACTCGGGCACCAGCCCGGTCCGTGGATCCTGCAGCGACGCGAGCCGGTCCACGTGCGCGTCCCTGCTGAGCTGCGGGGGAGCCGCGCGGAGCAGGAGATCTGCGATTTCCACCGCATCGCAGTGGGCGCGGACTGTTGCCGCCGCGCCGGGCCGGTCCACGTAGCGGCCCTCGCCGAAGCCTCCGGTGCCGGACGCCTCCTGCTGCCATGAGCGGGCGATGATCGCCGGTGCATCGGCCCGGGCCGTTCCTGCGAAGGACGCCAGCCGTTCCCGCAGGATCCCCTCACCGTTGGCGGCGGCCCCTTGCCCGCTGGCGGCCTTGCGCGGCGTGCGCCTGTCCCGGATAAACCGTGCGGGGTTGCCGCCAACCACCGCCCAGTCGGGCACGTCCTTGGTCACCACGGCCCCGGCGGCGAGGACCGCGTGGGAACCCACCGTGACGCCGTCGAGCACCACCGCGTTGGAACCGATCCAGACGTCGTCGCCCAAAACGATGCCCTTGCTGGTGAGCGGCTGCCGGAACACCGGTTGGGAGGGGTCCATGGAGTGGTTGAACCCCAGGATGGAGGTGTGCGCGCCGATGCGGACGCCGTCGCCCATGCTGACGGTGCCGCGCACCACCGTGAAAGCGTTCACCGTGCAGTTGCTGCCGATCCGCAGGTCCCCGGTGAGGTACGCGTGGGCGGCGATCAGCGATTCGTCCCCCAGGGCCAGGCTGTCCGGGTCCACCATGGCGAGCGGGGACACGTAGGCCGCGTCGCCGATGGTGATGCCGTCCTTGCCCGCCAGCGCCTGCTGCCGTTCCAGCTGCGCCTCGCGCTGTGCGGCGGTGGCGTTGGCCTGGAAGGTCCAGGGGGAGTAGTCGAAACTGAGGTCTGGCTGGGGGTTCACGGCGTCTCCACAACGGTGTCTCGGGCTGGGGCTGGCTGGTTCCGGGAATTGTCGGCGGGAGGGCGGTCCGGCCAGTGGCGGAGGTACCACGCCTTGGTGGACTCCAGTGCGGTGTCCAGCCGGACCGCATCGGGGTGCCACGCCTTCTCCCATTCCAGGCACAGCAGTCCGGTGTAGCCGCGGTCCCTGAGGAGCCGCGCGAATCCGTCCACCGGGAGGGTGCCGTCCCCGATCGGCACCGGGGTCCGGCTCGCCGGCAGCCCGGCGTCCTTGACCTGGACACTGCCCAGGCCGCTGATGAGCCACGGCGCCAGGACGTTCCAGGTATCCTCAAGGCCTTCGCCCACCCGCCAGGGGTGCATCAGGTCCCACACGGCACCCACCCTTCCCTCCACTTGGGCCAGGATGGCGGCAATGTCTTGTCCGCGGGGGTGGGAATCGTGGGTTTCCAGCGCCGGGAACACGTCCAGCTCTTCGGCGAGGCGGCCGACGGCGGTGAGGCGGCGGGCGGCGAGGGCGTCGACTTCGTGCCGGGCCGCCGTCGTCCGGGGAACCTCCTGGTAGTCGGCGGGCTCCGTGGGGGCGCCGGGAAAGACCCGGACCGTGGGTGCTCCAAGGTCGGCGGCCAGGAACAGTGCGGCCTCCAGGGCGCCCACTACGAGTTCGTCCGGCGCCGGGTCCGCCACCCGGATGTAGCTGGCCAGTCCGGTGATGGCCACGCCGGCGTCCGCAACTTCGGAGCGGAGCCGTGCGCGTTCTTGCCGGGTCATCGCCGGCGCCGCTATCTCGCCCGGCGCGAGCCGCAGTTCAACGCCTGATACGCCGTTCGCGGCCAGCCAGCCCAGCACGGTGCCGAGCCCTTCGCCGGGGGCGCCCAGGGTGGAAACGGTCAGGACCGGGCGGCCCTCTGGAAGGTACTGCAAGGGTCTCCCCGGTGTGTGAGAAATATCGTTTCAACCATTCTTTGCGGGGGCCCCGGACGGGTCAACGGGTTTGGGCGGTTCGATCAGACTCGTTCAGGCGGCTGACGCGCCCCACAACTTCTGCCGTGTACGCCTGCGACGAGCTCATGCTGCCGCGGAACCAGAGGACGGCGTGGACGGACGGATCTCCTGGCACCACGATGGGGCGGAGGTTGTCCATGCCGGAGTTTTCCGTCACCGCGGTCCAGCTCCAGCTGGCACCGCCGTCGGCCGTCCGTCCCCGGTAGATCTCGTAATGGTCCGTGGCCTCACCGGTGCCGGGGTGGACCGGCGCGGAGATGTAGACCTGGTCCAGGTTGTTGGGATCCACGGCACCCAGCCCGGTGTAGTCCTGCTCGTGGGGGAGCAGGCCCGGGCCGGCCACAGCCAGCGGATGCAGGGCCCAGTCCGTTCCGTCGAAGCGCGCGTACAGCAGCCGGTGGTCGTCGACGTCGAGCCGTTGCTCCCGCTGGAGGGGCCCGTTGACGTCGTTGGCCCGGCAGCTGATGATGGCCGCCAGCTGGTTGCCCTGACCGCGCAGGTCTGCGGTCCAGGCGTGGGTGAGGATGTCGCCGTCGATCTCGGTCCCGGCCCGGAAGACGGTGGTGAGGGTGTCCTGGTTGATGCCCGTGGACCCCAGGAGCGGCTTGCTCACCACCTGGCCCTCGGCATCGTGCAGCGCATCGCCGCGGATGAAGCCGTGGTAGATGCTGTTGTTGAAGTCGCGGGGGTGGTGGTCCGTGGTGATCAGGTCGATCCGGTCCACACCATTGCCCCAGTAACGGGTGTAGCCGTTGACGTAGCCCACTTTGGGGCGGGTGAAGAGCTTGCCGCCGTAGCTCCAGGTGGTCCCGTCGTCCCCGGACACCAGCATGGTGGGATCGTCATTGATGGCGCGGACAAAGTTGTAGACGCGGGATTCGGCCTCCAGCCAGTGCAGGTTGGAATAGGTGGCGCCGCGGCCGCCGGCCAGCTCGGTCCAGTCGAAGACCTGCTCGGGCTCCCACTCGGAGGCGTCATGCGGCCGGACGGAGACGCGCCAGCGGGAGTAGTTGTCCGTCTTGTGCCTGGCGTACATGGCCACGTACCTGCCATCCGGCCGGATCAGCAGCGCCGGGGCGTTGTGGTCGTCGGATTCCAGCCGTTCATGCAGCACGTGGACCTGGCTTTGCCCCGTGGCTAAGTCAAGGACTGCCACCTCGATGTTGCCGCCCCGTTCAGCACCGCCAAGCCCCTCCGGTGCGGCGACGGAACCCACCAGCAGAGTGTTGTTGGCCGGATCGATGAGGGCGCGTTCGTCTTGAAACCAGCACCATGCCCCGTTGTCATTGATGCGCACTGTGAAAGCCGTTCTGTGTGGTTGGAGAAGGGTCGCGTGCTTCATTCAACCAGTGGCAACGAGCTTTGGAAAGGGCTTTCCGTTAGTAGCGGCCCAACGGGGCCGGGCGGAAGCGGCCATCCGCCGCCTCCGCAGGACCACTCAGGACTCGCATTCCCTGCAGTACTTCTTCCCGTCCTTTTCCCGTGCCAGCTGGCTGCGGTGGTGGACCAGGAAACAGGACATGCAGGTGAATTCATCCGCCTGCACCGGGACAACCTGGACCTGCAGTTCCTCGTGGGACAGGTCAGCCCCGGGGAGCTCGAAGCTGTCCGCAAGGTCCGTCTCGTCCACATCGGGAGCAGCTTCCCGGCGTCCGGGCTTTTCGGCCTTCAGCTCCTCGATGGCAACGTTCGGCTCGTCTTCCGGCGTCACCCGTGGAGCGTCGTAGTCAACTGCCATTAATACGTTCTCCTCTCTGGCTGTTGAAATCCGGAATCGCCTGCACAGGTTCTTCCGACGGGATTCTTCCCGACCGATTCTTCTGGACAGATACTTCCGAACACGGCAACAACGCCGGGCCGGGGCCATATTATTCCCCTCACGCCCGGCAATTCCAGCACCGTTTCGGAGCGCTCAACAGGGTCCGAAGAACCTGCCGGATGCGTCCGGTCAGGCCTCCGGGCCGGTGTTCACGCCCCGGGTCATCTTGCGTATTTCGTCGTGCTTCAGGCCGCTGGCGGAGGCGAGCTGGTAATCGTCCAGCAGGCGCTGCTTCCGCGCTGCCGCCAGCACCTGGACACGGTGGCGTTCGACGGCGGCACGCGCCGCTTCAACGGCGGTCACCTCGTCCGCGAGTCTGGATATGCTGCGCAGCTGCTCCTCGGCGGGCAGGCCCGAGGGGTACAGCCCGTCCCTGCCCAGGCCGATGCCGCGGATCGTGGTGACCGGCACGCCGGCGGCCTGTGCGATGGTGGTGACCTTCACGCCGTCGCAGACGGCCTGCGCCACGCGTTCGTTGAGCTCGGAGAAAAGGGCCCGCAGCCGGCTGGACCGGAGGGAAATCATCTGCCGCTGCTGCTCCAGCAGGTCCCGGATCTCGCCAACCCGGGCGGCGGCAGGGTCGGGCCGGGCTGAACCCCGGTACCGGTAGGCACCCCTGGGGGAGCCGCCGGAGTGCGTGGCCGCGGCAGCGGCAGTTGGATGGAAGGCGTGGTGGGCGGGCACGGCCGGCTCCTTGCTGCCAAAAGGCTCCTGGGACGAAAGTTGGCGGCGGACCATCCCGGACGGACGGCGGAAAGCCGGCCGCCGGCGTCGTCCGTTATGGCACGGAGCGCGGGAAGGATGTCCAGCCTGCCACGCTACGCGGACCCGCTGGCTGGCGGGGAATACCTATTTGGCGTGGTGCTATAGCGGATTCTTCTGGGTGGAGTGTCATAAGGGCCGCTTATCCGTCCACGCACTTTAGGTCTTATCCAAGGGGGACCTTCGTTCCCTACGCTCGAATGAACCACCCTCATCCGCCCCGGACCCCCTTGGAAGAGACCATGCCTGAATTCGTGCCAGCGTCACGCGTCACCCGAATCAAATCCTCACCCAGTGTGGCCGCAGCGGCCCGCGTCCGGGAGCTCAAGGCCGAGGGCCGGCGGATCCTGGACCTGACGGTGGGCGAACCGGATTTCGACACCCCCCAGCACATCAAGGACGCCGCCATCGCCGCCATTGGCCGCGGCGAAACCAAGTACACCTCCGTCACGGGAACACCCGAGCTCCAGCGGGCCATCCTGCAGACGCTCGAGCGTAAGACCGGGCAGCCGTACACGCCCGCCGAAATCACCATCGGAGGCGGCGGCAAGCAGGTCATCTTCACCGCGTTCATGGCCACCCTCGACGCCGGCGATGAAGTAGTCATTCCCGCCCCCTACTGGGTGTCCTACCCGGACATGGTGCTGGCCAACGAGGGCACGCCCGTGATCGTCCCCTGTTCGGAGGAGACGGGCTTCAAGCTCACTCCGGAGGTGCTGGCAGCCGCCCTCACTGACCGCACCAAGTGGGTCATCCTCAACACGCCGTCCAACCCCACAGGGGCTGTCTACTCCCGTGACGAACTTGCCGGCCTGGCTGCGGTCCTCAGGGAGCACCCCTCCGTCCACGTCCTCACCGACGAGATCTACGATGAGATCCACTTCGGCGCCGAACCCATCACCAGCCTTGTTGCCGTGGCGCCGGAACTCAAGGACCGCGTGCTGGTCACCAACGGCGTCTCCAAGGCGTACGCGATGACCGGCTGGCGGCTGGGCTACGCCGGCGGTCCGGCGACCCTGGTGGCAGCCATTAACAAGCTCCAGTCCCAGATGTCCTCCTGCCCGTCGTCCGTCAGCCAGGCGGCCGCCGCCGCGGCACTCACCGGCGACCAGTCCTTCGTCCGCGAAAGCGTGGCCGTGTACCGCGAACGCCGGGACGCGGCAGTCGCCGGGCTCAACGCCATCGAAGGCCTGCACTGCGCGACGCCGGACGGCGCCTTCTACGCGTACGTCAACTGCGGCGGGGTCATTGGCAAGACGACGCCGGGCGGACAGCTGATTGCCAATGACGAGGACTTCACCCTCTATCTGCTCGACGCCGCCTCCGTGGCCGTCATCCAGGGATCGGCCTACGGCGTGGGCCCGTACTTCCGGATCTCCTACGCCACGGGATTGCCCGTGATCGAGGAATCCATCGCTGCCATCGAAAAATCGGTCCTGGCGCTCTCCTGAGCCCGGGTTCCGCATCCGCCCCCTGAAACACCTCCCTTTCCAGCCTCTCCAGGAGCCATCCCGTGATCCACGTCAAGACCAAGTTCGACAAGCCCTCCGAGGACGCCATCGAACGCCTCTCCAAGTTCTCCTCCGCCACAGTCCACGAAGCCCAGGGGCGCAAAGGTGCGCTGAGCTCCAAGATCAAGCCGATCGACCGCAGCATGTCCTTTTGTGGCCCGGCCGTCACCGTAGTGTGCGCGCCGCGGGACAACCTCATGCTGCAGGTGGCCATCCACTACGCCCAGAAGGGTGACGTTGTCCTGGTCGCCGCCGGTGAGTTCGAGGAAGCCGGAACGTTCGGCGATGTGCTGGGCAACGCCATGAAGGCCAAGGGCGTGGCCGCCATGGTCACCGATTCCGGCGTCCGCGACACCAAGGACCTGATCGAGCTCGGGCTACCCGTATTCTCCGGCAGCGTCTGCATCAAGGGGACTGTCAAGGAAACCATCGGCCCCATCAACCACCCCCTGGTGTTCGGCGATGAAATCGTCTACCCCGGGGACGTCCTGCTGGGCGACGCCGACGGCGTGGTGGTGGTCCGCAAGGACGAGATCGAGGAAGTCATCAAGCTGTCCCAGGCACGCGTGGACGCCGAAGACGAACTCATCCGCCTCTACAAGGCCGGCGGCACCACCATCGAGCTGTGCAAGCTGACGGATGTCCTGAAGGCCAAGGGCCTGCTGGTGGAGGACGCCGAGCTGGAGCCGGCTCTGTAGCTCCCGCCACCTCATCGATTGCTGGGTAATTGCCGTTTTGACCTTGGAAAGTCAAGTGGTGGTTGCAACGGTTAGGCTGCTGCGGCGAGGAGGAGTTCGTTGAATTTCTGCTTGGGGGTTGCGAGGCCGAGGGTGGGGCGTGGCCGGTTGTTGAGGCTGTCCTGAACCCGTTTGAGGTCCTTTGCCGTGTGGACGGACAGGTCCGTGCTTTTTGCGAACCAGTGCCGCAGGAGTCTGTTGGTGTTCTCGTTGGTGCCTCGTTGCCAGGGCGAGTGGGGGTCGCAGAAATAGACGTCCGCATCGATCGCTATCTGGATTTGGGCGTAGCGGGCCATCTCGATGCCGCGGTCGTAGGTCAGGGTCTTGCGCAGGTCCGCCGGCAGTTCCGCAAACGCGGTGATCATGGCTCTGGCGACCTCGTCTGCGCTGTGGCCGTTGGGCAGGTGCAGCAGCATGGTGTACCGGGTCGAGCGTTCAACACAGGTTCCGATCGCTGAGTTGCTGGCGACCGAGCCAAGGATCAAGTCGCATTCCCAGTGTCCGGGTACGGCCCGGTCCGCGGCTTCGGCCGGGCGTTCGGGGATTTTCAGCGCGTCCTTGAACGGGCTGTTGTTCCGGCCCCGGCCGCGTCCATCGCTGACCCGTTTGGCCCGGCCGGTGCTCAACTGCCGGTACAGGTCCTGGCGGACATGTCCGCGGCCCTGGACGTAAATGGCCTGGTAGATCGTCTCGTGGCTGATCTGCATCCTCTCATCGTCCGGGAAAGCACGGGCCAGCACCAGCGAGCACAGCTGCGGGGACCAGCCCTCGTCCATGGCGGACTCCACGAACCGGGCCAGCGGCTTATGGGCGAGTTTATGCTCCTTGGGCCGGCGGGCATTCTGCCCGGCCTTCAACTGCGCGACGTCGGACTGGTATGTGCCGTCCTCGCAGCAGTTCCGCCTGGCCTCGCGCCAGATCACCGATCGGTCCCGGCCCAGTTCCCTGCCGATCGCCGCGTAGGACCAGCCATCGCGCGGGCGGACCATGATCACCGCCCGTTCCGACAGGCTCAACCTGCCCGAGCCAGGGGCGCCGTCCGGAAACGGCGCCCCTACCGGTCCTTCACGTTTGCCTCTCGACATCTCCACAGGGCCCATCCTCCGGACCCAATGCCGCACCGTAGAGGACCACAGGCCCGACACGCGGCACGTCTCACTGATCGAGGCCCCCTGCCGCAAAAGCGCAAAGAACCCGTCCCTGACCGCATCCCCAAAAACGTACCCCGCCGGCATCGCAACACCCCTTCAACGGTTTCGTTGCAACGACCGTATGAATCCGCCCCTCTCATAACGGCAGTTACTCAGCAATCGATTCTTAAATGACGGGGCCCGGGGTTCCTTTCGGAACTCCGGGCCTTCCCCGTGCCGGACTGTATTTCAACCGATGATGTGGCGGGTGTCAGTTCATGCCGGGCAGGAGGTGCGACGGCGGACCTGCCTGGGAATCGTCCAGGTACCACATGGTGGAACCGCGCTTGCCCGGCGGCATCATGCTTCCTTCAAAGACAAAGACGGGGTCCGACGCCGGTCCGTCCTCGGGCCGCCAGAATCCGTTCGTGGGGCAATGCGAACCGGTGCTCGCCTTGAGTTGGATCCTTCTGTCCGAGGATTTCCGGTACTGCAGGGTGGTGATCTTTTTCATTGCTGGGCTCCAAAGGAATTATTTGTGCCGGGAAAACGCCGTTGGCGAACCCTTTATGGCTTTTATCCTAGGACTTCCGTAATTCCGTGGATAAGACCAATGGAGCGTGACCTGATAAGGCCGCCTTATGATGCGTTTAAGGAGTTTCCCGGGCTCCATCAGAGAGCGGCTGGTATTTGCTGCGCAGCATTTCCTGGAGCATTTCCTTCAGGACCAGCAGCACGGCCGAGCCTGCCTCGGACAGCGGCTCATGGTCCGGGGTGCACAGGGCGATCTTGCACTGCAGCGCCGGATCCACAATCCGGAGGACCCGGAAGTCTTCCTCGTGGAACAGGGCGTCCGCCGCGGACTTCGGCAGGATCGTGGCGCCCAGGTCGCTGCGCAGCAGCCGCGTGAGGGAAGGGACGGATTCCACCTCGCCCACCAGGTGCAGTTTAAGCCCCTTGCCCTCGATGCCCGCCTGCACCACCTGGCGAAGGGTGTGGATCTGCTCAGGGAGGAAAAGCCCCAGTGTGGAGGCCTCTTCCAGGGTGATGGTGCCCGCGTCCGGCCCCACCGGAAGCTCACGGCCGGCGTTGACGATCAGGTAGAGGTCCTCAACGATCAGCGTGGTGAACTGCACGCCCCGGATGGGCCCGGGCTCGTAAATCAGGGCCATGTCCAGCCGGCCGTTCTTGATGGCCTCGCTCAGCACGCCGCCGTAGATCTCCGTCAGGTGCAGCACGATGTCCGGGTAGCGCCGGTTCACTTCGCTGATGATCCGCGGCGTCAGGCTGGACGCCATGCTGTAGGGGGCGATGGCGATGGAGACCCGCCCCGACGGCGCAGCGCCTGACGCTGCAACATCCAGCCGTGCCTGCTCCACCAGCCTCAGGATGGTCTGCGAGTGGCGGTAGAGGGTGTGGCCCGCAGCGGTGGGCTCCACGCCCTGCTTGCTCCGGATCAGGAGCCTCTGCTTCAGCTCCGTTTCCAGGGAGGACACCTGCTGGCTCAGGGCCGGCTGGGCGACATGGAGGGCGGCGGCGGCCTTGGTAATGCTGCCGGAGTCGACGATCTTCACGAAGTACGCCAGCTTGCGGGTGTCCATAGCGTTCCTCTTTCCGGCGGGGACGGCACAGTACTGCGGGGGGTCATACGTTGGCGCTATGGCGGGACAGGCATTACGTCTTTGTGTGATCCCGGCCTCAGGCATAGGTTAATTGCAGATGACTTCCCAATGACCAGAACATTCTATCCCCGCTCCGGTCATAGCGGCTTCCGATGACGGCATATGCAATTTGCATAAACCGCAGAAGTGTCATTTGGCCGCATTGTTTTTACATTTCCGAAACAAGCCATAAGTACATTTCCAGGTGTCGGCCAACGTGCCGCAAATGGGGGTCATAACCGTCCCCTATCCCGTGACACCGATTACGTCTTTGTGTGAGTCAAGTCTCCGGTGCCACACTTTTTTACATCCCCGAACATGCAGCAGAGGAAGGCCCGCAATGCCCACAGTTGATCTCGTAGCGGATCTTGGTGAAGGTTTTGGTGCCTACTCGATCGGTGACGACAAGGCCCTCCTGGATATCGTTTCCAGCGCCAACATCGCCTGCGGTTTCCACGCCGGCGATCCGGACATCATGGACGCCACCGTCGCTGAATGCGTCCGCAAGGGAGTGGGCATCGGTGCCCACCCGAGCTTCCCGGACCTCCGCGGCTTCGGCCGCCGGGCCATGGACCTCACCGCGGACGAGGTCCGCAACGACGTCGTCTACCAGCTCGGCGCCCTCACGGCCTTTGCCGCCTACCACGGCGGATCCGTCTCCCACCTGGCACCGCACGGCCGCCTCGGCAACCTCGTAGCCACCCGCGCCGACTACGCGCAGGCCGTGGCGGACGCCGCAGTCCGCGTGGATCCCAACCTGATAGTGCTCGCCCAGGACGGCGAGCTGGCCACCGCCGCAGCTGACCGTGGCCTGCAGGTTGCCATCGTGGGCATCGCCGACCGCGCCTACCAGGAGGACGGCACCCTGGTTCCCCGCAGCCAGCCCGGCGCCGTCATCCACGACCCCTCAGCCATCGTCGAACGGACCGTCCGGATGGTCTGCGAAGGCCTGATCACCACGGCCTCGGGTACGGACCTTGCCATTCAGGCGGACACCATCCTGCTGCACGGGGACAACCCCGGCGCCGTCGAACTCGCCCGCCTGATCCGCAGCGAACTGATCGCCGCCGGCGTCACCGTGGCCCCGCTGGCGCAGGTGCTCGCCGCGAAGCAGAAGGTTTCCTGACCATGCCCGCCCCAACCACCGCCGCCCCCGCGGCACTGGAAATCCACGAGTCGGGTGACGCCGCCCTCCGGGTGGTGGCAACCTCCGGCAACCCCGAAGCCGACTGGGCCACCGTCCACTCCCTGGCAGGCTGGCTGGCAACGGCCGGCGTCGATGGCGTCCACGGCGCGGTGCCCACCTACGACTCCGTGCTGGTGGAATTCGACCCCTACCTCACCTCCGCGCGGCAGGTCCGGGCATTCGTGCTCCTCGCCATGCGCCAGCTGGACTTCACCGGCGCCACCGTCCGCGAGCCGCGCCGCTTCGACGTGCCGGTGGTGTACGGCGGCAGCTACGGACCGGACCTGGACCGCGTCGCTGAGCAGCAGGGCCTGGACGCCGCAGACGTCATCGCCCGGCACACCGAAAAGACCTACGTCATCCGCTGCCTGGGAGCACCCGCAGGCTCTCCCATGATGGACGGCCCGGACTTCCCGTTTCCCGTCCCCAGGCTGAAGGACCCGCGGCTCTCCGTCCCCGCCGGGGCGGTCTCCGTGGCCGGACGCCAGGCAGTGATCGCCCCGGCCACGGCCCCCGGCGGCTGGTGCGTCATCGGCCAGACGCCGCTGACCGTCCTGGATGCCACCCGCGAACCTCTGGTGCCCTACGTTCCGGGCGACGAACTGCGCTTTTACGCCATCCCGGAAAAGGACTTCGAAGACCTCGCCGGCAAGTTCCTGGAGGCGCGGCCATGACCGGCTCCCTCGTCATCCTTCAGCCCGGACACTCCGTGGTCACCGACCTCGGCCGCACCAAGGGCCCCGCCTTTGGCCTCCCGGTCAACGGCGCCTTGGACCAGTTCTCGGCCAAGGCCGCCAACATCCTGGCGGGCAACCCGGATAACGAACCTCTGCTGGAACTCACCGCACTCGACTTCCGGATGCGCGCCACCACGGACCTGCTGATCGCCGTCACCGGTGCACCGCTGGACCTCACCGTCGGCGGCCGCGACTGTTCCCAGTGGGAACCGGTCTCGGTCCGGGCCGGCGAAACAGTGGCAGTCCGCGGAATCCGTACCGGGCTCCGGGCCTACATCGCCGTCCGCGGATCATTCCCGGCACCCACCCTCCTGGGCAGCTGCGCCCCGGACACGGTGGTGGGCTTCGGCCTCAAGCTCGTGGAGGGAACAGAACTCGCCACGCAAAAGACCACGGCCCCCATCACCCAGCCGCATTACGGACTGCCCCTGTTCCGGCTGGGCCTGGCCAAACCCGACTTCACCACCCACCCGGTCATCGACGTCACAGACGGCCCGGACGTGGCGGAATTCGGCAACACCGCAGACCTGCTTTTCACATCGCAGTACACCGTCAGCCCCAGGAGCAACCACATCGGACTCCGGCTCGGCGGCGCACTGCCCGAACGCCAGCTCACCTCCGAAGTGCTGTCCCGCGGCGTCCCGGTGGGGGCCATCGAGGTCCCCTCCCGGGAGGAACTGCTGGTCCTGCACCGGGGACGCGGCGTGACGGCAGGCTATCCGGTCCTGGCAGTGGTCACGAGCCGCTCCCTGGACGTCCTGTCACAGGCCAGGCCCGGACACACCATCACCTTTCGAAAGACAACCGTTGCTGATGCAACGGCCACCCACAGGGCAGCCTGCCTGGAACTGGACAGGCTGCGCAGCACCATCCACACGGTCTTCGGACTCCTCGGCATCGGAGCCGGCGAGCGCTGGCACGAACTCAGCCCAGCGTCAGGAAGCTGAATCCCGTGAATGCTTTTCCCAAACCCACTAAGGAAAACAAGATGTCAACATCAACGAATGCGGTTACACCGCAGAATGACCGTCTGACTGCGAAGCAGACACGCAAGGTTGTCACCGCCGGCTGCGTGGGCATCTTCGTGGAGCTGTACGACAACGGCATTTTCGCGTTCATGGCCGGTACCCTGGCCCTGGTGTTCCTGGCACCGGGCAACCCGGACAACGCCCTGCTGTTCGTCTTCGCGGGCTACGCGGTGTCCTTCTTCGTCCGGCCCCTCGGCGCAGTCGTCTGCGGCTACCTGGGTGACCGGATCGGCAGGCAGAAACTGCTGGTCTTCGTCATCATGCTGATCAGTGTGGCCACCGCCGGCATCGGCCTGCTGCCGCCCTACGCGGCCATCGGAATCGCCGCGCCCATCCTGCTGGTCCTCCTGCGCCTGGTCCAGGGCTTTTCCGTGGGCGGCGAAGCTGCCGGCGCCATGACCTTCCTCGCCGAGCACGCCCCCGAAGGCAAGCGCGGCGTCATCACCTCCTACGCCCAGATCGCCTCCTTCGCAGCACTGCTGACCGGCACCTTGGTCGCCTTCTCCATGTCCCCGTGGCTCACCCAGGCAGCGATCGACGGCGGCGGCTTCGGTTCCTTCGCATGGCGCATTCCGTTCCTGGTGGCCATCCCCATGGGCATCATCGGCTGGTACATCCGCAAGGCCATCAGCGACACCCCCAACTTCGAGAAGCTGAAGGAAGAGGGCGGCCTTTCCAAGAACCCGCTCAAGGAAGCCCTGGCCAGCCCGGTCCACCGCCGTGCCATGCTCCTGGCACTGTTCATCCCGCTGATGAACGGCTCCGGCTACTACGTCCTGTTCTCCTACATGCCCACGTTCCTCAAGGGCAAGCAGCTGAACTTCACCATCGGTGAGGCCCTGCTGGTCACCGCCTGCAGCCTGGTGGTCATCTGCATCGCCATCCCGTTCATGGGCGCCCTGTCCGACCGCCTGGGCCGCAAGAAGGTCATCGCCGGTTCGGCTATCGCCATGGCCGTCCTGGGCATCCCGTCCTACGCCCTGATCGCCACCGGCCAGATGGGCCTGGCCATCCTGGGCGCCTGCATCATGGCCGTCGTCTTCGCCGGCCACACTGCAGTCATTCACATCCTGCTCGTGGAACTGTTCCCCACCCGGGTCCGCTACTCCGCCTACGGCGTGGGCTACAACATCTCCTCGGCCCTCTTCGGCGGCACCGCTCCGCTCCTGATGACCTGGCTGATTGCGGAAACCAACAACATCTACATGCCTGCCTTCTACGCCGTCATCACGGCGCTGGGTACCCTCGCGGCGGTCAGCACCGTCAAGGACCGCGCCCACGAACCACTGCGGGATGCTTAGGCACCCCTGACCCACAGGCTCCTGCGTCCGGCCCAGCTGCCGGGCGCAGGAGCACTCCCATTCCCCACACCTGGAGAACCACATGTCTTTTTCTGACTACACCACCGCCCTCGTCACCGGAGCCTCCACCGGCATGGGCGCCGCCATCACCGAACGCCTCACCAAGCGCGGCCTCACCGTCCACGCCGTGGCCCGCAACAAAGAACGCCTCGCTGACCTGGCGGACCGGACGGGAGCAGTCCCGCACGTGGTGGACCTGACCGACACCGCCGCGCTCGCCGCCGTCGTCCGCGACCTGAACGTGGACGTCCTGGTCAACTGCGCCGGGGTTTCCCGCCCGGGTAACATCCTGGACTCGTCCGAGCAGGACATCGATGAACTGGTGGACGTCAACCTCCGCGGCCTGCTGCAGCTGACCCGGCTGGTCCTGCCCGGCATGGTGGAGCGCGACCTGGGCCACATCGTCAACATCAGCTCGATCGCCGGCACGTACAACTTCTACGGCCACACGGTCTACCACGCCACCAAGGCCGCCGTGCACCAGATCTCCCGCCAGCTCCGCAACGACACCGTTGGCAAGCGCATCCGGGTCACCGAAATCTGCCCGGGCCGGGTGGAAACCGAGATCTTCGGACGCAACATGGGCGGCTCACCCGAGGCCATGGAAGAAGCCTGGAAGACGTACTACGAGGGCTACGAGTCGCTGACTACGGACGACATCGTCAACGCCCTTGATTACGCCATCGAAACACCGCGGCACGTAAATGTTGGCATGCTTGAACTCATGCCCACGTTCCAGGTGCCCGGCGGCCTCACCTTTGACCGCCGCGAGGACTGACGAACAGCCACTCCGCACTGCCCGGGACCCGGGCAGCCCATATCCAGACCGCCAACCCGATAGGCCGCACCGATGCAGTTGATACGAACCGTCAGTTTCCCCGAACCCCAGCTCCTGGCTGACCTCTCCCCGCTCCCCGAAGGACTCCGGGGCGTGGTGTGGGACATGCAGGGCGAACCCGACGCGGCCCACGGCAGCATTGACGGCGTCATCCTTCCGTACATCAACGCCGGGGCGGTCCTGGGGAACCTGGACAAGGTGCAGGACCTGAAGTTCGTGCAGACGCAGTCCACAGGGTTCGACGGCGTCCGCGAGGCAGCCGGGCCGGGCGCCGCAGTGGCAAACGCCTCAGGCGTGCACGCCGCCGCCACCGCCGAGCTGGCGGTGGGCCTCATCCTCGCCAAGCTGCGCGGCATCGACCAGGCCGTCCGCGACCAGGCAACCGAAAACTGGGCACCGCAGCGCCGCCAGTCCCTGGCGGACCGCCGCGTCCTGCTGCTGGGCATCGGCGGCATCGGGCAGGAACTGGCCCGCCGGCTTGAGCCGTTCGAGGTGACGGTGACCCGCGTCGGCAGCACGGAGCGTACCGACGAGCACGGCCAGGTCCATTCCTCGGCCCAGCTGGAAACCCTCGCCCGGGACCACGACATCCTGGTCTCCGTCCTGCCCCTGAATGACAACACCCACCACCTGGTCAACGAGCAGGTCCTTGCCGCCCTGCCCGACGGCGCCCTGGTGGTCAACGTGGGCCGCGGCCCCGTCATCGACACCGACGCGCTCACGGCCGAGGTTGTTTCCGGCCGGCTGCAGTGCGCCCTGGACGTAGTGGACCCCGAGCCGCTGCCGAAGGGCCACCCGCTCTGGTCCACGGACAACGCCCTGATCACCCCGCACGTGGGCGGTAACGCGTCCGCGTTCGAGCCCAGGATCCTCAAGCTCCTGAAGCGCCAGCTCGAAGCACTCGCCGCAGGCGAAACCCCGGCGAACCTGGTCCAGCAGGGCCCGTTCCAGCAGGCCTCTTCCCAGCAGGTCTCTTCCCCGCAGGGGGCGTCTGCATGAGCGCGCTGTTCGACCTGACCGGCCGGGTTGCCCTGGTCACCGGCTCCAGCCGCGGCATCGGCTCATCCCTCGCCCGCGCACTGGCCTACGCCGGCGCCACAGTAGTGCTCAACGGCGTCAACGCCGAGCGGCTCAAGGAAGCCGAAACGGCGCTCGCCGCCGACTTCCCGCCCGGACGCATCACCAGCGTCGCCTTCGATGTCACCGACGGCGACGCCGCGGCCCAAAGCATCGCCTGGATTGAGGAGAACGTCGGCCCGCTGGACATCCTGGTCAACAACGCCGGAATCCAGCACCGCGTCCCCATGCTGGACCTGGACGTGGCCGACTGGGAACGGGTAATCTCCACGGACCTCACCAGCGCATTCCTGGTGGGCCGGGAAGCGGCGCGGCACATGATTCCCCGCGGCCGGGGCAAGATCGTCAACATCTGCTCGGTGCAGACGGACCTGGCCCGCCCCACCATCGCCCCGTACGTGGCGGCAAAGGGCGGGCTGCGGAACCTGACCCGCGCCATGACGGCCGAGTGGGCCGCCTCCGGACTGCAGATCAACGGCATTGCCCCCGGGTACATCCACACCGAGATGACGCAGAACCTGGTGGACGACGAGCAGTTCAACTCCTGGATCCTCGGCCGGACCCCGGCCCACCGCTGGGGCACGCCCCAGGACCTCGCCGGCCCGGTGGTCTGGCTTGCCTCCAGCGGATCCGACTTCGTGAACGGCCAAACAATCTTTATCGACGGTGGAATGACGGTGGTGGTCTGATGCCAGGGAACACTTTCCAGGACACTGCGACCGAGGAGCTGCCGGCCTCCGGCCCGGCCCTGGTGGCCCACGCCGCGGGGGACCTGCGCATCGATGACGTGCCGCTGGCCGAACCGGCCGAAGACCAGGCCGTGGTGGAGGTGCTGTACGGCGGCATCTGCGGCTCGGACCTGCACTACTGGCTGCACGGCGCCGCGGGGGAGTCCATCCTGAAGGACCCGCTGGTCCTGGGCCACGAGATTTCCGGCGTGGTGGTCCGCGCCGCAGCCAACGGTGAAGGACCGCAGGCGGGTATCGCCGTCGCCGTCCACCCGGCCACGCCCGGACCCGGTGCGGCGAAGTACCCTGCCGACCGGCCCAATCTGTCGCCCGGCTGTACCTACCTGGGCAGTGCCGCCCGCCACCCGCACACGGACGGCGCGTTCAGCCGCTTCGTCAACCTTCCGGTGCGGATGCTGCGGCCCCTGCCGGAGGGTATCGACCTGCGCACGGCTGCGCTGATCGAACCCGCTTCGGTTGCCTGGCACGCGGTGTCCCGGGCCGGCGATGTCCGCGGCAAGACCGCCCTGGTGATCGGCTCCGGGCCCATCGGCGCGCTGGCCGTCGCGGTCCTCAAGCGGGCCGGCGCCGCTCACATCACCGCGGTGGACCTGCACGCCAAGCCGCTGGAGATCGCCGCCGCCGCCGGGGCAGACCACGTCATCAACGCCGCGGACACGGCAGCCATCGAGGCCGTCGAGGCGGACGTGGTGATCGAATCATCCGGCAACCACCACGGTCTCGCCTCGGCTATCCGCGGCGCCGTCCGCGGCGGCACCGTGGTGATGGTGGGGCTGCTGCCCACCGGTATGCAGCCGCTTCCCATCTCGCTGGCCATCACCCGGGAGCTGGATCTGAAGGGCTCCTTCCGCTTCAACGACGAAATCGACGAGGTTATCGCCGCACTCGCCGACGGGAGCCTGCACATCGACCCCGTCATCACCCACGAGTTCCCGCTGTCCGATGCCTTGCACGCGTTCGAGGTGGCCAAGGACTCCACCAACTCCGGCAAGGTCCTGCTCAGCTTCAGCGGCGGCGGGTCCGCGCAGGAGGCGGGCGGGCAGTGACCACGCAGGTACCGCCGCTGGTGGTGATGGGCGTTTCCGGGTGCGGCAAGTCAACCGTGGGTGCGCTGCTGGCGGGCCGCCTCGGCGTTCCCTTCCTGGACGGCGACGATTTCCACCCCGCTGCCAACAAGGAAAAAATGGCCGCGGGCATCCCGCTCACCGATAGCGACAGGGAGCCCTGGCTCGCCCGGATCGGCCATTTGCTGGCAGGGCAGGACCCTGTCGGGCCTGGTCCGGCAGGGAAAAATCCGGTGGGGTCCGGCGCCGGGGCCGCGGGAAATTACGACGGCGGCACACCGGTTGCGCCCATCGTCGCCTGTTCCGCGCTCAAGCGCAGCTACCGTGACCTTCTGCGCGCTGCCGCACCGGACGTCGTTTTCGTGCATCTCTCCGGCAGCCCGGAAACCATCGCTGCCCGGATGGACGCCCGGGCCCATGAGTTCATGCCCCGCACCCTGCTCGAGTCCCAGCTGGCCACCCTTGAAGCCCTGGAATCGGACGAGGCGCACATCCTCGGCGATATCGCCCTGGATCCGGGTGCCCTCGTGGACGCCATAGTGCACAAGCTGCGTTCACGGGCAGGCGAGACCGCGGCATAAGGTGCCGGGTCCGGTGCAACCCATCCTTGGGTAGGTAGACTGGTCTACCTACCCAAGGAGCTAGGCATGCCTGCCGATGTATCAGCCCAACCCGACGCACCAGCCCTATCGGTCGCGGCTTCCGCCCCGTCGACTGCTGCGTCCGCTTCTGAGGCTTCCGCGGCAACGCCGTCCGCCCGGCCACCGGCCCGCCAGCTGCTGCTTGAGGCCGCCGCCCGGCTGTTTTATGCCCAGGGCGTGGGTGCCACGGGGATCGACACCATCACCGCCGCGGCCGGTGTCGCAAAGAAAAGCCTCTACAACAACTTCGCGTCCAAGGCCGATCTGGTGGCCGCCTACCTCGAGGCCCGCCATGAGGAATGGCTGGACCTGTACCGCGCCCGGGTGGCAATTGCCGCCACCCCTTCCGAACAGGTCCTCGCAGTGTTCGACGCGTACCTGGACCACGCCAACTTCGCCTACGAGCACGGCTTCCGCGGCTGCGGCCTGCTGAATGCAGCGGCCGAACTGCCCGTTGGCCATCCCGGGCGGCTAGCGGTGCGGCAGCATAAAGAAGAAGTCGAACACCTGCTGGCCACGCACGTGGCTGCCTATCAGGCGGATCGTCCCGCGCCTGCGGCCTCACCGGACGCGTCCGAACGGACAGCCGGGCTCGCCCGGCACCTCTCCTTCCTCCTCGAGGGAGCGATGGCGAGGGCCGGCCTCGAAGGCGACGATTCCCAGCTCCGGGACGCCAAACGCATTGCCCAACAGATGCTGGCAGGACTGTGACAGGCGGCCCCGGCGCAGTCCTGCCAGCTCCTGGCGTAAGCGGGCACGCCGGGCACGCTAACGCGCCGCTCTGGGGTGCCCTGTTTGTCGTCGCGGCCTCCATCCTGTGGGGCACCACCGGAACCGCCGCCACCCTCGCGCCCGGGGTGAGCCCGCTGGCTATCGGCGCAGTGGCCATGGGGGTCGGCGGCCTGCTCCAGGCACTGCTCGCGGCCCGGGCCATCAGGCGCCAGTGGTCCGGCATCCGGCGGCGGTGGCGGCTCGTGACAGTGGGAGCGGTGGCGGTGGCCGTATACCCCCTGGCGTTCTACAGCTCGATGCACCTTTCCGGAGTGGCCGTGGGCACCGTGGTCTCCATCGGATCGGCACCCGTGGCGGCAGCCCTGATCGAAAGGTTCGCCGACAGGAAGCCGCTGACCCGGCGATGGATCGCCGGTGCGTTCCTTGGCGTGGGTGGAGCGGCGCTGCTCTCCTTCGCCGGTCACAGTCCCGCGACCGCCGGTACCGCAGCCGGTACGAACGCCGCCGGGGAATGGGGTTCAACGGCGGGAATCCTCCTGGGGCTGCTGGCCGGCGGCACGTATGCCCTCTACTCGTGGGCGGCGCACCGGCTCATCGGCGGCGGCATCCCGTCCCGGGCGGCGATGGGCAGTATCTTCGGGGTGGGCGGGCTGCTGCTGATGCCCGTCCTGGCCGTTACAGGTGCACCACTGCTCAGCTCCTGGGCCAACTTCTCGGTGGGCGCCTACATGGCTCTGGTCCCGATGTTCGCCGGCTACATCCTGTTCGGCTGGGGCCTGGCCCGGGTCCGGGCCAGCACGGCCACCAGCATCTCGCTGCTGGAAACGGTGGTGGCGGCTGTCCTGGCCGTCCTGGTGGTGGGGGAGCGGCTCCCGGCCCTTGGCTGGCTTGGCGCCGCCGTCGTACTGGGCAGCCTGTTCATCCTGACGCCGCGGACCCGGCGCGCCACCCAGCCTGCCGACCCAGTGGACGGCACGCGGTCAGGGCCAAAGCCCGGCGGCCCAGCCGAAACCGCCCAGCTCGTGCCGGAGCCCGTTGGACCGGCCGAAACTACCGACTCGGCAACGGAGACTGCAGGGACTCAGCCGGCAAACGCCGCTCGCGGGCACGTCGCCCGTTAGGCAGGCCGCGGGGAGGTCACCCGGTGGCCCTGCCACGCTGCGGACCGCGCCCGCTGGCCGGACGGTTCAGCAGGAGGCAGCCACCCAGCACCAGCAGCATGGCGCCCACCACCACGGCGGCCAGCTCCCGGCTGCCGATGCCCGCGGCGATGATGGCGAACGCGAGCAGGCACACCAGGGAGCCGGGCACGAGGCCCGGCGGAATACGGCGGGACGGGTAGCCGGAGAGCAGCTCCATGGCCAGATGGGGGTCGTCGGCGATCAGTCCGAGTTCCAGCTCCTTGAGCAGCCTCCGCTCCTCTTCGGACATTGGCATCGGATGCCTCGGGGTTCCAGGAGACGCGGGTATGGCATATGACGCTAAAAGCCTTCCCGCGCCGGGTCAAGGGCTTGCACCCCCATCTTTGGCTTTAGCGCCCGGGGACGTCCTACGGGAGCCCGCCGGCACGGACCCGGAAACCTTGGCGCCTAACTACGTTCCACAGCGCTCGACGGCGGGACGGCGGCAAGGCGGCCACGGCAGCCCGTACACCGGGGCGCCGCGTCGAAAAGCGGCCTACCGCCGTCGTAATTCCGCGAACTCGATGGAAGGAACGATCGCTCCCGCGTCCCGCTCCACGAAGTTGGTGCCCGGCGGCACAAGGTCATCGATGGCATCCAGGACCGGCTCGCTCAACCGGACATCCGCCGCCCCAAGGTACGCCTGAAGGTGTTCCTCGTTGCGGGGCCCGATGATCACGCTGCTGATGGCGGGGTGGGTCAGGGCGAACCCGATGGACAGGTCCACCAGGGAAAGTTCCAGCTTGTCCGCCAGCCTGGCCAGCGCATCCGCGGCAAGGAGCTTGCGCTCGCTGGCCGGCCCCGAAATGTCGTACCGGCCCGGGAGCGAGTGCACCCGGGTGGGAGCCTTGCCGGCTTCGAAGGTGAAGCTTCCGGAGAGCCAGCCGCCCGCCAGCGGACCGTAAGCCAGAACGCCAAGCCCGTACTGCTGCGCGATGGGCAGGACGTCGCGCTCATTTCCGCGGACCAGCATGGAATACGGCACCTGGTTGCCCAACGGGGGGATGAGGTGGTTGGTGTTGGCCAGCCACTGCGCCTCCACCAGTTGCGCCGGAGTGAAGACCGATGTGCCGTAATACAGGATCTTGCCCTGCCGGATCAGGTCGTTGAGCGTGGTGATCGTTTCCAGCACATCGGTGTTGTAGTCCGGCCGGTGCGCCTGGTAAAGGTCGATCCGGTCCGTCTGCAGCCTGCGGAGGCTGCCCTCCACGGCTTGGGTGATCCAGCGGCGGGAGTTGCCGGAGTGGGCCGGGTTGGCGCTCATCTGGCCGTGGAACTTGGTGGCAAGGAAAACGTCGTCGCGCCGGCCGCGCAGGGCCCGGCCCACCACCTGCTCGGATTCGCCCTGGGAGTAGACGTCCGCTGTGTCGATGGCGGTGATGCCCGAGTCGAGGGCGGTGTGGATGATGCGGATGCTTTCGTCCGCGCCGGTGGGGGCCCCGTGCGGACCGCCGGCGCCCTCGCCGAAGTTCATGGTGCCAAGGGTGAGTTGGCTGATTGGGGTGCCCGAACGTCCGAACACCCTCAGTTCGCTGAGGCTCATCCCCGGTTCCCTCCTATTGGCTCCGTGCCAGTTGCGTATATGCCTGAATGCCTGTTGATGAATGCCTGTTGCCGGCGCGTCGTGTGGTGGTTACGTGCCGCCGGTCGTCACGAGGCTACACAGATTCACTTCCACCCGGCGGAATCCCGCCTTGTTCCTTCTCTTTTCGACGCGGGAAGTAACGCACGGCAACGGGCGTGACGTTTTGTGGCGGGCAGGCCAACTTCAGGCGGCAGTTTCGTCCCGCGGCAGCACTGCAATAATCTGAACCCACGGTTGTGCGCGGGGGTGCAAACGCCCGGTGCAACATGCAGCACGTAAGTTCAGGCCCATCACACCAGACGGAGCGGACACGCATGACGGCATCAGACCAGCAGCACGTATTACGGCGGAACGCGCCCGCGGAACTACCGGCCGTGGATGCGCACCTGCTGCAGCAGCTCGCGGACGCCCATGGGGTGGGCACTTCCTTCCAGGGCTGGGACGGGCTGCCGCACGCGGTGTCCCTGGAGACCCTGACGAAGGTCCTGGGCGCGTTGGGCGTGCCGGCCCACACCGAGGAACAGATCCGGGCGGGGCTGGCCGAAGCGGAACTGGCTCCCTGGCGCAAAACGCTGCCTCCCGCCGTCGTCATCCAACAGGGCGAGCCGGCCCAGGTACCGGTGCATATTCCCGACGGTGCCGCGGTGAGCCTCCGCATCAGCCTTGAAGGCGGAGCGGGGAGCGTGGAGGCAGCCCAGCAGGACGTGTGGGTGCAGCCGCGGGACGTGGACGGCGTGGCCATGGGCCGGGCCACTTTCGCCCTGCCGCCGGACCTGCCGCTCGGCTGGCACACGCTGCACGCGGAGGCCGGAAGTGTCACCGCCACAGCAACACTGGTGGTGACGCCGGCGCGGCTGGATACCGCCAGGGACCTTGAGGAGCGGCGCGGCTGGGGGCTCGCCACCCAGCTGTACTCCGTGCGTTCGAAGCGTTCGTGGGGGATCGGAGATTTCGCCGACCTTGCCGACCTCGCAGCGATCAGTGGAGCCCGCGGCGCCGATTACGTCCTCGTCAACCCCCTGCACGCTGCAGAGCCCGTTCCACCGGTGCAGCCCTCACCGTACTCGCCGTCCACCCGGCGGTTCTTCAACCCGATCTATATCCGGATCGAGGCGGTTCCGGAGCTTGCCTACCTGCGGCCCCGGAAGCGGGCTGCGCTGGAGAAGCTGCGCGAGGAAGTGGCAGGGCTCAACAGGGATGCCGAACGGCTGGACCGGGACGCCGTCTACGCAGCGAAACTGCAGGCGCTGGAACTGCTGTACCACACGCGCCGGTCGCCGTCCCGGCAGGCGGCCTTCGATGAGTTCTGCCGCATTTCCGGCAGCGGCCTGGACGACTTCGCCCTCTGGTCAGCCATCCGCGAGGACGCAGCCCCGGACGATCCCATGTGGACTGACCCGGCGTTCTCGCTGGATTCGCAGGAGGCGCAGGCGCTGCGGGCAAGGCTCGAGGATCGGATCGGCTTCCACCGGTGGCTGCAGTGGATCTGCGACGAGCAGCTGGAGAACGCGCAGCAGGCAGCGCTGCGTTCTGGGATGCGGCTGGGCGTGGTGCACGACCTCGCAGTCGGCGTGGACCACAGCAGCGCTGACGCTTGGACGCTGAAGGGCGTGCTCACCCCCGGCACCAGCGTTGGCGCGCCGCCGGACATGTACAACCAGCAGGGCCAGGACTGGGGCCAGCCGCCGTGGCACCCTTCGCGGCTGGCCGAAGCGGGCTACCAGCCGTTCCGCAACATGCTGGCCACCGTGCTGCGTCACGCCGGCGGCATCCGGGTGGACCACATCCTGGGACTTTTCCGGCTGTGGTGGATCCCCAGCGGCAACGCCCCCGGCGACGGCGCCTACGTGAAGTACGACCATGAGGCACTGATCGGCATCCTGGCACTGGAAGCGCACCGGGCGGGTGCAGTGGTGATCGGTGAGGACCTGGGCACCTTCGAACCGTGGGTGCGGGACTACCTTGCCGCGCGCGGCATCCTGGGCACGTCCATTCTTTGGTTCGAGTACGACGGCGATTCGCCCCTTGCGCCCGAAAAGTACCGGACGCAGGCTCTTTCCAGCGTCAACACCCACGATCTTCCGCCCACCGCCGGTTACCTCGCCGGAGACCACGTAGCGTTACGGAGCTACCTGGGGCTGCTGGAACGGTCCGAGGCCGAAGAGCGTGCCCAACACAACGCGTCCCTGGAAAAAATGTTCGCGCTGCTCCGCGAACGCGGCTACCTGACCGGATCCGGCTCCGGCGGTGACGCGGAGGAGCAGACCATCGAGGCCCTGCACCTGCTGCTGAGCCAGACGCCGTCCGTGCTGTTGGGCGTGGCGCTGGTGGATGCGGTGGGGGAGCGGCGGGTGCAGAACCAGCCCGGAACCACAGAGGCGCTCTACCCCAACTGGCAGGTGCCCCTGGCCGGCCCGGACGGCAAGCCGGTGTTCCTTGATGACCTCCCCGCGAACGCGCGGTTCAACTCGCTGCTCGCGGCGGTGGAGGAGGCCCTGCACGGCTAGATAATGGTGAGGAGAGTGCTATCCCCACCCGCCCCTAACCTCGCAAGCTCGGCCAGGGAACCCTAGCGGGCGTGGGCCCATTTTATTCGGCGGCGGTACCGGCATGCTCGGCGGCCAGGTGGTCACAGCGCTGTTGGACCGGGGCAAACCGGTGCGTGCCCTGGTGCGGCCCGGTTCGGATGCCTCGCGGCTGGAATCCCTCGGCGTGGACATAGCCCGAGGGGACATGATGGACCCCCGATCCTTGGACCAGGCCATGGCCGGTGCCGACGCCGTGATCACCTCAGCTGCCGGCTACACGAAGCACCGTAAGGGCGATAGCCCCGCAACCGACACCGCGGGCAACGCCAACCTGGCGGAAGCGGCGGCCCGGGCAGGCGTCCGGCGCTTTGTCCTCACCAGCATCCTGACCTGCGACGAAACCCCGGAGGTGCCGCACTTCTGGCACAAGAAGCTCATGGAAGACAAGCTCGAGGGACTCGGCGTACCGTTCGTTGCGCTGCGGCCGGGCGCCTTCCTGGACCAGGTCACGCGGTTCAGCGGTGACCCTGTGACCAAGGGCAAATTGACGTGGTTCGGTTCGCCCAACGTTCCGCTCACCTTTGTGCTCACCCCCGACCTTGCCGGCTACCTGGCAGACGCCGTAGATGCTCCGGGCGTCGACGGGGAGCGGATCGACATCGGCTGGGACCGTCCGGTCCGCATGAAGGACGTGGCGGACATGATGGGCCAACTCAGCGGCTCGAAGGTCGGGGTCCGTTCCGTGCCCTTGAGGGTGCTGAAGACGGCCGGAGTGGTGCTGGGACGGGTGAACCCGACGGTGCCGGACATGGCGTCGATGATGGGCTGGTTCCAGACCGGCCGCTACGTCGCCAACACCACCAGGCAGCGGGCAGTCTTCGGGCCGCCGCCAACGGCCGAGGATGCCATCCGGCGGTTGCTCGGCATCCTCGGCCATCCGGTCGACAGGTAGGACAGCCCCGCTATCCGGCGGTGATCACGTGGGTGAAGTGGTCGTACCGGAAAGTGACCGGGCCGCCGTCGTGCTTCAACGCGATGTTGGCGCCGGGGGAAGCTCCGCCGGCCCCGTAGCTCACGTTCCAGGACCGGTCCAGGGCGGCTTTGAATTCGTAGCTGCCGGCCGGGAGGTCGGGATAGGTCAGCTTCCAGATGAGACTGGCCGGATCCAGGGTGAGCTGGGCCTGATCGCACGCGGGATCCCAGTCCGCCGCGCAGCCAAGTTCACTGTCCATACTGCCTGCGGCGGCAACCGCCCCGGGCTGCTGCGCGGCATAGGTGGCGCTCAGCAGGTGTGTGCTGTTGTCGTACCGGAAGGTGACCGGGCCGCCCGGGTGGTTGAGGATGATGTTCTGTCCGGCAGGTTGGCCGTCCGCACCGTAGTTCGTGTCCCAGTTGCCGTTGAGCGCAGCCTTGTACTCGTAGGTGCCTGCCGGCAGGTCCGCCTGTAACCGCCAGATCCGGTCCGCAGGGTCCAGGACCAGCTGCGCCTGGGCACAGGTTGGGTCCCAGTCCGCGGCGCAGCCCATCGCCTTGTTCAGTGACCCGGCCACCGCCACCGAATCGGGCTGCGGTGCTTCGCCCACGGTGACCGTCCGGGTCCCGCTGACAACGCTGAACCCGGGCCCGGACATGAGGGCGCGGTACTGAACCGTGGTGCCGTCGGCCAAGGCAGAGATGTCATCGGTGGCCGAGTACACGGGGGAGGAACTGTCAGTTCCCACGGGTGTCCACTCTCCGCCGCTGACGCTCCGCTGGAAGGACACCACGTTGCTGGACTTTTCGGGATCGGCCGTGGCGCTGAGCTCAACTGCGCCCTGGACGTTGCTGCCCTCTGCCGGCTGCTGCAGTGTCAGCACCGGGGCGGGAACGCCGGCACTGCGTGCCTGGCTGGTGGCGGTATGGCCGCCGTTGTCGAGCACTGTGGCGCGGTACTCCACGGAGGTCCCGGCGTCCAGGGCGGCAACGTCGTGGAACACCTGGTACGGCGCGGCATCGTCGGTGCCGATTGGTGTCCAGTTTCCGCCGGCCTGCTTCGCCTCGAAAGTGACCTCGTAGAACGAAGTACCGCCGACGTCGGCCGTCACCTGAATCCGCCCGTTGTCGCCGGCTGCCGGCGCCGGTTGCTGAAGGGCGACTGCGGGAGCGGACTTGGAGTGCGGGATGCGGCCCGAGGACTGATAGACCACGGCTGAAAGCGGCGGCACGGTGACCGTCAGGGTGCCGGCGTCCGATGTCTTGGCCTTGGCTGCTGCGTCTCCGTAGATGCGGGTGTAGTTCCGCTTGGCGATGTACGTGGGGACTTGGGCGGTCTGGGGCTGCTCGCTGTTGTTCAGTGCCACCACGTATTCGCGCTGGTCCTTGGCATCGGTCCGGGAGAACGCATAGATGCCGGGGCCGTCGGAGGCGTAGCGGCCCTGCTGGGCGCCGTTCCGCAAGGCGGGATGTTCCTTGGTGAGGGCAGCAAGTTCCCTGATCCCGGTGTAGAGCGGATGGGCGGTACTGAAGTTGTCCGTGGCATGCGTGGCGTCGGTGCCCAGCAGGTCATCGTCCAGGTATTCCGGCACTTGGCTGGCGAACAGCGTTTGCCGGGCGTCCTGGTCTCCACCGGGCCCGGTGAAGCCTTGCTCGTCCCCGTAGTAGACCACAGGGTTGCCCCTGGAGAAGTACATGAGTTCGTGGGCAAGGCGGTCGCGGGCCACCTTCTCGGAGTCCGTTGCTCCGGGATTGTCGGCTGCGATGAAGCTGCCGATGCGGCCCATGTCATGGTTGCCCAGGAACGTGGGGAGTTGGTAGGCGTTCGAATCAGCATCGGTGTACCAGTCATCGCCCGCGAAGAATTGCTGCAGGGTACCGGCGTCCTGGCCCTTGGATGCGAAGTTCCGCGCTGCGTCCTGAAATGGAAAGTCGAGGACGGCCTGCATCCGGTTCCGCGTAGTGAACTGCGATGTGAAGCTCTTGGAGGTGTCGAAGACCTCGCCGAACATGAAGAACTCGTCCTTGCCCTGTTCCTTGGCGTAGTTGAGCACGTCCGGACCGAAGTCCTGCCAGAACTCGTCATTAACGTGCTTCATGGTGTCGATCCGGAAACCGTCAACCCCGGAGTCGCGGATCCAGTTCTTGTAGATGTCCTTCATGCCGTTGACCACTGTGGGGTGTTCGGTGAAGAGGTCGTCCAGGCCGAAGAAGTCCCCGTAGAACGAGTCCTCGCCGGTAAACGTGGTGTCACCCCTGTTGTGGTACAGGGTGGGATCGTTGAGCCACGCCGGGACCTTGAGGTCCTCTTCGCCAGGTTCCAGGACGGGTTTGTAAGGGAACGACGTGCCGGCATCCAGTTTCGGGAACGCGTCCGTCCCCGCGTAGTCGCGGTCATCGAAGGCCTGTCCGTCGGCAGTTTTGTAGGGGACTTTGTCCTTGAAGACGTAGCCCTTCCGTTCATTGTTGTCGCCGTAGCCGATAACGTCCGCCGTGTGGTTGGTGATGATGTCGAAGTAGACCTTCATCCCGCGGGCGTGGGCTTCGTCGATGAGCGCCTTGAGTTCGGCGTTGGTGCCCAGGTGGGGATCGATTTGGGTGAAGTCGGTGACCCAGTAGCCGTGGTAGCCGGCCGATTTGTCCTCTGGTTGAACGGGTTTGTTCTTGAAGCTGGGCGTGAGCCAGATCGACGTGGTGCCAAGGCCCTGGATGTAGTCGATCTTGTTTCGGAGCCCGGCCAGGTCGCCGCCGTTATAGAAACCCTTCTTGGTGGGGTCGAAGCCGGACACCATGGGATCGGAGCCCAAGCCTCCCTGGTCATTGGCGGTGCTGCCGTTGCTGAACCTGTCCGCCATGACGAAGTAGAAGTTTTCGTCCGTAACAGGCGCGCGGAGCGAGTGTTGGGCCGCCGACGCCGGGTCCTTCGAGGCGGGAGCCGCCTGCGCCGGGAGCGACGCAGTAGAGATGGCAATGGTTGCCGCGAGGAGCCCGACGGCGGCCCGTCGGGCTCCAGCGCCGTTACGGGTGCGGGCACGGGATGGCATTGGGGGGTTGGCGCGTGGGGGCACGCCGGTGGAGGTGCGGAGTATCAAGGGTGAGACCTTCCTGGTAGCGGCGCTGCTGTACAGGCTTGCTGTCGGCAAGGGTTGGTGCGGCAGGGGTGCCGCCGGGTCCGAAGGAAAGCATGCTTCCTGTGAACCACATCACAACCGTAGGCGCTGGCGCAGGATTACTCCAGTGTTTAGGAAATTGCCAGATGGAGGGCGCCAGAAAAGATCCCTTACACGGCTTGGGGCCGCTTCGGGTACGGGCCGCGGCGCACGGCCGTGTCAGCCGTTGGGCACCAGGGAGGTGGGCGAAGGAGTCTTGACGTTGTGGACCACGGGTCCGGGAAGGCCCGTCCCAAGGGCGAAGGTGGCCACGTTGTCGGAGCGCTCGTGCGCAACGTGGAGCCAGGGCCCCCGGACCAGGTGGTGCCGGGGCCAGTCGCCGCCGCTGTCCAGGTCCTGCACCGGCAGCAGTTCACTGCCGCTGCCGACCACCTTAAGCACGCTGATCCGGTTGGATCCGCGGACGCCGGCGTAAGCAAAGGCGCTTCCCGGGCCGAGGCAGATTTCGGCGGCCGAGTCGCCGTCCCTCGCACCTCCAAGCGTGGCAGGGCCGCGGAACACCAGCTCGAAAGTTCCGGCTTCCGGCCGCACAACAAAGACCTCGATGGAGTATTCGGAGACGACGAACACGTTTCCGCCGGGGTGCAGTGCCAAGTGACGGGGGCCGCTGCCGAACGGCAGGACAACTTCGTGGTCGGGCACCAGCCCTGTTCCTGGTTTGTAGGTCCAGATTCGAAGCGTGTCGTGGCCCAGGTCCGTGGTCATGACCCGCCCGTCTTGCAACATCAGGCTGGTGTGCGCCCTGCTCTGCCGAAGTTCTGCAGGGGAGTGGGCTGAATGCGGATCAACCGACGGCGACGCCGCGAACCGCTCCGTAATCCCGCCGTCGGCGTCCAGTTCATAGAGCAGGACCTGGCCGTCTCCCCAGCAGGTCGCGGTGACGAAGCGGCCCTGCGGGTCTGCCGCAACGTGGCAGGTGGCCTCGCCGGCGGGCCAGGGTGCGCCTAGTGGCTCCAGCGTGTGATCGCCGACATGCCGGTAGGCCTGAATCATCCTGCGCTGCTCGGCCACCGCGTACACCACGGGAAGGGTCGGATGGACGGCAACGAACGACGGCGACTGGGCCTCCACTGCCGTGCCGAGCCATTCCAGGCTCCCGTCTCCGTTGGCACGGAGGGCGCCGATGCCCTCAGCGCGTCCGCCGCCGTCCGGGGTGTATGCGCCAGTCCAAATGATGGCGGTGTGCGGCGCTTGGCCAACTGTGGCAGATGTGCCGGAGGCAGGTGTCATGGCTCCATCCTGCCAACAAACACAGCCCCTGCCGCAGCGGCGTGGCATCAATTACGATGAAATTTCCAGCAGGCAGATGGAGGTGGATCCGGTGGGTGTTCTTGCTGTCCCGGGTTTCCTCCCGCTCCGTCCGGGCTCCTAAAGCCGGGCAACCCCCAGTGGCCGCATTCATTCCGAAGGGGCGCACGTTGCATTCTGTCCCGTCCTCCGGAACTCCGAAACAGCCCGGTGTGGGAGTTGTTGAAGTGGCCGACGCCCTGCGGGCCGCCGGCTGCGTGTTTGCCGAAGAGGAAGCCCTGCTTCTCCTCGAGCACGCGGTCAGCCCCGACGAGTTGGCAGACTGCGTGCGGCGCCGGGTGGCCGGCCTTCCGCTGGAATACATCCTGGGGTGGGCAGAGTTCGATGGACACCGCATGGCCGTCCGTCCTGGTGTTTTCGTTCCCCGGCGCCGGACCGAGCTGTTGGTCCGGCTTGCCGCCGGGCTGATGTCAGGCGAGGGAAATTTGTTGAAGGGCGTTTTTCCGGCGGATTCCACTTTCGCCGGTGCCGCAGCGGTCCAGGGCTCACTGAGAAGTGCTTCCTTTGATGGTGTGGTGGTGGACTTGTGTTGCGGTTCCGGAGCCGTTGGCGCGGCACTGGCCCGAAGGTTCCCACGAGCAGAACTGCATGCGGTGGACATTGATTCCGTGGCTGTGGAGTGTGCGCGGAGCAACGTCGAGGCAGTGGGAGGGCACGTCCACACCGGTGATTTGTTCGATGCGCTCCCTTGCAGCCTCAGGAGCAGGGTCCACATCCTCGCCGTCAACGCACCATACGTTCCTACCGAGGCCATCAAAACCATGCCGCCCGAGGCACGTGTCCACGAACCGCTCCTCTCCCTCGACGGCGGCACTGACGGGCTCGACTTCCACCGCCGCGTGGCCGCAGGCGCCAAGGACTGGCTCGCGCCGCACGGCTGCGTGCTCATCGAAACCAGCGAGCAGCAGGCCGGCGGCACCGCCGCTCTGATGGCCGCCACAGGACTCTCTGTGACCACGGTTCGTTCAGAGGACCTTGATGCAACGGTGGTGGTGGGAAGCGCCCACAAATAGGGGCCGCCCCTGATAGTGCCGGTGCAATCCCGCGTCGCCGCTCTCCCGCCAATGTGTGTGGCGTGTGTCATGGCCAGGAGGCGTTGGTTGCGGCCGGTGGTGGTGGTTCTGGTTGTGGTGGCAACGGTGGTGGTTTGAAGTAGTGGTTTTGCTGGGGTGTTTGGGTGGGGTCTATATGTGGCGGCGGGATGAAGGTTGGGGTGCCGTTTGTGGTGGTGATGGTCCAGTGTTCTTTGTGGATGAGGTGGTGATGGTGCGTGCAAAGGAGTGCGCCGTTGGCGGTGTCGGTATCGCCGCCATGCGACCAATAGGTGATGTGGTGTGCTTCGCACCAGGGTGCGGGGATAGTGCAGTTGGGAAAGGAACAGCCTTGGTCGCGGGCGGTGAGGGCGAGGCGTTGGGCTGGGGTGAAAAGCCTGGTTTTGCGTCCGAGGTCGAGGACTTCGCTATGGGTGCCCAGGACGGCGGGGATGATGTCGGCGTCGCAGGCGATTTTGCGCAGGGTGGTGGCGGCGACGGGACCGGTGAAGACGAAGCTACCCGAGGCTGGTGTGTGGCGTTTGGAATGCCCGGGGAAGAGATCGCGGTGGTTGATGGTGGCAATGATTTGGGGCCTGTTGCCGCCGGTGGTAGGGAGTTGGTTGGTGGTGAGGGCGGTTTTAACGGCGGTGATGATGCCGTCGAGTTGTTGTTGGGGTCGGCTGCGGCGTTCCAGGTCCGGGACGGGTGATACCTGATTCCCGCTGCCCTCACAGCCGCGGGTGCCTGCCTCATGCATGTCTGCGTCGTGGGTGTCTGGCGCCGCGGGTGCCTGCCCCAGGCGATGCCCTCGCCATTTGTAGTGGTGTTCGGCGTGGTGGTGCGGGGGTTGGTGGCGATGTTCATGGCAGTGAGGAGGTGTTCGTATTGGTCGGTGGTGGCGAAGATTTCTACGCGGTGGAGGCCGTGGAGGGGTTTGCGGATGAAGGCGCCTTGGGTATGCCGGAGTGCTTCTTCGGAGGGTTCAGTACCGTCGGCATCGATGGTTTCGGTGAGGCGTTGGGCCAGGTGGGTGAGGAAGTCAGGGTCCGCGGTGGTGGCGGCCGAGGTGAGGTGGCGCTCGATGCCGCGCAAGGTTTCGGGAGTGGTGTGGTGTTGTAACCGCTCGAGGGTGGCGGTGATGACAGTGGCCGCGTGGGAGGACACGGCGGGTGCGGTGATGGTGTGAGGTGGTGTGTCGATGGTGGCGGGCTGGCCGGTGCCGGACTCGGCCGGTGCAAGTGTGGCGGCGAGGTGTTCGTGTGATGGGGGTACGGGCTCGCCGGTGAGAGCGGTGCCGGGCAGGGTTTGACGGGCGAGTGTGAGCCGGCGGCGGGCTTCGCGGATGGGGATGCGGAGCCTGAGGCGGAGGAACTCTGCTGTGTTCCGGCAACCGTCATCGGCCGGGGACGAGAGCATCACGGGCGTCGCGGCGGTGCACTCTGCGGGCGTTGCTGCGGCCGCGCCTGTGGCTGCGGGCCAATTGGTGTCGGTCTCGTTGAGAATTTCTGTGCCGTGGGTGTCCCAGGAGCTGACCCGGGCAGTGCGGCGGGCCCTCCGGTTGGTTTCGGCGTCGGCGATCGCGCGGGTGCGGGTGTGCTCCACGGCCCCGGCAGCGATGAGCTGGAGGTACTCCGCGCAGCGGGAGAGCTCTTCGACATCGGCAGCGAACGTGGCCGCCGTGACGTAACCGGCCGTTGGCAGGGCTTCCCGGGCGGCGACCGCCGCGGCGGCCACCCGTGCGGTCAGGGAAGACAAATCTAAAGGCAGGTCCAGTGGTTGGTCTGCTGATTGGTCTGGTAAGAGGTAGCCGGGAACGGGGCGAAGGTGCGCTGCGGTGCGGACTTGCGGCCCGGCGTCGTGCCCTGCGGTGCGGACTTGCGGCCCGGCGTCGTGCGCTGCGGTGCGGACTTGCGGCCCGGCGTCGTGCGCTGCGGTGCGGAGGTTCGGCCCGGCGTTGCGCCCAGTGGAAAGGTGACTGCTGCGACCAAAGCCCAGCGGCAGCAAGGCGGAAGAGTCTTGGCTCTCCGACAGCTGCTCCCCAATGGCTTCCATGGCCCCACTCTGCCAAAGGGCACTGACAATCAGGACCCGCTCGGTCGCCTATGTGGAAAACCCGGCAGTATCGGCCCATGGGCCTGTCACGTGACCCCCGCAGGAATCGGACGCGCATCAGCTGCGAAGATGCAGCAGCCCCGAAGATATTGCCATTATCTTGATGGTTTCCAGCGGTTTCGGCGTTCCCCCGGGACTAGGGTTGCCATATTGGTTCATGCAGCTGGGCCTTCGTCAACAATGGGCCGGGAGTGGCAGATGGCTGGCAGGGAACGGGGAAAGACGGTCCGGGAAGACTCGGAGGAGCCGGGTAACGACGCCGCTGGGAACGCGGATTCCGTTGCGCCTGAGAAAGCAGAAGAGGTGGATACTCTCCAGCCGGCACGGCGTGTACCGGGGATCAACGGATACGACCCCACCCAATGGCCCGACGCCAGGCCCTAGTCTTCGGCAGCGAGCCGTGTGGCAGTGTACGGAGTCTTGTTCGTTTCCCTGCTGAGCGCAGCGCCAAGAATGGCAGCGCTGAACGGGCTGCACCTAAAAGGCAGTGCCCAGCGGGAGGTGCTTAAACACGCTGCCGGCCGGCGCGTCCCCCAAGGATCGCGACGGCCGGCAAGGCGAATCAGTTGTAGCACACGGAAGGCAGGAGCCCCTTGTCAATCGGAGGTTCACCACGGGGCGGCTGACTCCGAGGAACGGCTAGCTCTTAGTGTTGCCCTCGCTGGTTGTGCCAAGGTTGGTGGTTTCCGGGTGCGTGCTGTGGGCGGGAATGTGGTCTCCGCCCAGCCCGCCCGATTCACCGGCGGTGGGTGAGGTGTCGTGGCTGGACGGCGTGGACTTCCCGGAGGAGTCATCCCGGTGCAACGCCGAACCCAGCACAGTTCCGGCACGCCGTGCTGCTTCTGTGAGCTGGTCTGCCACGTCCGGGGCCTTTTCCTTGATGGTCTCGGTGGCAACTGTCACCTTGTCCTGGACGGGTTTGCTGTCCCAGACCCCGGCGGCACGGGCCTTCAACTTGTCGTAAGCGGCGCGCCCCGAACGTGAACCAAGGACATAGCCGACGGCAACGCCAACACCCAAAAGAAGCTTGTTTTTCATGGTGAACTCCTGCTCCGAAAGAAGGTTTCCAGGTACGGCCCGGCTGTAACGCCGTGGCCGGAAATGTGAAAGCCGGCCTGGGGATGTTCTCCCCAGGCCGGCTTCCTGGCTGTGGGCGCTGCGTTAGCGGCGCGCACCGCGCTTAGTGACCATGCCGTAGATCGCAAGGACGATCAGCGATCCGAGGATCGCCAGCAGCCAGGTCTGCAGGGAGAAGAACTCCTGCAGTCCGCCGCCGAACAGCGCGCCGCCGATCCATCCACCGAGGAGGGCACCTACAACGCCCAGCACCATGGTGATGATCCAGCCGCCGCCCTGGCGTCCCGGAAGGATCGCCTTTGCAATCGCACCGGCAATAAGTCCGAGAATCAGAAATGCAATGAAACCCATTTTTCGCTCCTCTTCCTAAGTAAGGACGCCCCCGGATTCCGGAGGCAATTCATCCTCTGCCCCAATAGTAATCATGCTTACTATCGATTTGCCAACCCCGGAGAGGAGGGAAAAGGCTGCTCAGGCCCGGATCAGTGCCCGGTCACGTCAGAATCGTTTCCGGCACCGGGGCCCTCGTCGAGGATAGCCAATTCCGCGAGATCCTGCGGGTCCAGCACGAAATCGAAGACGTCCAGGTTCTCACGCATGCGGTCCGGATTTGCGGTCTTCGGAATCGTTACCAATCCGTTTTGAATGTGCCAGCGCAGCACCACCTGGCCCGGAGTCCTGCCGTGCTTTTCGGCCAGCCGGCCCAGGACCGGGGCGCCAAGGATGCCGGCCCCGGAGCCGCCCAAGGGGCTGTATGACTCGGTGGCAATGCCATGTTTTGCATGGAATTCCCGCGCCGCCACCCGGGTAACGGCAGGGGTCAGCTGGACCTGGTTGACGGCCGGAACAACATCCGTCTCGGCCATCAGCCGCTCCAGGTGCGCCGGCTTGAAATTGGACACGCCGATGGAGCGCACCTTCCCCTCTGCCTGAAGGCGCTCGAACGTCTTCCAAGTGGAGATGAACTGATCCCGGCCGGGCAATGGCCAGTGGATCAGCAGCAGGTCCACGTAGTCGAGGCCGAGCCGCTGCAGCGACCCCTCCAGCCCCTCCACAGCCCTGTCATTCCCCTGGAACTCGCCATCCAGCTTGGTGGTGATGAAGAGCTCGCCGCGATCAGCTCCGCAGGCCTTAATGCCATTGCCCACGCCGCGCTCGTTCCCGTACTTCACTGCCGTATCGATGTGCCTGTAACCGGCCTCCACGGCACGGACGACGGCGGCCGCCGCCTGGTCGTCGTCCAGCGGCCACGTGCCAAGACCGATCTGGGGAATCGAGTATCCGTCGTTGAGTGCGATAACCGGTGCAAATGTCATATCAACAGTCTGCCGTTAATCCGGCGGTCCTTTCCCTGGAAAAAGTCACGCGTTAGAGCCCTATTGCCCGAACGCGCGGAGTACGTTGCCTGCGTTGTGGGTCAGCACCGCCCTGGCCGTGTCGGATACCTTGTCCGGGTTCTTCTGCTGGTCCAGGAACTTCACAAAACGCTGGATGGCCTGCCCTGCCTTGGCGGCGTCCCGGTCCACCACGGCTTTCTGGGCCTGCTGGATTGCTGCGGTGAGCTGGCTGGCCACGGGGCCGGCGATCTCGCCCGATTCCACCAGGTCCTCCACCGCATTCTGCAGTGCCTTCACGCTGCCCGGAAGCCACGCGGCACGCAGAGGGACGTTGCCGAACTTCATGTCCGAGGCGAGGTAGAAGTCGGTGTAGGACGGCTGGTTGTACGTAGTGTTCTGTCGGGCCACCTCGGCACGGTACTGGGGATCGTGCATCAGGGCGTAGAGCTTGTGGGTGGTCACTTCGGTGCTGAGGTAGATCCGCAGCGCCGAGCTGTCGGCGGTGCGGACCACCAGCTCTTCGCGCCAGTCGCCCAGGATGTCCGCCACCAGGCTGGGCGTGCCCTTGGTGCCGTTGTTGGTGCGTGTGCCGTCGGCGGTCAGCAGCCGGCCGCGCTTCCAGTCATCGATGGTGGGCGTCTGGTCGCCGGAGCCGTTGACCAGCTGGGTGGTCATGTCGGCGGCCCACCGGATGCTCATATTGGTGCCGGGGCTGGTGCTGGAAAGCTTGCGGCCGTCGGCGGACTGCATGCCGATCGCCCAGTTCTCCAGGCCCGGGACGGAAGGATCGACGTCGCCGATCATGCCGCGTCCCGTGTCCTTGCCGGAGTAGGCGCCGAACAGCACCTCACCCGTCGCGGCGTCGCGCATGGCGTAACCGTAGGGTGCGTAGGTTGCGCCTTCGTGAACGGTGAAGATCTCCTTGCCGGGCCGGTTGGGGTCGATGTCCGCCACGTGCATGGCGTCGCCGTGGCCCAGCCTCGCTTCGGTCCCCGGGGCGGCGCTGCCGGTCGGCAGTGTGTCGAACGAGCTGTACAGAAGCGAGCCGTCGTCGTCGAGCGTTGCCGAACCGTAGACGATCTCCTGCTTGCCGTCGCCGTCAACGTCGGCGGCGCTCAGGGAGTGGAAGCCCTGGGTGGTGAGCTTGCCGTAGGTGGGGTCCGTGCCGTCGCGGCCGTGCGGGGAATCGTTGAACGGGTTGGTCATGGGAGTAAAGCCCGAATCCACGTTCCACACGGGGGAGAGGTTGGCGCCGTCCCAGGTGTAGGTGGCCAGGGTGGTGCGGGTGTAGTAGCCGCGGGCGAACACTGCAGCGGGCTTCTTGCCGTCCAGGTAGGCGACGCCGGCGAGGAACCGGTCCACGCGGTTGCCCGGCTCGATGCGGGCCATGGCGTAATCGCCCCACAGCATGCCGTCGTCGGTCCGGCCCGGCTGGTAGGCGACGGTCTTCAGTTCCTTGCCCGTGGCGCCTTCGAAGACGGTGAGGTATTCGGGACCGGACACGATGAATCCCTCGAACGCGCGGAGGTTGTTCCGGGCGCTGCGCGAGGGGGCGTAGACGTCCATGAAGTAGTCGGTCAGCGCCTCGGCATCGGCCTTGGACAGCGGGTACTTGTACTTTGGCGCGATACCGAAGGCTTCTTCGAGGGTGGCCGGCCAGTTTCCGGCCTTCACCTCGGGGTGTTCCGTCCAGCCCTGGAAAGTCTTCACCATGTGCTGGTAGTAGTCCGCCGCGCTCATCCGGTAGTCGTCGCTGTTCGAGTACCCGGCATTGATATCGGACCGGAGCATGGTGATGAACGACTCCGCGGCCACGCTGCCGTCCGCGTTGTAGTTGGTGGTTTTGGTGCTCGGCGCGGTCTTCATCATCAACTCGGCCCGGCCGTCACCATCGAAGTCATTGACCAGCATCTGGGTGTAGTGCGCCCCGGAACGGATGTTGACGCCCAGGTCGATCCGGTGAAGGAGCGTGCCGTCGGCCTTGTAGGTGTCCACGTACGTATTGCCGGTGTAGCCCACCTGCGAGACATCCTTGGAGTTGTTCGGGTCCCACTTGACGACGAACTCGTACTGGCCATCGCCGTCCACATCGCCCACGGAGGTGTCGTTGGCCGAGTAGGTGTAGGCCTGGCCGGTGGGGGTAACGCCGTCCGCCGGCTTCTTCAGCGGGATGTCCTTTAAGTTGCCGCCCCAGGAAGTGGCAGTAGCGCTCTCGTCCAGTTCGACGCCGCCGACGACGGCCCGCACCTGGTACTTCGACGCGGCGGTCCCGGCGGGGTCCTGGTAGTTGGTGCTGTCCGTAACTGTCGCCAGCTTCTGCCCGTCCCGGTACACGTTGAAGTCCGTGCCGGTGAGTCCGGTGGCGGAGGACCCGGTGGCCTCATTGCCCAGCAGGCGCCAGCTGAGGAACACGCCTTCGGATGTCTTGGCGGCCACCAGGCCGCGGTCCAGGTAGTCGAGCTGGATGCCCGGGGCGCCGGGCTTGGAGGGGGAGGGCCCGACGGCGGATGCGGGCGCTGCGAGGCAGCCTACGGTGAGTGCCAGGCCGAGAGTGGCCACCGACAGGAGGCGTGCGGATGCCTTGGAGGGATTCATCAGTGAATCCTTTCAATTAAGAATTGGGAAAACGCTTCCCCAGCAATCTAGACGTCGGGATGGGGCAAAACAAGCCTTGTCTTTTGAACCCGCCACAGGGTATTTAGAACGTTGTAGAAATACTGAAATCCGCCGGAGACGCTGGAACGGTGCCGGGACGCTGATCCGGATCAGTGTCCCCGCACCGTTCCAGCGATTTCGAAGCGCGGCAGGCCGGCGGGTCCTACGCTCCGCTGCGGGCCCAGGCAGTCAGTTTGTCCGTCAGCTGCATGTAGGACTGGTCCACGTGCTGCAGCTCCGGGTTGGCGTCGTACCACTGGACGATTTCCCGGGCACCGTCGGCGAACGGGATGGTGGCGGTGTAGTCCGGCACCAGGGACTTGATCTTGGTGTTGTCGAACACCACTGAATGTGACCTGTCGCCCAGCAGGTTGGGCCCGAGCTCCGGGCTGTGGGCAGCGATGGTTTCCGAGGCAACATGCACAAGTTCCGGCTCAGCCACACCGGCAGCCCGGGCGAACAGCCGGTAGATCTGGTTCCACGGCAGGTACTCGTCAGAGGTGATCGTGTAGCTTTCACCCACCGCCTGCGGCCTGCCGAGCAGGCCCACGAAGGCCTTGGCGAAGTCCCTGCTGTGGGTCAGCGTCCACAGCGAGGTCCCGTCGCCGTGGACCATGACAGGGAGGCCGGCGCGCATCCGGTGGATGTCCGTCCAGCCGCCCACCATGGCGATTTTGGTCCGGTCATAGGTGTGGGAGGGCCGCACCACGGTGAGCGGGAAATCCTCGTCCCGGTAGGCGCGGAACAGCAGCTCCTCGCAGGCGATCTTGTCCCGGGAGTACTGCCAGAACGGGTTCTTCAACGGTGTGGATTCCAGGATGGGCAACCGGGTGGGCGGCTTCTGGTACGCCGACGCGGAACTGATGAACACGTACTGCCCGGTCCGGCCGCGGAGGAGCTCAAGCCCGGCCTGCGTCTGGTCCGGCGTGTACGAGATGAAGTCCGCAACGGCGTCGAACTCCCTCCCGCCCAGTACCTCGCGGACCGCCGCCACGTCGCGGACATCCGCATGCAGGACCTCCGCGCCGTCCGGGACCGGGCGGGTGGACCGGCCCCGGTTCAGGATGGTGAGCCGGTGGCCCAGCGCGACGGCGTGCTCGGCCGCCGCCGCGCTGATGACCCCGGTGCCGCCAATGAAGAGGATGCTCCGCGGCGCTACCGTCCCCGCGGGAGCCCCGGCAACTGGCGGTGTTCCGGCAGCTGACGGCGGGATCACCACGCGTAGTCTTCAGGAGCGGTCTTGTGCCCCGGGAAGATATCGTCCAGCCGCTTGAGCGCGTCCTCATCGAGGGTGACGTCCAGGGCGCGGATGGCGGCGTCCAGCTGCTCCTGAGTCCTGGGCCCAACGATCGGTGCCGTAACGGCGGGCTGGTGCAGGAGCCAGGCCAGTGCGACGTCCCCGGGTTCGTGGCCCAGGTCGTCGGCGAGGTCCTCGTACTGGCGGATCTGGTCCTCGTGCTTCTTCAGGGTCTCAAGAGCCCGTCCCTCCGTGCGGCGGACGCCGTCGCGCTCCTTCTTCAGTACGCCGCCCAGGAGCCCGCCTTGAAGCGGAGACCAAGGGATGAGCCCCAAGCCGTACTGCCGCGCGGCGGGGATGACCTCAAGCTCCAACTCGCGCCGGAACAGGTTGTAGATCGACTGCTCGCTGACCAGGCCGGTGTAGTTGCGGCGGTGGGCTGCCTCCTGGGCCTGGGCGATGTGCCAGCCGGCAAAGTTGCTGCTGCCGGAGTACAGGATCTTGCCCTGCTGGACCGCCACCTCGATGGCCTGCCAGATCTCGTCCCACGGGGTATTCCTGTCGATGTGGTGGAACTGGTAGACGTCGATGTAGTCCGTCTGGAGCCGCTTGAGGCTGGCATCCAGGGCACGGCGGATATTCAGCGCGGAGAGCTTGGATTCGTTGGGCCGGTCCGTCATGGTGCCGTAGAGCTTGGTGGCCAGCACCGTGTGTTCCCGGCGCTCGCCGCCCTTGGCAAACCAGCGCCCGATGATTTCTTCGGTCCAGCCCCGGTGGCCGGCGCCGCCATACACGTTGGCGGTGTCAAAGAAGTTGATGCCGTTTTCCTGTGCGGAGTCCATGATGCTGTGGGCGTCGGCCTCCTCGGTCTGGGGGCCGAAGTTCATGGTGCCAAGGCAAAGGCGGGAGACCTGCAGGCCGGAACGGCCAAGGTGGGTGTATTGCATTCGAGAGACCTTTCTACATCTGGGTAAAGGAGGCGACGGCGGGATCGGAGCCGATGCGGGCACCGGACTCCAGCGCGGTGATGGCTGCCAGTTCGTCGTCGGAAAGGGTGAGGGAGGACGCGGCGAAGTTCTCGCGCATCCGGCCGGGGTCAACCGACTTGGGGATCACGATGTTGCCTGAGGCGAGGTGCCACGCCAGAACCACCTGCGCCGTGGTGGCTCCATGGGCGTCAGCAATGGCCGTGACGGCGTTGCCGTTCAGGTCCCCGCCCTGTCCGAGCGGGCTGTAGGCCTCCACCTCGATGCCGAGGCTCCGGCACTTGGCCGCAAGGTCGGCCTGCTGGTAGCTGGGGTGAAGTTCGATCTGGTTCACGGCCGGGACGGTTTCCGACGATTCCAGCAGGGTGTCCAGATGGTCGGAGAGGAAATTGGAGACGCCGATGGCCCGGACCTGCTTGTTGTCGTAGAGCCGTTCCAGTTCCTTCCACGCCTGGACGAAAAGTCCCTGCGACGGGACGGGCCAGTGGATGAGGTAGAGGTCCACGAAGTCCAGCCCCAGTGCCTTGCGGCTGTTCTGGAACGCTTCCTGGGCCTTGCCCTGCTCGCCGTTCCGGAGCTTGGTGGTGACGAAGATGTCCTCGCGCGGGATGCCCGTTGCCGCGATGGCGGCGCCGACGCCGGCCTCGTTGCGGTATCCGGCGGCGGTATCGATGTGCCGGTAGCCCGCCTCGAACGCGTCCTCGACGATCCGCTGGGTATCTTCCGGCGGGACCTGGAAAACGCCGAGGCCAAGCTGGGGGATGGTGACGCCGTTGTTCAGTGTCAGCTCTGACATGGTGCTCCTTGGATGATGCTGGTGCTGGGATCGGTGCCGTTGGCTCGACAGGGAGAAAGCGGTTTCCGCTGGCTCAGTATTGAGCCTATGCACTTTTGCCCGCCGCGTCAGCAGGTAACCGTGATCCTGTTTTTCCTAGGACTGGCAGTCCTACCTTCGGGGTAGGAGGCGTGCCGGAAGGACGGGCAGAATGGTCAACATGGGTCAAAGTGCCGAGTTCGGAAAATTCCTCAAAGCCATGCGGTCGCGCCTGACCCCCGAGGACGCCGGCGCGGGGCCCACTACGGGCGCCCGCCGCGTACCGGGGCTGCGGCGCGAGGAAGTAGCCCGCCTGGCCGGCGTCAGCACGGACTACTACGTCCGGCTGGAACAGGGCCGCAACATTCATCCTTCCCGGACGGTCCTAGACGCTGTTTCGCGGGCCTTGCGGCTGGACAGCAGCGAGCATGCGCACATGATGGACCTGCTGGAGAACTGCGCCGCCAATCCCCGGGCCGCCGGCCCGGCAGCCCAGGGAGTGCGGCCGGGGCTGCGGCAGCTGCTCGAGGCCGTCGGCGATGTTCCCGCCCTGCTGCTGGGGCGGCGCAGCGACGTCCTCGCCGGCAACAGGATGGCGTACTTGCTGTTCACGGACTTCCCCTCGCTGCCCGCAGCGGAACGGAACCTTACCCGCTGGCTCATCCTCGATCCCGCGGCCAGGGAGCTGTTCCGCGACTGGAAGACGCTGGCGGCCGAGGCTGCCGGTGCGTTGCGGCTTGATGTGGGCCGCCACCCGAACGATCCCCAGGCCAACCAGCTGGTGGGGGAGCTTGCGGTCAACAGCGAACAGTTCCGGCAGTGGTGGGCCGGGCACCGGGTGGCCAGCCGGTCTGCGGGGATCGTGCGCCTGCATCACCCCACCGTGGGGGACCTCGAACTGAACTTTGAAAGCCTCGCCCTGCCGGACGACCCCGACCAGGTGCTGAGGGTGTATTCAGCGAAACCGGGCTCGCCGTCGTCGGACGCGCTGGCCCTGCTGGGCAGCCTGGGCGCGGGTGAAGCGCCGTCCGAGCGGGAGCGGACCGCCGAGGTTCCGCCCGCTAACCTCGCAGAGTCCTGACGGCCTTGTGCGTTTGGCCACACGGGGACGCATTGTTTGGCCAGAGATCCATTTTGGCGACCCGCGGGGTTTCGTAGGCTGGGGGAACACACTTCTTCCCAAGGATGGTCTCAACGATGAAACGCATCGCGCTGCTGAAAGAACGCCAGGCCGCTCCCGCCGGCACCGCCTCGACGTCCACCGGCTCGCACTGCCCGGTGTCCGGACTGTGGAGCCCGGACCACGATCCGCACACGGTGCTGTCCTTCTTCGAAGGCCACGTTTTTCCAGCGTTCGACGGCGTGCCCACGGTATGGCGGCGCCGCTCGCTGGGGCAGGCCTACTAAAGCGAAGCCCAGCTGTACCGGCACCAGCGCTGTGCCGCACGAAGAAGGCCGTGACCCCGGGGGTCACGGCCTTCTCCATCTGTTTAAGGATGCGTCCTACTGCTCTTCGAGGCGGAAACCGATCTTGATGGTCACCTGCCAGTCCGCCACCTTGCCGTCCTCGAGGTGGCCCCGGACTTCCTTGACTTCGAACCAGTCAAGGTTGCGGAGGGTCTGGGAGGCCTTGGCGATACCGTTCCGGACGGCGTCGTCCACACCTTCCGTGGAGGTGCCGACAATTTCAGAAATGCTGTACGTGTGATTGGACAACTTCGCTCCTCGTGATCATCGTTGCTCCCGGTTGCGGGCCGTTCCTGAAGACTAGTAGGACTTCAAGAGCCTTGGCCAGACCCGGCTTCCCGGCTGACCCTCTCCCGGGCTGCGGGAGCCGGCTCGATGCGCAGGTGCGGCCCGGCTGCGCCGCTGACTTCGGGGGCCAGAGCAGCCTCCGGGTTGGCAGCGTTGTAGGCGTCAAGGACGTTGACCTGCCGGCCGTTGACCCAGGTGCCCGACTCATCGATTCCCGTGCCGCCGAAGTTCCGGATAATTTGTGCGGCCGGGACCCCCTCGGCGAGTTCAAACGTGTTGTTCCGGGCGATGATGCTGGACTCCACGCCCGCACCCCACGAGTACTGGTAGTGCCCTGGATCCGTTACGCGGTACACGTTGTTGTACACGTGCGCCTGCCCGAACCGGACCCGGGGCGCCCGCTGTTCCAGGTCCACCAACTCGTTGTGGTGGAGTGTGACCCGGAGCTTGCCCCGGTCGGCCGTGGCGCCGTCCCCGTTTCCCCAGAGCAGCGACTTGTCGTGTCCCACCAGCCGGCTCCAGGAAATGGTGACCAGGTCTGCCTGGCGGACGACGTCCAGGAGGCCGTCGTGCCGCAGGAAAAGTTCACCGAAGTAGCGGGGCTGTGCGGCGTCGGCTGTTTCGCCGTCGTCCAGGGTCAGGTGGTCCAGCCACACATGCGTGGAACCGGAAACCACCACGTTGTCCCATTCGGTTTTCCAGGTGTCCCCGTTCCATCCCGGGAAGCAGTCGTAGGCGTCGGAGATATGGAGGTTGCGGACGATGACGTTATCCACATTGTCGATGTTCAATGTGAAGCCTGTGAGCTGGACGTCGCCGACACCCACGATGGTGGTGTTGGAACCGACATTGACCCGGACGCGCTCGCGCTGCTTTGCACTGGAGGCCTTGCGGGCGTCTTCGAGGGGGCCCGCGGCCGGCCCCGTCCATTGAGCCGGGTCGAAAGCCGCGAGGTAGGCCTCTAGTGAGTAGCCGCCGGTTGCGTAATCCTCGCATGTGATGGCGCTGCCATCCGGGGCCGTGTTTGCGTTGAAGCCCTGCTTCACGTACACGATCTTGGGCTCGTTTCCCGCCACTGCGGCGGCGAGTTCATCCCTCGTTGAAACTTCGTGCACGTTCCCGGGCGCGGCACCGGAGCCGCCGGTGGTGCCGCCGTCGGCGGAGGCCCAACCATCACCTGCGGCGAGGACTTGCCGCCCCAGGTCCGGCGAAGCGGGCGAAAGCTGCGCACCGTCCAGGGGAGCAGCGGGAAGCGGTCCGGCGAGGGCCACAACGGCGGCAACCATGATGGACAGTGGAAGGGACATCACGGTTGCGCCTCCCCACAGTATTCTCTGCCCGTCATCTCAACCACGTCCTGCCGGGGTCCAGTCGCCGAGGAACGCGTCCGCGGTGAACTTGGCGGCGTCATCATCGGACAGTTGCGGGTGGAACCCGTTCACGTACGCGCCGGGGCCGGTGTTCCGGTACTCAGCGAACCGTCCCTCAGTCCACGCGTGGCCGCTCATGTCAGCCCAGCCCTGCACCGCGATGTGGCTGCCGAGGACTGAGTCCCGGATGACCGCCATGGGGTGGGCGTCCGGATCACTGCTGGCGAACCAGGGGCGGCCCAGGCTGACGGTGCCGGGAGCGGCATCGGAGGTAAGGGTGCTGTTGACGATCAGGAAGCCGTACGGGTTGGAGTTCTTGGTGCTCGGGGCCACGACGTAGCCGTTGTTCGTGTCGCTTCCCCGGTCCAGGGAATGGATGGTGCAGCCGTCAAAGACTGCGGTGCCCCGGCCGTAGAGGAAGTCCACGTCGCCTTCGATGTAGCAGTTCTTCAGGTACGTCCGCGCGGTGGCGTCCCGGCCTGACGTGTCGGCGAGGTAGGTGTCCTGGTTGCCAAGGAAGCGGGTGCCGTCAAACACCACCTTGTCTGCGACGCTGCGGACGGCCAGCGCCTGGCTTGGCCCGTTGGCGGCCTCGTCGTAGGCGTTTTCGACGGTCAGGTTCCGGACGGTGGTGCCCGGGGCGGATACGGTCAGCGTGGCGCTGCCCACGGCCCCCCAGGTTCCGCCGAAGAACTTCGCACCGTTCGCGGGCAGGTCGTAGGTGATGACGACGTCGGCCGGGTTGGCCGTAGCGCCCTGGATGGTGAGGTTGGGGCGGTCCGCCCAGACGTTCACCACTTCGCGGTAGGTGCCGGGCTTGACGGTAATGGTCCGCGGCTGGGTGCTGCCCGCAGGGATGGAGCCGATGGCGGCCTGCAGGCTGCCGAAGTCTCCCGTCCCGTCCAGTGCCACGGTGATGTTTGCGGCCTTGTTCGGTGCATTGTTTTCGCGGGGGCCGGCGCCGGCACTGACAATGCCCGGGACCGCCGCGGCGTTGTCCTTGGTGTAGGAGTAGTAAGCGGCGGGGTCAAAGGCGGCACCCACGTTGTCTTTGCGCCCGCGGGTGGAGTCGAAGACGTTGTCCCGGTTTACCACCTGGGTGGCGGGGTCTTTGGCGACAATCGGGTCCTGGACGGCGGTGAAGTAGTTTCCTTCCAGCACCACCTTGGCGTTGTTGCGGCCCATCATGCCGTACTGGCCAACGTCCTGGAGGTAGTTGTTGTAGACGTGCGCGGCGGCGGTGTTGTCCAGGCTGAAGTTCCGCTGCGTGGTGTTGCGGATCCAGTTGTGGTGAATGGTCATCTTGGTGACAGCGTTGGCGGTCCAGCCCACGCCCAGGGCTTTGTTGTTGTCCGCAAACACGTTCCACGAGTAGGTCAGGTAGTCCGAGTCCTTGCGGGTATCAATCAGGCCGTCGCCCATCCGCTCGAACTTCATGTGGTCCACCCAGACGTGGTGGCTGGTATCGAGCTGGATGCCGTCACGGTCGTTGTCCGGCCGCTTGCCGTCCCAGTCACCCGGGATGTAGGAATCCCGGACCGTGAAGTTTCGAAAGATCACGTTGGACACGTTGATCAGCTTGAAGCCGGCGTTGACCACCTCGGCCCCTGCACCTGTGCCGATGAAGCTCTTGTTGGCCGCCACCGGAATCTTGACGTAGTCGGCAGCCGTGAGGGAGCCGTTAATGAAGATCACCAGCGGCTCCGCAGCGGAGGCGTACTCCTGGAGCTGGGCGATGGTGGAAGCCGTGACAATCCGTCCCGCCTGCCCGCCGGTGGTGCCCGCCAGCCCGTTACCGGGCAATGAGGCGAAACCGTCCGGCGTCTGCTTCCACAGCGGCCCGTTTCCCTCGGACAGCGAAGAAGGGGCAAGGACGGCGGGTGCCAGGACTGAAGGTGCTTGGACTGAGGGTGCCTGGACCGGCGAGGCCGCGGCAGCGGAACCCTGCAGCGGCGGTGCGGCCGTCGCCGGGGCGCTGGCCAAGCTGGAGAGAAGGACGACGGCGGTTGCCGCCCCTAAGAACCGACGCAAACTCATGCAAAACTCCTTTGTTCCGGCACCCGGGCAGCCTCCAGCCCGGGCACCGTGCATTGTGTGTTGGTGAGTGGGTGATGCGTGGAGAGACGTGAGCTACTTCAGGCCTGTGGTGGCGATGCCGTTGATCAGGTACTTCTGGCCGGCAATGAAGAAGCCAATGATGGGTGCAATGGACACCACTGACATGGCGAACATGGGTCCCCACATGCTCTGGCCCTCAGAGTCCATGAAGGCCCGGAGCGCCAGCGGGACGGTATAGAGGTCCTGGTTCTGGATGTAGAGCAGGGGGCCAAAGAACTCGTTCCACGTTGAAATGAAGGTGAAGATGGCGGTGGTGGCCATGGCGGGAACGCAGAGCGGCAGGATGACCCGAAGGAACGTGCGGAACGGTCCGCAGCCATCGATCTGCGCGGCGTCGTCCAGTTCCTTGGGCAGGGCCTTCATGAACTGGACCATGAGGAAGATGAAGAACGCGTTGGTGGCCATGAAGTTGGGCACGATCAGCGGCAGGTAGGTGTCCAGCCAGCCGAGCTGGGAGAAGATGATGTACTGCGGCACCAGGAGCACGTGCCCCGGGAGCATGAGCGTGCCCAGCATCAGGGCGAAAAACAGCTTGCGGCCCGTGAACTCCATCCGGGCAAAGGCGTAGGCCGCCAAAGCGCAGGAGAAGATGTTGCCGATGATGGAGAAGACCACCACGATCATCGAGTTGATCAGGTAGACGTGGAAGGGCTGGTTGAGCGCGGTCCAGCCCTCGGCGTAGTTGCTGAAATCCCAATTCTCCGGCCAGAGCCCCAACTGCCGGAAGATGTCATTGCTGGGCTTGAAGGAGCTGGAGACCAGCCACAGCAGCGGGTACAGCATGACCAGGCCAACCAGGCACAGGATCAGGTGCCGGGAGAAGCGTGTTCCCGGCGTGCCGGTGAGGGCGTCTTCCGGATCCGCCTGCTTGCGTTGTTTGGCCGGCTTTCCTGGTTTGGAAGCTGATGTGGGAGGAGATTCGAGGAGTGCCATGGGGGTTGCCTTAATTGTCGTAGAAGACCCAGAACTTGGATGCGATGAAGTTGATGGCGGTGAAGATCGCAATGATCATCAGCAGCAGCCACGCCATCGCCGAGGCGTACCCCATCTCGAATTCGGTGAAGCCCTTTTGGTACAGATAGAGGTTGTAGAACAGCGTTGAATCAGCCGGGCCACCGGTGCCGCCGCTCATGACGTAGCCCTGGGTGAACGTCTGGAAGGACCCGATGAGCTGCATGATGAGGTTGAAGAAGATGATGGGGCTGATCAGCGGGATGGTTATGTTGCGGAACTGCCGCCACCGGGAAGCGCCGTCAATCGAAGCGGCTTCGTAGTACATGGTGGGGACCTGCCGCAGTCCGGCCAGGAAGATCACCATGGGGGAGCCGAAGGTCCAGACGTTCAGGACAATGAGAGTGCTCAGCGAGAAGTTCGGGTCCGTCACCCACGCCGGGCCGGCGATGCCGAACACCCCCAGCAAGCCGTTGACGATCCCCTCGTTGCCGAAGATGTAGCGCCACAGCATCACGATGGCTACGCTGCCGCCCAGCAGTGACGGCAGGTAGTAGACGGACCGGTAGATGGCCAAGCCTCGCAGCCCGCGGTTGAGCACCAGGGCGATCAGCAGCGCGACGGCCAGCGAAATGGGTACCGAGACGAACGTGTAGATAAAGGTGACCTTCAGCGACTGCCACAGCCTTGGGTCCTCGGTCATCGCCTGGAAGTTGGCCAGCCCAACGAAGTTGGGTTCGGTAAACAGGTTGTAGTCCGTGAACGCCAGGTACAGCGAGGCGAAGAACGGGATGATCGTGAAGAGCATGCCCAGGAACCAGGGCAGCAGGAAGAGGTACCCCGACCGCTGGTTCCTGCGCCGCGGCGTGCCCTGTTTACGGCGGTTGGGAGGCCCGGCTGCCAGCGATGCGGCCGCACCGGGGGCCTGCTTGGTCAGTACTGACATGCGTCAGTTCCTCTCTGCACTCGAAAAGCCTTACTTGTTAATGGCTGCATTGCTCTTCTCCAGGAAGGTCTTGGCGGCGTCCGCGGGTGTCACCCGGCCGAATTCCACTTCCGTGGCGAGCTGCTTGAGGGTGTCCGCCACCACGCTGGCACCCTTGGGGTACACATAGGCGGGGGGAAGTTCGTCCTTCTGCAGGTCGGCCACCAGTTGAACGAACTTGGTGTCGTCCGCCCCGAGCTTTGATTTGATGGCGTCGGCAACATCGGGGTTGATCGGCACACCGCGCTGTGTGAGCGTTTCTGCAGCCCCGTCGGCGTCGTTGATCAGGAAGTCCACGAACTTTGCGGCTTCCTTGGGGTGCTTGGACTTCGCTGCGATGGACCAAAGCATGCTGGGGTCGGCGGAGTAACCGCGCCGCTTTTCCGTTGTTTCGCCCGGCATCCTCAGCAGGACAACGTTGCCTCCCGCGGCTTCGTTGTAGGCCTTGTAGTTGTTGATGGGGATGATCTGCGAGGCCACCGTGCCCTTGGCCAGGTAGGACTGCGCAGCTGAACCGCCGATCTGCTCAAAGAAGCCGGCTGGCGGGTAACCGCCCGCGTTGCGCAGGTCCACGCTGTACTGGAACCATTCACGGATGGTGTCCTCGCTGACGCCGAGCTTGTTGTCCTCGGTATAGAAGTCCTCGCCGCGCTGGCGGGCAAAGAGGATGGGGCCGGTCTCCGTGGACACGTCGTAGCCCGCGCCGTAGACCTTTCCGCCGGTCTTTTGGGTCACCTCGGTGGCGAACTTCGCGTAATCCTCCCAGCTCCAGGTCTTGTCATCGGGAATGGTGACGCCGGCCTGGTCCGTGATGGCCTTGTTCACCACCATGCCGATGGTGGTGACGCCGGTGGCCAGCCCGTACAGCTTGCCGTCCACCTCGCCGCGGCTCAGGACCGTCTCAGGGATCTTGTCCAGGTTGAGCTCAGGAAGTTCCTTCAGGTCCGCCAGGGTGCCGCGCTGCGCGTATTCGAGGAGGCTGCGGTTGGCCATGTTCAGGACGTCCGGTGGGTTGCCCCCGGCGAAACGGGTGGCCAGCTTGTCTGCGTAGGGTCCGCTGTCCTGGTATTCGCTCTTGATGGTGATGCCGGGGTTCTTCTCCTCGAAGATCTTGATGGCCGCATCCGTCATTTTTGCCCGGTTGGCATCTCCCCAGTAGACGAAGTTGAGTTCAACGTTGCCGCCTGCTGCCGGGGAGCCACCCCCGGCGCAGCCGCTCAGGCCCAGGCCTGCAGCCGTGATTGCCGCTCCCAGGAAGATCCTGCGGGAGAACCCGGTGGTTGCTGTCTTCTTCATTGAATGACGCCTCTCTGTGGCTGCCCCCGGTAGGAGCGTTAGCCTACTGAATTTTCCAGAAACTTTCTGTCGCCTCTGCTATCGACCTTCGTTGCCAGTGAGTCCAAAGCAAACCCGAGGCCGGGATACGAAAGAAGTGAGTAAACGATTTCTAGCAAGCTGCGCTTGTGACTGTCAACACCTTTTTCAAAACCGACACTCATCTGAAAGCAGAAAGTTTCTGAAATGCTTGCCGAATCTTTTCTGCTTGCCTATGCTGTTCTCCATCGCCATGGATGCGATGCACCTACCACCGGAAGGAGGCGCCGTTGCCCACTCCAGACCTTGCGCCCGCCCGGCTCCTCACCCTGGTTCCCGGCTCGGGCGTTGCGCCGGCCAGTGCACCGAGGCCGTACTTCCACCCTGTGCGCTCCTTGTCCGGAACCGTGCTGACGGATGTCGCACCGGCTGACCACATCCACCACCTGGGACTGTCCGTGGCCTTCCCGGACCTGAACGGCACCAACTTCTGGGGCGGGTCCACCTACACGCAGGACCGCGGACCCGTAGTGCTGCCCAACCACGGCAACCAGGCCCTGGACGGCTGGACCGAGGAAGGAGCCCGTTCCACCGGCACCGTGCTGTGGACGTCCAGGCACGGAACCCTCCTGGCGGAGGAACGCCGCTCGGTGGAAGTTTCCGCGCATCCTGTTCCGGGAAGCTGGAGCCTGTCCCTGACCTCGGTGATGGTCCCGGCCGGAAACGTCGCCGCCCTGGAGGTGTCGTCGTCGGCCGTCAAAGGCCGCAGCGGCGCCGGATACGGGGGCATCTTCTGGCGCTTCCCCTCGGACAGTTCCGCAATCCGGGTCTTCTCCGCTGCCGGTGCGGGGGCGGACGCGGCGCACGGATCCCGCTCACCCTGGCTCGCCATCAGCACCGTCACCGGCGGCGCCCCCGTAACGGTGGTGCTGTCCCAGGACGCTCCCGTCCGCCCTTGGTTTATCCGCTCGGAGGGCTACTTGGGAGTAGGCCCCGCCGTCGCCTGGTCCGAGAAGGCGGTGGCCGATGCCGCCCACCCGCTGGTCCAGTCGCTCCACGCAGTCATCCACGACGCCGCGGTGGAATCGCCGGACCAGGCACTCCACCTGCTTGAACACCATCCCGCCATACGCACGCCCAGCCATCCCGACAGGACATCATGACCTCGCGCAACGCCGTCCCCGTGTACGCCAATCCCGTCCTCAATGCCGACTGGCCGGACCCCGATGCCGTCCAGGTCCGCGGCACCTATTACCTGGTTGCGTCCAGTTTCAACCGCGTTCCCGGGCTGCCCATCCTCAAGTCCCGGAACCTCGTTGACTGGGAGCATGCCGGCCACGCCCTGCTGCAACTGCCGCAGGGAAGCCACTTCTCGCTGGTCCGCCACGGTGGCGGCGTCTGGGCGCCCGCGCTGCGGTACCACGATGGACGGTTCTGGATCTTTTATCCGGATCCGGACCACGGCATCTTCGTGCTGAGCGCCGAAAAAGCTGAGGGCCCCTGGACCGCGCCGCACCTCCTGTACGCAGGGCGCGGGCTCATCGATCCTTGCCCGCTGTGGGACGACGACGGCCAGGCGTACCTGGTGCACGGGTGGGCGAAAAGCCGGATCGGGGTCAAGAACCGGCTCACCGTGCACCGCATGAGCCCGGACGCCGGAAAGTTACTGGACCACGGCACCGCGGTCATCGACGGCGAAGACCTCCCCGGCTACACCACGCTGGAAGGACCCAAGTTCTACAAGCGGGACGGCTGGTACTGGATCTTCGCCCCCGCCGGCGGCGTGGCCACCGGCTGGCAGGCTGTCTTCCGTTCCAGGTCGCCGTTCGGTCCGTACGAGGAGCGCCGCGTCCTCGAGCAGGGGAACAGCCCGGTGAACGGACCACACCAGGGCGCCTGGGTGACATCGCCGCGGGGAGAGGACTGGTTCCTGCACTTCCAGGACCGCGGGCCCTACGGACGGGTGGTCCACCTCCAGCCCATGGGCTGGGACGAGGACGGCTGGCCCTGGATGGGGGAGCAGGCGTCCGACGGCGGACCGGGAACCCCCGTGGCCAGCCACCCCTACCCGCGGGGTACTTCGCCGCAGGACGTGGCACCCCCGGCCAGTGACGACTTCTCCTCACCCTGGCTGGGCCCGCAATGGCACTGGCAGGCCAACCCCCGGCACTCCTGGTCCTTCCAGCCCGGTGGGGGCCGGCTCATCCTCCGGCCGCAGGCCAACGATCCCGTCAACCTCCGGGAGCTGCCCAATGTCCTGGCCCAGATCCTTCCCGGCACGCCGTCCACCTTCACCACCTCGCTGGAACTGCAGGATGTCCCGGTGGGAACCCGTGCCGGCGTGGTGGTGCTGGGGCAGGAATACGCCTGGCTGGGCATCGTCCGGACGGCTGACGGCTTCGTCCTGGGAAGCGGGACCGGGGGAGAGGGCCCTTCGGAGCAGGCGCCCGGGCGCAGTATTTCCCTCCCGGCTGCCCGGGTGGAACTGCAGATCCGCACCGACGGCACGCCCCGTTCCACCTTTGCCTGGCGCCTCGGCCCCGGGGAGCCGTGGGAGGTCCAGGGCTGGAACTTCGGCGTCGTCCAGGGGAAGTGGATCGGCGCTGAACTGGGGATTTTTGCCACGTCGCCGCTGGGATCCCGGGAGGACGGCAGTGTTATCGTGGGACCCGTGCGCGTGGACACGGCGCCCGTTCGCCGGGCAACTGCCCCGCAGCTCGCCGCCGCAACCACATGACCCCAAGGACTGCCCCGTTGACCGCCACCCCGCGTCCCAAGATCGCTGACGTTGCGGCCGCCGCAGGGGTGTCTGTACCCACCGTGTCAAAGGTCCTGAACGGGCGAACCCACGTTTCGGAGGCCACGCGGGCCAAAGTGCAGCAGGCCCTTGATGAGCTGGACTATTCCAAGCGGAACGCCGCAGCGGCCCAGCCAGGGATGCTGCAGCTGGTGGTCAACAACTTCGATTCGCCCTGGGTCCTGGCCACTATGGAAGGCGTGGAGGCCGCAGCGGACCGGCTGGGATATGCGGTGGCGTATGTGCGGGCTGAACATGTCACTGCCGACCGCTGGCGGAAACTGCGTGAACCATCGGTAAACCGCCTGGACGGGGTCATGCTGCTGGCACCACGCAGCGGCTCCCGCCTGGTGACACTGGCGCGGTCGCTGAAGATTCCGGCCGTGGCCATCGACCCCGAGGGGGCCGAAGGGCTGGATATCCCCAGCGTCAGCCCGGCGTCCTTCTCCGGCGCGCTCGCCGCCGTCGGGCATCTCCTGTCCCAGGGACACCGCCGGATCGGAATCATCACCGGACGCAAGCACAGCCCCGGGCACGGCCGGGCGCGGTACGCAGCCTACGCGGCCGCCCTGCACGAGGCCGGCCTGCCGGTCCTGCCGGAGCTTGTCCGGGACGGTGATTTCAGCATCGAGTCCGGCATGCGCCTGGGAGCCGACCTTCTGGACCTGGCCGAGCGGCCCACCGCCATTTTCACCGGCAGCGACCTTCAGGCCCTGGGCGTGATGAATGCCGCGGCGCAGCGCTCTTTGCAGGTACCGGGGGACCTCAGCATCGTGGGGTTTGACGACATCGCCCAGGCCGCGTTGACCTCTCCGCCGCTCACCACTGTCCGCCAGCCGCTGGCACAGCTGGCCACCATGGCCGTGGGCATGCTCATCGAGCAGCAGGACGGCCAGGGCGCGGTGCCCGCGGCTTTGGAGGTGGCCACCGAACTGGTGGTCCGCGGAACCACGGCCCCTCCGGCAAGCTAGTTCCCGCCGCTATTTGGCGGGGAGTACCAGGTTCTTCAGGTCGTCCAGCGTCTGCTGCATGTGGGCGTCCATGGCCAGCCGGGAGCGGGTGGCGTCGCCTGACTGCAGGGCCTCGGCGATGTTCTGGTGATGGCCGATGGCGTGTTCCTGGATGGCCGGAACGGCGGAGGTTTCGGCCCGGCGCTTCTCCAGGACGCGGTGCAGCGGCTCAAAGAGCACGGAGACGAACACATTGCCGGACGCGCGCAGGATCACGTCGTGGAAGGCGAGGTCGGCTTCGACGAAGGACGCGACGTCGTTGATGGCGTGGGCGGCCTTCATCGCCGCGATGTAGGCGAAGAGGGATTCGGTATCCGCCTCGGAGATCCGGCCCGCAGCCAGCTCGCAGGCGCCGGTCTCCAGCATGCGGCGGAGCTCGATGAGCTGCACGGAAGCCTCGGCTTCGTTCTTGCCCTCCGACGCCGCACGGAGCACGGCCTCGAGTGAGGTCCACCGGTTCAGTGGGTTCACGAATGTGCCCCGGCCGCGCTCCACGCTGAGGATCTGCTGCGCCTGCAGTGTCTTCATGGCTTCGCGCACCGTCATCCGGCTGACTTCATGCCGGGCACTGAGCTCGTGCTCGCCGGGGACTGTTGACCCGGGCGGGAATTCGCCGTCGATAATGCGGTCCAGCAGTTCGTCGGCCACAACGCCAACCAACGACTTCCTTGCCATGGTTCCCCCGATTCCTGCCGTGGGCGTCTACCCGGCGGATATGTCTGACAAGTCTACTTGCGCGTCTTTTATGTCGTGTGCCACACTAGCATTCAAATGCAAGATGTCAGACATCTTACAGATTCATTTACACCTTGATCCGGACCCCGGATCGCAACACAACGGAGTGCACTGTGACGCTTGAAGCAGACGTCCTGGCCGCCTATCCCGCGGACTTCCCCATCCCCGCAGCCCTGGTGGCCGGCACCCTGGCCGCTTCCAACGCGGAGACTCCCCGCGTCCTGGTAGTGCTCGACGACGACCCCACCGGAACGCAGTCCGTGGCAGACCTGCCCGTGCTCACCCAGTGGGACGTCGAGGATTTCACCTGGGCCTTCAGCCAGTCCAAGCCCGCGGTCTACGTCCTGACCAACACCCGCAGCCTGGACCCGGCCGAAGCCGCCGCCCGTAACGAAGAAGTGGTCCGCAACGCCCTCGCCGCCGCCGGCGGCGTGAAGGTCGGCTTCGTCAGCCGCAGCGACTCCACCCTCCGCGGCCACTACCCGCTGGAGCCCGACGTCATCGCCGCCACGGTCGGCGAGGTAAGCGGTGAAGCCACCGACGGCGTCGTGCTGGTCCCCGCATTCCCCGACGCCGGCCGCATCACCATCGGCGGCGTCCACTACATGCGCGGCACCGGTGAGGCCGCCGGCACCCTGGTTCCGGTCTCCGAGACCGAATTCGCCAAGGACGCCAGCTTCGGCTTCGCCACCTCCGTCATGGCGGAGTACGTGGAGGAAAAGTCCAAGGGCCGGTTCACCGCTGACTCCGTGATCGTCCTGGACCTGAACATCATCCGCGCAGGCTCTGCCGCCCAGGACCCCGCCATCTCGGCCAAGGCCATCGCAGATGCCATCGAGGGAGCCACCAACTCCACCCCGATCGTGGCTGACATCGTCACTGAGAACGATTTCCGCGCACTGGCCCTCGGCCTGGAAGAGGCAGAGCGCCGCGGTAAGAAACTCCTCTACCGCGTGGGCCCGCCGTTCGTCCGCGGCCGCATCGGCCAGGAAGTCCGCACGGCCCTGACCGCAGAGGAAGCCTACGAAGGCAACACGCCCTCCACCGCCGGCGGCCTGATCGTAGTGGGCTCGCACGTGGGCGTCACCACCCGCCAGTTGAACGTCCTCACGGCCGAACACAGCTCCGCACGCATCATCGAGATTGACGTCGAGAAACTCCTCGCGGACCCGACGGACGCCGCAACCCACCTGGACCAGACTGTGGACACCGTGGTCGAGGCCCTCCGCGGCGGCGACGTCATCGTGCACACCAGCCGGCTCCTGATCAAGACCGACGACGCCGCCGAAAGCCTGCGGATCGCGCGCACCGTGTCCGCCGCCGTCGTAGCCGTGGTCAACCGCACCCTGAAGACCTTCCCGCCGCGGTTCGTCATCGCCAAGGGCGGCATCACCTCCTCGGACGTCGCAGCCCACGGCCTGGAGATCCGCCACGGCATTGTCCGCGGCCCCATGCTGCCGGGCATCGTCTCCCTCTGGGAGCCGGTGGACGGCCCCGCCAAGGGCATCCCGTACATCGTTTTCGCCGGCAACGTGGGCGACGACGACTCCCTGGCCCAGGTCACCCGCAAGCTCAGCAACACCTTCTAGTCCCTCCGGTGGTTGAGCCTGTCGAAACCGCATTTCGACAGGCTCAATCCCCGAGCCACCACGCCCCAAACATTCAACGGAGAAACACCATGACCAGCAACTACACCGTCACCGTCCTGGGCCTTGGCGCCATGGGCCTGCCCATGGCCACCCGCCTCGCCTCGCAGGTGACCGTGCACGGCTTCGACATTGCCGAACCGCGCCTGAAGCTCGCTGAAGAAGCCGGCATCGCCACCTTTGGCACCGCCCGCGAAGCGGCCAAGGGCGCCGACGCCGTCCTGCTCGCCGTCCGCAACGGCGAACAGCTCAACGACGTCCTCTTCGGCGAGAACGGCGTGGCCTCCGTCCTGGAGCCGGGCGCCGTCGTCATCCTTGGCAGCACCGTGGGTACCGAAGCCATCCCCGCCACCGTCGAGAAGCTGGCTGCCTACGGCGTCGAGCTCGTTGACGCGCCGCTCTCCGGCGGACCCAAGCGTGCCGGCGAAGGCGACCTGCTGATCGTCGTCGGCGCTTCCCCCGAAGCCCGCGAAAAGGCGGCGCCCGCGCTGGAACTGCTGGCCTCCACCCTCACCGTGGTGGGCGACAAGCCCGGCGACGGCCAGGCCCTGAAGACCGTCAACCAGCTCCTTTGCGGCGTCCACATCGCCGCCGCCGCCGAGGCCCTGGCCCTGGCGGACGCGCTCGGCCTGGACCAGGCCAAGACCCTCGCCGCCCTCGAAGCCGGCGCGGCAGGTTCCTTCATGCTCTCCAACCGCGGCCCGCGCATCCTGGAGGCCTATAACGAAGAGGGCGCCGAGGTCCTCTCCCGCCTGGACATCTTCGTCAAGGACATGGGCATCGTGGGCAAGGCCACCCGCGCCGCCGGCCTGGCGGCTCCGGTTGCCGCCGCAGCGGAGCAGCTCTACCTGCTGGGCCAGGCCCAGGGCCTCGCCGCCGCCGATGACTCCGCAGTCATCAAGGTGGTAGCCCCCGCCAAGCGCACCAACTAAGAACCAACCGGCAGCACCCTCCCCAATACGTACGACGGCGGCGGTCCCCCCTCCGCCGCCGTCGTACCCCTTGCGTTACTCCCCTTAGAAACAACCGGCGCCTTATTGCCCGTCTTCTGGAAGACTGGCACGTCAAAGGAGACACCCATCGTGAACCACCTCATTAGCCCGCTGATGGTGCGGGCGGCCGACGCTCCGGCCATCAAACCCGCAGTTGAGCTCGGCACCCCGCTGCTGCTGACCATCGCAGCGCTCGGCATCGCCGTGCTGCTGGTGATGATCATCCGCTTCAAGATCCAGGCCTTCGTAGCCCTGCTGACCGTCAGCATCCTGGTGGCCGTGGCCTCCCAGATCCCGCTCAAGGATGTGTTCACCGTTGTGGCCAACGGCGTGGGCAGCACCATGGGCAAGGTGGCGCTGCTGATCGCCCTCGGCGCCGTGCTGGGCCGGATGATCGAGGTCTCCGGCGGCGTGCAGTCGCTGGCCGCGCACTTCACCGAGAAGCTCGGTGCCAAGCGCGTGGCAGTGGCCCTCACCGCCGTCGGCTTCCTCGTGGCCATCCCCGTGTTCTTCGAGGTGGGCGTCATCGTCCTGGTGCCGATCGTCTACGCCTTCGCCAAGATCGCCAAGGTCCACCCGGTCAAGTTCGGCCTGCCCATGGCCGGCATCATGCTCTCCATCCACGTTGCCGTCCCGCCGCACCCCGGCATCGTTGCCGGCGCCGGCGTCTTCGGCGCGGACATCGGACTGATCACCCTGATCTCGCTGGCCATCTGCATTCCCCTCGGCTTCCTGTCCTACTGGGTGGCCAGCATCATGAACCGCAAGGAATACGAACTCCTGCCCTCGGTCAAGGCCCAGGTTGAGGAGTTCGGCTCCGACTCACTGGTCAAGGTGGGCCACGACGGCCCCGGCGCGTCCGCCATCGCTCCGCCCCGTCCCGGCCTGATCATCTTCCTCATCGCCGCCCCCATCGTGCAGATCCTGCTCGGCACCCTGGGCACGCTGACCATCCCCAAGGACAACTCCTGGTACGGCCTGGCCGCCTTCATCGGCAACCCGTTCTTCGCCCTCCTGGTGGCCGTTGCCCTCTCCTTCTTCCTGCTGGCCGTCCGCCGCAACTGGTCGCTGAAGGAAACCGGTGAAATCTTCGAAGGCGCGCTGCCTCCCATCGCGTCCATCCTGATGGTGGTTGCCGCCGGCGGCGTGTTCGGTGAAGTCCTGCGGACCTCCGGCATCGGTGCAGCGCTGTCCCAGACCCTGGACCACCTCGGCCTGCCCGTCATCGCCCTCGGCTTCGTAATCTCGCTGGCACTGCGCGCCGCCCAGGGTTCGGCCACCGTTGCCATCGTGACCACCACCGGCCTGCTGACCTCCGCCGTCATGGAGGGCGGTTACAGCCCGGCACAGATCGCCGTGATCGTGATCGCCATCGGCTTCGGCGCGCTGGGGCTCTCCCACGTCACCGACGCCGGCTTCTGGACCGTGGTGCGCTACTACGGCCTCACCGTCTCCGACGGCCTGAGGACCTGGACCGTGCTCACCACCGTCCTGGGCCTGGCCGGTTTCGCCCTGACCTTCGTGGCCTGGATCCTGGTGGGAGGCCTGGGCGTCTGATGCGCACCCGACTCGACCACCTGGTCACCTCCGCGCTGCAGCAGGGCTCCGCTGTTCCCGCCTTCACCTGCTACGACTTCACCACCGCCCTGGCCGTGGTGGGCGCCGCGGAGGAATCCGGCCGCGGCGTCATCCTGCTGGTGGCCCCCAAGACGGCTGCCACCCCCAACGGGCTCCGCCTGATCGCGGCACTCCGGGGCCTGGCTGACGCGGCCTCCGTGCCGGTCGCCGTGCAGCTCGACCACGCCACGGACCTCGCAGTGATGGCCGACGCCGTCGCGGCGGGGGCGGATTCGGTCCTCGCCGACGGTTCGTCCTTGCCTTACGAGGAGAACATCGCCCTGGTGGTGTCCGCCCGGGAACTCCTGGCGGCCAACGGACATCCCGATGTGGTGCTGGAAGCGGAGCTCGGCGGCCTGGCCGGCGACGAGGACCGTGCCTTCTCGGCTGACCAGCCCGCAGACCAGTCCGGCGTTGCCGTGGCAGGCCTGACCGACTCCGCGCAGGTGGAGGACTTCGTGGCCCGCACCGGTGCCCAGCTCCTTGCCGTTGCCGTGGGCAACGTCCACGGCAAGTACAAGGGCGAGCCGCAGCTGCGCTGGGACGTGCTGCAGGACATCGCTGTGCGCACCCACCTTCCGCTGGTCCTGCATGGCGCGTCCGGCATTCCGGCCGAAGAGCTGGTGAAGGCCGCCGCCATGAACGTGGGCAAGGTCAACTTCAACACCGAGCTGCGCACCGGGGTGCTGGCCACGCTGCAGGAGCAGCTCCCGGCGCACCGCGCCGACGGTGAAAACCTGCAGGCGCTCCTGGGGCACTGGAACCGGTCTGCCGGAGAGTTCGCCGGCGCCACGCTGGCCACGCTGACCCGGTAGGCCCAAGACGCCGGGAAACTCCGGGGAGGGAGGCTAGGATCGAGCCATGATCCTGGCCTCCCTCCTTTTCGCGTTCCTTGCTGCCGCGCTGCACGTTTTCATCTTCACGATGGAATCCTTGACCTGGACCAAGCCGGCAACGTGGAAGCGTTTCAGCATCGAGTCCCAGGAAAACGCGGAGATCACCAAACCCCTCGCCTACAACCAGGGCTTCTACAACCTGTTCCTGGCTGTCGGCGCCCTGATCGGCGCAGGCCTGGTGGTGTTCGGGGCGGACGGCTCGGCGCAGGACGTAGCCGGCTGGACCCTCATCTTCGCCAGCTGCGGCTCCATGCTGCTGGCGGCGCTGGTCCTTGCCCTGTCTGGCCGCAAGTACCTCCGCGCGGCCATAACCCAGGGCGCCACGCCGCTGCTCGCCGTCGTCCCCGGCCTCCTGGCTGTTTCCCTCTAACTGCGGGGCACTCCAACTGCAGGCACTTCAGCGCCTGCCGCGGCCGCTCAGTCCTTCTCCACCCCCTATGGCAGGCGCACAATAGTGCTGTGAACAGGGCCGGGACGCCCCGGGGCGCACGGTGGGTACCGCCGGCGGCCTGAGTGGAAACCTCCGGACGGGCACGGCGGGCCGTGATCCGGTGATCGACCTTGTCCGGTTCGCCTGCCTGGCCCTCGTGGTGGTGGGCCATTGCATGATGGTCAGCCCCGCGCTGCATGCCGACGGGACTGTGACCACGCAGAACACCCTGGCGGAGCAGCACTGGTTCGAACCCGTCATCTGGATCTTCATGGTCATGCCGCTGTTCTTCGTTACCGGCGGGATGACCGGCCTGGAGGCCTGGCGGCGGCTTTCGGCGAACGGCGGAACGGCTGCCCTGTTCATCCGTGCACGCCTGCTGCGGCTGGTCAGGCCCGCCACGGCCTTGCTGGCCGTGATGTTTTTGGGGCTCGGTGCCGCCCAACTGCTGGGCGTGCATCCCCAGGTCACCGGGCTGATGGCGGCCGGGGCAGGGATGCCGCTGTGGTTCCTGGCCGCCTACCTCGCGGCGCAGCTGAACATCCCCCTTCTTGCCGCACTTCACCGCCGAGCCCCCTGGCTGACCTTCCTCCTGCTCACGGCGCTGGTGGTGGCCGTCGATTGCCTGCGCGGCACGCTGCCGCTCCTGGCCAACATCAACCTGCTGTTCCTGTGGTGCGCCGTCCAGCAGCTGGGCTTCCTCATCGCCGACGGCAAACTGGCGGGGCTCCCACGTTCAGGGCTGGCAGCGGTGGCCCTGGCAGCGAACGTCGTCCTGGGTGCCGTGACAGGCCTGGGGCTCTACCCCGGGAACATGCTGGTCAACCTCAACCCGCCCAACCTGACCCTCCTCCTGCTGGGCGTATCCCAGGCCGCCCTGATGGAGGCCGCGCGGCCGGTCCTGGAGGGCGTGGCTTCGTGGCCGTGGCTCAGCCGGGTGCTGCAGATCGCCGGCGCCCGGTCCCTGACGGTGTATCTCTGGCACCTTCCCCTGCTGGTGGCGATGTCCGGCCTGCTGCTCGTTGCGCCTTTCCCCAAACCGGAGTCGGGAACGCCCGAATGGTGGTGGGCGCGGGCCGTGGTGCTGCCTGCGTTGCTGCTCCTGCTGCTGCCCGTCATCGCCGCCTTCGGGCGCCTTGAAGACACCCCGACGGCGACTCCGGGCTCCGGCGCCAAGCCCGCCGCGGTGGGCGCCGCCGTCGTGGTGGTCTTCCTTCCGGTGGCGGACGCTGCGCTGGGCGGCCTCACCCTCGCCCTGCTGGGAACCGGAGCCGCATTCTTTGCCCTCACCCAACTGATCCTCGGTGCGGTGCCCTGGCGGAGCCCTGTCCCTGGACACCGGACGGCCGCCGCCGGTACGCGCCGGCGTGCCGGGCGCAGGAGGGGGCGGAAGGGCATTGCCAGCGGGGTGAAGTAGTGCCAGTGTCGAACCATGACCGAGAACACGTTGTCCACCGAGGATAGGTTCGCCCCCGATGTCACGCTGCGGCGCAACGACGCGGAGCACCGGTATGAACTGCTGGTGGGCGGCAGGCTCGCCGTGCAGTCCTTCTTCCGGGACCTGCCGGGCCACATCGATTTCACCCACACCGAGACGGGCCAGGACTTCGAAGGCCGGGGCCTTGGCAAGGTGCTGGCGCACTTCGCCCTGGACGACGTTGTGGCCACAGGCAAGCGGGTCATCCCGCACTGCCCCTTCATCTCCAGCTACCTCCGCAAGCACGAAGGGTACGAGCAGTTCGTCGACTGGCCGGAGGGATAGCGCAGCAGCGCTTCAGCAGCGCCCCGGGTGCCCCATTACCGGGAGCAGCCCAACTTGCCGCTGCCTTTCAGCTCACGGCCTCCGGTCCCGCTGTACGGCAGGGCCGCCCGCAGCCCGGCGTCAGCTGGCCAGGGCCCGATCGCTGACCGTGGCGCTGAAGGCGGGATCGTCCAGGGTGAAGCCGCACGCGCAGCGGTAGGTTACAACGGTGCCCGGCGCGCTCCCCGGGCCGGCGGGCAGCACTCCGGTGCCGTCAACGTAAACGGGCTCCCGGACCGGCAGCTCCTGCGGGTCGATCCGCTGCATGGGCATGCGACAGTGCATGCGCGAATTCAGGGTGACCAGGAGCCCCAGGTCCAGGGGCTCGGCTGTGTTGCCGGCTGGCTTTGTGCGTTCCCCGGACGCTGGCAACCGGTGTTCAGTGGCGGTGGTCATGCGATATTCATCCTTGGGCTTCTTCACGAGGCTGCTCTTCCAGCCCCGCCGCGAACTGCTTGCGGAGGTCATTTATCCCCACAAGCAAAGCATGCTTACTAAAGATGTGACAAGCCGAACATTTGGGGCTGCGGCCACCATCGCACCATTCGCGGGGCGGAAATTGTGCATCATGAGCCCGCGCCGATGCCAGTCAATGACTTCCCGGTCGCATCGAAGACCCCGGGATTCCGCGGCCGAAGAGAAATAGGGCACAAAAGTTTGATTAAAAGGGGAGCCTAAGTAAGGCTTACCTACGCAACTCCCCAATTTGTTGACCGAAGGAAGACCCGTGCCGCTGATGCCCCGACTCGATGAGACGCAAGTGGACCACTCCGCCCGCCAGGACCTGGCTCACCGGGACCCCGCCCGCCAGGACCTGAATGCGGTCCCGCAGGGAGAGGATTTCGGCTCCCGCGTGGAACTGGCCCTCGGGGCCACCAACCACCTCCTCAATGCCCGGAACTCACCCCGCTACGTTGCGCAGGTGCTGCAGGGCGTCACCGCCGTGGCCACCAAGCTGGAACGGACCACCCAGCCGTTCACCGGCGTCGGCCCTGCCGATATGCGGACACGCGTGGGAGCAGTGGACCTGGACACCCCTTTGCCGGACACCGCCGCGGCCCTGCAGGAACTCGAAGACGTGTACCTGCGCGACGCCGTCTACTTCCACGACTCCAAGTACGCCGCCCACCTCAACTGCCCCGTGGTGATCCCGGCGCTGGTAGGTGAGGCCATCCTGTCCGCGGTGAACTCCTCGCTGGACACCTGGGACCAGAGCGCGGGCGCCACCATGATCGAACGGCGCCTCATTGACTGGGCCGCCGAACGGCTGCACCTGGGCGCTGCAGCGGACGGCATCTTCACCTCCGGCGGCAGCCAGTCCAACCTGCAGGCCCTGCTCATCGCACGGAACCACGCCGTGGCAGGCCTGCGCCAGGATCCCGCCCTGGCCGGCCTCCGCCTCCCGGCACTGCTGGACACCCTGCGCATCTTCACGTCCGAGGACAGCCACTTCAGCGTGCAGAAGTCCGCCTCCATGCTGGGCCTCGGGTTCGATGCCGTCATCACCGTCCCGTGCTCCGCGGACCACCGGATGGACCCGGCCGCACTTGCCACGGCCATGGCGGAAGCGCACGGCGCCGGCCTGACCGCCATGGCAGTGGTGGCCACCGCGGGGACAACGGACTTCGGCGCCGTGGATCCGCTCGCAGAGCTCGCCGCCCTGGCCCGGGCCTACGGTGCCTGGTTCCACATCGACGCTGCCTACGGCGGCGGCCTGATGGTCTCCGGCAGGTACCGGCACCTGCTGGACGGCAGCGGCCTCGCAGACTCGGTCACCGTGGACTTCCACAAGACCTTCTTCCAGCCCGTCAGCTCCAGCGCCCTGCTGGTCCGGGAAGCAGCGATGCTGCGCCACATCACCTACTACGCCGACTACCTGAACCCGGAGAGTGCCGCCCTGGCGGACATCCCCAATCAGGTGGACAAGAGCATCCAGACCACCCGCCGCTTCGACGCCCTGAAGCTCTGGCTCACCCTGCGGATCATGGGGGCGGATGCCATTGGCGCGCTCTTCGACGAGGCGATCGACCTCGCCGCCCGCGTTGGTTCTGTCCTCGAAGCCGATGATGACTTCGAGCTTGCCGCCGCACCGCAGCTGAGCACCCTGGTGTTCCGCTACCGCCCCGTGCTGGACTCCGGCGCACGCCTCTCCGATGAGGACGCCGATGCCCTCAACCCCGCCATCCGGGCAGCCATCTTCGCCTCCGGTAAAGCCGTGGTGGCAGGCACCAAGGTGGGCGGACGCCACTACCTGAAATTCACGCTCCTCAACGCCGAGGCAACCCTTGGGGACATCACGGACATCATCACCCTCCTGCGCAGCACCGGCGCCGGACTCCTGCAGAAGGAAACCACCGCATGAGCACCCCCACCAACGGCACCATCTTCGACTTCGCCGCGATCGGCGTCGGGCCCTTCAACCTGGGCCTCGCCGCCCTCACCGAACCCGTGGAGGGACTCAACGGCGTCTTCCTCGAACAGCGCGATTCCTTCGACTGGCACCCCGGCATGATGCTCGAACCCGCCCACCTTCAGGTCCCGTTCATGGCGGACCTGGTGACCATGGCGGACCCCACGTCGCCGTATTCGTTCCTGAACTTCCTGAAGCAGACGGGCCGGCTCTACCGCTTCTACATCCGGGAGAACTTCTACCCGCTGCGCGCCGAGTTCAACCAGTACTGCCAGTGGGTGGCGGGGCAGCTGCCCTCCGTGCGTTTCGGCACGGCCGTGCAGGAGGTGGCGTACGACGACGGCGTGTACCGGCTCTCCGTGTCAGGTCCGGACGGGCCGGAGGTGCTTTCCGCGCGGCGGCTGGTGCTGGGCACCGGCACCTCCGCGTTCGTGCCGGCGGCGGCCCAAGGAATCCTTGCGGCCGCGGCTGCCGGCACCGGGGGAGTGGCCTTCCACAACGCCGACTACCTGGCCCGGAAGGCTGAACTGCAGCAGCAGCGCAGCATCACCATTTTGGGCAGCGGCCAGAGCGCGGCGGAGATCTACTACGAGCTCCTGCAGGAGGCGGACGCCTACGGATACCAGCTGAACTGGGTGACCCGCTCCGGGCGGTTCTTCCCGCTGGAGTACACCAAGCTGACCCTGGAGATGACCTCCCCCGAGTACGTGGACTACTTCCACGGCCTCCCGCCCGGGCAGCGCGACCACCTGAACAAGACCCAGAAGAACCTCTACAAGGGCATCAACTCGGACCTGATCGATGCCATCTACGACCTCCTCTACACCAGGAGCCTGTCCGGCATGGTGGACACCCAGCTGCTCACCCACTCCACACTGACGGCCGCCGAATGGGACCCGGCTGCCGGAACCCACCGGCTGCACCTGGAACATGGCGAACAGGGAACGTCCTACACCCTGGACAGTGAAGCCGTGGTGCTGGCCACCGGGTACGGCTACCGCGAACCGGCATTCCTGGCCGGTGTGCAGGACCGGATTGCCCGGGACGGTTCCGGCCGCTTCGCCGTGGACCGGAACTACGGCACCGGCGTTGAGCCGGGCGAGATCTTCGTCCAGAACGCCGAACTGCACACCCACGGGTTCGTCACCCCGGACCTCGGCATGGGCGCCTACCGCAACTCCTGCATCATCCGCGAAATGGCCGGCCGGGAGGTGTACCCCGTGGAACGCACCATCGCCTTCCAGCAATTCGGCGCGCCCCCTTCCGTCCCGGGAGTGCAGCCGGACCCGGCAGCGGGAAACGTAACCGTGGAGGTGCCGGCATGAGGTTCACCTTCCGATGCGTGGACCCCGTGGCGGACACACCCCTGCTGCACAGCTGGGTCACCCAGCCATATGCCGCGTTTTGGGGAATGCTGTCCGCCACCGAAACCGACGTCATCGACGAATACGCGAAGATCCAGGCGAGCGGACACCACCACGCCCTCCTGGGGCTCGACGGCGGCGTCCCCGCCTTCCTGATGGAGGAGTACCTTCCGGCGTCCTCGCCGCTGGCCGCCGCCTACCCCGTCCTTCCCGGCGACGCGGGCATGCACCTGCTGGTGGCGCCGCCGTCGGGCGATCCAGAAGCCGGTTTCACCACCGCGGTCATGGACGCCGTCCTGCACCGGCTTTTCGCCAGGCCGGAAGTGGAGCGCGTCGTGGTGGAGCCCGACGCCCGCAACACCAAAATCCACGCCCTCAACGAACGGTTCGGGTTCCTGCCCGCGGGCGTGGTGGGGCTGCCGGACAAGGATGCGCTGCTGAGCTTCTGCACCCGGGCCGGCTACCTCGCCGCCCGCGAAACCCTTACCCCCTTGAAAACCACCGCCACCACCCGCACCGAAGACCTGCAGGGAGCCGCAGCACTATGACCGTCCAGCTCGAATCCACCGCCACCGCGCCCGGGGCAGCCGCAGCTGCGCCGCACCTCGAAGGGCGCCGGTGGGACGCCGCCAACCGGCACCTGCTCCGCAAGGCGCTCGCCGAGTTCTCGCACGAACGGATCCTCACGCCTGAGCCTGTGCCCGTACCCGTACCCGGAGCGCCGGAAGCCAATACCTACCGCCTCACCAGCGCCGATGGATCCCACGAATACCGGTTCACGGCCAGGATCCTGGAGCTGGAGCACTGGTCCATCAGCGCCGGCTCCATCCGGCATATCCAGGACGGCACCGAAGCGCCGCTGGACGTGCTGGAGTTCATCACCGTGTTCCACGAGGCCCTGGGCATCAACCTCCAGATGCTCCCGGTCTACTTGGAGGAGGTCAGCAGCACCCTGGCCAGCCATGCCTACAAGCAGTGGGCGGGCCAGCCGACCGCCGGGGAGCTGGCTGCCGGGGTGACGGGCGGGCGGGACGTTGCCGCCGACTTCCAGGCGATCGAGCGGAGCATGACCGAGGGCCACCCCTGCTTTGTGGCCAACAACGGCCGGCTGGGGTTCGGCGTCAGCGACTACCTTGCCTTTGCGCCGGAAACCGGGGCACCGGTGCAGCTGGAGTGGATCGCCGTGCACCGCAGCCACGCCGTGGTGAGCACCAGCAGCGGCCTGGACTACGCAGCACACCTCGACGCCGAACTGGGCCCGCTCGCCGGCAGGTTCACCACGGAACTGGTGCTGCAGGGCCTGGATCCGGACCAGTACTTCTTCATGCCGGTCCACCCCTGGCAGTGGGAAAACAAGCTCACGGTCACCTTCGCGGCCGAAATCGCCCGGCAGCGCATCGTCCACCTGGGCACCGGAACCGATTCCTACCAGGCACAGCAGTCCATCAGGACGTTCTTCAACACCAGCCAGCCCTCGCGGAACTACGTGAAAACCGCCATGTCCGTGCTGAACATGGGGTTCATGCGCGGCCTCTCACCCCAGTACATGAAGGCCACACCGGCCATCAACGACTGGCTCCGGAAGCTGATCACCGCGGACGCCGCCCTGCAGCAGCGCGGGTTCACCATGATCGGCGAAATCGCGGCCATCGGCTACCACAACCGGACCTACGAGGCCGCGTCCGCCAGCGGGTCACCGTACCGGAAGATGCTCTCGGCCCTGTGGCGGGAAAGCCCGCTGCCGCTCCTGGAAGACGGGCAGCAGCTGACCACCATGGCAGCGCTGCTGCACGTGGATTCCGCCGGAAAACCCATGGTTTCCGCCCTTATCGAGCGCTCCGGCCTCGCCCCGGAGGACTGGCTGCGCCGCTACTTCGAGGCATACCTGGTGCCGCTGGTGCACTGCCTCTACAACTACGAGCTGGCCTTCATGCCGCATGGCGAAAACGTCATCCTGGTCCTCGAAAACGGCGTTCCGGTACGGGCCATCATGAAGGACATCGCCGAAGAGATCGTGGTGATGGGGGACCGGCTGGACCTCCCCGAGGAAGTTGCCCGGATCCGGGCGGACATCCCCGACGGCGAAAAGGTGCTGGCCATCTTCACCGACATCTTCGACTGCATCTTCCGCTTCCTCGCGGCACTGCTCGACGAGGACGGGACGCTTCCGCAGGAGGCCTTCTGGCGTACCTCTGCCGAAGCCGTCCGGGACTACCAGGCACAGCACCCGGAGCTGGCCGGACAGTTCTCCCGGCACAACCTGTTCGCTGCGGACTTCGAACTGTCCTGCCTGAACCGGCTGCAGCTGCGGAACAACCAGCAGATGCTGGACCTGACGGATCCGTCCGGAGGCCTGCAGATGGCCGGCCGCCTGGCCAACCCGCTGGCACGCTTCGCCGGTGAAACCACAGGACAAGCCTAGGGAAAAGCGGAGCCAAGCAGGGGTACTGGTGGCTAGGCTGGCTGCATGACGCAGACCACTTCACGGACCACTGCCCTGGTCACCGGCGCCAGCGCAGGCCTGGGCGCAGAGTTTGCCCGCCAACTCGCAGCCGAGGGCTGCCACCTGGTGCTGGTGGCGCGCAACAGGAGCCGCCTGGAGGAAGCCGCGGCGGAGCTGGAACGGCGCTACGGGGCCACGGCTGAGGTGCTCCCCGCCGACCTGACGGACGACGCCGCCGTGGCCGCCGTCGTCGAACGCCTCTCCGATCCGCAGCGGCCGGTGGGCATCCTGGTCAACAACGCCGGCATCGGGCTGCTGCACAACTTCGAGGACAACCCGGTGGAGGAGGAGAAGAAGCACCTGAAGCTGCACACCGAAACTGCCCTGGTGCTCTCACACGCGGCGCTCAAGGGCATGCTGGACCGTGGCGAGGGCAGGATCATCAACGTGGCCAGCATCGCCGCGTTCCTGCCGCGCGGAACCTATTCGGCGGCCAAAGCGTGGCTGCTGAGCTTCAGCCGCTGGGCCAACCTGGCCTACCGGACCCGCGGCATCAAAGTGACGGCGGTGTGCCCTGGCTTCACGCACACCGAGTTTCACGACCGGATGGGGATGGACAAGTCCGTGGCACCGAAGTGGACCTGGCTCGCGGCCGAGCGCGTGGTGCGGGAGGGGCTGGCGGACAACGCCAAGGGCAAGGCCGTTTCCATCCCCTCCAAGCGCTACAAGGTGGTGGCAGCACTCGCCCGGGTTGCCCCGCCCAGGCTAATGGCGGGCCCGCCGCGCAAGCCCCAGCAGGAGCGCGGGGGAACGTGATCCCTGGCGGCGCACTGCCACCACAACGGCGATGCCCACCAGCGCCCCCACCAGGGTCTCGATGGCACGCTCCAGGATCAGGACGCCGGGATCGGCGGGTGCCGCGAGTTGGGTCATCAGCAGGATCACCGGGGTGAAGGACACCATGGCCAGGCCGTAGTGCCGCGTCATGAACAGCTCGGTGGTGAACTGGAACAGGATCACCAGCAGCGCCAGGACCACTGCCTGCTGGCCCGGAAACAGACCGGGCAGGGTCCAGGGGGCGGGAAGGATCACGACGGCGGTCACGGCCAGCCCCACGAACGTCCCCACAATGCGGTGGATACCGCGGCGGACGCTGCTGGGGAGGTCCGCGCCGCCCAGCGGAACAGCCGCGGCAGCCATGGCCCAGTGCGGGTGGCCGCTTCCGGTCAGCACGCCGATGGTTCCGGCGGCGCCGACGGCCAGCACGTAGCGGGCGGCGTGGATCAGCATGGCGCGGTGGCCCACCGGCTGCGACGCCGGTGCGATCCTGACGGCCCCGCGCTGCCACCGGCGGCGGCGGACCCACCCGGCGAATCCCACCAGGACTGCGAACGCCGCGGACCCCACGGCGATCAGCAATGCGGCGTACCACGGGACAGCCATGGGTACGGATGCGCATGCGCCCAGGGCCAGGATGCCGAAGAACGGGCCGTTGGGCTTGAGCCGCACACGGTCTGAGTAGAGCGAGCCGAGCCCTGCCAGCGCAGCTTCGATGGCCACCAGCGCCCACGAATGGATGTGGTTGGCGGATAGGAACACGCCCACCGAAACCCCGCCCAGGAGCACCAGGGCTGCCTGGGACTGGTGGAGGATCCGCAGCTGGTGCGGTTCGGACCGGCCATACATCCCGGTGAGGGCGCCGAAGACGGCGTAGATGATGAGGTCCGGCCGGCCGGCGGCCAGCAGCAGCAGGGAAGGGACGGCCACGCTGAGGGCTACCCGGAGTGCAGCGAGGTGGTCCGCGTTGGCGGGCTCCAGCCGGTGAAGGGCGCGTACGTGCAGCAGGACGCGTTCCATGCCGTGCCACCTCCTTCTTGCTTCCGGCCGCTTTGCGGACGACTCAACCTTAAACGCCCGGACCGCCGCACCCGGTATGGGTACGGCGGTCCGTGTAACGGAGCGGAACAGTTGGCCGGTTAGGCGTTGACCGGGGCCTTCCCGCCGTCGTGGTGCGGGTGGGTATCGAACGGCAGTTCGTCCACGTTGATCAGCGGGTTTTCGTCCTGGGTCTTGACCAGTTCGCGGGCCTCCGCCTCGGTGTCCACGCTGGGCATGGATCCCGGCAGCGGGCGGTTGGCCGATTCCTTCAGGAAGTAGATGGCCACGGCTCCCACCAGGGAGGTTGCCATCAGGTAGTAGGCGGGCATCATGTCGTTGCCGGTTGACTTGATCAGCAGTTCCACAATGAAGGGGGTAGTGCCACCGAAGATCGCCACCGCGAAGTTGTAGGCAATGCCCATGGCACCGTACCGGCTGGACGTGGGGAACTGCGCCGGCAGGGATGACGCCAGGTTAGCCACGTAGAAGGTCACAGGGAAAGCGACCAGGGCCAGGCCGGCCAGGGTGGACCACACTTCTCCAACGCCGATCAGCAGGAAGGCTGGGATGGCGAGGACAATCGTGCTCACGGCACCGACCCACAGAACGGGACGGCGGCCGATGCGGTCAGACAACTTGCCGGTCAGTGGAATGCAGAGGCTCATGACTACCAGGACCGGGATGGTCAGCAGCGTGCCGTGCACTTCGTCGTAGCCCTTGGACGTTGTGAGGTATGTGGGCATGTAGGACGTCAGGGCGTAACCTGCCGTGTTGGCGGCGGCCACGACGACCATGGCCACGACGATGGGCCGCCAGTAAGCCTTGATGATCCCCACCGGGCCCTTGGCAGCGGCGGTGTCGCCCTCCGTGGCGTTCTTGGCGTTCTCCTCCTGGGCGTCCAGGGTGGCCTGGAACTGCGGGGATTCCTCGATCTTGCTCCGGAAGTACACCGCGATCAGGCCCAGCGGACCTGCCAAGAGGAACGGGATGCGCCAGCCCCAATCCTCCATAGTGTCCTGGCCCAGGGTCAGCTGCAGGACTGAAACCAGGGCAGCGCCCATGGCAAAGCCCATGTAGCTGCCCAGGTCGAGGAAGCTGGCGAAGAAGCCGCGGCGCTTGTCGGCGGCGTACTCGCTGACGAATGTGGTGGCACCGGCGTACTCACCGCCGGTGGAGAAGCCCTGGATCACCTTGAGCAGCACCAGCAGGGCCGCGGCCCACAGGCCGATCTGCGCGTAGCCGGGCAACAGGCCAACGGCGAACGTGCTGGCGGCCATGATCATCAGCGTGGTGGCAAGGATCTTTTGCCGGCCCACCTTGTCGCCCAGCCAGCCGAATACGACGCCGCCGAGTGGGCGGGCGATGAAGGTTGCAGCGAACGTGCCCAACAGGAACAGGTTGCGCGTCGTGGGATCGGATTCCGGCAGGAAGACCGGACCCATGGTGGTGATGAGGTAGCCGAACACGCCTACGTCGTACCACTCCATGGTGTTGCCTACGATGGTGCCGCCGAGGGCCTTCTTAAGCATCGGCTGGTCAACCACGTTGACGTCTGATTCCTTGAGCCGGCGCCGCGGAAGGAGCTTGGGCTTCTTGGCGGCTTTCACTGCTGCTGGTTCTGTTCCGCGGGCGTTCCTGGCGCCTGCTGAAGAGTCGGTGTTGCTTTGGTCTGTGGGCATTTGGTCAGCTCCTGTGGAGGTCATTTGCTTGCGACTACTTGCTGCCCCGCTCCGGGCAGGCCTTCAATTTTACGCCGATTTTGTAGCGTTCGCCCGTTTGATGCCGTACTGTCCGCCCCTTTAGGCACGTTTCAGACCAACTTTTACGGGTTGATTTACCTGCTTTTCCCTTATGGATACTGGGAAGCATGCTGATTGTGTCCACCGTCACCGAATCTTTTTCCGTAACCGTTCGTTGGGGCACGGTTTTGGCCGTGATCGGGCGCTGGATGTGACGGCAGACACTGCCGCCGCGGAGGATTTTCGCCGCCGTTTTTGGCGCCTCCAGGCGGTGCTGGGGGTTCACAGGCGCCGGGCCGTTGCCTATGGTTGAGCAATGGGAACACTGATTTTCGAATAGGCCGACGGGTGCGGCCGGGATCTCCCCGCTGCGCGACACTGGGCCAGTCACGCCGGCGCTGCTGCGCCTCACAGCGCCGACCTCACGACGTGCCGGCATTCCCGGCGATCACGGAGGCCCCGGTGCCTCTCCCCAGGACTTCATTTCATCGTGGAAAGGAAGAAAAATGGCTGACGAAAACCGCAAATCCCATCTCAATCCGGAGCTGGCGGACCATCTGGCAGCTGCACTGGACACCCCGGACCTGCCCGCAGCGGCCACCACCGCTCCAGGCGCAATGCCTAGGCAAAACTCCTGGCCGGACGGTAACGGCAAACGCCGCCACCCGAAGGACAGGGGCTCCAGCCACGGGCGGATGGGCCACGAGGCCTCCGTGGCAGCCGTCCACCGGACCGGGAAGCCGCAGATGCCGCACTCGTCCTAGCTCGGGCGAACCGCATCTTCATCACCGACACGGAAATTCCCTGACGCGCCCTATAAGCGGTGCGGCAGGGAATTTCCGTGTCACGGGTGAGTCTGCGCGTCACTGGGAAACCTGCGCATGACCGGAGCCTGCGCGCCCGCAGGCAAAAAGCGTCAATCCTCCCGGACCACCTCTGACGGGTCCTTGTCCAGGCGCCAGCCCCGCCACCGGGGATGCCGCAACCGCCCCGGGCCAGTCCACTCCCCGTACGTGACCTCACCCACGAGTTGGGGTGTGACCCAGTGCGCATCCGCGGAGTCAGGCCTGGGAACCTCGTGGAACGGCGAGGTCTTCCGGGCAAGCTGCTCCACGGTCTGCCGCAGTTCGGCCAGTTCGCGGCCGCTGAAGCCGCTGCCCACCCGGCCCACGTACTGGAGTTTGTTCCCGTCCGGAATACCTACCAGCAGGGATCCCACGGTTTCCTGGCGGCCGCCCTTGCCCGGCCGCCAGCCGCCCACCACCACTTCCTGGGTGCGTTCGGTCTTGAGTTTGATCCAGGTTCGCGTCCGCTGGCCGCTGACGTAGCGGCTGTCCGTGCGCTTGGCCATCACGCCCTCGAGCCCCAGCTCCCGTGCGCTGTCCATGATGTGTTCCACCGGATCCTCGAGCACCATTGACAGTTCCACAGGGCAGTCGGAGGGCTGGAAGAACTGTTCAAGCCGTTGGCGCCGCGCCCTGAGCGGGAGGCGCCGGAGGTCCGTGCCGCCGTCGTGCAGGAGGTCGAAGAGCATCAGCCGGACGGGTAAGGCCTTCTGCGCTTTGACGACGTCGGCGGCGCGGGTGAGTTTCATCCTGCCCTGCAGCAGGCCGAAGTCCGGCCTGCCGGAGGGGCCGACGGCGATGATCTCACCATCGGCCACGAACGGCTGCTCCGGCCAGCACCGCCGGTCCGTCAGCTCGGGGTAGGTCCTGGTGACGTCGTTGCCGTTGCGGCTGAAAATGCGGACCGAGGACTCATCCGCCACAAGGATGGCGCGCACTCCGTCCCATTTGAGTTCAACCTGCCAGTCGCTGCCCAGGAGGTCTGAGGGGACTCCCGCGGTGGCCATCATGGGGCGGACATCGTCGGGGGAAACCTGCTTGGCGCCGGCCTGTTCGTTTGATGCGTCCCCGGATTTCCCGGCACTGCCCACGTCCTCGGCACTCCCCGCAGGCTCCGCAGACGAAGGGGCGTGCCGCCGTCGTGCGCCCTGGTCCTCCTTGTCCATCAGGTGGATCAGCCACTGCTTTTCGGCATCGCTGCCCTGGCCGCGGCCGGTATGGATGAGGGCCACCTTCCTGGTGCCGCCCAGCCCGCCGCCCTCTGAGCCGGTGAGGGTGACGATTACTTCCTTGCCGTTGATCCACTTGTGCAGCTCATACGTTCCGGTGTCCCAGATGGTCATGTCGCCGGCGCCGTATTCACCCTTGGGGATGGTGCCGTGGAAGGTGAGGTAGTCCATGGGGTGGTCCTCGGTCTGGACGGCCAGGTGGTTCTTGCCGCCCGACTCCGGCACACCTTTGGGGAGCGCCCAGGATGCCAGGACGCCCTCGTGCTCCAGCCTGAGGTCCCAGTGCAGGCGGCTGGCGTGGTGTTCCTGGATCACGAACGCGTCGCCGCCGCGCGGTGCGCCACTGAACGGCTCAGGCGTGGCCTTGGGATCGCGCATCGCACGGTACTTCGCCAGTCGGGGATGCCCGTCGTGGGTGCCGTCCTGCGCTGTGCCCGTGCCGCCATCGCCGTCGTCAAGCGTTCCGGCAGCACGGACGACGGCGGCGAACGGGTCCTTGCCGTCCTGCACCCGACGCAGCACCTCCTGGTAGTCGAGGTGCTTGAGCCTGGGGGAGCTGATCTCCCGCCACGTCCGCGGCGCCGCGACCATGGGGGTGGGCCGGCCGCGCAGGGAATAGGGCACGATGGTGGTTTTCGCGGCGTTGTTCTGGCTCCAGTCCACCAGCACCTTGCCCTTGCGGAGGGTCTTCTTCATGTCGCTGACGGCGAGGTCCGGGTGGTCGGATTCCAGGGCTCGTGCCAGTTCCCGGGCGAACTCGGAGATCTGGTCCGAGGTCTGCGTGCCGTCCAGGGGCGCGTACAGGTGGATTCCCTTGCTGCCGCTGGTGACGGGGACCGGGGCCAGGCCCACGTCCTGCAGGATGGCGCGGGCCAGCAGCGCCACTTCACGGCAATCGGCGAGGCCGGCGCCCTCGCCGGGGTCCAGGTCAAGGACCAGCCGGTCCGGGTTCAGCTGGGTGCCCTGGGAATCCACCCGCCACTGGGGAACGTGGATTTCGAGGGAATTGATCTGCCCGAACCAGGTGAGGACGGCGGGATCGTTGACCATCGGGTAGTGGATGGTCCGGTCCTTGTGGGTGATGGCGGCGCGGGGAAGCCAGTCGGGAGCGGAGTCCTCCAGGTTCTTTTGGAAGAAGACCTCGCCGGGCTTCTCCGCGGTGCCCACTCCGTTCACCCAGCGTTTCCGGGTGGCTGGCCGGTTGGCTGCGGCGGGAATAAGGACATGGGCCACGGCGGCGTAGTAGGCCAGCACATCGGCCTTGGTGGTGCCGGTTTCCGGGTAGATGATTTTGTCCAGGTTGGTCAGCGTCAGCTCGCGCCCGGCCACGCGGACACGTTCCTTAGAAGGCAAGGGTCTTCACCTCCGGCCCGGCGTGCTGTTGACTGTAGGGATGAGAGCCATCTGGAAGGGCGCCATCGCATTTGGGCTGGTCAACGTGCCCGTCAAGGTCTACAGCGCCACAGAGGATCATGACATCAGTCTGCACCAGGTCCACAACGCCGACGGCGGAAGGATCCGCTACCAGCGCCGTTGCGAGGTCTGCGGGCAGGTGATCGACTACTCGGACATCGAGAAAGCCTTCGAGGAAGACGGCCGCACGGTGGTGCTGTCCAAGGATGAGCTGAAGGCCATCCCGGCGGAAAACAGCCACGAAATCGAAGTGGTGCAGTTCGTTCCCTCCGAGCAGCTCGAACCGATGATGTTCGAGAAGAGCTATTACCTGGAACCGGACTCCAAGTCGCCCAAAGCCTACGTTCTGCTGCGCCGGGCCCTCGAAGACACAGACAGGGTGGCCATCGTCCAGTACGCCCTGCGCGAGAAGACCCGGCTGGGGGCGCTGCGGATCAAGGACGACGTCCTGGTGCTGCAGTCCCTGCTGTGGCCGGACGAGGTGCGCGAGGCGAACTTCCCCTCGCTGGACGCCGACATCAGGATCTCCGCGCAGGAACGCGATATGTCCGCAGCGCTGGTCGAATCGATGGCCGCGGACTTTGAACCGGAATCCTTCACCGACGACTACCAGGTGCAGCTGCGGAAGCTCATCGACGCCAAGCTGGAACAGGGCGAGTCCCTGGACACCGATGAAACCTTCGGCGTGGAGGCAGGCGAGGGAGGCAAGGGCGAGGTCATCGACCTGATGGAAGCCCTGAAACGCAGCCTCGACCGGAAACGCGGCGGCGCGGCAGCAGCCTCGGGCGCAGCGGATTCCGAGGAGGAGGAAGCGTCCGACGACGACGGGTCGGAGGATGGGGAAAAGTCCGCCAAGCCCGCGCGGAAGTCCTCCGGCTCACGGTCCCCGGGAACAGGGACTGCCGCTGCTTCAAAGACATCAGCGTCCAAGGCCACCGACACCAAAACCGGCACCCGGTCTACGGCGGCCAAATCGACGGCGTCGAAGAGCGTTGCGGCCAAGGGCACGTCAACCCGGAGCACCGCAGCGAAGTCCACCGGCACCCAGTCCACCGCCGCAAAGACCGCCGCCGGCAAATCCACCGGGACCAAGGCGGCCGCGTCAAAGAGCACCGAGAAACCCGCCGCGAAGTCCACCACCAGGGCGCGCAAGCCGGCGTAAACAGGGGCGGCGCCTTTCCGCAGCCCCTCCAATAGCCGGACCACCTTTACAGCCGGTGCGCGCGCGGCCAGAATGAGTCGCATCGCAGCGCCCGCTGTGCCCGCAGCGCGCTGAAACCCAACGGCTCGATGAGGAGCGCGGACCCATGAATGACCAGACCGATGCGGCCGAGGCGGACCGGGCGCTGAAACAGAAGCACCGTGCCATGTGGGCGTCCGGGGATTACCCGGCGCTGGCGGATGAAATGCTCCTGGAGCTGGGCGCCATCCTGGTGGAAGCGTGCGGCGTCCGCTCCCGCCACCGGGTGCTGGACGTGGCCGCCGGGTCAGGTAATGCGGCTATCCCCGCGGCCATGATGGGCGCCAAGGTGGTGGCCTCGGACCTCACTCCGGAGCTCTTCGAAGCCGGGCGGCGCGAAGCCGGCAACCGGGGCGTCAGCCTGGAATGGAAAGAAGCCGACGCCGAGGCGCTGCCGTTCGACGACGCCTCGTTCGACGTCGTGATGTCCTGCCTGGGTGCCATGTTCGCGCCGCGGCACCAGACGGCGGCGGATGAAATCCTCCGGGTGTGCAAGCCCGGCGGCAACATCGGGCTGCTCAGCTGGACCCCTGAGGGCTTCATTGGCCGGATGTTCGCCATCATGAAGCCCTTCGCTCCGCCGCCACCGCCGGGCGCCCAGCCTGCACCCCTGTGGGGGAGCGAGGACCACGTCAGGGAACTGCTGGGGGACAGGGTCACCGACGTGGCGGTCCGCAAGCAGGCCCTGGCGGTGCGGAGTTTCCACCAGCCCGGCGACTTTGTCCGCTACTTCAAATCGCACTACGGCCCCACCATCGCCGTCTACAAATACATCGGGGCCGACGCGGACAAGGTCAAGGAACTGGACAAGGCGCTGACGGACCTCGCCGAGTCCTTCGGCGACGCCCACGGCGACACCCCGTTCCAGATGGAATGGGAATATTTGCTGTTCACCGCGAGGAAGGCCTGACATGCCCGGAGACTTCACGTCAACATCCAGCGCCACCATCGACGCCCCGCCGGACCGCGTCTGGAACGTCATCACGGACCCCGCGGCCGCCAGGGAATTCATGTTCGGGGCTGAACTCGAGACGGACTGGGCGGAAGGAAGTCCCATCACGTGGAGCGGCGAATGGGAGGGCAAACCGTACCAGGACAAAGGCAAGGTGCTGGAAGTGGATCCCGGCCGGAAACTGGTGCACACCCATTTCAGCGCCCTCAGCGGCGACGAGGACGTGCCGGAGAACTACCACACGCTGACCTGGACGCTGCAGGACCGCGACGGCGGCACCCACCTCACGCTCGCCCAGGACAACAACCCGAGTGAAGAGGCGGCAAGCCACTCTAAGGGCATGTGGGACAAGCTGGTGGCCGACGTGAAAGCCATCGCCGAACGCCCCTGACCCCGTCCTCCCAACCAGGTAGCAGCAGATGTCGTTTTGGACCCTCAAAACGACATCTGCTGCTACCTAGTTGGGTGGGACGCGGGGGGAGGTGGCCCGGACGCTTAAAGCCAGCGGCCGCCGTCGTGCCGTTCCCTTGAGGGGAAGGCGCGACGGCGGCCGCTTGGCTTAACCGGGCTGCCGGGCAGCCCGCCTGCTACTCGGCGTCGTGGTCCGTTTCCAGGATCTGCACCAGGCGTTCCAGGGCGTCATCGGCGCCTGCACCCTCGGCGCGGAGCACCACAACGTCGCCGTGTGAGGCACCCAGGCTCATGAGCGACAGGATGCTGGCCGCATCCATGGCCTCGTCGGCGGGCTCGCCTTCACGGGCGATGGTGATGTCCAGGTCGAACTCGCCGGCGGCCTCCGCAAAGATGGCGGCGGGACGGGCGTGCAGGCCCACGCGGCTGGCGACGGTTGCGGTGCGTTCTGGCATTGTTGCTCCTTTGTCTTTCGGCGAGCTGACGGTTCAGCGCCGTGAGGTGTGTGGGTGGGGCCGCGGTCAGACCGTTGCTGGGACGCTCTCCACGGTAGCAGTGGTCTTCGGGGCTGCCCAGCGCTTCAGCGCCACCACGGCCAGTGCACTGACCACCGTGCCGGCAATGATCGAGACGATGAACATCAGCACGTTGCCGATGGCGAAGAACACGAAGATACCGCCGTGGGGTGCCTGCGACGTGACGTTGAAGGCCATGGTGAGGGCGCCGGTGAGTGCGCCGCCCAGCATGCTGGCGGGGATGACGCGCAGCGGATCAGCAGCGGCGAACGGGATGGCGCCTTCGGAGATGAACGAAGCGCCCAGCAGCCAGGCTGCCTTGCCGTTTTCGCGTTCAGCCAGGCTGAAGAGCTTCTTGTCCAGGACGGTGGCCAGGGCCATGGCCAGCGGCGGGACCATGCCTGCGGCCATCACGGTGGCCATGATCTGCCACGGTGCCTGGTTGGTGGCGCTGCCGGCGCTCAGGCCGGCCACGGCGAACGCGTAGGCCACCTTGTTGACCGGGCCACCCAGGTCGAAGCACATCATGAGGCCCAGGATGATGCCCAGGACTACAGCGGAAGCACCGGTCATCCCGGACAGCCAGCTGTTGAGCGCGGTGGTGAGGCCCGCAATGGGGCCGCCGAGGACCAGGAACATCAGGCCGGAAGCCACGATGGAAGCCAGCAGCGGGATGATGACCACAGGCATGAGGCCACGCAGCCAGCGGGCCACCTGCCAGGTGCCGATCAGGTGCGCGATGTAGCCGGCCAGGAGGCCGCCCACGATGCCGCCGAGGAACCCGGCGCCCATGAATCCGGAAACCGCGCCTGCCACGAAACCGGGGGCGATGCCCGGGCGGTCAGCGATGGCGTAGGCGATATAGCCGGCCAGAGCAGGGACCAGGAAGCCCATGGACAGGGCACCGATCTTGAAGAAGACAGCGCCGAGGTAAATAGCCAGGCCGCCTTCGGGGAGGTTGCCGAAGCTGTTTTCCAGCACCACCTTGTCCGCCACGCCGGTGATGTCATAGCCGCCCAGCAGGAATCCAAGGGCGATCAGGAGGCCGCCACCGGCAACGAACGGGATCATGTAGCTGACGCCGGTGAGGAGTGCCCTCTTCAGCTTCTGGCCGATGTGCTCGCCCTTTTCGGCGGCCGCCTGCTCGGCCTGTTCCTCGGCACCAAAGTGCGGAACGCGGCGGGCGTGGGGGTCGTCCGCGGCGGCCAGGGCTTCCTGGACCATCTTGGCGGGCTCGTCGATGCCGCGCTTGACGGGGGCGTTGATCACCGGCTTGCCGGCGAAGCGCTCCTTGCCGCGCACGTCCACGTCAACGGCGAAGATCACGGCGTCCGCGGCGGCGATGACGGCGGGGTCCAACGGCTTGGCGCCGGAGGAACCCTGGGTCTCCACCTGCAGGTCCACGCCGGCTTCCTGGGCGGCAGCCACGAGGGAGTCGGCTGCCATGTAGGTGTGGGCGATGCCGGTGGGGCAGGCGGTGACGGCGACGAGGCGCTTGGGGCCGGCAGCGGCAGGACCGGCGCCGGCGGAAACCGAAGCAGCCGCGGCAGCCGCCGGGGCAGCATCGGCAGGCGCCGGGGAGGCGTGCGCGGCCGGCTTGTCGGCGAGGGCACCGTCCACCAGCTCCACGATCTCAGCCTCGGAGGAGGCGTTGCGCAGGGCAGCCGTGAAGTCCTTTTTGATGAGGGACCGGGCCAGCTTGGAGAGCAGCTTCAGGTGGGCCTGGTCGGCACCGTCCGGAGCGGCGATGAAGAACACCAGGTCCGCGGGGCCGTCCTTGGCGCCGAAGTCCACCTTGGGCGAAAGGCGGGCCATGGCCAGGGTGGGCTCCACTACCGCCGCGGAGCGGCAGTGCGGGATGGCGATGCCGCCGGGAATGCCGGTGGCGGTTTTCTGTTCGCGGGCGTAGGCGTCGGCAAAGAGGCCTTCAACCTCTGTTGCGCGTCCGGTGGCAGCAACCTTGCTTGCCAGGTGCCGGATCACCGCCTCGGGGTCGTTGCCCAGGTTCCGGTCGAGCTCGACCAGTTCCGTGGTGATGAGCTGAGTCACTGTCAATCCTTTCGAAGGGCCGTGATGGTTACGGCTTCCGGGGTGGTTTGGTGCACTGCCGGAACCGTTGAACCGGGCAGGGAGGCGGCGGCGGCTCCATGGGCCACCGCCTGACGCAGGCAGTCAGCCGGGGCGGCGCCCTGGCTGTGGGCGAGCAGGTAGCCGGCCAGTGCGGAATCTCCCGCACCCACCGTGCTCACTGCGGCGACCGGCGGATGCGTGGCCAGCCACGCGCCGTCGGCCGTTACGAGGACAGCTCCCTTGGAACCGAGAGTTGCCAGCACAGCACCCACACCGGAACGCACGACGGCGGACGCGGCCTCGGCGGCAGCCGCCGGGTCCGCTTCCAGTTCGTCAGCGGCGGCCGTGGCGAACCCGGCTGCAGCAGCCAGTTCCGCCAGTTCCTCGGCGTTGGGCTTCAAAAGATCCGGCATGCCCTCCGCGCCGCCTGTCAGGGCGGCGGCGAGTGGCTGGCCGGACGAGTCGACGGCGATCAGTGGCGTGTGCCCTGAGGATTCGCTGTCGGCAGCTGAACGCAGGCGGCGGGCCGCCGTCGCGTAAAAATCTGACGGGAAGCCCGGCGGCAGCGAACCTGCCAGGACCACCCAGCCGGCACCCCGTGAGCTTTCCAGCAGCAGCTTGAGGAGCGCCTCCTGCTGGTTGTCGTCCAGGACGGGGCCGGGTTCGTTGATCTTGGTGGTGACCCCGCCGGGCTCGGTGAGGGCCACGTTGGTGCGCAGCGGCTCGTCGATGGGCAGGGACACAAACGGCACGGAGGTTGCCCGCAGCCCCGCAAGGACGGGGTCGGTGTCCGCACCGGGGAGGACTGCCAGGGACTCGAGGCCGGAGGCCACCAGCGCCCGGGATACGTTGACGCCCTTGCCGCCGGATTCCTGGGTGACGGACACAGCACGCTGCACTTCGCCGCGTTCCAGTGGTCCGGGCAGGGCGACGGTGCGGTCCAGGCTGGGGTTGGCCGTGAAGGTGACAATCATGCGATCACCACGTCTACATCGGCCTCTTCCAGGGCTGCGGCGAGTTCGGGGCCGGGTTCGCTGTCTGTAATCAAGGTGTCCAGGTCTTTCAGGGAGGCGAACTGGACCAGCGTTTCCGCGTCCAGCTTGGAGGAATCGGCCAGCACCACGATGCGGCGCGCCGAGTGGACGAAGGCAGCCTTCACTGCGGCTTCTTCGGGATCGGGAGTGCTGAGTCCAAAGGTGGGGTGGATGCCGTTGGTCCCCAGGAAGGCAATATCCGGGCGGATCCGTGCGGCTGCATCCACGGTTGCCTGGCCGACGGCCACCTGGGTGATGCCCCGTACCCGGCCGCCCAGGATGTGCAGTGCGATGCCGGGGACGCTGGAGAGCCTGCCCGCAATGGGGACAGCGTGCGTGATGGCCACCAGTTCGGTTCCGGCCCCGCCGGATTCGGAAAGTTCGACGGCGGTGCGCCGGGCCAGCATGTCGGCCAGGACTTCGGTGGTGGTTCCGCCGTCGATCAGGACGCTGCCGGGCGAGTTGCGGGGGATGAGCGCGAGGGCGGCCTCGGCGATGCGGCTCTTCTGGTCCGGCCGGCGGATGGCGCGTTCGGTGACGCTCTCCTCGGTAGTGCTGAAGCGGTCTGCCGCGACCGCCCCGCCGTGAACGCGCCGAACCGTGCCGGCATTCTCAAGGGTGGCGAGGTCCCGGCGGACGGTTTCGGTGGTGATGCGGAAGCGCTCAGCCAGCAGGGTCACGCTGACCCGGCCGCTGCCGGCAACAAGCTCGGCAATCTTCTGCTGGCGCTCCTCGGCGAACACGTACCCTCCGTTGCGTAGCTTGCTGGTGCTGTGGTGTCCGGCGCCCTGTTTGGCGTGACTGGCATCACATGATGTTGAGTTACTTGACTTTATCTTTGCTTATGTTGGTTTGTCAATGGAAACCAACACGAAACAATATCCGCGGGCATTGTGCACGGAGAGCGGCTCCAGGGACGCGAAAGCCGGGCCGGACGCTGTTGTCCGGCCCGGCTTCCCGGGTTCATGGTCTGCCTGGCCCTGGAAGACCCGCAGCCGACGTTGCTAGATGGTTCCGTCGCGGCTTTCATTCCGGGTGATCCGCTCGCCCGTGTTCGGGTCTACGACGGACCGGGTCTCGCTGACCCGCCGCGTCCGGCCCGGGGAGGCAAGGACCAGAGAGGCAATCAGGCCGATGACGCCCACGGCGATGAGGATGTACCCCACCAGCGCCTGGTCCACGAAGGGGATGAGTCCCGGGGCCACAGCCCAGGCCAGGATGGCGCCGAGGGCGATAAGGAAGATTGACGAGCCGATTCTCATGACTTGCTCCTTCTGCTGGCCGCGGCTTGCGGCTCCTGTGGGGCGGTGCACGGTATTGCGGTTAGGTCACTGCTCTGCTTTGTCTGTAAAGCCACTGGTCAGCATGCTGATAGTAGGCGTCACGCTACAGTGCGCCCACTCCCGATTCAACGAATGATGCTGAGTCGTTGCCGGGAAATTATGCGTGGCTGCTGTGATTGCCGGGGCGCATGGGTTCATGGCGGGGTGGCGGCGCAGCAGAGTTGCCTCGCTAGTCTGGTCCGATGGAAACAGTTGTGTGGTCCAAGCCCGAGGACCAGCGTGCCGGGACGCCCCTGCTGGTGATGATGCACGGCTACGGCACGGACGAATCCCGCATGGTCCGGCTGTTCGAGTACCTTCCCGCGGAGTTCACCTTCGCGGCCCTCAGGGCACCGATGCCCATCGGCGACCACTACGGCTGGTTCCTCCTGGACTACTTCCTTGCCAACGACTTTGCCGACGTCATCTCGGTCACCGGTACCGTGCAAGGCTGGATCAACTCCGTCCGCGGCCAGCACACCAGCGTGAGCCTGATGGGCTACTCCCAAGGCATGGCCATGGCCAGCACCCTCCTGCGCCTTCACCCCCGCGACTACGCCGCCGTCGTCGGCCTGTCCGGGTTTGTGCTGGATAACGACCTCCTGGCCCTCACCGATGAGTTCGATGCCAGGCCGCCGTTCTTCTGGGGGCGCGACAAGGCGGACCTGGTGATCAACGAGGATGCCACGGCCTACACGGGCGAATGGCTTGAAACCCACACGCTCCTGACCGCCCGGACCTACCCGGGGATGGGTCACGCTATGTCCAAAGCCGAGATGGCTGACGTGGGCGCGTTCCTTCGGCATTACGTGCTCCGTGGCGGTGCCGCCGGAGCCTAGGCCGCCGTCATACTGGACCGGCCGGGCGGCGCGGGCAGAAAACAGTTGCGAGCGAAATATGCAAGCGTTTACACTCATCCTCGGCGCTGCCGTACGCCGCCGCCGGGTTGTCCTGCGCGGGCAACAAGTTCAAGATGGAAGACGAATGTAGATCAGCATGGCCCCGGAAATGGCGCCGGTTCCCCCGCCGGCACGGCCCGCTGCATGTGCAGATTCGACTGGCGCCGACGCCACACCCACCACCCTGCGCACGTCGTCTTAGCTGCCCGCTGCTTGAAAGGATCCCCACCTGCCGATGAACAACTCCGCCCACGAAGCACCCGCCAACGAGCCTTCCGCCGCAACGGACCCCGGGAACACTGCCTGGACGGGCGCCTCCGCCATCCTGTTCGACCTTGACGGCGTGCTGACCCCTACGGCGACAGTGCACGAGCAGGCCTGGAAGGAACTCTTCGAAGGCTTCCTTGCCGGGCACCCCGAGGTCCAGGGCTACCGCGAAAGCGACTACTTCGACCACATCGACGGCAAGCCGCGGTTCGACGGCGTCCGGGATTTCCTCGCCTCACGCAGCATTGAACTCCCCGAAGGACCGCTGGACGACGATCCCGCCAACATCACGGTCCAGGGCCTCGGAAACCGCAAGAACCGGATCTTCAATGACATCGTCAGCACCGGCGTCGCGCCCTTCGAAGGCTCGGTGCGTTTCCTCGAAGCCGCGCTGGACCGCGGACTGAAGGTCGCCGTCGTATCCTCCTCCCGAAACGCCCCCGCAGTGCTGGCCGCCGCGGGCCTTAGCCACCATTTCCCCGTCGTGGTGGACGGTGTGGTGGCGGCCCGCGAAGGAATCCCCGGCAAGCCCAGCCCGGCGACGTACGCCTACGCGGCCCGGCTGCTGGAACTGCCCAGCGAGGAGTGCGTAGTGGTGGAGGACGCTGTCTCCGGCGTCCAGGCCGGCCAGGCGGGACAGTTCCACTCCGTCATCGGTGTGGACCGCGGCGCCGGGCGCGAAACCCTCCTCGAGGCCGGGGCAACCCTGGTGGTCAACGACCTTGGAGAGCTCCTGCCCTAACGGGAGCCCCGTTCCACACCGGAGACGCTGCCACCCCCGGGCAGCACCCATCCGGGCAAGCTTTCACTTCGAATCCCCTCTGCCGGACTTGTGCCGGTGCACAGCATGCCTAAAGGACCCAACACCATGGCTATCATCTCTGCGGACCGCGAACGGTTCCCCAATACTCCCTGGCAACTGGTGGAAACCCGCCATGAACCGGGAAACGCAGGGACGCTTGAAACCCTCTTTTCCCTGGGCAACGGCCACCTCGGAATCCGTGGCGCCCACTGGGCAGCGGCGGATGCCGAACTTCCCGGCAGCTTCATCAACGGGCTGCACGAAATCTGGGACATCAAGCACGCCGAGAACGCCTTCGGATTCGCGCGGACCGGCCAACGCATCCTGTACATCCCGGACGCCAACAACTTCACCGTCGTGGTGGACGGGGAGTCCCTGGGCCTTGCCGAATCGGAGGTACTGGACTACCGGCGGAGCGTTGACTTCTCCACCGGCATTTACGAGTGCCGCATCACCTGGCAGTGCAGGTCCGGATCCGTGGTCACCACCACCGAACGGCGTGCATTGGGGTACGAATCCCGCGGCAGCCTGGGCCTTTCCCTTGAGGTTGCGGCGGACCGCGACATTTCGCTCGACGTCACCTCGTCCGTGGTCAACCGGCAGGACCAGCCGGTGGAGGACCACTCCGCCCACGATCCCCGCCGCGCGGGCCGCCACGCCGGACGGGTCCTGCTGCCACTGCGGCTCGATGGCGGCGACGGATCCCTGCGGCTCTCCTGGGAAGCCGCCGAATCCAAGCAGCGCGTGGGCCTGGCCGTGGACCACTGGACCTCCGCCGGCCACCAGCCCTTCGAAACCGTGGTGGACCAGGACGACAGCAGCGTCCGCTACGTGCTGGCCGTCAGCCCCGGGGAACCCTTCCGCCTCGAGAAGAGCGTCAGCTACGCCGCCGGCCGGACCATGCAGGACGAGGGCGTCGATGCCGCCGCCGTTGCCGAAGCGGGCCTGCGGTCTGTGGCGGACGTCTTCGCCGAAAGCGAGGCGCATTACCGCGGCTACTGGGCAACCTCGGACATCGTGGTGGATGGTGGCGAGCCGGAGCTGCAGCAGGCCATCCGCTGGAACCTGTTCCAGCTGGCCCAGGCCACGGCCCGTGCCAACGTGGCCGGCATCCCGGCCAAGGGAGTCACAGGGTCAGGCTACGAGGGCCACTACTTCTGGGACCAGGAGGTGTACCTGCTGCCGTACCTGACGTACACCAACCCTGACGGTGCCCGGCAGGTCCTGGAATTCCGCCACGCCATGCTGCCCGAAGCCAAGGTCCGGGCCAAGGAACTCAGCGTGGACGGCGCCCTGTTCCCCTGGCGCACCATCAACGGCCTCGAAGCCAGCGCCTACTACGCCGCGGGCACCGCGCAGTTCCACATCGCGGCCGCCATCGCGTTCGCCACCAACCGCTACCTGTGGGCCACCGGTGATTCCGCGTTCCGGGAGGGCATGGGGGCGGAGCTGCTGATGGAGACCGCGCGCATGTGGATCTCGCTGGGCTTCTTCGGCAAGGACGGGCTGTTCCACATCCACGGTGTCACCGGACCGGATGAATACACCGCCGTGGTCAATGACAACCTCTACACCAACGTCATGGCCCGGTTTAACCTGCGGGCTGCCGCTGCGCTGGACCATCCGGGTGTCACCCAGGAAGAGCGGCAGCTGTGGGGGGCGGCAGCCAACCTGATGCACCTGCCGTTCGACAGCCGCATGCAGGTCCATTCCCAGGACAACGACTTCATGACCCTGGAGCCGTGGGACTGGACCACGCCGCGGTCCAAGTACCCGCTCCTGCTGCATTTCCACCCGCTGGTGATCTACCGCCACCAGGTGCTCAAGCAGGCGGACACCGTCCTCGCCATGTTCCTGCAATGGCAGGATTTCACTGCGGGCGAGAAACAGCGCGCGTTCGATTTCTACGACCCCATCACCACCGGCGATTCCACCCTGTCCGCCTGCGTGCAGGGCATCATGGCTGCCGAAGTGGGGTACTCCGGCGAGGCCTTGAAGCACTTCACCAATGCGGTGTTCATCGACCTTGACGACACCCACGGCAACACCATTGACGGCGTGCATATCGCCTCCACCGGCGGGGTGTGGAGCTCACTGGTGTGCGGTTTTGCGGGCCTGCGGGACCAGGGTCCCGTGCCGTACTTCGATCCGCGCCTGCCGGAGGAATGGGACGGACTGACCTTCCACCTCAGGATCAGCGGCCGGCTGCTGCTGGTCCGGCTTTCCTCCGGCGCCATCACGCTGACCGTGCAGGAAGGGGACCCGCTCGACGTCAACGTGCGGGGCCAGGTAGTGTCCGTAGGCTCCGATCCCGTCCGGGTGGAGCTGGAGCCCGTGGCGGAACCGGAACCCACCGTCTTCCCCAGCGGACTTCCGACGGCGAGCATTCCGGTGGTCCTCGCCAACAGCTGATCTGCCCCGAAACTAGGACACGGCGGCTTCGGGCGCCGCGTCCAGCGGGTGGGCGAGCTCGTCGCGGGGCATCCTGGCGGCGGCGGATGCAATAACGGCCATGATGGGGCAGACCACGCCCGCCACCAGGAAGATCAGCCAGATGGGCAGCACCTCAGCCGCCGGCCCGGCCAGCGCCATGGACACCGGCATCAGCGCCAGGGACACGAAAAAGTCCAGGCTGGAGATGCGGCCCAGCAGGTGGGACGGGACGCGGCGCTGGAGCAGCGTGCCCCAGATGACCATGCCCACGCTCCCGGTGGCGCCCCAGATGAACAGGGCTGCTGCGATCAGCCAGAAGTTGTCCATGAGGCCGACGGCGGCAATCGGCAGGCTCCCTACGCCCCAGGACACCATCATCACCGTGAGGTAGCGGCGGGGCAGGCGGAGGGACGCCGTCACCAGGGAGCCAAGGGCTGCGCCCACCCCCATGACCGCCAGCAGGAAACCGAACATGCTCGAGTCTCCGCCCAGCTGGTCCCGAACCAGGAACGGCAGCAGGACCTCGATGGGGCCGATCAGGAACAGCACCGAAATGCAGGCCCAGATCAGCGTCCACAGCAGCCAAGGGGTCCTGATGGTGTAGCTGACTCCTTCGCGCAGGTCCTGGACGAAGGTCGATTTCCGGCGTCCGTCCTCATGGCCGGCCCCCTCCGGCGGTGTGGCCAGGGCGTGCTGGCCCAGGAAATTCAGGACAAAGAACGCCAGCAGGTGGCACGCAGCCACCCCGGTCACCGCATGCGACGGCGAGAGGGCCGCCACCAAGATGCCGGCCACCGCTGGTCCCGCCGCCTGCTGCAGGACGGGGCGCATGGTCCCCTCCATGCCGTTGGCGGCCAGCAGGTCCTCGGCCGGAAGGATGCGCGGCAGGATCGCGGAGTAGGCAGGGAAGAAGAAGGCGGCACCAACTCCCAGGACGAACGCCCCCGCAGCCACGTGCCACAGTTGCAGCCAGCCCGCCATCGCCAGGCCGCTGATCGTGGCGATGACTGCCAGGTTGGCGCCCTCCACGGCGATGATCAGGCGCCGCTGCGGGACCCTGTCCGCCGCGATCCCGCCGGCCAGGACAAAGGCCACCAGCCCCACGCTTCCGGCGGCTGCCACCAGTGAGAGCTCCAGGGGACCGCCGCCCAGGTGGATTACCTGGTAAACCATGGCCACGGCCCACATACCGGAACCGAAGATCGAGATGGCCAGCGCTGCAATCAGGACCCGGTACTCGCGGTGGACGAACGGGCGCAAGGCTTTGGGGGCGGGCATAAATCCCAGTTTAAGCCCGGGCAGCGGCCGGCCTGATACCCCCCAATCAGCATCAGGCCGGCCGCCGGTGTGGCGCTTCGACGGGCTCAATTACCGGCCTGTAGTTTTGAGCCCGTCGAAACTTATCCGGCCAGGAGGGTGGCGGCTTCCTGGCGGGTGGTGCCGGAGTCCTGGATGCCGTCGGCGATGTGGGCGAGTTCGGCGGGGATGTCGCGGCCTTTTTTGCGCATGGCGGTGGCCCAGAGGCGGCCGGCACGGTAGGAGGAGCGGACCAGGGGGCCGGACATGACGCCGAGGAAGCCGATTTCTTCGGCTTCGTGCTGGAGGTCCACGAATTCCTGGGGTTTGACCCAGCGGTCCACGGGGAGGTGGCGTTCGGAGGGGCGGAGGTATTGGGTGATGGTGATCAGGTCGCAGCCGGCCTCGTGCAGGTCGGCGAGGGCTTCGGAGATTTCTTCGCGGGTTTCGCCCATGCCGAGGATCAGGTTGGATTTGGTGACCATGCCCAGGTTCCGGCCCTGGGTGATGACGTCGAGGGAGCGTTCGTAGCGGAAGGCCGGGCGGATGCGTTTGAAGATCCGGGGGACGGTTTCGACGTTGTGGGCGAAGACTTCCGGGGCGGAGTCGCAGATCGCCTTGATGTGGTCGGGGTTGCCGGAGAAGTCGGGGATGAGGAGTTCGACGCCGGTGCCGGGGTTGAGTTCGTGGATTTTGCGGACGGTTTCGGCGTAGAGCCAGACGCCTTCGTCTTCGAGGTCGTCGCGGGCTACGCCGGTGACGGTGGCGTAGCGCAGGGCCATGGACTGGACGGAGCGGGCCACTTTGGTGGGTTCGAACCTGTCCACGGGGGAGGGTTTGCCGGTGTCGATCTGGCAGAAGTCGCAGCGGCGGGTGCATTCGGAGCCGCCGATGAGGAAGGTGGCTTCTTTGTCTTCCCAGCATTCGAAGATGTTGGGGCAGCCGGCTTCTTCGCAGACGGTGTGCAGGCCTTCTTTTTTGACCAGGTTCTTGAGCTGGACGAATTCCGGGCCCATCTGGACTTTGGCCTTGATCCATTCCGGCTTGCGTTCCACCGGGGTGGCCGCGTTGCGCTGCTCGATCCGCAGCAACTTCCGGCCTTCAGGTGCCAGTGTCATGGTGTTGTTTCCTTTGTTGGGGTTCAGCATTCGACGACGTTGACGGCGAGGCCGCCCATGGCGGTTTCTTTGTATTTGTCGCTCATGTCCTTGCCGGTTTCGCGCATGGTGATGATGACTTCGTCGAGGGAGACGCGGTGGGTGCCGTCGCCCCAGAGCGCCATTTTCGCGGCGTTGATGGCTTTCGCGGCGGCGATCGCGTTCCGTTCGATGCACGGGACCTGGACCAGCCCGCCGATCGGGTCACACGTCAGGCCCAGGTTGTGTTCCATCGCGATTTCCGCGGCGTTCTCCACCTGCGCCGGGGTGCCGCCCATAACCTCCGCCAGGCCCGCGGCCGCCATCGACGACGCCGACCCCACCTCGCCCTGGCAGCCCACCTCCGCACCCGAAATCGACGCCTGCTCCTTGTAGAGCACCCCCACGGCACCGGCGGCGAGCAGGAACCTGGCCACCACAGCCTCGCGGTCCTCCTGCGTGGCCTTCTCCATGCCCGGGGCGAAATGCAGCGCGTAGTACAGGACCGCGGGAATGATCCCGGCCGCCCCGTTCGTGGGCGCGGTAACCACGCGCCCGCCGGAAGCGTTCTCCTCGTTCACCGCCAACGCCACCAGGTTCACCCACTCCTGCCAGTACTTCGGGTCGTGGAAGTCCCAGTCCGTGAAGTCCCGGTCCTGGCTGTCCTCACCCGGGCGGGCGCATTCCTTCTTCAACCGGTCGAACCAGTCCGGTGCGCGGCGGCGGACCTTCAACCCGCCCGGCAACACGCCCTCACGCTTCAGCGACGTCGCCACGCACGCCTCCATCACGGACCAGATATGCAGCAGCCCCGCCCGGATCTCCTCCCCGGCCCGGGAAGACTTCTCGTTGACCAGCATCACATCACTGACCCCCAACCCGGTCTCCGCGCAATGGGCCAGGAGTTCCGCGGCGGTCCGGAACGGCAACGGCAGTTCCTTCTTCGACTCCTCCAGCTCCTGCAGCGCGGCGTCCTCCTCACCCTCACGGACAATGAACCCGCCACCGACGGAGAAGAACGTCGCCGCATGCAACACCTCACCCGCGGCATCGGTCACCGTGAACGTCATCCCGTTCGTGTGCCGCGGCAACACCGTCAACGGCCGCAACACCATATCGCCCACCCCATACGGCAGCTTCACGCCATCCCCGCCACCGGCGCCGGCCAGGTGCAGCATCCCCGTTTCGGCGATCGCAGCCAACCGCTCCTCCACCTCCCCGGGAAGGATCAGCTCCGGATGAAACCCCTCCAACCCCAACAGCACCGCCGTCATCGTCCCGTGCCCATGCCCCGTCGCCGCCAGAGACCCATACAAATCCACCCGCAACGAAGCCACAGCAGACAGCACACCGGAAGCCTTCAACTCCTCCGCAAAAACAGCAGCAGCCCGCATCGGCCCCACAGTATGAGAAGAAGAAGGCCCAATACCGATCGAAAACAGATCAAAGACGCCAACAGCCATGACGGGGTTCCTAACTAAAGACGGGGTTTCGACAGGCTCAACCACCGGTGGTTGAGCCTGTCGAAACTGATGGGGAGACTACAGCCCCGGGTAGAGCGGGTGGGCCTTTGCGAGGGCTTCGACGCGGTGACGCAGTCCGGAAAGGTCTGCGTCGGCAATCAATGCCTCGGCGATGATGTCAGCAACCTCGCGGAAGGCTGCTTCGCCGAACCCGCGGGTCGCCAACGCCGGGGTGCCGATGCGCAGGCCGGAGGTGACCATCGGCGGACGCGGATCGAAGGGCACGGCGTTGCGGTTGACGGTGATGTCGATCGCGGCCAGGCGGTCTTCGGCCTGCTGGCCGTTGAGTTCGCAGTTGCGGAGGTCAACCAGGACCAGGTGGACGTCCGTGCCGCCGGAAATCACGGAAATTCCCTTGGCGGTGACGTCCGGCTGGACCAGGCGCTCGGCCAGGATGCGGGAGCCGGCGAGGACGCGCTCCTGCCGTTCCTTGAACTCGGCCGAAGCCGCGATCTTGAAGGCCACTGCCTTGCCTGCGATGACGTGCTCCAGGGGCCCGCCCTGCTGACCCGGGAACACAGCCGAGTTGATCTTCTTGGCGATGTCGGCGTCGTTCGACAGGATGATGCCGCCGCGCGGACCGGCGAGGGTCTTGTGCGTGGTGGAGGTGACCACGTGGGCGTGCGGGACCGGGCTGGGGTGCAGGCCAGCTGCCACGAGGCCGGCGAAGTGCGCCATGTCCACCATCAGGTAGGCGCCCACGAGATCCGCGATCCGGCGGAACTCGGCGAAGTCCAGCTGGCGGGCGTATGCGGACCAGCCGGCAACGATCAGCTGCGGCTTCGTTTCCAGCGCCAGGCGCTCCACCTCTGCCATGTCGATGGTGTGGGTGTCTTCGCGGACCTGGTACGGCACCACGTTGTAGAGCTTGCCGGAGAAGTTGATCTTCATGCCGTGCGTCAGGTGTCCGCCGTGGGCGAGGTTGAGGCCCATGATGGTGTCGCCGGGCTTGATCAGCGCGTGCATCACCGAGGCATTGGCCTGTGCACCGGAGTGCGGCTGCACGTTGGCGAATTCGGCGCCGAACAGTGCCTTGACGCGGTCGATGGCCAGCTGTTCGATGACATCCACGTGTTCGCAGCCGCCGTAGTAGCGCTTGCCCGGGTAGCCCTCGGCGTACTTGTTGGTCAGCACCGAGCCCTGCGCCTGCATGACCGCGGCGGCGGTGTGGTTCTCGGAGGCGATCATTTCCAGGCCGTCGCGCTGGCGTCCCAGTTCGTCGTCGATCTTGGCTGCGATCTCCGGGTCCTGGACGGACAGGTCCGCGTTCAGGCTGGGGGAGACCACCTGCTCGAATGCGGTGACTTCGGCCGCGGCGCTCACAGTTCGCCGCCGTTCGCTGCGGCGTATTCCTCGGCGGACAGCAGCGGGCCTTCTTCGGTGACGGACACCTTGAACAGCCAGCCGGCTCCGTAGGGATCGCTGTTGATGAGGGCGGGATCGGACACCACGCCGTCGTTGATCTCGGTGACCTCGCCGGTGACGGGGGAGTAGAGGTCCGAAACGGACTTGGTGGATTCCACCTCGCCGCAGGTTTCGCCGGCGGTCACGATGGAGCCGACCTCGGGCAGGTCCACGTACACGATGTCGCCCAGCGCATCGGCGGCAACGGCGGAGATGCCGATCCCGGCCGGGCCGGACCCGTCCACGGCAATCCACTCATGCTCGGCGGAGTACTTCAGTTCAGCTGCAACTTTGCTCATTGTCTGTTTCCTTTTTCTTGCTTGTACAAAATCCTGGACCGGGTTTCGACGGGCTCAACCACCGGTGGTTGAGCCCGTCGAAACCTCGTTACTTCTGGCGCTTGTAGAAGGGGAGTGCCACTACTTCGAAGCGTTCGGGCTTGCCGCGGAGGTCTACGTCAACGAGGGTCCCTGCTTCGGCGAATTCGACGTCGACGTAGGCCATCGCCACGGGGTAGCCGAGGGTGGGGGAGGGCTGGCCGGAGGTGACTTCGCCGATGAGGGAGCCGTCCTTGAGGACGGGGTAGTGGCCGCGGGCGGCGCGCCGTCCGGTGCCTTTGAGGCCCACGAGCTTCTGGCCCACGGTGGATCCGACGCCGGCGGCCTTGAGGGCCGCCAGGGCCTCCTTGCCCACGAAGTCGCTTTCCTTGGCCAGGGACACAACCGGTCCCAGCCCGGCGGCGTAGGCGTTGACCCGGCGTGAGAGTTCGTTGCCGTAGAGGGGCATGCCGGCTTCGAGGCGGAGGGAGTCGCGGGCGGCGAGGCCTGCGGGGATGAGGCCGGAACCTTCGCCGGCCGCCAGCAGGGCCTCCCACAGGGCGGCTGCCTCCAGGTTGCCGGCATAGATCTCGAAGCCGTCTTCGCCGGTGTAGCCGGTGCGGGCCACCAGCAGGTCCTGGACGGCGCCGTTGACAGTGATGCCCACCTCGACGGCGGCGTAGTACTTCAGCTCCGTGACCAGGGAGTGCTGGCCGGCCGGGACGAGCGCCAGCAGGATGGCCTCGGCGGCGGGGCCCTGGACCGCGATGAGAGAGGTCTCGGCGGAGGCGTCCTGCACGGTGACGTCGAAGCCGGCGGCGCGTTCCTGCAGGGCCTCGGCCACCACCTTGGCGTTGCCTGCGTTCGGGACCACCAGGTACTTGGCGGTTCCGTCCGCACCCGCGGGGAGGCGGTACGTGATCAGGTCGTCAATGATGCCGCCGTCGGTGTCGCAGATCAGCGAGTACTTTGCCTTGCCCACCGCGATGGCGGACAGCTTGCCCACCAGGGCGTAGTCCAGGAATGCTGCGGCGTCCGGGCCGGTGACCCAGACTTCGCCCATGTGCGAGAGGTCGAACAGGCCGGCAGCGGTGCGCACGGCGTGGTGCTCGGCGAGTTCTGAACTGTACTTGAGGGGCATCTGCCAGCCGCCGAAGTCGGTGAAGGAGGCGCCGGCTTTCTTGTGCTGCTCGTAGAGGGCGGTGTAGTTCTCAGTCATGGGAGGTCCTTTCGGGCCGGTGGTTGAGCTTGTCGAAACCGGGTTTCGGCAAGCTCAACCACCAGGAGTCCTGTTAGTTTTCGAATGCTTCGAGGGGAGGGCAGGAGCAGACCAGGTTGCGGTCGCCGGCGGCGCCGTCGATGCGGCCCACGGGCGGGAAGTACTTGTCCTGCCGGAGGGAAGCCACGGGGAACGCGGCCTGCTCGCGCGGGTAGGCACGGTCCCAGTCGGAGCTGACGACGGCGGCAGCCGTGTGCGGTGCGTTGCGCACCGGCGATGCCTCGAGGGAGAAGTCGCCGGCCGCCACCTGCTCGATCTCGGCGTGGATGGTGATCATGGCGTCGATGAAGCGGTCGATCTCGGCCAGGTCCTCGGACTCGGTGGGTTCCACCATCAGGGTTCCGGCCACCGGGAAGGCGAGTGTGGGGGCGTGGAAGCCGAAGTCGATCAGGCGCTTGGCCACGTCCTCAGCCGTCACGCCGGTACGGGCGGTGAGTTCGCGCAGGTCCAGGATGCACTCGTGCGCCACCAGCCCGCCTTCGCCGGTGTAGAGCACGGGGAAGAACTCGTTCAGCCGTGCAGCGACGTAGTTCGCGGCGAGCAGCGCGGACTTGGTGGCGTCGGTCAGGCCCGCACCGCCCATCAGCTTCACGTACGCCCAGGAAATCGGCAGCACACCGGCCGAGCCGAAGCGGGCCGCGGAGATCGCAACCCCATGCCCATCCTCATGGGCGGCCTTGTTTGCATCTCCAGGCATGAACGGTGCCAGGTGCGCCTTCGCCGCGACCGGGCCCACGCCGGGTCCGCCGCCGCCGTGCGGGATGCAGAAGGTCTTGTGCAGGTTCAGGTGCGAGACGTCGCCGCCGAACTTGCCCGGCTGCGCCAGGCCCACGAGGGCGTTCAGGTTCGCACCATCCACATAGACCTGGCCGCCGGCCGCATGGACGGCGTCGCAGACTTCGGTGACATCGCCGTCGTAGACGCCGTGGGTGGAGGGGTAGGTGATCATGATGCAGGACAGGACGTCCTTGTTCGCCTCGATCTTGGCGTACAGGTCGGCGTGGTCGATGGTCCCGTCCGCGGCGGTGGCCACCACCACCACCTTCATGCCCGCCAGCACGGCGGAGGCGGCGTTGGTGCCGTGCGCCGAAGCGGGGATCAGGCAGACGTTGCGCTGCTGGTCACCGCGGGAGTGGTGGTAGCCGCGGATCGCCAGCAGGCCGGCGAGTTCGCCCTGGGAACCGGCGTTGGGCTGGATGGAGACCTGGTCATAACCGGTGATCTCGGTCAGGTCCGCCTCGAGCCCGGTGATCAGTTCCCGCCAGCCCTCGGTCTGGGAGTCCGGGGCGAACGGGTGGATCGAGGCGAACTCCGGCCAGGAAATCGCTTCCATCTCGGCGGTGGCGTTCAGCTTCATGGTGCACGAGCCCAGCGGAATCATGGTGCGGTCCAGCGCCAGGTCACGGTCGGAAAGCTTGCGGATGTAGCGCAGCAGCTGGGTTTCGGACCGGTGCGTGTTGAACACCGGGTGCTCCAAGTAACCGGAGGTGCGCAGCACTGATTCGGGCAGCTCGAAACCCTGGGCGTCGCCCACCGGGCCGGCACCAAAGGCGACGGCCACCGCGGACAGCGTCGCCGCCGTCGTCGTCTCATCGATGGAGACCCCCACGGTGTCCGCGTCGACGAAGCGCAGGTTGATGCCCCGCGCTTCGGCGGCGCTGATGACCTTGGCGGCCTTGCCTGGCACGCGCACGGTGATCGTGTCGAAGAAGGAGTCCGTAACCAGCTCGCGGCCCATGGCCGTCAGGGCGGTGGCCAGGGTCCGGGCCTTGTGGTGGACGTCCTCGGCGATCGCCTTCAGGCCGTCCGGGCCGTGGTAGACGGCGTAGAAGGAGGACACGATGGCCAGCAGTGCCTGGGCGGTGCAGATGTTGGAGGTGGCCTTCTCGCGGCGGATGTGCTGTTCACGGGTCTGCAGTGCCAGGCGGTAGGCGGGCGCGCCGGCGTTGTCCTTGGAGACACCCACGATGCGGCCGGGAAGTGTGCGTTCCATGCCCTTCTGGACAGCCATGTAGGCGGCGTGCGGGCCGCCGAAGAACAGCGGGACGCCGAAACGCTGGGTGGAGCCGACAGCAATGTCCGCGCCCTGCTCACCCGGAGGCGTGATCAGGGTCAGGGCAAGCAGGTCAGCGGCAACCGTGACCAGCGCACCGCGCTCCTTGGCCTCTGCGATCACGGCGCCCTGGTCCCACACGCGGCCGGACACGCCCGGCTGCTGTAGCACGATGCCGTTGATGGCACCCTCGGGCAGGCCCGTGGAGAGGTCAGCGACCTCAACCTCGAAGCCGAGCGCTTCGGCGCGGCCCTTGACGATGGCGATGGTCTGCGGAAGGCAGTCGGCGTCCAGGACGGTCTTGCCGTCCTTGGCGTCCTTATTTTTATTCGCGCGGCGCATCAGCAGAACGGCCTCGGCCACGGCGGTGGCTTCATCGAGGAGCGACGCGTTGGCCACCGGGAGGGCGGTGAGGTCCTGGACCATGGTCTGGAAGTTCAGCAGCGCCTCCAGCCGGCCCTGCGAAATCTCAGGCTGGTACGGAGTGTAGGCGGTGTACCAGGCGGGGGCCTCGAGGATGTTGCGGCGGATCACGGCCGGCGTGATGGTGTCGTAGTAGCCCTGGCCAATCAGCTGCACGGCGGTCTTGTTCTTGCCTGCCAGCCGGCGCAGCTCCGCGAGGACCTCAACCTCGCTGAGGGCGTCCTGCAGCTTCAGAGCCGTTTCCTGGCGGATCGACGCCGGTACAGCCACGTCCACCAGGCCATCAACGCTGTCGTAGCCCACAGCCTTGAGCATGGCGTCGACGTCGGCCTGCCGGCGCGCGCCGATATGGCGGTCAACGAACGAGGTTGGAAGGGATTGAATCGTCATGAGGAACTCCAGGTCTGGCCGGCCAGGGTGGCGCGGCATGGGATGGGTTCCTCCCCGCTCTGTATTGGACCTGAGAGATTCCGCGGAACCTGCGTGGCGGGTTCGCTTGCACCGTCGGTGAACCTGGCCGAAACCTGGTTACTTTCCAGAGTTGCCTCGCTGTGACGGTACGGGGGCCTGAGAGATTCCTGGGGAGGATTTGCTCCTACGGCGCCTGCCCGGTGGATGCCGGGAGGACTCTCCCGTCACAGCTCGAAAGGCTATTCAACTGTGGGTGATTCGCCTCACACCGTACAGGTTGGTTGAAGCAAAAACAAATCGGTCCGTCACGGAACCGCCCCCAATGGACGTGCAGGCAAACGAGGTTGACAATTTTTCGTGATCCGCACCACACTGGGTCGGTGTTCGGCGCCGTCCCGGCTGGCTCTACGTATTCGGAGCAGCCCGTGCCAGCGTTGCCCCGGCAAGGTGCGGCGGCTGGACACAACCACTAATTGAAGATCGCCTTCGACCTGCGGCGGGAGAGTCCTGCCGGGTACATTTAGCAGGCGCCGTAGGAGCAAACCCTCCCCAGGAAACTCTCAGGCCCATGTACCGCCGCGGACAGGCAACTCTGGAAAGCAGACAGGCTCGTTCCTGGCTCACCGACGGTGCAAGCGGCCCTGCCGCGGAAACTCTCAGGTCCACTACAGAGCGGGGAGGAACCCAACTTTTGCGGCACCCATTTGCCGCTTTATCGATGGAGTTCCTCATGGCGATTCATCCCCACGCTTCCAACGGCGAGCCACCGCAGAACGGGGCGGCCGGAACGGCTGCCCGCAGCGAGCCCCCACACCTCGAGCGGCAGCTCACCAACCGGCACATCCAGCTCATTGCCATTGGCGGTGCCATCGGCACCGGCCTCTTCATGGGCTCCGGCAAGACCATCTCCGCGGCCGGCCCGTCCGTGATCTTCGTGTACATGATCATCGGGTTCATGCTCTTCTTCGTCATGCGGGCCATGGGCGAACTGCTCCTGAGCAACCTGAACTACAAATCCTTCAGCGACTTCGCAGCAGACCTGCTGGGTCCGTGGGCGGGGTTCTTCACCGGCTGGACCTACTGGTTCTGCTGGGTGATCACCGGCATCGCAGACGTCATCGCCATTGCCGGCTACTCCAAGGAACTCTGGCCCGGACTGCCGCTCTGGATCCCCGGGCTGGCCACCGTGGCCATCCTGCTGCTGCTGAACCTCGCCACGGTCAAGGCCTTCGGGGAGACCGAGTTCTGGTTCGCCCTCATCAAGATCATTGCCATCGCGGCGCTGATCATCGTGGGCCTCTTCATGATCTTCACCGGATTCCAGAGCGACGCCGGAACCGCCAGCTTCACCAACCTCTGGAGCCACGGCGGATTCTTCCCCAATGAGTTCATGGGCTTCGTGGCCGGCTTCCAGATCGCCGTGTTCGCCTTCGTGGGCATCGAACTGGTGGGCACCACCGCCGCCGAGGCCAAGAACCCGGAGCGGACGCTGCCCAAGGCCATCAACGCCATTCCCGTGCGCGTGCTGCTCTTCTACGTGGGCGCCCTGATCATCCTGATGGCCGTCACGCCGTGGACCCAGTTCGCGGCCGGCCACAGCCCCTTCATCGGCATGTTCTCGCTCGCCGGCCTGGGTGCTGCGGCCACCGTGGTCAACCTGGTGGTCCTCACCTCGGCCATGTCCTCGGCCAACTCCGGCATCTACTCCACCTCGCGCATGGTCTTCGGCCTCGCACAGGAGGGCGACGCCCCGGGCATCTTCAGCCGCCTGTCCTCGAGGAAGGTGCCCAGCAACGCGCTGTTCCTTTCCTGTGTCCTGCTGCTGTCCGGCGTCGTGCTCATGTACGCCGGCCAGGACGTTGGCAAGGCCTTCGAGATGGTGACCACCGTCTCCGCAGTGTGCTTCATCTTTGTCTGGTCGGTCATCCTGGCCAGCTACATCGCCTTCCGCAAGCGCCGCCCGCACCTGCATGCAGCATCAAAGTTCAAGATGCCCGGTGGCATCCCTGCCGTGTGGGTGGTCTACGCGTTCTTCGCGTTCGTCCTCTGGGCACTGACCACCCAGCCGGACACCCTCGCAGCCCTGCTGGTGACCCCCATCTGGTTCCTGGTCCTTGGCGTGGCCTGGGCCATCCTTCGCCGCCGCCCCGCCCACCTTGCCCGCTTCGAGGTCTTCCGGGCCGAACTGCGCGCCGATGAGCAGGCGGCAGCCGGCGGGCAGGACCGCAAAGAGTCCGCCCGGGAGGAAGCCGCCCGGAGCCCCCGCTCCTAGGCTTCGTCGCGACTCCGGTCCGTCAAGGAACTGACAAGCGAACAAGCTCCTGACTGCAACACTGCGGCGGGACCCACTCCGGGTCCCGCCGCAGTGCTGTCTCCTCCAGCAGGCCGCCGGCATCAAAGTTCAGCATGCTTAGTGTTTCTGCAACTAGGATGGAGAAGCACGGCAGCCACCCGCTGCAGCTCGACGTGAAACGAAGGTGACCATGGCTAAGCGCAGCAACCCAGCAGTACGGATCGCCCAGGAAACTGCCCACAACGCAGTCTTCGATAAGGACGGCAAGCCCAAGCCCGGCGTCCACAACATGCTCCTCAAAGCCGTGGAAATCCAGCGCCCGCTGGTGCTGGCCTATATCCGCCGGCTGCAGAAGAAGCACCCCCAAGCCACGGCAGCCCAGCTTGCCGGCATCCTGGAGCGCGACTACCTCCGTGCCGTCACCGGCGGCGGCGCGATCGTGGGGGCCACCGCCGTCGTTCCCGGTGTGGGGACCGTGGCTTCGCTGGGACTCTCGGCGGCCGCCACAGTGGGCTTCCTCGAAGCAACCGCCCTGTACGCCACCTCCCTCGCAGAGCTCCACGGCATCCGCCTGACCAACCCGGAGAAGGCCAGCACCATGGTCATGGCCATCATGCTGGGCGAGGAAGGAACCGCGCTGCTGGGCACCCTCAGCGGACAAATGGCCGGCAACGGCGCTGGAGCCACCAAGCAATGGGGCAGCGTTCTCTCCAAATCGTTGCCGATGCCGGGCTTCAGCACCATCCGCAACCGCATCCAGAGGGCCTTCCTCAAGAACCTCCTCAAACGCCAGGGAACCGCGCTCCTGGGCCGGGCCCTGCCTTTCGGGATCGGCGCCGTGGTGGGCGGAGCCGGTAACCTCGTGATGGGCCGTGCGGTGGTGGCCAACGCCAAGGAGGCGTTTGGGCCCATGCCGGACAGCCTGCCCGGCGAGCTCACGGCAGCCGGGACCACGGACAACCAGCTGGAAGGCAACACTTTTGGATCTCAACGCTGACCTCGGCGAATCATTCGGCTCGTGGACCATGGGCGATGACGCCCGGATGTTCCAGCTGGTCACCAGCGCCAACGTGGCCTGCGGCTTCCACGCCGGAGATCCCGTCACCATGCTGGACAGCTGCCGTGCGGCCTACGAACTGGACGTCACAGTAGGGGCGCACGTGGGCTACCGGGACCTGGCGGGCTTCGGCCGGCGGTCCCTGGACACGAGCTTCGATGAGCTCTTCGGTGACGTTCTGTACCAGCTGGGCGCGCTCGACGGCGTGGCCCACGCCGTAGGTGCGTCGGTGGACTACGTGAAGCCGCACGGGGCGCTCTACAACCGTTTGGTGCACGACGCCGAGCAGGCCTCCGCCGTGGTGGCGGCCGTCAACGCGTACGACCCCGGACTCCCGATCCTGGGCCTCCCCGGGTCCGAACTGCTCAAGCAGGCACAGGACGCCGGGCACCCGGTGTTCGTCGAAGCCTTCGTGGACCGGGCCTACCGGGCTGATGGAACGCTGGTGCCGCGGTCCGAGGAGGGTGCCGTGCTGCACGACGTCGACGCGATCGTTGAGCGGGCCGTCCGGCTGGCCACGAAGGGCGAAGTCGTGGCCACCGACGGCACCGTGGTCCAGGTCCGGCCCGATTCCCTGTGCATCCACGGTGATACCCCGGGTGCCGTGGAAATGGCGGCCGGTGTCCGGGCAGGCCTGGAAGCCGCCGGCGTCAGCCTGGAGTCCTTCGCCTGATTCCAGCTTCGCCCGCCCCGGGAGCGCCCGGCGCCTGTCCCCGACCCGCGCCGGCCGGTGCTCAGCCGAAGATCAGGTGCGCCACCGTGAAGATCAGCAGCCCGGCCAGCGAGCCCACCACGGTGCCGTTGATCCGGATGAACTGCAGGTCCTTGCCCACCTGGAGCTCGATCTTCTGCGAGGTCTCTTCCGCATCCCAACGCGCCACAGTGTCCGTGATGACCCCCGCGATATCTGACCGGTACGTCTTCACCAGGTAGCCCGCGGCGTCGCCGATCCAGGCATTGACCTTGCCGGCGAGTTCGGGATCGTTGACCAGCCGCGAACCGAAGTCGCGGACCGCCGCCTTGAACTTGACGGTCAGTTCGCTGTCCGGATCGTCCACGGCGCCGAGCAGTGCGTTCTTGACGGTCCCCCAGGTCCGCGAGGCCAGTTCCCGGACCTCGGGGTCGCCCAGGACCTGGGCCTTGATGTCCTCGGCGCGCGCAATCATCTTGGGGTCGTGCTGCAGGTCCTGCGCAAGGTCGTTGAGGTACTTATCGATCTGTTGCCGCACCTGGTGGTTGGGATCGGACTGCACGGCACGGGCGAATTTGAGGATTTCAACGTAGACCTTGTCGCCCACCAGGCCATCCACGAACTGTGGTACCCAGGTGGGGGAGCGGTCGGACACCAGCCGCGAGACAGTCTCGTGGTTCTCGTCCACCCAGTCGGCGGCGCGGTCCACCAGCAGGTCCACCAACGTGTGGTGGTGCCCGTCGTGGAAGATCCGCTCCGCAAGCCTGCCCACCGGAGGTCCCCACGGCGGTGTGAGCAGGTGCTTGCGGACCATGCCCTCGATGACCGCCTGGACGTCGTCGTCGTTCAGGACCTTGAAGGCGCCCCGGATCACTGCCGCACCTTCCTTGGCCACCCGGTCCGCCCCGCCGGGCGCGGCGAGCCATTCGCCGGCGCGGCGGGCGATGTTCACGCTGGCCAGCTTGTCCTGGACCACCTGCTCGGAGAGGAAGTTGGTCTCCACGAACTCGCCCAGGGAGGCGCCGATCTGGTCTTTCCGGCGCGGAATGATGGCGGTGTGCGGAATCTTGATGCCCATGGGGTACTTGAACAGCGCGGTAACGGCGAACCAGTCAGCCAGCGCACCCACCATGCCGCCTTCCGCGGCGGCGCGCACGTACTGCAGCCAGGGATACTCCTCCTGCAGCGCAAACGCGAACACGAAGACCACGGCCATGGCGATGAGCAGGCTTAGGGCCAGCATCTTCATTTTCCGCAGCGCTGCCGCCTTTTCGGCGTCTCCCGCGCTGAGTTGATGGCCGACGACGGCGGCCTGCGGTTTCGCGCCTTCGGGCACCGGGGGAGCGGCGCGGCGAGGGGATTCCCGGGCAGTTGGCTCAGAGTTCACCTGCATGTGCCAAGCCTAGCCCCGCTGACGGGACCGGGTCGGCTACCGTGTCCCCATGACACCTGACGAGCCGACACGCGACAGGACGACACACGACGGCGCGGCACCTGACCGGACCAGCCTGGACGGGACCACTCCTGGCGGGCCTGCTCCGGGCAGCCTGGAGCAGCGGCCGCTGGTCTTCGCCCACCGGGGCTCGAGCGGCGCCTTCGCCGAACACACCCGCGCCGCCTACCTCCAGGCCCTGGCGGACGGTGCCGATGGCGTGGAGTGCGACGTCCACCTCACCCGCGACCAGCATGTCGTCCTGCTGCACGATGCCAACCTGGACCGCACCTCGGACGGCACGGGCCCGGTGGCCGAGCGGACCCTCCGTGAACTGCGGCAGCTGGACTTCTCCTCCTGGAAGGGTGCGCGCATCCCGGAAATTTACGGCGCCCGGTCCGAGCAGCTCCTCACACTGCCGGAACTCCTCGACGTCCTCCGTGGTGCGGGCCGGCCCGTGAAGCTGGCCATCGAGCTCAAACACCCCAGCCCCTACCAGCTGAAACTGGAGGACCGGGTGCTGGAGGTCCTCCGCAGCGAAGGCTGGGATCCCGGAAGCTCCACGGTGGACAACGTGGCGGTGACGTTCATGAGCTTCAGCCCGGATTCGGTCCGGCACCTGCTGCGGTCGGTCCCCGCGCAGTTCATCTGCCAGCTGGTGGACGACCTTACGGTCCATGAAATCCGCGGCGGCCTGGGCCTCGGCCTGATCACCGGCGGTGCCGTCGCCAACCTCATGAAGGCCACCCAGCTGGAAGGCGAACGGATCCTTGACGCCGGCCTGGTGGGGCTTGCAGGGCCGGGCATCGACTACGTCCGTGAACGCCCGGACACCATCCGGCAGTGGCTCGATGCCGGGCGGCGCTTCCGCGTGTGGACCGTGGATTCGGCGGATGATGTGGCGCTGTGCCGGGAGCTGGGGATCCAGGAGCTCACCACGAATGTCCCCGCCCGGGTTCTCTCGCAGTTGCAGGTGGCCCCCTCGCAGGGACGGTAGCCGTGGCGGGCACGGACGCAGCAAACCTGCGCACGTGGTGGGGCGGGCCGCTGGATGTGGAGGGCCTCGCCCTGGCCGCGGTGGGTGCCGCGGCCACCGCGCTGGACCGGTACACGGGCGCCGCCGGCAGGTACTCGGCCAGCCCGGAACTGACAGCCGCCGCCTTCGACTCCTCGGGGCACCTGAGGATCGCAGGCCGCCCCTTGCAGGGATTTGCCCCGCTTTCCGGATTCCGCCGCACCCGGGACGGCTGGATCCGGCTGCACGCCAACTACCCGCACCACCGGCAGCGCCTCCTGCAGGCGCTAAATGCCACGACGGCGGAAGAAGCCGAAGCTGCCCTGCGCATCATGGATTCCCTCGAAGCCGAGTCCGTCATCCAGGCGCGGGGCGCAGTGGCAGCGGCCGTCCGGACCCGCGCAGAATGGCAGGCCTCGGAAATGGGCCGGGCAGCAGCGGCGGGACCGTGGATGGTCCTTGACCCGCAGGCTCCAGACGGCCCGGCTGCCGGCGCTGCCATGGAGGGCAGCGGCCGCCGGGGCATCCCGCAGCCCGGCGGCGATCCGCGCCGGCCACTGCTGGGGGTGCGCGTCCTGGACCTCACCCGGGTCATCGCGGGTCCGGTTTCCACGCGGCTGCTGGCGGCCCTGGGTGCAGACGTCCTCCGTATCGACCCGACGGCGCTGCCCGAACTTTCCGACCAGTTCGTGGACACCTCCTTCGGCAAACGCAGCGCTGTAGCTGACCTCGGCCGGCCCGGCACCCGCGCCGCGCTGGAACGCCTGGTGGCCGGGGCCGACATCGTGATCACCGGCTACCGCACCGGCTCCCTGGACCGCTTCGGCCTGGACGCGGCGTCGCTGCTCTCCGCCCGGCCGGACCTTGCGGTGGTCACACTGAACAGCTGGGGGACTGACGGGCCGTGGAGCAGTCTGCGCGGCTTCGACAGCATTGTGCAGGCCGCCAGCGGGATCGCCCACCTGTACGGAACAACGGACGACGCCGGTTGGCGCCCGGGTGCCCTGCCTGTCCAGGCCCTGGACCATGCCACCGGCTACGGGGCAGCGGCCGCGGCGGTAACCCTCCTCGCCCGGCGGCAGGAAAGCGGCGCCGGTGGATCTGCCCGGCTGTCACTCGCCCGGACAGCGGAGGAACTCTTCAGGCTGCCGCCGGGCCCGCGCGGGCTGCCGGCCCTGCCACCGCCGGAATACCGCACAATGGCCAGCTCCTACGGCGGGCTGCGGTACGTCCGGCCGCCGCTGCTGGTGGAGGGGCAGGCCCTGGACTACCCCGGCCCGCCACCGCCCTACGCCAGCTCCGCCCTGGACTGGGTGCCGCGCAGCGACTGAGCGTCCGGGCCGCGGCTGAGCTTCCGCGCGCCGCCGCACAACGGGAGCCCCACAACGAGGGGAGGCACGGTGGTTTCTGCCGCTGCCCGCGCTGTGGTTGAGTGGAGCCATGCCTTTCCCCAGCTCCGGCCGGGCTGCACGAAACCTGTCCGCTGCTGCGATGAGCGCCCTGCTCCTGGCCAGCGCCGGCAAGCACTTCCGAAGCCCCGGCTTCTACCGCCAGGTGGTTCCCGACTACCTCTGCCGTGAAGACCCCGCCCCCGGCACCGTGCCCACCGGCGCCAACGGCCCCTTCGCTGTCCTTTCCCGCGACGAATGGATCGCCGTGTCCGGCCTGATCGAGGCCGCGGCCGCCGTCGGGATCCTTATCCCGGCCACCCGGAAGGTCACCGCCACCGCCGTGGCCGCGATGTTCACGGCGTTCCTCGCCGGCCACGCCGACGCGCTCCGGCGCGCCTACAGTCCCGAGGGGACGCCGCTCCAGCGGCGGATCCACACGGCCCGCCTGCCGCTGCAGGCACCCCTCATCGCCTGGGCGTGGAGCCTCCGCAACACTGGCCCGGATGGCCGGCGGTGAAGCTAATGGCGTCCCCCGCCGTGCGGGTGGGGATCTCCATCAGCATCGCCACCGGCCTTTATGGGGTGTCCTTCGGGGCCCTGTCCGTCACCTCCGGCTTGGATTTCTGGCAGACCATGGCCCTAAGCCTGCTGCTGTTCAGCGGCGGTTCCCAGTTCGCATTCATCGGCGTGGTGGGCGGCGGTGGTTCCGGCATTGCCGCCATGAGTGCGGCCACCCTGCTGGGCATGCGCAACGGGATTTACGGCATGCAGCTCAATGCCCTGTTACGGCCGGAAGGCTGGCGCAAATACGTCGGTGCCCAGCTGACCATCGACGAGTCCACGGCCACGAGTACCGGCCAGGCTGATCCTGCCGAGCAGCGCCGTGGCTTCTGGGCGGCCGGCATTGGCATTTACGTGCTGTGGAACCTCTTCACCGCGGTGGGCGCGTTGGCCGGCAGCGGACTCGGCGACCCCAAGCAGTGGGGGCTCGACGGCGCCGCGGTGGCCGCCTTCCTGGCGTTGCTCTGGCCGCGCCTGAAAGGCCGGGAGCCGGTGGCCATCGCCGTCGTGTGCGCCGTGGCCACAGTGCTGGCCGTGCCGTTCGTTCCCGCGGGCGTGCCCATCCTGGTGGCCGCGCTGGTGGCGGCCCTGATCGGCTGGTTCAGCCACGGCCGCAGCGATGAGGGCCTCGAACCCGATGTGGAACCGTACGGCGGCCATCATCGGCACGGGCACGGAGACGCTGCGGAGGCCAGCCAATGAATCTCTGGTTCTGGATCCTCGTGTCCTGCGTGCTGGCCTATGCCTGGAAGCTGGTGGGCTACTTCGTGCCCGCCCGGTTCCTGGAAAACCCCCGCATGTCCCGGATCGCCGGCACCATGACCATCGGACTGCTCGTCTCCCTGACTGTGGTGAATGCTGCGGCCACCGGGCAGGCGCTTGCCGCGGACGCCCGGCTGGGGGCGTTGGCCGCGGCAGCCATAGCCCTGGCACTGCGGGCGCCCTTCCTCCTGGTTGTCATTGTCGGCGCAGGCACCGCCGCCCTGCTAAGGATGGCCGGCTGGGTCTGACGTGACTTGGGTCACAGGAATTGGGCTCTGCCGGCGGTATCATGATCTCGGCTATGCAGTTGGCCGTCGGATTACCTGTGAACGGCCACCATGGAAAATCAGCAGCACGCCGGTGAAAGAACCGGCAGAGCCCACCGCAAGAACCCCCGGCGCCGGGCCGGAGTTCCCGCAAAGCACTTCATCACACGCTTCGCCGGGCTGTCCGATGTCCCTGCCGCAGACCTGGAGCTACTGGCCGGCAGCCTAAGGCGCGGGCTGGACCTGGAGCCAGGCTCGCCCATACCGGCACTGCATGCCGCTGTGCACAGGGAGATCCGGCGCCGCGCGGATGCCGCCGCGGGGTAAGCGCCCCGCCAGCCGTCGCATCCCGTCGCCGGCGGGCTGTCAGCAGGCCGCCCGCCACATGGCGGCGGCGAAAACGTACGCCTGGCCCCGCCAGAAGGAGGACCCGCGATGAACGACAAGACACCCCACGGCTCGGAATCCACCAGGGAACTGCGGGACACCGCCCGCCGACGCAGGGACGCCGAGGAGAAACTGCAGCAGCATCTCGTTGAGGCCAGGGACCACGTCCCCAACGAGTACAGCGAACCTCCAACCGCTCGTGAGGGCGGGGCAGGTGGCGCTGAACGTGATGCCGGCCCGGATGGCGCAGGCACAGCTGATGCAGCGGGTTCAGGTTCAGGCCAACGGGATAAAGAAGGGTCCTAGCGGCCCGGCAGGAAAGGCGCGGCTACGCCACGCCGTGCGCCGCCCCGTCGGGCGAAACGCTCCGACGGTTGCTCTCTTCGACGGCAAGGTCATACCAGGCCTGCGCGCCGAAGGCAGGTTCAACGGTATCGAGTTCCTGGAACAGAAGGTCCAGCAGGCCCGCCAGTTCTTCGGCGGGCAAGGCAGCCAGGACTTCTTCGGGATCGCGGGGGTCGCTCAGGAAAGAAAAAAGCTGGTGAGTGTTCATGGGATGCCGCTTCAGTGCGCCGAATGCGTGGGGAAATGCTTCATGGGTCGCTCCAAGAAGGAAGATCTGAGGCTGGCTGCGTAACCCTGAAGGCAGTTTAGGGCACTGGCTGGAACCCGCACAATGGTCCGCAGACAGGCGCATGGCCCAATGTGTCCGGTCTGCTGCGGTCCAGCCCTTCGGGCAGGGGGATCTGGCGGCAGCCCCGCGGGCGCCCGGTTAGTCCCGCAGGTTGCTCGGCTGAGCTGTTGCAGTGGCAGGCACCGGCACATGGGCGGGCAGCGGACGCGCGGGGCGGGTAGACCTGATAGCGTCCTCCACCAGCGCCAGTGGCCGCCGCCAGGCGTCCGATCCGGGTTCCATGGTGTCCACTACGGAAATCAGCATGGCCAGGAGCCGGAACATGTCCGTCATGGAGATGTCCTGCCGCAGGCTGCCCTGGCCCTGCCCGCGGACCAGCAGGACGCTAAGGGAGTCCATCAGGGATCCCGTGATGCCGGTCAGGAGCTCACGCCGGCCGGCCACAGCGCCGAGCAGGTTGGCGTCAGCGCTTGCGGCGTCCATCAGGGACTCCAGCACCCGGAACAGCCCGTTGGCGGCATCGATGTCCGCCAAGGCGCCGTCAACCACGGGGTCCACCGAGATCCGCAGCTGGCGGTTCAGTGCGGCCAGGACCAGCTCTTCCTTGTCGGCGAAATTTCGGAAGAGGGTGGCCGGCCCAACGCCGGCGGTGGAAGCGATGGTCTGCAGCGGAACCTCGGGGCCGAACTCCCGGAAACACTGCCGTGCCGCGCTGATGATCTTGTCCACATTCCGCGCTGCGTCGGCGCGGAGGGGCTTGCGGGCAACTGCGAGGCTCATGCGAAAAGGTTAGCAACGGAGCATCCACCCTTCACCGTTACTGAGGGGTAGGAGCCTATTGTGACGGCGGCCCCACCGGGGCGGATTTTGCCCGGTGACGTGCAGTGGCAGACTTGGCCCCATGCTCCTTGCCTTTTCCGTCGCCCCGTCAGGTACTCCCGCAGAAGGTTCCTCCCCCGGCGACGCCTCCGTGCACGACGCCGTTGCTGCCGCGGTAAAGATCGTCCGCGACTCGGGCCTGCCCAACAAGACGGATTCGATGTTCACCACCATCGAAGGTGAATGGGATGAGGTGTTCGACGTCGTCAAACGGGCCACCGAGGCCGTGGGGCGGTACGGCAGCCGCGTTTCGCTGGTGATCAAGGCCGATATCCGGCCTGGCTATTCGGGCGAACTGACGGCCAAGGTGGACCGGCTCGAAGAGGCGCTGACAGACGGCTCCTGAGCAGCCCCTCACCGTGCCCTGCGCTGCCGTGGCAGCCGGTTTGCCGCCCTCCGGAAGCCTCTGGACCGGCTGATCACCGCGTGCCAAACTGTGCCCATGTTCGAGCACAAGCCCCGGCCGGAATGGATTGCCACCGAAGAGTTCCTGTCGCGGGTGGTGGTCCACCCGGACCATGCGCTGGAGCAGGCCATCCGGTCCGCCGCCGAAGCGGGCATGCCGGCCATAGAGGTGGCGCCCAACGCGGGCAAGCTGCTGATGCTCCTGGTGCAGCTCTCCGGTGCGCGGCGGATCCTCGAAATCGGTACGCTTGCCGGCTTCAGCACCATCTGGATGGGCCGCGGGCTGCCTGCCAACGGCACGCTGGTAACCTGCGAGTTCCTCCCCAAACACGCCGAGGTGGCGTGGGCCAACATCGACTTCGCCGGCCTGGGCCAGAAGGTGGAAATCCGGCTGGGCCCGGCGCTGGAAACGCTGGCTGCGCTGGAGGAGGAGGGCCGCGAGCCGTTCGACTTCATCTTCATTGACGCCGATAAGGAGAACAACAGCCGCTACCTTGACTGGGCGGTCCGGCTGGGCAGGCGCGGAGCCACCGTGGTGCTGGACAACACCATCTGGGAAGGGGCTGTCCTGGAACCGGACATGGACCCTGTCAATGCCCCCGGCATCATTGACGCCCTCACCTTGCTGGGGGAACATCCCCGCCTGGATGCCACCGTTATCCAGACGGTGGGCTCCAAGGGCTGGGATGGTTTTGCCCTGGCCCGCATCACCTGACAACACCCTCCGGCGGCCGGATTCCCCATTGATAAGTATGCTTAGAATAAGCGTTCGGCTGGCGGGCAGCCGGACAGGCCGCAATGGAGGTAAACGATGAAGGCATCACCCACCCTTGCCAGCAACCTGCAGATGGTCCTGACGGACCTGATTGAACTGCACCTGCAGGGGAAGCAGGCCCACTGGAACCTCGTGGGCACCAACTTCCGGGACCTGCACCTGCAACTTGATGAAATCGTCACGGCGGCACGGCTGTTCGCCGATGAGGTTGCTGAGCGCATGCGGGCCCTGCACGCCCTGCCCGACGGCCGCAGCAGCACGGTCACAGCGGACAACCGACTGGCTGAATTCCCGGAGGGGCTGACCTCCACGAAAGACACCGTCAAGCTCATCACCGCCCGGCTGGAGCGGACAGTGAAGACCATGCGCGACGTCCACGACGACGTCGACGATGAGGACCCCACCAGCGCGGACGTGCTGCACGCAATCATTGAACGGCTGGAGCAGCTGGCCTGGATGGTCAACGCCGAAACCATGGCGCCCTCCGCCGCGGTGACCGAGCCGGCCAGCAAATAGGTGGCGGCGCGGGACAGCCCGGACACCGGTCGGGGCACACGGCAAGGAAACCCGGAACCCGGCGGCAGCCACGTCCGGCCAGTGCTTCTCGGTTCCACAGCGGAACAGGTGGAGCGGTTTGCCCCCGGGCTGGCAGCGGTGGGCGGCGCAGCGGGGGATGTGCCGGCGCTGCTTCAGCTCGCCGTCGCGGCAGGACGCTCCTGGCCTTTGCCGGGCGAAGGCCGGACTGCTCAGTTGTGGGAGCTGCTCGCTTCCGTAGCTGCCGTGGACGTCGCCGCCGCCCGGGTCTTTGAACCGCACCTGGACGCAGTGGCAATCCTGAAGCAGGCTTCGGCAATTGACGGCGCCGGCGAAGGCTCCTGGGGTGTCTTCGCAGCCGAAGGCCCGGGGCTCCGCCTTAGGGCTACAGCAGACGGCACCGGATACGTCCTGGACGGGTCGAAGCCCTGGTGTTCGCTGGCCGGGCAGCTTGACCACGCGGTCATCACCGCGCACACGGACGACGGCGGCCGGGCAGCGTTCGCCGTTGACCTCCGCCACGCCGGGGTTACGGCGGAGGAGCCGGAATGGATTGCCCGGGGACTTCGCGAGATCCCCAGCGGCACGGTGCACTTCGACCACGTACCTGCTGCGGCTGTGGGCGGCAGCGGCTGGTACCACAGCCGCCCCGGTTTTGCGTGGGGCGGGATGGGAGTGGCGGCGTGCTGGCTCGGGGGAGCGGTGGGTGTTGCCCGCGACTTCCGGGACGGCCTGCGGAAGGCTGCCGAATCGGGCCGCGAGCCGGACCAGCTGGCGCTCGCTGCCCTTGGCGAGACGGACCGGATCATTGTTGCGGCACTGCAGTACCTGGCCAGGGCCGCCGAGCGGGTGGACGCCGCCGGATACGCCGCCGGAAACGCGGCCGGGAGCAGCAGCGGCTGGAGCGAGGCCCAGCGTGTCCGCGGAACTGTTGCCGCCGCCGTCGAACGCGTCCTCCAGCTGGTGACGGCCAACCGGGGCCCCGCACCACTGGCGTTCGACGCCGCGTACGCCAAACGGGTGGCGGACCTGGCGCTCTATGTGAGGCAGCACCACGGGCACCGGGACGACGCCCAGTTAGGCTCCCTGACCCTGAAGGGTGATTGCCCATGGTGACGTTCTCGCACGCGGACCTGGGCACCGCCGAATCCGCCTGGGTGGCGGCCGGATTGTCTGCCGCCCCTGAGCTGCCCCTGGACAGCGGCGAGTTGGCCGCCCTGGGGTTTGTGGTCCTCGCCGCCCACCCCGACGACGAGACCCTGGGCGCGGGAGGGCTGGCAGCGAGCCTGCGGCAGCTGGGGGCGTCCGTTGAGGTGCTGCTCTGCACGGCTGGCGAGGGCTCCCACCCGGAGTCCGCAACCCATACTCCCGAACGCCTCGCCGCGGCCCGTCTGGAAGAGTTCGCGGCAGCCCTCACGGAGTTGGGACTGGAGGGCCGGTGGCGCTTCCTCGGCTTGCCGGACCGCGGACTGGGCCTGCACGCGGACGTCATCGCTGATTCGGTCCGGCAAGCCGCGGCCAAGGCAGCCGGCACCCCGGCGGAACACCGGGACGTGGTGATCGTTGCGCCGTACCGCGCCGACGGCCACGCCGACCACGACGCCCTGGGTGCCGTGGCGGCGGACGTTGCGGCGGAGGGCGGCCACGGCCTACTCGAATATCCCATCTGGTACTGGCACTGGGCCGGCCCGGACCATTCGGACTGGCGGGACTGGATGAGGTTCCACCTGGACCCGCCCGCCCGGCAAGCCAAGGACCGTGCCATGGCCGCGCACGCCACGCAGGTCCTGCCGCTGTCGCCTGCCCCCGGTGACGAAGCGCTGCTCAGCGAGGGCTTCCTGCAGCACTTCGCCAGGGGCTACGAGATGTTTGCCTGGACACCGCCGCGGAAACCGGCGGAACCATCGCATCGCAGCGGCGAGGCCACGGAGATTTTCGACCGCGTGCATCAGCGGACAGAGGACCCCTGGAATTACGGCTCCAGCTGGTACGAACAGCGCAAGCGTGCCCTGACGCTGGCGGCCCTGCCGGAGGCCACCTACGCGGCAGGACTGGAAATCGGCTGCTCCATCGGCACCCTGACGGCGGACCTGGCACCCCGGTGCCGCAGCCTGCTTGCGGTGGATGCCAGCGGGGTGGCCGTGGAACAAGCCAGGCACCGGCTGGCGGCGGCACACCACGTCACCGTGGAACAGGCCGTGCTTCCGGCAGCCTGGCCGGCGGGCTCCTTCGACCTCATCGTGGTGTCCGAGGTGGGCTACTACCTGGCCCGCGATGAGCTTGCCGCCATGTGGGACCGGGTGGAGGCGGCCATGCAGCCCGGCGGGACACTGGTGCTCTGCCACTGGCGCCACCCGGTGGCAGGCTGGGAGCTTGACGGCGAATCCGTCCACGCTCTCGCCAGGGAACGGCTGGGCTGGCGCCAGGCAGGGATGTACAGGGAACGGGATTTCCTCCTGGAGGTCCTCGTGGCTCCCGGGCCGGCCGGGACGGCTCCGGCATGACGGCTTCAACCGGCCACCTTGTCAGCCATCTGGGCGTGGTTGTTCCCGCCCACAACGAAGAGCGGCACCTTGGCGCAGCGCTGGAGGCCGTGGGCACTGCCGCCGGCGTCCTGCAGGGGCAGCGCCCTGGACTGGGCGTCCGCGTGCTGGTGGTCCTGGACGCCTGCACCGACCTGTCGGCGTCAGTGGCTGGCCGGTTCGCTGCGGCAGATCCCCGGTTCAACGTCCTGCAAGCTGATTTCCGCAGCGTGGGGCGGAGCAGGCGGGAAGGGAACCGTGCGGTCCTGGCCGAAGCCGGCGCCCTGGGTGTTCCCGAAAAGGAAATCTGGATTGCCAACACCGACGCCGATTCCCGTGTTCCCGCCCACTGGCTTACCCGGCAACTGGAACTGGCTGAAGCCGGTGCGGACGCTGTGCTTGGCTCCGTGGAGCCCGATTCCGACGGTATGGACACGGGGTTGCTGCAGCGGTGGCACGCCCGGCACCGCCTGCAGGACAACCACCACCACGTCTATGGCGCCAACCTGGGTGTCCGCGCGTCCGCCTACCTCGCAGCCGGCGGATTTCCGGCCACGGAATCCGGTGAGGACCGGAGCCTCGTCAGGAAACTGCGCAGCGGAGGCGCAGTGATCGCCGCTACCGACAGCAACCGCGTCATCACGTCCGGCCGGCTGGAGGCGCGTGCTCCCCGGGGCTTCGCCGGCTACCTCCTGGCCCTTGCCCTTGACCCGCGCGGCGCAGAGAGCTGAGCTGGGGCGGAAGAAACACGAAAGGGCTGCCACGGAGAACGTGGCAGCCCGTTCGGTTGGCGGTCAGACCAGGTCCGGTGCGCTGGCAATGATGTAGTCAGCTGCCGCAGGCCCGGTCATGGAGAGATTGTTGTTATCCGGATCGATGCCCTCCAGCTTCAGGGCTGCCCAGAGCTCTTCAGGCGGCTGGAGCTGGGCCTTATGGATGAGGCACCAGCTGGTGTACAGGCCGTAGAGTTCGTCGCGGCCGAGGCCGAGGCCGGGCTCCTTGGCCGGAACAACGGCTTCGGCAAGAAAGTCTTCAAAATGGTTGGCAGGCATATCCGCTCACAAAGTTTGACCGTGATTTCCGCCGTGTCTGCTTCAGCGGACCCCGACGGCAATTGACCGGCAGGGTAAACATGAAGGTATTTCAGTACGAAGCAATTTGTCCAGTTATGCGAGGCTTTTCCGCCGCCGAATAACCAGGTCATGTGCTGTGCCTGTCCGGACGTGGATAATCCAGGGGGCCGACGGCGACTGGGGGGACTGGCCTCGGTCTCAGAAGAGGCCATCTCACCGCCGGCCCCGCTTAACCCCGGGCTTCTTGCACCCGGGAACTCTTCAGGACCTGATTAATCTTCCACCCATTTCGGGGTCCTGCCTAGTGCCTTTGGTGTCCCCTGTCATCGTCTTCCGGCGTGCCGTGCGCGGCACGGTCGCGGACCTTGTCCCGGACCCGTTCCCGGTGCGGTTCGGAGGGCGCGTTTTCCCCGGCGTCCGTGGCCTGGGAGTCGCCGCTGCCCCCGTTTTCGGCGGCATACTTCTCACGCAGTTCGCGGCCGTGCCTGATGTCTTCCTCTTCCTGCGCCTGCAGCTTCTCACTCTTTTTCGTGTCGCGCGGGGGCAGCTGGATGGTTTCCTCGGCCTTGATGCCGGCCTGGAGCTGGCGGCCGCGTTCCGTCTCGGCGTCGAACTCGGCACCGAAGAGCAGCGACATGTTGAGGATCCAAAGCCACAGCAGCATGACGATCACGCCGCCCAGGGCGCCGTAGGTCTTGTTGTAGTTGCCGAAGTTGCCCACATAGAAGCCAAATCCGAGGGAAGCCAACAGGAAAACCACCAGGGCGATGCCGGACCCCATGCTCATCCACTTGAACTTAGGCTGCTTGACGTTGGGTGTTGCGTAGTAGAGAACGGCGATGATGACAATGATGAGCACCACCATCACGGGCCACTTGGCGATGTTCCACACCGCGAGGAAGACCCCACTGAGTCCAATGAAGCCCCCCACGGCTTCCGCCACGGGGCCGCTCAGGACCAGCATGCCGGCCAGGATGGCGATGATGACGATGGCGAGCAGCGTGACGGCCAGCATGGTGCCGCGCAGCTTAACGAAGGGACGCCCCTCGTCCACCTCATACACGCGGTTAAGGGCACGGCCGAACGCACCCACATACCCTGATGCCGACCACAGCGCGGTGCCAAGGCCGATTACCAGGGTGAATCCCGCCGCCGGTGCGTTGGCCAGGTCCTTCACAACCCCGCCGATGGTGTCCATAGTCTCGCCCGGGACAAATCCGCTGACGATCTGCAGGAGCGCATCGGTGGTCTTCTGCGGATCCCCGAACAGCCCGACCAGGGACACCAGAGCCAGGATTGCCGGGAACAATGACAGGACGGCGTAATAGGTCAGCGAAGCGGCGAGATCGGGGCACTGGTCCTTGCTGAACTCGCGCAGTGTCTTCTTGGCGATGTACTTCCAGTTCGGCTTGTCCAGCTCCCTGGGGCTGTCAGGTTTCCTGGAGTCGTTCGGATCCGGTGCCTGACCAGCCTTCGCGGTACTGGTTTCGGATGCGTCATGAGTTGCCATGGGGGGTGTCCTCTCGGTCAGGGGGGCCAACCGGACAGGCCGGCACCGCGGGAGGGCGGGGCCGGCCTGTCGTGAAATGCAGTTGCCTACGGAATGACGTGCAGTTGCCGCGCCTGCCTAGGTGTTTTGGATGGTGTCTTTGGCGGTGGTGGCGCGGTCTTTGACGTCGGTGGCGGCGTCTTGGCTGTCGGTTTTGACGTGTTCGATGCCGTCGGTGGCGGTGGTTTTGACGTTGTCCATGGCGTGTTGGGCTGGTTCTTTGAGGTCCTGGACCATGCCTTTGGCGGCGTCGGTGAGTTCGGTGGTGAGGGGTTCGGCGGCGGTTTTGAGCTGGTCTGCTGCTTGGCGTTCTTTGTCGCTGGCGGGGATCAGGGAGGAGATCAGCATGCCTGCGCCGAAGGCGATGAGGCCGGCGGCGAGGGGGTTGCCCTGGGTTTTGGCTTTGACCCGGTCCGGTGTGGCGGCGACGGTGTGGCCGGCGTCGGAGAGGGTGGAGGCGACGTTGTCTTTGGCGTCGTGGAGGCTTTCGCCGGTGCTGTGCAGGGCGTTGGTGGTGTGTCCGGCACTGCTTTGTGCACCGTGGTGCAACGTGTCCTGCACTCGGGTGGTGGTGTGGTCTGCTGCTCCCATGATTTTCTCCTTTACCCCTGATACCGCGTCTTTGACCTTGTCGGTTTGGCGGTGGACGATGTTCGAGGGGGTGACTTTGTCGGCGACGGCGTCGACGTTGGTGCCGAGGCGTGCGCGGGTGGCTTCGATGTCTGCTCGGATTGCGTCGGGGTTCTCGCTCATCGGTTTACCTCACCTGGTTTGAGGGTCGGGGGGATTTCGGCGAGGGTTTCGCCGGTTTGGGGCAGGCCCTTGATTTCTTTGAGGTTCTTGCGGCCGATGCTGGCCAGGATGGCGGCGGTGATGGCCCAGATGACGGCGACGATCACGGCGGCCCAGCCCAGGGGCATGAAGGCGCCGAGGGCAAACATCAGGGCCAGGGACAGGAAGATCAGGACGAAGTGGCCTGCGACGCCGGCGCCGGCGAGCATGCCGCCGCCTTTGCCGGCGCGGGTGGCGGATTGTTTGAGTTCGGCTTTGGCGAGCTCGACTTCCTGGCGCATCAGGGTGGACAAGTCCCGGGTGACATCACCAAGGAGATCCCCCAGGGAGGCGTTGTCCGCCTTCTGATGCGCCACGTTCGGCGACTCAGGAATCTGGCTACTCATCACAACCTGCCGGACTCGCCGTCCGCGGACCGGTCGCGGGTGCGTGGGTCGTTGGCCAGGGGGTCATCCGCGAGCTCGCGGTCGTAGACGGGGTCTTCGGCGATCCTGTTTCCGGACCAAGGCTCTTCAACCAACTGGGGGCTGTCCAGCCCGCTGGCCGGGCGGGCAGGTTCCGGATATCCGCTGCCGGGAGCGCCGCCGTCGTACCCTGCCGTGGTGGTCGCCGGGCCGGGCAGCTGCACCGGCGGGGGCGGGACGGTACCGCCGGCCGGCGGGTAGGACTCGCTGAACTGGTCGCCATATCCGGTTCCCGAGTACTGGAGTCCGCCGGAGTGCCTGCCCGGGGTGCCGGACGTGCCGGTGCCGGAGGAAGCCTCGGGGGCGCCGGCCGTGAGGCTGCGCGTCAGCCGGCCGGCCAAGACGCCTGCGCCTGCCGCAAGCAGGAGGAATGTGCCGGGCTTGTTGCGGGCAAACCGCTGCACGTCGCCCAACAGGTCACCGGGTTCCCTGCTTTCCAGCCAAGAAGCGACGGAAGAGCTGCGCTCGGCCGCCTGCCGGATCAGGTCGCTCGCCACACCCTGTTGCTCCGGGGCGGTGGCCATGCTGTGCAGCTGGTCGGAAATATTCCGGATCCCCTGCGCGGCCTTCTGCTGCTGGGCACCTGCCTCGCTGGTGAGGCCGGTCTTCGCCTGGTTCATCAGGTCCTTGGCGTTGGTCTTTGCCTCGGCCGCGACGTTGGCGGCTTCTTCCTTCGCCGTATGCGCCACATCCTTGGCCGCGGAGGTTGCCTGGCCTGCCACATCCGAGGCCTCCGACCTTGCTGCGTCAGTCTTCGAACCGCCGGACGGATTGCCGGCTTGGTAACCGTCTGCCTGGTATCCGCCCGTCCCGGGTGCAGGCGTCTGTGGAGTTGTGGTGGTGGGGAACGTGGTTGCAGTCCGCTCGCTGGGAATTCCTGTATTGGCCGGGGGAACCGCGTTGGGGTCCTCAGGCCATTGGTTCTCTGTCATCTTCCATCTCTCTTTCCAAGAAGGCCGGTTGTTGATCAAGAACCAGCAATACTGGCCGTAAAATGATAAGCATGATTACTAATGAAAGGTAAGTACCCTTCGTAAACGAGTTCTAACCGAACCCTGAATGTCAGCCGGACGGCGAGGGCCTGCCCGGTCACATCTGAAGTGGAAAGTGGTGGGTAGCGTGGAAACAGCTCCATGGATTTGGATAATCATTGCCGTCGTTGTGGTGTTACTGATTGTTGTCCTGCTGATGAGCGGGCGGCGCCGGAAGGCCGTCCAGGAAAAGCGCGAGCAGGAACACCGCGAAAAAGCGGCAGAAATCCGCAGGGAAGCGGAAACCAAGGAAATTGATGCCCGCGAGCGTGAGGCCAAGGCCGCCCGCGCACGCGCTGACGCCGAGCAGGCGCAGGTCAACGCCGCACGCCTTCGCCAGGAAGCCGATGAAAAGGCCCGTGAGGCAGGTTCGCTCCGCAACGAGGTTGCCGATCACACACGCAAGGCTGACGAGATAGATCCCGATGTCACCACCGACGCCGGCCGGCGGGGCCGCAGGGCCGACGACGGCGCGCAGCGTACGCACCAGTCTGACGTGGCCAGCGGAACAGCCGGCCACGCACACGATGAGCGCGTTCAGGACGGCCAGGCACACACAACCCATTCGCACGATGACCGGGCGTTCGGCGGCCAGGCTGCAACCGGCCGTGACAGTGCACGCGATGACCGGATCTACGGCGACCCGGTGTACGGCGACCACGCGGGGAGCAGCCGCGAGGCTGACTCGCCCGGGCCGGTGGCCGGGCAGGGCGCTCCCGGTGCCGACGGCGGGACCCTTGCTGATGAACGGCGCCCCGGCGAGCCGGATCCGCGCCTGGAACGGGACCGTCAGCCCGGCGGCGCCGTAGACTCCGGCGCTGACCAGGCCCGGCGTGCGGAGCGTAATCCGCGCGACGGAATCTAGGCGCCGGGGAGCCGTCGCGACTACGGGTCGCTTCGCGGTTCCAGCACGGGGGAGGGCGCTACTCCCTTCCCCGTTCCCATGCCGTCCAACACTTCCCGGACTGCATCCGCCGCTGAAGTCTTTGCCTCCCACCCCAAAATCCGCTGCGCCCGCCGGGTATCCATCACGGGTGCTCCGGCGGCCATCTCCACCCATCCCGAATCGGTGGGTTGAAGCCGCAGCCGCCACGCCAGCCCGGCGGCCCGGTGAAGCAGCCACATGGGCACGGGGAGGATTCTCCTGGCGCCCAGGATCCGGCCCAGCTCCTGGGGATCGAGGACCGGTTCGGCCGCAATGTTGAAGGCGCCGCTGGCCCTCTGGTCCACCACGCGCCAATAGGCCTCGGCCACGTCGTCGGCATGCACCGCCTGAAACACCAGGTTGTCCGGCGCAGGCAGCAGCGGGATCCGCAGCCTGCCGGGCAGCAGCCGTGGAATGACCGGCCCCAGGAAGTAGCGGCCAATTTCGCTGCCGGCGTCGCCCTGGAAGATCAGGCCCGGGCGGAGCCTGGCCACGGCAATGCCGGGCTCGGACTCTGCGAACCGGTCCAGCAGCGCTTCCTGCTCAGCCTTGTGCCGGCTGTAATGGGAGCCCTGCATTCCCTCAACGGGCCAGGATTCATCCCGGCGCCCGTCCTTGGACGACCTGCTGTAGGCGCCCACCGAGGAAGCGCAGACCACCTGCTTGACCCCCGCGGCCCGGGCGGCGTCCAGTACATGCCTGGTCCCGACGACGTTCGTCCGGTACAGCTGCTCCAGGTCCCGGTTGGGCTGGATCTGCCACGCCAGATGGACGACGGCGTCAGCTCCTTCCAGCGCTGCTGCCAGCTTTTGGCGGTGCTGCTCCAGCCCCACATCGAGGGTGTGCCAGTCCACCCCTGCGTACGGGGCCTGGCTGGTATCCGGCAGGCGGCGGCTGATTCCGGCGAGCTGGAGGCTTCCCGGTTTCCTGGTGAGCTGGCCCTGCAGGTTCCGCAGGAGGGCCGTGCCGGCGTTTCCGCTCGCCCCGGTGATGACAATCCGCATGAGGGTGCTCCTGACGCACAGTGGAGGAACTGCGTACCAGACGAGCCTATCGCCGAGAAGGATTGTTTTATAAGCAGGCTTATGATTTGCTGCTTCTAAGTCTTGCCGCAGGCTTTCGGAACCATCCCCGAGGGAACCAACGTCAATGCCAGAATCCTTCTCTCCAGCAGCCGTGGACTCACCATACATCCATGAGGTTCAGTCGACGCCGATTCAAAAAACCGCCTCACCCCACGATTCCCAGGCCAGGTCCGGGCAATTGCGGGAGACATTCGAAAACGACCTGGTGCTGGGCTACCTGGACCTCGCCGAAGCACTGGCCGCGCGTTTCGAAGCCCGCGGCCGCGAACGGGCGGACTTGAACCAGGTGGCCTACCTGGGACTGGTCAAGGCCGCCCGCGGTTTCGACAGGTCCAAGGGCGAGAGCTTTCCTGCCTACGCCGCCCCCACCATCACCGGGGAACTGAAGAGGTACCTCCGCGACAGGACCTGGGTGGTCCGCCCGCCGCGGAACATCCAGGATCTGCGCACCCGGTTGTTCAGGGCCGAGCCGGAACTGACCCAGGCGCTGGGCAGGAGCCCCAGCGTGGAAGAGCTCGCCGGTGAACTGGAAACAGACCCGGCGGCAGTGCAGGAAGCCATGTCGGCATCCAGCAGCATGCACCCGGACTCCCTGGATGCGGTCAACCCCAACTCGGATGCGCCCTCCATAGGTGACATGCTCGCCTGCCCGGACACGCCCCTGGAACGGCTGGAGGAACTGGCCTGCCTGCGCGACGCCATGCATGACCTGGCCCCGGCGGACAGGGAACTGCTCTACCGCCGCTACTTCTGCGAGGAAACCCAGGTGCAACTGGGTAAGCGGCTGGGAATGTCGCAAATGCAGGTCTCACGCCGGCTGGCCCGGGTACTGGTGGAACTCCAGCACCGCCTCGAAAACAGCTCCCGGCTCGACGAACCATCCGGCGGGTGCCCCGGCACCCCGGCTTCCTTGGGGCGGGCGCAGGCCCAACGGGCACGGCACTCGCAGCCGGAACGTGCCCGGCGCCGCGGCTTCGGCCGCCCGTCGACGCCCTGAGCGGAATTTACTGACTTCGCACCCCGCCAGGGCCGGGGCGCACCACACCACCGATTTCCTATCTTGCCTGTTCAGCGGGCCGGACACGTTGCTGTCCGGCTCCCGGTGCGACGTTGGCCTGTTTAGGAGCGGCAGCAGGAGGGAACAGGAGTGACATGGTAAGCCCCGCAACTGCCAAGATCCGCGCCGTCCTGTTCGACCGGGACGGCACCCTGGTGGTCGATGTTCCCTACAACGGGAACCCGGCCCTGGTACGGCCAGTGCCCGGTGCAAGGGAGGTGCTGGACGCCCTCCGTGCCCGCGGCATCGCCACGGGCGTGGTCAGCAACCAGTCCGGCATTGCCCGTGGACTCATCAGCGAGGACGACGTTGCCAGCGTCAATGCCAGGGTGGAAGAACTCCTGGGCCCCTTCGACGTGTGGGAAGTCTGCCCGCACTCGGACCAGGACAACTGCTCCTGCCGCAAACCGGCACCGGGAATGGTCCACAGCGCCTGCAGGAAGCTGGGCATCGACGAATCAGAGGCTGTCCTGATCGGCGACATCGGCGCCGACGTCCTGGCCGCCGAGGCGGCCGGGGCCACCGGCGTCCTGGTTCCCACCCCGGTGACCAGGGCCGAGGAAGTGGCCGCCGCCCGGCTGGTGGCCCGCGACCTGGCCGGCGCCGTCGGCCTGCTCCGGGAGGCGCCGTAATGGGCCAGGTCCTGGTGGCGCGGCTGGACAGCATGGGCGATGTCCTCCTGGCCGGACTGGCCGTGCGGGCAGTCGCCAACGGCCGGGTCCCGGACGGCAGCGGCGCGAACCATGTGGTGATGCTTTGCGGCCGGCAGGGCGAAGCCGCCGCGGGAATCCTGCCCGGTGCCGCGGAGGTCTACAGCTGGGACAGCCCGTGGATCATGAACCCTGCACCCAAAATGACGGGCCCCCACGCGGACCGCCTCATCGAATACGTGCGCAACTCCAGGATTACCGAAGCCGTCATACTCACCTCCTTCCATCAGTCCCCGCTGCCGCTGGCACTCCTGCTCCGGCTGGCCGGCGTCGAGCGGATCACGGGCGCCTCCACGGACTTTGCGGGCTCCCTGCTCGATGTGCGGCTCAAACCCGGCGAGGACTTCCCCGAAGACCAGCCGGAAGCCGAGCGGGCGCTGGGCATCGCCGAAGCCGCAGGATTCAGGCTGCCCCAGGGCGACGACGGCAAGCTCCGCATCACTCCCGGCCCGGATGTGCAGGACCTCGTGGGAGAAGGACCGTATGTGGTGGTCCACCCGGGCGCCGCCGTTCCGGCCAGGGCCTGGCCCCCGCTCCACCATGCCGCCGCCGTCGAACTCCTCCAGGGTGCCGGCCACCGCGTGGTGGTGACCGGCGGTCCCGGTGAAACCTCGCTGACGGCAACCGTGGCCGGCCCCTCCGCGCTGGACCTCGGCGGCCGGACCGATGTACATACGCTCGCCGGCGTCATGGCCGGCGCCGATGCCGTGGTCACCGGAAACACCGGCCCCGCCCACTTGGCGGCAGCTGTGGGCACGCCGGTGGCCTGCCTCTTTTCCCCCGTGGTCCCGGCCGTCCGCTGGGCACCCTACGGGGTGCCGCTGGAGCTGCTGGGAGACCAGAACGCGGCCTGCAGGTTGACCCGTGCCCGCATCTGTCCCGTCCCGGGCCACCCCTGCCTGGACTCCGTTTCCCCCGAAGAAGTGGTGGCAGCCGTTGAACGCCTGATCAGCGGCGTGAGCTCCCTCAGCACCCACGTCAGCACCCGTAGAAAGGCCCGCAACAGATGAGAATCCTGCTCTGGCATGTCCACGGATCCTGGACGGACGCCTTCGTCCGCGGCAGGCACGAGTACCTGCTCCCCGTCCTGCCCGAAGGCGGCCCGTGGGGCCTGGGCCGCGCCGGGCGGAACTGGCCGGACACGGTGCGGGAGGTGGACCTGGCGACGCTGGACGCAGACGCCGTTGACGCCGTCGTGCTCCAACGCCCGGAAGAAATCAGCGAAGTCTCGCAGGTCCTCGGCCGGACCCCCGGCGTGGACTTGCCCGCGGTCTTTGTGGAGCACAACACGCCCAAGGGTGATTTCCCCTTCACCCGGCACCCGCTGGCGGACCAGAACACCATCCCCCTGGTGCACGTGACCCACTTCAACCGGCTCGCGTGGGACAACGGGTCCGCGGTCTCCACCGTGATCGAACACGGCATACCCGACCCCGGGCAGCTGTACACCGGCGAACTCCCGGACCTGGGCGTAGTGGTCAACGAGCCCGTTCGCCGGGGCCGCGTGACGGGCACGGACCTGCTGCCCGCCTTCGCCGAGGTGGCGCCGCTGCAGGTGTTCGGGATGAAGACCGAGGGGCTGGCAGCCGCCGCAGGCATCGGGACGGAACGGCTTACCCCCCGCGGTGACCTGAAGACGCAGGAACTCCACCGCGAGCTGGCACGCTGCCGCGTCTACCTGCACCCCATGCGCTGGACGTCCCTGGGGCTGTCCCTGCTGGAAGCCATGCACCTGGGCATGCCCGTGGTGGTGCTGGCCGCCACCGAAGCTCCCCGGGCAGTCCCGCCCGAAGCCGGAGCGGTGTCCGCGGACATCGAGGAGCTGCTCCGGTGCGCGCGCAAGCTGGTGGCCAACCCGGAAGAAGCACGACGGCGGGGCGTTGCCGCGCGCGAGGCCGCACTGGCCCGCTACGGCCTGGGCAAGTTCCAGGACAGCTGGGATGGGCTCCTGGCAGATCTCGGGCGCAGGCCGTCGGCCCGCCGCCGGCCGGACGGGCAGATCCCTGTTTCGGCGCAAGAAAGGAAGAGCGCATGAAAATCGCGATGATTTCCGAGCACGCCAGCCCGCTGGCCGCCCTGGGCGGGGTGGACGCCGGCGGGCAGAACGTCCACGTTGCAGCACTGTCCGAAGCGCTGGCCAGGCGCGGACACCAGGTCACCGTGTATACCCGCAGGGATGCGACGGAGCTTCCCGCCCGGGTTTCGGTGGGGCCTGGTTTTGACGTGGTGCACGTGGACGCCGGCCCTCCGCGGCACGTTCCCAAGGACGAACTTCTGCCGTTCATGGGCGAACTGGCGGACGGCGTGGCCCGGGACTGGGACCACCGGCCCCCGGACGTTGTCCACGGACACTTCTGGATGTCCGGCCTGGCCGCCCTGGACGCCGCCCGCCGGGCCGGCTCCGGCTACCGGGTCCCTGTCATCCAGACCTTCCACGCACTGGGCACGGTCAAGCGCCGGCACCAGGGCGCCGAGGACACCAGCCCGCAGGAACGCCGCTGGCTTGAACCGGGCGTCGGACGGTCCGCGGACCGGATCATCGCCACCTGTTCGGACGAGGTGTTTGAGCTCAAAGCCATGGGCATCAACACCGGAAAGATTTCCATTGCACCCTGCGGCGTGGACCTGGATGTCTTCGGGCCGGACGGGCCGGTGGACGCCAAGCCCCGGTCCCACCGCATCCTCTCAGTGGGACGGCTGGTGCCGCGCAAGGGCGTGGACCTGGTGATCCGCGCCCTGCCGCACCTGCGCGCAGCGGGCTTTGCCGACGTCGAACTCCTCATCGTGGGCGGCGGCGGGGACTCGGGCACCCTTCACTCGGACCCCGAGGTGCGCCGGCTGCTGGGCCTCGCCGCAGAACTCGGCGTCCAGGACCAGGTGGTGATGGAAGGCCAGGTACCCCGCGGGGACATGCCCGGCATCTTCCGCAGCGCCGATGCCGTGGTCTGCGCCCCCTGGTACGAACCGTTCGGCATCGTTCCCCTCGAAGCGATGGCGTGCGGCGTGCCGGTGGTGGCCGCCGCCGTGGGCGGGCTGCGGGACACGGTGGTGGACCACGGCACAGGCCTGCACGTCCCGCCCCGCGACCCGGAAGCCATCGCGTCAGCCCTGGCCATGCTGCTCGGCAACCCCTCCCTGCGCGCTGAACTCGGCAACGCCGGCCAGCGGCGCGCCCGTGCCCGCTATTCGTGGGACCGGGTGGCCGCGGAATCCGAAAAGGCCTACAAGCTGGCGGTGGCGGGGGCCGCAGCTGGTGCCGCCGGCCCGGCAGCCATCCCCCTGGAAGGAGCGGCACTGTGACTGCTGAATCATCCCTCCGCGACATCGACCTGGCGCACCTGGCCATGGCACCGGCGCTCCCGGCGGTGCTTCCCGGCGCCGCGTACGTGGATTCCGCCAGTGCCGACGCCGTCCGGCTGCACCTGGACAACGTGGTTCCCGCCCTGGAATCCCTGCGCAGCCAGTCCGGCCGGCTCGCCGCCTGGGGCGTGGAGCTGGCCCAGCGGATGCTCCGCGGGCAGCGGCTGCTGGCCGCCGGGAACGGCGGGTCCGCCGCCGAAGCCCAGCACCTCACCGCCGAACTGGTGGGACGCTTCGACGGCGAGCGGGTCCCGTTCTCCGCCATCTCCCTGCACGCGGAAACATCGGCCATCACGGCCATCGCCAATGACTACGGGTACGACGACGTCTTCGCCCGGCAGGTGCGCGCCCACGGCCGCTCCGGCGACCTGCTGATCCTCCTGTCCACCAGCGGGAAAAGCCCCAACCTGCTGCGGGCCGCGGAGGCCGCGTCCCGCCTGAACATCACCACCTGGGCTCTGACCGGTGCCGGGCCAAACCCGCTGGCTGCCGCCTGCGATGAGGCCGTGATGATCGATGCCCTTAATGCGAATGCGCAGGAGGGCCACCTGATCGCCCTGCACGCCGTCTGCCGCGCCTTCGACCTGGAAGTGGCCCGCCGCCACCCCGCCAGCACGCTCCAGCAGGATGGCCGGCCATGAGGATCGTGGTGGTGGGCGACGTGATGCTGGACGTGGACCTCTCCGGCGAGGCCACCCGGCTGAGCCCGGATGCGCCCGTCCCGGTGGTGGACGTCTACGGGATCCGCAGCCGCGCCGGCGGCGCCGGGCTGGTGGCGCGCATGCTGGCCGGGGAAGGCTGGCCCGTCACGTTGGTGACGGTCTTCGGCGATGACGACGCCGGGCGGCAACTGCGCGACCACCTCGAGGGCGTGCGGGTAGTTTCCGGCCCCAGCGGCCACCCCACGCCGGTGAAGACCCGGGTGCGGGCCGGCTCGCAGGCGGTGGTCCGGGTGGACCAGGGGTGCGGCAAGCCACCGGTACCGGGAATATCGGCTGGCATGCTCCGGGCCGTGGAGGAAGCCGGTGCCATCATTGTGGCCGACTACGGCAGGGGCATGGCAGCCAACCCGGAGCTCCGCCACCTGCTTGCCAGGCGCACGGCGGAAGTGCCCGTTATCTGGGACCCGCATCCATCCGGGCCGGATCCGGTGCCGGGAGTCGCCGTGGTGACGCCCAACCTGGCGGAGGCCACCAAAGCCGCCGCCGCTTTCGCGAGCTCCGCTCCAGGTGACGGCGCCCCCGGCGGCCCGGCAGCCGTCGTCGGACGCATCCTGCTTGAACGCTGGCAGAGCGCCGCGGTCCTGGTGACCAAGGGGGCAGAAGGGGCAGTGCTCCTGCAGCGCGACAGCGTGTCCCCACTGGATGTTCCGGCGCCCCGGGTGGAAGCCGGGGATCCCTGCGGGGCAGGTGACCGCCTGGCGGCCGGCCTTGCAGTCCACCTCCTGGCCGGCAGCGCCCTGCCCGAAGCAGCGGAGCTGGCCGTCAACGATGCCGCCGACTTCCTGGGCGCCGGCGGCGTCGCCGCCCTGCCTGACCGGGGCTCTGGCCACGGCCTGCCCCGGGAAGGCGGCGGGTACACCCCGGCATCACCCGGTGCGCCGGCGGCACAACCCGAGGACGGCCCGACGCCGCTCCACCGTTCCGCCGAGCCGCTGCTGCTGGCCCGCGCCGTCCGCGGCAACGGTGGAACGGTGGTGGCCACCGGCGGCTGCTTCGACCTGCTGCACGCCGGCCACGTGCGCTCGCTGGCCGCCGCCCGGAAACTCGGCGACTGCCTCATCGTCTGCCTGAACTCGGACAGCTCGGTCCGGCGGCTCAAGGGCCCGGAAAGGCCCATCATCAGCCAGCAGGACAGGGCCGAATTGCTGCTGGCCATGGAGTGCGTGGACGCCGTGATGGTGTTCGACGAGGACACCCCGGAAGCTGCCCTGGACCGGCTTCGTCCCGACCTCTGGGTCAAGGGCGGGGACTACAAAGGCTCCCGGCTGCCTGAAGCGGAGCTCGTGGAGAGCTGGGGCGGCCGGTGCGTGACTGTTCCCTACCATCCGGCGCGGTCCACCACCGGGTTGGCCGATGCCCTCGCCAAGGTGGGCTGACAATCCCCAACCAGTGCCGCACCAAGCCATACAACGGCACGGCACCCAAAGATTCTGATCCCTGTTGAAAGGAACACCATGACTGCAGATGCCAACAACCCCGGACGCGTACTGGTTACCGGAGGTGCTTCCGGACTGGGGGCCGCCGTGGTCGAAGCCGTCCTGAAGGCCGGCGGGACGCCCGTGGTGCTGGACCGCGACATCAGCAGCGTGTCCGGCGTAAAGGCGTTCGAAGTGGACGTTGCCGACCGGCCGGCCGTGGAAGCGGCGGTCCGCGAGGCAGCTGACACGGTGGGCGGCCTGGACGGCGTGGTCACCGCAGCCGGCATTGACCGCTGCGGCAAGCTCGCCGACGTGGAGGCCACCGAATGGGAGAAGGTCATCGGGGTGAACCTGATGGGCACCGTCTCCGTGGTGCGCGCCGCGCTGCCCTACCTGAAGGACACCCACGGCCGCGTCATCACTGTCGCCTCCACGCTGGGCAAACGCGCCGTGGCCGATGCCACCGCCTACTGCGCCTCCAAGTTCGGAGTAGTGGGTTTCAGCCACGCCCTGGCGGCCGAAACCGGAGGCGAGATCGGCGTGACCACCATCATCCCCGGCGGCATGAAGACCAGATTCTTCGATGACCGCACCGAACAGTACAAGCCGCAGGACGATTCACGCCTGAACGATCCCGCCAACACCGCCCAGGCCATCCTGTTCGCGCTGAACCAGCCCCGGGGCTGCGAAATCCGCGAAATGCTGATCTGCCACGAGGAAGAAGGGTCCTGGCCCTAAAGCGGGCAGGAAACCCGGCACGAAATCCGGCCACAGGCCACGTCCGCACACGACGGGAGGAACCCCATGCCCACCACAGCGATCGACACAGCAGCAGGCCCGGACACGGCCGGCTCCGGCGGCATCACCATCACGGATCCCCGCACCGGCGAGGTCCTCTGGACAGTCCCGGAAGCGGCGCCGGAAGCGGTGAACCATGCCGTGGAGGTGGCCCGCCGGGCCACACCGGAATGGGCGGCCACCGCTCCCGAGGACCGCGGGGCAGCGCTCAAGGCCGCGGCCCGGGCACTGGACACCGCCGCGCAGGAGCTGGCGGGGCTCAACGCCAGCGAAACCGGACGGCCCGTGGAGGAGGCGCTGGCCGGTATTGGAGCGGCCGTTTCCACCCTTGAGCAATACGCCGAGCTGGCCCCCGTCCACCGGGGCCACAGCCTCCGCGGCAACCGGCTCGCCGCCGACTACACCGTGGCCGAGCCGCGCGGAGTCGCGGTCCTCCTGACACCGTGGAACGACCCCGTGGCCGTGGCCTGCGGCCTGATCGGCGCGGCACTGGCCACGGGCAATACCGTCATCCACAAGCCAAGTGAACGCTGCCCCCGGCTGGGCGAGGCGCTCGGCGAGGTCCTGGCGCCGGCCTTCCCGCCCGGAGTGTTCCTTACCGTTTCCGGCGGTGCCGGGGTTGGCGCCCTGTTGTCCCAGTCCGAGGTGGACGTACTGGCACACGTGGGCTCAAGCGCATCAGGTGCCCGGATTGCCCGTGCGGGAGCCCTGACCGGCGCACACGTCATTCGGGAGAACGGCGGCAACGATCCGCTCCTGGTGGACCGCGACGTCGACCCCGCCTGGGCAGCGGAGCAGGCGGCCATCGGGTCCTTCAGCAACAGCGGCCAGATCTGCACGGCAGTTGAGCGGATCTACGTCCACCGGGACATCGCGGAGGACTTCACGGCGGCACTCCGCGCAGAGGCCGCCCGCCGCAACGCCGACGGTTCGGTGGCCCCGCTGGTGGACACGCGCATGCGCGACGCGGTCCATGCACAGGTCAGTGAAGCCCTCGCGGCCGGCGCCGCCGCAGTGGAGGGCGGTGAGCTGCCGGCCGGTCCCGGATCCTTCTACCCGGCCACCGTGCTGGTTGGGTGCACCGCACGCATGCAGGTGATGACGGAGGAAACCTTCGGCCCGGTTGCCCCGGTGCAGGTAGTGGACACGTTCGACGACGGCCTGCGGCTCGCGTGCAGCGGCAAGTATGGCCTCGCGGCCACCGTCCTGAGCAGCAACATTGCCCACATCCAGCAGGCCGTGGCGGCCCTGCCGGTGGGCACGGTCAAGGTCAATGCGGTGTTCGGCGGAGCCCCCGGCGGTGCCGCCCAGCCCCGCGGCGACAGCGGAGCCGGGTTCGGCTACGGGCCTGAACTGCTGGACGAGTTCAGCCAGGTCAAGGTGGTCCACATCGCCGCGCCGCCGGCACCCCCTGCCGGACAGGGCCGGCCATGAGCCTGACCCCGGAAACTGCAGACCTTTCCACCCAGCGGGCGCTCGCCGAATGGCTGCCCGGACGGCTGGCGAAGGAGCAGCCGAGCGTCCTGGTGATCGGTGACCTCATGCTGGACGGCTGGTGGAGCGGCACCATCGAGCGGCTCTGCAGGGAGGCTCCCGCGCCGGTGGTGGACATCGCCATCCGGGACTCCTTTCCCGGCGGCGCCGCAAACACCGCCATGAACCTGGCCGCCCTGGGGGCCCGGGTCTCCGTTGCCGGCATCATCGGCACGGACGACGCCGGGGTGGACCTGCGCCGCCAACTCGAGGCGGCAGGCATCGACGTCCGGCACCTGCACTCGCACCCGGACATGGTGACCACCACCAAGATCCGGATCAGCAGCGGCGGCCAGGTGATGCTCCGGATCGATGACGCCGCCCGGACCGTGCCCACCGAAGCGCTCGCCGGGCTTGCATCTTCGGTGCGCGCCGCCGTCGAACGCCAGGATGCGGTGCTGGTGTGCGACTACGGCAACGGCGTGCTCGCGGACCCCGTGCAGGAAAGCCTGGCGGCAGCCCTGGCCACTGCGGGGAATGCCGGCAAACGCCGCCCGCTGGTGGTGGTCGATTCCCACGACCCGCGGCCCTGGGCACCGCTGCGGCCGGACCTGGTGACGCCGAATGCGCAGGAGGCCGCACGGCTCCTCGATGTCCGGCTCCCCGACGGGCCGGACCGTGCGGACACTGTCACCGGGCAGGCGCCGGCGCTGCTGGCAGCCACCGGCGCCGCGGCGGTGGTGGTCACCCTGGACCGGGACGGCACCGTGCTCATCCGGCCCGACGGCGCCACCCACCGCACGTGGGCACGCCCGGCTGCCGAGAAGCAAGCCTCCGGGGCGGGCGATACCTTCGTGGCGGCGCTGACCCTGGCGCGCTCTGCCGGGCTGCCGCTGACGGCGAGCCTGGACCTCGCCCAGTCCGCCGCCGACGTCGTGGTGCACCAGCCCGGAACCTCGGTGTGCAGCACCAGCCAGCTCAGCCGGTACCTGGCAGCCTTCGCGGACACGGCGCTGGGCGCTGAAGAGCTCAAGCAGCAACTGGACCTGCACCGGTCCGAGGGGCAGCGCATCGTGCTGACCAACGGCTGCTTCGACGTCCTGCACAGCGGCCATACCCGCTACCTGAACCAGGCCAAGCAACTGGGCGATGTCCTGGTGGTGGCGCTGAACAGCGACGACTCGGTCAGTCGCCTCAAAGGTCCGGGGCGGCCCATCAACGCCGTCGCGGACCGTGCGGCGGTGGTGGCGGCCCTGAGCTGCGTGGACTACGTGACTGTGTTTGACACCCCCACCGCCGAACCACTGATCCGGCAGCTCCACCCCGACGTCTATGCCAAAGGCGGTGACTACACGCCGGAGATGCTTGCCGAAACTTCCGCCGTCGAAGAGTCGGGAGGCAGGGTGGCCACCCTGGACTACGTGGCCGAGCGTTCCACCACCGCCGTGGTTAACCGGATCCGCGGCGGCCAGGGCACTGCCACGGCGCTGCAGGGCTCGGGGGAGTAGCCCCGCCGCCGTTCCACTAGGGTTTAATCCATGACTGAGGCGGGGGACAGGTAATGGCGAAACGCGGAAGGGCGGGCGGCCGCGGGCGTGCTGTGGCCGGTGTGGTGGACAGCCAGGCCTCCGGTTCCAAGGGTCCGGTGGAAGGCGTCTACTACGTCGATACCGGTGACTGCGAGCTGATTGCGGACCAGGACAACTCCACCGGCTGGCTCCTGAAGATCAACGGGGTCATGAGCTCGCACATCGACCTCGCGGACCCGCTGTTCCTGGACTTCGAGTACATGCGGTGGATTGCGGCGCTCATTGAGTCCCGCTGGCCTCCGCAGGAAGCTTCGTCCGTTCGGGCCGGCGGCGCCGATGGCCCGGGGAAGTTGCGCGGGCTCCACCTCGGCGGCGGAGCCTGCTCCCTCGCGCGGTACTTCTCCGCCGCCTACCCGGATGCGCGGCAGGTAGTGGTGGAACTCGACGGCAAGCTCGCCGGCTACGTCCGCGACTGGTTCGACCTCCCCAAGGCGCCGCTGCTCCGGATCCGGGTGGGGGAGGCCCGGGAGGTGACCGAAACCCTCACCGCGGACACCCGCGACTTCATCATCCGTGACGTCTTCGCCGGCTCTTTCACGCCGCGGCCGCTGACCACCGCAGAGTTCAGCCAGCACGTCCGCCGGGTCCTCGCGCCGGGCGGTATGTACGTGGTGAATTCCGGGGACGCCCCGGACCTGAAGAATGCCCGCGAGGATGCCGCCACGATCGCCGCGTCCTTTGAACACACCCTGATCATCGCCGATCCCGCCATGCTCAAGGGGCGGCGCTACGGGAACATGGTGATGGCAGGCAGCGACGTCCCCTTCGGCGACGACCCCAAACTGGCCCGCAGGCTTTTGGGCGGCGCAGTGCCGGCGCACGTCTGGGACGACGCCCAGGTCCGCGCCTTCGCCACCGGCACCCCGGTGCGCCACGATCCTCCGGCACCGGTGGTTGAGCCTGTCGAAACCGCCGGTGATTGAGCCCGTCGAAACCTGATGTCGACAGGCTCAATCACCGGGCTGAACGTCCCAGCAGTGCGTCCCGGTGCATCGTCACCTGGTCGCGCAGGGCCTGGACGACGGCGGCCACGGCCGGGCGGCGCATCGAATCGGGCCGCAGGACCATCCAGTAGGGGAGCAGTTCGGCGATCCTGTCCGGGAGCAGCCGGACCAGGTCATCGTGCAGGTCGCCCATGAAACAGGGCAGGAATCCGATGCCCGCGCCGGCCCGCGTGGCCTCCACATGCACGAACACGTTGGTGGACGTCAGGCCGTCCCGCATTGCCGGAACCAGGCGGCGCGGGGCGTCGAGGTCGTCCACCTGCAGCATCGAGTCCACGAAGTACACCAGCGGGTGGTCATTCAGTTCCGCCACCGTGCCAGGCGTCCCATGTTCCGCAAGGTAGGCGCGGGAGGCGTACATGCCCAGCATGTATTCGCCCAGCCGCACGGCCTCCGCGCGGTGCACCTGCGGCTCACCCACCACCACTTCGATGTCAAGGCCAGAGCGCTGCTGCAGCGCGCGCCGGGTCATGGTGACTACCTCCACGCTCAGCCCGGGGTGCTTCCGCCGCAGACGGGCCACCGCCGGGGCGGCAATGTAGGCGCTGAAACCGTCCGTCGCGGTCATTCGTACGACGCCGGTAATGGGGTCGGGTGCCCGGCCGCCGGGCCCCAGCGTGGCGAGCACTTCCTCAACCTGCTCGGCCACGCGCACCGCCCGCTCGCCCAGTTCGGTCAGTTCCCAGCCGCCCGCCGCCCGCGCCAGCACGCGGCCGCCGAGCGACTTCTCCAGCGCGGCGATCCTGCGCGAGACGGTGGTGTGGTTCAGGCCCAAAGCCTGTGCCGCCGTCGTAAATTTCGCCGAACGGGACACCTCGAGAAGGACTAAAAGGTCATCGGGGTTGGCATTCATATCTGCAATTGTGCACACAGTGGGTGCCGCTTTGGTCATTGAAGGCGCAAGTTTGTGCAGCAATACTCAGGGTAGTCACTTGTGCTGGAGATCACAGCACGTGTCAACGTGGACACTAAGGAGAAAAACCAGTGAGCGTAGGAGAACGCCCGGCCAACCAGGCCGCCGGCACCCCAACAAAAGGTGGGGGACTAAAGAAGATTGTGGCCGCCTCGATGGTGGGCACTGTGGTGGAGTGGTATGAGTTTTTCCTCTACGCCACGGCGGCCACCCTGGTCTTCGGCAAGTACTTCTTTCCTTCCACCGGCAACGAGTTGGACGGCATCATCCAGGCCTTCATCACGTACGCGGTGGGATTCGTGGCCCGCCCGCTGGGCGGCATCGTCTTCGGCCAGATCGGCGACAAGCTGGGCCGCAAGCCCACACTGCAGCTGACCATCGTCATCATCGGCGTCTCGACGTTCCTGATGGGCTGCCTGCCCGGCTTCGCCGACATCGGCTACCTCGCCCCGGCGCTGCTGGTCTTCCTGCGCTTCATCCAGGGCTTCGCCCTCGGCGGCGAATGGGGCGGCGCCGTCCTGCTCGTGGCAGAGCACAGCCCCAACAAGTCACGCGCTTTCTGGTCGAGCTGGCCGCAGGCCGCGGTGCCGGTGGGCAACCTGCTGGCCACCCTGGTGCTGTACATCATGTCCTCCACCCTCAGCAGCGAAGCCTTCCTCGGCTGGGGCTGGCGCGTCGCGTTCTGGCTCTCCGCCGTGATCGTGTTCGTGGGCTACTACATCCGCCGGCATGTTTCCGAAGCCCCCATCTTCCTCGAAGCCAAGGAGCTCGTGGAGAAGGAACAGGCGGTCAGCTACGGCGTGGGCGAGGTCATCCGGAAGTACCCCAAGGGCATCCTTCAGGCCATGGGCCTCCGCTTCGCCGAGAACATCATGTACTACCTGGTGGTCAGCTTCGCCATCGTGTATTTGAAGAGCGTGCACAAGTACGACACCTCCTCCCTGCTGCTGGCGCTGCTGATCGCCCACGTCATCCACTTCCTGGTGATCCCGCAGGTGGGCCGCCTGGTGGACCGCTGGGGACGGAAGCCGGTCTACCTGGTGGGTGCCATCACCGGGGCAACCTGGCCGTTCTTCGCCTTCCCGATGTTCGATACCCGCAACGCCGTGGTCATCGTGCTCGCCGTGACCATCGGCCTGTGCCTGCACGCCTTCATGTACGCCGGCCAGCCCGCCATCATGGCCGAGCTGTTCCCCACCCGGATGCGGTACGCCGGCGTCTCGCTCGGGTCCCAGGTGACGTCCATCTTCGCCGGTTCGCTGGCGCCGCTGCTGGCCACCCAGTGGCTCAAGGACACCGGTTCCTGGCTGCCCACCGCCATCTACCTGGTGGTTGCCTGCGCCATCACCGCGTTCGCCGTGCTGAGCCTGCGCGAAACCAAGGGGATTGCGCTGCAGGACGTGGACAAGGCCGACGCCGCCCGCGAGGGACTGCTCAACGCCTCCGCGCGCTGAGCTGCCACGGCCCCACGACAGACTGCGCGTACGAAGGGATTCTGAGATGGAACACGAACTGAATGGCCGGAAGGCCCTGGTCACCGGCGGAGCCGGCGGCATCGGGGCGGCCTGTGTCCGGGAACTGGCCGCCCGCGGGGCGAAAGTGGTGGTGGCCGACGTCGACGCGGCAGCGGCTGCCGCCCTCGCCGACGAAGTGGGCGGCACATCCTGGGCCGTGGACCTGCTGGACGTGGACTCGCTCGGCACCCTGAGCCTGGACTGCGACATCCTGGTCAACAACGCCGGGATCCAGCGGATCAGCCCCATCGAGGAGTTCGATCCGGTGCAGTTCCGCCGGATCCTGGCCCTCATGCTTGAGGCGCCGTTCCTCCTGGTCCGTGCAGCCCTGCCGCACATGTACGCCAACAAGTTCGGCCGCATCATCAACCTGTCCTCGGTGCACGGGCTCCGCGCCTCCCCGTTCAAGAGCGCCTACGTATCCGCCAAGCACGGCCTGGAAGGGCTCAGCAAGGTGACGGCGCTCGAGGGCGGGGAACACGGTGTGACGTCCAACTGCGTGAACCCCGGCTACGTCCGGACGCCGCTGGTGGAGAAGCAGATCGCGGACCAGGCAGCAGTTCACGGCATCCCCGAATCCGAGGTCCTGGCCAAGGTGATGCTCACGGAGGCGGCCGTCAAACGCCTGGTGGAGCCGGAGGAAGTAGCGTCCCTGGTGGCCTGGCTTGCTTCGGACCACGCCGGCATGGTGACCGGTGCCAGTTACACCATGGACGGCGGCTGGTCCGCAAAGTAAGCCTTCCGCTGCCCGTGAACCAGCGCGCGAACCACTGAATGCCAGGCTGGACTGGCCGCTCCGGCGGTCAGTCCAGCCTTCGCAGTTGCCGGTGGTCGTAGAAGAAGAGCCCCCGGGTGGTTTTGACGCCGACGGTGGTTCCGTCCTGCGTCACCACTGTTCCCTCGTGCCGGCCGTTGAACGGATCGTCCCCCAGCACGGCATCCCCGATCCTGTAGGGGCTGCGGGGGCGCAGTGCCTCAACCGCCCTGCCCCATCCCAGCGCAACCGCCGAGCCAAGGCTGATGGGACGGCCCATGCCGGACAGGTCCTGGACATCACTCGAATCCATGCGTACCAACTCCCAGGCGGCAGCTTGCCGCTCAGTCGCGGTGCCTGGTGCCGGAACGCTCCCCAGCAGAGGATGGTCCTCGTAATCCCGGCGTGCACCTTACGCCAAAGCTAGGCGCTAATCACACCAGTCACACCAGTAACAGGTACTCAGGTTTGAAAGCAGCACTACCCGGTTGGGGACACGGGAAGGTCACGGACCCGGGCGCCCCGCGGAATCAGGGTCCAGGGAACGCTGGCTATCCTGTGCCGGCGCCGTATTTCAGGCCCTGCCGTTGATGATCTCCTCGGCATTATCAAAGGTCCACGCCACCAGCGGCACCAGCAGTGCGCTGAGTTCGTAGCCCCTCTCTGTCAGGCTGTAGTCCACCCTCGGCGGGATAACAGGCTGCGCATCCCGGCTCACCAGCCCGTCCCGCTCCAAAGTTTTCAGGGTCTGGGCCAGCATCTTCTCGCTGATGCCCTCCGCCCTTCGCCGCAGTTCGCTCCAGCGCTGCGACCCCTCCGAGAGTGCGGTGAGGATCAAAACGCCCCACTTGCTGGTGACATGGTCCAGCAGCGTCCGGCTGGGGCACCCGGCCGGGAACACGCCGTCGGAGAAACTGGGCGGAAGGGGAACGGGCTGCAGTGTTGCGTCCATGGCTCCAGCTTACCGCCAGGCCGGTACCTTACTCCTGGGTGAGTACCTTACTTCAAAGTGCGTACTCTCTTTCGGGAAGCAAACCCCTTGGAGCGTGGTTGTGACCTTCGACAGAGTATCCCGAAAGGATCCCTTATGAGCATCGTCGTTACCGGAGCCACCGGACAGCTGGGCCGCCACGTCCTCGAAGCACTGCTGGAGCGCAACGTTCCTGCCGGTGACATCGTGGCCGCCGGACGTTCCGTGGACAAGCTGGCAGATTTCGCCGCCAAGGGCGTCCGCGTCGTTTCCGTTGACTACTCCGACGCCGACTCCGTGGCTGCTGCCCTCAAGGGTGCCACCCGCATCCTGCTGATCTCGGGCAGTGAAGTGGGCCAGCGGGTGGAGCAGCACCGCACCGTGATCGAGGCCGCCAAGGCTGAGGGCGGCGTGGAACTGCTTGCCTACACCAGCATCGCCAACGCGGACACCACCGGCATGAAGCTGGCGGACGAGCACAAGGCAACGGAGGAACTCCTGCGCGAATCAGGCGTTCCGTTCGCCCTCCTGCGCAACGGCTGGTACCTGGAGAACTACACGGAGCAGCTGCCCGGGACCCTTGCGCAGGGTGCCATCGCCGGCAGCGCGGGTGACGGCAAGGTCAGCGGTGCGTCGCGGCAGGATTACGCCCAGGCGGCCGCAGCAGTGCTGGTGGCCGACGGCCAGGCCGGCAAGGTCTACGAGCTCGGCGGCGACCACGCCTTCAGCATGGCCGACCTCGCCGCGGAAATCACCGCGGCCACGGGCACTGACATCAGCTACAACAACATGCCCAGCGGCAATTATGCAGGCCTCCTGGCACAGGTGGGTGTACCGCAGGCGTTTGCGGAGATCCTGGCAGACTCGGACCTGGGCATCGCCCGGGGCGACCTCCTGGTCACCACCGGCGATCTGCAGAAGCTGATCGGACGCCCCACGACGTCCCTCGCCGAGGCGGTCCGGTCCGCCGCGGCCTCGGCCTAGCAAACGCACAGCGGTGCCCGGTCCCTGTCGAGGGGGCCGGGCACCGTTTGCGTCGGAGGTGCTTCCTAGGATTTGCTGCCCGTCAGGGCCAGCGTGCCGCCGAGGCCGATCATCAGCGCGCCGCCGGTGGCCTTGACGCTGGAGACCCGGCGCGGTGACCGGGCGAACCATTCCCGGGCGGTTCCGGCCGCCATCGCCCACAGGCTGTCCGAAACCACTGCAATGATGAGGAACACCGCGCCGAGGACACCCAGCTGCAGGGGAATCGACCCCGCCGGATAGTCGACGAACTGCGGGAGCACCGCCACGAAGAACACCACTGACTTCGGATTGGTGGCACCCACCACCGCTCCTTCCGCAACCAGCCGCCGCGGCCGGGCGGAGGTTGCGCGGCTCTCTGGACCGGCGGGGTCTGTCCTGTGCCGGATGGCCTGGACGCCCAGGTAGATAAGGTAGGCGGCCCCGGCGAATTTCACTGCGCTGAAGAGCAACACCGACTCCGCCACCAGCACGCCGACCCCCAGCGCCACCGCAGCCACTTGCAGCAGCTGGCCGCAGGCATTGCCCAGGACTGTCAGGACGCCGCCCCGCCAGCCCAGGGCCAGGGACCGGCCGATGACGAACAGGACGCTGGGGCCGGGGACGGCGATCAGCACCACCGAGGCCAGGGCAAACGCCAGGAGGCTGGAGGCAGGAACCATGCCTGATTTTAGCCCCGGAGGCAGCCCCCTGGCGTAGGACCTGCCGGTGGTTGAGCCCGTTGTTGGTTGAGCCCGTCGTTGGTTGAGCCTGTCGAAACCTGCTGCGCTAGGTGCGCGCGGCGGGCTGCACCACCGGCAGCGGCGACGTTTCGTCTTCAAGGTGGGCCCGCCGTCGTCCGTCTCCCTTGACCCACAGGCGGTAACCGAGGACCAGGAGTCCCAGCCAGGCTGCCCCGACGTAGAGGGCGATCCGGGTGTCCTCGAAGGCGCCCAGCACACCAATGACAAGAACCATGAAAGCGATGGTCAGCACCGATGCCGCGGGCCACCACGGCGAGGGGAATTCCGACGCCGGGAGCCCGCTGTGCTTGATTTCCCGCTTCATCGCCACATGGGAAGCGAGGATCATGACCCACACCCACACGGTGGCGAACGTGGCGATCGAGGCGATGACCAGGAAGACGTCCTCGGGGATGACGGCGTTCAGGACTACGCCCACCAGCAGGATCGCCGTCATCATGACCACCGTCATCCACGGAACTCCGTGCCGTGAGACCTTGCCGAAGGCGGCCGGTGCATGGCCCTGCCGGGAGAGCCCGAAGAGGATGCGGCCGGCGCCGAAGATGTCGCTGTTGATGGCCGAAAGCGCTGCGGTGATGACCACGGCGTTCAGGATGTGGGGCGCGGCCGGGATGCCCAGCCCGCTGAAGATCTGGACAAAGGGGCTGCCGCTGGTGCCCACTTCGTTCCAGGGGAAGAGGCTCATGAGCACGCCGAGGGTCAGGACGTAGAACAGCAGGACGCGGACGGGAACGGTGTTGACGGCCTTGGGGATGACCTTCTTGGGGTCGGCCGCTTCGCCTGCAGTGATGCCGAGGGTTTCGATGCCGCCGAACGCGAACATCACCACGGCAAAGGATGCCAGGAGGCCGCCGAACCCGTTGGGGAACAGGCCGCCGTGCTCCACCAGGTTGCCCAGGCCCGGTGCCACGGTGGAACCGCCGGCCTGGAAACCGAAGGCGATGATGGCGGCGCCGCCGGCGATCATCGCAATGATCGCTGCCACCTTGATCAGCGAGAACCAGAACTCAAGCTCGCCGAAGACCTTCACGCTGAGGAGGTTCAGGGCGGCGAGGAAGCAGATGATGGCCAGGATCCAGATCCAGCGGTCCACCTGCGGAAACCAGAATCCCATATAGATGCTGAAAGCCGTGACGTCGGCGATGGCCACGATCGCCATCTCGAACACGTAGGTCCAGCCGGTCACGAAGCCGGCCAGCGGGCCGAGGTAGCGGCTGGCGTACTGGCCGAAGGAACCGGATACCGGGTGCCGAACGGCCATTTCGCCCAGTGCCCGCATCACCATGAACACAGCGGCGCCGCCGATGATGTAGGCCAGCAGGACGGCGGGACCCGCCTTCTGGATGGCGGAAGCGGAGCCGTAGAAGAGGCCGGTGCCGATGGCCGAGCCCAGTGCCATGAACCGGATGTGGCGGACGTTCAGCCCGCGGTTCAGGACGCTTCCGACGGCGGCTGCCGGCGTCTGCTGTCCGGCGCGGCTTTCGTTCCGGGTTGGGGATGGTGCTTGTTGCATACACTTACCTTCTCGTCTTTGGGAGGGGAGCCGCTAACCAGCAGACCACTTCCGGGGACGCAGTGATGAGCCTCACGCTGGCTTGGTGTCTTTGATCTCAGACTGTCCGGGTGGGCGCCGGTGGTTGAGCTTGTCGAAATCCGGTTGGTGGGTGGGTTGCGGTGGTTGAGCTTGTCGAAACCCGGTTGGACCCTTGAATGTCGTACCCCTTTGCCATAGTTGGGTTATGGGGAAGTCGGCGGTGGTGAGGGCGTTGGAGGAGATCGATGCTGCCCTCGCCGTGCTGAACGCGGAGGTGGATGGTGCCGGTTGCGAGCCGTTCTCTGCGGCCGATCCGTTGGCTGGGTTGGCGGGCGGGTGCTTGGACATCCTGGCCGGCGCCCGGGCGGTGGAGGCCGGGGTCGCTGGTTTGAAGGCGAAGGCCGCGGTGGCGTATGCCGAGAGTGCCAGCGCGGTGGCGGGCCCGGTGGTACCGGCGCATTCGCAGGAGATGTCGGCCGCGGCGGAGGTCGGCTGCGTCCTGGCGTTGGGTCCGCGGGCCGCGTCGTCGTTCCTGGCCACCTCCCACGCCCTGGTCGCCACGCTGCCGCTCACGTTGGCCGGGCTGCAGGCCGGGGCGCTGTCCTGGGATCACGCGGTGGTGATGGCCGACGAAGCAGCCGGTCTAGACACTGTCGGCGCCGCGGCGTTGGAAGCGCATTTCCTGAACCCGGGCGCCCCGGACGCGGCCCGCGGTTGCCCGGTAGGGGAGTTGCCGGCGCACCGGTTCCGGGTCAAGGCCCGCACCTGGCGCGAACGCCACCACGCCGAGAGTATCGAGGCCCGGCACGCCAAGGGTGTGGCCGAGCGGCGGGCGGAGTACCGGCCGGACCGCGACGGGATGGCCTGGCTGTCCGCGTACCTGCCGGCCAGTCAGGCTTCGGCGGTCTGGGACCGTCTCACCTCCGAAGCCCGTGCCCTGCAGGGACCGCACGAGCGGCGCACCCTCGCCCAGTTGCGCGCCGACAACTACGCCACGGCCCTGCTCGCCACCTACCCCGCACCCGGTGCCACCAACCGCACCCGCCCGGACAGCGACGGCTCTGGCGCCATGGCCGGCGCCGCGGCTGGTGCCGTTGCCGGCGGGGTGTCTGCTCCGATCCGTGCCCAAGTCCTGGTCACCGTCCCGGTGTTCTCGCTGCTGGGCCTGACCGACGAGCCGGCGGTCCTGGACGGGTACGGTCCCATCCCGCCCTCGATGGCACGGAACCTGGTGGCCGGCGGGGCGGGCTCGTTCTACCGGGTGCTGGTGGACCCCCGGGACGGGGCGCCGCTGGAAATCGGCCGGACCAGCTACCGGCTCACCAAAGCCATGCGGGCCTGGCTGCGGCTGCGGGACGGCAAGTGCCCGTTCCCCGGCTGCAGCAACCATTCCCTGGACAACGACGCCGACCACATCCTCTCCTGGGCCAACGGCGGCACCACCGGGATCAGCAACCTCGGCCAGCCCTGCCCGAAACACCACAGGCTCCGGCACACCACCGCCTGGAAACCCACCCCCGCAGGCCTGAACAAACCACCCGGCTGGGTTTCACCTGCCGGCCGTCATTACCCATGCGAACCTCAGGACTGGGAACCACCCCACCGGCCCCAGCAGCTGGAAACGATATCGACACCCGGCGGGCAAGACGGCGGCCATCCACAACATTCATGCACAGGACTATCGCCGGCAGAAGAAGTCTTCGAACGGGTGCTTCGACCACCGGCGTAGCAGCGCCGTCACCCACTATGCGAATGACTGCGATGGCTGCCTCAAGCGCTCACGTCAGTTGTGCGCTGCAAGGGTATTGATCGCGCTGCAGGGGTATCGATCAGGGAGGGCATAGTGCCGGGGAGCGCACTCTGCCTGGCTCCGCTACTCCGGCGCGGTCCCCGCAGCCGTACGTGCTGCTGCTTCGATTTCGGTGCGGTGGGCAGCCCATTCTTCCGGGCTGCGCGACGTCAGGTTGGGGTCGCCGGGCCGCTGGCCTGCTGTCCCGTCGATCAGTTCCCGGAGGATGTCCGCGTGGCCTAGATGGTGTGCCCGCTCGGCAACCATGTGGACCAGGATCTGGTGGAGCGTCACCTGGCGGCGCTCCTCCGGCCACCACGGCACGGACCCTCGAGCGTCGAGTGTCAGGGCTTCGATGGTCGCATCGCTGTGCTCGCCGGCGAACCGGTGCAGCTCCACGATGTCATGCAGTGATTCGTCTGCAGCCACCCACATGTCCGCATCGGGAAGGGCGTCATCGTCCAGCCATGGCAGGCTGCGTCCGCTGGGCCGGTCAAAGACCACGCCGAAGTAGTCGAGTTCAACGCTGGCAACATGCTTGACCAGGCCCAGCAAGTTGGTGCCGGTGGGCGTCAAAGGCCGGCGGCAGTCGTACTCGCCCAGCCCATCAAGCTTGCCGAGCAAGTTGTCCCGCCGGACCCGTAGGTAGTGGTGCAGTGTCTCTTTTTCATCCATGAAACGCACCCTACCCATGAATGCCTGTGCATCCGGTCCTTGCCGGTACACCGCAGAGGCCCCGTCACACGGCGCGGCAGACAAAAACCATGATGGGCGCGTCATCGGCAAAGGGCGTACGGGTCCAGTCGCCGTATGTCGCCTCAACGGCAAAGCCCGCTTCCTCAAGATCACGGGTGATGGTGGTGCTGTGGCGGAATTCCAGCAGCTGCGTTTCGTGGATGGATTCGCCGGTGGCGGCAAACGTGGTGGACGTCTGAAGCTTCACGATTCCCGGTGCCGGTGTGGAGACAGTCCTCCGCTCGATCAACGGCCCGTGCAGGCTCTCCCGTCGCTTGTCCTCGAATGCCCAGTTGTTCGAGGCACGCACCGCTGGATTCCGGCTTTCGAAGGCCAACGTTCCGCCGTGCGCCATTGCCAGCCGGAGGTCCCGAAGTGTCCTGGACCAGGCGGCGCCCGGAATCGCCTGGACAACGTTGCCGGTCATGACGGCGAAGTCGTACCCCGTCCCGGGGATACTTCTGCTATCCCCCACCACCCAGTCAGCCTGCGCAGCCCCCGGCCGGTTGCGGGCGAACCCGATCATCGACGCAGACGGGTCAACTCCCACCACCGTGCGTGCTGCGGAAGCGAGAGTGACAGTGAGGATGCCTGTGCCGCACCCCAAATCCAACACGTTCCGGGCAGCCACTTCGTCGGCCAGGCCGCGGTAGAAATCATGGTCGGGCCCGTCCGGATTGTCCTGGTCATACATATCTACCAGGCGCGGATCGTAGTCATTCATGGAGGCCAGCCTAGGCTACGGTCTGCCCTCTTTTCCGCTGCCACTTGTCCGGTATTCCAGACAGAACGCCGCAAAACCGGTCACTCTGAAGCCCGGGACAAGGTGCAAGCTTGTGTATGGGATCCCGGACACAGCCGGACCCGCTGAAGGGAGTACGGATGGTTGCCATGGATACGGTGCCGGGGGCAGCGGAGCAGTCGGCGCGTGAGGCCAGGCCGGCGTCCAAGGTGCCGGCCGCCGAAAACACGCTGCGGATCCTCAAGCTGCTGGCGTCCCGCCGCCGCCCGATGGCTGCCTCCCAGATCGCCTCGTCGCTGGGCCTGCCGCGCTCCAGTGTCTACCACCTGCTGGGGGTTATGGAGGCGAACGGATTCGTCCTTCATTTGCATGAGGAGCAGCGTTACGGCCTGGGGATCAGTGCCTTCGAGCTGAGCTCCGCTTACTCCCGGCAGGAACCCCTGTCCCGGCTGGGCAGGCCCCTGCTGGCATCCCTGGTGGACGCGCTGGGGGAGAGTGCGCACCTCGCTGTCCTCCACGGCCGGGACGTGCTGTACATCGTGGAGGAGCGGGCCAAGAACCGCCCATCCCTGGTGACCGACGTCGGAGTCCGGCTTCCCAGCCACCTCACTGCCAGCGGCCGGGCCATCCTCGCGGCCCTTCCGAAATCCCAGGTCCGTGCGCTCTACCCCAACGCCGCCGCGTTCACCGCCAGGCACGAAACCGAATCGCCCATCATGAAGTATTCGGCGCTCTCCTCGCACCTGGACCAAGTGCGCCAGCGCGGTTACGCCACGGAACACGGCGAGGTGACACCCGGCTTCGGCTCCATCGCCGCTGCGGTGACGGACCACCTTGGCTGGCCCACCGCTGCTGTTGCCGTCACCTTCCTGGAGGAAAAGCTCGCCGCGGACTCCTGGCCCGTCCTGGCCGCCCGGGTACAAAAAGTGGCCAACGAACTGTCTGTCCGCATCCACGGACGCCCCGCCACATAACCACCGTTGCCCTATCACTTTTAGTCCCTAAAACCCGATGTTAGGGACTAAAAGTGATAGGGCAACGCGGGGTGACGGGCTTGTCTGGAATCCCGGACAGCACCGCCTCAAAACCCCTGTGAGGCCCGTCCCCAAAGGGCTTTAGTAGATACAGAAGAACTTCCCATCCCGGACATTCGCAGAACCAGACACACAATGAAAAGGAGCCACCATGGCACCCGCCGATTTCACCACCGGTGCCCGCCCGGTCAAAGCAGCCCGCGGCACTGAGCTCACCGCCAAGTCCTGGCAGACCGAAGCGCCGCTGCGCATGCTGATGAACAACCTGGACCCCGAGGTGGCAGAACGCCCGGATGACCTGGTGGTCTACGGCGGAACCGGCCGCGCCGTCCGGTCGTGGACCGCGTTCGACGCCATCACCCGCACACTGGAAACCATGGAAAAGGACGAGACCCTCCTGGTCCAGTCCGGCAAGCCGGTGGGCGTGTTCCGCACCCACGAATGGGCGCCGCGTGTCCTGCTGGCCAACTCCAACCTGGTGGGCGACTGGGCCACCTGGCCCGAGTTCCGCCGTCTCGAAGCCGAAGGCCTGCTGATGTACGGGCAGATGACCGCCGGCTCCTGGATCTACATCGGCACGCAGGGCATCCTGCAGGGCACCTACGAAACCTTTGCCGCCGTCGGACGCAAACTCGCGGACGCCGGTCAGAACACAGCCCGCCATCCCGCACCCGCCGCCGAAGGCTCCACCGAAGGACCGCTCGCCGGAACCCTGACCCTGACCGGCGGCTGCGGCGGAATGGGCGGCGCCCAGCCGCTCGCCGTCACCTTGAACGACGGCGCCTGCCTGATCATCGACGTCGACGAGACCCGCCTGCGCCGCCGCGCCGGCAAGCGCTACCTGGACGAGGTGGAGACAGACCTCGACGCCGCCATCGCCAAGGTGCTCAAGGCCAAGGAAGAGCGCCGCGGCTGGTCCGTGGGCTACGTGGGCAACGCCGCCGAGATCTTCCCGGAACTGCTGCGCCGCCATAAGGCCGGCGAGCTGACCGTGGACGTCGTCACCGACCAGACCAGCGCCCACGACCCCCTCTCCTACCTGCCGGAGGGCATCTCCGTGGAGGAGTGGCACCGCGAGGCCGAAGCGGATCCCGAGGGATTCACCAAGAAGGCCCAGGCGTCGATGGCCCGCCACGTGCAGGCCATGGTGGAATTCCAGGACGCCGGCGCCGAGGTGTTCGACTACGGAAACTCCATCCGCGACGAAGCCCGCAAGGGTGGCTACACTCGGGCGTTCGAATTCCCCGGGTTCGTTCCCGCCTACATCCGCCCCCTGTTTTGCGAGGGCCTCGGCCCGTTCCGCTGGGTGGCACTGTCCGGGGATCCGGAGGACATCCGCGTCACCGACGAAGCCATCAAGGAGCTCTTCCCCGAGAACAAGCACCTCCACAAATGGATCGACGCAGCCCAGGAGCGTGTCGAGTTCGAAGGCCTGCCTGCCCGCATCTGCTGGCTGGGATACGGCGAGCGCGCCAAGGCCGGGCTGCTGTTCAACCGCCTGGTCAAGGAAGGCAAGGTCAAGGCCCCCATCGTGATCGGCCGTGACCACCTGGACTCCGGCTCTGTCGCCTCCCCGTACCGGGAAACCGAAGCCATGGCCGACGGCTCGGACGCCATCGCCGACTGGCCGCTGCTGAACGCCCTGCTCAACACCTCCTCGGGTGCCACCTGGGTGTCCATCCACCACGGCGGCGGCGTCGGCATCGGCCGCTCCATCCACGCTGGCCAGGTCTCCGTGGCAGACGGCACGGACCTTGCCGCCGAAAAGCTCGAACGCCTCCTCACCAACGATCCCGGCATGGGCGTCATCCGCCACGTCGACGCCGGCTACGACCGTGCCGCCGAGGTCGCCAAGGAACGCGGCGTCCGCATCCCCATGCAGGAAAACCTCTAAACGCACCCCACTATCCCAACTAGGTAGCAGTAGATGTCGTTATGAGCCCTCAAAACGACATCTACTGCTACCTAGTTGGGAGTAACTACTGAAGCAGGAACTCCCATGACAGCCATTACGCACGAACCGCTCATCGTCACCCTCGGATCCGCCGGCGTCACGCCCGGGGATGTGCTCGCCGTCGCGCGACATAACGCCAAGGTGACCATCTCGCAGGACGCCCTGGACACCGTAGCCAGGGTTCGCGCGCACATTGACGGCCTGGCCGCCAGCGACATCCCGGCCTACGGCATCTCCACGGGCTTCGGCGCGCTGGCCAACCGGCACATCCCCAACGATCTCCGCACCCAGCTGCAGAAATCCCTGATCCGCAGCCACGCCGCCGGCATGGGACCCGCCGTCGAACGCGAAGTGGTGCGCGGCATCATGTTCCTGCGCGCCAAGACCCTCGCGTCCGGCCGGACGGGCGTCCGCCCCGTGGTCCTGCAGACCATGGTGGACGTCCTCAACGCCGGCATCACGCCCGTGGTCCGCGAGTTCGGCTCGCTCGGCTGCTCCGGCGACCTCGCACCGCTCTCGCACTGTGCCCTGGTGCTGATGGGCGAAGGCGAGGCGGAAGGGCCCGACGGCGTCCGCTACGGCGGGCGCGGTGAGGAACCTGTCGCCGGGCTGCTTGCGAAGCACGGCATTGAGCCCGTTATCCTCGCCGAGAAGGAAGGCCTGGCGCTGGTCAACGGCACCGAGGGCATGCTGGGCATGCTGCTCATGGCCATCGCGGACCTCCGCCAACTGCTGACGACGGCGGACATCACCGCCGCGCTCAGCGTCGAGGCGCTGCTGGGCACCGACCAGGTGTTCCTGCCCGAACTGCACGCAGCCCTGCGGCCGCACCCGGGCCAGGCCGCCAGCGCGGACAACATGCTGCGGGTGCTCTCCAACTCACCGATTGTTGCGTCCCACCGGGTGGGGGACTCCAAGGTCCAGGACGCGTACTCGCTGCGCTGCGCACCCCAGGTGGCCGGGGCCGTCCGCGACACCGTGGACCACGCCGAGCTGGTGGCGTCCCGCGAGCTCGCCGCGGCAATCGACAACCCCGTGGTCCTGCCGGACGGGCGCGTCAGCTCCAACGGCAACTTCCACGGCGCGCCCGTGGCCTACGTCCTGGACTACCTGGCCATCGCCGTGGCGGACCTCAGCTCCATCGCCGAGCGCCGCACGGACCGGATGCTGGACCCGGCGCGTTCGCACGGCCTGCCCGCATTCCTCGCCGCGGACCCCGGCGTGGACTCCGGCCTGATGATCGCCCAGTACACCCAGGCCGGCCTGGTTTCGGACAACAAGCGGCTGGCAGTGCCCGCCTCCGTTGACTCCATCCCCAGCTCTGCCATGCAGGAGGACCACGTGTCCATGGGCTGGCACGCAGCCCGGAAGCTCCGCAAGGCCGTGGAAAACCTTCGCAGGGTCCTCTCCATCGAGCTGGTGACCTCGGCCAGGGCGCTGGACATGCGCACGCAGCTGTCCGGCGGCGCCCTCACGCCGGGGCCGGCGGGCACCGCCGTCGTGGCCGCACTGCGCACCGTGGTGGACGGCCCGGGGACGGACCGTTTCCTCTCGCCGGAACTCGAAGCAGCTGACCGTCTGGTCTCCTCGGGTGACGTGCTCAGGGCGGCCGAATCCGCCGTCGGATCGCTGGCCTGATACCGAAGAATCTTCAGCGTCTGCGCACTCCGCGTCCATCAGTTGGAATTTTGGCCGACACGGCGGCCGGTGGCACGCGGAGTGTAGTAGAACTGAAGGTGTAGTGAAAGTCACACCGAAGACGTTGTGACGGCAGAACGCATACAAAGGGGTAGTAGTTCAAATGAAAGCACGTGGGGCAGTCCTGTCGAGGCGCCATGCCCATTCCGCCGCGGTATCCGACTGGAAATCACTCCAGGTTGGCGACCACGTCGAGATCATGAAGCATGCGCATGTGGTAGCCGCCGGTGAGGTGGAAGAAGTCTCCCAGAGCGGGAACGTCCTGTGGCTTGTACCGGCCGGCCCGGCGGAGAAGCAGCTTTTCCTCAAATCCGACGGTGTGCAGGTCCGCCGCACCTAGCATTGCGGCCCGCACCACGGAACGGACCTAACGGAATCCCCGCCCACTGCCTCACGGCAGGGGCGGGGATTTCGCTTATAAAGTTGTTTGCCGGCGTTGGCGGCGGCGTTGTCAGGCGGCGATGGCCTCGAACGTCTGGCCGAACGGCACCGACTCGTCAAGGGCAACCGTGTAGCGGCCGGGGTAGAGGCGGGTCACCAGGATTCCGCAGGAGGCGTCCTGTGCTGCCACGCCGATCAGCTCGGCAACAGCATTTTCCAGTCCGGCGTGGACTTCGCTGGCACTGGAGAATTCCAGGTCGATGGACCGGTGCGCGGACGCGTCGGCAAGGCCGGTAGCGGCGGGACGGCGTTCCAAGGTGGCTGTACTCATGTGCTGCACTTTCTCTTTTTTGCCTGAAGCTACAACAGTTTACCGTTTGGCAGCCCAGATGTCAGATGTCTGTTCTCTGAATACCGGTCATAAATCGCCGGTTCACGGTGCGCGGCAGCAATCGGCGACGATGGGGAGGGGCACGGAGTACCCGGCCCGCAACCCGCCATCAAAGGAGATCCGCCATGAAAATCATGCGCCTGGGCAACGCCGGCGAGGAGCAGCCGGCAGTATTGGTTCCCGCAGCGGACGGCACGGACAGGTACTTCAGCCTGCTGCCCCTCACCACCGACGTTGACGGCAGTTTCCTTGCGGCCGGCGGCCTGGACCGGGTGCGGGAAGCCTTGGCGGCTGGGGAACTGCCGGTACTCGAGAATGCCGGCGACCTCCGTATTGGCGCTCCGCTGGCCCGGCCGGGCTCGGTGGTGGGCATTGGCATGAATTACGCTGCCCACGCGGCCGAATCCGGCTCGGCACCCCCGGAAATTCCCGTGGTGTTCCTCAAGCCAGCCAACACTGTCACGGGGCCCTGCGATCCTGCCCCCATCCCGCCACACTCCCTGAAATACGACTGGGAGGTGGAACTCGGCATCGTGATCGGCAAGGAGGCCAGCTACCTCGGATCAGAAGAGGAAGCCCGGGAGTGCATCGCCGGATACGTCACGGCCAACGACCTTTCCGAACGCGAATACCAGATCCCTGGAGCGGCGGGCCAGTGGACCAAAGGCAAGTCGCTGCCCGGGTCCACGCCGCTGGGGCCGTGGCTGGTTCCGGCAGGAGATGTTGACGCCGGGAACCTGGCCCTGGGCAGTTGGGTCAACGGGGACGTGCGCCAGGATTCGAGCACCGGGGGACTGATCTTCAGCCCGGCCACGCTGGTCCACCACTGCAGCCAGTACATGCGGCTGGAGCCCGGTGATGTGATCATCACCGGGACTCCGGAGGGGGTGGCGCTGAGCGGCCGCTTCCCCTACCTCCAGCCGGGGGATGTGGTGGAGGTAGAGGTGGAAGGGCTTGGCCGCCAGCGGCAGGAGCTGTACCGCGCGGGTGCCTAGGCTTGCCGCATCGCCGGTTGACTGCAGCTAACCCGCCTTGACGGCCAGCACGGGGCAGTCGGCTTCCAGCAGGATCCGCTGCGAGACGCTGCCCATGATCAGCTTGCCCACCGGTGTCCGGCGGCGCAGGCCGATCACGATCAGTTCGGCATTGTGCTCCTCGGCCGCATCGAGGACTTCCGCTGCGGCATCGTGTCCACGGACCGGCTGCTTGATCACGTGGTCGATGCCCTGGGTGGCAAGACGGTCCTCGATGCTTTGGATCTCCTGCTCCTGGGCGTAACGGTTGTCCACCAGCGCGTCACCCCTGGAGGAGTTGATGACCAGCAGGGTGGTGCTGCTCCTGCGGGCCTCGGCGATCGCCTGGGTGAGGGCGGCTTCGCCTTCGGGGGTCGGGACGTATCCCACCACGATGGTCATGGTGTCTCCTTTGGTTTCTTGGACCGCGCTTCGGCGGCTTAGTCGCTGTAGTCTGCTGCGCCGGAGTTCGCCGGAAGCAACGTGCTGTTCTTGGGACGGTTGCGGCGGATCAGCTTGTAGGCAAACGGCCACAGGAGGATCAGGCCGATGATGACGTAGATCCCGACGGCGATCGGCTCGCTCCACAGGCCGGCGGGGTCGCCGGCGCTCAGTTGCAGGGTCTTCCTCAGCTGCCCTTCCAGGCGCGGTCCGAGGATGACTCCCAGAATCAGCGGCAGCACGGGAAGGCCGAACCGCCGCATCATGAAGCCCAGCGCGCCCAGGATCAGCAGGATCACCAGGTCGAAAGCCTGCAGGTTCACCGAGTAGGCGCCCAGCGTGGCAAAGAACAGGATGCCTGCGTAAAGGTAGGGCCGGGGGAGCTGCAGCAGCTTGGCCCACAGCGGTGCCAGCGGAAGGTTGATCAGCAGGAGCAGCAGGTTGCCGATGAACAGGCTTGCGATCAGTGCCCAGACCAGGGGTCCCTGGCTCGAGAAGAGCTGGGGTCCGGGCTGGATACCGTAACCGGTGAACGCGGCCAGCATAACGGCCGCCGTCGCGTTGGTGGGAAGCCCGAGTGCCAGCATGGGGGTCAGCGTGCCGGCGGCAGCGGCGTTGTTGGCCGCTTCCGGACCTGCCACGCCTTCGATGGCGCCCTTGCCGAACTCCTCGGGGTGCTTGCTGAGCCGTTTCTCGGTGACGTAGGAGAGGAACGTGGGGATCTCGGCGCCACCGGCAGGCAGGGCACCGAAGGGGAAGCCGAAGGCGGTGCCGCGGAGCCAGGGCTTCCAGGACCGCTGCCAGTCTTTCCTGCCCATCCACGGCCGGCCCACGGGAATTACGTGAAGCGGTGTGCGGCGCAGGTGTGCCGCAACCCAGAGTGCCTCGCCCACGGCAAAGATGGCGACGGCCACCACCACGATGTCCAGCCCGTCGGCCAGCAGCGGCTGGCCGAAGGTGAGGCGCCGCTGGCCGGTGACCGAGTCGATGCCCACCAGGCCGATGGCCAGGCCGAGGGCCAGCGCTGCGAAACCGCGCAGCCGGGACGAACCCAGGACTGCGGTGACGGCCAACAGGGCCAGCAGCATGATTGCGAAGTAACTGGGCGAGCCTAGGCTCACGGCGAACTGGACCACGATCGGTGCGCAGACCGCGAGGAGGGTGGTGCCGATGGTGCCGGCAACGAACGAGCCGATGGCCGCCGTCGCGAGCGCCTGCGCGGCCCGGCCGGCCTTGGCCATCTTGTTGCCTTCAATGGCCGTCACCACCGATGACGATTCGCCGGGGGTGTTGAGCAGGATGGAGGTGGTGGAGCCGCCGTACATGCCGCCGTAGTAGATGCCTGCGAACATGATGAACGCGCTGGTGGGTTCCAGGGCGTACGTGACCGGCAGCAGCAGGGCCACGGTCATGGCCGGGCCGAGGCCGGGGAGGACGCCGACGGCGGTGCCCAGGATGACGCCGATCATGGCGTAGAGGAGGTTCATGGGGGTCAGGGCGGTGGCGAAACCGTCCATCAGGGAGGACCAGACGTCCATTAGAGAATTCCTTCCAGCAGTCCGGCCGGCAGCGCGATGCCCAGGCCGAGGTAGAAGCCGTAGAAGGTGAGGAGCGACAGGGCGAGGGCGATCAGGCCGTCCCGGATGTAGTGCCGGCTGCCCAGGGCCAGGAGGCTGCCCCAGAACAGGACTGTCCCGGAGATGACCCAGCCGGCCCAGTCGATCAGGAGGATGTTCAGGATGAAGGCGCCGGCCAGGGGCAGGACGGTCTTCCAGTCGGCAGGGTGCCCGAGCTCGACGTCCTCGCCGCCTTCGGCTTCACCCTTGCCGCCGCGCAGCACGTTGATGGCCAGCAGGATGGCGCAGACAACCAGCAGTCCGGCCACGATGAAGGGGACGGTCTTCGGGCCCACCGGATCGGTGCGGGAGTACGGCGTGGAGAGGCCGTTGGCATCCAGGAAGACCAGGACGCCGGCCGCGCCGAGCAGGAGGGCTACCCCCAGCTCGGCGCGGCCTTTCAAAACTGAGGCCTGTGAGCTCACGCCAGGCCCAGTTTGGTCAGGACGTCCGCCACCCGCTTGTCCTGCTCGGTGAGGAAGCTCTTGAACTCGTCACCGGTGATGAACGCATCGGTCCAGCCGTGGGTATTCAGTGCTTCCTTCCAGCCGGTGGTGCCGTGCATCTTCTCGAGGGCCGCGATCAGGGAGGACTTGTCCTCGTCGCTGATGCCCGGAGGAGCCACAATGCCGCGCCAGTTGGTGAAGACCAGGTCGATGTTGGATTCCTTCAGCGTGGGGGCGTCCACGCCTTCGAGCCGCTTCTCGCCGCTCGTGGCCAGCACGCGGACCTCACCGGATTCGATCTGCTTCAGGTACTCGCCGGCGCCGGAGGCTGCGAAGCCCAGCTTGTTGCCGAGGATCGCGGGGAGGAGGTCGCCGCCGCCGTCGTAGGAGACGAAGTTAACCTTGGTGGCGTCGATGCCCACGGCACCTGCCAGCTGCATGGGCAGCAGGTGGTCCGGGCCGCCGGGGGAGGAGCCGCCGCCGACGGCGATGGAACCCGGGTCTGCCTTCCAGGCCTTCACGAGGTCGTCGATGGTCTTGTAGGGGGAGTCCTTGCTGACCATGATGGCGCCGGGCTCTTCGATGAGCCGTGCCAGCGGAGTTGTTTCGGTCAGCTTCGACTCGGACTTGTTGGTGTAGCTGGCGCCCACCACGCCCAGGCCCATCAGCATGGTGAGGTCGCCGTTGCCCTTTTCGTTGACCACGCGGGCCAGGCCCACGGTGCCGCCGGCGCCGGCAAGGTTGAAGACTTCGGTGTTGGTGGAGATCTTCTCGTCGTCGAGGACCTTCGCGGCGGCGCGTGCGGTGGTGTCGTAGCCGCCGCCCGGGGTGTTGGGGACCATGATTTGGAGTCCGGTGACCGGCTTGGCGGCGGAGCCGGAGCTCTCGGTGCCGGTGGAGCTCTTACCGGTGGCACCGCAGCCGGTGGCCATCAGGGCGATGCCGGCAGCGACGGCGGCAATTCGCAATGCGCGGATCTGGCGCATGGGGTTCCTCTTCTCATGAAAAACGTTCAGCAAGACTGACTGGTGCAACCGATGCTAGGCCCGGCCGTGACGCCGGTCACTCTTATGTACGCAGAGAAAGTTAAGTACATTGCGTTCACGTTTCCGAAGTCCCACCCCGCATTCTTCCGCGCTCCGGTGGCGCCGCCGGTGGGATATAGTTCCCACGTATTGCGGCCGGAACGGTGGCCGCGTGAAGCCAAAAAAGGACCAACCACAGTGACTCGACGAAGAGGCATGTCCCTCGCGGGGCAATTCCTGGTGCTGCAGTTGCTGATCGTGTTGGCCGTGCTGGTGGCCGTGGTGGCCATCTCGCTGGCCCAGTCCGCCGCGGCTTTCGAGCGCGTGGAAGGCCGCCGGGCGCTGTCCGCGGCCGAGGCCCTTGGCGCCAACCCTGCCGTCCGCGAGCTGCTTCCGGCTGCCGAACCGCGGGGCGGTGCAGCCCTCCCGGCCGTGGCCGAATCGGTGCGGATCGTCTCCGGCTCCGCCCAGGTGGCGCTGGCCCGCAGGGACCGCACCGTGGTGACGGCGTCGGATCCCGGCCTGCTGGGGCAGCAGCTGGCCCTCGGCGAAAGCCGGGTCATGGAGGGCAGGGCCTGGACCGGGGTGCTGACCACCAACGGAACGGCCGTCCTGTCCGCGCACGTTCCGGTGCTGGACGATGACGGCAAGATGATCGGGATTGCGTCCATCAGCCGCAACTATCCCACTACACTCGAGCGGCTGGGCGATGCCGTACCCAACCTCCTCACTTATGTGGGCGTGGCCAGCATCCTCGGCGTGGCCGGTTCACTGTTGCTGTCGCGCAGGGTCAAACGGCAGACGCTGGGCATGGAACCGAGTGAGATCACCGGCCTGGTGGAGAATCGCGAGGCCATGCTGCATGGCCTGAAGGAAGGCGTGGTGGCGCTCGACCCGCACGAGCGCATAACGGTTGCCAACGACAGTGCCAGGGAATTGCTGGGCCTGCCCGCCGACTGCGTGGGCAGGAAACTGGCGTCCCTTCCAGTGGACCCGGCTCTGAAAATTGTGCTCACCCGCGACCAGCCGGACCCGGACCAGCTGGTGTTGGTGGGGGAACGGCTGGTGGTCCTAAACCGGGTCCCTATCCAGTCCCGGGGCCGCGGAATCGGATCGGTCACCACCCTGCGTGACCGGACGGAACTGTCCTCGCTTGAGCGGGAACTGGGCACCACCCGGACCGCCACGGACACCCTCCGCGCCCAGGCGCACGAGTTCGCCAACCAGCTGCACGTCATCTCGGGGCTGATCCAGATCGGCGACTACGACTCCGTGGTCCAGTTCGTCAACGGGGCAACCGTGGACCGTACCCGGCTCAGCGACGAGGTGACGGGCAGGATCAAGGACCCGGCACTGGCCGCACTGCTCATCGCGAAGTCCAGCCTCGCCACCGAGCGGGGCGTCGCCCTCCAGTTGGATCCGGCGTCGTCCCTGCTGCCCGTGGACGAGGAACTGTCCCGGGACCTGGTGACGGTGGCGGGGAACCTGGTGGACAACGCGTTCGACGCCGTCTCCGGGCTCCCGCAGGCAACGGTGAGGGTGCTGGTGGAAGATGGGGAGGGACAGGTGGTGGTGACCGTCCGGGACAATGGCCACGGGGTTCCCGCCGACGCCGCGGACCACATCTTCCGGCAGGGCTTCACCACCAAGGATGCCCGGCGGGAAGGCGGCCGAGGCTTCGGGCTGGCCCTGTCCCGCGTGGTGTGCCGCAGGTCCGGCGGGGACCTGGCGGTAGCCAACGACAACGGGGCGGTCTTCACCGCCCGCTTCAACAAAGGTGCACGCGCATGATCAAGGTCCTGATTGTCGATGACGACTTCATGGTGGCCAAGGTCCACGCCGGCTTCATCCAGCGCACCGCGGGGTTCACCGTGGTGGGCGCCGCGCACACCGGCGCCCAGGCCGTCGTCGAGACCCAACGCCTCCAGCCGGACCTGGTGCTGCTGGACATCCACCTGCCGGACATCAACGGACTGGACCTGATGCACCAGCTGCGGGAGGTGGCGCCGGAACTCGATGTGCTGGTGATCAGCGCCGCCCGCGAGGTCGAAACAGTGCGGAAAGCCCTGCGCGGCGGGATCGTGCACTACCTCATCAAACCGTTCTCGCAGGCTGACCTGCAGGAGCGGCTGGACCATTACCGCAGCGCCTACCACGGCCTCGATTCGTCCAAGGACGTGGCCGAGCAGTCGGACGTCAACAGGGTCTTCGGCCTGGACAGCGCCACGGCCCAGCGGCCGTTGCCCAAGGGGTGCAGCGTGGAGACTCTGCGGTTGGTGGAAGGGGCGCTGAAAGCGGCCGACGGCGACCTGTCGGCTGCCGAAGTTGCCGAACAGTTGGGCACGTCAAGGGTCAGCGCGCGCCGCTACCTGGAGTACCTGCACGACGAAGGGCTGCTGGAAGTCCGGCTGAAATACGGGGTAGGGCGTCCGGAACGCAGGTACCTGCCCAAGGCATGATGCCGTCCCCGGACCCGGAACGCATTGTGGTGGGACCGCAGGTCAGCGGAGCAGCGTGTCCACCAGCCGCGCCGCTACGCGGGCGGTGCGGTGGTCAAGGTCGAACTCCGGGTTAAGTTCCGCCACATCGCAGTGGAGGAGCTTCCCGCTCCGGGCAACCTGCCGGCACACCGCGCTGATGACCGGCAGCGGAACGCCGTAGGCTGCGGGTGCGCTGACGCCGGGTGCCACCGACGCCGGAAGCACGTCCAGGTCGATGGTCAGGTACAGGACATCGATGCCGTCGAGGAAGGACGCCACGAACGCCTCCACCCGGTCCGCTGCGCAGTCCTCGTCCAGCAGGTAGCGGACGCCCAGGCGGTCCGCGGTATCGAACAGGGCGCGGGTGTTGTTCGCTTCAGAAATCCCCACAACGGCATACCGGAAGTCCCGGCCGGCACCGGCTTCGGCGCGGGCCATCTGGAGGAACGGGGTCCCGGAGCTGGGAACGGGTTCGTCCCGCAGGTCGAAGTGGGCATCGAGGTTCAGGACCCCCAGCCGGCTGCCGTCCCGGATGGCACCGGACCCGCTGACGCCAAGGTAGCTGGCGTAGGCGGTCTCGTGGCCGCCGCCCAGCACCACCGTCAGGTGGCCGGCGTCGAGCAGGGCCGTCACAGCGCTGCCCAGCCGGGCCTGGCCGCCTTCCAGGTCAGGACCCGGAACCGTGACGTCGCCGGCGTCGTACACTGCCCGGTCCAGATGGAATGCCAGCGGTCCCAGCGCCTTGCGGACCGCGGCGGGGGCGGCGGCCGCACCCGGGCGGCCTTTGTTCCGGCGTACTCCTTCGTCGCTGCAGAACCCCAGCAGGACCGCCGGCGCGCTGGGAGCCAGGGCGCCCGGAGGGCCGTCGTGGCCGCTTGCCGCCGCGCTCGCGTAAGGTTCCACCGCCTGCCACCAGCGCCGGTGCTCCGGCCCGTCGCCGTCGAACCTTCCGGTCCAGGCGCTGGGCGGGGTGTCGACGTCGGGAGTTGGGGAAGCCATGTTCCAAGCTCACCGCATGGCCGCCGCGAAAGCGAGCAGGACCGCCGCGGTCCTGTCTGGAATGCGAGAACCCGGCCCATACAAGCAGGCCAGTACAAACTGGCCCGCGCAAGCGGATGCGGTGAAAGCAGGACGCCCGGGAGTCAGGGCGCCCTGGCAGCAGGGGCTAAGGTGGAGCATCCCCTTCCGGGACGCATCACGTTGCCTGCGCCTGCCCGGCGCACGAACAGCCGGAGAACTGCACGTGTTTGAAGCCCCCAACATCCTTTTCGCGGCAGCCGGAGTGGCAGTATTCGTGGCCGCGGTGCTGCCCAAGCTGCTGCGGAACATGCCGTTTTCCATGCCGATGGTCTTCCTCGGTGCCGGGATGGCGGCGTTCGCCCTGATCCCCACCCTGCCCAGCCCGGATCCCGTAGCGCACGGCGAGTTTGTCCTGCACCTCTCGGAAATCTGCGTGATTGTTTCGCTGATGGGTGCCGGGCTCGCCCTGGACCGGCCAGTGGGACGCAGCGGATGGTCAACCACGTGGCGGCTCCTGGGCATTGCCATGCCCCTATGCATCGTGGCGCTGACGCTGCTGGGGCTGTGGTTCCTGGGGCTCGGCCTGGGCGCTGCGCTGCTCGTGGCAGCCGGCCTGGCACCCACTGACCCGGTGCTGGCTTCGGAAGTGCAGGTGGGGGAGCCGGCTGACGACGAGGAGGGCACCGGCAAGGAAGACGAGGTGCGGTTCGGCCTCACCTCGGAGGCCGGGCTGAACGACGGCCTCGCCTTCCCTTTCGTCTACCTCGCCATCGCCATCAGCATCGCCGGCGCGGACCCGGCGGCGTGGTTTCCCCAATGGTTCGGGCTGGACGTGCTGTGGAGGCTGGCCATCGGCCTGCTGGCGGGGTTCCTTACCGGAAAGCTGCTGGCCCGCCTCTTCTTTTCAGCCCGGAAGGAAAGCCTGCGCCTGTCCAACCATTCGGAGGGTTTCGTTGCCCTGGCCGCCACTTTCCTGGCGTACGGGCTGACCGAGATGGTGGAGGGCTACGGTTTCATAGCCGTCTTTGTGTGCGCGGTGACCATCCGGGCCGCCGAACGGACGCACGGCTACCACCGCGTTCTGCACTCCTACGTGGAGCAGCTGGAGCGCCTCCTGACGGTGGTCATCCTGGTCCTGCTGGGCGGGGCCATTGCCCGCGGACTCCTGTCCGGGATGGGCCTGGCCGAGGTGCTCGTGGCGTTGGCGTTCCTGCTGCTGGTCCGCCCGCTGGCGGGCTGGCTGAGCCTGCTGCGGGGGAAGACCGGCCCACGGGAAAGGATTGCCCTGTCCTTCTTCGGCATCCGCGGAATCGGTTCGCTGTATTACCTGTCCTACGCGCTCGGGAAGGGCAGTTTCGCCGGGCAGGCGGAATGGCTGTGGGGCTTCGTGGGGCTGGTGGTGGCCATGTCCATCGTGATCCATGGCGCCACCACCTCACCCCTGATGAACCGGCTTGACCGGCTGCGGGGAAAGAAAGCGCGGGCGGTGTCCGGCGACGAAGGGCTGGCACCCAACACACCGGTCTGAGTACCGGTGGGTCAGAGCATGCCCAGGGCGGCCTCGATGGGGCCGATGGCGAAGAACAGCAGGAACGCTGCGGCCACAGCCCACATGAGGGGGTGGATTTCCTTCGCCTTGCCCTGCACGGTCCGGATCAGCACGAAGCTGATGAAGCCGGCACCCAGGCCGTTGGCAATCGAGTAGGTGAACGGCATCAGGGCGAAGGTCAGGAACGCCGGGATGGCGATGCCCCAGTCCTGCCAGTCGATCTTGCCCACCTGGGAAACCATCATGAAGCCCACCACCACCAGGGCGGGGGCAACTGCCTCGAACGGAACAAGGTTGATGAGCGGCGTGAAGAACATGGCCACCAGGAACAGCAGGCCGGTGACGATCGAGGCCAGGCCCGTCCGGGCGCCCTCCCCGATGCCCGCGCCGGCTTCGACGTAGATCTGGTTGGAGGACACGGACGCGCCGCCGCCAACGATCGCCCCGAGCGCATCCACCTGGAGGACGCGGTCGACGTCGGGAATGTTGCCGTGCTCGTCCACCGTGCCGGCCTCGTTCGCCAGGCCCACCATGGTGCCCATGGCGTCGAAGAAGATGCTGAGCAGGATGACGAAGGCCAGGAGCGTGGCGGCCACGAAGCCCAGGTGCTCGAACGCGCCGAACGGGTTGGCCTTGCCGATCAGGGACAGGTCAGGCGCGGCCCACTCGGAGAACGCGGGGGACACCAGGGACCAGCCCTGCGGGTTGAACGGCTTGTCCGGGGACACGCTGGGGCCGATGTGCAGGGTCATTTCCAGGATGACGGCCAGCACGGTGGACGTGATGATGCCGATCAGGATGGCGCCCTTGACCTTGCGGACCACCAGGGCGATGGTGAGGACCAGGCCGAACACGAACACCGCGGTGGGCCAGCCCAGGAGCTTGCCGTCGAAGCCCAGGCCCACGGGGACGGTGGTCCCGGCAACGTCGGGGATGCGGCGGACAAAGCCCGCGTTCACGAGGCCGATCAGGGCGATGAAGAGGCCGATGCCCACCACGATCGCCGTCTTGAGCCCGTCCGGCACTGCTTTGAACACGGCGGTGCGGAAGCCCGTGAGGACCAGGATGAGCATGGTCACGCCGGACAGCACCACCAGGCCCATCATGTCCGGCCACGTCAGGCCGGGGTTCGTGGCCACGGTGACCGCCACGAACGCGTTGACGCCCAAGCCGGTGGCCAGGGCGAACGGGTGCTTGGCCCAGGCCCCCATCAGGATGGTCAGGATGCCGGCAACGAAGGCCGTCACCGCGGCAACGGCGGTGAATCCAAGGGTGTTGCCGCTGGAGTCCGCCCCGGAAAGGATGAGCGGGTTCAGTACCACGATGTAGCTCATGGCGAAGAAGGTGGCGAACCCGCCGCGGATCTCGCGGGAGAGGTTGGAACCGCGTTCGGTGATCTTGAAATACCGGTCCAGGGCAGAGCCTTGCTTAAGCATTAGTCCTCCGGGGAATGATGTGGGGATACCTGCATCCTATTGGGGCGGCGGCGGGACGGCCGCCAATTTCACCTAGTCTGTAAGGAAGCCAACACAAGGAGCAGTGCACCATGCGTCCCTTCCGCCATTTCCGCGCCCTTCTTCTGGGAGCCGCCGTCCTGGCGGCCTCGCTGGGCGTGGCCGGTCCGGCAGCCGCCCACGACGCCGCAGAGTCCAGCAGCCCGGCGCAGGGCGGGTCAGTCCCGGCGCCGCCAGCGAAGGTTTCGGTGACCTTCAACAACAAGCCGCTGGGCCTCGGGGCCTCAATCTCGGTCAAGGACGCCGCCGGTGCCGAATGGGCTGACGGTGCGGTGGAGATCGTGGACAACGTGGCGTCGCAGAAGCTGCGCCCGGGAGGACCGGCCGGCGCATACACGGTGGCGTGGCGGGTGGTCAGCTCCGATTCGCACCCTATCGAGGGGACGTTTACGTTCACGGCTGCCGCGGCTGCGGAAGGGGCCGGCGCGGCAGCCACAGGCGGTGCCAGTACGACGCCGGGCGCTGCCGTTCCGGGGGCGGGCACCGCCCAGCCCGGGGCCACAGCGCCTGCCGAACCGGCAAGCTCCGCGCAGCCGTTCCAATGGAGCATCGTCATCTTTGCGGTGGTGGCCGTAGGCCTGCTGGTTGCGTTGGCTGTGCTGGCCAGGCGCCGCCTTTCCGGCGGCGCCGATGGGGAACCGGACAGCGTATAGGAGCCCGGCAGCCGGGTGCTGCTGCCTCCCGGCGTGCCGGGCAGGCCGCTAGCAGGGCAGCATGGACAGGCTTCCTGTTGCCGGGAAGGCCGTGCTGTCCGGGTTTACCTTGGCGGAGATGGCCTGGCCCACGGTCTTCGCCTGGCGCAGCACCTCCTTGGGCGAGGGCGTGATCAGCTCTCCCACGCCCACAAGGTAGATGCCGATGGCACGCATGGCTGCGGCGAGGTTGCGGCCCACGGCGATGCCAAAATCATTGATCATGCGCCGCAGCTGGCTCTGCGCGCAGCGGGTGAGGACAATATGGTCCGCCACCAGCACTCCGGTGGGGGTGTGCACTTCCCACTGCGGGGTTGCCGCGCTTTCCGGGGCACCGTCCACCTGGGTCAACTGCACGGCCCGGGTGCTGCGGATATCGACGTCGTGGCTGGCGGCGTAGTTGCGGAGGTGCCGCAGGATCTCGTTGCGCTCCTGGAGCGTCGCGGAATCCGCCGTGTCGATGCGTTGGAGTGAGGTGGTGACGGCGGGCGGCGTGGCCCCGAAAGTGTCCAGGCCGTCAACCACGATGGAGTGGATACCCCTGCGGCGCAGCTCGGCTGCCACAGCGAGTCCGGACAGCCCGGTGCCAATGATCACGGTGGTGGTCTGTTCGGTCCCGGCATTTCCAGGCATGTTTGACACTGCTGTTTCCCTCCTTCGACATTTCTGCAGGTGCTGGCGTCATCGCCGGCGGGCGCGGTCCCGTTGCCCCAAATGCAAGGCCGCACAGTGGTCCCGGGCAGCCGTCGAACGGAAGTTACTGTCGGCGTCCCGGACCAACAATGTCCAGAACACTACAGAACAAAACCGGCCATGGATAGCCCAAAACGTAAACATTCTTCCGGGGCTGAACACGCTTTCCCAGAGGGTGTGGAAAAACTGTGGATAACCTGTGGATTCCGGACCTGAGCAGGCTTGCTATGGTCCCTCGGACGCGGAATAGTGAGAACTGGAAGCGGTCCCCGGCCGCACAGTTCCGGCAGCGGCCGGGGGTGCACTGGGAGGGGTCCACTTTCTGGCAGAATGGCCGGAACATCAGGCAGTAGCGCAAGGAGGCGGCCCCATGGGCGCACAAGAGTTGCATCCGGACCCGGCGAGGGATGGCGGTGGCCCGTCCGCCGCGCCCGAAGGAATCGTCGTGGGCGTGGACGGCTCCGACCATGGCCAGTGCGCCCTCGTCTGGGCCGCGCGGGAGGCGCAGCGCCGCCGTCGTCCGCTGCACATCGTGACCGCCTACTCGGTGCCCATCTTCGCTGCCTCCGGCCTGGACGGAGGGTATGCCACGGTGGACGATTCCGTCATCCGTGAGGGTGCGGAGGCCATCGTGAAGCAGGCCATGGAGAAAGTGGCGGGCTACGGCATCGACGTCAGCGCCTCCGTGGAGAACGGCGACGCCTCGGGCGTCCTGCTGGAAATGTCCGAAACCGCCGAACTGCTGGTCTTCGGGACCCGCGGCCGCGGCGGCTTTGTGGGCCGGCTTCTGGGATCCGTGAGCAGCGCCCTGCCCGCGCACGCGAAATGCCCCACCGTCACCGTGCCCCTGATCTGCTCGGACCGGCTGGGTGAAACCACCGAGGACAGGCGCGTCCTGGCCGAGCAGGCCAAGTCGGGGCGCCAGCTCGTGGAGAACGTGGTGGTGGTGGGCGTGGACGGATCCGAGCAGGCCCGGGTTGCGGTCCTGGACGCCGCGGACCAGGCCGAACGCCTCGGCGCCAAGCTGCGGGTGGTGTGCGCCGTTCCCCAGTACAGCGGTTCGCTGGCCTGGGTGCCCGCCCCCATGGACCGCAAGGCGCTGTTTGCCGAAATCCAGGTCACGCTGGACGCCGGCATGGCCTGGCTGCGCAGCCACTATCCCGGCCTTGACGCCGAGTCCGAACTGAAGGACGGTTCGCCTGTGGACGTCCTGGTGGGGGAGAGCCGGCACGTTGAACTGGTGGTTGTTGGCACCCGGGGACGCGGCGGGTTCACCGGCATGCTCCTGGGCTCCACCTCGGACGGCGTGCTCCACCACGCCAAGGGGCCAGTCATGGTGGTCCCGGACCACGCGGACCCCCGCCTGGCCGACAGGCCCAGGTTCGGACCCATCCTGGGCGACGCCGACGCCGCCTGACCCCGCCGCGGCCGGGCCGTCAGCTACGGAGACGTGGAGGCGCCATCATGCAGCATCCGGAATCTTCCCAGGGCGGCAGGCCGGCCGCTGCGCCTGGCGCGGACCTGGTGGTGGACCTGCGCCGCCTCGGCGCCGGAATGCTCGCGCAGGTGGGTGGCAAGGCCGCGAACCTTGGTGAGCTGCTGGCCGCCGGGCTTCCCGTACCTGAGGGCTTTTGCCTCACCACGGAGGCCTACCGGCTGGTGACAGGGGCTCCGGACTCAATTAATCCGGAGCTGGCAGCCGTCCATGCGGCACTGCGGACGCCGCCGGGAGGCCCCGGCCAGCCAGTTGCTGCAGCCCCGGAAACTGCCACCCACAGGATTCCCGCCCCCGCCAATTCCCCACCGGATATTCCCGCCCTGGCCGCGATGGCCCGTGCCGCCGTCGTGTCCGCCCCGCTGCCGCCTGAGGTGGCCGCCGCCGTCGAACGCGCCTATGGGGAGCTGGGCGCGGACGTACCGGTGGCTGTCCGCTCGTCAGCCACCGCGGAGGACCTGCCCTTCGCCAGCTTCGCCGGACAGCAGGACACCTACCTGAATGTGGTCGGAGCCGCTGCGGTGCTCGAAGCCGTCCGGAACTGCTGGGTGTCGCTGTGGACGGACCGGGCAACCACCTACCGGGCAAGCCTGGGCATCGATCCCGCCGAGGTGGCACTGGCGGTGGTCGTACAGCGGATGGTGGACGTGGAGACGGCCGGGGTCCTCTTCACCGCCAACCCCGTAACGGGCCGCAGGAACGAGGCAGTCATCGATGCCAGCCCGGGCCTGGGGGAAGCCGTGGTGTCCGGCGCGGTCAATCCGGACCACTTCGTGGTGGACCCGGCGGCCGGGCGCGTCGTGGAGCGACGGCAAGGCGACAAGAGGATCGCCGTCCTGGCCGTGCCCGGCGGCGGCACCCGCACTGTGGACGCTGCTGAACACGCCGGCTTCTGCCTCACCGACCGGCAAGCCGCGGACCTGGCCCGGCTTGGACTGAAAGCGGAGCAGCATTTCGGAGCGCCGCAGGACCTCGAATGGGCCATCAGCCGCGGCGGCTCGCTGTGGCTCACGCAGTCCCGGCCCATCACCACCCTGTACCCCGTCCCCCGCCGCCGGGACGGTGCCGCCGGGACCCGGGGGTTCCTGTGCTTCAGCCTCGCCCAGGGCCTGACCCGGCCCATCACACCGATGGGCCGGGCCGCCATCCGGCAGATCGCGTCGTCAGTGGCACGGACAGTGAAAATTCCCGTCGCCGACCCCCGCGTAGGACCGCCGGCGTACGCCGATGCCGGGCAGAGGATCTTCATCGACTTCACCACCCCCATCCGCAGCACCGTGGGCAGGGCAATCCTTCCCCGGGTGTTCGATGTCATGGAAGCCCGCTCCGCAACGGTGATGCGGCGGCTTTTCGATGACCCCTCGTTCGCCGTCACGCTTCGGACGCCCCTGCCGCTGCTGCGCCGCATCCTGCCCGCCGCTGTACGTGCCGGCCTGCCGGAAGCGATCCTCCGCGGGATCTTCCGCCCGCAGGCCGCGCTCCGGCGCCTGGACCGTTTCACCCGGGACTTCGAAGCCGCCCTCGAACTCGATCCGGGTGCCGCGGGGCAAGCCTCCGCCAGGCCCACAGCCAGGGACCGGCTGGCGCACGCCGAGGGCCTCCTGCAGCGGCGGCTGTTCACCATCGTTCCCGCCATCCTGCCCCTCGCTGCCCTGGGCTTCGGCATGCTGGGAGTGGCGGGCAAGCTGCTGGGCGGAAACCGATGGGAGGACCTACAAGGGGTGCTCCGCGGGCTGCCCAACAACGTCACCACAGACATGGACCTTGAGCTGTGGCACCTGGCGGCGGCCCTCCGGGACGATCCCGGGTCGCGTGCCTTCCTGGCAGGGAAGGACACGGCGGCGCTCGCGGCAGCGCACCGGGAGGGCGGCCTTCCGCCACGCCTGGAGGCAGGGCTGAGCCGGTTCCTTGACAGGTACGGGCACCGCGCCGTTGCCGAGATCGACGTCGGCATGCCCCGCTGGTCGGACGACCCCGCCCATATCCTGGGGGTCCTGGCGAACTACCTCCGGCTGGAGGACCCGGACCTCGCGCCCGACGTCCAGTTCAGCAACGCCGCCGATGCTGCGGAGGCCCAGGTGGAGCGGCTGGCTGCCGAAGCACGCACCCGGGGAAGGATCCGGGGCGCCTTGGTCCGCGCCGCCCTGCATAGGGCCCGGCTCTTCGCGGGGCTCCGGGAACTGCCCAAATACCACCTGGTGCTCGGACTGGCAGAAGTACGCCGGCAGCTGCAGCATGTGGGGGCGGACCTCGAGGCGGCAGGAACCCTTGACCGGGCCGAGGACATCTTCTTCCTCGACTTCGCTGAGGTAAGCGCGGCCCTGGATACCGCTGCCGGAGGCGGTGCAGGAACCGGCCCTGCCGGAGGGCCGGGGCTGCGTGCACTGGTGGTGGAACGCCGGGCGGACTATGACAGGGAGCTTGGCCGGCGGCACATCCCCCGGGTGCTGCTCTCCGACGGGACCGAGCCGGAAGCGGCGCAGGCAGCTGCCGGCGGCATCACCGAAGGCACCCTGACCGGCAGCCCTGCCTCCGCCGGGACGGTCACCGGCGTTGCCAGGGTCATCCTGGACCCCGTGGGGGCGCACCTTGAGCCGGGTGAGATCCTGGTGGCGCCGTCCACCGATCCCGGGTGGACCCCGCTGTTCCTCACCGCGGGCGGGCTGGTGATGGAAATGGGCGGCGCCAATTCGCACGGTGCCGTGGTGGCCCGCGAGTACGGGATCCCGGCGGTAGTGGGGGTGCCGGACGCCACCGGACGGATATCGTCCGGGCAGGAGATCACGGTCGACGGCGGCGCCGGAACCATTGTGCCCTCGTAGCTTTCCGTCCGGTTTCGTCGCGGTACGGCGCCGGTGGCGTCCACTCGCGAAGCCGGCCCGGGCAGCCCGTGTGGCGGGACGCGGACAGGCGTAACCTTGAGCTATGGGCTCCGAGACCACGGGCACCGATACAACGTTCCACCCGCACGGCAACCGCCGCAGCGGCCGCAACTGGCCGCGGTGGTTGCCGGCCCTTGCAGTGCCGGTGGTGATCGCTGGCGCGGCGCTCGCAGGGACCTTGCCCGCCAGCGCCGGCGACCCGCTCCCGCAGAAGACGCCCGAGGAGGTGCTGGTCCTGGCGGCCACGCACCACGCCCAGGCCTTCTCCGGAACCATTGAGCAGTCCTCGGACTTTGGGTTGCCCGCCCTACCGTCCACCGCTGCTTCTTCCGATCCCGCGTCCGCCGGCGGTGCCGCGTCCGTGGTCGAGTTCCTTTCCGGACAGCACACCGCCCGTATCTACGTAAACGGCGCCACCAAGGTCCGCATGCAGGTGGTGGACAGGCTTGCTGAACGCGATGTCATCCGCCGGGACAGCGACGTCTGGTTCTACTCCTCCAAGGACAATTCGGCCGCCCATCTGACCCTGCCTGCCCGCGCTGCCGACCTGCCGCTTGCCGCGCCGCAGGCCCAGGGTGAAGATCCCGCTGCCCCCCACGGTGCCCGGTTCGCCGTCGGAATCCATGATGCCGACGCCGGCAGACCTCGCCCGGCACCTGCTCGAGAAGGTGGACCCCAACACCGCCGTGACAGTGGGAGCCGATGTGGAAGTAGCAGGGCGTGCGGCCTACAACCTGCTGCTTGAACCCCGGTCCGACGCCACCCTGGTAGGCCAGGTGGCCATCGCGGTGGATGGCGAAACCGGCATGCCCCTCGCCGTCCAGGTCACGGCGCGGGGGGCCGGAACGCCCGCCTTCCGCCTCGGGTTCACCGCCCTGTCCCTGGAGGTGCCGGACGATTCCCTGTTCACGTTCTCCCCGCCTCCGGGCAGCACTGTGAAGGAACTGCAGGTTCCCAACCCCGGGCAGGAGGCCTACGGCGGTCATACCCCCGGTGACCACCGCTTCGGTGACCCTGCCGGAGACGGCAAGGGCTCCGACCATCCGTCTGTCACCGGGCAGGGCTGGGAAACCATCCTGCGGCTGCCTGCCGCGGCAGCGGGCGCACCGGGCGCCAATTCCTTCCTCGAGGATCCGTTGCTGGCCCAGGCCGCCGTCGTCGTTCCCGGCGGGCGGCTGGTGTCCACGGCGCTGCTCAACGTGCTCATCACCGATGACGGCCGTGTCTTCGCGGGCATGGTTCCGCCGGACAGGCTGCAGGCCGCCGCTTCGGCGGCCCCATGAACCCCGGCCTTCCGGGTGCGCACGGCGCAGGTTCCGCAAGCTACGGGCTGACCATTGAGACCCATGGCCTGACCAAGAAGTTCGGCCACCAAGTGGCTGTGGACGGGGTGAACCTTGCCGTGCCGCCCGGCTCCGTGTTCGGCTTCCTGGGGCCCAACGGTTCCGGGAAAACCACTACCATCCGCATGCTGCTGGGCCTCGCGTCGGCCTCAGCCGGGACGGTGGACCTGCTGGGGATGGAGATGCCGCGACGGTTCCACGAGGTGCTGCCGCACGTGGGGGCACTCGTTGAGGGCCCGGCGTTCTACCCCTTCCTGTCCGGTGCGGCGAACCTGCACCGGCTGGACGCTGCCACGCGCCACGCGGTACCGGCAACGCGCCGCGCGCGGGTGGACCGGGCGCTCGACCAGGTGGGCCTTGCCCATGCCGCCAACAAGCGGGTGCACGCCTATTCGCTGGGCATGAAGCAGCGCCTGGGGATCGCGAACGCACTGCTGTCGCACCGGGATCTGCTGGTGCTGGACGAGCCCACCAACGGGCTGGACCCGCAGGGCACCCGGGAAGTCCGGCACCTGGTCCGCTCCCTGGCGAACAACGGCACCACCGTCTTCGTTTCCAGCCACCTGCTGGCCGAGGTGGACCAGATGTGCACGCATGCCGCGGTTATGAGCGCCGGGAAGCTGGTGGCCCAGGGCTCCCTCGCCGACCTCCGGCGGACGGGCAGCGCCAGGGTCCGCCTCCTCACGCCGGACGGGAGACAGGCACGTGAGGTTTTAGCCAGCCTGGGGTTGAATTCCGAGGCGGGCGATGCCGAGCCCGGAGGGGAAACCCTGCTGGCTGCCCTTACGGCTGCCTCCGGTGCCTCCTCAGCGCGGATTGACGGGTCCCCGCAGGCCCAGTCCGGGGAAATCCTTGCCGAGGACATCGTGGCGCGCCTGGTGGCGGCCGGGGTCCGGGTCCGGGGTTTCGCCGTCGAACGCGAAAGCCTGGAGGACCGCTTTGTGGCGCTGACAGGGGAGGGGTTCGACGTTGCCCAGTAGCATCCCGGCGGACATCCCGGGTTCGGCCCGAACACAGGAAGCGGCCGTCCCGCGCTGGTCCGGGCTCTCCTTGATGCAGTCCGAACTGAGGGTCCTGTTTGGGCGCCGGCGCACGTGGGCGCTCCTCCTGGCCCTGGCGGCAATTCCCATCCTGATCGCGGTGGCGGTGCGGCTCTCCTCCGGCGTCCCGTCCGGCCGGGGTCCGGCATTCCTGGACCGCATCACGCAAAACGGGTTGTTCGTGGCCTTCACCGCCATGCTGGTCTCCGTGCCACTGTTCCTGCCGCTGACCGTTGGCGTCGTGGCGGGCGACACGATAGCGGGCGAAGCAAGCATGGGCACTCTGCGGTACCTGCTGGTGGCTCCCGCCGGGCGCGTGCGGCTGCTGCTGGTCAAGTACGCGGCGGCGCTGGCATTCTGCATCGTGGCGCCCCTGACAGTGGCGCTGGCAGGCGCCGCCATCGGGGCCGTGCTGTTCCCGGTGGGGCCTGTCACGCTGCTGTCCGGTGACGTGATCCAGCCGCCGGAGGCCGCGGTCCGGATGCTCCTGATCGCGGCGTACATGGCGGTGTCCCTTGCGGGGTTGTCCGCCATCGGCCTGTTCCTGTCCACACTGACGGTGGTTCCGGTCGGCGCCATGGCGGCCACGGTGGTGGTTTCCGTGGTGTCGCAGATAGCGGACCAGCTGCCGCAGCTGGAGTGGCTGCACCCGTGGCTGTTCAGCCACTACTGGCTGGGCTTCGGCGACATGCTCCGGCAGCCGGTTCTCTGGGATTCGTTCGGCAGCAATGCGCTGCTCCAGGCCGGTTACATTGCCGTGTTCGGTGCGCTCGCCTATGCCCGGTTCACCACCAAGGACGTCCTCAGCTGACGGGTTCGTGTCCCATCATGGTGCTCAGTACCTGGCCGCGTACGGGTGCAACTGCATCCCGGCCATGGAACTGAGCTGGGTGACGCCGATTCCCTCCTGCGGGTTCAGTGCCTGGACCACCTGGCCGTTCCCCAGGTAGATGGCCACATGGTAGAAATCCGGTCCTGAGCCCCACACCAGGAGGTCTCCGCGGCGGGCCTGCGAGAGGGGCACGTGGACGGGAGCAGCAGCGTACTGCTGGCCGGCTGTCCGGGGCAGGTACTTCCCGGCGGCAGCGAAGGCCGTCTGCACCAGTCCCGAGCAATCGAAGCCGGTGGGTCCCGTGCCGCCCCACTGGTAGAAGTAGGGCGAACCCACCTTGCTGAGGGCCACGGAGATGGCCGTTTCGAGGGTGGCGCCGCCGGTAGCTGGGGGAGCTGGAGCTGGAGCGGGGGCAGGTGCAGGCGCGGGGGCAGGGGCAGGCGCAGGAGCGGGTGCGGGTGCCGGAGCTGGGGCCGGTGCGGGGGCTGGGACAGGCGCAGGAGCGGGTGCGGGAGCCGGAGTCGGTGCCGGTATAGGAGCCGGTGCAGCTGGAGCCACGGGAGCGGCGGGTGTGCCCTGGTTGGCTCCGGTTTCACCGCCCCGGGTTTCGCTGCCCTGGGGATTGGCCGTGACCGCAGCTGCGTTGGCCGCGGCTGTCACGGCAGCCAGGCGCGCTTCCTCGCGCTGCCGTTCGAGCCCGTCCACCCTGGCTGATTCGAGCTCCACTGTCGTGTTGCGCAGCTGCGCGAGCTGGTCCACCAAAACGGTCCGCCGGGCACGGGCATCCGCCACGGCCGCGGCCTGGGCGGCGTTGGCCTGTTCGGCGCCGGTTTTCCGTGCCTCGGCGGTCCGGGCCGCCTCATCCGCTGCCTTCGTCGCGTCTCCGGCTGCGGCCGTGAGGGTTTGCGATGCGGTGGCGGCAGAATCGGCCGCCTCGAAGGCGCGGCTGCGGCCGGCGGACAGCGCCTGGAGCGTTGCGGCCTGTTGCAGGCTTTCGCCGGTGCCGCTGACCAGGGTCCCGAGCGTTGGGTTCAGGCCGCCGTTCCGGTAGAGGTCACCGGCCAGCTGCCCCACTTGCTTGCGGGTCTTGTCCTGCTCCGCCTGCGCGGCCGCTGCCCGGGCGGCGGCCACGGACGCGGCCTCGGAACGCTGCTGCAGCTCCACCAGGGCTTCGCTGTAGGAGTTGTTTGCCTGCATGGCCACGGCGAAAGCCGCCTGCTGGGCGTCAGAGGTGTCACCGAGGATGCGTTCGATCGCGGCCACCTGGTCCGCAGTTGCCGCTTCGCTGGCCTTGGCCGCTGCAATGTCCTCGGGAGAGGGGAGGGCGGGCGCCGCCGGAGCCTGCGCTGCGGGAAGGTGCGCGCCGGGGGCTGCTGCTGCGGGCAGTCCCACGGATCCAAGGAGTACGACGGCGGCGCACAGCACTGCCGCTTTCCGGCCGGAAGCAGCCCGGGGCCTGGGCAAACGCGATGCAGGCATAAACCTCGACATGGACAGGAACCTCGCAGCGGTTGGGGCTGGGAGTGAGGTCCTGGTGGTGACACAGAGGTGCGCCTCGGCTGCTCGCCAGCAGTCCGAGGTTACGTCACCCGTTGCACAGAAGCAACAGCTGTCACATCAATAACACTAATCACAACAGTGTCATTACGCCCGCAGGAAAAGCGGCGTGTTGTCAGGCGTGCTGGCGTTCCTCGTGTTCGGAATGGCTGGCGGGTTCCAGCTGGAAGGTGCAGTGGTCGGTGTCGAAATGCGATCCCAGGCAGGTGACAAGCTTGTCCAGCAGCTGGTCGGCACCACGGGCGTTGAGGACGCCGTCCTCCACCACCACATGGGCGGAGAAGACCGGCACGCCGGAGGTGATGGTCCAGATATGGATGTCGTGCACGTCCGTGACGCCGTCCACGGAAAGGATGTGTTCGCGGATCATCTGCACTTCCACGCCCTTGGGGCTGGCCTCGAGCAGCACGTCCACCACGTCCCGCAGCAGGCTCCATGCCCGCGGCAGGATCATCAGGGCGATGACAACCGAGGCGATCGTATCCGCCGCCTGGTAGCCGGTGACCATGATGACTACGGCCGCAACGATCACGGCGAAGGAACCCAGCAGGTCGCCCAGGACTTCCAGGTAGGCGCCACGGACGTTGAGGCTTTCCTGGTGGGCGCCGCGGAGGATCAGCAGCGAAACCAGGTTCGCCACGGCGCCGAGGATGGCGGCGAAGAGCATGATGTCGGTGTGGACTTCAGGAACGGATCCGATCCTGCGGATGGCCTCGGTGAAGATCACCACGGAAATGACGATCAGGATCAGCGCGTTGGCCAGGGCCGCCAGGACTTCGGCGCGCTGGTACCCGTAGGTCCGCTGGTCACTGGCGGGCCTGCCGGCGATCCAGGCGGCCAGCAGGGCGATCGTGACGCCCGCAGCATCGGAGAGCATGTGGCCGGCGTCCGCCAGCAGTGCCAGTGACCCGGACAGGATGGCTCCCACCACCTGGATCAGCACCACGCTCAGTGTGATCGCCAGGACGGCCACCAGCCGTTTGCGGTGCCGCCCGGTGGCGGTGATTCCGTGCGTGTGGCTGTGGTCGTGTCCCATGCCTACAAGGCTAGCCCCAGCCGAGCTCGTGCAGCCGCTCGTCCGAAATGCCGAAATGGTGCGCTATCTCGTGGACCACAGTCACTGCCACCTCGTGGATGACGTCCTCGCGGGAACTACAGATTTCGAGGATGGGTTCACGGAATATCGTGATCCGGTCGGGCAGTGATCCGGCGTCCCACCAGGAGTCCCGTTCTGTCAGGGGTACGCCCTCGTACAGTCCCAGCAGTACGGTGTCCGGGTCTTCTCCCGGCCCCGGTTCGTAGTCGTCCTCAATGAAGACGGCCACGTTGTCCATGGCCCGGGCCAGCTTTGTTGGAATGCTGTCCAGGGCGTCGGAGACGGCAGCCTCGAACTCGTCCGGGGACATGGCGAAACCCAGCGGTTCGTGCGGGCCCTCCGGAATGATGGGGAGGCCGGGCGGAAGGCTTGGGGGCATACCTCGACTTTAGTCCCGATTGTCCGCCGGGAAGGCCTGGTTCTGCCCGGAAACGCCACGGGCCGCGGACCTTGAACCCGCACGGCGGGTGCGGGTCCGGCGGCGAGTCAGGCTGACGCCCACCAGGCACACCAGCCCGCCCACCAGGCCCCAGGCCGTGGGGATCTCTCCCAGCAGGAGCCACGAAATCAGCACCGTTGTTCCGGGAACCAGGTAGGTGGTGGCCGCCAGCTTTCCGGCATCCACCAGTGACAGGGCATAGGCCCAGGTGGTGAAGGCGATCGCGGTGGGAAAGATCCCCAGGTACACCAGCCCTGCCGTGGCCGCGGGCGGTGCTGCCTGTACCTCGGACACCAGCTGCCCGGCGAAGGGTAGGCAGCATAGAGCACCTACCAGGATTCCGAACCAGGTGGCCTGGGCCGCAGGGAACTTCCGCAGCACCGGCTTCTGGATGATGACGCTGACTGCGGCGAGCACCGCGGCAAGGAGGCAAAGCAGCACGCCGGCCATGTCCGTCGTCGTGCTTTCCCCTGGCTGGCCTGGCGCGCCGGATCCCAGCGCGATGAGCGCGACGCCGGCGAAGGCAATGGTGCTGCCGATGAGCAACCAGCGCGGAAAGCCCTCCTTGAGGAAGATGCCTGCCATGATGGCCACCAAAATGGGATTGACGTTGATGAGCAAGGCACTGGTACCCGCATCAAGGACATGTTCGGCGGCATTCAGCGCCACGTTGTAGCCCCCGAACCACATCACCCCGTACGCCAGGATGGGCCACCACTCGCGGCCCCGCGGCATGAGGCGCGTCTTCAGTATCTTCGGCAGCGCCACGGCAGCGAGTACGACGGCGGCAATCGCCAACCTGCCCAGCGTCAAGGAACCGGGAGAGAAGTGTGGACCGATGGCACGGATACCCACGAACGCCGAAGCCCACAGGACCACGGTGACCGCCATGGCTGCAATGCCCAGCGCCTTGACCGGGGCTGCCGCCGATGACGCCGAAGCGGGACTGCTGACAGGGGTAGTGGAAGGCATGAGCCCAATCTAGTCGCGCAGGCCAGACCCGGGCTGGCGGAAATCGGCCACGTCTGGCCAAGTTCCTGCCAAAGTGAAACTGCCCGTGGAACGGGGGTCCCTCCGTGCCTCGGCTAGGATGCGAACCATGGTCTCAAGCCCTGCCCCACCCCGTGATACCGCACGCCTTGTCAGGACAGTGATCTGGATTGTGCTGGCAGCCGCCGTCATCGGCGGGGTGGCCTGGTACGCCCTGTTGACCGCCAACAATGAGCAGAAAGCTGCTCCGCCGGCGCCAGGATCCGAACAGCTCGTCCGGGAGAACAGCTACCGCCTCACCGCGCCTTCCGTGGAAAAGGCGCAGCTGGTGGAGTTCCTGGATTTCGAATGCCCCTCGTGCGGGTCCATCCATCCCGTGGTGGAGGAGCTCAAAGCCGAGTTTGGCGACAGGATTACCTTCGTGAACAGGCATTTCCCCCTGGCGGCCCACGCCAACTCCGGCCAGGCGGCGCTCGCTGCCGAGGCCGCAAACCAGCAGGGCAAGTACCAGGAAATGGCCAACAGGCTCTTCGAAACCCAGTCCCAGTGGGCCGGGCAGCAGACGTCCCAGGCGCCGCTGTTCCGTACGTACGCGGAGGACCTCGGGTTGGACCTTGCCCTGTTCGACGCCGCCGTGGCTGACCATCAAACCGAGGAGCGGGTCCTGGCGGACATTGCCGATGGCGAGGCGCTGGGCGTCCACGGGACGCCCACCTTCTTCCTCAACGGGGAGAAACTGACGCTCACCACCAAGGCCGATTTCCGGCAGAAACTCGCCGACGCCGTCAGATAGTCGCGTCAGGCCACTGTTGCCGCGGCAAGCTGGACGGCAGGAACTAGCTGGCCGCCCAGTCAAGGAGCTTGTCCACCGTCCAGGTGGTGATGATCCGCTCCGGCGGCACGTCATTACGTTCGGCCCGCTCGGCCCCGTACTGGAGGAAATCCAGCTGTCCGGGCGCGTGGGCGTCGCTGTCGATGGAGAACAGGCAGCCTGCCTCCAATGCGAGCTTGATCAGCTCATCCGGAGGGTCCTGCCGCTCTGGCCGGGAATTGATCTCGACGGCAACATTGTTCTCGGCGCAGGCGGCGAAGATCTCCTTGGCATCGAATTCGGACTGGGGGCGGGTGCCACGGGAGCCCTCCACCAGCCGGCCTGTGCAGTGGCCCAGGACGTTGGTGTGGGGTGCCAGGATGCCGCCGAGCATCCGCGCGGTCATGGTTTTGCGGTCTGCCCGGAGCTTCGAATGGACGCTGGCCACCACGATGTCCAGCCGGTCCAGCAGTTCCGGGTCCTGGTCCAGCTCTCCGGATTCCAGGATGTCCACTTCGATGCCCGCCAGCAGCCGGACCGTGCCGTCGTGCGGTCCACCGTCCTTGCCCCCGCTGTTGATGGCGGCCACCACCTCGAGCTGGTTCGCCAGGCGTTCGGCGGAGAGGCCGTTGGCGATAGTCAGGTTGGGGGAGTGGTCTGTCAGGGCCAGGTACTCCCGCCCAAGAACTTCCGCGGCGGCGACCATCACCTCGATGGGGGAGCCGCCGTCGGACCATTCGCTGTGGCTGTGCAGGTCGCCGCGCAGGGCGTTCCGGACGGTGGCACCGCCGGCGGCCAGAGGCTGGGCGCCTTTCTCCCGGAGGTCAGCCAGGTAGTCCGGGACGGACCCGTCCACCGCCTGCCGGATGACCTGGAACGTCCGGTCGCCGATGCCCTTCATCGACTTAAGCCGGCCGTTCCGTGCCCGGGCGGCCACTTCGTCCGGCGGCAAGGCGCTGATGGCGGCGGCGGCCTTGCGGAAGGCTTGGACCTTGAAGGTGGCAGCGCGTCCGCGCTCCAGCCAGAAGGCGATCTCGTTGAGCGCTGCGACGGCATCCATCCATCCATCTTGGCCCGTTCGTCCTGTTCAGGCACGGGTTTCCGGCCGATTTTGGATAATCGCAGAGTAGGCCCTATAGTTGTTGAGTCCAGTTCGGAGAAACGCAAAGGACAAAGACGGAAAGCTTCGCTTTACGCCTTTTATTTTGTTCCGAACGGGTTCTGGCCCCCATCGTCTAGCGGCCTAGGACACCGCCCTTTCACGGCGGCGGCACGGGTTCGAATCCCGTTGGGGGTACGCAAGGAACTGGTCAAACAGACAAAAAATGTCTGGTAGGCTGGAAGCCTTGAAAAAAGCAGTAGAGATACTGTGAAGCAAGAAACGCAAGGCCCTGTAGCGCAGTTGGTTAGCGCGCCGCCCTGTCACGGCGGAGGTCGCGGGTTCAAGTCCCGTCAGGGTCGCTCTGGTTGTCGGAAGAGATTTCGGCGGTCATGGTGACATGTCACCTAGGCTCTGTAGCTCAGTTGGTAGAGCGTTCGACTGAAAATCGAAAGGTCACCGGATCGACGCCGGTCGGAGCCACCACTGGGAAGCATCAGTTCCAACGAACTGGTGCTTTTCTTCTTTAACCACATTTTCCAGGCTCAGTTTTGCAACCGGACTTCCGGAGTTGCTTGGGTGGGTCCCGGCCTTGTTCGCACATCAGAGCCGTCTAGGGCCGGATTGGCGAACAAGCGCCAGGCCTGTGGCCACCTGAGCGGGTAATGCGTCCACACATGAGTGCTCCCCGGCTGCCGAACCTGGTGATGGATACGGCTGCCGGGGAGCAGATCATATGCTCAGCGTGGCTGGCTTGCTGCGTCTGTCAGAGGAAATATCCCGAGACGTCTGCGATCAGATGCGTGGTGCCTGTTGAGCTGTTCGTGAGGCTGACCTTGCCATCCGGTCCCAGGGGAACAGTGACGCTGTTCGGGACAATCTGCCCGGCGGCGTAGTTCACGTTGGAGGCATTCGGCAGTGACGATCCGGACGGGTAGGCCGTGACGAAGCCGTTCCTGGTCGGATTGGCCACGGTCAGGTTGAAGATGGTCGCCGAGGCCGTTGCCGGAACCCCGCTGACCGAGCCGATCTGGACCGGGATGGTGCCGTTGGCGGCCACCGGACTGCCGGACCTGGTGTCCAGGAAACGGGTGGGCGCAATCGGCTGGAACATGCCGGGAAGGGTTACCGGACCTGACATGTAATAACCGGAAACGTCGGCGATCAGGTGCGCGGTACCGGTGGACTCGTTGTACAGCGACACCTTTCCGTCCGCTCCCACCGGAACCGTGACCCTGTTGGGGACAATCTGGCCCCTGTCGTAGTTGAGGTTGGAAGCCGTGGGAATGGACGTCCCTGAGGCGTAAGCGGTGACAAATCCGTTAGAGGTGGAGTTGGCAACAGTGAGGTTGAAGGTCACTGCCGAAACGCCTGCCGGGATGCCGCTGTTGCCGCCCACCTGGAAGGACACGCTGCCCTTCGGTGCCACGGGGGTTCCCGTGGTCCGGGTGTCCAGGAACCTCGCCGGTGCTACTGGTCGGAAGGCTCCACCTGCAACAGCTGTTCCTGCCGCGTAGTAGCCGGAAACGTCCGCAATCAGGTTGGCGGTGCCAGTCGACTCACTGTAAAGCGTGACCTTGCCGTCGGCGCCCACCGGAACCGTGACGCTGTTGGGGACTGTTTGCCCGGTGTCATAGTTCAGGTTGGACGCATTGGGCCGTGTGGTGCCGGACGCGTAGGCCGTGACGAAGCCGTTGGACGTTGGATTCGTAACGGTCAGGTTGAAGGTCACGGCTGCAACGTTCGCGGGGATGCCGCTGTTGCCACCAACCTGGAACGACACGGTTCCCTTCGGACCGACGGGGCCGCCGCTGGACCGGGTGTCGAGCAGGCGCACCGGCGCCATGGACTGGAATGCCCCCGGGTCAACGGCTGCCTTGGTCAGGCTGTAGTCGTCTGTCACGAGTGTTCCGGCGCTGAACATTGTCAGGGACAGGGTCATGGCGGTGGCGCCCGCCGGGACCGGCGGCGAAGTCCACGTGGCTTGGGTGAACGTGGCCGCTGGCCCGAAGTAGGGGCTTGAGGTCCAGTAGTGCCAGCTACCCGTGCCGGTCCTGTAGTAGATCTCGAACTGCGTGTTGGCCGTTGACGTATACCAGGCAGACATTGAGTATCGCTGCCCGGGTGTCACGGTCGGGGTGCACTGACCCGTGTCCTGCGGGGGCAGTATCTTGGCATTCCCGCTCTGGTAGGAGGACACCACCACCTGCTGGGCGGCAGTGCCCGTGTGGGCTGCCGTCACCGTGCTGTAGGTGTAGGTGTTGGTTCCAAATCCACCCGGAACCCAGCAGTATGGTGCATCCCCGGCAATGGGGCCCGCTGTCTCGAAGCCCGGGTTCCGGATGAGGTTGCCGGAGGTCAGGGGGGCCGGTGGCTGTGGTCCGGCGGTGTTGTTCTTGACAGCTCCGCCAATCACCTGGTCCACGGTCTTGACGACGATCCGGCCGGCGCTTTGTTCGGCGGCCAGGAAGTCAATCAAGGCGTTGAAGTTCGCCGTGGTGACGTTCAGCGGCTCAGTGTCCACACCGATGTGGTGGAACGTGTACTGCATCCAGCCGCCGCCCGGCTGGGCCTTGAGGGTCAGGTCTTCCAGGTTCTGGAGGGTCCACGTGTTGTCTATCTGGTCCGGCGCCTTCGTGAGGAACGGGTCTGCCGGGGGCATGGTCTCGGCCAGCGGGAACGTTTCGGTTCCCGCGATGTGGCTTGCAATGTCACCCAGGCCCCGGGCGCTGTTGTAGCCGCATGTGTTGGCAATGCCTTCGATGGCCGGAGTCGAGGAGGCGTACGGATACGCGAAGCTGGTGATGCGGAAGCCCAGGTCCCTCAGGCTGATGCGGTCGTTGCAGATCTGCCGGGTGACCTCAGCTGTATCGGCGAACGCAAGGTCGGCATGGGTGACGCTGTGGCCGCCGATCTCGTTTCCGGCTGACTGCAGGGCAAGGGCCTGGGCCGTTGACATGTAGGCGGCATCAGCATTGAGGAAGCCAGAGGGAACATAGAACGTGCCCTTCAGGCCCTTGGCATTCATATACGCCGCGGCACCAAGCTGGTCCGCGTGTGCGTCATCGAAGGTCAGGGTGACCACTACGGGATCTGCCGCATGGGCGGCCGGTGCGAGGGCTACAGTGCTGACAAAAGTCGAAAGGACCAGCAAAGCTGTTCCCGCCGCAGTGGCAGCGGTCCGGCCGGTTTTGAATGTATCCCGGAGCCGGCGCCCGGAAAACGTGGGTATGCTCCAGCGGCCTTTGGCCGGTGGAGGGGCTTTTTGCAGGGGCTGGCCTTTCGGGGCGCGCTGCATTGATCGTTCCATGCGATTAACTCGATTCAGAACAGCGGCTTGCCGGCCCACCCCCTACCCGGAATGGCCCGATCGAAACCGGAACGGGCGTTTGTTGTCTGCCATCCCAGCCTCTGGCTGGCCGACTGCTCCCAAAATATATTCGCTGGGTTAATGCGGCATGAGTGCCGGCTACCTGTCTTTGCCGCCGAACCACTCTATTGATCCTCGTGCTGCCCCCGGCACATTGGGCCTGCCGCGTCCGAGGCGACAGGCAGCGGCGAAATAGATTTGTCAGACATCTGAAACATTTGACTGTGAAAAATCGTTGTGGCACGCGCGCGCCTTGGGCTGCGTAAGCGCTTGCATTTATGAGTCGAACTAGGTTTCCGGACTGATGACACACGTTTGAAATGTGCTCCTGGCCCTGCCTAGCGTGGACCCCGGCCCGGACATCGCCCCGATGTCGCCAGGGCCCGCTTCGGGACTCCACCCAGGTCCCGCCCCCGTTACAAAGGCGTCCCTGACGACGCCTGCCGTGCCGCCGGGGGATCCGCCGGAGTGCGGGGAACCAGGGCATCCGCCCGTCTTCCACGAACAGTTTGAACTCCGCGAGAAGAGCAAAAATGCACAAGCACCCCCAATCACCCCGGAAGCTGCGGTGGCGGTCCGCCGCCGCAGCCCTGGCGGCGTCCGTGGCCGCCTCGGCCTTCCTGGCCGTCCCCTCGGCGCAGGCCAACGAACCCGCTGACCCGCCGGCAGCCCAGCAGCTCCCGTCGCCAACGCCCGGCTTCCCCCTCCCCAGCAAGCACACCCAGCAGGCTGTTGACCCGGCGTCGGACTTCACCTCAAAGTGGACCCGTGCGGACGCCAAGCAGATCATGGCGCAGAGCAACCCGTCCGTTGCGCCGGGCCAGAACTCCATGAGCCCCGACGTCACCATGCCGGAGATTCCTGAGGACTTTCCGGCCATGAATGACGACGTCTGGGTCTGGGACACCTGGTCCCTCACGGATGAAAACGCCAACCAGATCAGCTACAAGGGCTACGACGTCATCTTCTCCCTGGTGGCCGACCGCCACGCCGGCTACGGATTCGACCAGCGCCACTGGAACGCCCGCATCGGATACTTCTTCCGCAAGACCAACGCCGATCCGGCCAAGGACAAGTGGAACTACGGCGGGCACCTGTTCCTGGACAACACATCCATCGGCAACACCGAATGGTCCGGCTCCACCCGCCTCATGCAGGGCAACCAGGTCAACGTCTTCTACACGGCCACCACGTTCCACGATGTGGCAGAGCGCAACGCCGGCGGCGGCGGAATCGCTCCCGACGCCGCCATCGCCAAAGCACTGGGCAAGATCCATGCCGACAAGAACGGCGTGACGTTCGACGGCTTCCAGCACACCAAGCTGCTGGAGCCGGACGGAAAGATGTACCAGACGAAGGCGCAGAACCCCGGTTTCGCTTTCCGCGACCCGTACACCTTCGCCGACCCGGCCCACCCGGGCAAGACCTACATGGTCTTTGAAGGCAACACCGCCGGAAACCGCGGCGACTACCAGTGCAAGGGCGAGGACCTGGGCTACCAGCCCGGCGATCCGCACGCTGAGAAGCTGACCGATGTCCAGAACACCGGCGCGCACTACCAGACCGCAAACGTTGGGCTGGCCGTTGCCGACAACAAGGACCTCACCAAGTGGTCCTTCCTGCCGCCGATCCTGTCCGCCAACTGCGTCAACGACCAGACTGAGCGCCCGCAGATCTTCATTCAGAATGAAAACGGCAAGAACAAGTACTACCTCTACACGATCAGCCACCAGTTCACCTATGCGGACGGCATGCGCGGCCCCGACGGCGTCTACGGCTTCGTGGGCGACGGCATCCGCTCCGACTACCAGCCGGTTAACAACAGCGGCCTGGCCCTCGGCTCGCCCACCGACCTGAACCTGCCGGCCAACAACCCGAGCGGAACCATCTCGGGCCAGCAGAACGGCAGGCAGTTCCAGGCCTACTCGCACTACGTCCAGCCCAACGGCCTGGTGCAGTCGTTCATCGACAACGTCAACGGCGTCCGCGGCGGCTCCCTGTCCCCGACCGTCAAGATCAACTTCAAGAACGGCGTGACCCAGGTGGACCGCAGCTTCGGCCAAAACGGCCTTGGCCCGTTCGGCTACCTGCCCACCAACAAGCGCATTGGCGGCGAAGGCCTCTACAAGTAACCAGACCGCGGCACCTGCCGCTTCCGCTGCCTGAAAGGGCGGCACCGCTCAGGCGGGGATGTCCTTGGGGGCCTCCCCGCCTGGGCCTTTAACTGCCCTTTCCCTTCGTTGTCCTGCCCTGCATCGACATCCGGGGCAATTCCACTGCCCTGTCGCGGAGGGATTCCAGCACATCACCGCAGGCTGGGGATAGGGTTGGAATCAAACGAAGGGGGAGTGCCTGATGGAATACCAGAACCCACAACCCACGCCGGGTGTCCACCGCGGGGCCGTGCCGGTTCCCGCTGGAGTGCCCGGCCCGGGCCGCACCGTCATTTCCGAAACAGCCGTGGCCAAGGTTGCCGGTATCGCCGCGAGGGCGGTCCCCGGCGTCTACTCCCTCGGCTCGGGCCCATCCCGGGCGCTGGGTGCCATCCGGGATGCCGTGGGCAGCACCGACCATGCCACGGGAGTCCGGGCGGAAGTCGGCGAAACGCAGGTGGCTGTCGATATCAGCCTGGTTGCCAGTTACGGCACGCCCCTGCACTCGCTGGCCAACCAGGTCCGGGCCGCGGTCTACCGGGCCGTGGAGGAGCTCGTGGGGCTGCAGGTGATTGAAGTGAACGTAGAGGTCACCGACGTCTACGTGCCGCCGCCCGTCAAGCCCGCCGTCGCCGGCTCTCCGGAAAGGGAGGCATTGCTGTGAACCTCACTGTGGCAGGCACCGCGATGGGTGCCTTTGTTGCTTTCATGTCCCTGCAGTTCGGCCTATGGGGCTTCCTCGTCTCCTTGCTCTTCATGGCCATCGGAGCGCTCCTGGGCCGCGCAGCCGAAGGAAAGCTGGACCTGCGCGGCGTCCTTGACGCCATCACGGGCCGGCGCTCATCGTCATGAGCGCGCCGGCGCCGGCAGTGCCGGGGCAGGCGCTCAACGGCCATAACCGGATCAGCACGCAGGCGCTGACCAGCCTCGCCAAGGCCGCAGCGGCCCACGAGTTCGGCGTTGACGCCCAGGACGTCCGTGCCGACTGGGCGGACGACGACGGACTCCTGGCTTTGTCGCTTGTCACGCCTATCAGGGTCCCTCCCTTGCGGGCGGCGATGGAGCCGGGCCGGATTGACTTGGTGGGCGGCTCCATCTGGCAGCGTACGGTGCAGGCCAAGTCCCGCATCCTGGCCACGGTGACCGAGCTCAGCGGAGCAAGCCTGAGCCGGGTGGACATCAGGATCAGTGGGGCGAGGATCAGCGAAGGAGGTCGGGTGCAGTGAGCAGCAGCGTGGAAACACGGGGCAGCGATGCCCGCGGAGGCAGGGGCGGACGCCACAATGGCCGGAGCCCGGACATGGCCAGGATCGTGCGCCGGGAAACACGTTCCACGCGTGCTGCAGCAGCCATCGTTGCCGCAGTGGTGGTCATGGCGCTGGCCGGGTACGGATTGCTGGAGGCTGCGGTGCACGCCATTGGCCAGCCGCCCTGGCTGATCGAACCGCAGGTCGCGGCAGAGCGGCTGACGGCGCTTCCCGCAGGGATTTCACCCCTGCTCCTGGGCGCCATCGGCGCCGTCCTTGCCATGGTGGGATTGGTCTTTTTCCTCAACGGCGTGGCGCCGGGACGCCGTGCCCGGCACACGCTCGCCGGCAGCTGGCTCGAATCCGGGCGTCCCGCCGTCGTCATTGACGACGAAGTGATCGCTTCGTCGCTGGCCCGCCAGGCACGGCTGGCAGCAAATGTCACGCCGGAGCAGGTGATGGTGGTGGTTTCGCAGCGCCAGGTTATGGTCAACGTCCGGCCCACCTCGGGCGTGCCCGTGGACGGTGACGCGGTGCTGGCCGCCGTACGGGAGGAAGTGGACCAAATGGCGCTCGATCCCGCGCCGGAAGTCCGTATCAACGTGGCACCGTCCGGGGTGGTGGGGGCATGAACAGCACACCAACCGCCCTGAACCGGATCCTCCTGACCCTGCTCGGATTGAAACTGCTGGCCGTGGGCCTTCTGTTGGTCCTGTTGGCCACCGTTCCCGCCATTGCGGCGTGGTGGCACTCCTGGTCCGCGGCAGCCTGGAGCAGCGCCAACGATGCCTTCAACGCCACCCGCTTCCCCGGGCGGCCGGAAAGCTGGCTCTGGATGGTGGTGGCATTGGTCCTGCTGGTCCTGATCGGATTGATGGTTGCCTGGGTGGCCCAGCAGGGTAAGGGCAGGTCCAACCTCCTGGCGTCCGAATATGATCCCGGGGAAGTCCCCGGCGATATCCGGATCGGCGCGGGAGTGGCCGAACAGGCCCTCAAGCAGGCGCTGGCCGGCCGCCCCGATCTTGCCTCGTCCAGCGTGACCACCTACGACGTCAAGGGCACCCCGACGCTGAAAATCCGGCTGCTGCCCCGCCAGGGTGTGGCGCCGCACCTTCTCGCCGCCGAAGTTTCCGGGCTGGTTGATGCCCTTGACGCTGTGGTGGGCAGGAAGACGCCTGTCCTCATCCACATCGGTGCCGGGGCGCGGACCCGCTTCGGCAGGGCCGAGCGCGTCCGCTGACGCCTGTGCCCTTCCGGCCGGAGGATCCAGGCCGCAGGGCTCAGGACTGGACGTTACCCGATTGGAGGGCCGTTGCCTTCTGCAGGTACACGGTGCAGTCCACGGGAATCTCCTGCATGGCCTCCCACTCGGCGCGGGGTTCCGGCCCGCTGGACAGCGCCACGGTGTAACCGTCGGGCACCGGGGCGCTGGCGAATCCCATGTTGGCAAGAACCAGCACGTCCCTGTTGGTGAAGGCCAGCACGCCGCTCGCCGGTGCGTGGGAATCTGCCCATTCAATGCTGCCGGCACCGAGTTTCTCCGCTGCACGGAAGGCCAGGGCCGCACGGTAGAGCTCCAGCGTGGAACCTTCCGCGCCGTCCTGCAGGTCCGCGGCGTGCGGACCGAAGCTGTCCGGCTGCGGAAGCCAGGGTTCAGCGGCGTTGTTGGCAGGGTCCGAGAAACCGAAGCCCGGGGCCCCGGCGGTCCATGGCAGCGGCACGCGGCAGCCGTCCCTGCCTATTTCCGCGCCCCGGGTGCGGAAGAACGTGGGATCCTGGCGTGCCCCGGCGGGAAGCGTGGTGTGCTCGGCCAGGCCGAGTTCTTCGCCCTGGTACAGGTAGGCCGAGCCGGGAAGGGCCAGTGACACCAGCGTGGCGGCCCGTGCCCGCGCCAGTCCCAAGGAGGTGTCCGGCTGTTCGTCGTCCGGGCCGATGCCCTTGGGAAAGGACGTGGGATCGGGGAGGCCAAAGCGGGTGGTGTGCCGGACGGTGTCGTGGTTGCTGAGCACCCAGGTGCACGGTGCACCGACGGTGGCGGCAGCGTCCAGGGAGGTATCGATGGCTGCCGCCATCCGCTCCGCGTCCCACCCGGCCAGCAGGAAGTCGAAGTTGAATGCCTGCTGCATCTCGTCCTGGCGGACATAGCGTGCCAGCCGTTCCGCCGGTTCAACCCAGGCTTCGGCCACCAGCATGCGGTCGGGTCCGTACCCTGACAGCACCTTGTGCCAGTCGCGGTAGATCGCGTGGACGCCCTCCTGGTCGAAGAAGGGCGACGGCGGATATGCCGGCGATACTGCACGGTGCGGTTCTTCGGCGTCTGTGTGGGCTCCGGGGGCATCGCCCGGGAGCAGGGGGTCCCGGAGCGGGGCAGTGCCCTCCACCATGGCCGCGACGCCGTCCCAGTCGGGCAAGCCGGCCTCCTTGACCAGCCCGTGGGCAACGTCCACCCGGAAGCCGTCCACACCCCGGTCCAGCCAGAACCGCAGGACGGAGCGCATCTCTTCCTGGACCTCGGCGTTGTCCCAGTTCAGGTCCGGCTGCTTGGTGTCGAAGAGGTGGAGGTACCACTCGCCGGCCTGGCCGTCCGGGTCCGTGACCCGCGTCCAGGCCGGACCGCCGAAGATCGACTTCCAGTTGTTGGGCGGCCTGTTCCCGTCCCGGGACCCTGGCTCAGCGTCCTTGCCCGGGCGGAAGATGTACCTGTCCCGCTCGGCGGACCCCGCCGGCGCCTCCAGCGCCATCCGGAACCACAGGTGCTCGTCCGAGGTGTGGTTGGGCACCAGGTCAACGATGACCTTCAAACCACGCCCGTGAGCATCCTGCAACATGCTGTCGAAATCATCCAAGGATCCGAAAAGCGGGTCCACCTGGCGGTAGTCGGCCACGTCGTAACCGCCGTCCGCCTGGGGCGACTTGTAGAACGGGGAGAGCCAGACGGCGTCCACGCCCAACCGCTCAAGGTAGGGCAGGTGGGCCGTCACACCACGGAGATCGCCCATCCCGTCGCCATTGGCGTCGGCGAAGGAGCGGGGATACACCTGGTAAACCACAGCGTCAGCCCACCATTCCTGGCTGCTGCTCCGGAGGCCTGGAACGCACGGGTTCGACATTTGGTTCCCCTTAGATAACTTTTTGATGTAAACGCTTGCATCAACGGCAGCAACCTTACTAGTGTGACAGGCACCACATCAACCTCACCAACAACCGCACTGTCGACTTACTTGTCTCTCAGCGAGGAGCTTCAAGCTAATGAAAACCCCTAGATTCCTTTTGCCGGTTGCCACTGCCGGCGTTCTGGCCCTTTCCCTGTCCGCCTGTGCCGGCGGAGGAGGTGGCGGAACCTCGGGCGGCGGCAGCGACGCTGAAGCCAATCTCGACAGCCGTGGCCCCATCACCTACGTGCAGGGCAAGGACAACAGCAACGTTGTCCGTCCGCTGATCGAAAAATGGAACGCTGCGCACCCCGACGAAAAGGTCACTTTCAAGGAGCAGACGGACAACGCCGACCAGCAGCACGATGACCTGGTCCAGAACTTCCAGGCAAAGAACGCGGACTATGACGTAGCCAGCGTGGACGTCGTCTGGACGGCCGAGTTCGCCGCCAAGGGCTGGCTCCAGCCGCTCAAGGACAAGATGGCCATCGACACCAAGGGCATGCTGGAGCCCACCATCGAGGCCGGCTCCTACAAGGGCACCCTCTATGCGGCTCCCGTTTCCTCCGACGGCGGCATCCTGTACTACCGCAAGGATCTGGTGCCCACACCGCCCAAGACCTGGGACGAGATGATGGGCATGTGCTCCATCGCCAAGCAGAACAACATGGGCTGCTACGCCGGCCAGTTCAAGCAGTATGAGGGCCTCACCGTCAACGCCTCGGAAGCAATCAACTCCGCCGGCGGATCCGTCCTCGACAAGGACGGCAAGCCGAGCCTGAACACCCCCGAGGCCGAAGCAGGCCTGGACAACCTGGTGAAGGCTTTCAAGGACGGCAACATCCCGGCTGAAGCCATCACCTACCAGGAAGAGGAAAGCCGCCGTGCGTTCCAGGACGGCAAGCTCCTGTTCCTCCGCAACTGGCCTTACGTCTACAACCTGGCAACCACTGAAGGTTCCTCCAAGGTCAAGGACGTTCTGGGCATGGCGGCACTTCCGGGCAAGGACGGCCCCGGTGCTTCTTCCCTCGGTGGCCACAGCGCAGCCGTCAGCGTCTACTCCGACCACAAGGCCACGTCCCTGGACTTCGTGAAGTTCCTGGTTGAAGAAGAGCAGCAGAAGTTCTTCGCAACCCAGGGTTCGCTTGCCCCGGTCCTCGGTGACCTGTACGAGGACCAGGAACTGGTTGCAAAGCTGCCTTACCTGCCGGTCCTCAAGACCTCCATCGAAAATGCTGTTCCCCGGCCGGTAACCCCCTTCTACCCTGCAGTCACCAAGGCCATCCAGGACAACGCCTACGCGGCGCTGAAGGGTGAAAAGCCTGCCAAGGATGCGCTCTCCGACATGCAGAAGTCCATCGAGACCGCCGGCGCAGGATCGTAAAAAGCCATGGCTACCGAATTGGGCCCGACGCCGGTCAAGCAACCGGCGTCGGGCGCCGCCCCGGCCCATCACGGGCCTAAAGGGGTAGGCGAAGACAACAGGATTGCCAGCCAGGGCAGGTGGGCCACCTGGCTGTTGGCTCCCACTGTCGTCGCGCTGGCAATCGTGATCGTGTACCCGATCATCAGCGCGATCGTGATGTCCTTCCAGAAGGACGCCGGTCTCGATCCCGTCACCGGTCTGTTCACGGACGGCGGCTCTGCCGGCATCCAGAATTATGTGAATTGGCTGGGGCAGCAGTGTGCCGCCCAGGGTGGCGGAACGGTGGCTTGCCCGCCGGGCACCCTCGGTGGACAGTTCTGGTCTGCCACGGCCACCACCTTCTTCTTTACGGTGGTTACCGTGGCCCTGGAAACCGTCCTGGGCTTCTGGATGGCCATGATCATGGCGCGGACCTTCAAGGGCCGCAGCCTGGTCCGCGCAGCCGTCCTGGTGCCGTGGGCCATTCCCACCGCCGTCACCGCCCAGCTGTGGCTGTTCATGTTCGACTTCAACGGCATCATCAACAAGCTGTTTAACGTCTCCATCCTGTGGACGGGCAGTGAATGGCCGGCCAAGTGGGCTGTCATCATCGCCGATACCTGGAAAACCACGCCCTTCATGGCGCTGCTGATCCTGGCGGGCCTGCAGATGATTCCGGCCGAGGTCTACGAGGCATCAAAGGTGGACGGGGCCAGTGCCTGGCAGCGCTTCCGCCTGATTACGCTGCCGCTGGTCAAGCCCGCGCTGATGGTTGCCATCCTGTTCCGCACCCTTGACGCGCTGAGGATGTTCGACCTGCCTTACATCCTCACCGGCGGTGCCAACAACACCACCACACTGTCCATCCTGGTGATCAACCAGATCAGACAAGGGTTCAACTCAGCGGCGGCGTTGTCCACCATTACGTTCATCATCATCTTCCTGGTGGCGTTCATTTTCGTCCGGTTCCTGGGCGCCAATGTGGTGGAACAAAGCGGCGCAACCGGTAAGGGGAAGAAATGACAACCGCAAGTGCTCCCGCCGGGGTGCGGGTGGACCAGAACGCTGCGCGCAAGACCGCCCAGAACCGGGAAAGGTGGGCGAGCGCCAGGACGTACATCAGCGCCGCCGTCATCCTGATCTGGTGCCTGGCGCCCGCCTACTGGATGGTGGTGACGGCGTTCCGCGAAGTGGGCTTCACCTACGACACCACGCCGTGGCCCACCCATGTGACGCTGGATAACTTCCTCACCGCGTTCGACACCTCCTTTGGCAACAAGTTTGGCCAGGCGCTGCTGAACAGCATCATCATCGGCGTCACCGTCACGGTGGTGTCGCTCGTCATCGGCGTTTTTGCCGCCTACGCGCTGGCCCGGCTCAACTTCCGGTTCAAGTACCTGGTACTGGGCTTCATCCTGGGGGCCTCCATGTTCCCGGGTGTTGCCCTGATCACCCCACTGTTCCAGCTCTTCACGAACATTGGCTGGATGGGCACCTACCAGGCGCTGATCATCCCGAACATCTCGTTCGTCCTGCCGCTGACCGTCTACACGCTGACGTCCTTCTTCCGCGAAATGCCCTGGGAGTTGGAGGAGTCTGCCCGCGTGGACGGCTGCACACAGGGACAGGCGTTCCGCAAGGTGATCATGCCGCTGGCGGCTCCGGCCATCTTCACCACGGCCATCCTGGCGTTCATCTCCTCGTGGAATGAATTCCTGATTGCCAGCCAGCTGTCGAACGAACGGACCCAGCCGGTTACCGTTGCGATCGCCAGCTTCGCGGGTGCGCAGCCAAACCAGATCCCGTACACGGCCATCATGGCCGCGGGCACCATCGTGACCATTCCGCTGGTGATCCTGGTGCTGGTCTTCCAGCGCAAGATTGTTGCCGGCCTGACGGCAGGTGCAGTCAAGTGACAGGCGATGCTTCCCGCTCCCGGGCTCCGGGAGCGGGAAGCACACGCCGCCGCGTCCGTTCGGGAGAAGACTTCGACATCATCATCGGGTTCCTCGGCTTCTGGGCCCTGGTCCTGCTGGTGGTCACCGTCTGGATGGAAGTGACCGCGCAGCCCGCCCTGGGCTGGGCCTTGGGTTTGCTGGCAACCCTCCTGGCGCTCTACGGCATGATCCGCCTCCGCCGGAAACTTCCGGACCGCAGGTAGCCGGTCACAGAACGGGGCACGTCCTGCGCGGTTAACACCGCGTCCACGCAGAATGCGAAAATACGAAGTCTTGGGGGTAACGCAGGGCGGACAGCCTTACGCTGCAAGGAGTTATTGAGGGGGCACCGTGGCACGCACAACAGAGAGATCCCAGCGGGGCGGCCATAACGGTGTCAGTATCGAGGACGTTGCCGCCGCAGCCGGTGTATCAACTGCCACGGTGTCCCGGGCCGTACGGGGCCTTCCCAGGGTTTCGCCGGCCACCCGGGAGAAGATCCTGGAAGTCGCAGGAAACCTCGGCTACGTGGCGTCGTCCTCGGCCTCAGGCCTCGCCACGGGGAGAACCAAAACCATCGGTGTGTTGGCCCCGTTCGTCAGCCGCTGGTTCTTCTCCAAGGCCATCGAAGGGGCCGACCGGGAACTCCATGCCCGGCAGTACAACCTCTCGCTGTTCAACCTGGGCGGCCACGGCAGCAACCGGGAACGGCTCTTCAGCAAGACCATGGTTTACAAGCAGATCGACGCCCTGCTGGTCCTCTGTATGGCGCTGACCCCGGAGGAGCTTGACCACCTGCAAAAAATCGACATCCCCCTGGTTGTGGTGGGCGGGCATGTCGAGGAGTGCGCCTACATCGGCATCGATGATTACGCGGCCGCTTCCACAGCTGTCCGGCACCTGATCGACCTCGGCCACCGGGACATTGCCCTCCTCCATGGCGATGATGAAACTGACCTGAATTTCGATGTTCCCAGGGTCCGCATCCTGGCCTTCCGGGACGTGATGACGGCTGCCGGCCTGACGATCCGCCCTGAATGGGACGAATGGGGAGACTTTACGGTCCGCAGCGGGCAGGAAGCATTCCGGCGGCTCTGGTCCGGGTCCGAGGCCAAGCCCACCGCAATCTTCTGTGCCTCGGACGAGATGGCCATGGGCGTCATCTTCGAGGCCGCCCGCATCGGCGTCAACGTACCGGCGGACCTGTCCGTGGTGGGTATCGACAACCACGATTTCGCCGAAGCCATGGGCCTGACCACGGTGGGGCAGCGGCCGGACGAGCAGGCGGAGCTGGCCACCAAGATGCTTCTCGATGAGCTGGACGGACAGGAAGGGGCGGTGCAGTCCGCCGTCGCGCCGCACGAACTGATGGTCCGGAGGACCACGGCGCCGCCCCAGCATTGACCGTCCCCGGCCGGAGTGCGCAGACGGGGAGGGACGCCGGAACTCAGGAGGCGCGGGCCAGCTGCCGGATGGGGATCCAGCGCGAGGCCAGCCGCCGGTAGGCCGCAGCCGCACCGGTCATGTCGCCCTCGGCCAGGCATTCGATGCCGAGCCTGATGTCTGTGGGGGAGTCGTCCGGGTAGACCTTGTCCGCCACCGAGCCGTAGTCCAGTTCAATCATCGACTCCACATGGAACTGCTCCAGCCATTCGGTCAGCTGGGCAAGGTCATCCAGCATGTCGAGGTCCGGGGCGGCCAGTGCAAGATTGGCGACGGCGTAGCGGGCACGTTCCAGCGCATCGGTGATTGACGCCCACACCCGGACGGTGACGATCCGGCCGCCGGCCTCCACCACGTCCTTGTGGTCCGACTCCATGAACAGGGAAAACCAGCTAAACGGAATGCCCCACGTCGATGCCCGGGTGTGCACCCGAGTGGAACCGTCCCGCGCCTTGACCAGGTCGATGCGTTCCTGGTGCCTGTCCCGCTGCTCTTCGGGGATAAGCAGTTCCGCGAGCGGGCCGTGGATCCCTTCCATCAGTGCGTTGGCGGCCAGACCCGCACGGAGTACCAGCTGGCTGGGGCAGTACAGGAGTTCAGGCTTGGCCTCGGAGCCGCCGTCGCCGTCAGCGGTCCCGCCGGGCTGGGCGGCCGGGGCAGGGGTGACCCGCACCAGATCGGTGCGGCCGGTGGGAAACGGATCACCGCCGGGGCGGGTGATGCGGCCCAGCGAGGCGAGGAGTTCGGCGTTCTCGACGGCGGCACGTGAGGCAGAGCGCGCCCCGGCCGCCTGGATGGCTTTCCGCTGTTCCTGCGGGAAGGCGTCCAGGGGCTCGTAAACGCGGAGGGTGGAGGAAAACGGCAGGCCTGCCTGGCCCCGGTAGAGGTTGCCCGTCACTGCGGTCTCCTTTGCTGGGTCCAGGACGTTGTCATCAGTCCGCCAGTTCAACCAGGACGGGGGCGTGGTCTGATGCGCCCTTGCCTTTGCGTTCTTCCCGGTCGATGGAGGCGCCGGTGACCCGGGAGGCCAGAGCCTTCGAAGCCAGGACGAAGTCGATCCGCATGCCTTCCTTCTTGGGGAAGCGCAGCTGTGTGTAGTCCCAGTAGGTGTAGACGCCGGGGCCGGGGGTGTACGGCCGGACGACGTCCGTGAAACCGGCAGTTTCGAAAGCATGGAAGGCGGCGCGCTCCGGCGGGCTGACGTGGGTGTACCCGTTGTTGACGAAGAGATCGATGTCCCAGACGTCGTCGTCGAAGGGGGCGATGTTCCAGTCACCCATCAGTGCCACCTGGGCCTCGGGATTTTCCGTCACCAGGCTTTGGGCGTGGCTCTTCAGGCTTTCGAGCCACTTGAGTTTGTAGGGCATGTGTTCGTCATCCAGGGAGCGGCCGTTGGGGATGTACAGGCTCCAGATCCTGACACCGCCGCAGGTGGCGGCCATGGCGCGGGCTTCCTGCACCGGGTCCTTGCCCGCCTTGCCGAAGGCCGGCTGGTCCAGGAACGTGCGCTCCACGTCCTCCAGCCCCACCCGGGAGGCGATGGCGACGCCGTTCCACTGATTTACGCCGAAGTGGGCCACCTCGTAGCCCATGCGTTCGAAGAGCTCCCAGGGAAAGTTGTCGTCCTTGCACTTCGTTTCCTGGATGGCCAGGACGTCGCAGTCGCTGCGCTGGAGCCAGGCTTCAACACGGTCGGCGCGGGCACGGAGCGAGTTCACATTCCAGGTAGCTATCTTCACGCCTCCTAACTTACCGTGGCGGCCGCACCGCAGGTAAAGCAGCCGGTGAAGCCCGCGCGGCGGCCCCGGGCACAGCGGAGCGGGCCGCGGCGGGCGCGGGAGGCACGATGGAATTTAGTAGGAAGTCCGAGTATATTCGCAACCAGAATGACCTGGGTCACGAAAGCCGGATTACATGCGAAGGGGCATCCAGCCATGGTGCGCGAGCTTTCCCATTACATCGGCGGCCGCCACGCCAGCGGAACTTCCGGTCGGTTCGGTGATGTTCTCAACCCGTGCACCGGCGAAGCGCAGGCACGCCTGCCGCTCGCGGACCGGGACGAAGTGCAGTCCGCGGTGGCTGCCGCCGTGGAGGCGCAGCCGGAATGGGCGGCACTGAACCCCCAGCGGCGAGGCCGGATCCTGTTGAAGTTCGTGGACCTGGTGAACCGGAACATGGACGAACTGGCCAAACTGCTGTCATCCGAACACGGCAAGACCCTGGCCGATTCCGTCGGTGACATCCAACGCGGGCTGGAGGTGGTGGAGTTTGCCGCCGGCGCGCCGCACCTGCTCAAGGGCGAGTTCTCCAGCGACGCCGGCCAGGGGATCGACATCCACTCGCTGCGGCAACCGCTGGGTGTGGTGGCCGGCATCACCCCCTTCAACTTTCCAGCCATGATCCCGCTCTGGAAGTCCGGCCCCGCCCTCGCCGCCGGCAACGCCTTCGTGCTCAAACCTTCGGAACGGGACCCCTCGGTGCCGCTGCGGCTCGCGGAACTGTACAGCGAAGCGGGTGTTCCCGATGGTGTCTTCAGCGTGGTGAACGGGGATAAGGAAGCTGTGGATGCCCTCCTCGAGGATCCCCGCGTTCAAGCAGTCGGTTTTGTGGGCTCCACACCCATCGCCCAGTACATTTACGCCACCGCCGCCGCCCACGGAAAGCGGGCCCAGTGCTTCGGCGGGGCCAAGAACCACATGGTGGTGATGCCGGACGCTGACCTGGACCAGGCGGCAGATGCCCTCATCGGTTCAGGCTACGGCTCGGCAGGAGAGCGCTGCATGGCCATTTCCGTGGCCGTGCCGGTGGGGGAGGACACGGCCAACCGGCTGGTGGCCCGGCTGGAACAACGCGTCCGGAAGCTCACGGTAGGCCATAGCCTCGCCGAAGACTCGGACTTTGGGCCAGTGGTGTCCGCCGCGGCGAGGGACCGCATCGAGGGACTGATCAGTTCAGGCGTGGACGACGGCGCCACCCTCCTCGCCGACGGACGCGGCCTCACTGTAGACGGCTACACAGGCGGTTTCTGGGTGGGGCCGACACTCTTCGACCACGTGACCCCGGACATGGCCATCTACCGCAACGAAATCTTCGGCCCTGTCCTGAGCGTGGTCCGGGCCGCCACCTACGACGACGCGCTCCGGCTCTGCACCGACAACCCGTTCGGCAACGGCGTGGCCATCTTCACGCGCGACGGCGATTCCGCCCGGGATTTCGCCACCAGGGTGGACGTGGGCATGGTGGGCGTCAACGTCCCCATTCCGGTGCCACTGGCGTACTACACGTTCGGCGGCTGGAAGGCCTCCGGATTCGGGGACCTGAACCAGCACGGCGCGGACGCCTTCCGCTTCTACACCAAGACCAAGACGGTCACCACGCGGTGGCCCTCGGGAATACGCCACGGAGCCAGCTTCGTGATGCCGGAAGGAAGCTGATGACGGAAACGGCCGCCACACCTGAAGCGGAAGTGCTCTTCACCCGGCGCGGCCGGCTGGCGGTGGCAACGCTCAACCGGCCCAAAGCCGTCAACGCGCTCACTGCCGGGATGGTGGACGCATTGCTGCGGCAGCTCACCGAATGGGCTGAGGACGGCAGCGTCGGCACCGTCCTGGTGCAGGGCGCTGGCGGGCGGGGGTTGTGCGCCGGGGGAGACATCGTGGCGATTTACCGCGACATCCTCCGGGGCGGAGACGACACTGCGGATTTCTGGCAGGCCGAGTACCGGCTGAACTACCTGATCTCCCGGTACCCGAAACCTTACGTGGCACTGATGGACGGCCTTGTGCTGGGCGGCGGCGTGGGAATCTCGGCGCACGGCTCGGTCCGCGTAGTCACCGAGCGGACCAGGACCGGCATGCCGGAGACAACCATTGGATTTGCGCCCGACGTCGGCGGGACGCTTCTGCTGGCCGGCGCACCAGGGGAGGCGGGAACCCATGCAGCCCTCACCGGCGCCCACCTCGACGGCGCGGACGCGCTGTTCCTTGGCCTGGCGGACCGCTACGTCCCGTCCGGCAGGCTCGACGAACTCACGGCGGCGCTGGAAAACGAAACCCCGGAAGACGCCGTCGGACGCTTTGCCGCGGACCCGCCGCCGTCCGGACTTGCCGGGCAACGGCAGTGGATCGACAGCTGCTACGACTCTGCGGACGCGGAAGCGATCGTGGGGCGGCTGCGGGCCTGGGCCGGGGACGGAAGCGCTGAAGCGTCCCACGCCGCGGACACCATCGAGGCGAAGTCCCCCATCTCCGTCAAAGTCACCCTGGCGTCGCTGCGGCGCGTGGCGGGAATGCCGCTGGACCGGGCGCTGGCGCAGGAGTACCGGGTGGGCCTGCGGTTCCTGGCGGCACCCGATTTCCGGGAAGGCATCCGGGCGCAGGTGGTGGACAAGGACCGCACTCCGCACTGGAAGCCGCCCACCCTGGCAGAGGTATCGCCGGAGCAGGTTGAACGTTTTTTGGACCGCTGGGCAGCCGCGAACTGGACCTCGGAACCGGTCCGGAGCATGGGCTGAAAGCGGCACAACAAGAGGAAGCGGACTATGCCTGACACCTACACCGTGGCGTTCCTGGGACTCGGCCACATGGGCGGGCCGATGGCCGTGAACCTGGCCAGGGCCGGGCACCGGGTGGCCGGGTATGACGTCGTGCCGGCCGCCCTGGATGCGGCCCGCTCCGCCGGCGTCCCGGTGGTTGAAAGTGTTGCCGAGGCCGTGCCGGACGCGGACGTGGTGCTCACCATGTTCCCCAGCGGCCGGCATGTCCTTGACGCTTACCGCGGTTCAGGGGGCCAGCCGGGGCTGTTGGCACTGGCCGCACCCGGAACCATGTTCCTGGACTGTTCCACCATCAACGTCGACGAAGCCAGGGAAGCGGCGCAACTGGCGCTCGGTGCCGGCCACCGATCCGTGGACGCTCCCGTCTCAGGCGGCGTGGTGGGCGCCGAAGCCGGATCTCTCACCTTCATGGTGGGCGGTGAAGCGGACGACTTCGACGCCGTCAGGCCACTCCTCGACGCCATGGGCAAACGCATCGTCCACTGCGGAGCCCACGGGGCCGGCCAGGCGGCGAAGGTCTGCAACAACCTGATCCTGGGCGTCTCGATGATCGCCGTCAGTGAGGCCTTTGTCCTCGGCGAGAAGCTGGGGCTCAGCCACCAGGCGCTGTTCGACGTCGCCTCCGCCGCGTCCGGGCAATGCTGGGCCCTGACCACCAACTGCCCGGTGCCCGGCCCGGTTCCCACCAGTCCCGCGAACCGCGACTACCAGCCCGGATTCGCCGGCGCGCTGATGGCCAAGGACCTCAACCTTGCCCTGAACGCCCTGCACAGCACCGGGGTGGCCGGCCGGATGGGCCCGCTTGCCGCAGAAATTTACGATACGTTTGCGGCGGAGGGCGGCGCCGGCCGGGACTTCTCCGCGATCATCAACGACATCCGCGAAAGATCCGGCACAACGCCGCACAAGACCGCAACAGCGCACGACGACGGGAGTCCTGAATGACGGAGTACGCCAACATCCTGGTGGAACAGCGCGGCAGGGTGGGGCTGGTGACGCTTAACCGGCCCCAGGCGCTGAACGCACTGAACAAAGCCACCATGGAGGAACTGGTGCACGCCGTCAGCGCCATGGACTCAGACCCCGGAACCGGGGCCGTGGTGATCACCGGCTCCGGAAAAGCCTTCGCGGCCGGTGCCGACATCAAGGAGATGGCCGCCCAGGGCTACATGGACATGTACGCCGCGGACTGGTTCCGCGGCTGGGAAGACTTCACCCGGCTCCGTATCCCCACCATTGCTGCCGTATCCGGCTTTGCCCTGGGCGGCGGCTGCGAACTGGCCATGATGTGCGATCTCCTTATCGCCGGGGACAACGCCAGGTTCGGCCAGCCCGAAATCAACCTGGGCGTCCTTCCCGGCATGGGCGGCTCGCAGCGGCTCACCCGGGCCGTGGGCAAGGCCAAAGCCATGGACCTGATCCTCACCGGGCGGTTCATCGGCGCCGAGGAGGCCGAGCGGTCCGGGCTGGTTTCCCGCGTGGTACCCGCAGAAGACGTGGTGGCAGAAGCCATCAAAGCCGCCGAAGTAATTGCCGGGAAATCAAAGCCTGTGGCGATGGCCGCCAAGGAAGCCGTGAACGCCGCCTTCGAAACCGGGCTGGCCCAGGGTGTCCTGTTCGAGCGCCGGCTCTTCCACTCCCTGTTCGCCACCGAGGACCAGAAGGAAGGCATGGCGGCGTTCACGGAGAAGCGCGAACCGGATTTCAGGCACCGGTAACGGCCAGCGACTCCCGGTAGGCCGTGAGGTCGTGTTCCATTTCCTCGGCCATCAGGGAGTTGTTGATGATCACTGCTGTCCACGATGCAGCGGCAGCGGACGCCAGGACCTGCGCCCGCATGTCCGTGACGTTGCCGGCGGCCCAGACGCCGGGCACTGACGTGGCGCCTTCGGCATCGGTTTCCAGGTAGTCCCCGATGCCCAGGGGATGCGGAACCGCAGCCAGGCTAAGGCCGCTGAACGCGTCGAGGCGGGCGTGCACCCGCGTACCCACCACGACGGCGTCCACGGCCACCTCCGGGCCGCCCGCCAGCACTACGGCCTTGAGCGCATCGCCGTGGACCCGCAGGGTCTCGACGGCACCGGGAACCACCTTGACGCCACGGGCAGCCAACTGCTCCAGTTCGTCCTCCGAGGGCTCCACCACGTCGCTGAGGAACAGGGTGATGTTGCTGCTCCATTGCCGGAACAGCAGGGCCTGGTGCACAGACCACGGGCCGGTGCCCAGAACGCCGATGGCCCGGTCCCGGACCTCCCATCCATGGCAGAACGGGCAATGCAGCACGTCCCGGCCCCAGCGCTCGCGCAGGCCGGGGATGTCCGGCAGTTCGTCCACCAGGCCCGTGGTGATCAGGAGCCGCCGCCCGCGAAGCAGCCGGCCGTCGTCGAGCGTGACCTCGAAGCCCTGATCCACGCCGCCTCCGGCAGCCACCACCGTGCCGTTGATGATGTCCGCGCCGTAGTGCCGCGCCTGGTCGCGGCCGGTGGCGAGGAGTTCTGCCGGGCTGATTCCGTCGCGTGACAGGAAGCCGTGCACGCCATGCGCCGGGGCGTTGCGCGGCTCGCCGCTGTCCACCACCGCCACGCGGCGGCGCGTCCGGCCGAGCATCAGGGCGGCACTCAGGCCGGCGGCTCCGCCGCCAACAACCAGCACATCGTAAAAAGGGTTCTGTTCAGTCATGCGTTCATCGTGCGTCCCGCCCCCACTTCCTGGCAAAGTATTTTGCCGGTATGGCAAAATTGACGGATGGAAGAAAACCTCGACGACGTCCTTGCTGCCGTCGGCCCGCGGCTGAAGGCGTTACGCCTGCGCAGGGATGTCACTCTTACGGCGCTCGCAGCCGCCACGGGCATTTCCGTCAGCACGCTCTCCAGGCTCGAATCGGGCCAGCGGCGGCCCAACCTCGAACTCCTGCTTCCCCTCGCGCAGGCCCACCAGGTGCCCCTCGACGAATTGGTCGGGGCTCCTGCCACGGGGGACCCGAGGGTACATCTGCGCCCCATGACCGCCCACGGCATGACTATCATTCCCCTGACGCGGAAGCCGGGCGGTGTCCAGGCGTACAAGCACATCGTTCCCGCAGGCCCGGTGGAGGAACCCAACCCGCAGGTCCATGAGGGTTATGAGTGGCTCTATGTGCTGAACGGCAAACTGCGGATGGTCCTGGGCGCCCGGGACCTGGTCCTGGGGGCGGGCGAAGCAGTGGAATTCGACACCCGGGTGCCGCACTGGTTCGGCCGGGCCGATGGCCAGGCCGTGGAGTTCCTGAGCCTGTTCGGCTCCCAGGGCGAGCGTATGCACATCCGGGCCCGCCCGGCAGCCGGAAAATCCACGGGGATGTAGCCCCCACCACGCTGCCAGCGGGCGTTCAGGTCCGTAAGGTAAAACAGGACTTTCAGGGATATGGTCGCGGAACGCAGGGGAAATCGGGGGAACGGCCTATGTGGGCAACAGCGGCAGATGGAGCGGGCGCAGCGGAAGGCCTGGGCGGGCTGGTGGGTGCAGCGGCCCAAGTGATCGAAAACCTCGGCGAATGGGGCGTGGGCGCGTTCACCCTCGCCGAGACCGTGGTCCCGCCCATACCCAGCGAGGTCATCCTGCCGCTGGCCGGCTACCTCGCCAAACAGGGCTCCCTGAACCTGGGGCTCATCTTCGTCACCAGTACGCTGGGCGCCTACCTCGGAGCCCTCCTCCTGTACTGGCTCGGTGCCAAGCTGGGGCTGGAGCGGTCCATCCGCGGCCTGTCGAAGCTGCCGCTGGTGGACCGTGAGGACTTCGAAAAGGCGGCGGGCTGGTTCACCCGTCATGGCAGGTCCTCGATCTTCTTTGGCCGGCTCCTGCCCGGCGTCCGCAGCCTGATCTCGCTTCCTGCCGGGGCGGCGGCGATGCCGCTCCTCACCTTTTCCGTCTTTACCCTGGCCGGGAGCGCACTGTGGAACGGAGCCCTGATCGGGTTCGGGTACCTGCTGGGAACGCAGTACCACCTGATTGAGGGCTACTCGAAGTACCTGAACTACGCCGTTTACGCCGCACTCGCCGTCGCCCTGGCCTGGCTGGTGGTCCGTCGGGTGAAGCGGGCGAAGGCAGATCGCTGACAGCTTTCAGGGACTGTCCTCGAAGTCACCCGACCCCCTGCGGAAGTCGCCCAGGATCCGGATCAGTGCGTCAACGTCCTCGGGCGGAAATCCCGGCTCGCTGAAGACCTGGCTGTTGAGGGCCGCCGTCGAACGCTGAGCCACGGTACGGCCCTCCGGGGTGAGGCCCACCAGTGTGGTGCGGCCGTCGGTGGGGTGCGGTGAGCGGGCCACCAGGCCAGCGCGCTCCAACCGGTCCACGGCATTCGTGACCGACGTCGGATGCACCTGAAGCAGGGCGCTCGCCTTGTTCATCGGCAAGGCACCCTTCCGGGCGAAACTCAAAAGCGCCAGCAGCTCATACCGGGCGAAGGTCAGGCCAAACGGCTTGAGGGCCGCTTCGATCCTGGCAAGGAGGATCTGCTGGGTCCGCATAATCGCCGTGATGGCCGCCATAGGTGCAGCGACATCGGGCCAGCCGTGGTCCTCCCAGTTCCGCCGGGCCTCGGCAATCGGATCCCGGGATAACGGTGTGCCCATAGCCAGCCCCTTTCCGGAAAACCTGTGAATATACTAGGACATCCAACCGTTTGGAAGGGAGGCGTTATGCCCGGACCCTCCCATGGCGGCCCGGCAGGGATCCCCTATCCGGATGCGGATCTCCTGCACATCGTGCGGCTCCTTCCGCCCTTGGAGCAGGCCAGGTACGCGGACATTCGGAACTACCTGCAGTCCACCGTCAGGCCGGCCTCCATCGGCTACTGGAACCGGGAAGAGTTCCCGCGCGATGTTGTGGCCGGGATGGGCGCCCGCGGGCTGGGTGAGTTGCAGCTGGACGGCAGCTCCGCCCTGTTCAAAGGCCTCATGTACGTGGAACTGGCCAGGGCCGACGTCTCGCTTTCCGCCTTGGCCGGGATCCACAACGAACTCATCGTCGGCACCATCCATGAGTTGGGTTCCGACGAGCAGAAGCGCAGGTGGCTCCCCGGGCTGAGGACTTTTGCGCAGCTGGGAGCCTTCGCCCTTACCGAACCTGCGCATGGCTCGGACATTTCCCGCGGTCTCGAAACAACTGCCCGGCGGGACGGCGGCGAGTGGGTACTCAATGGCACCAAGCGCTGGATCGGTAACGGGACAATCGCGGACGTCGCCCTGGTCTGGGCCCGGGACACGGCTGACGGGCACCTCAAATGCTTCCTCGTTGAAACGGACCGGCCCGGCTACTCCGCCGCCAGGATTGAACACAAGATCGGCCTGCGGATCATGCAGAATGCCGACATCAGGCTGGAAGACGTGCGCCTGCCGGAGGCCAACCTCCTGCCCGGGGCGTCAAGCTTCGCCTCGGCCAACGCATTGCTCCGCGACTCGCGGGCCTGGGTGGGCTGGCAGGCCGCCGGCATCCAGTTCGCTGCCTTCGATGTGGCCCGCAGCTACACGCTGGACCGCCGCCAGTTCGGCAGGGAACTGGCGGGGTTCCAGCTGGTCCAGCAGCAGCTCGCGGACATTCTGGGTAACGCTGCGGCTTCACTGGCCCTGATGGTGCAGCTGGCCCGGCTGCAGGAGGACGGGCTGCTGGAGATGGTGCAGGCGGCCATGGCCAAGGCCACCACCACCAGGCTTGCCAGGGCCTCGGTGGCGATGGGGCGCTCGCTGCTGGGCGGCAACGGAATCACCAGCGACCACACGATGGCCAAGCTGTTCGCGGACGCCGAGATCCTGTACACGTACGAGGGCACCTACGAGATCAACTCGCTTTTGGTGGGAAGGGCCGTTACGGGAATCCAGGCGTTCACCTAGGGCCCGGGCGGCTCCGCTACAGGTTCCTATCCGCGTAGGTCCGCAGCGCGTCCCGGACAAAGGTGGCTCCGGCCTCGCCCCCGTAGTTGGCAGCGAACCGTGGATCTGCCACGTACATGTCCGCCAGGCCGGCGACGTAGCCTTTGATGTCCCCGCCGGCCTCTGCCGCGGGCGTGCCCGGAATTGATCGGAGCCAGGCCACGTGCCTGGCGGCCAGGTCCTGGGCTTCGTCACTGCCGGGAGCCACCCCGGAGCCTGCTGCTGCCTGCCAGTCCCGGCCCAGTCCTTCCGAGCGGGACTTCCACTCCCGTTTTTCGGCCGCGTCCATTCCGCGCCACCACGCGTCACTTTTCGCGTAGGCGTCCTTACCCCACCGTTCTTCCACTTCGTCCTTGTACTGCGTGTGGTCGAAGCCATCAAACATCTTCTCTGCCACGAGATTTCCTCCTTGTTGCATTGTTTCGATGGTTTGGCGGACGGACCGGACCTGCCGGGCCAGGCGTTCCTGTTCCTGGTCCAGCCACTCAAGGTGGCGGGTCAGTGCCCGGACGGGGTCCGCCTGGTGCCGGAAGACCTCGGCGATGGCCGGCAGGCCCAGGCCCAGCTCCCGGAGGAGCAGGATCCGCTGCAGCTGCAGGAGGGCTCCGCCGTTGTAGTAGCGGTAGCCGTTGCTGCCCACCCTGGTGGGCTTCAGCAGGCCGATGTCGTCGTAATGGCGGAGGGTACGGCTGGTGGTTCCCGCCATCCTGGCTACGTCCTGGATGGGCCAGTCGCCGGCCCGGTCCTCCCCGGTTGCTTCCATGCTTCGAGCGTAGAGGTTGACGCAGCGTCAAGGTCAAGAGGGTACGTGAACGGTAACCAAAAGGGTTGCGCGGGCGGTCAGCGGGTGCGGCGGTGGCGCGCCTGGGCCACCAGCCGGGTGAAGGAGAAGACAAAGACGGCCTCGATCAGGACCATGAGTGCTGCCAGCAGCCACTGCTGGCGCGCAACGAAGAAGACGCAGCCGGTCAGGACCAGGATGGTGCCCAAAGCGAGGGCGTAGACAGCGAAGCCGACGGCGACACGGGCGCTGCGCACACCGGTGCGGAAACCGAAACCGTGGGGTTCGCCGCCGGGCTGGCCGGGGACGCGGTCCGGCATTCCGGGACCCAGGCTATCGAACTCTTCCCAGGGATCCCTGTCGTCTTCCTTGCCGGTCATGGATCGATTATCCCAAAAGGGACGGACACTATGGGCGGGCGGCAGGCATAACTAAAACAGCGGCCCCACCAACACGAGGTTGGCGGGGCCGCTGCCGGGGCTGATCCGGGAAACCGGGCCGGCCGTAAGACTTAGAGCGGGCGGATGTTCTCTGCCTGCGGACCCTTGGGGCCCTGGGTCACATCGAATTCGACCTTCTGGTTCTCGTCCAGTGAGCGGTAACCGCTGCTGGCGATTGCCGAGTAGTGGGCGAAAACGTCAGCGGACCCGTCATCGGGGGCAATGAAGCCAAAACCCTTTTCGGCGTTGAACCATTTAACTGTGCCTGTTGCCATGGCTGCATTCCTTCATGTGACTCTGATTCTCTCCCCGGATTTCAGCCCGGGGTGTGCGAAGAACGTCCCCCGCAGTCCCAACGTACGGGGCGAATCGCCCCGTTGCAAGGGTAAACGCCACAAACCCGGGTCAGCGCATGCCCTCACGGCGGATAGCGGTGGCGATCGCAGCGGCCCGCGTTTCCACTCCGAGCTTCGAATAGATGTGCGCCAGATGGGTTTTGACAGTGGCTTCCGAGATGAAAAGACGCTGGCCGAGTTCGCGGTTGCTGAGCCCTTGGGTGAGCAGGCTCAAAAGCTCCGCCTCGCGAGGAGTGAGGACCTCCTCCGGGTTGCGGAGTTGCTGGAAGAGCCGCGAAGCCACCGGCGGGCTCATCACGCTCCTGCCCTGCACCGCGCCGCGGACAGCTGCAAAAATCTCTTCCGGCGCGGCGTCCTTCAGCAGGTAACCCATGGCGCCGGCGTCCACGGCCCGCACAATGTCCGCGTCCGAATCGTAGGTCGTGAACACCAGGATGGCCTGCCCGCTGTTGAGCCCCCGGATCCGCCGGATGGCTTCAATGCCGTCCATGCCGTCGCCCATGGCGAGGTCCATGACCACGACGCCTGGCGACAGCTCCCGCACCAGCTCAAGGGCCTGTTCGCCGGACGCCGCTTCGGCCACCACATCGATATCCGGCTGGGTACCCAGCAGGGCGCGCAGCCCGCTGCGCACCACCAGATGGTCATCCACCAGGAGCACGGTGATGGTACTCATGCCTGGCGTCCTTCCGCTGGGGCCACCGGCGGGCCGGCGGGGAGCTGCGCCGCCACGACGGTGCCCTCGCCCGGGGCGCTTTCCACCGAGAACGTCCCGCCAAGCTGTTCCACGCGCTGCCGCATGGCCCGCAGGCCGTACCCTCCGGCGTCCGACGGCGGGGCTGCCGCCGCCGGATCAAAGCCGGCGCCGTCGTCGTACACGTCCAGGGTGACGGCGTCCGGAAGGAACCCTAGGGTCAGGGTGGCGGTGGTTGCGGAGGCATGGAGCCGCACGTTGGACGCTGCACTTTGGACCACACGAAGCAAGGTGTGCCGTACGTCTGCCGCCACCGGCCGTGGTTCGCCGGTGACCAGGAGCCGGGCCTCGGGAAGGTAGCGGCGGGCGGCCGTCAGCAGGGCCTCCGGCAGCGGTGAGCCTTCGAGTCCGGGGGAGGCAAGGTCATGGACCAGGCTTCGGGTTTCGGCCAGGTTGTCCCGCAGCAGGGAAGTGGCCTGCCGCAGGTCGGCGTGGGCGGCAGGTGCGGGCCAGGTGCGCCCGGCGGCCTCAAGCAACAGCAGGCTGCTGGCCAGGCCCTGGGTTACGGTGTCGTGGATCTCGCGGGAAACCCGCTCCCGTTCGGCAATGGTGCCCGCTCGCCGTTCGCTGGCCGCCAGTTGCCCCTGCGCGGTGGAAACCTCGGCGTGCAGCCGCCGCTGCTCCTCCGCATCGCTGCGGATCCGGTCGTGGATGAGGGTGAGCATCGCACCCACGGCCAGGGGGCCAAGCAGCATAGCCAGGTCCGTGCCCCCGCTGAGCCTGAACAGCCCGGCTGCGGTGGAGACGGCGATGATCCCGGCGGCAACGTAGGAAGCAACGCCGCTGATCGCGGCACGGCAGAGGAAGAACAGGGCGAACGAGCACCAGGCAAAGCTGGGTGCAGCGATGACCAGCGCCGCCCAGACGGCCACCAGGGCGGACATCCACGCCAGTCCGGGCAGCCCGCGCCGGGCAAGCACCGCAACTCCCGCGTAGAGCAGGGAGGCTGCCGCGGCAAGGCACAGGACCAGTACATTGTCCGCGGGCGGGTGGCGCATGACGTACCGGACAGTTGACGCCACCAGGAGGACGGCGAATCCCGCATGGACCGCGGTGTCGATGCTGCCCAGGCGTGGCAGCCCGGCAGGCCTCGAGGACTGGTCTGGGCGTGGGGCTGTCATGGAGTTTCCGGTCTGGTGGTGGGAACGCTGCCTTTCCATGCTATTGCCAGCGGCCGGTACGGGTCTCTCATCCATTTGGCTGATATGGCTGCCCTTTGGTCGCAGCAGGGACCATGCAAAGGCCCGATGGCAGGCAAGGCGGTGGCCGGAAGGATTGAGGTGTTCGCAGCAATCCCCTGCCTATCCCAAGGAGCCACCATGAAGCAGTCCCGCACAGCCCTTGCCGCCGCCGCAGCCAGTGCGCTGGTCCTTACCGCCGGGGTCACCGCGGCCGCCAACGCAGGAACAACTCCTGCGCCGGCCGCCGTTCCCGCCGTGGACGTCCAGCCCGCCCCGGAAAACGTCGTCCAGCAGAACCGCATCTCCGTGGGGGCCTCCGCCGCTGCCGTGAACGCCGCGCTTGCCAAGTGCCAGGCGGACAAGCTCCCGTTCGTCACCGTTGCCGTGGTGGATAGGTTCGGCACCGTGCAGGCACTGCTCCGCGGAGACAACGCAGCGGAGCACACCATCGAGGCCGCGAAGCAGAAGGCCTACACAGCCGCCGCATTCGGTACGCCCACCAGCGAGCTGGCCAAGCGGATCAACGGCAACGGTCCGTCCATTGCAGACCTTCCCGGCACCCTGTTTTTGGCAGGCGGCGTCCCGCTCAAGGTCAACGGTGTGTCGGTGGCCGGCATCGGGGTTGGCGGCGCACCCGACGGCGCCCTGGACGAGGCATGCGCCACCGCCGGAGCTGGGGCCATCGCGGGCACCCCTGCCGGAAAGTAGGCTGCCCGTATGAGGCGCAGTGTCTTCGGTGCCCAGGGGTTGCTGGCCGCCGGCGCCCTGGCCCTCATCCTGACGGCGTGCCAAAGTCCCGCTCCGGCACCATCCGGCGGACCGGCGTCGGACGTTCCCTCTCCCGCCACGCCTGGTGCGGTGGTCCCCAGCGGAACCGCCAGCGCCGGAACCGGCCCTACTGCCCCGGAACCGGTGTCATCCCCGCCGTCGCTCTCCGCCGAAGCCCAGGGGACGCTGGACCAGGAACTCATTGCCGCCGCCAAGGCCAACAACGCGGCGCTGGTCCGTGAACTGGTGGGCCGGGGCGGTAACGTCAACGCCAAGGACTCCATCCAGGACTCGGCCTTCCTTTACGCCGGTGCCGAAGGATTCAACGAGGTGCTGCAGCTGACCATGGACGCCGGCGCTGACGTTTCCAGCATCAACCGCTACGGCGGGACTGCCCTGATTCCGGCGAGCGAGCACGGGCATGTGGAAACGGTGAAGATCCTGCTTGCTGCCGGTGTTCCCGTCAACCATGTGAACAACCTGGGCTGGACCGCCATGCAGGAAGCCATCCTCCTGAACAACGGCGGTCCCCGGCAGCAGGAAGTGGTGCGGCTGCTGCTGGAGGCCGGCGGGGACCCGGGCATCCGCGATCCCGAAGGCCGGACGGCGCTGCAGAACGCCGAACGGCTCGGTTTTGCTGAGATCGCTGGCCTGATCCGGAGCCACGGCTAGCCGCCGGCTCCGGCGCTGCAGCCAGCCTGTTGGCGACTGTGGCGCCGGGATTCCCCACCTTTGCCCGCGGACGACGGCGGCGCGCCGCACTTTTGGTGCGACGCGCCGCCGCCGGGCGTGAAAGCCGGGAGATTCAGCGGTGCTGCCGGCTCAGACGGCCTCGAGGATGCTGACGTAGTTGGCGATGCCCACGCCGCCCATGTTCTGGACGGCTGCCCGGCGGGGTGCCGCGAGCTGCATGTCGCCGGCGGTTCCGGTGAGCTGCATGGCCGCCAGTACGTGCTGCGACACTCCGGTGGCACCCACGGGGTGGCCCTTGGACTTGAGGCCGCCGGAGACGTTGACCGGCAGCTTCCCGTCCTTGAATACCCACCCTTCCTCGAGCGCGCGGGCGCCCTGGCCGGGTTCGGTCAGTCCCATGGCCTCATACATGAGCAGTTCGGCGATGGTGAAGCAGTCGTGGACTTCAGCGAGGTCCAGGTCTTCGATCCCGACGCCGGCCATGGCCAGGGCGCGCTGCCACGAGACCCTGGTGGCTTCGAAGGCCGTGGGGTCCCGGCGCTCGGCCGGGAAGAAGTCGTTGGCCTGGCCGAAGCCTGCAAGCCTCACGGCAGGGTTGGCGCCTGCCGTGGGGGAGGTGGAGAGCACGACGGCGGCCGCACCGTCCGAGACGGGGGAGCAGTCGGTGCGGCGCAGGGGATCGGCCACCATCGGGTTCTTGTCCGTCACGGTCCGGCAGAACTCTTCGCCGAGGTCCTTCCGCAGTTGGGCGTAGGGGTTGTCCACGCCGTTGCGGTGGTTCTTGGCGGCGATGCTGCCCAGCACGTCCCCAAGTTTCCCGGCGGCGTCGTAACGTTTGGCGTAGTGCTTGGCCACTTCGGCGAACAGCCCGGTAAAGCCGGTGGTGGATGGCTTGCCGGCCATGTCGTAATCGGCCCCCAGCAGGCCTGCGCCCACCACGTCGGCCCCGGCGTGGGTCATCTTTTCGGCGCCGATCACCAGGACGGTTTTGGCGGTTCCGGCCAGCAGCGACTTGGTGCCCTGCTGGAACGCTGCCGAACCCGAGGCGCAGGCGTTTTCCACGCGCGTGGACGGGACATTGACCAGATCCGGGGAGACCTGCAAAGCCAGCGACGACGGGAAGGCCAGCGGCATCATGCCGGAGTTGAACTGGCCCACGTAGATTTCATCGATCTGCCCGGGCTCCACTCCCGCGCTGGCGATGGCCTCGGTGGCCACCTGCACGATCAGTGATTCCAGCGTGTCGTCGGCGAGTTTGCCGAACTTGCTGTGCCCCCACCCGGTGATCAGGACATCCTTGCCGAACTGTTCCTTCAGGCTCATGCCGCCACTTCCTCGTTCTCGAGGCGGACGTCGAAATCCGCTTCTGTTTTCTCCCGGATGTCCTCCACCGTGACCCCCGGTGCCAGCCGCGTCAGCATAAGCTGCCGCCTGCCGTCGCCCGTTCCTTCCCCATCTTTGACCAGGTCGAAGACGGCGAGGTCGCTGATGATCCGGTCCACACAGCTGAGGCCGGTCAGGGGGAGGGTGCATTCGCGGACGATCTTCGCTGTGCCGTCCTTGGCGTTGTGTTCGGTGAGGACCACCACCCGGGGCGTGCCGGCCACCAGGTCCATGGCCCCGCCCATGCCCTTGACCATCTTGCCGGGAATGGTCCAGTTGGCCAGGTCGCCGTTGCGGGAGACCTGCATGGCGCCCAGGATTGCCACCTTCACGTGGCCGCCGCGGATCATGCCAAAGGACGTGGCGGAGTCGAAGATGCTGCCGCCGGGAAGCACCGTGACGGTCTGCTTGCCGGCGTTGATGAGGTCCGCGTCCTCCTCTCCCTCGTAGGGGAACGGCCCCATGCCGAGGAGTCCGTTCTCGCTCTGCAGGACCACCCGAACGCCGTCGGGCAGGTTGTTGGCCACCAGCGTGGGGATGCCGATCCCCAGGTTGACGTAGTCGCCGTCGTTCAGTTCTTCTGCCGCGATCGCAGCCATTTCATCCCTGGTCCAGGCCATGGTTTCCTCGATTCTCAGTGTCATATCGGTTGTTTGGGGTTGCCGCTTGTTTCAGTCATTTGGGAATGACCGGCGGAACGAACTCGAAGGTCATTCCCAGCAGCCAGGCCAGCAGCAGGACCACCGGAAGGTGGAACAGGAACTGCTGGAAGGTGAAGCCCACCAGGTCCCGGGCGCGCAGTCCCAGCACGGCCAGCAGCGGCAGCATGAAGAAGGGGTTGATGAGGTTGGGCAGGGCCTCGGCCATGTTGTAAATCTGGACTGTCCAGCCCAGGTTCATGTTGACGTCCGTGGCGGACTGCATCACGTAGGGCGCCTCCACCAGCCACTTGCCTCCGCCCGAGGGGACGAACATGCCCAGGAAGGCCGTGTAGAGGGCGATGACAACCGCAAATGCGCCGTTGCTGCCGATGCTAGTGAAGAAGTGGGCCAGGTGCTCGGAGACGGTGAGCCCGTCAGCCCCGGCGGCCTTCGTTAGGATGGCCGCCATGGCTGCGTAGAGCGGGAACTGGACCAGGATTCCGGCGGTGGCGGGCACGGCCTTGGTGACCGCCTGCAGGAACTTCCGGGGAGTGCCGTGCAGCACCAGGCCCAGCATCAGGAACACCAGCAGGTAGCCGTTCAGCGAGCTGACCACCGAGAGGATGGGCAGCGTAAGCAGCTGGGAGACCAGCCAGCCCAGTGTCAGGACACCGGCGATGATGGGGAGGATCCGGCTGTACTCAAGCCATTCACCCGGGCGCGACTTCTCGGCGGGAGCCTCGGGCTCGTCGTCCAGGTCCACGCCCATATCCTCGGCCGTGCGGATGGCTTTTCCCGTGGGGGCCGAGAAGTGCGCGATCACGGTGGTGAGGAGCATGAGGATCACCAGCGTCAGCAGCGACTGCCACGTGAAGATGGTGGTGCCGAAGTCCAGGACCCCGGTGATCTGCAGCAGCGCCGGCGGAATCGATTCCTTTGTTGCCTGCAGCTGCGCGGCTGAGGAGGACAGCCCCAGGGCCCACACTGCCCCGAGCCCCATGAAGGCAGCCGCACCGAGGGCGCGGTAGTCGACCGTGAGGTCCGGACGCCGGGCGATGGCCCGGGCCAGGAGGCCACCGAAGATCAGGCTAAGGCCCCAGTTGATGAACGAGACGGACATCGACATGACGGCCACGAAGCTCACCGCCGTTCGGGCGGATCCCGGAATGACGGCCAGGCGGTTGATGAGCCGGGCAACCGGGGGCGACGTGGCCACCACATAGCCGGTGAGCACCACCATGGCCATCTGCAGGGTGAAGGCGGTGAGGTCCCAGAATCCGTTGCCGAAGGAGTCCACCACCGCCTTGGGGGAAGCCCCAATGGCCAGTGCGGCAATGGCTACCAGGACAACGCCGGCGAGGGCAAAGATGTAGGCGTCCGGGAACCACTTCTGCGTCCATCCGGCGAGGCTTTCCGCCATCCGGGCCAAGCCCTTCTGGCGGACGTCCCCGTCTTGAATCTGCGCGGTGTTCATTGTTGTGTGCTCTCCATTGAGTTGCTGGCGGTTGTTGCGGGTGCCGGCGCCGGTCAGGCTGACACAAGACCGGTGCGTGGCCGCACAGTCCGCTGCTCAATGTCCTTTACCCGGTTGGTTGCCTGCACCAAACGCTGGACGAAGACGCCCGGGGTGACCACGTGGTTGGGGTCCACTTCCCCGGGCTGCAGGATCACCTCGGCCTCGGCGATGGTCAGCTTGCCGGCCGTGGCCACCACGGGATTGAAATTCCGGGCTGTGTAGCGGTAGGCGAGGTTGCCGTCCGTATCGGCGGTACAGGCGTGGACAAGTGCGACGTCTGCAATGATGGCGCGCTCGCGGACGTACGTTTCGCCGTCGAATACTTCCAGCGGCTTTCCTTCCGCTACCAACGTGCCCACGCCGGTCTTCGTGTAGAACGCCGGGATGCCCGCCCCACCCGCCCGGAGCCGCTCCGCCAGGGTGCCCTGGGGCGTGAATTCAACCTCCAGCTTTCCGGCAAGGTACTGCTCGGCGAAGAGTTTGTTTTCCCCCACGTAGGAGGCGATCACTTTGCGGACCTGGCCCGCTTCGATGAGGATGCCGAGGCCCTTACCGTCCACGCCCATGTTGTTGGAGACCACAGTGAGGTTCTGCACGCCGGAGTCACGGACGGCTTCGATCAGGTCTGCCGGAATACCGCTGAGCCCGAAGCCGCCAACGGCGAGGGTCATGCCGTCCTGCAGCACCCCTTCCAGGGCGGCGGCAGCGGAGTCCTGGATTTTGCTCATGGGTGTGTCTCCTCATCGAGATTGTCAGTCCACTTTGTGGACTTGGCTTCTGCATAGGGAGACTACGGTCCCCGTCTCAGGCCCGTCAAGACTACATTCCATGCTTTTGTAGCGCTGTTCTATACTATGGACCCAGAGCAAAAGAGTATCCACAATATGGACGATTGGACCCAATCAATGAGCAATTCTCCCGTGCAGGGCGCCCAGGTGGTCAGCCGCCTCGCAGGCCTGCTGCGGCTGGTTGGCCGCAGCGCCGGGGGCATGCCGCTGGCTGGAATTGTCCGCGAATCGGGCCTCACCCGGCCTACCGTTCACAGGCTTTTGTCCTCCATGGCCGCCGAGGGCCTACTGGACCACGATCCCGCCAACGGCAACTGGGTGCTGGGCCCCGAGATGCTGCTGCTGGGGTCGGTGGCCTCCGCCCGTTTCCCCATGGAGGACATTGCCCGGCCCAGCCTGCGGCGGCTGGCCGAGGCCACGGGCGAGAGTGCCTTCTTCTCCATCCGCCGCGGCACGGAAACGGTCTGCCTGCTGCGGGAGGAAGGCAGTTTCCCGGTACGTTCCTTCGTGCTGCGCGAGGGCGTGCGGTTCCCCTTGGGGGTGGCGTCCGCGGGAACAGCCATCATGGCCTTCCTTCCCGACGGGGAACGGGAAGGGATCCTTCAGGACTGGGAGGCCCACGCGGGAACCTTCGCGGCCGGGCACACCGCCGGCATCGTCCGGGAGAACCTTGAGCGCACCAGGCTGGCCGGCTACTCAGTGAACCCCGGGCTCGTCCTTGAAGGCAGCTGGGGGATGGGCGCCGCCGTGTTCGACAGGTCCGGCAAGCCGGCCTGGGCGCTGTCCCTGACAGGCATCGAGCCGCGTTTCAAGCCCGAACGGCAGGAAGAGCTTGGCGGCCTCCTCCTGGCGGAGGCCCACCGGATCACGCAGCAGTTGGGCGGGGGAGAAGGTGCCTTGCCCCGCTGAGCCTCCCCGGCTTTGCCCACGTACGACGGCGGCGCGCCGCCTTGGTGGGGCGACGCGCCGTCGTGATCCCCCAAAGCAGGGGAATATCAGCGGTGGGAGCCGGGCAGCCGCCCGGCGGGAACTTTAGCGCCCTTCGTCCTTCCACCACGTGTCAAAAACGGTGACGGGGACTGTGCGCTTGTGGCGGGTGCGCAGGTACTTCTGCTCGATGGATTCGGCGACGGACTCCGGAACCTCCCGGCCTTCGAGGTAGTCATCGATCTTGTCGTAGCTGATTCCCAGCTCGTCCTCATCCGTGCGGCCTGGCCGGTCGTCCAGAAGGTCGGCGGTGGGGACTTTCTCCCAGATGCGTGCCGGGGCGCCGAGCTCGGCCAACAGGGCCCGGTTCTGCCGCTTGTTCAAACCGAAGAGCGGCAGGATGTCCGCGCCGCCGTCGCCAAACTTGGTGAAGAACCCGGTAACGGATTCCGCGCCGTGGTCTGTGCCGATCACCAGGTAATTGAACTCACCGGCCAGCGCGTACTGGGCGATCATCCGGGTGCGGGCCTTGGTGTTGCCCTTGTGGAAGTCGGAGATCTCCGAGCCGGCAGTCTTTTCGAACTCATCCTCGAAGCCGTCCACGGCCGCGGAAATGTTGAAGGTCCACTCGGTTTTGGCCTTGATGAAGTCCAGGGCCGCCTGCGCATCTTCCTCGTCATGCTGCACACCGTAAGGCAAGCGGACGGCCACGAAATTGGCTTCCACGCCTTCCGCTTCGAGCTCCTCGACTGCCTGCTGGGCCAGCTTTCCGGCCAGCGAGGAATCGAGCCCTCCGGAGATCCCCAGGACAAAGCCCTTGGTGCCGGTGGCCTTGAGGTACTCCTTGAGGAATGTGACGCGCTTGCGCACCTCCCCTGCGGGATCGATCCGGGGCTGCACGCCCATTTCTTCAATGATGGTGGCCTGGAGTTCGCGCATGTGGTCCACACTAGCCAGCGGCGGCAACACTGCTCAAGCAACCGCACCGGCCCGGCCCCACTAAACTTGAAACCATGACTTCCCCCAGTGAGACTGCAGTGGACTCTGCAGCCGCCCGCGCCCGACTGCTCGAACTCATCAAGGAACTTGCCGTGGTCCGCGGCAAGGTCATCCTCTCCAGTGGCGCGGAGGCGGATTACTACATCGACCTTCGCCGCATCACCCTGCACCACGAGGCGTCCAAGCTGGTGGGCCAGGTCATGCTGAAGATGGCGGACGACGCCGGCATCAGCTTTGAGTGCGCAGGTGGCCTGACCATGGGGGCCGACCCCGTGGGCACCGCCGTCATGCACGCTGCGGTGGACGCCGGCCGCACCGTGGACGCGTTCGTGGTCCGCAAGGCCCAGAAGTCCTACGGCATGGGGCGCCAGGTGGAGGGCCCCTCGGTTGAGGGCCGGAACGTGCTGGTCCTCGAGGATACGTCCACCACCGGCGGATCCGCGCTGACGGCCGTCGAGGGCGTCCGCAAGGCCGGTGGCAACGTTGCGGCCGTGGCAGTGATCGTGGACCGCGATACCGGCGCCAAGGAGAAGATCGAAGCCGAAACCGGTGTGCCCTACCTCTTCGCATTCGGCAAGGACGAACTGGGCCTCGACTAACACCCATCCGCCAGCCCCGGGCAGCAAATGCTGGACCGGGGCCGGCAGCCCGGCCGGGAGGCCGGGCGGGGGAGGGGCGGCACCGAATGAACTGGCCAGCGCACTTGGCCCGGACCGGCAGCTGACCTAATATTTTCGTTAGCCCCACTTAGTACCCCTTGGAGAACGTGCCCATGCCCACCGACGAACAGCCTTTGAGCGCCACCGAGACGGTTCAGGACCTGATCCTGGACAGCTCGGACTTTGAAGAGTTCCTCAATGAGCTCGCACGTTTCTCGGCTCACCAGGTCGCCGGGCTGGGCGATGATGCCCTGTGCGGCATTACGCTGCTGCGTGACAGGAAGGCCGCCACGATCGGCTGGAGCAGCGACTCCGCCCGCGAAGTGGACGAGATCCAGTATTCGCTGTCCCAGGGACCCTGCCTGACCGCCGCCCAGGAAGAACGCGAGATCCACGTTCCGGACCTGCACGAGGAAGAGCGGTGGGGCCCGGAGTACGCCTCCGCTGTAGCTTCCTACGGGCTGCGTTCGGTGTTGTCGCTGCCTTTCAACCTGCAGGGCGACGCGAAGGCGGCGCTCAACCTGTACTCGGATGTCCCGCACAAGTTCGACGAGCGGGCCACAGCGAAGGCCCGCGGCTACACGAGGGAGATTTCCCAGGCCCTGCGGCTGGCCGTGCGCTTCTCCCTCCATACGGACAGCGCAGCCAACCTCCGGGCAACCCTGGAATCGCGCACTATCATCGACATCGCCATTGGTATTGTCATGGCGCAGAACCGGTGCAGCCAGGAAGCGGCCATCAGGATCCTCACCGAGGCGTCCAGCAACAGCAATACAAAATTGCGCGACATCGCCAAATCGTTGGTTGACTCCGTCGGCGGCTCAGGCACGCGTACCTTTTACCAGGAGCCGGGCATCCGCAAGCCTGAACAGTCAGCCTAGGCGGGCTGCCCTTCCGGGCGGCATTGGGGAGGAGCGGTATGGGGCGCCGGAGCGCGGGTTGTGCCGGCACACCATCGGGGATACGCTGACCGTGGTTGAGCCGTCGGCCATAGAACCTCTTTTGGAGTACCTATGGACCGCTCTCTTAATGCGCTCGTTAACCTCGACGTCCCCACTGACATCGTCAGGATCGACGTCCGAGGAAGCCTCACCCACGATTCCCGGCCGGACCTTGTCCACATCATCCGCCGCGTCCGGCGCATGGGCATCCGTGCCCACATCCGCGTCGACCTCTCGCAGGCTGCACTGGTGGAATCCAGTGCACTGGCGGGCCTCCGCAGTGACCTGAACACGATGGACGCCAACACCCTGCCGGGCATCTACGGCTCGGGTGTTTCGCTCCACCTCACGGGTTCACACGACAGGCTGCCGGGCGCACCCATGGCCGGTGCCGAGCCTGTCCAGGACCTCCAGCAACTGCATATCGTCGACGACGACGCCAGCTTCCCGAACCACGGCAGGCCCTTCGGAGAGGGGCACCAGGTAGCGCCGGATGCCGCTCTGGAGGAATTGTTCGGGCGGGCTCTGGTGGAGTACTCCGAACAGGAACTCCTCGCTGCCAGCGACACCCTCTTTGCGCTGCTGGACCACCCCGGGGCCTTCCCCGGCTCCGACCTCCTGGGACGCTACAAGGACATCGGCCGCGAGCTTGGCCGCCGCCAACAGGAGCCGCAGGCGCCGTTCCCGGCAGCGGAGGGCCAGGCCGCCAGCTGATATCCTGCCCCGCCCGGGGCAGTCACCGAATGGTTATCCAAGGCTCCTTGCGGCGGACTCTTCAGTTGTGCCTACGGTAGAGGCGTGCCGTATGAGGGGAAGGTTGATCCGCAGGGCCGGGGCGGGGCAACCGCAGCCCGGCTGCTGTCGCAAGCTGCTGCCCTCAAGCGCTTTTCCCGCCGCAGCTTTTTCACCGCCACGGGCGCGTCAGGGGTCCTTGCCGCAGACATGCTGCTGACCCGCGAGGTGCAGTCGCAGCGCCAGAAGGACAAGATCCTGCCCGTTCCGGACGACTTTGCCGACGCCTACTACCCGGACGCCAGCTGGTTCCTGTTCCCGGGGTACAAGACCAGCTGGGAGGAGGCCCAGTGGATCCTGAACTCCCTCCGCGGTTCGCTGAACAAGCGGGCCAGGCTCGCCGCCGTCGGGTATTCAAACCAGGGGCTGGACATCGACGACATCGTGATCGCCGTCATCGAGTACGTCCGTGAGCAGAAAATCGAAAAACTGTTCTTCTACGGGCACAGTTTCGGCGGAATGGTGGCCACCCAGGTGGCAGCCAGGCTCCTGGAGATCCACGGTGTGCAGGTCCAGTTCGTGGTGCTGGACTCCAGCCCGTACAGCAAGCACGACGTCCTGGACCAGAGCTGGTTCGACGGCGTGGTGTTCCTTTACGAGCGCGGCTTCCGGTTCCCGTCCACCCTCCGCGGCGGCTATGAGCTCGGTGAGCGGGTCATCCACAAGGACGAGCGCAGCTGGCGCCAGATCCTCGACCAGACCCTGGAGCAGCTCTCACCCATCGCGCCGTCAAGCGTGCTGATCCAGACGGAGTCGGCCTACATTTACCACTTCGACGGGTCCCGGTTCGCAGGGAAGATCGGGACCGCGAAGATGGCCTACCTGGGTAATCCCAAGGACCGCACCGTGCGCTACGAATCAGCGGTGGAAGCATGGGCGGTGGCGTTCAAGGACAACATGGTCTCCACCGGACTCCTGACCACCGGGGCCGCACCCGCGCACGCCAGCCCGCAATGGAACCCGCACATCTACCGGCCGCTGCTGGACGGATTGCTGGACGAGCATTTCCCATTGCCGGCCGGCGGCTCCCGGGTAACGGTGTTCTAGAGCTGGTTCTTCAGGTCCGCTACGGAGTTCAGGACCTGGTTGGGCCGGAAGGGGTAGGAGGCGATCTCGTCCCGCTGCGTGATGCCGGTCAGCACCAGGACCGTGTGCAGCCCGGCTTCCATGCCGGCGATGATGTCCGTGTCCATCCGGTCGCCGATCATGGCGGTGGTTTCGGAGTGGGCGTCGATCTGGTTCATGGCTGAGCGGAACATCATCGGGTTGGGCTTGCCAACAATGTAGGGTTCCCGTCCCGTGGCTTTGGTGATCAGCGCCGCGATGGCACCGGTGGCCGGCATGGGACCGTCCTTGGACGGACCGGTGGCATCGGGGTTGGTGGCGATGAAGCGGGCTCCGGCGAGGATAAGGCGGATGGCTGTGGTGATCGCCTCGAAGGAGTAGGTGCGCGTCTCGCCCAGGACAACGAAGTCCGGATCCTGGTCGGTGAGGATGAAGCCGGCCTCATGCAGCGCCGTCGTCAGTCCTGCTTCGCCGATCGTGTAGGCACGGTTTCCGGATCCCGAACCCCGCACCTGGTCCTTCAGGAACTGGGCCGTGGCCAGTGCCGACGTCCAGATGTTCTCTTCAGGGATTTCCAGGCCGGACGCACGCAGCCGGGCCGCAAGGTCGCGGGGCGTGAAGATTGAGTTGTTGGTCAGGACCAGGAAGCGCTTGGACGTGTCCACCCATCGCTGGATGAGCTCGGCAGCGCCCGGCACGGCCTGGTTTTCGTGGACCAGGACACCGTCCATGTCCGTCAGCCAGCACTCAATGTCCTGGCCGCTGCGGTATACCGCCGGCGCGCCCTTGACCTTGTCCGCTTCTGCCATGCCTGCCTCCGAGTGTCGACGCCTGTGGTGAGGGGCGTGATGATTGCCCAAAGGTCCAGTCTAGTGTTGAGGGGTGAACCAAACGCCCGGGACGCCAGACGCGCCGCACCACCCGCCCGAAGAAGCCGAACCAACGGAAGCAGGGGCACCCAGGGCGGAGGTCGGCGTCGGGCCCTGGGAAGGCGAGCTGCCCGAAGGCGACCATTGGGACCCTGACCTGCTGGCGGACGGTGACCGGCGCAACGTGCTGGACAAGTACCGCTACTGGAAGCACGAGGCGATCGTGGCGGAGCTGGATTCGCGGCGGCACAACTTCCACGTGGCCATCGAAAACTGGCAGCACGACCTGAACATCGGCACAGTGGTGCGCACCGCCAACGCCTTCCTCGCCAAGGAGGTGCACATCATCGGACGACGGCGTTGGAACCGGCGCGGAGCCATGGTCACCGACCGCTACCAGCACGTCCGCCACCACCCCACGGTGGAGGATTTCGTCCAGTGGGCGCAGGGGGAGGGGCTGGCGATCATCGGCATCGACATCTTCCCGGACTCCGTGCCGCTGGAGACGTATGAGCTGCCGCGCGACTGTGTGCTCGTGTTCGGGCAGGAAGGACCGGGCCTGACGCCGGAGGTCCATGAAGCAGCCCAGGCCACGCTGTCCATCGAACAGTTCGGTTCCACCCGTTCCATCAACGCTGCCTCCGCGGCAGCGATCGCCATGCACGCATGGGTCCGCCGGCACGTCTTCAACCAGCACGTTTAGGGCTGACTGCGCTGGCCCGTCAGCGAGTGTTACCGACTGCCGACCAGAAACTCGGCGGTGTGGCGGATATCGCTAGGATGGTGCCTAGCCGTAAGCGGTCTACTTGAGGGTCTTCCAACCCACAGACGAAACTCAGCAGAGGAGTCAGCATGCCCATTGCAACCCCAGAGATCTACTCCGAAATGATCGACCGTGCGAAGGCGGGCGGATTCGCTTTCCCGGCAGTGAACGTCACGTCCTCGCAGACGCTGAACGCGGCCCTGCGCGGCTTCGCCGAGGCTGAGTCCGACGGCATCGTCCAGGTCTCCACCGGCGGTGCGGCTTACTGGTCCGGCGCCTCCACCAAGGACATGGTGGCCGGTTCCCTGGGCTTCGCGGCCTTCGCCCGCGAAGTGGCCAAGAACTATGGCGTCAACATCGCCCTGCACACGGACCACTGCCCCAAGGACAAGCTGGACGGCTTCGTCCTGCCGCTGCTGGCAGCCTCCGAGGCCGAGGTCAAGGCCGGCCGCAACCCGATCTTCAACTCCCACATGTGGGACGGCTCCGCCGAAACCCTGCAGGACAACCTGCGCATCGCCCGCGAACTGCTGGCCCGCACGGCCGCTGCCAAGATGATCCTCGAAGTTGAAATCGGCACCGTGGGTGGCGAGGAAGACGGCGTTGAGAACGAGATCAACGAGAAGCTGTACACCACCGTCGAGGACGCCCTGGCCACCATTGAAGCCCTGGGCGCCGGCGAGAACGGCCGCTACATCACCGCGCTGACCTTCGGCAACGTGCACGGTGTCTACAAGCCCGGTGGCGTCAAGCTCCGCCCGGAGATCCTCAAGGACATCCAGGCACAGGTTGGCGCGAAGATCGGCAAAGACAGCCCGTTCGACCTCGTGTTCCACGGCGGCTCCGGCTCCTCGGACCAGGAGATCGCCGACGCCGTTTCCTACGGCACCATCAAGATGAACATCGACACGGATACCCAGTACGCCTACACGCGTCCGGTGGCGGACCACATGTTCCGCAACTACGACGGCGTCCTGAAGGTGGACGGCGAAGTGGGCAACAAGAAGACCTACGACCCCCGCGTCTGGGGCGCCTCCGCCGAAGCCGGCCTCGCTGCCCGCGTGGTGGAAGCCACCAAGCAGCTCGGTTCAGCCGGAAAGACCTTCTAAATGTCGGATGAGTTCCGCAAGAACCTGATGGGGCCGGAGCCTACGCTCCTGCCGGCAGAATCCGAGATCTACCAGCACCTGGCCCTCGGCCAGGAGGCTGTTGACCTGGTGGCGAAGAACCCCACGTCCTCGCTGCTGTGGGCCATCCTTGCCGAGGAGGCCTGGGCGGAGGGACGCACCATCGATTCCTACGCCTACGCCCGCGTCGGCTACCACCGCGGGCTGGACTCGCTGCGCCGCAACGGCTGGCGCGGCGTCGGTCCCATTCCCTGGGAGCACGAGCCCAACCGCGGATTCCTGCGTGCGCTCTACGCGCTGGGGCGTGCCTCGTCAGCCATCGGCGAGGCCGACGAACCGGAGCGGATCGAGAAGTTCCTCAACGACTCCGACCCCGCGGCCAGGGCGGCCATCGAGGGCTAGGTCCCCACCGCCTCCCTGGCTTCGCTGCGCTCAGCCAGGGAACCCTCCCCGCTGCCTCCCCAACCTCGCAAGCTCGGTGGGGCCCCTCGGCAGCGTGGGCCCAGGCGGAGGCCCCTTCATATGACGACGACGGGCGGTCACCTTTCTTGGGAAAGGTGACCGCCCGCCGTCGTACAACCGGTGGCTGGGCTCGTCGAAACCTGTATTTCGACAAGCTCAACCGCCGGTTAGCTGGCCTTCTGCAGTCCTGTACGGGCCATGGCGTCTGCGTAGGCCACGCGCATGTCCTGGAGGTACTCCTCCTGGCGCGCCGGGGAACCGGCGAAGGCGCGGCCGCTGAGGGAGCGCACCTTGTAGGTCTTCAGGCCACGGCGCCACAGCAGCGGAACCTCGGTCTTCAGGAGCGCGTTGGCCAGCCGGTTGGCTTCGGTTCCGTGCGCCACGATGACTGAAGCGCGCGGGACGAGGGCGAGGAACTTGAGCAGCGGCTTGAGGCCGGCCTGGATCTGGTCCGGGGTGAACTTGCCGTTCGGTTCGCCCGGAACGTGCCAGGGGTGGACGTTCCACGGCATGACGTACTCGGGCCGCAGCCCCAGCTTCCACTGGATGCCGAGCATGCGGGTGGCAGCGTCCTGGTCACCGGCGGTGATGAAGCCAGAGCCGTCCGCCTCACCGATGTTGGAGAACAGGCTGATAATGCGGCACTCGTCAACGTCGTGCATGGGGTCGACGTAAGGCACCACCGTGCCCGGCCTGGTGTCCTGCAGGGAATCGCACAGTTCGTTGACGGCGGCGACGTTGGGTTCGTAGCGGCGGTTCAGGAGCTGTTCGTGAAGGGATTCTGGTGCAAGCGCGGTCATGTGGTGCTGGTTCTCCTGCGGGGATTGGCGGTGCTTCCGCCTGCGGAGGAGGGCGCGTGAGGGCGCAACTCGACATCGGCGGTGTGTTGGGGTGGGCCGGTCAACCCGGCCTTCCCCAGTTTAGCAAGCCCCGGGCAGCGAAACGCCGGCTGCGCGTATTCCGGTGACCGGATGGTGACGTCGGAGGCCACCAAGACCAGCCCGGTGCGGGCCAAGGGACCGCAATCTTGGGCTGGGCGACGCGCTTTCGGTGGGACTGGATCCCCGACGACGGATCGTTGTAGGCGTCGTTCAACTGCTGGCGGTCCAACCGGTCGGGGAAGGACGTGGGGACGAGGTTCCCGGGCGACGAACGCCGGACCGTGTCAACCACGGAGTCCTGGAGGAGTTTCAGGAATTCCAGCGTAATCCCGTCAGCTTCCTTGGCGGCGTTCCCAGCGGCCGGGCAAATCGTTCCGGATTGTGTCATCGATTCCCTGCCTGAGGAGATCAACGGGCGGCTACTCCAATTGAGGATGGTCATTGGATAACAATTAGTACACCCCCTTGACTCTAATTTGTCATCAATGATGATCTAGGGACATCGGTTTTTTGGGGGAAATACCGATCGATCCCCCTTGCCCGTGTCCCGGTTCTTACCGTTCGGGGTTTTACATTCTAATTTGGGGGAAATCATGGTTGAAGCAACCAGCGCTAAGACGCGCTCAGAAAAGGCTAATAAGGTCCGGGCAATTCTTGCTGGCGGACTCGTGTTGGGGGTTGGCGCGGCTTTCACGCTCGCCGCGTGGACGGACAATGAATGGGTCTTCGGGCAAAGCGAAAACGGTGGCGGACCGGGCACCAAGGTCTACCAGATGCAGCAGAACACGTGGAGCGGCACGGGCGGTTCGGAAGCGTGGAGTGACCAGCCGTTGTCTCCAGGTGGAGCGCTGACCTTTAGCGTCAACGCGGACAACCTGGTTCCCGGCAGCACCGTTTACGCTCCGATGCAGTTGCGGGCGGTCGCCGGATCCGAAGCCCTTGTTGCCAGCCTGACGGAGGCGGCACAGTCACTTCCAATCGACAGCGCTACCAATTCTTCACAGCTCTACACGGCCTTGCGCTACGAAGCCAAACAAGGCGTGCCCAGGTCCTCGTGCAACGCCACGGGGTTTGCCGCGGCCAGTGCCAGCGGTGCCTCGAACATCGTTCCAGCCGGATCAAATCTGAACACCATCTCCGTCCCCGGGGCCGCAACCAACATCGCCCTACCCAAGGTTGATAACGTCACTCCCGGCGCTGCGGTGGATGTCTGCTTTGCCCTGACCCTTCCCACGGACGCCCCGGCTTCGCTGCAGGGCACGAAAACGGTCCCGCTCTGGAAGTTCTCAAGCACGGTGGGCCAGTCCTAGCCGCCACGGGTGCAGCGCACATCCGCTAGGCTTGCGCGCGGTTTCCGGACGGTGCAAAAACCGTCCGGAAACCGGGGCCGGCTGACCGTTCGGGGTGTGGCCAAGGGAGCCAGGGAAGTCGCGCTCACCCTGGTGGCCCTGCTCGGACTGGCCTGCATCCTTTCCCTGGTCTTGGGCTTCTTCTTCAATGCGTCCTTTGTCGTGTTCCGGACGGGGTCGATGGAGCCTCAGTATCCGGTTGGTGCCTTGTCCCTGACCGTCCAGGTCGACGCCAAGGATCTGGCGCCGGGTGACGTCGTATCGGTCCGTCGGGAAGCGGCAACCGCCTTGGTCACCCACCGGGTGGTGGGTGTCGACCCGCCCAGCGCCGAGGGCGCCACCGCGTCCCTGAGACTGCGGGGCGACGCCAATATTTCGGATGACCCCTTGCCCTACGAGGTGGCGACCGCACAGAAGGTACTGCTGACAGTCCCCGGACTGGGTGCATGGGTCATGGCCGCACGCGGTCCGGAATTTCTTGGTGCAGCCACACTCGCCGTGACGGCCCTGGTGACGTGGGCCTACTGGCCGAGGCGCAGCGCCTCCGGCCAGGCAGCGTCTGATGACTCACCCGGGGCTAAACCACAACAGTAAGGTCGTAGATGACATGGCGGGACCCAGGATCAGGCACCTGGCAGGAGTCGCAGGGGTTATGACAGTTTTGCTGGTTGGTGCTGTGCCCGTTGCAGCCGTGGCCGACGAACAGTTGATTCCGGTTCCGGAGACGGGCGCGGCAGGCTTCCTGTCCCTCTCTTCATCGGTATACCCACTGGCACTCCCCGTGCTTGATGCCGGGGAGTCCTTCAGCTGGCAGATCGGCATCTCATTGGATCAGCCGAGCGGGGAATCGACCTTGCAGGTGACTGCAGATGGCGGGATTGCCGGCGCGGACACCTACGTGGTTGCCGTAGATGAATGCGACGTCCCGTGGCAGGGAAACAGCGGCCTGGGCGGGAACCTGCGCTGTCCAAGCGGGTCCACACCACGCATAGCGCCAGTGACTCTGGTTGAACACCGGCAGGATGTGCAGGTTCCCTTGCGGGATCTGCGCGGCGGCACGTCACCATACCTTCGGTTCGTCTTGTCCCGGCCTGCCGGTTCGCAGGATCCGCCGGACACGTCGTTGACGTTGGGCATTGGGGTCACCGCTGCAGGAAGTGACGACGTCGCCATGGTCCCGCCTCATCCGCGGCCGTCAGCACCGCTGGCAAACACCGGAGCGGCAGTGCTGCAGTCAGTGTTCGCCGGCTTGGGACTGCTGCTATTGGGGGCAGCAGTCCTGGCCGTGCGTCGCCCCGCCCGCCGGGACCCGAAGGGAGCAAAATGAAGACTCTCCTCAAACGGACTCTAAAGGACATCACCGGGAGGCCGCGGCGCACGCTGCTGGTGGCAGCCGTCGCTGCGGTGTCGCTGACGGCCACAACCACTGTCACCACGGCGGCCTGGGTGGACAACGAATGGGCCGGCGGCAGTGTGGGCGTGGGCTCTCCGGGGGACTGTTCCACCAACACACTCTTCAGCGGCGTGGCTTCGGCCAGGCAACTCTCCGGAACCGTTTTGGGAACCGACCTGAATTCCATCGCAGGTGTTGACGGACTTATCGTCACCAACACCGACGGTGTGGCATCACCTCAGCCGCTTTCGGCGACGGCGGTGACAGCTATGCCGGATGCGTTCGTCAGCAAACTACCCGTCACGGCTTTGGGTAACGAATTGCTGACAGCGGGACTGACGCTGGGCGCTCCTGTGGACGGATTGGGAGCTTATACGCAGTGGGCCCAAGCCCAGGACAGCGGACATGCCCGTGCTGCAGCCGGGCTGGTCACCGACCAGTCTGGAGCTGTCCAGGTCGGTCCCTCAGCGACTGAGCGCAGAGAGGGCCCCAGCGCCGCAAAAATCACACTCGGTGAAATTCTGCCTGCTTCGCTGGCCGGTGTAACCCTCGACGTCGGCGCCGTGGCGTCGTCCGCGTCGGTCCAAGGATGCGAGATGGTCAACGGCTGGCCCACGCTGGCGGCGGACCCGCTGGATGAACGCGACTACGGCATCGCCAGCCTGGATCTTAATGCTGCCATTCCTGCTGTGGGTGCGTTGTCGGCGGGCGCCAGCGGGGCCGTGCGGGACGTTCCAGCCCAGGTGAACGCATTGCTCGGTACGGGCGGATTGACGACAGGAATCTCCAGTGGCATCGCTGCCCTCATCAATCCTGTGTTGGGCGGACTTGAGCTGGGATCTGTCAGCACTGTTGCCACCATGTCGGCCCCGGACCTGACCGGTGTCAGCATGCTCATGACGGAGTCGCTGACCGATGGAGTCGTCACCATCAACCTTGGCGCGGCGCCTGGTCAACCAGCAGTGAGGGTCAACGTCGCTTCACTCACCGGGAGTATCACCGGCCTCAACGGAATGGGACCCAACCATCCGGTGGTGCTTGATTCCGCCGTGGTCACCGCCTTGAACGACAGGATTACTTCGCTCCTGAACGCGTGGAAGACGAGGGTGGTGGAGAAGTTGTCCGCAGCCCTACGGTCCGTCACCCTCAGCGCCACCACCAACATCTCTCTGAAACTTTTGGGCGCAAATGTGGCAAGCATCAGTGTCAAAGCAGGACCGTCCAGTCTGGGCCAGTACTTGGATGGCAAAGCTGTTGCTCCCTCGGTAACCCCGGAAGTCCTTGGACTGGACCTTGGCGGCACAGTTGCAGGTCTGCTGGCGCCCATTACCTCGGCCCTTAGGACGGACACGAACCAGGTAGTGAAGTCCGTTGTTGAAGCCACTATCTTCAACACCGGGCTGATACCCGCCGTGAGTGCAAACATCCAGCAGTTGTCCACTCCAGCGGTGAATGCCGTGGGAAGTGTTCTGACAGCAGTTGGTGCCTTGGTGTCCATTCACGTAAACGTCCAGCCCGACAAGCCGTGGCTTGGAGAGAGACCCAAGGACGTTTCCGCCAATCCAGGCGAATATAAAGTCTCGGCCATTCGCGTTGGCCTTATCTATGAACCAGAATTGCTGAGTCTTTCGTTGGGTACTTCTGCCGCTGGTCCCGTAAATTACCGACCCTCCTAATCAGTTTTCAAAGCTCGGGAACTTTTGAGTTTTGTGGGCCGTTATTGGCATTAATTTGATAGCTCAAAGCAACTAAACGCGATTTGTCAATTAAATTGACAGTAACCGGTTTCGTTGGTTGGCTGATGTCACAGTTCGCAATGGGGGACATGGCGGCTGGACGCACTCAATGCACTCGAAAGAGGTAACGCACGTGAAGAAATCCCTGGCTACTTTCAGGACCCTTGCTGCTACCGGGGCGCTGGCACTTGCCGTCGTAGCCGCACCGGCCCCGGCCATCGCCGTCGGCGAGGGCCCCAATTACGGCGGCAACGGCCAGATCACCACATCGAAGCTGGCCACCTATGACCAGATGGTTTCTTTCCTGAAGGACCAGGACGCCAAGCAGCCTGCCATGGAACTTGAGGTCATCGGCAAAACGGTCAAGGGCCGGGACATCCACCTGGTCAAGTACATTTCGGACCCGGCCAAGCCCACCATCCTGTACCTGACCCAACAGCACGGCAACGAACAGCTCACCACAGAGGGAGCACTGGAGTTCGTCAAGCACTTGGGCACGGAAAAATCGGCGGACATCCTCAAGGGCGTCAACATCCTGGTGGTTCCGATGCTCAATGCGGACGGAGCCATGGGTGACGTCGACTTCTCCCTGGAGGACTACATCGCCAAGGGCGACCGCAACATGACCCGCTTCAACGCCAAGGGCGTGGACTTGAACCGGGATCACGTAGCCAAGATCCAGCCGGAAACCCAGGCCCTGCACAACAACGTGATGGGCAAGTACCGGGTGGACTACATGATCGACCTGCATCACCAGGGCACCCGCGCTGAGCGCGACGGCAAACTGGTGTCCGGCTCCATCCTGTATCCCACCACCCCCAACGCCGATCCCGCCGTCGTGGAACGGTCCAAGCAGTTGGGCGCCGTGGTCTTCGACAACGTTGACTCCACCGGCTGGGGCCACCTCGGTAAATACCAGGGCGGCAGCGCCGAGACCATCAGCCGCAACGGCATCTCGGTGGAATACGGCATCGCAACCCTGCTCTTTGAGATGCGCGGCATGTCGGACCACTACCTCGACGGCTACGCGCTGGGACAGCGCAGCAACGGCTACCTGATCAAGCAGACCGTCACCACGCTGACGTCCACCGCCGCCGCCATCGCGGACGGTTCAATTGCCGACGCCGATACCTCCTTCTGGGACACCCTCGCCGAGCAGACCTCCCGCCCGGCGGGCGAGGCCGACGACGAATAACCGCCGCAGGACAGGACGCCCCGGTTCTTTACCGCGCGTAAAGAACCGGGGCGCCCCAGCGAGTGGACAAAGTGCACTATCGGCTAAACTTGGGTGGTAAGGGCCCCGGGGCCAACGCGTTCGCCAATCCGCCTGCGGAACGGCGGAAGCCGGTCCACTCGGGGCATTCTCATGAACGGCGCTGAACCAGGACCGCCACGCTTGTGGCACCCGGCCGGCCCGAACGAATGGGGGAGGATCCCATGCCAGCAATTGTGATCGTAGGAGCCCAGTGGGGCGACGAAGGAAAAGGCAAGGCCACCGACCTGCTGGGCGGCCGTGTTGACTACGTCGTCAAGCCCAACGGCGGCAACAACGCCGGGCACACCGTCGTCGTAGGCGGTGAAAAGTACGAACTCAAGCTGCTTCCGGCAGGCATTCTCAGCCCCAACGCAGTCCCCATCATTGGCAACGGCTGCGTGGTCAACCTTGAAGCCCTGTTCCAGGAAATCGACGGCCTGCAGGCGCGCGGTGCCGATACGTCCAAGCTGCGCGTCTCCGCAAACGCCCACCTGGTGGCTCCGTACCACCAGGTCCTGGACAAAGTCACTGAACGCTTCCTCGGCAAGCGCGCCATCGGCACCACCGGGCGCGGCATCGGCCCCGCCTACATGGACAAGGTGGCCCGCCTGGGCATCCGCGTCCAGGACGTCTTCGACGAGTCCATCCTCCGCCAGAAGGTGGAGGGCTCGCTGCACCAGAAGAACGAGGTCCTGGTCAAGATCTACAACCGCCGCAGCGTTGTGGTCGATGAGATCGTGGAGTACTTCCTGTCCTTCGCTGAGCGGCTCCGCCCGCTGGTCATCGACAGCACGCTGGTCCTGAACACTGCCCTGGACGAGGGCAAGGTAGTGCTGATGGAAGGCGGCCAGGCAACGTTCCTCGACGTCGACCACGGCACCTACCCGTTCGTCACCTCCTCCAACCCCACGGCGGGCGGCGCATCTGTGGGCTCGGGCATCGGCCCCACCCGCATTTCCCGCTCCATCGGCATCATCAAGGCCTACACCACCCGCGTGGGCGCAGGCCCGTTCCCCACCGAACTCTTTGACGAGATGGGCGTGTACCTGCAGAAGACCGGCGGCGAGTTTGGCGTCAACACCGGGCGTCCCCGCCGCTGCGGCTGGTACGACGCCGTCCTGGCCCGCCACGCGTCCCGCGTCAACGGCTTCACAGACTACTTCGTCACCAAGCTGGATGTCCTTACCGGCATCGAACAGATCCCGGTGTGCGTGGCCTACGACGTTGACGGGGTCCGCCACGACGAAATGCCCATGACACAGACCGAGTTCCACCATGCCAAGCCCATCTTCGAATACTTCGACGGCTGGACCGAGGACATCACCGGCGCCCGCACCCTGGCAGACCTGCCGGAGAACGCGCGCAACTACGTCCTGGCGCTGGAGAAGCTGTCCGGGACGCGTTTCTCCGCCATCGGCGTGGGACCGGACCGGGACCAGACCATCGTGGTGAACGACCTCATCAACGACTGACGGTTTAGAAGGAAATACGACGGCGGCGGGACACCTTTGCGGGTGGCCCGCCGCTTGTTCGTTTCCAGCCAGGCGCGAGGCAGCTCAATTTACACAGGGTTTACCTGCAATGCCTTGTGGGCCCGCAGCCCGCACAGCCAGACTTTTGGGACAGCATTCGAGGACTGCCTGGCAAGCACGTCCATCACTTTGCGGGACAACCCGGCCGCGCGCCGGGCCGGACCATCGGCGGAGCTGCCGTCCGGAAAACCGCTCACAACCGGAAGGAAGTGCGCCATGGCGGGCAAGTTCGAAGTTTTCCTTGATTCCCAGTCGAAGTTCAGGTTCAGGCTCGTGGGCGCGGACGGGTCGGTGATGGCGGTATCGCAGGCGTTCAACGACAAAGCGGCCGTTGTGGCGGGGATCGCCGCGGTCCGGGAGTGCGCCGGGACCGGTTTGGTGACTGACCTATCCCCGGCCGGAGCCCTGACGCCTGCGGTGACCGTTGCCGCCGCCCCCGCCACCGAACCCACACTCGATGACCGGGCAGCGGCCAGGCTTCATGCCCTCGCCTCGGCCAAGGTCATTCGCCGCCACACCGCCCCCGCGCATTGGGACTGGCGCCGCAGCCGGGCGGAACTGGCCAACTGAGGTCCGCGGACACTCCATTCCAGGATGGCAGGCAGGCCACGAAAAGTTTTTTGAAAGTCGCGTAACCTTCCGCCGCCTGCGGACGATTACCCTTATGTAGCGCCGGCCTGGAACTTGTCCCCCATCACGTTCCAGGCCGGCTCTTTAGTTCTCCGGCAGCAGGGACAGCTGCGCATGGCCGGAACCGGCAGTGCACGTGGCGGTCCGGTGCGCGGTGGTTACCGCGGGGTAAAGTAAGCGGGCAAAGGCATTCCGGCAACGGGCCTTGCCCGCCCAGCCATCCCCGCACCGACCAAAGGCACCACGTCCGTGACCGATGCACTGACAGACGAGTCCCTGCGAGATCCAGATTCTGGTTCCTCGGCCTTCGGCGTCGTCTACCGGACGTATGCGTCACAGGTATTGGGCTATTTCAGAGCCCGTGGAGCCGAGGATCCGGAGGCAGCAATGCAGGAGGTCTTCCTTTCTGTGCTGCCACGGCTGAACTCAGTGACCGGCGGCAGCGACGGCCTGCGCACGTTCATTTTCTCTGTGGCCCACGCCCGCATGGTCGATGACCACCGGCGGCAGAGCCGCACCCCTGCCAAGCTCCCCTTCGAACCGGGGCTGGACGGGCGGGAGGACCCGTCCGCTGAAGCGGAAGCGCTGGAGCGGATTGCGCCCCGAGAAATCGTAGGGTTGCTGGAGTCTTTGCCGGACGAGCAGCGGGAAGTGTTGTCGCTGCGGTTAGTTGCCGGGCTCACTGTCGAACAAACAGCGGAAACCATGGGGAAGAGCACAGGAGCGGTGAAGCAGCTGCAACGGCGCGGCATCCTCAAACTGCGCGAAGTTGCAGCAGTGAAGGAGTACCTGCAGCCATGACCACACCCGAAAGCAGGCTGCGCGAGCTGGTCGATGAAGTCCTCAAGGACGCCGGCCACCAGGACGACGCCGTCCTGCGAAGTGCACTCGAATCGGTCGGCTCCCTTGCATCGCTTCCCGTTCCCGAACCATCCGGAGAGCTTGCCCGGCTGCTGGCGGGAGGCGGGGACGAACTGGCGCGCCGGCGCCGCTCCGGCCGTCACCGCCCCACTGTGGTGGGACTGGCAGTGCTTGCCGGCATGGGCCTGGGCATCGGAGGCGTTGCCGCAACGGCCGGCAGTGCCCCCGGCACCAGTGCAGCGTCCGTCCAGCACTTGCTGGGGGACTGGACACCGGATTGGGCAATCACCCAGGGCGCAGCGGCAGCGCCGACTCCCGAACATCGTGTAGTGGCGGACCCAGCGGGCCAGGCTCCGGAACCGGATCCCGCAGCCGGTCCCGCCGCGGGTCCCACGGGCCCCCGTCCGGCCAAGGAACTGCGGCAACCCGGCCCAGGTGTGGCTGGTCCCGCCAAAGATTTCAAATGCGGAAGCCCGGGAGAAGCCAAGGCAACTCCTGCGGGCATTTGCCCGCCCGCAGCCGAACCATCAAGTGGGCCGGGTGGGTCCCGCAACCACATCGGCGGGGAATCTACGCCGGACGCGGCAGCGCCCGGGAACAGGGTCCAGGAGCCGGTGCCGGGCCAAGGCATGGCAGGCCGCTCCAATCCCGGCCAAGACCAAACGGGTACCGCGACCTCCGGTTATGCCCTTCAGAACAGGGACAGCCCTTTGTCCGGAGCAAAACAAGCCGCTGGCAGCGGACAGGACAAGTCCGCACCGGAAAAGCCTGGCCGGGCAAGCCCCGGGCAAGGGGCAGGAACTGGCCCCGAAACCGTTCCTGGCGGCAAATAACCGTCCAGGAGGCCGGTGGTCCCTGGGCTCCGGGTTAGGCTGAGGGCATGGGCCACGCGAACGATCCTGCAGTTATTGAACGCCTCATGCGGACCAAAGGGCGTTGGGCCATCGTGGGCCTGACCACCAATGAGTGGCGCTCCGCCTACGACGTGTCCTTGTTCATCCGGGACCAGCTGGGCATGGACATCATCCCCGTCAACCTTGCCGGCGATACCGTGCACGGCGAACAGGGGTACCGCACCCTCGCCGAAATTCCCCCCGAAAAGCAGCCCATCGACGTCGTGGATTGCTTTGTGAACTCGGAGAAGGTGGGCAAGGTAGTGGACGAGGCGATCGCCGTGGGCGCCAAGGCGGTCTGGCTTCAGCTGGGCGTCATCGACGAAGCCGCCGCGGATCGTGCCAAGGCCGCCGGCCTGGATGTCGTGATGAATTCCTGCCCGGCCCAGCAGGCCTGGAAGTTCAAAGTCTGAGGCCCTTGCGGTGGCTAGCTCCGCTTCAGCAGGTCCGGGTAATGCCGCTCGGTGACGTCCGGGTGCGCCCGCATTCTGCCCTTGAGCATGTTGAGGCCAAAGGATGCGAGCAACGGGTTGCCGGGATCGTCCGTAATGCCGCGTGCGGCGGCCTTCAACTCCGGGGCCAGCGGAACAGGCTGGATGACTGAGTCCAAGCGGGGCGACCAGAAGAACGGCACCGAATAGCGGTCCACACCCGGAGGCGGTGCCTGCACGCGGTGGATCGTGGCCGCAAGGTATCCCTCGGTGGCCACTTCCAGCATTTCGCCGAGGTTCACCACCAACGCGCCGGGCAGGGGCTCCACCGGAAGCCATTCCGAGGTCCCCGGCGGCTTTACTTCCAGGCCTCCAACGTCGTCCTGCAGCAGGAGTGTCACGAACCCGTAGTCAGCATGGGAACCCACCCCCTGGTTACCTGCCTCTTTGACCACGCCGCCAACATAATGGACCAATTTGCCCATCCATGCCGGTGCTTCCCGGAACGGTTCGTCGAAATAGTCCTCGGGTTGTTGCAGCGTCACCGCAATGGCGCGCAGCAGTTCCATCCCCACCGCGGACATCAGCTCGGCCCAGGCCATGGCTGCCGGCTTCAGTTCAGGGAACGCTTCGTCCGGCCACTGGTTTGGTCCCTGCAGCAGCCAGTACGGCTGGTCCGGCGGGTAGCTGCTTACCGGCGGGCGCTCGGGAGAGTAGTCGATCTGCTCCCGCGCATCCGCCCGCCCCTGCGTCACTTCGGTTCCCATCCGGGTGTAGCCGCGGAAGTGTGGAGAAAGCCGGTTGTCCAGTTTCATCCGTTCTTCAAGGGGAAGGTTGAAGAACCGCCGGACAGCGTCAAGGAGTTGGTCCGCCTGCCCCGGCGAACCCCCGTAGCCCGTGATCTGGAAGAAGCCCACGTCATGGGTGGCGTGCCGCAACTGCTCGATGAATTCCGGACTGAAGGTCCCGTAGGGCTGCCGTGCGGTACTCAAATCCAGAACAGGTATGGCTCCCTGGTCGTGTGACATCCTCGCAGACTAGCACCGTAGGGACGCGCTTTATAGGCTTCGTTCATGGACCCCAGCATGCTGCGAAAGATCTGCCTGTCGTCCCCCGGCGCCTACGAGGACTACCCGTTCGGGCCGGAGACTTCAGTCTTCAAAGTCCGGGCCCACATCGCCGGCGGGGCCAGGCACGAGGCGAAGCTTTTCGCGTTGTCGTCCATGGACCCCGGCGATTTCTACGTGAACCTCAAGTGCGATCCGTCCCTGGCGGTCCAGTTGCGGGCCGCGCACGCCGCCATCGACGGCGCCTGGCACATGAACAAGACGCACTGGAACGGGGTGCGCCTTGACGGTTCCCTTCCGGATGACATGGTGCGGGACATGGTGGAGGACTCGTATGACCTGGTGGTTGCCGGGCTGAGCCGCAAGCAGCAGGAGCAGCTTGGCTGGGCGCGCCTGGGGCGTTCGGGTGAATGACCCGCGGCCGGTCAGCGGCAGCCTGAACTATCCAGGCATCGGAAGTACAAGGCAGGGCACGACGCCGGCGGGTTACGCCAGCGTCCTGGAGGAGGTGCGTCTGGGGTCCGGCCAGCCGCTGTTCCGTCGCGTCGCTGACGGCATCCTTGGGTGGGAACTCCAGCGGCGCGCTGGGCTTCGTGTCCGGGCCGACTCGCCCAGGGCTGTGGCGGGTGCACGGGTGGTGAGCGGATTCGGCGTCGGCCCGTTCCGTCTGAACGCACCGTGCGAGGTGGTCTGGGTCCAGGAGCCCGCGGCAGAGGGGCAGCCGCAGTCAGCAGGGTTCGGCTACGGTACGCTCCCGGGGCATCCTGCCCGCGGTGAGGAATCTTTTGAAGCGGTCATCGACGCTGCCGGCGAAGTGTTTCTGCGCGTCAGGGCGTTCAGCAAGCCAGCCAACTGGTTCTACGCCACCGGCGGACTGGTGACCCGGGCAGCCCAGCGGTACGTTACTTCCCGGTACATTGAAGGGGCACGCACACTCGCCGCGGAAGGAACATCCCAGTGATCTTTATTGTCGTCAAGTTCAAGGTCAAGCCGGAATGGTCGGAGCGCTGGCCGGAGCTGGTGGCCGACTTCACCGCGGCAACCCGGCAGGAGCCGGGAAACCTCTGGTTCGACTGGTCCCGCAGCCTGGACGACCCCAACGAGTACGTCCTCGTTGAAGCCTTCAAGGACGACGCCGCGGGCGACCACGTGAACAGCGAACATTTCAAGAAGGCCATGGCGGACATGCCGCAGGCACTCGCCGAAACTCCCCGTATCGTCAGCCGCCAGCTCGACGGCGACGGCTGGGACCGCATGGGCGAGCTCACCATCGGCTAGGGAAGGACCGCAGCCATGTGGGTCGGCTGGATCGAGTTGGACATCCTCCTTGGCGACGTCCAAAGCCTGAAGGAGAAACGCTCCGTCATCAGGCCGCTGCTTGCCGAACTAAAACGCCGCTACGACGTCTCGGTGGCCGAGGTGGGGGACCACGACCAGTACCGGCGCACCAGGGTTGGCGCAGGCCTGGTGGCAGCCGACCGCGCGCACCTCGTGGAGGTGCTCGACGCCGTCGAACGCTTCGTGGCGGGCCGCCCGGAAATCGAGCTGCTCAGCGCCCGCCGCCGGGACCTGCACAGCGAGGACTGACCCCATCGGTTGCTGAGTACTTGTCGTTTTGGCCGCTCTAAACGACAAGTACTCAGCAGCCGATGGATGGTGTGGATAACTTCTGCGGGTGTTGCCAGGATTCTGCTCTTATGGATCGATGAAGACTCCACAACCGCTGCCGGAGGAACTCCGGGGACGCCCCTTCACCCTTGTTGACGCTTCAGTTGCCGGAATCTCCCCGCGCCGCTGGCGGCATGGGTCGCTGACGTACCGCGGCAGGGGAATCAGGATGGAAAGCACGACGACGGCGCTCCCCTTAGGCGTTCGGGTCCGGCCCTTCATCGAAGTCAATGTGCTTTGCGCTGCCTCGCACGTTACTGCGGCCGAGCTGCATTCACTGCCGCAGCGGCGCCAGGATGGCGCCTCCGACGCGTACCACCTCATCCGTCCCGAAGGCGCAGCCCACCTCGACAGGCCCCACGTCCTCGTGCACCGCATGAAGCTGTACGAGGATGAAGTCACCACTATTGACGGGGTTCCGGTGACCACGCCGGCGCGGACGTGGTTGGACATGGCCGAGATGCTGTCCCTTGATGAGATCGTGGCCATGGGGGATGCCTGCGTCCGTGTTCCGCGCCCCGAACTTGAATCACGGAGGACGGTAGCAGGCATCACGAGCCCGACCTGTCCTACCGCAAATACAGGATCGGAATCGAGTACGAGGGCGAACACCACGGCGAGGAAAGCCAAATCGCCAGGGATATCGCGCGCTCTGAACGGTACGCCGCGTTGGGGTGGACGGAGGTCAGGATTTCCAAGCGGCACATGGTCAACGACGCGAAACCGGCCGCGGCCAAAGTCTTGGTTGCCCTGGCGCAGGCTGGCTGGCGGAGGGGTTCTTAAAACGATTGCTCCGTACTTGTCGTTCTGACGGTTCAAAACGACAAGTACGGAGCAATCGATGGGGGAGGAGGAAGGTATCAGCCGAAGTACTTCGGCAGGGTCCCTTCGTGGGCTTCGCGGAGTGCGTCGAGGGACAGGCTGTCCACGCCGTTGATCTCCAGGGCACCACTGGCTGCGTCCACCACGCCGATGCGGGTGTGCGCGAAACCGCGGGCGGTGCACATGTCCGTGAAGCGCACTTCCTCCGAGCGGGGAACGCCCACGACGGCGCGTCCCTGGGATTCGGAGAACAGCGCCGTGAACAGGTCCACGCCGTCGCGGTCCATGACGTCCTGCAGCGCAATCCGCGCACCGACACCGTAGCGCAGCGAGGACTCCACCAGTACGGCAGCCAGGCCACCCTCGGAGAGGTCGTGTGCGGCGTCGATCATGCCGTCGCGGGAGGCGTTGATCAGGATCTCGCCCAGTGCGCGCTCGGTCTCAAGGTCCACCTTCGGCGGCTGGCCGCCCAGGTGGCCACGCATGTTGGCCCATTCTGAACCGTCCAGCTCGGCAGTGGTGGTGCCCAGCAGGTAGATCGCCTGGCCGTCCTCGCGCCAGCCCGACGGCGTGCGGCGGGCAACGTCGTCGAGCTTGCCCAGGACCGCCACCACGGGGGAGGGGTGGATGGGCGTGGTGCCTGTCTGGTTGTACAGCGACACGTTGCCGCCGGTGACGGGGATGCCGAGTACCTGGCAGGCATCAGACAGGCCGCGGATGGCTTCGGCGAGCTGCCACATGACATCCGGGTCCTCGGGGGAACCGAAGTTCAGGCAGTCGCTGACGGCCATGGGGATGGCACCTGCGGTGGCAACGTTCCGGTACGCCTCGGCCAGGGCCAGCTGTGCACCGTGGTAGGGATCGAGGTACGTGTAGCGGCCGTTGGCGTCGGTGGCGAGGGCCACGCCCAGGCCGGTTTCCTCATCAACGCGGACCACGCCGGCGTCGTCCGGGAACGCCATGGAGGTGTTGCCGCCCACGTACCGGTCGTACTGGTTGGTGATCCAGGACTTCGAGCACATGTTCGGCGATGCCACGAGTTCCGTTACGGCCTTGGCCAGCTCGGCAGGGGCGGCCGGGCGGCCGGCATCCTGAACAGAGCCGGTGAAGGTGTCCGCCTGGACGGAATCCTGCCACTCGGGGCGGGCAAACGGACGGTCGTAGACCGGACCGTCGTGGGCTACGGTGCGGGGGTCGACGTCGACAATCACGTCGCCTTCCCAGGTGATGATGAGGCGGCCGGTGTCGGTGACCTCGCCCAGCCAGGAGTACTCCACGGCCCACTTGTCCATGACGGCTTCGAACGCTTCCACGTTCTCCGGCGTCACGACGGCCATCATGCGCTCCTGCGATTCGGACATCAGGATCTCGCCCGGGGTCAGCGTGGGGTCACGCAGCAGCACGGAGGTCAGCTCAACCTGCATGCCGCCGTCGCCATTGGACGCGAGCTCGGACGTGGCGCAGGAGATACCAGCCGCGCCGAGGTCCTGGATGCCCTCCACCAGGGAGCCCTTGAACAGCTCCAGGCAGCACTCGATGAGGACCTTCTCGGCGAACGGGTCGCCCACCTGGACGGCCGGACGCTTGGACGGCTTGGTGTCATCAAAGGATTCGGAGGCCAGCACGGACGCGCCGCCGATGCCGTCACCGCCGGTGCGGGCACCGAACAGGACCACCTTGTTGCCCTTGCCCGAGGCGTTGGCGAGGCGGATGTCCTCATGGCGCATGACGCCGACAGCCAGGGCGTTGACCAGCGGGTTGCCCTGGTAGACGGAGTCGAACACCATCTCGCCGCCGATGTTGGGCAGGCCCAGCGAGTTGCCGTAGCCGCCGATGCCCGCCACGGCGCCGTGCATGACGCGCGCCGTATCAGGGTGGTCGATGGCGCCGAAACGCAGCGGGTCCATGACGGCCACGGGGCGTGCACCCATCGAGATGATGTCGCGGACGATCCCGCCGATGCCGGTGGCCGCACCCTGGTAGGGCTCAACGAACGACGGCGAGTTGTGCGATTCGATTTTGAAGGTCACGGCCCAGCCGTCCCCCAGGTTGGTGACGCCGGCGTTTTCGCCGATGCCCACCAGCATGTCCTTCTTCATTTCCTCGGTGACCTTTTCGCCGAACTGGCGCAGGTGGTTCTTGGAGGATTTGTAGGAGCAGTGCTCGCTCCACATGACGGAGTACATGGCCAGTTCGGCGCCGGTGGGGCGGCGGCCCAGGACCTTGACGATCTCGTCGAACTCGTTGCGCTTCAGGCCCAGCTCGGCCCACGGCAGGTCCGTCTTCGGAGTCTTGCCGGCGTTCTCCACCGTGTCGATGTTGAACTTCTTGGTGGTTTCGGTGGTCACTTGTCGCCTCCCACAATCTTGGTCAAAACGGAGGTGAAGAAGCCCAGTCCGTCGGTATCGGACCCGCCGATACCCGTCTCACGGGAAAATGCAGGTTCGGGGCCGAAGCCCTGTTCCACGGCGTGCTCGGGGTGCGGCATGAGGCCCACCACGTTGCCGGCCGCGTTGGAGATGCCGGCGATGTCGCGCCGCGAACCGTTCGGGTTGGAGCCCACGTAACGGAAGACGACGCGGCCCTCAGCCTCAAGGGCGTCCAGGGTCTTGTCGTCAGCGATGTACTGGCCATCCTGGTTCTTCAGCGGGATGGTGATTTCCTGGCCCGCCTCGTAGTCCAGGGTCCAGGCTGTGTTGCTGTTCTCCACGCGCAGGATCTGGTCGCGGCACAGGAACTTCAGGTGATCGTTCTTGATCATCGATCCCGGCAGCAGGTGCGATTCCGTGAGGATCTGGAAGCCGTTGCAGATGCCCAGGACGGGCAGCTTGGCGTCACTGTTGGCGGCGTCGATGATCTTGGACATCAGCGGCGCGAAGCGGGCAATGGCGCCGGCGCGGAGGTAGTCACCGTAGGAGAAACCGCCGGGTATGACGACGGCGTCCACGTCACCGAGTTCGGTGTCGCCGTGCCAGAGCTCGACGGCGGTGCCGCCGGCCAGGCGCACTGCGCGGGCAGCGTCCCGGTCATCAAGGGTTCCGGGGAAGGTAACGACGCCAATCCGGGCGCCGGCGAGGCGCGGCTCCGCCGCGACGGCGATGGCCTCGCCGATCAGGGGAAGTTCAGTCATGTCAGGCCTCGACGACCTCGACGTTGACGACGTCCTCGATCACGGGGTTGGACAGGAGGGTTTCAGCGGCGTCGCGGGCCTGGGCCAGGATCTCCTCCGTCACCTCGCCGTCCACGGTCAGTTCGAAGCGCTTGCCCTGGCGGACAGAGCTGAAGCTGGTGAAGCCGAGGCGGGGAAGAGCGCCGACAATCGCCTTTCCCTGGGGGTCAAGAATCTCGGGCTTGGGCATGACGTCAACAACGATCCGGGGCATCCGGCAACTCCTGTGCGTGAGCTTGGGTAAGGGCGCAGCGGAGTGATGCCGTCTCACGCCGTACCGGTGTTGGGGGCACACTGTAAGGCAGTGTTCCAGACTTTGTGGACGGGCGCTCCGCGAGCTTGCCCTATCATTCTACCGGCCCGGCGGCCCCACCCTGTATTCGGTAGATCCACGTCACGGCCGGGCACACCGAAGAAGAATCCGGCGCTTGTGGCCAATCCCCCTATGGAGTTGAAAGGGACCCTTCACTAGGATGACGGGATGGCAGAGAATTCGAAGTCCGTCCTTTTGCCAGTGATGGCCGCAGCCGTATTTGCCGGCCTGGGCCGGATGGTCTTCCAGAAGATCAAAGCCGACCGCCGTGCCCGGGAAAACCGCACGGCCGGTCCGGTGGACGAGAAGACCCGGCAATGGATCAGCGAAGTGGTCCGGACCCCCCGGCAGTAGTGTCCTGCCGGGTATTCTTGCGCCCCGCCTCGCTTGGGCAGGGCTTCCCGGGATGCCCGTCTGTGTCTCCGCCAGCGTTGTTTTGACTGGCGAAAATTCGCCGTTTGTGCCCTATGTCATATTGGGCTATCAGTCTGTACTCTGTGAACCGGCTGGTCTTATCGAATTACAAAACCTGTAATTCCCTGTACCAAGCCGGTCGTTTCCGGCCCTCTAATCCTGACAGGCCGGTTCGTCGTGAAAGGGTGCACGTGAAATTAACAGGAAAGAGCCCTGCAAGGGGCGGCGGGTTCCGGAGGGCAGCTGCGTTCTCCGTCGGGATTCCGCTGCTTCTTGGTTCAGTGGCAGCCGCGCCGGCCACGGCAGCCCCCGCCACGGGGCAGGTTCCGTCGGTCCAGCAGAAAGACCTTGACCCCAAGGACTACCAGGCCGGCAGGTACATCGTGGTGCTGGCGGAAAAGCCCGCAGCCACCTATGCAGGCGGCACCGGCGACCTGAGCGCCACGAAGCCGGAAAGCGGAAAGAAGCTCGACGCCGGACGGCCGGAGGTGCAGCGCTACCAGCAGCACCTCGAAACCCAGCAGCGCGAGATTGCCAAGGACGAAAGTGTCCAGATCAAGCGCAACTTCACCGCCGCCATCAATGGTTTTGCTGCTGACCTCTCCGCCGACCAGGCGCTGAAGCTGGCCAAGGACCCGAAGGTCCTCATGGTGGCGCCGGATACGGAGAACGCGCCGGACTACTCCACCACCGATTTCCTCCAGCTCTCCGGCCCGCAAGGCATCTGGAACACATCCTTCGGTGGAACTGAGAACGCCGGCAAGGGTGTTGTGGTGGGAGTCATCGACTCCGGCTACACCCCTTCCAGCCCTTTCTTCGCCGGAACCGACGTCAAGCCGCTGGCCGGAAACCCTGAGGTTGGCGTGCCCTACCGGACGGCAGACGGCAAGATCGCCATGCTGAAGTCCGACGGCGACACGTTCGAGGGCGAATGCCAGAAGGGTGAGGGTACCGGTGCAGCCTTCGACGGCAGCGCCTGCAACTCCAAGGTTCTCAGCGCCCGCTACTTCGCCGATGATTTCAAGAAGTACGTCCCGGAGGCCAACCGTGCCCCCGAAGAAGTTCTCTCACCCGTTGACGTCGGAAGCCACGGCACCCACACCGCCAGCACCGCCGCCGGAAACGCGAACGTCCGGGCCAACCTGGGCGGGCGTGACATGGGCATCACCGGCGGCATCGCTCCGGCGGCCAAGCTCTCCATCTATAAGGTCTGCTGGGAAGACACCGACCCCAACACCGGCGGCTGCTACAGCTCCGCATCGGTGGCCGCCATCAACCAGGCGATCCTGGACGGCGTGGATGTCCTGAACTACTCCATTTCGGGCAGCACCTCCACCACTACGGACCCGGTTGCCCTGGCCTTCCTTTCCGCCGCCTCAGCCGGAGTCTTCGTTTCTGCATCCGCGGGCAACAGCGGCCCCACGGCCAGTACCGTGAACCACGGCGCACCCTGGCTCACCACTGTCGCTGCATCGTCCTTCTCCACCGAACTGCAGGGAACTGTTGAATTCGAGGACGGCAGCAAGTACCGCGGCGCCAGCCTCATGGCCAACAACGTCCCGGCCAGCCCGCTGGTCCTCGCCGCATCGGCTGCCGCAGCAGGAGCCGCCAGCCCCGAACTCTGCGGACCGAACACGCTGGACCCCGCCAAGGTGGCCGGCAAGATCGTTGTCTGTGACCGGGGAGTGGTTGACCGCGTGGCCAAGAGCGCCGAGGTCAAGCGCACCGGCGGCGTCGGCATGATCCTCGTCAACGTCACTCCGTCCTCCGAGGACGTGGACCAGCACGCCGTTCCCACTGTCCATGTGAATCCGCCGGCAACGCAGCAGATCAAGGACAAGCTGGCGGCCAACCCCGCCATCAAGGCCGCGCTGGTGAACAAGGACACCACCGGCCTGCCGCAGGAGCCTCAGCCGCAGATCGCAGGATTCTCCTCACGCGGCCCGCTGCTGGCTACGGATTCCGACCTGCTGAAGCCGGACGTCGCTGCTCCCGGCGTCGCCGTGCTGGCCGGCGTTTCACCCATCGGTGAAGCCGGCGCCCAGTTCGGCATGATGTCCGGAACGTCAATGGCCGCCCCGCACGTGGCAGGCTTCGGAGCGCTGGTGCTGGGCAAGAACCCCACCTGGTCGCCGGCAACGGTCAAGTCCGCCATGATGACCACCGCTACGGACGTCAAGAACGCGGACGGCAGCCGTAACACGGACGTCTTCGCCACCGGCGCCGGCCAGGTGTCCGTTGCCAAGGTCCTGGACCCGGGCCTGGTGTACGACGCCAACGAGACCGACTACCTGAAGTTCATCCAGGGAACCGGGCTGGACCTGGGCATCCCGGATCTGGGAACCACGGCGCCGCGTGACGTGAACGTGGCCTCGTTTGCACTCGGTGCGCTGACCGGCAGGACCGAGGTGACCCGCACGGTGACGGCGCTGACCCCCGGCCTGTACCGCGCCCAGGTGAATGTGCCGGGCGTCAAAGTCACGGTGACCCCCTCGATCCTGAACTTCAGCGCGGTGGGTGAGAAGCGGACGTTCAAGGTCAAGTTTGAAAACGCCTCCGCCCCCACGGGCCAGTTCGCCATGGGCAGCCTGGTCTGGCAGGGTGCCGGCAAGAACGTCGCTTCTCCGGTAGCGGTCCGTCCGCAGTCCGTGGTGGCACCGGCGAATGCCGCGTTCAGCTCAGTGGGCGGCACCGGCCAGGGGAAGATTCCCGTGGTGTCCGGCACCAACGCGCCGGTCAGCATGACGGTGGACGGCCTGTCCAAGGCGGATTCGACGGCCGTGGAACTGGTCCCGGGGCCGTTGGCCCTGGCGAACAACACTTCCAACGCCATGAAGCAGGTGACGGTGGCGGCAGGCTCGCCGCTGGCCAAGTTCTCCGTCTTCTCCTCGGACGAGAACGCTGACTTCGATCTCCTGGTGTTCACCCCGGACGGCAAGCAACTCGCCTCGCAGACGGTGTCCGCCAGCGAATCGGTGTCCGTCGCCAATCCCAAGGCCGGCGTGTACACAATGTTCGCCAACCTCTACGCAAGCCCCAACGGACAACCCACCAAGGCGTCGTTGGATGCTGCGGTCCTGGGTGCCAACGTGGGCAACGCTTCGGTGAGCCCCAACCCGCTTCGGCTGGCAAACGGCACTGCCGGTGACGTGACGTTGTCGTGGCAGAACCTCCAGCCGGGTTCCTACATCGGGCGGGTCAACTACTCCGGCGGTGCCACCCCCACTTTTGTTTCGGTGGTAGTGACACCGGGCGCCGGTGCCGTGGTCCCGGATGACGAGCAGACGGACCCGGGCAAGAAGGACAAGAAGGACAAGGTCAAGAAGGAAAAGAAGAAGAAGGAGTTCCAGGACGAATCGGGAAGCTCCAACCTGGGAATCTAGGCCGCAGCCTCTCAAGAGGCCCGGAGCCTGGACAACCGGATAACTGATGGCCGGCGGAACGACTGCGATCCGCCGGCCATCCTCGTTTCGGGTCGGGAAGCTGTCCGGCTAGGTGGTGCCGGCCGCTCCGGCAGTTCCGCCCAGCAGCGGAGCAAGGGCCCGCCACCGGGAAATTTCGCAGCCATCAGTCAGGGTCAGCGTGGTGTGAACGCGCTTGCCGTGGAACGTCCCCGTGACGACGGCCTGCTGGGGCCCGCCATACTGCTGGGTACACAGGCGCGGCGGCCCGGGCTCCGGAAAGAAGATCGCCGGTCCATGTTTTAGGACGGCGTCAAGGGCCGCCTGCGGGTCCGGTACTGTCGAGGCGGGGGACGCCTTGCCGTTGCTGGCCTGCAGGGTGAACTCATGGTGCGGGCCGTCCGGGGTTTCACTGAGGTTGATGACCAGGTGAACGGATCCGGGATCAGGCTGCGCCTTGTTCTCCATGGACTTCTCCTTCCCCGGGCCTGGTGGCCCGGCCTGTGGCCTCCGCCAAAGCCGCTGCCAGCCGGCCCCGAAGTGTTGCCGCTTCCTGGGCAAAGCTTCGCTGCCGGGCAACATAGTCGGCCTTACCATCGGCGGTCTCGATCCGGATGGGCGGGTAGCCCCAGCCGGCGAGGTCGTAAGGGGAGGCCTGCATATCCATGGCACGGATCCGCCACGAAAGCTCGAAGCAGTCCATGACCAGCTCGCTCGGAAGTGCCGGAAGCAGCTTGTAGGCCCATTTGTAGAGGTCCATGTTGGCGTGCAGGCAGCCGGGCTGTTCCATGTGCCGTTGGGAGTCCCGAGTGGGAAGGTGCTCATTGAGCGGCAATGCATCAGGGGTATAGAAACGGAACGCATCAAAATGCGTGCAACGGATGCGGTTATCCTCCACCACCTGGTCGGTTCCCTCGGAGCCCAGGCGCAGCTTCAGGTATTCGTGGCGAAGGTCGAACTTGTCCTGGCGGTACACCATGGCCCATTCGTGCAGGCCGAAGCAGCCGAACTGGGCAGGCCTGGCCGCCGTTCCGCGCAGGATGATCCCAGCAAATGCCACCGCGTCCGCACGGTCCGCCAGGAAGGCGGCCCGGTCGAAGGTGACCGCCGTGCTTCCCGCAGGCAGGCCGAGCGCAGCCAATTCGCCGTCGTCGAGCACCCGGTAGTGCTTCCAGCCGCGCCGGGCCTCGCCCGCACTGCCCGCCAGGACGGTTGCGGCGCCCGGGTGCCAGCGGCGAAGCTGGCCCGGTTTTTGCGTGTAGTAGGTGAAGAGGAAGTCCTCCACCGGGTGTTTCCGTCCGGCGGACCTCCGCTCCAAGTAGGGATCGGCGTAGCGGCCGACGCGCAGCTGGTGGGCCTCTTCCCTCGCACGCCACTCGTTCGCCGCCAGGAGCTTAAGTTGCTCCACCGGCGCCTCCCAGGATGTCTTTCGCGGCGTCCCAGGCGCTGATCTCGCAACCGTCCGTGCGGGCAAAGGATGCCTCGACGGCGGTTCCGTCAACCACGCCGCTCACGGTCGCCTTTTCCGGTCCGCCATATTGCTGGGTGCAGGCCTGGGCCGTGCGGGGCGCCGGGTTCAGCAGGGCCGCGTTCCGTTTGAGGGCGGCGCAGGCTGCGTCAGCCGTCGGGTGGCTGCTTTCGACTGCCGGCACTCCGGCTTCGCACACCAGCGTGTAGTTCAGTGCGGCCTGGCCTTCTGCCGGAATGACAGTGATGGCAAGTTCGGCATTGCCCTTGCCGGGCCCGGCCGGCAGTGCGGACGGGGAAGCGGGCGGCGGGGCCGGAACTGAGGTTTCGGTGTCAGGGGACGGGGTGGCTGTTGACGGAGGCACGGTTGCCGAAGACGTGGCGGAGGAGGTTGGCGACTGTGCCGGGGAAGTGGATGAAGGCGGTGGATTGGCGCCGTCCGGGCCGCCGGTGCAGGCGGAGAGCAGCCCTGCAGTGACGGCAAGGGCCGCGATGTGAAGCCGCAGGTTACGCATGGTCCGACGCCTCATTCATGCCTCGATTCTAGCTTCCCCGGGTTGTGCCGCCTTTACCCGGTGGGTGACGCTGCTTGCGCTGATCCGGGCTGGTGCGCTGGAGGCGTGCGTGCTGTGTTGCCTACGGCTCCCCGCTGCCGGACGTGGCGGCGATGAGCGCCATCATGCTGGCGTGCAGTTCGGTGACCTGCCCGCGGGTGAGTCCCAGCCTGTCCATCATGGTGCCGGGAACCTTGAGCGCCTCCTGCCGGAGGGCGGCGCCCTTCGGCGTGAGTTCCACCGAAAGGGCACGTTCGTTCCCGTCTGCCCGTTGCCGGGTGATGAATCCGGCCGCTTCAAGACGGCGCAACAGCGGCGAAATAGTGGCCGGTTCCTGGGCCAGGGCTTCGCTGATGTTCCTGACGGTGCGGGGACTGGCTTCCCAGAGGGCGAGCATGACGAGGTACTGCGGGTGGGTCAGGTTCAGTCTTTCGAGGACGGGCTTGTAGGCGCCCACGACGCTGCGGGAAGCCACGGTCAGGGCGAAGCACAACTGGTGCTCCAGGAGCAGGTCGTCTTCGCGGGCGTCCGGGGCTGCTGCGGTGGTCATCAATCCTCCAACTGTTAGTGCACTAATAATTAGCGTACACTTTTGTTAGGCAGAATGTCAGATGGAAGGAAAGATCATGGCCAGGCGCAATACTGAAGACAGGGGCAATGCTTCCCAGCGGTTCATGCGGGCCACCGGCAAGTTGCGGGCAGTCTTCGGGCCGGCCAACCGTTCCGCCCTCGGCCACGCCATGACCGAGGAAAACCGCCGCCTGCTCGCTCAGCGCGAGGCTGAAAGCCAGCAGTGGGAAACCATCACCCGGCCGGACGGGAGTACCTACGTGGTGCCGAAGGATCCGGGCGACAAGTCCCTGCGCTGACAGGTAAGCGGCCCGCCCGCCAGCGGATCCGCAGCCGCTTCACGCCGGGGGTTGAGGCTCCATATTCCGGAGCTTTTTGCCCTTCTCCGGCGTAAAATGAGGGGCACCGGCTCCCGGGTGGAGCCAACGGCTCATTTCCTCGCATCGGGGAAGGGGGTGGGAAACAGTGGCACACGTACTCAGCGGATTCATGAGCATGACGGACCGGCTCCGCTTCTTCTTCGGTCCAGCGACCCGGCTTGATGCCGATACTCCGGTGATCCACAGGCACGACGATTTCGAGCAGGCCTCGGAAGAGGACCTTTCGCACTTCGTGGTGGAAACCGACTCAACAGGCCACCACTACGCCGTCCGGCGCGAAGACCTGGAACGGGAAAGCTGAACCATTCCGGTACACAGCTCCCAGGCCGCACAACATAAAGGAGCCGGGCCGCCTTTCCATAAACGAATGGAAGACGGCCCGGCTCTTGCTTGCCTGCGAAGGTCAGCGGCCGGTGCCGCCGTAAACGGTGGCTTCGTTGTCGCTGTCCAGCTCGAAAGCATTGTGGATCACGCGGACAGCCTCATCCAGCAGGTCTGCATGGGTGACCACGGAGATCCGGATTTCCGAGGTGGAGATCATGTTGATGTTGATGCCGGCGTCGGACAACGCCTTGAAGAAGGTGGCCGAGACACCCGGGTGGGACCGCATGCCGGCGCCGATCAGGGAGAGCTTGCCGATCTTCTCGTTGTATTCGATGGTTTCGAAGCCGATCTTGTCCTGCGCGGCGTGCAGGGCGGCAAGGGCATCGGCGCCCTCAACGATGGGCAGCGTGAAGGAGATGTCGGTCTTGCCGGTCCCGTGGGTGGACACGTTCTGGACGATCATGTCGATGTTGGAATGGGCATCGGCAATGACCTGGAAAATAGCGGCGGCCTTGCCCGGAATATCCGGAACGCCCACAACGGTGACCTTGGCTTCCGAGCGGTCGTGCGCAACGCCGGAGATGATTGGCTGCTCCAAGGCAACTCCCTCTTGAGTGGTGATCTTGTCTTCGGCGCTGGGAATGACCCAGGTGCCTTCGTGCTGGCTGAATGAGGAACGGACGTGCAGCGGCACGCCGAACCGGCGGGCGTACTCGACGCACCGGAGGTGCAGGATCTTGGCGCCGGACGCCGCAAGCTCCAGCATCTCCTCGCTGGAAATGGTGTCGATCTTCTGGGCGGACGGTACCACCCGGGGATCGGCCGTGTAGATGCCGTCCACATCCGTGTAGATCTCGCAGACGTCAGCTTCCAGTGCCGCAGCCAGGGCCACCGCTGTGGTGTCCGAACCGCCGCGGCCCAGGGTGGTGATTTCGTTGGTGCTCCGGCTCATGCCCTGGAAGCCGGCCACGATGGCAATATTTTCCTTGTCCAGCGCGGTGCGGATGCGGTGCGGGTCCACATCGATGATGCGGGCCTTGCCGTGGATGCCATCGGTGATCATGCCGGCCTGCGACCCCGTAAAGGATTGTGCCGACGCACCGAGCTTGTTGATGGCCATGGCCAGCAGGGCCATGGAGATACGTTCGCCGGCGGAGAGCAGCATGTCCATCTCGCGGGCGGGGGCGGAGTCGGTGACCTGGGCGGCGAGCTCCAGGAGTTCGTCGGTGGTGTCGCCCATGGCGGAGACCACCACAACAACCTCGTTGCCGGCCTGCTGGGCGTTTACCACCCTGGCGGCAACGCGCTTAATGCCGTCAGCGTCCGCCACGGAGGACCCGCCGAACTTCTGCACGATGAGTTGTTTGGTTACCGCACCGCCGGCCTGCAGGCCCTGCGGCTGCGTCGCGTTGTGCACTTCGGTAGTGGGCGTACTCATGGCGCATACCTTCATCGGATCAATGGGATTTTCGGAAGCCAGGCAGCGGGGCGGCCCGGCGTCCTCCGACAGTTTATCGCCGCCCGTACCGCGCCGTTGAATTGTGACCGAATCTCAGCCCGGAGGACGACAGTCCGGCCATGTCCGCTGGCGTACGCTGGGAGGATCAGCACAACGCAACACTGTGGGGGACAGGTGCGCACACTATGGCAATAGTTTCGGAACAGCCCGGCGGGCAGCAGGTTCCCGACGGCGGCATCACGGCCCAGGGGGTGAGCCGCAGCTTCGGCGCCGTCCGCGCGGTGGACCATATGGACTTCCACGCCCCGGCGGGCAGGGTGACGGCACTCATCGGCCCCAACGGCGCAGGAAAAACCACCCTGCTTCTCATGCTGGCCTCGTTACTGGCCCCGGACCAGGGCACCATTACTGTTGGCGGCCTGGACCCGGTCCGGAACCGCGCGGAGGTGCGAAGCCGGCTGGGCTGGATGCCGGACACCCTGGGCGTGTGGGAATCGCTGACGGCCCGGGAGATCCTGACCCAGATGGCCAGGTTCTACCGGTTGCCCGCGTCCGGGATCGCCCCGAGGGTCACCGACATGCTGGAGCGTGTCCGGCTGGCAGACCTCGCCGACCAGCCCGCCCGGGTCCTGTCCCGCGGGCAGCAGCAGCGGTTGAGCCTGGCGCGCGCACTCATCCACGATCCGTCCGTGCTGCTCCTGGACGAGCCTGCATCAGGCCTGGACCCGGGCTCCCGCATTGAGCTGCGGACCACGCTCCGGCAACTCGCCGCCGAAGGAAAAGCCGTGGTGGTGTCCTCACACGTCCTCAGCGAACTTGACGAGATCGCGGACGGTGCAGTGTTCGTGAACAACGGCCGCACCGTCCGGCAGCAGACCACCGAGGAAGCGGCCGCCGCTGGCCGCCGCTATGCGATCACTGCCGCCGATCCAGCCGCGCTCGCCGCGGAACTGGCGCGGCTGGGGCTCGACTTCCGCCGTGAGGAAGGCCGCCGGCCGGGTGTCAGCCTCGTTCTGCACAACGAGCTCGGGGCGGAGCGGCTCCTGCGCGACCTGGTGCTTGCCGGCGTCGGAATCCGTTCCTTCGCCCCGGCCGTTGGCGCGTTGGAGGAGACCTACATGAACCTCGAGGGGGAACGGCGATGAGCAGCATGACGGAAAACCGGGAAGAGTCTGCCCGCCGCGCAGCGCCCGGCCCGTACCTGGCGGGGGTAGCGCATGTGGTGGCATTGGAGCTGAAGCAGCGGCTCCGGTCCCGCGGCTGGTACATCATGCTGGCCATCTGGTTCGCCTTGACCGGACTGGTGACTTGGCTAACGTGGGCGAGCTGGAGTGCCTCGAATGCCTTCCGGCGCGACTTCGGTGACGTGTCTGGAACAGCGTTCACGGGCCCGGGTTCGCTGATCTTTGAGGTGGTGCTGGCCTTTGTCCTGCTGTTCGCCCTTCTGGTGGCACCGGCATTGTCGGCCAACGCCGTGAATGGGGACCGGGCAGGCGGCACCTTGGCCATCCTCCAGGTCACGCTGCTGGAACCGGGCCAGATCCTTTGGGGCAAGTTTTTTGCGGCCTGGGCCGCGGCCCTCGCGTTCCTGGTGGCCAGTACCCCGTTCCTGGTGATTGGCGTGGCGCTGGGTGGCCTGACTCCCGCATACATCCTGGTGTCGGTGGTGATGCTGGCCGTTGAGGTAGGCATTGTTTGCGCCATCGGCGTAGGCATTTCCGCGCTGGCCGGCCGCCCGCTGTTTTCCATTGTGGTGACCTATCTGGCCGTGGCCGGCCTGGTGGTGGGCACCGTGATCTCCTTTGGGCTGGGTACCGGGCTGACCCAGGGCACGGTGATGGCCAACAACCCCCAGTACCGTGAGTACGCGCCGCTGCAGTCAGAGCCCACGGACGCCGCATACACCTGTGCCGGACCCCTGCGGGAACAGTCCGCCATGCACACCGAACGGGTGGCTTGGACGCTTGCCATGAATCCTTTCGTAGTGGTGGCGGACGCCATTCCGTATCCGGACAGGACGTCGCAACAGAACTTCACATCCATCGGTGCGATCGAAGGCATCAGCCAGGCAGCCCGCCAGGCCATGGCCGGGCCGGAAGGGACCACTGCATGCGTCAACGGCAAGGTCCGGCCCACATATCTGGGGCAAAAGACCCCGTTGTGGCCGTTGGGGCTCGGCCTCCAACTCGTGCTGTCCGGCCTCCTGCTGTGGCTCGGCTGGCGTTCGCTCCGGACGCCGGCCCGCAAGCTCGCCCGCGGGACCCGCATCGCCTGAACGCGCCGGCGGGTCTGATTCCGGCGCCGGCGGGCGGGACCTTTAGAGGTTAAGCCTGGCGGGATCTGGACAGCCCGGGGCCGGTATCCCACGATTGAACCAGCTGTAACTCAGCTGGCCGGCAGCCGCCGGCCGCTTCCGGGGCTGGGGCCTGTCCAGGGAAGGCGGACCCGACGTGACCGATCAGCGGCAACCTTCCGAAAGTCCCGCGCCGGAGCCTTTTTTTGAGCCGATCGGCAGGGACCCTCGCCCGCGAGGCATGGATCCTTCCGGATCCCCGGGCGCAGGGGATGACGCCGACGACGACGGCGGGGGTACGGCCGGTCCGGCGTTCCGGGCGGCGCTGCTTTCGGCTGTCGTGGCCTGGCGCGTCAGTATCGTTTCGCTTCGCTTTTGGGCCGTTGCGGTGGGCGCAGCGTGTGCGGCGTGGGCCTTCGCTGCAGGCCTGGTGTGGTTGATGGCCGGTGCGGAAGGCGACCAGGCCGGCCTGCTTCCTGCTGCGCTGCTGGTCTACGTCTTTGCGTCCTCGCTGCTTCCGGCGGCGGCGGCCCTGGTGGGGATGCACTGGGGCATGTCCTGGCAGCTGCGGCAAGCCTCGGCCGGAGAGCACCATTCGGGTTATCTTGCCTCCGTTTTGGCAACTGCAATGCAGGGCCTGGTGTTCGCCCTGTTAGTGCTGGTCAGCCTTCTCATCCAGGCAGTGGCTGCAGGTGGCCCGGGATCCGTTGCTGTCACCGCGGCTGGGCTGGCTGCGGTGGAAGGGATCCTGTTCGGTGCGATGGGTGTTGCGGGGGCTGCCCTGGTGGGTCGTCCTGTCCTGGTAGGCGTGGCGGGTTGGGCATTAGGCCTGTTCCTCGTGGTGGGGACACCTGTTGCCGGTGCGCTGCTGGTGCCTGCCGTCCGCTCCGAAGAACCGGTTACCGTGGCCCTGAACGTGCACCGGGACGCAGACGGGACTCCCGTTGCGTACGAGTGCTCGCAGGTCCCAGCCGGGACTGTTGAGGTTTACCGCACGGAGCGGATCATGTGGGTGCCGGCTGTGAGCCCCATTGTGGTGTTGATGATGCTGACCGGCGAACCGGGGCCAGGGCAGGAACTGCCCGGCTTGCTTTCGGAGGAGCTGCAGACCGCTGCCGACGGCACCGGAGTTCCGTGCGTCAATGGGGAACCGAGGAGCATGGATTCGCCGAGGACGCCCCTCGCAGCGGCCGGCCTCCTGCTGCAGGCTGGCCTGGCCGGCGCCCTGCTGGGTGGCGCGCACGTGGCGGCGTCCCGCCGTCGTCCGCCTGCCTGACAGATTCCGCGGCTTTGCACTTGCCGAAAACCGGACTCCTGCCTGCCTGTCGCTCGGGGGTTAGCCCAGGGCGTTCCGCCGGCCCTCGAACGCGCGGCCCAGCGTGACCTCGTCCGCGTATTCCAGGTCGCCGCCCACGGGCAGCCCGGAGGCCAACCTCGTGACGGCAATCCCGATGGTCTTGAGCATCCGTGCCAGGTAGGTGGCCGTCGCCTCGCCCTCCAGGTTGGGGTCGGTGGCGATGATGACTTCCTGGATGGCGCCGTCATTCAGCCGGGTGAGCAGCTCACGGATGCGCAGCTGTTCGGGGCCGATGCCGGCAATCGGATTGATGGCTCCGCCCAGCACGTGGTACCGCCCGCGGAACGAGCGCGTACGCTCCACCGCGAGGACATCCTTGGACTCCTCCACCACGCAGATGAGGGCCGGATCGCGGCGCGGGTCCCGGCAGATGTTGCAGAGCTCCTGCTCCGTGACGTTGCCGCAGACAGTGCAGAACTTGACCCGGTCCTTGACCGTGGTGATGGCTTCCACCAGCCGTTTCATATCCTGCGGGTCTGCTTCAAGGATGTGGAATGCCAGCCGCTGCGCCGACTTGGGACCGACTCCCGGAAGGCGTCCGAGCTCGTCGATAAGCTCCTGGACCGCACCTTCGTACACAATTTCCTCTTTAGCTTGGTTTGGATGTTCTACAGGTCATGGCGCGGACGCCCCGTTGCGGGGCTGGCCGACGTCAGTAGCGCGGAGCTATGGGGCTGCCGTCCGGCGAGCGTTCCTCGATCAGCTTTCCGCCCAGGATACGTTCCACGGCAGCGCGTCCGAAGACGCCGGACTCCTCGATGGTTTCGTCGTCCGCGCTGGGAATGTCCTGCACATACGTAGCCGCGGCTGCGGCCGCCCGTGCGGGAGCCTTGGCCCGTCCGGCTTCGGCTTCGGGACTGTTGGACAGCCTTTGGTAGAGGCTTTGGCGTGTCGCGGCGGCCGGGGCCGGCGCCGTGGCGGTTGCAGGGGCCGGTGAAGGTGCTGCCGATGCCGGTGCGGAAGATGCCATGGCGTACTCGCGGGCCTGTTGCGGCTCCGGGCTGGCCGCCGCCGGCGATGCTGCTGCCGCTGGTGCGGCCGCCGGTGGTGTGGCCGCCACTGGTGCCGACGCCGCCACGGCGGTGCGGGCCGGTCCGGCTGACGGAGTAACGGGGATGGAGGGCGGGGCCTGGGCCGTGGCGGGCTCGTAGTGCGGCGTGCTGGCCACAGGTGTGACACCTGCCGGCCTGGACGGGTTGTCCACTTCCGTGCTGGCTCCACCCGCGGCGGGAGCGGCTCCCACGTTGCTTTCCGTCCCCACAACCCAGACGCCGGGGGCCTGTTCCACAGCGCGGGTCCAGGGGTCGTGGGCGCCGTCCGCCGTGCCCGAAGGCCGCTGCGGGGTCTCTCCAACGGCGGATGCAGCCGGCGCCGGTGAAGAGGCGGGCGCCGAAGCGGACCCCGGTGTTTGGGCGCTCGCGGCGGCCGGTACTGCCGCTGGTTTCCTTCCCTTTGCGGGTGAGGGAGCCCAGTCCATGGGGGGTTCTTCCTCAAGCGGGGGAGCGTCCTCGTCCCTCGGCGGTCCCCAGTCGTCGTCCGAGTAGGAGTAGTCGCCTGCCAAGGCCGCGTAAGGGTCCCCTCCTGCGGCAGCGCTGGTACCTGAAGGTGCGGCGGAACCGGCAGGCCTGTTGGCGGCAGTAGGTGCCTGCGCGCTGCCGGGTGTTCCGGCACCCGACGGTGCGGGCCTGCCGGGGTTACCGTCAGCCCCGGGGGTACCGTCAGCCCCGGGGTTGCCGGGAGCGCGGCCGGGTGCAAGGACATCGGCCCGAGCTCCCTGTGCTTGGTCCCGCGGCGCCGGCGGCATGGAGGCTTCTGCCCGTTCGGCCGCTTGCGCTGCGCCCGTCCCCGCGGGCACGGCGGAGGAACCGGTGCGGGTTGGCTGCGAGGATGCCGCGTTGTGGACGGGACGTCCACCGGCATCAGCAGGTTCAGGCACCGCGGCGGGGGCCGGGGCCAGGCCCCAGGCAACGTCAGCTGAGCTGGCCGTAGCCGCCGGGCTGGCCGTGGGCACCTGCTTGGCCGTAGCTACCTGGCTGGCGGGTGCTTTTGGGTTTGGTTCAGCGCTCGCTTGGCCTGCGCCGGCCGCCACTGCATTGATCTGGCAGTCGATGCCCACCGTTTTGTGGATCGCCTGGCGGAGGTTCTCCGAATGGTCCGCCCGCCCAAAGGCACCGGCGAGACCGGAGGTTGCGAAAGCGAGCGTCAGGACGCTGCCGTCAAAGGCACTGACCTGGGCGTTCGGTTCCACCAGCGCCCAGGTGCTGCGCTTGATTTTGGACAGGGTCTGCAGGACGTCCGGCCATGCACGGCGAAGCACTTCAACGTCGCCCATGCCTGCGGGGCCGCCGGGGGCCGCAGTAACCCGCGGTGCGTCCTGCCCGGCGCTGGAAGCGGTGCCGGGGGCAGGGGTGACGTCGCCGCGACCATGCGACGCTTGGTCTGAACCTGCGGGGGCGGTTGCGTGCCGGGTTGGCGACGAAGCGGGCTGGGCCTGTTCCGAAGCGGGCTGTGGGCCAGTCGCCGCAGCAGCAGGTCCGGACTCGGGCGCCGGTTGGCCTGCACCGGGTTGGACCGGAGAGGTGATGCCTCCCGGGTGGCGCTCGTTGCCAGGCTGATCCACGGGCCAGTCGTTGGTGCTCACGCGCGGGGCGGTCAGCGGTGGGCGGCCATCCGTGGTCGAGGCGGTTCCCGCACCCGGAGCGCCGTGCGCCGTCCGCGGCGAAGATTCCCCCGTTGCAGGACGGGAAGGTGCATCTGGACCAGCCTGGGGCTGGGCCGACGCGAGGGGGGCCCGGGGAGTCTGCCCTTGGGGTCCGTCCGCAGGGGCCGGTGCTGAAGCAGCCTGCGGTACTTGGGCCTGACCAGCGGGAGCCTGCTCAGCGGGAGCCTGCACGCTTGCGGCCTGGCCGGCGGCGTCTTGAGCAGAGGGGGATTGGGCTGCGGGAGCGTGGGGCTCGGAAGCCTGGCCACCGGCGGCCGGGGCAGCCTGTGCTGCCACCGGAATCGCGGCTGCTGCAGGGGTGTGTGGTGCCGAACCGGCACCCAGCGTTCCACTGGCACCCTGGCCGGCGGGAGCCCCGGCGTCGTGCCCGGAGTAGTTCAGCCGACGCTCGACGCGGTCGATGCGTGCAGCAATGCCGCGTTCATTCTGTTCCGAACTTGGCAGCAGGATCCGGGCGCAGAGCAGCTCGAGGTGCAGCCGCGGAGACGTGGCGCCTGTCATCTCGGTCAGCGCCGTGTTGGTGACATCGGCAGCACGGGACAATTCCGCGGCGCCAAGGTTGTGGGCCTGGTTCTGCAGCCGGGCGATCTGGTCCGCCGGCATTCCGCGCAGGATGACCTGGGCGCTCTCCGGCATGGCCTGGACGATGATCAGGTCGCGGAAGCGCTCCAGGAGGTCCTCAACGAAGCGCCGAGGATCGTGCCCGGTTTGGATGACGCGGTCCACCGCGCGGAAAACGGTGGCTGCGTCCGAGGCTGCAACAGCCTCCACAACGTCGTCCAGGAGCGAGGCGTGCGTGTAGCCGAGCAGCGCAACTGCGAGCTCGTAGTCGAGCCCGTTCGGCCCTGCGCCTGCCATGAGCTGGTCCAGGACGGACAGGGAGTCGCGGACGGATCCGCCACCGGCGCGGATGACCAGGGACAGGACGCCGGGGGCCACCGGGACGTTCTCCTGGTTGCACAGGAGCTCCAGGTAGGCCATCAGCGGCTCGGGCGGAACCAGCCGGAAAGGGTAGTGGTGCGTGCGGGAGCGGATGGTGCCAATGACCTTGTCCGGTTCCGTGGTGGCGAAGATGAACTTGATGTGTTCCGGTGGCTCTTCGACGATTTTCAGCAGGGCGTTGAAGCCGGCCGAGGTGACCATATGCGCTTCGTCGATGATGAAGATTTTGTAGCGGTCCCTGACCGGGGCATAGGTGGCGCGCTCACGGAGATCGCGGGCATCATCCACACCGCCGTGGCTGGCCGCGTCAATCTCGATGACGTCGAGGGAGCCGGAACCGCCGCGGGCCAGCTCCACACAGCTTGGGCACACGCCGCAGGGGGTGTCGGTGGGGCCCTCGGCACAGTTCAGGCAACGGGCCAGGATGCGCGCGGAGGTGGTTTTGCCGCAGCCCCTGGGGCCGGAAAAAAGGTAGGCATGGTTGACGCGGTTCTTGCGCAAAGCCGTCATCAGTGGTCCGGTGACATGCTCCTGCCCGATAACGTCTGCGAACGAATCGGGACGGTATCTGCGGTAGAGAGCGGTGGTAACTGTCACAGGAAAAACCCTACCAATCCGGGCCGACATCCTGCCGCCCTGTGGGGGAATAGTAAAGACCCCCCATGCACCCGCCAGAGCCCGTCTACCCTTGCTACCTTCCGGTCCTGGGGGAGTTCAACAGGATGACGCCACATGAGGGGCCGTCAGATACTTTACCCGAACATCGGGCCCGACTCGAATCGGCTGCAGTCCACCGCATCTTCCGCCGGCCCCGCCTGCCCAAGACTGAAAGAGTGAGCACAGAGGGGGGTCAGTTTCATTGCTTATCCCGTTGGCAGCCGCGATCATAGGTATGTACACCGATTGGGGCAATCTCAAGGTTGTGAGCTGTGTGGCCTGGCTGAACGGGCCGGACCCGGCAGCTCAACGGAGTGCATGGAATGGGCGCGTTGGGGGCGCCCATTTCTGGCGCACGGCCACTTTGGGTGGCTTGGCCGTCCGGTCGGGTGGAACCGGCGCAGCCCGCGCCGCGGCGTCCGGACAGTTGCCGCCGCAGTGCCGAAAATGGCCCAATTGGGCGATGCGCGAATCTTCAGGTAATCTAGTATCTGCTTTTGATTCAAGAGCAGCTGGAGAATTCGCCTAGCGGCCTATGGCGCACGCCTGGAACGCGTGTTGGGTTAACGCCCTCGGGGGTTCAAATCCCCCATTCTCCGCCAGCCAGGAACCCGGTCCCACAGTGTGGGGCCGGGTTTTTGCATGTGCTGGCCAGGACGCAGGCGTCCTTAGAGGAAATATGTTCAGGCGTCCGGTGCTGCCATCCCCAGCCGGAGCAGGCGTGCCCGCGCCGCAATCTCGCTTGGTCCCCGGGGACCGAGCGTGAGGCGTACGACGCCGAGGACGGCTTTGGTGGCCAGCCTCACCGGCAGTGGGAACGGGCCCAGCCTCGGGACCGAGAGCCCCAGCATCTCCCGGTAGCGGGGTTCGAGACTGTACACGGCGCCGGCAAAGAGAACACGGTATCCAGGCCGCAGCATCGGGTGCAGGGGAGCCTTTCGGATGAATTCCACCGTCTCGGCGACCCGATGGTCCGAGCGCAGCTGGCCGCTTTCGTACCAGCGGTCCAGTTCTGCCCGCATCTCGCCCTCCGTCATCGGAGGCCGTTCGACCCCCATCAGCCTTCCGGCCTGGGCCCACTCACGTACGTAGGCGTCGGGGCCTCCCGGGACGGGCCCACCCCAGATTTTGTGGGAGGCAAGGAACGCGTCCGTGAAGGCAATGTGGATCCAGCCGGCCAGGTGCGGATCATTGGCGCTGTAGCTGCGGGCTTGGCCATCGTTGTCGTCATAGGTTCCGTGCACGGGTACATGCATGCGGCGCACCCTTCCCGAGGCTTCTTCTGCGGCTTCCCGTGAACCGTACGTCACCGTGAAGATCCAGCGGATCGTGTGGGCAAGGCGGCCCAACGGGTCCTCCCGGAAGTTCGAGTGCTCGTGGACGCCGGTCAACGCCCCCGGATGGAGGGACTGCATCAGGAGCGTCCGGATTCCCGCCACGATTGGGGACATGGAGCCGTGGACGGCCCACACGGCGGAACCAGGGTGGTGGTATCCGGCGTCGTCCCCCTCCTCAAGCCGCACGGCCCAGTCCGGAGGGGCGTCCGACCTTCCGGTGAACGTCCTCCTGATTTCGCCTTGCCACTTCCGAAGAAAGCTCCGCATACCCCATTGTTGCCCGGTTCTGCCGGTCGGTGGGAGAAACCTTTCCTGACGGCACCCCGGGACCGGGGCTTGGGTCCCAGCGCCGGTCCGCCCTGCGGTTTTCCACATAATCCCCGCAATGTGTTGTTGGGGGTTCACACCGGTCCGCCCGTATGGTCCCATGAGATGTACCGTCAAGAAAGCGCGGGTGGCTACCTTCTGGAGCCAGTCAATTGGGCAAGCATTGGGGAACCGGTATGGGCGGAGATGCCCGGCGCTTCAGCCACCCCGCCGCGCGCGCGCTGGTTGCTACCGGTGCTTTGGCGGTGGCTTTCGGTGTGCTGAACCTCAGCGCTTCTTCCACCGGTCTGTGGCCAGGTTCAGCCGACACCGTCCGGACCGCCGCCACACCCACGGCGAATGGGCCGTTAGAGGGTGCTGGGAACAACGTCCAACTTCCCGGTGCACCTGCCCAGGACACCGAGCCGTCCGGCCGCGTTGGTCCCGGCCTGCTGTCCCCGGCAATCCTTACGGATCCCGGGGCTGCCATAGCTTTTCCGCGCCCCCAGGTAGGCAGCTCGGGAGTTGGCTCACAATCCACGGTGTCAATGGAACTGTCGGGCATCGGCAGGCCGCCGGCAGGCTTCCTGATGGCACCGCTGGCCCTCCTCAATGCCAGCTCTCCTTTCGGTTTCCGCACCAGCCCGCTGACAGGGACGGCAGGGGATTTCCATCTTGGCCAGGACTACGCGGCGCCCTGCGGGACATCGGTGTACGCCGCCGATTCCGGCGTGGTGCGGGCTGCCGGCTGGCACCCTTGGGGCGGCGGCAACCGGGTGGAAATTGACCATGGCGACGGCCTCATCACCACCTACAACCATCTTGAGTCGATTGCAGTCCGTGCGGGAGACAAGGTGCAGGTTGGCCAGGCCATCGCACGGGTGGGGTCCACCGGTTGGTCCACTGGATGCCACCTGCACTTCGAAACCATCATGGACGGCCGTTACGTCAGCCCGCGGGGCTGGAGCCTCATGACGCTCCGCGCCCTGGGCGGACCTGCGGCCGGGCCCATGGTTTCCTATGCCCCTGGCGGCGGAGCTTCATCGGGCGCCACGGTGTGGACCATACCTGTGGGTGTGGGAGCGGATCCGTCGGCCGGCCAGGAGGAAACCGCTGCGACGACGACGCCCCCGGCCACTGCGTCTCCGTCTCCTTCCCCGTCGGTAACGCCAGGGCCTACCGGGACGGTCCTGCCGCCGCCGGGAGCGCCTCAGGTACCTTCGCCTTCGCCTACGCCTACGCCTACGCCTACGCCGAGTCCGACGGCTCCGGCCGCGACTCCGACGCCAACGCCCACACCAACGCCGACACCGTCGCCCTCTCCCAGCCCGACGCAGACGCCCAGGCCGACTCCAACTCCCACACCCACGCCTTCAGCACCATCAACAACGCCGTCGCCAACACCTACAGCGCCCACGTCACCCGCCCCGTCGCCGAGCCCGACGCCCACTTCTACGCCCGTGCCAACTCCAACGCCGGTCCCCACGCCCACGCCCACGCCTACGCCAACTCCGACGGCGTCTTCGCCCACGCCGACTGCACCTCCGCCGTCGTCCGCGACGCCCAGCCCTGCGCCGACTTCAACCGTCACCCCGACCCCCACTGCCGCGCCGACCTCAACGCCGCTGCCCTCCGCCACCTTGCCGGTAACGTACCCTTAGGGAGGGAGTCCTTCCAGTCCGGGCCGGACCACCCCCCACGCGTTCAGGAAACACGCAGATGCGACCAGTACCGTGGGCGGTTGGCAACGAAGCACCGGCATGGACAACTACCTGAGGACGCAACGCGTGGCACCCCTGTACCCGATTCACCTGACCCTGAACGATGGCACCACTACCGAGTTCGCCCGGTTCAAGGGGAACGTGGTGCTTGTAGTCAACGTTGCCTCGAACTGTGGTTTCACGCAGCAGTACGCGGGCCTGGAAGCCCTGTACGGCAAGTTCCGCGACCGGGGATTCGAGATCCTGGGCGTCCCCTGCAACCAGTTCGCAGGCCAGGAACCGGGCAGTGACAGCGAGATCGCAGAGTTCTGCGAGCGCAACTTCGGTGTCACCTTCCCGCTGACCGCCAAGGCCGATGTGCGCGGCAAGAACCAGCACCCGCTCTATGCCGAACTGACCAAGTTCAAGACAGGGATCCTTCCGGGACTGGTGAAGTGGAACTTCGAGAAGTTCCTGGTGAACCGCGACGGCGATGTGGTGGCACGCTTTGCACCCACCGTGGAGCCGGATTCTGCAGAGGTCATCGACGCGATTGAAAAAGCACTGGGCTGAAAAGTAGGCTTTCTCCCGAATTTGCCCTGCAGAAAGCGCAGATCTTTTAGGTTTTTCCACATCGGCTCCGGCGATTTGCCCAAAGTTTGCCAAATGTCTGATTGGATAAATATTACTGAGGGGTACAAGGGAAGCGCCGTTTCCCACCGACCACAGAGGTAGCAATGGAGCACATCGAGGCCGAACATCCCCGGCCACGCCACTTCCTACTCCACCTGAGCGATCCCCATTTGTTGGGAGGTCCGGAACCCCTGTACGGCGTCGTTGACAGCGAAGCCCGCCTTGCGCAACTCTTTGAAGAGGTCAAGGCGTCCGGGGCAAGGCCGGAGGCCGTCATCTTTACCGGCGATCTTGCCGACAGAGGCGAACCGGGCGCTTATGCCAAGCTTCGCGCGATTGTTGATCCCGCCTGCAAGGAGCTTGGCGCCGAGGTCATCTGGGCCATGGGCAACCATGACAACCGCGCCAATTTCCGCGAGGGCCTGCTGGACCAGCCCCGCGATGACGCTCCGGTGGACAACAGCTACTTCATCAACGGCCTGCGGGTCATCACCATGGACACCACCGTCCCCGGGTACCACCACGGGGAGCTGTGCGGGTCCCAGCTGGAGTGGCTGGCCAGGGAACTTGAGACGCCTGCCCCGGACGGCACCATCCTTGCCCTGCACCATCCGCCCGTGCCCTCGGTGCTGGACCTGTCGGTGCTGGTGGAACTGCGTGACCAGGGGTCGCTGGCCGCGGTGGTCCGGAATTCGGATGTGCGGACCATCCTGGCCGGTCACCTGCACTACTCCACCACCGCTACCTTCGCCGGGATCCCGGTGTCGGTGGCCTCCGCCAGCTGCTACACCCAGGACCTCAACGTCCCGGTCGGCGGCACGCGGGGGCAGGACGGCGGCCAGGCATTCAACCTGGTCCACGTGTACGAGCACACGATTGTGCACTCGGTGGTCCCGATGGGAACTGCGACGACGGTGGGCGAATATGTGACAGCAGAAGAGACCGCGCGGCGCCTCGAGGCCGCCGGGGTCCGCATCCCCGAGACCGCGAAGCAGCGCACCACGTCGAGGACAGGCGCCACCACCGGGCGTTGACCGTTGGCTTTGCGCTGACGCCATGAGGGGCAGTGCCGCAGCGCGGGCTGCGGCACTGCGGTGCTACTTCTCCCAGGGCGCCTTGATGGGGTAATACTTCTCCAGGAAATCCGTGACCAGTTCGGCGCGCTCATCGGCTGCGACTTCCGGGAAACTGCCGTCGTTGAGGCAGAAGAAGTCCATGTTGCGTTTGGACAGCAGCTTGGGCAGGTAGTTCAGCCCAGCCCGCATGGTGGTGTCCACGTAACGCACCTTGGCCGCGGTCTGCGTAACGGCCCTCCCGGTCAGCAGCGCGTAGTAGTGGTAGAACGAGTTGGTCACCGAGATATTGTCGGCTGCCCTGAACCTGCTGGCGGCGGTCTTCCGGAACTCCTCCGGAAACTCCTCCTCCATCTGCGTGATGAGGCTCCGGCGCAGCGGCGCGGCAGTGTGCTCCAGGTGGCGGGTGGTGATCCGGCCGAACCTGTTCCACAGCAGCTTTCGGTTGACCCGTGCCGCGTTCTCGAACCCGCTGCGTTCGGCGGCGTTGTCGCCCAGGCCAATCCTGGTTTCCGCCTCAATGAACTTCGTGATGCCGCCGGGGGTGAAGAACAGGTCCGGGCTCACCGGCCGGCCGAAGAACATATCGTCGTTGGAGTACAGGAAGTGCTCCGAGAGCCCGTCTATATGGTGCAGCTGGCACTCGACGGCCTGGGAGTTGTGGGTGGGCAGCACCGAGGGATCGGAGAAGAACTCCTCGCTCCGGACGATAGTCACCGAAGGGTGTTCTGCCAGCCATGCCGGGGCAGGGGAGTCCGTGGCGATGAAGATGCGGCGGATCCAGGGCGCGAACATGTAGACAGACCGCAGCGCGTACTTGAGCTCGTCGATCTGCCGGAACCGGGCTTCGTGGTCGTCACCTTCGCCCAGGACGGCGTCCTTCTGCTGGGCACGCCGTGCAGCAATGTACTCGGGGGAGCTGCCGTCTACCCATGAGAAGACCAGGTCTATGTCGAAGCTGATGTCGCTGGCGTGGTCGGCGAACATGTTCTCGATGGTGGGCCAGGTGTGGCCGTAGCGTTCCACCGTTCCGCGGACCGCGTCCTGGCGCAGGAGGGTCCGGCGCGTCAGCGAGTTTTCGATGGGCAGGATGATCTGCTCGCCCTCGAAGGACCACAACTCGATCTGCACACCGGCGGACGCGCCGAACTCAAAGCCGCCCACGGGTTCCACGCGGGGCCGGTAGAGGCGGAAAATGCGCGCCTGCCTGTTGGAGGAAAGTTCGCCGTCCGCAACCAGGACGGACGTCTTCTTCTTGGCGTCAACGGTCATGGAGTAGAAGGGCTCGTCCCGGCAGGCTTCCACCAGGGCGGCCCGGAGCTTCTTCCGATCGCGCCAGCCCAACGCGATGACGGGCCTGTCATTGTTGCCACGCACCAGGAGGTACGCCAGCCCCGCGTTGGCCAACACGTTTCGCAGGAACAGCAGGTCTTCCACCATGGCCTGGTAGGGCGTCCTGTTGTCGTTGACGACGGCGTAGCGGCCCTTGTGCCGGATCACGTCAGGGCGGAGCCTGAACCGCTGTTCAGCCTCGGCCGAGGTCACCTCGGAATGGAACTGTTCCTCGCTTGAGGGCTGTCCGGCGTAGTAAACCTCGTCCTGGACCGGTGCTTCTGTGATGGTTGTCTCCGTGCTGGTCAAAGTAAGCCTTTCTACCTGCATGATAGCTGCGCGGGGGAAACAGCATGTTTCGCGTGCGTCGGCTGCCCGCGTCAAGCGGGATGTGGCGGACCTCCCGGGACCGGGTGCCGCGGGGGAGGGGCCGGCGTCAGGCGCCCAGTGCCTCCCGCCAGCTGCGCAGGAAGGCGCCGCCGGCGTCGTCGTGAATGACCGAATCTGAAAGTCCCAGGTCCCTGGCCGTCAGGATATCGTACGGCTTCTCCGGGACGCCGTCAGCGGGGCGGACGTCCACATGCTTAACCGGGTGGTCGTTGTGGTGCAGCCAGTCGGCCATGGCGTAGTCGGTCCGGGAATCACCAACGGTCCGCCAGGCCTCCGGCGTGATGCCCTGGGCGGCCAGCAGTTCCACCGCCCGGCTCGCCCCAAGGTCCTTGCCAAGCCGCACCGACTCAATGTCGGTGGAGATGATGGTGGGGTCCACGCGGTAGTCCACGTCGTCGTCGGAATCCGGCGCGTGGTGGCCAAGGCGCACCACGCCCAGTCCGTGGCGGGCCATCAGTTCCATGGCGTCCGCGTCAAAGAGTTTCTGCTCGGCAAGGTAGTCCGCGCTGGCCACCTCGATGTGCTGCTCCACGGACACCATGGCCCGCTTGGTTTCGTCGAAGAACATGTGCGCGCTGTAATCTTCCGCGACCAGGCGGCGGATGTCGTCGCCGTAAGCGGCAGGGACGGCCAGTTCGCGGTCAACGTAGACGGGACCCGGGCCTGCGGCGGTGTAGCTGAACCACACCGCGCCCTTTTCGCAGACAGCATGGATGACGGTGCCATCCGGGATGCCCGCAGCGAGCATCGGCTCCATGACCTGCTCGCGAATGAAGGCATCCGAGCGGCCGGTGTTGAAAATGACGGGGATGCCGGCGGCGGCCAGTGCCACAAGGTCCCCGATGATGTCCGGTTTGACGTCGCGCGTGACCGGGCTGGCTATCGGACCGTCCACATCCAGCAGGAGCGCCAGCGGCGGGGTTGACGGCAGGCGGGTTCCGGTCACGGACACGGCGGGGGCTTCGGATGCTGTCATGGAGCCATTGTCTCAGTTGGGTGGTCAACTCCCCGCCCCGGCGGGCCAAAGGTCACCGCGTGTGACATGGTCACCGTTTGGCATCAACCTCAAGGCGGCACGGCCGGGTACTTCCGCTGCCGTCGGCAGGATGCCTAGGGTGGCATGGTGATATTCAAAGCTGTGGGCGAGGGCCGCCCTTACCCCGACCATGGTTACAGCACACCCAAGGACTGGGCCTCGCTGCCGCCGCGGCCGGTCCGGCTGGACGAACTGGTAACCACCAAGCGCACCCTGGACCTGGAAGCGCTGCTGGCCGAGGACTCCACGTTCTTCGGCGACCTGTTCCCGCACGTGGTGCAGTACCAGGGCACCCTGTACCTGGAGGACGGGCTGCACCGCGCGGTCCGGACTGCCCTGCACCAGCGCACCGCCATCCACGCCCGGGTCCTGGTGATAGATGGCTAGGAAGAAGAAGCCGCAGGACGTCAGCGTCCTGCATGGACACCATGTGGTCAGCGGGCAGGAGCTGCGGGCCACGTTCGACTCCGGCCGGAACGCCGATGACACCGCACGTGTACGGCGCCGGGTGCTGCACGGCGTGGTCCTGGTGCTCCTGATCGGACTGATCGCAGCGGGCATTATCACGGCCCTTGCCATCATCAACGGGAAATTCAGCATCCCCTCTGCGGAGCCTGCCGCAAAGACCGTCAGCGCCTGCCCGGCCGCAACGTTCGACTACACGCCAAACCAACAGGTCAACCTCAACGTCTACAACTCCACCAGCAGGCCGGGGCTGGCGAAGTCCGTGGCGGATGATTTCCTGGCGCGCAAATTCGTGGTGGCTACGGTCGGGAACACCGAGCCGAGCTACCGCGGGGTTGCCGCCGTGATCTCGGGAGCTGCCGGTCAGTCCGCAGCCTTCAGTGTCCAGCGGAACCTGCCGGGCTCGGACTATTTCCAGGACAGCCGGACGGACGGCACAGTGGATGTCATTCTTTCGCAGGATTACCGGTCTCTTGCTCCGGCGGAGCTGGTGGACCAGACGCCGGGCACGCTGAGCTGCCCCAGGGAAAGCCGGAGGGTGGCGGACGATGACATGTGGCCCGTGATGCCCTCGGCGGCGCCGGCCTCCTGACGCCCGTTGCCCTATCAGTTGGGGTCGTTAAAACCTGTTTTTGGGGACCCGAAGTGATGGGGCAACTCAGCCGGCCACGGCGCGAAGCGGAGCCAACCGCACGGGCCGGCCGTCGTCGTCGAACCTTGCCCCGGCGCCCAGCTGGATGAACCGCACGGTCCGCGCCACCCGCGCTTCCAGCTCCGAGGGCTCGTCGCTGCCCCGGGCCGCGCTTGAGGACAGGGTGCCCAGGATCAGCTGCGACTGCTGGCCCACATCCGCGGCAGGCAGGTAACCCTGGTCCATGCCGTCAAGCAGGATGCCCTGCAGGAGGACGCTCAGCTCACCGACGTGATCGGCGAGTTTGGCAAAGGACGACGGCGAGAGCACCGCGCCCATGGCGGGTCCGGGCGGCAGGTGGCGCCGGGTGAGGTCCTCCACCTGCGCGCGCACGTACAGGGCGAGCCGCTCCACCGGATTGTCCAGCCGGCTCAGCGCGTCCCGCAGCTCCGTGAGGAACTTTTCCGTCTCCTCCAGGGCGTAGGAGATCAGTAACTCTTCGATGTCCGCGTAGTAGTTGTATACCGCGGTGCGCCCCACGCCGGCGTGCCGGGCAACATCGGTCATGGTCAGCCCGGGCAGGCCGTGCGAGAAGAGCAGTTCGCCGAAAGCCGTCAGGATGCGGCGTTGGGTATCGGCGCGTTGTGCTGCGTTGGTGGCCGCTGAAATCCTGGGCATACAGACACTTTACCGCGATGTGTCACTAAACGGTGACTGCCGCTCCTGCAGCCGGATCAGACGCTGCAGCCGTCCGGGCCGCAGGCTTCGCCGTCGCCGGAATTGACCAGCACCAGGGGGTTGGCGTCCTGCCATGCCTGGTTGAGGGCAGCGGTGAAGGTTGCGGCGGGCTGCGCTCCGGAGAGGCCGAATTTCCGGTCGATGACAAAGAAGGGAACCCCGCTGATGCCCAGGGCGCGGCCTTCCTCGAAATCGTTGCGGACGTCGTCGGCGTACTTGTCGGTGGTGAAAAGCTCCTCCACGTCGGCGTCCGGCAGGCCCAGATCGCCGCCGAGCGCGGTGAGGTAGTCCCGGCTGCCGATGTCCTTGCCATGCTCGAAGTGGTCGCTGAGCAGGCGCTCCTTGGCTGCGTCCTGCCTGCCGTGGGCGGCAGCCAGGTGGATCAGGCGGTGCGCGGTAAAGCTGTTGGCCACCGCCACTTTGTCGAACCGGTACTCCAGGCCTTCACCCTTGGCCTGCTCCGCAACGTGGTCAAACATCTGGGAGACCTGCTGCGGTGCCATGCCCTTGCGGGTGCTGAGGTACTCGAGTTCGGTGCCGTCATAGTGCTCGGGGAGGCCGGGATCCAGCTGGTAGCTGCGCCACTGCACCTCAACCGCGTCACGGTGGGGGAACTCGGCCAGGGCCGCCTCGAAGCGCCGCTTGCCGATGAAACACCACGGACAGGCAACGTCTGACCAGATCTCAATCTTCATGCTGGGCATAACCGGGGCCACCCGGCAACCATTCCGGGCACCGGTGTGAGATACCCCACGGTAGGCCTTGTGGGCCGCCGCATCCTGCGGAATAGTCTGATCCAGAGGTCAAGCAGAAGGCCACACAAAATCGACAACACGCCACCGTGGCAATGCTTGCCGCGGAGGGGTGCCGCCCGGCCTGCTGGGGAGCCCGGCCCGTCTCACCTGGGAGGCCAGGATGCGGATTGGTCTGGTTTCAGGACCCTGGATTCCCGTTCCACCGGCAACGTACGGCGGCACCGAGCGCGTGGTGGATACCCTGGCCCGGGGCTTCGCCGCCGCCGGTCACGAGGTGCTCCTGGCGGCGCCGCTGGAAAGCACCTGCCCCGTACCCCTGCTGCCGGGCATGCGGACGGCGGACTATGGGGGTTTGGGCACCAGCCTCTCCGAGCTCAGCCACGTAGTCAGGGCTTACGACGGGCTGCAGGATGTGGACATCATCCATGACCACACCATGGCAGGCCCGCTCTACGCCCACCGGCCCAAAGGGGTTCCCCTGGTCACAACCATGCACGGGCCCCTCCACGCCCAGGCCGCCGACATTTACCGGGCCATTGCGCGGACCGCGGCCGTGGTTGCAATCTCCCGCGACCAGGCCTCGCACGCTCCCGACGTCCCGGTCACCCGAGTGATCCACCACGGCATGGACCTTTCCGCGGTTCCCGTGGGCACCGGACGCGGCGGGTATCTGTGCTTCGTCGGAAGGTCGTGCCCGGACAAGGGCCTCCTGGAGGCGATCAACATTGCCCGGGACGCCGGCATGCACCTGAAGATCGCGGTCAAGATGCGGGAACCGGAGGAAATGCGCTTCTTCCGGGACATGATTGAACCCATGCTGGGCCCCAACGAGGACTTTGTGGGGGAGGTGGAAGACGCGACCAAATACCGCCTGATGGGGGAAGCCGTGGCATTCCTCAATCCCATCCAATGGTCCGAGCCGTTCGGGCTGGTCATGATCGAGGCCCTTGCCACCGGCACCCCGGTGGTCGGCACGCCCGTCGGAGCGGCCCCGGAAATCGTGGAGCATGGCCGGACAGGCTTCCTGGGTGGCACCGGGCAGCTGGCCGGCTTCGTCCCGGCGGCGGCGGGGCTCGACCGGGGAGCCTGCCGCAGTGCGGTGCAGGCGCGTTTCAGCGCGGAGCGGATGGTGGCGGACCATCTGCGGCTCTACGCCGAACTTCTTAGCGGGAGGCTTCCGGCGGGGGTTCCGCATGCCGCCGCGGTGGACCAGAATCGATAGGGCTACGGTGCTGCCCGGACTGTCCGGGCAGCGCTTCGCCGCCTGAGAGGGGAGTCCCTGATGACCGCCTGGAACGCCGACAACGAAGCCTCCGTGTCCGATTCCGGATCAGTCACCGTCCTGGAAGGCTCTTCCTTCTGCATCTCGTCCGGGAGCGGAGATATCCCGTCCGACGGCGGAACGAACGGTGCGTTCTTCCAGGACACCCGCATCATTTCGGGTTGGATGCTCCGCATCAACGGTGCGGTCCGCGAGCCCCTGACGGCACAGCGTCCGCAGCCCTTCAAGGCGACGTTCGTGGGCAGGGCGACGTGGCCCGGGGGCAGGTTCGACAGTCCCCTTGTGGTCCGGCACGTGCGTCATATCGGCCCCGGAATGCAGGACGACATCACCCTGGAAAACTACGCCGCCGAGCCGGTGGACTGCGACATCGAGCTGCTGGTGGAGGCGGACCAGGCAGACCTGTTCGACGTGAAGGGCAGCCGGGCCACCGGGGGCGACGACACAACGCGCACCGTCACCGACGGGAAACTTGTCATCGAAGCCGTGCGGCACGGCCAGCAGCGGGGAACCGCCATCGGGGCCCGGGGAGCCGAGGTCACCCTGGAGGGCCTGCGTTTCCGCGTCACCGTCCCTGCAAGGGGGAAATGGGCCACCAGCATCATTGTTGTGCCGCTGGTCAACGGTGTGGCTCCCGAACAGCCCTTCCGCGAAGGCCAGCTGCCGCACCACCGGGAAGGGGTGAGGCGGCACCTGGACTGGGAAGAAGGCGTCCCGCGGATCCATGTAGAGGACGCCAGCCTCCAGGACCTGCTCAACCGCAGCCAAAGCGACCTGGGCGCGCTGCGCATCTTCGACCCCCACCACCCGGACCGGGCGGCCGTCGCTGCCGGCGCCCCCTGGTTCATGGCCCTGTTCGGCCGGGACTCACTGCTGACCTCCTACATGAGCCTGATGGTCAACCCCAACCTCGCCCTGGGCACGCTGCAGACCCTGGCCGGCATCCAGGGAAAGAAGGTGGACAACGATTCCGAGGAGGAGCCCGGGCGCATCCCGCACGAGGTCCGGCTGGGGGTCACCGCCGGCTTGTCCCTCGGCGGCACGGCCTACTACGGCACCGCAGACGCCACCCCGCTGTTCGTGGCCGTCCTCGGTGAACTGAGCCGCTGGGGACTGTCCAAAGACGTGATCCAGCCGCTGCTCAGCCACGCGGACCGGGCCCTGGAATGGATCGAGAAGTACGGCGACCGCGACGGCGACGGGTTCGTGGAGTACCGGCGCCCCAATGACCACGGGCTGGTCAACCAGGGTTGGAAGGACTCCTGGGACGGCATCAACTTCGCCGACGGGACCATCGCCGAACCACCCATCGCCCTCTGCGAAGTGCAGGCCTACGTCTACTCGGCGTATCTGGGCCGCTCCCTGCTGGCGCACTGGGGCGGGGACTCAGAACTTGAACACCACTGGGCTGCCAAGGCAGCGGCTTTCAAGGAAGAGTTCAACAAGAAGTTCTGGCTGCCGGACAAAGGCTACTTCGCCGTCGCACTGGACAAGGACAAGCGCCCGGTGGACGCCCTGACCTCCAACATCGGGCACTGCCTCTTCTCCGGCATCGTTGACCGGGACAAGGCGCAGTCAGTGATGGAGCACCTGATGTCCCCCCAAATGTTCACGGGGTGGGGCATCCGCACGCTCGCTTCCGACATGGGGGCCTACAACCCCGTCAGCTACCACAACGGGTCCGTCTGGCCGCACGATACCGCCATGGTGGCCACCGGCCTGATGCGCTACGGGTTCGTGGACGAGGCAAAGCGGGTGGCCCTGGGGGTCTTCGAAGCAGCCGAACATTTCGACAACCGGCTGCCCGAACTTTTCTGCGGCTTCGACCGCGGCGAGTTCCCCGGACCCGTGCCGTACCCCACCGCGTGTTCGCCGCAGGCCTGGGCTGCCGCGGCGCCCGTCCAGCTGGCGCGGATCCTCCTCCGCTTCGACCCCGTCTTCACCCGCGGGGTGGTGCACCTGGCACCGATCCTCCCGGACACCGTGGGCGCGTTCAGGGCCGAAAACGTCCTGCTGGATTCTTCCCGGGTCACCATCACTGCAAACGGCACCAGCGGCAGCATCGACGGACTGCCCCCGGGACTGAAGCTCCTGGCCCGGCCGCGCCCGCCACTGGCGTACCCGCCGGGAAGCCCGGAGGCCGCTTCCGAGCATGCCGGGCTGAACCAGCCCGGTACGTAGGCAGCCCGGTTCGAAGGCAGCTATGGGAGGGCACGTTCCAGGACGAAGTCGTGTTCCACGGTGCTGCCCAGCCGGAAGGACTTGGTGCCCACCTTCCGGAACCCGGACTTCCCGTAGAAGCGGATCGCGCGGGCATTCTGGCTGTTGACGCCCAGCCAGATCCCGGCGCGGCCAGCCTCAGCGGCAGCCCGCACGCTGGCATGCATCAGTTCTGCGGCGGCCCCCAGCCCGTGGTGTTCAGGATGGACATAGCACTTGCTGAGTTCAACCGACGGCGTGAGCGTAAGGGCAGACGCCACGTCCGGGTCCGACGCCGGCCGGTCCACCAGCAGGCTGTACCCGTTGAGCCGTTCGCCGCTGTCCAGAACCAGGATGGTGATGTCCGGATCGGCGAGGTAGCCCCGGAAATGGTCCTCACTGAGCGTGTTTGCCAGGTGCGCCGCGATGTCCTCAGGCGAGGACGACGGCGGGCAGGCCAGCGGAAAGGTGACTGCCGCCAGCTCGGCCAGCGCGCCGGCGTCGTCCGTGGTGGCGCGGCGGATGGTGTGGCTCATTCGTAACCTCCCGGGTCAGGCGGTGATGGTGCGGATGGGGGAGCCCGCCAGCCAGGCGGTGACGTCCTCGAAGGCGCCGCCGTAGAACTGCCGGTAGCTTTCCTGCGTGACGTAGCCCAGGTGCGGTGACAGGACGGTGTTGGGGGCCGCCAGCAGCGGGTGGCCGGCCTGCAGGGGTTCCTGGTCGAAAACGTCCAGGGCGGCGCCGCGGATCCAGCCCTCGTTCAAGGCCCGGATCAGCGCCTCCTGGTCCACGAGGGGGCCGCGGGCGGTGTTGACCAGGATGCCTTCGGGACCCAGCAACCTCAGTTCCTGCTCACCCACAGTGTTCTCCGACCGCGGGGAGAGCCGCAGGTGCAGGGTGGCGACATCGGACACGCGGAACAGTTCCTCTTTCGATACCAGCCGCACACCGGCCTCCACCGCGGCCTCGGCAGTGAGGTTCTGGCTCCACGCCACCACCTCCATGCCAAACGCATGGCCGTAGCCCGCGATCCGGCGGCCGATCTTGCCCAGCCCCACCACTCCCAGGGTCTTGCCCGCCAGTTCGACCCCTACGGTTTTCTGCCAGGAGCCTGCCCGCAGCGAGGCTTCCTCGGCCGGAAGGTGCCGCGTGATGGCCAGGAGCAGCGCCCAGGTCAGCTCCGGCGCTGCCGTTGGCGACCCCGGTGTTCCGCAAACCGTGACGCCGTGGTCCGTGGCTGCGGCGACGTCGATGGACGCGTTGGCCATCCCCGTGGTCACCAGCAGTTCGAGGGCGGGCAGTTTCTCGAACACCTCGCGCGGGAAGGCGGTCCGCTCCCGCATGGCGATCACGATGGTGGAGCCGGAGAGTGCCGAAACCAGCGCATCCTGTGAGGCAAAGGGTTCGCGGAACGTGGAAACTGTGACCCCTTCTGCTTCCAGGGCCGCCCAGTCGGCGTAGCCATGGGCCACGTCCTGGTAGTCGTCGAGGATGGCAAGGCGGTGCGGCATGGCGGTGTCCTGTCCTTCGCGGTGTCCGTTGGGGGCAGGTTCATCCTAAGCCTGGGGGTCACGCGATGCCCTGCGGAACCTGCGCCCCTGCGCGGCGTGATAGCAATGAAGGTGATGAGTGACTTCCTGTTCCCCCTTTACGCCCCGTGAGCGGCCGGCTGCTTTCCCGAATTCCCGGCAGCTGGATCCTGCTCGCCTGCATCGGCCTGCTGGCACTGAACCTGCGCGGGCCATTCGTGGCCGTCGCACCGGTGGTGGGTCCCATGCAGGCAGAACTGCATTTCTCTCCGGTGGTGCTGGGACTGCTGACCAGTATTCCCGTGCTGTGCTTCTCGCTCGCTTCGCCGCTGGCGTCCCTGGCTGCGAGGAAGTTCGGCGCCGAGTTTGCCGTGAGCCTTACCATCCTGGGCGTCCTGGTGGGAGTGCTGGTGCGGTCCGCGGGCGGACCCGCCCTGGTGGTTGCGGGGACCGTGATCATTGGCCTGGCCATCACGGTGGGCAACATTGCCGTGCCGCTTATCATCCGCCGCGACTTCTCGCCCTGGCGGCAGGGGACCGCCATGGGCATCTACACCGCCGCCCTGAACATCGGCTCGTTCCTGACATCCGTGGCCATGGCGCCCCTGGCTGAATGGACCGGCTGGCGTACCGCCCTGGCGTCGGTGGCCCTTCTGGCCGTGGCCGCCATCGTGGTGTGGACGCTGGCAGTGGGACCGCGGACGGCGTTCATTGCCTCCGCTGCCGAGGACGCCGGCGAGGCCAAGCTCCCGCCGGTGGCCGGCACCGGCTGGATCACCTTCGGACTGACGGCCGGCTTCGGCGGCCAGGCCTTCTCCTACTACGGGGTCACCGCCTGGCTGCCCAGCTACCTGCACGACGAGCTGGGCATGTCCGCCGCGGAGGCCGGTGCTGCGTCCTCGATCTTCCAGATCCTCGCGATCGTGGGCGGGCTCGGCGTGCCGTTCGCCGCAAAATACATGAGCACGACGGCGGTGGCGGTCACCTTGGGCGTGTTGTGGACGGCCGTCCCGGCCGGGCTGCTGCTGATGCCGCAGCTGTGGTGGCTTTGGTCCACCTGCGGTGGAATCGCCCAGGGCGGCGGCATCACCATCATCTTCATCGCCATCATCCGGCTGGCCCGGAACCAGGCCATGGCCGGCAAGATGTCCGCCACCGTGCAGGGACTGGGTTATTGCCTGGCCGCGGTTGCCCCGCCCCTGGTGGGCCTGGTCCACGACGTCTCGGAGTCCTGGACGCCGGCGCTGCTGGTCATCCTTGCCTCGGTGCTGACCTTCTTCGTCAGCACCACCCTCTCCGTCCGCAAGGTGCCGCGGGGCCGCTAAGGCGCGCGCCGCCGTCGGACATCCCCTCGGCACCGCCGGACGCGCGCTCACTTTCGGGCGTTAACCCAAGGACGCGCGCTCACTTCCCTGAGAGAAGTGAGCGCGCGTCCGGCGTTTTCCCGCCGCAAGTGAGCTGGGGTGCAAAGGGGTTCCGTTGCCGGGCCGGCGCCCCGGATCTCGGGGAGCCTGTTGCGAAGGGCGTGCCGGCCCGGCGGACGGAAGTCTGGTCAGCTGCGGGTCACGCCGCTGCGAGCTCCTCCACGGTGGCCTTTTCGCGGGCCTCGGTGAGGTAGCGGGCGTAGGCCGGGAGGGTGAGGAAGGTGGGGAATTCCGTGGCGAGGGTGACTTCCTCGAAGATGTCCCGGGCGTCCTCGAAGCGGTCGCCGTCGAAGCGTTCCAGCCGGGCGAATTCGCCGTCCAGCAGTTCCTCCACCCATTCGTGGGTGATGATCTCGCCGTGATCGGTGATGGCCCGGGCGTAGATCCACTGCCACAGCTGGGAACGGGAGATCTCCGCGGTGGCGGCGTCCTCCATCAGGTTGTGGATGGCCACTGCGCCGTTGCCGCGCAGCCAGGACTCGATGTAGCGGATGCCCACCTCGATGTTGTTGCGGATGCCCTGCTCCGTGATGGTGCCGTGCAGGGAGGCGATATCGATGAGGGCGCGGTCGTCCGGGGTGACGTCATCGCGGAGCTTGTCCAGCTGGTTGGGGCGCTCGCCGAGGACGGCGTCGAACACTTCACGGCAGATGGGCACCAGGTCCGGGTGGGCCACCCAGGAGCCATCGAAGCCGTCCCCGGCCTCGCGGGTCTTGTCCGCGCGGACTTTCTCGAGGGCGTTGGCGTTGGCCTCCGGGTCCTTGCGGTTGGGGACGGCGGCGGCCATGCCGCCGATAGCCATGGCGCCGCGCTTGTGGCAGGCCCGGACCAGCTGTTCGGTGTAGGAGCGCATGAACGGGGCGGTCATGGTCACCTGGCCGCGGTCCGGGAGGACGAAGCGGGGGCCGCGGGTGCGGAAGTTCTTGATGATGGAGAAGATGTAGTCCCAGCGGCCGGCGTTCAGGCCCGAGGCGTGGTCCCGCAGTTCGTAGAGGATCTCCTCCATTTCGAAGGCTGCGGTGATGGTTTCGATGAGCACCGTGGCGCGGATGGTGCCCTGTGGAATGCCGAGCAGGTCCTGGGCCAGGATGAAGATGTCGTTCCAGAGCCGGGCTTCAAGGTGGTTCTCGATCTTCGGCAGGTAGAAGTACGGGCCCTTGCCCTGGGCCAGCAGCCGGCGGGCGTTGTGGAAGAAGAACAGGCCGAAGTCCACGATGCCGCCGGCGATGGGTGTGCCGTCGATGAGCATGTGCTTTTCGGGCAGGTGCCAGCCGCGGGGGCGGACCACGATGGTGGGCAGTTCACCCGCCGGCTTCAGCTTGTATTCCTTGCCCTCGTCGCTGGTGAAGTCGATCCGGCGTTCCAGGGCATCGGTGAGGTTCAGCTGGCCCTTGATGACGTTACGCCAGGTGGGGGTGGAGGAGTCTTCCATGTCCGCGAGCCAGACCTTGGCGCCGGAGTTCATGGCGTTGATGGTCATCTTCTTGTCCACCGGGCCGGTGATCTCCACGCGGCGGTCTTCCAGGCCCGGGGCCGGGGGAGCGACCCGCCAGGACGCATCGTTGCGGATGTGCTCGGTTTCGCGGAGGAACCGGGGGTCCTGGCCAGCGGCGATGTTGGCGCGGCGGGTCCTTCGTGCCTGCAGCAGCTCCTGCCGCCGCTCCGCAGTGGCCCGGTGAAGCTTGGCGATGAAGGCCAGGGCGTCAGGCGTGAGCACTTCATCCTGCCGGCAAATGGGCTGGGCGGTCATGGTGATGCCGTTGATGGTGAAGCTATCGGTGAAGCTGTTCATGGAAATCTCCTGGTAAACCCCGGTTGCCCTATCACTTTTGGGTGCCAAACGGGCCTTTTAGGGGCCAAAAGTGATAGAGCAACGAGCGGGAAAGGCTGGGTGTTAGTGGAACTGTCCCTCTTCGGTCGATCCGACCAATGCGAGGGTGGACGCGTTCGGGTTGAGCGCCGTGGAGAGGGTGTCGAAGTAGCCGGTGCCGACTTCGCGCTGGTGCTTGGTTGCGGTGTAGCCGCGGGACTCGGAGGCGAATTCCTTTTCCTGGAGCTCGACGTAGGCGCTCATGCCTTCACGGGCGTAGCCGTGGGCGAGATCGAACATCGAGTAGTTCAGGGCGTGGAATCCTGCCAGGGTGATGAACTGGAACGTGAAGCCCATGGCGCCGAGTTCGCGCTGGAACTTGGCGATGGTGTCGTCGTCCAGGTGCTTGCGCCAGTTGAACGACGGGGAGCAGTTGTAGGAGAGCATCTGGTCCGGGAACTCGGCCTTGACGGACTCCGCGAACTTGCGGGCCAGCTCCAGGTCAGGGGTGCCCGTTTCCATCCAGATGAGGTCCGAGTACGGGGCGTAGGCCTTGGCGCGGGCGATGCAGGGTTCGATGCCGTTGCGGACTTTGTAGAAGCCCTCGGCGGTGCGCTCGCCGGTGATGAATTCCTGGTCGCGTTCGTCGACGTCGGAGGTGATCAGGGTTGCTGCCTCGGCGTCAGTGCGGGCGATGACGACCGTGGGGGTACCGGCGACGTCGGCCGCGAGCCTGGCCGCGTTAAGGGTGCGGACGTGCTGCTGGGTGGGGATGAGGACCTTGCCGCCGAGGTGGCCGCACTTCTTCTCGGAGGCGAGCTGGTCCTCCCAGTGAACACCGGAGGCGCCGGCCTGGATCATGGATTTCATGAGCTCGTAGGCGTTCAGCGGGCCGCCGAACCCGGCCTCGGCGTCGGCGACGATCGGGACCAGCCAGTCCTCAACGGTCTGGATGCCTTCGGAGAACTCGATCTGGTCCGCACGGAGCAGGGCGTTGTTGATGCGGCGGACCACGGTGGGGACCGAGTTGGCCGGGTAGAGGGACTGGTCCGGGTAGGTGTGTCCGGAGTTGTTGGCGTCGGCCGCCACCTGCCAGCCGGAGAGGTAGATGGCACGCAGCCCGGCCTTGACCTGCTGGACGGCCTGGTTGCCGGTGAGGGCGCCGAGTGCGTTGGTGTAGCCGCCGGTCTTGTGCTCTTCGGTGAGCTGCTTCCACAGCTTCTCCGCACCACGGCGGGCCAGCGTCTGCTCTTCGGTGACTCGACCGCGGAGGCGGACGACGTCGGAGGCTGAGTAGTCCCGGGTCACACCTTCCCAGCGTGGGTTGGCGGCCCACTCGAGCTCCAGGGCGGCGGCCTGCTCTTCAGGCGTCTGCGAGGTGGGCTCAAATGCTGCAGTCATCGTTGATCTCCTTGATTGAGCTCCGGACTGGGTAGGTGGGAACCGCGTCGTTGAGGTTCCCACCGGCTTATCCGGTGCGGTGTAACTTTTCCGTGAGAACTACTTTTCAGCACTTTCAACCCCCTTTCCAGATGAAAAGCATGGAAAGAAATGCACTTCTTCGCGTATCCTTCAGAAATGTCACCTACAAGCTGGAACAGGGAAGTTTTGCAGCCGTCGTCCCCCGGAGCGGGGGCGGAACTGGACGTCATCGCGCTGGGCCGCCGTGTCCGCCATCTGCGTAAACAGGCCGGGCTCACGCTCGATGGCCTGAGTGCCGCCGTCGGGACCGCCCCCAGCCAGCTCAGCCTGATCGAAAACGGCAAGCGCGAGCCCAAACTGACCCTCCTGCAGCACTTGGCGGCGGCGCTGAACGTCAGCATCGACCAGCTCCTGGGTGCCGAACCGCCCAGCCGCCGCGCGGCACTGGAAATCGAGCTGGAACGGTACCAGCGCGGGCCGCTTTACGAGTCGTTGAACCTGCCGAAAATCCGCATCAGTTCGCGGCTTCCGCTGGATGTGCTTGAAGCCCAGGTGGGGCTGCTGCACGAGCTCGAGCGAAAGATGAACGAACAGGTGGCAACCCCGGAAGAGGCCCGGCGCGCCAACGGTGAGCTGCGGGCCATGATGCGGGAGCGCGGCAATTACTTTCCGGAGTACGAGGCGGAGGCTCAGAAGGTCCTCAAGGAGGTGGGCTACACCGCCGGTCCGCTGAGCCAGTACGTCATAGCGGACATTGCCGCGCACCTTGGATTCGCCCTGTACCACGTAGGCGATTTGCCGCATTCCACCCGGTCCGTGACCGATTTGAAGAACCGCAGAATTTACCTGACGCAGAGCCAGCGGCAGGACCACGATCCCCGGTCCGTGCTGCTCCAGGCCCTGGGCCACTACGTCCTGGGGCATGAAACACCCAAGAACTACGGCGACTTCCTGGCCCAGCGGGTGGCCACCAACTATTTCGCCGCCGCCCTGCTTCTGCCCGAGCAGGCAACCGTGGAATTTCTGCAAAAAGCCAAAGCCGCCAAGGAAATCGCGGTCGAGGACATCCGGGATGCGTTCGCCGTTTCCTACGAGACGGCGGCCCACCGGTTCACCAATCTGGCCACCAAACACCTGGGCATCACCACGCATTTCCAGAAGACGCACCAGAGCGGGATCATCTACAAGGCCTATGAGAACGACGGCGTGAACTTCCCCCAGGACCACACCGGCGCCATCGAGGGCCAGCCCTCGTGCAAGGCCTGGACGTCACGTGCCGTGTTCGACGTTCCGGACAAGTTCAGCGCCTACAGTCAGTACACGGACACCCCGTCGGGCACGTACTGGTGCACCGCGCGGACCGAGCGGTCGGCCACCGGTGAGTTCTCGCTCAGCATCGGGGTGCCCTACCAGCACGTGAAATGGTTCCGAGGGCGCGAGACCACGGCCCGGGCTACCTCCAACTGCCCGGACCCGAACTGCTGCAAGCGTCCGCCGGCAGCCCTGACCTCGGAGTGGGCCGGGAACGCCTGGCCCTCCGCCCGGGCACACTCGCACCTGCTCGCGGCCATGCCGCCCGGCGCGTTCCCCGGCGTGGACGAGACCGAGGTGTACAGCTTCCTGCAGGCCCACTCGGGAAGCTAGCCGGCGCGGGGAGCCATGGTAACGCGGGCTGTCTCCGCGCAGCGGGATGTTGCGCGCATGTCCAGGCTGCTGAAGCGCGTATGTGGATAAGGAGCCGAAACCCTGACTGAACGCCCGCTCAGCAGTGGTGGGTTTCCCGCGACGCGCGCTCACTTTCGTGAGGACAGTGAGCGCGCGTCGGCGTGAGAGCCGCCACGAGTGAGCGCGCGTCGGTGGGAGAGCCGCCGTAAGTGAGCGCGCGTTGTCAGCCGTGGAGGGCGCGATAGGCCTCGGCGGCGGCGGGATGCAGGGGAATGCCGGCGGTGTTGATGAGGGTTTCCGGGCTGAGAAACTGCACACCCAGGCTGGACTGCGGAATCAGCTCACCCGCGTGGTTCACCAGCAGCTGGACGGTCCGCTCGACGGTGCCGGCGTCCAGGTCGGCGCGGCACAGCAACAGGTTTGCTGCGCCCACGGTCCAGACGGCGGGCACCCCGGGGTAGCTTTCCGCGGGGATGAACACGCGGTCGTACTGGGCACCGTGCCGGGCGCGCAGTTCCGGCAGCAGGGATGACAGGTCCAGCAGCGCCAGCGCCACGTCCTGCTGCGCGGCGGTGATGGCGGCGGTAGGCACGCCGCCGGACCAGAACAGGGCATCCACGCTGCCGGCCTTCAAGGCCGCGAGGCCGTCGTTCAGGCCCAGGCTTACGACGGCGACGCTTCCCTGCGCCGCCGGGCCGGCTTCCGCAGAGGTGCCCAGGCCCGCTGCCGCGAGCAGCCGCGGCGTGGTGAGCGACGTTCCCGAACCGGGCTTGCCCACTGCCACGGTCCGCCCGGACAACTGTGACAGGGCGGTGATACCGCTGCCTTTCTGCACCACGCAATGAACGTAGTTTTCGTAAACCTTGCCCAGCGCAGCCAGCGGCGCGGCGTCCCCGCCAACCGCATCCAGGGCAGGGCCAGCAACTGCGTCGGCCAGGGACACGGCAAGCGTGGCCCTTCCATCCCGCAACTGCGCCAGGTTGTCCAGGCTGCCGCCGGTGGCCACGGCTACAGCTTTTTGGGCCACGCCGTGGCGTTCCAGGGAGGCAGCCAGCAGCGTGGAGAACTCGAGGTAGAAGCCACCCGCCTCCCCGCCCGCCACGGTGAGAAGCCCGGGCCGGTTCCCGCTGCAGGCGGACAGCACGGACGGGACGAGGGCCGCTGCCGCCAGGCCTGCTCCGGTTTTCAGGAAGGACCGCCTGGGCAAGCCGACACCGCTGAGGCCGGATCCTCTGGCCTCAGCCACGTCCATCACCAACGTCAGAGGGACGCTCCAGGACCGGAACAGGAAATTCGAGCCGGGCTGACAAGCCGTGCGGCGCCGCCGTTCCCAGGACCAGGCGGCCACCGTTGGCCGCCGCCAGTTCACCAACGATCGTCATGCCCAGGCCTGTTCCCCGGACCGAGGAGTGCTGCGGAGCCCGCCAGAACCTTGTAGCCGCCTGGGCGAGTTCAGCGTCGGAAAGCCCCGGGCCGTCGTCGTAAATTTCCACGACCACCGCGGACGGCTCCGTCCTGACGCAGGCGGTGACGGTGGACCCGGGCGCGTACTTGACCGCGTTGCCCAGGAGTTCGCCCACCATCTGGGCAAGCTCGGCCGGCTCGCACGCCACGAGGACGGGGGCCGGCGGCGGGGGAGCGAGGACCAGCCGCACACCGGCGCGGCCCGCGGCGGGGACGGCCCGCTCCACTTCCTCCTGCAGGACGGGGCCGGGGTCAATCGGCGCAGCGACGGGCCTGGCCCCCGGGCTGTTGAAGGCCCTGACGGCATCCTCACTGGCGCGGTGCTCGGCGGCGGCCAGCTTCAGGACGTCATCCAGGATCTCCTCCACCCGCTCCAGTTCGGCCACCGCACTGGCGGCGGCGTCGTGTTCCCGCCCGGTCTTCAGTTCAAGCTGGAGCACGTCCAGCCGCAGCCGCAGCGCACCGATGGGGTTCCGCAGCTGGTGCGACGCATCGGCAATCAGTTGGCGCTGCGACTCGATGCTGGCGCTGACCGTCCGCGCCATGGCGGTGAAGGACCGGCTCAGTTCGCGCAGCTCCGGCGGCCCGTCCTCCGGCAGCCGCCCGGCCCGGCCCGTGCGACCCAGCTCAGTTACCGCGGAGTTCAGCCGCAGGACGGGCCGGAGTACCCAGCCGGTCACTCGGGCGGCGGCGAGCAGCAGGACCGCAGCAAGGGCGACGGCGGCAGCCCCCACTACGAGCCAGCGCTGCTGCAGCTTGGCCCTGGCAGCGTCCAGATTGACGTCCATGGCCACGCCGCCCAGCACCTGGTTGGCGCTGCCGAAGGGGCGGAAGATCACCTCGGAGCCGGAACCGAGCGGCTCCAGCGGTTCCAATGCGGTGCCGTTGACGTTCAGCCGGGCCAGGGACAGCGCATCCTGCACGTCGGAGCGCGATTCACTGAGCCCACCCGAGCTGAGCGTCTGCTGCTGCAGCCGGACCACGATCCCCTCGGCATAGAGGGTGGAGTACGTGTCCATTTCGCGCTGCAACCGTGCGGTATCGCCGTCGCCGGCGGCATCGAAGGCCACCTGCGCCAGCCGGTTCAGGGACGCCACCCGGTTGATCTGGACCTCCTGCGTCAGCTCCCGCGCCGCCGAGGACAGGATGGTCCCGGACACCAGGAACACCACCACCAGGCACAGCACACTGAGGACGCCAAGGACCCGCAACCTCATGCCTGGTCCGCCTCCACCCGGTAGCCCACGCCCCGGACGTTGATGATGAAACCGGGCATCTGGAGTTTGGCCCGCAACCCGGTCAGGTGCACATCCAGGGACCGGGACGAAGCCAGGAAGGCATCACCCCACAGGGCATCGAGGATCTGCTCCCGGGTCACCACCGAGCCGGCATGCCGGGCCAGGAGGGCCAGGAGTTCGAATTCCGTGGCCGTCAGCGGGAGGACATTGCCGTCCCGGGATGCGATGCGGCGGCCCAGGTCAATGTCGAGGTCACCCAGGACGATGGTGTCCGGCACGGTACCGGTACGGCGGCCGGCCCGCCGGGTAACGGCCTCGATCCGTGCCAGCAATTCGACCAGTTTCACCGGTTTGACCAGGTAGTCATCGGCGCCCGAGCGAAGGCCCAGCACCACGCTGCGTTCGTCATCGCGGGCGGTGAGGATGAGGATGGGGCAGTCGGTGATCTGGCGAAGCTTGCGGAGAACGTCCAGGCCATCCATATCCGGCAGCCCGAGGTCCAGGAGGATCACCTCGAAGTCCCGGTGGGCCAGCAGGGCGTCAGCTCCCCGGGCCACCCTCCTCGTCCTGTGGCCCGCCGTCGCAACACCCGCCGCCAGCGCACCTGCCATGGCGTCGTCGTCCTCGACGATGAGCACTTCCATGGCCATATTCCTTGTCCTTGGGGGAGGGGCGCGGGCCGGGACGGGGTCCGGCGCGGGGACTAACCCGCCTTTGGAGATTACCGCCTCACGGGGAACCGGCGCTTGGGAACGGGAAAATGCCTATTCCTAAGGAAGTGTTAGGAAACCCGCTTCCGCGTTGGCTGTGCCGTGGATCACCCATAGTTTGGTGGAGGTCCTCCGCGCTTTCGGGAGACCGTCACACCAAGGAAGGTTCATGATGAGCACCGAACAAGCAGCGCCGCTGACGGGGGCAGCCCAGTCCGAGGCGGCACAGACCCGCCGGGCCGTGGGCAACATCCTCAAGGGCTCCGCCGGCAACCTGGTGGAATGGTACGACGTCTACATCTACACGGCGTTCCTGGCCTACTTCCAGCCGCACTTCTTCAACTCCAAGGACCCGCTGCAGGGTGCCCTCGAAGGCATGGCCGTCTTCGCCGTCACCTTCCTCATGCGGCCCATCGGCAGCTGGTTCTTCGGCCGGTTCGCCGACCGCCGGGGCCGGAAAGCCGCCCTGACGCTGAGCGTGACCATGATGTCCGCCGGTTCGTTCTTCATCGCCATCCTGCCCACCAAGGACGTCATCGGCGTGTGGGCCCTGGTCCTGCTGGTACTGGCGCGCCTGGTACAGGGCTTCTCCGTGGGCGGCGAGTACGGCACCAGTGCCACCTATATGTCCGAGGCCGCCACCGCCAAGCGGCGCGGCTTCTTCTCCAGCTTCCAGTACGTCACCCTGATCGGTGGCCAGATGCTGGCACTGCTGGTGCTGGTGATCCTGCAGAACGCCCTGGGCAAGGAAGCCCTGACCGAGTGGGGCTGGCGTATCCCGTTCGCCATCGGCGGCGTGGCTGCACTGGTGGTCCTGTGGCTGCGGAGGTCCATGGAGGAAACCGTCTCCGCCAGCCAGGTGGAAGCGGCCGCCGGTGCGAAATCTTCCGGCGAGGCTCAGCCTGGCACACTGAAGCTGCTCTTCACCAAGCACTGGAGGGCGCTGCTGATCTGCATCGGCGTCACCCTGGGCGGCACCGTGGCGTTCTACACTTACACCAACTTCATCCTCAGCTTCATGAACAACACCAGCGGTATCCCCAAGGAAACCACCTCGGTGATCAATTTCTGGGCCCTGTTCATCTTCATGCTGCTGCAGCCCGTCTACGGCATCATCTCGGACAAGATCGGCCGCAAGCCCCTGCTGCTCTGGTTCGGCATCACCGGCGTGCTGTTCACCTGGCCCCTGATGTCCGCACTCGCCGGCACCAAGGACCCGATGATCGCGTTCCTGCTGATGATGGGCGGCCTGCTGATCGTGGGCGGCTACACCTCCATTAACGCCCTGGTGAAGGCAGAGCTGTTCCCCGCCTCGATCCGCGCCCTTGGCGTGGGCCTGGGCTACGCGCTCGCCAACTCGATGTTCGGCGGCACCGTCCCGCTGATCGGCGCAGCCCTCCAGAAGGCCGGCCAGGTGGAACTGCTCTTCACCTACGTCACGGTGGCCATCGGGGTATCGCTGCTGGTCTACATCTTTGCGCTCAAGAACAAGAAGTCCACCCACCTGGACCAGGAGCAGGGCCACGCCTGGGACGCCGGTACGGTTTCCAGCGCGGACGACGACGACCGCCTGGCCGCTGCCAAGCGCTGAGTTTCCACAGCACGCACCGGCGCCCGTTCCCCGCTCAGGGGGACGGGCGCCGGCGCCGTTAAGCGGAGGTGCCGTGGGCTGCCCCGGTGAGGGACCGCCGTCGTGCGCTGCAGGGGGTCTAGCTGCGGCCGCTTCGTCGCCCTGCCATGGAACCGTGAACCTTCATCATGCGGGGAACTACGAGGTAGACGGCGGTGGGGACCACCACGACCGTGAGCGCCAGGGCCTTGAATACCGGGTGCCACCCCTCCGTCAGGGGCGCGGAAGCCATCATGCCGAGGGTTACCAGCGGAAAGATGGCCAGCCAGGTGATGACGGCACGCACGTGGACGGAGGGCGGGGCGGGAAGCTGCGCAACGGCGGCCGGCGCTGCGGGGTCCAGGACTGCGGGGCCGGGGACGGTCTCCATGAAAATCTCCAACTAGTTAGTTGCTTTTGCTGTGAACCGAGAATATGTGGGGCGGACCAAAATTGCAACTACTTGGTTGGAATTGCGTAGAATGGGGTCATGGCCTGGAACACCGAACGCACCAAGGAACTGCTGCTGGCAGCTGCCACCGAGGAATTCAGTGCGAACGGGCTGGCCGGCGCGCGGGTGGACCGCATTGCCGCCGCAGCCGGGGTCAACAAGGAGCGCATCTACCAGTACTTCGGCAAGAAGGATGAACTGTTCGACGCCGTCCTTGCCGCCGAAATGATCCGCGTCATGACCGAGGTCCCCATCCAGGGCCAGGGTCCTGAAGCCTTCGGCGACTACGCCGGCCGGCTCTTCGACCGGCACACCACCGACGGCGTGCTGCCGCGGCTGGTGTTCTGGGAAGGGCTGGAGCGGGGCAGGGAAACCGTCAGCAGGGCCACCCGCACGGACCACTGCGCCATCAAGGTGGGGCAGGTGGTTGAGGTGCTTCCCGGTGTGGCCCGCGAAGACGCAGCAGACCTGCTGATCACCGTGGTCACCCTTTGCGACGGGTGGCCGGTCCTTCCCCAGATCGACGCGCTCCTGGCGGGCAGCGGCACGGACCGGGCCGCCCGCCGTCGGGCGTTCATCGTGCGGACCGCTACGCTGATGGCAGGCGCCCTGCTGGAGGACGCGGCGGCAAAGCACTCCGGCGTGCCGGCGGTGGCGGCGGTGGCGGCGGACTAAGGCGGGCAGAACTCCCCATGGCCCCGGCCTTGACCGGCGCCTAGGATGACTGTGAACCGCTCGGTTCACACTGTCACTTTCTGGGGGAAAAGGACTCAACCCATGCCGTTACCGCGCCCTGCCCTGTCACAGCTTTATCAAAACCCAAGGCGGGGGGCGTGGGTCCGGGCCCGGGCCGTCCTTGCCGCAGCCGTACTCCTTGCCGCCGGACTCTTCGCCGGAGCCGTCCCTGCGCACGCCGCCACCTACACCTTCAAGGGCGTGGTCAAAGGCAAGCTGACCGCCACCGCGACTCCCGCGGCCCTGGGGAACGCCTGGGTGGGCGCCTACACCAACGATTCAAGCGCCTCCTACGTGGCCGGCGCGTGGTCTGCCGCGGACGGCTCCTACAGCTTCACCGTGCCCGCCGCGGGCAGCTACAAAATCTGGATCACCTGCGGAAACAACCCCTGCGCTGACACGTACGCGGACGAATGGAACGGCAATTCCTCCGGTGCCTATAACTCCACCCCGGTGGCCGTCTCCGACGCCGCACCCACCACCACGCTCAACCCGCAGCTTGAGGCCTACGGCACCATGAGCGGGCGCATAACGAACTCTGCCGGGCAGCCCGTCACGGCCGCCGAGATATATGCCTCGCCGGCCAACGGCGGCCAGGGCAGCACTGCACGGCCGGACGCCAACGGGTACTACACGCTGGCCAAGGTCCCGCCGAACCAGGCCTACATCAGCGTGCGGGACGATTCAGGCCAGCGCCTCTACCTGGAGCAGTACTGGAACGGGACGCAGGGCGTTGACACCTACACCGCCGCCACTGTCCCTCCGGGTGCCAAGTGGACCAACGCGAACTTCGTCCTGAAGAACGAGACAGTCCTGGAAGCCACCGTCACGGACCCCGCGGGCGCGCCCATCGCAGAGGTGGGCTACGTCCCCTACGTCTTCAACGACGCCACCGGCGCCTGGGACGGCCCCCAGATGGGCCCGCTGACCTCCGACGCCAACGGCAAGATCTACTGGCGCATGACGGTGGGCAAGAAGTACAAGATCTGCGTCTTCGACACCTACTACGGTGAACCCCGGCAGTACCGTTACAAGTCCGAGTGCTACAACAACGCGCCCACCATCGACACCGCCGCGGTGCTGACGGCGACCACCGCCGGGCAACGTGTGCAGGTGCCCATGCACTTGGAAGTGGCCGGACTCTCACTGTCTCCCGGCCGGATTTTCGCCTACGGTTCGGTCCAGGCAGGCCAGACATTGACAGTTGACCCGGGCGTCTGGGGTCCGGCGCCCGTAACCCTCGCCTACCAGTGGCAGCGCATCAACGGTACGGAGACAACTGACATCGCCGGTGCCACAGCCGCCACCTATACCGTCACGGCCGCGGACACCGGCTATGACATCTTCGCCAAAGTCACCGGAAGCAAAGCCGGCTACGCCTCCTATACGGACACCGTGCACGCCGGGCAGGCAGGTGCGGACGCCACCACGGCATCCAAGCCGTTCACCATCATCGGGACCCCCAGCGCCGGCAATACCCTCACCGTGGACCACGGAACGCTGACGCCCGCCCCCGAGTTTGGGCCGTACTACGACTGGTTCGTCAACGGCGCCCCGGACTACCGCTCCAACACCAAGACCTTCGCCCTGACCACGGCGGACACCGGCAAAAAGGTCACCGCCCGCCTCAGCGTGCACGCCTGGCCGCTCCAGCCGTACTACGGCCAGGCCTCGGTAACGGTTGCAGCCGGCGCTCTGACGGCGCCGGTTCCCACCATCACCGGCACCGCCAAGGTGGGCGCCACGCTGACCGCGACCCCGGGCACGTGGGGGCCGGCTCCGGTGACGCTGGCCTACCAGTGGTTCCGCAGCGGGGTTGCCATCACGGGTGCCACGGCGCCGACGTACCCTGTCGCGGCCGCTGACCTCGGCAAAACCATGACGGTCCGCGTCACCGGCACCAAAGCCGGATATACGACGACGGCGAAAACCTCCGCGGCCACGGCCGCCGTGGTTGCCGGGTCGCTGACGGCGCCGGTTCCCACCATCACCGGCACCGCCAAGGTGGGCGCCATGCTGACCGCGAACCCGGGCACGTGGGGGCCCGCTCCCGTGGCCCTGGCGTACCAGTGGTTCCGCAGCGGGGTTGCCATCACGGGTGCCACGGCGGCGACGTACCCTGTCGCGGCCGCCGACCTGGGCAAAACCATGACGGTCCGCGTCACCGGCACCAAAGCCGGATATACGACGACGGCGAAAACCTCCGCGGCCACCGCTGCCGTGGTTGCCGGTACCCTCACCGGACCCACCCCCACGATCACCGGCACCAAGACCGTCGGCAGCACCCTGACGGCAAGCCCCGGCACCTGGGGGCCTGCTCCTGTGACGCTGGCCTACCAGTGGTACCGCGGCAGCACCGCCATCACCGGCGCCACAGCCCAGACCTACAAACTGGTGGCCTCTGACAAGGGAACCGCCATTAAGGTCCGGGTCACCGGCACCAAGGCGGCGTACACCGCGCTGGCACGCTACTCGGCTGCAACTGCGCTGATCGGCTGATCCCCTCCGGAACAACAGGCTCGCCGCCCACCCGCACCAACTGCGCGGGTGGGCGGCGCCACTTAACAGGGACCGCCGGGCCGTGCGGACTATATTGGGGCGTGTCAGCACACCACCACCACTGCGGGAGTCTGCACCCATGGCCAAGGAACTTGCCACCCAACTCATCGAACAACTCCAGGCTGCCGGCGTGCAGCGGATCTATGGGATCGTGGGGGACAGCCTCAACCCCATCGTGGACGCCGTCCGGCAAACCGGCGGTTCGGCCAAGGGCGGCATCGACTGGGTCCATGTCCGGCACGAGGAAGCCGCCGCGTTCGCAGCCGCAGCGGAGGCGCAGCTCACGGGCCGCCTCGCCGTTTGCGCCGGTTCCTGCGGCCCCGGCAACCTGCACCTGATCAACGGGCTGTACGATGCCAACCGCAGCGGCGCCCCGGTGCTGGCCATCGCCTCCCACATCCCCAGCAAGCAGATCGGCAGCAGCTTCTTCCAGGAAACCCACCCGGACCGGCTGTTCAACGAATGCTCGGTCTACTCGGAACTGGTCAGCACTGCCGAGCAGGCGCCGCGCGTGATGCACAGCGCCATCCAGCATGCGCTGGGACTGGGCGGAGTCGCCGTCGTGACCCTTCCCGGCGACATCGCCGGGCTGGAGGCCGCGGGCCCCACTCCGCTGCCTGCCACCTTCCGCCCCGCCAGCCTCGTCCCGGACCCGGCCAGCGTCCAGGCCCTGGCGGACGCCATCAACGACGCCGGCAAAGTGGCCATTTTCGCGGGCGCCGGCGTCGAAGGCGCCCACAGCGAACTGATGGCACTTGCCGAACTCGCCAAGGCGCCCGTTGGTCACTCCCTCCGCGGCAAGGACTTTGTCCAGTACGACAACCCCTTCGACATCGGCATGACCGGGCTGCTGGGCTACGGCGCCGCCGCCGAGGGAATCGAGGACGCCGATCTCCTGGTCCTCCTGGGCACCGACTTTCCGTACGACCAGTTCCTGCCGGATACTCGCACCGCACAGGTGGACCGGGTGGCCCACCGACTGGGGCGGCGGACCGACGTCGACATTGCCGTGCACGGCGACGTGCTGCCAACCCTGCGCGCGCTGCTGCCCCTGGTGAAGGCAAAAAAGAGCCGCCGGTTCCTGGACCAGATGCTCAAGAAGCACGACCGGCTGATGAACAAGGCGGTGGGTGCGTACACCCGCAAGGTGGAGAAGAAGCAGCCCATCCACCCGGAATACGCGGCCTCGCTGCTGGACCAGATTGCAGCGGAGGATGCGATCTTCACCGCGGACACGGGCATGTGCAACGTCTGGACGGCCCGCTACATCAACCCGCTGGGCACGCGGCGGCTGATCGGGTCTTTCCTGCACGGCTCCATGGCCAACGCCCTGCCGCACGCCATTGGCGCACAGCTGGCGTACCCCGGCCGGCAGGTCATCTCGGTGTCCGGTGACGGCGGCCTGTCCATGCTGTTGGGTGAGCTGATCACCGCCGCCGCCTACAAGCTTCCCGTCAACGTGGTGGTGTTCAATAACTCCACCCTGGGCATGGTCAAGCTCGAGATGCTGGTGGACGGGCTCCCTGATTTCGGGGTGGATGTGCCGGACGCCAACTACGCCGCCGTGGCGCAGGCGCTGGGCTTCCACTCAGCCCGCGTGACGGACCCCGCCCAGATCGAGGCGGCCTACCGGGAAGCGTTCGCGCACCCCGGCCCTTCACTGGTGGAACTCATCACCGATCCCAAGGCGCTGTCCATCCCGCCCAAGATCTCCGGCTCCCAGGTCATCGGGTTCGCCACCGCCATGTCCAAGGTGGTGCTGAACCGGGGAGCTGGCGAGGCCGTCAGCATGGCCCGCAGCAACCTGCGGAACATTCCCCGGCGGTAGCACGACGACGACGGCAGGGCGGCTTCCGCGCTAGCGGGCGCCGCCCTGCCACAGGGCATCGAACGGTGCACCGGAGGCCACGCGGTTGCGGATGCCTTCGGTCACGAACGCTTTGGCCGTACGTGCAGCCTGCAGCGGGCTGGCGCCCTTGGCGAGTTCGGCGGTGACGGCCGCCGCGAGCGAGCAGCCGGCGCCGGAGACGGCCACCTCGCCCACCTTTGGGGCGCTGAGGACCTCGAGGGTTTCGCCGTCAAAGAAAACGTCGACGGCGTCCGGGCCTTCCAGCCGCACCCCGCCCTTGGCCAGGACTGCCGCACCGCTCAGTTCATGGATGCGGACAGCGGCGGCCTTGAGGGACTCGACGTCGCTGATCTCCAGGCCGCTCAGGGATTCTGCCTCAAAGTGGTTGGGGGTCACGAACGTGGCTAGCGGCAGGATCTCGGCCTTCAGGGCCTGGTCCGTGTCCAGGGCGTGGCCGGGCTCCTGGCCCTTGCAGATCAGCACCGGGTCCAGCACCACGTTGCCGAAGCCGTTGGCCTTCAGGGAGCCGGCCACTGTGCTGATGGTGGCGGGGCTGCCCAGCATGCCGATCTTCACGGTGTCCAGCACGGAAGGAGCGCCCGACGCCGGTCCGTACGCCGCCGCCGTCGCCTCCAGTTGGTCGGCAATCACCTGCTGGTCCACCGGGACGAAGCGGTGGTTCCAGTTGTCCTTCGGGTCGAAGGACACGATGCAGGTCAGGTTGGCGATGCCGAAGACGCCGAGCTCCTGGAAGGTCTTCAGGTCGGCCTGGGCGCCGGCACCGCCGGTGGCTTCGGACCCTGCGATGGTGAGGACGACGGCCGGAGTGGTGGCGGACGGCGATGCGCCGGTGGAAACGGAAGTCATCCCACCATCCTGCCACCCGGCGTCGTGCGTTGCCTTGTGTTGCTGAACAGGGGACCCGGCACTTCCGTGTTCAGGCAGACAAGTGCGCCTGGCGCCCCTCGGGATCCACCCGGACCAAGCGCCAGACAGCCAGCCGGCCGATGGCCAGGGAGCCGCCCATCATGAGTGCGGCGGACAGCAGGTACGCAGGGTCGGAACTGGACCACGGCCGGGAAGTGAAGGCGCCGAGACTCAGCCCGAGGAGTGCACCAAGGCCACCGAACGCGGCAACGTGCAGCCACTGGTTCCGTACCGGCTGCAGCAGGACCCCCAACGGCGCTCCAAGGCAGAATGCGAGGACCGTGGCGGGCACGGCTCCCCAGATGAGGGTTGCCAGGAACATGGGCAGGAACCAGTTGCCGCCGTTCGTGACGGCCAGCGCGATGGCCAGGCACAGGAGGCTGGCCATCGCGCCTGCCGCCAGGGATGATGTTCCCAGCACCACGCGGCGCGGCCTGCTCACACCCGTCCCTTGGCAACCTGCTGAAGGGCCCCGCCCAGTTCCGGCTGGCGGTAAATGAAACCCTCGGACAGGAGCTTCTGCGGCAGCACCCAGCGGCTTTTGAGCACCAGCTCCGTTTCGGTGCGGATCAGCACAGCGCCCGCGCGGAGGAGCCAGGCGGGGGTGGGCAGGCCAAAGCGCTTCCCGTAGGCACGGCGGACCAGCCGCATCAGCTCGTGGTTGCTCACCACGTCCGGGGATGCCACGTTGACCGGTCCGGTGATGTCCGTCCGGGCGTGCAGGAAGCGCATGCACCGGTAGAGGTCCTCCACGTGGATCCAGCTGAACTTCTGGTTTCCGTCGCCCATGTGCCCGCCCAGGCCCAGCCGCGCGAGGTTGGCGAACGGCCGCAGCGCCCCGCCGCCGGGGCCGAGGACAATGGAGATCCGCAGCGGGATCTTCCGGGTTTCCGGCGTGGCCGCAGCATCAAGTGCAGTCTCCCAGGCGCGGGCCACGTCCACGGAGAACCCGGTGCCCGGCTCGCCGTCGTGCTCTGATTGCGGCCGGTCCCGGGCGTCCCGGTAGATGGTCCCGGTGCTGGCGTTCAGCCAGGTCGACGGCGGTTCCTGGCACCGGGCGATGGCGCGGCCCAGCGCCTCGGTGGTCCGGACCCGTGACTCAAGGATGGCGGCCTTGTTCCGCGCGCTGTACCGGCAGGACACCGAGCGTCCGGCGAGGTTGACCAGGAGGTCGGCACCGTTGAGCACCCTGGTGAGGGCGTCGTCGTCGTTCCAGCTTGCCGAGGAACTCCCCGTTCCCTTGCGCCCGATGGTCCGCACGGCCCAGCCGTCCTGCTCGAAACGCGACCGGACGTACCGGCCGATGAACCCCGAAGCACCGGCGAGTACCACCGTCTTGGTTCCGCGCATTGTTCCCCCTTGTTGGTTTTTCACTATGTGTTGCCGCCTGCCTGACTGCGGACGCTGCGGCTGAGGTTGAGGACGTCGTCCAGGACTTTGCCCACGCCGGGAACGCGGGCCAGTCCCAGCCCGCGGGCGATCAGCGGCGCTGCTCCATCGACCAGCCGCCTGGTGCGTTGCTGCCCGTCCGACGTGTCGTAGACCCAAAACAAGGTGACGCCCATGTAGCAGAGCCACAGCAGTTCGGGCAGGTCGCTCCGAAGTTTCTTGGGGACAGCCGGCCGGGCGCCGTCCACTGCCTGCCGGAAGATTTCGAGTGAGGCTTCCCGGGCGGGGGTGGATGCGGTGGAGAAGGGGTTGACGGGGGAGGTGGGACGGATGGCAGTTGCCACGAAGTCCGCGCCGAACCGGTGGTAGGGGGCCATGACGTCAAGGCCTGTGTGGAGGACGGCCTTGAGCCGCTCGGCAAGCCCGCCCGTGGTGTCCAGCGCCCCGGCCGCGCGCTCGGCGTGCTCAGCCTGGACCTGGACGTAGAGCTCATGGACCAGGTCGTCCTTGGACTCGAAGTAGTAGTAGGCATTGCCGGCAGAGACGCCTGCCTCGGCCGCGATGGCCCGCATGGTGGTCTTCTCGAAGCCGATTTCACGGAACATCCGCAGAGCCACTTCTGCCAGTTTCTGCCGGGTCTGCTCACTCTTCGCAGCCATCGATCCCCCAAATTTGAACGTGTTCAAGAACAAGTATTGCACACGTTTTGAACGTGTTCAGTTTCCGCTGTGTTTGGTGGCGGGCACTGCGGGCGGTGGCAGTGGGAGAATGGACCGACCCCCCAGTGCTAATACAGCCGGCGGCCCGGTTCCGCGGCCGCCGAGCGAACCACTATGAAACGGATTTCCGCCATGCCCGCTGCTCCAGGACATAACGCCGCGCCCCAAACCACGTCACCGGGATCCCCGGCGAAATTCGCTTCTATAGGATCGCCGTATTTCGGCATCATGCTGGCCTTCATGGCGGTGGTGCTCATCCTGTCCAACATCGGCGCCTCCAAGGGTGTGGCGATCGGCCCCATCGTGACGGACGGCGGCTTCTTCCTGTTCCCGCTCGCCTACATCCTGGGCGACGTCATCAGCGAGGTGTACGGCTTCAAGGTGGCGCGCAAGGCCATCGTCACCACCTTCGCCCTGTCCGTCTTCGCATCCGTTTGCTACTGGGTGATCATCGCCCTGCCCGGGTTCGGCGACGAGTACGGCATCGCCAAGCAGTCCGCTTTGGAAGGGGCGCTGGGCCCTGTGCCACAGATCGTGCTGGCCTCGCTCCTGGCGTTCCTCGCCGGCCAGACCATCAACTCGTGGATCCTGGTGAAGATGAAGGCGCGTACGGGCGAGAAATCGCTGTGGGCCCGGCTCATGGGGTCTTCGGGTGCCGGAGAGTTCGTGGACACCCTCATCTTCTGTAGCATCGCAGCGTCCGTCATCGGCATCACCGATGCCGGCATGTTCCTGAACTACGTACTGGTGGGGTTCGTCTACAAGACCCTGGTGGAGTTCTTCTTCGTGCCTGTGACGTCATTGGTGATCGGGTGGGTCAAGAAGCGCGAACCGAGTTACGGGGCGGTTGCCGCCTCCTAGGGGGCAGCTTGATTCTGCGGCCTCTTGGCCCGCCGATTCGACGGTTCCCTGCATGGTCGATGTTTCGAAGCCACGCGGAGGCAGGGAATCGTCGAAACGGGCGTAGTTGTCAGGGTTCGCAGTTTCTGGCAAACGCGCGAAGTACGCGATGCTTGAACTCCGCCTCACGAAAGAGATGCTTCCACTCGATACGCAGTACGATCCAGCCATCCTCGGTGAGTGCCTTTTCCCGCTGTCTTTCGTTGTAGATCACCTCGTCAGTCGGATGGAAGTCGAAGTACTTGGACTTGCCGTCGAATTCGAGTGCCACCTTGCGGGTAGGCCATGCGAAGTCCAAGCGATAGGTTCCGCTGGCCGTGTACACCGAAAACTGAAGGTCAGGCGTAGGAAGTTTCAGCCTGTGGATGAGTTCGCGGGTGAGACTTTCGCCGGCTGACTCGGAGCGCGGATCCACCAGGTTAAGAGCCGTTCTGAGTGCCAGTACTCCGTTGCGGCCTGCCAGTGCAGCGCATCGCTCCCGAAGGAGCGGGATGTCAGCACCGAGCCTGGCGGCGTGATCCACCAGAATTACCGCCTGCCTGACGTTGAACATCATGCAGCAGTCCAGCACTGTCCGTTCCAGCGAGCTGCAAGGCAGGCCGTCAACAAGCGAAAGTTCGCGTCGCTTGATTGCCCCTGTGTGGGCAGCAACGCCACATCGGTGGGAGATCCCGGAAGGGCGGCCCGGCTGCGTCAGGTGAACTGTTTCATCGACGTTCCAGAGATGGAGCCGGCGAAGGGCAGCCGCCGAGGTGTGGCTGTAGACAAAATTTCCTGCCGACGTCGTCAGAGTTCCGTGTGCGTGGCCGTAAACGCGTTGGCGCCTGCGATCTGGCTCCGTCAAACCGTTCCACCACTCACCGCGGGCGTAGCAGCCGCGGCGAATTCTGACCAACTCCCCGCTGCGCACCAGCGTGGAGATCGCCCGGGCGTTCAAGCCCTGTTCCAGCAATTCGGCGGTCCGCCAGAAATTTGCCTGGTCAACAACAGGAATCCCATTCATGGTTCAAGGGTTGCCGGAATGCCGCTCGCCGCCCAGCGATGGATACGGCTATGTGGACAACGCCGATTCGACGATTGGCTGCGCGTCCGATGTAGACACACGTCGAGTGCGCAGTGAATCGTCGAAACGGGTAGACACTGGCACGCAACGGCGGGAGGCCGCCTAGGAGTAGTAGTTCGCCAGGGTTTCGGCCTTGAAGTCGAAGAAGGTGCCCGCCTCAATGGCCAGGCGGGCGTCGTCCACCATCTTCACCACGAAGCGCTCGTTGTGGATGGAGATCAGCGTGGCGGACACCATTTCCTTGGCCTTGAACAGGTGGTGAATGTACGCCCGCGAGTAGTTCTGGCAGGTGTAGCAGTCGCAGCCGTCCTGCAGCGGGCCGAAGTCGCGCTTGTACTTGGCGCCGGACAGGTTGTAGCGCCCGGTGGGGTGGTAAAACGCCGAGTTGCGGGCCACGCGGGTGGGGGAGACGCAGTCGAAGGTGTCGGCGCCGTTCTCGATGGCCGTGAAGATGTCATCCGGCTCGGAGATGCCCAGCAGGTGGCGTGGCTTGTCCTCGGGGAGTTCCTCGTTGCACCACCGCACTATGGTGCCCAGGTTCTCTTTCTCCAGCGCCCCGCCGATCCCGAATCCGTCGAACGGCATGGCGCCCAGGTCGCGGCAGGCCTTCCGGCGCAGGTCCTCGTACTGGGCACCTTGGATCACGCCGAACAGGGCCTGGTACGGCTTACCCATCCGCTCCCCAGTGAGCCGGAAATGCTCGGCGATGCACCGCTCGGCCCAGAGCCGGGTGCGCTCCAGCGACTCTTCCTGGTAGCCGCGGGAGTTCTGCAGCGTGGTGAGCTCATCGAACGCGAACATGATGTCCGCCCCGATCTGGTGCTGGACCTGCATCGAAATCTCGGGGGAGAAGCGGTGCCGGTCCCCATTCAGGTGGGACTTGAACCAGACGCCGTCATCATCGATGTGCGCCAGGCGCTCTTTGCCGGGAGCCACGGCATCATCAGGACCGGAGGCATCAACGGACTTCATGTCAATGACCTTCTTGAAACCGGAGCCAAGGCTCATCACCTGGAACCCGCCGGAATCGGTGAAGGTGGGGCCGGCCCAGTTCATGAACGAGCCCAGCCCGCCGGCCTCGTCCAGGATGTCCGCGCCCGGCTGCAGGTATAGGTGGTAGGCGTTGGCCAACAGCGCCTGCGCGCCGAGGTCCGCCATGGACTCCGGCAGGACGGCCTTGACTGTGGCCTTGGTCCCGACGGCGATAAAGGCCGGGGTGCGGATCTCACCGTGCGGGGTGGTGATGGTGCCGGTGCGGCCCAGGAATTCCCCGCCGTTCTCCGAAACCTGCGCGGCCGACGGCGGGCAGGATTCACCCAGGCGGGTGCCCACCGTGAACGAGAAGGCGGACTGCTCCGCGGGAAGCGCGGGATCAGAAGTGGTGGCGGGGGCAGGGTTGGCTGGCACCGTACCAGTGTGCCAGCAAACCTGCCGGCACCAACAAAGCGGGCCCCGCCGGCCAACACCCACTCAGCCGGACAAAGCATCCCGGCAACCAGGCCGTCAGCCAGCGACCCGTCAGCTGACCGGCTCCGCCTCGGGGTACTGGGCTTGCCGCCACGAATCCCAGGAAGTCCGGATGGCGTCCACTTTCGCGGCACCCAGGTCGTACGTGGAGGCAATCACCATGGAGCCGCCGTCGGGCCGTACGTCCTCGATGACCGGCTGGTCGGCCACCACCAGGAGCCCCTCGCCGTGCGCGGCGTAGTCGTGGACGGTGAGCCCCACCTGGTGGTTGCTGCGGTACCAGACCTTCCCGGAGATCTCTTCACCCGTGCCCAGCGTGAGGCGGTAGTCCTCGCCTGGAGCCGGGACGTCGGTGAGCCCGAGCTTCTCAATCGCGGAGCCGGGTCCGCCCGGAAGCTGCAGGAACAGCGTGTGCCGCGTCCCATTGGGGTGCCGCTCCAGCGCGAAACGGAGCTGCTGCAGGAACGTCAGCCAGCCCTGGGTGATGTCCTCGTCCCAGGCGGCCCATTCGGAGTTGTGGTCCAGTGCTCCGCGGGTGACGCTGACCCGTGTTCCGCCGGCCACGGGGTGCAGCTCGAACGTGTCGCCACCGTGCAGGGTCAGGCTGGTGTGGTCGGGTGCTTCCTGCACGTTGTCGGCGAAGTAGATTTCCTTGATTTCAGCATCAAGGTCGTCGGCCTGCCAGCCATGCCACTGGGCCACCCGGGACGGTTCACGCAGCATGTTCCAGACCTGCGGCGCATCGGCGTTGATCACTACGCTGAGATTGTTCGTCATAGCCCCGAATCTACAACTCCGTCCGGAGCCCGGGTAGGGCTAATTTGTTCAGGCGCGGACGGCCTCAAGTTCGTTGCCGATCCGGCGCTCCAGCTCGGACATGCCGATGGTCTCAGACCCGCCGTGCGCCCGCAGGAACAGCAGCGATTCCAGCCGCAGCAGCCGCCACTCACGCTCGGCGTCGTGGTTGGAGTTGTCGATGGAGCGGAAGATTTCCTTGTCGTACAGGTTGGGCTCGTTGAGCGAGCGCTGGCGTACCTTGGCCGCCATCCGGGCCTTGAAAGGATCCGTTTCCTGGCTTTCCGGGGTGCGGATGAGTTTCTCGTACACTGCCGCGCGTTCGTCCAGGCCGTCCTGCCGGCAGATGTAACTGGCCAGCGCAAGGGACGCTTCCACGGACGCCCAGCGCCCGGGGTTTCCGTCGTAGGGCAACACGGTGAGGAGGTCCGCGATGGACAGCGCGCCCTCCGCGTCCTTCAGCGCGACGAACAGCTCATGCGCGAGGTCGGTGAGGTCCTTCAGGCAGCTGCCCGACTTGAAGTTCACGCCCTTGGAAAGGCGGTCCGTCAGCAGCAGCACGCCCACCGCATCCGGGTGCGCTTCAGCTGCGGCTTCCACGACGGATTCGGGGGTTCCGTCCGGGGTGGGGATCAGCGCCAGTTCCTCGTCGCTGGGCCCGTTGGCTGCGGGCGGAGCCGCCGGAAGGGGAGGTACGACGACGGCGGGCACCGATCCGCTGCCAGCCGGCTCACCGCCGGGCTGCTCCAGCCCGGGTTCGGTGCCTGCCTCGGCACCGGCGGAGTGCGTGGCCTCCGGCGGGGTGCCGAGCGCTGAGGCATCCGGCCCTGGTGCTGTCCCGTCCGGTGCGGCTGCCCGCGGAAGGCGGGTGACGGCGTCGTGCGCTGCGTCAACGAGGGTGACCGTGCTGCCGGCGGCGATGCGGAGGGTACCCCCGCCGGTCAGGCTGGCGAGGACCAGGGCGGGCACGCCGAAGTCATCCCGCTGCATCTCCAGCTGGTGGATTTCCGCCGTCCGTTCACCGCCGGGCAGAAGGATGTGGCTGCCGGTGGTCAGTGATCCAGCCTGCTGCTCGCGATATTGCCGGGCCGGTGTTTCGGTCATGGGAGTCCTTAAGTTCTCTTGCGGTCCGCCCTACAGTCTACAAAGGCGGGTGCCTGAAACCGGGGAACCCCACGTCCCGGCGGGATGTCAGAAGCCGACGCCCGCGAAAGCCAGCGCCTGCCGGATGAGGCCGCCGCGGCCGCCGCTGAATTCGAGCTGGACACCCGGGCTGAGGACCTCGTCAGGGGTCATCCAGGTCAGTTCCAGGGCGTCCTGGCGCGGTTCGCATTCGCCGGTCACCGGGATGACGTAGGCCAGGGACACGGCGTGTTGCCGCTCATCGGTGAAACCGGTCTGGGACGGCGCCGGGAAGTATTCGGCCACGGTGAACGGCACCGGGCTGATGGGCAGCTGCGGGAACGCCAGGGGTCCCAGGTCCTTTTCCATGTGCCGCAGCAGCGCGGCGCGGATGGTTTCCCGGTAGATCACGCGGCCGGACACCAGGGACCGGACCATGGTGCCGTCGTCGTCGGCCTGCAGCAGCGTGCCCACTTCGTTGACGTAACCCAGCGGGTCCAGCCTGACCGGGACCGCTTCCACGTAGACCATGGGCAGCCGGCCCCGCGCCTCAAAAAGGTCTTCTTCGGAGAGCCAGCCGGGATTCGGGTCAGGGGTGCGCACGTTCATGGTTAAGTTCTACCCCATGGGGCGCCGCTCGGAGATCCACACCGTGGCGGGCACGCTGGCGGCGAACACGGTGGCGTCCGGGTTGGCCACGTGCAGGGTGCTGCCGAACGCTTCCTCCGTCATGCTCACCTGGAACCCCGCAGCGGCGAGGCGTTCCCGCACAGGTTCCAGGCCGCCGCCGTACTCGAAGCCCAGCCCTGAACGGGACAGGCCGGAGGCCGGGCGGACCATCAGGACTCCGCCGTTCTTGGCGGTAAAGTCGGCGGTTTCGTCACTGTCCGGCACGGGCCGCGGGCGGGCGCCGACGTGGCGCAGCGTGCGGGCGGCGCCGTCGGTGTCTTGGGAGAACCAGACCGCGACGACGGCCAGCGCCGGATCGGCGTCGGCGCACTGGGCGCCGTGCCCGGCAGGGTCCGCGAGGAAGCTGAAACCGTCCGGCCCGGTGATCCGGCAGGCGTCCCCATGGTCCGCGGTGACCAGTTCGGCGGGGGTGTTGCCGTCCTCCGCCGCGGACTCATTGGTGCGCCGGGCGAATTCCGCGAGGTTACCCACTTCCACTGCAAGGGTGGTGGTGCCGTCCAGCGGATCTCCCTCGGGGACGCTGTGCACGGCCAGCCGCCCGGCAGCGGAGTCGAAGACGCGGAAGCCGCCGTCCCCTTCGGTCAGGACGAGTCCCAACGCCGTGAGGAGCCGCTCCCAGTGGTCGATGCGGGAGGTGAAGTGCAGGGGGCGGACGCGGAGCATTTGGGAGTCCTTAAGCTCGGAATCGGGGCTACACGCCCATGATGGCACAGGGCAGCCGCGGGCGCGCCCGCTGGAGCAGCCGTTGGGCTGGTGCATCCGCGGCGGTGGTGCAGGCCTTGTGATGTCGGAGGGCGGGGGCACAATAGGGCCATGGCTGTTGAACTCGACGAACTGCTGGTGCCTGATGCCGCCGCCTGGCGGGCCTGGCTTGAGGAGAACCACCGGAGCAGCCCGGGGGTGTGGCTGGTGCTGCATAAGAAAGGCGGCACGGTGACGGAACTCGACTATGCCGCGGCGCTGGACGAGGCGCTGTGTTTTGGCTGGATCGATGGGCAGGGCAGACGGCGGGACGACGAAACTTCCTTCCAGCGCATGACCCGGCGGGGTCCGCGGAGCCCCTGGTCCGCACGGAATGTTGGGCACATTGCCCGGCTGGAGGAAGCGGGCAGGATGACCGAGGCCGGCAGGGAGGCCGTGGAGTCCGCGAAAGCGGATGGCCGCTGGGACAAGGCCTACGGCGGGCAGGCCACGGCTGAAGTTCCCGAGGACCTGGCTGCTGCCATTGCCGCGGTTCCGGCAGCGCAGGCGATGTTCGATGTCCTGACCAGGACCAACCGTTTTGCCTTGATCTACCGGACCAACTCGGTCAAGCAGGCCGCCACCCGGGAACGGAAGATCGCGGGATTCGTCGAGATGCTGGCCCGCGGCGAGGCACCGTACCCGCAGAAGAAGCGTCCCGGGGACGCTCCGCAGCCCTAAGCCGGCCGCTGGCCCCGGTCCCTGGAGGCGGTAGTGCCAAAACGTTACGCCACTGACGTGCGGCGATGGCTGCGCAGTTGGGTTCCTGGCACCGGACCGGTAGATTTGATGGCTAACTTGCGCTGGTGCCGTTCCCCGACCCCCGGGGGACGGCACTTGCGCGTTCAGCGACGGATTGAAACCATGCCCCCAGAACTTCCCCGGACTGTCCTCACTGCCCTTGCCTCGGCTGTGACGCGCCGCCCCATCCTGTGGGCCGCGGTGGCGCTGGCCGCCGTCGTCGTGCTCGTCCTGTCCCTGGTCCTGGCAGGGCAGGCGCGCACCGGTCCGGAAGCCGAGGCCCGGCGCGTGCTGGGCGGGGTGGCGGCAGCCCAGGAGGCATCCAAAGACCGGTCCGGCGGGTACGCCTCGCTGTGGCTCAAGGGCAATGACCGGACGCTGTTCGAGCGCGGGGAAGACGTCCCGGCGGACGGCGCAGAGGACATCCGGAGCATCGAGTGCGGGGCGGGCTGGCTGGCCGGGGCACGGATGGCCGGCCAGGTCTACCTGCGGAGCAGTGCATCGGACGCCGTGTCCGAAGACGCCGGTGGCGTCCGGCTGCCGGACTGCATCAGCGCCGAAGCCCGCGACGCCCTCCTCGCGGACCTGGGTGCCCGGAAGACGTGGCCCGCGCCCGACGCCGACGCGCTCGCCGCCCCGGCAAAGGATCCCGGCTACCGCCCTGCCTACCACCTGACTCCTGACCAGCGCTGGATGAACGACCCGCAGCGGCCGTTCTTCAAAGACGGACTCTGGCACTACTACTACCTCTACAACGCCGATTACCCGGAGGGGAACGGCACCGAATGGTTCCACGCCACCAGCACGGACCTGGTGCACTGGAAAAACGAGGGCGTGGCCATCGGGAAGTTCCGCAACGGCCTCGGCGACATCGAGACCGGCTCCGCCGTGGTGGACGCCGAGGGCACCGCAGGGTTTGGCAAGGGCGCCGTGATCGCCGTCCTCACGCAGCAGGATGCCGGCGTGCAGCGCCAGTCGCTCTTCTACTCCACGGACAACGGCTACACGTTCACGAGCTACGACGGCAATCCCGTCATGGACAACCCCGGCGCCGAGCACTGGCGAGACCCGCGGATCGTGTGGGACGACGCGAACAGCCGGTGGCTCATGCTGCTCGCCGAAGGCCACAAGATCGGTTTCTACACCTCACCAGACCTGAAGAAATGGACGTACGTCTCCGCGTTCGAGCAGGACGGGATGGGCATCCTGGAATGCCCGGACTTCTTCCAGATGGACGTGGACGGTGACCCCGCCAAGCGCACCTGGGTCCTCGCCGCCGGCTCCAACGGGGCGGAGGAAGGCCGCACCACCGGCCTGGCGTACTGGACCGGCAGCTTTGACGGGCAGGCCTTCACACCGGGGGGCGGCCACCAGTGGCTCGACGACGGCGCGGACTTCTACGCCGCCGTCACCTGGGACGATCCCCGCCTGACCGACGGCCAGCGCAAGGCCTCCCGGCATGCCATCGGCTGGATGAACAACTGGGCCTACGCCCGGGACTTGCCCACGGACGGCTGGTTCGGTGCGGCGTCCGTGGTGCGGGACATCCGTTTGGAGTCCGACGGCGGCCAACCGGCCTTGGTCTCGGCGCCCACCCCGGCGCTGCAGTCACTGGAGGGGGAGGCCAGCGAGGTGCCGGCAGGGAACCTGGGCGGCGGAAAAGCCCTGCCGGCACCTGAAAGCGGTGCCTTCAAGGTGGACATTGAGCTGGAAAAGCCCGCCACCGGGGCAGGGGAAGCCCGGCTGCTCCTGCAAAGTGGCGGGAAGACCTACGCCACAGTGGGCTACGACTTCAGGGCAGGCCGTGCGTTCGTGGCCCGAGACGGGGACGCCGTCGCCACCGCCGACACCAAGGTGGACGCGGCCTACAGCCAGGTCCGGACCGGAGCCGGTGGTTCACCGGGGGCTGCGTCGGCAGCGGCTGCAGGCAGTGACACGGTGCACCTGGCCGTGTACGTGGACCGGTCCTCCGTAGAGGTTTTCGCGGACGGAGGCCGGCAGACCTTGACGTCCCTGGTGTTCCCGCCCGCCGGCGCGAAAGAGGTCCGGCTCGCGGCGGCCGGCGGCGACGTGGCCCTGCGCAAGGGAACCGTCACGCCGCTGGCCTCGATCCGCTAGGACGTCCCGGGGACACCGCCGCCTGCCGCGGGGACCTGCGGCTCGGCGGGAAACGCCACGCCTTCGCCCACCACGCGGAGGCAGAGTTCCATGCCCGGCCGGGCGATGGAGGCGTTCCAGTGGCGGATGGTGATGATTTCCCCGCCGCCGGGGTAGCGGTGGTCGGAGCGCCCGGCCAGTTCGGGCGGCACGGCGAGCTTCAGCCGGACGGTGGTTTCCGGGCCGAAGTAGTCCGTGTCCACCACTACGCCGCGGATGTCGCCGTCCTCGGCGATCCGGATCTGCTCAGGCCGGAGCATGAGCTGGACGGGGCCCTGGGCCGGCGGCCGGCGGACGGGGATGCCGCCCAGCGAACAGGTGGCCAGCGAACCCTCCATCCAGGCATCCAGGATGACGGCGTCCCCCAGGAACTCCGCGGTGGCCCGGTCTGCTGGGCGGGTGTACACCACGAACGGGTTGCCGATCTGGGCAAGCTTTCCGCCGCGCATGACGGCCACCTGGTCCGCGAAGGACAGTGCTTCGGCCTGGTCGTGGGTGACCAGGATGGTGGTGACCCCGGCCTCGGCGAGGACCTTTGCCACGGCCCGGCGGGTGGCTACGCGCAGCCCGGCGTCGAGCGCTGAAAACGGTTCATCGAGGAGCATCAGTTCCGGTTCGCGGGCCAGCGCCCGGGCCAGGGCGACGCGCTGCTGCTGGCCGCCGGAGAGCTGGTGGGGCCGGCGTTTGGCCATGGCCGGGTCCAGCGACACCATTTCCAGCAGGTCGCTGACGCGGCCCGCCACGGCGCGGCGGCCGCCGGACAGTTTGGCGGTGTCCAGTCCAAAGGCAATGTTCTGCCCCACGGTGAGGTGCGGGAACAGGGCGCCGTCCTGCGCAACGTAGCCAATGTGACGCTTGTGGGCGGGAACCCAGACGCCGTCGCCGGCCACGGTGTTGCCGTTCAGGGCGATGCTGCCGGCCAGCGGGTGTTCAAAGCCGGCAATGAGCCGCAGCAGGGTGGTCTTGCCGGAACCGGAGGGACCAACAATGGCGGTGGTGCCGCCCTTGGACACGGCCAGGTTGACCCCCTTCAGGACTTCCTGCGGGCCGAAGTTCTTGGTGACATCGGTGATCTGCAGGTGGGTGTTGGTGCTGGCCGCCACCGACGGGGAGACCCGGGGCTCCGGCAACCTCGATGTGGATGGTGCTGTCACTGTCCGGCTACTTTCTTGGACTGTTGGAAGAGGAGGTAGGTCATCGGTGCAGAGAGCAGGATCATCAGCAGCGCGTAGGGGGCGGCGCCGGCGTAGTCGATCTCGCTGCTCTTGCTCCAGAACTCGGTGGCGAGGGTGCGGGTGCCGTTGGGGGACAGGAGCAGCGTGGCCGTCAGCTCATTGGCGATGGCCAGGAACACCAGGGCTGCGCCGCCGGCGGCGGCCGGTGCGGTGAGCCGGAGGGTTACCCGGATGAACGACGCCAGCGGCGGCTTGCCCAGGGACTGCGCGGCCTCGTCCAGCTCCTTGGGTGCCTGCGCCAGGCCGGCGCGGAGGCTGACCAGGGCGCGCGGCAGGAACAGCAGCACGTAGGCGGCCACCAGTACGCCGGCGGTCTGGTACACGCCCGGCACCAGCCGGATGCTGACCGTGACGAAGGCCAGGCCCACCACAATGCCCGGCAGCGAGCTGGTGATGTAGTTGGACAGCTCAAGGGACTTGCTGAACCAGCCGGGATGCCGGACCGCCAGGTAAGCCATGGGGAAGGCCACCACGATGGTGGCCGCCGCGCCGGCAAGGCCGTAGCCCAAGGTGGCCAGGAGGGCGGGGAGGAACTCGTCGGCAGCCCACGCAGGGGCTCCGCCGAGCGCGGTCCAGCGCAGGACGAAGAACAGCGGGAGTCCCAAAGCCAGAGCCGTCAGTGCCAGCAGGAACAGCTGCGACGGCAGCTGGTAAACGTGCAGCGGAAGCCGCAGGGCCCTGCCCTGGGCGCCGGGCCCGATCCGGGCGTACCGGGCGGTGCCGCGGCTCCGGACTTCGGCCACGAGCAGGAGGAGGCAGAAGAACACCAGGACGCTGGCCAGCATGTTCCCGGCGGCGCCGTTGAAGGTGGACTGGTACTGCACCATGATCGCGGTGGTGAACGTGTCGAACCGGATCATCGCGAAGGCGCCGTATTCGGCCAGCAGGTGCAGCGAAACCAGCAGCGCGCCGCCGGTCATCGCGATGCGGAGCTGGGGGAGCACTACGCGGAAGAACGTGGCCCAGTTGCCCAGGCCCAGGGCGGCGGCGGACTGTTCGATGGCCGGGTCCAGCCGGCCCAGGGACGCCGCTGCCGGGATGTAGACCAGGGGGAAATAGGAGAGCGTGGCGATCAGGACGCCGGACCACAGCCCGCCCATCGAGGGCACCGCCGAGACCCAGGCGTAGCTGTTGACGAACGCCGGGATGGCCAGCGGAGCAGCCAGGAGGACCGCCCAGATCCGGTGGCCGCGGAGGCTGGTTCGCTCCACCAGCCAGGCGCCTGCCACCCCCAGCAGCAGGCAGAGGGGCACCGTGATGATGGTCAGCAGCAGCGTGTTCAGCAGCAGCTCCATCACGCGCGGCCGGAAGATCAGTTCGACGGCGGTGTCCCAGCCGGTTGCCACCGTCATGTAGGCCACGTACCCCAGGGGAACGAGGGAGAACAGGGCGATCAGCACCGCCACGATGGATACTGCTGAAACGCCGAAAGGCGGGCGGGGGCGCTTGCCCCGGCCCGCCGTCGTCGTGCTCCCGCCCGAAGGGGGAGCCGATAGATCGGTGGTCACGGAATTAGAGGAGTCCTGCCTTGGTCATCAGGTCGGTGACCTTCTCGGAGTTGAGCTTCGCGGCGTCCACGGCGGGGGCCTGCAGGTCCTTGATGGGGACCAGCTTGTCGTTGGCGGGAACGTCGGAGGCGATGGCGTACTCGAAGGACGTGCCGTTCTTCAGGACCTCCTGGCCCTTCTTTCCGGTGACGAACTTCAGGAATTCCTGCGCGGCGGCAGCATTCTTGGAGGACTTCAGCACGCCGCCGCCGGAGACGGAGAGGAACGCGCCCGGGTCCTGGTTCTTGAAGTAGTACGGCGTGACGTTCTTGGAGTTCTCGCCGGTCTTCGCCTGGTCGCCGTAGTAGTAGTAGTGGTAGATCAGGGCGGCATCCACTTCACCGGCGTTGACGGCCTTCATGGCGGTGCTGTTGCCCTTGTAGGCCTTGAAGTTCTCCTTCATGCCCTGCAGCCATTCCTCGGTGGCGTCTTCGCCCTTGAGTTCCAGCAGTGCCGAGACGATGGCCTGGAAGTCCGCGCCGGTGGGGGAAGCGGCCCACTTGCCCTTCCATTCCGGCTTGGCCAGGTCAAGCATCGACTTGGGGAGCTGGTCCTCGGAGATCTTGGCCTTGTCGTAGACCAGGACGGTGGAACGGGCGGCGATGCCGGTCCACTTGCCCGTGGAGGGCTGGAATTCCGTGGGGACCTGCTCCAGGGTTGCCTTGTCCACATCGGCGAACAGGTCGGCGTTTTCCACCTGCGTCATGGCGGGGGAGTTTTCCGTAAGGAAGACATCGGCGGGGGAGGCCTGACCTTCCTGGATGATCTGGTTGGACAGTTCGGTGTCCGAACCCTGGCGCATGGTCACCTTGATGCCGGTCTCCGAAGTGAAGGCGTCCACCCATTCCTTGGTAAGGCTCTCGTGCTGGGCGTTGTACACGGTGATTTCGCCTGATGCCCCGGCGGCGCTGCCGGATGCGGAAGACGTAGCTGCGGGGGTGGTGCTGCCGCCACAGGCGGTCAGGCCGAGGACAGCGGACGCGGCAAGGGAGATGCCGGCCAGGGCGCGGTTGCGGATCTTCATTGAGGAGCTGCTTTCTGGGAAATGTCAGGGGGACCGTTATTGCCGGTCCGTGCGGGCCTTGGGGAAGGGCCCTCGCAAAACTGTAGGGTAGGCAATCCTAAGCAGCTACAGGGAAAGCGCTTAAGGTGACCAGCATCACAATAATTACGGAAGTGTGGCGTGACTTAATTCTAGGGTGCGGTGAGCAAGGCGGCGGCCTCGATCGTCATCCAGGCCTGCAGCTGGGTGGATAGTTCGACGGCGGCGCCCGCCGGGTAGGTGCGTGCGGCGGGGGTGTTGGCGTGCAGGGAGAAGACGCTGGCGTCCGGCGCCGGCCCGGCTGATTCGCCGGGCTCGACGGTGCGGCGGCCGTTCCAGAATGCCTGTGCCGTGCCGGTGACCAGCCGGGCGGCGGTGCGGCGGGTCGCGTCGGGGAGCCGGGCGTCCCTTGCGGCCAGCGCCAGGTACCGGCACAGGATGCCGGTGAAGAGGCCGCCGTCGCCCGTTCCTTCGCAGCGGAGCACGCTGCCCTGCCCAGGGGTGGAGGCGGCGACGGTCAGCAGCCGCTCCACCCCGTCCACCACCAGGGCCGCCCTGGCCAGATTGGTGTCACCGCCCAGTTCGAGCAGCGCGCCCAGTACGGGCCCCTGGTTGTAGGTGTAGACGGTCCGCTCCACCAGCACTTCCCCTGCCGTGCCGGCGCGCGCCCCATCGAGGTACAGGTGCTGGTCCGCGTCGAACAGTGTGGCGTCCAGCCAGTCGATCAGCGCCTGGGCCCTGGCTGTTTCGCCCGTGCGGGCGTAGTACAGCGCCACAGGGCCGTTGGCCGGCGTGTTCTTGAAGTCCCGCTTCTTGCTCCAGAACACACCGCCGCCCAGGTCGTCGGTTCCAGCGGCATCGAACTGAAGGGTGAGGGATCGGCGGACCCGCGCGTTGCGGCCGCGCCCCGGCCGCCGGGTCTCCGCGGCGAGCAGGTCCAGGCGGTGGGTGGCCAGCGCCAGCCACGCCATGTCGTCGTAGTAGTTGTTGACCACGGTGAAGGCGTTGCGCAGCCGGATGCCCGTCACTAGGCGGGATGCCAGGTGACCGGCGCTTGGATTGGCGGGGCCGTTGAACCGGGCCGCCGGGGTGGCGCCGCTTCCCAGCTCCCGCCGGCCGGTATCCACCAGGCAGTCGACGTAGTGTGCCTGCCACCAGTAGTGCCAGGGGTTGAGCAGCGCCGTGCCTTCGGCGAGGGTGCGCAGCTTCCCGCGCCAGCCGTGCGCGGGCCGGCCGCCCTGCCAGGTCACTGCCGCCAGGTGCGTATTCGGCAGGAAGAGCAGCCTGCGGCCGAACAGTGCGGTGACGGACTGCGCTGCATGGTTGGCCCGCTGCTGCCAGTCGGGCGTGGAAGCATCACTGGACGTCATGGGCCCAGCCTAGCCATGCCGCCGGCCCCACGCTGCCTGCCCTGATGAGGGACGTCCAATGCGTGCAGTCTGGCGGCATTTCAGTTAACATCGACTAACTGATACGTCGCGGTCCGCCTGCGCTTTCGGGGGCCACATCAAGGAGGATGCATGGATGTCAGAGGCAGTGCAGCACTGATCACCGGGGGTGCGTCGGGCCTGGGGGCTGCCACGGCCCGGGCGCTGTTCCAGGCCGGAGCGTCGGTGGTGCTGGTGGACCTCCCGTCCTCGGCCGGCGCGGAGCTGGCGCAGGAACTGAACGCGTCCGTGGAAACGGGAACGTCCGGCAAGTCCGCCGTCTTCGCCCCTGCGGACGTGACCAGCGAGACTGAGGTGCGCGCCGCCGTCGCCACCGCCTCCGGGCTGGGGCCGCTGCGGATCGTGGTGAACTGCGCGGGGATCGCCACCCCTGGAAAGGTTTTGGGCCGCGACGGCGTCCTGCCGCTGGAGGCCTTCACCCGGGTCATCCAGGTCAACCTGATCGGAACGTTCAACGTCATCAGGCTGGCCGCTGAAGCGATGGTGGCCACGGAGCCGGCCAGCACGGAGCTGGGCGGTCCCGAGCGGGGCGTCATCATCAACACCGCCTCCGTGGCCGCCTTTGAAGGGCAGATCGGGCAACCCGCCTACGCCGCCTCCAAGGGCGCGGTGGCGGCCATGACGCTGCCCATTGCCCGTGAACTGGCGCGCTCGCTGGTCCGCGTGGTCACCATCGCGCCCGGCATCTTCGAAACGCCCATGATGGCGGGCCTGCCGCAGGAAGCCCAGGACTCGCTCGGAGCGCAGGTACCCCACCCGTCCAGGCTGGGCAGGCCCGGTGAGTACGCCAACCTGGTGCTGCACATCGTGGACAACGCCATGCTGAACGGCGAGACCATCCGCCTTGACGGGGCCATCCGGATGGGGCCCAAATGAGCGCCGCTGCCGGGCGTCAGGCCTCCGCAGGGCTGCCGGACGCAGACTTCTTCGCCGTCGAATCCCTGCTCAGCCAGGCGGAACGGAACAAGCTCGCCGAGCTCCGGGACTTCCTCGCCGCCGAGATCGCCCCGCACGCCGGGGACTGGTGGAACAACGCCGAGTTCCCCGCCCACATCCTGCCCAAGCTCGCCGCCCTGGAGCTGAGCACCCCCGCCCAGCGCGGCTACAGCCACCTGTTTGCCGGGCTGGTCATCGCCGAAATGACCCGCGTGGACACCTCGATCGCCACGTTCTTCCTGGTCCACCATGACCTGTTCGTCCAGTCCCTGCATGCCTTCGGGTCACCGGGCCAGAAGGAACGGCTCCTCGCCGACGCCTCGGACCTCCGCACCACCGGAGCGTTCGCCCTCACAGAGCCGCTGCATGGCTCCGACGTGGCCGGCGGCATGGAAACCACGGCACGGCGGATCTCCTCCGCCACGGGAGAGGACGACGACGGCGGCGACGCCTGGGTGCTCAACGGAGCCAAGCGGTGGATCGGCAACGGGACGTTCTGCGACTACATGCTCGTGTGGGCGCGCGACGAATCGGCCGCGCCGGACAACCCGTCCGGGTCGGTGCGGGGGTTCATCGTGGACGCAACACTGCCGGGCATCACCCGCAGCCGGATGGAAAACAAGATTGCGCTGCGCACGGTGCAGAACGCGGACATCGTCTTCAAGGACGTCAGGGTGGCCGAGGCAGACCGGTTCACGCAGGTCAGCAGCTTCGACGACACCAAGGAGCTCCTGCGCAGTTCACGGATTATGGTGGCCTGGCAGGCCGTGGGGCAGCAGCTGGCGGCATTCGACGTTGCCCGGCAATACGCCGTGGAACGCCGGCAGTTTGGCCGGCCGCTGGCCCACTTCCAGCTGATCCAGCAGCAGCTGGTGACCATGCTGGGCAACGCCGTGGCCAGCATGGGGATGCTGGTCCAGCTGGCCAGGCTGCAGGAGGAAGGCTCGGCGGACATGGCCCAGGTGGCGCTCGCCAAGTCCTACGCCAGCGCCAGGATGCGGGAAACCGTGGCGCTGGGCCGCTCCATCCTTGGCGGAAACGGCATCGTCACCGATTACCGGATGGCCAAGATCTTCGCCGACGCCGAGGCCATCTACACCTATGAAGGGTCCTACGAGATCAACACCCTCATTGTGGGGCGGGCCATCACCGGGATTTCGGCGATCGCCTGAGGCCCGGGTTTCGGGCTCTGCCTACGCCGGGTACGGCTGCTTCTCGCCCGCCTCCACGCGGATGTCCAGGCTGTTGTTCCGGACCGGCATGGGGCAGGTGCCGTAGGGCGTGAAGGCGCTGGGGTAGTTGATGGCCCGGTTGAAGTCGAGCACCACCGTGAAGCTGCCATCCGGATTCGGCCGCGGCCGGGGCGCAGCGACCTTCCGCCAGTCATCTGTCGTATCCCCGTTGGTCTCGTCATGGAAAGTGACCGTCAGGGCGCCGAGTTTCTCCTCTTCGGCCTGTAGCCGGAACTCGTGGGGACTGCCGGGAAGCCGGAACACCACCTCGCCCACGGTCCGGTGGACGCCGTCCACCAGGGGGTTGGCGGTGCTGATGGGGACCTCCACGGGTGCAGGGTACGGCTCGAACCTGGCCGTCACTTCCCACTCCGGGTTGTAGGGGTAGGTGGGCACGCCAGCGAATTCGGTGAACACCGGTGACTCAGCGTCCCTGGTGCGGATCGCGTACCGCCCTCCGCGCATGGCCAGTTCCACCACCGTCCGGTCGCCGGAGGGGCCGCCGAACTGCACCCACAGCAGCGACTCCTCATCGGCGAGGACCTCGGTGATGGTGCCGTCCACCGTTTCGCCCGTCTCCACCAGCGTGAGGCCGTCGGAAGGCACTGCGGTGAGTACCGCCGTCGTACGCTCCCGTGCGCCCGCGCCTTCCACGGACCCGCTGCCCCGTGTGGACCACAAACCGGGAACAAGCTCGACGGCGGCAGGGGAGTCCTCCAGCCACTGGAAGGAAGTGAGCGTGAGCCAGCCGTGCCCGGCGGCCAGGGCCTTGTCCCGGTTGGCGCGGAAACGCTGCCAGCGCTCGAGTTTCGCGGTTGGCGCGGTGGTCCCTGCAGATGTGGTGGTGCCCATGATTCCTTCCGATCCCTGTGTGCCCGCTACAACCGGCACCTGCCCCGGTTCATTCCGGGGCATCCGGGCGGCCAGCTGCCAGCCCCCTTGCGGCGCCGGCCAGCGAAGGTACGCTCGTGATGCAAGAGGCACGGATCCGAGCAACGGGAGAAACCATGAAGATCGCAGTCTTTGGAACCGGCGCTGTGGGCCGCACGCTCGCCGCGGCGTTCAGCTCCCTGGGGCATGAGGTGGTGGTGGGAACCCGGGATCCTGCGGACACTGCCCGCCGTACGGAGGCTGGCCCCATGGGCGGGCAGCCGTTCAGCGAGTGGCAGGCGGCGCACGAAAGCATCCGGCTGGCGACATTTGCCGCAGCAGCGGAAGAAAGCGACCTGGTAGTCAATGCCACCAACGGCGCGGCGTCGCTGGAAGCACTTGCTGCCGCCGGGGCCGCAAACCTGGCCGGGAAAGTCCTGCTGGATGTGTCCAACCCGCTCGACTTCTCCCAGGGAATGCCGCCGGTCCTGAACCCGGTCAACACCGAAAGCCTGGGCGAGCGGATCCAACGGTCCTTCCCGGACGCGCGGGTGGTAAAGACCCTCAACACCATGAACGCAGGGCTCATGGTTGACCCGGGACGGCTGGCGGGCGGAGACCATTCCGTGTTCGTCTCAGGCGACGACAGCCAGGCCAAGGCCCAGGTCACCGGGCTGCTCCAGGCACTGGGCCACCGGGACATCATCGACCTTGGCGATATCACCTCGGCCCGCGGCGCGGAGATGGCACTTCCCCTGTGGCTGCGCCTTTTCGGGGTCCTTGGCACCCCGGATTTCAACTTCAAGGTGGTGCGGGGCGGTTGACACAGTCTGAGACACATTCGGCCTTCGCCGAGCCAAAGGGGTAGCATCTTCTGCTAGTAACGTGGCTCACAGTATCCAGCGCAGTGTACGAGCCAAGTCCGAAACCCTCGAAAGATTGCTTCCATGGCTCACACTGCAGCACACCCCGAATCCGATCTTGCCTCCGAACTCAGGGCAGACGTCCGCCGGGTCTCCACCCTGCTGGGCGAATCCCTGGTCCGCCAGCACGGGCCCGAGCTCCTTGACCTCGTGGAGCAGGTCCGCCTCCTCACCAAGGAATCCAAGGAGGCTGCCCGCGGCGGTGCCGACGCCACCGGCCCGTGGAGCGCGCACGACGTCGTCGCCCAGGTCCGCGAACTGCTGGGCTCCCTGCCGATTGAGCAGGCAACGGACCTGGTGCGCGCCTTCGCGTTCTATTTCCACCTGGCCAACGCCGCCGAACAGGTCCACCGCGTCCGTGGCCTGCGGACCCGCGCCGAGAAGGACGGCTGGCTGGCCAAGACCGTAGCCGAGATCGCCGGCCAGGCCGGACCCGAGGTGCTGCAGGAAGTGGTCAACGGGCTCGACGTCCGCCCCATCTTCACGGCCCACCCCACCGAGGCCTCCCGCCGCTCGGTGCTGGACAAGATCCGCAAGCTCTCCGACGTCCTGGCCCAGCCCACCATCGAGGGCACCACTGCCCGCCGCCGCCAGGACCGCCAGCTGGCCGAAATCATCGACCAGATGTGGCAGACCGACGAACTCCGCCAGGTCCGGCCCACCCCGGTGGACGAAGCCCGGAACGCCATCTACTACCTGGGCGGCATCCTCACGGACGCCATGCCGGAAATGCTGTCCGAGCTGTCTGAACTGCTCAGTGAACACGGCGTCACCCTGGCCGCGCAGGACGCCCCGGTGAAGTTCGGCTCCTGGATCGGCGGTGACCGTGACGGCAACCCCAACGTGACGGCAGCGGTCACCCGCGAGATCCTCCAGATCCAGAACCAGAACGCCATCCGCATCAGCATCGGCATGATCGACGAACTGATCTCCATCCTCTCCAATTCCACGGCGCTCGCCGGCGCGGACCAGGTGCTGCTGGACTCCATCGACGCGGACCTGAAGAAGCTCCCCGGCCTGGACAAGCGGGTCCTGGAACTGAACGCCCAGGAGCCCTACCGGCTGAAGCTGACCTGCATCAAGGCCAAGCTGATCAACACCGGCAAGCGCGTCGCAGCGAACTCGAACCACGAACACGGCCGCGACTACAGCAGCACGGACGAACTCCTGGCAGACCTGGACCTGCTGGAGCTGTCGCTCCGCAACCACTCGGCGTCCCTGGCCGCAGACGGCGCCCTCGCCCGGGTCCGCCGCGCCATCGCGTCCTTCGGCCTGCACCTGGCCACCCTCGACATCCGTGAACACGCCGACCACCACCACGACGCCGTCGGGCAGCTCATGGACCGCATAGGCGGCCCCGGGCTGCACTACGCCGAACTGAGCCGCAAGGAGCGCTTCGAGGTACTGGGTTCCGAGCTCGCCTCCCGCCGCCCGCTGTCCGGCCACCCGATCAAGCTCGACGGCGCCGCTGACGGCACGTACGACGTCTTCCGCGAAATCCGCCGGGCCCTGCGCATGTACGGCCCGGATGTCATCGAGACCTACATCATCTCCATGACCCGCGGGGCGGACGACGTCCTGGCCGCGGCCGTGATCGCCCGCGAAGCCGGCCTGGTCAACCTGTTTGGTGAGAAGCCCTACGCCAAGCTGGGGTTCGCGCCGCTGCTGGAAACCGTGGAGGAACTCCGTGCCTCCGCCGAGATCATCGACCAGCTCCTCTCCGACCCCTCCTACCGCGAACTGGTGCGGCTGCGCGGGGACGTCCAGGAAGTCATGCTGGGCTACTCGGACTCCAACAAGGAATCCGGCGTGATGACCAGCCAGTGGGAAATCCACAAGACCCAGCGCAAGCTTCGTGACATCGCCGCAAAGCACGGCGTCCGCGTCCGCCTGTTCCACGGCCGCGGCGGTTCGGTGGGCCGCGGCGGCGGGCCCACCTACGACGCCATCCTGGCCCAGCCCAACGGCGTCCTGGAAGGCGAAATCAAATTCACCGAGCAGGGCGAGGTCATCTCGGACAAGTACTCGCTGCCTGAGCTTGCCCGCGAAAACCTGGAGCTTTCGCTGGCTGCCGTGCTTCAGGGTTCCGCGCTGCACCGCGATCCCCGGACCTCCGACGACCAGCGTGAACGCTACGCGCACGTCATGGAAACCATCTCCGATGCCGCCTTCGAGCGGTACCGCAGCCTGATCGACCACCCGGACCTGCCGGCGTACTTCATGGCCTCCACCCCGGTGGAGCAGCTCGGGTCGCTGAACATCGGCTCCCGCCCGTCCAAGCGCCCCGACTCGGGTGCGGGCCTTGGCGGGCTGCGCGCCATCCCGTGGGTGTTCGGCTGGACACAGTCCCGGCAGATCGTCCCCGGCTGGTTCGGTGTCGGGTCGGGGCTCAAGGCCGCCCGCGAGGCCGGCAACTCGGAGCAGCTGGTGGAGATGATCGGGCAGTGGCACTTCTTCCGCTCCGTGCTCTCCAACGTGGAGATGACCCTGGCCAAGACGGACCTGGACATCGCCGGCTACTACGTGGACACCCTGGTCCCCAAGGAGCTGCACCACATCTTCCGTGCCATCCGTGAAGAATACGAACTCACGGTGACCGAGGTGCAGAACCTTACCGGCGAGCATGTGCTCCTGGACGCCCAGCCCACGCTCAAGCGCTCCCTCGAGGTCCGCGACCAGTACCTGGACCCCATCAGCTACCTCCAGGTGGAACTGCTTCGCCGCGTCCGCGCAGAGGCCGGCGAGGGCATGAGCAACGGCGAGATCGACGAACGCCTCCAGCGGGCCATGCTCATCACCGTCAACGGTGTGGCAGCCGGCCTCCGCAACACCGGCTAACCCAACGCGCGCTCACTTGTGGTGCTCCTCCCCGCGACGCGCGCTCACTTGAGGTGCCTAAGGCCCCAACCCCCGCTCACTCTTCTGAAGAGAGTGAGTGGGGGTTTCGGTTTTGGCCCGGGATGTGAGCGGGCGTTTCGATAGGGTTGAGGGCATGCCTTCGTTCCAGACCCGCCTGAAGATCACCGGGCTCCGGCCGGGCAACGCCCCCGAATCCGTCATGGACGCCGCCGTCGAGGCGTTGGGAACCCGCCACCATGTCGAGTCGCACCAGCTGCAGATCGCCGGCGGCGTGCCCCTGCTCAACCTGCGCTTCCTCGTGGACGCCACCGAATACAGCGGCGAGAACCGGCAGGCGGTGGAATCGGCAGCCATGATGCGCGACGCCGTCGAACGCGTTGCGCTGACCGGGTCCCTGAGCGTGCTGCGGCGCAGCCGGGGCAAGTGGTTGCCCGTCTGACCTTCCCCAGATGGGCGGCGGCCTCAGCCGAGCGGCCCGGGTTCCTCCACGGGGGAGCGGTTGCCGCGGCGGCGGGTCACGATAATCCCGACGACGGCGCCCACCACCAGGCCGAGCACCACGCCGATGAGCGAACTCGCCCAGAACGGCAGCTTTGTTGCCGAGCCCGTGAAGTAGCCCAGCCCCACCAGCCAGCAGGCCCACAGCACCGCCCCGAGGCCGGCGCACAGGCTGAATCCCCGGACCGAAACATTGGCAATACCGGCGGCGGCGGAGGTGGCGAGCCGGCCGCCCGGAATGAACCTGGCGCCGATGATGGCCCCGTAGGTGGAGGACCGGCCGGCCTTCGCGAGGGCGTCGTGGATGCCCTGGTGAACCCGCCGGCCCCATTTCCAGCGGTCCAGCACATGGCTCAGGCGGCGGCGGAACAGCTGGAACACTACGATGTCGCCCGTCCACGATGCAAGAGCGGCCAGGGCGAGCACCAGGAAGATATTCGCCCTGCCGTCTGCTGACAGCGCACCGCCGGTGATGACCACCATTTCGGACGGGATGGGCGGAAAAATGGCGTCGCCAAGGACCACGGGGATGATCCAGAAATAGATCGCCTCCCCCCAGCTGTCAGCGCTGCCGAAGTCCATTGCCACAAGGTACCGCACTTTCGCGGCCGGGCTGCCGGGGTCAGGCCGCAGGATTCCCGAAGTTTTCCGGCGCCGTCCGTCAGTGTGCCCGGACGGTTTCGCTGAGCTCGAGGCTGCTCCGGTATTCAACCGGGCTGCCCGAGATCGGATCCACGAGCCGGATGCCGCGGGCCAGCAGCTGCAGGGGTTTGGCGTAGTCGTCCGGGGCCTTGTCCAGCAGGTCGGGGTAGAAGGCATCATTGACGATCCCGAGCCCCAGCGAGGCCATGTGGACGCGCAACTGGTGGGTTTTGCCCGTGTGCGGTTCCAGCCGGTACCTGGCGAGGCGGGTGGGACTGCCCGGCACCGCGGCCGTGCTGCCATTGGTATCCGGGGAGGCGCCGCCGTCGAACGTTTCCAGCCGCTCAATCCTGGTTTCAGCGTTCGGCTCGCCCTCCACCACCTCGGCCAGAAGGTAGCTGCGGGATTTGGTCATCCGGTTGCGGACCACCACGGGAAATTCGACGGCGGGATGTCCCGGTGCAGGGTCCGCGGCCGAAACGCACTCGTATTCCTTCTGCACCTGCCGCTTCTCGAACAGCACCTGGTACTTTCCGCGCGTCTGCGGGTTGGTGGAGAACAGCAGGACACCGGCGGTCATGCGGTCCAGCCGGTGCATGGGGATCAGGTCCGGGAGGTCCAGCTGGTTCCGCAGCCGCACCAGGGCTGATTCCTGGATGTACGTGCCGCCGGGAGTGGTGGGCAGGAAGTGTGGCTTGTCCACCACCAGGAGGTGTTCGTCCTGGTGCAGGATGCTGAGGTCCACGGGAATCCGGGTTTCCGGGGGAAGCGTGCGGTAGTACCAGATGAAAGTGTGGTCTTCGAGCCTGGTGTGCCGGCTCAGGGGCACGCCGCCCTCACCCACGATCTCGCCGGCGTCGAACCTGTCCTCGATGCCCTGCGGATCGATGTGGCCCCAGCGGTGCATCATGTAGTCCATTGCGGTGTCCCACGGGCCCTCTTCAGGGAGCCGCAAACGGGTGGCATTCACGCCGTCGCGCACGGGAAGGGGGGATTGCATCACCGGTCCATTCTACCGGCGCCCCTTTGCCGGGCCGCGTCGGATACCGACGACAAAAAAGTTCTTGACAATAAAAGTTGTCGGTTGGCACACTTGAAGCATGTTGGACATAGCAGTGATCGAGGACCCCGCGGCGGCCGAAGCCTCGCTGGACCCCATCCGATCAGCCATCCTCCACGAACTGGCGGAGCCCGCCTCCGCCACCCAGCTGGCGGTCCGGGTGGGGCTGCCGCGGCAGAAGGTGAACTACCACCTCAAATCGCTGGAGCGGCACGGCCTGGTGGAACTCGTGGAGGAGCGGCGCAAGGGTAATGTCACCGAGCGCGTCCTCCAGGCCACGGCGGCCTCCTACCTGATCTCACCCACGGCCCTGGCTTCCGTATCGCCTGATCCGCGGCGCTTCGCCGATCGTTTTTCGGCTTTCTGGCTCCTGGCGCTGGCGGGCCGGATGGTCCAGGAAGTGGGAAAGCTGATTGCCGGTGCCGCGGCGGCACGGCAGAAGCTGGCCACGTTCGCCATAGACGGCGAAGTCACTTTCCGCTCCGCCGCGGACCGGGCAGCCTTTGCCGAAGAGCTGGGCGTTGCCGTCACACAGCTGGTGGACAAGTACCACGACGCCGTCCCGTCTCCGCGGGGACGCCGCCACCGCCTGGTGGTGGCACTGCACCCCGTCCTCAAACCGTCCCCAGAAACCTCACACGAACCCACTACCAAGGAGCAGACCAATGACTGAGAACCGCAACTTCGAAATCGTCTACGACACCGAGCTTCCCGGTACGCCGGAGCGTGTCTGGGAGGCGGTCACCACGGGTACCCCCGGCTGGATGTTTCCCACAGACCAGTGGCCGGACGTCAAGACAGTCAACGAGTACCCCACCCATCTGGTCTCCCGGATGGACGGTCCGGACGGCTGGTTCAACCAGCTGGAGCATGTCCTCGAACCGCTCGACGGCGGCCGTGCCCGCCTGCACTACGTTCACAGCGGCATCTTCGCGGACAACTGGGACGAGCAGTACGACGGCGCCAGCCGCCACACCGAGTTCTACTTGCACACGCTGGGCCAGTACCTCCAGCACTTCGACGGCAAGCCGGTGGTGTTTACGGACATCCAGGGGCCGGATGCATCCCAGGCGCCCGACGGCTTTGCGCGGCTCCGCCGGGCGCTGGGGGTTGAGTCGGCGGTTCAGGGTAGCCCTGTGGAGGTAGAGCTCGACGGCGTGGGCCGGCTTGCGGGCGAGGTGGACTTCTCCAACGAGCACTTCCTCGGCCTGCGCACGGCAGATGCCCTGTACCGGTTCTTCGGCCGCAACGCCTGGGGCGCCCCCGTGGGCGTGACGGTGCACGATTTCAGCGGCGCCGGCGATTCGGAGACCACGGCCAAGGCCTGGACCGGGTTCCTGGAGCGCGTCTACCAGTAGGCCGGCTGGGCCGTTGCCGCGCCGCTGCAGGTGCCGGGACGCTGGAACGGTGCGGGAACGCTGGTCCGCTACGGCGATTTGGCACCGTTCCAGCGATCTCGGCTGCTGCTGTCAGGCGATGGCGACGGCGGGGGCCCGGGTGAGTGAGCGCCGCAGCTGGGGTGCGGCGTCGAGCCTGTCCTGGGCGGCCCGCAGGGCCAGTACGGCGGCTTCGAGTTTGCCGGGCGGGAGCGTGAAGGGGAGCCGAAGGTACCGCTCGAAGGCCCCGCCGATCCCAAACCGCGGCCCGGCGGCCAGCCGGATCCCGTGGTCCGGCGCGATCACGGTCAGTGCCGTACTGACGGGGCCGGGCAGCCTGCACCAAACTGACAGGCCGCCGGAAGGTGACGCTGTTTGCCAGGCCGGCAGATGCTCCCGCAGCAGTTCCAGCAGCGCGGCTCGGTTGACGCGGAGTGTGTCCAGCAGGGCCGGCAGCGGCTCATCCAGGGCCCGGACCAGGTGGGCTGCGGCCAGCTGCTCCATGACCGGTCCGCCCAGGTCCAGGACGCTTCGCGCCGCAGTGAACCGCTGGATCATCGGCTCGGACGCGCGGATCCAGCCCGTGCGCAGGCCGCCCCAATGGGACTTGCTGAGCGACCCCACGGAAACCACCGCACTGCTGAAGCCGGCCAGGGGAGTGGACTGGACGCCGTCGAGGTTCAACTCCCGCAGTGTTTCGTCTGCGATCAGGATGGTCCCCGCTGCGGCAGCGGCCGCTACCAGCCGGCGGCGCTGGGCGTCGGGCATCATCATGCCCGTGGGGTTGTGGAAATCGGGAACGACGTAGGCGATCTTGGGACGCTGCTGCGCCAGGGCTGTTTCGAGTGCAGGCAGGTCCCAGCCGGAGTCCGAGAAACCGACAGGCACGGGGCGGCAGCGGGCAGCGCGGATCGCGTCCAGCGCGTTGGGGTAGCTGGGGTGTTCCACCAGGACCTTGTCCTGGCGGTCGGCCAGCGTGCGGATGATAATGGTCAGCGCGTGCTGCGCCCCGGACGTGACCATGATCTGCCCGGGGCCGGTGGGAACGCCGGCCGCTGAATACCTGTCGGCAATGGCTTGGCGCAGCGGCAGGAGGCCTACGGCGTCGTACCCGAATCCCGGCAGCAGCGCCGGCAGTTCCGTCATCGCCGCAGCAAAGGCCCGGTGCACCACCTCGCCGCTGGCCGGCAGCGCCGAATAAGCAAGGTCGATCAGTCCTTGGGGCGCGGCCAGGCCGGGAGCGGTCAGCGCGGGAGTTGCGGGTGTTTGCGGGCTGTAGAGCGCCGGGCCGAAGGCGGTCCGCTCCGGAATGCGCGTCCTGCCGCGGCTGCCCTGGCCGCTGCTGAGGAAACCCTGCTCGCGCAGGGCCGAGTAGGCAGCAGTCACGGTAGTCCGGCTGACGCCCAGCGCGGTGCACAGGGCGCGCTCGCTGGGGAGCGCGGTGTCCAGCGGCACGCGGCCGTCCAGGATCAGGAGCCGGAGTACGTCCGCCAATTCCCTGTAGGCGGGCGCACCACCGTGGTGCCAAGTGCCCAGCATGCGGGCGAGTGCTGCTGCGCCAAGGGAGGGAGCCATAGGGCCAGTATCTCAAACTGGCTATGTAAATCAATGCCAGTTGGATGGGAGGGTGGACCAATGATGTTCCGCAGACTGCTTCAGCTTTTCGCCGGCCTTGCCATGTACGGCATTTCCCTGGCCCTCTTTATCCGGGCCGGGCTGGGCCTGGATCCCTGGGATGTGTTCCACCAGGGCGTGGCCAACCGGACCGGGCTGAGTATCGGCGTGGTGGTCATTACTGTCAGTTTCCTGGTGCTCCTGCTCTGGATTCCGCTGCGCCAGAGGCCGGGCTTCGGCACCCTCTGCAACGCCATCCTGGTGGGGGTCTTCGCCGATGTGGGCCTGGCGCTGATTCCCTCCCTCTCCAACCTTGCCGGCCAGTTGGGCATGCTGGCGGGCGCCATTCTCCTGAACGGCATCGCCTCGGCCTGCTACATCGGTGCCAGGTTCGGCCCGGGCGCCCGGGACGGGCTGATGACCGGACTCGCGCGCCGCACAGGGTGGTCCGTCCGGTTGTCCCGCACCCTCATTGAGGTGGTGGTCCTCGCGGCAGGCTGGCTCCTGGGCGGGTCAGTTGGCGTGGGAACCGTCCTCTACGCGCTGGCGATCGGGCCGCTGGTACAGCTGCTGCTGCCCTGGTTCATGGTTCCGGCCGGTGCGCCGGAACTGTCTGGGCCGGAACTGGCTGGCGCGGCGCGTCCGGACGGGAAAGCGGATGTCGGCCCGGAAGCCGCCGGGGAACCCAGCTATTCCGGGAAGGGCTGGCACCTCGGGCAAAAGTAGATGTCGCGCTCCTCTTCGCCGTTCAGCTTTCCCAGCAGTCCGCGCCGGACGGGCGTGCCGCATTTGAGGCATGCGTGCTGGTCCCGGCGGTACACCCAGTAGCCGGGCCTCCCGGCCATCCTCCCCACCGGCATGCCGCGGGCGTTGAGGATGGTGACGCGGCGTCCCGGGCCAAGGTTCGCTTCCAGCAGCTGCTTGGCGTCCGTCATCAGGGTTCTCAGGTCCGCCACCTTTGACACGGGTGTGGCCGGATGTACGCCGGAGAGGAAGCACGCCTCGCAGCGGTAGATGTTCCCGATGCCGGCAAGGTTGCTCTGGTCCAGGATGGCCACGCCGATGGGAACCTCCGGCCGCGCCCGGAGCCGGCGTTCGGCCTCGTCCAGGTCCCAGTCCGGGCCCAGGAGGTCCGGGCCGAGGAACCCGACAATGGAGTCCTCGTTCGCTGTGGCCACCACTTCCAGGATACCCAGGGAGAAGCCGACGGCGTCCGCGGCAGTAGTGCGCAGCACACACCGTGCGGTGAAGCCGGGTTTCCGCCACCTGCCACCGGGCGGGTAGACCTGCCATGTGCCTTCCATCTTCAGGTGGGAGTGGATGGTGAGGGCTTTGTCCCCTGGCCCCTTCACGCGCATGAGGAGGTGCTTGCCGCGCGGGACAACCTCCGCCACAGTCCATCCGGTGAGGTTCAGCGTGGCGAAGCGCGGTACCCGGAAGTCCGAGGCGGTGAGTGTCTGGCCGGCCAGTGCCTCGTGCAGTTGCCTGGCGGCCCGCCAGACGGAATCTCCCTCAGGCACGGATCCTCAGGCCTTTCGGGGTGGAGTAGGCGCCGGCAGCGCTGAGGGCAGCGGCGATGGGAGTGTCCAGGATGCCCTGGCCGTTGACTTTTTCCATGATCAGTTTGTCCACGGCCCCGCGGGTGACCACACCCACCAGGGCTGCGCCGGCGGCGTCAAGGATGGTGGGGTCGTCGGAGAACGCCAGCAGTGTCTTGCCGCCCCGTTCCACATAGAGAACCAGTGCGCCGTCCACCAGCACCACCAAGGCTCCCGCTTTGCGGCCGGGACGGTGGCCCGTGCCGGCATCGTCCCGCAGGGCCGGCCAGGGCAAGGCAGCGCCGTAGGGATTCGCAGGATCCGTGGCGGCCAGGGCAAGGGCCACGGGTTCAGCTTTGGCGATCTGGCTGTCCTCCGCGTACGAGCGCAGCCGGTCCACCGTGGCGGGGACAGCGAACTGCGCTGCACCGAGGTGTTCAATGAAGTACCCGCGGCGGCACCGGCCGGCCTCCTCGAGCCTGGCCAGGACCTTGTACATCAGGCCGAAGCCGCCCAGGATCTGCTCCGCCATCACCGAACCGCGGGTCACCACCCCGTATCTGTCCAGCAGGAGCTCGGCGGTAGCCCGGGCATGGATGGTGGCGTCCAGTTCCGGCTGTGGAAGGGCGGACCAGCGTCCGGCAGCCGTTGGGGGAGTGGCGACTGCACCCTGGGAACCGTACCGTCCGCCGGCCAGGCCCGCGGAGCCCATCAGGCCGGTACCGTGCGAGCGGCCCAGCCTGTTCAACCTTGGAGCCCTGGAACGTGGGGCCTTCGCCACCTGCCGGTGGGCCGTATGGCCGCCCGCGATCAGCGACCGGACAGGTGCGAAGGTGTCACCGGTGATCCGTCCTGCCCAGGCGAGGTCCCAGAGGGCGGACACCACTTCCTGGTCGCTGAGCACCGAGTCCATGCCCCCTGCCACCTCCGTGAGCTGGCGGAAGAAGTATCCGCCGCCGTTGTTCCGGAGATGGTCGAGGAGCCGCAGGCCGGCATCACCGGGTTCGTAGTCCGGTGCGGGGTTCAGCGTCAGCTCCGCGGAGTCGGCCAGGTGCAGGCTGATCCAGCCATCGTTTCCGGGCAGTGCACCGGCTCCGGACCAGAGGACTTCGCCGGCTGCCATGAGCTCGTCCAGCATGGCGGGCTGGTAGTTGGACACCCTGCCGGCCAGGATCAGGGGTTCCCAGGCTGATGCCGGGATGGGGACGCCGGAGAGCTGGTCGATGGCGGTGACGATGCCGTCCAGTCCCCGCAGGGACGGCTGCCCCCGTCCGCCGCCCGGGATCCGGACGTTTTGCCAGGCAGGGAGGAACCGTCCGTAAGCGGCGGCGTCCACGGGTTCCACTTCGGCGCGCAGCGCGGCCAGGGACCGACGCCGGAGCTTCCGCATCACCTCGGCGTCGCACCATTCGCTGACGGCCGCGTGCACCATTTCGCGCAGGGTTTCTTCCTGCCGTCCGTCCCCGTCAGGCTGCCCGTCATCCTCGCGGCCGGTTGGCGTGGCCTCCGGCCCGGCTGCGGCGGGTGTCGCGTGGGGCCGGAATTCGCCCTCCACCACGCGGCCGTCGTCGGCCAGGCGCTTAAGGGCGGTGCCCACCACGGCGACGCCGAGCCCCAGCCGCGCGGCGGCCTCAGCAGCGGTGAAAGGCCCGTGGGTTCGGGCGTAGCGGGACACCAGGTCGCCCAGCGGGTCCGCTACAGGCTCGATGAACGCCAACGGCACGCCCATGGGCAGCGGCACACCGATGGCATCGCGAAGGCGGGCCGCGTCCTCCACTGCAGCGAACCGTTCGGCCCCGCCGATGTTGACCTTGATGGCGCGGTTGGCCCGTTGCAGCGCCACCAGGTGGGCGGTGGCTTTCTCAACAGTGGCAGAGGCGATGGGGGGCGGTGTGGCTTCAACAGGCTCAGGCTCAGGCGCAAGGTCATCGGCAAGCCCGGCGTCGGCCTGGGCGGCCAAGGTACCGACGGGCTCAGCCTCCGGGGCTTCAATGGGCTCGCCTGCGGTTGCCGGCTCAACCCCTGCTGCGGACTCAACCCCTCCTGCCGGCTCCAACCGTGCGGCGGCCTCGTCCGGGTCCAGCGGACCAAGGAGCCGCAGGAGGTCGGCCACGCCCTCAAGCCCCCGCACCCTGCGGTCCGGCACCAGCCGCTGCAGTTCGCGTTCGGTGGCGTCGATGACCTTGGCATCCAGGAGCTCGCGCAGCTCCACCCGGCCCAACAGCTCGTTCAGGAGGGTGGAGTCCAAAGCGAGCGCAGCCGCGCGCCGCTCCGCCAGCGGGGAATCGCCCTCATACAGGAACTGGGCAACGTAGCCGAAGAGCAGGGACTTGGCGAACGGCGACGGCTGCTGCGTGGTGGTCTGTACCACGCGCAGTTCGCGGCGTTCAACGGCGGCCGCAATGTCCTTCAGTGCCGGAAGGTCGTAGACGTCCTGGAGGCACTCGCGGACGGTCTCCAGCACGATGGGAAACGTAGGGTATTTCCGGGCCACATCCAGCAGCTGGGCGGACCGCTGGCGCTGCTGCCACAGGGGCTGCCGCTTGCCGGGGGTCTGCCGCGGCAGCAACAGGGCACGGGCCGCGCACTCGCGGAACCGTGAAGCGAACAGGGCACTGCCGCCCACCTCTGCCGTGACGATCTGCTCCAGTTCCTCAGGGTCGAAGAGGAACAGCTCGGCGCCCGGGGGCTCGTCCTCCATCATCGGCACCCGCAGCACGATGCCGTCGTCGGCGGCCATGGCAGAGCCGTCCAGGCCGTACCGCTGGTGGAGCCGCTGGCCCACTGCCAGTGCCCACGGTGCATGGACCGGCATCCCGAAGGGGCTGTGCAGGATCACTCGCCAGTCGCCGAGCTCGTCATGGAACCGTTCCACCACCAGGGTGGTGTCGCTGGGGACCACTTCGGTGGCCTGCTTCTGTTCGGAGAGGTACTGGATGAGGTTGTTGGCGGCGAAGGCGTCCAGCCCGCTCGCCTGGCAGCGTTCGGCGGCCGGGCCGGCGTCGGAGGCTGACAGCTCGCGCACGAAGGCGCCGAGGGCGCGGCCCAGGTCCACCGGCCGGCCCAGGGAGTCACCCTTCCAGAAGGGCAGCTTGCCGGGCTGGCCAAAAGCCGGGGAGACCAGCACGCGGTCGTGCGTGATGTCCTCGATCTTCCAACTTGTGGCGCCGAGCGCGAAGACGTCGCCAACGCGGGATTCGTACACCATCTCCTCGTCCAGCTCGCCCACGCGCCTGCCACCCTTGGGGGCCGGAGCCGGCTTGCCGTCCTCCGACGGGGACGCCGAGCCCTCCATTTCCGTCCCGATGATGTAGACGCCGAACAGGCCCCGGTCCGGGATGGTTCCGCCGGAGGTCACGGCGAGCCGCTGGGCGCCGGGCCTGCCTTCGATGGTCCCTTCGTTGCGGTCCCAGATGATCCGTGGCCGCAGTTCGGCGAATTCGTCGGACGGGTAGCGGCCGGCCAGCAGGTCCAGGGTGGCCTCGAACGCCGAGCGGGGGAGCGACGCGAAAGGGGCCGACCGGCGGACCGTGGCGAACCATTCCTCAACGTCGATGCTGCCCAGGGCGGTGGCGGCCACCGTCTGCTGCGCCAGGATGTCCAGGGGGTTGGCGGGAATGCTGAGGCGTTCGATTTTGCCGTCCAGCATGCGTTCCACGGTGATGGCTGTGTGCACCAGGTCCGCCCGGTGCTTGGGGAACAGGACGCCCTGCGAAATTTCGCCTACCTGGTGCCCGGCGCGCCCCACGCGCTGAAGGCCGCTGGCCACCGATGGCGGTGACTCTACCTGGACCACCAGATCCACCGCGCCCATGTCGATGCCGAGTTCCAGGGAGGACGTGGCCACCACGCACCGCAGCCGCCCGGATTTGAGGTCGTCCTCGATGAGCGCGCGCTGGTCCTTGGACACTGAGCCGTGGTGGGCGCGGGCCAGCACCGGGTCCGCGCCGGCGGAGCTCCCGGCCTGCGCCATCATGTGGGCGGGAGTGGCAGTGGAGGCAGGGACGCCCGACGGCGGCGCCGAGCCGTTGCCGGGTGCGTCGAACGCCTCCGCGCCGTCAGCCAGGGAGCCGTCCCAGCCGCCCCCCGCTGCCATCAGCTGGCGTTCGGCATAGATTTCGTTGAGGCGCGCGGTCAGCCGTTCCGAAAGCCGGCGCGAGTTGGCGAAGACGATGGTGGACTGGTTGGCCAGCACCAGGTCAACGATCTTTTCCTCCACGTGCGGCCAGATGGATGCCTGCGGCTGCAGCCCGGAGGCCGGCCCGGAATCGAACGCTCCGGCCGCGCCCTGGAGATCTGACATGTCCTCCACCGGCACGGAAACCGTAAGGTCCCAGTTCTTCTTCGACGGCGGGGCCACGATTTCGACGGGAGCGGTCCCGGCAAGGAACTGGGCCACGAGTTCCTTGGGTTCAACCGTTGCGGACAGCCCGATCCGCTGTGCGGGCTTGGGCAGCAGCGCGTCCAGCCGTTCCAGTGAGACGGCCAGGTGGGCTCCGCGCTTGGTGCCTGCAACGGCGTGGACTTCATCAATGATGATGGTGTCCACCTCGGTGAGTGTCTCCCTGGCCCGGGACGTGAGCATGAGGAACAGGGACTCGGGAGTGGTGATGAGGATGTCCGGCGGGTTGCTCAGCAGCGCCCGGCGGTCCGCTGTGGTGGTGTCTCCGGACCGGACGCCCACGGTGATCAGCGGGGCGGGCATTCCCAGCCGCTTGGCCGTCTGCGTGATGCCGATCAGCGGGGAACGCAGGTTCCGTTCCACGTCCACGCCGAGGGCCTTCAGCGGCGAAATGTACAGCACCTTGGTTTTGCGCTTGGGTGCGCGGGGCCGGCGGGCTTTCGCGGGGGCTTTGGTTCCCTTGGTGCCGGCGGCGGCCGCGGGTACGGCAGCTTCGGCCAGGGATTCGGTGTCTGGGGCGGGCGCCGCGGAGAGGAGCCGGTCCAGTGCCCACAGGAATGCGGCGAGGGTTTTGCCGGACCCGGTGGGAGCCACCACCAGGGCATGCGAACCCGACGAGATGGCGTTCCAGGCGCCGTCCTGGGCGGGGGTGGGTTCGGTGAACGCACCCAGGAACCAGTCGCGGGTGGGCCGGGTGAACTGGCCCATCGGCGCCGTGGCCACGGAACCCCGGCCGTCCGTGGTGGGCTCTTCCTGGTTCATGCCTCCATCATGCCCCACCCCACCGACAGGGCGGCCAGGGCCATGGGGATTGTGCCTGCCTTGCGGCCCAGCCGGAACGATGCCATGCCAGTTCACCTTCCCTCACCCAACGGCTGGCCAAGCCAATCCGTGACAGGTCCGTTATGGTCCACTGCCTATCCACGGCCAATTTGATAAGTATACTTATCGTGTCGGGGGCGAGTCGAAAGTTCACGCACATCCCGGCGATGACGTGCACTAATACGACTGAAAGCAGGACACATCATGACCAGCATGAGTTCCACCGGTCGCACCGCGGGCCGGACCAACATCCAAAAAGCAACGCTGGCCGTCGGCGCCGTCTTCCTCCTGGTGGGGGTTCTGGGCTTCATCCCGGGCATCACGTCCAACTACGAAAGCCTCGGCTTTGCCGGGCACGGTTCCGAGGCATTGCTCCTGGGAATCTTCCAGGTCTCCATCCTCCACAACATCGTGCACCTGCTCTTCGGCATCGCCGGCATTGCGATGGCCGGAAGCGCCGCGCAGTCCAGGAACTACCTGATCGGCGGCGGTGCCATCTACCTGGTGCTGTGGCTGTATGGGCTCCTGATCGGCCAGGATTCGGCAGCCAACTTTGTTCCGGTCAATACCGCTGACAACTGGCTGCACTTCGTTCTCGGAGTCGCCATGATCGGCCTGGGCGTCGCGCTTTCACGCGGCACGTCCCGCGCCGGGCGCACCACCGCGTAGGCGCCGCCGGGGACAAAAGCAGGCGGTTCGGCAGATGCCGGACCGCCTGCTTTTTTGTCCCTTGAAGGCCTGGCGTCAGGCTGTCTGGAACGCGCCGATGGTCAGGAGTTTGATATCGGCGTTGCTGCAGGCGGTGGTGGGCTGGGCCAGGAAAAGGGACTCGGTGTCTTCCGGCGGGTAGATCCGGTAGCCAGCCGCGTCAACAGGCGAGCAGTCCATGTAATTGCCGGCCTGCGTGTACCGCAGCTGGGCCCAGCCCGTTTGGCCAGGTGCCAGCAGGACGTCCGTAACAGGAACGGATTCGTCCCGGGTGGCCGCCGCGCCAATGGGACCGCCCGCCGCGTCAGCCGCGAGTGACACTCCGGGGAAACCCTTGAGGATGCAGGGCTCGCTGCCGGTGTTGGTGAGGTTGAGCTTCATGTAGACGCTTCCTGCGGCGCCGCCACCACTGGCGTCGGTGGCGGCGGACAATCCTGCCGCCTTGCACAGTCCGGGTCCCGCCGGCGGGGTGGTTGCCGGGGCGGCGGACGACGGCGGCGCGGCCGTTGTAGGCGGGGGCGCGGACTGCGAGGGGCTGCCGGAGCCCGTCCCCGGCGCGGCCGGTGTGGTGCTCGTTTGGCTTTGCGGCTGGCCGAGACCGCATGACGCAAGCAGCAGGACAGCCGCCACGCCGGCCGTCGACAAGGCTATCCCCTGGAGTGTTTTCTGAGACCTCATGCCACCACCTTCGCGGCAGTCCGGGGCGGCGTCAACGATGCCGCGTGGTCCCAAGGCAATTTGATGCCCGGATCGTGATGATCCGGGCATCAAGCCAGGACTACTTGGTGCTGTCGGCTGCCTTCCGGCGTGCACCACTCCGCAGCAGTGCGAGGCCGCCCAGTACCAGTCCGGCCACGCCGGCGCCGAGGCCGGCCCAACTGCGGGCATCGGCGCCGCTGTCCGTCACGGACGCTGCCTGTTCCGTGTGGGTTGCCGCGGTTGCGGTGGCACCGTGTCCATCTGACGCAGCGGCCTCGGTGATGGTGATGGATGGCGCCGGGGCCTTCAGGGAATGCGGGTCCTGGCCATCCTTGGCGATTTCCGACCAGTCCGTCTGGCCAACCTCGCACGTCTGCATCGTGGGGAAGTTCAGCGTGGTGCCTGCGGCGTCGGGAAGCTTGACGGAGAGGACCAGCGTGTCACGAAGGTCGTGGGCCAGGGGCGTTTTGGCCGTGTAGACGATCTGGCTGGTCCGCTTGGTGATGGAGCTGCCGTCGGCGAGCTTCTTCGGCTCGGCGAGCTGTTCGGTTACCTTTTCCGCGGTCCAGTTGGGGTTCACGGTGGGCTGGGCGTCATTGAGCTCTGCCGGCAGGGTAATGGCCACCTTGGTGGTGGCGGATTCCTCGCACCCGTGGGGGATGGCGAATGTCAGCAGTGCGTAGGAGCTGGCAGAGGTCTTGTCCGGCGTCACGCCCACATGGGCGGACGCGGCTCCGGCGCCGGCCAGGATCAGTGCGGCGGTGCCGCCGGCCGCTGCGGCTGTGGTCAGGGTACGGCGAAGGATCGGGGAAGTCATGGGTTGCCTTTCTGGCGCACGCCATACGTGGCGCGCAAAGTTTTTGGGAAAGCCCGGGCCGGCGTGGAGTGCAGGCGCGGGTCAGAAGGAAAGCACGACGGCGGAAGGCGGGCCGCGTCGGCTGTCCTGCCGCAGGTTCCGCCAGGGGCGGTGGGGAGCGGCGGGTGTGGGGAATACTGCGAAAACCGGCTCGACGTCGTCGAGCGTGACGGTAACGGGAAGGCCGGCGAGGGGCCGCAGCCACCCGGCCAGGGCCCAAAGCGCTGCTTCGCCCTTGGCCAGCAAGAGGGCACATCCCAGGGTTGCCAGCGCGTGCGCGGCCAGCATCAGGGAGCCCGAGGCAGGGTCTGCCGGGCCCACGTGCCCGGCCATGGCCACCAGGTCCGGCGGGAGCGCGGGCACGCCGTGCTGGTGGCCTGTATAGGCTGCCGCGGGACCCGACGGCTGTGAGGGCACGCTGAACGTGGCGAACAGTTCGTGCAGCGCCAGTTGCCCGCCGCCCATCAGCCCGGCCATGGCCGGGAACGAGAGCCTGAGCCTGGTGGCGGCGGTGCTGGCGAGACCCGTGAGCGCCAGGATGGCGAGGAGGATCCCCGGAGCGGGCAGCTGCCCGCCGCCGGCCACGTGGGCGCCCGCCGCAAGGGTAAGGATGCCAGTTGCAAGGGCCGAGGCGCGGACGAGGTGGAAGGGTGTGCGGTGTGCCGGCACTGACTCTCCCCTCCCGGTGCGGTGGCGCGTACAACGGCAGGAAACAGCGGTTGTTCCTGCCCGCCCGATTCTACCGGGGAACCACGGACGTTGCGGCGCCGGGCCGGCTCCATGTGGAAATCCGCAGCAGGCTGAGGGGAAGGGTTGTGGGGGACGGGACGCGTCAGGCCCCGGCCAGCAGCTCCGCCAGGACGTCTGCAGCGCTGTGGTGCCGGATGAGCCGCGCGGACTGACCCGCCCACAGTGACATGAGGTCCGTGTTTCCCGCCGCGGCGGCCGTCGGGCGGAACCGGCCGGTCAGCCAGTTCTGGACGGGGAACGGGGCGATGGCCGGTGGCGCCAGTTCGGAGATGACCCGGTTGGGGATTCCGCGTGCCAGCCGCCCGCTCAGCGCGCGGGTGAGGACGGTATTTCCCGCGGCCGGGCTGTGCAGCAGCTCCCGGTACGCCGGGGCGGCCGCGGATTCATGGGTAGCCAGGAACGCCGTGCCAACCTGGACACCCTCGGCGCCCAGCGCCAGGGCGGCGGCGAACCCGCGCCGGTCAGCGATGCCGCCGGCCGCTATGACAGGGATGCTGACGGCGTCGGCCACCTGGGGGACGAGGGAGAACGTGCCCACCAGGGAGTCCTCGGCCGGGCGCAGGAAGGACACGCGGTGGCCGCCGGACTCCATGCCGCTGGCCACCACGGCATCCACACCGCCCGCCTCCAGGGCCAGGGCCTCCTCCACGGTGGTGGCGGTGCCGGCCACTTTGATCCCGCGACGGTGCGCTTCTTCCACTATTTCCGGCGCGGGGACGCCAAAGACGAAGCTCACGACGGCGGGGGCAGCCTCCAGCGTTGCCTCCACCTGCTCGCCGTAGTCGGCCATGAATCGTTCCGGCATGTCCGGCAATTCCAGGCCCAGCTCCTCGAAATAGGGCTGGAGGGCACGGACGTAGCTGTCGAACTCTGTCCGGGGCAGCTCAGTCGTCTCGCTGCCGGTGGGTACCCACAGATTAAGGGCGAACGGCTTGGCCGTGGCGGCGCGAAGCTGCGCCGCCGTCTTGAGGATCGCGGCGCCGTCGTACCCGTACAGGCCGTACGAACCCAGCCCGCCGCCGTCGGACACCGCCGCGCTGAGTGCCACGGAAGACACCCCGCCGAAGGGGCCAAGCACTACCGGCACGTCTATGCCGAGCACGTCCGTGAGCCTGCTGCGGCGTGAAGCGGCGTGGTCCTGCTGGGGCATGGCGTTCTCCTGACGGATCCGGTGGTTTGCGGCTGCTTCGACCAGTCTTGCAGGGCCGGGCTGCGCTCCCAAGTCCCGGCCCGGTACCGCTGCGCTGGGATGAAGAAGAGCGCCGGCTGCGTCCGGGGCGCCCGGCGATAGACTGCATTCCATCAGTGCAGGCGATCTAAGGAGAAGTTCATGGACTACACCGGAAGCCAGTCAGAAAAGGTTGTTCCGGCCGGTGAACTTGGCCGCAGCCACATCGGCCAGACCATCACCTTCCAGCCCAACGAATTCACCGTGGTGTTTGGCAAGCTTGCCGGGATCGCGCGGACCGAAGCCATGGTCTACCTGTCACTGCAGGGCGTCGGAAACGGCACGCACCTGAAGGACGAGTACGACCTCCCGGCCACCCATGACGTCTATGTTCCCGTGGATGTCATCAGCAACGCGGAAACCACCATCAAGGACCTCTTCGGAAAAGTCCAGGAGAACCTCCGCGGCGGCGGCCACAGGGGCGGCGAGGACCGCACCGACAAACTGTAGCCGCACGGGCCACCAGCGGAGGGTGGCCCGGTACAGCCGGGCCTTACGCCTGCGGAAGCACCACCACGCCGGTGGCGGCCTGAAGGTACGGGGCCGGATCGGGGTCGTCGCCGCCGGCCCATTCGAGCCACGCCTGGAACGTGGCACCGATAAAGGCCGCACAGGCATACCGTGCAGTAGCGGCAGGAACCCCGGCCGCCTCGAGGTGCGCCAGGGTGCGTTCACGCTGGGCGCCGAGTGCCTCGTAGCTGCGGTTGAGCAGTTCCCGGTGCGCGCCGATCAGGCGGAGGCGCGCCCGGGTGACCGCCAGGTCGGGCAAGGCGGCTGCGCCGGCAATCACGGCCCGGCGCAGCCCGTCCAGCGGATCGTCACCGGCGGACGGCAGGGGACCCGTTTCCAGCGCCAGTACCGATGCTTCGATGGCCGGCTCGGTACCGCCCCACACCAGGTCCGCCTTGGTGGCGAAATAGCGGTACAGGCTCTTCCGGCCTATTCCGGCAGCCCGGGCAATGTCCTCCATGGAGGTTTCCTCGTACCCGTTCCGGACGAACAGCTTCACGGCCACCCGCGCCACGGCCTCGGGATCTATGGTGGCAGGGCGTCCCGTGGACCTGGTTGCTGGCTCTACCGTCGGCATGCCAACAGTATTCACCCTGGACACCCTTCCTTAATGACACTCTGTGTCATAAGCTGGCGGCACCAGCCCAATCCATCGGAAGGAACACCATGGGCAACGACGCCGCATGGCAGGAAAATGCCACTCCAGGCCGCTTCTCCGGCAGGACCGTCATCGTCACCGGGGCCGGCTCGGGCATCGGCCAGGCCACCGCGCTGCGGATAGCCCGGGAGGGTGGACGGGTCATTGCCGCGGACATCAGCAAGCAGCGGCTGGACGATCTCGTGGCTGATAACCCCGGCCTGGACCTGGTCCCGGTTGCCGGTGACATTTCCACCGAAGAGACAGTGGCTGCCGTCATTGCCGCTGCCGGCGGGCGGGTGGACGCACTGGCCAACATCGCCGGGATCATGGACAACTTTGCCCCCATCCACGAGGTGGACGACGAACTCTGGGACCGGGTGTTCCGCATCAACGTCACGGCGCTGATGCGCCTCACCCGGGCAGTGGTTCCGCTGATGCTGGAGGCAGGTGGGGGATCGGTGGTCAACGTCGCCTCCGAGGCCGGGCTGCGCGGATCGGCCGCCGGCGCCGCCTATACAGCCTCGAAGCATGCCGTGGTGGGCCTGACCAAGAACTCCGCCGTCATGTACGGCCCCCGCGGGCTCCGCTTCAACGCCGTTGTGCCGGGCGCCACCATCACCAACATCGAAGCCAACTGGGGCTCGGAATTGGCAGCAGGCCGGCTAGGTCCGCTGATGCAGGCCAACATCCCCGCGCCCGCCACCGCTGCACAGTTGGCAGCGTCCATCACGTTCCTCCTCAGCGAGGACGGCACCAACGTCAACGGCGCCATCCTCGCGTCCGACGGCGGCTGGTCGGCTGTGTGAGACCCCAGCCGATTCGACGGTTCCCTGCGCACGCGACGCTAACGGGCGTCGACCGGGCAGGGAACCGTCGAATCGGGCTCAGATCCAGGCCGGCGCAGCGGGCACGGGTTCAACCGCTTCGCCGGCCTGGCGTGCCGTGACGCCGGCGGTGCCGCGTCCGGAGGCCCACTGCGCGATGGCCGCCAGCGGGCCGGAAACCGTCACGGGCGAGCCGGTCGCGGTGTCGCCGTAAACCAGCGCGGACGGCTGGCCCTTTACTTCAACCACCAGGTCCTTGTCCGTGCCGCGGGTGGACCAGGCGCCGGTGATGTCCTTGAGCAGCCGGGCCAGGACGGAGGCGGGGATGTCCGTGAAGGATGCGCCGTTGTCCAGGTCCACGGCGTGCACCCAGACTTCGCGGGTGCGCATCCACACTGTTTCCTCGGCCGGGACCACGCGGCCCTGCACGGTCTTGACCTTGTGGTGCCAGGAATCGGCGGGCAGGTCGCGCCATTCGACGTTCAGGTGGACCGCCGAATGGTCGAACAGGTTACGCAGCGCGATAGGGCTCAGCGTGGCACCGAAATCAATCTCGTGGTTCCGGACTTCCACCGACGGATACATCGGCGTTTCCACCCCGGTGGCCGCCCACTCCACCAGCCGGGCGATGGCCCGGGCGTTGTAGCCCACATGGGCCACAACATGCCTGCGGCTCCAGCCGCCCAGCAGGGAGCCACCGTCCAGGTCGGCATCGGTGAGCTCGTGGCAGGCATCGGCCTGGGCGGCCTGGTGCCGTCCGCCAACGCGCTGGTGGCTGAACTCGTACCGGCCAAATGGCGCTCCACCATTGCCACCCTGATGATGTCCGGCGTCCCCATCGGCGGATCCATCGCCGCCCTGGTGGGTATCCCGCTCATCCCCGCCTTCGGCTGGCCTGTCATGTTCCTCGTGGCCGTGCTGGCCCTGGTGGTGGTCATCCCGCTCGGGCTGCGCTACCTGCCGGAAACCCTGCCTTCCGAGGAGGCCAAGGCCGGCAGCGCCGCTGCCAGGGAACCGGTGGGCTTCGGCTCGCTGCTCCGCCCGCCCTTCCTCGGCCTCAGCGTGCTGTACGCGGTAGCCACCCTGGTGACCCTGTTCGCCTGGTACGGCCTGGGCACCTGGCTGCCGAACCTCATGCAGCTCGCCGGCTACAACCTCGGTTCCGCCCTGACCTTCGCCCTGGCCCTGAACCTGGGCGCCGTGGCCGGGTCCGTGATCACCGCCTGGGCCGGTACCCGCTTCGGTCCCGTCCCCACCGCCATCGCGGCAGCCGCCGTGGCCGCCGCCGGACTGCTGGTCCTGGTCACCGGGCCGCCGGTCGCCGTCGTCTACCTCATGCTGGTGCTCGCCGGCGTGGGCACCCATGGCACCCAGTGCCTCATCATCGCCGCCGTGGCCAGCCACTACCCGGCACACCTGCGCGGCACCGCGCTGGGCTGGGCCCTGGGCGTAGGCCGCATCGGTGCCGTGGCAGCACCCCAGGTGGGCGGGCTGCTGCTCGCCGCAGGCCTGGGCGTCAATTCAAACTTCCTGGCATTCGCCGGAGCCGCCGCCGCAGCAGCTGTCCTGCTCGGCTTCATCGTCACCAAGAACAAAACCTCAAAAGCAGTAGGAGAATCACATGTCTAACGACGCAGCCGCCACCGACGTCCTGGTAGTGGGCGGGGGCATGGCCGGACTCGCCGGCGCCTTGGCCCTGAAGGAGAACGGCGCCGATGTCACGCTGGTGGAGGTGGCCCCGGCCTTCCGTGAAGTCGGTGCCGGCCTGCAGATGGCCCCCAACGCTTCCCGCGTGCTCAAGCGCTGGGGGCTGCTGGAAAAGGCCCTCGAGATCGGCGTCCAGCCCAAGCACTTGGTGTTCCGCGACGCCGTCACCGGTGAGGAACTCACCCGGCAAACCCTCGGCGGTGAGTTCGAGGAACGCTACGGCGCCCCCTACGTGGTGATCCACCGCAGCGACCTGCACCGCATCCTGCTCGAGGCCTGCCAGGACGCCGGCGTCACGCTGGTCAACGACGTGCAGGTGCAGAAAGTGGAGACCGACGGCGACCGGGCCAAGGCGTACAGCGCCAAGGGCGAGGTGTTCGAAGCCGACGCCATCCTGGCCGCAGACGGCCTGAAATCCACCCTCCGCGGCCAGGTTGCCAACGATGGCCCGGTCAACTCGGCCTACGTCGCCTACCGCGGCACCGTGCCCATCACGCCCGAGACGCCGGCAGCGGACCTCGAAGACGTGATTGTCTACCTCGGCCCCAACTGCCACCTGGTGCAGTACCCGCTGCGCAAGGGCGAACTGCTGAATACCGTGGCCGTCTTCAAGTCCGCCTCCTTTGAGCGCGGCGAAGAACAGTACGGCGGCGTCGACGAGCTGGAGGCCGCGTACGCCGGCTGCGTTCCCGCCGTCCAGGAAGCGCTGAAGAACCTGGCCACCGGCATCCGCTGGCCCATGTACGACCGCGACCCGATCGAAAACTGGGTAGCGGGCCGGATGGCACTGATCGGCGATGCAGCGCACCCCATGCTGCAGTACCTCGCCCAGGGTGCCTGCCAGGCACTCGAGGACGCGGCCGTCCTCCAGGACGCCACCCAGGGACTGGTGTTCACCGATGAGGGCGTCAACCCCGGCGCCTGGGAAGCGGCGTTCAGCGAGTTCAACGGTGTCCGTGCCGCCCGTACCGCCCGGGTCCAGCGCACCGCCCGCATCTGGGGCGAGTCCTGGCATGTTGACGGTGTGGCCCGCGTGCTGCGGAACATGCTCTTCAAGAGCCGCGGCGACAACAACTTCCAGTACAACGACTGGCTGTACGGCCGCAGCGAACCCGGCGTGCCCGCCGAGGTTCCGGCGGTTTCCGCAGGTTCCGCGCGGGGAAGCCTCGTGGAGGCCTAAGCACCCGGCCTGAAGTACTTCAGCGCCAGGCGGGCGTACGACGGCGGGTGGCTCCCGCCGTCGTACGCCCGCCTTTTTTCGCGGGTACCCGTCCGCGGCGGTCAGGGGTTGCGGCCGTTGCTAGGCTCCTCGGATGGGGCAAGCGCTGGGGGCAACGCAATTGGACGATCGGTGGGACGGCGGGCTGCTGGGCCCTGAGCAGGCCAGCATCGCGGAGAGGTGGCTGGAGTCGCCGCAACTCGTGGCTGACCTGTCCTGGGGGATCACGGACACGAAAGTCCTCCGCGTCCAGTCGGCCGCCGGACAGGTCATCATCAAAGCCGGGGGACCGGAGAACCACCACCTTGCCCGCGAGATCAAAGCCCATCGCGCCTATACCCGGCCGCTGGTGGAGGACGGGCGGTCAGCCCGCCTGCTCCACGCGGATCCCGGCGCCAACGTACTGGTGATGGAATACCTCGAAGGCCGCTTGGTTGAGGGCACGGAAGCCGAGCATGAAACAGGCATTTACGCCCAGGCCGGTGAGGCGCTGAGACTGCTCCACCGCCAGGAGTCCCGCGCCGATGACACCTACGAAGCCCGTGCCACGGCGAAGGCCCTCTCGTGGCTGGACCGGAAGCACCGGATTGATCCCGCCGTCGAGCAGGAGGCACGGCGCCGGTTGGCGGAGTACCGCCCGGCCCCTGTCGACGTCGTTCCCACCCACGGCGACTGGCAGCCGCGGAACTGGCTGCTCCACCGCGGTGAGCTCCGGGTAATCGACTTCGGCCGCTTCGATTTCCGGCCCGCCGCCACGGACCTGTGCCGGTTGGCGGTGCAGCAGTGGCGGGAACATCCGGCCCTTGAACAGGCATTTTTGGACGGCTACGGGGAGGACCCCCGGTCCAGTCCGGTTTGGCGCGTCGACCTGCTCCGGGAAGCAATCGGAACGGCCGTGTGGGCGTACCTGGTGGGCGACGAGGCCTTTGAGGACCAGGGTCACCGCATGCTGCGCGGGGCACTGGACTGCTGGTGAGCGGTGGTGTCAGACCGCGTCGCAGAGCAGGTGGTACCAGCTGTCCGCCAGCACCTCCAACGCGTGTTCCCGGTTCGGCTCCATTTTGCGGCGGGTCCACAGCGTAGCCACGTAGTCCAGCTGCGTAAATGCCAGGGTGCCGCGGATGTGGCGGGTCTCTGCGGCGAAGCGTCCGGCCTGCTGCATGCCGCGGACCATGTCCGAGATGACTTCCTCGTGCCAGCCCTCCACCATGGCCCGTACCTCGGTGTCCACGGCAGCAGCCTCGTCGAGCACATCCAGATAGGGGCGGAACACCGGCCACAAAGCAGCCCGGGATTCGAGCCAGGACAGGATGCCGGCGAGCTTGCCGTCGCGCACCACCTGAACGAGGTCAGGGGCGGTGGAGGCGCTGTCCGGCCCGTCGGCGCGCTCCAGGACGGCGTTCACCCGGGCCATGAAGTCGCGCATCAAATCGGCCCTCGTGGGGTAATACGCGTAGAAGGTCACACGGGTGGTGCCGGCCGACGCAGCGATCTCATCGATGGTGGTGGCGGCGTAGCCCTTTGCGGTGAAAAGCTCCAGCGCCCGTTCCACGATGGTGTCGCGGGTCAGCTGCTTCTGGGCTTCTCGCAGCGATGGCATAGCGTCAATCCTAACGTGGAGTCCGGGCGCCGGAGGTGGCCACTGGAGCAGGCGCGGCAGCGTCAGGCCGTCACCGGTTGGGGCGGCCTGACGGCTTTTGACCCGGTGTTGGCCAGGCGCCGCAGCTTGGGAACGGGGATCCGGTAATTGAGTGCGGCGGCGGTTCCGGAGCCGTCCGCATGCTCCCAGCGCAGCAGCGCCGAATCGTCATCGGAGCCCTGTTCCCGGAAGCCCGGCGCTCCTTCCACGGGCGTGTAACCCACCGATTTGAGTGACAGTCCAAAGGCTTCCGTCCAGAAGTAGGGCTGGAGTTCCAGCGCTGGGGCGATATCGCCCAGCAGGAGGCCGACGGCGGCGGCCTTGGCCTGGTCGATGGCGCTGGTCCACAGCGGTACCCGCGTCAGTCCGCGTTGGGTGGGGAAGAACGCCACGTCACCGGCCGCGACGATATCTGGCCGCACGCGGCCGCGGGAGTCGACCCGCAGCACGCCGCCGGTGAGCAGGCCGGAGCCTTCCAGCCAGCCGGTGTTGGGCTCGTCGCCGATAGCGCTCACCACGAGGTCCGCTTCCAGCACTGTTCCGTCCGGCAGGGCCACGCCCGGTGTGGATCCTGATGTGGATCCTGAGCACAGCCGGGCCTTCGGGCCGTTGACGATCCGCAAACCCTGCCTGCGTGCGGCCGAGGCGAAGATACCGGACAGATAGCCGCCCAGCTGCCGCACCAGCGGTTCGCCGTCGGTCACCAGGGTGACGTCACAGCCGTTGTGCAGGCAGCCGGAGGCCACCTCCATTCCCAATGGACCCCCGCCCACCACGATGACTGATGGCCGGGCGGCCACCAGTTCCTTCAGCTGGACAGCGTCCTCAAGGGTTCGCAGCGTGAGCTCCCGGGAGCTGTCGTGTCCGTTGCCCTCCTCCTGCGGACCGCCGCCAAGCCGCCGGGCCCGCGAGCCCGAGGCGATTACCAGCCCGTCGTACGGCAGGCTCCCGCCGCCGTCGAGCGTTACAACGCGCGCCCCGGCGTCGAGCCCGGTGGCGCTGACGCCCAGCAGTTCGTCTGCCCCGTGCGTCGGCTCCGGCAATCCGTGCGCCGCCAGCCCGCCGCTGCCGTGGAGCAGCGCTTTGGACAGCGCGGGCCTGCTGTACGGGGAGTGGCGCTCGGCGCCCACCACCGTCAGCTCGCCGTCGAAGCCCGCCGCGCGCAGCGAGTCGCACGCGGTCAGGCCCGCGATGCCGTTCCCGACGACGACGATGCGCCGCAGCGTCACGGCGTCACCAGTTTCAGGGCTGCTACAGGGCAGATTCGCACGGCGGCCCTGGCCGCGGCTTCGGCCTGGGCCCCCTCCACTTCCGGGACGTCGATCACCAGCTCGCCGTCGTCGTCAAGATGCATCAGCGCCGGGGCGGCTTCCTCGCAGAGGCCGTGTCCTTCACAGCGCGGCCGGTCCAGGTCGATCCTCATGCTGCTTCCACCTCCAGCACCTGGAGCTCTTCGAAGCTCCTGGTGATATTGCTCGGAATCCGATACCCCTCGCCCAAGGACAGGGATTTCACCCGCCGTGCCAGGGCTTCCACGATGGCGTGCCCCTCCAGGCGTGCCAGTCCCTGGCCGGCGCAACCGTGCGGGCCGTAGCCGAAGGACAGGTGGTCGGTGGGGTTCCGGGTCACGTCAAAGGTGTCCGGGTTGTCATAGTGGCGGGGGTCCCGGTTTCCGGCACCCAGGAGGATGCCGAGCTGGGCGCCCGCCGGAACGCTCACGCCGCCCAGCTCCACCTCACGGGTGGTGGTGCGGCCCCAGATGTGCAGCGGCGTCCAATAGCGCAATACCTCGGCAAGGGCCGCGGGAACGAGCTCCGGGTTGTTGCGGACCAGTTCGAGCTGTTCCGGGTGGCGGCCGAACAGGGCCACGATGTTGCCGATGGAGGCGATGGTGGTATCGACGCCGGCACCCAGATACTGGTGGATGATGTGGCCTGCGGACCCCTCGGGGATCTCCCCGCGCGCCTCGGCGTCGAAAATTCCCCGGCCGATGGAGTCGGGCGCCAGGTCCGCTGCGGTGACCGACGAGCACCAGCCGTACAGTTCGCCGGCGATGGGGAAGCTCTCCTGGGTGCGGTGGTTCAGTGGGCCGAGCACCTGCATGGCGGCTTGGCCCCAGCGCAGCATGTTCTCTTTCACGTGGCCGCCGAATCCGATGAGGTCCGCCACGATGTCCAGCGGGAAGGCGCGGGCCAGGGAATCGATGGCTTCGAAGGAGCCGGTAGCCACCAGTTCGGCAACGAGCTTGTCCGCCTTCTCATCGATGGTCACCTTCAGGCCGCGCAGGGCCCGGGGCGTGAGGTTTGCCGAGAGGGTGGCGCGGAGTTGGGTGTGCATGGGCGGATCCGATGCGAGTGACGTCCCCTGCAGTGCCCCGTTCACCATCGGGTTGAAGCCAAGGGTGGTGGACGAGAAGGATTCCGGGTCCGCAAGGACGTCCCGGATGAGGTCATACGTGGTGACGGCGTAAAGGTTGTTTTTCGGCAGGTGGACCACGCCGCCCAGTTCTCGCAGCGCGGCGTAGGTGGGGTAGGGGTCCACCGTGATGTCGTCATCCCAGATGTCGATATCGGATTCGATGGGGTTCATTGTTGTCTCCTTGCGGATTGGTTTCTGTCGGGCTGCCAGGCCGCTTACGCGGTGACGGCCTCGGCGTTGGCTTCGGTGGTTTCGGCCACGGCGTCCGGGGTGGGTGCGGACGGGCGGGAATTGATGAAGAGAGTCAGGACCGCGGAGAGGACGGCGGCGATCCCGGCGACGAAGTAGACCGTCTGGAATCCCTGGCCCAGGGAGGTTCCTGCCACTCCCTGGATCTGCTGCTGGACCGAGGCAACAGCGTTCACCATGCCGTCCACTGCCTGGGCGGGGGCGCCGCCCGCAGCGGCTTGGCCGGAGAACTGGGCCACGACGCCGTCCCAGCCGGACAGGTAACCCAGCGGCGGCACGTGCGAGAGCCCGGCCACTGCCTCGGCGGGAAGCCCGGCTCCGCCCAGGATCCCGGCCAGCGAGCCGGCGAATGCGGAGGCTCCGACGCCGAACGCGATGGCGGATCCGATCACGGGCCCCAGAGCGAAGCCCAGGTCGCGCAGCAGGTTGGTAGTGGCCGACGCCATGCCGATGTGCTGCGGCGGCACGGTGTTGATGGCCACAGCGGTGATGGAACCGACGGTAAGCGCGAATCCGATGCCGAGCAGCAGCAGCGGCGGGATGAAGGCGGTCCAGGGCGCCCCGCCGAAGGCTTCGGGCGTGCCCAGGGGGATGTTGGAAAGCCAGAAGGCTGAGACGGCCATGAACGCGAATCCGGCCGTGAGGACCCAGCGGGGTGCCACGTGATGGATCAGCCAGCCCACCACCGGGATGAACGCGAAGGCCGGGCCCTGGATGAAGACGAACAGCACGCCCACTTTCCAGGCCTCGGCCAGGGCGAGGCCGCCAACGGCCACGCTGGTGCTGAAGCAGACGGCCAGGAAGGCGAACATGCCCGTGACGGCCACGATGCCCGTGATGGAGTAGGCACGGTTTTTGAACAGCGAGAGGTGGATCAGCGGCTGGCGCGTGCGTTTCTCGATGACGATGAAGGCGGCCAGGAGGAGAGCACCCGCAACGTAACTGGTGATGACCTCGGCACTGCCGAATCCGGCGTCGACCGCCTGGACCGTGGCGAACAGTATTGCGATGAGGCCCAGGGCCAGGGTGATCTGTCCCGGCATGTCGAGCTTCCGGCCTTCAGCGGCGGCGGAGTCCTTTGCCTTGATGGCGATGACCAGGACGGCGACGGCGATGGCGGCTGCAATGTAGTACGCCACCCGCCAGCCGCTGAAGATGTTCGGTGCCCCGGCAGCGGTCCCCTCCACGGTGAATGCCTGGGACGTGAGCCCCGCCAGGACGGGCGAGATGACCGCGCCCAGGGACAGGAAGCCAGCCCAGGTGGCAATGACCTTCGCCCGTTCCCGGTGGTCCGGTGTGATGGCCGCGATCATGGACAGTGAGATGGGGAAGAGGATGCCGGCACCGATGCCGCCCACAGCCTGAGCGGCGATCATCATTTCCGTGTTGACGGCCAGCGCAGCCAGGACTGACCCCGCCACGCTGACGAGGGCGCCGGCGTACAGCAGCTTCTTGCGGCCGAACAGGTCGCCCAGCAGGCCCCAGCTCAGTTCGAAAACGACGATGCCCATCATGAACATGCCGGCGATCCAGGTCAGTCCGGCGCCGGAGGTGCGGAATTCAACAGCGAACGTTCCGTTGAGCGCGCCGGGCAGCGCGTTGGTGATTTGGGCCAGGGTGACGGCGCTGTACGCCGCTACGAAGGTGGCTCGAACCGAGCCGCGGCTCGAGACGGTGGGGGCAAGGCTCATCGATGAAACTCCCTTGTTCCAATGAGAGATGGATTGGTTGTTCTCAACAGTTTGTAGTGATCTATTACACAGTGTCAAGCAAATTTATCCATGAAAGTTTTCTTGACACTCTGTAAAGATTTATGTGATACTGGCTACACCGCAAGGGAGCGAGGGCTCCGCGGAAACCCCAACACATCACCCGGAACTGAGGGAGAACCCTGTGAGCAACCAACCGGCCGTCGATTTCCGCGATGCCCACGCCCCCGGCCCGGAGCAGGGCATCGTCAACACGGTCCTGGGCCCGGTCTCCGCTTCTGAACTGGGCGTCGTTGCAGCCCATGAGGCGCTGCTGTCAGTGCTCCCCGGTGCCCAGTACGCCCCGGACATTGCAATGGACCGTGCGGACATCTTCGAAGCCCTGGCCGGAAAGCTGGCCGACTTCCGCCGCCACGGCGGGCAGACCATCGTTGACAGCACCGGCATGTTCCACGGCCGCGACCTCAAGCTGTACGAAGCCCTGTCCCGTTCCACCGGCGTCCACATCGTGGCCTCTACCGGCCTGGGCCCGGAGGAGGAGCTCGGCGGCTACTTCCTGACGCCGCAGACCAATCCGCCCACCCCGTGGCCGGCAGAAAAGTTCAGCGACCTGTTCGGCAAGGAGATCACCGAAGGCATGGTGGTTCCCCGCGTGGAACGGCGCGGCCCGGCCGGCCTCATTGCCACGGTCGCTGACCGTGCCGGCATGACCCCCACGGAGGAGAGCCTCTTCCGAGGCTCAGCCCGTGCGGGCAAGGAGACCGGAGTGGCCGTCTCCATCCGGTTCGGCGCCGACGCCCTGCACGATCTCGACGTTGTCCTGGACGAGGGGATTGGCGCTGACCGGGTGCTTGTGGGCGGGCTGGACCGCATGGACGCTGCCGGAGCCGCCGGCAAGGTGGCCGAGCGCGGCGCTTTCGTGGGCATTGACCACGTTGGCCTTAATGACCATCCCGACTTCCTCACCGACCACGGACGGGCGGAGCTCGTCCTGGAGCTCGTCGCCGCAGGCCACGCAGACAAGGTCATCCTGTCCGGCAACTCCATCGGCGTGGCCAAGGGACTCCCGGCCTACGACCTCCCCTTCAGCCACGTCCTGGCCACATTCATGCCCTTCCTCAAGTCCCGCGGACTGGGCGATGACGACGCGCATCGCATCCTCGTGGACAATCCGCGGACCCTGCTGGCCGTCCGCTGAGCCCGCTTCATCAGCCTTCCAACCCCCAAGGGAAAGAAATGACAAAGGTCAACACAGTGCTGGGAACCATCCCGGCCGAAGAACTCGAAATCGTGGCTGTCCACGAGCACATCGGCTACGGCATGCCCGGCTCCGAACTGGACACCAGATGGTGGAAGACGCCGGAACGGGCCTATGAGGAAACCGTGCCGAAACTGCGCAAGTTCCGCGAGTACGGCGGCGGAACCATGGTGGATGCCACCGGCATCTGCAACGGGCGCGACATCGACTACTACAAGTCTCTGTCCCGTAAGACCGGCGTCAACATCGTGGCCTGCACCGGCTTCGTGGGCGGCGACACCGCGCTGCCGCACTTCTCCCGCGCCACGGTGGATTACCTCGCCAAGGTCTTCATTCACGAAATCACCGTGGGCATCGGCGACACCGGCGCCAAGGCCGGCGTCATCAAGGTGGGCGTCAGCCGCGGCGGCCGGATGACGGAACTGGACAAACGGATCTACCGCGCCGCAGCCCGGGCTGCCGTCGCCACCGGCGCCCCCATCCTCACCCACCTGGCCATCAACCCGGAACCCGCCGTGACCATCTTCAAGGAAGAGGGCCTTCCCCTGGACCGCGTGCTCTTCGGCCACGCCGACGACGGCCTGAACGCCCCCATCACGCCGCACGACTGGATCTACGAACAAGGCGGCCGGATCGGCTTCGACACCTTCGGCTACGACCTCGAACTGCCCGACCCGCCATTCTGGGGCCGGAAGCGCGCCGAGCGCATGGAGCACTTCGTCAAGCTCGTCAACAAGGGCTATGCGGACAAGCTCCTGGTCTCCGCGGACGCCAACTGCAGCCCGCTGGGCTGGCCGGGCGTCAAAGGCCACACCATCAACTACATCTTCGAAGACATGATCCCGGACATGCGCGCCGCCGGCATCGACGACGCCACCCTGAAGCTCCTGCTCGAGGACAACCCGGCGGACTTCCTGTCGCTCCACGCCTGAACCAGCCAGGCTCCCAGACACCAATTTTCCCGGGTCCTGCCCGGCACCAGAAAGAGACTTATCCCATGAAGGCTGAAGACCTCAAGAACCTCAACATTGCCGTCATCGGCGCCGGATACGGCGGAGCTGCGGCCGCGAAGGCGCTGAGCCTGCTGGGAGCCACCGTCAACGTTTATGAGCAGGCATCCCAAATGCGTGAAGTCGGAGCCGGGATCGGCCTGCGCCCCGCCACCATGGCCAGGTTCCGCCAGTGGGGAATCTTCGACGCCATCGCCGCAGTCAGCTCACCCAGCGATTACTTCGAAATCCTCAGCGCCACCGGCCACCCGATCATGAAGGACACCTGGCCCGAGCACGGCGACCAGAAGCAGACCCACCTGATCCACCGCGGCGACTTCATTGACGCCCTGCTTGGTGTCCTTCCCGAAGGCATGGTCCACCTCGGCCACAAACTTGAGGGCATCGAGGACAAAGGTGACCGCTCCGTCCTCACCTTTACCAATGGCAAGACCATTGAAGCTGACCTGGTGGTGGGTGCGGACGGCATCAAATCCGTGGTCCGGGAGCAACTGTTCAGCAAAGCAGGTCCCGTCTTCTCCGGCGAGCACGCCTACCGGGCCGTGATCTCCGCCGACGACGCCCACGGCATGGTGGTGGATGACAACCTCCGGATGTACATCGGCAAGGGCACCAAGGTGTACCTCTTGCCGCTGCGCCACCGCAACCAGATGTCCTTCGACATCACAGCCCTCAACCCAGACGGAACCTGGGCGCCCACCATCACCACGGAGAATCTCGTGGCGACGGTGGAGGGATTCGATGAGCGGATCGTCAGCATTGCCCGCGGCCTCGACATGGACACCGTCAACATCCGCGCCGTCTACGACATCGACCCGGTGGACACCTGGCACACCGATTCGGTCGTTCTGATGGGCGACGCCGCCCACTCGATGCTCCACCACCAGGGCCAGGGCGCCAACTCCGCCATCGAGGACGCGGGTGCGCTCGCGGACGCCCTCGCGGGGGCAGGCTCCGTCAGGGAGGCACTGGAACAGTTCCAGGCAACCCGCAAGCCCGTCACCGATGAACTGCAGCGCATCTCCCGCCAGGGCTGGAGCGAAGAAGAAGTCAACGACGTCTTCCCGGGTCAAAAGCCTGCCTCTCAAAAGCCTGCTTCGCAGGAGCCCGCCGAAACCGTGAAGGCCTGACCCATGGCCATTCACCCCGATATCGCCAAGGTCCTCAGCACCCTGCCCGCCCCGGACGGCTCGCCGCTCAACCCGCAGGCCATGCGCGCCGGCGAAGCAGCCCAGGTCCCGCCGGAGGATAAGCGCCTGCCGCTGCACGCCGTCGTCGACGCCTCGGCCACGACGGAAACCGGCGAGGTCCCCGTCCGCATCTACACCCCGGATGAGGCGGCAGCCCACGGCCTGCTGGTCTACTTCCACGGCGGCGCGTTCTTCCTGGGCAGCCTGGATACGCACGACCATGTGGCACGCTCCCTCGCCAGGGAAACCGGCCACAAGGTCATCTCCGTCGGGTACCGGCTGGCCCCGGAGGCAGCCTTCCCGGCGGGCCTCGAGGACTGCTATGGCGTGGTCCGCTGGGCCGCATCGCACGGGGACGCCCTGGGCTGGGACGGGCAGAATCTCGCCCTCGCCGGCGACAGTTCCGGCGGTAACTTCGTGGCCGCCGTCGCCGCCATGGCCCGCGACGCCGGGTTTACCGGCATCACCCACCAGGTGATGTTCTATCCGTCGCTGGACCTGGACTTCGATGAGGACCGCTACACGTCAATGCGGGAAAACGCCGAGGGCTACGGGTTGGAGACGGGCGCGCTGAAGCCGTTCAATGCCTTCTACGTGGACAGCGGCGCAGACCCGGCGGACCCCCTTGTCTCGCCCATCAAGCGGCAGGACCTTACCGGCCTCCCGCCGGCCCTCATCGTCACCGCGGAACATGACCCCCTCCGGGACGAAGGGGAACTGTACGGCCGGAGGCTGGAGGGATTCGGCGTCGCCGCCACCGTCAGCCGGTATGACGGTGCCAACCACGGCTTCGTCCAGAACTTCTCCTGGATCCCAGAGTTCTACCGGGCCTTCGAAGAGACCGCCGCCTTCCTGAACAAGGAAACGAGGGCCACGCCATGACAGTCGCCGTCCACCCGATCGTCTCTCCGTGGGGCCGCTTTGGGCTCTACAGCTTTTATATCGACGCCCCGGAGCCCGCCATCGTGGACACCGGCATCGCGTCATCGCCGGAGGAAGGAATGGTGCCGGCGCTCGAAGCAATAGGCCGCCGGATCGAGGACGTCCGGTGGATCCTGCTGACCCACGGCCACATCGACCACATCGGCGGCGCCCACGCACTCTGGGAGCTGACCGGGCGAAGGGCCAAAGTGGTCATCCACGAGGCCGACGCCGCCATGCTCCGCTCACGCCGTGCCCACGTTGAGGAGTACCTGGCCGGGCGCGGGAAGTACCTGCAGGAGCCCGACGGCGAGGCCAAACAGGTGGCCGCGACCATCGCCGTCATCTCGGGGGAGATGGAGCCGTCCATGCTGGTCCGCGGCGGTGAGACCCTGTCGCTGGGCGGTGATGTCACGGTGTCGGTGCATTCGATTCCGGGCCACACCGCCGGGTCCGTGGCGTACGTCCTGGACGGCCAGGGCGACGCTTTCGTGGGCGACGCCGTCCAGGTCCACGGTGCCGCCAACGGGTTCCCCGGTTTCGTGGATCCGGACGGCTACCGGTCCAGCCTGGAATACCTCCGGGACGAGGTCCGCCCGCAGCACCTGTACCTCGGCCACCCGTACCGCCGCGCCGACGGCACCCCGTATGGCGTCGAACTCGATGCCGCGGAGGCCCGCGAAGCGCTGACCCAAAGCCTGCAGATCGAGGCCCAAGTCCGGGACGCCGCGTGCGGATGCCTGGCGGCCGGCCTGCAGGACACCGGATCGCCATACTCGCCGTTCACCCCGGTAGCCACGGAGTTGAAGTACGACGGCGATCCAAGCCTTGAGCCCTCGCCGTTCTTCACCACGGTGGACGGCTACCGCAACCAGTCCTTCACCACGTCTTTCCAGAGGAGCGTCCGCAGCCATGGCTGAGTACCAGACGATCGACGCCGGCGGGCAGAAGATCGCCGTCCGCAAGGACCTGCGCGTCCCCATGCGCGACGGCGTCGAACTCGCCGCCGATGCCTACGAGGGCACCGACGATAAACCCCGCCCGGCACTGGTGGCCCTGAGTCCCTACGGCAAGGAACTGCAGGCGTTGGCGCTGACCACTCCGCCGCAGCGCCGGCCCAGCCCCATGTGGGACGGCTGTATCGAAGCCGGTGATATCGCCAGGATCGTCAAGGAGGAATACGTCCACGTCATCGGCGACCTGCGCGGGTCCGGCCATTCCGGCGGCGAGCACATCGGCAACTACAACGCCGGCGGAGTGTCCCTGGGTGAGGACGCCTACGACTTCATCGAATGGGTCGCTGAACAGCCCTGGTGCGATGGCAACGTAGGGATGGTGGGGATCTCCTACTTCGGGTCCATGCAGGTCCTCGCCGCAGCCGAACGGCCGCCGCACCTGAAAGCCATTTTCGTTTCCGGCGGCCACTACGACTTTTACGAGACCACCTACCATGGCGGCGTCATGTGGTTCATGCCCCGTGCAGCCCGCGAGGGCAGGGGAGGGGACTCCGGCTGGGCCTTCACTGACCGGGTCAAGTCCCGCATGGTGGAGAAGTACCCGCCGGAGGAACTCAAGGCACTGGTGGCCAAGCGGCTGGAGGATCCGGACGTCGCCGCCTGGCCCAACCTGGTCCACGTCCTGAACTACCCCACCAACCATGAGGCCTGGTTCGACATCGTCATGAACGAGCTCGACGGCGACTGGTACGAAGAGCGCAACCCCATCACCCTGGCGCCGAACATCGACATCCCGGTGTGGCTGCAGCTGGACCAGGGCCGTGGCTGGACACTGGACGGCACCATTGAGCTGTTCGACGCGCTTAAGGGCCCCAAGAAGCTGGACATCGGCCCTTACCCGCCCATGCAGTCCCGGCCCTTCATTGAAGAGCACGACAAGATGTTCCGCTGGTACGACTACTGGATCAAGGGCATCGACAACGGCGTCATGGACGAGCCCGCTGTGTCCGTCTTCGTTGAGGGCTCCCGCGAGGTGGTCACCGCGGCGGCTTGGCCGCCGAAGGAGATCGGCTACACGCCCCTCTACCTGCGGCCCCGTCACAAGCTCTCCGCCGAACCAGAGCTGATGGGTACAGAACATGCTGCTCCGGACGGCTTCTACCAGGCTCCCCTGACCGTCACGGACCAGGTGCAGATCATCAGCTGGTCCACGGACACGTTCGAAGAACCTGTCGAAATGATCGGTACCGGCGCGGCGCACATCTTTGCCGAGATCGACCAGCCGGACACGAATTTCATCCTCCGCCTCTGGGACACCGCCCCGAACGGCAAACGTCAACTCATCACCACCGGCTACCTCAAGGCCTCCCACCGCGAGCTCGATGGCCGCACCACGGAGGGCAACCCCTATCACCCGCACACCCGTGCCATCCCGGTGGAGCCTGGAAAGATCGAGGAGTACGTGGTCCGGCTCTACCCGTTCGCCAACACCTTCCGGCAAGGCCACCGGCTCACGGTGGAACTCTCCAACGGCGAACCCCTCGCCGACGAGCACAACTCGCTGCTGCCGCCGGACGCCTTCCACCTCCCGGTGGGACGTCCGGTCACGCACAAGATCTACCGGGACGCGCACCACCCGTCCAGGCTCGTGCTGCCCTTCACGAGGGGCAGCAGTCCTGCAGGGTAGGGGTGGAAAGCAAGCAGGCGGCCTCTCATATGCTGGGGACATGGACCGTTCCACGCCCCCTCGCACTGACGGGAAGCCCCTCGACCCCCGGCCCCTCGCCGTCGCCATCCTTGACATCTCGTTCGAGGTGAGGCGGAAATCCCATGAGGGGACGGGGGTGCTTCCGCTGTCCAGCGGAGTGCTGGATGTCATCCGCGTCATCGAACGGCACCCGGGCATCACAGTGGCGGAGGTGGCGGCCCGCCTGGGCCGCCAGCTGAGCAACGTCAGTTCCCAGCTGCGGGAACTTGTGGCGCTGGGCCTGGTGACCCGTGAACGCGACGCCGCGGATAAGAGGTACGTCGCCCTGCACCCGACGCCGGAGTCGGTGCGCATCAAGACCGTTCTTGAGGGTGCGTGGGCCGCCGCCCTGGCCACAGCAGGGGACCGGCTGGATGACGATGACCGTAACCGCCTGGCTGCCGCCCTCCCGGCACTTGAACGGTTGGCCGCAGCCTTGGCGGAGCCGGGCCAGGACTAGGGACATGCATCTGCTTTGAACTCGCGAGAAGTAATACTTATACTTATGTAAGTATTAGTAACTAGAGTTGGAGATCCTTGTGGCAACACAAACCGCGCCGCCCGCCGCGTCAAAACCGACCGTCCCCGCCCGCGGAAAATGGTGGGCGCTGGCCTTCCTGGCCCTGGCGCAGTTCATGGTGGTCCTGGACGGCACCATCGTGAACCTGGCACTGCCCCGGCTCCAGGTTGAGATGGGCATCAGCGACAGCACGCGTGCATGGGTGGTCACCGCCTACGCCCTGGCGCTGGGCGCTTTCCTGCTCCTTGGCGGCCGCATCGCAGACTTTTGGGGCCGCAAACGGGCCTTCATGACCGCCGCCACAGGATTTGCTGCCGCTTCCCTGGCGGGCGGGCTGGCCCAGGCGCCGTGGGAGCTCATCGGAGCACGTGCCCTGCAGGGACTGTTCGCTGCCCTGCTGGCGCCGGCAGCACTGGCGCTGCTCACCGTTTCCTTCCCGAGCGGCAAGGACCGGGGAACCGCCTTCGCCATCTTCGGTTCCATCAGCGGAGCGGGGGCCGCGGCCGGCGTCCTGTTGGGCGGCTTCCTTACGGACTACGTTTCCTGGCGCTGGTGCTTCTTCGTCAACGTACCCATCGCGGTCATCTCACTGGCGGGCGTATGGAAACAGGTGCAGGAAAGCAAAGCCGAAGGAGCCACGAAATACGACTGGCCCGGAGTGGTGTTGGCGGCCCTGGGGCTTGGTGCCCTGGTCTTCGGTTTCACTAATGCCGAACACGGCTGGGCGTCGCCGGGAGCCTGGGGCTTCATCCTGGCCGGTGCCGTGCTGATGGTGCTCTTTATCGTCGTCGAGCGGCGGGTCAAGCACCCTTTGCTGCCCCTTCGCGTTGCAACCGAACGCAACCGGGCCGCCGCCTTCCTCGCGTCCTTCCTGGCCGGCGCGGTCCTCATCGGCGGCATCCTCTTCATCAACTTCTACATCCAGATCGTGCTGGGCTTCGCGCCGTTTGCGGCCGGAGTGGCATCACTGCCGATGACGGTGGTGCTGATCGCCACTGCCGGCATTGTTGCCAGGAACCTGCCGGCATTGGGTGCGAGGATTCCCACCGCTGTTGGCCCGATCTTCATGGCTGCGGCCATGCTGTGGCTGACCCAGGTCCGGGCGGACGGTACCTATCTCGTGAATATGCTGCCGGCCCTGATCCTGCTGGGCATCGGGCTGGGCATGGTGTTCGTGCCCATGCAGAACCTGGCCCTCTTCGGGGTGGATAAGGACGACGCCGGGGTGGCCAGCGCACTGGTCAACGCCTCGCAGCAGGTGGGAGGCTCACTAGGCATCGCCTTGTTCAGCACTGTTGCGGCCGCTGGCGCCGCGGTGGCAGGCGGCTCACCGATGGAGGCGTTGTCCAGCGGGTATGCAGCGGTCTTCTGGTGGGCCACCGGCGTCGCTATCCTCGTAACTCCTGTTGCCCTGCTGCTGATCAACATCAGCAGGAAATCCTTCAGTGGGGCAGCATCCGATGACGCGCCGGCCGTGCACCTGTAGGAAGCTGCCGCGGGAGCAGGCTGTCCTCAGGCGGACGGCGCTGCAGCCGTCGAGCCGCGCACCGTCAGGTGCGTGGGCATCACTGAGCGGGAGCGGGTGCCGCCGCTGCGGAGGGGATCCAGCTGAGCCAGCAGCATGGTCACTGCCACCCGGCCCGCCTGCTCAATGGGGAAGGACATGGTGGTCAGGGGCGGGTTGCAGAAGTCGGCGCCGAAAATGTCGTCGCAGCCCACGATGCTCATGTCCTCAGGCACCCGCACACCCCGCTCCCGGAGCCGCTGGAGCATGCCGATGGCGATCAGGTCGTTGAAGACTATGCAGGCGGTTGCACCGCTGTGGACCGCCGTGTCCGCCGCTGCCGCGCCGGACTGGGTCTTGGGCGCGAACGGGCCAAGCTTAACCACCTCGATGCCGCGCTCCCCGCCGGCCAGGGACAAGGCATCCCACCGGCGGGCATTCGACTGCGAGGAGACTGGCCCGGACACGTACGCCACCTTCGTATGGCCGAGCGAGATCAGGTGGTCAAGGGCCTGGCCGGTGGCCGCGGGGGTATCAATGATGACTGCTGGAACGTCAGGCACATCCCGGTTGATGGCCACCAAAGGCATGGCCGCGGAGGCTGCCAACAGGGCCTCATCCGTCAGCCGTGAAGCACCTACGATCAGCCCGTCGGCACTTTTACGGAGTTGCTGGATGGCGCTGGCTTCCACCTCGTCCGACTCTTCGGTATCCACCAGGAGCTGCGTGTAGCCCGCCGCTTTGAGCTGGAGCTGGGTTCCTCGGATGAGGTCGAAGTAGAAGGGGTTGGTGATGTCCGGTACCAGCACTCCAACCGCGCCGGTCTTTCCGGAACTCAGGGCCTTCGCCTGGGAATTCGGCGTGTAGTTGAGCTCGACGGCGGCCGCCTGGATGCGCTCGCGGGTCCGGACATTGACGCGGTCCGGGGTGGACAGGGCCCGGGACACCGTGGAGGGAGCCACGCCGCACAGGGCGGCAATGTCGTGGATGGTGGCGGGGCGGCTCACCGAGACTGGTTGCAGTGCCATGGCGTTCCTCTCTGAACGGACTTGGCGGGAGCGCGGTTGTGACCGGAGACACTGCGCCGAAAGCCCTAGGATGTCACGGATCGCACATGATGGCAACCGGTTGTCAGTGGATTGCAACGCAGCTAATGTTATCGGGGAGACGTGATACCAGCCACGGCATGCCTGCCGCCAATGACGTACCGGCATGCCCGCACCAAGGAGAAACCGTGAGCGAAACTGCAACCTGGCCCCTGTCCGGATTCGGCGACGAAATCGATCCCGATCCGCACGTGCAGGCCGCAGTGCTGCTGGCCCTCGGTGCCAGCCACATCGAGGTCCGGAGCGCGTGGGGAACGAACGTCTCCGAACTCACGGCGGAGCAGGTGCGCGAACTCAAGGGCATCCTGGACGGGCACGGACTGAAGGTTTCGGCGGTCGCCAGCCCCATCGGGAAGGTGGACATCAGCCTGCCCGTGGAGCACGAGGTGGAGCGCCTGCGCCAGATCATCTCCGTTGCCAAAGGCCTGGATGCCCGGTACGTCCGGATCTTCTCCTTCTACCGCGCCGAGGCCCAAAGTGCCGAGGACATCCGCGGCGACGTCATGGTCCGCATGGCCGCCCTGGGGGCGGAAGCCGAGGCGGCCGGCGTCGTACTCCTGCATGAAAACGAAAAGGACATCTACGGCGACACCCCCGAACGCGTCCTGGACATCATGGAAACCGTGAATTCCCCGGCGCTCCGCGTCGCATGGGACAACGCCAACTTCGTCCAAGTGGGCGTGAAGCCCTACACCGGGGGCTACGCCATGCTGCGTCCCTACCTTGAGTACTTCCAGGTCAAGGACGCGCTGTTCAGCACCGGCGAGGTGGTTCCCTCCGGCCACGGTGACGGCGAACTCGACGCCACCGTGGCCGCCCTGGCGGCGGACGGGTTCACCGGTTTCGCGTCCCTTGAACCCCACCTGGCCAGCGCCCACGAACTGGGCGGCTTCTCCGGCCCCGTTGCATTCGGCATCGCGGCCCGGGCCTTCGCTGTCCTCGCCGACAAGCACGGTGTCCGGCTCGCCTGAGCCGGGACAACCGCGAAATCCTTCGAAGGAGCAGGATCATGACCACAGCGGCAATTATTGGATGCGGAGACGTGTCCAGCGTCCACTTCGCGGCGCTGGCCAGCATGCCGGACGCCGAACTGGTGGCGGTCTGTGACACCCACCCAGGCCGCCTGGCGGCAGCAGAAGCAGCCCACGGGGTTGCCGGGTACGCAGACCACCGTGAGCTGCTGCGCAAAGTGCGGCCCGACGTCGTCCATATCTGCACACCGCACCATCTGCACGCTTCCCTTGCCATCGACTGCCTGGACGCCGGTGTCAACGTCATCGTCGAGAAGCCGCTGGCCCACACCCTCGAAGAAGGGCGGAAGCTGGTGGCGGCGGCAGCCCGGGGCACGGCCAAAATCGGCGTGTGCTTCCAGAACCGTTACAACGCCACGTCGGTGGCCATGCGGGAACTGCTCGACGGTGGCACGCTGGGCCGGGTGCTGGGCGCGTCGGCGACCGTGATGTGGCACCGGACAGCCGATTACTACAGGGACCGGCCATGGCGCGGCACGTGGGATGAAGGCGGAGGTGGCCTGATGATGAACCAGGCCATCCACACCGTTGACCTGCTGCAGTGGCTGGTGGGCGATGTGGCAAAAGTTGAAGGCCATGCGTCGGTGCGTGCCTTGGCCGGGATTATCGAGGTGGAAGACACCGCAGAGTTTGCCGCCGAGCATGCGAACGGAGCCCGCAGCGTCTTCTACGCCACCTTGGGCAATGCCGTGAATGCACCGGTGACGCTGGACATCACCACTGAGAAAGCCCTCCTCAGCCTGCGTGGCGACCTCACCGTCACATACGGGGACGGCGCCGTGGAGGTCGTATCCGAGCCTGTTCCGGAGTCAGGGAGGCGGTCGTACTGGGGCGCCTCCCATGAGCTCCTGATCCGGGACTTCTACGCCAAGCTGGAGGAGCCGGGGCCGTTCTGGATCAATCCGGCGGAGGCTGGGAAGTCCCTTCAGGTAGTCAAGGACATCTATGCCCAGTCGTACCCCCAGCAAGTGGAACGTGTGAGCTGAGCTCTGCCCCGGACCGAGTCCGGGCCCGGCCGGAATCCGCGGGTTTCCGGCCTTTTCCGCGCCCGCGCCTCCCTCGCGGAAGCTTTACGGGAACTGGAATGGCAACACATCCAGAAACTTTTGACAATCGGTTGCCAAGAACGATCAAAGACCGTACTGTAAATCCCACAGCCACAACTATGTGTCCCAGAACACACTCCCGCCCTGATCCGGAAACCGTTCGCATCAGGCAAGACTCACTAGGAGCCAACAATGAAGTTAGGTCCCAAGGCGGCAGCGGCCGCCCTCATGCTGAGTGCCTCACTGGCCCTCACTGCCTGCGGCGGCGGCGGCAACGCCGGCGCGGGGGCGAATGCCGGCGGCACCACGGTCACGGCACTCACGCTGGGAACCCTGCGTGACTTGACCTCGTGGGATCCGGCCCAGGCCCACGTGGGCCACGCGCTGCAGCCGTATCAGGCGGCCTACGATTCGCTGATTCTTCGCGAGCCTGACGGCAAGCTCAGCCCCATGCTTGCCACGGCATGGAAGTACAACGACGCCCGCACCAAGCTGACCGTGGACCTCCGGACGGACGTCACCTTCAGTGACGGGGCAAAGTTCGACGCCGAAGCCGCCAAGGCCAACCTGGACCACTTCAAGAAGGCCAACGGTCCGCAGATGGCGCAGCTCAGCACCGTTTCCGACGTCGCCGTGGTGGACGCGGACACCGTCGACATCAACTTGAGCGCACCGGAACCGGCGCTGGAGTTCTTCCTCAGCCAGGCGGCCGGCCTGATGGGCAGCCCCAAGGCGCTGGGCACAGACGCCATCAAGACGGAGCCTGTCGGCTCAGGTCCGTACGTCATGGACAAGGCGGCTTCGGTCAAGGATTCCCAGACCGTCTTCAATGCCCGCGAGGGGTACTGGAACAAGGACCTGCAGAAGTACAAGAAGCTGACGCTCAAGATCCTCCTGGACCCCACCGCACGCACGAACGCGCTGGTTTCCGGCCAGATCGACGCCACCCTCCTGGATCCCAAGAACGGCAAGCAGGCCGAGGGCGCCAAGATGAAGCTGGAGGCCAACCAGGTGGACTGGGCCGGCCTGCTCCTGCTGGACCGCGACGGTGCGAAGAACCCGGCGCTGGCCGACGTGAAGGTCCGCCAGGCCATCAACTACGCGTTCGACCGCAAGACCATCCTGGACCAGGTGATGCTGGGCCAGGGGACGCCGACGTCGCAGCCGTTCGGCAAGGACAGCGGGGCATGGTCCGAAGAGCTGGAGAACTACTACAGCTACGATCCGGAGAAGGCCAAGCAGCTGCTGAAGGAGTCGGGCTTCGAAGGCAAGGTCAGCATCGACGTTCCCACGCTTCCCGGCGCCGAAACCCTGATCTCCGTGCTCAAGCAGCAGCTCGCGGACGTCGGCATCACCCTGAACCCCGGTGCCGCCATCACCAACACCTTCACGGCGGACGTCGCGGCCCAAAAGTACAGCGCCATGTACTTCAACCTCTTCCAGGGCGAGCCCACGGTGGCCATCGACCAGATCGTTTCCACCAAGGCCCTGTACAACCCGTTCAAGACGACGACTCCTGAACTGGAAGACAAGATCAAGGCTGTTCGCACCGCTGGGGATGCCGCCGGCGAAGAAGCCAAGGAAGTCAATAAGTACGTAGTGGAGCAGGCCTGGTTCGCGCCGCTGTTCCGTGTGAACCAGATGTACTACCACAACGACAAAGTCAACGTGGTACCGCAGGCGCAGCAGGCCGTCCCCTCCATCTACAACTACTCGCCTGCCAAGTAGGACGCCATGATCAAGTTCATTGCCAAGAGGCTCGGCAGCGGGGTGATGGTGCTGTTCGTCGTCTCGGTGCTCACCTTCACCCTGCTGTACACAGCCAGTGGCAGCATTGCCCAGAACATCCTGGGCGACCAGGCCACACCTGAGCAGGTCGCCGCGAAGGAACACGAACTGGGCCTCGACCAGCCCCTGTTCGTCCGCTACTTCGCCTGGCTGGGCGATGCTGTCAGCGGGAACCTTGGAGCCTCGTGGTTCACCAACGAACCGGTGGCCAATTCCCTGGCCACCCGCATCCCGGTAACCATGACCATGGTTTTCGCGGCAATGATCCTGATCGCCATCTGCGCAGCACTCATTGGTGTGGCGGCCGCCGTCAAGCGCGGCTGGGTGGACAGGGTGGTCCAGGTAGGTGCGATCATTGGCGACTCCATTCCCGGGTTTGTCATTGGCGTCCTGCTGGTTACCTTCCTGGCCATCCAGCTGGGCATGTTCCCGGCCACCAGCACCATCTCTCCCGAGGTGGGGCCGGAAGCCTGGGTTGTGTCCATGACCCTCCCCGTCATCGCGCTGCTGATCAACGGGGTCACCGGCGGCGCCCAGCAGATCCGCAGCGCCGTCATCAAACAGCTTGAACGCGACTACGTCCGCACCCTCCGGAGCCGGGGGATCGGCGAGCAGGAGATCCTGTTCAAGCATGTGCTGCGCAGCGCGGCCCCTGCCGGACTCACCGTGCTGAGCCTGCAGCTGATCGGCATGCTCGGCGGCGTGGTCATCATCGAGCAGATCTTCGCTCTTCCCGGCATGGGCCCCCTGGCCGTCGCCGCCACCAACCAGACCGATCTTCCCGTCGTGATGGGCGTGGTGATGTACACCGTCGTGGTGGTCATCGTGGTGAACCTCCTGGTGGACATCCTCAACGGTTGGCTTAACCCGAAAGTGCGTGTGTCATGAGTGATTCCGTAGAAACGGCGGCTGTTGCCGCACCTGTGCCCGGCAAAGGCCAAAGCGGCACCGTGGTCCGTTCCACCGTGACCCGCCGCCTCCTGAAGAACCCGCTGGGCATCGCTTCCCTGGTGATCCTTTCCACGATTGCCTTACTGGCCATCTTCGCGCCGGTCCTTGCACCGTTCGAGGAGAACTTCGCCAACATCTCCAAAACCCTGGCGGCCCCGGACGGGGTGAACATCCTCGGCACTGACAGCGCCGGCCGCGATAACTGGAGCCGGCTGCTGTTCGGGGCACAGCTGACGCTGCTGTCGGCCCTGCTGTGCGCGGGCGTCGCCATCGCCATCGGCCTGCCCGCCGGCCTGATTGCCGGCTACTACGCTGGTAAGTTCGAAGCTGTTTCCAACTGGATTGTCAGCATCCTCATGAGCCTTCCCGGGCTGATCGTGCTGCTCACCATCCGTGCGGCGTTCGGCCCGTCCGTGTGGATCTCAATGATTGCGTTCGGCATTCTCATCAGCCCGTCCTACTTCAGGCTCACCCGGGCGGCGGTACAGTCCGTGCGGAACGAGCTGTACGTTGACGCTGCCCGGGTCTCCGGCCTCTCCGACCTGAGCATCATTGCCCGTCACATCTTCTCGGTGGTCCGCGCCCCCATCATCATCCAGACCGCGGCGATCGCCGGCGTGGCCATCGCCATCCAGTCGGGCCTGGAGTTCCTGGGCCTCGGCGACCCCACCAAGGCAACCTGGGGCGTCATGCTCTCGGAAGGGTTCAAGAACGTCTACCTGACCCCCACCCTGCTGCTCTGGCCGGCCCTGGCCATGGCCCTGACCATCGGTGGACTCGTCCTGCTCGGCAACGCCCTCCGTGATGCACTCGAGGACGGCGAGAAGATCAAGCACCGCAGGAAGCGCGCTTCGGTTTCCGCGACCTCCGGTACAACGGAACGCATGACGGCGGAACCCGCCAGGGCGCGCCAGTCACGGAAGTCTGTCGTCGCCGTCGAGAGCGGAACCGAGCACCACCTGGTCAAGGTGACCAACCTGGGCGTCGGTTACCCGCAGGCGGACGGTTCCATCAAGAAGGTGGTGGACGACGTCTCCTTCCACGTTGACCGCGGTGAGATCCTGGGCATTGTGGGGGAGTCCGGATCGGGCAAGTCCCAAACAGCGTTCTCCATCCTGGGACTGCTCCCGGACAACGCCCGCATTGTGGGCGGTTCCATCCAGTTCGACGGCAACTACACGGTTGCCCCGGGGGACGAAAAGGTCAGCCAGGAGCGGCTCACCAAGCTGCGCGGGAAGCGGATCTCCTACATTCCGCAGGAACCCATGAGCAACCTGGATCCGGCCTTCACCATCGGCTACCAGCTGGTAACGCCCATGGTCCGGGTGCTGGGAATCTCCAAGGCAGAGGCCCGCACCCGCGCGCTCAAGCTGCTCACCGACGTCGGAATCGTCAACCCGGAGCGCACGTTCGACGCGTATCCCCACGAAGTTTCCGGCGGTATGGCCCAGCGCGTGCTGATCGCCGGTGCCATCAGCTGCGAACCGGACCTGGTCATCGCTGACGAGCCCACCACCGCACTGGACGTGACGGTGCAGGCAGATGTGCTGGACCTGCTCCGCGAACTCCAGCAGCGGCTGAACATCGGTGTGGTCCTGGTGACCCACAACTTCGGCGTCGTCGCCGACTTGTGTGACCGTGTTGCGGTGATGCAGAACGGCCGGCTGGTGGAAGAGGGCACCGTCCGCGAAATCCTCCGCAACCCGAAGGAAAAGTACACGCAGACGCTGCTGGGTTCCATGCTCGAGGGCAAGGAACCGATGACCATGCTCGTCTCCCCGCCGGAAGGGCCGGTGGCCCACCGTGAAACAGCCCGCCATGCAACTGCAGAAAAGGAGCCGGTCGCGTGAGTACCCCTGCCGCTTCCCAGCACACCCCACCGCTGCTCTCCGTTGAAAACCTGGTGGTGGAATACCCCAGCAAGAAGTTCCGCGCCAAGCCGTTCCGCGCCCTGACGGACATTAACATCACCATCGGGCAGGGTGAAACCCTTGGCCTGGTGGGGGAGTCCGGCTCCGGAAAGACCACTTTGGGACGCGCCGTCCTGGGACTGGCACCGGTAACCCAGGGCAAGGTCATCTTCGAAGGCAACGACATCAGCAACGCCTCCCGCCGGGAACGCAGGACACTGAGCCGGGACCTGCAGGTGGTCTTCCAGGATCCGTATACCTCCCTCAACCCGGCCCTGGAGATCGGCGACATCCTCGCCGAGCCCCTCGCGGTTCAGGGACTGGACAAGGAAACCGCCAGGAAACGCGTCAAGGAACTGCTGGACCAGGTGGGATTGCCGTCGGACGCAGTCCACCGCCTGCCCCGCGAATTCAGCGGCGGCCAGCGGCAGCGCGTCGCCATCGCCCGCGCACTGGCCCTGTCACCCAAACTGATTGTCTGCGACGAACCGGTCAGCGCCCTCGACCTCTCCACGCAGGCGCGCGTGCTGGACCTGTTCCTGCAGATCCAAAAGGACACGGGCGTCTCCTACCTTTTCGTCTCCCACGACCTGGACGTGGTCCGGCACATCAGCCACCGGGTGGCCGTCATGTTCCGTGGCGAAATCGTGGAACAGGGTCCGGCCGAAACCGTGACCCGGAACCCCGAACACCCCTACACCCAGCGGCTGCTGCTGGCATCCCCAGTGCCGGACCCGGACCGGCAGGAACAGCGCCGTGCTGACAGGCACCGCCTGCTGGAACAGCAGCGCCAACAGACCGAACAGGCCGGGGCTGCGGCCTGAAGCCGCAGCCCACAGCTAAGACCCAAGGCCTCAGCAGGCCGGAACAACGGAGGAATGACGTGGCCAAAATAGGCGTACAAGCCATGATGCTTAAGGACAGCTTCGCCGAGATCGGAGCGTTCGAGACGCTGCGCAAGGTCAGTGCGATCGGCTACAACGCCGTGGAGATCTCGCAGATCCCCATGACACCGGAGAACGTGGCCGAACTGGACCGCTCCCGCAGCGAACTCGGCATGGACATCGCCGCCCTCTCGGTCAACGTTGAAGGACGGAAGGGCATGCCGGTGGAATCACTGGCGGAGAATTTCGACAAGATCGTGGACGACGCCAAGCGGCTGGACTCCTCCCTGCTGCGGATCGGGATGCTGCCCTTCCCCGCCATGAAGTCACTCGACGCCGTGGTGGACTTCGCCAAGCAGGCCAACGGGTATGCGGAACGGCTCCAGGAACACGGCATCAGCCTGTACTACCACAACCACCACATCGAGTTCGCGAAGTTTGACGGCAAATACATGCTGGACATCATCGCGGACAACTCCCCGGCCATGGGCATGGAAATCGACGTCCACTGGGTTCAGCGCGGCGGCCTTGACCCGGTCCGGACGCTCGAGAAGTACGCCGGACGCACGGCCATGGTGCACTTGAAGGACTACCGGATCGGGCAGATGCCGGAATCGTCGTTCGGGCTACTGGAGAAGGGCGATTTCCCCGGCTTCATGGCCGAATTCAAGAACGTGGTCCAGTTCGCCGAAGTGGGCGAGGGCAACCTGGACTTCCCCTCGATCGTTCCCGCCGCCGTCGAAGCCGGTGCCCAGTACCTGCTGGTGGAACAGGACGAACTCTACGGCCGCACCGTGTGGGACGCCCTGCAGACCTCCTACGACAACCTTGCCGCCATGGGCCACGCGGACCTTTTCTAGGTTTCGACAGGCTCAACCACCGGACCAACCACAGAAGTAAGGAAACACAGTGAGCAAGAAAGTACGCCTCGGCATCATCGGCCTGGGCCAGCAGGGCGGCGCCTACGCGAAGTTCATCACCGACGGACTGGTGCCGAACATGGAAATCGCCGCCATCTGCGACACTGACCCAGCCAAGAAGGAACTCGCCGCGGCGACCTACCCCGACGTCCCCTTCCACGACGACTACATCGCCCTGCTCGACAGCGGTGACGTGGACGCCGTCGTCACCTGCGTCCCGCACTACCTCCACCCCGAGATGGGCATCGCGGCACTGCAGCGGAACGTCCACGCCCTGGTGGAAAAGCCCGCCGGCGTCTACACCAAGCAGGTCAAGGAACTGAATGAATTTGCGGCGTCCAAGCCGGAACTCTCCTTCGCCATCATGTTCAACCAGCGCAACAACCCGCTGTACCGCAAGATCAAGGAAATTGTGGACAACGGCGAGATCGGCGCCATCCGCCGGACCAACTGGATCATCACCACCTGGTGGCGTCCGCAGGGCTACTACAACTCCAGTGCCTGGCGGGCTACCTGGGGCGGCGAAGGAGGCGGTGTCCTGGTCAACCAGGCCCCGCACCAGCTGGACCTGTGGCAGTGGATCTGCGGCGTGCCCAAGTCCGTCTACGCCAAGGTGGCCTACGGTTTCCGCCGGGACATCGCCGTCGAGGACGAGGTCACCGCCATGGTGGACTACGGCGACGGCGCCACCGGTGTCTTCGTCACGGCCACGCACGATCTCACCGGCACAGACCGCTTCGAGATCCTGGGCGACCAGGGCAAGATCGTCGTCGAAGGCTCAAAGACCGCCACCGTCACGCGCCTGAATAAGCCGGAGCGGGAACTCAGCGACGGCATGGGCATGGACGACGTCCGTAAGCTCTTCATGGGCCAGCTCAAGCCCGAGGAGTACTACACCACCGAAACCATTGAGTTCGAGTCCGTATGGGGCGGCCAGCACGCCGGAGTCCTGGAGAACTTCGCCGCCAACATCCTGGATGGCACCCCGCTGCTGGCGCCGGGCTCGGACGGCATCAACGGCGTCCGACTGGCCAACGCCATCCACCTCTCCAGCTGGACGGGTACCGAAGTGGGCCTGGACTTCGACGAGGACGTGTTCCTGGCCGAACTCAACAAGCGGATTGCCGCAGAAGGCCAGTTCCCCGAACGGAGCTGACGTCCCCTCCCCAACTGGGTAGCAGTTAATGTCGTTTTGGGCTGCCATAACGACATCTGCTGCTACTGGTTGGGCGGGACGTTGCCGCGGACACTCATGGCAACCAGCCGGTTTCCTGTTGCCAAGCCCGATTAGGATGGGGCAGTGAGCGAATCCAGGACACAGGACCTTTCCGATTCATCCGCCGAAGCCCGGAAGCCGGTCCGCAGCGGCAAATCGAGCGCCACCATCTACGACATCGCCAAGCTGGCCGGAGTGAACCCCTCCACGGTTTCCCGCGCCCTCAGCAAGCCGGGCCGCGTCAGCGCCAAGACCCAGAAGCTGATCGAGGACGCCGCCGCCCAGCTCGAGTACCGCGTCAACCCCTTCGCACGGGCCCTGCCCACTGGCCGCACCAACACCCTGGCATTGATCGTCGCTGACATCACCAACCCCACCTTCTTCGGCATTATCCGCGGGGCCGAGTCCACGGCCACTGCCCGGGATTACACGTTGATGCTCGCCGAGTCCGCCGAATCCGCGGACACCGAACTGACGGCGGCGCGCCGCATGCTCGCCACTGTGGACGGCCTCATCCTGGCGAGCCCCCGCATGGACGACAACCACATCCGCGAACTGGCCCGGGAGAAGCCGGTGGTGGTGATCAACCGCCAGGTGGACGGTGTTCCTTCGGTGGTGCCGGACGTGAACAAGGGCATTGGTGAGGCCGTGCGGAACCTTGCCGCCAACGGCCACCGGAAGGTCGCCTACGTGGCCGGGCCGCCGCAGTCCTGGATGACCGCCCGCCGCTGGGAGGGCGTCAAGGCTGCCTGTGAGTGGTCCCACCTGGAGTGCGTCCAGCTTCCGTCGCCCAAGCCAACGGTCGACGGCGGCAGGCAGGTTGCGCGCGACGTCGTCGCCAGCGGTGCCACGGCGGTGATGACCTACAACGACCTCCTGGCCATCGGCCTGATGCAGGAGCTGCAGGCCGCCGGCATGCAGGTTCCGGACCGGATCAGCATTGTGGGCTTCGATGACATTTTCGGCGCGGACTTCACCACCCCTGCCCTCACCACCATCAGGTCACCGATGACGGCCTGCGGCACCGAGGCGGCAACGCTGCTGATGGAGGTGCTGCACGGCGCCGAGGAAGTGTCACCGGCGCTGCAGGTGGAAACCGAGCTGGTCCTGCGTGGTTCCAGCGGCCGGCTGCTGGTGGCGGACCATCCCGCCTGACGCGCCACGCCAAGGAATGGCAATTTTTGGCAACCGGTTGACAAAAGCAGGTTGCCAAAACGATCATTGATCTATGTCACAGTCCATTGCCTCCCATCCCGACCGGCTCCTGCCCGCTGACCCCGGAACGCGGAGCATCGCCCGCAGCCTGCTGGAACGTGTGCAGGACCTGCCCATCATTTCCCCCCATGGCCACGTTGACGCCGCCGTCATCGAGCACAACACCGCCTTTCCTGACCCGGCAGCGCTGCTGGTCAGTCCGGACCATTACGTCACGCGCCTGATCCATGCCAGCGGTGTGGACCAGGACCTGCTGCGTCCCCAGACGGGCGCCAAGGGAGACCCCAATGCGGTGCCGGATGCCCGCACCGTGTGGCGTGAGTTCTGCAAGGCCTGGCCCCTCTTCGAAGGCACGGCCTCCGGTTATTGGCTGCGGACCCAGTTCCAGAGCGTCTTCGGCCTCCGGGAAGAGCCGGACGCCGGGAACCCGGATGCCAGCTACGACGCCATCTCCGCCCGCCTGCAGGAACCCGGCTTCCGCCCGCGCGAGCTCTTCAAGGACTTCAACATCGAGGTGCTGGCCACCACCGATGACCCGCTGGACAGCCTGTCCAGCCACCAGGCCATTGCCGCCGATCCGTCCTTCCACGGCCGCGTCCTGCCAACGTTCCGGCCGGACCAGTACCTGAACATTGCGCACCCGCAGTGGCAGGACAACGTGGAGCGCCTCATCGCCGCAGCGGGCGACGGCGGCACGGGCTACGGCGCGTACATCACCGCCCTCGAAAACCGCCGCCGCTATTTCGTGGACAACGGCGCCGTCTCGGCGGACCACGGTGTCCGTACGCCGCGCACGCTCAAGCTCAGCGATTCGGAAGCCGCCCGCCTCTTCGACACGGCCCGCTCCGGCAAGGCCACGGCGCAGGACCGCGAAGATTTCGAAGCGCACATGATGTACCAGATGGCCCGGATGTCCGTTGAGGACGGGCTGGTGATGACCATCCACCCCGGGTCCTTCCGCAACCATCACGAACCCACCTTCAACACTTACGGTGCGGACAGCGGCCACGACATCCCGTTTGCCATCGACTACACCGAGGCGGTCCGGCCGCTGCTGCAGGACTTCGGTGCGGCCAAGGACTTCCACCTGGTGCTGTTCACCATGGACGAGACGGTCTTCTCCCGCGAACTGGCGCCGCTGGCCGGGTTCTACCCCTCCGTGTTCCTGGGCGCTCCGTGGTGGTTCCTCGATGCACCGGACGCCATGCTCCGCTTCCGTTCCGCCGTCACCGAGACTGCCGGGTTCTCGCGTTCGTCCGGTTTCATCGACGACACGCGCGCCTTCTGCTCCATTCCCGCCCGGCATGACGCCTCGCGCCGGATTGAGGCCTCCTTCCTGGCCCGGCTGGTGGCCGAGCACCGGGTTACGGAGGAGCGTGCCCACGAACTCATCGTCGACATCGTTGACGGGTCCCCACGAAGGGTCTTCAAACTGTGACCATCGCAAGAACCGCCGACGCCGGCACACCGGTTTCCGAGGCCGCGGCACCTGCCGTCCCGCAACTTTCCCGGACGCTGCGGCCCGCCGCCAAAGCGCCTGTCCGGATCGTCCACCTGGGACTTGGTGCCTTCCACCGCTCGCACCAGGCCTGGTACACGCAGCACGCCGGAGATGCCGCCCAGTGGGGGATTGCAGCGTTCACCGGACGCCGACCTGACGCGGCTGAAGCCCTGTCCGGACAGGACGGCCTGTACACGGTGGTTGAGCGCGGGGACGCCGGTGACACCTTCGAGGTGGTGAGCAGCATCGTCGAGGCGGTGGACGGGGCCGACGCCGGCCGCCTCACCGCCCTGATCGCCGCCGCCGGCACTGCCGTGGTCACGCTGACCATCACCGAGGCCGCCTACGGGCTCGGGGCAGACGGTCAGTTTGACCGGAAAGCGCAGGGCGTCGCCGCAGACCTCCAGGAACTCTCGGCCGGAACCGACGGCAGGCCGGCCACCCCGGTGGGCCGACTGGTCCATGCCCTGGCCGCCCGCAAGGCTGCCGGCGCCGGACCACTCGCCGTTGTGTGCTGCGACAACCTCTCCAACAACGGCACCGTGGCCAGCACCGCGGTGGTGGGCATGGCGGAGGCGTGGAACCCGGAGCTCGCCGCCTGGATAGTGGAAAACATCAGCTTCGTCAGCACCTCCGTGGACCGCATTACCCCGCGGACCACGGACGCCGACGTCGAGTCCGTTAAAGCCGCGTGCGGCTACTTCGATAACTCGCCGGTGGTGGCCGAGCCGTTCCGCAACTGGGTCCTCAGTGGCGACTTCCCGGCCGGCCGGCCGCGCTGGGAGGACGCGGGGGCCGTCTTCGTGGACGACATTGAACCCTACGAGAACCGCAAACTGTGGTTGCTGAACGGTGCCCATTCCCTGCTGGCCTACGCGGGCCAGCTCCGGGGCCACGCAACGGTTGCCGAAGCCCTGGCAGACCCGGTGTGCCTGGCCGCCGTCGAGCGTTTCTGGAACGAAGCGGAGGCCAACCTTACGGGAGCGGCAGCGCACGGTGCGGACCTGCAGGTTCCGGCCTACCGGGAGCAGCTCCTGGCGCGGTTCCGCAATGCGCGGATCGCGCACCACCTCACCCAGATCGCCCTGGACGGCAGTACCAAACTGCGGATGCGTGCCGTTCCGGTCCTCACGGCAGAGCGCGACGGCGGCAGGTCCGGTGCGGGCGCGGCCGCCATGATCGCGGCGTGGGTTGCCTTCTGCATCGACGCAACAGGCCGCGGCCGGACCGTCCAGGACCCGCTGTCCGATGGCATCGAGGCGGCATGCGCGCTGGCCGGAGCTGACCGCGTGCGCGCCCTGCTCGCACTGCTCAGCGTCCCGCTTTCACAGGATGACGCCGTAGTGGAACTGGTGGACGGACTGGCCGGAGGCTTTGCCCGCCAGGGGGCGTAGGCCTCCCTCGGCCTGCCCCCCGGCTCGTCGGCCGCCCCGCCCGCTTACCCGCGGAACTGCCCGGACGCCCCTCGCGCCCGGGCATTTTCGTGTGCTTCCCGGGTGCATCAGGAGCGGTCAGCGCTCACCCGGAGATTCCCTCTCCTGCAACGAAATTCTGCAGGGCCGAAACTGTTGGCAACCGCTTGCCATTGTCTTGCCAAGTGACTAGGATTACAACCAGACTTAATCAATGTGCTGCCTCGCGGCAGTGGGTAAAGGAGCCCCTCGTGAAGAAGCTGAACAGGCTCAGCATCGTCGGCTATGGCGCCGGCGATGCCGCCAACAACCTGGCATTCACCACTGCCACCATGTTCCTGCTGGTCTACTACACGGACGTGGCAGGGATTTCTGCGGCAGCCGCCGGCACGCTGCTGCTGGCCGTCAGGATCTTCGATGCGTTCGCCGATGTCTTCGCCGGACGCATCGTGGACAGGACCTTCAGCAAGCGCTTCGGCAAGTTCCGTCCGTTCATCATGTTCGGTTCCATCCCGCTGCTCCTGCTCAGCGTTGCCACGTTCTCAGTCCCGCAGATCGGCGAAACCGGAACGCTCCTCTATGCTTACGTCACCTACGCAGCGCTGGGCCTGGCCTACAGCTTGGTGAACATCCCCTACGGCTCGTTGGCCGGCGCCATGACCCAGGATCCGGGGGAGCGGGCCAAGCTCGGCTCCGCCCGCATGATCGGGGCGGCGCTGGTGGGCTCGTCGCTGGGTATCTTCGTAGCACCGCTGATCAAGCCCGGTGCAAACCTGCAGGCTACCTTCACCGGAATCACCCTGGCGTTCGTGGTGATTGGTGCGGCCCTCTACTTCTTCACTGTCTTCACGGCCAAGGAACGCGTCCACCGTTCAGTCCCCAACGTTTCCTTCAAGCAGAGCGTGGACACACTCAAGGGCAACAAGCCGCTCATGATGCTGTGCCTGAGCTCGTTCCTCTTCCTCACCGGCTACCTGGCACTTACCTCGGTCCAGCTGTACTACCTTCGCGACGTGCTCGGCCGGCTGGACCTCTACCCGGTGCTGTCCATCGCACAGCTGGTCCTCACCTTCGTGCTGGCGGCCATCATGCCGCGACTGGTCCGCACCATCGGCAAGAAGAACGTCTACATCTACGCGTCGCTGGTCTCGGTTGTTGGCGGAATCATCATCTTCGCAGCGCCGCCGAGCCAAACGTGGATCGGCTTCGGCGGGCTCATCGTCAGCCTGGTGGGCGTGATGGCCGTCAATATCGTGGTGTGGGCCCTGGAAGCGGACACCGTGGAGTACGGCGAATGGAAGACCGGTGTCCGCACCGAGGGCATCACCTACGCGCTCTTCTCCTTCACCCGCAAGACCGGGCAGGCGGTGGGCGGCGCCCTCGCGGCCTACGCCCTGGCCCTGGGAGGCTACAAGTCCGGTGCTGTCCAAACAGCCGAGGCTGCGTTCGGGATCCAGGTAGCCGCAGGCGCCATTCCTGCGGTCCTGACAATCCTGGCCGTGCTGGTGATGTCCCGCTACAAACTCACCGATGACATGCACGCAGGCATCATCCGCGACATCACGGCCCGCCGAGCGGAGGCTGAAGCCGGTCCGGACGCAGCTTCCGCGCCCCAGGCTGCTGCCTCCACCACTTCCGCATCTGCAGCTCATACCAGCTAGATCCGATACCCCGCACCAGCCCACCAGCACCAGTTTGCTGAACCGGGTCCACCAAACCCGGCCCTCCGAAACCCAGTCCGTAGACCAGCCCAGCCCCGCTCGAAAGGACCAGCTGTGAAAATCATTGCCGCCGACGTCTTCGTCACCAGCCCGTCGCGTAACTTCGTCACTCTCCGGATCACCACCGAGGACGGTGTGACCGGTATTGGTGATGCCACCCTGAACGGCCGTGAACTTGCCGTCGCTGCGTACCTGAAGGAACATGTTGCCCAGTTGCTGATCGGCAAGGATCCGCACCGGATCGAGGACACCTGGCAGTTCCTGTACCGGTCCTCGTACTGGCGCCGGGGCCCGGTGACCATGGCGGCCATCGCCGCCGTCGACATGGCTTTGTGGGACATCAAGGGAAAGGTGGCCGGCATGCCGGTCTACCAGCTCTTGGGCGGTGCGTCCCGGAACGGGCTGCGCGCTTACGGCCACGCCTCGGGTGCGGACATTCCGTCCCTGTTTGATTCCGTGCGTGAGCACCTGGAGCTGGGCTACAAGTCCATCCGGATCCAGACCGCCGTCCCCGGCATCAAGGCCGTCTACGGCGTCGCCGCCCAGGCACAGGCCTCGGGTGAACGGTACGACTACGAGCCCGCCGGCCGCGGCGCGTTCCCCGTGGAGGAGGACTGGGACACCCGCGCGTACCTGCGCCACCTGCCCAGTGTTTTCGAGGCTGTGCGGAATGAGTTCGGCCCGGAGATCCCGCTGTTGCACGACGGCCATCACCGGATGACACCCATCCAGGCCGCGAAGCTGGGCAAGGCGCTGGAACCGTATGACCTGTTCTGGCTTGAGGACTGCACCCCGGCCGAGAACCAGGAGGCCCTGCGCCTGGTCCGCCAGCACACCACCACGCCGCTGGCCATCGGTGAAATCTTCAACACCGTGTACGACTACCAGACCATCATCAAAGAACAGCTGATCGACTACGTCCGCGCAGCCTCCACCCACTTCGGCGGTATCTCCCCGCTGAAAAAGGTCATGGACTTCGCCGCCCAGTACCAGATCAAGTCCGGCTTCCACGGCCCCACCGATATCTCCCCGGTGGGCTTCGCCGCGCAGCTGCACGTGGGCCTGGCCATCCACAACTACGGCATCCAGGAATACATGCAGCACTCGGACAAGACCAATGAGGTCTTCCACCAGTCCATGACTTTCAAGGACGGCTATCTGCACCCCGGCGACGAGCCCGGTATCGGCGTCGAGTTCAACGAGGAAGCCGCCGCGGCCTTCCCGTACCAGCAGGCCTACCTGCCGTACAACCGCCTGGTTGACGGCACGGTGCATGACTGGTGAGCGCGGGCACCACTGGTAAGGCAGCAGCAATGACAAAGCACCGCATCGTTGTCATGGGTGTTTCCGGTTGCGGAAAGACCACCATCGGCGATCTCGTGGCCCGCGAGCTGGGCGTCCCGTTCCTCGACGGCGATTCCCTCCACCCTGTGGAGAACGTGGCCAAGATGGCCGCCGGGACCCCGCTGACGGACGAGGACCGCTGGCCCTGGCTCGCCACCGTCGGTTCCGAGCTGGCCAACGCCGGAAACGGGGGACTGGTCCTAGCCTGCTCCGCTCTCCGCCGCAGCTACCGCGACGCCATCCGCAAGCAGGCGCCGGACACTGTCTTCCTGCACCTGCACGGCAGCAAGGACGTCCTGAAGGCCCGCACCGAAGGGCGGACCGGGCACTTTATGCCGCCCGCCCTGCTGGACTCCCAACTCGCCACGCTGGAACCGCTCGAAGCGGACGAAGCCGGGTTCGTCGTCGACATCGCCGTGCCCGTGGACGAAGTGGTGGCGTCGGCACTGGCCAATATTGCCGCCGTCGTACCCTCGGACGAAGGTGCCGTGGGCACCCGCCCGCGGCATTTCGACGTCGACCTTTCCGCCGCTCCGTTCAATCTCGACGGCGGTGCGCTGGCCTGGGTGGAAGAGACCATCAGTTCCATGACGCTCGAGGAAAAGATCGGGCAGCTGTTCATCAACCACAACAACGGCTACTCGCCCGAATACCTCGACGGCGTGCTGGAGAACTACCACGTGGGCGGAATGCGCTACCGGCCGGGGCCGTCCGCCGCCGTGCAGGAGCACATCCGGTATGCGCAGTCGAAGTCCCGGGTGCCGCTGCTGATCGCCTCCAACCCGGAGATGGGCGGGGCCGGAAGTTGCGACGACGGCACGTTCGTCTCCACACACCTCCAGGCAGGCTCCCACCCGGACAAGAACATTGCGCGCCAGATGGGCCAGGTGGCCGGCGTCGAAACTGCGGCCCTGGGCTGCAACTGGGCGTTCGCCCCGATCGTGGACATCCACTACAACTGGCGGAACACGGTCATCTCCACGCGCTCGTTCGGCAACACCCCGGAGATCGTGGTGGAACGGGCGAAGGAGTACTTCGACGGCATCAGCGAATCTCCCACCGTCTGCGCCATGAAGCACTTCCCGGGCGACGGCGTTGACGAGCGCGACCAGCACGTGGTCACGTCCTACAACACCTTCTCCTACGCGGAATGGGACCGGACGTACGGGCATGTGTACCGCGAGCTGATCGGGCATGGCGTGCAGTCCATCATGGTGGGCCACATTGGAGCGCCGGAGGTTTCCCGGCACTTCCGTCCGGGGCTGCCCGACGCCGACATCCTGCCTGCGACGCTGGCGCCGGAACTGCTGCAGGACCTGCTGCGCGGCGAGCTCGGCTTCAACGGCCTGGTGCTCACCGATGCATCCCTGATGGTGGGCCTCACGCAGGCGCAGAAGCGTAAGGACCTGGTGCCGGCAACCATCGCGGCCGGCTGCGACATGTTCCTGTTCTTCCGCAACCCGGCCGAGGACTTCCAGTTCATGCTGGACGGCTACAAGTCCGGCGTCATCACCGAACAGCGGCTGCACGATGCCCTGCGGCGGATCCTCGGGCTGAAGGCCTCACTGGGGCTGCACCGGAAGTCCCTGGACGAACTGGTCCCGCCGGTTGATGCGCTGTCCGTGATTGGATCGGATGCGCACCGTGCCATTGCCGCCGAGGTGGCGGACAAGACCGTCACCCTGGTCAAGGACACTGCCGGTAACCTGCCCATCACACCGGAAACGCATCCGCGGATCCGGCTCTACGGCATCTCCGGCGGGGCGGACTTCACGCGTGCCGATCCGCTGGCGTACCTGGAAACGGTGAAGGAAGAGCTTGTTGCCGCGGGCTTCGAGGTGTCTGTGTTCCGGACAGCCGAGCAGCGCGAGGCCGCGGGGGAGACCGGCGTGAACTTCATGTCGGTGCTGGCCGAGGAAGCGACTGCCGACTACGCGGAGCGGTATGACGCCGCGTTCGTGTTCGCCAACGTCAAGGGCTTCGCGCAGGAGGCAGCCATCAGGATCAAGTGGTCCTCACCGATGGCGGCCGAAATTCCCTGGTACGCCACGGAGGTCCCCACGGTGTTTGTCTCGTTGAACCAGCCGAACCACCTGATTGACGTGCCGATGGTGAAGACCGCCATCCACGCCCACGCCGGTTCACGGGAGGCCATCCGGGCTGCCGTGGCGAAGATCCAGGGCAAGTCTGAATTCCAGGGCACGTTCAACGAGAACGTGTTCTGCGATTCCTTCGACACCCGGCTGTAACAGCCGCCGGGCTGAGGGCGCCGGGCGCGGGGAGATCCCCTGCGTCCGGCGCTTTTGTTGGGGGAGCGCTGGCCGGGCGGTTTACCCGGCCGGGTTTTTGAGTACGACGCCAACGGTGTACTGCTTCGTTCTGTCGACCCGTTGGGCCGGTCCATCGAGAGGGTCTTCGACGAGTTGGAGAATCTCACCGGGACACGGTTGCCCCACGGCACTGCCCGGGATTTCACGCATGACGTGCTGTCCCGGCTCACCGGCCCGGATGGGCTCGCCGTCGATCACGAGCTTGTGTTTGACCGGTGTGGGCGGCTGACTTCCCGGACCCGTGGTTCTCAGGGCCTGTCCTGGGAATATGACTCTGACGGGCACCGGACCAGCTTCACCGATGCCTACGGCACCACCACAACGTACGCCCGTGATGCTGCCGGGCAGATCACGGCTGTTGGTAATCCGTTGTTGGGGGAGGCGTCCTTCAGCTACGACGCTGCGGGCCGGATGATTTCCGCAACGGCAGGGGACTTGGTGCAGGAGTGGGCATACCGTAACGGGGCGCTGTCCGAGCATGTTAGGAGTGACCGTTCAGGAAGTGGTGCCCCTGATGTGACCATGATCGGCCGCGATGACGATGGCAGGATCACCGCGCTGACCCGGTCCGGAGCGGTCACCCGGTACGGGTACGACGGCGCCGGGCAGATGGTCTCCGCCGCGACCACCCGGGTGGGTGAGGCTGGGGCCCCCGCTGTGGTGTTGGGGTGGGAGTACGACGCCGGTGGGCGGCTTTCGCGTGAAACGGTTCCGGGCGGGTCCCGGGTTTATGGGTATGACGCGGCGGGACAGTTGCTGTCCGTAATGGAACCTGACGGGTCCCGGACCGAGTTTGTCCATGATGGTTTGGGCCGGCGGCCGCGGTTGATTGGTCCTGATGGTTCCTGGACTGAGTATGCGTGGGGCCCCACCGGGTTGCTGGCTGGTTCCGTGGTTCGGGACCGCGATGGGGCTGAGGTCTCGCGGCACTCTCTGTGGGTTGATGCGCTGGGTGAGCTTGCCGCCGTCGACCGTTGTGAGTTGTGGTGGGATACGGCCAACTCCGTTCCTGTGCTTGCTGGGATTGGTGGCGGTCAGGTTCTTTCGCTGCCGGGCGGTGTGACAGGTATGGGGGAGGCCTGGGCTGCTCCGGGCTGGCGGGCTGCGCGGCCGACTGATCAGGCTGATCCATGGGCTGTGGTCGGGGCTCCGACGGTATTGGATCCGACGCCCGGCGGTGTGGCGGGTGGTTTTGCGGGTGTGTTGCCTGCGGGGGTGACGCTGACCGGTAATGGCGGTGTTGATATTGCCGGGCTGGAGTGGCTTGGCGCCCGGGCCTATGATCCGGTGAGCCGTGGGTTCCTTTCGACGGATCCGTTGGCCCCGGTCCTTGGCGCCGGGTGGGATGGGAATCCGTACGCGTATGCGGGCAACAATCCCCTGAATACGACGGACCCCACGGGCCTCCGGCCGTTGACGGATGCTGAGCTGAAGGCTTACGACAGTTCCGCTGGTGGGGCGCTGGCCGCTGCCGGAAATTGGCTCGGAGACAACTGGGAGTACATTGTTGCGGGTGCTGCTGTAGTGGCTGGCGTCGCTTTGATGTTCACCGGTGTTGGTGGTCCGGTTGGCATGGCTTTGATTGGTGCGGCGGCTGGAGCGCTGACGTCGGGCGGTGCGTCGGCCATCGTCCAAAAGGCTACATCTGGTTCTGTTGACATGAACCAGGTGTTGCAGGACGCGGCCATCGGCGCTGTTGGCGGCGGAGTTGGTGGTGCTGCAGGCGGTCTCCTCGCGCGGGGTGCCAACGCTGCCCGTGTGGCGGTTTCCACGGGTTCCACATCCCGCATAGTCACCACAACCAACAACGTGCTGCGTAGTTCGGTCGTGCGGTCCTCGTTGGCAGCGGGTACTGGCGGTTCGGGGAGCAACATCGTGTCTTATGCTTTGGATGATGACGTGGACCAAACACTCGGAGGATATGTTTCCACCGCGGGCCCCGGTTTTGTGACTGCAGCTGGTGGGTCTGCCCTGTTCAGCAGGCTTGGGACATCGTTCGGAAATTCCGTTGCCAATCGTTTGCCGGGGTGGACTGGTCCTGTCTCAAGTGGAGGGCATAGTGGGGCGCCTTACAATTGGGGTTCCGTCATTACTGAAGACCTCACAAACAGGGTTGGCGGGGCTGTGGTCGGGTATGCCAACACCTCCTTGCAGCCCGGAGGTGCAACCGGAAGTGAAATTATGAACGGAACGATCCAAGGGTTTACCAATGGAGCAACCGGACCCTCCAGCGGTCGGCGTGCAAGTGGTTGGTAATAGTGCAGGAGTAAACATGTCTGACGTAAATGATGATTCAGGGAAGCCCGCCAGAAGACCGACGCTGAAGTGGTATTGGAGCCTGGCCGGCGGGTTGGTTCTCTTATTTGGCGTCTTTGTCATGCTTATGCCGTTTTGGGAATCTGTAGGTATTGAGAGTGTTCACTGCGAGGTTATTTCAGCTAGGGCGGACACAAATTCAGGTGGGTCCCGAGGGTCGGCCTCAACTGCCGGAGTACTGGTGGACACCGCAGATTGCGGGAGAATCTCTGTGTCCAAAGGTGTGACATTTGACAATCGTGATGCGATTGCGGCGTCTTTTACCGCCGGAAATGTGTACGAATTTGAAATAGGATGGTATTCACGCGTCGTGCTGAAGGGTATTCAGAACGGAATTCCTACGGCCCAGAGCTATGAATTGGTTGAGTAAACTCTCTCGGCCTCAATGTTCCCGTTGTCTTGGGCTCTTGTGGGTGGTGCCCGGATCTACGGATCCGACACGGGCCGAACTCAGCATATGGCTGTGAACAGTGGGAGCCCTGACGGGCATCGAGAGACTGAAGAAGACAACTTCACCCAAATGGACCTTGTTTTAGGCAAAAAGCCCTAAGGCTAATGATGGCGTTTTGCGCAGTTGCATTCCTCGTGTGTGGTGGTATTGCAATTTGTGTTTTTCTAAGCGTTCCATGGGACACCCGCATGCCATACGACGGCAAGTTCAATCGAAGCGGCGGGGGAATGCCCATGCAAATTGCCATGTTTGTTTCTTTAGGCCTGCTTGCCGTCAGCTAGCCAGCTCACTGATGGTTATGACGAACGCCCGATAATTTTCTTGCCGCGCAACTGAGGGTTGCCGTGGACGAGGCGCGGGACGCTAGCCCGGAACCATCGGCCCTCTTCGCGGTGGACGTCAAAGCACCTCGATGCGGGACTGATTCTTCGAAATGTGCACCACAATGCACCCTGAAATGTCTGGGAATGCAGAAAACCCCCGGTTTCCCGGGGGTTTTCGTTGGCGGTGACGGTGGGATTTGAACCCACGTTGGCTTTTACACCAAACAACATTTCGAGTGTTGCACCTTCGGCCGCTCGGACACGTCACCAACCTCAATAGGGTACCGGAGCAAGACGCACATCCCCAAAACGACGCCTTGGCACATGCTTCGAGGGGGACGTACTCGACGGTCCAAAGGGGTTCACTCTGAATGTCAGACCCTCGCGCGATGATGCCTGTATGGGAAACGCAGGCGTTGGAACAGCCTCGATGGAGGGTCTTCGGGCCTCTGTCGCCGGCCTCGATGCGCTTTCCCTGGAGGAGGTCAGGCTGGACCGGGCTGACGCCGAGGGCGCGGCTGTGGTGGTTGATGTGTTGGAGCGGAAGTCGGAGCTTCGGCTGCAGCGACTGGCGTTCTGGAGCCGTCTTGAAGCCCAGGTCGCGGCGGGCAAGGCCCACGACGCCTCTGATTTCGCCGAGTTTCAGGAGGCAATGACACCGCCTGAGGCCACCGGGTCGGAGCGGGCGTTCGTGGAGATGTCCACGACGGCGGAGGTCGCCGGCGTCCTGACCCTCAGCCTGGGCGCCGCTTCAGCCTTCATCAGCCAGTCCCGGAAAGTCTGCGCGATGCCACCGGTAGCGGCCGCGCTGGCCGCAGGGGCGATGTCGTGGCGGCACGCGGTGATCGTGGCAGACGAATCTGACTGCCTCGCCCCCGAGAGTGCCGAGGCGTTGGTGGCGCATTTCTTCGACCCTCACGCCCCGAACCGGGCCCGGGGGTCGGCGCCCGGTGACCTCGTGGCGCACCTGTTCCGCCGGAAAGTCAGGTCCTGGCGCGAACGCACCTACCCCGCCTCAGTCCAGGAACGGCACGCGAAGTGTGTGGCGGACCGGCGGATGGAATACCGCCCCGCCGCCGACGGGATGGCATCGATAACCCTGATCCTGCCCGGGGACACCGCCTGCGCCATCTGGAACAAGACCACCGCGATCGCCCGCGGCCTCCAAGGCCCCGGCGAGACCCGCACCCTCACCCAGCTGCGGCCCGACACCGCCGCCGCGCTCCTCCTCGGCGCCCACACCGGAGCCACTGCCGCAGGCCGGTCCGACGATGGCCACGAACCTGGCACCGGGACCGACCCCTACTCCGTTGACCTCAACAAGGTCCCCGCACCGAAAGCCGACGTCCTGGTCACCATCCCGCTATTTGCACTGCTGGGGGCCACCGACGAACCTGCCGACCTCGACGGGTACGGGCCCATCCCCGCACCCATGGCCCGGAAACTCGTCGCCGACGGGGCCAGCTCGTTTTACCGGGTCTTGGTTGACCCGCGTGACGGTGCACCGTTGGAGATCGGCCGGACCAGCTACCGGCTGTCGGAGGCGATGAAACGCTGGATCAGGATGCGCGACGGACACTGCACGTTCCCCGGCTGCACCAACCCCAGCACCGACAATGACACGGACCACCTCACCGCCTGGCAGCACCACGGGACAACCGGGGTGAGCAACCTGGCACAACTCTGCCCGAAACACCATCGGCTTAAACACAACAGCGGCTGGACCCCCACACCCGCCACCCCAACCGAACCACCCGGATGGACCTCACCCACAGGCCGCCACTACCCGGGCCAACACCCCGACCCACGACCACCACACTGGCCACCCGGGCTGCTTGAACAGAAACAACCCGTGACCGGAGGCATCACGGAAGAACCGACTGTCCACGGATCCGCTGAAGCGCGGTGGTCGTTAGAGGCGCAGATCCTGGCCGGCATCGCGGTCTGCCCCGACTATCTCCTTGCCGATCCACCGGATGACGAATTACTGGACGAAGAATTCGCTTACGAGGACCGCATTGTCCCCGACGATCTCTCCCCGGACGATCCCCTCTGGGAGGCCTTCTACGCGGCTCCCTTCGAGCTGCCCTCTGATCCGCAGCAGGAACACTGGTTACACGATCTCTCGCTCACATGACCGTCAGGGCTGATGGCTGTAAGAAATCTGATGCTGCCCTCTCTTCCGTGCCGACGTCGAAGCCAGCACCTTGAAATAGCCCCACCAAACCTCTCCACGTTGCTCTTCACCCGGGCAGACGTGGACGTGCTGAAACGGCGACACCCGCCGTCGGACCTTCCTCCCGAACGCCCGTCCCGATAGATTCGACAGCAAGATGACTAATTCAGAATTGCCGCACCGTGCCACCGCCTACTGGACCACCGCGAAAGAACAGGGCGAGCTCCGGTCCGAGGACCTGCCCGCCCCGGGGCCGGAAGAAGCCGTGGTCCGCGCGCTGTACTCCGGCATCAGCAGGGGCACCGAGATGGTGGTCCACCGGGGCGGGGTGCCGGAGCGGGTCGCGGCAGAAATGCGCGCACCGCACCAGGAAGGCAATTTTCCGGGGCCGGTGAAGTTCGGCTACCTGTCGGTCGGCGTCGTGGAGGACGGCCCGGACGAGTGGAAGGGACAGCGTGTCTTCTGCCTCAGCCCGCACCAGGACCGGTACGTCGTCCCCGTGGCCGCCCTCACAAGAATCCCGGAAGGCGTCCCGTCACAGCGTGCCGTGCTCACCGGAACGGTGGAAACGGCCATCAACGCCCTGTGGGAGGCAGAACCGAAGCTGGGGGACCGCGTCGCCGTCGTCGGGGCCGGCCTGGTGGGCGGGATGGTGGCCACCCTGCTGCGCACCTTCCCGCTTCAGCGCCTTCAACTCGTTGACGTGGATCCGGGACGGAAGAAGCTTGCAGACACCATCGGCGTCAAGTTTACGAGCCCAGAGGACGCCGCGGACGACTGCGACATCGTGATCCACTGCTCCGCTTCACCGGAAGGCCTCGAACGCAGCCTCCAGCTCGTGGGCGACGACGGTGACGTCATCGAAATGTCCTGGTACGCGGACCGGAAGGTCACCGTGCCCCTGGGGGAGGACTTCCACGCCCGGAGGCTCTCGATCAGGGCAAGCCAGGTGGGCATGGTGGCCCGGTCCCGCCGGCACCGCCGGACCAACGCCGACCGCCTCGACCTGGCCGTCTCACTGCTCGCCGACCCCGTCTTCGACGCATTCCTCACCGGACAGTCAGCTTTCCAGGACCTCCCGGAGGTGGTTCGGGGCCTGTCCGATGGAAGCCTTGAAGCCCTCTGCCACGTCATCGAATACCCGCAGGACGCCGCCCACCAGCCCGATAGACCGGCCTGAAAACCAAACAGCCGGCACACGCCAAGCCCACCGATTCACCACACCAGACCTACTCCACCAAGCAGAGCCCGAGGTAACCCATGTTCAGCCTGACCGTCCGCCGCCACTTCATGATCGCCCACAGCTTGCCGCGTGAGGCCTTCGGCCCTGCCCAGGGCCTGCACGGCGCAACGTTCGTCGCAGAGGTGGCGTTCCGCCGTCGTGCCCTGAACGACAACGCGATCGTCCTGGATATCGGCGCCGCCGGAACCGTCATCGAGGAAGTGCTCGACGGGTTGAACTACAAGAACCTGGACGAACACCCCGACTTCGAGGGCAAGCTCAGCACCACCGAGGCCCTCGCCCAGTACATTGCCCAGGCCGTGGCGGCGAAGATCAGCAATGACGACGACGGCCGCCACCTGGACGGGATCGACGTCACCCTCCGCGAGAATCCGGATGCTTGGGCCACGTTCTCGCTGGACCTCAATGCCTGACCCATGCGCGTGGTGCGGCTACTGGTCCCGGCCAATATTCGCCACAGCTCCGGCGGGAACGTCTACAACGCCCGCCTGGCTGAAGGCCTGGGAAACCTGGGGTGGGAGGTGCAGGTCCTTCCGATCGAAGGGAACTGGCCCCACGTGTCCGCGAAAGACCGACGCCGGTTTGGCAGCGTTCTAGGCGCATGGGAGCCAGGACAGGCGCAACAGTCAGCTGTGGCGCTGGTGGATGGGCTCGTTGCGGTCGGCGCCCCGGACGAGCTCGAATTCGCGGCCAAGGCGGGCCGGCAAACTTTCGTCCTGGTGCATATGCCGGTCCCGGAAACCTCCGGGCCGGAAGCGTTGCAGAAAGAAGCAAGGGCACTGCGTGCGGCGTCGGGTGTCATCTGCACCAGCAGCAGCGCCGCCGCCATCCTCAAGGCGCGCGGCCTTCCTAACGCCCGGGTCGTCCTTCCGGGAGCCGAGCCGGCCCCACCCGCCTCAGGCTCTCGGCCTCCGCACCTCCTCGCCGTGGCGGCGCTGCTGCCCAATAAGGACCAGCTCCTCACCGTGGCAGCACTGGAAGGTATTCAGGACCTGGGGTGGACGGCCTCGCTGGTGGGATCGGAGCAGGCAGATCCGGCCTACGCCCGGCAGGTAGGGGAAGCCGTCGCCCGCAGCGGCCTGTCGGGACGAGTGAAGCTCACGGGGGAGTTGGCCGGGGATGCACTTGAGGCGGAATGGAACCGTGCAGACCTGAGCCTCCTTGTCTCCCGCGAAGAAGCTTTTGGCATGGTAGTCACGGAGTCGCTGGCCCGCGGCGTTCCCGTGGTGGTCCGGCAGGGGACCGGTGCGGTCGAAGCGCTGGACCTTGCCTCGTTGAAGGATGACGACGGCGGGAAGCGCCTCCCGGGGGCGGCGCTGGATTTGCCGCGCGGCGGCGAAGCCGACGCACCAGTCCTCAACCGCACCCTTCGGCAATGGCTGGAGAACCACGCTTTACAGCAGGAGTGGTGCAGCCGGGCCCTGGAAGCGCGGGGCCTCCTGCCCGGCTGGGAAGAGACGGCAAGGAACGTGGTGCGTGCGTTGACCGGCACCGGGTAAAAAGCCCGGCCAGGGCAAGGCTGTTGAAGGATCCAGTCACCAGCCGAAAAGTGTGGCTACAAGCTCGTCCGGTGATCCGCAAAGAAATCCCGCAGCAGCACTGCGCTTTCCTCCTCACGGACGCCCGGGTAGACCTCCACCCAGTGGTTGAGCCGGCGCTCGCGGAGAATGTCGAACACCGAACCTGCCGCACCGGCCTTCTCGTCCCAGGCGCCGAACACCACCCGGGGAATCCGGGCCAGGACGATCGCACCGGCACACATGGCGCATGGTTCCAACGTGACCACCAGCGTGCAGTCGGACAGGCGCCACCCGTCGTCCAGGCCGCGGCCAACCCGGGCACGCTCCCGTAACTGTTCCGCAGCCTGGCGGATCGCCACCACCTCAGCATGGGCGGTGGGGTCCCCCAGCTCTTCGCGTCGGTTCCGTCCCGCACCCAGCACCTCGCCGTCGGGACCCAGCACCACGGCGCCAATGGGAACATCGCCGGTCGCGAGTGCCGCGCGGGCCTCCGCCAGGGCGAGGCCCATCCACCTGTCGTGTTTGTTCGATGCGGAGACCATGGCTCAATGATAGTTTCGGGGGGTAGTAAGCCTGCGTACTGAATGCCGGGGAGGCGCCGTGAGTACCGTTCGGGACCGCGTGGACCGTTGGATCAAACCGTATGCCGCGTTGTGGCTGACCATGGCTGTGGGCGGAACGCTGATTGTCGCCATGGCTCTCTTCGGTGCCGAAGTGTATTCGGACGTGGTGGATGACGAAGGCCTGGCGAGCCTCGACATCCCTGCGCTGGACTATTCCCAATCGCTGCGCAATCCCGGACTTGATGCGTTCGTCACGGGCTTCACCAACATTGGCGGCGGCATCGGCATGCCCATCCTCGCCACGATCCTGACCGCGTGGCTGACCTTCCTCAGCAGGTCCTGGCGCCCGCTTCTCCTCGTCGGCGGTGCGGCTGCGGTCTCCACAGCGGCCACCACCCTGGGCAAGCGGCTGGTGGGGCGGACCCGCCCGGACCACTCCGAAGCCGTCCCGCCCTACGAAGACTCTCCGTCGTTCCCCAGCGGCCACACCCTTAACACCACGGTGGTGATCGGCGTGCTGGTGTACCTCATTTGCCTGCAGTTCCAGGTCCTCAGCGCGCGCATCACTGCCATCACCGCCGGCGCGGTGTTCATTATTGCCATGGGCCTGAGCAGGGTCTTCCTGGGCCATCACTGGCTGACCGACGTCATTGCCGGCTGGACGCTGGGCCTGGCATGGGTGGGGTTCGTCATCCTGGCCCATCGGATGTTCCACCTGATACGGCGCCGGGAACACGCCGGTCCGGCGCCCACGTTCGAGCATCCCGTGGTGCGTGACGTCGTGGCAGACGCCATGCACCACGACGGCGGATCGCACCCACGCGGCGCAGATCACACCGGCGCGGATCACGACGGCGGATCGCACCCACGCGGCGCAGATCACACCGGCGCGGATCACGACGGCGGGACGCACCACGCAGGCCACGGCCGGCACCCGGAGCGGGGAACCACGGACTCCGGCAGGGACAGCGCCGGATGATAGTTTTGAGCCATGCGCACTCTCGTTGTGGACCACCCGCTGGTCGCCCATAAGCTCACCGTTCTCCGGGACAAGAACACTCCCTCCCCGGTTTTCCGGCAGCTGACGGAGGAACTGGTGACGCTGCTGGCGTACGAGGCCACACGCGAGGTCCGCACCGAACCCGTCACCATCCAGACGCCGGTCAGCACCACCGTGGGCACGGCCTTCACCAAGCCCACGCCGCTGGTGGTCCCCATCCTGCGCGCCGGCCTCGGCATGCTGGAGGGTATGACCAAGCTGGTTCCCACGGCCGAGGTTGGCTTCCTGGGAATGGCCCGCGACGAGGAAACCCTGGATATCATCACCTACGCCGAGCGCCTGCCCGATGACCTTACCGGCCGGCAGGTCTTTGTGCTGGATCCTATGCTTGCCACCGGCGGCACGCTGCGTGAGGCCATTAAGTTCCTGTTCAAGCGCGGCGCCTCCGACGTCACCTGCATCTGCCTGCTGGCCGCCCCGGAAGGCCTGGCCAAGCTGGAAGAGGAGCTGGGCGAGGCAAACGTGCACATCGTCCTGGCGTCGATCGACGAGAAGCTGAACGAAAAGTCCTACATCGTTCCCGGCCTGGGGGATGCGGGAGACCGGCTGTACGGCATCGCCGGCTGAGGTTCAAGCCTTCCGCGCGGAAGCCCGCGGCCGTAGCCTGTGCGCATGGACTGGAAACTTGAACTCGTGTTTGTCCCCGTGTCCGATGTGGACCGCGCCAAGGATTTCTACGTTAACAAGGTGGGTTTCAAAGCCGACTTCGACGCACGCCCGTCGGAGTCCATCCGCTTTGTTCAGCTGACCCCGCCCGGTTCGGCATGTTCCATCTGCATCGGTGAGGGACTCACGGACGCACCTCCCGGCACCGGCTCAAACCTCCAGCTGGTGGTCAGCGACATCCAGGCCGCCCACGAGCACCTGAAGAACAACGGTGTGGACGTCAGCGACGTGGACGTCCAGGATTGGGGCCACTTCGTGTACTTCGCGGACCCCGACGGCAACCGCTGGGCCGTCCAGTACATCCCCGGACGGTAACAGCACATCCCGGCCATCCGACCAGTGGCTGGTAGGGCAGATTCCGAGAGTGCTACCCAACGCGAGCGAACTGCTGCCTGGCTGGCAGGCTGCAGGTACGACGACGGCCGCCGCTGAACGGTGAAGGTTCAGCAGCGGCCGGTCGAAAGGGCCTCAACCTGTGCGGGGTTTTAGTACCAGTTGTTGCCCAGGTGGAAGTTCAGGGCGCCACACGGGGACTGGTAGCGCTCCTTGATGTAGTTCAGGCCCCAGTTGATCTGCGTGCGGTAGTTGGTCAGGTAGTCGGGGCCGGCGCTCGCCATTTTTTCGGCGGGCAGGGACTGCACGATGCCGTAGGCGCCGCTGCTGGCGTTGGTGGCCGTGGTGGTCCAGTCCGATTCCTTGGTCCACAGAGTGACCAGGCACTGCATCTGGTCCTGGGCCCAGCCGTAGCTGGCCAGCTGGCTGGACGCGTAGGCCTGGGCGCCGGCAGGATCGTTGACGGCAACGACGGGTGCGGGCTCGGGAGCCGGGGCAGGCTCCGGTGCGGGAGCAGGTGCCGGTTCCGGTGTGGGGGCCGGGGCGGGCGCTGCGGCCGGGGCCGGTTCTGCCGCCGGTGCAGGGGCCGCTTCCTGGGGCTGCACCTTGAGTTCGGCGGGAGCGGACGCGGCCGGGTTCGAGCGGATTTCGCTCTTCTCGATGCTCATCTGGGAATCGGTGGCAGCGGGGGATTCAGTCCCGGTGGCTGCGACGCGGGAAAATCCGTCCGTGGCCTGGCCTGCGGCGCCTACGCCCACCAGCATGGCTGCGGACACTGCGAGGACCGCGGCGCGCTTGCCGAAGGAAGACTTCTTGCGGGTTTCAGGCTGCGCGCTGTGGCCCGGGGCCGATTTTGGGCGCGGTTTTACCGTGAATTTAGACATGTTTATTTCGCCTCTCACACCTGCGGAGTTAGCTGTCGGGTTCGGATGAGGGCATCCGGCCGCACGGCAAATACACGTGCTGGCTTAACCCCAAGGGCAGTACTGCGTTGCCCGGGACGTGGGTCCCCCGCCTCTGCCTCAGTTCAAGCGAAATCCGGGAAGTGGCAGAGCTTGGCGTCATCCGGATATGCGGCCCGAACGGGAACCGCACTCTATCGACGGTACAGGAGCCCAGCGCTTAAGTCACATTTAGGTAACAGACATCACGACGGCGGCGCGTCGCCTTGGCAGCCTCAGGCCACGCTAGGGAGGCGGAGCGCGAATTCCGTCATCCCCGGCCGTGATGTGACCGTTACCCGGCCGCCGTGGGCTTCCACGATGGACTGGACGATGGACAGGCCCAGCCCGCTGGTGCCCTCGGCAACCGCAGCGCCGGCCTGGTCGCCGCGGCCCTTGCGGGCCGCGTCTGCGCGGGCGAAGCGTGAAAAGACGTGGTCCACGAAGTCCGCCGGGATGCCTCCGCCGTCGTCCGTCACCGTCACCACCGCGGCGCCGTCCGGTGCGGTTCCGACGCCGGCCACTACGGTGGTTCCGGCGGGGGTGTGCTTCCGGGCGTTGGACAGCAGGTTCATGAGCACCTGCCGCAGCTGCGCGCCGTCCCCGTTGACCAGCACTGGCTCCGCAGGAAGATCCAGCCGCCAGGTGTGGCTGGGGGCCATGACTTTTTCGTCGCTGACGCTTTCCACCACCAGCTGCGTCAGGTCCACTTCGGCCAGTTTCAGCGGCTGGCCCTCATCCAGCCGCGCCAGCAGCAGCAGGTCCTCCACCAGGGCCGTCATCCGCTCCGACTGGCTCTGGACCCGGGCCAGCGATTTCTGTCCGTCGGGAGTGAAGTCCTCGGTCATCCGCATCAGTTCGGTGTAGCCGCGGATGGCGGTCAGCGGGGTGCGGAGCTCGTGCGAGGCGTCAGCCACGAACTGGCGCACCTTGGTTTCGCTCTTCTGCCGGGCCTCCAGGGCACTTGCCACGTTGTCCAGCATGAGGTTCAGCGCGTGCCCCACGCTGCCCACCTCGGTGCCGGGGTTGGAGTTCGACGGCGGCACACGGACGGCCAGTGCCACCTCGCCGGCGTCCAAGGGCAGTTCAGACACCCGGGTGGCAACTTCGGAGAGCTGTTCAAGGGGTTTCATTGTGCGGCGGATCAGTACGGTCCCCACCAGGCCGATCAGCAGCAGGCCACCCAGGGAGACGAATACGAAGGTCCATACGAGGGACCGGAGGGTACTTTCCTTGGTGGCCAGGGGGAGTCCCGTGACCAGGATGTCACCGGAGTTTGTCTGGACAGCGATCAGCCGGTAATCACCGTTGGACATGGAGCGGTCCACAGGCCGGGAGTTGGCATCGAGTTCGAGGAGCGTCTCCTTGTCCTCCGTGGACAGGGGCTGGCGGGTGGTGTCCGAGGCGAGGAAGCCGCCGGAACTGACCTGGCCGTTGCGGATGCTCGCGTTCACGGTGCCGATTCTTTGGCCCCGGGCGTCCAAGGGGTCCCGTCCGTTGAAACCGCCAAACGGCGGGCGGCCCGGGTTGTCGGCCAGGTTGGCGGCCTGGCTGAGCTGGTCATCAAGCTGCCGGGTCAGGAAGGCGTCCATCGACGCGTAGCTCACTATGCCAACGGCACCGCAGATGGCGATGAGCAGGGCCATGGCCAGGGCGATCAGCCGGGTGCGCAGGTGCCAGGTTGCCGGCCTAAGCCAGCTCCGGGCGTAAGGAGCTTCTGAAGGGGTCATGGCGTGCTAGTCCGCCGGCTTGATGACGTAGCCGGCCCCGCGGACGGTGTGGATCATAGGCGGGTGGACGGCGTCGATCTTCTTGCGCAGGTAGGAGATGTAGAGCTCCACGATGTTGGCCTGGCCGCCGAAGTCGTAGTCCCACACCCGGTCAAGGATCTGCGCCTTGCTGATGACCCGCTTGGGGTTTTCCATGAGGTAGCGGAGCAGTTCGAACTGGGTGGCTGTCAGCTGCACGTCATCCCCGGCGCGGGTGACTTCCCGGGTGTCTACGTTCAGCACCAGGTCGCCCACCACCAGTTCGGCAGTGTCCATGGCTGCGACACCTGAGCGCTGCACCAGCCGATGCAGGCGAAGGATGACTTCCTCCATGCTGAACGGTTTGGTGACGTAATCGTCGCCGCCGGCGGCCAGTCCGACGATCCGGTCCTGGACTGCGTCCTTCGCGGTGAGGAAGAGGGCTGGCACCTCCGGCGCAAAAGCGCGGATCCTGCCGAGCAGCTCCACGCCGTCGAACCCCGGAAGCATGACGTCCAGCACCAGGACGTCGGGACGGAAGTCCTTGGCCAGCTTCACCGCCTCGGGGCCGTCCGCCGCCACTGCCACGGACCAGCCCGCCATCCGCAGGCCCATGCTCATCAGCTCGGAAAGGCTGGGTTCGTCATCCACCACCAGGGCGCGGATGGGGGAGCCGTCCGGGTGGGAGAGCTTGGGGAGGTTGTTGGTCATGGAGTGCGAGGTGGCCATGGGACAACTCTCCGATCCTTCGATATAGGCGGGCTTTGGGCTTCCTGTGCCCCAGCTGTGAATCCCAGCCTAGCCAGCTGGAAACCCGGTGTCCGGAACCCTTTGCAGGTATGGGTCCTTCGGGCTGCGGAGGAGGGAGTGCGCGCAGTCCGCGGGCCTCAGAGGGAGGGACTTCCCCGCCTCTTACACCAGCTACCGGGAGCTCTTTCACCGCCGGGAAGGAAAAATTCCTGGTCCATTTCTGCCGGTTGCTGGACAGCCGGAAAACGTCAGTGTGCTGATTTCGGGTTTCCGGGGCAATATGAATATTTTGACGCCAGAAGGCCTGTTGCTCGAAGGAAGTTCGGATGAAGCATCAAAAGAGGGTCCACTTTCGGATAACGAGCGTTATTCTTTTGGATCTGTCAGAATCGTGATCTGCGGCACAATGGTCCGATTCGTCTCACTATGCGGACTATTCCGTCCATTGTTACTTGCAAGTTGCCATTGTTACGCTGCACACTTCCAATGTGAACAAGAACTCAACAGCACCTGCAGCCGCAGAATATTGGCCCAGCACATCAGCTGCTGCCGACATGCGCTGTTGTCGAATGCACGCCTGACCTTCTCCACCCTTCGAAGTTCTTAGGCATTCGCCCCCAGCCCAGCGTCGGGCGCCCCTCCCCATTCGCAGTGCGGGGAAACCCAGCATTCGAGTGCCGCTATTGCGGCCATTCACATTGAGGTAAGCATTCCATGTCAGTTGCATCCGGATACGTCCACATCTCCGTCCGTAACGCCGCCAAGGCAGGCCAGCCGTCCGGCCTCCGCCCGGGCTTCGGTCCCCGCCCCTCGCTTGCTCCGACGTCCGGAAGCAGCTTCCCGGCGCAGGGTTACGCACCGCAGGGCTACAACCCCAACTCCTACGGCCAGCTCCGCGCCGTGCAGCCCACGGAGACCGCGGCGCCCATCACCGCCCCCACCCCCGTGGTGGCAGGGCCCAACGCCGTCCGGCCGGTTCCCAACGAGAACGTGGCCCGCGGGTTCGTTCTGTACATGGGCATTGATGAGGAAACCGCCGCAGCTGCCGGCACCTCCATCGCCAAACTCGCCCAGGAAATCCGGGCCTACGCCCAGTCCCTGGTGACCGGCGCCGAAAGCTACGCCGCCGTCGCGGTTGCCCCTGCCGGCACCCCCGGTTCCGCGCTCGACGTCGTCCGTTCCACCTTCGGCGACCCCACCGTCAACGCCCGGCAGCGCACCGAGGCACCCCGGCCCCAGCAGCCGCAGGAGCCCCGCCCGTCCGGCGTCCTGATCGACCTTGCCCGCCGCGAAGTCCACCTTGACGGCGAATCCCTCAACCTGACCTTCAAGGAGTTCGAACTCCTGAACTACCTGGTGGAAAACGGCACCCGCACGGTGGGCCGCGACGAACTGCTCGAAGGCCTGTGGCGCAACGCCGAAGAGGTCCCCAACGAGCGCACCATCGATGTCCACATCCGCCGCCTGCGCTCCAAGCTCGGCCGGCTGGCCAACACCGTCCGCACGGTCCGCGGCCAGGGCTACCGGTTTTACGAGCACCCCGAGGTTGTCGTCTGGGCCGCTCCGGAATACTCGATCTGATTTTGCGAATAAGCGCCCGTCCCGTTGGGGCGGGCGCTTGTTCGTTAGGCTTGGGCCATGAGTGAGCACCATCTTCGCCGGCTTGTGATCATGCGGCACTCCAAAGCCGACTGGCCGGGCGGGGTTGCCGATCATGAGCGGCCCCTGGAGGAACGCGGCCACCGCGAGGCACCGCTGGCCGGGAAGTGGCTGCTCAAGCACAACATCGTCCCTGACTTCATCCTGTGCTCAAGTGCCCTGCGTACCCGACAGACCTGCACCTGGGTGTGTTCGGAGCTGGGGGACAAGGCGCCCACGCCCAAGCTCGAGGACGGGCTGTACGCAGCCTCGGCCCTGCGCATGCTTGCCGTGGTTAACCACGTTCCAGACACCGTGACCACGCTGATGCTGATCTCGCACCTGCCGGGTGTCCAGGACCTGGCGATGCACCTGGCGTCCCGGGACTCCGACCATGACGCTTATATGGATGCCGCCACCCGGTATCCCACCAGCGCGCTGACGGTACTGGAAACTGAAAAGTCGTGGGCCGAGCTGGACGGGCAGGACGCCCGCATCACCAGGTTCAAGGTTCCCCGGGCCCACTAGCAGCGATCTCCCGCAGCAGTCCTGATACGTACCGGATGCCGGGGCTGGCCGTCATGGTCCTGCGGTGGACAATGCCCACCTGCCGCGCCTGGACGGGATCCGTGACGGGCACCGCCACCACGTCCCCAGGCAACGCGGGACGGCCCAGCCGCGGAACCAACGCCACCACGGCGGCCTGCTCCACGAGTGCGATGTGGGTGGCGAAATCGGGGTCGTAGACCTTGATGTCGGGAACCCGGCCAAGATCGGCGAAGATCCTCAGCAGGGCCTCGTTGCAGATGGCCCCGTGCGGGGTGCTGATCCACTGCTCATCCACCAGGTCCGCCGGTGTGACGCCGGAACGTGCTGCCAGTGGATGGCTGCTGTGCACCAGGACGTCGGCGATGTCCTCGCACAGCCACTCCAGCGACAGATGCTCGGGAATCACCAGTGGCACGGAATTCCAGTTGTGCACCAGGCCCAGGTCCGCCTCGCCGTTGGCAACCCGGGCCACGGCCTCGCGCGGGTCCTCGGCAAGGACGCTGACGTCCAGGCCGCTTTCGCTTACAGCCAGCTTGCCCAGCAGCGGCCCCACCAGCCCGCGGCATGCGGTGGAAAACGCCACCACCCGCAGCTGCCCGCTGGGCTTGGCCGGATCTGCGAGCAGGGTTGACTGGAGTTCTTCGAGTTCGGCAAGGATGCGCCGCCCATAGGCCGCCAGCGCCACACCACGTTCAGTGAGCAGCACGCCCCGTCCGCGGCGTTCCAGCAAGGCGAAGCCTGCTTCCTTCTCCAGCTTCTTCACCTGCTGGGAGACGGCCGAGGGGCTGAACCCCATGGCCTCGGAGGCCGCAATGACGGACCGGTACTGCTCGATCGCGGCCAGGGCCCGGAGGGAGCCAATATCGATCATGAAGCAAAAGTACACGATTTACAGCGCAAATAAACGCTGGTGCTTCATCGGCCTGTCTGCCACCCTGATGGGGTGAACCTCCGCAACTCCCTCCTCGCCGTCCTGGTCGCCATCCTGTGGGGCCTGAATTTCGTGGCCATTGACATCGGGCTGCACCCCGGGGGAGGGGATGTCCCGCCCCTGCTGTTCGTGGCAATGCGCTTCGTCCTGGTGGTGCTCCCGTGGATCTTCTTTGTCCGCAAGCCGGATGTCAGCTGGACGGCGATCATCGGCGTCGGCCTCTTCATGAGTGCCGGGCAGTTCGGGCTGCTTTACCTGGCCATGGCGCTGGGGATGCCGGCAGGGCTCGCTTCCTTGGTCCTGCAGGCGCAGGTGCTCCTGACGGTCCTGCTGGCCGCCGTCTTCCTCGGTGAACGCCCAGGACGCCGCCAGCTTGCCGGCGTGGTGCTGGGCGTGGCGGGGTTGGCGATCGTCGCCGTGGGCCGCAGCGCCGTGGCGCCCCTGCTGCCCTTCCTGATCGTCCTCGCGGCCGCATTGTCCTGGGCCGCCGGGAACGTCATTGCCAGGAAGGCGCGGGCGGCCTCGGGCCTGGGCCTGGTGGTGTGGTCCGGCGCAGTGGTGCCGCTGCCCCTCTTCGGACTGTCGCTGCTGGTGGATGGCCCCGGCGCGGTGCTGGGGACGCTCGGGCACCTGCAGGCGCCCACGCTGCTGAGCGCGCTGTATACGGCCGTGTTCGCCTCACTGGTGGGCTACGGAATCTGGAACCGGCTGCTGGCCAGCCACCCGTCATCGGCCGTTGTCCCCTTCACCCTGCTGGTGCCTGTGGTGGGCATGGGTGCGGCCTGGCTGGTGCTGGCGGAAATACCCACGCCAACCGAAGTTACGGGCGGGCTGCTGCTTCTCGCGGGAGTGGCGACGGCAGTGCTGAACTTCAGCCGCAAGCCGCCTCAGCGGCCCGTGACTGGGCCGTTGCCGGATTTCGGGGACGGGCGGCGGGCAGGCGTGGACGGCAACCTTGCCGGCGGCCGGGTTCCCGGGGGACGCTGAGCCGCCGAACCCTGGGCACCTGGTGCCTGGAGGCTGGACCGCTGGCCGCCGGAGGCCCGTGTCGCGGAACGCTGCGTCCCTGAACCCTGATCACCCGAGCGCGGCGCACCAGGCCTGGGCGCTCCCGTCCGTTGCGCACCTGTTCGTTGCGCACCCTGGCGCCGCGCGGGGTTCTGTGCCGTTCCCCGGCCGGAGGGGCGGCTCGCAGCCGGAGGCCTGCGTCCCGCCGTCGCAGGCTTGCGCCCGGTTGCGGTACGACGGCGGGATGGCCACGCAGCGCCCAGGAAAAGGACGGCGAGGGTCCCCGCAGCGGCGGCAGCGGCCACCATGAAGTAGTTGTCCGGATCGTTCGTGGGCAGCGGCGTACCGATGAAGGACGATTCACCGTCGAACGCCAGCTCCCAGGTGCTCAGGAAGGCGAGCGAACATGCGATGGTGATGCTGGTACCCGCACCCGTCGCCAGGAGGGCCAGTCGGCGCCGACGGACCAGCAGCTCCCCGACGGCGGCCACATAGGCCAGCGCCAGGACGCCGAGGAACGCCAGGAACACCGGCTCAGCCAGCGTCATCCCCGTCAGGACCAGCAGCCCGGCCGCGACGATGCCGCAAATGACCGCAAACTTTCCGCTGTTGCCCATGTGACGCATGTGCTCCATCATCCCCGAGGGCGCGCATCCTTCAGGACGTAGCCGCGCATGATGGCCATGATTGCTGCAACGCTTTGGTCACGGGTCCGTTCGGGGTTATAGGTCTGCCGGTCCAGGCCCACCACAAAGCACGCGCCGAAGATTGCCGTTTCCAGGCTTCCGCGCGGTACCGACTCGTCCACCGGGTAGGCCCTTGCCACGTTGTCCACGGCCTGCCCCACCACCTCCAGCAGCTCGCCCCGCAGCACCGCGAACGTTCCCTGCCACTCGCTGGGGATCCGCCAGTTCTCGCTGACCCACAAGCGCGCGAAGGACGGGTACTCGGCCATGAAATCCATGGCCTGGCCGATCATCGCTTCCATGGCCGCCAGGGGATCCCCGGCCGGCGCGGCTGCGCTACCGGCCCCGGCATCGCCGGCCTTACCGGCCTTGCCCGGGCGTCCGGAACGCGGGCTCCCGGCGTCGGCGGCACCCAGCAGCCTGGCCTTCAGGATGTCCACCCCATGCCTCAGCAGCTGGGCGATCAGTTCGGACTTGCTCCCGAAGTTGTAGTAGACCGTACCCTTCGATACGCCCGCCGCCGCAGCGATCTCGTCCACCGTCACATTGGCGGCCCCGCGCTCGCCGATCAGCGCCATGGAGGCGTCGAACAGCTTCTGCCGGGTGGCCGTGGTCCGGGCCGGACGCCGCCCCTTCGCAGCCTCCAGCGAGTGGGTGCCCATTCCGGCCGCGTCCAGGACCGCCCCCGCCATGGTTTCTCCTGCCATGGCCGCGTCCGCCGTGGCCGCGCCTTTATCTTCCGGGTCCTTGCTCATACGGCAATCTCCGGCTTGAGCGTCTTCAGGGTCCAGTACTTGTTCTTGCGCACTGCCAGCGTGGACATCACCGTACCCAGCAGCGTGTAGCCCAGGAGCCCGGCCACGGTGGGCAGGATCATGGACAGGTCCGCCCCGTAGATCAGGTGCCTCATTCCGGTCACCACGTACCCCATCGGGAGGATCTCGTGCACCACATGCAGGGGCTGCGGTGTGGTCTGCCAAGGGAAGGTGCCTCCCGAGGACACAAGCTGAAGCACCAGCAGGATGAGCACCACCAGCTTGCCGGGGGAGCCCAGCAGTGCGACGATCCCCTGGATCAGGGCACTGAACGCCATGGCCGCCGCCAGCATGAACAGCCACATCATCACCGGATGCGCGGGGTTCAGTCCCAGCGCGACGTTCACTACGAGGGTCAGCAGGGACGCCTGCACAACGGATACAGCCAGGAAGGGCAGCCAACCGCCCAGGGCGATCTTCCAGGACGGGGCGTTGGAGGCCAACGCCCGCTGGGTAATGGGGCGCATTGCCTGCACCAGCATGAAGATGCCGATCCACAGGGCCAGCGTGAGGAAGAACGGCGCCAGCCCTGCACCGTAGGAGTTGGCCTTGGCCTGCGAAACGTTGCTGACCGCCACCGGATCCGCCATCACCCGGGACAGGTTGTCCTTCTGGGCGTCGTCGGGGTTGGGAACCTGGCCGGCGCCCTTGCCGATCTCGTCGGCCAGCGTGCGTGAACCGTCCGCGGCCGTGCCGGCACCGTCGGCGAGCCGGGCAGCGCCGGAATCGAGTTTCTGCGCCCCCGCGGCCAGGCTGGAGGTACCGTCCAGCGCTGCCTGCTCGCCGGTGGCCAGCGTAGCGGCACCGGTATGGAGCTGGTCGGCGCCGCTCGAAGCCTGCCGGATGGCATCCTTCAGGGCGGGCGTGGCTGCGGCCAGCTGCGCGGCACCCACACTGACGGCCTCGGAGCCGTCGGCGAGCTGCTGGATCTGGGCCGCATCCGCCTGCAGCTTCGCCTTGGCATCGGCCACGGGGCTGGACGTGGCTGCGGCGTCAAAGTCGGCAAGGATGGCGTTGGCCTGTTCCTGCGTCAGGACGCCCGAAGCCACCAGCCGGCTGTTGGACTCCACCACCCGTGCCCGCAGCCCCTGGTCGGCAGCCTCGAGCTGTGCTGCCACGTCCTGGACCTTCGTGTTGAGCTGGGCATTTCCGGCGGCCACTTGCGCGGCGCCGGACGCAAGCGTCTGCGAATCGGTGGGGAGCTGCCCGGTCTTGTCCTTCAAGACCGACAGCCCGCTGCTCAGCTGGCCGGCGCCGTCGGTGAGCTGGTTGGCCCCGTCCCGGAGCTTCAGCTGACCCGCCTGGAGCTGGGAGGCTCCGCTGCTCAGGTCCGTGGTTCCCTGATGCAGCGTCACGGTGCCGTCGCGGAGGGTGGCGACGCCGTCGGCCAGCTGCCCGGCGCCGTCGGCCGCTTTCACCATCTGGGTGTGGATGGTGCCAAAGCCGGTGAGCAGCTGGTTCGCGGTTTCCTCGCCCACCTCGGTGGCCACCGTGGTGTGGACGGCGGTGGTCAGCTTGTCCACGATGGTGCTGAGCAGGTAGTTGTTCGCGTCGTTGGTGGTGACGTTGAGCATCGCCTGGCTCGCAGAGTCGAAGCTTCCCGGGGACGCCAGGTTGGCGGAGAAGTCCTTGGGGATCTTCAGGGCAAAGGCGTACTCGCCGCTGCTGACGCCCTCATCCGCTGCCGCGGAGCTTTCCACCGGAATCCAGTGGAAGACGTTTCCCTCCACCAGGCTGTCCGCCACCTTCGCACCGGCCTCCAACCGGGTGCCGTCGCTGCTGCCGGCCCCGGTGTCCTCCACCACCAGCGCGGCATCGAGGTTGTTCAGGTGCCCGTAGGGGTTCCAGTTCGCGTACAGGTAAACGGCCCCGTACAGGAGGGGGACCATAGTCAGCGCCAGGATGGTCAGCTTGGGCAGCAGCCCGCCTGTCATGCGCTTGAGTTCGGAGCGGGCCAGCCGGATGACTGTCACTTGGCAACCTCGGTTTCGAGTTCATCGGTCCGGACGTGCTGCCCGGTGTGTGCAGGGGTGGCCCGGCTTCCAGGGCCCGAGGCACCCACGCTGAAGGCTTCGTCCTCGTCCGCCTGTTCCGGCAGCCCGTCGGCGCGGGACGCAGCTCCCTGGCGTGCAGCCTGCCCGCCATCCATCGCGTCGTCGGTTTCCGTGCCGGGGGCATCCTCGGCACCGTTACCCACCACGGCGGACGGGCCGTCCCACGACGGCGGGAGGCAGCGTACGGTAGCGACGACCGCGAGCGGCCTTCCGGCGTCGGACGCCAATTCCTGCAGGCGGGGCAGCCAGGCGGCGTTGACCGCGCTGTGCCGGTCCGGAGAGTCCACCACGAGGAGGTCAGTGTGCGGGTTGGCCAGGGCCAGCGCAGTCAGCAGCTCCAGGCGCCGGGCGGGGTCCAGCTGTTCGGTCCAGAGGCCCGCGATGTCCTCGAAGCGGTTCACTTTGAGCCACGGGCCGCTGAGCAGCGCACCACGGTAGCGGCGGGGCACCAAGGCAAGGTCCTCCGTCACGAGGTCGCGCACGCTCAGGTGCTCCTCCGGCTCGTTCACGCCGGGGGAGTCCACCAGGGCGCTGGCCAGCCGCAACTGCCGGGTGCGCTGCTGCCCGTCCCAAGCGACCGAGCCGCCGTTGGACTTCATCCGGCCGCTCAGGGCAAGGGCAAGGGCTGTGCGCTGGTCCTGGCGGTCGCCGGCAACCAGCAGGAGCTGTCCCCGTTCCACTTCAAGCGTGGTGGGAGGGAGGAGGGGATCGCGGCGGCCTTTAACGGAAAGCTGGCGTGCTGAGAGCAAGGGGAGCCTTTCACAGAAAGTGTCTGCTTCAAGACTAACCAAACTGACCGGTCAGTTCAAATACCGGTCCTACAGTCCATACTTCTCCAGCAGGCGCAGCCATACTTCGCTGATGGTGGGGTAGGCGGGGACTGCATGCCAGAGCCGGTGGAGCGGAACTTCACCCACGACGGCGATGGTGGCCGCGTGCAGGAGCTCCGCCACGTCCGGCCCGGCGAAAGTGGCGCCCAGAAGGACCTTCCTGTCCTCGTCGATGACCAGCTGCGCCCAGCCCTCGTAGTTTTCAGAGTGCAGGGAGGACCCCGCAACCTGGATGGGAAGCTCCACTGAGGACACGTTGTAGCCGTCCTTGCGGGCGCGCTGGATGCTGCGGCCCACCGTTGCGAGTTCCGGATCCGTGAAGACCACTCCGGGGACGGCATGATCGTTGGCGGTCTGCGCGAACCGGCTCCAGTCCGCCGGGCCTCCGTCCAGTTCACCCTTGGCGCGGGCCGCAATGGCATCCCCGGTGGCCCGGGCCTCGTATTTGCCCTGATGCGTGTAGAGGTTCTTGCCAGCAGCGTCGCCCACCGCATACAACCAATGCCCGTCACCCTGCGCGGCCTGGACCAGTCCTGTGCTGTCCGTTTCAAGGAGCAGGCGCCCGTCCGCGTCCGGTTCAATACCGATGCTTTCCAGGCCAAGTCCCTCAAGGGCGGGGTGCCGGCCCGTGGATACCAGGACCTTGTCAGCCGTGACGCTGGAACCGTCGCCGAGCCCGATACTGAACGTCCCGTCGTCGTTCATCCCGATCCGCTGCGTGGCCGTGTGGAGGCGAAGGTCAACGCCGTCAGCCCGCAGGCCGGCGGCGACAAGGCCCGCGGCTTCTTCCGGGAAGCTTCCCAGCAGGCCGCTGCGCGCAATGAGGGTGACGGCCGAGCCCAGCCGGGCAAAGGCCTGGGCCAGTTCAGTTCCTGCCACGCCGCCGCCGAGCACTGCCAGCCGGGCGGGCACTTCGCTGGCCGAGGTCGCTTCCCTGTTGCTCCAGACCTGGACGTCGGCCAGTCCGTCAATGGGCGGTTGGGTGGGTACCGACCCGGTGGCCAGGACCACCGCGTGGCGGGCATGGAGCCTGTGCTCTGTTCCGTCCAGGCCAGCCACCTCAACAGTCCGGGGCGCAGTGAGGAAGGCGTGGCCACGGACCAGCTCGATGCCGGAATCCTTGACCCAGTCCACTTGGGAGTCGTCCGTCCAGTTAGAGGTGAAGTAGTTCCTGCGGGACAGGACGGCTTTGGCGTCCAGCGTCCGGGTCACGGCTTCCTTGGCGCCGGGCGTCGTCTGCGCCCCGTGCAGTGCGGTGCCCGGCCGGAGCAGGGCCTTGGATGGCATGCAGGCCCAGTAGGAGCACTCACCGCCCACCAGTTCAGCCTCAACGAGTACGGCGGTCAGCCCGCCCTTGACCACGCGGTCTGCCACGTTTTCGCCGGCAGCGCCGGCACCGATTATTACTACGTCATACTCGCGCCCAGCAGGCTCAGGAATCATGGGGACAGCCTACGCCGGGGAGGCGGGCCGAGGCTTGCTACGCCGGGGGAGGCGAGGCAGGTTTACAAGGTGGCTGGTGGCTGGTGGCTGGTGGCTGGTGGCTGCGTAGCGGAATGGTTTGGCGCAGGTAGCGGGCCCGGGACGTCGAGGGTAGACCTGGAGCGGTCTTCGCGGATCCTGGCCTTGTTCGCGCATCCGGGCCCATAAGGTTCTGACTCGCGAACGAGGCCGGGAGTGAATGCGCCGGCGGGTGCGGGGGTCTGCGGGCCGGGACTTAAAGCAAAAGGTCCGCACCGGCGAACCGGTGCGGACCTCATCTGTGCGCCCAAAGGGATTCGAACCCCTGACCTTCTGTTCCGTAGACAGACGCTCTATCCAGCTGAGCTATGGGCGCATCTCGTGTTCCTGGGAGAAGAACCGCTCTCCTTGGAACTCGAATTACTTTACGCGAGTCTCGGCGGAGTGCCAAATCGAGAGCCCTGTTATCTGCGCTACTAGACCGGTCTAGGTGACCTTACTCACTTAATCGTAGAATTTTCCACAAATATTCCTTGGAATCTCGCGGAATCCGCAATTTGAGCAAAGTCGTAGCAAGCAAACTGCCGAAAACCGGCACTGGTCCGGACCATAGCATTTAGGACACACCGATGAACCCGAGGAAGGGAACCGCAATGGGCGATCTGGCACAGAAGCCGCTGCTTGACGAAGCACCCACCACACATGCCGGACTGCTGGCATGGGTCGAAGAGGTTGCTGAGCTGACGCAGCCGGACCGCATCTACTGGGTTGACGGGTCGGAAGAGGAGAACACGCGCCTCACCGACGAACTCGTGGCCGCCGGCACGCTGACCAGGCTCAACCAGGACCTGTTCCCCAACTCCTTCGCAGCCTTCTCCGATCCGGCCGATGTTGCCCGGGTGGAGGAACAGACCTTCATCTGCTCCGAGAACAAGCGCGACGCCGGCTTCACCAACAACTGGATGGCTCCGGCCGAGATGAAGGAAAAGCTGCGCGGCCTGTTCGCCGGCTCCATGCGTGGCCGCACCATGTATGTCATCCCCTTCGTCATGGGCCACCTTGACGCCGAGGACCCCAAGTTCGGCGTTGAAATCACTGACAGCGCCTACGTTGTTGCCTCGATGCGCATCATGGCCCGTATCGGCACCGACGTCCTGAACCGCATCACCGAGACCAACGCCTTCTTCGTTCCGGCCCTGCACTCCCTGGGCGCACCGCTGGAGCAGGGTCAGGCCGACGTGCCCTGGCCGTGCAACCCGGACAAGTGGATTGTGCACTTCCCGGAGGAGCGCTCCATCTGGTCCTTCGGCTCCGGTTACGGCGGCAACGCCCTGCTCGGCAAGAAGTGCTACGCCCTGCGTATCGCTTCCGTCATGGCCCGCGACGAGGGCTGGCTGGCCGAGCACATGCTCATCCTCAAGCTCACCTCACCCGAGCAGAAGACGTACTACGTCTCCGCCGCTTTCCCGTCCGCCTGCGGCAAGACCAACCTCGCGCTGCTTGATCCCACCATCAGCGGCTGGAAGGTCGAAACCCTCGGCGACGACATCACCTGGATGCGTTTTGGCAAGGAGGGCGAGCTCCGCGCCGTCAACCCCGAGGCCGGCCTGTTCGGTGTGGCCCCCGGTACCGGCTGGGGCACCAACCCCAACGCCATGCGTGCCATCGCCAAGGGCAACAGCATCTTCACCAACGTTGCGCTGACCGACGACGGCGGCGTGTGGTGGGAGGGCATGACCGAGGAAACCCCTGCGCACCTCACTGACTGGCAGGGCAACTCCTGGACGCCGGACTCGGACAAGCCCGCTGCGCACCCGAACTCCCGCTTCTGCACCCCGATCGACCAGATCGACATGCTCGCGGAGGAATACAACAGCCCCGAGGGCGTGGAGCTGTCCGCCATCCTGTTCGGCGGCCGCCGCAAGACCACCATCCCTCTGGTGACCGAGGCCCGCAGCTGGTCCAACGGCATCTTCATGGGCTCCACGCTGTCCTCCGAAACCACTGCGGCTGCAGCCGGTGCGGTGGGCGTGGTCCGCCGCGACCCCATGGCCATGCTGCCCTTCATCGGCTACGACGCAGGCGACTACCTGAACCACTGGGTCAACCTGTCTGCCAAGGCGAATCCGGAGCGGCTGCCCAAGATCTTCCTGGTCAACTGGTTCCGCCGGAACTCCGAAGGCGGCTTCGCCTGGCCCGGATTCGGCGACAACGCCCGCGTCCTCAAATGGGCCATCGAGCGCCTTGAGGGCAAGGCCGACGCCGTCGAAACCCCCATCGGATTCGTTCCCACCGGCGAGGCCATCGACCTCGACGGCCTGGACATGACCCCCGCCCAGGTGGAGGAAGCCGTCAAGGTTGACTCCGCTGAGTGGGCCGCCGAGCTGGCCTCAATCGAGGAATGGTTCGACAACTTCGGCGGCTCCCTCCCGCAGGCGCTGCAGTCCGAGCTGAGCGGCCTGAAGGCCCGCCTGGCCTAGCAGTTCTTCGCTAAGTACGACGGCGGCCCCGCACCTTTCGCGAGAAGGTGCGGGGCCGCCGTCGTCCGTTAACCAAGTGGTCAGCTGGCCTGCCAGATGTCCGGGCCGAAGACTTCGTAGTGGATGCGGGTTGCCGGAATGCCGGCGTTGATGGCCTCGTTGCGGATGCTCTTCATGAACGGCAGCGGACCGCACAGGTACAGGGACGCATCGGCGGGAAGGTCCACCTCACGCAGGGACATGAATCCTTCCTTCGCCCCGTCCGCCGGCTGCTCCAGCCACAGCTGCAGCTCGGCGCCGTCCAGGCGTTCGACGTCGTCCGTCATCTGGCCGCGCAGGGCCCAGCTGTCCAGGGTGCTCTCCGCGTGCAGCACCAGGACCTGCCGGTCGGAGCCGGTTGCGGCGAGCGAGCGAAGGATGGAAGCCGTGGGGGTGCATCCGATGCCGGCGGAGGCCAGGACCACCGGCCCGTCGCCTTCCTTGAGCGTGATCTCGCCGTACGGGTTCGAGATTTCGAGGATGTCGCCCACCTGGACATTGTTGTGCAGGACGGGGGAAACTTCACCGCCGTCGTCCTTCTTGGTGGTGAAACTGCGGCTGGTGCCGGCTTCGCCGGACAGGGAGTACTGGCGCACCTGGCGCAGGCCGTCCGGAAGCTGGACCTTGACGCTGACGTACTGGCCGGGAAGCGCTTCGGTGATGGGGGTGTCGTCGGCGGGTTCCAGGGTGAATGTCATGGATCCAACGCCGGCCGGCGCCTTGGCGGCCACGCGCCATGGTGCCCACATCCGGCCGTTGGCCTGGGCCGCGTACAGGCCTTTTTCGAGTTTGATGAGCGCGTCTGCCATGAGCCAGTAGACCTCGGTCCAGGCTTCGGCGATCTCAGGGGTGATCACTTCGGCCAGGTCCTCCGCGATCGCGGCGAACAGGTGCTCGTAGACCACTTTGTACTGCGGTTCGGTGATGCCAAGGGAAGCATGGCGGTGGGCGATGCGGGACAGGACGGTTTCCGGCAGGGTGCCCGGATTGTTGACCAGGTGGGTGGCGAAAGCGGCGATGCTTCCGGCCAGGGCCTGCTGCTGGCTTCCGTTGCGCTGGTTGGACCGGCTGAAGAGACCGTCCAGGAGTTCCGGGTGTGCGGCGAACAGGCGGGCGTAGAACTTGGGGGTAATGTCGCCGATCCGTGACCCCACCAGCGGCAGTGTGGCTTCGATGACGGGGCGGGATTTATCCGAGAGCATTGCGGACTCCTGAGGTTGGGACCGGGGCCTTCGTCCGGCCGTGTTGAAATGCTTGCATTTGAAATACAAGTATTTCTGCCTCAGTTCTACACCTCGTAGAAGTTTGAAATCAAACTGGGAGAATGCTTTCGGCTTTAACGGGTGGGGCCCGGGCTACTGCCCCGGCTGCACGCCCGGGCGGAGGGACTCCGGAAGCCCGGGGCGGAGGCCGATCATCTCGAATACCGGCGCCATTTGGCGGGACCCCGGAAGGTTGGCAATGACTACAGGGTCAAGCTCGCGGTAGAACGCCTCGCGCGCCCGGGCAAGGGCCGCGCGCAGTTTGCACTCATTGATCAGCGGGCAGTTGCCCGTGGCGGCCATGCAGTCGGCGGGGTCGGTACGGGTATCGAGTTCGCGCAGGATCTGTCCCACGGTGGCCGTCCTGCCGGCGCTGCTCAGCCGGGAACCGCCGGTGCGTCCGCGCTCCACGTCGATCAGTCCCATGGTGCGGAGCCTGGCCATCGCTTTGCTGACGTGGTTGTAGGGCGTCCCCACGGAGTCGGCAATGTTCTGGGTGGTCAGCAGCTGGTTTCCGGGGGCAGCCGCCAGGACCATCAGTGCCCGCAGGCTGACGTCGGCAAACGCGTTGATCTTCATGGCGCGGTGCCTGGTCTAGTCCACCCAGATGGCGGGTTCGTTGGTGTCGGCCTCCAGTTCGCCGAACTCCCACGTTTGGGTGTCGGCGTTGGCCGCATAGGGAAGCACCGCGGCAAACACGGAGCCGTCCCGGTGCTCGGCGGCAACATGGATGGCGTCGGAGTCCTCCTCCACCAGCAGGATGTCGCACACCAGGGCAGCGGCGCGGTAGTCATCCCGGTTTTGCTTCAACAGCGCGTTCAGGTCGCTGATCATGGCGTCAGCGTCGAACTCGGCGCCGCTTCCTTCCTCGGCATCCGCCGGGGAAACGGCCACCAGCCGCACCTCGCCGTCGTTCTGCACCGTGAGGGCGAACGGGAGGAAGCCGCCTGCGCGCTGAAGCTGCTCCTGGGCGGCGCTGACGCCGGTTCCAAGGAGGTTTTCAAGGTCCGCCGCCGTGTCTTCGGGGACAGAGTCGCGCCAGCTTTCCTGTCCCGCCGCCGCGGGCCCGGTATGGTCAGCCATGGCCTAGGCCCGCACGAGTGCCAGGACCCGGTCCCGGACCCGTTCCATGGTGGCCTGGTCGGTTGCTTCGGCGTTGAGCCGCAGGAAGGGTTCGGTGTTGGACGGGCGCAGGTTGAACCAGTAGCTGCCGTCGTTGGCCGTAAAGGTGCTGCCGTCCAGGGTGTCGATGGTGATGTCCTCGCCGGCGAAGTCTGCACGCACGCGCTCGACGGCGGCAGGCTTGTCCTCCACCTCGGAGTTGATCTCCCCGGAGCTGACGTAGGGCTCGTACTCGCGGCCAAGCTCGGACAGGGGGCCATCCTGTTCGCCGAGTGCGGCCAGGACGTGCATGGCGGCCAGCATGCCGGTGTCGGCGTTCCAGAAGTCGCGGAAGTAGAAGTGTGCCGAGTGCTCGCCGCCGAACACCGCGCCTTCCTCGGCCATGACTGCCTTGATGAAGGAGTGGCCCACGCGCGTACGGACGGCCCGGCCGCCGTCGTGCTCCACCAGTTCGGCCACGGCGCGGGAGGTGAGGAGGTTGTGGATGATGGTGGGGGTGGCTTCGCCCTGGGCCTTCGCGCGGGCAATTTCACGACGGGCCACCATGCCGGTAACGGCCGACGGCGAGACGGGCTCGCCTTTTTCGTCCACCACGAAGCAGCGATCGGCGTCGCCGTCGAAGGCCAGGCCGATGTCCGCGCCGTGTTCGATGACGGCGGCCTGCAGGTCACGGAGGTTTTCCGGCTCCAGCGGGTTGGCGGGGTGGTTCGGGAAGGAACCGTCCAGTTCGAAGTACAGCGGAATGATGTCGAACGGAAGCTTGGGCAGCAGGGCGTCACCCAGCACGGCGGGGGTGGTCAGCCCGGCCATGCCGTTCCCGGCGTCCACTACAACCTTCAGGCGGCGTGATCCCGAGAGGTCCACCAGCTTGCGAAGGTACTCGGAGTACTCCTTCAGGACGTCGCGCACACCAATCTGGCCGCGCTGGCCGGCAGCCGGGATGGTGCCGGTGCTGAGGTAGTGCTCGGCCAGGGACTGGATGTCCTTCAGCCCGGTTTCGGAGGAGATGGGAACTGCCCCGGCCTTGGACATCTTGATGCCGTTGTAGCCGGCGGGGTTGTGGCTCGCGGTGAAGGTGGCCCCGGCCCGGTTGAGGAGGCCGCAGGCGAAGTAGAGCTCATCGGTGGAGATCAGGTCCAGCAGTTCCACGTTGGCGCCGCGGGTGGCGGCGCCGTCGGCGAAGGCCTTGCTGAACTCGGGGGAGGAGGGGCGCATGTCGCCGCCCACCAGGATGGTCTGGCCTTCGAGCTGCAGGACGTCCACGAACGCGGCCCCCACGGCTTCGACGATTTCGGCGGTGATGGATTCGCCCACAATGCCACGGACGTCGTAGGCCTTGAAGGATGCCGAAAGGTCAAAAGTCGTTGTCTGTTCGCTAGTCACGGGCTTTATCTTACGTGGACCCGCGCGGTGCCTGTGGAGGGGAAGACGGGGCTGGCGTTTGTGACGCAAGGGATCTGTGGGCCTTTCCACATATCAGTTGGGCGGAGGCCGGTTGTCGGGGGCGGCTGGGATACTGAATCAATGGTTGATATCCGGAACGCCACCCTTTCCCAAACCGATGCTGATCCTGGTGCTGATTTCAGGGCTGACGCGTCCTTTGCGCAGCCGTCCCCTCCCGGCGGTTCCGGTACCGCCACCCACAGCCAGGCGCTTGCGGTGCTGCGCGAGCTGGTGGGAAACTCCGGGGCAGATTTCCACGACGGCCAGTACGAGGCCATCGAGGCGCTCGTCGACGGCGGCCGGCGGACTTTGGTGGTCCAGCGCACCGGGTGGGGCAAGTCGGCTGTCTATTTCGTGGCGTCCCTCCTGCTGCGCCGCCGCGGGGCCGGCCCCACCCTGATCGTGTCGCCGTTGCTGGCACTCATGCGTGACCAGGTGGCGGCTGCCGCCAGGGCCGGTGTCCGGGCCGTGGCCATCAACTCGGCGAACCAGCTGGAGTGGGACACCGTCCGCGAACAGCTTGCAGCGGACCAGGTGGACGTCCTCCTGGTCTCGCCGGAACGTTTGACCAACCCCTCTTTCCGGGAAAACCAGCTGCCGGAACTGATCCGGCGCACCGGACTGCTGGTCATCGATGAGGCACACTGCATCTCGGACTGGGGCCATGACTTCCGTCCGGATTACCGCCGGATCGCTGACCTCATCGAGCAGTTGCCGGATTCGGTGCCGGTGCTGGCCACCACGGCCACGGCCAACTCCCGCGTGGTGCACGACATCGAGGAGCAACTCGGCGCCGGCGTCCTGACCATTCGCGGCGCCCTCGGCCGAGATTCACTGCGGCTAGGCGTCCTGGCGCTCCCTGACGCCCGCCAGCGCCTTGGGTGGCTGCTGACCCATCTCTCGGACCTGCCCGGCAGCGGCATCATCTACACCCTGACCGTTTCCGCCGCTGAGGACACCGCCCGGCTGTTGTCGGAGGCGGGCCACGAAGTGCTGTCCTACACCGGCCGCACAGACCCCGCAGACCGGGAACGCGCCGAGCAGCTGCTCAAGGACAACCAGGTTAAGGCCCTGGTGGCTACGTCCGCATTGGGCATGGGCTTCGACAAGCCGGACCTTGGATTCGTGGTCCACCTCGGGGCGCCGTCGTCGCCGGTTGCCTACTACCAGCAGGTGGGCCGTGCAGGCCGTGGAGCCGCCAACGCCGATGTCCTGCTGTTGCCGGGCTCCGAGGACCGGGACATCTGGCAGTACTTCGCCACCGCGTCCATGCCGTCGGAGGAGAAAGCTGCCGCCGTCCTGACTGCGCTCGCCGAGGCGGGAAGTGCTGTGTCCACCGTGGCGCTGGAAGCACGGGTGGACCTGCGGCGGACCCCGCTGGAGTTGCTGCTCAAGGTCCTCTCCGTGGATGGGGCCGTGGAACGGGTAGGCGGAGGCTGGCGGTCCACCGGACGGCCGTGGGTCTATGACGCGGAGCGGTACCAGCGCATTGCCGAGGCCCGCGTCGATGAGCAGGACTCCATGATCATCTACCAGGACACTGCCGGGTGCCGGATGGAATACATCACGTCCGTCCTCGACGATGAGACCGCGCACGCCTGCGGCCGGTGCGACAACTGCGCCGGGCAGTGGTTCCCCGCCGACGTCGCAGCCGATGCCACGAACGCGGCCGGGCAGACGCTCAGCAGGGCCGGCGGCGTCCTTGAGTCGCGGCTGCAGTGGCCCAGCGGGATGGACCGGCTGGGTGTTCCGGTCAAGGGAAAAATCAAGCCTCCGGAAGCGCTCTCGGAGGGCCGCGTGCTGGCCAGGCTGACCGACCTTGGCTGGGGCGGCGCCCTGCGAACCGTTTTCGCCGCCGGCGCGGAAGACCGTCCGGTGGACCCTGCCATGCTGCAGGCGTGCGTCCAGGTCCTGCGCGAGTGGGGAACAGGTGACTCCCGGACGGCAGGGTGGAGCGGCGGTGGCCGGCCGGCAGCGATCGTGAGTATGCCGTCGCGCAGCAAACCGCAGCTGGTGGAATCCCTCGCCCGCGGCATCTCGGACATCGGCCGCATCCCTTACCTCGGCGGCCTGCAGTTGGCCCACGGCGGCCCCACCGGAAGCCGGGGCGGCAACAGTGCCTACCGGTTGGCCGGCGTCTGGGACCGGGTGGTGGTTGGCACCGAACTCGAAGCGGCGCTGGGTTCCATCCAGGGGCAGAGCGTGATGCTGATCGATGACCTGGCGGACAGCCGGTGGACCCTTACTGTCGCGGGACGTGCCCTTCGGCAGGCCGGGGCCGGGGCTGTGCTTCCGCTGGTCCTGGCGCAGGCCGGCTGACCGCTGCTCCCGCATGCCGCGGGAGCAAAGCACTGTCCACCGTGCTTGCCAGCATCAGGACTGCCATGGCCAGGAAAGCTCCGCGGTACGGGCCGGCGCCATCCTGGGGAAACGAGCCAAGCCCGTCGAAGATGCGGATCAGCAGGGCAGCCACTGCGATCCCGGCGCCGGTGGCGAGCTGCACCAGGGTTGCCGAGACGGTGTTGGCTGATGTGAGCTGCGCGGGGACGATGTCGGCGTACTGCACCGAGGCGTAGGACGAGAAGCCGATGGAGCGGAAGGCCCCGCTGCAGACCAGCAGGGCAAACGTCAGCACCTGCGGAGTCTCCGGGGTCAGTAGTGCGCACAGCGCAAAAGTGGCTGCTGAGGCGAGGGAGGCAAACACCAGCATGGCTTTGAACCCGAAGCGGCGGATCAGGGGAGTGGTGGCGGGTTTGATGCCGATGTTGCCGATGAAGACGGCAGCCACCATGGCGCCCGCGTGGATGGGGGTCCAGCCGAAACCGGCCTGGAACATCAGCGGCAGCAGGAACGGAACCGAGCTGATGGTCAGCCGGTAAACGAATCCGCCGGTGGCCATGGCACGGAAGGTGCGGGTCCGGAACACGGCCAGGTTGAACAGCGGGTTCCGTGCCCGGCGCATCCAGAACACGGCCGCGAGCAGGGAGGCTGCTCCTGCGGCGGCGCTGATGCCCGCCCAGGGGCCGTCAGGGTGGGAGCTGGCCAGCTCGAGGCCCACCACCAGGGCACCAACGCCCAGCGTGGTGAGGAACAGTCCGGGCCAGTCCAGCCGCCGCCCCTTGTCCCCAGCGGACGACGGGACCAGGCGCAGGGCCGCAATGAAGGCAGCCAGTCCCAGAGGGAGGTTGATCAGGAAGATCCAGTGCCAGGACAGGTAGGTGGTGAGCGCACCGCCCACCAGGGGTGCGAGGACCGGCGCCAGCAGGCCGGGCCAGACCAGGAACGCCGTGGCGCGCAGAAGCTCCGACTTGGGCGTGCCGCGCAGTACCACCAGCGTGCCCACCGGAACCATCATGGCGCCCCCGGCTCCCTGGGCGATGCGGCTCAGCGTGAGTGTGGTCAGGTCCTGGCTGAGGGCGCAGGCCAGTGACGCAACGGTGAAGATGGCAACAGCCAGGCAGAAGATCCTTCGCGCCCCGAAGCGTTCGGCCAGCCAGCCGCTGATGGGAATCCCGACGGCGACGGTGAGCAGGTACGCCGTCATGGTGATGTTCACGTCGGCCGCGGGAACGCTGAAGTCGGCTGAGATATTGGGAATGGCGGTGGTGAGGATGGTCCCGTCGAGGAACTCCATGAAAAAAGTTGCCGCCACCAGAAGGGCCAGCCGTGGGCTCCATACCTGCGCGGCATCCCCGTGCACGCCGGACCGATCTTTTGCTGCCATCCGCTTATCCTGCCACCCGGCAGCCTGAGCCAGCAGAGTGCGTCCGATCCCCGGACTGCGCGGAGTTGCGGGGCGGGATCCGGCGCCTGGCCGCCCGGGTCAGAAGCCTGTTCGCCAGGCCATGCCGTCGAGGCTCTGATTCGCGAACAAAGTCAGGAGCAAGCCCGGACCGCGCCGCAAAACCTTCCCCGGGTACGCAAAAGGCCCCGGTCCAGGGACCGGGGCCGAACGCGGAGACGGGGGGATTTGAACCCCCGGTGGAGTTGTGCCCCACACTTCATTAGCAGTGAAGCCCATTCGGCCGCTCTGGCACGTCTCCAATTGCTATTCCTAGCCCACCAAGGATACGCAGATCCGGCCATGCAGTGCAAAACGGCTGCGGCCCCGCGACGCGGAAGGCTGGACGGGCCCGGTCAGCCTAGGCAGCGGGCTGGACCGGGCGCACCATCCTGATCTCGGGCAGGTCCTCCCAGTCCGCCAGGGTGTCCTCCACGCCGTCCGGTTCGAAGCCGAACCGCCGGTAGAAGCCGATGGCACGGCTGTTCCCCGCGGCCACCCAGAGGCTCGCGGCCCGGGTGCCCAGGGCTGTGCTGATCAGCTGCCTTCCGAGGCCGAGCCCCTGGCGGGACGCCAACAGGTACAGCCCCCACAGTTCCAGGGGGCCGGACCTTGGCGGCGGGTGTCCTTCCGGGGAATCCGGTGCCGGAACTGAACGGGTGCCTGCGAAGCCGACTACCGTATCGCCGTCGCACGCCACCCACGCTTCGGCGGGCTCAGGGCGGTCAAGCAGGTGCCGCCACAGCGCCAGTCGGCCCTCCTTGTCGGCAGCCGCCAGGAAGGCGTCGGACAGCATCCCGCGGTAGGTTTCCTGCCAGCACCTGATGTGCACGTCCGCGAGCGGTTCCACATCCGCGGCAACGGCCCTGCGGACCGAGACCGCAGGCCCCGGCACCCCGGACCCAGACACACCAGGCGCGGGAACGTCCGTCACGACGTTCCGCCCGCCAGCGCTTTCCACAGGAAGTGCTGGCTGCGGGCCTGCAAAGCTGCCGCCTGCCGGTTGTCCGACGCTCCCGCGTGGCCGCCCTCCAATGCCTCGTGGAACCAGACGTTGGGGATGCCCATGGCGAGCATGCGGGCCGCCATCTTCCGTGCCTGAACCGGGCCCACGCGGTCGTCCGAAGTGGCCGTCCAGATGAACGTTTCGGGGTATTCGATGCCGTCCTTGAGCAGGTGGTACGGGGAGAAGGTCCGGATGTACTCCCACTGCTCCGCGACGTCCGGGTCTCCGTACTCCGCAATCCAGGAGTGCCCGGCGGACAGCTTGGTGTAGCGGCGCATGTCCAGCAGCGGCACGCCACAGGAGACCGCCCGGAACAGTTCGGGGTAGCGGGTCAGCATGTTGCCCACCAGCAGCCCGCCGTTCGATCCGCCCACGCAGCCCAGGCGCTCGCGGGAGGTGACGCCCCGGGAGATCAGGTCCCGTGCCACCGCCGCGAAGTCCTCGTAGGCTTTGTGCCGGTTTTCCTGCAGGGCGGCGCGGTGCCAGGCCGGCCCGTATTCGCCGCCGCCGCGGATGTTCGCCACCACGTAGACGCCGCCGCGCGAGTGCGGTGCCTCGCCGCCGTCGAGCTCCAGCCCGGTGGTCCGCCGCTCCAGCCACGCCCGTCCCACCGTTCCGCTGTAGGCGGGCGTCCGGGAGACCTCGAAGCCGCCGTAGCCGGAGAGCTGGGTGGGGTTCTGGCCGTCGAGGGGCAGGTTATGGGAGGAGACCTGGAAGTACGGAACCCGTGTGCCGTCGTCGGAAACCGCGAAGTGCTGCTGGACCTCGTACTCGGCGTCGGAGAAGAACGACGGCGAGGACTTCACTTCCGTGTGCCGGCTCACCACACCGGGCGTCCCGGCATCGTCGCGGCCGCGTTCCAGCGTGCCGCGCATCAGCGTGCTGGGGGTGGTGAATCCGGTGGCGACCAGCCAGAAGTCGTCGCCTGCACCGCCGTCAGCCGCTGAGTCATCCTCGTCGTCCACGGCATAGGCGTTGACGTCATGCAGCGGCGGGCAGGCATCCAGGAGCGTGGGGGCCCAGGCGGAGCCGTCCCCGAAAGACCCGTCGGCGGCGTCCGCCGGGCGGGACGGGTCCAGCACCCGGATTTCCGAGGACACGTCCCTCAGGAGGTTGAGGAGCAGGAAGTTCCGCGTCCAGCTCCACGACTGCAGGGATGTGTGGGCGTCCGGCGTGAACAGCACCACGAGGTCCCGTCCACCGGCCAGGTAGTCCTCGAAGTTGGCGGCCAGCAGCGCGCCGGCCGGATAGGTAGTGCCATCCAACGCCCAGTCCCGTTGCGGGCGGAACAGCAGCCATTCGCGGTGGGCGCTGACGTTGACGTCGGTGGGAACGTCGATGGCCACCCATGAACCGTCGCGCAGCACCAGGGTGGTGCGGTTGAAGAAGTCGATGTAGTCCACAGCGAAGGTGCGCTCGAAGCCGGGGGTGGAGTCGTGCGCCACCACGGCCATCATGTGATGTTCGGGTACCTCGAACAGCCGGGGTGCTGCGGCCAGGGTTCCGCCGCGTTCCAGGGTGACGCCGGTCCGGGCGTAGGAGGACGCAGTTTTGGGCAAACCGTCCGCCGTGGAGGACACCAGCAGTGTGTCCGCGTCCAGCCAGGACACGTTGCCCTTCGCCGTCGGCAGGTCAAACCCACCCGCCGCCGGGTCAACGAAGGTGCGGGATTCGACGTCGAACTCCCGGTAGCGGTTCGCGTCGCCGCCGTCGGGGGAGAGCGCCAGCAGAGCGTGCCGGTATGGCTCGCCCGCGGCGGGCCGGAGGAACGTAGCGCCGTGGAACACCCACTCCTCACCTTCGGTGGCGGCCAGGGCGTCCACGTCCAGCAACACGTCCCATTCGGGGGAATCCGTGCAGTAGCTTTCCCAGGTGGTGCGGCGCCACAGGCCCTTGGGGTTCTCCCGGTCCTTCCAGAAGTTGTAGTACCAGTCACCGCGCTTGCCCACCATGGCGATCCGGTCGGTGGAGTCCAGCACCTCCAGGATGCTGCCCTCGAGCTCCGCGTAATCGGCGTCCTCCAGGAGGTCTTCCGTGCGGGAGTTCTGCTCCTTGACCCAGGCGAGCTGCTCTTCGCCGTAGATCTCCTCGAGCCACACGTTTTCGTCGGTCGGTTCCGGCGCTGGGCCGCCGTTGCCGCCCGGGCCGGTGCCCGCAGGCCTGCCGTCCGTGGGGGTGTTGCCGTGGCCGGACGCTGAATCAGCTGCAGTGGTGGTCATGCGCCCCATCCAAACAACATCCGTGACGGGGTGGCAAGTCAAGCGGCCAGCCCTTCCTCTTCAACACAAGCCCGTACTCTGGAAGGCGTGGAAAATACGCAGAGCATCCGGACCGCCATCATCGGTGCCGGCCCCCGGGGGACCAGCGTCCTGGAGCGCCTGCTCGCCCACGCCGGCCACCATGCGGCACATCAGGAACACGGAGGGGCTGCCATGCGGCTCCATGTCGACGTCATCGACCCCTACCCCGCAGGGCCGGGCCATGTCTGGCAGCCGGGACAGTCGCGGCTGTTCCTGATGAACACCCAGTCCTTCTACCCCACGCTGATTCCCGAAGACCCAGGGTTGCCCGCCGCCGTCGCCGGGACCACCTTCGACCGCTGGCGCGAACGCCAACAGCAGGATCCACTCCCGGCCCTCACCGCGGATGAACGCGCCGAACTTGCCGTGCTCGGGTCCAACGACTTCCCCAGCCGGGCGCTCTACGGCCGGTACCTTCGCTCCACACTGCAGGACCTTCTGGAAAAGGCGCCCGACGGCGTCACCATCGACTTCCACGAAACGTCCGCGTTGTCGGTGCACCCGGTGGGTGACGGCACGTTCGACGTCGGCCTGGCCACCGGTGAGACCCTCCGCACCGGTTCCGTGGTGCTGGCCCTGGGGCACATCCCGTCCAGGCTCAACCCCGAACAGCGTGAACTGCAGGCCTCAGCGGCCCAGCTGGGGCTGCGGTACCTGCCACCGGCCGTGCCTGCTGACGTGGACTGGGCACAGATTCCGGCGGGCGAGCCTGTCCTGGTGCGCGGCATGGGGCTGAACTTCTTCGACACGATGGTCCAGCTGACCGAAGGCCGGGGTGGCAAGTTCACTGCCGGCGGCCCGGCCGGCCGGCTGGAATACGAGCCCTCCGGACAGGAACCGTTCATCATCGCCGCCTCGCGCCGGGGGACCCCTTACCGGGCCAAAGCGGCGCTGGCAGGCTATTACGCGTCGTCGGTCACGCTCCGTTATCTAACGGAGGCGGCGCTGGACCGGTTCGAGGCCGCGGGAATCCGGCCCGGGTTCGACCACGACCTGTGGCCGCTGCTGCACCGCGACGCCCTCTGGGCCTACTATTCAACCCTCGTGCGCGCGCAGCCTGGCGCCGTGCCGGACAGTACAGCGTTCCTGGCCGCACTCGAGGAAGCCCTGCACCCGCACGCGCACAGCGCCGCCAACTGGGAAGACGCCGTGGACAGCGTGCTGGCCATCCACGTGGGGCCGCGCCACCGGCTGGACCTTCAGGGGCTGGCCGCGCCTCTTGCAGGGCGCACTTTCGCGTCGCGCCCCGAGCAGGACGCCGCCGTCGTCGAATTCCTCCTGGACGATGCCCGCCGCTCCGCGCTCGGCGAGGATGATCCCGTGAAGATGGCCATCGGTGCCCTGCACCACGGCCGCGCGGTGCTCAAGACGGCAGTGGCTGACGGCGGCATCACCGACGAATCCTGGGTTGCCGGCCTGCGGGGCTGGTTCGAGTCGTTCGTGGAGGGGCTGGCCAGCGGGCCGCCGGCGCTGCGCTCGGAGCAGCTGGCCGCGCTGGCGCGGGCCGGCGTGGTCAGCTTTGTGGGCCCGGACCCGAAATTCGGCGTCGACCGCAAAGCCGGAACCTTCACCGCTGCCTCTCCTTGGGTGGAGGGCCCGCCGGCCGCTGCCCGGACCATGGTGGAGGCGTTGGCACCCGGCAACCGGGTCTCGGCCAACGACTCTCCGCTCCTGCAGCAGCTGCTCAAGGACGGGCTGGTCCGGTCCAGGCACATGATGACCGCCGAGGGGGCGCCGGTACAGTCCACCGGCCTGGATGTGGAGCCGCACCCGTACCGGCCCGTCGCCGCCAACGGGTCGGTCACCGAGGGGATGTACGTGCTGGGACTGCAGCTGTCCTCCGCCCAGTGGGGAACCGCCATCGCCGCCGAGGCGCACCAGCCGGGCACCCCGGCCTACCGCAGCGGCCAGCGCACCCTCCGGGACGCCGACGAAATCGCCCAGGCCATCCTCCGCCGCTAACCCGTCAACGCGCGCTCACTCGTGGCGGTTCTCCCGTCAACGCGTGCTCTGTTGTGGCGGTTCACCCGCCGACGCGCGCTCCCGCCCCGCCCGGCTCCGGCCGTTTGGAAGTCCTGCCCGGGCAGATCGGCGCACGGGAACCACGGTGCCACGTAACAGGGCTTCTTTCCCGGCAGAAATATTAGGTCCGGGTTCCTCCTTGGCGGTCCGATGCGTGCCGGCATGACTTGACGTGCCCGCTGCCGGGCACCCGGCCGGACGGCAAAATCCGCCGGGAATGCCGGACATCGGCCAACCCTGGGTCCGCCGAGCCGGTCCCCGTGACCACTCGTGAAGCGCTTGGCGGATCGTTCCTTACGGACCATGAACGCCCGCCGCCCGAATGTGACACGGGGTTTCGCAGGCGTTCTCCGTGCTGCCCGACAAGGCTCCGGATAACCCCGCGTGGCAGCACATTTCTTGGGATTTCCTACGGAGAACCTGCCTCTTCTGCATCCCCGTGAGCTCTGCTCTAGTGGTTGCCACACGCAAAGCCAACCACCTGAACTGAGCCAAACACCCCGAAGCGAAAGGCAATGACCACCATGACCACCGTTACCGAAACAAAGCTCGAATTCGCGAAGCTCGGCTCCCGCATCGGCGCCGAAATCCGCGGCCTGGAACTCAGCGCAGACCTCAGCCCGGGCACCGTAGCGCAGATCCGCGAGGCCCTCAGCGTCCACAAAGCGTTGGTCTTCCGGGAAGCGAACGTGCTGACGGACGAGGACCAGGTCCGCTTTGCCAGCCACTTCGGCCCGCTCACCAACGCCCACCCCACCGTCGCATCGGTGGAGGGCAAACCCGCCGTGCTGCCGGTGGACAGCGAGAACGGCAGTGCCAACAACTGGCACACCGATGTCACCTTCGTGGTCAACCCGCCCCAGGCGTCCACCCTGCGCAGCATCACCCTTCCGGAATACGGGGGAGAAACCCTTATTGCCTCCTCCGCCGGCGCCTACCGGGACCTGCCGGACGAGCTGCGCAACTTTGCCGACACCCTCTGGGCCATCCACACCAACGACTACGACTACTCCCGGCCCAAGAACCTCGAACACGCCAACGCGGAGGAGCGGCGCAAGGAGTTCACCCGGATCCACTTCGAAACCGCCCATCCGGTTGTCCGGGTCCACCCCCTGACGGGTGAACGTGGCCTGTTCATTGGCGGTTTTGCCCAGCGGCTGCGGATCGTGGGACTGTCCAACACCGAATCAAAAGACATCCTCAGGATCCTTCAGGCGTACATCACCCGCCCCGAAAACGTGGTGCGGGTGAACTGGGAACCCAACCAGCTGGTCCTGTTCGACAACCGCATCACCCAGCACTACGCGCCGGACAACTACGATGGCCAGCCGCGCAAACTCAACCGCGTGACCATCGCCGGTGACGTGCCGGTAGGCGTGGACGGGCGCAGCAGCACCTCTATCAAGGGCGACTCGTCCACGTACTCGGAAACCGTCGTCGTGAACTGAGCTTCTTGGGCACGCACCGCGGGGCCGAAAACTCCCGCGCAATGAAAGGGGTGTCCCTCCCGGCCAGCTGGCCGGGAGGGACACCCCTTTTCGTGTTCTATGCCTTACCGGCGCAGCATCAGCCGCGCAGGCACTGCTGGTACTGGAGCCAGGCGATGCCGTAGCGGATCCAGCCCAGGACGTCGTACCACTTGGCCGGCTTGGTGGGTGCCGTGCACGCAGGCGGCAGCGGCGTGGTGGCTGCCACCTGTACCGCGACGGTCACCTTCGTGCCGGACTCCGCAGCGGTGAGCACCAGCGTTGCCGTACCGGCGGCTGCTCCTGCCGGAACGGCGAAGCTGACGGTGGCGGACCCAGCCGATACGGGCACGGTTCCCACCTGGGTGGCCTTGCCGGCTGAATCGGTGAAAACGCCGGCGAGCGCGGTGTTCACCGGGCTGCCCAGCGAGGTCAGGTCCAGCTTGGAGACCGCCAGGTTGACCGGTTCGCCGGGCTTTACCTCCGCGGCAGTGGTGTTCACCACGGCCACTGAACGGCGGGCAAAGTCCGGGGCCACCGGGCTGCTCTTCTGCAGGTAGCCGATCCACGCATCCCGGTCCACGAGCCCGGAATCGCGCGTATTGGCTCCCTGGGTGAAGTCCCGGAAGTTGTCACCGCCGGTTGCCAGGAAGCTGAACGTGCCCACCCTGTAGGACTTGGCAGGATCCAGCACCTCACCGTTGACCCGGATTGACGTAATCCTGTCCCCGGCGGTGCGTGCGGCGTCGTAGGTGTAGTTCACGTTCTTGGACAGGCCAAGCTGCAGGTACGTGCGGCTGGGGACCGTGCCGTCGGCGTTGGTCTGCCACTGCTGCTCCAGCAGGGTCTTGAACTGCGCTCCGGTCAGGGAGGTGGTCCAGAGGTTGTTGACGAACGGCAGAACGGCGTTCGCTTCGGCATAGGTGATGGTCCCGTCCGGAGCGTAGTACAGCTCGTTGCGGAGGCCGCCGGGGTTCACGACGCCGATCTCCGCCCCGCCCAGTTCGGCCGGCTTGAGCGAATCGAGCAGTGAGTCGGCCACCAGGTTGCCCAGGGTTGACTCGCTGCCGCGGTCATCGCGCTTTGCGGTTCCTGTGGCGTCGGTGCTGAAAGCGGTGGTGATGTCCTTGGTGACCGAGCCGACAGGCTGGTTGCCTACCTCGGCTGCGGCAGCCAGGGCCTTCTGCACGATGGAATCCACAGCGGCCACCCGCGGGTAGGCCGCGATCAGGTCCGCGGCCGCATCAGTGGTCCGCTTGACGTTGCCGGCCTTGTAACCGGTGACTTCCTTGGTGGCGGTATCCAAGGTCAGCTGGATCTGGCCCACGTTCTCGCCGTAGTTGCCGGTCTGCACGATGGGCCGGGTCTTGCCCTGCACACCGGGGACGGGGGCGTCCCAGGCATATTCCTTGTGCGTGTGGCCGGTGAAGATGGCATCCACGTCTGCGGTGGTTTCGGTGACCAGCTTCGCGAACGGGCCGCCAGCTGCCACTTCCTGCTCCAGCGTGGAGCCTTCCACCACACCGGACCCGGCGCCGTCGTGGTTTTCCACGATGATGACGTCGGCGAGGTTGCCTGCCTTGATCTTCGCTGCGGCCCGGTTGATGGCCTCCACCGGGTCGCCGAACTCGAGGTCGGCGATGCCGGCCGGAGTCACCAGGGAGGGGACTTCCTGGGTGACGGTGCCGATGACGGCCACCTTGATGCCGTTCATGTCCAGCACCGTGTACTCCGGCAGGACCGGTTCCGTGGTGCCCTTCCGGTACACGTTGGCACCCAGGTACGGGAACTTGGCGTTGCTGCCGCCCGCAATGACGCGGTCGCGCAGGTCTGCCCAGCCGCCGTCGAACTCGTGGTTGCCAACTGCCGAGGCCTTGAGCTCAAGGGCGTTCAGCACATCGATGGTGGGCTGGTCCTTGGCCACGGCGGAGGCAAACAGGGACGCGCCGATGTTGTCGCCGGCGGAGAGGAATGCTGTTGCTCCGGGGGCGGCAGCCGCCCGCAGCTTCTCGATGGTTCCGGCGAACTGGACGGTGTTGGCGTCGATCCGGCCGTGGAAATCGTTGATGCCCAGGAAGTTCAGGTCAACGCTGGAGGGTGCGGACTTCAGGTCCAGGCCCACCACCACGGGGTCGTGGTCGCTGGCGCGGAACTGGTCCGGTGCGTAGTAGTTGGTGACGTTGTTGTTGTAGCGGCTGTATTCCAGGGCCACGGATTCAACGGAGTTGATGTTCCAGATGTCCGCGCCGGTCACCACGCCGTTGGCTGCAGGGGAGGCCAGGATATGGTCCAGGGACCCCACCAGGCCGCCGAAAAGGTACGAGTGCTTGGCGGAACCGTCGGCGTTCTTTGCCTTATCGTCCTGGTTGACGTAGCCGGCGGCCGTCAGGACGTTGATGGGGTCTTCCTTGCCGTAGGAGTTGAAGTCACCGATCAGGAAGACCTTGTCGGTGCCCTTCGACTGCTGCAGCGAGGTGGCGAAGTCCAGCAGGGACTTGGCCTGGGCGGTGCGGGCGAGGTTGGAGTTGCCCTGGCCCTTGTCCGTGTCGTCCGGCGTTGCGGCGGAGCCCTTGGACTTGAAGTGGTTGGCGATGGCGATGAATTCGGTGCCTGCGCCGCCGCCCACGGGCTTGAACACCTGGGCCAGCGGCTTGCGGGCGCTGGCAAAAGCGGTGGTGTCGTTGTGGATGATGGATTCACCCACGGGTTCTGCAACGGCTTTTTTGTAGATGAAGGCGGTGCGGATCATGTCCTCATCGGCCAGCGGGGGTGCGTTGGCCGGTGAGCGGACATAGTCCCAGATGCCTGGGGTGGGGATGTTCAGTGCTTCGACGAGCTTGGCGAGGGCGTCATCCCGGTTCTTGCCGAACTGCGCGGAGTTTTCAATCTCCATCAGCGTGACCACGTCGGCGCCGGTCTTGGTGATGGCGGCGACGATCTTGTCCTGCTGCCGCTGGAAGTTCTCGGCGTTGGCCGCTCCGCGGGCGTCACAGCCGCCGCGGACGGTGATGGGGTTGCCGGCACGGTCCCCGTAATAGGTGCAGCCGGTGAGGGTGTCCCCGGTGGTGGGGAAGTAGTTTAGCACGTTGAACGAGGCGATCTTGACGTTGCCGCCCACCGGTGCGGGGGCTTCGGTGCGGGTGGCGCCGAAGCTGGCCGGCTGGACCGTTGCCTTGTTGGCATCGGTGAGGTGGGTCAGCGGCTGCAGCTTCCAGGACTCGTTGGCGTAGCCCAGCACCACGTTGGTGGTGAAGGTCGCGGGAGAGCCGACGCGGACCGGGTCCGTGGTGGTGAGGTAGGGCAGCACCTCGGCCTTGGTGGCGGCGTCCTTGAGGAAGTTGGTGCTGGCGCCGTCGTCGAGCTTGATGCCGCGGGACGCGTTGTCAGCAACGGCGGCGTTGTACTCCGCCGAGCCGTACGGGGCGACGGCGGTGGGCTGCACCAGCGGAGTGGTGCCGCCGGCCAGTCCGATCTCGCCGTACTGGTTCAGGCTGTAGTTGTCCGTTACCGTCAGGGGTCCCTGGGGTGCCAGGAGCATTCCTTCCAGCGACTCGCGGAACGCCTCTGTGGCGGGCAGGGTGAAGATGGTGGGCTTCACCTCGGGCGCCGCCTCAGTGAGCTGCGTGAGCCCGGCTGCCGCGGTGACGTTGACCTGCGTCATACCGTAGTACTCGGCCACGGTACCTGTCACCTGGACATAGTCGCCGGCCTTGACCGAGCCAACCGTGGCGGGGGAGTAGACGAAGATGCCGTCCGAAGCCGCGTGGTTCGTGGCCGTCAGGTCGCCGCCCGTGCCGGGAGTCTGGAGGTAGTAGCCGTTCAGGCCGCCGGTGGGAAACGCAGCGGTGACCTTGCCCTTGGTGGTCACGGTGGTACCGGTCAGGGGACTGGCGGTGCCGGTCCCCTGGATCTCGGCGATGGTCTTGGCCACAGGATCAGGGGTGGGCGTCGGATCAGGGTTGGGCGCGGTCCCGCCGGAGGCTGTCGGCGTGATGGATGCGCTGAGGCTGAAATCGGCGGCGTTGTTGTTGCTGTCCGCGCCGCCGGTCCGGTTCAGGCTCTTGACGTCCGCGTTGCCTGCCGGGGCCGCAGCGGCCTGGGTTTCAAAGGTGTTCGACGTTCCGTACCCGAGGAGGTCCGCAACGCCGGCGGTTTCTACCGTGGAACCGGTGGGAAGCACGACGGCGGAGGGCTGCTTGGCGAGCACGATGGTCCCCGCGGTGCCGCTCGGGTTCAGGCCGCCGGCTACGAGGTCTGGCTTGGGGAGGTCCGCGCCGTTAGCGCCGTTGCTCCCGCCTTGGACCAGGTAATATCCCTTGGCCGCAATGGAACCGGACAGTGCCGACACTCCGGAAGGCGCACCCGTCCCGCCGGCTGCGCGGTACTGGACGGACCAGCCGTCCAGTGACACCGGGGCGTCCGAGGTGTTGTAGAGCTCCACAAACTTGTTCTTATAGGCGGCGCCGCTGCTTCCGCCGCTCAGGTAGGCCTCGTTGATGACAACGGGCGATGTGCCTGCAGAGGCTGAGACCTCCGCGGCCGTGCTGTCCGCTGCCGCAGGCAGGGCCGTCAACGGGGCTGCGATGAGCCCCGCCGACAACGCTGTGCCCAGCGCTAATTTCCAAGGTGTTTGATGCATCCGCTCTTACTTTCATGAGATTGTCCCCGGTGGGGGACCCATTGGAGTATGTCCGGGTTGTACCGATCGGACTGGGGCCGGACCCTGCTCCTGGTCAAGTGGTTGTCCGGCATATCCCAACAGCACTGAATGAACGCAAAGTGGCCAGTGCGTGCATTCGGCGGATCGTTCCCCAGCGGAGCGGCCCGTCCACCATTCCGGAGCGACCGTGGCCCCGGGCGGGTGATGCCGTTGCGGTGGCCGGCACCTGATACCTGGATGTGCCGGCCATCACAAACAATACCGGCCGGTAGCAAGAAGCTCCGGCCGGTATCGGATGAGTTGTTGCGGGTGTCGGGGGCCCGCGGCGGTTGCTTGACCCTGTGCTGTTACCCCGTGCCTATGCCGCCGGGCCCGCCTGGCTGGAGATGATTTTGAACGTGGCACCGGTGGGGTCGGCGAGCATCGCCACCCGGCCGAAGCTGCTGTCTTCCGGGCCATCCAGGACGGTGGCGCCCATGGCGGTGGCCTGGGCTATGCTGGCATCCGTGTCCGCCACCGCAAAATAGACCTGCCAGTGCGAGGGCACCTCAGCCGGCAGGTACCCGGACGCATCGAGGATCCCGGCCTGCGCGGACATGCCCGACCCCAGCGTGGTGTAGCGGAATTCCGGCGAATCACTCATGACTTCGGTGTCCCAGCCGAAGACGTCCTGGTAGAAGCGCACGGCGGCGTCGTAGTCCTTGGCGTGCAATTCGTGCCAGGCGGCGGAACCGGGCTCGGCCACCAGCTCGTAGCCCTTCATCTCCCGGGGCTGCCAGACGCCGATTGAGGCGCCGGACGCATCCCCGAAGATTGCCATGAAGCCCTGCTCCGGAACATCCATGGGAGGCATGTAGACCTGGCCGCCGTGGCGGCCGACAGCTTCCGCGGTGGCCGCGGCGTCCTCGCTCCGCAGGTAGGTGGACCAGATGTCGGGCAAGGCCGCCATGCCGGCATCCTTCTGCATGATCCCGGCAACTGTCTTGCCGTTCTTCCTGGCGGTGGTGTAGCCGCCGTACTTCTCCTGGTCGCCCGTTTCGAATTCCCATCCGAAGAGCTCTCCGTAGAACGTGCGGGCGGCGGAAATATCGGACGTCACGAGGTCGATCCAGCAAGGGGCGCCGGGGGTGGACATGGGGCTCGGCATAACGGTCTCCTGTCGCGGGGTGCGGAAGGCTGGCTGAGGGGTGTGGGAACGTGTCCGGGGGTAGTGGAGCCGGTCACCCCGACCCTATGTGCAGGCCCTGACAGCGATCAAGGGCCTGCGCGCAGGCTGGCCACCGCATACCGGCAACGTCAGCGGAACGAAGCCCGGACTTAAAACGAAGGACCCCCGCCTGCCGGTGCTGCCGGCGGGCGGGGGTCCTGATCGCGGAAGGTAAGAGATTCGAACTCTTGGTACGGGGTTACCGCACACTGGTTTTCAAGACCAGCTCCTTCGGCCGCTCGGACAACCTTCCTCAACGAGTAGTGTTTCATAGGCACTTGCCTGCAACAAAACAGGCCCGCAGTGCAGACCCGGTGCACACTGGTTGGACCGGTATTGAGTCAGGAACAGGGAGTGGTCCATGAAAGCCGTCTACATTTCGGAACCGGGAGGACCGGAAGTACTCGAGGTACGCGAGGTCGAGGCCCCGGTGCCCGGTCCCGGCGAGGTGTTGATCGATGTCGTGGCCGCCGGCTTGAACCGTGCCGACGTGCAGCAGCGCCGCGGGTTCTACCCGCCGCCGCCCGGCGCATCGGAGATCCCCGGACTGGAAGTTTCCGGCCGCATCGCAGGGTTTGGTACGGGTGTGACCAAGCCGTTCTCGCTGGGCGACAAAGTGGTGGCGCTGCTCGCCGGCGGCGGCTACGCGCAGCAGGTTGCCGTTCCCGCGGAGCAGGTCCTGCGGCTGCCCGACGGCGTTGACTTGGTGACGGCGGCGTCCCTGCCGGAAGTGGCCGCCACGGTGTACTCGAACCTGGTCATGACGGCCCAGTTGCAGGCCGGGGAAACGGTACTCATCCATGGCGCCACAGGCGGGATCGGAACCATGGCCATCCAGCTGGCCAAGGCCTACGGCGCGAAGGTGGCCACCACGGCCGGCACTGATGAGAAAGTCAGCACTGCGAAGGCTTTCCTGGGGGCGGACATCGCCATCAACTACGCGGAAGAGGACTTCCCGGAAAGCCTGCGCAGGCAGAACGGCGGCAAGGGTGCCGACGTGATCCTCGATGTGGTGGGTGCCAAGTACCTGAAGCAAAATATCGAGGCGCTCGCCGAGTACGGGCGCCTGGTGGTCATTGGCCTGCAGGGCGGCACTAAGGGTGAGCTGGACCTTGGCGAACTGCTCAGGAAGCGGGCCGCTGTGGTGGCCACCGCCCTTCGCCCCCGGCCGGTAGCCGAAAAGGGCGCCATCCTGAACGAGGTCAGGGACCACGTCTGGCCGATGGTGGCGGATGGCAGGATCCAGCCCCTCGTGGCCAGGACGTTCCCGCTGGACCAGGTCAGCGCGGCACATGAATACTTCGACAGCGGCGACCATGTGGGCAAGGTCCTGCTGGTGATGTGACCGCCGGATAGATACTGAGTATTGCTTGATCGGCATCAACGGGCTAGGCTCGGCTATACGCGGTATGCACAGGTCTTGGGGGCCTGTGCATACCGGATAGTGACTAAGCCCGGGGGAGCACCATGTCCATACGCCACAGCCTCCTCGCCCTGCTGCAGGACCAGCCGCGCTACGGCTACCAGCTGCGGGTCGAGTTCGAAACCCGCACGGGAGCCACCTGGCCCCTGAACATCGGACAGGTCTACACCACCCTGGACCGGCTGGAGCGCGATGGCCTGGTGGCCAGGGAAGGCGACGACGGCGGCGGCCACGTGGTCTACAGCATCACCGCCGAGGGTGCCGCGGAAGTGCAGGGCTGGTTCGCCGCCCCCGTGGAGCGGAACAACCCGCCCAGGAATGAACTCGCCATCAAGCTGGCGCTCGCCGTCACCCTTCCCGGCGTGGATGTCCAGGCCATCATCCAGGCCCAGCGGGTGGCATCCATCCGGGCACTGCAGGACTACACCAAGGCCCGCCGCGACACCGCCGCCAACCAGCGCACCGCGGACACCGCCTGGCTGCTGGTGCTCGATTCCCTCATCTTCCAGACCGAGGCCGAGGTCCGCTGGCTGGATCTCTGCGAAGCCAGGATGGTCCAGCAGGCACAATCGGCCGGCCAAAGTGCCGCGCGCAAAACGTCCAACGGGGTCACGGAAGACGCCGCCCCGCTCAACGCGGACAACCGGCGGTGAGCGTCCGCGGGCCGCAGCAGGTCCTTGAACTGGCCAGGGTGAGCAGGACTTTCGGGGAAGGCGCGACGGCGGTCGCCGCGTTGAGGGACGTGGACCTCACCATCGCAGCGGGCGAGTTCGTGGCCGTCATGGGCCCGTCCGGCTCCGGAAAATCCTCCCTGCTGGCGCTGGCCGGCGGACTGGACCGGCCGACGTCGGGCGGGGTCTTCGTGGAGTCGACGCCGCTTGCCGGACTCGGCCTGAACGAGCTTGCCAGGCTGCGGCGGCGTGCGGTGGGCTACGTGTTCCAGGACTTCAACCTGGTCCCCACACTGACCGCGGCCGAGAATGTGGCGCTTCCCCTGGAACTGGACGGGACGGCGGCACGGAAAGCGGGGCGGCAGGCGCTGGATGCCCTCCGCCAGGTGGGCATCCCGGAACTCGCGGACCGCTTCATGGACCAGATGTCCGGCGGCCAGCAGCAGCGCGTCGCCATTGCCCGGGCCATCGTGGGCCAGCGGCGGCTGATCCTGGCGGACGAACCCACCGGTGCGCTGGACTCCACCACGGGGCATGGGGTCATGGAAGTCCTGCGCTGCCGTGCCGATGCCGGTGCCGCCGTCATGCTGGTGACGCACGAAGCCCGTCACGCAGCGTGGGCTGACAGGGTGGTCTTCCTGCGGGATGGGCGGATTGTTGACCAGGCTGCCGCAATGCACGACCCCACCTTCCTCCTGACTCAGGCGGGCCTCTGATGCCCCACCGGCACCCGCCGCTGGAGTTGGCGCCGGCCGCCGGTGGCCGCCGAGGCAGTTTCCGGGTGGCCCTGAGGATGGCCCGGCGGGACATTGCCCGGCACAGGGGCCGGTCCCTGCTCATCGTGCTGCTGATCATGCTGCCGGTGGCAGGGATGACCGCGGCAGGCACCCTGTACCAAAGTTCACTGCGGACGCCGCAGGAAATCGTGCGGTACGAACTGGGCAAAACCCAGGCACGCTTCGTCGCTTTGCCCACGCCCAATGGGGACTCCGTCCAGGACCCGCTGAATGACTCCGTAGTGGCCTCGAGCACCGGAGAGCTGGATGGTGATTTCGTTCCCACGGACCCCAAGGACCTGCTTCCGCCCGGCTACGGGATACTGCCGCTGCGGCAATTGCAGCTGACCACCTCCGTGGGCGCGGCCAAGGTCACGCTGAACGGCGTGCAGGTGGACGCGCTGAACGAGGCTTTCGAGGGGAAATTCACCCTCCTGGATGGCCGGGCACCGGCAGGCGGTGCAGAGGTTTTGGCCTCACGCGGGCTGCTCAAGCGGTTCAACGTGGACTTGGGCGAGGAACTTACGACGTCGGCGGGGACCTTTGTCCCGGTGGGCACCATCCGCGACGCGGACGCCTCGGACAACAACAGCACGCTGTACCTGCAGTTCGCGCAGGTGCCCGCAGGCCTTGTCCAGGGGCCCGCTTCCGCACAGGCTGCCTCCTACTATGTGACAGGACCGGAACCGGTCACCTGGCAGCAGGTCAGGGAGGCCAACAGCAAGGGCGTGGGAGTGCTGTCCCGCAGCGTGGTGCTGGATCCGCCGCCGCCGGGCGAGCTGACCGTGCCGGGGGCCAGGGTGGCCGGAGTTCCCTCGGAGACGGTCGCCACCTACGCCACCTTCGCTGTGGTGGGTGCCCTTGCCCTGCTGGAAGTCGGCCTCCTGGCCGGGGCAGCGTTCGCCGTCGGGGCCAAGCACCAGGTGCGCGAACTCGCTCTTCTTGCGGCTTCCGGAGCCGAAGCACCCACCATCCGTGCCGTGGTCACCGCCAGCGGCCTGTGGCTCGGCGGCCTGGCCGTCACGGCCGGCGCCGCTGCCGGCTTAGCAGCTGCGGCCGGAGTGGTCTGGTGGGTCCGTTCCACCGGTTCCGCCCGCCTGGCGGGAGTCCACCCGGATCTGCTATTGACCACCGTAGCCATGCTGATGGGCTTGGCGGCCTGCATCCTTGCCGCCCTGGCGCCGGCCAACCTCGTTGCCCGGCAGGCACTGCTGGGTGCGCTCAAGTCCGGACGCGCACCGGCAGCAAGCGGACGCCGGAGCACCCTCGCCGGGGTGGCTGTGCTCTTGGCGGCCGCCGGACTGCTAGCCGCAGGCTCGGCCCTGGGCAGCTCGGCCAAGGACCCCGACCAGCGGGCACAACAGGCCGCCGCAGTTTCCGCGATGCTGGCCGGGGGAGCGGTCCTGGCGGTGGTGGCCCTAGTGCTCCTGACCGGATGGCTGGCAGCGACCCTGACATCCCGCACCCGGGCCATGCCGCTGCCGCTGCGCATGGCGGCACGGGACTCCGCCAGGAACCGGAGCCGGACGGTCCCGGCGGTGGCGGCCGTACTGGCCGCCGCGACCCTGGCAAGTGCGGCCCTGGTGCTGACGGCCAGCCAACTGGCAGGGCAGCGCCAGTCGCATTCCTGGAGCGCACTGGAGAACCAGTCGTACCTGCCGCTTAACCTCGCGCAGCCACCGCTGGCCGACGGCACCGCCGCTCCGGCCGTGACTGTCGACCCGGAGCGGCTCTCGGCTGCCGTCTCGGGTGCCCTGGACAGCGTCTCCTGGACCAGGACAGTCACTACCCCCGCGCCGGTGGAAAACTGTGGTTTCGGGGAAGGCTCAGGTCCCGCCGGGCCCGTGGCGACTGAAACGTCCAACTGTCTCCTCTACGCCCTTGCCAGGCCAAGCGGCCAGGAATGTCCGGTCACGCCCCAACGGCGGGTCGTGGATCCGGACGACTGGCGGTGTCGCGGCTCCATGGCCTCGGACCAGCCAACGGACCGGTCCATCCTGGTGGGCGGCGCCGACGATATCCGTGCCATGTTCGGGAGCGAAGCCGGGGCTGCCATCGTTGCCGCCCTGGACGCCGGGGCCATGGTGGTGACCAACCCGGCATTTGTCCGCGACGGAAAAGTCGAGCTGCAGGGCCTGGACGTGCGCACCCAGCAGCCATCGCCGTCGGACGGGTCCATCGTCCACGAAGCTGTCACCAGCACCGTCTTGGACGCCGTCATTCTGGAGCCCGCGGTGGCCGTGCCCTACTACGGCATCGTCTCGCCGGCCACGGCCGGGCGCCTGCGCCTTGATCCGAAGGCCGTCGGGCTGGCCATTCAGCTCAACCGGCCTCCTTCGGCGGCTGAGGTTGACGCGGTGACCGGTGCGGTGGCCGGAGTCGTCGGACACTACGGCCTGGGATTCTGGGTGGAACCGGGGGTTCCCAAAGACCAGGCCTGGATGGGCTGGCTGATCGTGGCTATCAGCGCTTTGATCACCTTCAGCGCGGCCGGGATCACCACTGGCCTTGCCCTCGCCGATGCCCGGACGGACCATGCCACGCTGGCTGGAGTGGGGGCGGCGCCGCGGCTGCGGAAGACTCTGGCGGCGTCGCAGGCGCTCTTCACCTCAGGGCTTGGAGCTGTGCTGGGTGCCGTGGCGGGCACGGTGCCCGCCGTGCTCATTGTCGCTTCCACGGAGATGCGTTCCTCGCTGGAGGTACCCTGGCTTCCCCTTGCGGCGATGGTGATGGCCATCCCGCTGACAGCGTCAGCCCTGGCCTGGGCCTTCACCAGGTCTGCGCTGCCGATGACCCGAAGGGCCCTCGGCGGCTGATTCTGGCACCGGAATATGCCCGGCGCCGTGCTCGTTCGCAACCGTTTCCCGTGGCGCGCCTCTTTTGGCCGGGGCCAAGGAAGCCTAACGTGGAATTCACAGGCCGCCCGTCCGCCGTCGTTCGTCGCCGATTGCCTGCCGCCTGCCGCATAACCCCGGGCACCCGGCAGAACCGTCGCCGCCCGCACCCCCGGGTTCGGTAGGGTGCCTCAGAGCAGATCCGCACGAATCTCAAGGAGGAGACAATGGCCGCAGCGCCAGAGAACAGGTCCGGCTCATCGGGGCGGGAGGGTGCGGTGGATACCGACCCGGCGCTCCCACCCACAGCCGTGGACGATGCCGTCCGCGAATCCGAAGACAGCAAATGGACCCCGGGAAAGATCGCGCTCTGGGCGGCGATCTCCCTGCTGGGCGGCGTGGCATGGTTCATGCTCGCCATCGTCCGGGGCGAGACCGTCAACGCCATCTGGTTTGTCTTCGCCTCGGTGTGCACTTACCTGATCGGTTACCGGTTCTACTCCAAGGTGATCGAACGGTTCATCACCAAGCCCGATGACCGGCGGGCAACCCCCGCCGAGTACAAAGCTGACGGCAAGGACTACGTCCGGACGGACCGGAACGTCCTCTTCGGCCACCACTTCGCAGCCATCGCCGGCGCCGGCCCGCTGGTTGGCCCGGTCATCGCGGCCCAGATGGGCTACCTGCCCGGGACCATCTGGATCATCGTGGGCGTAGTCCTCGCCGGTGCCGTGCAGGACTACCTGGTGATGTTCTTCTCCATGCGCCGCGGCGGACGTTCACTGGGCCAGATGGCCCGCGAGGAACTCGGCGTCATCGGCGGCACGGCCGCCCTCATTGCCACCCTGCTGATCATGGTGATCATCGTCGCCATCCTGGCGCTCGTCGTCGTCAACGCCCTGGGCGAAAGCCCGTGGGGCGTCTTCTCCGTAGGCATGACCATCCCCATCGCGCTCTTCATGGGCGTCTACCTGCGCTACCTCCGGCCGGGCAAGGTCATGGAAGTCTCCATCATCGGGTTCGTGCTGCTCATGGCCGCCATCATTGGCGGCGGCGTTGTGGCGGAAACGGCGTGGGGCGCCGACGTCTTCACCCTGGACAAAGTGACCATTGCCTGGGGCCTGATTGTCTATGGTTTCATCGCCGCCATCCTTCCCGTCTGGCTGCTGCTGGCACCCCGCGACTACCTGTCCACGTTCATGAAGATCGGCGTGATCGTCATGCTCGCGCTGGCCATCATCGTGGTCCGGCCGGAAATCAACGTCCCGGCCTTCAGCGAATTCGCCAGCAGGGAAAACGGCCCCGTGTTCCCGGGCGCGCTGTTCCCGTTCCTGTTCGTCACCATCGCGTGCGGTGCGCTATCCGGGTTCCATGCCCTTATTTCCTCCGGCACCACTCCCAAACTGGTGGAGAAGGAGCGCCAGACCCGGTTCATCGGGTACGGCGGCATGCTCATGGAATCCTTCGTGGCCATCATGGCCCTCGTGGCGGCCATCTCGATCGACCGCGGCCTGTACTTCGCCATGAACGCCCCGGCAGCGCTCACCGGCGGCACCGTGGAAACCGCCGCCACCTGGGTCAACAGCCTGGGCTTGGCCGGGGTCAACATCACCCCCGAGCTGCTGGCTGAGACAGCGCGGAACGTGGGCGAACAAAGCGTCGTCTCCCGTACCGGCGGCGCGCCCACCCTGGCCGTGGGCCTGGCCCACATCATGCAGCAGTTCATCGGCGGTACGGCCATGATGTCCTTCTGGTACCACTTCGCCATCATGTTCGAAGCCCTCTTCATCCTGACGGCCGTTGACGCCGGCACGCGGGTGGCCCGGTTCATGCTTCAGGACTCGATCGGCAACTTTGTGCCCAAGTTCAAGGAAGCCTCCTGGCGTCCCGGGGCCTGGCTCTGCACGGCCATCATGGTGGGTGCCTGGGGCGCGGTCCTGCTGATGGGAGTCACCGACCCACTGGGCGGCATCAACACCCTGTTCCCGCTGTTCGGCATTGCCAACCAGTTGCTGGCCGCCATCGCGCTCTCCGTCTGCCTGGCCATCGTGGCCAAGCGCGGCACCTTCAAATACCTGTGGATTGTGGCCCTGCCGCTGGCCTTCGCTGCGGTGGTCACCATCACGGCCAGCTACCAGAAGATCTTTTCTCCCACGCCCGCCGTGGGTTACTTCGCCAATAACGCAGCGTTCAGCAAGGCCCTGGCGGACGGCAAGGCGGAGTTCGGCACCGCCAAGACCGTTGCCGCCATGGAAGCCGTGGTCCGCAACACCGCCATCCAGGGCTGGCTGTCCGTGATCTTCGTGGTGCTGAGCATCATCGTGATCGCGACCGCGGTGCTCGCCACGGTGAAGGCCTTCCGGAACCGGGGCACGGGCACGGCGAAGGACAACGAGGATCCGGCTTTGCCGTCCCGCGTGTTCGCACCTGCCGGCCTCATCCCCACGGCTGCCGAGCGCGAACTGATGGCGGAGTGGGAGAAGGTCCCGGCCAACCTGCGGTTCGAACGGGCAGGCCACCACTGATGAGCGCCGGACTGGCAGTACTGTCCAGCGGGTTCCGTGGTTTCGCGCGGTACCTCAGCGGGGTCCTCGGTGCAGATGCGTACGCCAAGTATCTCGAACACCACCGGGCTTCGGGGCACAGCGGACCCCCGCTGACGGAGCGGGAGTTCTGGCGCGACAGGACCGACCGGCAGGACGCCAACCCGCAGGGCCGCTGCTGCTGATTTAGCCCTCAGCGGACGCCGCGTCAGGCGGGTTCATGGAGTGAAGTTCCAACGGAACAGCTCATGAGAGTATGAACGCATGAGCGATCCGAAAGACACCCCGTCAGCTGAGGACCTCCCCGTCGAAGGCACCACCCTTGATGACAGTGAGCCCTCGGCTCCCGCGCAGGCCGAGGCACCGGCCGACACTCGTGACGGCCGAAAGCCCAAGGGCAGCAGCGTGCAGGACCTGGTGGACGAACCGGCCAAGGTGATGCGGATCGGCACCATGATCCGGCAGCTCCTGGAAGAAGTGAAGTCCGCCCCCCTGGACCAGGCCGCCCGGGAACGCCTGGCCGAAATCCACGCCCGCTCCATCCAGGAGCTGGAGGACGGCCTGTCGCCCGAGCTCGTGGCGGAACTGCACCGCATCAGCCTCCCGTTCTCCGATGAAGGCACCCCTTCCGACGCCGAGCTCCGGATCGCCCACGCCCAGCTGGTGGGCTGGCTCGAAGGATTGTTCCACGGCATCCAGACCGCCATCGCGGCCCAGCATGCCGCCCGGGAGCACGCGGCCGCCCAGATGCAGCTCCGCCAGCTGCCCCCGGGAACTGTCATCGCCCCGGGTGTGGTGATCGGGGAAAACGGTGAACCGGAACGCGCCCCCGCCGGGGCGCCCCGGCCGGGTGCCCCTGCCCATGCCGGCAAGCGCGATGATCCGGACCACGGTCCCGGACAGTACCTGTAGGTCCCGGTTGGGTTTTTTCAGCGCCGCCAGGCAGGGGCGCAAGGACGACGCGGAACTGGGCAAGGGGTTGTGGCGCCGCGCCCACGACCGCTTCCACCGGGGACTGGACCGCTTCCACCAGGTGCTCGAGGGCGTGGAGGATGACCAGCTGTACGGCGAGCTGGTGGAGATCGCCAACGAACTCGCTGCCCTGCTGGACCGGGTGCGGGCCGTCTGCGTCGAAGCCCAGCGACGCTCACCCAGTGACGGCCTGGACATTCCCGCCGCCCTCTCCGGCGTGCACCGGGCACTGTCCAAAGCCGGCAACTCGCTGGCCACCACAGCCGAGGCTGCCGCCATGCTGCGGCTCGCCGTCGGGCCCGTCCCGGTTGGGGCGGCATCCGTGCGCCGGCGAGCGGAAGCCGTCTACGAGCAGGTTGCCGACGCCGAGCGGCACCTTGCCGGGGAAACCTCCTAGCCGCAATTTATTCCCGCTGCCAGGGGTGACTTTGTGCGTTACGCGCCTGGCTGACAGACCGGGAATCACACCTTTCCGCGCCCGCCGTTTGGCAGGATGAAGTCATGACTCTTTCACCTACACTCACTTTCAACGACGGAAACACGATCCCCCAGCTCGGCTACGGCGTGTGGCAGGTCGAAGACGACGTGGCTGAGAAGGTGGTCCGGCAGGCATTCGAAGCTGGCTTCCGCCACATCGACACCGCCAAAATCTATGGCAACGAAGCGGGCGTGGGGCGCGCCATCGCCAGCTCCGGCCTGACCCCGGAGCAGATCTTCATCACCACCAAGCTGTGGAATGCCGATCAGGGCTATGAGTCCACACTGGCTGCCTTCGAGGAATCCATGGACCGCCTCGGCCTGGAAACCCTGGACCTGTACCTGATCCACTGGATGCAGCCCAAGCAGGACAAGTACGTCGACACCTGGAAGGCGCTGATCGAGCTCCAGAAGCGCGGCCGGGTCAAGTCCATCGGCGTCTCCAACTTCACCGTTGACGGGCTGCAGCGGCTCATCGACGAAACCGGTGTGGTCCCGGCCATCCACCAGATCGAGCTCCACCCGTACTTCAGCCAGCGCGAGCTGCGCGAGTTCGGTGCTTCCAAGGGCATCCTGACCCAGGCCTGGTCACCGCTGGGCCAGGGCGGCGAGCTCCTGGAAGACGCCGCCGTTGCCGCTATCGCCGCCAAGCACCAGGCCACGCCGGCCCAGGTTGTCATCGCCTGGCACCTCGCCATTGGCAACGTGGTGATCCCGAAGTCGGTCACCGAATCCCGGATCCGGGAGAACTACGCAGCACTCGACGTCACGCTGGACGCCGAGGACGTCGAGGCAATCAACGCCCTCGACCGGACCGCCAGCGGTGAAGGCCGGATCGGCCCCGACCCGGCCGTCTCCGACTTCGCATAAGTCAGCCTGTCCGCAGTGAGCCCCGCATTGGCAGGCGGTCCTGCTTAGCAGTGACGTCGAACCCGCACCACCTGGCTGGCCCAGGCGGTGCGGGTTCTTCTGTTGCAACGGGCCTTCCAGTGGTGACTGGCCGGCCCGGCCTGAACCTGTGGGTCAGGCGGCGATGCGTACGGACTCGACGCTGACAGCGTCGATCACCGCCCAGCCGTCCTCACCGGAGCACTGCCGGTCAGCGAAACGCTGAGCCTCCACCATGGTGTCGAAGGACTCAGAGCGAGCACGGCCGGAGTCGGCGTCGAAGTAGGTGACGTGAAATTCCTGAACGGTGTTTTCCATAAATCCAGTGTGCAACCGGGGTCTGACATTCCACGGAATCGGCCCCGCGTGTTGCCTTGTGACAGTGGCCCCAGCGCACATCGCGGCCAGTTGTGGGCGCCGCCGGGACCGGAGACTCCGGCTAGGCTTTCATCATGGAGGTTAGAGATTCTTCGGACCGGGACAACGCCACCAGGCACATTAATCGTGAACTGGCACGGCGGCGCGGCTGGATGTTGACGGTGGCGGTCGGGTTCGCCCTGCAGATCCTCAGTGTGGTGCTGGGACTCAAATCCGTGGCGCCGCTGTGCGGCAGCCCGATGATCCCGCACAGCGGCGCAGCTGAACTGTCCGATGCTCAATTGCTCACCACAGGCCTTGCGGCCGAGTGCTACCGGAGCATCGACTCCGCCGCTGTGCCCATCTGGATGCTGATGGGGTTCGGCATCAGCCTGGTGCTGGTGGGCGTGGCCATCAGGATCGTCGGCATCCGCCGGTCCCTCGCAGGTGTAGCCGCCTGAGGGGCACTCCCCACGGGGATTCTGTCCCCGGGAACGTATGGAGCCGGCCGGGGGCCCACCGGGTCGGGACGTTTCGGAGTCAGGTTCCTGCCTCCCGGTGATCCAGCCGAAGGACCCGTTCCTGGGCCAGGACGGCTGCCCGGGCCGCCTTATCCGCGGCCCGCGCAGCCTGTTTGGCCTCCGCGGCGACGGCAGCGAGGCGCTTCTTCGACTGGTCCAGTTCTGCCTCGGCCGTTTTCAGGCGGCCACGCAAGTCCGCCGTCTCCTCCTGCAGCCGGGCAATGTCCGCGGTAGTCTGCTCGGCTTCCGCCTGAAGGTCCACGGCATGCCCGGCAGCTTCGGACGCTTCTTCTTCGGCCACCTCCAGCGCCGCCCTGGCCCTTTCCAGCAGAGGGGGCGACGCCGGCCGCGGCGTCTGCCGGACGGCCTCAAGGCGCGGCCTGGTGGGCCGGGGCTGGGAGCCGGCCTCCGGCGTCGTACGCTGCTTCTTTCCTGGCCGTGAATTTTCGGTATCTGAATTTCCGGATGTCGGCACGGAGGCAAGGACCGGGTGAGCGGCAGCCGGTGTCGCGGGGAGGGCGCCCGGCACGGCCACCATGCCGTCCAGGTCTGCCGCGCTGACCCCGTCGGCGGACAGGGTTTTCAGGAGCCGGCCGCTGCGGACAGCGGCAGCGGCCCCTTCATCGGCGGTCAAAGCACGCAGTGTTTCCTCGACATCCCCGGCAACAGTGTCGCTGAGCTGCCGGCCCTGACTGCCGGCAACAGTGCGGGCGGCGTCGACGGCGGAGGCCAACAGGGTACGCCGCTCACGCCCCAGGTCGCGGAGGGCGGGGGCATCAAGGGACGCCTGCGCCGCACGCATGCGGGTGCCGAGGTCCGCGAGTTCGTCGAGGACGTCCGGCCGGTGCAAAACGAGCATATTCACGGCCCAGGCGCCCACCGACGGTTTGGCAAGCCCGCGGACTGCCGCGCCCAGGCCCTTATCCCTGCCTGCCGCCTCCTTGGCCGCCGCCGTCCGGGCCGCTACGAAGTCGTCCAGGGGACAGGCGTACAGCCCGTTGGCGATCCCGGCCAGGGCCTCTTCATCCATGTCCGCCATCATAGGCGGGAGGGCTGGGGCGGGCGTTGAGAGCCGGGCTGGCATAGCCGGGGGCTGGCCGGTTGGCGGGGCCCGTGAACCCTGTTGCTCCGGCGCCGTGCACGGTATGTTGCTCGAATGGACGATACATATCAGGTCATCGTGGTTGGCGGCGGCTTCGCCGGTAAGGCTGCCGCCCAGGAACTGGGCCGCAAGGGCACCCGGGTGCTGCTGATTGATGCCAACAACTACCACCAGTTCCAACCGCTGCTGTACCAGGTGGCATCATCGCAAATCGGTGTCTCCGCAGTGGCCCGCCCGCTCCGCGCGGTCTTCCGCAACATCAAGGGCGTTCGGGTCCTCACGGCAGAAGTTACCGCGGTGGACGCTGCCGCCCGCACTGTCACCACTGCCGACGGCACGCAATTCCAGGCACAGGTCCTCGTCCTCGCTACCGGCGCCGTCCCAAACTTCTTCAATACCACGGGTGCCGACAAGTTCGCCTACCCGCTTTACTCGGTAGCCGATGCCACGCGCCTGAGTGCGGCGTTGACGGAAGCCCTCGACGAAGCGGACCGGGGCAACGGCGACAGTCCCGACGTCGTGGTGGTGGGAGGCGGCCCAACCGGGGTGGAGACGGCCGGCGCCCTCGCCGAAAACGTCAAATACATCGTGCCGAAGTATTTCTCCTCCGAACTTGCCGCCCGCTGCCACGTCCACCTCGTGGACATGGTGCCCAACGTGCTCATGGCGTTCTCGGAAAAATCCCAGGCCTACACGCGGGACAGGCTGGTGAAGCTGGGTGTCCAGCTGCACATGGGCCAGAGCGTCACTGAAGTCCGTCCCGACGGCGTGACGCTGGCGGACGGCACCGTGCTGCCAGCCCCGATCGTTGTCTGGGCCGGCGGGCTGCAGGCAGGGAAGATCATCGCCGAATCAGGGCTCACGCAGGGGAAGGGCGGGCGCATCGACGTCCTCCCGGACCTGACCGCTCCGGGAGTGGAAGGCGTCTACGTCCTGGGCGACTCTGCCAACATCACGGACGCCGCAGGGGCCAGGCTCCCGCAACTGGGGTCCGTAGCCCAGCAGTCGGGGAAATGGGCCGCAAAGAACATCCACGCCGACCTCACCGGCGGTACGCGGCAGCCCTTCCGCTATCTCGACAAGGGGTACATGGCCATGGTGGGCCGGGGCGCCGCAGTGGCGGAGCTGGGCCCCCAGCGCATCCAGCTGCAGGGTCCACTGGCGTTCCTGTCCTGGCTGGGCGTCCACCTTGCCCTGCTGCCCGGCGTCCAGCAGAAAGTCCGTGCGCTCTTCTCCTGGGCTGTGGGTTACGTGACGCACAGCCCGTCCCAGGTGGTGGTGGGACGGCCGGACTAGGTCCGCAGAGCTGCTGACCGGGCCAATCGTGGACCAGGGCGACGGGGTGGGAGCCGGCGGCGGCTGGAGGAGGCACCGCACTCGCGGACGGTGCCATCGCCGCCGACTCCACGCATCACGCTAGGTCCGCGACCTGAGCGAAAGCCGGGTGGAGACTTCACCTTTCCGCAAAGCTCCGGGCACGTTGGGCGCAGAGGGTTTCGGAAGATGGTGCGGGCCGGCGGCGGCTGGGGGAGGTGCTGGTCTCCATCAAGCACCATCGCCGCCGGCTCCGGTCACCACGCTATGGCCTCAGCAGCCGCGGCGCCTGAGTAACCGGTACGTGTTTCCGCAGACCCCGCTACGTGGGCTGGCCTCCGGGCTCCAACCCTGCCGGAGGACAGGCTGGAGCGCATGAAGTTGGGGGAGCAGCGTGATGGCTCAGTGAAGAACTGCGTACAACAGCATCCGTATCTGGCTCTTGTGGCTGGCTACGTCGTCATCTTCTTCATCGCCGGTGCCATCCGGCTGGCCTTTGTGCCCGGGGACCTGGCCGATGCCGCCGTCCACACCATCATGAACACGCTGGTGTACTGGCTTCTGGCCCTGTTCCAGCTACGCAACCTGAGGAAAACCAATGCACGCCTCAAAGATCGTGGCCAGCTCAGGGCGTATATCCGTTACCCGGAGGCCCGCCCCGGTTCGCTCAGCGGGATTTGGAACCAGGGGATTGTGACGCCCGCTGCCGGATCGCTTCAATTTCAGCCAGCGGTCTACGACAACCTCGAAGCGTCAGGGCGCGCCACAACACTTAAGGTTGAAAGAGTGCTGCCGCAGCGGTGGAAGGTCACCGGCAGGAACCGTAAATACATCGGATCGTTTGGGATGTACGCAGTGACCGTCCTGACAGATCACGGCAAAGTGGAGCTGGCAGCGAGCCCCGAGTCCCTGGACCGGCTCGCCGAGGCCCTTGCGGGCTGAAGAACGCCGGATCTGAGCAGGGCGGGAGCAGGCACCGATCACACGGCGGAGAGGCGGACGGCAGCATCCTGTAGATGGGCTTAACCAGCGAAAAACCCCCCAAAGCCCTCCAACGAGGGGCAATAGGGGGTTTATCCCGAGCTTCCTATCAGAATCGAACTGATGACCTTTTCATTACGAGTGAAACGCTCTACCGACTGAGCTAAGGAAGCACCGCACGAAATTTCCGGAAGAATCCGGGCGGTTCATGCAAGAGTCAACTGTAATGGAGTCTCCGCGCCCGGGTCAAAATGGCGGGCGCTGCCGCGGGTGAGGCTTTCAGCACACCGTGTTGTCGGCCGGAACCTGACCGCTGACCAGGTAGCTGTCCACCTTATCCTCGAGGCAGCTGTTGGCGCGGCCATAGGCTGTGTGGCCCTCGCCTTTCCACGTCAGGAGCGAGGAGTTGCCGAGCTGTTTCCGCAGCGACGATGCCCATTCCACAGGGGTGGCGGGATCGCCCGTGGTGCCGATGACCACGATCGGCGACTCACCCGTGTACTGGACGGGTGCAGGTGTGCGCACGTTCTTGTACGGCCAGTCGGCGCAGTTGATGCCGCCGTAGGCGAAGAAGTAGCCCAGCGTGGGGGACTGCTGCATCAGCCGTTGCTGCTCCGCCCGCATGGAGGCGGGATCGGAGTCCATGGGGTAGTCCAGGCAGTTGATGGCGTTGAAGGCGAACGTCGAATTCGAGGTGTAGTTTCCGTTGGCGGAACGGTCGGCGCCGAGGTCGGACAGGCGAAGCATCAGGCTCACGTCCCCGGTCATCGCCGCATCCAGGGCCTGGGTCAGGGCGGGCCAGCTCTGGTCGTTGTACAGCGGTGTGATAAGGCCGCTGACGAACATGTTGGCGTTGACCACCCGGCCGTCCTTGGCGGTGCTGGGTTGCTGCTCCACGGCGCTGATCAGGTCGCGGATCTGCTGGACGCCGCCGTCCACTCCGCCGGTGAGTGGGCATTCCTTCTGCTGCTGGCAGCTGGCAACGTAGGTGCGCACAGCCTTTTCGAAGGCCACTGCCTGGCCGCTGGTCAATTCCTCATTGCTGATGGAGGGATCCAGCGCACCATCGAGCACCATGCGGCCCACGTTGTTCGGGAACAGCTGCGCGTAGGTCGAACCGAGGAACGTCCCGTAGGAGTAGCCCAGGTAGTTCAGCTTTGCGTCGTTGACCACGGCCCTGAGGACGTCCAGGTCCCTGGCTGCGCTCTGGGTATCGATATGGGCCATTGACGGGCCGGTCTGCTCAGAGCATTGCTCGGCGATGGCCTTGTTGTCCGCCCTGGCAGCCGCGAGGCCGGCGTCGGTCTCCAGGTCGTAGATCTTGGCCCTCGCCTCATCACGTTCCGCGTCCGTCATGCAGGTCACCGGAGCGGAGCGCTTAACGCCGCGGGGATCGAAGCCCACCAGGTCGTAGGTGTCGCGGACGGGCTGCGAGAAATGGGTGGCTGCAGCGTCCTTCACGAAGTCATAGCCGGAGGCGCCCGGCCCGCCCGGGTTGACCAGCAGGCTTCCGGTTTTCTTGCCAGTGCTGGAAGCCCGCAGCGCGGCAAGCTGGATGGTTTCGCCGTCGGGTGCCGCATAGTCCATGGGCACCGTGACCTTGGCGCACTGGAACTGGCCCTCGCATGGCTCCCACACGATTTCCTGCGAGTAGAACTTCTCAAGCCCAGCGGGCGCGGACGCCACGATGGAGGGATCTGCCTTGGCTGTGGCTGTTTCCTGCTGGCGGTCGCCACCGTTGATGAGGCTGCAGGATGCCAGTACCAGGGCAAGGGCCATGGCTCCGGCGGCACGGGCCGCGAACACCAGGGGTCGGCGGCGTTCGGGCAGGGGGCGGGCAGTCATCGGGTCTCCTTGGAAGGCTGGATCAGGCTGGCTGCCATGGACTCAATGGCCAACAGCGGGGCAACGTTCGTGGTGGTGATGCGTTCGCGGGCTTTGTTGATGGCGTCCATCCGGGCGAGCGTGACTTCCGGAGTGGAACGGGAGGCGAATTCCTCCAGTTCACCCCTGAGCTCAGCGTTTACCAGCTCTACAGCATTCCCCATCTGGATGATCAGGACGTCCCTGTAGAAGGACATCAGGTCAGTGAGGGTTCGGTCCAGGGAGTCGGTGATGGAACGCTTGGCCCGCCGCTTCTGGTCGTCCTCCAGCTGCTTGACCTGCGCCCGCATGGCAGGCGGAAGGGTGCCGGATTCAGGGGCGCCCAGGGTGGCGAGCAGGGCGGCTTTCTCGGCGGCGTCGCGTTCTTCGTTGGAGCTGTTTGCCTCGGCGGTGGCGATTTTCACGAGCTTGTCCGCCATCATGACAGCCGCGGTGATTCCCCGCAGGCCCAGCGGAAACCTGACGGTTTCCAGCCGGCGTTCGCGCGCAGCAGGGTCCCGCGCCAGCCGGCGGGCGATGCCCACATGGCTTTGGGCTGCCCGGGCTGCCCGTTCAGCCACTGCGGGGTCGACGCCGTCGCGCTTCACCAGGAGTTCCGCGACGTCGGCCGCGGGCGGCAGCCGCAGCGCCACGCTGCGGCAGCGCGACCGGATGGTGACCAGCACGTCGGCAGGCGAGGGGGCGCACAGCATCCATACTGTCCGGGGCGTCGGTTCCTCGATGGCCTTAAGCAGGACGTTGGTGGTCCGCTCGGCCATCCGGTCCGCGTCCTCAACCACGATGATCCGCCAACGGCCGGCGGATGGCCTGTTGCCGGCCGTGGCCACCAGGTCACGGGCTTCGTCGATGGTGATGGTGACCTTTTCGGTCCGGACAAACGTCACGTCCGAATGCGTTTCACCCAGGATGGTCAGGCAGGCGTGGCACTGCCCGCAGCCGCGCAGGTTCACGTCTTCCTGGTCGCAGTTCAGTGCGGCAGCGAAAGCCTTGGCGGCGTTGGAGCGCCCCGATCCCGGCGGGCCGGTGAACAGCCACGCGTGCGTCAGGCCTTCGCCGCTGGAAGCCTGGCGCAATTGGTCGACGACGGCGGGCTGGCCCTGGAGGTCATCCCACACGGTCATGGGGTGCCGCCGCCGTGCGCGCCGGCAGCGGGCGCGGCACCTGCCGGTTCGTTTGCGGGTGATTCCAGCAGGCCGAACACGCGGTCGAGGATCATCGCGGCAAGGTCGTTGACCGGAAGCCGGGCAGGCAGCACCAGGTACGACGCCGGCCGGGCTGCGGCCAGGTCAAGGAAGGCCTCCCGGATCCGGGCATGGAACTCGTCAGCTTCGGATTCCAGACGGTCTTCCGTTGCGTCCCCCGCTGTGCGCCGGGTCCTGCCGACTTCCGGCTCCACATCGAGCAGGACGGTGAGGTGGGGCTGAAGACCGGAAGTGGCCCATTCGTTCAGTGAGCGGACCGCGTCCATGCCGAGGTCCCTGCCCGCTCCCTGGTAGGCGACGGAGGAGTCGATGTACCGGTCCGTCAGCACAATGTCGCCGCGTTCCAGTGCCGGGCGGATCACCTGGCCGGCGTGGGCTGCCCGGGATGCAGCGAAGATCAGCGCTTCCGTGTGGGCGTCGATGTGGCCGTGGCCATGGTCCAGGACCAGGGACCGGAGCTTCTCGCCGATGGGAGTGCCGCCCGGTTCACGGGTGCGGAGAACGGTCAGGCCGCGGCTTTCGAGTGCTTCGGCGAGCCTCGCCGCCTGGGTGGACTTACCGGCGCCGTCGCCGCCTTCGAACGCGATGAAAAGTCCGGCACTGTGTTTGTTCACTGTTCAAGCCTACCGATCGGCCGGGACAATCACGGTCCCGGCTTGGGGCTTTGTGGACAGTTTCACGGCGCCCGATGCTTCGCCGGGGCTTTTACGGCGGTCCGCGGACGAACAGTACGCTGTCCCCATGAGTCTTTCCGAACAGCAGGCCGCCGGCCTGTCCGCCGAAACCATGGTAGTGGCCGCGGGCCGCCCGCCGCGGGAACGGGACCAGCCGGTGAACCCGCCCCTGGTCCTGTCCTCCACGTACTACGGCACAGGCCCGCTCGGCCCCGGAGACCGTGGTTACGGCCGGTACTCCAACCCCACGTGGGACCCGTTCGAAGAGGCCCTCGGCCAGCTGGAAGGAGCGGACCTGCAGGGCCTGCTCTACGCCTCCGGGCTTGCTGCCGTCAGTTCTGCGTTGTCGCTGATCCCCTCCGGCGGAGTGCTGGTGATGCCGAACCACAGCTACTCCGGAACCCTTGTCATGGCCGCGGAGCTGGCCCAGAAAGGGTTCATTGAGCTGCGAACGGTGGACATCGCCGATACCGGGGCCGTCAAAGCGGCCATCGCCCCGGGCGGGCCGGACGCCAGGGCCGCCGCCATGCTGTGGCTGGAAAGCCCTACCAACCCCATGCTGGGAATCGCCGACATTCCTGCGCTGACGGAAGCCGCGCACGCGTCGGGCGCCATCGTGGTCACGGACAATACCTTCTCGACGCCGCTGGTGCAGCAGCCCCTGGCCCTGGGCTCCGACGTCGTACTCCACTCGGTGACCAAGTACCTGGCGGGCCACTCGGACGTCGTCCTGGGTGCCCTGGTGACCTCCAACGCGGACATCCGCTCCGCCCTCCTGCACCACCGGACCATCCACGGAGCGATCGCCGGGCCCTTTGAGGCCTGGCTTGCGCTGCGCGGCCTGCGCACCCTGGCGCTGCGCGTTGAAAAGTCCCAGGAGTCTGCCAAGGTCCTGGCGGAACGGCTGGGCACCCACCCGGGGGTCGAATCGATCCGGTTCCCGGGCCTCCGCACCGATCCCGGGCACGAAAGGGCCGCGGCGCAGATGAAGGGCTTTGGCTCCATCATCTGCATCCAGGTGGCGCCCGCCGGCGGACTGGACGGCGCAGCAGCGGCCGACAAGGTCGTTGAAGCCGTCAACCTCTGGCTGCCGGCCACATCGCTGGGCGGCGTGGAATCGCTGATCGAACGCAGGCGGCGGCACACCGCGGAGCCGGCCACGGTGCCGGAGAACCTGGTCCGCCTCAGCACCGGCATTGAGAACGTGGAAGACCTCTGGGCAGACCTGGAGCAGGCGCTGGACACTCTGGGCGGCTAGGCTGGGCTTGTGGACGGTGAACTGATTATTCGGCCTGTGGAACAGGCAGTGTTCTTTATCCTTGCCCTCGTTGCCCTGGGGCTGGAGTTGTGGGCCCTGGCAGACTGCGCCCGCCACAAGGCCAACGCCTTCGAGGCGACCGGCAAGCGGACCAAGGGCTTCTGGCTCGCCCTGACCGGCGGCGCCACGCTGGTGGGTGTCATTTCCCTGTTCGCCAGCGGCGGTATCTTCGGCACACTGGGGCTGTTCGGCCTCGCCGCCGTGGTTGCCGCATCGGTGTACCTGGCCGATGTCCGCCCGGCGGTCAAGGATGCAGGCCGGGGTGGCAGCCGCAACATGGGGCCCTACGGCCCCTGGTAACTCCGGTCAGGACCGGGGTGCCACCGCTTCCCAGTCCACCGTCAGTTCGCCCAGCCGCCACCGGGCAGGTCCGTCCTGGACCGGCCACCCGGCGTCGCGTAACGCCCTGCACATGCCCTGCCAGCGCTGCCGGTTTCCAAAGGATGCCAGCGGGGCGCACTCCAGCCACGCCTTGTCCATGGCCTGCATCAGGGAATGGATGGGTTCGCCGGGGACATTGCGGTGAATCAAGGCTTTGGGAAGGCGTTCGGCAACGTCGGAGGGCAGGTCAAAACTGCCGAACCGGACCGACATGCTCAGCGACAGTGGGCGCTCCGCGTCCAGGGCCACCCACGTCACGCGGCGTCCGATCTCGTCGCAGGTGCCGTCAATGAAAAGCCCGTCAGAGGCCAGCCTGCCCTGCACCAGCCGCCAGATCCCGGCAACGTCGGCCTCCTCGTACTGCCGGAGCACGTTAAAGGCCCGGACCAGGACGGGGCGGCCGGGAACGGGAAGCTCAAACCCACCCACATGGAAGCTAAGGCCGGCCCGCTGCAGGGGGAGGGCAGCGCGCACCCGCTCCGGCTCGATTTCAATCCCGCAGACCCGGACGTCCGGGCGGACCGCGGCGAGCCGCTCAAAGAGTTCGACGGCGGTGGCCGGCGTCGCGCCGTAGCCCAGGTCCACCACCAGGGGGTCGGCGGCCCGCCGAAGCCGCCAGGCCTGGGGACCTGCCAACCAGCGGTCCACCCGGCGCATCCGGTTCGGGTTGGTGGTCCCGCGGGTAATGTTTCCCACCGGCCTGCCGGACAATTTCCTGCCGGTGATTCCGGGGCCACTCACCCGTTCAGCCTTTTGCACCACCGCCCCACTGTATCCCCGTCGCCGCGGCTGAGGCGCCCACCGGCATGCAGGCCGATGTGTGACAGGTTCCGTCCCTGGTCCCTGTAACGCTGGGCGGGCGGCAACACCGCTCGGCTAGGATGAAAATCATGACTTACAAGCTGATCCTGCTGCGCCACGGCCACAGCGAATGGAACGCCAAGAACCTGTTCACCGGCTGGGTGGACGTTGACCTGAACGACCAGGGCCGCGCGGAAGCAGCGCGCGGCGGCGAGCTGCTGGTGGAGAACAACATCCTCCCCGACGTTCTGTACACCTCCCTGCTGAAGCGGGCCATCAACACCGCCAACATCGCCCTGGACAAGGCCGACCGCGGCTGGATCCCGGTCAAGCGCGATTGGCGCCTGAACGAACGCCACTACGGTGCGCTGCAGGGCAAGGACAAAGCCCAGACGCTGGCCGAGTACGGCGAAGAGCAGTTCATGGAATGGCGCCGCTCCTACGACACCCCGCCGCCGCCCCTGGATGACAACAGCGAATTCAGCCAGGCACACGATCCGCGCTACGCAGACCTTGGCGACGCCCTTCCGCGCACCGAGTGCCTGAAGGACGTCCTGGTCCGGATCCTGCCGTACTGGGAATCCGACATCAAGGCTGACCTGAAGGCGGGCAAGACCGTCCTGGTCACGGCTCACGGCAACTCCCTGCGCGCGCTGGTCAAGCACCTTGACGGCATCAGCGACGAAGCCATCGCCGGCCTCAACATCCCCACCGGCATCCCGCTGGTCTACGATCTGGACGACGACTTCCAGCCGGTCAAGCCGGGCGGCACCTACCTCGACCCCGAGGCCGCCGAGCAGGCCATCCTGGCCGTAGCCAACCAGGGCAAGAAATAGTACTTCGCGGTTCTTCGCCGGGTGCTCGGTCGTTCCTCCCTTAGACGCACTCCGGCCGAAGAACGCTCTGCGTCGAATGTGAGACAAACGACGGCGGGCTGGTCACCTTAGGTGACCAGCCCGCCGTCCTATATTCGTGGGAAAACCGGGGCTCAGCTGTGTTCGGTGGCGTTCGGCTGCCAGGCGCCGGTCACCAGGTAGCTGACCTTCTGGGCGACCGAGACACCGTGGTCGGCGAAACGCTCGAAGTAGCGGCTGGCCAGTGCCACATCCACCGTGGTGGCGGGCGACTCGGCCCACTCGGGTGCGGCGATGGCCTTGAACACGCTGAGGTGCAGGTCGTTGATGGCGGTGTTGGCCTTCATGATGTCCCGGGCCACCTCAAGGTCACGGGTCTCCAGGAGGACGGCCAGCTTGTCGGCAATGACCTGGTCCAGCTCCGCCATTTCCTTGAACGTCCCGGTCATCGAAGCGGGGATCACGGTGGACGGGAAGCGGAGGCGCGCCAGCTGCGCGATGTGCCGGGCGAGGTCGCCCATCCGCTCCAGGGAGGCGCTCATCCGGAGCGATCCCACGATCATCCGCAGGTCGCTGGCCACCGGGCCCTGGAGGGCGAGGATGTCGATGGCCCGTTCGTCGAGGCTGTTCTGCAGGAAGTCGATCCGCGCATCGGCGGCAATGACATCCTGGGCGAGGTCCACGTCCGCCACCTCGAATGATGTGGTGGCCTTGCTTATCGCTTCGCTGACCAGCCGGGAGATCTCCACCAACTGGTCACCGACCTGGGTGAGCTCTTCCTGAAAAACCTTACGCACGTCGGCGTCCTTTCCTTGGAACTCCCGCACGCCCGCACGAGGGCAGCAGGAATCGTGTCGCCATTCGGCAGTCCAACTGGATACTCTGCCAGCATCCGGTGAACGGTTGATCCCTTGCAGGTGAACGTTAGTTGAACCGTGGGCGCAGGGGGCCCGGACGCGCCGGAACGCCACCGGCAAGAGCATAAGGTGGACCTGTGGATCCAATGTTCATCGGCCTGATCGCAGGCCTCGTCGGCCTGGCGCTGGGCACGTTCGGTGTGCTCGCCTACCGGGTCAGCGAGAAGCAGCGCCAGCTGCTGGATATGGACGGAGACGAGCCGGGACTGCCGGACGGTGCCGCCGAGGTGCTGGCCGTCGTCGGACGCGCCTTTGTGGTGGTGGACGCTGTGGACGGTGTGGTCCGGGCGAGCCCTGCCGCATATGCCTACGGCCTGGTCCGCGGCCACACGGTGGTCCACAAGGAGCTGCTGGACATGACTGCGGGGGTGCGGCGCGATGGCGTGATCCTCGAGAAGAAGCTTGAGTTGCCGCGCGGGCCGCTGGGGCAGGGAACCATCATCGTCCAGGTACGGGCAGCCATGCTTGGCGAGGAATATATCCTCCTCCTTGCCGATGACCGCACGGAAATCACCCGGACCGAGGAAATCCGCAACGACTTTGTGGCCAACGTTTCCCATGAGCTGAAGACGCCAGTGGGCGCCATCTCCCTGCTCGCCGAGGCACTCGAATCATCGGCTGACGACGAAATGGCAGTCCGCCGCTTCGCCAAGCGCATGCACAAGGAGTCCGGCCGGCTGGCGGCGCTGGTGCAGGACATCATCGAACTCTCCCGCCTGCAGGGCGCCAGCGTGGTGCAGCAGGGCGGTCCCGTTGACGTGAACGCCGTGATCGCCGAGGCCGTGGACCGGTCCCAGCTTCCGGCCGAAAGCAAGAACATCACCATCGTGGTGGGTGGCCGCACCGAGGAGAAAGTCTTCGGTGACCAGGACCTCCTGGTCACCGCGCTGCGCAACCTGATCGATAACGCCATCCGGTACTCGCCGCCGAACACCCGTGTGGGCATTGGCGTCCGTTCCAAGGAAGGCCTGGTTTCCATTTCGGTGACGGACCAGGGCGAGGGCCTCAGCGCCGAGGACCAGGAACGGGTTTTTGAACGGTTCTACCGCGTGGACGCCGCCCGGTCCCGCCATACCGGCGGCACGGGCCTTGGCCTGAGCATCGTCAAGCACGTCGCCTCCAACCACGGTGGCGAGGTGACGCTGTGGTCCCAGCCCGGCCAGGGTTCCACCTTCACGCTCCGGCTTCCGGAGATGGAAGGACCCGAGGCAGGGCACGACGGCGACGCCGCCCTTCCGCCTGCAGCCGTCCCGGCAACGGGGCCGGCAGGACATTCAACCGGACAGTCTGCTGTCACCCCCATACCCCGCGCCGCCGGCGCTGAAGAACGAGGAGCTAGCGCTTGAGCAGGATTCTGATTGTGGAGGACGAGGAGTCGTTCAGCGATCCTTTGTCCTATTTGCTGGGCAAGGAAGGGTTTGAGGTGGAGGTCGTGGACAACGGCCTCGATGCCATCACGGAATTCGACCGCAATGGTGCCGACCTGGTGCTGCTGGACCTTCAGCTCCCCGGGCAGTCCGGTACCGAAGTCTGCAGGCAGCTGCGGCAGCGTTCAACCGTCCCGGTCATCATGCTGACGGCCAAGGATTCCGAGATCGACAAGGTGGTGGGCCTGGAGCTTGGCGCGGACGACTACGTCACCAAGCCGTACTCCTCACGGGAACTGGTTGCCCGCGTCCGGGCGGTGCTGCGCCGCCAGGGCGAGCCCGAGGAACTGATTTCCTCCACCGTCCAGGCCGGTCCGGTCCGGATGGACATTGAGCGCCATGTGGTGAGCGTGGACGGCGAACAGGTGCTGCTTCCGCTGAAGGAGTTCGAGCTCCTGGAGATGCTGCTGCGCAACTCCGGCCGGGTGCTGACGCGTGGGCAGCTGATCGACCGGGTCTGGGGCTCCGACTATGTGGGGGACACCAAGACCCTGGACGTCCACGTCAAGCGGCTGCGCGGGAAGATCGAACCCGATCCCTCTGCGCCACGCTTCCTGGTGACCGTGCGCGGCCTGGGCTACAAGTTCGAGCCGTGAGGTTCCTGGCCGCGACCGGGCGCGCATCGTCATTTTCGACGCGCTGCGGCACCAGCACACCCGGATAGGTGGCGCGCCGGGGGAGATGCGAATCGCCGGTAGCCGTGGCGGGCATACAAAAGGGAGGGACCGGACGGTCCCTCCCTTTGCGTTGATCTGCTGGACTGCTCCAGCCGCGTGCTAGTGGCCCGCGGCGCCCTCCGAAGCGGACGGAGACGGCGTGGCCGACGTGCTCGGCGACGGTGTGCTGCCGGACGGCAGGTATTCCTTGTACTCGGGCAGGGTGGTGTCCAGAACGGGCACGCGCACGGTGCTGTTCACGTTGGTGCCGTCTTCGCTGACCTGGATATCAACCAGTGAGCCGGCCTTGCCGCCGGTGGTGCTGAGGATGGCTTCGTCAGTGGTGTCGTTCAGCAGGGTGGACGAGTTCGCCTTGACGGCCACTTCGGTCTGCGATCCCTCGGCGCCCTTCATGGTCAGCTTCACGTCCTTGGACGAGGAGTTGTAAACGGCGCCGATGACGCGGCCCGGCTGGTCCTCACCCGCGGAGACGATGAGGATGTTCCGGAGCTTCAGCGGACCGAGGTCGGCACGGATGCCGTCCGAAGCGGAGTACTGATGGTTTGTCTGCTGGGGCGTGATGTAGCCGCAGCCCGCGGTCAGCAGGCCAACGCCTACAACGGCGGCCGTCAGTGCCATCTTGCCCCGCCGGGCCCGGTTCATCGCAGTGAAACGCACGTCACGTACTCCTCGAGAGTCTTGAAACATTATTCAGCCCATAGCCTATCCGCAAAGGGGCTCAAACGAGGATTCGAGAGCGTCACATCATCCTTGGCAGCGCATGCGCGATGCACTATTATCTGCGTTCGTCAAGGGGGTGGAGGGGGTCGATTGGGTCGATTTTCCGCGTATTTCTGCGGTTGAGGGCCCTTTCCGCGGCCGGTCATATGCCTGAATCGTGATAAACTGGTCTGCGGGAAAGGGGAAATGTCCACATGGTATTTGAGGTCGGCGAGACAGTAGTTTACCCTCACCACGGTGCTGCGAAGATTGAAGAAATCAAGATGCGCACCATCAAGGGCGAAGAGAAAATGTATCTCAAGCTCAAGGTGGCTCAGGGTGATCTGACCATTGAAGTTCCAGCAGAAAACGTTGACCTTGTTGGGGTCCGGGACGTAGTGGGCAAGGAAGGCCTGGAGCACGTGTTTGATGTGCTCCGTGCCGAGTTCACCGAAGAGCCCACCAACTGGTCACGCAGGTACAAGGCAAATCTGGAGAAGCTTGCTTCCGGTGACGTCATCAAGGTGGCAGAGGTCGTTCGCGATCTTTGGCGCCGGGATCACGACCGGGGCCTTTCCGCAGGCGAAAAGCGAATGCTGGCCAAGGCCCGGCAGATTCTGATCTCAGAACTGGCGCTGGCTGAAAAGACCGACGAGGAGAAGGCGGCAAGCGTTCTCGACGAGGTCCTGGCTTCCTAAGAATTGAACCCCGGCAGCACGACAGTGCAGCCGGGGTTTCTTTTTGCCCGAAAACACCGGCGGGGTGCTCCCGGCGACCGCGCCGGGACGCAGCAGGTGCGCTGGACGTAGGCTAGTCCGCATGAGCGAAACACCAACCCGCCCGGTCACCACGGTGATCCTGGTGGCTGCAGGTTCTGGACAGCGGCTTGGCTACGGCATGCCCAAAGCAGCCGTGCCCCTGGGCGGCGAGACCATCCTGATGCATGCCCTGAGGGGCATCGTCGCGTCCGGCGTGTCCAGCCAGGTTTGCGTGGTCCTTCCCGAGGGCGACGACGGCCTGCGCTCCCTCTGCGACGCTTTCCGGGAAGAGCTGGCCGACGGCGGCCCGCTCCTGACCGTGGTTGACGGCGGCCCCACCCGGGCGGACTCGGTCCGGCAGGGCATTGGTGCCTTGATGGACGGAATCGAAGCCGTTCTGGTGCACGATGCCGCCAGGGCGCTGACCCCCGAAGGCGTTTTCCACCGGGTGGTCGACGCCCTCGCGGCCGGGGCCGAAGCTGTCATCCCCGCCGTCCCTGTGGTGGACACCGTCAAGACCGTGACACCCACGCCTGCCGGGGACCACGCCGTCGCACCCGAAATGGTGGCCGGGACCGCAGCACGCGAAAACCTCCGCGCCGTTCAGACACCGCAGGGCTTCCGCGCGGAGACCCTGCGCCGTGCCCACGAAGCAGCACAGGAGCTGGAGCCGGCCGAGGCAGCCGCCGTCACTGACGATGCGATGCTCGTCGAGATGACCGGCACCAACGTCTACGTGGTGCGCGGTTCCACACAGTCCCTCAAGATCACCACGCCCCTGGACCTTATCTTCGCTGAAGGCCTCCTGGAAGGTCCCCTCGGAGCCCGGTGGGTGGAGGGGTGAGCGTGGAGGGCATGATCATTCCACGTACGGGAATTGGCGTGGACGTCCACGCTTTCGCTGCGGAGGGGGAGGCGCGCCAGCTCTGGGTGGGCGGGCTCCTCTGGCCGGGTGAGCGCGGCCTGGCCGGACATTCCGACGGCGACCCGGTAGCCCACGCGGCTGCCGATGCATTGTTCTCCGCTGCCGGCATCGGCGACCTGGGCACCCACTTCGGCACCGACCGGCCGGAGTTTGCCGGCGCGTCCGGGGTCACCCTGCTGGCCGAGGCTGCGCGGATTGTCCGGGCGGCCGGCTTTGAGATCGGCAACATCGCGGTGCAGTTCGTGGCCAACCGCCCCAAGTTCGGACCCCGCCGCGAGGAATCGCAGCAGGTCCTCTCGGATGCTGCCGGGGCCCCGGTCAGCGTCACCGCCACCACCAGCGACGGCCTCGGATTCACGGGCCGCGGCGAAGGGATCTCCGCGGTGGCCACCGCCTTGGTCTACCCGCGCCTTTCCGAATCAATTGGCTAATCCGCATCGGCTAATCTGGAGCGGTGACCCTGCGCTTCTATGACACTGCCTCCGCCGAAGTCCGGAACTTCGTCCCCCTCGTAGCCGGAAGGGCCAGCCTCTACTACTGCGGGGCGACCGTGCAGGGCATGCCCCACGTGGGCCACATCCGTTCTGCGATCGCGTTCGACCAGCTGACCCGCTGGCTGACCCACCGCGGGCTGCGGGTCACGGTGGTCCGCAACGTCACCGACATTGACGACAAGATCCTCGCCAAGTCAGAGGCATCGTTCGCCTCCGGTTTCCAGCCGGAACCGGGCGAAATTCCGGGCGAGGAATGGTGGGCGCTGGCCTACCGCTACGAACAGGAATTCCTCAAGGCCTACGACGCCCTGGGTGTCTCCCGCCCCACCTACGAACCCCGCGCCACCGGCCACATCCCGGAAATGCACGCCCTGATCCAGCAACTGATTGACCGCGGGCACGCCTACCCCGCGCTGGACGATTCCGGCGATGTGTACTTCGACGTGCGCTCCTGGAGCAAGTACGGCGCCCTGACGCGGCAGAACATCGATGACATGCAGGCGGCCGCCGACGCCGACCCCCGGGGTAAGCGGGACCCCCGCGACTTCGCGCTGTGGAAGGGTTCCAAGGAGGGCGAACCTGCCACCGCCAGCTGGGCGTCGCCGTGGGGTGCCGGCCGCCCCGGCTGGCACCTGGAGTGCTCGGCGATGGTCACCAAGTACCTTGGCACTGAATTCGACATCCACGGCGGCGGACTGGACCTGCGGTTCCCGCACCACGAGAACGAGATGGCGCAATCCCAGGCCGCCGGCCACCCCTTCGCCAACTTCTGGATGCACAACGGCATGGTCACCTACGAGGGCGAGAAAATGTCCAAGTCCATCGGCAACACCATCAGCCCCGCCGAAATGCTGGAACTCGCGTCGCCCCGCGTGGTGCGTTACTACCTCGGCCAGGCCCATTACCGGTCGATCCTGGACTACCGCCCAACCTCCCTGCAGGAGGCTGCCGCCGCCGTCGAACGAATCGATGGGTTCCTGGCGAAAGCCGTGGCGCGCTTCGGCACCGACTTCGGCTTCGTGGAAGGGGACTACGGCCCCTCGACGGGTGCGGTTGAGGCCTTCTACGCCGCCATGGACGACGACCTGAACGTCCCGCGCGCCTTGGCGGCACTGCATGAGACGGTGCGGGCGGGGAACACTGCCCTTGCCGACGGCGATGACGACTCCGCGCGCAAGGCGATGAACGCCGTCGTCATCATGACCGACGTCCTGGGTCTCAACGCCGTCGCCGGCTCGGAGAAAACCAGCACGAGGGAAGCCGAGGCACTGGCTGTCCTGGTGGAAGCGCAGCTGGCCGCCCGCGCCACGGCCCGCGCCGAAAAGGACTGGTCAGCATCCGATGCCATCCGCGACACCTTGAACGAGGCCGGCGTGGTGGTGGAGGACGGCGCGGACGGCCCCACCTGGAGCCTGAAACGGGACTGAGCGTCCGGACCGAAAAGCCCCGGAACCCGATTTTTCTTCGGTCAGTAGACTGGTAGCCGGACTCAGTCAACACAATCAAGGGTGGAACATCATGGCCAACAATGGTCGCCGATCGGTTAAAGCGAAGAAGGGCCCAACCATCGGGACCGGTGGCCATGGCCGCAAGGCCCTGGAAGGCAAGGGCCCCACGCCCAAGGCGGAGGACCGTCCTTACCACAAGGCGCACAAGGCCAAGCAGCTCTCAGAGCGCTCGGCCGCCAAGCGCAACCCCGGTGCCCGCAGCGCCGGTGCGGGCAAGTCAGGCCCCAAGGGCCGCGCCACTGAAGAAGTGGTCACCGGGCGCAACTCGGTGGTGGAAGCCCTCCGCGCCGGCATTCCCGCGAAGGCACTGCACGTCGCCATCCGTATCGAAATGGATGACCGGGTCAAGGAGTCCCTCAAACTGGCAGCCGAACGCGGCATCCCGCTGCTGGAAACCGGCAAGCCTGAACTGGACCGGATGACCGACGACGCCGTCCACCAGGGCCTCGTCCTGCAGATCCCGCCCTACGATTACGCCGATGCCTACGAGCTCGCCGAAGAAACCGTGGAGAAGTGGAAGAAGGGGCACATCAGCAACGCCCCGCTGTTCGTCGCCCTGGACGGCATCACCGATCCCCGCAACCTTGGCGCCATCATCCGTTCCGTCTCTGCCTTCAGCGGGCACGGCGTGATTGTTCCGGAGCGCCGCTCCGTTGGCGTCACCGCCTCGGCGTGGAAGACGAGCGCGGGCGCGGCGGTCCGCGTGCCGGTGGCCCGGGCCTCAAACCTGAACAGCGCCCTCAAGCAGTTCAAGAACATGGGCATCTTTGTCCTGGGCCTGGACGGCGACGGCGACGTGTCGCTGCCGGACCTGAGCCTCGCCACCGAACCGGTGTGCATCGTGGTGGGTTCCGAAGGCAAGGGCCTGAGCCGGCTGGTCCGCGAAAACTGCGACCAGATCGTCTCCATTCCCATCGACTCGGCCATGGAATCGCTCAACGCGTCAATGGCCGTGGGCATCACCCTGTACGAAGTCTCGCGCCAGCGCGCAGCCAAGTAGTCAGACTGGGGTCCTCCCGGACGGGTCCTCCCGTCGGGTTCTCCCGTCGGGTTCTCCCGTCGGGTTCTCCCGTCCGGGGGCCTGGCCCGGCGGGGGCCCGCCCGGGCGTCATGTGTGACGCTGGCGCTGGCCCATGGCCTCCGGCGGCTACTATTTAGCTAATGGTCATGCCGCTCTTCGACACCGCCTCCACCATGGACGCCTCTACGGCGGTTCCCCTCGGTGTCAGCGTCCCGCGCGCTGATTCAGGCGGCTCCGGCCCGGAGGACAGGGGCAGGGCCAACGTCGCCTGCTACGCCCCCGGTGTGCCCAGCCTGGAAATCGTGTACCAGCCCCCGGGCGGCGAATGGCGAGTCCAGCCGCTGCCGAACGTTACCCACGGAGTCCACCACGGTATCGTCGCGGACCTGCCCCCGGGCTCGCGCTATGGCTTCCGCCCCGCCGCCGGCGAACAGTCGCTGCCTGTGGCGGTACCGGCCAACGGCCTGGACCAGGACGGCAGCCGCCCGCTGCTTGACCCGTACGGCCGGGCAGTGGACCTGCGCGACGGCCTCCTCACCAGCGCACGCACGGCTGGCGACTTTGACTGGGGAACGGACAGCCGCCTCAGGCTGCCGTGGCGGAACACCATCATCTACGAAGCGCATGTCCGCGGGCAGACCATGCTCCACCCCGATGTCCCCGAAGAACTCCGCGGGACCTACGCGGGGATGGCGCACCCGGCGGTCCTTGAGCACCTCAAAGGACTGGGAATCACGTCCGTGCAGCTGCTGCCGGTCCACTTCCACCTGGACGAACCTCACCTGCAGGACCTCGGCCTGACAAATTACTGGGGCTACAACACTGCGGCTTTCTTCGCCCTGCATCCCGGCTATGCCACGAGTGCAGCCCAGGACGCCGGTCCGCAGGCGGTCCAGAACGAGTTCAAGGCCATGGTCAAGGCTTTCCACGAGGCAGGACTGGAAGTCATCCTCGATGTGGTCTACAACCACACCGCGGAGGGCGGCGCGGACGGGCAGACCATCAGCTTCCGCGGGCTGGGGGAGGACCGTTACTACCGGACAGACGGCCACGGGAAGTACCTGGACACCACCGGGTGCGGAAACAGCCTCAACTTTGCCGAGCCCCGCGTTGTGCAGCTGGTCCTCGACTCGCTGCGGTACTGGGTGGACGAATTCCACATTGACGGGTTCCGCTTCGACCTGGCTGTGACGTTGTGCCGGAACGGCGATAACGAATTCGACCCCCGGCACCCCTTCCTGGTGGCCGTTGCCGCCGATCCGGTCCTGTCCGACACCAAACTCATCGCCGAGCCGTGGGACGTAGGCTACGGCGGCTGGCAGACGGGCCGCTTCCCCATGGGCTGGGTTGACTGGAACGACCATTTCCGGGATTCCGTCCGGTCATTCTGGCTCGCCGACCGGGCAGCACTGGAGTCCGGGGGACAGGGCGGCTCGGTGGCAAAACTGGCCGACGCCCTGTCCGGCTCCGCCGCGCTCTTTGAAGCCTCCGGCCGGTCGCGCCTCGCGTCTGTCAACTACGTGACCGCCCACGACGGCTTTACGCTGAACGACCTTGTGTCCTACGACAGGAAGCACAACGAAGCCAACGGCGAACAAAACCGCGACGGGCACGGCGACAACCGAAGCTACAACCACGGCGTCGAGGGGCCCACCGAGGACGGCGAGATCCTGGCCAGGCGCGCCCAGTCGCGCCGCAACATGATGGCGTCGCTGATGATCTCCCTTGGCGTTCCCATGATTACCGCCGGAGACGAACTGGCACGCACCCAGCAGGGGAACAACAACGCCTACTGCCAGGACAACGCCCTCACCTGGGTGGACTGGACGCGCACCCCGGAATCACACGAGATGCTCCGCAGCACCAAGCGGTACATCCGGCTCCGCAAGGAGTTCCTGGCCGCGCAGCCGCACCACTTCCCGGTCCGGGACGAGCAGTCCTACCTGTACTGGTACGACCACAACGGCCAACCGATGTCCATGGAACGCTGGAACGATCCGCAGCACCGTGTGATGCAACTGCTCCTCGGCTCCGATGACGGCGAGCTGGCGGGCCTTGTGGTGGTGAACGGAACCGGTTCGGATATCACCATCACCCTTCCGCCGCTGGCCGCGGAAGGCACGGGTCCGCGGATGTTCGAACTGCGGCTCACCACCTCCCCGCTTCACGAGCAGCGGCAGGGTGGCCTGGTGGCTTCGGGTGAAAAGGACCTGGTGGAGGCCAACTCCATCAGTATCTACCGCAACGCCTAGCCCGGGAACACCGACCATGCGCAACCGCAACATCCTGCCCCTGCTGCTTGCCGCCCTGGTGGTTGTGGCAGTGCTGGTCTTCGGCGGCCAGGGCGTCCTGGGCCAGTTGACGGAGGGCACGACGACGGCGCCCGCCACCGGCGCGGCGGCCTCCGCGTCCGCGTCCCCGGCGCAGTCGCGCCCGGCCCAGGCGGCACCGGCGCCCGCGCAAAAGAACCCCTCCGGCCTGCCAGCCATCAGGGAGTCCCAGCTGCCGGCCGAAGGGCGCCGGATCCTGGCCCTGATCCGCGCGGGCGGACCGTACCGGTACAGCCAGGACGACCAGGCGTTTGGCAACTTTGAAGGCATCCTGCCCCGCCGGGACCGTGGCTACTACCGCGAATACACTGTGCCCACGCCGGGGGAGTCAGACCGCGGCGCCCGCAGGATAGTTGCCGGTGCTGACGGCGATAAGTACTACACCGGCGACCACTACGAATCGTTCTCGTTCATTACGGAAGGCAGTTAGCAGCACCATGAAGATCTACTCCGGCGACACCTGGACCCTTGAGGAACTGCAGGAGCAGGTGGCGGACGCGGGCCGCCGCAGCCTGGTCATCCCTCCGGCCGACAGCAAAAGGGCGGTCCTGGAAACCTTCGGCGAAGTCCTGAGCTTTCCGGAGCACTACGGGGTCAACCTCGATGCGCTGAACGATTCGCTGCATGATTTCGCGGACAGCATTTCGGACAACGGCAACTCCCCTGTCACCGTCCTCTGGCAGGTGGCGGCACCGTTCCGCTCCGACAGGTCGTTCGGGATCCTCTGCGAAATCCTTCAGGACGCAGAGAGCTACGCAGGCAAGGACCTGAGGGTCACCGCCGTCCTCCTGTAAACCAAGAACAGGAGGGAAGCCCGTCGGCTTCCCTCCTGCTATTGACGCTCAACCAGCCTCGCTGGCCTGAATGCTACGCGTTGACGATCAGCCCCAGTTCGGCCTTGGACGCAAGTCCTTCATGCCGCGGCAGGACACGGACGGTGTAGCCGAACGGCCCGGACCTGTCGATCACCAGGGAACCGCTGAAGAGGTGGCGGCCATTGCCCAGGTCCTCCTTCACCTGCAGCTCCATGATGGTGATGTCCGTCAGGGTGTCGCTTTCCTCAGCCCGGCCGTACGCAACCTCCACGCAGACGTCCTCGGGGGTCAGGCCGCTGAGGGCCACGTACGCGTTGACCTGGAGGGTGTCCCCGATCTGCGGATCCTCGGAGACGCCCACCGAGTCCACATGCTCCACATGCACCTGCGGCCAGGCCGAGCGCACCTTCGCCGTCCACGACGCCAGCGACCGTGCCTGGGCGTAGCCGGTGGCACTGGCGCTGCGGCCGGCCTCCGCCGCGGGACGGTACAGGATGTTGACGTAGTCGCGGAGCATTCGCTCTGCCGAAACCGCCGGCCCCAGGTGGGACAACGTGTGCTTGATCATGGACACCCAATGCGTGGGCACCCGCTCGGCCGCCGACGTCGACGGTCCCGCAGCGCCCGCGGCCGCCGACACCGTGCTGCCGTAGAACCTCGGCGCCACCTGGCTTTCAAGCAGCTCGTACAGCGCGGCAGCCTCGATATCGTCGCGCTCTTCGGGCGATGCGCCGTTGTTGGCCGTCGGAATGGCCCAGCCGTTCTCGCCGTCGTACATCTCATCCCACCAGCCGTCCAGCACGGACAGGTTCAGCGAGCCGTTCAGTGCGGCCTTCATGCCTGACGTGCCGCAGGCCTCAAGGGGCCGCAACGGGTTGTTCAGCCAGACGTCGCAGCCCGGGAACAGGGTCCTTGCCATGGCAATGTCATAGTTCGGCAGGAACGCGATCCGGTGGCGGACCTCGGGATCGTCCGTGAACCGGACCAGGTCCTGGATCATCTTCTTGCCGGCGTCATCGGCCGGGTGGGACTTGCCGGCGATGACCAGCTGGATGGGGTGCTCCTTATGGAGCAGCAACGCCTTCAGCCGTTCCGGTTCGCGCAGCATCAGCGTGAGCCGCTTGTAGGTGGGAACACGGCGGGCGAACCCGATGGTGAGTACGTCCGGGTCCAGGACGTGTTCGGTCCAGCCCAGTTCGGCGTCGGCGGCGCCACGCTTCTTCCACGCCGCGCGCAGGCGGCGGCGCACGTCGTCCACCAGCGCCGAACGCAGCTTACGCCGGAGCGCCCAAACGTCCGCGTCGCTGACGTTGTACGCCAGGTCCCAGCGGCCGTTGGCCTCCGCTTCGCTGCCGAACTGGTCCCGGGCCAGCTGGGAGATCCGGCTGTCCACCCAGGTGGGCACGTGCACGCCGTTGGTCACCGAGGTGATGGGCACCTCGGAGTGGTCGAAGCCGGGCCACAGTGCCGAGAACATCCCGCGGGACACCTCGCCGTGGAGCTTGGCCACACCATTGGCGCGCTGGGCCAGGCGCAGGCCCATCACAGCCATGTTGAAGACGGACGGGTTTCCGTCGGAGTAGTTCTCGCGCCCCAGTTCCAGGATGCGGTCCACCGGCACGTCGGGCGCCAGCCCGGCCTGGAAGAAGTGGCTGATCTGGGCAATCTCGAACCTGTCGATGCCTGCCGGTACGGGGGTGTGCGTGGTGAATACCGTGGAGGCACGCCCGGCCGTGAGGGCTTCATCGAACGTCAGTGCCTGCTCACCGGACATCAGCTCCTGGATACGTTCGATGCCCAGGAAGCCCGCGTGGCCTTCGTTGGTGTGGAACACTTCGGGAGCCGCCGTGCCGGTCAGCTTCTGGAACGCGCGCAACGCCTTCACGCCGCCCATGCCCAGCAGCAGTTCCTGCTGAAGCCGGTGGTCACCGCCGCCGCCGTAAAGACGGTCGGTGATGCTGCGGGCGGCGTCGTCATTTCCCGGAACGTTGGAGTCCAGGAGCAGGAGGGGGACGCGTCCGACGTCGGCCCGCCAGATGTGTGCCAGCAGGCGCCGGCCGTTGGGGAGCGGCAAGGAGACCTGGACCGGTTTGCCGTTGCCGTCCGGGGAGGGCTCGCGGAGCAGCGTGAGGGGCAGGCCGTCAGGGTCCAGTACGGGGTAGGTTTCCTGCTGCCAGGCGTCGCGGGAAAGGGACTGCTTGAAGTAGCCGGCCTGGTACAGCAGTCCCACGCCGATCAGCGGCACGCCCAGGTCCGAGGCCGCCTTGAGGTGGTCGCCGGCAAGGATGCCAAGGCCGCCGGAGTACTGCGGCAGGACTTCGGTGATGCCGAACTCAGGGGAAAAGTAGGCGATGGAGGCAGGAGCGGCCGGTCCCAGTCCCTGGTACCAGCGGGGCTCCTCGAGGTAGCGGTTGAGGTCCGCCTCGGCTGCCCGCACCTTCTCCACCACTTCCTGGTTGGTGGCCAGTTGCTGGAACTCCTCGCGGCTGACCATGCCCAGGAAACCCACCGGGTCCTGGCCGCTTTCCTGCCACAGTGCCGGGTTGAGGCCAGCGAAAAGTTCCCGAGTGGGGCGGTGCCAGGACCAGCGCAAATTGCTGGCCAACCGGGCCAGCGGCCGGATGGGTTCGGGGAGGACTGTACGGACCGTAAACCTGCGGATTGCCTTCACCTGCGTCACACTAACGGACAACCCCCACGGCTGTAACCAGCTTTAGGTTTCTTTTGCGTAAATGACAGGGGACGTGAAGCAAATGAAGCGCGGCGCAACAAAATACAGTGCGCAGGCTTAGCAATCTTCGTCATTTCTCGCTAACGTCGAGCCTGTGACGACTAACTCAGTAACCAGTGCCGCATCAAAGAAAATGCCCAAGGGACAGATCACCGACGGACTCCGGTTCGGACGTTTTCCGATCACTGCCGTTCAGCCAGTCGTCGAGGGCGGGAAGTTCCCCGCCAAGGCGCTGCCCGGCGAAGGAATCGTCGTGGGTGCCACCTCGTTCCGTGAGGGCCATGACCAGCTTGGCGTCAGCGCCGTGCTCCTGGATCCCTCAGGTGCCGAACGCCAACGCGTGCGGCTCGCCCCTCCGCGTGGGGAACGCGGAATGGGGACCGACCGCTGGGAGGGCGTCCTCACGCCGTCGGAAACCGGCAACTGGTCATTCGTCATCGAAGCGTGGCACGACCGCTACGGCACGTGGCACCACAATGCTGAAGTGAAGATCGCCGCCGGCATCGACGTCGAACTAATGCTTGCCGAAGGCGCGGCCCTGCTGCGCGAAGCGTCCGCCGAAGACTTCCGCAGCGACTGGGACAAAGGCGTCCTTCGCGACGCCGCCGGCAAGCTGGCTGACCAGTCCCTCAGCACCGAAGAACGCCTGGGCGCCGGATTCGGCCACGATGTGGCCGGCGTTGTGGCACACCAGCCCATCCGTGAACTTGTCACCGTTTCCGAGAAGTACCCCCTACTGGTGGAGCGTGACCGCGCCGGCCGCGGCTCCTGGTACGAGTTCTTCCCCCGCTCCGAGGGGGCTGTCAAGGACCACAACACCGGTGCCTGGACATCCGGCAACTTCCGCACCGCTGCCCGCCGGCTCGACGCCGTCGCCGGTATGGGCTTTGACGTCATCTACATGCCGCCCATCCACCCGATCGGCGTACAGCACCGGAAGGGCCCCAACAACACCCTTGTGGCGGGCCCGCACGATCCCGGCTCCCCATGGGCCATCGGCGCCGCCGAAGGCGGGCACGACGCCATCCATCCGGACCTCGGCTCCTTCGAGGACTTTGACGCCTTCGTGGCCCGGGCCAATGAGCTGGGCCTGGAAGTGGCGCTGGACCTGGCGCTGCAGGCGGCACCGGACCACCCCTGGGTCGCCGCGCATCCCGAATGGTTCACCACCCGGGTAGACGGCAGCATTGCCTATGCCGAAAATCCGCCCAAGAAGTACCAGGACATTTACCCGCTTAATTTCGATAATGACCCCGAGGGGCTTTCCAACGAAATTCTGCGCATTGTGTTGTTGTGGGTCAGCCACGGGGTAAAGATTTTCCGAGTCGATAACCCGCACACCAAACCCGTGTGGTTCTGGGAATGGCTCATTGCCGAGGTTAACAAATCGGTTCCGGGCGTCGTGTTCCTGGCCGAGGCTTTCACCCGCCCCGCGATGATGCATGCGCTGGGCAGGGCCGGCTTCCAGCAGTCCTACACGTACTTCACATGGCGCAACACCAAGAAGGAGATCGAGGAGTACTTCCACGAGGTCAGCCATGAGTCACCGGCGTACTTCCGGCCCAACTTCTTCGTCAACACCCCGGACATCCTCACTGAGTACCTCCAGTACGGCGGTCCGGCCGCGTTCAAGGTCAAGGCTGTCCTCGCATCGACGGCCAGCCCGCTGTGGGGCGTGTACGCCGGCTACGAATTGTACGAGCACGTGGCCCGCCCGGGCGCGGAGGAGTACATCGACAACGAAAAGTTCGAGTACAAGGCCCGCGACTGGGATGCCGCTGCCGAGTCCGGCCGGACGTTGGCACCGTTCATCACGCGGCTGAACCACCTTCGCCGCGACCACCCTGCACTCCAGGACCTCCAGAACCTCACGGTCCACCAGAGCACCGACGACTCCACCGTGGTCTACTCCAAGCACAAGACCCTGGCGGACGGTTCCAAGGACACGCTCATTGTGGTGGTCAACGTGGACCCGCACGTCACCAAGGAATGCAGCGTAGCCCTGGACCTGGCGGCCCTGGAGCTGGACCCGCAGGACATCACCCCGGGCGGCGGCTTCTATGTTGACGACCTTATTTCCGGCGAAAGCTGGGAGTGGGGAGAGTTCAACTACGTCCGCCTTGACCCGCACGTGGAGCCCGCACACATCCTGAGCGTCAGGAGAATGCCTCAGTGATTTTCAATCCGCAAAGTTCCGGCCAGCATTTCACGCCCAAAAGCACGTTTGAGCTGAATGCTCCGGGTCTCCAGCACGATCCGCTGTGGTACCGGAAAGCCGTTTTCTACGAGGTGCTGGTACGGGCCTTTGCGGATGCCAACGGTGACGGGTCCGGGGATTTCTCCGGCCTCATCGACAGGCTGGACTATCTCCAGTGGCTGGGCGTGGATTGCCTGTGGTTGCCGCCGTTCTTCCAGTCACCCCTGCGGGACGGCGGCTACGACATCTCGGACTACAACTCCGTCCTGGACGAGTTCGGGACCATCAGCGACTTCAAGCGGCTGGTGGCCGAGGCACATGCCCGGGGAGTGCGGGTGATTATCGACCTGCCGCTGAACCACACCTCGGACCAGCATCCGTGGTTCCAGGAATCACGCAAGGATCCCGACGGGCCCTACGGCGATTTCTACGTCTGGAGCGACACCGACGAAAAGTACCAGGATGCCCGCATCATCTTCGTTGACACCGAGGAGTCAAACTGGACGTTCGATCCCATCCGCCGGCAATTCTTTTGGCACCGTTTCTTCAGCCACCAGCCGGACCTGAACTTTGAGAATCCCAAGGTCATCGAGGCGCTCTTTGACGTAGTGCGGTTCTGGTTGGACCAGGGCATCGACGGGTTCCGCGCTGACGCCATCCCCTACCTGTTCGAAGAGGAAGGGACCAACTGCGAAAACCTTCCGGCCACCCATGATTTCCTGCGGAAGCTGCGCGCCATGGTGGACGAAAGCTACCCCGGCCGCGTCATCATCGCCGAGGCAAACCAGCCGCCCAACGAGGTCGTGGAGTACTTCGGAACCGAGGAGGAACCGGAGTGCCACATGGCATTCCACTTCCCGATCATGCCGCGGCTCTACTATGCGCTCCGGGACCAGAAGGCCGCGCCCATCATCGAGACCATGCGCGACACCCCGGACATTCCGGACGGAGCCCAGTGGGGCACTTTCCTGCGCAACCACGATGAACTGACGCTCGAAATGGTCACCGCTGACGAACGCGCCGCGATGCTCGGCTGGTATGCCCCGGACCCGCGCATGCGGGCCAACATCGGTATCCGCCGCCGGCTGGCTCCGTTGCTGGACAACTCACGGGCTGAGATTGAGCTGATCAACGCCCTGCTGCTGTCCCTGCCGGGCAGCCCGTTCCTGTACTACGGGGACGAAATCGGCATGGGGGACAACATCTGGCTCGAGGACCGTGACGCAGTCCGCACACCGATGCAATGGAACCCTGACCGCAACGCGGGCTTCTCGCACGCGGACCCGGGAAAGCTCTACCTGCCGCCCATCCAGTCGCTGGTCTACAACTACAGCATGGCCAACGTGGAGGCCGAGTCCGCACACTCCGGATCGCTGCTTCGCTGGACCCGCCAGATCCTCAGCGTCCGAAGGAACCACCCGGCATTTGGCCTTGGCGCCTTCAAACACGTCGAAGCCGACCACGACGCCGTCCTGGCCTACCTCCGGGAACTGCCGGAGGGTAATTCCGCAGGATTGAACGGCGAAACGGTCCTCTGCGCTTTCAACCTCTCGCAGCATCCCGTGGCCGCGACGCTGCGGGTTCCCGAATACGCCGGCCGGGGACTGCGTGATGTCTTCGGTGGCCAGGTCTTCCCGGGGATCAACGACGACGGTACGTTGACGCTGACTCTCGGCAGCCACGATTTCTTCTGGCTCCGGCTCCGGTCGGCGACGTCCAATCCGTCGTCGCCCTATACACAGGCACTGCCCATCCTGTCGATAGAGAATTGATATGAACCAGCCAATACTGACTCCCGCCCTGACCACGCTCCTGAAGGAATGGCTTCCGAAGCAGCGATGGTTCCCCGTCAACAGCCCCGACTTCGAGATGTCGCAGGCAGGCAGCCTGGGAATTGAAGACCCCTCGGGGCATGCGGGGCTGGCGGTGTTCCTGCTGAACATCACCACAGGCCCGTCCGACGGCGGCGGCCGCACTTTGGTGGTGCAGGTTCCGTTGAGCTTCCGGTCGGCGCCCGCGGCCGGCATGGAACGGGCGTTGGTGGGACAGGCGGCCGGGACGGACCCGTCCAGGACCTGGGTTTACGACGCCCTCCACGACCCCGACTTCATCGGCGGCTGGCTGGAACTCATCCGGCACGAAGCCACGGCACGCACCGGCGTGGCCGCGGGCTTCAAGGCATCCGGAGACTACCGGCTCCCCACCGCCCACGGAGTGGTCAAGGTGTTGTCCGGCGAGCAGTCCAACACCTCAGTGATTGTTGACGACGGCGAGTCCGCAGCAATCGTGAAGTTCTTCCGGACACTGTCCGCCGGAACCAATCCGGAAGTTGAAGTGGGCGCAGCCCTGACCGCTGCCGGCACCTCGGAGGTCCCCGCCACGCTGGGCTGGGTCAGGGGAGAGTGGTTGGAGAACGGCACCAACGCAGGCGGGACCGCGAGGGCAACCCGTCCGGTGCAGGGCGAGCTTGCCGTGGCCCACGAATTCCTTGCCGGTGGATTGGATGCCTGGCGGCTCGCCGTGGATGCAGCACGTTCCGGCAGGGACTTCACCGCGGAGGCACGGGCACTCGGCGCGGCAACGGCCACCGTCCACCGCCGGCTCGCCGAAACGCTTGGCCGCACAGAGGCTGCCGGTTCCGGTGAGGACGTCGCGGCGGGAGTAGCCCGGCGTATCCGCGCGGCCTGGGCCGAGGCCGGTCCCGCCGTCGGCCCCTACGACGAGGCGCTGGGCGCCCTTCTTGACGGGCTCGACGGCGCCAATGCAGGTCCGCTCCAGCGGATCCACGGCGACCTGCACCTGGGCCAGATCCTGCAGGTGCCCCACGCTGCAGGCCGAACGGAACCACTCGCCGCCGCTGAACCGGAGCCCCGCTGGGCCATCCTCGATTTCGAGGGAGAACCGCTGCGCCCCATTGATGAGAGGAACGGCCCCGATGTGCCCTTGCGGGACGTCGCCGGCATGCTGCGCTCCTTCGACTACGCGGCCGGTGCCGCCCAGCGCGAGCAGGAGGGGGCCCACGTGCCCGCGTCCTGGGTTGACGACTGCGCCGACGCGTTCCTCGCCGGCTACGCGAAGGTCACCCCCGGCACCGTAGACCGGACCTCGCCGCTGTTTGTGGCATTGTGGCTGGACAAGGCGCTGTACGAAGTTGTTTATGAAATGCGTAACAGGCCCGATTGGCTGGCGATTCCAGTAAGCGCCTCCAGGCGGCTCCTGGGCGGTAACGGCGCCGGCGACACCGCCGGCGCAGCATCGGAAGGTAACGAAATGACAGGCACAGCACGAACAGGACGGCCGGGGGCTCCGCTCCCGGTGGACGACGGCACCCTGGGCAAGATCGCCAATGGTGAACACCACGCGCCGCACTCCGTACTGGGGGCGCACCTGGATGACTACGGTCACGTCACCGTCCGCACGGTGAAGCACCTGGCGGAAGCCGTCAGCGTCATCACCGCTGCAGGGGAAGTGCCGATGCAGCACGAGGCACATGGGGCCTGGGTAGCGGTGCTTGAGCCGGGCGAGCACGGGCACGTCCCGGACTACCGCCTGTCCGTGACGTACCCCGGGGCTGACCCGGTCACGGTGGACGAGCCCTACCGGTACCTGCCGACAGTCGGTGAGGTGGACCTGCACCTTATCGGCGAAGGCCGCCACGAAAAGCTCTGGCAGGTCCTGGGCGCACACGTCCAGCACTACAAGTCCTCCCTGGGAGATGTTGACGGTGTTTCCTTCGCCGTGTGGGCCCCCAATGCACAGGCCGTCCGCGTAAAGGGCGACTTCAACGGTTGGGACGGACGCGAACACTCGCTCCGCTCACTGGGGTCCTCCGGCATCTGGGAACTCTTCATTCCCGGGGTTGTAGCAGGGGCGTGCTACAAATTCGAGATCCGCACCAAGGCCGGCTACTGGGTGGAAAAAGCGGACCCGCTGGCGTTCGGAACCGAGGTCCCGCCGCTCACGGCATCCCGCGTGGTGGAACCGTCCTACGCTTTCAAGGACGACGAGTGGATGCAGGCCCGTTCCGAACGCGATCCGCATAACTCGGCCATGAGCGTGTACGAGGTCCACCTCGGATCCTGGCGCCTCGGGCTTGGATACCGCGAACTTGCCAAGGAGCTCGTGGACTACGTCAAGTGGCTGGGCTTCACGCACGTGGAGTTCATGCCGGTTGCCGAGCACCCCTTCGGCGGTTCCTGGGGCTACCAGGTCACTTCCTACTTTGCCCCGACGTCCCGGTTCGGCCACCCCGACGAGTTCCGCTACCTGGTGGACACCCTGCACCAGGCCGGCATCGGCGTCCTGCTGGACTGGGTCCCTGCCCACTTCCCCAAGGATTCATGGGCGCTGGCACAGTTCGACGGCCAGCCCCTATACGAACACGCCGACCCCACCCTGGGTGAACACCCCGACTGGGGAACGCTGATCTTCGACTTCGGCCGTACCGAGGTGCGCAACTTCCTGGTGGCGAACGCATTGTACTGGCTGGATGAGTTCCACATCGACGGACTGCGGGTGGATGCCGTGGCATCGATGCTGTACCTGGACTACTCCCGCGAGGAAGGACAGTGGCGGCCCAACCGGTTCGGTGGGCGGGAGAACCTCGAAGCGATCTCCTTCCTCCAAGAAGTCAACGCCACGGTCTACAAGACCCACCCCGGTGCCGTGATGATCGCCGAGGAGTCAACGGCGTTCCCGGGCGTAACCGCACCCACCAGCCACGGCGGACTGGGATTCGGCCTGAAATGGAACATGGGCTGGATGCACGATTCCCTGAAGTACGCCTCCGAGGACCCGGTCAACCGCAAATGGCACCACGGCGGCCTGACGTTCTCGCTGGTTTATGCCTTCACGGAAAACTTCCTGCTGCCCATCAGCCACGACGAAGTTGTGCACGGCAAGGGCTCCATGCTCCGCAAGATGCCGGGGGACCGCTGGCAGCAGCTGGCAAACCTTCGCGCTTTCCTTGCGTACCAGTGGGCACACCCCGGTAAGCAGCTGATCTTCATGGGCACCGAGTTTGGCCAGGAAGCGGAGTGGTCGGAGCAGCATGGGCTGGACTGGTGGCTCGCTGACATCCCGGCCCACAAGGGGATCCAACTGCTGACCAAGGACCTGAACGAGCTCTACGCGTCCACGCCATCCCTTTACGCCCGCGACAACGAACCCGCCGGGTTCCAGTGGATCAACGGCGGAGACGCTGACAGGAACGTACTTTCCTTCATCCGCCGTGATGGGGACGGCAACCCGGTGGTTTGCGCCATCAACTTCTCCGGAGCGCCGCACGCCGGCTACACACTGGGTGTTCCCCAGGCAGGCGCTTGGACAGAAGTGCTCAACACCGACCACACCACCTACGGCGGCTCCGGCGTCCTGAACAACGGAGAGCTGAAGGCCACCGATGAAGGACAGGACGGGCAGCCGGCAACGCTGACCGTCACCCTTCCTCCGCTGGGTGCATCCTTCTTTATTCCGGGAGCGCCGGCACCCCGCTAGGCGTTGCGGCCGGGCAGCATCATGCTGTCTGGGTCATGACAGGAGGCCCGGAATCCCTGAGATTCCGGGCCTCCTGTCGTAGGTGGGCTGAGTGAAGTGGGACCCGACTGGGGCCGGGTTGGCCTTCCCGGTCAAGGGGTGGTAGAGTTTATTTCCGCGCTGCTCCACGGAGTCAGACGGAAAACCGACCACCAAGCCTCACGGCGATGAAGGTCGAGAACGCCGGTTTGACAAGAGCGAAGCAGCCGGGTAAGTTTGAAAAGTTGCTCCGGAGCGATCCTGAACGTGAGTGTTTGGGTGGTGCCGGGTGTGTCTGTTGTTTGAGAACTCAATAGTGTGCCAAGTTTGTTGATACCAATTTATCGTAATTGGTTGAATTTGCTGAATCGTGCCGCCCCTGTGGCGTGGTTTGGTGTTTTTAGCTGGTTTCAAATTTTGTGCAGCTTTTATCGCCGTTATTTCCGGTGGTTTTGGTTGTGTCTGTTTTTGTTTTACTTCAACGGAGAGTTTGATCCTGGCTCAGGATGAACGCTGGCGGCGTGCTTAACACATGCAAGTCGAACGATGAAGCCAGCTTGCTGGTGGATTAGTGGCGAACGGGTGAGTAACACGTGAGTAACCTGCCCTTGACTCTGGGATAAGCCTGGGAAACTGGGTCTAATACCGGATATGACTGATCATCGCATGGTGGTTGGTGGAAAGCTTTTGCGGTTTTGGATGGACTCGCGGCCTATCAGCTTGTTGGTGGGGTAATGGCCTACCAAGGCGACGACGGGTAGCCGGCCTGAGAGGGTGACCGGCCACACTGGGACTGAGACACGGCCCAGACTCCTACGGGAGGCAGCAGTGGGGAATATTGCACAATGGGCGAAAGCCTGATGCAGCGACGCCGCGTGAGGGATGACGGCCTTCGGGTTGTAAACCTCTTTCAGTAGGGAAGAAGCCGCAAGGTGACGGTACCTGCAGAAGAAGCGCCGGCTAACTACGTGCCAGCAGCCGCGGTAATACGTAGGGCGCAAGCGTTATCCGGAATTATTGGGCGTAAAGAGCTCGTAGGCGGTTTGTCGCGTCTGCCGTGAAAGTCCGGGGCTCAACTCCGGATCTGCGGTGGGTACGGGCAGACTAGAGTGATGTAGGGGAGACTGGAATTCCTGGTGTAGCGGTGAAATGCGCAGATATCAGGAGGAACACCGATGGCGAAGGCAGGTCTCTGGGCATTAACTGACGCTGAGGAGCGAAAGCATGGGGAGCGAACAGGATTAGATACCCTGGTAGTCCATGCCGTAAACGTTGGGCACTAGGTGTGGGGGACATTCCACGTTTTCCGCGCCGTAGCTAACGCATTAAGTGCCCCGCCTGGGGAGTACGGCCGCAAGGCTAAAACTCAAAGGAATTGACGGGGGCCCGCACAAGCGGCGGAGCATGCGGATTAATTCGATGCAACGCGAAGAACCTTACCAAGGCTTGACATGAACCGGAAACGCCTGGAAACAGGTGCCCCACTTGTGGTCGGTTTACAGGTGGTGCATGGTTGTCGTCAGCTCGTGTCGTGAGATGTTGGGTTAAGTCCCGCAACGAGCGCAACCCTCGTTCTATGTTGCCAGCACGTGATGGTGGGGACTCATAGGAGACTGCCGGGGTCAACTCGGAGGAAGGTGGGGACGACGTCAAATCATCATGCCCCTTATGTCTTGGGCTTCACGCATGCTACAATGGCCGGTACAAAGGGTTGCGATACTGTGAGGTGGAGCTAATCCCAAAAAGCCGGTCTCAGTTCGGATTGGGGTCTGCAACTCGACCCCATGAAGTCGGAGTCGCTAGTAATCGCAGATCAGCAACGCTGCGGTGAATACGTTCCCGGGCCTTGTACACACCGCCCGTCAAGTCACGAAAGTTGGTAACACCCGAAGCCGGTGGCCTAACCCTTGTGGGGGGAGCCGTCGAAGGTGGGACTGGCGATTGGGACTAAGTCGTAACAAGGTAGCCGTACCGGAAGGTGCGGCTGGATCACCTCCTTTCTAAGGAGCACCTACAACCATCCGCTCATCGTGTATGCGGTGGGGTTGGGGGTTGTCAGGAGAATGCCCGTTGCACGGACGAATGTTTCGTGGCGGGTGCTCAAGGGTGGAATATCAGCGAATAGGTGCCCGGTGTTGCCGGTGGTGTTGTGAGTACGGACTGATCCTTCGGGGTTGGGTTCCAGGAAAGCGGCTGCTGCTGGTGGTGGTGGGTAGTGTTTGGCACACTGTTGGGTCCTGAAGCAACAGGACCATGCCGGTTGGCTCTTCTTTGTGGGGGGTTGCGGGTGTGGGACGTTTGTTTCTGGTTTCCCTGCTGCACCGATCACGCACATATGTGTGTGGGGTGTGTGGTGTGGGGTTGTTGTTTGAGAACTACATAGTGGACGCGAGCATCTTGTATAAGAAGCAATTTCCAAGATATATGAACCTGGATCTGGTTCGTGCGCTGTGCCCCTTTTTGGGGTTGTGGTGTGCGGGACGGTTTCATGGTTCTCTCGAAATTAGTTTTTGATCTTTGTGGTCAAGTTTTTAAGAGCACACGGTGGATGCCTTGGCATTAGGAGCCGAAGAAGGACGTAGGAATCTGCGATAAGCCTGGGGGAGTCGATAACCGGACTGTGATCCCAGGGTGTCCGAATGGGGAAACCCCGCTGAGCGCGCGAGTGACTCAGTGACCCGCATCTGAACACATAGGGTGCGTGGAGGGAACGCGGGGAAGTGAAACATCTCAGTACCCGCAGGAAGAGAAAACAATAGTGATTCCGTTAGTAGTGGCGAGCGAACGCGGATCAGGCTAAACCGTTCCATGTGTGATAGCCGGCGGGCGTTGCATGGTCGGGGTTGTGGGACATTACGTGTCAGTTCTGCCGGGCTGACGGGGTGTGGGTGTGCGTATAGGTGAACGGTTTTGAAAGGCCGGCCAGAGAGGGTGTTAGTCCCGTAACTGTAATGCGTTGCACCGCCTTGTTGATGTATCCCAAGTAGTACGGGGCCCGAGAAATCCCGTGCGAATCTGTCAGGACCACCTGATAAGCCTAAATACTCCCTAATGACCGATAGCGGACCAGTACCGTGAGGGAAAGGTGAAAAGTACCCCGGGAGGGGAGTGAAACAGTACCTGAAACCGTGTGCTTACAATCCGTCGGAGCAGCCTTGTAGTTGTGACGGCGTGCCTTTTGAAGAATGAGCCTGCGAGTTAGTGTTACGTCGCGAGGTTAACCCGTGTGGGGCAGCCGTAGCGAAAGCGAGTCTGAATAGGGCGTGTGAGTGGCGTGATCTAGACCCGAAGCGAAGTGATCTACCCATGGCCAGGTTGAAGCGACGGTAAGACGTCGTGGAGGACCGAACCCACTTCAGTTGAAAATGGAGGGGATGAGCTGTGGGTAGGGGTGAAAGGCCAATCAAACTTCGTGATAGCTGGTTCTCCCCCGAAATGCATTTAGGTGCAGCGTTGCGTGTTTCTTGCTGGAGGTAGAGCTACTGGATGGCTAATGGGCCCTACAAGGTTACTGACGTCAGCCAAACTCCGAATGCCGGTAAGTGAGAGCGTAGCAGTGAGACTGTGGGGGATAAGCTTCATAGTCGAGAGGGAAACAGCCCAGACCACCAACTAAGGCCCCTAAGCGTGTGCTAAGTGGGAAAGGATGTGGAGTTGCGAAGACAACCAGGAGGTTGGCTTAGAAGCAGCCATCCTTAAAAGAGTGCGTAATAGCTCACTGGTCAAGTGATTCCGCGCCGACAATGTAGCGGGGCTCAAGTACACCGCCGAAGTTGTGGCATTCAAATATTAGCTAAGCCCTTGTGGTTCAGGCGTTTGGATGGGTAGGGGAGCGTCGTGTGGGCAGTGAAGTCGCGGTGGAAACCAGCGGTGGAGCCTACACGAGTGAGAATGCAGGCATGAGTAGCGAAAGACGGGTGAGAAACCCGTCCGCCGAATGATCAAGGGTTCCAGGGTCAAGCTAATCTGCCCTGGGTAAGTCGGGACCTAAGGCGAGGCCGACAGGCGTAGTCGATGGACAACGGGTTGATATTCCCGTACCGGCGAAAAACCGCCCATGTTGAACAGGGGATACTAACTGCCCGAGACCTGCCCGACCGTCCTTTGGATGGAAGGGTTTTGGTGGAGCGCAGGACCTGATCCTGGGAGGCAAGCGTATTAACAGGTGTGACGCAGGAAGGTAGCCGAGCCGGGCGATGGTTGTCCCGGTCTAAGGATGTAGGGCGAGTGGTAGGCAAATCCGCCACTCATGATGCCTGAGATCTGATGGGACCCCCGTTTGGGGGGATTTGGTGATCCTATGCTGCCGAGAAAAGCATCGACGCGAGGTTTTAGCCGCCCGTACCCCAAACCGACACAGGTGATCAGGTAGAGAATACTAAGGCGATCGAGAGAATTATGGTTAAGGAACTCGGCAAAATGCCCCCGTAACTTCGGGAGAAGGGGGGCCCCAACCTTGATGGACACTTGCTGTCCGGAGGGGATCGGGGCCGCAGAGACCAGGGGGAAGCGACTGTTTACTAAAAACACAGGTCCGTGCGAAGTCGCAAGACGATGTATACGGACTGACTCCTGCCCGGTGCTGGAAGGTTAAGAGGACCGGTTAGCCGTAAGGCGAAGCTGAGAATTTAAGCCCCAGTAAACGGCGGTGGTAACTATAACCATCCTAAGGTAGCGAAATTCCTTGTCGGGTAAGTTCCGACCTGCACGAATGGAGTAACGACTTCCCCGCTGTCTCAACCATAAACTCGGCGAAATTGCAGTACGAGTAAAGATGCTCGTTACGCGCAGCAGGACGGAAAGACCCCGAGACCTTTACTATAGTTTGGTATTGGTGTTCGGAGTGGCTTGTGTAGGATAGGTGGGAGACGTTGAAGCCCGGACGCCAGTTCGGGTGGAGTCATCGTTGAAATACCACTCTGGTCACTTTGGACATCTAACTTCGGCCCGTAATCCGGGTCAGGGACAGTGCCTGATGGGTAGTTTAACTGGGGCGGTTGCCTCCTAAAAAGTAACGGAGGCGCCCAAAGGTTCCCTCAGCCTGGTTGGCAATCAGGTGTCGAGTGTAAGTGCACAAGGGAGCTTGACTGTGAGAGAGACATCTCGAGCAGGGACGAAAGTCGGGACTAGTGATCCGGCGGTACATTGTGGAATGGCCGTCGCTCAACGGATAAAAGGTACCTCGGGGATAACAGGCTGATCTTGCCCAAGAGTCCATATCGACGGCATGGTTTGGCACCTCGATGTCGGCTCGTCGCATCCTGGGGCTGGAGTAGGTCCCAAGGGTTGGGCTGTTCGCCCATTAAAGCGGTACGCGAGCTGGGTTTAGAACGTCGTGAGACAGTTCGGTCCCTATCCGCTGCGCGCGCAGGAAATTTGAGAAGGGCTGTCCTTAGTACGAGAGGACCGGGACGGACGAACCTCTGGTGTGTCAGTTGTACTGCCAAGTGCACCGCTGATTAGCTACGTTCGGATGGGATAACCGCTGAAAGCATCTAAGCGGGAAGCTCGCTTCGAGATGAGATTTCCATACACTTTATGTGTGAGAGGCCCCCAGCCAGACCACTGGGTTGATAGGCCGGATGTGGAAGCGAGGACTAACGACTCGTGAAGCTGACCGGTACTAATAGGCCAACAACTTACACCACACAGAAAACACACATTCTGCTTGCGTCCACTATGTGGTTCCCAACCAACAACCCAACACGTTGCTGGCCGGAACCAAACAACTAAATACACAACACCACAACGCTGCCCCTGTCGGGACAGCGAGTTGTAACCACAGTTTTCCCAACCCCGCCACGGGGTTCGGGTAGTAGGGTTACGGCGGTCATAGCGTGGGGGAAACGCCCGGTCCCATTCCGAACCCGGAAGCTAAGACCCACAGCGCCGATGGTACTGCACCCGGGAGGGTGTGGGAGAGTAGGACACCGCCGGACATAAATTACGTAGGGCCCTGACAAAGGAACGTCAGGGCCCTACGACTTTAACCACCACACACCAGGGAACACCCCCGCCCACTTACGGCAGCTCCCACCCGGACGCCCGCTCACTTACGGCGGCTCCCACCCGGATCCCCGCTCACTTGTAGCGGTTCCCGCCCGGACCCCAGCTCACTTGTAGCGGTTCCCGCCCGGACCCCAGCTCACTTATGGCGGGTCTGACCCGGCCCCACAGAAACTCAGGGACACCCCCCCGGATGCCCCATCACATAACGCACCTAACACCCCCTGTTAGGAACCACACCTGATAGAGCAACAAGCCACGACACCCCCACGAGTGAGCGCGCGTCAGAAGAATCACCGCCACAAGTGAGCTCGCATCGCAAAGATAGCCGCCACTAGTGAGCGCGCATCATGGCGGACGGTGCGATGTGGCGGTCGGGCAGGGCGGTTGGGGACGGTGCGATGGGGAGCGGGCCGCTGTTCAGCGTAAAGTTGGTCAGCATGAGCAGCCTCTTTAGCCACAGCCAGGAACCGTCCGGGTACACCGGGGAAGCCACTTCTGAGGTGCTTGACGCCGTAGTCAGTTCGGTTGTGGTTCCCGGTGGCGTGGCCCACGCTTTCGCCGGCTTTACGGACCATACACACCTGTGGTGGCCGCTCGAGGACCATGGCATCTACGGGGCCGGCTCCTATGTGGAGTTCGAAGAGAACCTGATCCTCGAGACGGCGGACGATGGCCGGACAAGCATCTGGGGGACCCTCGACGACTGGCAGCCCCCGTTCTCCTTTCACGCCACGTGGCACCCGGGTACTACAGCCCTCTGGTCCACGGAACTGCGCGTGGTGTTCCAGCCGGTCGATGCAGGCACCGAGGTACGTGTTCTCCACGAAGGGTGGGAGGGTGCCGAGGATCCTGCCGCCACACGTTCTCAGTACGCCTCTGACTGGCCCGGCATCTTAGCGCGCTTTGCCCGCTTCATGGGAGCTGAATAGCGGCGTTCGGCAGCGCCCCTACACTGGAGAAGCAACAGGAAGCGACAGCTGGAGGCTTGATGGTAGACGTACTGGACGCATTGACGGAAAGCGTCGGAGCCGGGCAGGTTGTCACGGCGGACGCGGATCTCCACCGGTACGCAGTGGACCAGGCGCCCATCACCGATTTCCAACTGCCCCTGGCCGTAGTGTTCCCCGAGTCGGTAGCCGACGTGCAATCGGTGGTACGGGCCTGCGCAGCTGCGGGCATCAGCGTGGTGCCCCGGGGTGCAGGGACCGGCGTTTCGGGCGGTGCCCATGCGACCAGGAACAGCGTTGTCCTCTCCCTCGAACGCATGGACCGCATCCTGTCCATCAATCCCGACGATGAGACGGCCACCGTGGAACCCGGGGTGGTGAACGCCGACCTGAATGACGCGGTGGCCCCACACGGACTGATGTACGCACCTGACCCGGCCAGTTTTCGCAGCTCAACCATAGGCGGAAACGTGGCCACCAATGCCGGTGGCCTGCGCTGCGCAAAATACGGGGTTACCAGGGACTCTGTCCTCGCCTTGGACGTGGTGCTTGCTGACGGATCCCTGGTCCACACGGGCCATCAGACCTTCAAAGGTGTTGCCGGCTACGACCTCACCGGGCTGTTCGTCGGCTCCGAAGGCACCCTGGGCATCGTTGTAGGCATCACGGTGCGGCTGAAATACCTTCCCCGCGACGTTCACACTATCGCGGCCTTCTATCCTAGCTTCCGCGCAGCCGCTGCAGGCGTTCTGGCGGTGGGCAGGGCCCGGGTGCAGCCGGCCATCATGGAACTGCTCGACGGCGGGACGCTGGCGCAGCTGGACGAGCTCCACGGCTCCGACCTTACGGCCAGGGGACGCTCGCTCCTCCTGGTGCAGACGGACGGCTTCGGCGCCGCCGCGGAAGCGGAGGTGGTGCGCGGGGTGCTCCGCGCCGGCGGAGCCACCGTCACGACGGAAGCCAGCGCCGAAGCGGAGCGGCTGGTGGAGCTGCGCCGGCACAGCCGGGGCTCCGAAGTTGACGATGAGTACCGGGTGGGCGAGGACGTGGCCGTGCCCCGCTCGCGCCTGGTCGATTATGTTGCCGCCCTGGAATCCATGGCAGCTGAACATCAGGTCAAGCTGAAGGTGGTGGCCCACGCCGGGGACGGCAACCTGCATCCCACCTTCTGGATCGAGCGCCAGGGTACCGGGGTTGACCCGGCGGCCATGGAACGGCTCCAGCGCGCCCTGGATGACTCCATCACCGCGGCACTTTCCATGGGCGGAACCATCACCGGCGAGCACGGGGTGGGCCAGTACAAGCTGCGGTGGCTCGGCCAGGAACAGCCGGAACCTGTCCGGGAGATCCAGCGGCGGATCAAGGACCTGTTCGACCCCGCCGGGATCCTGAACCCCGGGAAGGCCATCTAGGGGCTAGTCGTCCGAGTCCGGGTACTGGTCAACGGACCCGTCGCTGCCGTAGCGGGATTCTTCGGTCTCCACCTCAAGGATCTTCAGGAGCTCGGTGTCCGGGTTCAGCATGATGGCTGCCTCGTCACGGCGGTGCCGGAGGATCGAGTCAATGTACGACTGGACGGCCTCGGCCAGGGGAATGTGGCGTTCCTGCTTCTCTGACATGTACCAGCGGTGCTCCAGGACTTCATGCACCGCCTCCGCAGGTTCCAGCTTCCCGGACAGGTCGCGCGGGATGGACCGGACGATCGGCTCGAAGATCTGGCTCACCCACAGGTGCGCGCTGTACTCCTCATCCATCCCGGGGTTGTTGTCCGCCCGGAACGAATCCATGTCGTTCAGGAGGCGGCGGGCCTGGTTTTCCTGAGCGTCCAGGCCCGTCAGCCGCAGCAGCCTGCGCTGATGGTGCCCCGCGTCAACCACCTTGGGCTGCAGCTGGATGGTGGAACCGTTCTGCGTGGTTTTGATGGCATATTCTTCGACGTCGAAGCCGAGTTCGTTGAGCCGGCGAATACGCGCGCCCACCCGCCAGCGTTCCCCGAGTTCAAAGGATTCCTTCTCGGTCAGTTCCGCCCAGAGGCGCCGGTAGCTGTCCATGATCAGTTCGCTGGTGGCCACAGGGTCCACCTTCTCCTCGATCAGGCCGCCGTCCAGCAGGTCCATGAGTTCGCCTGCAATATTGACCCGGGCAATTTCCAGATCGTATTCCCGTTGGCCGAGGGACAGGTCCGGGTACAGCTCGCCGGTCTCCGCGTCGACCAAGTAGGCGGCAAACGCTCCGGCATCGCGCCGGAACAGGGTGTTGGACAGTGACACGTCGCCCCAGTAGAAGCCGATGAGGTGCAGCCTGACCAGCAGCAGGGCCTGGGCATCAATGAGGCGCGTCAGTGTGTCCTTGCGCAGCATCTGCGAGAACAGTGCCCGGTACGGCATCGAAAATTTCAGGTGCCGGGTGACCAGGACGGGGTTGAGCGGACGGCCGTCCAGGGTGGTCCGGCCGGTGATGACCGCAACCGGCTCCACGCAGGGCACGTCCAGCCGGGCCAGCTTCCGCAGCATGTGGTACTCATGGCGCGCAACATGCTCGGAAGTTTCCTTGATGGCAATCACGGATCCGCCCAGGTGTGCAAAGCGCACAATGTGGCGGGAAATACCGCGGGGGAGGGCGGCAAGGTTCTCTGCCGGCCAGTCCTCCAGCGCGATGTGCCAGGGCAGGTCCAGCAGCTCGGGATCGGCGGCAGCCGCGGTAATGTTCAGCGAGCTTGCGACCGAGGCGGCCTTGTTGTCATCGGCGCTGGCGGCGGTGAACCGCGGCAGTTTTCCGATCTGCCCGTAGTCGGTGGGTTCGTCGTGCCACTGGGCGCTGTGTTCCTCGGTCATGGACTCAATTCTTCCGTACATGGGCGTACGCGGCTAATTCTTCCGCGGCAGGGTTAACGGCCGACGGCGGCCCGCACCTAAGGGAAAAGGTGCGGACCGCCGTCGTGGGTTTTGGCAGGCTCAACCACCGGATGTGGTTCCGGCGGGTTCGACCGCCTCAACCACCGGGGCTATGCGATCAGTCGCCCAGGCGCAGGCCGGTCTTGGTGTCGAACAGGTGCACGTGGCCGGACTGGGGACGGACGTAGATGGCCTCGCCCTTCATCGGAGGGCGGCGGCCGTCGACACGTGCCACGATGTCGTGATCCTTGCCGTCGAGGGTGGTGTGGCCGTAGACGTAGGCGTCAGCGCCGAGCTCTTCGACAACGTCGACCTCGACCTTGAGGCCTTCACCGTGGGGTGCGGTCTCGAGGTCTTCAGGGCGGCTTCCGACGGTGACCGTGGAGCCGTGTGCTTCTTCAAGGACGTCGCGCGGCACGGGGTACACGGTGCCGCCGAACTGCACGCCGCCGTCGACAACGGGAAGTTCCAGCAGATTCATGGCGGGGGAGCCAATGAAGCCGGCAACGAAGACGTTCTTCGGGCGGTCGTACAGGTTGCGCGGGGTGTCCACCTGCTGCAGCAGGCCGTCCTTGAGGACTGCAACGCGGTCACCCATGGTCATGGCCTCGACCTGGTCGTGGGTCACGTAAACCGTGGTGACGCCCAGGCGGCGGGTCAGGGAAGCGATCTGCGTGCGGGTCTGGACGCGGAGCTTGGCGTCGAGGTTGGACAGCGGCTCATCCATGAGGAAGACCTGCGGGTTACGGACGATTGCACGGCCCATGGCAACGCGCTGGCGCTGACCGCCGGAGAGTGCCTTCGGCTTGCGGTCCAGGTACTGCTCGAGGTCAAGGAGCTTGGCGGCTTCGCGGACACGCTCTGCGCGCTCTTCCTTGGAAACGCCGGCGATCTTCAGTGCGAAGCCCATGTTGTCCGCAACGGTCATGTGCGGGTACAGGGCGTAGTTCTGGAAGACCATCGCGATGTCGCGGTCCTTCGGGGGGACATCGGTGACGTCGCGGTCACCGATCAGGATGCGGCCTGCGTTTACATCCTCGAGGCCTGCGAGCATGCGCAGGGAGGTGGACTTACCGCAACCGGAGGGTCCAACGAGGACCAGGAATTCGCCATCGGCGATGTCGATGTTGAGCTTATCGACGGCGGGCTTATCTGTGCCCGGGTACAGACGCGTAGCGTTATCAAAAGTAACTGTAGCCACAGTTATCAATCCCTTCACCGGCAGGTACGTGCCGGACGATCCGTTGTGAATGGTTCATGTTTGTTCAGTTTTGGGTTGCATGATGCGTTCCGGCAGGACCGGAGCACATTGAATGACGCCGCACGGTTCTTGTGCGCCACATCACAAGCAAGAGTATGGCAGAACCTTCGCTTTTTATCGCAAATGTTACGAACGTCACACCGGAGCCGTGACCGGCCGTCTAGCCAGCCGGCTGTTAGTTCCCTTCGCCCACGGCAGAGGTCCGCGCCGCAAGCAGCGCCTCCAGCAGCTCTGCCACGTGGATCGGGGCCTCCACCCGGTACTGCGCCTGGGTGAAGTCCAGGCCTACCTTGACCCCTACATCCCCGGGCATAAGGCGGGCGAAGGCGTCTTCGTCCGTGGTGTCGTCCCCCGCGAACAGCACGGCGGTAGCTCCCGCAGCCTGGCGGAGGAACGCGACAGCTTCACCCTTGGAGGCGTGCACCACAGAGGTTTCCAGGACCCGCTTGCCGTTCTTCAGGAACACGCCCTCGCGGTCCTCCAGCAGCGAGCGTGCGGCCGCGACGGCGTCCTCGGCGACGTCGTCCGCAGCCTGCCGCGTGTGCAGCACCACGCCTGCCGGCTTGTCCTCCAGCATTGTTCCGGGTGCTTCCTGGGCGATCCCGGCAAGGATGTCCCGGACCTCGGCCAGCAGCGTCTGCTGGCCGTCGTCCAGTTCGAGGCCCGCAGACCCCGGGCCCAGCCAGGCTTCGGCGCCGTGGCTGCCGATGAGCAGCGACTCGGCCGGCGGCGAGGCCACGCTGCGCAGCGAGGCGAGGGCACGACCCGAGATGAGTGCCGTCGTCGTGCGTGGAAGCGCGGCGAGCCCGGCAAAGGCGGCGGCTGCGCGCGGGAGCGGCCGGGCATCGTCCGCATGCGGCACGATCGGTGCCATGGTGCCGTCGAAGTCCATGGCCACCAGCAACTGGTCAGTGGCGGCGATACTCCGGACGGCTTCCCGAAGTTCGGGTGTCAGGGCGAGCGGGGCTGCCGTACCTGGTTCAGGAGTCATCGCGGACCACCTTTTCATTCAGCGCACGCAGGAAGTCTGCCGACCAGAGATCCACATCGTGTTCCAGGATCTGCTTGCGCATGGCCCGCATGCGGCGCCCGGCTTCGCGCGGAGTCATCTCCACGGCGTTCATGATGGTGTTCTTGAGCCCCGCGATGTCGTGCGGGTTGATGAGCAGCGCCTGCTTGAGCTGGTCCGCCGCGCCGGCGAATTCGCTCAGTACCAGGGCGCCGTCGTTATTGTTGCGCGCGGTGACGTATTCCTTGGCCACCAGGTTCATGCCGTCCCTGAGGGCGGTGACCAGCATGACGTCGGCGGCCAGGTACAGGGCCACCATTTCCTCCACCGGGTAGCTGTGGTGCAGGTAGCGGACGGCAGTGTTCTGGATGGTGTCGTAGGTGCCGTTGATGTGGCCCACGGTGCCTTCCACTTCCTCGCGCAGCAGGCGGTACTGCTCAACACGTTCCCGGCTGGGGGAAGCCACCTGGATCAGCGTCGCATCTCCCACGGACAGCCGGCCGTCCGCCAGGAGTTCCTCGAAGGCCTTCAGGCGGTGCCGGATGCCCTTGGTGTAATCCAGCCGGTCCACGCCCAGGAGGATGGTCTTCGGGTTGCCCAGGTCCTGGCGGATCTGCCGCGCCCGCTCGATGATGTCCGGCCTGGCGGCAAGTTCGGTGATCTGCTTGACGTCGATGGAAATGGGAAACGCCTGCGCACGGGCAATATGGGTGATCTGGCCGTCATGGCCCTTGACGTGCACCTGCTGCTGCTTGACGCTGGCGCCAAGGAAGCGCCGGGCCGAGCGCATGAAGTTGCCGGCGTCGCTTACCCGCTGGAAGCCCACCAGATCGGCGCCGAGCAGTCCGTCGATGATGGCGTGCCGCCACGGCAGCTGGGCGAAGATCTCCGGCGGCGGAAACGGAATGTGGTTGAAGAACCCGATGCGGAGGTCCGGCCGTGCCTCGCGAAGCATGCGCGGCACCAGCTGCAGCTGGTAATCCTGGACCCAGACGGTGGCGCCCTTGTCAGCATGGCGCACGACGGCGTCCGCGAACCGCTGGTTAACCCTGCGGTAGGAATCCCACCAGGTGCGGTGGAACTCGGGCGGTGCGATGACGTCGTGGTACAGCGGCCACAGCGTCGCGTTCGAGAAGCCTTCGTAGTACAGCTCGACGTCGTCGGTGCTGAGCTGGACGGGAACCAGGTCCATGCCGCCGTGGCTGAACGGCTTCACCGTCTCGTCGGGCGCACCGTGCCAACCCACCCAGGCGCCGTCAGTCTTGGTCATCATCGGAGCCAGTGCGGTCACCAGGCCACCGGGGGAGCGGCGCCAGCCGGACCCGTCGTCCCCGTTGTCGCCGGGGGCGACCCGGTCAACGGGCAGCCTGTTGGAGACCACCATGAAGTCGTACTTCGTGGCCTGGCCGTGGCCGGATCCGGCCTTTCCTGATGGCTCTGCTGTGGCAGGTTTTTCCTGGACGGGTGTTTGCATTGCGGCCCCCTGGGGTTGCTTGTGCCTCTAAGCCACCCTAGCCGTGCGGAATCATCCGTGCTATTCGTCCGTTGGTCAACCCGGGCGGATAGTTGAAGAGGCAAGCTCTCAGGTTTCTCCCCTAAAATGGTGGAAGTGCCACGAAGTGGTCCCTCCACGTCGACCGACCCAAGGAACACATGAGCCCCGGAAACGAAGTACGTAAGTCGAAAGCTGAGCGAACCGCGGAAGCGCGGGAAAAAGCGCGCCAGATCCGTGAGGCCCAGCTGAAGAAGGACAAGCGCAACAAGCTTCTGATCGGCTGGGGCATCGTGGCGGCTGTCGTCGCCATCCTTGTGGTCGTGGGACTGGTGGTCACCACCAGCATCAAGCAGAACACCCCCATCGCGGACCAGGGTCCCGTCCCCGCAAACGGCAACGCCAACGGCGGCGTGACGCTGGTTGCCAACACCGGCGTGAAATCAACGGAAGCCGCCACGGTGGACATGGCCAAGGTGCCGGCCAAGCCGGACGCGCAGCCGAACCCGGTGGTTGCCCCGGGCGCGGAAGCCGAGGCCGGCCAGCCCGTGAAGGTTGTGGCCTACATCGACTTCATCTGCCCCGTTTGCAAGCGCTTCGAAGACACCTACAACGAGGCCCTGACTGGCCTGCGCAACGAAGGAAAGATCAGCCTGGAATACCGGCCGCTGGGCTTCCTGGACCGCCAGTCCAGCACCAACTACTCCTCCCGCGCTGCCAATGCTGCGGCGTGCGTGGCAGACAAGGCGCCGGAGAAGTACGCGGAATATGTTGACCTCCTCTTCGCCAATCAGCCTGCCGAAGGCGGTGCCGGCCTTTCCGATGACAAGCTCAAGTCACTGGCGAGCGACATCGGTGCAGACATCAACAGCTGCGTTGACGACAAGACGTTCCGCCCGTACGTCAAGTACTCCACCCAGCTCGCGTCCAACATAGGCATCACCGGTACGCCCACCATCTTCGTGGACGGCAAGCAGTGGGACGGCAGCTCCGACCTCAACGCAGAGATCCAGACGGCCATCGCAGCCAAGGGCTAAAACCCCTCAGCCTCACCGTCGGCCCGCTTCCGGAACGTCCGGAGGCGGGCCGGCTGCGTTTAAAGTCCGGCGAGTGGCCCGCTTCCCCGCCGCGTGCAAAGGTCCCCCACCCGCGAGCCAGCCGTTTTTACCACCGGCAGCACTTGGGCTACGCTTATCTGGCGCCGTCAGGCGCCGCCCGCAAGGGCATGCCTCCTTAGCTCAGTTGGCCAGAGCACCGCTCTTGTAAAGCGGGGGTCGTCGGTTCGAATCCGACAGGGGGCTCCACTTAGTACCGGGACGCCGGTTCCCGCCTTTTCCTCCTCCCCACCGCCTCATCCCTTCCAGGGTTACGCTGGTCTTACCTGAATGATCAGCCTGCTGATGAATGGAGGATGGTTGCCATGCCCAAGACCGGCAAGAACCACCATGCCCGCAAGGACGAACTTCCCTCGACCCTGCAGCGTTCCGACCAAAAGGCCCAGGACACTTTCGCCAAGACGTACGACTCCGCCATCGAGTCCTACGATGACGAAGGCCGGGCAGCGCGTACTGCCTTCGCATCCGTGAAACACAGCTACGAGAAGGTGGGCGACCACTGGGAAGCCAAGGACAAAAAGGGGCCGTCGGACAGACGCGCGGAAGAGCAGGGCGCAGGATCCTCCACACCCACAGCGGGCGGCGTGGACGCCAACGCCTCGAAGCAACACCTCTACGAACTGGCCCGGAAATTGGACGTCAAAGGCCGCTCCAGGATGGACAAGAACCAGCTTGTCCAGGCGGTGCAGAAAGCCAACGAGGCCGCCACCCGCAAGGCCAGGTCCTAGTCCCTTCCTCAGGGGAGTGACGGCGGCCGGCGTCCCTGGCCGCAGCGCCCTCCAGGCCCCTTGCCCTAACGCCTCCCAGGGTGTCGAATTTGAGGACACACTAGGACGGGTTGCACGGCAAAGACGCCAGGAGGATCCCATGTCGGTGAAGAGCGCCAAAGACGCGGCCAGGGCTGCAGGTGGCCGGAACGCTGCCGAACCACGCCGAACCGATTCTGCCGCCCGCATCGCGGCACTGGAGCCGGCCAGCATCCGGAACATCGCCCTGATCGGGCACTCCGGGGCCGGCAAGACCCTGCTGATTGAAGCGCTCCTTGCTGCCAACGGAATGATCACCCGCAAAGGCTCCATAGCCGAGGGGACCACAGTAGGCGATTCCGATCCCGCTGCGGTCCACCAGCAAAGGTCCGTCACCCTCTCCCTGGTGCCCCTCATGCTGGACGACACCAAGGTCAACCTGCTGGACACTCCCGGCTACCCCGACTTCATCGGGGAAATGCGGGCAGGCCTCCGCGCAGCGGACGCCGCCCTTTTTGTTGTTTCCGCCGTCGACGGGATTGATGCCACCACCACCGCACTGTGGGCGGAGTGCGCGCACCGCCGGCTCCCGCGCGCCGTAGTGATCACGCGGCTGGACCATCCCAGGGCGGATTACGACGGCGCCCTCGCAGAGTGCCGTAAGGCGTTCGGCGATGGCGTCCTCCCGCTCTACGTCCCGGTCGGCTCCGGCGGCGAACGCACCGGCCTGCTGGGACTGCTGTCCGGAACGGTCACGGACTACTCCGCCGGGGAAAGCCCAGCCACCCGGGACGCCCCAGCCGATGACGCGGCGGAAGCGGCAGATGCCCGCGGAGAGCTCATCGAAGGGATTATCGCCGAAAGCGAAGACGAAACGCTGATGGACCGCTACCTCTCCGGCGAGGACATCGATACCGGCGTGCTCATCCAAGACCTTGAGACCGCCGTCGCCCGTGGTTCGTTCCACCCGGTCATTCCCACCTCCGCGGTCACCGGGCTGGGGACGTCCGAACTGCTGGACATGCTGGTGCGCGCGTTCCCGCCGCCCACTGAGGCGGACGTTCCCGAGGCGACAGACCTGGAGGGCCTGCACGGCAGGTCCCTGGGCTGCGACCCGTCGGGGCCGCTGGCCGCGGAAGTGGTGCGAACCTCCAACGATCCCTTCCTGGGCCGGATCTGCCTGGTCCGGGTGTTCTCGGGAACCTTGCGTGAGGACTCGCCGGTGCACGTTGGCGGGCACGGCCTGGCGGACCGCGGGCACCAGGACCACGACACCGACGAACGCGTCACGCACCTGTACTCACCGCTGGGAGCCACCCTGCGGCCGGTGCCTTACTGCGTGGCGGGGGACCTGTGTGCCCTGGCCAAGCTGGGAAGCGCCGAAACCGGTGACACCATCTCATCCCGGGACGATCCACTGATGCTCGCCACCTGGGAGATGCCCGAACCGCTGCTGCCGGTGGCCGTGGAGGCCGATTCCCGCAGCGATGAGGATGCCCTGGCCCGGAGCCTGGGAAAGATCGCAGCCGGCGACCCCACCATGCGGGTGGAGCGCAACCAGGAAACGCACCAGCTGGTCCTGTGGTGCATGGGCGAGGCGCACGCCGACGTCGTCATGGACAGGCTCCGTGAGCAGGGCGTAAAGCTCCACGCAGTGGACGTGGTGACACCGCTGCGGGAAACCTTCGCGGGCCCGGCCACCGGGCACGGACGCCACGTCAAGCAATCCGGGGGACACGGGCAGTACGCCGTGTGCGACATCGAAGTGGAGCCCCTGGACCGGGGCGGCGGCTTCGAATTCGTGGACAAGACGGTGGGCGGGGTCATCCCGGGGACGTTCATCCCATCCGTGGAAAAGGGGGTCCGCTCCCAGATGGAGAAAGGTGTATCCGCCGGGTTCCCCGTGGTGGACGTGCGGGTGCGGCTGGTGGGCGGCAAGGCCCACAGCGTGGATTCATCCGACGCCGCCTTCCAGGCCGCCGGAGCCCTGGCCCTGCGCGAAGCGGCTGCGGCAGGCCGGATACAGCTCCTTGAGCCGGTCTCGGCGGTCAGCATCACCGTGGCGGACGAGCACGTGGGCCCCGTCATGAGCGACCTCTCCGGACGCCGCGGCCGGCTGACCGGCACGACGTCCTCGGGCGGGGGACTCACTGACATCAGCGCCGAGGTGCCGGACCAGGAACTGCTGCGCTACGCCGTCGAACTCCGTGCCCTCACAGCCGGTACGGGCCGTTTCAGCCGCAGCTACCTGCGCCACGACCCCGTGCCTTCCGGCTTCAGCCCTACCTGAAGCGGGTCCCGATGAATCCGGCTGCCCGCAAGATCCAGGGCGTCTACCTGGTGCTGACGCTCGGCAACACCCTTGCGGCGTCCTTCATCTGGGGGATCAACACGCTGTTCCTGCTCGACGCCGGCCTGAGCAACCTGGAAGCTTTCGCCGCCAATGCCTTCTTCACCGCAGGCATGGTGCTGTTCGAGGTCCCCACGGGGGTGGTGGCGGACAGTTGGGGCCGCCGCGCGTCGTTCCTCCTGGGAACCGTGACCCTCGCCGGTTCCACCTTCCTTTATTACCTGCTGTGGCAGTACTCAGCGCCGTTCTGGTGGTGGGCGGCGGTCTCCGTGCTGCTCGGCCTGGGCTTCACGTTCTTCTCCGGCGCGGTGGAAGCCTGGCTGGTGGACGCCCTGCAGTTCTCCGGGTACGACGGCACCCTGGAGACAGTGCTGGGCCGGGGCCAGATGGTGTCCGGCATTGCGATGCTGGCAGGATCCGTTGCCGGCGGCGTCATCGCGCAGGCAACCAACCTGGGCGTTCCCTTCCTGCTGCGGGTAGGCGTGCTGCTGGCCATGTTCGTCGTCGCCTTCCTGCTCATGCACGACGTCGGATTCACCCCTGAGCGGTCGGCCCGCCCGCTCGCCGCCACCCGCGCCGTCCTCAAGGCTTCCGTGGACGGCGGGCTCCGGCACCCGCCCGTCCGGTACATTATGCTGGCCGCACCGTTCACGCAGGGCGTGGGCATCTACGTCTTCTACGCCCTGCAGCCCTACCTGCTGCAGCTCTTCGGGGATCCCCGGGCCTATGCCGTTGCCGGCCTTGCCGCCGCCATCGTGGCCGGCGCCGACGTGGTGGGCGGATGGATGGCGCCGCGGGTCAGGAAGCTGGTCCACCGGCGGACCACAGTGCTGATTGCCAGCAACGTGGCCAGCGCACTGATCCTCGTGGCCCTGCTGTTCACCACCACGTTCTGGCTGGCCCTGGTGCTGCTCATGCTGTGGGGGATGGTGGGGTCAGCCGGTGTCCCGGTCCGCCAGGCGTACCTGAATGACATGATCCCCTCCAAGCAGCGGGCAACGGTGCTCAGCTTCGATTCGCTCATGGGTTCCAGCGGTGGCGTGGTGGTACAGCCCCTGCTGGGGCGGGCCGCGGACCTGTACGGCTACCCCGCCTCCCTCGCCGTGAGCGGGGCCGTGCAGTTGCTGGCCGCACCCTTCATCCTGATGAGCCGGCGCCGGCGCTCGCCGGCGGACACCGCCACGGACCTGACGGCGGCGCCCTAGGGTTTACCTGCGGGAGATACCGGGGAAACGCACCCACAACATCCGGCACCTATGTTTCAGGAATGACAGAGAGCATCCCAGGCAGGGTCCGCCAGTGGTTTACTGCCGCCTTCGCCTTCACATCCCCGGAACAGGCCGCTGACGCTATGGCTGATGCGTCCCGCTGGGGCTGGCTTCCTGCCCTGAGCGGCGTGGCAGTGGGCGCCGACCACGCCCGCGCACGGCACGACGAATCGGCTCCCGGCGCCGGCTGACCGGCTGGTTCAACACACTATTGCGCCTGTAATGGGGTCATGCCCTAAACTGCTGCACTGAGGTGCCTGAAATGGCGCTGTGCGGCAACGAAAGTGAACACGCTATGGCTACCGATTACGATGCTCCGCGCAAGCAGGAAGAAGAGTCTCCGGCTGACTCGCTTGAGGCCCTCCAGGCGTCCCGCGGCGGCAACGCGCAGACCGCCGTCATCGATGTCGAAGAGAATGACACCGCTGAAGGCATTGACCTTCCCGGCGCGGACCTCTCCAACGAGGAGCTGACCGTTGTTGTGGTTCCGGAGCAGTCCGACGAATTCACGTGTTCCTCGTGCTTTTTGGTCCGCCACAGGTCCCAGGTTGCCCTGGAAAAGAATGGCCTCAAGTACTGCCGCGACTGCGAAGGCTGACCTTTCACCAGGTTTCGGCGCCGGCCACCCCATGGGGGTGACCGGCGCTTTTTGTACCCCGCGGGCAACCGTTATGGGCGGTAACGGGCAGGTGCAGGAACGGTGCCGATCAGGTTACGGGGGCACCCGAAACGGGCCTTGTTTTATGCGGCCTTAATGCGGCGTCCGGCACGTTAACGGTTCCGCCCCGAAGCGGCCACAGGCCTCGTTTCGCCGTTCGTGCCGCCTTAATCTGGAGCTATCCACATCGCTCCTTCCTTGGGTGGAACCACAATGAAAAAACTCTCCATCTGGTTCACGGCCATCCTTGTGGCCGTCGGACTGGGGCTGTTGGTTCCGGGGCCCGCCTCGGCAACCACCTCGTATTGCGGGCTCACATGGGGCTCGCTGCTGAAGACGGACGACTCCATGAGCGGCGCGCCCGTCACCAATGTCCGCACCGGACAGCACTACTGCTTCGACCGGCTGGTGGTTGACCTGGGCAGCGGTCCGGTTCCCGGCTATTACGTCCGCTACGTTGGGCAGGTCACCCAGGACGGTTCCGGCAAGCCGGTGGACGTCCGGGGCGGCGCCCGTCTGCAGGTGGTGGTCCGGGCGCCGGCCTACAACGACAGTGGCAACGCCACGTACACCCCCTCCGATCAGGCCGAGCTCTCCAACGTCTCCGGCTACCAAACCTTCCGCCAGGTGGTTTGGGCAGGAAGCTTTGAGGGCCAGAGCACTCTCGGCGTTGGCGTCCGCGCCCGTCTTCCGTTCCGTGTCTTTACGCTGGACGGACCGGGCTCAGGCTCCCGGCTGGTGGTGGATGTGGCGCACTTCTGGTGACAGCCGCCGTCGTCAAACAGGAAAGGTGCCGTTCCCCGCGTTGGCGGGGAACGGCACCTTTCCTGTTCTGTGCGGACCGTCTACTCCGGGACCACCAGGGCCGGGGTGTCTTTCCGCAGCGTTTCGCCGCGGAAGAATCCGGGGCGAACCCGGGCCATGATCAGCATGAACACCGCGCCGAGCGCCAGGATGCCGACACCGAGGATGAATACCAGTCCCACGCCGAAGATTTCAGAGCCGCTTCCGAACTCGGGTGCCAGGCTGTCCACGGCGGTCTGGAAGAACACGATGAACAGGCCCACGCCGCCCAGCACCGGGCACAGCAGCCGAAGGACAAAGTGGCGGACGCTGGTGAAGAGGCTGTGCCGGAAGTACCAGGCGCAGGCGAGTGCCGTGAGTCCGTAGTAGAAGCAGATCATCAGGCCCAGGGCCAGGATGGTGTCATTGAGGACGTTCTCGCTGACCACATGCATCACGGCGTAGAACCCCGCGGACATGACGCCGGCAGCGATGGTGGCCAAGCCCGGCGTCGCGAACTTCCGGCTGACGCGGCTGAAGGGTTCAGGCAGGGCCCCGTAGTGGGCCATCGCCAGGAGGCTGCGGGACGGGGACATGAACGTGGATTGCAGGGACGCGGCCGAGCTGGAGAGCACTGCGAGGGACATCAGGATGGCGAACGGGCCCATGATGGGGGACGCCAGCGCCGTGAAGATGTTCTCGTGGTTTTCTGCGTTGTTCAGCCCGTTGCCGGTATCGCCTACACCGGCGAACATCATGGTGGCGATGCTTACCAGCAGGTAGATGGCCAGGACAATGACGGCCGTCAGGGTGCCGGCCACGCCTGCCGTTTTCTTGCCGTTGGCTGTTTCCTCGTTCACCGTGAGGCAGACGTCCCAGCCCCAGTACACGAAGATGGAGAGTGAGATCCCGGCGGCCACCTGGCCGAAGGTCTCAATCCTGGTGACGTCGAACCATCCCCAGCTGAACGGGATGGCAGTTTCCGAGGTGGACCAATTGGCGAAGGCCATGGCGACGAACAGGCCCAGTACCAGCAGCTGGAATCCCACCAGGCCGTACTGCACCACTTTGGTGGTGTGCAGGCCGCGGTAGCTGACCCAGACGGCGAGGGCAACGAACACCAGGCAGGTCAGGACGTTCAGGGCCTTGTTGTCCGCCAGGTCCGCCAGTTCCGCCGAGCCGGTGAGCTGGGACAGGAACAGGTAGAAGAAGTCGACGGCCACACCGGCGAGGTTGGACAAAACGATGATGTTGGCGGCCAGGAGGCCCCAGCCGCCCATCCAGCCGACCCAGGGACCGAAGGCCTTGCTGACCCAGGTGAAGGTGGTGCCGCTGTCCGGTGAATCAGCATTGAGTTCCCGGTAGGCCAGCGAGACCAGGATCATCGGGATGAAGCCGATCAGGAAGATGACGGGCAGCTGGAGGCCGGCTTCGTTGACGGTGGGGCCCAGTGCGCTGGTCAGGGTGTAGGCGGGGGCGATCGTGGAAATTCCAAGGACGACGACGGCGAGCAGCCCCAGCTGCCCGCCCTTCAGTCCCTTGGCGGTACGGTCGCCGCTGCCGGGCAATTGCTTGCCCCGCGCGGCGGTGGAGCTGGTGCGGAGTGCTTCTGTCATGGCACCGCTTTCTGGAAGCTTATGACCGGGGTCACTATATGAATGGCGTTCATTTAGTATGGAGGTGTGACGGCCGTCGCGCAAGAGGGAATATGAATCACGTTCGTTTATGACTGCGCGGCAAAATTAGTAAGCTCACTGAGAAATATCCGCCCCGACCCGTGCCGGGTGGCCCGGGCGCTGATAGCTTCGAAGTTACTGGACCAATCGAGGAGGACTCCCATGAAAGCTTCACCGACACTGACCAACAACCTGCAGGCCGTACTCGCCGACCTGATCGAGCTGCACATCCAGGGCAAGCAGGCGCACTGGAACATTGTGGGCACCAACTTCCGGGACCTCCACCTGCAGTTGGATGAAATCGTTGACGCCGCACGCCAGTTCGCCGATGACACCGCCGAACGCATGCGGGCCCTGCACGCACTGCCGGACGGCCGCAGCTCCACCGTGTCGAAGTCGACCGCCCTGGCGGAGTTCCCTGAGGGCCTGATCAGCACCAAGGACGCCATCGAGCGGATTGTTGCAGCGATGGAAGCGGCCGTGGGCACCATGCGCAAGGTCCATGACGAGGTGGATGAGGAAGATCCCACCAGCGCAGACCTGCTGCACGAGTTCATCGCCAAGCTGGAGCAGTTCGCCTGGATGGTGAACGCCGAGACGCTCAAGCCGACCGCCAGCGTCACCGCCCCTGACGAAAAGTAGCGGCGGGCCGCCGCCGCGGCGCGCTTAGGGCGCCCGGTACCGGAGGTTGATTTCCGGCGCCGGGCGCCTTTTGCCGTTAAGGCCATGCGGTGCGGGGCAGTGCGGGGCCGCGTGCCTGGTGCTGCTATGCGGCCTTGGGCACTTTTCGGAGAACGACGGCGGCGCAGACGGCCGCAGTGGCCATCAGGACCAGCCCAATCGCCGCGGTCACATGCACGCCGGAATCGAAGGCAGTGGCCGCGGCCTGGCGGACGGCATCGGCCAGCGGGGCCGGCAGCGCGGACGCGAGGTCCATGGCGCCGGCCAGTGTTTCGCCGGCGCTGTGGCGCGCCGCTTCCGAAGCGGTGCTGTCCACAGCTGCCGGAAGGTGCAGGTTGTGCTGGTAGGAGGCGGTGAGGATGGAGCCCAGTACGGCCGTTCCCAGCAGCGCCCCTACCTCGTAGCCGGTCTCCGAGATGGCCGCCGCGGCACCTGACTTGTGCGCCGGCGCCGCACCGAGGATGAGGTCGTTGGAAATGGTTTCGGCCGTCCCCACGCCCAGCGCCAGGATCAGCAACGCTGCCAGCAGCAGTGTTGGCCCGCCGTCGTGGTTTCCGAACGTTACCAGGCTGTACCCCGCGGCGCTGAACGCCAGGCCCGTGCCCACCACGAAGCCTGGCCGCACCTTCCGGACCAGCGGCACCACCACCAGGCCTGCCACCACCGTGGCAATCAGGGCCGGGATCATGGCCACGCCCGCGGCGGACGGCGTCATGCCCTCGAGCAGCTGCAGGTGCTGGGCGAGGAAGAGGATGAAGCCGTTGAAGGAGAACAGGGCCAGGATGTTGGCGGTGATGGCCATGCTGAATACCCGGTTGCGGAAAAGCGACATGTCCAGCAGGGGGTGCGGCAGCCGGAGCTGCCGCCGGACGAATACCACTGCCATGGCCAGGCCAATGGCCATGGCGCCAAGGCCGGTGCCGGACAATCCTTCCGTGGCAACTTCCTTGATGCCGTAGACCAGCGGCACCATCACCAACAGGGACAGCGCGATGCTGGGTATGTCCACCTTCCCCGGTTCCGGATTTTTCGATTCCGGAATCAGTGCAGGGCCCAGGGCGAGCAGCGGCAGCATGAGCGGCACTGCGACCAGGAAGACTGCGCCCCACCAGTAGTGCTCCACCAGCCAGCCGCCGAAGATCGGCCCCAGCGCAGCCCCGCCGGAAAAGCCCGCCGCCCAGATGGCCACCGCCAGGCGGCGACGGTTGGGCTCCACAAAAATGTTGCGGATGAGCGAGAGGGTTGAGGGCATCAGCATGGCGCCGAAGAAGCCCAGGGCGGCTCGTCCGGCGATCAGCCATTCCGCCGTTGGCGCGAACGCCGTAGCGGCCGAGAGTGCGGCAAAGCCCAGGCTGCCGGTGAGGAGCAGCCGCCGCCGGCCGATCCTGTCGCCGAGGCTGCCCATGCACACCAGCAGCCCCGCCAGGACCAGGGGGTAGGCATCCACGATCCAGAGCAGCTGCACCCCGGAGGGGTCCAGGGACTGGGCGATCGCAGGCAGGGCGAAAGTCAGGGCCGTATTGTCCACGGCCACCAGCAGGACCGGAAACATCAGCAGCGCCAGGGCCAGCCAGTCGCGCCACGGTGCCCGTGGCGCGGCGGGTCCCTGGAGCTGGGGCTGGGCGTGGTGCGTCGACGTGGTCATAAAGTAACTATACCGTCCAGACGGTATAGTTTGAAACTTCCGCCGAGTTGAGCCGCCGGCACCCCGGGAAGGCATGATGGATGGCATGCCCCGAAAGCCAGTTGCCCGTGAAGCCGTTCTTGACGCCTTCGCCGCCCTGCTCATTGAGGTGGGGGAGCGTGCTGCCACCCTGGATGCCGTGGCCCGAAAGGCCGGCGTCTCCAAGGGCGGGCTCCTCTACCACTTTCCAAACAAGGAAGCCCTGATCCAGGCGCTCCTGGACCAACTGGATGCGCTCGCCGGAGAGGACGCCGATGCCATGGCGGCTGCACCCGAAGGCGCGGCCGCCTACTTCATCCGCTCCTCGGTATGGGGAGACACGCCCCTGGACCGTGCCATTGTTGCCGCGACCAGGCTGTCAGAGGTGGCGCATGCAGAGACCCGGCGGCGGTTCGCTGCCATCCAGCGGCGGTGGCTGGACGAGATAGCGGCGGACGTCGGGCCCGCCCTGGCCAAGGCTGTGCTGTACATGGGGGACGGGCTGTACTTCAACGCCATGCTGGCCATTGGCCCTGTCCCCGCAGGCGGCGCGGCCGCGGACGTGGACGAATTGCTGGCAGCACTGGAGCGGCTCCGGCGGTAGCGGGACATTTGCCCCGGGGGCCGCAGCGTAGGAGAATTAAGCGCTGTGGGAGTTGTCACCGGACGGTCCCACGTCCACATCCAACTGAATAGCCTTTGATCTGCGGCGGGAGAGTCCTGCCACACCATCGGCAGGCGCCGTAGGAGCAAATCCTCCCCAGGAATCTCGCAGGCCCCTGTACCGCCGCGGCGAGGCACCTCTGGAAAGCAGCAGGCCGTCCAGGCACCGGGTTAACGGATGCCGGACCGTTGTGCTCACCGACGGTGCAAGCGGTTCCTGTCCGTGCAGGAGCCGCGGAAACTCTCAGGTCCAATACAGAGCGGGGAGGGACCCGAATCGCTGTGGCGTACCCTGCGCCGCCTGAGTATCTGGAGTTCCCCCGTGACGGTTAGTTCAGCCTCCACCACTTTCGTCGACCGCCATATTGGCGCGCGCCGGCAGGACCACATCGACACCATGCTTAAGGCTGTCGGCTACGACAGCGTTGACTCCCTGGTCGATACCGCCGTCCCCAAAGTCATCCGCCAGGAAACGGCGCTTCGCCTGCAGGACGCCCTCAGCGAGGTGGAGGTCCTCAACGAACTGCGCCGCATCGCCGGGAAAAACAAGACTGCTGTCCAGCTGATTGGCCAGGGCTACTACGACACCATCACGCCGGCCGTGATCCGCCGCAACATCCTCGAGGCCCCCGCCTGGTACACCGCCTACACCCCGTACCAGCCCGAGATCTCGCAGGGCCGGCTGGAGGCGCTGCTGAACTTCCAGACCATGGTCCAGGACCTTGTGGGCCTGCCGATCGCCAACGCCTCCCTGTTGGATGAAGCGACGGCCGTAGCCGAGGCCGTACTGCTGATGCGCCGCGCGAACAAGGCCAAGCCGGCCGCCGACGGCAAGACGGTCCTGGACATCGACGTCCTGCCGCAGACCATCGCCATCGTGAAGGGCCGCGCCGAGGCCTTGGGCTTGGAAGTGGAGGTCGCGGACCTGTCCCAGGGTCTTCCCGACGGCGACATCAACGGCATCGTCCTGCAGCAGCCCGGTGCGTCGGGCCGCGTCTTCAACCAGGCTGATGTCATCGCCGCCGCGAAGGAGCGCGGTGCGCTGGTCACAGTGGCCGCTGACCTGCTGGCCCTGACCATGATCACGCCTCCGGGTGAGCAGGGCGCGGACATTGCTGTCGGCTCCACCCAGCGTTTCGGCGTCCCGCTGTTCTTCGGCGGCCCGCACGCCGCCTACATGGCAGTCCGCAAAGGCCTTGAGCGTTCGCTGCCCGGACGCCTCGTAGGCGTGTCCAAGGACAACGCCGGCGCGCCCGCCTACCGCCTGGCACTGCAGACCCGCGAGCAGCACATCCGCCGCGAGAAGGCCACGTCCAACATCTGCACCGCCCAGGCCCTGCTGGCCATTGTGTCCTCCATGTACGCCGTGTACCACGGCCCGGAAGGGCTGAAGGCGATCGCAGAGGCGGCGCACGGCCATGCCCGCACGCTGGCTGCGTCCCTCGAAGCCGCCGGCGTTGAAGTCCTGCACAAGAGCTTCTTCGACACCGTCACCGTTCGGGTCCCCGGCCGCGCGGCCGGCATCATTGCCGAAGCTGCAGAGCGCGGTATCAACCTCCGCCCCATCGATGCTGACACCGTGGGAATCTCCCTGGATGAGACCACGACGCCGGCCGTCGTCGCCGAGGTCGCGGACATCTTCGGCGCCACGGTCGCCGCGGGTGGCAGCTTCGCCTTGGCAGCGGAACTGGAGCGCACCTCCGGTTACCTGGAGCACCCGGTGTTCAATACGCACCGGTCCGAGACCCAGCTGCTGCGCTACATCCGCAAGCTTTCCGACCGGGACCTGGCGCTGGACCGCACCATGATTCCGCTGGGCTCGTGCACCATGAAGCTGAACGCCACCGCTGAGATGGAAGCGATTTCGTGGCCGGAGTTCGCCTCGATCCACCCGTTCGCTCCGGACTCCCAGACCGAGGGCTGGCGGGAACTGATCACCGGGCTCGAGGCTGACCTGACCGAGATCACCGGTTATGACCAGGTCTCCATCCAGCCCAACGCCGGTTCCCAGGGCGAACTCGCCGGCCTGCTGGCGATCCGCGGCTACCACCACTCCCGCGGTGACCAGCAGCGCAACGTCTGCCTGATCCCCGCTTCGGCGCACGGCACCAACGCCGCCTCCGCCGTGCTGGCCGGCATGAAGGTGGTGGTGGTGGCCACCGCCGCGGACGGGACCATCGACCACGCCGACCTGTACGCCAAGATCGAGGCGAACAAGGACGTCCTGTCCTGCATCATGATCACCTACCCCTCCACCCACGGCGTCTACGACGGCGACGTGGCTGAGATCTGCGACGCCGTGCACGCGGCCGGCGGCCAGGTCTATGTGGATGGTGCGAACCTGAACGCCCTCGTGGGCCTGGCGCAGCCGGGCAAGTTCGGCGGCGACGTGTCCCACCTGAACCTGCACAAGACCTTCTGCATCCCGCACGGCGGCGGCGGACCCGGCGTCGGCCCGGTGGCGGCGAAGGCGCACCTGGCACCGTTCATGCCGGGGGATGCCAACAAGGCCGCCCATGAGGATGGGCATGGGGTTGCAATTTCCGCGGCCCGGTTCGGCTCCGCCGGTGTGCTGCCGATCTCCTGGGCCTATGTGAAGCTGATGGGCGGTGCGGGCCTGACCGAAGCTACCAAGTCCGCGCTGCTGGCCGCGAACTACGTCGCTGCACGGCTGAACGAGTTCTTCCCTGTGCTCTACACCGGCGAGGGCGGGCTGGTGGCGCACGAGTGCATCCTGGACCTGCGCGAACTCACCGCCCGCACCGGCGTGACGGCCGAGGACGTGGCCAAGCGCCTGATCGACTTCGGTTTCCACGCCCCCACCCTGTCCTTCCCGGTGGCCGGGACCCTGATGGTGGAGCCCACCGAATCCGAGGACCTCGGCGAGATCGACCGCTTTATCGAGGCGATGATCGCCATCCGCAAGGAGATCGACCAGGTGGCTGACGGAGACTTCGCCGCAGCCGACTCCCCGCTGCGCAACGCACCGCACACGGCGGCCGCCGTCGTCAGCTCCGACTGGGACCGCGCCTACACCCGTGAGCAGGCGGCCTTCCCGGCCCACCACAAGCAGGACAAGTACTTCCCGCCCGTGGGCCGCATCGACGGCGCAGCCGGCGACAGGAACCTCATCTGCTCCTGCCCTCCGCTGTCCGAATTCGAGAACTGATCATCAGTGGTTGAGCTTGCTGAAACCGGGTTTCGACAAGCTCAACCACCCGCCGCTCCCCTTAAGGACTCCCCGTGACTGATAACTACACCGCCCTGTACAGCGAGCACCAGAAGCTTGGCGCGTCCTTTACCGACTTCGGCGGCTGGCAGATGCCCCTCAAGTACAGCTCCGAGCTCGCCGAGCACCGTGCCGTGCGAACCGCTGCCGGCCTGTTTGACCTCTCGCACATGGGCGAAGTCTGGGTCACCGGCCCGGCCGCTGCAGCATTCCTGGACTACGCCCTGGTGGGCAGGATCTCGGCCATGCCGGTGGGCAAGGCAAAGTACTCGCTGATCTGCGACACCGACGGCGGCATCATTGACGACCTCATTACCTACCGGCGCCCATCGCCGGCGGAGGGCGGGGACCGCTTCCTGGTGGTCCCGAACGCAGGCAACGCGAAGGTTGTGGCCGAGGCCCTGCAGGAACGGGCCGCAGGCTTTGACGTCGCCGTGGAGGATGCCTCGGCGGAAACGTCGCTGATCGCGGTCCAGGGACCCAAGGCCCAGGACCTTCTGCTCCGGCTGGTCCCCGCGAACCAGCACCCGGACGTCGCCGGGCTGAAGTACTACGCCGCAGTGGAAGTCACGTTCCTGGTCAACGGTGCCGGCCTCACCCTCCTGCTGGCCCGCACCGGCTACACCGGCGAAGACGGCTTCGAAATATTCGTCCCCAATAGTGACGCCGTCGGACTTTGGCAGGCACTCCTCGCGGTGTCCGACGGCGGTGAGCTCACTCCGGCGGGCCTCGCGTCCCGGGATTCGCTCCGCCTGGAAGCCGGGATGCCGCTGTACGGCAACGAACTCTCCCTGCAGGGCGACCCGTACTCCGCCGGACTCGGTCCCGTCGTCGCGCTGTCCAAGGAAGGTGACTTCGTCGGCAAAGCCGCCCTGGCTGCAAAGAAGGAGGCCGGCTCGGGATCGACCACCGGCCGCCGCCTGGTGGGCCTGAAGGGCCTGGGACGCCGCGCCGGCCGCGCCCACTATCCGGTCCTCAAGGACGGGGGAGTGGTTGGCGAAGTAACTTCGGGACAGCCTTCGCCCAGCCTCGGCTACCCGGTGGCGCTGGCCTACGTCGACGTCGAACACACCACCCCCGGAACAGCCCTCGACGTCGACCTGCGCGGCAAGGCCGAACCGTTCGAAGTCGTCGCCCTGCCGTTCTACAAGCGCGCCAAGTAAGTCATCGCGGTGGTTGCCCCCGCGTCGGCGGACCGGACATTTTCACGCGTGCTGCTCGTTCCTCGCTTTGACGCACGCTTTCGAAAAGTCCGGCTCCGCCGACGCTCAGCCGGTTCCCTCACTTTGGTGAGCGGCTTTCGCGACTGGACGGATTCCGGAGGCGTGCGTCTAAGGGAGCGTCACGTCCGCGCAGCGGGCGTCTTCGCGACAGAGCACGCGGAGGAGTCCGGCCAGCCGCACCCAACCCCGCCACGAAATCTCTAGTTAGGAACCCCGTCATGGCTGTTGGCGTCTTTGATCTGTTTTCGATCGGTATTGGGCCTTCTTCTTCTCATACTGTGGGGCCGATGCGGGCTGCTGCTGTTTTTGCGGAGGAGTTGAAGGCTTCCGGTGTGCTGTCTGCTGTGGCTTCGTTGCGGGTGGATTTGTATGGGTCTCTGGCGGCGACGGGGCATGGGCACGGGACGATGACGGCGGTGCTGTTGGGGTTGGAGGGGTTTCATCCGGAGCTGATCCTTCCCGGGGAGGTGGAGGAGCGGTTGGCTGCGATCGCCGAAACGGGGATGCTGCACCTGGCCGGCGCCGGTGGCGGGGATGGCGTGAAGCTGCCGTATGGGGTGGGCGATATGGTGTTGCGGCCGTTGACGGTGTTGCCGCGGCACACGAACGGGATGACGTTCACGGTGACCGATGCCGCGGGTGAGGTGTTGCATGCGGCGACGTTCTTCTCCGTCGGTGGCGGGTTCATTGTCCGTGAGGGTGAGGAGGACGCCGCGCTGCAGGAGCTGGAGGAGTCGAAGAAGGAACTGCCGTTGCCGTTCCGGACCGCCGCGGAACTCCTGGCCCATTGCGCGGAGACCGGGTTGGGGGTCAGTGATGTGATGCTGGTCAACGAGAAGTCTTCCCGGGCCGGGGAGGAGATCCGGGCGGGGCTGCTGCATATCTGGTCCGTGATGGAGGCGTGCGTGGCGACGTCGCTGAAGCGTGAGGGCGTGTTGCCGGGCGGGTTGAAGGTCCGCCGCCGCGCACCGGACTGGTTCGACCGGTTGAAGAAGGAATGCGCCCGCCCGGGTGAGGACAGCCAGGACCGGGACTTCACGGACTGGGACTTCCACGACCCGAAGTACTGGCAGGAGTGGGTGAACCTGGTGGCGTTGGCGGTGAACGAGGAGAACGCTTCCGGCGGGCGCGTGGTTACCGCGCCCACGAACGGGGCGGCCGGGATCATTCCCGCGGTCCTGTACTACGCGCTGCATTTCGCCCCGGGCATGGAGAAGGCCACGCAGGAGGACCGCGAGGCTGTGGTGGCCAGGTTCCTGCTCGCCGCCGGTGCCGTGGGGGTGCTCTACAAGGAGCAGGCGTCGATTTCGGGTGCGGAGGTGGGCTGCCAGGGCGAGGTGGGGTCGGCGTCGTCGATGGCGGCCGCGGGCCTGGCGGAGGTTATGGGCGGCACGCCGGCGCAGGTGGAGAACGCCGCGGAAATCGCGATGGAACACAACCTGGGCCTGACGTGTGACCCGATCGGCGGGCTGGTCCAGGTCCCGTGCATCGAACGGAACGCGATCGCCGCCGCGAAAGCCATCAACGCCGCGAAAATGGCGCTCTGGGGCGACGGCACCCACCGCGTCTCCCTCGACGAAGTCATCATCACCATGCGCGAAACCGGCAAGGACATGAGCGACAAATACAAAGAAACCGCCATGGGCGGCCTCGCCGTCAACGTCGTCGAATGCTGACAGTCCGCTCCCGGCCCGCTAATTGTTGATGGCTGCCCACACATTCAGCGTGGAGGCGTAAACCAGCCACGCCACGTAGGGCAGGAGCAGCAGGCCCGCCGTGCGGCTGATGGGGCCGAAGTACAGGATAGTGACGACGACGGCGACGATCAGCGCCAGGATAATCACCAGCGCCAGCCACAACGCCGGCGTTCCCAACGTGGGGTAGAGCCCGAAAAACATCGGGGTCCACGCGAGGTTCAGGACCAGTTGGATGGCGTAGGCAATCAGCGCCGGACGCGTGCGCCCGGTGCGCTTGCGCCACACCAGCCAGGCGGCCACGGCCATGGCCGTGTACAGGACTGTCCACACGGGGCCGAACACAAAGTTCGGCGGCGTCCAGGGCGCCTTTTCCGCCGTGGCGTACCAACCGTCGACGTTGCTGGTGGAAGCGAGTCCGCCAAGGCCGGCCACCAGGAAGGATGCCACCAGGAACCCTGCCAGTCCGGCCACTTGGACCGCCGGCCGGTACGGGCTGGACTTTCGCTCCGATGGCAAGGTGGACTGCCCCGTGGTTGGCTCCATCTCACCACCCTTGCGAATGGCGGTGCGCGAGTCAAGACAGGCGCGCGGAGGCGTCCCGGGCCCGCCGGACGGCCGCCCTGCAGAGCCCCGGGCTGGCCCCCGGGGCACGGCCCGTACCGCCACAGGCTTTAGACTTGAGGCTGCATGTCCGCGCAGGAACGGCAACAGCAGCACCGAGAACAGCACCGAGCATCAACCCCGATTGGACGCGGCCCCCTTGCCAGAATTCACAGCACGTTTTGCCACAGCCGAGGAAATTGAAAACTGGGACAAGCACGTCACGGCCAACCCCAACGGCGGCAATATGCTGCAGTCGGCGGCCTACGCGTCCGTGAAGAACGGCAGCGGCTGGAAGGTCCGCTTCCTGGTGCTGGAAGGCGGCCACACCGCCAGCTACAACCTGGTCCTGGAGAAGGGCGTCCCGCTGCTGGGACGGCTCTGGTACCTCATCAAGGGCCCGGACCTCGCCGACGCCGGCCACCTCAAAGCGGCGTTGGAGTCCTGTGCCGCCCTGGTCAGGGAGCGCAAGCTCAACGTGTTCACCATCAAGATCGAGCCGGACATCGTGGATTCCGATGCCGCCCGTGCCACGCTGGCTGCGGCCGGCCTCGCCAAGGCCCCCAACATCCAGTCCAACGACTCCACGGCGTTACTGGACATCTCCGGCACTGACGAGGAAGTCCTCAAGGCCATCTCCTCCCGCGCCCGCAACGCCGTCCGGCGCGCCGAACGCGAAGGCTGCGAGGTAGTGCGCCGGGAACCGGGGCCCGAAACCTACCGTGCCCTCTACGACCTCATGGCCGACACCGTCAAGGCCAAGGGATCCATGCCCTTGCGCAGCTACGAGTACTACGCGCAGTTCTGGGACGAATTCTGCAACCGCGGCCAGGGCAACTTCTTCTTCGCCTACGAGGACGGAAAGCCCAGCGTCGGCGCGTTCGTCATCAACTACGGTGCCAAGGCAACCTACAAGGACGGCGGCTCCACGCAGAACCGCAAACAGTACGGCGACTCTCACCTGGTCCAGTGGTCCGCCATCCGGAGGATGCAAGAACTGGGCTGCACCGAATATGACTTCTGCGGCACGCCACCGGCATCCCGGATCAAGGACAAAAGCCACAACCTGTATGGCATGGGGATGTTCAAGACCAGCTTCACCAAGACTGTCACCGACTTCGTGGGGTGCCACGACTACGTTCTTTCACCCCTCCGGCACCAGCTGTGGGTCAAGGGCGGTGAGCGGGTATTCCGCCGCATTGAGACGGCGCGCACCGGCCAGCAGTTCTACTGACCACCACCCGCCGGTCCGCTGCCCGGTCACCCCACCGCACGGAAGACGACGCTCCCGCCCCAGCACCTGCCAGGCAGGCCCGCGACAAGTTCCAGAGAAGGTAATCCCTTGAACCAGGTTTCCACTACCACCGCTCCCGAATACACGGTCCTCAGTGACGACGAGTTTGAGGCCTTCGCCCTCAAGCACCCACAAAACAGCTTCCTGCAGTCGGCCGACTTCACCCGCTTCCAGCGGGCCCGCGGACAGCAGGTGGAGCTGTTCGGCATCCGCCGCAACGGAGAACTTGTTGCCGCCGGGAAACTGAACTTCACCACCACGCGCCTCGGGTACACGGTGTGCGACTGCGCCAAGGGACCCCTGATGGACTACACGGACCCTGCCCTGGTGCGTGACGTCGTCGTACTTCTCCGCAAGCGCGCGGCCGAGCGCAAGGCGGCCGAACTGCGCATCTCGCCGAACCTGAAGTACATTGCCCGCGACGAGGACGGGGCCGAGCACCCGGAAACCGTGGACAACCGGCCGCTGGTGGCGCGGCTGGGCGGCCTGGGATTCCGGCACCAGGGCCTGGAGATGAACTTCGTGAACGTCAACTGGATGTTCGTCAAGGACCTCCAGGGCATCGCGGACCCCGAAGAGCTGATCATGGGCACCAGCTACCGCACCCGCAAAGCCATCCGCAAGGCCGAAAAGAACGGTGTGTTCCTGGAACAGGCCACGCTGGAAACCCTGGACGACTTCTACGGCGCGCTGAGCCGGGCCGGGGACGAGAAGGGCTTCGTCTACCGGGAACGGGAGTACTACGAGAACCTGCTCCGCACCACGTCGCCGGAATTCACCAAGCTCATGATGGCCAAGATCGACATCCCGGCCTACCGCAAGTCCATCACCGAACGGCTGGACGCCGAATCGGCCACAGCTGCGGAGCTTCGGCGCGAGGTCGAGGAGACGGGCAGCAAGAAGAAAGCCAACCGGCTCAAAGTGGTCCAGGACCTGGTGGACAGCTATGAGCGCAGCCTCAAGGACATCGAACGCTTCCCGGACTCCGTGGGCGTGGCCACCGTGGCCGCTATCCACTTCGTCTGCTACGGCGACGAAGTGGTGTGCGTCATCGGCGGCACCGTGCAGGACTACATCTACTTCAACGGCGCCACTTCCCTGTACTGGGGCATGATGCTGCACGCCCTCGAAAAGGGCTACCCGAGGTACAACTTCTATGGAACCTTCGGTATCTCCGGACAGGACCAGGAAGGCCACGGAGGCTACGAATTCAAGAAGGGCTTCGGCGGTGAAGTGGTCCAACTCGTGGGCGACTTCGTGATGCCCGTCCGCGCCGCCGCCTTCCACGCCAACAGGCTGGCCAGGTCCGCCGCCGGCGCTGCCCGCACCCTGCTGGGCAAGCTTCCCGTCAAGCGCACCTGACCCACATATCCGAACCAGCGCACCACACCAGCGCACCAGGGAGGAGGAGATCATGGCCGACCGGCGCGATCATCCCAAAGCTCAACCAACCGGCGCCAAGGACCGCCCGCCCACGGGGCCGGGCCGGCCACTGCCCCGCACCGAAGCCCTGCCCAAAACCGAACCGCTGACGGCTGCCCAGGTCCGCCAGAACGCAGCGGCGAAAAAGATGCTGCGCCGCCTCGTCCAGGGTGAGAATCCTCCCACCGCGCCGATGAGCATCGTGGACAGGCTGACCGGCAGCCCGTACGCCAACCCCACCATCCAGGTCGGCGGCGTGGACGCGTCCGCCCGCAAGACCCTGGACTTTGTCCTCCACCTCGCTGAAACCATGTTCCGCTACGGCGCCGGCGCCCTCGAGGTGGAGACCAGCATCATCGCCGTCACGGCCGCGCTGGGGTTGAAGTACGTCGAGGTGGACATCACCAACCAGTCCGTGGGCATCAACTACGCCCCCAAGGACCAGCCGCCCATCGCACTGCTGCGCGTGGTCCGGTCGTGGACCAACAACTACGCCGGCCTGGCCAGGGTGCACCAGCTCGTCACCGACATCGTGGCCGGGGGAGTGGGCCGTGACGAGGCCATCAGGCGGCTCAACGAAATCATCACCAGCCCCAAGCCCTTTCCGCGCTGGATGGTTACCTCGGCCTTCGGTGTCTTCGCGGCCGTATTCGTCGGCGTGCTCGGCGGCGGGCCGGTATCGTCCGCGATCGCCTTCGCAGCGAACATCGGCATCAGCCTCCTGGCCCGCCAGCTGGGACGCTGGCGCGTTCCTGACTTCTTCATCACAGCGAGCTGTTCCTTCGTGGTGACCCAGCTGGCGCTGCTGCTCTGGCAGTTCGGCCTCACCAAGTCACCGGCCATCGTGGTGGTGGGCGGCATCCTCCTGCTGCTGCCCACGGGCCGCCTGGTCTCCTCGGTGCAGGATGCCATCAACGGCTTCCCCGTCACGGCGGCCGGCCGGTTCCTCTCAACGCTCCTGACGTTCGGCGCCATAGTGGCGGGCATCGCCGTCGCCTTCGTCGTGGGTGAGCTGACCGGGGCGCAGCGGATCGATGTCACCGAAACCTTCCCGCCCGCCTACGACCTGTGGGTCCTCATCATCTTCGTGGCGGTGGCCGTCATGGCCATCGGCGTCACCGAGCAAACCAGCTGGCAGCTGCTGCTGCCCACTGCGGCTGTGGGAGTGATCGGCTACCTGGTACTGCTGGGCGGTGGCCTGCTGGGCATCGGCGACCGGTTCGCGCCCGCCCTGGCGGCCGTGGTGATCGGCCTGCTGGCCCGGGTGCTGGCCCTGCGCATGGGCGCCCCGCAGCTGGTGGTGGCAGTGCCCGCAGCGCTGATCCTGCTGCCGGGCCTGACGATCTTCCGCTCCATGTACGTGCTCACCATCGAGGAATCGGAAATCCTGCTCGGTGCCGGCGGGATGCTCAGCGCCGGGGCCATCGTGCTGGGCACTGCGGGCGGCATCGTCCTCGGCGACACCCTGGCCCGTCCGTTCACCCGCAGCCTGGCCAGCAACGAACGCCGGCGCGCGCGGCGCCGCTAGGCTCCGGAAGGTCCAAAAAACGCGCCCCGGGCTCCTGCCCGGGGCGCGCTTTTGTTTCTCGGTTCGGCCCTAATTCTGCTGCTAGATCTTACCTACGGGGAGCTTCTTCTCCGCCTGGAAGACATCCTCGACCCGGCCCTGGGCCCAGTAGCCGGACAGCGACACCTGGCTGCGCTCAAGTCCGCGCTGGGTGAAGAAGACATCCCGCAGCGCCTTCATGTAGCCGCGCTCTCCATGGGCAAAGACGTCCACTGTCCCGGAAGGCCACTCGGCGCCGGCCACGGCGTCCACCAGCAAGCGGCTGGCACCTGCCGGTTCCCCGTTGCGGGCCAGCCACTCGACCCGCACGCCGGCCGGCGCGGAAAGGGGCTGGATGTCGGCCTGGGTATCCACTTCAAGGAACGCCAGCCCCGTGGCGTCCGCAGGCAGGGCTTCCAGGCTCGCGGCGATAGCCGGCAACGCGGCCTCGTCACCGGCGAACAGGTACCAGTCGGCGGCCGGGTTGGGGTTGTAGGCGCCTCCGGGGCCGGTGAAGGTCAGCGTGTCGCCGGGTTCCGCTGCAGCCGCCCACGGCCCGGCGAGCCCCTCATCACCGTGGACCACGAAGTCGATGGAAAGCTCGCGCGCCTCAGGATCAACCCGGCGGATGGTGTAGGTGCGGGTAGTGGGCCACTGCTCCCGCGGCATGGTCTCGCGGATGGTGGCCAGATCAAGGGGGGCGGGGTATTCAACGCCGGGCTGGGGGAAAATGATCTTGACGTACCGGTCAGCAAAGCTGTTGTTCACGAAGTCCGCGAACCCGTCGCCACCGGCCACAATCCGCACCATATGGGGGGACAAGGATTCCCTCCTGAGCACCGTGAGGGTGACCTGGGGGCGGCTCTTTTTCGGGGCGCCGGCTGCGGCGGGAACAGTGCTCATAAGGCAAGCCTAAGCTAGGGCAAAGGCGGGAGTTCCCAGGTTACGGCCTCCGCCCCCTGATCCTGCAGCAGCCGATTAACACCGCTGAAGGGCCGGGAACCGAAGAAGCCCCTCGATGCCGACAACGGGCTGGGATGGGCGCTGGACACGGCAGGCCGGCCGCCCAGCAGGGGGCGCACCGACTCGGCGTCCTTGCCCCACAGCACCGCAACCAGCGGCAGGGGTGACCCGTCCGCCGACGTGCGGGCCGCGAGGGCGGTGACTGCCGCCGTCGTAATCTTCTCCCAGCCCTTGCCCCGGTGCGACCCCGCCGCCCCGGCACGGACGCTCATGACCCGGTTCAACAGCAGCACTCCCTGGCCGGCCCAGGCGGAGAGGTCTCCATGGATCCGCGGCGGCAGGCCAAGATCGGATTCAAGCTCCCGGTAGATGTTGGCAAGGCTGCGGGGGATGGGCCGCACTTTCCCGTCCACGGCGAAGGAGAGGCCGACGGCGTGTCCCGGCGTGGGGTAGGGGTCCTGCCCCACGATCAGTACTTTGACGTCCGCCAGCGGTTGACTGAAGGCGCGCAGGACGTTCGACGGCGCGGGGAGGACGTGTTGCCCCGCGGCTTCCTCCGTGCCCAGGAACGCGAGCACCTGCCGGAGTTCGGCTTCGACGCCGGAGAGGGCGGCAGCCCAGTCCGGGGCAACAAGCTGGTCCAGCGGCTGCTGCGCAAGGTCAGCGAAGCCGCCGCCGGGAAGGGACTCCGGGTCCAGTTCGAACAACGCTTCTGATTCAGCCACGGTCCCATTCTTGCAGGGCACCGGAGGTGGGGAACGGGCCCGGTGGCCGGAGCGGGATGCCAAATGACAAGGCTGTTATTCGTCCGTAGCATGGGGGTGAGACATTTTCCGTGACCAGCGAAGGAGTGCGCCGTGGCTGAACCGGCCCGGGAACATCTGACCGGTTACCTTCCGGAGGACGGCGGGGGAGACGGCGGTGCCAACCCGCTGCTGGCGGACTTCACCCTTCGGGATTCGTCCCTGACCGAGCGTGAGCAGCAGATCCTCGCCCTGGAACGGCAGTGGTGGAAGTACGCCGGAGCCAAGGAACAGGCTGTCCGGGAGCTCTTCGACCTCTCCGCAACGCACTACTACCAGGTGTTGAATGCCCTGATCGACAGGGAAGATGCGCTGGCCCACGATCCCATGCTGGTTAAGCGATTGCGTAGACTACGTACGTCGCGCCACCGTGCACGCACCGCGCGGCGCCTGGGATCCGACGCCTAGGACGCCCCGCCTTTTCAGTACCCACCAGCAAGGATCCATCCCACCATGACCAAATACGCCCGCGATGAGTTCGACAAGGTCCCGGAAACCGCGTCGCGACAAGGTGTCCACCGGACGGCGACCGCCCCGTCCCGCGTTCGGCTGTGGCCCATCCTTGCCGTTGGCATTGCCGCCCTGGCCATCGGCCTGGTGTCCTTCCTGATCCTTCCCAAACTCGGCCTTGGCGGGCCCGACACCCAGGCCTCAGCGGTCGTATCCGAGGCGCCGCTGGCTGGCACAGGCGCCACGCCTTCCGCCGCTGCGGACAAGGCATCCGAACCGTCGGCAACGGCCGAGCCCTCCACGGAGCCCAGCGCCCAAGCCACCACCGAGCCGGAACCCGCGCCCAGCGCCACAGCACCGGCCGGGCCGGAACTGGACAAGACCCAGCCGGTAGCCGTCTACAACGCAGCCGGAACATCCGGACTCGCAAGCCGGGTGGGCGGAACGGTGAAGTCGGCAGGCTGGACCCTGGGACAGGTGGGCAACTGGGCCGGCGCCCCGCAACAGGGCTCCACGGTGTACTACTCCGGAGCGGACCAGGCAGCCAATGCGCGCGAGCTGGCCAACCTCCTGGGTGTGCCGGCCGTAGTGGAAAGCACCGAGTTCCAGGTCCCGTTGGTGATCGTCCTGGGGCCGGGCTACCGCTAAACCGGGACAAGCTGCCGGCGGTCACGCCTGAATAACGTTTACCGCCGCCCCCGCCGGCGGCCTGCAGGACGGGCAGCCTTTGGCTAGAGTGAAATCCAGGCTCCTGCCCGGCCCCCGCAAGGAACGTCACCGCCGCGGCACCGCAGCAGGGGCCCTCCGGTCTCAACCGAAAGAGTGGATCATCATGGCACTGGGAACCGTCAAATGGTTCAACGCCGAAAAGGGCTACGGCTTCATCACCGTGGACGGCTCCGGGGACGATATCTTCGTGCACTGGTCGGCAATCCAGGGTGAAGGCTACCGGGCGCTCGATGAGGGCCAGCGGGTGGAACTGGAAGTGGGGGAGGGCGAAAAAGGCCCGCAGGCCGAAAGCGTCCGGCCCGCCGAGTGATGCAGCCTTTCCGCCCAGCGGCCCGCCGTCGACCGGTGTTTGCCGCATCCGTTGCTGCCGTCCTGGCCCTCAGTGCCTGCTCCGGCGTCACGGGCAATGCCCGCGTGGACACCGTTGAAGCATCCGGCGACGGAGTCCTCCGTGTTGGGCTGATCCTGGACAACAGCGGGGACAGTAGCTTCCTCAATACCTCCCAGCTCGCGGCGGCCCAGCTCGCCGTCCGGGAAATCAATGCTGCCGGCGGCCATAAGGGCAGGCCCGTGGAACTCCTTCCCGTCCAGGCCGGCGGGGACACTGCCGCGCAGGCGCACGCGCTGGCCTCCGACAAGGCGGACGTGGTAATCGGCCCCACCGATTCGAGCCACGCCACCGAGGCCATCGATGTCCTGTCCAGGGCGCGGACCCCGCTGATATCGCCAGCCAACACCGCCGCAGGCCTCAGCAGCGCCGAATCGGGCGGCTACTACTTCCGGACCACGGCCGCGGACATTGCACAGGGACCCGTCCTGGCCAAGCTGGCCAAAGACGGGGGCGCCAAGACCATCGCCATCCTCCACCAGGAGGGTGCCTACGGCAAGGAAGTTGCTGCCGCAGTTGCCGACGCTGCCCCAGGGGCCGGGCTGGAGGTTCTGGACAACGCCGGATTCGCCGCCGGGGAGGCCGGGGACGCCGCCCGGAAAGCCGGGGCCGCGAAGCCGGACGCCGTCGTCGTGGTTGCCCGCGAAGGGGCTCAGGGGGCGCTCGCGGAACTCAACAACGCGGGGGTCCCCGGGGCCAGCCTGCTGCTGAGCGATGGAGCATTCGCGCGTTACGGCTCGAAGCTCGGTACCAAGGCGCTGGACGGCGCCAGGGCCGTGGTGTCCGGGCAACTGCCCAGCGCAGGCTTCCAGGCCCGCTTGTTGGCCGTGGACGACGGGCTGAAGGATGTCTCGTATGCCGCGGAAACGTTCGATGCGGTGACCCTTGCCGCCCTGGCGGCGGGACGTGCCCAGGACGACGCCGGCCCCTCCATTGCTGCCAACCTCGTTGCCGTCTCCGGTGGGACCGCCGCGGACTCCCAAGGCGCGGCAGCGGCGCCCTGCGCCACCTACAAGGACTGCCTGCCTGCCCTCGCCTCCGGCGGCAGCATCAATTACGACGGCGAGTCAGGTCCCATCGCGTTCGACACCAACGGGGACATCACCTCCGCCACCTTCACGGTGTTCACCTACGGCAGTGACAACATTCCGACGGCGACGGGCCGCGAAACCGCCGGCCGCAGCGGCAACTGATCGCCCTCGGCGAATACGGGCGCTAAACGGGTACCCGGGGGTCTCTTTCGCTTGCACTCTCACCGGGGGAGTGCTAATTATTGAGTTAGCACTCTGACGTACCGACTGCTAAAGGCGACGCCCGGTTATCCCGGCGGCGCCCGGCACCGGCCGAGGAGCGAAGAAACACCTTACTGAAGTGAGGTTCCCGCACGGAGGCATACAGAGGCCGCCGTTCAGGAACCGTCCGTCGCGGGCACTGCAGCTGAGGTTCATTCTTAACGACTGTCCCGAAAGGACTATTGCCGTTATGGCCAAGATCATTGCATTTGATGAAGAGGCACGCCGCGGCCTTGAGCGGGGCCTGAACACCCTCGCCGACGCCGTTAAGGTCACCCTCGGCCCGCGTGGACGCAACGTCGTCCTCGAAAAGAAGTGGGGCGCCCCCACGATCACCAACGATGGTGTTTCCATCGCCAAGGAGATCGAGCTGGACGATCCCTACGAGAAGATCGGCGCCGAGCTGGTCAAGGAAGTTGCCAAGAAGACCGACGACGTCGCAGGCGACGGCACCACCACGGCTACCGTGCTGGCCCAGGCCCTCGTCAAGGAAGGCCTGCGCAACGTTGCAGCCGGCGCCGACCCGCTGTCCCTCAAGCGCGGCATCGAAAAGGCCGTTGACGCCGTCACCGCCGAACTGCTGAACTCCGCCAAGGAAATCGAAACCAAGGAAGAGATCGCCGCCACGGCCTCCATCTCTGCCGGTGACGACGAAATTGGTGCCCTCATTGCCGAAGCCCTGGACAAGGTCGGCAAGGAAGGCGTCATCACCGTCGAGGAATCCAACACCTTCGGCCTGGAGCTGGAACTCACCGAAGGCATGCGCTTCGACAAGGGTTACATCTCCGCTTACTTCGTCACCGACGCAGAGCGCCAGGAAACGGTCCTCGAGGATCCGTACATCCTGATCGTCAACTCCAAGATCTCCAACGTCAAGGAACTGGTTGCTGTCCTGGAAAAGGTCATGCAGTCCAACAAGCCGCTGCTGATCATCGCCGAGGACATCGAGGGCGAGGCCCTGGCCACGCTGATCGTGAACAAGATCCGCGGTACGTTCAAGTCCGTGGCCGTCAAGGCTCCCGGCTTCGGTGACCGCCGCAAGGCCCAGCTCGCCGACATCGCCGTCCTCACCGGCGGCCAGGTCATCTCCGAGGAAGTCGGCCTCAAGCTGGAAACGGCCGGGCTGGAACTCCTGGGCCAGGCACGCAAGGTTGTTGTCACCAAGGACGAGACCACCATCGTCGAGGGTGCCGGCGACGCCGACCAGATCGCCGGCCGCGTTTCGCAGATCCGTGCCGAGATCGAGAACTCCGACTCCGACTACGACCGTGAGAAGCTGCAGGAACGCCTGGCCAAGCTGGCCGGCGGCGTTGCAGTCATCAAGGCCGGTGCCGCCACGGAGGTTGAGCTCAAGGAGCGCAAGCACCGCATCGAAGACGCAGTGCGCAACGCCAAGGCTGCCGTTGAAGAGGGTATTGTCGCCGGTGGCGGCGTGGCCCTCATCCAGGCCGGTGCCAAGGCATTCGCCAACCTGCAGCTGTCCGGCGACGAAGCAACGGGTGCGAACATCGTCCGCGTTGCCATCGACGCCCCGCTGAAGCAGATTGCCTTCAACGCCGGCCTCGAGCCCGGTGTTGTGGTCGACAAGGTCCGCGGCCTGCCCGCAGGTCACGGCCTGAACGCAGCAACCGGCGAGTACGTCGACCTGCTGGCCGCCGGCGTCAACGACCCGGTCAAGGTAACCCGCTCTGCCCTGCAGAACGCAGCTTCCATTGCCGGCCTGTTCCTCACCACCGAGGCAGTTGTTGCCGATAAGCCGGAGAAGAACGCTGCTCCCGCCGGTGGCGACGACATGGGTGGCATGGGCGGAATGGGCGGCTTCTAAGCTTCCCCCGCTGACAGACAAAAATGCGGCCCCCTCTTCGGAGGGGGCCGCATTTTCTTGTTGCCGGTGCTGCCTGGGTTACTTCTTTGCGCTGGCGAGCATTCCTTCGACTTCCTTCTTGAAGGCGTCTGCGGCAGCCTGCGGCGTCAGCCGGTCATACAGCACTTCGTCGGTGTAGCGCTTGATCACGTTCTGTACGCTGCCTGCACCCACCGGGGGCACCGGTGGAGCGTCCTTGATGTCCGGGGCGATGTCCTTCAGGAATGACACCACGGTGGTGTCCGCCGGCTTCAGCGTGGGCGTGATGCCCTCGACGATCTCTGTGTTGGTGGGAACGCCGCGGTCCGTCATCAGGATGGCGCCCGCCTCGGGGTTGTTGGTGAGGTAGTCGATGAACGCGGCCGCCTCCTTGGGATGCTTGGAGCGGGACGAGGCGGACCAGAACATGGTGGGCTTGTAGTACATGCCATTCTTGGCTGACGCGCCGTCCTGGCTGGGTGCGCGCAGCATCTTGATGGGGCTGCCCGTGGTGGACTCAAGGGAGCCGAGCTGGTTGGTCCACCACCAGGCCATGCCCACGCGGTTGGTGCCGAAGAGACTCTCTTCCAGGCCCGCGCCGGAGTCTTCGGTGGCTACCGTGGCCGGCGGGCTTGCCTTCGAGTCCCGCTGCTCCTTGAGCCGCTCAAAGAACGACGCAGCAGTAGCAGTGTCAAAGTCCAGTTTGCCGTCCTGGGAGTAGAGGTTCTGCCCGTGCTGCCTCAGCCAGATGATGAGGTCGGCCTCATTGCTTCCGTAGGCGGCGCCGTAGGTCTTCCCGTCGCCTGAGGCACTGATCTTGCTGGCGATGTCCAGGAACTCGTCCCAGGTCCACTTGGTGTCGTCCGGGACCGGTACGTTGGCGGCCTCGAAGACCTTGGTGTTGGCCATGATGACGTAGGCGTTCTGGCCGGTGCTCAGGCCGTACTGGGCGCCGTCGTACTGTCCCGAGGCGAGAGCCTCCTTGTCCAGCTTCGAGGTATCGATTTCCTCCTGCTTCGACAGGTCAAGGAGCGCGCCCCGCCCGCCGTACTCCGCGATGTACTTCTGGTCCATCTGGATAACGTCGGGGGCATCATTGGCAGCGGTCTTGGTGGCCAGCTTGTCCCAGTAACCGCCCCATTCGCCGGGCTCGGACTCGATCTTGATGTTGGGGTGGCTGGCTTCGAAGGCGTCAATGACCTTCTCTGTCTGGGCGTTGAGGTATTCGTTGCCCCACCAGGCAAACCGCAGGGTGACCTGGTCGCTGCCGCCTGAACTGCCCGCGGCGCCGCAACCTGTTGCCAGCAGCGTAATTGCCAGGGCTGCAGCTCCAAGCTGGAACCTTCGCCGGCTTACGGTTGGAATCGTCATCGATGTGCCTTCCTGAAATCTTGGGCGCCTTCCCGGCGGCTGCATCGGCATCCTTGCCGTTCCGCCAGAACGAGAAAGCGTTTTCTCATTCGATACAGTGATTCTGTCCCTGTTGGACGCGGGCAGTCAAGAGTTTGGGTAAACGTTTTCCCGCGCGGCCTTTTTCATCCGGCAGAGGCTCCGGCTTCCGTGCTGTCCCGCTTGCGGCTGCCACCGTTGAGGCATTGTCGGAGAGGTCTGGCAGGATGGACCGGTGACGATTACTGCAGCGGCTGACGGTTCGGCCTTGGGAAACCCCGGCCCTGCCGGATGGGCCTGGTACGTGAATGACGAGTGCTGGCGAGCCGGCGGGTGGCCCCACGGAACCAACAACCAGGGCGAACTTATGGCAGTGCTGGATCTGCTGCGTGCAACCGCGCACGTCCGGCAGGAGGACCTCCACATCCTTTGCGACAGCCAGTACGTCATCAACTCGATCACCAAGTGGATGCCCGGCTGGAAGCGGAAGGGCTGGCGCAAGGCGGACGGCAAGCCGGTCCTTAATGTTGAGCTCCTCAAGGAACTCGACCGTGAGCTTGCGGGGCGCAAATACACCTTTGAGTGGGTGAAAGGCCATGCCGGCCATGACCTCAACGAGGCCGCAGACGAGCGGGCCAGGGCGGCAGCCACGGCTTACCAGCAGGGCGTTGCTGCCCGGTCCGGACCTGGATTCCCAGGCCACCAGCACGGAGCCGGAGACGGCGCAACGGTGCAGGCCGGCACGCAAACGGCTGCCACCCGGGTTGCCGGCGAACAGCCTTCCACCGATCAGGGTGCCGCATCGCAGCGTTCGGCGGTGCCACCGTCTGCCGCACGGCCTGCCGCCAAGGCCGGGCCGGACCTGTTCACCGACCCCGGGCTCTTCGGCGACCCAAAGCTTTTCAGCGAACCGGATCTCTTCAGTGAGCTGGGCAGCGACGCCTTCGGCGAAGAACCGGACGCGGCAGAGTCATCCGCTGAAGCGCAGGTGGAGGAACTCGAACGGGAGCTCCTGGGCCCCCTTGTCCGTGGCGACATGGGCCGCACGGCCGTCCTGCTGCATCCGGACTTCATGGAGATCGGCAGTTCGGGCCGGGTCTGGACCCGGGACGCCATGATGATGGCCCTCGAAGAGGACCCGGGAGAGCGGACCGATATCGAGATCCTCGGGACCGACCGCGTCGGCACCAGCGCTGTCCTGCTGACCTACCGAAGCTTCGCCCGCTCCGGCACCACCCTGAGAAGCTCACTGTGGGTGCTCGACGGCGGCCGCTGGCGGCTGAGATTCCACCAAGGCACGCCGGAGGCATAGAGCAACTAGCTGAAGCGCTGCGTGTTTCCCTGCTCCGCCTGGGCGTAGCTGGCCGCAGCGGAGGCCAGCGCTGCATTGATGGAGGCCAGCGAGGCTTCCACCCTGCCCTGCGTGATGGTCCACTCGGTGATCAATGCCTGGAAGTTTGTAGCCGCAGAGCCCCGCCAGGACCCCTGGAGCTCATCGAGGCCGCGCTTCATGGACTGGACGTCGGTGCTGATCCTGTCCACGGTGGCTTGAACGCTGGCCGACTTCAGTTGCAGGAGTTCGGTATCGACGGAGATGATGCTCATGGCTGTCCCTTTCGCTCGCGGCGGGGAAACGCAGGTTTCCCTGGCCCGGCTGGTCCGGGCCGCTAAGACGAGCCTAGGGACGGTCAATGTGGCGGGCCACGGCCATGGAGCTATATGTGGATAACCTTGCCGTCGCTGGCCTCGTTCTCGCTGTCCGCCGCGGCCTCGTCCCGGTACGGCAGGCTAACCACCATGGTGGCGCCCCCGCCGTCGGTCTCCTGTACGCGGACAGAACCGCCGTGTGAACCAACAATCGCCGCAACGATGGCCAGGCCCAGGCCGCTGCCGCCGGTGTCGCGTGTCCGCGAGGTATCTGCACGGTAGAAACGTTCAAAGACCTTTGACGCGTCCTCCTCGGAGATGCCCGGGCCATGGTCCCGTACCTCAACCACCGAGCGCTGCTGCCCGTCCACCGTCCGCACGCCGACAGCCAGCTCGATGGGGCTGCCTTCGGGGGTGTAGCGCAGCGCGTTGCCCACCAGGTTTCCCAGCACCTGCCGGATTTTGGCCTCATCGCCGAGTACCGGTGCGGGCTTGGCCGGTCCGTCGTCGAGTCCGGCAAGCGTGATTACACGGGAGCGGTCGCTGGCCTGGGTGTCCACTACGGCATCATGGGCAATGAGCTGGAGGTCAACGGGCTTTTGCTGCAGCGGGCGCTGCTCGTCCAGTCGGGCCAGGAGGAGGAGGTCCTCCACCATGGAACCCATGCGCTTGGCTTCGCTTTCGATCCGCCCCATGGCCGTGGCAACGTCCTCGTCCGTGGTCAGGGCTCCGTGGCGGTAGAGCTCGGAGAAGCCGCGGATGGTTACCAGCGGGGTCCTCAGTTCGTGCGACGCGTCCGCGGCGAAGCGCCTCATCCGGGCTTCGGATGCTGTGCGGGCCGCGAAGGCCGTCTCGATATGCGCCAGCATCGCGTTCAGGGAGCTGCTGAGCCGGCCCAGCTCGGTGGCCGGGTTTTCGACGTCCACGCGGCGGGACAAGTCTCCGGCTGCGATGGCGGCCGCGGTCTTTTCCACCCGTGCCAGTGGCCGGAAGGAGCGCGAAACAGTCCAGCTGGCAATCAGTGAGGCGAGCAGGAGCGTCAGCAGGCCGACGCCGGTGACCACCAGGGTGGCGTGCTTGAGGACGTCGTCCACGCCCTCGAGCGGAAGGCCGATGAGCACTACTGCAGGCTGGTTGTTGGACAGGACGGGGACGGCCACAACCCGCCAGTTCTCTCCGTCCGTGCCGCCAACCTGGAAGGGGACGGTGTCGCGGGCCCGTGCTTGCTCCGGGCTGATGAAACTGACGGCCGGATGGTTGTCCGGGTCGCCGCCGAGCCTGAGCGGCTCCTGGTCCTGGCGGAAGAGAAGCAGGGAGTAATCGGTGGGGACCTCGGGGCTGGTGGCCTGAAGCTGCGAGAAGGACTGCTGCTTGACTGCAAGGCCCACGGCGGCGTTGAGCTTGTCGTCCACCTGGCCCTGGAGGTAGCTGTGCAGCAGCGCCAGGGTCCCGGCACCGGTCACCGTCAGGGCAATAATGAGCAGGGCCATGATCATGGCCACCAGCTGTGTCCTCAGGGACGAGGACTTCCACCGTTTCAGCAAGGTCAGCGCTTTTCGGCCGTCCGGAGCACGTAGCCCACGCCGCGTTTGGTCTGGATCAGGGCAGGGGCGTCGGGATCGATGTCCACCTTGCGGCGCAGGTAGGAAATGTAGGACTCCACGATAGAGGCGTCGCCGTTGAAGTCGTACTCCCAAACGTGGTCCAGGATCTGCGACTTGGACAATACGCGGTTGGGATTCAGCATCAGGTAGCGGAGCAGCTTGAACTCGGTGGGGGAGAGTTCAATGACAGTGCCGCCGCGGCGCACTTCGTGGGCGTCGTCGTCGAGTTCGAGGTCGCCCACCCGGATAACGGCGTCGTCGTCGAGGAGCGGCTGCGTGCGGCGGAGCACGGCGCGGATGCGCGCCACCACCTCATCGAGGCTGAACGGCTTGGTCACGTAGTCGTCTCCGCCCACGGTGAGCCCGGTGACTTTGTCTTCGGTGTCGTCCTTGGCGGTGAGGAACAGGACCGGGAAGTGCTTGCCGGAGGCACGCAGCCGTCGGGTGACGGTAAACCCATCCATATCAGGAAGCATGACGTCGAGGACAGCCAGGTCTGGCGCGTGGGCATCGGCGGCGGCCAGGGCATCACGGCCGTTGGCCGCGGACACCACTTCGAAGCCGGCGAACCGCAGTGACGTGGACAGCAGCTCACGGATGTTGGGTTCATCGTCAACAACGAGGAGCTTCGCTTCGGGGCCGTTCTTGTTCATGTTCCCATCATGCTCCCAGTCTCTGGGAGTTGTCTGGATGTTCCATGGAAGAACGTTGCGTATCTTCGGCGGGCCGCGGGCGGCACCACCCACGCCCAATTTACGGGCGGACCATGGTCCCACCGGCCGCACGCGTCCACAAGGGTGGAACACCCCCTACCGGCGGCCGGTTCCCCCCTCTTATGTGGCCTCCCCACCGGCCGCCTACCCGTCCGCACGGACGTTCCCCACGTGTCGCCGGGGGCTGTTTACAGTGCCTGAAACGCCGCCGTATGGTGCTCATCTAGGAAGGTTGCGGGCAGCCTTGGCAAGGGAGGATCAGCACGATGAAAAGCAAAATGGCCACCATGGCCCTGGGCGCAGGAGCTCTTGTCATCGCCTTGCTGGCGGGCGGCCCGTCACCGTCCGCCCACGCGGCCGACGAACCCCTGGTTGGACTGACGTTCGACGACGGGCCATCCCCACAGCGCACGGCTTTCGTCTTGGATGTCCTGAAGTCGAAGAACGTGAAAGCAACGTTCTTCCTGCAGGGGGCAAACGCACAGCTGTACCCGGACCTCGTGCGCCGGATCAAGGCCGAGGGGCACGTCATCGGTAACCACTCGTGGAACCACGCCGACTTCCTCGAGATCAGCCAAGCGGACCAAAAGCAGCAGATAGACAGCACGAATGAGGCCATCCGGGCCGTGACAGGTGAGACCCCCCGCCTCATGCGCTTCCCGTTCGGCAACAGCACACCGTACGCAACGAATTACCTGCGGACCATCGGTCTGAGCGGCGGGATTCTCTGGCGTTGGCACATCGGCCAGCCCGGTGATTTCGAGTGCCCGGGAGCCGCCGGCGTCCAGAAGTTTGTCATGGATGAGGCAGCGCCCGGGGCCATCATCCTGCTCCATGATGCCGAAGACGTCCTGGCCTGCCCGGCTTCGCAGTGGACATACCTCGCAACCGCCATCGACGCGCTGCGTGCCCGGGGCTACGAATTTGGGGTAGTGGCTCCGTCCGCCACCGCCAACCCGCTCAACGAGGGCTCACCCGCCGTCGTGGTTCCTCCGGCCGGCTCCTAGCCGGTGACCGACGCGCCGGATCTGCCCCTCCCCAGCCTGCTTCGCCAGGACCTGCCGGCAGTGGTGGACGCTGCCCTGGGCCGGCACGGCATGGAGGTCACCCGGGCCACGGCCGAAAGCATCATCCCGCCCGGTGCCAACATGACCACGGGCGGGCTCTGGCGGATCCTGGGAACGGCGCAGCAGGCCGAACCGGGCAACGAAGCGGAACCTGTCCCCTTCAGGGTCATCGCCAAGCTCACCCAGTCGCCACTGTTGTGGCCGGGTATCCAGGCTGTCCCGCCGGAGTTTCGGGAGCTGTTGGCGGCGCGCTATCCGTGGCGCACCGAGGCGCAGGCGTACGCCGCCGGGGTCAGCGCAGCATTGCCCTCCAACGCCCGGATGCCCGTGGCTTTCCGGATCACCGAGCTGGATGCGCAGCGGATCCTCATCTGGATGGAGGACGCGGACGACGGCGGCGCCCAGGGGTGGAGCGACCAGCACTTTGCGGAGGCTGCCTTTGTCCTGGGCAGCCTTGCGGGAAGCCCGGCCGCGGATGCGTGCGTAACGGCCGTCCCGGATGCCACGACGTCGCGGCGACTGGAGTTCTTCCTCGAGGGCGTCGGAACGCAGCTGTTTATCCCGGCGATTATGGGCGACGACGTGTGGCGGCACCCGGTGGTGGCGGGCGCAGCGGACCCTGAGGTCATCAGCGGACTGCGCAGCCTGGCGGGGAGGGCCCGGGACCTGGTGGACGTGCTCGTGGCCCTGCCGCAGTTCCCCATGCACGGCGATGCCAGCCCACAGAACCTGCTGGCCGGAGCCTCCGCCGGCGGGGACCGCGCGTTCGTCCTCATTGACTGGGGAAACTTCGGCCGGGGGCCTGCGGGCTTCGACCTGGCGCAGTTGCTGGCCGGACGGGTGAACGACGGCGACATGCCAGGCAGCGACCTCACCCGGTTGGCACCGCTGTGCGTGGACGCCTACTGCAGCGGGATGGCCGAGGCTGGAACCGAACCCGATGCTTCAGCAGTCGCCCGCGGACATGCTGCGGCCATGGCCGTGTTCACGGGGCTGCAGGCACTGCCGCTGGACCAACTGGCGGAGCCGCGCCCTGGGCTGGAGGACGTGGTGGCAGGGCGGCTGGACATGGTCCGGTTCATCCTGGGACGGTTGGACACGCTGGGAATGTAGGCCCACGTGCCCCTTGCGCCAGGCTCACCATCCCAGCGTGCCGGGCTCACCCTTGAACGGCCCCACGACCCGGTCCGTAACCCAGCCGCCGTAAAAACCTCCCGCTTGGGGGCGGGCAACTTCGCCGTCCACCTCGCACCGGTCCATTGGCCCCGCATAGACTGCCACCCGGCCCGCCAGTTCCGCATAGCCGGGAAGGGGTTGCGGGTAGGACCAGGCGGCCCGCTCTGCCGACCTGCCGCCGCCGCGAACGGTGAAGTACTGGGCCTGTCCCTTGAACTCGCACCAGGTGCCTCCCTGGGCGGGGTCCAATGCGCCGGCAAGGAACGCAGCACGTGGAAGGTAGTAGACCGGTGGATGGCTGGTTTCAAGGACCCTCAGCGATTCCGTGGTCTCGGCAATCAGATCCCCGCCCAAATAGATCCTGATCAGTTCGGAGCTTGGTTCTACCCTTGGTGGGCGCGGATAGTCCCACACGGACTCCTGCCCGGGGCCGGGGACAGCCGGCACGATGCGTTGACTCATATGTCCAGTGTGAGTCCGGGGGCCCGGTTTAGCACCCGGGAACCCAAAACACGGTAAGAACGTTCGGCGTCGCGCATCTTCCCCGGCCACCGAAGCGGGAATACAGTGATGCTTGCCGGGCGTATCGCCGGCACCAGCTGTATAACGGACCACCGCGTGCTGTTTTCATTGCTGCCGGTGGCCCCTTCCACCGTTAGTACCTGTTAGTTCCTGGCCATCGAAGGGGATAGACCAACATGACTGATCTGAACGCCACCGAAAACGCACCTGCGGGCGAACGCACCATCCGGGATTGGGCGGACCTTGCCGAGGAGATGTGGTCATATCTCACCGGCAAGGGAGCCGCGATCAACTACCAGTTTATTGACATGACCGTGGAGGTTCCACGGGATATCGGCCCCGACGCTCCACGCGCCACGTGGAAGCTCAACGGATCCCTGCGGGTGACCACCAGCGACCGGGATGCCGCCGGGTCGGACGCGAACCGCGGCTGACGTCATGCCGGAGAACCGCTTGGACATCGATCTGGACTTCACCTTCACGGACGAGTCCGGGGCGGTCACCACGGGACGGGCCCAGGCCGCCGGGACAGAGGTCACTGTATCGCTGGACGGCCTGGCCCCGTTGGCCGGTGGCGGCATGCCTTCGGTGGAGGCGATCAAGCCGCTGGCCGACTTCCTGGCCCGCAAGGGGTTGAGCGTCACCGTGGCCGGACCGGATGGAAATGTCGTCAGCCTGGGCGCAGTGGACAGTCCGGCCACGCAGCGGTTGGTGACCCGGTCGCCCCACATCAAGCTGGGCAAACTGGGGTCCCTGCTGCCGCTGGTCCGGCAGGGCAAGCGGCGGCCCCGGGGAGGCATGGCATTGCTTCCGCCCGTCACCCCCATGCCCCTGTTCCCCACCGTGCAGCGGAAAGTGGTGCGCCGCATCACCACCACCCATTACGCGCGGGGCGGAGGCCGTCCGCGGCTGATCTTCGTCCAGGACGCAGACAGCTGGACCGGCCAGGTTCCCCGGGAAGTGGCACTTACGGACGATGTGACGACCATCGGCAGCAGCCCGGAATCCGGCCTCGTGCTGGAAGGCCTTGAAGAACTGCACGCCGAGATCCGGCACGACGACCAGGACGAGTACGTCCTGGTGCCGCACGGCCCCGTCAGTGGGAGTGTAGCCAGGTCCGGAGCGTCAGTACTCCGGACCGGAGCGCGGATCCAGATGGGGCAATGGTGCCTGGCGTTCTTCCGGGAGGAATTCGCCGACCACGGCCGCCCCTTCGGTGGCCGCAGCGGCGGCGAATTCGCCTATGAACGCCCGCAGCTCGATCCTCGGACCGGCACCTTGGAGCGGGACAGCAACGAAGGGGTTACCTAGCGGAGTGCAGGCGACCGGTTACTCCCCGGCGTCCACGTCCTTGGCGTCCATGATCCGGTAGGCGTACCCCTGCTCGGCCAGGAACCGTTGCCGCTTGGCGGCGAATTCCTGGTCCAGGGTGTCACGGGCCACCAGCGAATAGAAGCGGGCTGCCCGCCCGTCCTTCTTGGGCCGCAGCAGCCTGCCGAGCCGCTGCGCCTCCTCTTGGCGGGAACCGAATGAACCGGACACCTGGATGGCCACCGATGCCTCCGGCAGGTCGATGGAAAAGTTTGCCACCTTGGACACCACCAGCGTCTGGATCTCCCCGGCACGGAAGGCGTCAAAGAGCCGCTGCCGCACCTTGACCGAGGTGTCCCCCTTGATGACCGGGGCCTGGAGGCGCTCGCCGAGGTCATCGAGCTGGTCGATGTACTGGCCAATCACCAATAGCTGCTCGCCGGCGTGCCTTGCAACCAGCTGTTCCACCACCACGGATTTGGACTCGGACGTGGAACACAGCCGGTATTTGTCCGCGTCGTCGGCCATGGCGTAGGCAACCCGTTCGTCCTTTGGCAGGTCCACCCGCACCTCAACGCAGTCCGCCGGTGCGATGTAGCCCTGGGACTCGATGTCCTTCCACGGCGCATCGTAGCGTTTGGGCCCGATCAGGCTGAAGACCTCCCCTTCACGCCCGTCCTCACGGACCAGTGTGGCGGTCAGGCCCAGGCGGCGGCGCGCCTGGAGGTCTGCGGTCATCCGGAAGATCGGAGCCGGCAAGAGGTGCACCTCGTCATAGATGATCAGGCCCCAGTCGTGGCCGTCCACCAGTTCCAGGTGCGGGTACAGGCCACCGCGTTTGGTGGTCAGCACCTGGTAGGTGGCAATGGTCACGGGGCGCACTTCCTTCAGCGCACCGGAGTATTCGCCGATTTCTTCCTCGGTCAGGGACGTGCGCTTCAGCAGCTCGTCCTTCCACTGCCGTGCGGCCACGGTGTTGGTGACCAGGATCAGCGTGGTGGTGGATCCCGTGGCCATGGCCGCGGCTCCCACGAGCGTCTTGCCGGCACCGCACGGGAGCACCACCACACCACTGCCGCCGGACCAGAAGTTCTCGCTGGCCAGCCGCTGGTAGGGACGCAGCTGCCAGCCGTCCTCGTTCAGCGCTATGAGGTGCGGCGTGCCGTCAACGTACCCGGCAAGGTCCTCAGCCGGCCAGCCGATCTTCAGCAGGAGCTGCTTCAGCTGGCCCCGCTGCGAGGCGTGGACCACCACTGTCTCGCCGTCGATCCGCGGCCCCAGGAGTGGCTGGATCTTCTTGGCCCGGATAACTTCCTCCAGCACCGGGTAGTCGTCGGTGCGCATCACCAGGCCGTGCTGGGGATCCTTCTCCAGGCGCAGCCGCCCGTACCGCGACATGGTCTCCTCGATATCAATGAGGAGCGAATGCGGTACGGGAAAGCGTGAATACTTCAGCAGCGTATCCAGGACCCTCTCGGCGTCCAGCCCGGCGGCGCGGGCATTCCACAGCCCCAGCGGCGTGAGCCGGTAACTGTGCATGTGCTCGGGTGCCCGCTCCAGCTCCGCGAACGGCGCGATGGCATGCCGGGCCTCGGTGGCGAGCTCGTGATCCACTTCGAGCAGGATGGTTTTGTCACTCTGGACAATCAGGGGTCCGTCGTTCACGCAGGACAGTCCTTTACTGGTGCAGTTCCTCTGCAGCCTCGATATCGATGATCCGGTGGATGGACAGGACCCGTTCAGTGTCCTTTGCGGGGTCAAAGACACGGACGCGTCCGCCGCTTACTGACAGCGGAACAACGGTTTCCAAGGTGGCATTCCCCAAGCTGTCCACCACGTTCATGCTGATCCGTTGCTTGAGCCGGATGGCGCGCTGAAGCGCCTCCAGCCCCAGCTGGGTTGCCGCTTCCGCCTCATGCCCGGCCGCGCCGTGGCGTCCGGGTGAGCCGTCTTCCTGGCGCAGCACCGCAAGCTGGGCGTCAACATCGTCAGCGGCCGGTGCAAGGCGGGGCGCGGTATATACAGGACGTGGGCTCTCCTGCGGGACCTGTCCGCGCCGGAGCCGGACTGCGGAGTCCTCCACGCCATCCACTGACGGCGAGAGGCCGAGGCCGCGCAGGATCTGCACTGTTTCGCGAGGCGGCAAAGATGACGTCAGGACGGTGGGAGCGAGCCGGGCCAGGCCGAGCGCGGTTGCCCGCGGCCCGGAGAGGAGCTCCTGCAACGCTTCTTCGTCATCGCTCTGGATGAAGCTTGCGGCGGTCCCCACCCGAAGCTGCCCATGGCGGGTGGCGGTGTCCTGTATGAGGTACTCCAGCGGCTGCGGCACCGCGGTGGCGGAGTGGTCGCGCAGGAACTGCAGCAGGCCGAGGGCGTCATGTCCGGCGTCCAGTGCGCGCCGGACGGATGCCTCGGAGAACCGATAGATCGTGGCTGGTCCCTGGCCTTCGGCGTCGGCCATGGCCAGGAGCTTTTCAGCCAGGTCGGGGGCCAGGTAACCAGGTGCCACCGCTGTCAGGTCAGCCTGGAGCAGTACATGGTTCAGGGCAGCCGGCAGGTGCTGGCCCAGGAGTGTCATTGCCTCGTCGGGGTTGTCACCGGCGAAGGCGGCTCCCAGCTGGGTCAGGGCCCCGGAGCCCACCAGGCCGAGCATCTCGGCCTCGGCGAGGACGCCGCGGATCAAGGAGCTGAAGCGCCGGGCCATCCGGGGCTGCGCCCACTCGGCGCGCTGGAGGACCGCCGCGGCGTCCAGTACCGGAGCGGCGCCGTCGCTGGCAGCCGCTTCAGCGGTCAGCTCCAACAGTATTTCCAGGATGCGTTTGCGGACGACGGGGGCGTCAGGCCGCTGCGCTTCCGCAGAGAGCGGGACGATGGCCCCGCCGGCACCCGACCGGTGCGCAGCCGGAACTCCAGAGGTTCCGTTGGCAGGCTGGCCAACCAGCGACGGAACGCGTTCACTGGACAGCCAGGCATTGACCAGCCACTGCCATTGCTCCTGCCGGGGCAGCGCCAGCCACTCAAGCTGCGGTGGCTGCACCCAGGACGACGAGTCGACGTCCAGGCGGATCAGCCCGGCAAGGCCGCAGAGTTCCAGCAGGAGTCCCACCTGCGGCTGGCTGATCCGCAGCAGGTCACCGAGCCGCCGCGTCTCACGGACCCCGACGCCACCGCTTCGCAGCGTGGCCAGGGGCTGGCGCTGGACGGCGTGCAGCAGTTCACCCACCAGCCGGAGGGTGTCCGAAATGGCACTCAGGGCAGCATTCCGCCGGAGGGCCGCGGTGGTGGTGCCGAGCTCAGGCACCGGCGGCGTCAGGGTGAAGTCGTTGATGATGGCGCCGCCCCGCAGGGACAGCCCCACGCTGTGGGGCAGTTCCACGTGGGCGGCATCCAGTGGAACCAGCAGCCCCCGGGCCAGCAGCCAGTCGATGGGCCCGACGTCGGCGCCCTCGGTGACGACGGACGCCTTGCGTTGCGCCTGGGGGACGGCACCCATGGCCCAGTTCCGGAACCTGGCGAGCAACGCCGTCGTCCGCTCCGGGGCTTGGGCGATGATGTCCTGCACGGCTTCCGGCGAGGACGTCCAGTGCTGCAGGGCCAGTGCCGCTTCCATCGGGGTGGTGGCATCCTGGATCTCAACGCCGCTCCGGTGCAGTTCGGACACAAGCTGCACCGCCCGTTGGGCGAACGCCGGCTGGAGCCGGACAAGTTCCGTGTAGCTGCGGCCCAGTCCCGCGGGATAGATGCCCACTACGTCCTTGAGGCAGCCTACGGGGAGGTAGAAGTGCTGGCGGTTGCCGGCAGGGGTGCCGTGTGGTGGATCGGCCCGGTGCACCAGGGCAAGTTCCTGAAGGCGGTCCAGGATCCGTTCCAGGACGGGCACCGAGGAGCCTGAAATCAACTTGCGCAGCACAGGTGCGCTGGCGCTGTGCCCGGTATCAGTGTTGGTGCACAGGTGGAGGGTTTCCAGGACCTGCATCTGTGGCCTGTTGAGCCGCTCCAGGGCGCGCTGGACGCTGACCCGCGAGCTGGCCCGCGCCGCCAGGGCAGGAAAATCCGGCACGGCGGGGGAGAGCAGGTCCGGCCGCGCGGCGAACAGCTCCCGCAGCGAGTCGTCGCTGCGGGCCGCCAGGTCCTTGCTGAGCGCGCGAATGAGGGACATCAGTCCAACGTTACCGCTGGTCAGGTTTTCCTGCCCGGCGCCGCCCGGCAACGCTGTCGAGCACCAGGAAGAGCATCAGCACGAATGCCGCGGGCAGGCCGTACAGCGCCGTGTAGGTAACCCATGGGGGAGCAACTGACCCGGCAAAGGCAAAGGCCATGACCGCCGCCACAGCAGCGAGCGAGAGCACGGCAATGGCGGCGGCGGCGATCATGATGGGCCGCCGGTAGCGCAAGGGTGTCATGGACGTAACGCTACCGCCCCGCCGGCAGCGCGCGTGAACCCCGGTGTCCAGGGCGGCATGAAGCGGGATTAGGGCGCAGGGCAGGATAACCTTGAAGGATACAGACCAACACGGTACGTAGCTGCCATACCTTAAACCCGCACAACCAATGCGGATGCGGTGGCGGCCGGCCGTGTCTCACAACAGCAGAACGAAGAAGGTTGATTCAATGCCTACCGGCAAGGTCAAGTGGTATGACAAGGACAAAGGCTTCGGGTTCCTCGCGGGCGAGGACGGCCAGGAGGTCTTCCTGCCCAAATCGTCGCTGCCCGAGGGCGTAACGGAACTCAAGGCCGGCACCCGCGTGGAGTTCGGCGTGGCCGACGGCCGCAAGGGTGCCCAGGCCCTGGGCCTGCGCGTCCTCGACAAGACACCCTCCATCGCCAAGGCCAAACGGCCCAGCGCCCGCGACCTTGCGCCCCTGGTCCAGGACCTGGTGACCGTCCTCGACAATCTCTCGGGCACCCTGTCCAACGGCAAGTACCCGGACGGCAACAAGGGCAAGGCCATTGCCGCCGCCCTGCGTAAGGTTGCCGACGAGCTGGACGTTTAGGCAGCAATGAATCCGGAAGCTGAACAGCCCGACGCAGGAATGCAGGCCTCGGAACAGGAGACAGCCGTGGTGCCCCAGGCAGCTTCTTCCGGGCGCGCCACCGTCGCCCGGCCTGCCGCGGCCGTGAAGGCGGCTCCCCAACGCAAGGCCGGTGTCCCGGTGTGGCGGACAGGGAAGCCGGACGCATTCCTGGCCGCCGCCGTCGACGTAGCCAGGACCGCACTCGAGGGAATCACCTCCGCGCCGGACATCGGTCCACACCTGGCTGCCAAGAGCGAAGGTGACCGCCTGGTGACGCACCTCTTCGAATCCAGGCTGCCGGGCTACTCGGGCTGGCAGTGGTACGCCGTCCTCACCCGGAACTCCCGGTCCAAGGTGGTGACGGTCAACGAACTAGGCCTGCTGCCCTCGGAAGACTCGATCCTGGCCCCGGAATGGGTGCCGTGGGCTGAGCGGGTACGGCCCGAGGACGCCCGGGACGAGGAACGCGAGCAGGAGCGCACCGCCCCCGACACCCAGACTGCCGAAGAACCTGAAGCTCCGGTATCGGAACAGGAGCCGGAAGAAGCAGGGCCTGCCCAGCAGGGCGGGTCTTCGGACGCCGGCCGGGCAGATGACGGAGAAGGCCAGCCAGCCCCTGAGTAGGGCCGCGTGACCCAACCAACAGCAAACGGCGCCGTCCGGGGTAAACCCGGGCGGCGCCGTCGTCTGTTCAGTCGCCGGGTCCTTGCCGACGGCGGAGGCTACTTGCGCAGCTCGCCCACCACGTAGTCGATGCTGGCCAGCAGGGCCGAAACGTCCTCAGGGTCGATGGCAACGAAGGTGGCGATACGGAGCTGGTTGCGGCCCAGCTTGCGGTAGGGCTCCGTGTCAACGATGCCGTTGGCGCGCAGGACCTTGGCCACCGCGGCGGCATCCACAGAGTCATCAAAGTCGATGGTGGCAATGACGTTCGAGCGCTCGTCCGGGTTGATGACGAACGGCGTCGCGTAATCAGATGCCTCGGCCCAGGTGTAGATCCGGCCGGCGGAGTCGGCGGTGCGTCCCGCTGCGAAGTCCAGGCCGCCGTTGGAGTTCAGCCACTGCACCTGCGCGTCCAGCGTTACCAGCGTGGACAGCGACGGAGTGTTGTAGGTCTGGTTCAGCTTCGAGTTGTCGATGGCGGTCTGCAGGTCCAGGAAATCAGGAATCCAGCGGCCACTGGCTTTGATCCGTGCTGCGCGTTCCACCGCGGCGGGGGAGAAAAGGCCAAGCCACAGGCCGCCGTCGGAGGCGAAGTTCTTCTGCGGGGCGAAGTAGTAGACGTCGCTCTGGGCAACATCCACGTCCAGGCCGCCGGCGGCCGAGGTTGCATCAACCAGGACCAGTGCGCCCTCATCGGCATCCGCAACACGCTTCACCGGAGCGGAGACGCCGGTGGAGGTTTCGTTCTGCGGCCAGGCGTATACGTCGACGCCGGCCTCGGCCCGGGCCGCCGGGCGGGTGCCCGGTTCCGACTTGATGATGGAGGACGCATCCAGGAAAGGTGCCTTGTTGGTGGCGGCCGCGAACTTCGACCCGAACTCACCGAAGGACAGGTGCTGTGCCTTCTTCTCCACGAGGCCGAAGGAGGCAACATCCCAGAATGCGGTGGAACCGCCAACGCCGAGCACAACCTCGTAGCCCTCGGGCGCGCGGAAGAACTGGCTGAGGCCCTCGCGGACCGACCCCACGAGGTTCTTGACGGGGGCCTGCCGGTGGGACGTGCCCAGGATGGTCTTCGACGCCGCAGCGAGGGCATCGATCTGTTCCTGCCTGACCTTGGATGGCCCGGCTCCGAACCGTCCGTCCCGGGGCAGGAGGTCGGCGGGAATAGTGATGCTGGTTTCGCTCACGGGTGCTCCAATGTCGGCGGGGAGGTGGCTTTGCCGGTCGGGCGGGTAACGCCGCCCGGCAGTCGGCAGTGACTGCACTACAGGCCTTCCCCATTCTGCCTGAACAGGCGTAGGCGCGGGAGCCGGAGCCGTCAAAGTCCAACCATTGAGACACTGAAACATGGCGCAGGCAACTATTCGGACAAAGTCAAAATAGGCTAAGCTTGCCTCCGGACTATGTCGCGCCGCATGGCGGCGGACTGTGCAGGACAACGCGGAACAACGCAGGGTATTTGCGCTCGAGGAGCTGAGCTGGATGACGGATCTGATCGACACTACGGAGATGTACCTTCGGACCATCCTGGAGCTGGAGGAAGAAAACATTGTTGCCCTGAGGGCCCGTATTGCCGAGCGGTTGCGCCACTCGGGCCCCACCGTGTCCCAGACCATCGGCCGGATGGAGCGTGACGGCCTGGTAGTGGTGTCCGGCGACCGCCACCTGGAGCTCACCGAGGTGGGCCGCAAGCGTGCCACGGAGGTGATGCGCAAGCATCGCCTTGCCGAACGGCTCTTGGCCGACGTCATCGGCCTGGACTGGGCCTACGTCCACGACGAAGCGTGCCGCTGGGAGCATGTGATGAGCGAACGCGTTGAGCGCCGGATCTACGAACTGCTCGACCACCCCACCGAATCGCCCTACGGAAACCCGATTCCCGGACTGGCCGCCCTGGGCGGGCACCCGGAGCAGTCGTTGGCCGACGGCGCAGTCAGCCTCCTCGAGGCCATGAAGACCTATGGACTCGCCTCTGCCGTGACCATCAGCCGGTTGGCCGAACCCATCCAGGTGGAACCCGAACTCCTGTCACAGCTCGACGAGGGCGGCATCCGCCCCGGAGCGGCGGTTTCGCTGGAGCGGGTGGGGGACTACATTTCGGTCCGTGTTCCGGGCATCGAAGGCGCCCTGGAACTGCCTCCGGAAGTGGCGGCCCACGTATTCGTCGCCGTCAGCTGACACCGTAAAGGCCCCGCTTCTACCCCGTGGGAGCTGGATCACGCAAAAATAACGGAATTGTTACTAAGGGACTTAAGCCCCTATAGTTGAACGAAAGCGTTGATACTTAAGCGTTACCTGATCTGGAGCCGAGCTCTGCCAGCGGATCGGGAGCATCAAGTCATAACTGGCAGAGGCGGGGGAACCACAACTGGCAGCGGGGGACTGCCTTGGGGTGAAGTCCGTCAGCAGCAAGCCTCTTCCAGTGAAGGAACCTTCCGGGAAATTCTCTGTGCCGCAGCTTGCTTACGGCGGACCGGGTCTGTGCACTCTCTGACCCGAATCCGACAGCTAACTTCGCAGGCTATCCAGAGAGGAACCCTTCTTGACCATGCAGACCCCCCGGGGCCGCCGCCGCGCGGCGGGCCCCGCTGCGACGCCGCGTGCTGTCGAAGCCATCCAGGCTGCTGAGGCTCCGCGACCCCGCGATCTCCACCGTGATGCGCGCCGCCGTCGGGGTCCATTCCGCCAGATAACGGAATTCGCCTCGGCCAGCGGCATCGGCCAAAAGGCCGGCATCGCCCTTGCCGCCACCGGCCTGGTGCTCACCGTGACCGTCCCCGTTACCAGTCCCGTCATGGCGACTGACGCCAGCGGAACCGGTGCAGTTGCCGCCTCGTCGGTGACGCCGCAGCCCGCTATTTCGGCGGAAGCAGGCGCCCAGATCGACTTCAGCCGCTCCGCCGTCGTGACCCAGGCGGACCCTGACGGCAAGCTCAAGCAGCTGCTCAGCGCCCAGTCCGCAGGATCGGTCTCCCGCGCTGCATCCGCCGGTACCCTGGGGGCCCCGCTGGCCACCATGGCCACCGCATCGCCGTTCGGCTACCGTGTCAGCCCCATCACCGGCGGCACCGGCGACTTCCACCGCGGGCAGGACTACGTTGCCCAGTGCGGTACCTCCGTGATGGCTGCCGCCACCGGAACCGTGACCTTTGTGGGCTGGCACCAGTACGGCGGCGGCAACAGGGTGGTGGTGGACCACGGCAACGGCCTGGAGACCACCTACAACCACCTGTCGTCGTTCAACGTGACCGAGGGCCAAACCGTCTCCCGGGGCGATGTCATAGCCCTTAGCGGGACCACGGGCGCCTCCACGGGATGCCACCTCCACTTTGAAGTGCAGGTCAACGGCGAGGTCGTTGACCCCACCGGTTGGCTCTAGTCAAATGATGGTGGACTCTCGAATGGCCGTGACCCGCCGTGACCTGAATGTGACATTCAAACAAAACTGCTGTACCGTCTAACTCGCGTCAACTTTTCCGAAGTTGACGCTCTTGAGTGGATTGCCTAACTCTGCCACCGCTCAAGGTCCGTTCGCATTTCATCGTCTGGCAGGGGCGGGGGAACCAATTTTGGCCTTCATGTTTCGAAGGCCTTGGGGTTAAGTCACGAAAGCTTCCTTGGAAGCCGTGTGGCCGGGTGACTCCCATCCGAATCCGACAGCTCACCTCGCAGGCATTGGGAGAGGCTACCTTCGTGTCTTCACGCCATAATGCTGCGCGCCACCGTGCGCAAACGGTTCGTACCAACCCTTTGGGCGCCGTGTCCAAGGCTGTTAGTGCCAATGCCGGGACAGTGGGTCGCCAGGCTGCAGTAGTTGCAGCTGCTTCCGGCCTCGTCCTTGGTATGGGCCTTCCCGCCGTCGCGGACACCACCGCCGGCGTCTCGGCATCCACCGAGTCGGGTTCGGCCCAGACCGCCCTCGCCGTCACCGCGGCACCGACCGCCACCGTTTCCTTCGAGCGCCCGGTGGTCAAGACCACCGCCGCTCCGAAGCCGGAGCCGGTACGCACGCAGTCCACCGCGTCAGCAGCACGGGATGCCGGCAACGCCGTCACCGCTGCGGCCGGCTCGACCGAAGCTGCCTCCGAGAAGCTGGCGGAAACTGTTTCCTCCGCCGCCACCTCGGGTATTGCAGCTATTGCGTACACCGGCATCGGCCACCCGTACGTGTGGGGCGGCACCAGCCCCAACGGCTGGGACTGCTCAGGATTCACCCAGTGGGTTTACGCCCAGGCCGGCATCAGCATCCCGCGCGTCAATGCCTGGAACGCCATGAAGCCCACCTCCACCCCTCAGCCTGGCGACCTCGTCATGCAGAACGGCGGAGCGCACGTTGGCATCTACGTCGGCAACGGCATGATGATCAGCGCGCTCAACCCCTCCCAGGGCACCCTTCTTCACGCGGTTGCCGCTACCGGAAGCTCCTCGTTCTACACCATGAACTAGTTCCCGGGGCCCCAGGCCCCAGGAACTTTTTCTTTGCCCCCGTTTTTCGCTAAATCACACATCCCCGTTCGGGACGCGCCGACGTACCCCCAAGATGCCGGCGCGTCCAAACCCCCGTGTTGCCTACAGGCCCGGGGACAACGAAAGAGAGAACTGATGACGACTCGTGCTACCGCACGGCATCGCGCCGAAGTCACCAAGACCAACTCCATCGCCATCATCGCCAAGGCTGTCGGCGGCAACGCCGGCGGCGTTGGGCGCCAGGCAGCGGTTATTGCCGCAGCCTCGGGCCTGGTCCTGACCAGCGGCATCGCCGCAAATGCAGCTGACACCAACGTCCAGCGCGACTCCGCTCCCGCATCCGCTTTTGAAGTTGGATCAGCTGTGGATGCCCCGATCTCCGCGGCTTCCACTATCAACATCTCCTTCGAGAAGCCGGCCGTCAGCACCAGCCCGGCCCCGGTGGTGGAGGCGGAGCCCGAGGTTGAGGTCCAGGAAGCCGCTCCGGCTCCGGCCGCCCAGCCGGCCGCAACCCAGACCGCTGCAACGCCGAAGGTCACCGCTACTGTCACGGCCCAGCCCGCATCGGCTCCCCAGGCATCTGCCAGCGGCAAGGGCGCAGCGATTCTTTCCGCTGCGTACGCCCAGCTCGGCGTCAACCAGGACTGCACGATGCTCGTCACCAACTCGCTGGCTGCCGTGGGCATCAACTTCCACGACTGGCCCGCCGGCTACCTCTCCCTGGGCCGCACGGTCAGCGCTGCCGAGGCCCAGCCCGGCGACCTGATCTACTACGCGGACGGCGGCGCAGGCATGGCCCACATCGCTGTTTACGCCGGCAACGGCCAGGCTGTGCACGGCGGCTACAACGGCAACCAGACCGTTGTCTTCAGCGCCAATGTCGGTTCCGGACCGGTCTTCATCCGCGTCAACTGATCCACCCCCGACAGGCCCGGCCGGTACGGCCGCCCTTCGGAGTCAAAGGACCCCTGCCCCACGTGGCAGGGGTCCTTTGCCGTTCCTGGGCTGTGCTTACGGGTCCGATCCCTGACGGCAGTGTGTGCCGTGATTAGCTGATCCTGCATTTCTTTGTTTACTCTTGTGGTGTCGATCCATAGCCCGGACATGCCGAGGGCAGCCGGCCCTCGTGCCCCTGACGGGTGCGGCCGTGAAGAGGTACGTGCATGCGCACTCTCGTTCTGAATGCTGGATATGAACCGCTGGCGGTTATTACTTTCCGCCGGGCGCTGGTGCTTGTGCTCACGGGCAAGGCAAGCGTGGTAGCCGAGGGCGATGATCCCGTGGTGGGTCCGCAGGAAATCCTGGGCCGCCCCTCCGTGATTCTCCTCAACCGCTACATCCGACCGAAATACAACCATGCCACTGCCGTGAGCCGGCGCGGCGTCCTGAGGCGTGATGGGCACAAGTGTGCGTACTGCGGAAAAGCGGCGCACACAATCGACCATGTGCACCCCAAGTCGCGGGGAGGGGTGGACTCCTGGGAGAACCTGGTAGCTGCCTGCCTGCGCTGCAACAACGTCAAAGGGGACCACACGCCCGCTGAAATGGGCTGGAAGCTGCGGTTCGAGCCGGCGCAGCCGCACGGCACCATCTGGCAGATCAAGGAATTGGAGAAGCCCACGCCGGCGTGGGACCCGTTCCTCCTGCCGGAGCGGGCCGCCTGAGCTGCGCTGACCGGCGGACCGGCTGGCCTGCCTGGTGCCCGGTGTGTCTTGATGGCGCCCGGCACTGGCTACGCTTGCACCATGCAAGACGACGTGCCGGCCTTTGATGCCCTCATCCTGGCGGGAGGACGATCCTCCCGGCTGGGCGGCGTCCCGAAACAGGGATTGCTGTTTCGCGGAGCCACCCTTCTTGCCCGATCCCTGGCGGCCGCCGAAGGTGCCCGTACCACCGTTGTTGTGGGCCCGGATCCGGGCCCCTTGCCTCCCGGAGTGCTCACCTGCCGCGAAGAGCCGGAGTTCGCCGGCCCCGCGGCGGCGATAGCCGCGGGCCTGGATGTCCTGGACCGGGCGGGTTCCGCTGCTCCGCACACCCTTGTCCTGGCCTGTGATATGCCGCTGGTTTCGGGGGCCGTGCGTATTCTCCTGCAGGAGTTGTCCGCGGGGCAGCGTGGGGGGTCGTACGTGGCCTGTACCGGCGAGGGCAACGGCACCGGGAGGATGCAGCCGCTGGCCGGAATATATAGCACGGACATGCTAAAAAGGTCGGCCCTAGAAATGGCTGCCGGCGGCCGGTTGATTGACGGATCGGTCCGTTCACTCCTTGCTAGTCTGGACGTGCAGCTTGTCGCCGTTCCGGCCGCCTACACGGCAGATGTGGACACGTGGGACGACGCCGCCGCACTGGGGATTGCCGCCGGCACCCCGGACGTGGAGGACGTGGACGGGGCCGGGAATGGCCGCAGTTAACTTGGGAGGCAAGTGGTGAAGAGCCAGGACGAAACACTGGAGGAGTGGTGCAGGTCGCTGCTCCAAGCCTACGAGCTTGAGGATGTCCAGGTGGACATCAATGCCATCCTTTCCCTTGCGGGTGTGGCGGCGCATTCCGTGGTCCGTCCCGCCGCTCCGCTGACCACCTTCATCGCCGGATTCGCCGCGGGCCTGGCCACGAACTCCGGTAGCTCGACAGATGCCGCGGCCATGGAAAAGGCCCTCGCTGTCGCCCGCACGCTGGCCGCCGACTACGACGCTGAAGCCGCCGGGGCTCCCGGCGAATGACAGAAGCACCCGGGCGGGACGCAGCATCGTACGCAGGGCAAGGAAACAGCGGTGAACACGGGCACCAAGACAGCCCCGGACACCCGCTAGAGGAACTGCAGGCACAACCGCAGGGACAACCGGACGAACGTCAGCCTGGAACGGGTGAGGAACAGGGCCACGGCCACCATCACCTGGCCCACACCTGGGCGGAAGCACGTCAGGCCGCCTTTGACGCCGCCACACCGATCCCGCCCGGGCCTGTGCCACTGGACCAGGCCCAGGGCCGCAGGTTGGAGCAGGACATCGTTGCGCTCCAGGACATGCCGCACTACGCATCCTCGGCCATGGACGGCTGGGCAGTCAACGGGTCCGGGCCATGGATCCCCGTGGAAGCCGGGGCCCGGCTGGCCCCGCACCAGGCCAGCCCCATCGTTACCGGCGGACTCATCCCGCCCGGCGGCAAGGGGATCCTGCGCAGTGAAAGCGCCGTCCTCGCCGAGGACGAAGACGGGCTTCCCGTCCTTGAAACCGGCGGAACCGCCCGCCCCGGCGAACCGCGCAACGGACAGCACGTGCGCAAAGCAGGCGAGGAAGCACTCGAAGGGGACGTCCTTGTTGCGGCCGGGGTGACCCTGAACCCGGCGCACCTGGCACTCGCCGCGCTGGCCGGATATGACGAGCTGCAGGTCCAAGGCAAACCCCTTGTACGCCTGCTGCTGACCGGGTCGGAAGTGGTGGTGCACGGCCTGCCCGCCCCGGGGCGGGTCAGGGATACGTTCGGTCATCAGCTGCCGGCCGTCGTCGGCATGCTCGGCGGTATCCCGGGCGGCCAGCAGCGCATCGGCGACTCCTACGATGAATGGCTCGCTGCGCTGGAGGACGTGGTCCCGGACGGCCCTGGCGCACCCGGGCTCCCGGCCGACGTCGTCATCACCACCGGGGGAACGGGCCGCTCCGGCACGGATCATCTCCGCCGCGCGGTTGCCGAGCTGGGCGGCCGCCTGGTGGTTGATGGGGTGGCCATGCGGCCCGGGCACCCGGTGGTGCTGGCCGAACTCCCCGATGGCCGGTTCGTCCTGGGCCTGCCCGGCAATCCGCTGGCCGCCATGATGGCGCTTTTTACAGTGGGCGCACCCTTGCTGGCCGCGCTGGGGCACGGAACCTTGCCGGAGGTGCAGGAGGTGCCCTCCGGCACCCTCATAGACCCGGATCCGGGCCGCACGCGCCTCATGCCGTTCCGGCTTGTGTACGGGATGGCGTCGCCGGCCCAGCACGCCGGCCCAGGCATGATGCGGGGACTTGCCGCGGCCGACGGCGTCATGGTGGTGCCGCCGCACGGCGTGCAGTTGGGGGAGCAAGTACCGGCCTTCGCGCTGCCGTGGGGCCCGCCCATTCCAGCCCCGGCGGATCCGGCCAAGGCCAAACCGCGCAGCAGCAGGACGTCCCGGACGGCGGCGAAGCCCGGCCCCGCGGGGCCAGTGGACTGGAGCGCCCTGCTCGGCTGAACCGGGACTGGCCGGGCAGGTGCCCTGCAGTGCGATGATGGAGACATGAACAGGCAGGACGGTCCATGGGACGGGTGACGCAGCGCCGCAAGGTGCATAAGTATGTCCTGGACGGCTCGCCGAAGGCGCTGGAGTTTCCCGTGCGCTACCGCGAGGATGTCCTGGCAGTGGAGGAACCGCTGGAAATCCGGCTGGGCAGCCTCTCTTACTCGGTCACCATGCGGACCCCCGGCGACGATTTCGATCTTGTAGCCGGCTTCCTGGTGTCCGAGGGCGTGATCTGGACCCCGGACCAGCTGGTATCCCTGCGTTTCTGCGCCGGCGAGGACGAGAACGGTGTCCAGACGTTCAACGTGGTGGAGGCCCAGCTGCGTCCTGACGTCCCACTTCCGGAGACTGGAAGGAACGTCTACACGTCCAGCTCCTGCGGCATTTGCGGAACGGACTCCATTGAGGCCGTTCAGAAGTCCTCGCACCACAGCCCCGCAACGGACCCCCTCACGCTCGACGCACACGTGCTGGCCTCCCTGCCCGCCCTGCTCCGGAAGTCGCAGCGCCTTTTCGACGATACCGGCGGGGTGCATGCTGCCGGGCTTTTCCGGATTGAGGACGACGGCGGCGTGCAGCTGCTGTGCCTTCGCGAGGACGTGGGGCGGCACAATGCGGTGGACAAGGTGGTGGGCTGGGCCCTGCGCGAGGGACTCCTGCCCCTGCGCGGCACCGTCCTCCAGGTGTCAGGCCGGGCATCATTCGAGCTGGTCCAGAAGGCGGCGCAGGCGGGGATCCCCGTGTTGGCTGCCGTCAGCGCTCCGTCGAGCCTGGCCGTGGAACTCGCCGAAGCCAGCGGCCTGACGCTTGCCGGTTTCAGCCGGGGAACCAGCCTCAATGTCTACGCGGGGGCAGCCAGGATCAGCAGCCCGGCAGTTGCCTCCGCGCCCGCCTGACGCTCCAGCAACCCCCTTCGGATCCTGCCGCAGGGGGTTGGTTCGAGGGCTACCAGCGGGTAGATTTGTCCATCGAATGGACACGAAGATCCAATTTTTCAAGTGCTAAAGAGGGCCCACATTGCATGACGACCGCAGGATCACGGAAGTCCGACTCACCAGGTTTGTGCGTGAGCGCATCGACCCTGCTGTCTACTCCCGGACCGTGCCCCTGACCCTGAGCAGCTGGGACGTCCCGGACGAACCGGTACCCGCCCTCGAGGCGATGCGGCAGCAGTTCCAGCCCCTCGAGCACGGGACGGCATGGGGCAAACCGTGGAGCACCAAATGGCTCCGGCTGCAGGGTGACGTGCCCGAGTCGTGGGGCGCCGGACCGGACACCACGGTCGAAGTGGTGGTGGACCTCGGATTCACGGTCCAGACGCCCGGTTTCCAATGCGAGGGTATTGCCTGGCGGCCGGACGGCACCATCATCAAAGCCGTCTCGCCCCGTAACCGGTACATCCCCCTGAAGCTCCTGGGCACCGGCATGGCGGTGGACTTCTACGTGGAGGCAGCGGCCAACCCGGACCTCGCCCAGGACTGGACCTTCGCGGCAACTCCCTACGGTGACAAGTCCACTGCCGGAACGGCCCCGCATTACCGGCTGGGGACCATTGCCATCGCCGAACTCAACCAGACCGTCTGGGAACTGCAGCAGGACATCTGGACGTTGTCGGGGCTGATGGAACAGCTGCCCCTGGAACTTCCGCGGCGGCACGAAATCCTCCGGGCCTTGGAACGGATGATGGATGTCATGGACCCGGACGATGTTGCCGGGACCGCGGCGGCCGGCCGGGAAGCCTTGGCCGGGGTGCAGGCGCAGCCCGCCTACGCTTCCGCCCACCAGCTGGTGGCCACCGGCCACGCGCACATTGACTCGGCCTGGCTATGGCCCGTACGCGAAACCGTCCGAAAGTGCGCCAGGACCTTCTCCAACGTGGTGGCCCTGATGGACGAGAACCCGGACTTCATCTTTTCGTGTTCCTCCGCCCAGCAGCTCTCCTGGATCAAGGAGTCCTATCCGGACCTGTTCAGCAGGATCCGGGAGAAAGTCCGCGCCGGGCAGTTCGTTCCGGTCGGCGGCATGTGGGTGGAGTCTGACACGAACATGCCCGGCGGCGAGGCAATGGCGCGGCAGTTCATTGAGGGCAAATCGTTCTTCCTGTCCGAATTTGGCGTCGAGTGCAGGGAGGCCTGGCTGCCGGACTCATTCGGCTATTCCGCCGCCTTGCCGCAAATCGTGAAGTCCGCGGGAAGCCGCTGGTTCCTGACCCAGAAGATCTCCTGGAACCAGACCAACCGGATGCCGCACCATACCTTCAACTGGGAGGGCATCGACGGTACCCGGCTGTTTACGCACTTCCCCCCGGTGGACACCTACAACGCCGAGCTCAGCGGCCGCGAGCTGGCGCATGCGGAACGCAACTACAGGGATCACGGCCGGGGCACCGTGTCCCTGGTGCCGTTCGGCTATGGCGACGGCGGCGGCGGACCTACCCGGGAGATGCTCAGCGCCGCCGCCCGTACCGCAGATCTGGAAGGCTCACCGAAGGTTCGGATCGGATCCGCTGAGAGCTTCTTCCGGCAGGCCGAAGAGGAGTACGACGCCCTGCCGGTGTGGGTGGGCGAGATGTACCTCGAGTTGCACCGTGGTACCTACACCAGCCAGGCGCGCACAAAGAAGGGCAACCGGCGCAGCGAGCACCTGCTCCGGGAAGCTGAACTGTGGTGTGCCACTGCCGCCGTCCGCACGGACGGCCGCTTCGAGTACCCGGCAGCTGAGCTGAAGCGGCTTTGGCAGCTGGTCCTGCTGCAGCAGTTCCATGACATCCTGCCGGGCAGCTCCATTGCCTGGGTACACCTGGACGCCGAGCGCAACTACCAGGCCATCGAGGCGGCACTGGAAGGCATCATCGGCCAAGCCGCCGCGGCAGCGCTGGGAACAGGGGACCGGACATTCCTGCTCAACGCCGCCCCGCACGCCCGGAACGGAGTCCCGGCGCTGGCCGCCGCCGAACCGGCAGGGCAGGGCGGACCGGTCCGGACCAGCAACCAGGACGGCGGATACGTCCTGGACAACGGCGTGATCCGGGCGGTCCTGGACGCGGACGGCCTGCTGTCGTCCCTGAAGGACCATGCCTCCGGCCGGGAAGCCATAGCACCGGGACAACGCGGCAACCTGCTGGAGCTGCACAGGGACACCCCCAACGAGTGGGACGCCTGGGACATCGATGAGTTCTACCGGCGCAATGTCACTGCCTTGACCGGCGCGGAATCGGTCCGGCTGGAGGAGGGTCCCTGTGGCGCCACCGTTGTGGTGGAGCGCCTGGCCGGAACGTCTCCCATCACCCAGCGCATCACCCTGGCGCCGGGCAGCCCGTCCCTGGCCATCACCACATCGGTGGACTGGCAGGAACGGGAGAAACTGCTCAAGCTCGGGTTTGCCCTTGATGTCCGCGCCGACCGGTCGGCGTCTGAAACCCAGTTTGGCCATGTTTTCCGGCCCACCCACACCAACACGTCCTGGGAGGCCGCGAAGTTTGAGATCTGCGCGCACCGCTGGATCCACGTGGGGGAGCCTGGCTACGGCGTCGCCGTTTCCAACTCGTCCACCTACGGCCACGACGTCGCCAGGAACATCAGGGCGGCCGACGGCGGCACCACCACCACGGTGCGCCTCTCACTGTTGCGGGCGCCGAAGTTCCCGGACCCTGGGGCTGACCGCGGCCGGCACGAGCTGACAGTTACCGTCCGGCCCGGTGCGGATATTGGCGCCGCGGTGGAGGAGGGGTACAGGACCAACCTTGCGCCCCGGGTGGTTACGGGAGCCGCGCCGGTTGAGCCGTTGGTTTCGGTAGGCACGCCGGGCCTGGTTGTTGAAGCGGTCAAACTTGCCGAAGACGGCTCGGGCGACGTCGTGGTCCGCCTGTATGAGTCACTGGGGCAGCGCACTGCCGGGCGCATCACGGCGAATTTCCCCGTGCGTGACGTTGTGGTGACCGACCTGCTTGAGCGGCCCGCCGAGGCTCCCGGCGTGTCTGTGGCTGAGGGTGGTGCGGAACTGCAGCTCCGGCCGTTCCAGCTGGTGACCCTGCGCTTCGTCCGGTAGTACCCGGCGAGGCATTGTCCGGGTCTGGGGGTCCTCCGTGCCCTCAGGCCTAGACGGATAACCATGGCGGAGGCGCTGCTGCGCTGCCCAAAAAGGCCGTTAAATAGGCTGAGTGGGGGCGGTCCCCAACGGCCGCCACCACTCATCCCCCCAATGCGTGTGAAGGCCCCCGAAGCAGGGCCTCGTCCAAGAATTTATCCCCGTTCAAAAACGCGCCGTGCCTCACCTTCACACATTCATGATTGTTTCACATTCTAATGATTATGTGAAAGGCAGTTTGATTACTTTTCGGTAAATGACGCGGTTCCGGCCAGCGGCTTGCGCTGCCGGACCTTGCCGATCCAGATCAGCGCCAGGCCCACGATGTAGCAGAGCACGGCCGTGTAGTTCACAACGAACCGCATTGCACCCCAATCCGCCGGGATGAAGGGAAAGAGCAGGCTCAGTCCAATCGCCGCTCCGCCCACTCCCAGCAGCAGCGCCGCAACCTTCACCAGAACGGGAAGCCGGCTTCCAATCGCCTTGACCATGGCGGGGATGAGCGCGACCCCCACGAAGGCAGGGTAAGCGCGGCCGGCTGCTCCGTAGTACTCCACCAGCAGCATGTGACGGTCATCCTTGGCATAGACCGTGCTAAGCCCTGCCGAGGAGCCCTCAGTATCCATCAGGAAGAAGACTGCTACCACCAGGGCCGAAAGGATCAGCAGCACCAGAATCCCGGGCCGGCCCGTGATCAGGCGGTAAGTTCCGGCTGCACCAAAACCCTTGGCAATCCGGATGCCCAGGAAGAAGATTGCACCGAAAATGACGAACCGGAGCAGCAGGTTAGCCAGGTTGATGCCACCCAAGGCCTGGTCGATGGCGACGTAGGGAGCCTCGATGCTGAGCAGGATGGCCAGGGTCATGAGGGCGAAAATGCCGAACAGGGACCTGTTTTCACCCCGAACAGCACTGGGGATGCGGGCCAGGGCCACAAGTCCGCAGACGGCCAAAGTGGTCCATTGAAGGATCGCAATCATCCCAGGTTCTCCCAAATTTTTTCCGTCTGCGCCTGGTCCTGTTCCTGGCGGCGCAATACCTTGCCCAATGCCTGCATCCTGTCGCCCACCAGAGCGGTGAGGTCGCCGTCGGACATGCTGTCCAGGGCGTCCTGGCGGGCTCCGGGCGCCCACCCGGCTTCCTCTTCCGTGATCAGGCCGGTGGCTACCAGCCCGCCGGCCGGGCCCACCCCGGCCGCCACCGAAGTGGCCACCGCCAGTTCCGGCGACAGCCTGTTGGCCGTCAGTTGGGCGGAGTAATTCTGCGGAGCGATCCCGGTGGCGGCTGACACCCGGTGCCGGACCTCGCCGTCGTCGATCGCATCCACCCAGTTCTTCACCGATGAGGCGTGCGGCACCGGGCTCAGGGGAGGCGGCGCAGCGCCCTGGCGGCCCAGCGGGTCCATGGCCGGACGTGCCAGCGCCGCACGCAGCAGGTCCGCCGTCGAAATCTGGCTGACCAGCTCGCACCTGGTGGGTGGCTGCGGCGGCCCGGCAAGGACGCTGTAACTCTCAAAGCCCGCGAGGGCGGACACCGGGTTGATGCTGTATGCCCGGCTGATGCTCACCACCGTGGAAACGGATACCTTGCCTCTTACCAGTTGCTGGGCGAGTGTGGTCCGCTTGATCCCGGAGACCCGGCAGACGTCTGCCGTGCTGACATCGGGGGCGATGCCTTGCAGCCAGCGCTGGAACGCCTTGGCGGGAAGGGTCATGAAATGCTCTCTGCTGAACGGATGGTGAGTCGATTTTAGCGTGCCCCGGGACCGCCGATTTTACCCCGGGAGGTGTTTCGACTATGCTTGATGGTCGAGCCCGTTGGTCCGTACACCCCCCAAGTCCGGACCAGCGGGTTCTTTCATGCCCGCGGCCCGGAGCGCCTTCCCGGGACTGTCCGCACGGCATCGCCGGGCCAGTTCCGGCACGGGACCGGCTGCGCATGCACCCGGGCGAAAGGACGCATCCATGACTGCAACCCTTGTTGCCAAAGACCTCTCCGGTGGCCACGGCCACCGCACGCTTTTCGACAATCTTTCCTTCACGGTGGCGCCGGGAGACGTCGTGGGCGTCGTGGGTACCAACGGCGCCGGGAAATCCACGCTGCTGCGCCTCCTCGCCGGCGTCGACCAGCCCCAGGGCGGCTCCGTCAGCCTGGCCCCCGCCGACGCCTTTGTGGGGTGGTTGCCGCAGGAACACGAACGTGTGTCCGGCGAAACCGTGGCGGCCTACATCGGCCGCCGCACCGGGTGCACACAGGCCACCGCCGAGATGGAATCTGCCGCTGAAGCGCTGGGTGCCGGAGCTCCAGGCGCGGACGACGCCTATGCGCGGGCTTTCGACCGGTGGATGGCATCGGGCGCCGCGGACCTGGACGAACGGATACCGCCCGTCCTGGCGGACCTCGGCCTGGCAACGGGCGCCGATGCCCTGATGACCGGGCTGTCCGGTGGCCAGGCCGCCAGGGTTGCCTTGGCCGCGCTGCTGCTGAGCCGGTTCGACGTGGTCCTGCTGGACGAACCAACCAATGACCTGGACCTTGCCGGGCTGGCCAAACTGGAAGACTTCGTCACCAACCTGCGCGGCGGCGTGGTGCTGGTCAGCCATGACCGCGAGTTCCTGGCCCGCTGCGTCACCACCATTGTTGAACTGGACCTGGCCCAGAACGCCGTGGCGGTCTACGACGGCGGGTACGACGCCTTCCTCGAAGAGCGCGCGGTGGCGCGCCGGCATGCCCGCGAGAAGTACGACGAATTCGCCGCCACGAAGGCGGACCTGGTGGCCCGTGCCCGGACCCAGCGTGAGTGGAGCTCCCAAGGTGTGCGGAACGCCATGAAGAAGAGCCCGGACAATGACAAGATCCGGCGCGCGGCCAGCACCGAGTCCTCCGAAAAGCAGGCCCAGAAGGTCCGCCAGATGGAGTCCCGCATTGCCAGGCTGGACGTGGTGGAGGAGCCCCGGAAGGAGTGGCAGCTCCAGTTCAGCATCGGCCAGGCACCCCGCTCAAGCGCCGTCGTGGCCACCCTGCGCAACGCGGTGGCGCGCCAGGGCAGCTTCACGCTGGGACCGGTCAGCCTCCAGCTCAATGGCGGCGAACGAATCGGGATTACGGGGCCCAACGGGGCCGGGAAGTCCACGCTCCTGCGCCTCCTGCTGGGAACGCAGGCACCGGACGACGGCGACGCCTCCATGGGTGCCACCGTCGCCGTCGGCGAGATTGACCAGGCCCGCGGACTGCTGGACGGCGGCTCGCCGCTGGGCGACGCAGTTGAGGCGGTCCTGGCGGACTGGAACAGCGCAGACGTCCGGACGCTCCTGGCAAAGTTCGGCCTGAAGGCGGACCACACCTCGCGGACTGTGGATTCCCTGTCACCGGGGGAGCGGACCCGGGCTTCCCTGGCACTGCTTCAGGCACGGGGCGTGAACCTGCTGGTGCTGGACGAACCGACCAACCACCTCGACCTGCCGGCCATTGAGCAGCTGGAAGAGGCCCTTGAAAGCTATGAGGGAGCCCTGCTGCTGGTCACCCACGACCGGCGGCTGCTGGAAAACGTCCGGCTCGACTACCGGTGGCACCTCGAAGACGGCACGGTCCGGCAGCTCCACAACACTGCAAGCCAGGAGAAATAACCATGAGCATGGACGGCGTGGCCTGGAGCTCGCTTTACAAAATCAGCACCGCAAAGAGCGGCTCCAAGCCGTTCTCCAAGGAAACCCTGAAGCGGGTCCTGGCCTTTGCCGCCCCGCACAAGGGCAAACTCATTGCCTTTGTGATCGCGTCCATCGCAGGAGCGGTGCTGGCCGTGGCCACCCCGGTGCTCGCCGGCCAGGTGGTTGACGCCATCATTGCCAAGGCAGCCGCCGGGACTGTGATTTGGCTTGCCGTGCTGATCGCCATCGTGGCCGTAGGGGAGGCCGGCGTGGGGCTGCTGACGCGCTGGTTGTCGTCGAACATCGGCGAAGGCGTCATCGTGGACCTGCGCACCCGGGTGTTCGACCACGTGCAGCGCATGCCCATTGCCTTCTTCACCCGCACCCGTACGGGAGCGCTGGTCAGCCGCCTCAACAATGACGTCATCGGGGCGCAGTCCGCTTTCGCCGGCACCCTCTCCGGCGTGGTGAGCAACTCGGTGGCCCTGGTCCTGACGCTGGCCGTAATGCTCAATACGTCGTGGCTGGTGACCGTGCTCGCCATGGTGCTGCTGCCGATCTTCCTTATCCCGGCCCGGCGCATGGGCTCCAAGCTGGCAGACCTGCGCCGCGAAGCCGCCGCGCACAACGCCGCCATGGGCACCCAGATGACGGAGCGGTTCTCCGCCCCGGGTGCCACGCTGGTCAAGCTGTTCGGCCGCCCCGATGAGGAATCCCGCGAGTTCGCTGCCCGCGCAGGCAGGGTCCGTGACATCGGCGTCCGCATGGCAATGCTGCAGTTCACCTTCGTCACGGCCCTGACGCTGGTCTCCGCGCTCGCGCTGGCGCTGGTGTACGGACTGGGCGGGTGGCTTGCCCTGGGCGGCCAGTTGGCCCCCGGTGACGTGGTGGTCCTTGCGCTGCTCCTGACCCGCCTCTACGCCCCGCTCACGGCGCTGTCCAACGCCCGGGTGGAAGTCATGAGCGCGCTGGTCAGCTTTGAACGCGTGTTCGAAATCCTGGACCTGAAGCCCCTCATCCAGCAGAAGCCGGACGCCCGCGCGGTTCCGGCCGGGCCGGTGTCCGTGGAGTTCGACGACGTCCGGTTCGCCTACCCGTCAGCGGACAAGGTCTCCCTGGCCTCGCTCGAGGAAGTTTCCACCCTGGACACCAGGGGTGGCGAGGAAGTGCTGCACGGTGTCAGCTTCCGGGTGGAGCCGGGACAGACGGTGGCGCTGGTGGGTTCATCGGGTGCCGGCAAGTCCACCATTGCCCAGCTGCTGTCGAGGCTGTACGACGTCGACTCGGGCGCCGTGCGGCTTGGCGGCACCGCACCGGGAACCGGGCTGGACGTGCGCGACACCACCTTCGATTCGCTGCGGGACACCCTGGGCATGGTCACCCAGGACGGCCACCTCTTCCACGAAACCATCGCCTCCAACCTTCGGCTTGCACGCCCGGACGCGACGGACGATGACATGTGGGATGTCCTGCGGCAGGCACGCCTGGAGACGATGATCAGGTCGCTGCCGGACGGACTGGAAACGGTGGTGGGGGAGCGCGGCTACAGGCTTTCCGGCGGTGAACGCCAGCGGCTGACCATCGCCCGGCTCCTGATCGCCCAGCCCCGGGTGGTCATCCTGGACGAGGCGACGGCGGCACTGGACTCCACGAACGAAGCCGCGGTGCAGGCAGCCCTTGGCGCCGCACTTGAGGGGCGTACCGCCGTCGTGATCGCGCACCGGCTGTCCACCGTCCGCGCGGCCGACGCCATCCTGGTGGTGGAGGGCGGCCAAATCGTGGAACGCGGGACGCACACCGAGCTCCTGGCCGCAGAGGGCCGTTACGCGGAGCTCTACCGGACGCAGTTCGCCGAGGCCACGGCCGTTGCCGCGGAAGCCGTCCCCGAGCCCTAACAGGCCCTGCAGGGATCCAGGGGCGTCAGGGTCCCGGAGGGGTGGCCTCGGGCGCGGCCAGCGCGGGCAGGATGTGGTCCGTCAGCAGCGGTGCGAGGTCGCCGGGAAGCGGTGCCCCGGCACCGAGCCTGGAAGCGTCCGGACCGGCGGTCTCCGAAACGGCCCGGTCCCGGCCCGCGAGGTCCAGCCAGCGGATCTCCGCTATTTCGGCGGACGGGTGGGCCTGCCATGTCCCGGGCGCCATGAACACGGTGGCCTCGATATCCGTGTCGGCCTCGTTGGCGGCATCGGCGATCCATACCCCCATCAGCCGGAGCTGGCGTGGATCGATAACGATGCCCACTTCCTCCTCCAACTCTCGGGCCGCCGCCTGCACGGCCGTTTCGCCGGGCTCCGGTTTGCCGCCGGGGTGCATGAACATGGCGGTGCCGCGCTTGCGGACGGTGAGGAGGCGGCCGGCATCGTCGAAAACGCAGACGGCGGACACCACGATCCGGTGCTTCATGAGTCCCCATTCCGGGTCAGGTGCGAGGTCAGGAGCAGGTCCTTGTGCGGCCCGGTCACGTCCCAGCTGTAGCTGAACCGGTGCGGACCCTCGAACGCGTAGGCCACGCGGTAGGTATCGGGATCGCACCAGTGGTTGTCCAGGTTGGCCTCCGCCGTGAAGCTCATGCGGTGGAACGGCCGCCCGTCCGGGAAAAAGACGTCGAGGGCGTCCGGGCGTCCGCTGGGCCTGAGCAGGTAGTCGCGGGTGGCGGGTCCGGTGAAGGTGGGCCAGCGCATGGTGCCTTCCTCGCGAAGGTCCAGGCCGGCGTCGGGCGTTGGCGTGAAAAGTACGACGCCGGAAAAGGTTCCGCGGGTGCCGGCGGTCCGGTCCAACAGGTCCCGTTCCACAGTCCAGCGGCCGGGGCGCCCCGTATCCGCTGTCCCGGCCGGTTCACCGGCGGGGCCGAGCAGGTAGGCGCGAAGGTCAAACGCCGGGGACTCGAAATTCAAGTGCCCTCGATTGGAATCGAACCAACGACACCGGCTTTAGGAGAGCCGTGCTCTATCCACTGAGCTACGAGGGCGGGCATCCTGGGGATCGGCGGCGCCGGTCCGGACGGACACGCATACCAGCATACAAGGTACGGAGCCGTACTACGCTCAAGGCATGAGTCCAGCCCCGCCCGCCGCTCCCGCTGCCACCTTCGTACCGGACACAGCGTCCACCCGGCAGTACTTCGGCGCGTGGTCTGTCCTGAGCGTTCTCCAGTACTTTGCGGCGGAGGCCGCGGTGGTCATGGCATGGGCCGGTCCGCGCCCCTACGACCTGCGCACCGGCTACATCAGCGACCTTGGCGCGCTGAACTGCGGTATTTACGACGGCCGCCAGGTGTGCTCGCCCTTGAACTGGCTGATGAATGCCTCGTTCGTGGTGCAGGGGCTCGGGATGCTGCTAGGCGCGGTGCTGCTGACGTCCGGGCTGCTGTGCGTCGCCGCCCGCCCCGGAGCCCGGGTTGAGCCGGGCCGGCGCAGGCCGTGGCTCGCGGCCGCCGCGGTGCGGGTGCTGACGGGAGCGGCCGGGGCGGGGACCGTGGTGGTGGGGCTCGTCCCCGAGGACGCCGGCTCACCCTTGCACTTCATCGGGGCAGTCACGTACTTCCTCGCCGGTGCTGGTGCGCTGCTGGTGCTGGGCTTCCTGTGGCTGCGGAAGGCCCGCATGGCCTGGTTCCTGCTGGCGTGCGGGGCCGTCTCCCTGGCGGCCCTGGCAACCGGCGGCCTGACCGGCATGGACGTTCCCGAGCCCGGCACCCTGGAACGGCTGATGGGCTACCCGGTCACGGTGGGCATGGCAACGGCGGGCATCGTCATTGCACGGCGGGTCCACAGGCATCGGAAACACCTGCGGGCTTCATCGATTGCTCCGTAACCGTCGTTTTGGGTGTCCAGAACGGCAATTAGGGAGCAACGGATGGGCTCAGGAGGCCGTCGAGGCTTTCCGCTTCCGCGTTCCGATGACCACCGCAGCCGCGCCGGCCAGGAGGCTCAGGACCAGCAGCACCCACCCGGCCACGGTGAGGCCGGACGCGAGGGCCACCTGGCCGGCGTCGGGAGCATCCGGTCCCATCAGCGCGTCAATCGCCGCGTTCGCCCACAGCCGGACCACGACGAACAGCATGGGCAGGGCCCACAGCGCCCAGCGCAGTGACTTTTTTGCCACGTTGGTGCCGATGAGCAGCAGCCAGGTGAACCCGAAGATCAGCGGGAACAGGACGCCGGCGGTCTTGTGGACGTAGTTGAGCTGGCCGCGCGCGTCGTCATTCATGGCGCCGCGCAGATCCTCGATGTAGGCAGGATCGAAGCCGCCCACCAGGGAGTCCGGCATGGGCCTGCCCTCAGAGAGCTGAGTGAGCTGGTCCATGGTCAGCAGGTGCAGGTACCAGAACAGGAACAGGCTGGCCACCACGCCCGCGATCAGGATGAGGTTGCCGTTGTTCTGGGCTTTCTCGGGGGTGCGCGCGGTAGTGGGGTTCACCACCGGCGGGAGATGGTGCTGCGGCACGGCAGCCTTTGCACCGTGCTTCTTGATCCGCTGGGCAGGGGTTTTGGCCATGGCTCCATTATTCCGCCCCATAGACTGAAGCCATGACCATTGGCCGACACAGCGCAGCTGTACTTGACCCTGCACTGGACGACTACCAGCTGGCGGCGGCACTGGTCCGCGAAGCCGGGCAACTGGCACTCCTCATGCGGATGGCAGGATTGCAGTCCCAGCAAAAGACTTCCGTTTCCGACGTCGTGACTGCAGCGGACCACGCAGCGGAGGAGTACGTCCTCTCGCAGCTGCAGCGGTGCCGGCCCGAGGACGGCATCCTGGGCGAAGAAGGCGCCTCAGTGCAGGGGACCAGCGGCCGAACCTGGGTCATCGACCCCGTGGACGGCACCTACAACTTCCTGCACGGCTCCACTTACTGGTGCTCTGCCATTGCGCTCAAGGATGAGCATGACGTCCAGCTGGGAGCGATCTTCCAGCCTGAGGAGGACAAGTTGTGGCTGGGCGGCAGCAGCCGGAAGGCCACGCTGAACGGCGACACCATCACCGTGTACGGCGACAACCACGGGGAACGCAACGCCACCCCGGCCGCCCAGCTTGGCGCCGCCACCTACATCCACCCCACATGGCTGATGGATCCGCTCTGCGCCATGCCCTGGCACGCCGCGGCGACCTCTGCCGCTGCGCTGCGCATGCTCGGATCCGGTTCCTGTGACCTGGGCAGGGTGGCCGACGGGCAGCTGGGCTGCTGGTTCCAGCACAGCTGCCCGGAATGGGACTGGCTGCCCGGCAAGGCCATTGTCCGCGCCGCCGGAGGCGCCGTTGACACCGTGCAGGTCAACGGCCTCGAGTGGTTCATGGCCGGGGGTACGACGGCGGTGCGCGAGCTGCGTGCCGCGCTCGAGTCCGGCTCGGTGGCCTGAGCCGTTCCAGGCTCTCCGGGGCACGTCATCCACAGGCCGGGAGTGGGTGTCGGTCCCACCGCCTAGACTTGTAGGCACCATGGATATGTTGTTTGACCCGTACTCTGACGGACCTTTCAAGGCCGCCCCCGCAACCGCCACCCATACAAGGACCCGTTCCGACGGCGTGGCTACCGCGGCCGGGCCGGGAGGTTCGGCGTCCGGCGGCCATGCCGCTGGCGGGCACGAAGGGCACCACCAGTCCGGGCAGCACCACGGCAGGCGCCTGGACCCCGCAAAGCTGACGGAGGGCCTGAACCCCCAGCAGGAGGAAGCGGTCAAGCACGCCGGATCGGCACTGCTGATCGTGGCCGGTGCGGGCTCGGGCAAGACCCGTGTACTCAGTAACCGGATCGCGTACCTCATCGCCACCGGGCGTGCCCACCACGGCGAAATCCTGGCGATCACCTTCACCAACAAGGCCGCCGCGGAAATGCGGGAACGCATCGAAGCGCTGGTGGGCGGCCGCGCCAAAATCATGTGGATCTCCACGTTCCACTCCTCCTGCGTCCGCATCCTCCGCCAGGAGGCCGCCAACGTGGGCCTGAAATCCAACTTCTCCATCTACGACGCCGCGGACTCGCTGCGCCTGGTCACCCAGGTGTCCAAGGCCCTGGACCTGGACCCCAAGAAGTTTGCGCCCAAGGCCATCCAGCACAAGATCTCCGCGCTGAAGAACGAGCTCATCGACGCCGATTCCTACGCCTCGGACGCCAACTACAACGACCCCTTCGAGCAAGCCGTCGCCGAGGTCTACAAGGGGTACACCCAGCGGCTGCGCCAGGCCAACGCCATGGATTTTGACGACCTCATCGCCGAGACCGTGTACATGTTCCGGGCCTTCCCGGCGCTCGCAGAGTCCTACCGGCGGCGGTTCCGCCACGTCCTGGTGGACGAATACCAGGACACCAACCACGCCCAGTACGCACTGGTCCGCGAAATCGTGGGGGAAGGCCCCGGCGCCTCGGAACTGACGGTAGTTGGCGACTCGGACCAGTCCATCTACGCCTTCCGCGGGGCAGACATCCGCAACATCGTGGAGTTCGAAAAGGACTACCCCGAGGCCCGCACCATCAAACTGGAGCAGAACTACCGCTCCACGCAAAACATCCTCAGCGCCGCCAACTCGGTGATCTCCCGCAACCCCAACCGCCCCGAAAAGCGGCTGTGGACGGCCGAGGGCGAAGGCCACAAGATCATCGGCTACGTGGGCGAGAACGAACACGACGAAGCCCAGTTCATCGCCAAGGAAATCGACCGGCTCCAGGACGAGGACAACCTCCGCCCCGGGGACGTTGCCATTTTCTACCGCACCAACGCCCAATCCCGCTCCATTGAGGATGTGCTGGTGCGCGTCGGGTTGCCGTACAAGGTAGTGGGCGGCACCCGCTTCTACGAGCGCAAGGAGATCAAGGACGCCCTCGCATACCTGCGCGTGCTGGTCAACCCGGACGACGACGTCAACCTCCGGCGGGTGCTCAACGAACCAAAGCGCGGCATTGGGGACCGCGCGGAAGGGGCAGTCGCGGCGCTCGCCAGCCGTGAGCGGATTTCCTTCATGGCCGCTGCCCGCCGCGCCGAGCAGGCTCCGGCCATGGCCACCCGCTCCGTCAACGCCGTCCTGGGCTTTGTGAAGCTCCTGGACGACCTCGCCGAGGTAGCGGCCGGTTCCGGCGCTGCCGCGGCCCTCGAAGCAGTCCTGGAACAGACCGGCTACCTCGCCGGCCTGCGTTCCAGTACCGACCCCCAGGACGAGTCCAGGGTGGAGAACCTCGCTGAACTCGTGGCCGTGGTCCGCGAGTACGAGCAGGAGAACCCCGAAGGATCGTTGGGAGCCTTCCTGGAACAGGTGTCGCTGGTGGCGGATGCCGACCAGATTCCCGATGCCCCCGGCGCCGACATTGACGCCGCGGTCGCGGAAGCCAAGCGGCTGGGCGTGGTGACCCTCATGACCCTGCATACCGCCAAGGGCCTTGAATTCCCCGTGGTGTTCCTGACCGGCATGGAACACGGCCTGTTCCCGCACCAGCGGTCCGCCACGGATCCGAAGGAACTGGCCGAAGAACGCCGGCTGGCCTATGTGGGCCTGACCCGTGCCCGTAAACGCCTCTACGTCACGCGCTCGGAAGTCCGCAACATGTGGGGCCAGAGCCAGTACAACCCGGCCAGCCAGTTCCTCGAGGAAATCCCTGCGGAACTGCTGGAGTGGAAGCGCGAGGGAACCAGCCGGCAGGCTGCCTGGGGCGGGGGATCGATCAGTTCCGGCCGCTACAGCGGCTCCTTCTGGGGTGCGGGGACCTCCCGCGGCGCCGCCGCCGATCCTTCGGCGGGATTCAACGCCGACGTTCCGGCGGCCATCGCGCGGAACAGGGTCCAGCCGCAGAAGGAAATTATCGCCGTCAACGTGGGAGACAAGGTCAACCACACCAGCTTCGGCAATGGGACCGTCCTGGCGCTCGAGGGTGCCGGAGACAAGACCGTGGCGAAGGTGAAGTTCGACGTCGGCGAGAAGCGCCTGCTGCTGCGTTACGCTCCGCTGACCAAGGTGGAGGTCCAGTAGCCCGGGGGTCCTTCGCCGGCGCGGCCGCGGCCGACGTCGTGGAAGGCGTGCTCCCGCCGTCGTCCGCCTGAATCCGCCATGGAGCATAATGGAGCCCATGCGACGGACTGCTTTGGGGATGCTCGCCGCCCTGCCTCTTGTGACTCTCCTGTTCACCGCCACTGCGTGCAGCGTCACCACTGAGGACCCCAACTACGTCCCGCCGGCGCCGCTGGCACCCATGGCACAGCTCGAACAGGCCCCGCTGGCCAACCCCGAGGACTTTGCCGGCGGCGGGGAGGACATCCTGTCCTTTGCCACTGAAGACCGGAGCATCATCTGCTCGCTCACCTCGGCGAGGGGCGAGCACGTTAATCTGCCCTACGAAGGGAACAGCTTCAGCGACACCGCCAACAATAAACTCGCAACCGTCCCCGTGGCCCACTGCGAGCTCGCCACCTACGTCGAGCCGGCCCGCGAGGACGTCAAGGATGACTGCGCGGGAACCAACCTCGGCTACCTCGGCGGCGTGGCGCTGCTGACCCCGGACGCCGCCCGGTACGGGGAATGCCGTTCCGGCGTCACACAGGCGGAAGCCACCTACGGGCCGGACGGCAGCAAGGCCGGGCCACTGCTTCAGGTACGCGCCCTGGCGGACGGGCAGAACCTGGAACGCAACGGCCTGCGCTGCTCGGCCTACAACGGTGGCGTGGCGTGCGGAAACGTCTCGGCCGGGGTGGGATTCTTTGTCTCCCCGCAGAAGTATGAACTGATTTCCGCTCCCGCGCCCGGCACCGCCACAGCGCCCGCGGAGGCCCCAAAAACCCCGTAATTCCGCGGTTTTTCTACGCCCCATAGAATAGTGTCGTTACTCACATAAGCGGTACTCTGGGACGGCTCCGTCATTCCAAAGGACTAGAGTTCCCCATGGAGCAACAACGCCGCGTGGCTCGTTTCCAACAGGCCGCCGGTGCGTGCATACCGCAGCCAGCTCACCGTCTTTCGATGGTGTCCGGCTGTATAGAAACTACTTCGACGTAGAAGGACACTAAACCGTGGACCTGTTTGAATACCAGGCGCGCGATATGTTCGAGGCGCACGGTGTACCCGTGCTGGCCGGCATCGTGGCGTACACCCCTGAAGAAGCAAAAGCAGCTGCCGAAAAGATTGGCGGCGTAACCGTCGTCAAGGCACAGGTCAAGGTTGGCGGCCGCGGCAAGGCCGGCGGCGTCAAGGTTGCAAAGTCCGCAGACGAGGCTCTTGAGCACTCCACCAACATCCTGGGCATGGACATCAAGGGCCACACCGTCAACAAGGTGATGATCGCCCAGGGTGCGGACATCGCCGAGGAATACTACTTCTCCGTCCTGCTGGACCGGGCCAACCGCAACTACCTGGCCATGTGCTCGGTTGAAGGCGGCATGGAAATCGAACAGCTCGCCGTCGAACGTCCCGAGGCCCTGGCGAAGATCGCCATCGACCCCGCCGTCGGCATCGACCAGGCCAAGGCTGACGAAATCGTCGCAGCCGCAGGCTTCGCTGAGGAACTGCGCGGCAAGGTCGCCGATGTCATCCTCAAGCTCTGGGACGTCTTCAAGAAGGAAGACGCCACACTGGTGGAGGTCAACCCGCTGGTCAAGACCGGCGCCGGTGACATCGTGGCCCTTGACGGCAAGGTCTCCCTGGACGAGAACGCCGAATTCCGCCACGCCAAGCACGCGCAGCTGGAGGACAAGGACGCCGCTGATCCCCTCGAGGCCAAGGCAAAGGCGCAGGACCTCAACTACGTCAAGCTCGACGGCGAAGTGGGCATCATCGGCAACGGTGCAGGCCTGGTCATGTCCACCCTGGACGTCGTTGCCTACGCCGGTGAAAACCACGGCAACGTCAAGCCCGCCAACTTCCTGGACATCGGCGGCGGCGCCTCGGCCGAGGTCATGGCCGCAGGCCTGGACGTCATTCTGGGCGACGAGCAGGTCAAGTCCGTGTTCGTCAACGTCTTCGGCGGCATCACCGCCTGCGACGCCGTCGCCAAGGGCATCGTGGGTGCGCTGGCCGAACTGGGCCACACCGCCAACAAGCCGCTGGTAGTCCGCCTCGACGGCAACAACGTCGAGGAAGGCCGCCGCATCCTCAACGAGGCCAACCACCCGCTGGTTACCCTGGCCGCCACCATGGACGAGGGCGCCGACAAGGCCGCCGAGCTCGCCAACGCAGCTAAGTAAAGGGACGCACCATGTCTATCTACCTCAACAAGGACTCCAAGGTCATCGTCCAGGGCATCACCGGTGGCGAAGGTACCAAGCACACCGCCCTGATGCTTAAGGCCGGCACCAACATCGTCGGTGGCGTCAACGCCCGCAAGGCCGGCACCACTGTGCTGCACGGCGAGAAGGAAATCACCGTCTTCGGCACCGTCAAGGAAGCCATCGCTGAGACCGGCGCTGACGTCTCGATCGTCTTCGTGCCGCCGGCATTCACCAAGGCTGCCGTCGTTGAAGCCATCGAAGCAGGCATCGGCCTGGTCGTCGTCATCACCGAAGGCGTGCCGGTCCAGGACTCCGCCGAATTCTGGGCCCTGGCCCAGGCCACGGTTGACGCTGACGGCAACCAGGTCACCCGCATCATCGGACCGAACTGCCCCGGCATCATCACCCCCGGCGAAGCACTGGTGGGAATCACCCCCGCCAACATTACCGGCAAGGGCCCCATCGGCCTCGTCTCCAAGTCGGGCACCCTGACCTACCAGATGATGTACGAACTGCGCGACCTGGGCTTCTCCACCGCCATCGGCATCGGCGGCGACCCCATCATCGGCACCACCCACATCGACGCCCTGGCCGCGTTCGAGGCCGACCCCGAGACCAAGGCCATCGTCATGATCGGTGAAATCGGCGGTGACGCTGAAGAGCGCGCAGCTGACTTCATCAAGGCCAACGTCACCAAGCCGGTCGTCGGCTACGTTGCAGGCTTCACCGCTCCTGAAGGCAAGACCATGGGCCACGCAGGCGCCATCGTCTCCGGTTCTGCCGGAACCGCCCAGGCCAAGAAGGAAGCCCTCGAAGCCGCAGGCGTGAAGGTCGGCAAGACGCCGTCCGAGACCGCCAAGCTGCTGCGTGAGGTTTTCGCAGCCCTCTAGGCTGCACCAGCACCAAAAGCGGCACCGCCTGCTGTCCTCCGGGACGGCAGGCGGTGCCGCTTTTTGCGGTTAAGCCCTTTCTGCTGCGTACGACGGCGGGAGGGTACCCAGGGCGCGGAAAGCCGCCACCCGTCGTCGTACTTCTCCGGCCCGTACCGTCGCTAGACCTTGGCCCCGCTGAGCAACTCGTCCAGCCGCTCGTAGCCCTCGGTCATGCCGCCTTCCATGCCGGACTGCGCCATGCCGTCCCGTGCTTCGAGGCTGGGGTAGACGGAGTGGCCGCGGAGCCTGCACCGGCCGCCGCCGAGGTCCTCGAACGTCATGTACTCGAGGCTGACCACGTCCGGGTAGCCGCCGAACTCGAAGGTCTGCAGCGCGAACTCATTCTCGCGGACCGTGTGGAAGATGCCGCGGAACTCGTAGGGGACCCCCTCCGGCCCGGTGTGGATGTAGCGGTACGTCCCGCCGGTGCGGAAATCGTAGTGGTCCATTTCCATCTTCATGCCACGCGGGCCCAGCCACTGGATGATCAGGCCCGGTTCCTTGTGGGCGCGGAAGACGTCTGCCGCAGGAAAGTCGAACTCGCGCTCGTAGTCGATGAAGGGCAGGCCTTCGGGGACTGAAAGTTTCAGGGAGTTGCTCATCATTGTTCCTCTGCCTTGGCGCCGCGTTGCCCGGCGCTGGATTGAAGCACGGCATCGAGGCTGCGGAACTGCCCTTCGCGGACCAGCCGGTACTGGTCGATCCAGGCCGTGAGCGCCTCCAGCCGTGCAGGGTTCAGGTGGACGGGCCTGCGCTGGGCATCCCGTGTACGGGTGACCAATTGCGCCTGCTCGAGTACCTGGATGTGCTTTGAGACCGCCTGCTTGGAGATCTCGAATGGTTCCGCCAGTTCATTCACCGTGGCCGGGCCGCGGCTCAGCCGGGCGATGATGCTTCGCCGCACGGGGTCGGCCAGGGCCAGGAAGGCCGAGTCCAGCGCCGTGCTGTCGGAGATCATGTGCTACCCCTAGTCAACTATCTTGTTGATCAACCTTTCGGTTGATTAAGAATAGCTCCGCCGTTGGGCCGATTCAAGGGGGTGGGCCTTGTCTTCTATTTTCTTACTTTGTTAGTATGTCAGTACAAACTAACGGAGGAGATTCCTTATGCCACTGGTCCGCATCGACGTCAATGAAGGCCGCTCGCCGGAGGAGCTGCAGCGCCTGAGCCGCGGCATCCACGACGCCATCCTCGCCGAGTACGGCATCCCTGAGCGTGACTATTTCCACATCCTTACGGAGCACCCCGCGGGCCAGATTTTTGCCCAGGATGCCGGCCTCGGCTTCGAGCGGACCGGGGGTGTGGTGATGATCCAGATCTTCACGCAGGCCGGCCGTTCCCAAGAGGCCAAGCAGCAGCTCTTTGCGGCCGTTGCCGACAGGCTTGCGGGCCTGGGTGTGGCCGGCGAGGACGTGTTCATCGGCTATGTCGAAAACACGGCCGGCGACTGGTCCTTCGGCTACGGAAGGGCCCAGTACGTCACGGGTGAGCTGGCAGTACCCAAGAAGTAGCACACTTGAAAATTAGCGCGCTCTAAATTTGTTGTAAGTATGTCAGTACAAACCTTTGACAGGACATTCGATCTAGGGCAAAGTAGTCCCTGTGGCCCACGCCACGGCCTGCCAGTCCCGGAACGCCAGCCCTGTGAAGGACCACCGTTCCACACCAGAAAGGTCCACGATTCACCGTGACCCATGAGCTTCTTACGATCGGGCGCATCAGCGTTGATATCTACCCGAACGACATCGGGGTAGGGCTGGAGGACGTGAACTCCTTCGGCAAATACCTTGGCGGTTCACCGTCCAACGTTGCCGTTGCAGCCGCCCGGCATGGCCGCAGGACCGGCGTCATCACGCGCACCGGAGATGATGCGTTTGGCACCTACCTGCACCGCGAACTGCACAAGTTCAACGTCGATGACACCTTCGTGACACCCGTGCAGGACTGGCCCACTGCCGTCACGTTCTGTGCCATCAAGCCGGCGACGGACGAGTTCCCGCTGTATTTCTATGGGCGTTTTCCCACGGCGCCGGACCTGCAGATCAAGGCTGACGAGTTGGACCTGGATGCGATCCGTGAGGCGGGGATCTTCTGGTCCACGGTGACCGGCCTGTGCCAGGAGCCCAGCCGTTCCGCCCACCTTGCTGCGCACGAGGCCCGCCCCCGTACCGGCCTTGCGGAGGGGCAGTTCACTATCCTGGACCTGGATTACCGGCCGATGTTCTGGGCCTCCGAGGAAGAGGCCCGGGCCGAGGTTGCGAAAATCCTTCCGCACGTCACGGTCGCGATTGGCAACGACAAGGAATGCGCCGTTGCAGTGGGGGAGGGGACCCCGGATGAGCAGGCGGACCGCCTGCTGGCCGCCGGCGTCGAGATCGCCGTCGTCAAACTCGGCGCCGAGGGTGTCATGGCCAAGACCCGCACCGAACGCGTGGTCTCCGCTCCCGTTCCGGTGGAAACGCTGAACGGCCTGGGTGCCGGGGATTCGTTCGGTGGCGCTTTCTGTCACGGCCTGCTCTCGGGCTGGCCGCTGGAGCAGGTCCTGGACTACGCCAACGCGGCGGGCGCGATTGTCGCCTCCCGCCTGTCCTGCGCTGATGCGATGCCGACGCCGGAGGAAGTCACCTCGCTGCTGGCCGAACGCGGACGAGTTGTCCCGGGCGCGGTTCCCGGTGTTTCCATTCCTGAAGGAGCTTCCCTGTGACCCTCACGCCCCTTGCCTCCAACAGCGCGGTGGACGATGATCCCCGCCGATATGAGCACCTGAGCACCATCCGGCTCGAAGACCCCGAAGCGGTGGCCCGCGCAGCAAAGGCCCGCAGGCGCCATCCGGGCCTGAAGGCCGGCCGGCAGAACTTCATCGTCGCCGCCGACCACCCGGCCCGGGGCGCCCTCGCGGTCGGTGCGGATCCCGTGGCGATGGCAGACCGGCGGCAATTGCTGGACCGCCTGCAGATCGCCCTGGCCAACCCGGCCGTGGACGGCATCCTGGCCTCGCCGGACATCATGGATGACCTGCTCCTGCTGGGCGCCCTGGAGGGCAAGCTGGTGTTCGGTTCGATGAACCGCGGCGGCCTGGCCGGCCTGGTCAACGAATTCGATGATCGGTTCACCGGCCACACCGCCGAGGCACTTCAGGCCTTCGGCGCTGATGGCGGGAAGATGCTGACCCGCATTTGCCTGGGCGACCCGGATACTGTGGCCACCCTGGAAGCGACGGCGAAGGCCATTGATTCGCTGGCCGAACGCAAGCTGATCGCCATGGTGGAGCCGTTCCTGTCCGTCCGCGAAAACGGCCGGGTCCGCAATGACCTGTCCACCAACGCGGTGATCAAGTCCATCGGCATCGCCGAGGGCCTGGGCTCCACCAGCGCCTACACCTGGATGAAGCTCCCGGTGGTGGCGGAGATGGAACGCGTGATGGCTGCGACCACCATGCCCACCGTCCTGCTCGGGGGCGATCCCACGGGGACCCAGGATGAGGTGTTCGCCACCTGGGGCGCCGCACTGTCCCTGCCGGGCGTGCAGGGTCTGACCGTGGGCCGCACCCTGCTCTACCCGAAGGACGGGGACGTCGCCGGCGCCGTCGCCACCGCAGCCTCGCTCCTGCACCACACCACAGAAATTCCGGAGTAAACCGCCATGGGCACAACTACGCGCAGGATGACGGTGGCGCAGGCCGTCGTCGAATACCTTTCCAAGCAGTACACCGTGGACACGGTCAACGGAGTCGAGTACCGTGAACGGCTCATCCCGGGCACGTTCGGGATCTTCGGTCACGGCAACGTGGCCGGTGTGGGCCAGGCGCTGAAGCAGTACCAGCAGCTGGATCCGGCGATCATGCCGTACTACCAGGGCAGGAACGAACAGGCCCAGGTCCACCAGGCCGTCGGCTACGCCCGGCACACCCGCCGCCGCCAGACCTACGCCATCAGCACCTCCATCGGCCCGGGGTCCTCGAACCTGCTCACCGGTGCCGCCTTGGCCACCACCAACCGTCTGCCCGTGCTGCTGCTCCCGTCCGACACGTTCGCCACCCGCGCCGCTGATCCGGTGCTGCAGCAGCTGGAGCAGCCGCACGCCTACGACATCACCGTCAACGATGCGTTCCGGCCGCTGTCCAAGTTCTTCGACCGGGTGAACCGGCCGGAGCAGCTGTTCTCGGCGTTCCACCACGGCCTGCGCGTCCTCACCGACCCCGCCGAGACCGGCGCGGTGACCATTTCGCTGCCGCAGGACGTCCAGGCCGAAGCCTTCGACGTGCCCGAGGAGTTCCTGGCCGAGCGGGAATGGCGGATCCGCCGCCCCGACGCCGACGATGAGGATATCGCCCGCGCGGTCGAAGCCATCCGGGCCGCAAAGCGTCCGATGATCATTGCCGGAGGCGGTGTCCTGTACGCCTACGCCAACGACGAACTGGCGAAGTTCGCCGAGCTCACCGGCATCCCGGTGGGCAACACCCAGGCCGGCGTCGGCGTCCTGCCCTGGGACCACAAGCAGTCCCTGGGCGCGATCGGTTCCACGGGCACGACGGCGGCGAACGCCATCGCAGCCGGGGCTGACCTGATCATCGGTATCGGCACCCGCTACGAGGACTTCACCACCGCGTCCCGCACCGCGTTCCAGAACCCGGACGTGCGCTTCGTGAACATCAACGTCGCCCCGATCGACGCCTACAAGCACGGCACCACGCTGCCCATCGTCGCCGACGCCCGCAAGGCCCTGGTCAAGCTCAACGCAGCACTCGGCGGCTACCGGATCGGCGCCGACCTTGAACAGCAGGTCACCGCGGAGAAGAAGCGCTGGGACGCCACCGTGGACGAAGCATTCGCCCAGGACTACGCGCCGCTGGTGAGCCAGAACGCCATCATCGGCGCCACCAACAAGGCCATGGACGCCCGCGACGTCGTTATCTGCGCTGCAGGCTCGCTGCCCGGTGACCTGCATAAGATGTGGCGCGTCCGTGACCCTTTCGGTTACCACGTCGAATACGCGTATTCCTGCATGGGCTACGAGATCCCCGGCGGCCTCGGCGTTAAACGCGCAGCGATCGCCGAAGCGGCAAGCACGACGGCGGCCGGCGGCACTGGCGGGACCGGCGCCGCTGAGGTGCGGGACGTCGTCGTGATGGTGGGGGACGGCTCCTACCTGATGATGCACACCGAACTGGTCACCGCCGTCGCCGAACGCATCAAACTGATCGTGGTCCTGATCCAGAACCACGGCTACGCCTCCATCGGTTCCCTCTCCGAGTCCCTCGGTTCGCAGCGGTTCGGCACCCAATACCGGGCCCTGAACGAAGAACAGCACAGCTTCGACGCCGGTGAAACCCTGCCCGTGGACCTGGCCCTCAACGCCGAATCCCTCGGCGTGAAAGTGGTCCGGATCGAACCCGGCGAGAAGGTCATCGCCGAACTCGAACAGGCCATCCGCGACGCCAAGGCCGCCCCGGAAGGAACCGGACCCATCCTGATCCACGTCGAGTCCGACCCCCTGCTGGACGCCCCGTCTTCCGAGTCCTGGTGGGACGTGCCCGTCTCCCAGGTCTCCGAACTGGAATCGACCAAGCAGGCCTTCCAGACCTACACCGACCACAAGAACCGCCAGCGCAAACTGCTCGGCTAAGCACACTTTTTCACTACTCAAGGAAGAGTCCCATGACTGCCACCACCACCGAAACCACCGTGATCAACCACTTCATCAACGGCGCCGAGACCGCCGGTGAAGGGGAGCGCACCACCCCGGTCTATAACCCGGCCACCGGGCAGGTCTCCGGCGAGCTGCGCCTGGCCAACCGCGCCGATCTCGACGCGACCGTCGCCGCCGCCCGCGCCGCCGCGGATTCCTGGGGTGATATCTCCCTGGCCAAGCGCACCGCGGTGCTGTTCAAGTTCCGTGAACTCGTCGCCGCGCACGTGGACGACCTCGCAGCCCTCATTACCGCCGAGCACGGCAAGGTCCTCTCCGACGCCAAGGGCGAGATCGGCCGCGGCCTCGAAGTCATCGAATACGCCTGCGGGATCCCCACCCTGCTCAAGGGCGACTACTCGGACCAGGTCTCCACCGGCATCGACGTCTTCTCCTTCCGCGAACCCCTCGGCGTGGTCGCCGGGATCACCCCGTTCAACTTCCCCGTCATGGTCCCGCTCTGGATGGCGCCGATGGCGATCGCCACCGGCAACGCGTTCATCCTCAAGCCCTCCGAGCGCGACCCCTCCGCGTCCCTGCTGCTGGCCAAGCTCTGGAAGGACGCCGGCCTGCCGGACGGCGTGTTCCAGGTCCTGCACGGCGACAAGGAAACCGTCGACGGGCTCCTGACCCACCCGGACGTGGACGGCATCAGTTTTGTTGGGTCCACCCCGATCGCCCAGTACGTCCACGAGACCGCCACCAAGCACGGCAAGCGCGTCCAGGCCCTGGGCGGGGCGAAGAACCACGCGATCATCCTGCCTGACGCCGACCTGGACAACGCCGCTGACCACCTCGCGGCCGCCGCGTTCGGCTCCGCCGGGGAACGCTGCATGGCCATCTCCGTTGCTGTCGCCGTCGGAGACGCCGCCGACGCCCTGGTCGCCAAGGTCCAGGAACGCGCCGAAGCCGTGAAGGTCAACAACGGCACCGAACCCGACGCCGAAATGGGCCCGGTCATCACCCCCGCCTCCAAGGAACGCATCCTGAAGATCGTCACCGAAGCCGAAACCGCCGGCGCCGCGATGGTGGTGGACGGCCGCGACCTCGTGGTCCCCGGCCACGAAGACGGCTTCTGGGTGGGCCCCACCGTCCTGGACCACGTCAAAACCGGGATGACCGCCTACCAGGAGGAAATCTTCGGACCCGTCCTCGTCGTCGTCCGCGTCGACACCCTCGAAGACGGCATCAAGCTCATCAACGCCAACCCCTACGGCAACGGCACCGCCATCTTCACCTCCTCCGGCGCCGCCGCCCGCAAGTTCCAGCGTTCCGTCACGGTCGGCATGATCGGCATCAACGTGCCCCTGCCCGTCCCGGTGGCCTACCACTCCTTCGGCGGCTGGAAGGCCTCCCTCTTCGGTGACAAGCACATCTACGGCCCCGAAGGCGTTTCCTTCTACACCCGCGGCAAAGTCATCACCTCCCGCTGGCCCGAAACCCACCACGCCTCCGGCGCCTCCTACAACTTCCCCTCCAACTAACCCCATCAGGTTTCGGCAGGCTCAACCACCGGTGGTTGAGCCCGTCGAAACCTCCCAAAGGAACAGATAATGACTGAGAACAAGCTGATCATCGGCACCGCTCCTGATTCCTGGGGCGTCTGGTTCGCGGATGACCCCCAGCAGACCCCCTGGGAGCGCTTCCTCGACGAGGTAGCCGAATCCGGCTACAAGTGGATCGAACTGGGCCCCTACGGCTATCTGCCCAACGATCCCGCCCGGCTGGCGGAGGAGCTGAAGCAGCGCGACCTCAAGGTCACCGCCGGCACCGTGTTCACCGCTTTCCACCGCGGCCTGGACCAGTGGGAAACGGCCTGGGAGCCGGCCCGCAAGGTGGCCGAACTGACCGCAGCAATGGGCGGCGAACATATCGTGGTCATCCCGGCCATGTGGCGCGATGACGTCACCGGCGAGGCAGTGGAAAGCGGCACGCTGAGCGAGAAGGCCTGGAGTGACCTGTTCGACGGCCACAACCGGCTGGGCAAGACCCTGCTGGAGGACTTTGGCCTCAAGCAGCAGTTCCACTCGCACGCAGATTCGCACGTGGGTGCGCAGGCGGACATCGAAACCCTCCTCGGTGCTACCGACCCGCAGTACCTGAACCTCTGCCTGGACACCGGGCATGCTGAATACTGCGGTGCTTCCAGCCTGGAGCTGATCAAGAACTACCCGGACCGGATCGGCTACCTGCACCTGAAGCAGATCAACCCGGACATCCTCAAGAAGGTCAACGAGGAAAACATGACCTGGGCCGCGGCAAACCTGGCCGGCGTCATGACCGAACCGCCCAACGGGCTGCCGGACCTCCGCGCCGTGATCGAAGCCGTGGAAGCGCTCAACCGGCCGATCTTCGGCATCGTGGAGCAGGACATGTACCCGGTAGCCTTCGACGTGCCCATGCCTATCGCCAAGCGCACCCGCAACTACCTGCTGTCCTGCGGTTCCCGCACCGCCGTCAGCTAATTCCTTCCCGCCAAGAACCAAAAGGACAGAACAATGACTGAAACCCTCCGCGTCGCCGTCATCGGTGCCGGACGCATGGGCGCCGACCACATCCAGCGCCTCCACCAGCGGATCCACGGCGCCGAGGTGGCCGCCGTCGTCGACGTCGACCTTGCCCGCGCGCAGGCCGCCATCGAAGGCATCCCCGGTGCCGTGGCCCTCGCCGACGCCGAGGAAGCGCTCAACAACGGCGACGTCAACGCCGTCCTGATCGCAACCCCCGGCTTCCTCCACGAGGACATCCTGCTCAAGGCCATCGCCAAGGACATCCCCATCCTCTGCGAAAAGCCGCTGACCCCGGACGCAGAGTCCTCGCTGAAGATCGTCGAAGCTGAGGTGGCGCTGGGCCGCAAGCGCATCCAGGTGGGCTTCATGCGCCGCTTCGACGCCGAATACGCCGCCCTGGGCTCCATCATCCGTAACCAGGAACTGGGCGAACTGCTGATGCTGCACCACCAGCACCGCAACCCCACCACCCCGGCAGGTTTCACCAACGAGATGCTGATCAACGACTCTGTGGTCCACGAGTTCGATGCCATCCGGTTCTTCACCGGCGAGGAAATTACCTCCGTCCAGGTCCGCCTCGGCAAGGTCACGAAGAACGCCCCTGCCGGCCAGCACGACCCCCAGCACGTCCTGATCGAAACCGAGTCCGGCGTCCTGGCCGACGTCGAAATCTACGTCAACGCCAAGTTCGGCTACGAAGTGGCCACGCAGGCCTCCTTCGAGGACGGCATCGTCAGCATCGGCGGCGACAAGGGCCCCTACACCCGCAGTGCCGGCCGCTGGGGAGGCAACGTCACGCCCGGGTTCGAGGAGCGCTTCGGCGCGGCGTACGACGTCGAAATCCAGTCATGGGTTGACGCTGCGCTCAGGGGCGAAATCGGCGGCCCCTCCGCCTGGGACGGCTACGCCACCGCAGCCTGCTGCGAAGCCGGCGTCGAAGCGCAGAAGAACGGCGAGAAGGTGGCCGTCAAGCTGGCAGCCAAGCCGGACCTCTACAGCTAGTTCCACCTTTCCGGCCTTCCTGATCCACAATGGAGTGTTTACGTGAAAATCGCACTTGACCCCACCCCGTACCACCACTCGCACAGTCTCCTGGAGTTCCCGCGGGTGGTGGCGGACCTTGGCTACAAGTACATGCAGATGACCCCGCACGCGGACTTCATCCCGTTTTACAACCATCCCAAAGCGGACGACGAACTGGTGGGGCAGCTGAAGAAGGCCTGCACGGATGCGGGCATCGAAATTGCCTCCATCCTGCCGGTGCTGCGCTGGTCCGGCCCGGATGAGGACGCCCGCGAGGCCGCGGTCCGCTACTGGAAGCGGGCCATCCAGATCGCCGTGGACCTGGGCGTCAGCACCATGAACACCGAGTTCAGCGGCCGGCCGGAAAAGGCCGAGGAATCCGAGCGGGCGTTCTACCGGTCCATGGAGGAACTGCTGCCCATCATCGAGCGCGAAGGCATCGACCTGCTGATCGATCCGCACCCGGATGATTTCGTGGAGGAAGGCCTCGCCGCTATCCGCGTGATCCGGGGCGTGAACTCCAAGAACGTCGGCATGGTCTACGTGGCCTCGCACAGCTTCCACATGAAGGACTCCCCGCTGGACATCATGCGCGCCGCCGGGGACAAACTGCGCCTGGTCCACGTGTCCGACTCCATGGACCACCACGCCTCCCACGGCCTGCGCTACATCACCAACCCGCCGGGCAACCCGGTCCGCGTCCACCAGCACCTGAAGGTGGGCGACGGCGATGTGAACTGGGACGAGTTCTTCGGCGGCCTGAAGGAGATCGGCTTCCTGGACCGCGAGGACACCGTGATGGTTTCCAGCGTCTTCGCCGAGGACGAGAACGCCGACGAGGTGTCCCGGTACCAGCTGGAGACGATCAACCAGTACGTCCAAAAGGTCAGCCTATGAGGTCCCCTGCTCCCGCCCCTGCGGCAAAGGCGGCGCGGCCCGGCAACCACAAGAAGGCGCTGCGGACCGTCACCATCATCTCCACGTTCGGCGGCCTGCTGTTCGGCTACGACACGGGCGTGATCAACGGTGCGCTGCCGTACATGCAGGAGGACCTCGGCCTGACGCCGCTCACCGAAGGCCTGGTGACGTCGTCGCTGCTGTTCGGTGCCGCGTTCGGTGCCCTGTTCGGCGGCCGGCTCGCAGACCGCAACGGGCGCCGGAAGATGATCATGGTCCTGGCGGTCATCTTCCTCATCGGCACGCTTGCCTGTACCTTCTCGCCGAGCACCGAGGTGATGATCGCCGCCAGGTTCATTCTGGGCCTGGCCGTGGGCGGCGCCTCCGTCACGGTTCCGGTTTACCTGGCCGAAGTGTCCCCGAGCGACCGCCGCGGGCGGATCGTCACGCAGAACGAGCTGATGATCGTCACCGGCCAACTGCTGGCCTTCATCTTCAACGCCTACCTCGGCAACACCTTCGGCGAGTCCGGCGGCATCTGGCGCTGGATGCTGGTGATCGCCACCCTCCCCGCCATTGCGCTGTGGATCGGGATGAACTTCATGCCCGAGAGCCCGCGCTGGCTCGCTTCGATGGGCAGCTTCGGCGAAACCCTCAGCGTGCTCCAACGCATTAGGTCCCAGGAGGAGGCGCGGAGGGAGTTCGAGGAAGTCAAGGCCATGGCCGTGGAGGACTACAAGTCCAAGATGGGCACCTGGAAGGACCTCGGCATCCCGTGGCTCCGCCGGATCTTCTTTGTGGGCCTGGGCCTGGCGGTGATCCAGCAGATCACAGGCGTGAACTCGATCATGTACTACGGGACGCAGATCCTGTCCGAGTCCGGCTTTGGCCGCGAAGCCGCCCTGACCGCCAACATCGCCAACGGCGTCATCTCGGTCCTGGCCACCTTCGTAGGCATCTGGCTGCTCGGCAAGGTGGGGCGCCGCAGGATGCTGATCACCGGGCAGGCAGGCACGACGACGGCGCTGCTGCTTATCGGGATCTTCTCACTGATACTGCCGGAAGGGTCCGTCCGGGGTTTCGTCATCCTGGCGCTTACCGTGACGTTCCTGGCCTTCCAGCAGGGCGCCATCTCCCCGGTCACCTGGCTGATGCTGTCCGAAATCTTCCCGCTGAAGATCCGCGGCCTGGGCATGGGCGCGTCCGCGTTCCTGCTGTGGATCGTGAACTTCCTGGTGGGCTTTGGGTTCCCCCAGTTCCTGGCGGCCATTGGGCTGTCCAACACGTTCTTTGTTTTCGCCGTCCTTGGTGTGGGCGCCATCGCCTTCGCCGCGAAGTACGTTCCGGAAACCAAGGACAAGAGCCTCGAGGACCTGGAGCACTACTTCAAGAACGTTGCCGGGCAGAAGTCCGGCGCAGCCGCCGGCAAGGCGATTTAGCCGGCCCGCAATACGGTTCCCCCAGAAAAGGCGATGCCCCTCCGTTCATCTTCGGAGGGGCATCTTCTGTTGGTGGCGGAAGGTGGGCCGTACTTACGCCGGAACGTGCAGCGTGGGCAGCGCGCCCACCAGGGGTGCAAGTTCCGGCAGCGCCTGGGCCTGTTCAAGCGCCCTTTCCAGCGTGGCGTCGTGGACCGGGCGGGCTTCGGCCAGCAGCGTGCTTCCGCTGGGGGTGAGCTCGGTGTAAATGCCCCTCCGGTCGTCATCGCAGAGGATCCGGGTCAGCAGGCCCCGGTCCTCAAGCCGGTTAACCAGGCGGGTGGTGGCGCTGGGACTCAGGGCTGTGGCCCGGGCCAGCTGCTGCATGCGCATATGCCAGCCGTCCTGCCGGTTCAGTGCGTCCAGGACGGTGTACTCCACCACGGACAGTTGGGACTCAGCCTGCAGGGACCGTTCCAGCTCACCCTCGATCAGGCCGTGCAAGGCTGCCAGGGTGCGCCAGCCCTGCGCGCGGACCTCGACGGCGTCGTCCTTGATGCCCATGGTTGCTCCTTCCGGGAAGCCGGCGACAAAGGATCGGCGGCGGTGCACACAAGTAGTTGCTTGCGCGGTATATTTGCATGTGCAACAATAAATACCGCGCCTGCAACTATTTTAGGCGCTATTCCCGCAGGGAACAACCAACCACAAAGCTCAAAGGAGCATTGACATGCCTGTTGGCCTGATTGCCCTCGCCCTTGGAGGGTTTGGCATTGGACTCACCGAATTCGTGATCGCGGGCCTCCTGCCCGACGTTGCCGCAGACTTCGGGGTGAGCGAGGCGTCCGCCGGATGGTTCATTTCGGGCTACGCGCTCGCCGTGGTGGTGGGCGCCCTGGGGTTGACGGCTGCCGTCACCCGGCTGGAGCGCAAGCCCGTACTGGCCGGCCTGCTGGTGCTCTTCATCGCCGGGAACCTGCTGTCCGCAACGGCTGCGGACTACTGGCCCATGATGCTGGGCCGGGTCATCGCCGCACTCGCGCATGGTGCCTTCTTCGGCATCGGCGCTGTGGTGGCCGCCGGCATGGTGCCGCCCAGCAAGAAGGCCGGTGCCATCGCGCTGATGTTCACCGGGCTCACTGCCGCCAACGTCCTGGGTGTACCCTTCGGCACCCTGCTGGGCCAGGCCGCTGGCTGGCGGGCCACGTTCTGGGCCATCACCGTGATCGGCGTGGCGGCGCTCGCCGGCATTCTTGCCCTGGTGCCGCGGCAGGCCGGCGCAGCAGAAGCCGGCGGCAGCCTGCGTTCAGAGCTCGGTGCGTTCCGCTCCGGCCAGGTGTGGCTTTCCATTGTGGTGACGGTGCTGGGCTTCGGTGGCATGTTCGGGGCGTTCACCTACATCGCCTACACCCTCACCGAAGTGTCAGGCTTCGCTGCCTCAACGGTGCCGTGGCTCCTGATCGTGTTCGGCGTGGGGCTGTTCGCCGGCAACACCCTCGGCGGCAAGGCGGCGGACCGGAACCTGGACCGTACCCTGCTGGTGGTGCTCGCCGTCCTGGCTGTTGTCCTGGTGGCGTTCGCCCTGGTGGCAGCCAACCCGGTCCTGACGGTCATCTCCCTGGTCCTGATGGGCGGCTTCGGCTTCGCCACCGTTCCCGGGCTGCAGATGCGCGTGATGAAGTACGCTCCGGGCGCGCCCACCCTGGCCTCCGGCGCCAATATCGGTGCCTTCAATGTGGGGAACGCCCTCGGTGCCTGGCTGGGCGGCGTCACCATCACGGCAGGCTTCGGCTACACCTCGCCCATCTGGGCCGGAGCAGTCATCACCGTGGCGGGCGTGGCCGTCATGGCCTTCGCTGCGGCCGCTGCGAAGCGGAGCGAAACCCGAGTCGATGCACCGGCCGAAGCCCCGGACGAGGCGGCGGCTGAGGCCGCAGGTGTGGTCCGCGTCTGAACCATCCGCCAGGCGCCGAGTAGTGATCGGCCGGGCCGTGGCCGTTACTTTGACACGAAGGTGAACGGCCGGCACCCGTAGTGATGTGGGGTGCCGGCCTTTCACGTGTTGCTATGGCGAACTTACGTGAAGTCGCTGGCCGTCGTGCTGCTTTTTGGTGTGCTGCCCGGCGGCAGCGTAGTTGCCCGGGCTGGCAGTGTGGGGCTAGGCCCAGGACTGGTCGCGGTCGAGGCATGCCCCGCCGTTGTAGGCCACGTGGATTGAGCTGATCCTGTTTTTCATCGCGCCCAGGTTGAGGCGTTCTCCCGGTTGGATGTACCAGGCGTAGCCTTCGCAGCCGGGGTTGTCGTAGATCGTGATGTACGCGAAGGTGTTGTTGATCAGGGATGCTGCGTTGTTGTTGACCTGTACGCCCCATCCGTTCCGTCCGACGGGGCCGTCTGTGAACAGTTCGTTGCCCATGGTGGCGTCGCTGTTGGCGTAGTCGGCGCGTGCTCCCTGGAAGTCGGAGTTGAAGTAGAAGCACACCCGTGATGTCGGGCATGCGGTGCCTGTTCCTGACGCGTTGGCAGCGGGCGCGCCTGCCAATACCGCGCTGGCGCTCAAAGCGAAGACGGCGGCGGCAGTAGCTGTTTTGTTGAGTGCGAGTTTCATGGTGCTCCCCAGTCATTTTTCACGGATCTATTGTCCGGGCGTCCACGACAGATGCCGTACCTATTTTGTGCCTTTCCGGGTCGGATGGCCATGGGGACAGCTGCCCTACGGGTGGATGGCTGGTTTCGGAGCTGGGCTGGTGGTGTCGCTTGGGTCAGGCGGGCCTACGGAAGTTGGTGGTGACTACCGCCGCCCTGCAGCTTGTGGTCGTCGCAGCTTTGTACCGGCCCGGAAAAAATCCTGAACCCTCTGGCTTGTCATTGATCGTGACCCAAAGCAGCCATCTACAAAGGGCCGAAACAAGAGGCGGAACAGCAAGCGCTACTTCAGGGAAAGTTAGACCGTGATTCCAAGGGATGCTTAGTAGGAAAAACGGATGACGGCAGCCAGACCGTCCTGATCTTTCCGGAGGGGTCCACTCCGACCACGGACGGCGTAAAGCTTCCGACAGGGGAACAATTCGCTGTCGGAGATTCCGTCTCCTTCGGGGGCGGCAACACCACGTCGTCACAGGTAACAGCGGAATGCTCTGCCTCAGCAGAACCATTCCTGATTATGAGCGGTACTTCGTAAGCCAACCTTTCAGGTCCACCGCGAGTTGCCCGTTAGCCGACCGGCTTACGGGCGGCTAGTCCGAGGTCCGTCGCTGCGCGTGAGGTCTTGGCAACTACGTAGGATTTGTGGATGAGTCGCAATCAGCACAACGTTGAAGTTTTCAGAGACGAGATAATTGCCGTAGCCGCAGAGCTACGTGCTGTGGCCCGCTCAGAACAGGACAAGCAGCGAATAGAAGTTGCCGACTGGCTCGACGAACAGTTCATCGGTATCTCAGACCCGCGCGTTCTGCGTGAAGCAACACGGAATGCTCTCACCTTGTTCCAAGGCGGCATGGGATCGTTCCAGGATGTCGGCACAGAGGCCTCGGCGCACGCGGTCAGTCGGCTGCGTAGTGCGCTGGTCCGTGGGCTCGATACTGGCGTTCGCGACTCGTGAATGTGCTCATGGCGCCTCCGTAGTGTCCGGTGGAGGATCGGCAAACGGACACGCGAGCGGTTTGTGGCTCGCATAGGTGCCTTGTCTGAACCGCTCGTGCAATCCATGCCGGCGGAATCGTGATGGTGGAATGTCCCATGCCGCTAATACACCCCCGATGTTGGTGGCGAACGGATCCTGCCGGTTCAGACAGCAGGTCCCATGGTGAGGTCGTAGCGTCCATCTGGCCATGAGAACTGGTCGGATGCGATCTGCAGAATCGAAGGCGACTGCATCGCCGCGGTGCGCAATGATTCTTTGCTGACTGTCTCGTTGCCTATCGACCGGGCAAACATGAGTATCCGCCAGGAATCGAAGACAGCGCGTCCGTCATCATCCCAATCCACGTCCAAGTCCTCTCCGCTGTCCAGTTCAAAGCGACAACCCACGCCATGCAGATGAAAGGCGCCCCAGCCGTCCAGCCGCCCGGAGCGTACGGGATCGCTGCCGTCTCGGGGCACCAGCCATAATCCGGTCCACACGGTCGGACGCTCTGTTCCGCCGTACTGCATGAAAAGAGCATCCAGGCACCGGGAGGTCAGCCGGAAGAACGACTCAACAATTTCGTGGGATGCAATGCTGCTCATTGGGCCATCCTGTCAAAGCACAGCACCAGTCAGGTTCGCAAAGGGCTCGAATCGCACTATCAATTCAAGCAAGACGGCTCAGATATGCGCAGGGTCCGGTAGGGGATCCTTTCGTGCATCACGGGTTCGCAGCTTTTCCCGGAGCTAGTGCGTTCTGTTCGCGGTGAGGTTATGCTGCGGCAATGGCGACCGCCGGCAGCGGGGATGGGAAGGAGCAGCCATCACGCACCTTGTCGAGCACCTTGAACAATATCTCGGCCCCATCTCTGGGGGATGGTCCAGGGACGCGGACGGACGGCCGGCACACGCGCAGGTCGTCAAGTTTGACGACGGTCCCCTGGACGGAGTTGTTGCCTACTCGACGCTGGGGCTGAGCCGGTGCGCATTGGCTATGCCGGGCAGGGCGCCGATCCGGATTGAACTTTTGATGTTGGTCCGCCGCGGCCACTTTGAGCGGTACATTCCTTCCATGATGCAGCAGCTCGCGGAGGAGATGATTCACGAGGGACGCGCTCCGCTTCGAGGTGAGGTCATCGGTCCCAGAGGGCCGCTCGATCCTGATACCCGGCTTGAAGCTTTCCTCGTGTACAGCCCCTATTACCAACCCGATGGGTTTGCTGTCTGCGAGGACGTGGATGGACCCATCATCATTGCCAACCTCGTTCCGCTGTTCCCTGCTGAGGCCAACTTCGCTGCGACGCACGGCTGGGAGGCGTTGGAGGGCCTCCTGGTGGAGCACGATCCGGACGTTGATGACTGGCTGCGGCCTCCGCTACCGGTGCACAACCATTAAGCGTCAACTCCACCACGCCATTGTCCGAAGCAAATTCCGTGAGATTGCGCGGCATAAGGAAGGATCGTCCCATGGAGTCGATCTCGTGGTCGAGAGCGTCGCAGCCCGAGGCCCGTGCCGCCGTGCTGCAATTTATAGACGCCGATGACCGAGTCGAGATCTCGTAGGTGATCCCTCACTGCGAGTCCGGTAAAGGATCCTCCACCGCGCTTCTAAAGTCCCTTAAACGACTCGGCTTTGAGCGTCACAACAGGCCGCGAAAAACCCTCGGTTATGTCACTCACAGGCACTTTCGAGGCCAAGAACACACTCATTACCGTGGACTGCCCATAAACTCTAAACAAACCGGTCAGCCCCTGACTTGCCCTCCGCAATCTGACGATAGAAGACCTTTGGTAAGAAGCCGATCTGCTTTCAGCAAAATTCTCCTGATCCTGGTGGTCAGCATCCTGAGCGCGATGTCTATGTCCTGCAGTCCAACTGCAACACCGACACGCGAAGACATTATCGGAACGTGGACCTACGCGGCTAACGACAGCACCTACAAGACACAAGCGCTCAACGGCACGCTGGTGTTCCATGAAGATGGCACGTTCCAGCTCGACCGAATACCTGCAAAAGTAGTGTCTTTCATTGGTCCAGATGTGCCTACTTCCGAACACGGAACGTGGACCATCGTCAAGGAGGCCCGCGGAATAGACAAACCCTTCGTTGATATCACTACGTCAGGGTCAGAAGTCTTGAACGGTAGATGGCGTGGACAGTTTCTCGTCGAAGGCAACGGCAATTCCCGCCGGCTGGTGGGCATTATCGGCGACCGAGACGCGGATATGAACTACGTACTGCGACGACACTAAAAAGTGATGCCACCATCCTGGACGCCGATGAGAGCTACCCAAAGGCTCCCAATTAAACAGCCGTGGATAACCCGAATTGACCCCAGATGTGGACAGCTAGAGGCAGCCTGAGCAACCGACCGGCATCGCTCCTCAGTAGGCACCGTGCGAAGGCAGACCACCGTGCAATGGCCGGCCACCTAGAGTTGCCTTAGACAGAAACGGAGACCCATGTCGATCCTGCCGCAAGACACTGTTCCTTACGACGGGTATTCACTCGCAGAAACGCCCGAAGGCCTCAGCCTTTTTGTCCATGGGCAGTGGAACGCGGAGATGGAATCACTGGTCCAAAGCGGCCGCGTCCATGAGCTGGCGCTGATTGGCGCGCATGGCTTTGCCGAACCTGACCTGAAATTCCTGCAGCCATGGCCCCTGTCGCGTTTGCTAGTGACTGCCCGATGGATAACAGACCTCGCACCGATTAGCCGCATGGCGGAGCACCTAACAAGCTTGAGCTTGCCGGCTACTCATCCCTCCGCTGTTGGTACCTTTGAAGTCGGTATGTTCCCGCACCTGTCGTCGCTCTCAATTTCTTGGGGCTTTATCAAAGACCAGCAAGCGGCTTTGGCATCACTTACCGACCTCTATCTCGAGAGCTATAGTCCGGTTGACCTGGCACCGTTGGCGGCCGCGAAGTCGTTGAACAGGCTTCGCATGAAACAGTACCCTCAACTGCGGTCATTAGACGGTCTGGGATCCTTCGAAAAACTCAAAACTCTCGGAATTTTCCTGGCGCCCAAGCTTGCAGATGCCTCTGCGCTTCGGACCGCGCCGACGGGGCAATCAATTCGCGAGCTGCACTTCGATACCTGCAAGAAGATTCCCGCATTAGACGACGTAGCCAGCGCCAAGAATGTCCATGTCCTTAACATGGCCAACAGCGGAGACTTTCCTTCACTTGCACCTCTGGCCGAGATGCCTGAACTGCGGGAACTGCATCTCTCCGAGTCGACCCGGATCATTGACGGGGACCTCAGTCCGCTCCTCACACTTCCTAAACTTCAAAAGCTGAGCATCGCCAACAGGCGCCACTATTCTCCGCAAGTAAGTGAAATCAAGAGACAACTCGGCATCGAACATTCTTCACGTTCGGCGAAGCCCTAGCCTGCCACAGATACCTGAAGTTCTAGCCAATGCCGACCGGCCCTGCAACTGGGTCGATTGAGGTCTATTCGGCGCCAACTCCTTTGGCTGAACCAACGAAGGCTCCTTGGGGAGTGTTTCCAAAAGGACGGATCATCGCGCTGAACACGGACAAGGGCGTCGTCGAATTGGCTGCAAGTCCCGCCAGCCTGGCTCTGCTCCGAGAACGATGCCTAGAAGAAGGGACATAGGGAAGGTTCCACTTACCGATCCTTCATCCGACAGTGGAGGGTCGGCGTCAGGAAAACACCAGGCTTATGGTGAGCAACAGAATTCCGGTGGAGAAAAGCAAAATACTGAATCCAGTGCCAAGGGATTCCATAGCTCTGATCTGCCGTTGCGCTTCATCCTGCTCGGGTCGGTGGCGATTAAGCATCGTCATGACGGTCTGGTATTGATATCGCGCGATGTCCCTGCGGAACATAAGCCAAATCGCAGAGACGAGAAGGAGTACCAGCCCGAATCCGTTGATTTCTGCGGTACTAGGAGACAACCCGGACACATACATCGCAAGCAAGTAGATGCCCGTGGCTGCCGCCACGCACAAGGCAAACTGCAGCAGGCGACGCTTATCAAACGCCTGACGTTGTTCCGTCCAACCGAGCCAGCTTGTCCTGCGCTCAAGTGTGCGCATCCATAGGAAGGTTCCTAAGCCTCCGACAACGAAGAACAAGCCGAGGGACACTATCAAGAGTTCACGCATAGTCCTGACATTATCCTGACTGCGGAAGCGGCCGAGGAGTCGTATGAGGTGTCCCGTACAGAGCGTCCGTAACGTCCCGTAAGCCGGTCGAGCAGCGTGCTCAAAGAGGCGGCCGGCAGGTTCCGCGCCGTTGCTGCGAAGCGGTACGTACGTATGACCCGTACGGTGATGTGTACGCTGGCGGGGGGAATAGTGCAACTATGTTCCTCATGACTGGAATAAAGATCGGTTATGCCCGGGTCTCGACGAACGACCAGGACCTCACGGCCCAACGAAACGCCCTCCTTGCCCTGGGGGTTGATGAGAAGCAGATCTTCGTCGATCACGGACTGACCGGAGCCAATCGGGTACGCCCGGGGCTCCGAGAAGCGATGGCGGCGTGCCGGGCCGGCGATACCCTCGTGGTGACTAAGCTCGATCGGCTGGCGCGGTCCCTTTCGGATGCCAGGGACATCGCCGACGAACTGACGGCCAAAGGGGTAGTCCTCAGCCTCGGGGGCAGCACCCACGATCCGACTGACCCTGTAGGCCGGCTGCTGTTCAACGTCCTGGGAATGGTGGCCGAGTTTGAAGCCGATCTGATCCGGATGCGCACCCGCGAAGGAATGGCCGTTGCAAAGGCAAAAGGGCGGCTGAAAGGAAAGCCGCCAAAATTGTCCAAGGCGCAGCGAAAGCACCTTTTGACACTGCACGATGCCGGAGAGCACACACAGGCCGAGCTGGCCGAGTTGTTCAGCGTGTCACGGACGACGGTTTACCGCGAGCTTAAAAGGCGCTCCATCTGAAGTTTGACCGGCGCCGCTGCCAAGGGTTATGGAGGCGTGGAGCCAAGGATCAGGCCGCGGGGTCGGAGGAGCGGCGGACCATCAGGGCCGGTTCCAGCTTGCGTGTTGAAGCCGGCCCGGCGGTCCCGCTGATCCGGTCCAGCATGGCCTGCGCCGCCACCTGGCCCAGCTCCCTGGCGTGCTGGTCGATGGACGTCAGGCCAATCAGTGGGGAGGCGGCAAACTCAATGTTGTCGCAGCCAACAACGGCAACATCGCCCGGGACAGCGAGGCCACGGCCCGCCAGTGCTTCCATGACGCCGATGGCCGTGAGGTCGTTATGCGCGAAAATAGCGGTGGGCAGCTCCGCCCCCGAGCCGAGGAACTGTTCCATCACCGAGCGTCCGCCTCGTTCGGTCATGTCGCTGTGCACCAGCTGGGGCTCGAGGCCGTGCTCCTTCATGGCATGCAGGTAACCCTCGCGCCGGGCGGTGTACGGGAGCCAGTCGGAGATGTCCACGTGGGCAATCCGCCGGTGCCCCAGGCCATAAAGGTGCTCCACGGCGAGTACGCCGGAACGGAAGTCATCCGTCAAAACCGAATCGACGCCGTCGACCTCCATCTCCCGGGTGATCACCACGCCAGGTGTGCCGCGCAGCGCGGCCGCCAGGTCCTCCGACGTGCCGGTGTACCCGGCCAGGATCACCCCGTCCACCCGCAAGTCCACGAAGGAACGCACCGCTTCGAGCTCGGTGCGCGGATCCGCGGAGCCCACGGCGACCATCACCTGGTTGCCGCTGCCGGCCAGCCCTGCGCTGAGGCCGTCATGGATGTCCGCGAAGACGGAGTTGTGCAGGTCCAGGAACAGTACGCCCAAGGTGTGGGTGCGGTGGCTGGCCAGCCGGCTCGCCAGCCTGTTGGGGGAGTAGCCCAGGGCGGCGGCGCTTTCCAGCACCGCCGTCCGCTTGGCAGGCGACACCTTGGGGGAATCGCGCATCACCAGGGACACCAGCGCCCGGCTGACTCCGGCCTTGCGCGCCACATCCTCCATGGTTACGGACCGCGGCGAATGGGAAGTCTGTTTCACAAGACTCCACTATGCCAGCCGGCAGGCCAGCCTGGCCTTAGGCCCCGAACGGCAGCCGCGGGTCGACGTTCAGGGTGTCCCATGTTTGGCGCACCCAGCCGTGATGCGGGTCGTCGCTGATCAGCCATTCCCGGACGGGGCCCGGACCTGCCATGACGTTGAGGTAGTACAGGTCGTAGCCGGGGGCCGCCATGGCCGGGCCGTGCCAGCCGTAGGGGACCAGCACGACGTCGCCGGTCCGGACTTCGGCGGATACATCAATGGGGCGCTCATCCGAGGCGTAGACGCGCTGGTAGCCGATGGCGTCGGCGTCGGACGGTGCCCCGGATCCGGCGGCCACCTGCGTCTCGAAGTAGTAGATCTCCTCGAGGTGGGTTTCGCCGTCCTTTTCCTCGTCATGCTTGTGCGGGGGATAGGAGGACCAGTTCCCGGCAGGGGTGAGGACTTCGCAGACGATGAACCGGTCCGCTTCCAGCGCGGCGGGTGTACCGAAGTTGTGGACCTGCCGTGAGCAGTTGCCGGCGCCGCGCAGTTCCACGGGGGTGTCCGCGGCGGGGACGAGCCGCGTGGGGTACGAGGCTTTGGCGGGTGCCGTCGCGACGGCGACCCGGCCGCCGTCGGACGAGCTGATGGACACGGCGCGCCCGGAGCCGGAATAGAGGACGTCGCTGGGGCCGGAGAACACCGAGGGGCGCCCGGCGAGCGGATAGTCGGTCCCGTCCACGGTCACGGTGAAGGACCCGTTGAGGGGCACCACGATGCGCTCTTCATCAGCCGAGGGAAGTTCGACGGCGGCGCCCGCGGCCAGGGTGGCCACCTTCAGGCCGGTGTGTGCCCACCCTTCTACGGTGAGGGAGGAATCGGAGGTGCCGAGGGAGACGTCCCAGGGGCCGTCGGCGGCGGTGCCCAGCGGGTAGACCCAGTTGGCCATGCAGTTTGCTCCTTGCAGTTAGCGCTGTACGAGTGTCATTTCAAAGCTGTAGGAATCGGCGCGGTAAACGTGGTGGCCGGTTTCGATGTGCCGGCCGGTATCGTCCACCGCGGTGCGCTCCATGGTGACCAAGGCTGAACCTTCGGCCGCGTCCAGCATGGAGGCCTGGTACTCGTTGGCCGTCACAGCCCCGATCCGCTGCGTGGCCAGCCGGAAGTTGACGCCGCCGCGGCGGAGGATCGAATAGAGGCCCTCGGCTGACAGAGTCGCCTCGTCCATGGAGGCAATGTCGTCGCGCACCCAGTTCTCCATCAGGGCCAGCGGCTTCCCGCCCACTTTCCGCAACCGGGTGAAGTGGTACACCTTGGATCCGGCCGGCAGCTGCAGGATTGCAAGGGTGGCGTCGTCGGCCTCGATGTGGGAGAAGCTGAGCACCTCGGTGGTGGGCTTCTTGCCGTTGTTGGTGAGGTCGTCGTAGAGGCTGGAGAGTTCCAGGGGGCGGCGGACCTGGCTGGACACCACCTGGGTTCCGACGCCGCGCTTCCGCACCAGCAGGCCCGAACGCACCAGTTCATCCATGGCCTTGCGCATAGTGGGCCTCGAGAGGTTCAACTGAGCCGCGAGGTCGATCTCGTTGTCCAGCCGGCTGCCCGGTTCCAGCACACCGCTGTGGATGGCTGCCTCAATGCCCTGAACCACCTGGTGGTAAAGCGGCACGGGGGAGGAGCGGTCGATGCTGAGGCCCAGGTTGTTCGCCACGGTGTATTCCTGTTCTAGTCGCAGCGTCCGGCTCCGCCCGGATGGGGCGCAGCCGCTTTGCCGCCATATGTTCTCTTGATAGGACATACTTTCTGGTTCGATCGTAGCAGGCGGGGTTGTTGGGTCAAGGCTGCCTGTGACGCAGGCGGGCCGAACGCCTGCAAATTAAATTGTTCTGACATTAGGACTTTCTCTTGACGCGGAATATTAGAGCGCTCTAATGTGGTGGCACGCATCACATTCCAGACCGTTCGGTCCCATAGAGAATCTGAGAGGCAACAATGCTGTTGCAGAAACCTTCCCCCAGCGCCCCGGGGTCCACCCGCAGGGGATACCTGGCCCGCCTGACCGTCATCTCCACGCTCGGCGGCCTGCTGTTTGGCTACGACACCGGCGTGATCTCCGGCGCCCTGCTCTACATGAACGACTCCCTGAACATGACCTCCGTCGAGGAAGCCACGGTGGTCAGCGCCCTGCTCTTCCCGGGTGCCGCCGTCGGTGCCCTGACCGGCGGGCGGATGGCCGACAAACTGGGCCGCCGCGGATCGCTGCTGGTCTGCGCGCTGCTGTTCCTGGTCGGCGCCATTGGCTGTGCCATCGCCCCCAACGTCACGTTCATGGTCATTGCCCGCATCGTCCTGGGCCTGGGAGTCGGCGCAGCGGCCGTCACCTGCCCGCTGTACCTCGCGGAAATGGCGCCGGCCCACCTCCGCGGCCGCATGGTGACCATCAACGAGCTCATGATCGTTACCGGCCAGATGCTGGCCTTCGCCATCAACGCCCTGCTGGACGCGCTGATTCACGACACCGAAGTGTGGCGCACCATGCTGGGCATTGCCTCGCTGCCGGCGTTGGCTCTCCTGGTCGGGATGCTCATGCTCCCCGAATCACCGCGCTGGTATGCCATCCGCGGCCGGCTCGAGGACACCCGCCGCGTCCTGTCCATGAGCCGCACCCCGGAACAGGCCGCCGTCGAATTCGAGGAAATCGCCCGGACGGCCAGCACCGCCAAAGCAGAACGCAACCACGCCCTGCGCGACCTGAAGAACAACCCCTGGATGCGCCGCCTGCTGTGGATCGGCATCGGCCTGGCCACAGTCCAGCAGGCAACCGGCATCAACACCGTCAACTACTACGCACCCACCATCCTCGAAAAAAGCGGGCTGGGCGTGAGTGCCTCGCTGGTGGCTACCATCGGCGTGGGCGTCACCTCGGTGCTCATGACCATCCTGGGCATCTGGCTGCTCGGCTTCGTGGGCCGCCGCAAGATGCTGATCATCGGCTTCTCCGGCGTGGTGGGCTCGCAGGCACTGTTGGCCATCGTCTTCCTCCTGCCGCAGTCCGACCTGGCCAGTTACACCATCCTGGCCGCCATGATGCTCTTCGTGGCTTTCGTCCAGTGCTTCATCGGCACCTGCGTCTGGCTCCTGCTCTCGGAGATGTTCCCCCTGGCCATCCGAGGGTTTGCCATGGGAATCGCGGTCTTCGCCCTGTGGACCGTCAACGCCGCCATTTCATTCCTGTTCCCCATCGTGGTCAACGCCCTCGGCTCCACCGGAACGTTCGGACTGTTCGTGCTGGTCAACGTTGCGTCCTTGGCCTTCGTGGCGAAGTTCGTCCCGGAAACGAAGGGCCACTCGCTCGAGGACCTTGAAGCACACTTCCGTGACGGTGAGGTGCCCGCAAAGGTCACCGCGTAGCCTCCGGCCGAGGCTCCGCACCCCGATATCCACCAGCCCAGGCACCGCGGGGCCGGGCCCAGCCCTTCCGGTAACACCCGGGCGGGCGGGGTCCGGCCCCGCGTTCGCGTTGGCTGGCCTAGGCTGAACCCATGACCAGCGGCGGACGACGACGGCAGCCATGAGCCATTCCGGAAAGCTGGGCCCAACGCCCCGCACCCTCGAAGTCGAGGACCTGGAGAGCTTCGACCGGCTGGTGGCCGCGGGAGCTGTCCGCGCCCACGGGTGGCATGCGCAGTCCCTGGACCTTCGGGGCAGGTCGGCGGCGCTCAACCGGCTGGATGTGGAAGGCGCCCTGTTCCTGGGCTGCACGTTCGACGAAGGGATGGAAAGCAAGCTCCGCGGCAGGGGTGCCCTGATCTTCCCGCGCCTGCAGGGGGTCCCCTTCGATCCCTACCGTTCCGCCCTGTACTCACCCGCCGAACTGTACGAAGGGCTTGCCGGCGCTCCCTACGAGGAACTGCCGGATGCACGGATCTACCACTGGAGCATCCAGCCGGGCCGGGAACACCGGGTGGAATCCACCCTGGCGTCATCCCTGCACGACCATGCCATCGGCGATGCGCTGGACGAGGTACTCCGGGCCGGCCCCTGGTCCGGGAAACGCATGGTGGGCGTCATGGGAGGGCACGCGGCGAAACGGGGGAGCGCGGACTACGCTGAGGCCGCGCGGCTGGGGCGGCTGCTGGTCAGCGGCGGACATGCGGTGGCCACCGGCGGCGGGCCGGGCGCCATGGAAGCCGCCAACCTGGGCGCCTACCTTGGCGGGTACGACGACGGCGGGCTGCAGGCCGCGCTCCGCCTCTTGGCTGCCGTCCCCGGCTTCCGCCCTTCCGTGTCCGCGTGGGCACGCGCCGCGGCAGCCGTCGTCGAACGCTATCCCGGCGGGACACCCTCGCTGGGCATTCCCACCTGGTTCTACGGGCATGAGCCGCCCAACTACTTTGCCACGCACATCGCCAAATACTTCGCCAACTCCATCCGCGAGGCTGTCCTTCTGGATGTCTGCCGGGGCGGCATCATCTTCCTCCCCGGCGCCGCCGGAACCGTCCAGGAAATCTTCCAGGACGCCTGCGAGAACTACTACGGCGCGCGGGAAAAGGTAACGCCCATGGTCCTGGTGGGCACGCAGTACTGGACCAGCGACTACCCCGCCTGGCCGCTGCTCCGGCAGCTTGCGGCGGGCCGCGCCATGGAGGACCGGATTTTCCTGGTGGATACCGTGGACCAGGCAGTGGCCGTGCTGCAGGACGGACGGGCGCTGTGAAGCCCCGGGCGGGGTCACTGCACGTACAGGCCTAGAGGTCCTTCCGGCACTGGGCCTTGCTGAGCTCATACAGGCCGTTGAGGTCCCCGTCCGCGAGGCTCCCGGAGGCGCCAACGGAACCGCCGATTTCCGGGTACATCAGCTGGGCGGGATCCGCCACATGGTCCAGCCCCATCACATGGCCCAGCTCGTGCAGGATGACCGCAGCGGCGTACAGCCTCCCGTCCGGCCGGCGCAGCTCTTCGGTGATCTGCGGGGCATCCAGGTCCAGGCTGCCGGTGACAAACGTCTTGGGACCGCCGTCGAAACTGAAGTGGGTGCTTCCGCCCGTGCCGATCACCTTGCCTGCGAGTTCCGGGGAAGCTTCCGGCGTGGTCCAGGCGATCAGCAGCGGCGCCCAGCGCTCGCCATATGCTGCTGGCTGGTACGCGGCGCGCTGCGGTGAAGGCTGTTCGCCGGTGGTGCCGTCATAGACGAAGGTGATGCCGGTGGCGGCCGAAATGGTGCTGATCGCATCCGGGACGAGCCGGTCCGAACCGGCAGGGGCGAGCTGGTCATTCACCACGTAGTGGAGGGGGCGGCAGGGCGAGTAGCCCACCGGGGTGCCGTCGCCGTTGACCGCCAGGAAGCCGTAGGAGTCGCTGCCCACCGCCGGAACTTCCGGCTCGGCGAGCGGAGCGGATTCCTCCTCGTATCCCGGCGGGGGCGCGTCCGTGCTGGCCGCTGACGGTTCGCCGGCGGATCCGGAGAGGGGATCCTCCCGGCCTTCCTCGGGTTTCTCCTGAGAGAGCCCGGGGCCCTCGCCGTGACCCTCACCTGCGGAGAACAGCTGACTGATCCGCGGGTCGCCCAGGGCCAGGGCGCCTCCCAGTACCGCCGCGGTGCAGAGCGCGACAGCAAGCACGGCCCGGTAAGCCGGGCCGTGCTTGCGTTGGGGGCGGTTCCCGGCGTGCCGGGGCGGGAATTCCTCCACTAGGGGGCTTTCACGGGTGGGCCGCCGCTAGCCGACGACGGTGCCGAAGACGAGCCCCAGCAGATAAGTGACGGCGGCCGCGCCCAGGCCGATGCCCAGCTGGCGCAGTCCCCGGGTGAGGGGTGACGTGCCGGACAGCAGGCCGACGATGCCGCCGGTTGCCAGCAATGCGACGCCCACCAGGGCGCCGGCAACCACCAGGGCTGAGACCCCGGTCAGGCCGAACAGGAACGGCAGGATGGGGATGATGGCGCCGGAGGCGAAGAAGCAGAAGCTGGACAATGCGGCTCCCCAGGCGGTGCCCACGGCCTCGTGCTGGTCCTCCTCCTCCGGCAGCTCGGGCTGGAGGGACAGGCTGGGGTCGCAGTCGCAGGAGAGCAGGCCCGTGCGTTCGGCCACCCGGTGTTCGGCTGCTTCGTGGGACATGCCCCGGGCCAGGTACACCAGCAGGAGCTCGTTGTGCTCCAGGTCCAGCTTGGGTGCCGCGGCCAGCGTGACCTGCGTGGGCCGGGTGGCGGCCAGCAGTTCACGCTGGGACCTGACGGAGATGAACTCACCGGCGCCCATGGACATGGCGCCGGCCAGGAGGCCCGCGATGCCGCTGAGCAGCACCACGCTGCTGGCGACGCCGGAGGCCGCCATGCCCATTACGAGTGACAGGTTGCTGACCAGGCCGTCGTTGGCGCCGAACACCGCGGCGCGGAAAGTGCCGGCCAGGCGGTTGCGGCCCCGTGTTGCCAGCCCGCGGACCACTTCCTCATGGATCTGTTCATCCGCGGCCATGGCGTCCGTGGCGTTGGGATCCTTGGCATAGGGCGACCGTCCTTCGGCGCGCTGCGCCAGCGCGAGCACGAAGACGGATCCGAAGTGGCGGGCCAGGAATCCGAGCATCCGGCTGCGGGCCGAGGCGGGGCGCGGTTTCCCGGCGTGGTCGCCGAGCAATCCCAGCCAGTGGGCCTCATGGCGGCCTTCGGCTTCGGCAAGGGCCAGGAGGATTTCGCGCTCCTCGCCCTCACGGTTTTGGGCCAGGTCGCGGTAAACGGCGGCTTCGGCCCGTTCGTCAGCAAGGTACTGGCGCCACCGCTTGAGGTCCGCGGATGACGGTGCGGGATGATGGCCCGTCTGGCCGGTTCGCGGGGCGGGCTCCGGGCTGGATGGGTGCGGGCTGGAATGGTGCGGCGCTGAATGGTTCGGCGTGGACTGGGCGTGCTGCGACACGAAGACTCCTGGGCTGGTGGGGCATGATGTTCGGCCCCGTTGCAGAGCCAGCCTACTGCGAATTTCCGCGGTTTTTCGGCTGGCATTCCTCGCTTCCGGGTTTCGGTGCGCCTTAAAACGGCGTGGCTTTTGCGTTGCCCGGGAGGCTCTCAGCCGCACTGTCCACAGCCGGCCGATGGACTCTTGACCCTGCCCGGCCGCGGTGTTGTGATGAAAGAGCGGCGCGGCCAGGCCGCCATCAACATGAGCACGTCAGGCGAAGACACGGAGGTTGAATCATGGGCACCACCGGACAGCACCCGGACATGCCGCACCTGGACGCCGTGGAGGCGGACCCCGCATACGACTACGCTGAGGACACACCGGTCGCGGGTGAGGACTGGGACGCCGAGGACGAATTCCTGGACCAGGAGGAGCCGGTGGTCCATGCGGCCCCGGTAGTGGTCGACGCCGAGGACCGTGTGGTCCCGCTCGATCCGGACGAGGTCCGTGACGGCGACTAAGCCGCCCCACGGGGAGTAGGACGGACGACGACGGCGCCTCCTCCCGCTGTCTGCGAAAGGAGACGCCGCCGTCGTGCGTTGCCAGTATTCAGAGCGTTCGGGGAAACCTTTCGGTTTCTCCGGGCCGGTCAGTTGGCGGCGATCCGCTCGGCGGACTCTTCCTGGGAGTCCTGCCCTGCCACGCGCCGCTGCCAGTTGCGCATGACGTGCGGCGCGGTGGGGCGGGTGAACAGCGAGACAGCGATGAACACCGCCGCGGAGCTGATCAGGCCGTAGTAGATCGGCTCGTTGGCGAACACGCCTGCCAGCGGTTCTTCAGCGTTGATCTCCAGGACGATCATGGTGCCCAGAGTCACCACGGACCCGACTGCCATGGAGGCTGCTGCCGCAATGCCGGTGCCGCGCTTCCAGATGAGCCCGCCGAGGATGGCCACGAGGAGGCCGCCCACCAGGATGTCGTAGGCGATGGTGAGTGCAGCCACCACGTCCTTGGTGACGATGGCGATCAGGATGGCCACGATGCCCAGGCCCAGGACCCACAGGCGGTTGGCCTTGACGTCGTGCTCGGGGTTGTCCGAATCGTCAGTGTTGATGGTTTTGCCGAACCAGCCGGCAACGAACGGCAGAACGTCGGCGCGGGCCACGGTGGCAGCAGCGATGAGGGCGCCGGACGCGGTGGACATCATGGCCGCAACAGCTGCCGCCAGGACCAGGCCGCCGATGCCGATGGGGAGCAGGTTCTGGGCCACCTCGGCGTAGACAACGTCCTTGCCTTCGGTGGCGACGTCGATGCTGGGCAGGGCCACGCGTGCACCGAGGCCGATGAGGGCGCCGGCAGCGCCGTAAAGGATGCAGTAGATGCCGGCGGTGGCGCCGCCCCAGCGGGCTACCCGCGGAGTCTTTGCGGTGAACACGCGCTGCCAGATGTCCTGGCCGATCAGCAGGCCCAGGGTGTAGACCACGAAGTAGGTGATGATGGTTTCGACGCCGATGCCGTCGATCTGGAAGAAGCTTTCTTCCACGCGGCTGCGGATGCCGTCCAGGCCGCCCGCGGCGTTCAGCGTAAAGGGCAGCATGAGGAAGAAGATGCCCACGGTCTTGATCACGAACTGGACCTGGTCCGCCAGGGTGATGGACCACATGCCGCCGATGGTGGAGTACACCAGGACGATCGCGCCGCCCACAGCTATGGCCACTGCCCGGTCCCAACCGAAAAGCACCACGAAGATGGTGGCGTAGGCGCCGGTGGACGTGGCGCACAGCATCAGAGTGTAGGCGAGCATGATGATGCCGGAGGTGCGGGTGGCCTGGCTGCCATAGCGCAGGGACAGCATCTGGGAGACGGTGTAGATCTTCAGCTTCTGGATGGTGCCTGCGAAGGCGAGGCTGAGGAGCAGGACACCGGCGCCGATGGCGACCACCAGCCACATGCCGGAGATGCCGAACTTGTAGCCCAGGCCAACGCCGCCCACCGTGGAGGCGCCGCCCAGGACGACGGCGGCCATGGTGCCGGTGTAGAGGAAGGGGCCCAGGCGGCGGCCGGCCACCAAGAAGTCGCTGTTGTTGCGGGTGCGGGACTTGCCCCACCAGCCGAACGCCAGCATTGCGACGAGGTACACCACCACGATGGCGATGTTGATGACACTTGCATCCATGTTGGGTTCCTTGGAGCTGATTGGCAGCCGACGCGCCCGGCGGGGATCCGGACTGAACTGCGGAAGATGGAAAAGGGAGGAAACTCCCGATAATTGCCTTATAGGCAACAGGTGTTTCCAAAGATTAGGCTGTGACCGCCGTAACAGTCAAGGGGAAGTTCGTGATCCGGGCCCGCGCGCCATGGAGGCGTCACACATGGTGGCGGCCATTAGTATTGCTGCAGAGCGGGGCCGGACTGCCGGCTATGAAAGGTTCTTAGATGAAGGCACTGCCAGTTGAGCCCAGCAATGTACCGGTTGCCATCGGCTCCCGGATTCGCGCGGCGCGGCAGTCCCAGCGGCTCACCATCGAGCAGGTGGCGGACGCCACCGGGCTGACCAAGGGCTTCCTGAGCAGGGTGGAGCGTGACCTCACCTCGCCCTCTGTTGCTTCGCTGGTGACGCTGTGCCAGGTCCTGTCCATTTCCATCGGTGACCTCTTTGTGGCGCCGGAGACCCATCTGACCAAGCGCAATGAAGGACCGCGGATCTCCCTCGGCGGGCAGGGGATTGTGGAACGCCTGCTGACGGCACGGTCCGAGCGGCGCATCCAGATCATCCAGGCGGTCATCGAGCCGCACGGCCGTGGCGAGTCCGAGCTCTACGCCGTGGACTGCGACGTCGACGTCCTGCACGTCACCAAGGGCAGCATCAGGCTGATCCTCACCAACGAGGAATACGACCTCAATGCGGGGGATACCGTCACCTTCCCCGGCCGTGAACCGCACACCTGGATCAACCCCACAGACAAGCCGGTGGAAGTGCTCTGGGTCCTGGTGCCCGCCGCCAGCCGGTAGATCCCTCCCTTCCTGGCTGTGTCCCTTCCTGCCCGGTTACTGTTCTCTATCCCCGGCGCGAGTCCCCAGTTTCCGCAGGGCGGGTTGAAGCGGAGCGCCAAGGGGTGGCGGTAACTGGGCTGGAACGCACACTACCTGCGCCGGAACCGCTGTCCGGCCAGGACTGACCTGATTTCTTCCACGACCTGACCCGGGTTGAACCAGATGTGTTCGGGCATGTAGCGAAGGACGGCATAACCGTGGACGGCGGACAGGTTGTTGCGGGTCCTGTCCCGGAGCATGTCCTCCCGTTTCGAGTGGAAAGCGAACCCGTCAATCTCCACGATCAGGAATCCGCCCAGCAGGAAATCCACCCGGCCTATCCCGGGCAGGAAGACCTGGGCGTCGTAGGTGATTCCGTGTGTCCGGAACAAGTGTTGGGCATCAACTTCCACAATCGACTCTGCGCGGAGATCGAGTTCTCTCAAGATTCTGCGTGCGGGGCCGGAGCGGTCGGCCTGGAGCCGGGAGGCCAGCAGTTCGCGCGGGACGCCATGCAACCTGATGGCCGACGTCGCGATTGCCGTTGAGGCCGGCGGCGCCAGGCAGCCCAAAGCGTGCAGCGCCACATCCTCCACGGCGGCCACGGGCAGCGAAGGGTGTCCCGGGAACCTCACGGTGCGGTGCCGGATGAAGCCGTTGCCGTGACCGTGGCGGCAGGCCAGATGCGGCTGCTCGGGCGGTGAACGGAGCCAGAGTCCGTTGAGGCCGGCGGCGCTGGCGCAGCTCAGCCTGCCGTTATGCAGGATCGCGGCAAGGAATGCTTTATCGCAATCGGGCAGGACGAAAACGCCGCGCCGGGGTTGGCTGGCGCCCGGCCCCGCGAGCCGTTGGAGGTCCCGTGGCGTGAAGCCCGCCCCAAGGAGTTGACCTGAGCGGGTTACGCCGCCTGACTGTCGAAGGTGTTCGAGGATGTCCATGAGCCCATTGGATGGTGTGCGCAGGGAGCGCGGAACCCGCTTTTGGGCGTATGTGGGCAGTCGCGGACCCGGGTGTCAGTGCCTTCCCTCCCAGTTACTTGCGCTGCGTTAGCTGTGAGGTGCCGGGATTGCGCGGTTCGCGGGTGGGGATGTGTCCCTAGTGTCGGCGGCAGCTGGGCAGGACCGCACGGCCCCCACGCCGAGAAGGTAAACACTTGGTGCGCATTGGAAAACCGCGGTGTATGATGACAGTCACACCAGCCCCTCACTCTTCGAAGGAGAAACCCGCATGGAAGAGCTGCGCATCGAAGCCAACGGCAACCTTGGACCCATCGACTCATCCCGGATTCCGCGTTACGCCGGAGCGGCCACGTTTGCGCGCCTTCCGCGGCTGGACCAGGTGGCCAAGGCAGACGTCACGGTGGTGGGCGTGCCCTTCGACTCAGGCGTCTCCTACCGGCCGGGTGCCAGGTTCGGGGCCAACCATGTCCGGGAAGCCAGCCGCCTGCTCCGCCCGTACAACCCGGCCTGGGACGTCAGCCCGTTCGAAAACATCCAGGTGGCCGACGCCGGGGACATGGCCGTCAACCCCTTCAATATCAATGAGGCCATCGAAACCATCCAGCAGAACGCCCTTGACCTCACCTCCGGCGGCAGCAAGCTGGTGACGCTCGGCGGCGACCACACCATCGCGCTGCCACTGCTTCGCGCCGCCGCCGAACGCGCCGGCGGCCCGATCGCCATGCTGCACTTCGACGCGCACCTGGACACCTGGGACACCTACTTCGGCGCTGAATACACCCACGGAACTCCGTTCCGCCGTGCCGTCGAGGAAGGCATCCTCGACACCGAGGCCATCAGCCACATCGGCACCCGCGGCCCGCTGTACGGTAAGAAGGACCTCGACGACGACCACCGCTTCGGTTTCGGCATCGTCACCTCGGCGGATGTCTACTACCAGGGCGTCCTGGAGACCGTGGCCAAGGTCCGTGACCGGATCGGCAACCGCCCCCTCTACATCTCGGTAGACATCGACGTCCTCGACCCGGCGCACGCACCCGGCACCGGAACCCCGGAAGCAGGCGGCATCACCAGCCGCGAACTCCTGGAAATCATCAGGGGCTTCCGCGGCATGAACCTGGTAGGCGCCGACGTCGTGGAGGTTGCCCCGGCCTACGACCACGCAGAAATCACCGGCGTCGCCGGAAGCCATGTGGCCTATGAGCTGGTGACGCTGATGGCGGACAGCGCCGTCCCGGGCGACCGCTTCGGTGCCCCGACCGGCTACGCCGCCCAGGCCCTCGGGCAGGAAGTCCGCCGGCCGGCAGGGTTCGCAGCAGCGGGCAAGGAGTAGGCGGCCATGATCGATTTCGATCCAGGGACTGCAGCCCCGACCAAGGGGACCGGTGCCCGCAACGGCGGGGACCTCGTCGTCGAGACCCTCGAGGCCCTGGGCGCGAAGACGGTCTTCGGCATTCCCGGCCAGCACGCGCTGGGCCTCTTCGACGCGATGGGCCGCGGCAACCTGCAGTTTGTCTCATCGCGGGTGGAAAACAACTCCGCGTTCGCCGCGGACGGGTATTCGCGTGCCACCGGTGAGGTGGGCGTCCTGTTCCTGTCGACCGGCCCCGGCGCTCTGACCTCGCTGGCCGGGCTGCAGGAGGCCTACGCCACCGGCGTGCCCATGGTGGTGGTGGCCAGCCAGATCCCGTTGGAGGGACTGGGGGCACGTCGCAAGGGCATGCTCCACCAGCTCGATGACCAGAAGGCATCCGCTGCCAACGTCACCAAGAGCCAGCGGCTGATCCAGCACGCCTCCGGCATCCCGTCGGCCATCCAGGATGCCTGGACCGAGGCGATTTCCTCGCCCCAGGGGCCGGTGTGGATCGAGATCCCGCAGAACGTCCTGCTGGATCCCATCATGGTTCCGCCGGTGGAGGACGCGCTGGCCGAGGCCGCGGACAACCCGCCGCGCGTCGAACTGGTCCGCGAAGCCGTGAAGTGGCTGCAGGAGGCCAGGCGCCCGGCGATCATTGCCGGCGGCGGCACCCGCCGCGGCGAGGCGGAGAAATCGCTGCTGTCCATTGCCGAGAAACTCCGTGCGCCGGTGATCTGCACCCCGGGCGGTAACGGCGCGTTCCCCTGGAACCACGAGCTGTCGTTGCAGTCATGGATTGAGGACCGGTACATGACCGACGTCCTCGAGGACGCGGACGTCCTGGTGGTCATCGGCTCATCCCTGGGTGAAGTTACATCCAATTACTTCACGTTCGAACCCCGCGGCCGAATCATCCAGATCGACGCCGAACCCCGCGTGCTGGAATCCAACCGGCCGGGCCTGGGCATCCGAGCCGACGCGGGCCAGGCACTGGCAGCCCTGGACGAAGCGCTGGCGCCCGCGGACGTCGCGGCTGACTGGCACGGTTCCACTCCTGAAGAACTGGTCAAGGAGTCCCTCGCAAAGGTAAGAGCCAGGCTGGAGTCCCAGGACCTCGCCAAGGAACTGGCGTTCATGGCCGACATCCGCGAAGCGGTTCCGGCGGACATGCAGACTTTTTGGGACATGACCATCGCCTCCTATTGGGGCTGGTCCTGCTGGGACTCCCGCGAGGGGCAGTTCCACTCAGCCCAGGGCGCCGGCGGCCTGGGCTACGGCTTCCCGGCTGCCATCGGGGCTGCGGTTGGCCTGGAAACCTTAGGAAAGCCCGGCCGGGTGCTGGCGGTGTCCGGCGACGGTTCCTCCATGTACTCCATTTCTGAGCTGGCCACGGCCAAGCAGCACAACGTCCCGGTCACCTGGCTGATCGTGGATGACGGCGGCTACGGCATCCTGCGCGAATACATGGTGGGCGCGTTCGGCAAAGCCACTGCCACCGAGCTCGCCCGCCCGGACTTCGTCAAGCTCGCCGAAGCGTTCGGCGTACCCGCCGTCAAAGTGGCCCCCGGGGATGTGGGGGACGCGCTTAAGGCAGGCTTCGCCGCCGACGGTCCCAACGTCGTCGTGGTTGAAACGCTCCTGAAAATGTTCGGACCCACACACCTGGGCGACTAGCAGCGCATCGTCGCAGCGACGCCCCCGCACCCCTGCACTGGCAGCGGTGCGGGGGCGTTTGCCGTTTAAGGACGCGTTCGACGGCGGCGGGAAAATTTGTTTCCCTAAGCAACCTTTTCCTGATACAGTTGCTTGCAGCAACTAATTCTTTAGGGAGGGTCATGTCTGTCGCACCGGCCACCGCCGCCGATCTCGTCGGCCATATCTTTGACCTCCAGCGCGCACTGCGCTGCGTCACCATGATCAATGTCAAGGGCCAGGGCACCGGCATCGCCCTCCAGGGCGTGCTCAAGTTCATCGGCGAAGGGGAAACCCGCGCGGCGCACCTGGCTGAACGCCTGGGCGTCAGCCCGCCGGTGCTCAGCCGGCATATCGCGGAGCTTGCCGACGCCGGCCTGGTGGTCAGGACTCCGGATCCGGACGATGGCAGGGCCCAGCTGCTGGCCCTCTCACCGCGGGGCAAGGAGAAACTTGCGGAGCTCATCCGGCACCGGGCCGAGACACTGCAGGGCTACCTCTCCGACTGGAACGAAGACGATGCCATCGCCACAGCCGCGATGCTCAACAAACTGACAGCCTCACTGAAGAATTCCATCCGGGCAAGGGCGGCCGGAACCACCACCGAACACCAGACCATGCAGGAGTCCCTCAATGGCTAACGTCACCGCCGCCGCGGACCTGGAGGAGCGCCACCGCGAACGCTCTGCCAAACAGGAATCACGGCAATCCAAGCGCCACGAACCCGGCGCACCCATGAACCACCGGCAGATCATGGAGGCCCTCACCGGCTTGCTCGCTGCCTTCTTCACCGCCATCCTCAGCAGCACCATTGTGGCCAACGCGCTGCCCACCATCATGTCCGAGCTCAAGGGCACCCAGACGGATTTCGCCTGGGTCATCACGGCGGCGCTGCTGGCCAACGCGGCCACCACCCCCATCTGGGGCAAGCTCGCAGACCTTTTCGACAAGAAGGTCCTGGTCCAGCTGAGCATCGTGATCTTCGTGGCCGGCTCGGTCATGGCAGGGTTCTCGGAAAACATCCCGTTCCTGCTCACCGCCCGCGTGATCCAGGGCATCGCCATGGGTGGCCTCACCGCGTTGGCGCAGGCAATCATCGGCTCCATCATCCCGCCCCGCGAACGTGGCAAGTACTCCGGATACATGGGCGCCGTCATGGCCGTCGGTACCGCAGGTGGCCCCCTGCTGGGCGGCTTCATCGTGGACAGCTCGCTGGGCTGGCGCTGGACCTTCTTCGTCTGTGTGCCGCTCGCCGTCGTCGCCCTGATCCTGCTCCAAATCACGCTGAAGATCCCCCACGTCAAGCGGCCCGCCAAAATCGACTGGCTTGGTGCCATCCTGCTGACCTCCGGCGTCAGCCTGCTCCTGATCTGGGTATCCTTCGCCGGCAAGGCCGACTACTACGACTGGTGGTCCTGGCAGTCGGCACTGATGGTGGGCGGCGGCGTCCTCCTGCTGGCCCTGCTGGTGCTGGTTGAGTCCAAGGTGTCCGCACCGATCATCCCGTTGAAGATCATCTCCGACCGCACCACCGCTTTGGCCATCGTTGCATCAGTGGCCGTTGGCGTTGCCATGTTCGGTTCGTCAACCTTCCTGGGCCAGTACTACCAGGTGGCCCGCGGCGCCACGCCCACCGAGGCTGGCCTGCTGACCCTGCCCATGATCGCCGGCAACCTTGTCGGCTCGGTGGTTTCGGGCCAGCTGATCAGCCGCTACGGCAAGTGGAAGGGCTTCCTTATCGGCGGTACCGTCCTGCTGATCGGCGGCCTGGCGATGGCCGGCACCATGGACCACACCACCGAACTCTGGCTGACCGGTATCTACACGGGCATCTTCGGCATCGGCCTCGGCATGCTCATGCAGAACCTGGTCCTCGCCGTCCAGAACACGGTCCGTGCCCAGGACATCGGCTCCGCCAGTGCTTCCGTTGCCTTCTTCCGCTCCGTCGGCGGCGCCATCGGCGTCTCCGTGCTGGGCGCCGTCATGGCCAACCACGTCAAGGACCTGGCCACGGACGGACTGACGAAGCTCGGCATCGAGTCCACCGGCAACAGCGGTGCGACGCTGGACCTCAAGGACCTGCCCGCCCCCATCGCCGACGTCATGCGGGCCGCTTATGGTGACGCCACTGCCGGGATCTTCATGATCTCCGCCGTCGTCGCCGTGGTTGCCCTGATCGCAGTCCTCTTCATCAAGGAAGTGCCGCTCCGCAAGACCGTGGACATCACTCCTGAAAAGGCCCTGGAGGCCAACGCCGCCGGCGAAGCGGGAATGACCGCCATGACCGGGCAGCTGCCCGTGGTTTCCGCCGAGGGTCCCCGCGACGCGGACAGTGGATACAGCACCGCCTCTGCTGCCCGGCCGGCGGGAATCCACGCAGGTGCGGGGGCAGCAGCCGCGCCGGCAAAGACGTACGACGGCGGCAGGGCGGCGGCCGCAGCCGCGTCCAGGTCCGTAGCTACGGAGGACTTCGAGGAGGCTTTTGCCCGGACGTTCGGCAGCGAAGGGCTGGACCTGCGGTCCGCCGACTCTGTGGAAAAGGCTGCCGACGCCGTCGCCAGTGCCGCCGACACCCTCCGGAAGCTGCAGGACACTCAGCACCTGCTGGCCCGGCAGCAGGCCGAACTGGGCGGACTGGTGCTGGACATCCAGGAGCAGCTGCGGTCCCAGCGGGACCTCGCCGCCCAGCAGGAAGCGACGGCAGCTGAACTCCGCAGGGTCCAGCGGAAGCTGCTCAAGGAACGCAAGCTGCAGGCTGCCGCAGCCCTGTACCTTGCCGGGCGCGGCAAGCACAGTGCCGCAAACCCGCCGTCCGCAGCACCCACCGGGACCCCCGGGGACCAGTAAGGCACTGCGCGCACCAGCCATGCGTAAGGAACAGGGCCGCCGCCCGCATCCGGACATCAATCCGGGCACGGGCGGCGGCCCTGTTTTCGTAGGGGGCGCTGCGGATGCCGGCAGCGTTAACCGGAGCGAAAAGGTGGATTAAATGGGACTCCAATGTCAGTGGGCAACACTAGAGTTGAAACCATGCTCCTTACGCTCATACGGCGCTACTCCAAACCGTATTCTCCCTACATCGCCGCCGTCATTATCTTCCAGCTCGCGTCCACCATCGCGGCCCTTTACCTGCCCAGCCTGAACGCACGGATCATCGATGAAGGCGTCACCAGGGGAGACACCGACTTCATCTGGCGCACCGGTGCCGTGATGCTGCTGGTGGCCTTTGCCCAGGTGGCTGCCGCCATCGCCGGGGTCTACTTCGGTTCAAAGACGGCCATGGCCCTGGGCCGCGACCTGCGCCGGGCCGTGTTCCGGAAAGTCACCAGCTTCTCCGCCAAGGACGTCAACGCATTCGGCGCCCCCACGCTGATCACCCGTGGCACCAATGATGTGCAGCAGGTGCAGATGCTGGTGTTGATGGGCCTGAACTTCATGGTGGCCACTCCCATCATGTGCATCGGCGGCATCATCATGGCGCTGCGTGAGGACATCAACCTGTCCTGGCTGGTGTGGGTTTCCGTCCCGCTGCTGACCGTGGTGGTGGGGTACCTCGTGGTCCGGCTCATGCCCCTGTTCAGGTCGATGCAGAAGAAGATCGACCGCATCAACGCGGTGCTCCGCGAACAGATCATCGGCATCAGGGTGGTCCGGGCGTTCGTCCGGGAACCGTATGAGACCGGCCGGTTCGGCGAAGCCAACAAGGAGCTCACCGATGTTTCGCTGAAGATCGGTGCCCTGTTTGTCCTCATGTTCCCCGCCATCAGCATGATCCTGCACCTGTCCACGGCCGCGGTGCTGTGGTTCGGCGGCCAGCGGGTCGATTCGGGTGACATGCAGGTGGGCGCCCTGACAGCGTTCCTCCAGTACCTGCTCCAGATCCTGGTGGCCGTCATGATGGGCACGTTCATGGCCATGATGATCCCGCGTGCCTCTGTCTGTGCGGACCGCATCGGCGAGGTGCTCGACGTCGAGCCCTCCATCCACGATCCCGAACGCCCGGTAGCCCCCTCGGAGCTCAGCGGCGTGGTGGAATACCGCAACGTCACGTTCGCCTACCCGGGCGCCGAGTCCCCGGTGCTGAGCAACATCAGCTTCACCGCCCGGCCGGGCCAGACCATCGCGATCATCGGTTCCACCGGTGCGGGCAAGACCAGCCTGCTCTCGCTGCTGCCACGTCTCTACGACGCCGCGGAAGGCGAGGTCCTTTTGGACGGTGTCCCCGTCAACAACCTTGACCACGCCGAGATCACCAAGCGCGTGGCGCTCGTGCCCCAACGGCCCTACCTCTTCTCCGGCACCATCGAGCACAACCTGCGCTTCGGCAAGACCGACGCCACGGACCAGGAACTCTGGGAAGCGTTGCGGGTGGCGCAGGGAGAATCGTTCGTCCGGGAAAAGTCCAAGGCGCTCGAATCCCGGATCTCCCAGGGCGGCACGAACGTCTCCGGCGGGCAGCGCCAGCGGCTCTGCATCGCCCGGGCCCTGGTGACCAAACCCCGGGTCTACCTCTTCGACGACTCGTTCTCGGCATTGGACGTTGCCACGGATGCCAGACTCCGTGCCGCCCTCAAGGACACCACTGCCGACGCGACGGTCATCATCGTGGCCCAGCGCGTTTCCACCATCACCGAGGCGGACCAGATCCTGGTGCTGGACAACGGCCGGATCGTGGACCGCGGAACGCATGAGGAACTCCTGGAAACCTCACCCACCTACCAGGAAATTGTTGAATCGCAGCTGAGCGTGGAGGAAATGGCATGAGCCCCCGCAAGAAAGACTCCGCGAAAAACGGGCAGGACGCCGGGCCCGCAAAGGGCACCGGCGGCTCCGCTGAAAACGCGGTGGTGGAGGACGACGACTTCTACGAGGAGGAGTTCACGCCCTCCGAAGCCGACGGCGATATGTTCGGCGGCATGCCCGCCAAGAAGGCCCAGCACTTCTGGCCGTCGGCCAAACGGCTGATGGGCCTGCTGAGGCCCGAATCCCTGGGCATCTCCGTAGTGGTGGCCATGGTGGTGGTGGCCGTGGTGCTCAACGTCATCGCCCCCAAAATCCTCGGCCAGGCCATGGACGTCATTTTCGGCGGTGTGGTGGGCAAGCAACTGCCGGCCGGTGTGAGCAAGGACCAGTTCGTGGAGGGGCTGCGCCAACAGGGCCAGGACAACTTTGCGGACATGGTCTCCCGGATGGAACTCGTGCCCGGCACCGGAATCGACTTCAACAAGCTGACCATGCTCATCGCCGTGGTCCTGCTGATGTACTTCGTGGCCAACATCTTCCTGTGGCTGCAGGGCTACGTCCTGAACCGCATCGTCATGAAGGTGATCCGCAAGCTCCGCGACGACACCGAGAAGAAGCTCAACCGCCTCCCGCTGAACTACTTCGACACCCGCCAGCGCGGCGACGTGCTCTCCAGGGTGACTAACGACGTCGACAACATCCAGCAGGCGCTCCAGCAGGCCTTCGCGCAGCTGATCAACTCCCTGCTGACAGTGGTGGGCATCGTCATCATGATGTTCATCGTCTCCTGGCAGCTGGCATTGATCGCCTTGGTAGCCCTGCCGCTGTCCGGCGTCGCAGCAGGCTTCATCGGCGTGCGGAGCCAGAAGCTCTTTGCGGCGCAGTGGAAGAACACCGGCATGCTGAACGGGCAGATCGAGGAATCCTTCTCCGGCCATGACCTCGTCCGGGTCTTCGGCCGCGAGGCGGACATGCTCGACCGGTTCGACGAGCGCAACGAAGCCCTGTACAAGGCCAGCTTCGGCGCACAGTTCGTCTCCGGCATCATCTTCCCGGTGATGCAGTTCGTGTCCTACCTCAGCTATGTGGGCATCGCCGTTGTGGGCGGCTTGCGCGTCGCCTCCGGCTCCATGTCGCTCGGCGACGCCACGGCCTTCATCCAGTACTCCCGCGAATTCACGCAGCCGCTGGGGCAGATGGCCGGCATGGCCAACATGCTCCAGTCCGGTGTGGCCTCAGCCGAGCGGGTGTTCGAGTTCCTCGACGCCGACGAACAGGACGCGGAAACCGCAACGGAGCACCTGCCGGCCAGGACCGATGGCCACGTGGAATTCCGGGACGTCACGTTCAGCTACACCGAAGACCGGCAGCTCATCGAGAACCTGTCCTTCACTGCTGAGCCGGGAAACACCGTGGCCATCGTGGGACCCACGGGCGCCGGAAAGACCACCCTGGTGAACCTGGTGATGCGCTTCTACGAGCTCAACTCCGGTTCCATCACCCTGGACGGCGTGGACGTGACGCACCTTAGCCGGTCCGAACTCCGCTCCAAGGTTGGCATGGTGCTGCAGGACGCCTGGCTGTTCGGTGGGTCCATCTACGACAACATCCGTTACGGCAACCTCGACGCCACCGAAGAGCAGGTCATGGCCGCCGCCAAGGCCACGTTCGTGGACCGCTTCGTCCGCGCCCTGCCCGAGGGCTACAACACGGTGATTGACGAGGAAGGCAACAACGTCAGTGCCGGCGAAAAGCAGCTGATCACCATTGCCCGGGCCTTCGTGGCCAACCCGTCACTGCTGATCCTGGACGAAGCAACCAGCTCGGTGGACACCCGCACAGAGCTGCTGGTGCAGAAGGCCATGGCCGCACTCCGGTCGGACCGCACCAGCTTCGTGATTGCGCACCGGCTCTCCACCATCCGCGACGCCGACACCATCCTGGTCATGGAGAACGGCAAGATCGTGGAGCAGGGCAACCACAAGGTCCTGCTTGCGGCCGGAGGAGCCTACCACCGCCTGTACATGTCCCAGTTCGCCGGGGCCGACGCCGGTGACGTGCCGGTGGACGATTCGACGGCGGTGCACAGCTGAGCGCGCACGACGGGAACGGCGGGCAGCGGATCGAAGTCCCCGTTCCCATGCGCTGGGGCGACATGGACGCCTACGGGCACATCAACAACGTCCAGATCGTCCGCATGCTTGAAGAAGCGCGGATCGGTGCCTTCGGTCCGCCCCGGGGAGCAGGCCTGCCCGGCGTCCAGCCGCAGGTTTCGCTGTTCAACGATGTCCCGGACGGCATCATGGCCCTGGTGGTGGACCACAAGATCCGCTACGTGCGGACCCTGGAATACCGCAACGTCCCGGCCGTGGTGCAGGTATGGATCGGTGCCGTCAAAGGCGCCAGCTTCGACATCCACTACCTGGTCCAGGACCCCGTCACAGGGGAGGACTGCGTCAAGGCCAGCAGCCACCTTGCCTTCGTGGACGAGGCCACCGGGCGGGTGCAGCGGCTCACACCGGAACAGAAGGAACGCATGGCGCCGTACAGGCACTAAGCCCCTGGACAGCACCCCACGGGGCACACTGGACTGGAATTACACCACAGCGAAAGGAAGCCAGATGGGCAAGAACAAGACCCGCGTCGCCAGGAAGAAGAAGACCTGGAAGGAGATGTCGCCGTCGTCCAAGGCAGGCACCATCATCGTGGCCATCGTCCAGCTCTCGATGCTGGTAGCGGCGCAGCGGGATATCTCGAAGCGGCCGGCGGCACTGATCAACGGGCCCAAGGGCGCCTGGCGGGCGGCATCCTTCATCAACTTCGTCGGTCCCATGGGGTACTTCATCTTCGGGCGAAAGCGGTCCGCTCCGCGCACGTAAGGTCCCGGGCTAACGGCCAGGAGCTGTCCGGCGGGAACCGGGCGGCTCCTGGCCGGGCGGCCAAGCGGCTTTGAGCAGGCGCCCAGTTAGACCCTGTAAATTTGAATCCATGACCCCCGCCTCCACTGCTGCCATGACCCGCGCCCTCGGCATCTCAAAGGAGATCGAGGACGCAGCATGGTTTGTCCTGGGCCCGGGGCTGCAGGGAAAACCATCGGCCCTGGACGGGCGGACACTGACCTGGACCTCCGAGGCCGCCGCGGAACTGCTGGACCGCCTGGAACGGGGCACACCGGATCCCAAAGCGCCCATGATGACCAACCTCCGGCAGAACCTTGACGGCGCCTCCCGCGAAGCGAAGCAGCTCGCCGCCGAGCTTCTGTTCCTGCAGTCCCTGCCGCTGGCGCATGAGGTGAAATCGCTCAAGGTCAAGCGGGCCCGCGTGGCCGAGGCCGCCTCCTGGCTGGAGCCGCCCCTGGAACTGCCTGAAGAGCTCTATCAGGGCATGACGGACCACGGCGTAATCCGGGACCGCACGGCCGAGTTCAACTGGACCATCTGGGACCACCTCCGGTGGCTGTGCCGGTTCGTGCAGCATGTGGACCAGCAGGCGCCCACCACCATCACCGCTGCGCTGCTGGACCCGCTGAAGTTCCACGCCCTGGCCGCCGGCACCCCGGCTGACCAGCCTGCCCTCCGGCGCAGCATCGAATTCCTGGCCTGGCCCAGCTACTTTGAACCCGTGGTGGCGGACGTGGAGCGGCAGGAAATCCGGGACGCCTTCGCCTCACTGGTGGGTGGCGCCAAGGGGGATTCCGAGGAGGACGTCACCGCGGACATCCACCGCATCCGCCTGCACCTCGATGAGCAAGCCGGCCAGCGCATCGACTGGTACGCCCGCCAGCTTGTCAGCCAGTGGCGCAAGGTGGGCGACCCCGGACGCCGCGCATGGCTGCTCCGGACGCACCACGACAACGCCGAGCTGCTCACCGCCTGGCAAGGTGAGGAAAAGGTGACACTCGACGTCGAACACCTCCGCCTGCTGGAGCCCGGCGTCACCGCCGGGCTGGTCCAGCATGCCGTGGACGAGGACTACAAGCACCTTGGCTACGTGGAGCGCGAGGACACCAAAACGGCCGTCTTTGCCTTCCTCACCGTCATGAAGCCCGGCGACCTGGTCCTGTACCAGCACGCGGGCACGGTCCGGCTGGGCGGCGTGCTGGGCGAACCGGAGTACAACGATGACAACCGGCGGCTGCGCCGGAAAGTGCGCTGGTTCGACGAAGGCCACGCCACCACCAGCCTGCCCCGGCACGTCCAGCGGCAGCTCGCCACCCCCGGCATCGTGGTGGACGCAACCCGCGTGGTGCAGGCGCTGCAGGCCCTCCTCCCGGCCGAAGCCGAGACTGAGCCTGACGCCGAAACGGAAGCCGCCGCCGTCGTGCAACCGCTCCAGGAGGGCTTCCGCCCGCTGAGGGCGGAGTTCGCGGCGTCCCTGCACATGGACCTCGACCCCCTGCAGGAAATCGCGGACCTGTTGGAGGAGAACCGGCAGCTGGTCCTGTACGGCCCGCCCGGCACCGGCAAGACGTACCTGGCCAAGCACCTGGCAGCGGAGCTGGCTGATGACACCACCGATGAGCGGGTCAAGCTGGTGCAGTTCCACCCCTCGTACGCCTACGAGGACTTCTTCGAGGGGTACCGGCCGGACAAAACGGACGAAGGCCAGGTCTCCTTCAAGCTGGTTGCCGGCCCGCTGCGCCGCCTCGCCGAGGAAGCTGCCAAGCCCGGCAACGAGAAAAAGCCGTACTTCCTGATCATCGACGAGATGAACCGCGCCAACCTGGCCAAGGTGTTCGGCGAGCTGTACTTCCTGCTCGAGTACCGGGACGACCGCATTTACCTGCAGTACAGCCCCAACGAGCCGTTCACGCTGCCGGACAACCTGTACATCATCGGCACCATGAACACTGCGGACCGGTCCATCGCCATGATGGATGCCGCCATCCGCCGCCGGTTCTCATTCATTGAGCTGCATCCGCAAACCGAACCCGTCAAGGGCTCGCTGCTCCGCTTCCTCGAGGCACGCGGGCTGGACACCACGCCGGCGCTGCTGCTGGACGCACTCAATGGGGCCATAGACGAATGGGACCGGGACCTGATGATCGGTCCGTCCTACTTCATGAAGCCGGCGGCGCAGACACCGGCCGGGCTGCGGCGGATCTGGAAGTACGAGCTTATGCCGCTGCTGGAGGAGCACTACCACGGCCAGCTGACCCGCGCGCAGCTGGAGGAACGGTTCGGGCTGGAGCAGTTGCTGGGACGCCTTGCGCTCCGCTGACCCCGCCAGGGCTTTCGCCCCGGTAGGCAACGCCGGCGGGCGCGGACCCGGAGGTGCCGCGCGGCACCTGGTGCTGGACGAACTGTCCCGGGGGATCGTGGAACGGCTGGATCCGGCCAGTGCCTCGTTCCTGAACTCGAGTGGATTGGCCAGGGCTACGCCCATGGGGATGGGGCTGTACCGGATCGAACCTGTGGGCAAAGTGGGTTCGGTGCGCACCTCGTCAGTGCAGTTGGACGTCCGTCCCAAGGACCGGCTGGGCCTTGGCCGGTTGCTGTTCCTCCTGAGTTATGCGGGGGAGCAGGGCTTCCGGCCGGACGCGGTGGCCGGCTTCGAGGAGCGGGAGCTGTGGAGTGCGCTGGCCGAGTCCCTGGCGCAGTTGGCCGAACGGGCGCTGGGACGCGGCGTCCTGCAGGGCTACCTCACCGTGGATGAATCCCTCCGCACGGTCAAGGGGCGCATCCGCATCTCGGACCAGATTTCCCGCCGGCCGGGCATGCTGGTCCCGCTGGAGGTCTCCTACGACGAATTCACCGAGGACATCGCCGAGAACCGGATCCTGCGGGCAGCCCTGGAACGCATGGGCCAGGTGCCGAGGGTCCGGCCCGAGGTGCTGAGCCGGCTGCGCCTCCTCAAAGGAAAGCTCGACGGCGTCACCCGGCTCCCGTCCGGCGCGCCGCTGCCGCCATGGAAGCCCAGCAGGATGAACCTCCGGTACCACCCGGTGCTGCGGCTGGCCGAGCTCATCCTCCGCAACGCGTCCGCAGAGGCAGGCCCGGGGCGGCAGCAGACGGCCGCGTTCGTGGTGGACATGGCCAGGGTTTTCGAGGACTTCGTGGGCACCGCACTGCGGGAAGCGATGGCCGCGTACCCCGGGGAACTGAGGCTCAGGTACAACGCGCTGCTGAGCGAAGCCGTACGGGACTCGGACCGCCTCACGGTGCAGCCTGACGCCGTGCACATGCTCGGTGGCCGTCCCGTGGTGGCCTACAACGCCAAGTACAAAGCCGCCACAGACTCCGGCGCTTCCCTCACCGCCGACCACTTCCAGATGCTTGCCCACTGCACGGCTTTGGCGGTGCCAACAGCGTGGCTGGTTTACGCCGGCTCCGGTGACATCAAGCTCCGCCGGATCCTGAACACGGACATCGACATCGTGGAGTTCCCGTTGGACCTCTCCCTGCCGCCCGCGGAGATTTTGGCCGCGGTGCAGGACCTGGCCCGGCAGTCCTGGGGCGAAGTGGTCCGGGTCTCAGCGGGCTCAACCAGCGGTGATTGAGCCCGTCGAAATCTAGACCGGCACCCGGAACGTAAAGGTGGTGCCCTGGCCCAGAGTGCTGTCCACGCTGATGGTCCCGCCGTGGGCTTCGACGATGGCCTTGCTGATGGGCAGCCCCAGCCCCACGCCCGGGATGGCCGTCCGGCGGACGTTGCTGGTGCGGAAGAACTTCGCGAAGACTTCCGAAGCGTCCTCGGGCGTCATCCCCATACCGGTGTCCGTCACGCGGCATTCGAGGTGGCCGTCGTCCCGGGCCAGGCTGACCAGGACGTTGCCGCCGTCGGGGGAGTACTTGATGGCGTTGGACACCAGGTTGTCCAGGACCTGGGAAATCCTGGCCCCGTCCACATGCGCCTCAAGCTGGTCCGGAGTCTCCGCCGCCAGCACCACGCCCGAGGCAGTGGCCTTGGGCAGTGCCGAGGAGACACTGGTGCGGACCAGTTCAGCGACGTCCACGGTGTGCGGGGAGACGATCAGCTGCCCGTTGCGGCTGGCAAGCAGGTCCGAGACCAGCGTCAGCAGACGCTCGGAGTTCCGGCGGATGATTTCGAGCATCTCCTCCTGGGATTCCTCCGGTTCGTCGGCCAGCAGGATTTCCACATACCCGAGGATGGACGTCAGCGGTGTGCGGAACTCGTGGGAAACGCTGGAGACGAAGTCATCCTTCGCGGCGAGGGCGTTCACCAGGTCCGTCACGTCGCTGAAGGCGATGACCGATCCGGCAAACGCGCCGTCGCTGTCCTTCATGGCCCGGGCGGTGGTGACGAAGGCGCGCTGGTCCCTGCCGTCGCCCAGCCACACGAGGTAATCCGTGAACGTTTCGCCCAGTACGGCGCGGCGTACGGGGCGGTCTTCCACCGGGATGAGGGTCTTCCTGTCCGGGCCGAACACCAGAAGCTGGGACTCGTTGGGGTCCGGGTTGTCCTTCGGGCTGGCCAGCAGGTGGTTGGCTCGCTGCTTCCGGTTCATCAGGACGTCGTGCCCGTCCGCGTCGACTGCCAGAACGCCAAGGTGGACTGTATCCAGGACGGTGTTCAGCAGGGACTCCTGCCGCTGGCTGGTGCGGAGGTTGGCCTGGAGCTGGGCGTCCTTGTCCTCCAGTTCGCGTTGCTGGCGCATCATGCTGAGCGTGAGGACGCTGACCGAGATCCCGATGCCGAGCATCATGACCGGCAGCAGCAGCGACCGGGTGAGGTCCTGCGCCGTAACGGCACCTTTCAGGAGCAGGGGAACCCAGATGATGGCCAGCGGCGCCAGGAAGGACAGCCACAGGGCGGTTTTGGGATAGTAGCCGGAGGCGCACAGCCAGATGACCGGGAAGACAGCCAGCAAGCTAATGCCGGTGAGGCTGTCCTGCCCGCCCTCCCGGCCCACTGCGATGGAGATGAAATCCAGCAGGGGGATGATCAGGAAGCTCGTGAAGGGAAGCCGCTCCCACGGAATCACGTAGCAAAGGCCCATGAGCACGAGCTGCGAGACGACGAACGACGCGAAAAGCGGATTGCCCATCGTTCCGGGGAAGAAAGCCCACACCAGGAACACCGTCAGCAGCGTGGTGATGAACAGCGGCATCTGGCTCATGGCCACGCGGTCCCGCAGGCTGTACTCGTGGAACTGGCGCCGGAAGAAGCGAAGCCCGCCGGACGACCATGCCACCGGGTTAGCCATTGACCTGGGACATTGGGGCGGACGCGTGCGAGACCATACCAGCAGGATATCCGCAGCCAGCTATACTTCTGACGTTGGCTGCTGAGGGGGCGCTATGAGTGATGCACGTGTGGGACTGGTCATCGAGGATGACCACGACATCCGGGAATTGGTTCGCACAGTGCTGACCCAGGCCGGATTTGATGTAACGGTAGCCAGCAGTGGCGCTGAAGGTGTCCTGGTGGCCAAGACCATCAGCCCTGACGTCATCACCCTGGACCTGGGCTTGCCGGACATCGACGGGTTCGAGGTTTCCCGGCAGATCCGCGAGTTCTCTGACGCCTACATTGTGATGCTCACGGCGCGCACGGAGGAGCTGGACACTCTGATCGGGCTTGAGTCCGGCGCCGACGACTACCTCACCAAGCCCTTCCGGCCCCGCGAACTGCGTGCCCGGGTGGCGGCCATGATGCGGCGCCCGCGATCGGCCGCAGAACCTGCGGACACCCCCGCGGAGATCCCGGCAGAGGCCGGCGGCCATCCGGAGCGGGGCAACTACAGCCACAACGGGCTGGAGCTCAGCTACGCCTCCCGGACTGTCCTGGTTGACGGCACGGAGATGAATCTGACGCGTACGGAATTCGAACTCCTGCACGCGCTGCTGGAAGCCGGACGGACGGTCCGGACCAAGTCGGACCTGGTGCGCCGGCTGCGGGACGAAGACTACGACGTCGGCAGCTACATCAGCGAGGCGGACGAACGTTCCGTCGAGGTCCACATGGGGAACCTGCGGAAGAAGCTTGGCGACTCGCCGCAGCAGCCGCGCTGGCTGCAGACCGTCCGCGGCGTCGGTTACAGGCTGGCACCCATCGCGCACTGAGCCTGCAGGCGGTGCGTGGTCTGGCGGCTGCACTGGGTGATGTTCCGCAGGAACGCGGCGGCCAGGCGGGGAAGTACGACGGCGGCGTCCGCCGCACGTGCCCCGGTGCGGATTTCGCTTTCAAGACTGGTTGCCAGTCCCGCCAGCCGTTCCGCGCCCACCATCTGGCTGGAGGTCTTCAGGCTCAGCACAGCGTCCACGGAGCCCTCCAGGTCTCCGGTGGTCAGGGCCAGCCGAAGCTTGCTGAGCCGCTGGGGCAGGCACTCGATGAAGTTCCCAACAAACACCTTGCTGTAGCCCCCGTCTTCTTCGAGTTCGTCCCGGAGACGGTCCAGCACTGACTGGTCCACCAGCGGCAGGGGGGCGTCATCCGAGGGGCTCACTGGGTTCCTTCCAGCTGACGTTTTTCAGTCCGGCAGCGCATCATCGGAGATTGGCGGGCGTGCAGTTTCAGGTTAGGACCGGCGCCCGGGGGCGGCACCGTTCCGGGGAAGAATTGTGGGTTTCTTGATGACACTGCGGCTGCCACATCCAATACTTGAGCCAGTGCTTTCCGCACTGGAACCTTGCGGCCGTGGCCGCCCGTCAGCTGGGATGGGTTGTGTTGGCAAAATCGTTGAAGAGGTTAGTCATTGCTGCGTTCGTGGGAGCCGGCCTGGTTCTTGCGGCTGTCCAACCGGCCGCGGCGGCCGCGGCTCCGGCAGCACGAATCGCGTTGAGCCCGGAGTCCGGTCCGGCGGGGTCCGCGGTGACAGTGGCCGGTACCGGGTTCAAGGCCGCCACCACCGGAACGGTGATCATCGGTTCGGCAACGTTCCCGTTCAAGACCAGTTCCACGGGCGCCTTCAGCACGGGCGTAACCATTCCGTCCAGGTCCACGGGCAACGTCACGGTGACAGCCAAGACCTCGTCGGTCAAGGCGTCCGCGGTCTTCGCCGTCCAGATAGCCGCCCCACAGCCACCGCCGGCCAGTAACGCGCTACTTCGGTTTGGCGCTGCGACCGTTGGGGGACCGCTTGCATCGGCGGAACTCGATGACGTGGCAACCCTGGCGGGGGAGAACCCCACCATGGTGCTTTCCTACAAGGACTTCCTTCAGGCTCCGCCGCTGGCCGAGCTGGACGCCGTCCAGGTGCGGGGCGCCACGCCGCTGGTTACGTGGGAGCCCTGGGCCTGGGGCGGCGGACTGGAACAGCCCGCCTACGCCCTGGACCGGATAGCCGCGGGCAACTTTGATGCCAGGATCCGCGAATGGGGTCAGGCGCTGGCGGCCTGGGGCAAGCCCGTGATGCTGCGCTTCGCCCATGAAATGAACGGCAACTGGTACCCCTGGGCGGAAGGCGTGAACGGCAACCAGACCGGAGACTATGTGGCTGCCTGGCGCCACGTGCACGACGTCGTTGCGTCCACCGGTGCGGACAACGTCCAGTGGGTGTGGTCCCCGAACGTTCCCTACTGGGGCTCCACGGACCTTGCCGGACTCTACCCCGGCGCGGACTACGTGGACATTGTTGCCCTGGACGGCTACAACTGGGGCAGCTCCCAGCCCTGGAGCAGTTGGGTGGCTCCGCAGGACCTGTTTGGCCCGGGCATTGCCCAGTTGCGGGAACTCGCGGCGGGCAAGCCCATCCTGATTGCGGAGGTGGCGTCCAGCGAGCAGGGCGGGTCCAAGGCCTCCTGGAATACGGCGCTGGTGTCCTACCTTTCCGCGCAGCCGGACGTGATGGGCTTCGTCTGGTTCCACCTCCAGAAGGAAACAGACTGGCGCATCAACAGCAGCGAGGCTTCCGCGGCCGCGTTCAAGTCGGCACTGGCTGCCCGGAGGACTTAGCGGGACAGATCTACTCAAGTCCGCGGCTGGGTTTCAAGGAACTGCACCAGCTGCGACTCGAGCGCGGAGCTGTCCTTGAGTTCGCATTCCCAGATGGTGAGGACCTCCCAGCCGGCATCCTCAAGCTGGCGGCGCTGCCCGGCGTCACGTTCCCTGGTGCGGTTCCGCTTGTCAGCCCAGAAGCCCGCATTGGCTTTGGGGGCATGCTGGCCGACGCGGCAGTCGTGGAAGTGCCAGAAGCAGCCATTGACGAAGATGACTTTATGGCGGCCGGCGAAAACGAGGTCCGGATTGCCCGGCAGCTTGCCCCCGCGGGCGGCGCCGTGGAGCCGGTAACGGTAGCCTTTCGCGTGCAGGAGCCTGCGCACCAGGAGCTCCGGCTTGGTGTTCTTGCCCCGGATGCGGGACATGTTCCAGCTGCGCTGCTCGGGAGTGAGCCTGTCCGCCATGCTTCCAGTCTAGGAGCGCCTAGATCTCCCGCTCAGGCTGCTCTCCGAAGTTGAAGTGCCGCCCGCTGACGGAGCTGGGATCGATCTCCACGTAGAAGTCCTTAAGCGTGGGAACCCAGGTCTTCAGCCCGAGCGCCTCAACCTTTTCCAACTCCGCGGAATTGCTCAGCACGCGGGCGCTGCCGCGAAGGACCACGGACCACGCCTGGTCCGAGAGGATGCCGTCCGTTTCGAAGAGCACCTTGGAGTTGATGGTCAGCTGTGCCAGCTTGTTGCCCGGTGCTGTCCTCAGGTAGATCTTCCTGCCTGCCGTGACGTAGTTGACCGGGAAAATGTCAGGTTCGCCCGCAACGGAAACCACCAGCCTGCCGTGCTTGGTGCCCTCCAGGAGTTCCCAGGACTGCTCGTCGGTGAGTTCGAGAACGGGTTGCCCATCTGCGTGTTCAAACATCATGCAGCCATTCTTCTACGGCTTGTAGAAAAGCGCTAGGGGGTGGTAGCTGATTTTTCACGGCTCGCTGGCAGGGTAGGTGGTGACGCCATGACGTGAGCAGGAGGCCCACCAGCCCTGCGGGGTGACCTGGACCTTCAGGCGGCGCGCGCAATGGCCGCAGAACCGCGGCGGTTCCAGGTGCAGCGCCGACGCGCACCGCAGGTGGGCGGACGACGGCGGACGGGTCCCGCCGTCGTCCGCGTCCTTCCTGCGGTGAGGGCGTTCGCCGGGGCTGTCCTCGCGGGCGTTCTCTTCGCGGGGCTCGCCGCAGAGGCCGCAGTACAGGGCCGCAGCATCGGGGGAGGCTCCCGGCGGGATCGTGTTCACAGGGTCTTCTGCAGTTCCCTGATGGGCATGTTGAGGTCCACCAGCAGGCTGAGGTCGGCGGTGGCGGGGCGGCCCAGGGTGGTGAGGTAGTTGCCCACGATGACGGCGTTGATGCCGCCCAGAAGCCCTTCGCGGGTGCCCAGGTCACCCAGCGTGAGCTCGCGTCCGCCGGCGTAACGCAGGACCGTTCGAGGCATGGCGAGCCGGAAGGCAGCGATGGCCCGGAGGGCATCCTTGCCGTCCATGAGGCCCTGGTTTTCGAGCGGCGTCCCCGGCCTGGGGTTGAGGAAGTTCAGCGGCACTTCGTGCGGCTCCAGTGCAGCCAGCTGGGCGGCGAGCTCCGCCCGCTGGTGGAGTGACTCGCCCATTCCGAGGAGTGCGCCGCAGCACAGTTCCATGCCGGCAGCCTTCACCATGGCGCAGGTCTCGAGCCGCTCCTCATAGGTGTGGGTGGTGACCACCTGCGGGAAGAAGCTGCGGGCGGTCTCGAGATTGTGGTTGTAGCGGTGGACGCCCCAGCCGGCGAGCTGGTCCACCTGCTGCTGGGTGAGCATGCCCAGGGAACACGCGATGTTGATGTCCACCTCCTCGTTGATGCGGCCGATGGCGAACTTGACCTGGTTCATCAGCTTGATGTCCGGGCCGCGTACGGCGGCCACAATGCAGAACTCCGTAGCGCCGGTGGCCGCAGTTTCCTTGGCGGCTTTGACCAGTTCCGGAATATCGAGCCAAACGCCGCGGACGGGGCTGTCAAAGAGCCCGGACTGGCTGCAAAAGTGGCAGTCTTCCGGGCAGCCGCCGGTCTTGATGGAAACGATGCCCTCAACCTCCACGTCCTCGCCGCAATGCCGGAGCCGGACCTGGTGCGCCAGCTCCAAGGCCTGGGGAAGCGCCTCGTCCGGAAGTTGGAGGACCTCCACCAGCTGGTCTTCGGTGAGGCCGATGCCCTGCTCGAGTACCTGGGTGCGGGCTGTTTCCAGGATGGGCCAGGTGTGAACGGTAGGGGTCATGGGTGGTCCTTTGTCTCGCGGAACGTACCTTTCCGACGCTAGTTCCAGAGGTGGCGGCCGTTTTTGTGGGGTGGCCACAAGCAGCCTGCCCGACCATTGTTGACTGGAGCAGTCAAGGCTTTACACCACGGAAACAGGACCGTGATCGGACTGTCTTTTCGGCTGGATAGCGTCTCCCGCAGACCTCGAACTCCAAACGAAAGCGACGCACGCCCATGAGCCACGACTCAGAAACCACGCAACTGCTGGAGCCCGCCGCACCGCCCGGCGCCGGCGTCGTCGGCGGTTCCCCGGCGACTCCAACCGCGGGAAACGCGGCCGCGCTGAACGCCACCAAGGAGAGCCTGGAGGACTACACGCTGCGGTTCGCCCCGCGCTCCTACCGCAAATGGAGCGCAGGGGTGGTGGCCACCAGCGCCCTGGGCGGCATCGCCTACCTGGCGGACTTCTCCATCGGCGCGAACATCGGAATTTCGTACGGCACGGTGAACGCGATCTTCGGCATCCTGGTGGCCGCCGTGATCATCTTCGCCACCGGCTTTCCGCTGGCCTATTACGCGGCCCGCTACAACATCGACCTGGACCTGATCACCCGCGGCTCCGGCTTCGGCTACTACGGATCCGTGGTCACCAACGTCATCTTTGCCACCTTCACGTTCATCTTCTTCGCGCTGGAGGGCTCCATCATGGCCCAGGGCCTGGAGCTGGGCCTGGGGATCCCGCAGTGGCTGGGATACGCGGCCTCCACGGTGATCATCATCCCGCTGGTGATCTACGGGATGAACACCCTGGCCAAGCTGCAGGTGTGGACCACCCCGCTATGGCTGCTCCTGATGGTAGTTCCCGTGGGGTACCTGCTGATTTCGCACCCGGAAAGCATCGAGAGCTTCTTTGCGTACACGGGGGAGTCCGGCGACGGCGGGCCGAACCTTGCCTCCGTGATGCTCGCGGCCGGCGTGTGCCTGTCCCTCATGGCGCAGATTGCCGAACAGATTGACTACCTCCGGTTCATGCCGCCGCGCACCGACGCCAACCGCGCAGCCTGGTGGCGGGCCGTGATCCTGGCAGGGCCGGGCTGGGTCATTTTCGGGGCCATCAAGCAGATCGTGGGCCTGTTCATCGCCATCTACCTGATCGCCACACTGGATCCGGCCGCCTCTGCAACCGCCAATGAGCCGGTGCACCAGTTCCTCGGCGTGTACCAGGAGATGATGCCGGCATGGCTGGCCATGACCCTGGCTGTGGTGCTGGTGGTCATCTCGCAGATCAAAATCAACGTCACCAACGCCTACTCCGGCTCCCTGGCCTGGACCAACTCCTTCACCCGCATCACCAAGACCTATCCGGGCCGGATGGTGTTCGTGGTGGTCAACCTGCTGATCGCCCTGGTCCTGATGGAAGCCAACATGTTCGACTTCCTCAACACCATCCTGGGCTTCTACGCCAACTGCGCCATGGCCTGGGTGGTCACCGTTGCCTCGGATATCGCCATCAACAAGTACCTGCTCAAGATCTCCCCGAAGGTGCCTGAGTTCCGCCGCGGCATGCTCTACGCAGTGAACCCGGTGGGGTTCGTCTCGATGCTGGTGTCCGCGGGCGTTTCCATCGCCGTGTTCTTCGGGGCTTTTGGGTCCGGCATCCAGCCGTATTCGCCGATCTTTGCGGTGGGCCTGGCGCTGGTGCTGCCGCCGGCGCTCGCGGTCCTGACCCGCGGCCGGTACTACCTCCGCCGGACCGACGACGGTATTGACCTGCCCATGTTCGATGCCGACGGCAACCCCAGCGACGCGAAACTCACCTGCCATGTGACCGGGCTAGAGTTCGAACGTCCGGACATGGTGCGCTCGGCACAGGACGCGCCCGACGGCGGCCCGCAGTACGTTTCCTCGCTCGCCTTGTCCACGGACAAGACAGGGGAGTTGGTGCTTCCTGCGCAGAAGTAGCCGTACTTGAGCTCTGTGGTTTGGGGCCTTTGCAGTTGGGGGGAAGCCGGTGCCTGGGGGCACCGGCTTTTCCATGTGACTTCCGCGCCGCCTTGCGGGGTGGTAGAACCGGAGTCGGATGCCTGTGGATAACTCTTATCGCGAAGATGTGACCTGGGCTACCCTTGAATCACTGTCCGGAGCAAGCCGTCTTGAAACAACTGGGGGAATAGCGGCCCATGACCTCGCGCAACGTTCGTACGTCCGCTGGCCCTCGAGCTGGCGTAGTGGCTCTGGCGGTTGCCGGGGTGTTCCTGCTGGCTGGTTGCTCAGGCGGAGCCCCGGCGGATCCGGGGACCGGCTCGCCCAGTGCTTCGGAGTCAGCCTCGCCCAGTCCTTCGGCAACGCCTACTCCGACGCCCAGCGCTGTCTACAAGCCCGCCGACGCGACCGGCCCCGCCCAGAACGTCCCCGTCCCGGTGCTGCCGGAAGTGGCGAAGACGGAGACAAAGGAAGGGCTGGAGGCGTTCGTACGATACTGGTACCAGGTTCTGGACTATTCGTACCAGACTGGCGACTCAACGATTCTGCAAAAAATTTCCGGGCCGGCATGCGTCTTTTGTGCAGGACTGGGCGACGGCATAGCGGAGTCCTGGAAAGACGGGCGTTGGATTTCCGGTGGCCGGGTTGAAACCCCTGTCATAACTGGAACGCTAGAGCCAGGGAAGGAACCATACGCGGTCGTCCAGGTGATTCAGGCAATAATCGAGATCAGAAATGCCGACGGCAGTCTCCATCAAGCTCCTACTCCGGCAACCAATACTGGCAGTCGCGCCGCCGTGAAATTTGATGGCAACAGTTGGATCCTGACCGACCTCGGTCTAATTAGGTAAGCCATGAGGGTTGTCGCATTCAAGGTTCTTTGCTTGACGATGCTGTTTCTTGTGATGGCCCCACTTGTTGCCCGCGCCGACATCTCAGTTGGTTACGAGGACAGAGGCATCGGCGTCGGTGCCGACACATGGATAAGAGATGAGAACACCGGTGAGTTGGTCAAACCAGAGCCTGGTGCTGTCGGTACTGACCCGAACGAATACAAGTACGAACTGCAGTGCCACCTCGGCGGGGGAGACTTTGATACTCCCTGCCTGGCCCGCCAGTTGGAGTGTAAGAACGGCCCCGACGGTGAAGAAGGCATTCCGGTCATGTGGCTCTCCAGGCCCCGGGGCGTTCCCGGCTCTGTGTGGGCGCCGCATTCCGGCCCTACCTGCCTTTACGACGCCAGGCCCGAAGACCTCCTGCCAAGGATCGCCGCGGACATCCAGCGCGAGTTCCAGAACCTGCCCGTGAGCGCCGGATCTGTCACCGCGCAACCAAGCCCGCATACCCTCAGGGGCGCCGAGACAAACTTCTACGCGGAGTCCGTGGAACAGCAGTTCGACATCACCATGTTCGGCCAGCAGGTCCACGTGGTGGCCACGCCGGTGCAATACACGTGGAACTACGGCGACGGCACAGTTTTCGGCCCGCAGCCCTCGATGGGCGGCCCGCTGCCCCAGGACCGGTGGGGCGAAAAGACCCGGACCAGCCACGCCTACGGGGCCACCGGTGACTTCCAGGTGGTGCTGACAACTTCCTTCCAGGGAACCTACTCGGTCAATAACGGTCCCGCCCTGCCCATTCCCGGCCAAGGGCAGTTCAGCGCCCCGCCGCAGACCATCAGCGTCTGGCGGTCCCTCACCCGGAACTACGCAGACGACTGCAACGCCAACCCGCAGGGCCAAGGCTGCCCCGGCACGGCCCGCTGACAGCGCGGTCGAAGCACCGCCTTTTGCGTCCACTCCGCACTCGCAGAACAGCTGTCCTGTGATTCGCCTCGCATCCGGAATAGTTGCACGCGCTTCTTAGTTGGCAGGAAGAGTAAGCCTTCAGCCCCCGAAAGGAACGCGCATGCTGTTTTCCACCCTCACCCTCGGCGAACTTGAGCTCCCCAACCGTCTGGTCATGGCGCCACTGACGCGCGTCCGCTCCGGCGAGGCAGGCGTCCCGGGGCCGCTCGTCGTCGAGCACTACCGCCAGCGCGCCTCGCTCGGCCTGATCGTCAGCGAAGGAACCCACCCGAGCGCCGGTGCACGCTCGTACGCCGGTCAGCCGGGCATCTTCACCCCCGAACAGGTTGCCGGCTGGAAGAAGGTCACGGACGCCGTTCACGCGGAGGGCGGCCGGATGTTCGCCCAGATCATGCACGGCGGGCGCGTCTCGCACCAGGACATCACGGGCGGTGCGGAAATCGTCGCGCCCAGCGCCGTCGCCGTGGAAGGTACCGTCCACACGCCGGCCGGCAAGCAGCCGTACCCGGTGCCGCGTGCCCTCGACACTGACGAACTGCCCATGGTCATCCAGGAACTGGTCAACGCCTCCCTCAACGCCATTGAAGCCGGGTTCGACGGCGTCGAGCTGCACTCCGCCAACGGCTACCTCCTGCACGAATTCCTTGCCCCGAACTCCAACATCCGGACTGACAGCTACGGCGGTTCGCCCGAGAACCGTGCGCGCTTCGTCATCGAAACGGTGAACGCCGTTGTGGCAGCGGTCGGCGCTAACCGCGTGGGCATCCGCATCTCGCCCGAACACAACGTCCAGGGCATCGCCGAGACGGACGCGGCAGACGTCCGCGCCACCTATGAAGTGCTCGTGGACAGCATCGCCCCGCTCAACCTCGCCTATCTCAGCGTCCTCCACCACGAGCCCACCGGCCAGCTGGTCCAGGACCTCCGCAGCCGTTTCAGCGGCCCCTTCCTGGTGAACACCGGCTTCGGCGTGGTGACCACCCGGGAAGAGGCAGTGAGCCTCGTGGCTGACGGGCATGCAGACGCCGTGGTGGTGGGCCGGCCTGCCATCGCCAACCCGGACCTGGCGCGCCGCTGGAAGGAAAGCCTGCCGCTCAACGAGCCGGACGCCAGCACCTTCTACAGCACCGGTGCTGAAGGCTACACGGACTACCCCTTCTACCAGGACAGCAACTCGTAGCAGCAAGGCGGCCACACGCGATGAGGGCGGTACCCGTGATCGGGTGCCGCCCTCATCTGCTGCTGCACGGTGTGCTGTCCCGGCAGCGAAAAACCGGAAGCCATCCGACGACCCCCGGCCTACTCGGATTTTTGGCCCGCCGGACCCCTGTGGAAGCCGGCGGTGATCAGATGCTACTCCACCGAATTGACTTTTACTAGGGCCCTTTTTCAGCCGCAAAACAGGTGCAGGTTGGCGGGTTACAGAAACGCCTCGCGGCCCGTCCCTTCCTTCATGACGAGCCGGTCGTCCTGGATGGAGACAAGCACGCTTTTGGGCTTTCCGCTCACCTTGGTAATGGCCTTCAGCCCGCGGTTGGTCACCTCGACGCCCACCTGGGAACCCTTCGCCGGCAGTTCTACAGACACCTCGGAGGCGATCCCGAGGATGGGATTGGTGGATACATCCACGTCACGCCACACCTGCTTGCCGTTGACCGTCAGGGTGATGTTGGCCTCCTCGAACCCTTCCTGAAACACAATCAGCAGTTCTTTCATGGCGGCCTCTTCCTCGAGCATTATTGGCCTAAGACGGCATATCAACTACAGCACTTCGCGGACGGGAGCGGAATACCCTTGCCGGCCGCGCGGTCCCGGGAAAGCGGCCCTGCCAACGCCCAATCGCGGTAGCCCGGCATTTCCCGTCCGGTGGAGCGCAACAAGGAGGTAAGGCAAGATGTTCAGGTGACCCAACAGCCGCAAGCCCCTTCCAAGTCCGCAGCGCAGCAGCCGGACGATGCCATCTATGGACAGATTGCCGGGGAGCTGGGCGTCAATGCCTGGCAAGTGAAGGTCGCCGTCGATCTGCTTGACGGCGGGTCGACGGTCCCGTTCATCGCCCGGTACCGCAAGGAAGCCACCGGAACCCTGGACGACAGCCAGCTCCGCGACCTGGAAGAGCGGCTGCGCTACCTCCGGGAACTTGCCGACCGCCGTCGCGCGGTCCTGGAAGCCATTGATTCCCAGGGCCAGCTGACACCGGAACTGAAGAAGGCCCTCCTGGCAGCGGACACCAAGTCCAGGCTCGAGGACATCTACCTGCCGTTCAAGTCCAAACGGCGCACCAAGGCGCAGATGGCGCGCGAAGCAGGGCTCGAGCCGCTCGCCGACGCACTCGTGAAGCGGCCCGAGCTCGACCCGGAGCGCGAAGCCGCCAAATACCTCAACCCCGAACACACCATTAGTGATGCGGCTACGGCCCTCGCCGGTGCCCGCGCCATCCTCGTCGAGCGGGTGGCCCAGGACCCGGACCTTGCGGCCACGCTCCGCGAGCGTCTGTGGACGCAGGGCCGGATGGTGTCCCGCGTGAAGAAAGGCAAAGAAGCGGACGGCCAGAAGTTCGCCGACTACTTCGACTTCACCCAGGCGCCCTCGGGGATGCCCTCGCACCGTGTGCTGGCGCTGCTGCGTGGGGAAAAGGACGGCGTCCTTGAGCTCGACCTCGCCGAGGCGGATCCCGCGGACGACGACGCCCTGTCCGCCTCCCGGGCGCGCTACGAGTCCGCGGTGGCCAGGTTCCTCGGGGTCGCCAACCGCGGCCGGCCCGCCGACGCGTGGCTGATGCAGACGGCCCAGATTGCCTGGAAATCCCGGGTGCTGGCCCGGCTCACTGCCGACCTGCGCGGCAGGATGTTCGCGGCTGCCGAAGACGAGGCAGTCCGCGTGTTCGCGGCAAACCTCCGCGATGTCCTCCTGGCGGCACCGGCGGGCAACCGCCCCACCCTCGGCCTGGACCCGGGGCTGCGCACCGGCGTGAAGGTTGCGGTGGTGGACGGCACCGGCAAGGTGGTTGCCACGGACACCGTGTACCCCCACGCTCCGGCCAGGAAATGGGATGAAGCGTTGGCGTCGCTGGTGAAACTGGCGCGGCAGCACGCCGTCGAACTCGTGGCCATCGGTAACGGAACCGCGTCCAGGGAGACGGACAAACTCGCCGCCGAGCTCATCAAGCTCCTCCCGGACGTGGACCGGAAGCCACAGAAACTCGTGGTCTCCGAAGCCGGCGCCTCCGTGTACTCGGCCTCGGCGCTCGCCGCCGCCGAACTTCCCGGCATGGATGTTTCACTGCGTGGTGCTGTGTCCATTGCCCGGCGTCTGCAGGACCCCCTAGCGGAACTCGTGAAGATTGATCCCAAATCCATCGGCGTGGGCCAGTACCAGCACGACGTCACCGCATCAAAGCTGGACCGCAGCCTGGATGCGGTGGTGGAGGACTGTGTGAACGCCGTCGGCGTTGACGTCAACACCGCGTCGCCGGCGCTCCTGAGCCGGGTGGCCGGCGTCGGGCCCCTGCTGAGCGAAAACATCGTGGCCTACCGGAACGAAAACGGCCCGTTCGCCAAACGCTCAGACCTCAAGAAGGTGCCGCGGCTGGGGGCCAAGGCCTTCGAGCAGTGCGCCGGCTTCCTTCGGATCACCGGCGGAACAGAGCCGCTTGACGCCTCCAGCGTGCACCCCGAGTCCTATGCGGTGGCCCGGAAGGTCCTGGTGGCGGCAGGCTCGGCGGCGGCGTCGTCACTGGATCCCCGCGACTTTGTGGACGACACTTTCGGCCTTCCCACCGTGACCGACATCCTCGCCGAGCTGGACAAGCCGGGCCGTGACCCGCGCCCGGCGTTCACCACCGCGGCGTTCTCCGAAGGCATCGAAAAGATTTCCGACCTGAAACCCGGGATGGTCCTGGAGGGTACGGTCACCAACGTGGCCGCCTTCGGAGCCTTTGTGGACGTGGGCGTGCACCAGGACGGCCTGGTCCATGTGTCCGCCCTGGCCAACCGCTTCGTGTCCGATCCCCGCGAGGTGGTGAAGTCCGGGCAGGTGGTGCGCGTCAAGGTCCTGGAGGCGGACCCCGAACGAAAGCGCATTTCCCTGACGCTGAGGCTCGACGACGAACCTGGCCCCCGCGGGCAGGCTCCCCGCGGTCCCGGCTCTGGCGGGCAGCGCCCCGCGGGTTCCTCTGCAGGTGCCGCCAACGCCCGCGATTCCCGCAAGGGCGGCCCGGGTGCCGCGCCGCAGGGTGAACGGAAGGCCAGCGGAGGCCAGGGCGGCAAGGGCGCAGGAGGCCGGAACCCGGGTGCGGCCGCGGCACGCTCCGGCGCGCGGGGTCCTGCTCCGCAGCCTGCGCCTGCCAACACCGCCATGGCCGAGGCGCTTCGCCGGGCCGGACTGGGGAAGTAAGGCACCCGGACGCTCCCGGGAAGCACGTGGCAGCCCCGGACCCGGCCAGCGGAACCATGGGCTTCCGGGCACGGCAGCTTTCTGCAAGGGTGGGGCCATGACCTATTTCCTGGAGTACACGATTCCTGCCGCATCCAGCGACGCCGAGTTTGAGTTTCCCCATGATGAGATCAATTCCGGCACCACCATTCCGCTGGCGCAGACCGGTGCCGAGGTGGTCCATGCCTCGGATCTGCCCGCGCGCACCAGCATCGTGGGAGCCACCGTCCCGGAAGCGAAACTCGAGGCTGAGCAACTGATCTCGCACAGCAGTGCCTCGGAAGCCGCGCTCTACTTTGATCCCTCAGAGTCGCTCGGGACCGGCGTTGGCACGCTCGTGGCCACCTTCACGGACAGCGGGGGCTGGCAGGACACCCCCGGGGAGGATCGACAGGGAAGCACGTTCTAGCGGGTTATCCGGGCCGCTGGCTCCCCAGCAGCCGCGGCCTGCCGAACCTCGTGTGCACTCCCGGGGAGTAGAGCACGGACTCCGGCGGTCCTTCCGCCTTGATTCCCGCAGACTCAACCAGCCCGTCCGCCAGTGTATGGACAGCTGCGTCAAAGAGCGGCCAGGGGCTGTGCGTATTGGGGATGAAGGCGGTCCGGCCGAAGAAGCGGCCATGCATGCCGAACCGTGCGGTCAGGAAGACGGACAAAGGATCGGCCGCCGCTGCACCCAGTCGGGGGACAACAGTAAAGTCGCTTCCGGCCCGTGTACCGCCGAAGCGGCGTACGGAGTAGCCCACCGGGAAGGCCCCGCCGTCCGAGGCCGTGGTTCCGGCCTCCGCCGAGCTCATCGGCAACCCGCCGGCCCCCACGGGAAGGCCGGCCAACGCAGGATCCTTGACCAGACGTAGGGGATTCCCGCCGCCCGGGTGGCCATCACCACCGGCAGTCGGTTGGCGTCCAGGCTCAGGAACACCACGCCGCGGGTCCCGTCCGGCGCGCGTGAATAGAGCCGGACATTGACCTCGTTGAAGCTCCCCACATAGGGGATGCCGGGCCCGCGCCCCAGCCCGGCCTGATCCATCCGGAATCCAATCAGGCCCACCCAGGAACTGCCGTCAAAGACGTCCGGCCGCACTCCCGCCGGCATGAACCGCGCCGCCACGGACACGTCGATGCGCCAGTGCAGAAAGACGGCGTCCAGCCAGCGCTGGTCTGAGAGCACGGGGGCGGGCAGTTCCGGCGGGTGGGGCCACTGGTTGTCCACGGGCCGCACCGCAGGCAGGCCACCGCGGGGAGGTGGAAGAGTCATGGCTGAAGCCTAAACGGCGCGAAGCGGCACTGGGCACTGCGGGCCCGATCTCCTGGCCCGTCACCACCAGAGCCGTTTAGGGGTGCCGGACCCCATGCCCGGCCAGGACATCCCGGTATCCTTCCCGGAACGTGGGGAAAGTGAACGTGAAGCCGCTGGCCCGCAGGAGCGCGTTGGAGCATCTCTTGTTGTTGCCGCGTGCCGGCCCGGCGTCACCCACTGCCGGTTCGGGCAGCTTCAGTTCCGTGGCCAGGAACCGGAGCACCAAGCCCAGGTCCGCGGCCTCGTTGTCCACGCCGATATAGACGGGCGCCGGGGTGCTGTCCATCGTGGCAAGATGCACGACGGCGGCAGCGGCGTCGTCGCGGTGGATGCGGTTGGTGTACCGGACGTCCTCCGGGACCACCGCAGTTCCGCTCCGCACCTGATCGATTAGCCGGGTCCGGCCGGGCCCGTAGATACCGCCGAGCCGCAGGGACACCGCCGCGGTCCCGGAACCGGCAAGCCTCGAACGCAGCAGATCTTCGGCCTCCACCAAAACCCTGCCGGAGAAACCGCCCGGTTCCGGTGCCGTCCCTTCGTCCACCCAGCCGCCCCCGGCGTCGCCGTACACGGCGGTGGAGGAGACGAAAAGCACCCGGCCGGGGATCACGCCGTCGCGCTCCAAAGCGTCCAGGACGTGGGACACGCCGTCCACGTAGGCGGCGCGGTACGCGTCTTCCTTCGGTGCGTCCGCAGCCACGGCGATTACGACGGCGGACGTGTCCGCAGGGACCGGCGGCAGTTGGGCGGAGCCCAGGTCAGCCGCCACGCCTTCAATGGCTGCCGGAAGTTTTGAGGGGGAGCGGCGCCAGCCCACGACGCGGTGGCCCAGGGCGGCGAACCGAAGCCCGGCCTCGGTACCCAGGTCCCCACAGCCCGCAAGAAGAATGGTCATGGGTTACGGTGCCTCCACCGGGAAGAAGACCCGCGGGTCCTGCAGGAGGGCAGGGTAGGCGAACGCGGAGCGGTCGATGATCTCGTTGACCGTGAAATGCCTGCCGAACCGGCCGTCGTCCAGGGTAATGGGCCGGCCCGTCACCTGGCCCACGGCGAACTTGGCGCCCTTCTCGAATGGAACGGCAACCGGCGTCTTTCCCGGCAGGGTGGAGAAGGCTTCCTCCTGCGCGAGCCGCTTGCGGGTGGGCTTCTTGGCCTGCGGCTTGGGAACTGCCTTCCGCGACTGCTTCGAGGGCCGCCGGGACTTCTCCTCGAGGTACACAGGGGTGTAGTCGTCGTCCGAGCCGGGCGCGCCTGCCGTGGCGGCATTGCCCCGGCCGACGGGCGGCAGTGCCACGGTGTCCAGGGTCTGGGGATCGACGTCCGCATGCGGGTCCCGGAGGATCCACAGGATCTCGCCCTCGGGCTCCTGCGGGAGGAATTCATGCCGGGGCTCGGGCCAGACGTAGTCCATCTCCGGAATCGCGTCCGCAAAGAGGGGGCTGTAGAACTTGGAATCCTTGTGGACCAGCTTGGAGCGGTGGCTGAGGTGGAATTCCGGATCGCCAAGCCACGGCGGCAGCAGGATCTTCGACGCGTAGTCCGGGTGGGCTGCCTGCGGGGCGAACTCGGCGATGTTGGCGCGCGTGTTGTCCGGGTGGCCGCGTTCCATCCACTCGTCCACCATGGCCAGGCCGTACATGGTGAGGGCCGGGACGTGGCCCATCCACATCCGGATCGCCGGGTGGGTCTGCCACCCGTATCCGGGAAGGACCAGCGCACGGAGCGTCTGCAGGGCTTCCACCCGCTGCTTGCCCAGCCGGGCGGTGTCCAGTGCAGCGGCGCTCTGCCGGAAATCAGGGTACGGGAGGAAGGTTTGCATCCATTCAGTCTGACGGCACGTTGCTGATGTGCCAATTGCAGTGCCGGGCGCCACAGGAAGGCAGGCCGGATGTCCAAATAGTGGACGGTTGCATACTGGCGGTTGGTCGAACCACTAAGATCACCGCAACCCGTCCCGCGTTTTGGAAGCTACCTCATGACATTTTCAGCTGAAAACCCCGCCTCCCGCCCCGCGCAGCCCCGCTACGGACTGATGCTCGGTCCCGAAGCCAATGGCATCCTGGTCCTTGATGAGTTCACCATCGATCCCGCGGCTGCCCGCCACGAACAGCACGGTTTCCGGGCCGGTATGGCCACCGTTGCCAGGACCATGCGCCGCATTGCGGCCCTTCGCGTAGTGATCGCCCTCGTGGCCATCGGCAACCTTCCGCTGTTCCTGCTCTCCAGCGGATGGTGGATCTACGCCGTCTCGCTGGCCCTCGTCATCGGGGTGCACACGGCAGTGACGCTGTTGAACCGCCACGAGCCGCGCCTGAAGCAGCGCTCAGCATTGGAACTCCACCTGCACCGTGAGCGCAGCGCCAACTACCGCAAGGTGCGCGACGCCGTGAAGTACATGATCGATACTCCGGCCCGCATGAACGAACACCTCTACCTGGAACTGCTCGCCGTCAAGCGCGTGGCACTGAACCTGGCGCACGGCACCGTGGCCCTGCTGGACACCTCTGACGATTCGGCCTGGAAGGTGCGTATCGTCCGGGAGATTCCCGCCAGCTGAAGCTGTCCCGCCCGTCTTCGGCGTTCGAGCACCACAATTAAAGAGAACGACGCCGGCACATCCCTTGTGGGGGCGTGCCGGCGTCGTTCTATGGTCAACGGAATTTGTCTATCGCCGACCGGTTTTGGGGCCCGCTAAGCGGGGAGCTGGAGCACCTGTCCTTCGAACACCAGGTTGGGATCGGAGATGGTGTCCAGGTTGGCGTCGGCAAGGTGCTGCCAACCGCCTGCGATACCCAGCTTATCGGCGACGATGCTCAGGGTGTCGCCGGCTTCGAGGGTGTAGGTCTCGCCGCTGAGGGCTACAGAGGTAGCGTGCCGGGCCGGTGCCTGCGCGGCAGGCGCAGCTTCGACGGCTGCGGCCTGGACGGGAGCCGCCTGGACCGGTGCCTGCTGCACTGGTGCCTGCTGGACCGGGGCGCCGCCCCCGCCGCTCAGGCCCAGCTGGGATGAGCAGGAAGGCCAGGCGCCCCAGCCCTGGGAGGCCTGGACACGCTCGGCCACGGCGATCTGCTGTTCGCGGCTGGCGTCTGCAGGTGAGCCGGAACCGCCGTAGGCCTGCCAGGTGCTGGCTGTGAACTGGAGGCCGCCGGAGAATCCGTTGCCCGTGTTGGTGGACCAGTTGCCGCCGCTTTCACACTGGGCCAGCGAGTCCCACGTTGACGTGGGGGTGGCTGCGTTGGCAGCGCCGGTGGAAAGGGCGACGCCCGCTACGGAAAGAGCCGCCACGGTGGCTCCACGGCGCGCAACAGTACGGAAAGAGGATTTATTCATGGTGGTGATGCTCCTGAAGGCCACCCGCGCTGGCTCCGTCCCCGAAGATCGTCGCGCTCCTGCCCGCCCCTGACAAATAGAGGTCAACGTCGGTGGCTGCCGCTGGGCAGTTCTGGTGAAGGCAGCACCTGGCATTCATGCGCCCGCCGGACGGGCATGCATTTCACGCTAAAACATAGCCTTGGCGTTATCAAATCGAGATAGGTGCTGCGATTCGCGGGGCGGGCACGGACAGCTGCGCAGGCTGCCGACGGCTGCGGCGGCCTCCATGCGGGGTGCGCTCCGGGCCCGGGCAGGCGGGAATCCCCACAGGGGATTATCCTGACCGGATGGAAAACTTTGAGGGTGAGCCCGTTGCGCCCGAAACCGGAGTGTCAGAACCCAACGCCGCTGTCCCGGCCCGGCTCCTGCCGGTTGCTGAACTGCACCTGCACATCGAAGGCACCCTGCAGCCTGAATTGATCTTTGCCCTCGCGGAACGCAACGGCATCACCCTCCCGTACGCGGACCTTGACGAGCTGCGCCAGCGGTACGAATTCACGGACCTTCAGTCCTTCCTGGACCTGTACTACGCCAACATGGCCGTGCTGCAGACCGAAGAGGACTTCGCAGCCATGACCCACGCCTACCTCGAACGTGCCGCGGCCGCCGGCGTCCGGCACGCCGAGATCATGCTGGACCCGCAGGCCCACCTGTCCCGGGGCATCTCGCTGGAGACCTGCGTCAACGGCGTCGCATCCGTGCTGGCCACCTCGATGGAGGACTTTGGGATGTCCACCATCCTGATCGCCGCCTTCCTGCGTGACCTCCCCGAGGAGTCTGCCCTCGAAGTCCTGGACGCCCTGCTGGCCATGGACGCACCGATCGGTGCCATCGGCCTGGACTCCGCGGAGGTAGGCAACCCGCCCGCAAAGTTTGAGCGCCTCTATGCCAGGGCCCGCGAAGCAGGCCTACGGCTGACGGCCCACGCAGGTGAGGAGGGACCGGCGTCGTACGTTGTGGAAGCCCTGGACGTCCTGGGCGTGGAACGCATCGACCACGGCATCCGCTGCATGGACGACGCCGACCTGGTGGAGCGCCTGGTGGACGAGCGGATCCCGCTCACGGTCTGCCCCCTGTCCAACGTCCGGCTCCGCACCGTGGATACCTTGGCTGACCACCCGCTGCCGGCCATGCTGGCCGCCGGACTCAATGTGTCCGTGAACTCTGACGACCCCGCCTATTTCGGCGGTTACGTGGATGACAACTTTGCCCAGCTGGAGGCCGTGTTCGAGCTGTCTGAATTCGACAAGGCGAGGCTCGCAGCCAACTCCATCCACTCGTCATTTGCGTCTGAAGAACGCAAGGCAGAACTGCTGGAGGAACTGAACAGCGGGGAGCTGGCGCACTGACCCGGGCCTCGCGCGTCCCGGCCGCCCAATCTCCGGCTAAACTTGGTCCCGCAGGCGGGTCAGGGACGTGCGGGACAAATCCCGCGCCAGCGTAAGAAATGGTCGAGCAGCCGGCCTTACCCGAGACCGCCGCCTCAGTTGTTGTGACTTGCGCTTCATAGTCGGTCACGACACGCAGAGTTAACCAATTAAAGTCGCGCGATTTAACGGGCACTTGGCAAGATGCTCTCATCGGATCGCTCACACACTAGGGGAATCATGGCCAAGTCCACCGCAGAAAACACCTTCCTTCGACTCAAGACCGTGCTGGATGTCCTGACCGAAGGCGTGTGGTCCGGTGATGCGCTGAATGCGGGCCAGGTCCTGGCGGAGTCCACGGCTCGTGTGCCGTTCAACGAGCACGAGGCCGAGCTGCTCAGCGGCGGGATTCCCCGCGGACACAAGACCCTGACGTCGGCCACCGCCAAGCTGGTCAAGGCCGGCTGGCTGGTCAAGGGCCGCTCGGGATGGACCATCACCGAGGACGGCATGCGTGCCACTGTCGCTTACCCGGACGCTGTATCTTTCGCGTCCGCGCTCGACGCCGGCACTCCCGTTCCTGCCGACACCCCGGTTCCGGAAGCACCCGCCGGGTTCGTCCGTCCGGTGTCCGCCGCTGCCGCCACCCTTGAGGTGCCAGCCAAGGACGACGCCAAGACGGCCAAGAAGGCCCCCGCAAAGAAGGCACCCGCCAAGAAGGCCGCATCCGTTGTGGAAAAGGCTGCCAAGGCGATCGAAGACGCCGTCGAGCCTGTGGTGAAGGCCGTGCGCAAGAAGGCTCCTGCGAAGGCCGAAGCCGCAGCGCCTGCAGCAACCGAGCCGTTCGAAGGCCCGGACGTGGAGACCCACCCGCAGCCCGAGGCCGTGGCCGTTGCCGGCGACTTCAACACCATCCTGGGTGCCCCCGAGAACTGGGCACCGCAGTACGACGAGGCCCAGATGGAGTTCGACTTCCTGGACCAGCTGTGGAAGAAGAGCGCCGAACTGCCGGCCGGCCACTACACCTTCAAGATCGCGCTCAACCGTTCTTGGACCGAGAACTACGGCGCATTCGGGACGTTCGATGGCCCCAACCACGAGCTGCACCACTCCGGCGGCACCGTGACCATCCGCTACAACCACTCCACGCGCGACATCACCATCAACTAAGCGCCCTTTCCCCAACTGGGTAGCAGCAGATGTCGTTTTGAGCCCTCATAACGACATCAACTGCTACCCAGTTGGGCGGGCGGCTGCCGAGGAGGCCTACTCATGGCACGCCACGCCGAACCAACCGCTGACGGGCCGGCGGCTCACCAGGTTCGCTTGAGCGCCCGCGTGTTCGGCGTGGTGCAGGGCGTCGGCTTCCGGTACCGGACCATGGGTGAAGCCGAGGAGCTGGGCCTGACCGGAGAGGTGAAAAACCTCGACGACGGTTCGGTAGCCCTGGTTGCCGAAGGCACCGGAGAGCAGGTGGAGAAGCTTTTGGACTGGCTGAACTCGGACCGCGCCCCAGGCCGGGTGGAGCGGGTGGACCACACCCTGTCCGAAATCCAGGGATCCTTTAGGGAATTCCGGGCACGCTGAGCCCGATGAAGGCGCCCAGTTCCTCCAGCGCGGCCGGCTTGTGCGGCATGTAGTTCGTGAGCTCGGGGGAGCGGACGATCACCGCCCGCCACTGGCCACGTGACACGGCCACGTTGATCCGGTTCCGGTTCAGGAGGAATTCGGCACCCCGCGGAGCCTCCGCCACCGCAGAACATGCCATTGACACCAGAACCACCGGTGCTTCCTGGCCCTGGAACTTGTCCACCGTTCCCACCCGGACGTCCGGCAGGCCGGCGTCGGCCAATTCCTTGCGGATGAGGTGCACCTGGGTGTTGTACGCGGCCACCACCAGAAGGTCCTGCTGCTCCAGCGGCCGGGCTGCGGCTTCCGGCCCCGGCGTCCATTTAAGGCCCAAGTGTCGGTGTGCCTGCCGGACCACCTCCGATGCTTCCTCTGCCGAGCTTGTCGAATTGCCGGTGTGCTGTACCAACACAGTCTCAACGCCCGGCGGCACGGTTTCCAGCTCACGCAGGGATGCTGCCGGTGCGGACTGCAGCTTACTTTCATAGCTGAGCCTCGACACCGCAGCGCACAGGGCCGGATGCATCCGCCAGCTGTCAGCCAGGAAATATCCCAACCGTGCCGGCAGGGTGGCGTGCCCGGCGGCCAGCCAGCCGAGGGCGGAATCATCCACCGGCTCCGGGTGGGCGCCTTGCGTCACCTGGGGGAGCTGCTGGGGATCTCCCAGGAGCAGGAGCCGCTTCGCTGCCCGGGAAACGGCCAGTGTGTTGGCCAGGGAGAACTGTCCGGCCTCATCGATCACCAGGAGGTCCAGGGAACCGGCCGGGACTTCCTTGCCGGTCATGGTCCAGGCCGTTCCGCCCACCAGGCAGCCACCGGAAGACTCCAGCAGGCGTGCGACATCGCCGTCGGCCGTAGCTTTCCACGGAACCTCGTGGGGTGCGGAGAGCTTCTTCGCTACCAGCGACGGGTCCACCCCGCCCTTGTCGATGGCCCGGCACAGCAGGTTCTCCACCACGTTGTGCGACTGGGCCACCACTCCCACTTTCCAGCCTTCGCCGACGAGTTGGCCGATCACGTGAGCGCCAACGTAGGTCTTGCCCGTGCCGGGAGGACCCTGGACGGCCAGGTAGGAACGGTCCAGGTCCCGCAGCGAAGCTGTGATGGCGCCTGCATAATCGGCAGCGCCATCGGCCCCGTGCTGAACCTCAGCTGGTCCGGGCAGCGAGCGGAACCGCGGGGGCAGTTTGCGAAGGATGTCCAGGCCCGGCTGGGCGGGCAATGAGGGAACCGTGGACCCCACAGCCCTGGCGAGCTCCGCCAAAGCGGCCTCGATGCTCGCCGTCGCCAGCGGCTGGTCCTCGGTGAGGGCCACCGGGAGATGCGGGTACGCCTGCACCTTGCCGGACTCGCGTTCGGCGATGGTGATGAGGGTGTAGGCGGGATTGTCCGGTGCAGGCTGCAGGTCGCTGATACGGGTCCCAAAGCTGAACCCCCGGGCTCCCGGTGCTGCATCCGGGGCCGCCATGCCATCCGGCGGCGGGGAATCGTAGAGCCGGCACCAGGTGGAATCCGCGCGGAAGTCGGAACCTTCGGTCATGATGCCCCGCAGCTTCAAGATCCGGGTCCGCATCCGCTCCCGCGGCTTGGCCAGGGCCCAGTCAGAGGAGACCTCTGCAGATTCGACCACGAACACATTGCGCTGATCGGACCAGCTCGCCAGCGGAGCCTCCACCCGGTCAAAGTGCTGCCACCAGAACTGCTTGCGTTCGCGGCGGTGGTATCCGGTGGCGGCCGCCACCATGGCGATGGCCCGTTCGTCGTCCGTCCAGGGTCGGTTGTCCGGCAGTCCGGCGAGGTACTCGTGCAGCCGGCCCTCCTCAGGTGATTCGTCCTGCGCGTCCCCGCGGCCCGGGCGGGCAGTGCCAAGCGCAAAGACGCCGGGCTCGGGATCCTCCCGTGCTTCCACCGGAACCTTTTCGGCGTCGGCCTGAGGCTGGATGTCCAGCAGCCAGTCACGCAGGCGCAGCGTGGACAGGCAGTCGTACTGGTTGTAGTCGGAAATGGAGGAAAGGACGGCGGCTGCCTCGGCCTGGTGCCCGGCATCGCGGGCGGCGCAGTAGGCCGCGTAGGCCACCACGGAGGCCCCGGCGTCCTTGACGTCCCCGGAGCGCAGGTTGTCGCCCATGTACAGCGGCTCGAGCTTCTTGATGGAATAGGACGCCTCGGAGATGCGCAGCGAGTGCTTCACTGTGGCGTAGAGGTCCACAAGAAGGCCTTTCCGCAACCAGTCGTCCACGGTGTCTTCGCCCGCCTGGTGGGCCAGGGACAGGTTCCGGAGGGCCGTCTTCTCGTAGGCGGCGTAGTGGTAGACGTGCATGTCCGGATACTGCCTGCGGCGGTTCTCCACGTATTCAAGGAAATCCAGGAAGGCCTTCCGTTCTCCGGACCGGGAATGGGCCCAGAAGGGCCGGAACACAGGGTCGCCCCCAGCGCCGGCCACGGGCGCCTCGATCACGCCGAACAGGTACTCGATGCCCCAGACCCCTGTGGCCGGGTCCTGCCAGAGCGGATCGCCCTCAAAGTCGAAGAAGATGTCCCCGGCACTCGGCGCCGGGAGCGTGCCGATGGTGTGCTCCGGCAGGACGCTGTAGGAGACAGTGTGGGGCTCGCCGTCCTTGGTGAACGTCCGGGATCCGGCGGCAGCATCCAGTCCCAGCTGCATCCGTGCCTGGGCGCGGAGCCGCGCCACGGAGTTCTTGGCGTCAGCCGCCGGCATGGCAGCGAGTTCGTCGATGCTGGTGATGCCGGCCGCATGGAGTTTCCTGCGCTGGACCACCGACATCCCGGCGACCATAAGGAGGTCCCGGTGCAGCTGGACCTGTTCAGCGCAGTAGTCGCACCGGCCGCAGTGGACGATGCCTGGCTGCTGCCACTTAACGGCCTCGCCGCGGACTCGGTGGTCGGCCGTGAGTTGGCGGAAGCGCAGGCGTCGTTCGCGGAAAACGGGCAGAAGGTCCGGAAGGGAATGGCTGCTGCGCAACCAGTCCTCACCAACTCGGGTACCCAGCACGAGGGTGACCGCGGGGGAGGGGTCCAGCCCCATCCCGAGGAGCTGGTCACCGTAAGCCGCGAGCTGCAGCAGGGCGCCCACTTTGGCGTGCCGGGCCAGCTTGGTGTCCCAGACTTCGTACCGGCCCGGCAGCCCGGTCCCGGCGGCCTCGTTGACCAGGAAGTCCGCATAGCCGAGGAACTCGCCATCGAAGAAGGTGGCCTGGAAGACGACGTCGGCCCCGGAGCGCAGCGCGAGCTCGGTTTCGGCGTGCTTTGCTTGGAGTTCCCCGCGGACCGTATTGCCGCGTTCCAGTGAGTAGACGCCCGTGCCGCGGCTGGCATCCCATGGCCCGTATTTGGCCACCAGGCTTTCCAGGACGGTCTGCTCGTGCCGGTCGCCCAGCTCGCCGGCCCGGACCCGCATCTCGTCAGGAGGGAATGCGGCCTTGGCGGCCCGGCCCAGCTTCTCGTCGAGGACACGGAGCGTGCGGTATTCACATTCGCTGGCCGCCACGAGGTCGCTGGCGGAGAACACCAGGTCCGGCGCGGCGCCGGGACCGGCACTGGCATCGGCTTCGAGCGGGAACACGGGGCCTCCCCATTGGACAGCCGGGCCGGAGGACGGTTCCCCAGGCCTGGTTTACAGCTGCTTCAAACGTAGCAAGAGGGTCCGACAACCAGGGCTCAGGCGAGGCGGGCAACGCTCCGGCGGGTGGGACGCCGGGCCGAGCCGTCGGAAAAGAGTTCAGGAGTGGCCTCCTGAATCCGCTGCACGTCCTCGAAGACTCCCCTCAGGTGAAGCCGGAGGCAGTTGTCGGCGTCGGGAACGTCATTGGCTTCCAGAGCATCCACCACGGCAGTGTGCTGCTCAATCAGCGTGGCTACCGGCCGGGTCTCCAGCAGACTCATCCGGCGCGCCCGGTCAAGGTGCGCCTTGGCGGAGTTGACCGCGCTCCAGGCGGATTCATGTCCCGCGAGGCGCAGGAGTTCGCGGTGGAAGTCCTCGTCCAGCCGGAAGAATTCCTCGATGTCGCCGCTGGCGTCAGAGGCGGACTGGGCTGCAAGGATCTCACGCAGACCGGCGATCCCGGGCCCGTCCACGATCAGGTCGCGCAGGGAAGCGCATTCGATGGCTTCGCGGACAAACTGGGCTTCGGATACCCGGCTGAGGTCCACCAGCGAGACGAAGGATCCGATTTGAGGGAAAACCTGCACCAGGCCTTCCTCCCGCAAAAGGATCAGGCTCTCGCGGACAGGGGTGCGGCTGACGCCGAGTTCCTGCGCCAGTTCGTTCTCGGACAGGGGCTCGCCAGGGGGCAGTTGCAGCGAGATTATCCGGCGGCGCAGCGTTTCCAGTGTTTGGTCCCTGACTGAAAGCCGGGGCGCTGAGCTTCTCTTGTCCGTTGCCATGATCCAAGTTTAGCCTGTTGACACACTAGAATGGTAGTGCTTGTATGGTAGTTGAATCGACCCGCTGCCAGCCCGTATGTCCTGGTTTCCGGCGGTTCCCCGCCCGCCCCGGCAGTCGTTAGCTGCCACACCCCCAACTGCTTGACCACCTTCGAAAGCATCGCCTGCAAAGGAGCAACAGATGACCGAGAGCATCGCGCCCCCAAACACCAAGAAAGAGTCCCGCTCCACCAGGGATTTGGCCAAGGTTGCCGTGTCCGGATGGCTGGGAACTGCCATGGAGTTCATGGATTTCCAGCTGTACTCCCTGGCCGCGGCCATTGTCTTCAATAAGATCTTCTTCCCCGACGTCAGCCCGGTCATCGGGCTTATAGCCGCCATGGCGACTTACGGCGTGGGCTATGTGGCGCGCCTGGTGGGTGCCGTCTACTTCGGCCGCATGGGCGACAGGATCGGCCGCAAGAAGGTCCTGTTCATCACCATCGCGCTAATGGGCGCCTCCACCACCTTGATCGGGGTGCTGCCCACCTACGCCATGATCGGCATCTGGGCACCCATCCTCTTGGTGGCACTGCGCCTGATCCAGGGCTTCGGAGCCGGCGCTGAAATCGCCGGCGCCACTGTGATGCTCGCCGAATACGCCCCCACCCGCCGTCGCGGGCTGATCTCCTCGCTGGTGAGCCTGGGCACCAATTCGGGAACGCTCGCAGCTTCAGCCCTCTGGGCCATCCTGGTGGCAGTCCTGTCCGAGGAACAGCTGCTGAGCTGGGGCTGGCGCCTCCCGTTCCTGGCCAGCTTCCTGCTGATGATTTTCGCAGTGTGGATCCGGCGCTCCCTCAAGGAAAGCCCGGTCTTCGAGCAGCGCGCCGACGTAGTGGACGGCGTGGCCCTCTCCAAGGACGAAATCGCCGGACAGGACGCCAAGCACCGGGCGGCCGCGGCGGCAGCAACCGGGACCAGCACCATCGAAGCCGCCCTGCACCAGAAGAAGGGCAAGTCCTTCCTGATCGCCCTCGGCCTCCGCTTTGGCCAGGCCGGCAACTCCGGACTCATCCAGACATTCCTCATCGGTTACCTGGCAACAGTGTTGCTCATGGACAAGACCATCGGCACCACCGCCATCATGTACGGCTCCATCCTCGGCTTCGCCACCATTCCGCTGATTGGCATCCTGGGTGACCGGTTCGGGCGCCGACCCCTGTACCTGGTCCTCAGCACCCTCACGGCCCTGTTCGCCATCCCCATGATGATGATGGTCACCAGCGGCAACCCCACGCTGGTCATGGTTGCCGTCATCGTCGGCCTGAACCTCGGCGTCCTGAGCCTCTTCTCGATGGAGAGCGTCACCATGGCGGAGTTCTTCGGCGCCCGCACCCGCTTTACCCAGCTGGCCCTGGCCAAGGAAATCGGCGGCATCCTCGCCACCGCCATCGGCCCCATCCTCGCCGCTACGCTCACCGCCGTCACCGGCCACTGGTGGCCGCTCGCCGCGATGCTCATCGGTTACTCGCTGATCACCCTCGTCTCCGCTGCAGTCGGTCCTGAGGTCCGCGGCCGTGACATGGTCCGCCTGGAGGATGCCGTATGAAAGCAGTAGTGGTCCACGGCGCCAACGATCTCCGCATCGACGAACGTCCGGAGCCGGTGGCCGGTCCCGGTGAAGTAGTGCTCGACGTCGAATGGGGCGGGATCTGCGGATCCGACCTTTCGTACTGGCGCCACGGAGCCTCCGGGACGGCAGCGCTGAAGTCACCGCTGGTTCTGGGCCACGAGGTGGCCGGACGGATCGCCCAGCTTGGAGCCGGCGTCGAGAACCTGGAAATAGGCCAGCCCGTCACCGTGCACCCGGCCGAACTGGTGGGCGATGGCGTCATGCCCGGCCGGCTCAGCGGACGGACCAACCTCTACCCGCAGATCCGCTACTTCGGCTCGGCGGCGTTCGATCCCCACACGGATGGCGGGTTCACTGAGCGGAAAGTTGCAAAGGCCTTCCAGGTCCGCCCGCTTCCCGACGGCGTGGACACCCTCCGCGGGGCGCTGGCCGAACCGCTGGCGGTCGCCATGCACGCGGTCAGCCGGGCAGGGAACCTCGAGGGCCGGGACATCTTGGTCAACGGCGCCGGGCCGATCGGGTCCCTCGTGATCGCGGCGGCCAAGTATGCCGGCGCCAGGAACATCATCGCCACGGACATCAACGACTCTTCGCTGCGGATCGCCAAGGCCATGGGCGCCGACGACGTCCTGAACGTCACCGGCAACGACCTTCCTGCGGATGTGGAGCTCGTGTTCGAAGCTACAGGCATCCCGGCGGTGCTGGGCGGAGTCCTGCGCGCCACCGCCCGCGGCGGCACCATCGTGCAGGTGGGAAACCTGCCCGGAACGGCTGCCGCCGCAGCCTTGGGGGACCTGGTCACCCGGGAGATCACGTGGATCGGCTCCTACCGGTTCGTTGACGAGATCACGGACGCCTTGCACGCGATGGCGAACGGCCTCGACGTCGCCCCGGTCATCACGCACAAGTTCGGCATCGATGACGCCGCCGAAGCCATGCGGACCGCCGTGGACCCTGCCGCGGACAGCAGCAAGGTCATGCTCCGTCTCAGCGGATCCTGACCACCAGAGACCAACTGAGTTGCAGTAGATGTCGTTTTGAACCCTCAAAGCGACATCTACTGCGACCTACATTGACCAACCACCCTGAATTGAAGGACCACCAGTGAAGATCACCGACGCACGGGTTGTGGTTTCGTCGCCCGGACGGAACTACGTGACGCTCGTTATTGAAACCGAGGACGGCATCACCGGCATCGGCGACGCCACCCTGAACGGCCGAGAGCTGGCCGTGGCGTCCTATCTCAGCGAGCACCTATGCCCGCTGTTGATTGGCCGCGACGCACGGCGCATCGAGGACGCCTGGCAGTACTTCTACAAGGGGGCGTACTGGCGCCGCGGACCGGTGACCATGACGGCGATCGCGGCGATCGACGTCGCGCTTTGGGACATCAAGGGCAAGGCCGCCGGCATGCCAGTGTACGAACTCCTCGGCGGCGCGGCCCGCGAGGGCGTGATGGTCTACGGCCACGCCAGCGGGTCGACGCTCGAGGACCTCAGCAAGGACTTCCAGCACCACCTGGACCTGGGCTACAAGGCCATCCGCGCCCAGGCAGCCGTGCCGGGGCTGGACAAGACCTACGGCATCGCCCCGGTGGACGGAAAGCTGTACGAGCCGGCCAGCGGCAACGTCCCGCAGGAGGACACCTGGGAAACCACGTCATATCTGGACTTCGCACCGAAGATGATGGCGCACGTCCGCGAACAGTTCGGCTACGGCGTCCACGTCCTGCACGACGTGCACCACCGCCTGACCCCCATCGAAGCGGGCCGGCTGGGCGCCTCGCTGGAAGAGTACCGGCCGTTCTGGATCGAGGACCCGACGCCGGCCGAGGACCAGTCCGCGTTCCGCCTCATCCGCCAGCACACCACCACGCCCATCGCCGTGGGCGAGGTCTTCAACTCAATCTGGGACTGCCAGCAACTGATCACCGAGCGCCTGATCGACTACATCCGCACCTCTGTTTCGCACGCCGGCGGCATCACGCACCTGCGCCGCATCTTCTCGCTCGCGGACCTGTATGGAGTCCGCTCCGGTTCGCACGGCGCGGGCGACCTCTCACCGGTGTCCTTCGCCGCAGCCCTGCACGTGGACATGTCCATCCCCAACTTCGGAGTCCAGGAATACATGGGCCACCGCGATCCGGCCAACGAGGTCTTCAGCACCTCCTACACCTTCGCGGACGGCTACATGCACCCCGGGGACGCCCCCGGCCTCGGCATAGAGTTCAACGAGGAAGCCGCCGCACGCTTCCCGTTTGACCCCAAATACCTGCCGGTAAACCGGCGCCTCGACGGATCGGTGCACGACTGGTGAACAACATCCACAACACCTTCGACGTGGTGGTGATGGGGGAGATCCTCGTCGAAGTCGCCACCGACCAGCCGTTCAGCCACGGCGTTCCCGCCCAGCTGGGCATTTCCGGCGACGCCCTCAACGTCGCCGCCGCCGCAGCGTCCGCCGGTGCCACGGTGGGGCTGCTGGCAATCCTCACCGACGACGACCTGGGCCAGGCCATCGCCGCCAGAATCGCCGAACTTGGCATCTCCACCGACCTCGTGAAGTTCCGCAAGGGACAGCAGGGCGTCTACCTGGTGCACAGCGACCCGGACGGCGAACGGGAGTTCTCCTACGCCCGCACCGGCAGCGTCGGCTCCACGCTCGGCCCGGACGACGTGGACCCCGCAGTCTTCGCCGCGGCAGGGGCCGTGGTGGCGGGCGGCATCGCCTGCGCCATTTCCGGAACCTCCCGCGCCGCCGTCGTCAAGGCTGCTTCGCTGGCGAAGCGCTTCGTCTACGATCCCAACTACCGGCCCCGCCTCACCACCGTGGAAGACGCGACGGCGGCACTCACCGAACTTGCCCCACACGCCTTCCTGGTCACGCCGTCCTACCCCGGCGAAACGAATGCGCTGCTGGGGGTTTCGTCGGCCGAATCCGCCGCGGCAAAGCTCCGGACGCTCGGCACCGGCAACGTCGCCGTTACCTGCGGGGCGAAGGGCGTCCAGCTCGAATCCGACGCCGTCTCGGCCTGGGTTCCGGCCATTCCCGCGCCCGCAGTGGTGGACCAGACCGGTGCCGGCGACGCGTTCGTGGGCACCCTGACCGCCCGCCTCATGCTGGGTGACGACTTCCCGACGGCGGCGCGTTACGGGGCTGCCGCATCCTCCCTCGTGGTGGGTGGCAAGGGCGGCACGGGCCTCATTCCCACGTTCGAGCAGACCCGTGCGCATGCCGCCGGCAGCCTGGAAGGAACAGCGCCATCGAACGCCTGAGTATCGCCGCCCTTGCAGGCACGGGCCACAAAGTTGCCCTGCAGCGGGATCAGCTGGAGCCCGGAATCGTCCACCTGGGACTCGGTGCCTTCGCCCGAGCCCACACCGCCGTCTTCACCGAGGACGCCATGCTCGCCGCCGACGACCCGCAGTGGGGGATCATCGGGGTCACCCAGCGTTCGGATGCCGTGGCCCGGCAGCTCACTCCGCAGGACGGCCTCTTCACGGTGGACGAACGGGGAGAGGGCGCCGCCCCGGCACGGATCGTCTCCAGCATCGTCGAAGCCATCTCCGGGCGGGACAACCCGGACCTGGTGGTGGAACGGATCGCCGCGCCCGCCACAAAGATTGTCACCCTTACCATCACCGAAAAGGGCTACCGGTTCAACCCGCAAACCCGCAACCTCGACCTGGACGACGCAGAGACCATCGCAGACCTCGGCGGCAGGCCGCCGCGCACCACCGTCGGCCAAATCACGCGGGGGCTGCAACAGCGCTGCCGGACCGGCGCCGGCCCCGTCACCGTGGTGTCCTGCGACAACCTGCCCGGCAACGGCGAACTGACCGGCACCCTGGTCCGGAACTTCGCCGAAGCCCTCCCCGCCGGGGAAAGTGACGACCTGCTGGCCTGGATCGCGGCGAACGTAGCGTTCCCGTCCACCATGGTGGACCGGATGGTGCCCGCCACCACCGATGGCGACCTGGCCGCCGTCGAACGTGAATTGGGCCTGCGGGATGAAGCCGCCGTCGTCGCCGAGCCGTTCAAGCAATGGGTCATTGAGGACAATTTCGCTGCCGACAGGCCGCGCTGGGAGGAATCCGGTGCGCTGTTCAGCAACGACGTCGCCGCGTGGGAATCCGCCAAGCTGCGGCTGCTGAACGCCAGCCACTCGATGCTGGCCTACCTCGGCCTCGCCGTGGGCATGGAAACCATCGCCGACGCTGTGGAGGTGGACGCATTCCGCACCGCCTGCCGGAGCATGATGCTGGAGGAAGCCCTGCCCAGCATCACCCTCCCCGCCGGAATGGACGGCGAACAGTACTGCGACGAGGTGCTCCGCCGGTTCGCCAACCCCGCACTCGGGCACACCACCGCGAAGGTGGGTAGCGACGGATCGCAGAAGGTAGGGCTCCGGCTGCTGACCACCGTCCGGGGAACGCTCGACGCCGGGCGCGAACCGAAGTGGGCCGCGCTAGCTGTTGCCGCGTGGATGCACCACGTGGCCGGCGCCCCGGCGACGGAACTGAACGATCCTCTGGCGAAAGAGCTGCAGGCGGTCCTGCCCGAAGACCGCACCGCGGACACCGTGGTGCCTGCCCTGCTCGGGTTCCGGCCCGTCGTCGAGCCTTACCTGGCCGGGCACGAAACCTTCAAGGCGCTGCTCCTGCACTGGTACCGCATCATCGACAACAACAAGGCTTCCGACAACAGGCTGGCAAGCCTGGGAAATGAGATCAACCATGGCTGACGCATCCGGCGTCCTCGGCGTTTCACCGGTCATCCCTGTGGTCACCATTGACGATCCCCAGGACGCCGTGCCCCTGGCCCGCGCGTTGGTGGACGGTGGAGTGAAGATCATCGAGCTCACCCTCCGGACCACCTCGGCGCTCACCTCCCTGAAGCTCATCGCCGACGAAGTGCCGGAGATCCTGGTGGGCGCCGGCACCATTCTTACCCCGCAGCAGGCCGACGACGCCGTAGCCGCAGGTGCCCAGTTCCTGGTCAGCCCAGGGGTCACGCCGGCCCTGCTCACCGCAATGCTCTCCACGGGCGTTCCCGTCCTGCCCGGGGTGGCAACGGTGGGTGAGGTCCTGGCCGTGCTGGAACAGGGGCTGGACACGATGAAGTTCTTCCCGGCAGGCCCCGCCGGCGGCCCGAAATACCTCGCGGCCATCGGCGCGCCCGTCCCGCACGTGAGGTTCTGCCCCACGGGCGGCATCAGTCTGGCTACCGCGCCGGACTACCTGAAGCTGCCCAACGTGGCCTGCGTGGGAGGCAGCTGGCTGACCCCGGCAGACGCCGTCGCAGCCAAGGACTGGGCCCGCATCACCACCCTCGCGAGCGGTGCAGCAGCCCTCGCCCGCTAACCCGAAAAAGTAGGTAGCAGCAGGTGTCGTTTAGAGCCCTCAAAACGACATCAGCTGCTACCTAGTTGGGAGGAAGGGGGTCAGGCCTGCGCGTCCGCCCGGACCTGGGCCTTGTCGTGCTCGTCGTGGGCCTTGCGGATCAGGGCCAGGAACTCGGTTTCGTTGCGGACCAGGCGCTTGTACTTCTCCGGGAGCTTGCGGATCTGGTCCTCCTCGCGGACCATCTTGGCGAAGATCTTGTCCCTCTCCGCCATGTCCGTTTCGTAGTTCAGGTCCACGTACTCAGTGGCGTGCCGGCGGGCACCGGAGACGGCGTTCTTGGCCTTGCCCTTGGGGCTGAAGATCGAGGCCAGGATGGTGAGCACCAGCACGCCGAGGATCACACTGAGCGACAGGCCTGTGCTGACCTCCACCACATTGACGTGCTCGCCGTCGTTGATGAACGGCAGCGTGTTCTCGTGGAGCGCGTGCAGGATGAGCTTGACGCCGATGAAGCCCAGGATCACGGCCAGGCCGTAGGACAGGAAGATCAGCCGGTCCAGCAGTCCGTCGATCAGGAAGAACAGCTGCCGCAGGCCCATCAACGAGAACGCGGTGGCGGTGAAGACGATGAACACGTTCTGGGTCAGGCCGAAGATGGCCGGGATGGAGTCCAGGGCGAACAGGATGTCCGTACCGCCGATGGCCACCATCACCAGCAGCATGGGGGTCAGCACCTTCTTGCCGTTCTCCATGGTGAAGAGCTTGTCGCCGTCGTAATGCTCCGACGCCGGCAGGAACTTCTTGGCGAGCCGGACCACGAAACCTTCGGAGTCGTCGTCGTGGTCATCCGGCTTGAGCAGGTTGCCGGCCGTGATCAGCAGGATCAGCCCGAAGATGTAGAAGACCCACGCGAAGCTGTTGATCAGTGCTGCGCCCAGGAAGATGAAGGCCGTGCGGGCAATCAGGGAGAAGACGATGCCGAACAGCAACACCTTCTGCTGGTCCGCGCGGGGCACCTTGAAGCTGGCCATGATGATCAGGAACACGAAGAGGTTGTCCACGGACAGGGCCTTCTCCGTGACGTAGCCGGCGAAGTACTCGGTACCCATGGTGGGCCCGCCGAAGAGCAGCACACCCAGCCCGAACAGCAGAGCGATGCCCACGTAGATCGCCGACCAGATGGACGATTCCTTCAATGTGGGGGTGTGCGCCTTGCGGACGTGGAAGAAGAAATCGAAGGCCAGCAGCCCCACGATTCCCGCGATGGTCAGGGTCCAGACATAAGGAGGAACTTCCACGCGGCGGCCTTTCGTTGGAACGTGTCCCTGAAGCTTACTAAGCAGGCTTCAGGAGTTTATGCTCCAGCACGGCCGAACGCGACAGTGTTTTGTATCCCTCCTGCTCGAACAGCACGGTGATCACGTCGTCCTCGTGCCGCATCACCAGGCCCTGGCCCCACTCTTTGTGGACCACCGCGGACTGGAGCGGGAACGGATCATCGGCCGCCGCAGGACCCCGCCGGCCGCCGTCGGACGTCTTTTTTCCCTTCTTGCCGCCCCCGTTCCCGGAGCCGGGCTCCGCGGATTCGTCCGGACGGCGTGCGGCCTCGGCGCAGGCGTCGCAGTTGTTGCACGGCGCCGGCAGGTCCTCGCCGAAGTAGTTGAGCAGGAACTGGCGCCGGCACCCGTCCGTCTCGGCGTAGGCGCGCATCATGGTCAGGCGGGACTGCTCCACGCGCTGCCTGGCCTCTGCGCGTTCGACGGCGGCGGCAGCCAGTGCGGGCAGCTTGGCTTTGGCGGCGAGGCGTATCCCGCGCTTGCCTGTGGTGACCGAGCCCGCCTCCTCGAGCTGGTTCACCAAGCCCGTGACCCGGCGGGCCGGGAACCCGGTCAGCTCCGCCAGGGACGACTTGGGCACGGGTCCACCGGCATCCTTGAGGACTTTCAGCACCTTGAGCAGCTTCTCCGGATCCGGGGTACTGGTACTGAAGAACTTCCGCAGGCCCAGATCCTCGGAACGGTAGTGCAGCACCGCGGCGGCAGGTTTGCCGTCCCGGCCCCCACGGCCGATCTCCTGGTAGTAGGCGTCCAGCGATTCCGGGATGTCTGCGTGCACCACGAAACGGACGGTGGGTTTGTCGATGCCCATGCCGAAGGCGGTAGTGGCCGCCACCACGTCCAGCCCGTCCGCCAGGAAGAGTTCGTGGATGCGTTCCCGTTCCGCGGCGGACAAGCCGGCGTGGTAAGCCTCGGCCCGGAGGCCTTCCGCGGCGAGCTTGGCGGCGTACTTTTCGGTGTCCTTGCGGGTGGCGGCGTACACCAGGCCCTGCCCGTCGCGTGCCAGCGCAGCCACCTGGTGGAGGACGGCGCGGCGCTTGTCCCTGTCCTCATGGTGGCGCACCACATCCAGGCAGATGTTGGGGCGGTCAAAGCCGTGCACCAGCACCAGGGGGTCCTTCATGCGCAGCCGTTCCACGATTTCGTCCCGTACCGGGGGAGAGGCGGTGGCGGTCAGGGCTGCGGCGGGCGGGTGGCCCAGCCGTTCCCGGACGGTGCCCAGGCCCAGGTAGTCGGGCCGGAAGTCGTGGCCCCAGGAGGAGACGCAGTGGGCCTCGTCCACCACGAACAGGGAGACCCCCATGCGGGCCAGGCGCTCCACCGTCACGTCCTTGGCCAGCTGCTCCGGCGCCAGGTAGAGGAACGCTGCCGTCCCGGACTCGGCAGCCTCCCACGCGGCCTCCACCTCGGCGTCACTGTGGGATGAGTTGATGGCGACGGCGGCCCCCTCGCCGAGGTCTGTGGCCAGGCCGTCCAGCTGGTCCTCCTGGAGGGCGATCAGCGGTGAAACCACGACGGCGGGATGTCCCGTTGCGTTGTGGAGGTACCGGGCGGCCACCTGGAAGATGGCGGATTTGCCGTAGCCGGTGGGCATTACGGCCAGGACGTCGCGGCCGTCAACCAGCGCGGACATCCCTGCAAGCTGGCCGTCCCGAAGGTCCGGGAGGGAAAATGATGAAGCCGCAAGGGCGGCAAGGGCAAGATCGTCGGACATGTAAAACGGGCTCCGCACACCAGAAACCAACGGCCGCTTGCTTCAGCCGTGGTGCCCAGCCTACGCCAGCCCCGCGCCGCCGTCGTACATCCCTTGACTTCAGCGGATGGCTGAACAAATGTGGAAAGAGCGGAGACCGCCGAAGCAGCCGGTGGTGGCCCGGACGGCGAGGACGCAAGGAGAACCCAACGTGGTGCGCGAGAATCCCAAGGTTGAAGAGCCAGACGAATCCCAGCTTGAAGTCACCGGACATCCCAAGGCATGGGCCGCCGGTGTTCCGGGTGTGTACCACTCGATGAAGCCGGCGCTTGAGCACATGGGTGTTGAACGGTCCCGGAAGACGCTGCTGGCGCTGAACCAGAAGGACGGGTTCGACTGCATGAGCTGCGCCTGGCCGGACCCGGGCCACCGTAAGATGTTCGAATTCTGTGAGAACGGGGCCAAGGCCGTCACCTGGGAAGCGACCCCCGTGGTGGTCGGCAGCGACTTCTGGGCCGAACACCCTGTCAGCGAGCTGCGGCAGCGGTCCGAGTACTGGCTGGGAATGCAGGGCCGCCTGACCGAACCGGTGTACAAGCCGGCGGGGGAGGACCATTACCGTCCGGTCAGTTGGGAACAGGCGGTGGGGATCCTGGCGGACAAGCTGAAGTCCCTGCCCGATCCCAACCAGGCCACCTTCTACACCAGCGGCCGCACCTCCAACGAGGCCGCGTTCCTCTACCAGCTCTTCATCAGGGCTTACGGAACCAACAACCTCCCCGACTGTTCCAACATGTGCCACGAGTCCTCCGGGTGGGGCATGGGCCAGACCATCGGCGTGGGCAAGGCAACGGTCTCCTACAACGACTTCGAAAAAGCCGACCTGATCATCATCATGGGCCAGAACCCGGGCACCAACCACCCGCGCATGCTCACCGCGCTGGAGGAAGCCAAGGAAGCCGGCTGCAAGATCGTGGCCGTCAATCCGCTGCCCGAAGCCGGGCTGATGCGCTACAAGAACCCGCAAAAGGTGAAGGGCATCATCGGCCACGGCACGGATCTGGCGGACCAGTTCCTGCAGGTACGGATCGGCGGGGACATGGCGCTGCTGCAGGCGGTGTCCAAGCGGGTGCTCGACGCCGAGGCCGCCAACCCGGGCACGGTCCTGGACCACGCCTTCCTTGAGGAGCACTGCGAAGGGCTCGAGGAGCTCCGGGCGCACCTGGCGCAGCTCGATGAGGCTGCCGTTCTGGCGGCCACCGGCCTGCGCCCCGAGGAGATCGACGAACTCGCCGCCCGCTACCTCGCAGCGGACCGCGTCATCATCACCTGGGCCATGGGCGTCACGCAGCAGAAGAAGGGCGTGGCCACCATCAAGGAGATCATCAACCTGCTCCTGCTGCGCGGCAACATCGGAAAACCGGGCGCCGGAGCTTCCCCCATCCGCGGCCACAGCAACGTCCAGGGCGACCGCACCATGGGCATCTGGGAGCAGATGCCGCCCGCGTTCCTGGACGCGCTGGGCCAGGAGTTCGCGTTCGAGCCGCCGCGGGACCACGGCCTGGACGCCGTCCAGACCGTCCGCGGAATGCGCGACGGCGGGATCAAGGTTTTCGTGGGCCTCGGCGGCAACTTCGTGGGAGCCATTTCGGACACCGCCGTGGCCGAGGAAGCCATGGAAAACACCGAGCTGTCGGTCCAGATCTCCACCAAGCTCAACCACTCCCATGCGGTCACCGGTGCCGAGGCACTGATCCTGCCCACTATGGGCCGGACCGAAATCGACCGGCAGGAAAGCGGGCCGCAGTTTGTCTCGGTGGAGGATACGGTCTGCGCGGTGCACGCCTCCCACGGCACCGTGGAACCAGTAGCGCAGGGCCTGCTGTCCGAGGTGGCCATCATCTGCCGCCTGGCCGCCGCCGTGGTGCCGGACCGGAGTTCGGCGGACTGGGCCGGGTTCGAGAAAAACTACGACCTCATCCGGGACCACATCTCCCATGTGGTGAACGGCTGTGAGGACTACAACCGCAAGATCCGGCAGGACGGCGGCTTCATCCTGCCCAACGGGCCGCGCGATTCCCGGACCTTCCACACCCCCACCGGCAAAGCCATGCTCACGGTCAACGAACTCGAACACGTGGACCGGCCCGAGGGCACGCTGATCCTGCAGAGCATGCGCTCGCACGACCAGTTCAACACCACCATCTACGGCAACAACGACCGCTACCGGGGGATCAAAAAGGGCCGCGAGGTGGTGTTCGTGAACCCGGTGGACCTTGCCGAGCTGGGCTTCGAGGACGGCCAGCGCGTGGACATCCACGGCGTTTACGCGGACAACGTGCAGCGGGTGCTCCGGAACTACCGGATTGTCTCCTACCCGTCCGCCAGGGGCTGCGCGGCCGCCTACTACCCGGAGGCCAACGTCCTGGTGCCGCTGGACAGCGTGGCAGAGGGCAGCCAGACGCCGGCATCAAAGGCCGTGATTGTTCGCCTTGAGCGGGCGGCCGTGCTGGAAGAGGAACCCACCGCCGGGGGATGACAGGTGGCGGGCGTGACCGGCCCTGCCCCGCATCGGCGGCCCTGGCCCGCACACACGGTACAAGCCAATGCCGGTTGTGCGGGCCAGGGCCGGTTACGTGCCTACTGGGCGGTGTCGGCCCAGCCTTTGCTGGCCGGGCCGCCGTCGTGCCCGTCCTCGCACAGCTGGAACGCCACCTTCGCAGCCTTATCCACGGCGGCCGCCGCGGCGTCCTTGTTTCCCGCGCTGCCGGTCCCGGCGTGCAGCCCGGCGGCGTAGCCCACCATGAATGTGGTGACCGGTGCAGCGGCATGGATCACCGAATCCGCCGATTTCCGGGCCAGGTCCAGGAGCAGCTCCTGGTCTACCTTGAGGTCGAGGATCTGCAGTGCCTGTGCCAGCCGGTGGCTCCACTGGTCCAGGACCTGCGCTTCGTCGTCGTTGACTGCCATGGTTCTCCTTGCGTCAGTTATCGATGGTGGACATGTTGGGGTAGCGGGCGCCCGCCGCGGCTCCTGCCGGTGCCAGCCGGTCCAGGAGGTCGAGGTCCTCCCGGCTGAGTTCGACGTCCACCGCGCCCAGGTTCTCACGCAGCCGCCCGCGTTTCTTCGTTCCGGGAATCGGCACGATGTGCTCACCCTGGGCGAGCAGCCAGGCGAGGGCCAGCTGCCCGGGGGTGCACTGTTTGCCGGTGGCGAGTTCCCGGACGCTGTCCACCAGCTCAAGGTTCCTGGTGAAGTTTTCGCCCTGGAACCGCGGGGAGTGCCTGCGGAAATCGTCCGCAGCGAAATCCTCCTCGCTGCGGATCTGCCCCGTCAGGAAGCCGCGGCCCAGCGGGCTGTAGGGGACGAAACCAATCCCCAGCTCCTCGAGGACCGGGAACACCTTGGTTTCCGGCTCGCGTTCCCACAGGGAATACTCGGTCTGCAGGGCCGTGATCGGGTGTACGGCGTGGGCCTTGCGGATGGTGTCCGAGGAGGCTTCGGACAGGCCCAGGTGGCGTACCTTGCCGGCCTGCACCAGCTCCGCCATGGCGCCCACGGTTTCCTCGATGGGCACCGTCTTGTCCACGCGGTGCTGGTAGTAGAGGTCGATGTGGTCCACTCCCAGCCGCTCCAGGCTGGCATCGCAGGCACGCCGTACGTAGTCCGGGTGGCCGTTGATGCCAACCCATGAGCCGTCCTCGCGGCGTTCGTTGCCGAACTTGGTGGCAATCACCACGTCGTCTCGCCGGCCGCCCACGGCCCGGCCCACCAGGCGTTCGTTGGTGAAGGGGCCGTACATGTCCGCGGTGTCCAGCAGGGTGCCGCCGGCGTCCAGGAATTCGTGGATGGTGGCAAGAGACTCCTGCTCGTCACCTTCGCCGTAGAACTCGCTCATGCCCATGCAGCCAAGTCCCAGGGCAGAGACGCTCAATGTTCCGATGGTACGGGTCTTCATTCGGTTCTCCTCAGCGGTAGAACGTGCTCCGCGCCCGCCATGACGGGGCGCAAAAGCCTTTGGGTGCAGCGTACGCCCCACAGGCACGTCCCCAGAAGTGTGCCGTCCCAAACATGGGGTCCATACCCCTAGACCAGTCCGGCGGGCCTGCCTAGACTGGGCGGACCCCCACCCAGGAACCCGCAGCGACTGGCGCTTCCGGCAAGAAAAGAACGTCCCGGCACGAACGTTCCGGAGACGGACGGCACGCCGGGAAGCGCACGATTTTCGGTCGGGCCGGGTCCCCGCCTGCGGGGTTGCATCACCTATCCAACCATCACGGCCGCCGTACCCGGCAGGCCTGACAACAGGAGAACAGATGACAGGGAACAAAGCCGTTGCCTACAAGGAACCCGGCAAGGTCGAGGTAATCGATGTTGACTATCCCACCTTCGAACTGAAGGACGGCCCGGGCGTCAACCCGGCCAACGTGGGACGTGCGGTCAACCACGGGGTGATCCTCAAGACCGTGGCCACCAATATCTGCGGCTCGGACCAGCACATGGTGCGCGGCCGCACCACAGCACCGCCGGACCTGGTGCTGGGCCACGAAATCACCGGTGAAGTGGTGGAGGTGGGCCGCGACGTGGAGTTCATCAAGGTGGGCGATATCTGCTCGGTGCCGTTCAACATCGCCTGCGGGCGGTGCCGGAACTGCAAGGAGCGGAAGACCGGCATTTGCCTGAATGTGAACCCGGACCGCCCCGGCAGTGCCTACGGCTACGTGGATATGGGCGGCTGGGTGGGCGGCCAGGCCAATTACGTCCTGGTGCCGTACGCGGACTGGAACCTGCTCAAATTCCCGGACCGGGACCAGGCCCTGGAGAAGATGCTGGACCTGACCATGCTTTCGGACATCTTCCCCACGGGATTCCACGGAGCCGTGACCGCCGGCGTGGGCGTCGGTTCCACGGTGTATGTGGCGGGTGCCGGGCCTGTTGGCCTCGCAGCGGCAACCAGCGCGCACCTGCTGGGTGCCGCCGTCGTAATTGTGGGCGACATGAACGCCGACCGCCTGGCCCAGGCCAAGAGCTTCGGCTGCGAGACGGTGGACCTGAGCAAGGGCGGCCCGGCCGAGCAGATCGAACAGATCCTGGGTGTCCCGGAGGTGGACTGCGGCGTGGACGCCGTGGGCTTCGAGGCGCGCGGGCACGGCAGCAACGCCTCGGAGGCGCCGGCCACGGTTCTGAACTCCCTGATGGAGATCACCTCAGCCGGCGGCGCCCTGGGCATTCCCGGGCTCTACGTCACAGGGGATCCGGGCGGCATCGACGAGGCCGCCAAGAAGGGTGCGCTGAGCCTGAGCCTCGGCACGGGCTGGGCCAAATCGCTGAGCTTCACCACCGGCCAGTGTCCGGTGATGAAGTACAACCGCGGGCTGATGATGGCGATCCTGCATGACAAGGTCCACATCGCCAAGAACGTCAACGCCAAAGCGATTGCCCTGGAGGACGCGCCGAAGGGCTACGCCGAGTTCGACGCCGGTGCCGCCACCAAGTACGTGCTGAACCCGAACGGCTACCTCAGCTAGGAGGGAGTTTCCCGACGGCGGGCGGCNGGCTTCCGGGCCGGCCGCCCGCCGTCTGTGGAAATAAGGCCCGGCGGTGGCGGGTTACGCTTCACAGGTCTTGAACTGCAATGAAGGAGATTTCCCTTGAGCGACATCACCGTCCGTCATAACCCCGAGCGCGAACGCTTCGAAATCCTCGTGGCCGGCCACGTCATCGGCAAGGCCGTGTACAAGGAGTACGACGGCGACGCCTCGCCGCAGCGGATTTTCTACCACACGGTGATCAACGAGGAGTACGGCGGGCAGGGCCTTGCCGGCAAGCTCGCCGCGGTGGCGCTGGATGAAACGGCCGAAGCCGGGATCGGCATCGTTCCGGTGTGCCCGTTCATCAAGAAGTTCATCGGCAAGCACCCCGAATATGTTGGCAACGCGGTTGCCATCACCCCGGCCCACCTGGAGTTCTTGGACAACGCGCTCGCGGCCCGTACCAGGGGCTGAGGGTCCGCTCACCTGTCTTCGATGCACACTGCCGTCCCAGACGCGCTGATTCGATGACGCACCTTGTATCTGCGGGGCGCCGTCGAACATGCGCGTCGGGGACGCTTTTGCGTGCCGGGAGTGCCGCGAATCGCGCGGGCGCCACCCTGTGCAGCAGACTGTTACCGTGAGCAACAACCCCCGGACTGGCCTGGCCGTCGCCGGGCTCAGCCTGGGCACGGCACTGAACCCCCTCAACTCCTCCATGATCGCCGTGGCGCTGGTGGTGCTCCGGGCCGACTTCGGACTGGACGTCGCGGCCGTCACCTGGGTGGTGACGTCCTTCTACCTCGCTTCCGCCGCCGGCCAGCCGGTCATGGGCAGGCTGGCGGACAGATTCGGCCCGCGCCGGATGTTTATGCTGGGCATGGCACTGGTGGCCCTCACCTGTGCGCTGGCTCCGCTGGCCCCCAACTTCGCGTTGCTGTGCGTGGCCCGGGCCGTGATGGCGTTGGGAACGGCCACCGCCTATCCCAGCGCGGTGGTGATGGTGGGGGCCATCGCGCACCGCGCGAAGGTGGAGTCCGCCCGCCCGCTGGGCCGGCTGCAAATGGCGAACACGTCCGCAGCCGCCGTAGGTCCCGTGATCGGCGGCCTGCTGGTGAGCCTGGTGGGCTGGGAGGCGCTGTTCCTGATCAACGTGCCCTTCGCCTTGGCGGCACTGCTGATCGTGAGACAGGCCGCTCCGCCGGACGAGGCCCGGGAACGCGGCAGCCTGTCCGAGCTCCTGCGCGACTCGGACATCCCCGGCATCCTGGCGTTCGTGGGCGCTTTGCTGCTGGTGATGATGGCCGCCCTGAACGTGGCCCCCGGCTACCGCTGGTGGATGCTGGCGGCCGGAACCGGCATTGCTGCCATCTTTGCGTGGCGGGAACTGCGGTTTGCCCGGCCGTTCCTGGACCTGCGGCTGTTGGGCCGCAACAGGCCGCTGCTGCTGGTGTACCTGGCGTTCGCAGTGTTCAGCAGCGTCTACTACTTCGTCTTCTTTGGCCTGCCCCAGCTGCTGCAGGAATCCGGCGAGTACGATCCCGGCGTGGTGGGCCTGCTGATGCTCCCGCTGGCTGCCATGTCCGTGGTGGCCACCCCATGGGCCGTGAAGGCCATGGGACGGTTTGGTGTGCGGCGGGTGCTGCTGGCCGGCGTCGTGCTCCTGACCGTGGCGGCTGCCCTGATGTGGCTGCTGACCGGAACGCTGGCCATCCCGCTGGTGGTGGTGATGACCGCGTTGATGGGCATCCCGTACGGCACCGTCAGTATCGCCACCAACCAGGGCATGTTCGTTTCCACCCGGCCGCAGGACCGGGGTGTGGCGGCTGGCATCTACCAGACCTGCCGGTACGTGGGCGCGATTACCGCCACGGTGATGATCGGCGTCTTCGCCTCGGGAGGGGTGCACCAGGACAGCTGGGCCCGGATGGTGGTGGCCATGCTGGTGCTGTGTGCCGCCACCTTCGGCGTGAGCCTGTTCTGGCGGCAGCGGAGCGCATAGCCTGTCCTGATGGGACACCTGATGACCGTCGGCAACGCCGAAACCTCCGTCCAGGCCTACGTCAGCGAACCGCCCACCGGCCGTCTCCGGGACAAACCAAAAGGCGGGCTGCTGCTGATCTCCGAAATCTGGGGCATGGTGGACCACATCAAAGACGTGGCGGACAGGTTCGCCGCCGAGGGCTACCTGGTGCTGGCGCCGGACCTCCTGACCGATATTGGCATGACGCCCGACGTTGCGGCTGAGGTGCTGGAGGGGCTCTCCGATCCCGATCCGGAGCAGCGCAGCAAGGTCCAGCCGAGGCTCCGCGAGATCACCTCGCCGCTGCACTCGCCGGAGTTTGCGGAGAAGGCCGTAGCTGCCCTCCGCGCCTGCTTCGACCATCTGGAAGGCATCCCGGTGCTGGCAGGACGGGTAGCGGTGGCAGGGTTCTGCTTCGGCGGTACCTACAGCTTCACCCTGGCCACCAGGGAACCCCGGCTGCGGGCCGCCGTACCCTTTTACGGCACATGCGACTTCAGCGAGGAGGAACTCGGCCGGATCACGTGCCCCGTCCTGGCTTTCTACGGCGAGGAAGACCATGCCCTGGTGGACAAACTGCCGCTGGTGAAGGCCAGAATGTTCGGTGCCGGAGTGGACTTCGACGCCGTGGTGTATCCGGGCACTGGCCACGCCTTCTTCAACGACAGCACCCCCATCCGGTACAACGCCGATGCCGCCACAGACTCCTGGCAGCGCACCCTGGCGTTCCTGGAGCGGAGCCTCAACCGGTAGGGGTTCCCTGCAGGCCCAGGTGCGGCGCCGTCAGCTGCGGCGGAGCCACACCGCGTTGTCCGGCTGCAGCCAGCCCTCCTTCTCCAGCGGGAAAGCGCTGAAGAGTACGACGCCGGCGGGCAGCTTCACCGGGCTGCTCCCCATAGCGACGGCCACAAGGAAGCCGGGGCTGCGCTCGCAGAGCAGAAGGTTCCCGTCCTGCACGTGCCAGGTGCCGCCGTCGTGCGCGGTGAAGGTGCCGTCATCCCACAACTGGCGGCGCATGGCGATCGCCCGGGTGGCCAGCGCGAGCATGGAGTCCGGGTCCCGCTGCTGCAGCTCGATGGCGTGGCTGCCCCAACCGTCCGGGACGGGAAGCCAGGGAATGGCGGGAGGCGCCGGATCCCGGGACGGCAGCGAGAAGCCGTGGCTCCGCGCCAGGCCCTCGGTCCAGGGGAGCGGGACGCGGGTGCCGTCGCGGGTGATCCCGCCGCGGGCCCACATCGGGTCCACGCGGGCTTCGACGGGGACGTCCACCTCTGGGAGCCCGAGCTCCTGGCCTTGGTAGAGGTAGGCCGAACCGGGCAAACCGAGCAACGCCACCAGCGCGGCCCGGGCACGGCGTCCGCCCACCTCTCCGGCGCCGAAGCGGGTGGCGGAGCGGACGATGTCGTGGTTTTCGAGGGCCCAGGTGGGGGCCGCGCCGTGCAGTTTCCGGGCTTCCTCGAGTTCGTTGCCCGCGGCCGCCCACGATTCCGGGTCCCAGCCCAGCTTCACGAAGGCGAAGGCGAACGCCTGGTGCATTTCGTCGCTGCGCGTGTAACGGGCGGCGCGGGCAGGCTCGAGGTTTACCTCGCCCACCAGCAGGCGGTGCGGCTGGTACTTCTCCGCCAGCCGCCGCCACCGCCGGTACACCTCGTGCACGTCCTCCTGGTCTGAGACCAGCGGGTTGGCGCGCAGCCCGTCCACCACCGCTTCGGCGGACGGGGCGTCCGGCAGGCCGTCGGCCTTGAAGAGCCCGTGGGCGACGTCGATCCGGAGGCCGTCCACGCCCTTGTCGAACCAGAAGCGCAGGACATTTTCGAAGTAGTCGCCCACAGCGGGGTTGCGCCAGTTCCAGTCCGGCTGGCCGGCTGAGAACAGGTGCAGGTACCACTCGGTGTCGGTTTCCGAGCCCGGGTTGGCCCGGGACCAGGCCCGGCCGCCGAAGACGCTCTGCCAGTTGTTGGGCGGCAGGTCGCTGACTGTTCCAAGGGAGGAGCTGCGTCCTTCGACGAAGTGGAACATCTCCCGCTCCGGGCTTCCCGGCCCGGACGCGAGGGCTTGCTGGAACAGCGGGTGGGCGGAGGAGCAGTGGTTGGGGACGACGTCGAGGAGGACCCGCAGGCCCAGCCCGTGGGCCTGCTCCAGCAGGGCGTCGAAGTCCGCCATGGTGCCGAACAGGGGGTCCACGCCGCAGTAGTCGCTGACGTCGTACCCCTGGTCCACCTGGGGCGACGGCTGGAACGGGGTCAGCCAGATCCCGTCTACGCCTAGCGTGGCGATGTACGGCAGTCGGTGGAGCAGCCCGGTGAGGTCGCCCACGCCGTCGCCGTTCCCGTCTGCGAAGGAGCGCGGGTACACCTGGTAGATGACGGCGGACTGCCACCATTGCTCTGATGGGCTTTCGGGGTGGGCAAGGCTCAAAGCCGGGCCGCCTTCCGTGGTCGGAATAATGGGGTCAAGGGGGTGGTGCCGCTACAGCCAGGCTGTCGCGAATCCGCCGCGGGACTGGCCTTCAGCGGACGACGGCGGCTCCGCACCGGCGTCGGGCGCGTTGCCTGAAAGGGGCGGAGCCGGGGCGTCGGTCAGCGAGATGACCCGCCCGTAGGAGGCGCACAGGTCCGGCACCGAGTGCCGGGCGCAGCGCCAGCCGCTGGCTTCCAGGACGGACACGGGGTCCGGGGGATCCGCGCGGGCCAGCAGCTCGCTCATCGGCAGTCCCGTCTTGAGGCTGAACTCCTGCAGTTGTGCGTCAAGATCGTCGGTCTTCGGCAGGGGCACGGCGCGCTCAATGACGGCCCGCGAACCCGGGGACGAGAGTGCTGCCACTTCGTCCAGCACCGATTGTTGGCCCGCGGCGTCGAGGTAGGGCAGGAGGCCTTCCAGGATCCAGGTGGTGGACCCTGCGGGGTCGAATCCGGCGGCCATAAGACTGCGCCGCCACGGTTGCGAGAGGTCGGCGTCGAGGATGGTGCGGTCCGTACCGGGTGTGGCGCCGAGCCCGGTCAGGACGCTGTCCTTGAAGTCCAGGACGCTGGCGCTGTCTATCTCGAAGATCCGGGAGCCCGCCGGCCACTCCAGCCGGAATGCCCGGGTGTCCAGGCCCGCACCCAGGATCACCGTCTGCGCCGTGGCGCCGTCCCGGAGGAAGTCGTCGATGAACCTGGTGCGCAGGCCGATGTAGATGGATGCCAGGAGCAATGGCTGCTGCAGGGGAGGTGCGTCCTCCGGGCTGGCGGGCCACTGGGTTGGCATCTCCACGTGCGATTTGGCGGCCCGCACCAGCTCCGCCGCGAACGGATCCACCACCAGAGGGTCCGGCCGGGACGATTCAACAGCCCGCCCCGCGGCGACGGCCAAGGCCGTCAGCGGGAGGCCGTGGTCTTGGAATCCCGTGCCCTCAGCGTCCGCCACGGTGTGCCCTTTCGTCGGTGGTGGCACCAAGCGGCACCCAAGCCAGGTGCCGCCGTCGTGCGTGATGCGGTTGGTCAGGTGTACATGAGCGAGCCCGGAGTGGTGAGTTGCTCGCCGGTCTCCAGCCAGGTCTTCAGGCCGGAAAGGATCATTGGCCAGCCGCCGTAGAGTTGGTCGTTGGCGCCTTCGCGGAGGTCGCTGTGCGTGACGGTGAGGTGGCATGAATCGCCCACCGGCTCGATCTCCCAGGTGACCTTGGAGGTCCCCTCGGCCTTGACGTCCTCGCCCCACAGCGCCCGCATGGTCTGCACCAGCCGGTGCGGGGGATCGACCTCCAGGTTTTCGCCCTCGCCGAGGATCTGGCCTGCCTTGGGGTTGCCCATTTCGAAGCGGCCGCCGGGCGTCCAATCGGATTCCAGGGTGTTGCCGAACTGGTATTTGCTGCGGATATCGCTGTCGGTAATGGCTTCCCAGAGCTTCTCCGGGGTGGTCTTGATGTAGATCTCGAAGATTTTTTCCATGGGACTTTCCAATCTGGATTTGAGGTCGCTGAGGGCAGCGGCCCATGGTTCTGCGTATTTGCTGACCCAGCGGTCGTGGACCAGGCGGATGGGAACAGGGTTCAGGAAGTGCAGCTTTTCCCGCCCCCGACGACGGGTGGCCACCAGGCCTGCGTCCTCAAGGATGCGGAGGTGCTTGGCGATCCCGAACCGGGTCATGCTGAACCTCGCCTCAAGCGCACTGAGGCTCTGGCCGTCCTCGCGGAACAGCTCATCAAGCAGGTCCCTGCGGGTGGGGTCGGAGAGTGCTTTGAACACGTCGTCCATACACACGATGATAGGTGACCATATAGTCACCTATCAAGGGGTTTGCTCCAACAATTCCGGCAACCTTGTGCGTTCCTCCCCGGTTACACGTCCGCCGATGCCGGCCCGGGCGGCCAGATCCGCGCCGTAGCAGGGGCTGCTGCGTACCGGGTCCGGGTCCGGAGGCAGTAACTGGGCAGGAACGTACAGCCGAAGCGGTCCAGTTACGGGCCAAACGGCAGGAAGGCCAGCGCCAGCAGAGCCGGGACCGTGGCGGCGAGGGTACCCGGGACGCTGTCCCAGCGTTTGGGGTAGTGGCCCTGGAGGTCGGCCAAAAGCATCGTGGGGGCGGTGAGCGCCATGTTGAGGCAGCAGTACACCACCAGGGTGTAGCCCACCACCGGTTCGCCGATGTTCACCGCCACCAGCCCGGCCATCACGCCGAGGGCAATCACCAGGTTCTTGTACCCGGTGGGGATGGCCCACATCATCAAGGCCGGCACGTTTTCCGGCGGGGTGCTCAGGAACTTCTGCGCCCACCGGCTGCGCCGGAGCAGGAAGCTCTCCACCGGAAAGACCCCCACGTAGATGACCACCGCCAGCACCGCGAAGACCTGGGAAATGATGTTCATGCCGGAAGGGTAGGCCCGCCCGGGAGCCTTGAGCTATCCCCGGATTGGGGGATTCCGTGCTGCACCGGCGGGCCGGATACTGGACGTATGTGGGAGGAGCGCGCTGAGCGTGCCAGGCGGGACATCGCCACGCTGGCCACGGACGGACTGGACCTGGCCGCCCTCTACACCGCCGCCCTGGTGCTGGTGCACAAAGCGGTGCCGTTCGACCAAGCCTGCTGGGCCGGCGTCGACCCCGAAACGATGGTGATGAACGCTGTGACCAACTGGCGGCCGTGGCCTGTCACCGACGAGTACGCGGCCAAATTCGCTCAGTCCGAATACCAAGGAAGCGAACCGAACTCGTTCGCGCAGCTCATGCTCAGGCCGCATCCGGTGGCGCGGATCTCGGACGCGCCCCGCAGCGAGGTGGCAGGGAGCATCCGGATCAACGAGTTGCTCCGTCCGCTGGGCCTGGTCCACGAGTTGCGCGGGGCGTTCCGTGTGGACCAGTCGTGCTGGGGCGTCGGCAGCCTGTTCCGGGAAGGTTCCGGGGATTTCAGCGACAGGGAGGTGGAGTTCCTTGCGGCAGTCACGGCTGCGCTCGCGGCCGCAACCCGCATTGCTGCCCGCTCGCACCACCGGCTGTGGCACCAGCCGGACGGGCCCGTGATCGTCCTCGCCGGCGAGCGCGGCGAGTTGCGTGCCGCCACCCCGGCAGCAACTACGTGGCTTCAGGCGCTGGAGGAAGCAGCGCCGGGCCAGTTCAGCATGGTGCTTTATGCCCTGGTGGCGCAGGCGAAGGCATCGCCCACCGGGACAGCAAGGACAAGGATGCGCGACGTCGATTCCGGCTGGGTGATCCTGCAGGCCAGCCGTCTCATCACCGGCGATGATCCCCAACAGATGGTGGTCACCGTGGAGCCGGCCACCTCCCGCCAGCTGCTGGCACTGCTCCTGTCCGCGTACGGGCTCACCCCGCGGGAACAGGAAGTTTGCCTGGAACTTCTGGCCGGCAGCGCGGGCGCGGACGTAGCCCGGCACCTGTTCATCTCACCGCACACGGTCCACGATCACCTGAAGTCGATCTTCGACAAAGTGGGGGTGAACAGCCGCGGGGAACTTGTCGCCAGGTTGACGGTCACTGGGTAGCCTTGGCGCATGCAGAAGATATCGGTGGAAGCGCTGGCCCGCCAGCAGCTCGAAGCGGCACTCGCATCTCCCAACGGCCGCGCCGCGGACACGGTCTACGGAGGGCACGAAAAGACCCTTCGCCAGTCCGTGATGGCGCTGAAAGCAGGTACCCGGCTCAGCGAACACCAGAACCCCGGGGACGCCACGGTGTTTGTGATCCGTGGCTGCGTTCGTCTGGTGGCAGGCGCGGATTCCTGGCAGGGCAAGGCGGGCGACCTGCTGATCGTCCCGCCGGGCCTGCACAGCCTGGAGGCAGAGGAGGACTCGGCGTTCCTGTTCACGGTGGCCAAGTACCGCGACTGACATCCATTTTCTCCGTAAATGCCGTTTAGAGCCCCCATAACGGCGTTTACGGAGCAATCGATGGTGGGTTAGGCGGGATCCTCCACCTTGTCGGTCGCTGCCTCCGGAGTGGTGTTCTGGGAGCCGCCGGCCGCGCATGGGGTGACCGGCCGGACCGGGCGCGGCTCCAGCCAGATGCGTTCCCGGGGTCCCGGCGGATAGGCGTGCTTCTTGCCCGCGATGGTGATCACCAGGGCGGCCAGCACCGGCAGCGCGGCGGCCACGGGCACCAGCATGGGACCGCCCACTACCAGCGCGCCGGAACCATACAGGGCGCCCACGGTGATGCCCAGCTGGATGGTCAGCACCGTGAGGCCGTTGGCCGCTTCGCTGTACTCGCCGCCGGCGCGAAGGATGGCGGACTGGTTGTAGATGCCGATGGCCCCCAGACCGGCACCCCAGACCGTCATCAGGACCAGGGCCAGCGGAACGTTGCCCACCGCCAAGGGCAGCAGCGCCATCGAGACGGCGATGGCCGCCGTCGTGATCATCAGCGAACGCCGGGGCCGCGAATCCACGGTGAGTCCCGCAACCCAGATGCCCAGCAGCCCCGAGGCGCCGAGCACGGTCAGCGCCAGGCTGGTGGCGTATTCCGGCAGCGCGGCTTCACGGATGAACGGGGCGATGTAGGTGAACAGCGCGAAGTGGGCCAGGACCAGGAGGGGCCACGCCGTGGCCACCGCCTTGACGCCGGGTTCGGCAATGGCGCGCCGGATGGACGGCCGGGCGGTATTGGAAATCCGCTGAATGCGGGGCAGCAGGAAGAACGCCAGGACAGTGAGGAGCATCCCAAATCCGGCAAGGACCAGGAACGCGGCCCGCCAGCCGAGCAGCCCGCCCAGGGCCGTACCCACCGGTGCGCCGATGGCCAGGCCCAGGCTGTTGCCGCTGAATACGATGGCCAGCGCCTTGCCCACCTGGTTCGCCGGAACCACCCGGGTCACGAACGGCGCCATGGTGGTCCAGAGCAGACCGTGCGCCAGCCCGCCCACCATCCGGGCGATCATCGCTGTGGTGAAATCCGGGGAAAGCCCCACCCAGGCGTTGCTGGCCGCGAACGTCAGGACCAGCCCCACCAGCAGGGTGTGCCGGGGGATCCGTGCCAGCAGCCGGGCCACCGGCACCACGGTGACCACGATGACGGCGGCATAGGCTGCGGCGAGGTATCCGGCCACGGGTTCGGTGATTTTCAGGCCGGCGCTGATCTGTGGCAGCAGGCCCGAGGGGAGGAGTTCTGTGGTGATGGCGGTGAAGGCAATGGTTGCCAGGACCAGGAGGGCGGCGTAGGGAAATCGGGCAGGGGCGGGCACGGAAGTCGCGGAGGACATGGGGGAGTGGATCCATTCAAGGGGAGAGGTTGGAAAGCGGCTCGCTGGCCGGACAATTCCTCCCTTAAATTTACAGGATCCGGGGTCCCGGAATCGACAAGATGACGGCTTCGGCAGCGCGTCCGAAGGGTGGTCACGGCAGCCCTCCCCGGGCGGCAAGACAGTACGTTGATGGGGCCGCCGCTGCGGCTAACCGCAGTGGCGCCGTGGCGGCCTGTTCAGGGCTGCTTCCGGACTCCTATGCTGGGTCCATGTCTACGTATGAGGTCCACCGCAGCGCGGTCATCCCTGCCGCCCCGGAAGATATCTTTCCCCTGGTCAACAGCTTCCGCGAGTGGGGCGCCTGGTCCCCGTGGGAGAAGGTGGATCCCGGCATGAGCCGCCGCTACTACGGCCCGGGGTCGGGTGCCGGAGCGGGGTATGAGTGGAGCGGCAACCGGAAGGCCGGAAGCGGAACCATGGAGATCGTCGAGTCGGCGCCGTCCAGTTCCATCGGCATCCGCCTCCAGTTCACCAAGCCGTTCAAGGCCCTGAACCCCACCACTTTCACGTTCACGCCCGTCCCCGGCGGCACCGAAGTCACGTGGAAGATGACCGGCGAAAACAAGGGCGCCGCGAAGATCTTTGCCCTGTTCGTCAACATGGACAAGATGGTGGGCTCGGACTTCGAACGCGGCCTCACCTCGCTGGCTTCGGCCGTGGCGGCAAAGAAGAGCAGCTGAGGCCACCCGTGGGCACCGTTGACGACGCGCTCGCTGACCTGCCCGAGCCTGGGCGGAGCTGCCTCCGGCACGTCGTGGCGGTGGCCCGGTCCGTAGCGCCGGAGGCCACCGAAGGCGTGAGCTACGGCATGCCCGCACTCAAGCTCGATGGCAAACCCCTGGTGGGAGTGGTGGCCGCCGCCAAGCACCTGTCCATTTTTCCGTTCTCGCCTGCCATCGTGGAGGCTGTGGCGGGGAGGCTGGACGGCTACTCGCTGTCCAAAGGGACTATCCGGTTCACCGCGGAGCATCCCCTGCCGGACAGCGTGGTGGAAGAGATCGTCCGGCGCCGGCTGGCTGAGATCCGGCCCTGAGCTGAACCGCATGACCGGCCCTGAACCGCATAACCGGTGCTGCCCGGCACCGGTTATGCGGGCGAGGGCCGGTTTTGGCGACGACGGCGGTGCCGGGTTGGCAGGTACGGCACCTTCACAGCCCAACCAGTTCAGCTGAGCAGCATCTGGACGGTGTTGCGCAGCGTGGTCGCCACCAGGTGGTCGTCGAGTTCGGCAACCTTGCCACAAAAGATTTCCGGGCAGTACCAGCCGTCAAAGCCGGTGGCCTTGCACGCGTCCACCCATTCCTGCAGCGGGATCTCTCCGGCCCCCGTCCAGACGTTCCGCGAGATGGACTGATCCGGGACTTCGCCGGCTGGAACGTGGAGGCCGTCGCAGACGTGGACGGCCGCGATCAGGTCGCCGGGCAGCGCCGCCACATCCTCCGGGGTGTCACCGGCGGCCCAGAAGTGCCAGAAGTCCACGCACATCTTTACGTTGGGCCGCTGGATGGACTCAATGATCTGCAGGGCCTGGCTGACCCGGTTCACGGGGGACCATGCCAGCGGTTCCAGGTACAGGCCCACCCCGTGGTCCGCGGCGATGTCAGCTGCGAGGGCCACGCGCTTGGCCGTTTCGGCAAGGGCGTCCTTGCCGCTGAGCCCCAGGGCGCCGCGGAACCGCAGGTCCGTCGGGTTCAGGGTGCCGGCCCGGAAGTCCTTGACCACACGGACGTCCACCGGTCCGGTGCACATCTGAACATAGGGCGCGCCCACTACCTGGGCCACTTCCGCGAGCCGGGTGGCATCGCGGGTGAACTCATCGTGGGGCGCCTCCTGGATGGCGCCCACCCCGGAGACCGCGAACCCGTCCAGTGCCGGCACAAGATCGTGGGCCGTGAAGCCGGCGTCCAGGAAGCGGAACAGCTTCGGCGTTTGGAGTTCAACGGCGTCGAACCCTGCAGCCTTAGCCACGGCGATGTCCCGCAGGGTGGTGCCGTGGAACGCCACGGTCGAGTTCATGGAGATCTTCATGAGGGTCCTTGGGGCCGATGAGGTGGTTAGAGCGCTCTAACGAAGTACAGTTGAACTTTGTCATGACAAATGCGGCAGTGTCAACGAACTGGTGTCCGTCAGGGAAAAGCCGCGCTGCCGAAAGCCCTTACCGCCGCGTGGCCCAGGCGTTTACGCTGGCTCCATGACTGATACTTTTGCGTCCCTCGTGGACACGTTCAAGAATGTGGGAGTCACCAAGGCTTACGGCACGCCGGTGAACGTGGGAGGCCAGGAGATCGTGCCCGTGGCGCTGGTGTCCTTCGGTTTCGGTGGCGGCAGCGAGCCCGGCGACGGCGCGTCCGGCGGTGGCGGTGGAGGCATGGTGATGCCGGTGGGCGTCTACACCACCGCGAACGGCCGGACGGTCTTCCGGCCCAACACCCTCGCCCTGCTCGCCTGCCTCGTGCCGCTGGTTGCCGTGGCCGGGACCGCCGTGCGCCGCGCCATCGCCGCGGCCCGGAAGTAACGCGGCCGACCACCCTCGGACGTTCCGTGGCCCGGCTAACCGCGTGCCGCCGTCGGACGTTCCATGGCACCCGCCCCACGCGATATTCCCCTATTTCGCTCTGGCCAAAGCAGTTCCATAATGGCCTCATAGGCTTCGGGGACCCTCGCCGCCAATTCGACCTGTGATGGCCGGGCGCCGGAGAGTCCCAGGTGGCAGCCCCGGTGTCGGCGCAGCGGGCGGTCACGCGGCCCGCCAGATCTCCGGCAGGGACCTCTCGGACCGTTAAAGGGGGAGAGCACCGCCATCGCAAGATTGCACCAAGGAGATTTGTCATGCTCAAGGATTCGCAGGTCATGGCAGTACTGCCCGCCAAGGACATCGACCGGGCACGGGAGTTCTACCGCGACAAGCTGGGACTCGAGCCCAGCCAGACCATCGAAGGGGACAACCTCATCTACCAGTGCGGCAACGGCACCGCATTCCTGCTCTACCAGACGGACAATGCCGGCACGGCGAAGAACACCCAGATGGGTTGGGGAGTGACGGACGTGGAGAAGGAAGTGGAGGAACTGCGCGGCCGCGGCGTGGTCTTCGAGGACTACGACATGCCCGGGCTCAAGACCGAGAACGGCATCGCCACCATGGAAGGCATGGGCCAGGGGGCCTGGTTCCTTGACAGCGAGGGCAACATCCTCAACATCTCGTCGATGCCGGTGTAGCCAGCGGCTCACCACACGGAAACGGACGACGCCGGCCGCCGCCTTCTGCAGCACCCCCGCCCCGGGTGCCGGGCAGGCGAAGGCCGGAGCCGCCGTCGTGCGCCCCTTCCGGCCGTGCGCCCTCTTGGTCAGCCGTTGAGGATCTGCTCCCGGAGGATGTCCGCGTGGCCGCAGTGCTGTGCGACCTCCCGGATCATGTGCAGGTACACCCAGCGCAGGGGCAACGGGCCACGGCGGTTGCCCCGGACCACATCATCAAGATCAAGGCCGGATGCCGCCTGCCGGGATGCCCCGCATGCCTGGCGGTAGGCATTCCGGATACTGGCGATGGTGTCCTCCCTGCCGAGGATGAAGGATTCGTCAGGGGTGGCCTGAATGCCGATCTCGGCACGGGACCGCCCGGTGACGGCTTCGTCGAACCAGACTTTTTCGACGAAAGTTGCGTGTTTTACCAGGCCCAGCAACGTGGTCCTGGACGGCACCAGGGGCCGGCGGGCCTGCTCCTCCGTGAGGCCATCCAGGCACGCTTCCAACATGGCCCGGTGCTGGTCCAGGAAGGCCTCGAACTGTTCGCGGGCGGGCTGGTTGATGGCGTCGTCGGGCGTCAGGGAAGAGACTGCAGGCATGGCTGCAGTATGCCACGGCCCTCCGGGATGCCGTGGCCGGCGGGGCAACCCCTAACCGGCCCCCAGCCGCATAACCGGTGGTGGGGAGCGCCGGTTATGCGGCTTCGGGCCGGTTGTGTTCCGGGGGAGTGCCCCAGCGGGGCCGGCAGGTCAGGCGGCGGCTTCGCGCTTGCCGCTGAACGCGATACGGACCGCCCTGCGGAGGCTGAGCTTGCTCCGGCGGCTGACCACAATCACGGCGGCCAGCCCGGTCAGCAGGACCACCAGGCCACCCACCGCCACGGACCAGCGGGCGCCGAATTCGCTGCCCACCCACCCGATCAGCGGCGATCCCACGGCTGTGCCGCCCTGCAGGATGGCCAGGTAGAGGGCAAGTACCCGGCCGCGGAACTGCGGCTCCACGGACAGCTGGATGCTGGTGTTGCAGCTGTTCAGGAACGTGATGGATGCCAGGCCCACCGGAATCAGCACTGCGGTATACAGCCAGAACGACGGCGCCACGCTGGCTACCAGCGTGAAGATCCCCAAGCCAAGGGCGCCGCCCAGCAGGAACCGCAGTCGCGGCCGCGCGCGCCGGGCGGCCAGCAGTGCGCCGGCCAGGGTGCCAACGGCCATGATGGAGCCCAGCAGGCCGAACTCGCCCGGCCCGGCGTGGAATTCGGTGGTGGCCATGAGGGCGTTCGTGATGGGGAAATTCATGCCGAAGGCTCCGAGGATGCCCACCAGGACCATGATCAGGACGAGGTCCGGCCGCTGCTTCACGTACCGCATGCCCTCCGTCACCTGGTGTTTGCCGCGCTCTGCCCGCACGGTGGGCACAAGCTCGGAGGTGCGGATCAGGAACAGGGACCAGATCACTGCGGCGTAGCTGGCGGCGTTGAGCAGGAACACCGGCCCGGTGCCCACCCAGGCGATCAGGACGCCGGCGACGGCCGGGCCCGTGAGGCGGGCAGTGTTGAAGGATGCCGAGTTCAGGGCCACGGCATTGGAGATGTTGTCCTGGCCCACCAGTTCCGAGACAAAGGACTGCCGCGCCGGGGCGTCAATGGCGCTGGCAATGCCCAGGCACAAGGCGGCGACGTAGGCATGCCACAGCTGGGCGGTGCCGGTGACCACCAGCAGGCCGATGGCCAGGCCGGTGAAGCCCATGGCCAGCTGGGTCCACAGCAGGATGACGCGTTTGCGGTAGCGGTCTGCCAGGACTCCGCCGTAAGGGCCCAGCAGCAGCATCGGCAGGAATTGCAGGCCGGTGGTGATGCCGACGGCGGCGCCGTCATGGTTGGTCAGGACGGTGAGTACCAGCCAGTCCTGGGCGATGCGCTGCATCCAGGTGCCCACGTTGGAGACCAGGGCACCGCCGGCCCAGATCCGGTAGTTGCGGTTCTCGAGGGCGCGAAACATCTGGCTCATTTGCCGCTCATTTCCTGCATGATGCGTGCGGCGCGGCTGAGGATGTCACGGTCTTCCGCGCTCAGGCCGGCCACGCGCTGTGCCAGCCAGGCGGTGCGCTGATCCCTAGCCTCGGCGAGGACGTCCCTGCCGGCATCGGTGATGTCGATCCGGACCTGCCGGCCGTCGTCGGGATGCTGGGTCCTGGTGACGAAGCCCTGCTCAGCGAGGGCGTTGACGATGCGGGTCATGGACGGGGCCTGCACATGCTCGCGGTCGGCGAGTTCACGGAGGGTTCGGGCGCCGTCGCCGTGCAGGACAGCGAGGACGGTGTACTGGCCGGGGGTGATGACCTCACCGGTGGCCTCGACGCGGAGCCGGCGCGAGGTGCGCATCACGGCGGTGCGGAGGTCGATGGCGAGGGTGTCCGGGGTGATCTGCGTTGTTTCTTTGGTCTTGGTTTCGGTGGGGGCCATATGGGCGGGTGCGCCTCCTGGAGCGGTCGGCTCATGATTTGATTAGCACTGCTAATTAGTTCTGCTAACTATCATCCTCCTTTTCGTTGCTGGCGGCAACCTTTTTGGGTGTGGTTCCGCTAACGTCCGGCCCGCGGCGTGGACCTTGGCACAATGGACGCGTGACTGGGCGCAGAACTGATAGGAACCGCAAATCCGGGCTGACCTGGAAGGGGAAGCTGAACCTGGCGGTGACTGCGCTGGTTCTCCTGCTGGGTCCCGTCATGATGGGCCTGGGCAGCTTCATGATCGGCGCTGACAAGGACCTGGAGCGGAGCGGCGTCCAGGCCGCAGGCACCATTGTGCATTTCGATGACGTCACCAAGGCCTCGGAGCGCAGGATGAAAGTGGAGTTCACATCCGCTGACGGTGCCAGCCATGCGACGTGGGCCACCGTGGACCACGACCAGTACCCCATAGTGGGTGACGCCACCACCGTCATTTACGCCGAGCAAGATCCCGGCAGGGCCATCGTTCCGGGCTACGAGAGCGACGGCGTCTGGGTCCGTGGCGTGGGCACCGTCCTGACCTGTATCTTCGCGGGCCTCGGCGTCATCTTCGTCCTGCTGATGGTGGGCGCCTACCTCAAGGGGCGCTCGCAGCGGGGCACGGATGCCCCCTCGCCTAAGTAAAGGTGGTCGGCCCGGACCGCGGGCGGCTCTGGCAGGAGCTGCCGGACCGGCGTAGGCTCTGCTCCACCATGACCGAGCAGCAGCCTTATGAATCAGTCCGCCGCTATCCACACTTCGAGCTGCGCCGCTACCCGGATTACGTCGTTGCCGAAGTGGCGGTGGCAGCGGACTTCGACCGGGCCGGGAACGTGGCCTTCCGCCGCCTCTTCAACTACATCAGCGGGAACAACACAGGCGGCGCCAAGCTGGCAATGACCGCGCCCGTAGTCCAGGAAGCCGGGCAATCCCAAAAGCTTGCGTTGACCGCACCGGTCATCCAGGCCGGCCCGCTCTCCGGAGGCGGCGGATCTGCGGAGTTCGTGGTGGCTTTCGTCCTGCCAGCCGGGCTGACGGCGGAAACGGCTCCGGTCCCCTCCGATCCCACCGTAAAGATTCGTGCGGTGCCCGGCTCCTTGGCCGCGGTACTGCGATTCTCCGGCCGCGGCTCCGAGGCAAACTTCGAGCGACGTAACAACGGACTCCAGGCCGCGCTCAGCCTCGCCGGACTCACGCCCGTGGGGGCACCCCGTTTCGCCCGCTTCGACCCGCCCTTCAAGCCGTGGTTCCTGCGGCGAAACGAAGTGGTGCAGGACGTGCGCGAGGCATAATCGGGCTGACCGCTGCTTCGGCACTGACTAGGCTGGTGCCATGGATTATGTGCTGCGCCAGGCCACGCCGGATGACGCCGAGAACGTCGTGCTGATGCATACCGCCGCGCATGAGGAAAGCTACGGGCACCTGCTGTCGCCCGGCTTCTTCGCTGAACGGCGACGGTCCGTCCCGGAACGCGTGGCCCGCCGTCGGCCGTATCTTGACGCGCCGCAACCGCGGATCATTGCCGAAGACGCCAACGGTGAGATTGTGGGCCTTGCCGATGCCGGGCCGCCGCGGCATGAGGATGCGCCGTGTCCCTTGGAGCTCTACTCCATTTTCGTCCTGGCCAGGGCGCAGGGGACCGGACTGGGGACAGCGTTGCTGGCTGCCGCCCTTGGTGACGCTCCGGCATACCTGTGGGTGCTCGAGGACAACACGAAGGCGCAGGCCTTCTACCACCGCCAGGGTTTTACGTTCGACGGCGGACGCGGCCACCTTCCGCCCGAATGGGAGAGTGTGCCGGAGCTGCGGATGGTCCGGGGGCTGCCGGGGCAGTACACCTAGCTGGCAGGGTCCGTCACCAGCAGGTCTCCCACTTCGCAGTCCAGCGCGGTGCAGACCGCGGCGAGGGTGGAGAACCTGATGGCCTTGGCGCGGTCATTTTTCAGGACTGAGAGGTTCACCAGGCTGACGCCCACCCGTTTGCTGAGCTCGGTCAGCGTCATGCCGCGCTGCTCCAGCAATTCATCAAGCCTGCAGTGAATGCCGGTGGTTTCCTCTGCCGGCATCAGACAAGGCCCTCGGTGTCTTTCTGCAGCCGGCCGCCGAACTGGAAGACGCCGGCGATGAGGATCAGCGCGATTCCGGCCACTATGGGCAAGAGGCTGATGTTGCCTTCGAAGATGACGCTGCCGGGCTCCCGCCCGGGGTTCAGGCCGATCGCATCAGCCAGCCGGGTCCTCGCCAGCTGATCCAGCACCTGGCCCGCAGTGCCGGCAAGGGCAAGGGCTGCCCCGCAGGCGCCGATGATCCATACCGACCCACGGGTGAACAGTGCCTCGCCCCGCAGCCGGAACGCCAGCAGGAACAGCAAGGCCAGGACCGCCAGGACACCAACCTGGGTCAGCGCGCCCGCCCACGCCAGCTGCCCGGCTTCGGCGCCGGGAAGGGCAGGGATGGTCGCTTCGACGGCGGAGAAGCTGGCGTCCGCGCCAAGCTCCAGGCCTGCAGCTTTCCGGGTCGGCTCGACGGGCAGGGTCAGCGTGGCGGGCCCGGAAAAGAGGCCCACGATGCCGATGACGGACATGACGCTTGAGACGGCGGCGATCACGGCCGCGCCGACCATCAACACCAAAGCATCCGTCCTGGACACCACCTCGCGCTTTTTGTCTCCAGACGGGCGTCCGGTGTGCTTGGCCAGCTTCATGTCTCCCCCAAAAAAGTTATCGAATTTCGTTATTAACGATATTCGATAATCTAGCGGGCGTGCCAGCCGACAGTCAATCCTTCGCGTCCGTTTGCGGCTACGCCGTGTGCGCGTCCCTGACGGCGGGCGGAGTCGCCCCCTGGAGCACCCAGCGGTTGCCGTCCGGATCGGCAAAGTGGGCAAACAGCACCCCGCCCATGTCCTGGACCTCGCTGATGTCCGCGCCGCGTTCCACGAGCTCGGCGCGAAGTGCGGGGAGGTCCGGCGCGACCAGTTGCAGTCCTTCCAGGCTGCCCGGCTCCATGGCGGTCATCCCCGTGCCGATGACAACAGATGTGGGCGAGCCCGGGGGAGTCAGCTGCACCACCCGCATTCCCGGGAAGTGCTCCACATCGTGGTCCAGCACGAAGCCCAGCTTTTCGGTGTAAAACGCTTTGGCCCGGTCAACGTCGGACACGGGAACCTGGACAACCTCAAGGCGCATTTCCATGGGCGTCACTCTACCTTCGTGCCAGTGCTTTCGCGGGGGAATTCCGGGGATACTGCCGATGTGCTTTCCTCAGCGCAGCCATCGGTACTGTTGTTGAAAACCGGTGCAATCCGGGGATGCGCGGAGTATCTTGTGGTGCATGCACAGCAAGGTGGCGGGCGGAAGCAACTACAGAAGGCTGCTTGCGGGACTTGAGACGGCCAGACCGTTGGACGCAGTGGTGGACAGGGCCCAGCCGGTAGCCAAACACCTCATGACTGACCGCCGGGTCAGGTCCGCCGTCCTGGGGGATACAACAGGAATTCCCCTGCACGGCATCCTCACGGACCTGCCTTTCGGAGCCTGGTGGATGGCCATCTTCCTGGACTTCTTCAAGGACGACGGTTCCCGCCAGGCCGCCAAGCGCCTCGTGGCGCTGGGCGTAGTGGGCGCCGTGCCCACAGCCCTCACCGGTTGGGCCCACTGGACTACCAAGGACCGGCCCATCCAGCGCGTCGGCGTCGTGCATGCCGCAGTCAACGCCACCGCCGTCGTCGTCTACCTGGCCTCGTGGACGGCGCGGCAACGAGGCCGGCACAAATTCGGTATCCGGCTGGCGCGGGCCGGAGCGGTCCTGCTGCTCGTCAGCGGCTTCCTGGGCGGGCACTTGAGCAGCGGGCGCACCGCCAGTCAAGGGCAATAGCCACCAGGGGCACCAAAGCAAGATGCCGTGGACACCTCCGCCAGGCGTAGGGATCCACGGCATCTTTGCGTGCGCCGGTGACGGGTTGGCCAAGGCGGTCAGTGCTCGGACATCTCCGGCATCAGCCCCAGCTGAGACAGGAACTCCACCTGGTCGAAGTAGAAGCGGTGCTCTGTGATTTCGCCGTCCTTAACAGTGGCGATGTCGCAGCTCTTCATCCTCAGCTGCTTACCGGTGGCCGGGAGGTTGTTCCCGGACGGGTGGGGCAGCGGACCGGTGTTGGTTCCGATGATGGTGCCTTCGTCGATGGCGACGTCCCCTGATTCATGCCGGGCGGCGTGTTCGTAGTGGACATCCGGCATGGCATCCCAGAACTGGTAGAGGTAGGCGGTGATGGCGTCCCGTCCCCGCAGCTCGCCTCGGTCCGGGGTGTAGGCCACAGCGTCGGCGGCGTAGCATCCGGCCAGCGTGTCCCTGTCCTTCTGGTCCATAGCCGTGGTTAAGCGATCCATGACTTCGCGTGCCTGTCCCATATCGACCTCCATTTTTGGGCGGCCTTCCGGAAGCGGAGGCCGCTTCGTGGACTGGCTTCTGCTGCTGTAGGAGCCGCTTTAATTCCACTACTGCCGCGACCCCCGGTCAACGGCTGGGACTACCAACCCCGGCGCCGGTTCGGCGCCCGGCGCGCAGTCACATTCCGTTGGGGGCTGCCGGGCGGTGCCGTATCCGGGCGGGCGCGCTAGTCTGGCCACACCACGCCGGAACGCGTGACCTGGGAGCAGCAGGCAGGGTTGTAATGAGCTGACCGACCCGCCTGCGAGCCGAGGAAGCTGATGCACCAGGACCACCAGACAGCACCGCCGCGGCCGCGGCGCAAGAAGACCCGGCACCCCCGGTTTGCGGTAGGGGACAGGGTGCACTTCGCCGAGGGGACCACCACCGGCACGGGCACCGTCGACGCCGTCACCTCCGACTACGCGATCGTCTGGGTATGGACGGACGAGGGCCAGGGCCGCCGCATGTTCCTGCAGGGCTGCGGCAGCATTATCTCGTCGGTGGCGGGCGAAGAAACGGACGACGCCGGCGCCTGAGCAGGTGCCGCCGCTGCGGATGCCTTGATGCGCGGGCCGTCACGCGGAATGATGGCGCGCATGGTTACCTTCACCGGATCCGATGACCTGCGCGGTGCCGCGTTCTCCGACGTGAGCCTCCGCGGGGCGCGGTTCATCCGGAGCAGCCTGTCCGGCGTCGTGATGCGCGGCGTGGAGATTGACGGCGCGGACATCGACGCGCCCTGGCTGCTGGAGGACGACGGGTCCCTGTACGTGAACGGCGTGAACGTGGCTCCGCTGATCGATGCCGAGCTCAACCGCCGCTTTCCCGGCCGGGAGCTTCGGCATGCGGCGGATCCCGCCGGCCTCCGTGACGCCTGGGACCGGCTGCAGGAAACGTGGGCTGCCACCACCCAGCGCGCGGCCCGGATGCCGCCAGGTACCGAGGATGTATCGGTCGACGGCGAGTGGTCCTTCGCGCAGACGCTGCGGCATTTGGTGATGGCCACGGACAAGTGGCTGCGCGGGGCGGTCCTGGGCATCGACAAGCCGTACCACCCGGCCGGCGAACCGAACGCCGAGTACGAGACGGACGGACTGGACATGTCCGTCTTCCAGGATGCCAAGCCCTCCTACGGTGAGTTGCTTGAGGTTCGGGCCGGTCGCGTGGCCATGGTGCGGGACTTCATCTCCGGCGCCACCGCCGAGGAGCTTCAAGCGACGCATCCCGCACCGGACGAACCGCGCTTCACCGTCACCACCCTCGAATGCCTGCACGTCATCCTGCACGAGGAATGGGAGCACCACCGGTTTGCGGTCCGCGACCTGGACGCGATCGACGCGGAAGCGCCGGGCCGCGGTTGAGCAGCACGGTCAGACAGCAGGTCTGGGCACCAAAACTCGGCACCGCCCCCGCGCCCGGATTACGCCTCGTGCGCTCCCTTGGCTGCGGGCTGGCGCCTTGAGACGAGCACCGGGCCCTTGGCATGGTGAAGGATGGCATGCGCGGTGGAACCGATGCTGCCCTTGATCACCCCATGTCCTTTGGTCCCGACGACGGTCAGGCGGGCGGCCTCGGCAGCGTGCAGGACGGCGCGGGGCACCGACGTGTCCGTGAGCAGCTGCTTCTCCACACTGAGTTCAGGTGCAAGCTCCCGGGCCTTTACGACGGCGGCATCGAGGAGTGCCTCCGCCGCGGCGCCGGGGTCCACGGGGTCGCGGACCAGCCGGTAGCCGGACGGAACCGTTTGGACATGAGCGATGACCAGCCGGGTGCCCTCTGCCGCAGCCGCGCTGCAGGCATCTTCAAGTGCCGGCGAACTCAAATCATCGACAGCCACCAGCACGGGGCCGCCCGGATCGCCGCCTTCCCGGATCACGGCAACGGGACACGGCGCCGTAGCTGCCAGTTCCAGGCTTACGGAACCGACCAGCAGTCCCATGAACCCTCCCAGCCCGCGGCTTCCCACCACCAGCATTTCCTGGTCCGCCGCTATCTTGGGAAGTTGCACGGCAGGGCTGCCGGACACCAGGCTGGTACGGACGTCTACGCCGGGGGAGGCCTGCTTCGCGTGGCCAACGCCCTCTTCGATCGTGATTTCGGCCGCCCGTTGCAGCCCGCTGTCCGCAATGCCGGGGACCGGGCCGAGGTTCTTGGTCAGCAGCGGCCAGAGGGTGCAGTGCACCAGGTGCAGCTGGACATTGCGCAGTGACGCCTGTTGCGCCGCCCACCGCACCGCCCGTGCGGCAGGTTCTGATCCGTCGTACCCCACCACGATGGCTTTGGATTCCACGATTCCCCCATTCCCAGGTGCCGGCCGCCACGTCGTCGTGTAGTGCCGGGGCCGTTTGCCTTATGCCGATCCTAGGGCAGGCCGGGCTTGAGGGCAGTGCCAATGGCCCCTGAATCGGACAGAACCTCCGGACACAAGATCTACAGCGTGCTCACCAGCGACCGTCCTACGGTCAGGCCGGTGAAGAGACAGCCGCCCAGGAACGTCCCTTCCAACGCGTTATAGCCGTGGGCGCCACCGCCGCCGAACCCGGCCGCTTCCCCTGCGGCGTAGAGGCCGGGGATGGGGGAGCCGTCCTGCCTGAGAGCCTGGCCGGCAAGGTTGGTCTGGATCCCGCCGAGGCTCTTGCGGGTGACCACATGCAATCGGACAGCGATCAGCGGGCCCGCGGCGGGGTCGAGGATCCGGTGCGGCTTGGCGGTGCGGAATAGCCGGTCGCCCAGGAAGCGGCGGCTGTTGCGGATGCCCGCCACCTGCGCGTCCTTGGAGTAGGGATTCCGTACTTCGGCGTCGCGTTCTTCGATTTGCCGCCGAAGGTCCCCGTGGTCCAGCAACGCCTCGCCGGTCAGGCCATTCATGCTACGGACAAGGTCCGCCAGGTTGTTTGCCACGACGAAGTCGGCGCCGTGCTGCTTGAAGGCTTCGATGGGACCCCCTGCACCCTTGCCCAGGCGGCTGCGGAGCAGCAGCTTGAGGTCACGGCCGGTGATGTCCGGATTCTGCTCGGACCCGGAGAGGGCAAACTCCTTCTCGATGATCCGCTGGTTGAGGATGAACCAGGAGTGGCTGTGCCGCTGGAGATCCGGGGTGGTCCGCAATAAGCGGAGCGTGCCAAGGGTGTCGTAGCCGGGCAACCCTGGCGCGGGCAGGCGGCGGCCCAAAGCATCGAACCAGAGAGACGACGGCCCTGGCAGGATCCGGATGGCGTGCTCCGGCCAGATGGGGTCCCAGTTCTGGATGCCCTCGGTGTAGTGCCACATCCGGTCGCGGTTGACCAGCCGCACGCCGGATTCCCCAGCGATGTCCAGCATGCGCCCGTCGACGTGTTCGGGCACACCGGTCACCATCTTCTGCGGCGGTGTGCCCAGCCGTTCCGGCCACCAGCGCCGTACCAGGGTGTGGTTGCCGCCAATGCCTCCGCTGGCGATCACCACCGCCTGGGCCCGCAGCCCGAATTCGCCCACAATGTCCCGGTTCGAGGAAACGCCGCGCGGCGAAGCGTCAGGTGCCAGGACCGAGCCCCGCACCCCGGTGACCGTGCCGCCGTCGTACGTTAAACCGTCCACCCGGTGCCGGAAATGGAACCGGACGCTACCAGTGGACGCCGCCGCCCGCGCCTTGTCCGCGAAAGGTTCGGAGACGCCGGTACCGGTGCCCCACGGGACGTGGAAACGAGGCACCGAATTGCCGTGCCCGCCCGCGCGGCCGTCACCGCGCTCGGCCCAGCCCACCAGCGGCGTGAACCGGATGCCCTGCTGATGCAGCCAGGAACGCTTCTCGCCCGCGGCGAACTCGACGTAGGCGCGGCCCCATTGCTGCGCCCACTCGTCCTCGGCGAGCGGTCCGGCCAGCCGGTCCCACTGCGCCGAGCCCTGCCAGTCCTGCCAGGCCAGGTCAAAGGAGTCCCGGACGCCAAGCCGGCGCTGCATGGGGCTGTCCACCAGGAAGAGCCCGCCCAGGGACCAGAACGCCTGGCCACCCAGGTTGGCTTCGCTCTCCTGCTCCACGACGGCCACGCGCTTGCCGGCCCGGACCAGCTCGTTGGCTGCCACCAGCCCTGCCAGCCCGCTGCCAATGATGATGACGTCAGCGTCCATCTGTATATCCGCCCTGGTCGAGAGGCAAGTGAGAGTCCATCATCAACCTACAGCAGCGGCAGGATAGGGTCGTGGACATGCTTGAACTGGTCTCACCGAATGTTTCCTTCTACCGTTCCTTTGCCGAGTCGCACCAGGAGTGGGCCGGCGCCCATCAGGACGGTGCCGGGCTGTTCGCGGGGGACGATGTCAGCAGCCTGGCGGGTTTCGAGGCCTGGGTGGACAAGCTGGCGAACGCCGAACAGGCGGACGGGACGGGCGGCATTGTTCCGTGCACCTACTGGTGGATCACCAGGGGTTCCCGGTACGTGGGGTCCATCGCTTTCCGCCATTACCTCACGCCGGCGCTGCTGAACTCGGGCGGCCACATTGGTTATGGCGTTCGCCCGGCCGACCGCGGCCAGGGCGTTGCCACCTGGGCACTGCGTGAAGTCTGCACCCGCCTGGCTGAACGGGGTGAACCGGACCGCGTCCTCCTGACCTGTGACGATGACAATGCTGCCTCTGCCCGGACCATCGAACGGTGCGGAGGCAAACTGGAGGACGTCCGGCCGGATGAGGACGGCGGGCGCTTCCGTCGGTACTGGATCGACCTGGCCAACGGCGCCCGGGAAGACGGTACGAACCCGCGGTGACCGCCAGCGCGAATGCAGGGGGAGTCCACCGCTCACCGTGAATCCTCCACCACTCACCGCAGAAATCCTACGTTTGCTGATCATGTGGCGGACGATGGCCGGAGGCGTGTTGAGGTGCCAAAAGGTCCGATGGTAGGGCCATGAGCCTCTGGACTGCCGGACACTGACGTCTATCGAGCAGGGGAAATCATCCATGGGCTTCCTGGACCGTGAAAGAACCATCGCGCCGGCGGGTTTCAACCGCTGGCTGGTACCGCCGGCGGCGCTCGCCGTCCACCTCTGCATCGGCCAGGCCTACGCCACCAGCGTGTACAAGACGGCGCTGGTCAAGCACTTCGGCGCCAGCCTCACCGAGATCGGCCTGATCTTCTCCATCGCCATCGTGATGCTGGGCCTGTCCGCCGCGATCATGGGCACGTGGGTGGACCGGAACGGCCCGCGGAAGGCGATGTTCACCTCCGCCATGTTCTGGGTGGGCGGGTTCCTCATCGGCTCGCTGGGCATCTTCACCCACCAGCTGTGGCTCGTCTACCTGGGTTACGGCGTGGTAGGCGGCATTGGCCTGGGCATCGGCTACATTTCGCCGGTGTCCACACTGATCAAGTGGTTCCCGGACCGGCCCGGCCTGGCTACCGGCATGGCCATCATGGGCTTTGGCGGCGGGGCGCTCATCGCCAGTCCGGTGTCCACGGCGCTGCTCAAGGCGTACGACCCCAACTCCGGCGCGCAGGGCTGGGTGGCCAGCGGTGATGCCGTGGGCAGGCTCTTCCTGACCCTCGCCGTCGCCTACCTCGTGTACATGCTGTTCGGCGCCTTCACCATCAAAGTCCCCGCGGACGGCTGGCGCCCGGCCGGGTTCGACCCCGCCAAGGTCAAGGCCGCCAAACTCGTGACCACCGAGAATGTCTCCGCCAAGAACGCCGTGAAGACCCCGCAGTTCTGGCTGGTGTGGGTGGCCCTGTTCTGCAACGTCACCGCGGGCATCGGCATCCTGGAGCAGGCTGCGCCCATGATCCAGGACTTCTTCAGGACGTCCGACGGCGCCTCCGCGGTGAGTGCCGCCGTCGCCGCAGGGTTCGTGGGGCTGCTGTCCATCGGCAACATGGCGGGCCGGTTCGCCTGGAGTGCCACCTCGGACATCACCGGCCGCAAGCGCATCTACATGCTGTACCTGGGCGTCGGGGCGCTGCTGTACACGGTGCTGGCGCTGGCAGGATCCAGCACCACCATCCTGTACGTGGCGCTGGCGTTCCTCATCATCTCGTTCTACGGCGGCGGGTTCGCCACCGTCCCCGCCTACCTCCGCGACCTCTTCGGCACCTTCCAGGTGGGTGCCATCCACGGGCGGCTGCTGACCGCGTGGTCTGCTGCCGGCGTCGCAGGCCCTTTGATCGTCAACGCGTTCTTGGATGCCCAGGGCAAGCCGGGCCAGCTGACCGCCGCGTCCTACCAGCCCGCGCTGCTCACCATGGTGGCGCTGCTGGTGGTCGGGTTTGCGGCGAACCTGCTGGTCAAACCCGTCAGCGCACGGTTCCACGAACCCCGCCCGGACCGCGAACGCCCGCACGAACCCGCCATGGAGGCCTGAGATGAGCAACAATCCCGCTTCACCGGACAACACGGCCGTGAACACCGCCACCGGAAAGCTAGCACTCGGCTGGGCCCTGGTGGGGGTGCCGCTGGCCTACGGCGTCTACGAAACCCTCACCCGGGTGGCGGCCCTGTTCGGCTGAGCCTTCGGCGCTCGACGGCGACCCGCGCCTGTGCCCCAGTCACGCACAGCATGCTTTTGGTGCACCCAACGACGGCGGGGCCACGGGTTTCCGGGGTTTACTCGCGGCCGCCGGGCCGAAAGCGTGCTGCGCGTGACGCATGACACGGTTGACCGCGGCCTTCAACACCGCTATTGTTCCTGAAGGACATGTGACTGGTAGTGCAGGCAGGATCCGATCCAATGCTCATAGAGCAGGGTCGGGTCCTTTTTTTGTGCCCGGAAAGCGCATTGGAGCGTGTTTGTCCCCTGAATCCAAAGGAGGATCCATGAGTACTCAGGAGGCCGCGAAGGCGATCCTGGAACACGTCGGCGGTGCCGGTAACGTGTCAAAGCTTCAGCACTGCTCAACCCGGCTGCGGTTCGCCTTGGCGGACGACAGCAAGGCCGACGAGGCAGCCCTGAAGGCAATTCCGGGCGTAATCGGCGTCGTCAAGGGCCCGCAGACACAGGTGATCGTGGGCAGTAAAGTCGCCGACATGTACGCCGCCGTGGAGAAGCTCCGCAGTGGCACCGCTGCCCAGGACGGCGCCCCGGTGGAACGCCGACCGCTTTCGTGGAAGCACGCCGGATCAACGGTGATGGACTTCATCGTTAGCGTCTTCACTCCGATCATTCCGGCCATCGCCGGTGCCGGCATTTTCAAATCCCTGCTGGTGCTCGCTTCCGCCGTCGGGTGGCTCAGCTCCAGCAGCGACAACTTCAAGGTCCTCTCGTCCATCCCGGACGCTGTCTTCGGGTTCCTCCCACTGCTGGTGGCCTACACCACCGCCAAGAAGCTCGATGTGAACCGGCCGTTGGCCCTCGGCATCGTGGGCGTCCTGGTCTACCCCGCCTTCACGGCACTCGCCACTCGCGAAGGCGGCGTGGACCTGTTCGGTCTCGACGTGCCGTCGGTGCCGTACAACGCCCAGGTTTTCCCGTCCATCCTCGCCATCCTCCTGCTGAGCGTCGTGGAGCGGTTCTTCACCAAAATTACGCCGGGCCCCATCCGGGTATTCTTCGTCCCCCTGATGTGCATCGTCATCGTGGTTCCGGCCACCATCTTCCTGCTGGGCCCGCTGGGCTACCAGCTCGGCGTCCTGCTGACCGCCGCCCTGATCGCCCTGTACGGCACCTTCGGCTGGGTTGCCGTCATGCTGCTGGCCGGTGTCCTGCCGCTCATCATTTCCGTCGGCATGCACAAGGCCTTCATCCCGCCCACCATCGCCACCATGGCCAGCGCCGGCCGGGAATCCTTCTACCTCGTGGCGTCCCTGGCCCACAACCTCAGCGAAGCAGGCGCTACGTTCGCCGTCGCCCTGAGGACCAAGAGCACGACGCTGCGCGCTACCTCGCTCTCCGCCGGCGTCTCCGCGCTCTTCGGCATCACCGAGCCCGCACTCTACGGCGTCACCCTGCAGAACCGCCGGGTCCTGGTCTCCGTCATCATCGGCAGCATGTCCGCCGGTGCCTACCTGGGCCTGGTCCAGACCACCGCCTTCGCCGTTGTGGGTCCCGGCGTCGGCAGCATCTCCATGTACGTTGACGCCGCCAACCCGTGGAACTTCATCAACGCCCTGATCGGCCTCGGCATTGCACTGGTGGTGTCCTTCACCCTCGCGCTGTTTCTGTGGCGCGACTCCGACTCCGCCACGCTCCGCGTGATGGGCGGAACCGGGACCGCCGTGGAGCCCGCCAACGGCGCCGGCCACCTGGCCAGCCCGATGACCGGCGTCATCGTGCCCCTCGACGACGTGGACGATTCGGTGTTCTCGGCACGCATCATCGGCGACGGCGTCGCGATCCGCCCCACCGATGGCGCCGTCCGGTCTCCGCTTGCTGGCGAGGTGACGGTACTGATGGATTCCAAGCATGCCATCGGCATCCGCGGAGATGACGGCGTCGAAATCCTGATCCACGTCGGCATCGACACCGTCCAGCTGGACGGTGCCCCGTTCACTACGCATGTCGCCGTAGGCGACCGTGTGGTTGTTGGCCAGCTGCTTGTCGAGGCAGACCTCGCCGTGATCAGCGCCGCTGGCTACGACACCACCACTCCTGTCCTGATCGTGAACTCGAAGAACTACGACGTCACGGTGGAAGAGGCCGGCAGTGTGACCTCCGGCCAGGCACTCCTGGCCACCAAGGCAAAAGAGAAGGAGCTCGTCTGATGACGCTACCCAAGGGATTCCGATGGGGCGGTGCGGTTGCCGCCAACCAAGTCGAAGGTGCCTGGCGGGAAGGCGGCCGCGGCCCGGCCGTCTCCGACGTGGCCAGCTACAAGCCCAACGCCGACCCCACCGAATACGCGCTGCACCACGCCTACACCGTTGACGGCATCAAGGCAGCACTGGCAGACGACGACGTCGCGTACTACCCCAAGCGCCGCGGCATCGACTTCTACCACCGCTACCCCGGGGACCTAGCACTATTCGCTGAGATGGGCTTTACTACCCTCCGGGTCTCCATCGCCTGGACCCGGCTGTACCCCACCGGCGAAGAGCTGGAGCCCCTCGCGGAAGGCGTCGCCTACTACGAGGCGCTGTTCACGGAGATGCGCCGGCTGAACATCGAACCCCTGGTCACACTCTCGCACTACGACCCGCCCATGGCCCTGGCCCTCAAACACAACGGCTGGGTGGAACGCAGGACCATCGAACTGTTCGAAAGGTTTGCCCGGACCTGCTTCGAGCGCTTCGGGCACCTCGTGAAGATGTGGCTGACGTTCAACGAGATTGACGGCATCATCCGGCACCCGTTCACCTCCGGCGGCATCATCGAAGAACTCGTCGAGGGTGACCTCGAACAGGCCTGCTATACGGCCCTGCACCACCAGTTCGTCGCATCCGCTTCGGTTACCAGGATGCTGCGCGAAATCTCCCCGGACGCACAGATGGGCTGCATGCTCACCATGCTCACCACCTATCCGAACACCTGCCACCCGGACGACGTCGCGGCCACCCAGGCGAAGGAACGCCTGCTCTACCTGTGCACCGACGTGCAGGCCGGCGGCGCATACCCGCGCCTGGCCCTCCGCGCCCTGGAGCGGCGCGGCGTGAAGATTCCCTTCGAGAAGGGCGACGAGGAACTGCTCAAGGAGCACCCGGTCGACTTCATCTCCTTCAGCTACTACATGTCCATGACCGAGTCGGTCCGGCCCGATGCCGAACGGACCCCCGGAAACACCGTGCTTGGAGTCAAGAACCCGTTCCTGCCTTCCAGCGAGTGGGGCTGGCAAATTGACCCGGTAGGCCTGCGCATCTCGCTCATCGACCTTTACGACCGGTACGGCAAGCCGCTGTTCATCGTGGAGAACGGCCTTGGCATGCGGGACGAGCTCACCGACGACAGGAAGATCCACGACCCCTACCGGATCGACTATTTCCGCGCCCACTTCGAGCAGATGATCCAGGCCGTCGAGGAGGGCGTGGACCTCATGGGCTACGTCAGCTGGGCACCCATCGACCTGATCTCCGCCTCCAGCTCCCAGATCTCCAAGCGGTACGGTTTCATCTATGTGGATCAGGACGACCTTGGACAGGGAACGCAGGAACGGCTCCGGAAGGACTCCTTCTACTGGTACCAGAAGGTCATCGCGTCGAATGGTGCCGACCTTGCCTGACGGCCATTGGGCTCCCCAAACACCAGGATGCCCGAGTGCACACGATTAAGAAGGTTCTCAACTCCAGCGTCGTGCTCGTCGAAGACGGGCGCGGCGTGGAGCGGGTGCTCCTGGGCAAGGGGATCGGCTACGGCCAGAAGGCAGGGCAACAGATTGCCGCGTCCGAGGGCGAACGGGTGTTCGTCGCCCTCGACGACGCTGACAAGCGCAACCTGGTGGAGCTGCTGGCCCAGATTCCTGCCGAGTTCATCGACCTCACCCGCAGCATCGTGCACGACGCCGAACAGGCCGGCCTGGCACTTGACCCGCACATCTACCTGGCGCTGACCGACCACCTGCACTTCGCCGTCGACCGGCAGCGGCGCGGGCTCAAAATCGTGAACAAACTGGCCTGGGAGATGCGGACCATCTACCCCAAGCAGTACGAGATCGGCGTCAAGGCCCTCGCGGCGATGCAGGACCGGCTCGGTGTATCGCTGCCGGACGACGAGGCAGCCAACATCGCCTTCCACCTGGCCAATGCGGACGAAGGCAGGGCCGGCGTGGATTCACTGCAGGTGGTCCAGCTCATCCGTGAGATCACCACCATCGTGTCCCACACGGCCGCCATCCAGCTTAACCGCGAGGACCTCCACTCCGCCCGGTTCGTCGCGCACCTGCAGTACCTGGTGGAACGGTTCTTCACCAGCAAGCTCCTGCACAGTAACGACGACTTCCTGTTCCACAGCCTGAGCCAGCGGTACCCGCGGGCCGTTGCCTCGGCCGAGCGGGTGCGCGCCTTTGTCCACGGCAAACACGGGGTCATGCTGCCCAATGAGGAAGTCGCGTTCCTTGCCCTTCACATTGCCCGCGCCGCACCCGAATAAGTCTTTCCGATTCAACACCACCCACTGAAAGGCCATCCCTTGGCACAACGCATCACGTCCATCGCTTCCGCCGTCGGACTCCACGCCCGTCCCGCATCGATCCTCGCCAACGCCGCCTCGGAGTCCGGGCACGACGTCACGCTCACTGCCAAGGGCCGGACGGTCGACGCCGAAAGCCTCCTTTCCGTGCTCAGCCTCGGCATCGTGCACGGAGACGAAGTAGTGATCACCGTGGAGGGCGCCGAGGACGAACGCGTGGCCGACGAGATCACCGCGCTGCTCGCCACGGACCTCGACAACGACTGATGCCGGCTGCCCGCATCCACTTCGTCCGCCACGCGGAGACGCTGTTTAACGTCAACGGGCAGCTGCAGGGCTGGTGCGACTCTCCGCTCACCGACCGGGGAGAACGCCAGGCAGCAGCCCTGGGCGAGCGGCTGCGGCAGGTTCCGCTGGCCGCGGCCTTCTGCAGCGACCTCACCCGGACCCGTACCACCGCCGCGGCGGCACTGGCCGGGCACCCGGACGTGGCCCTTAAGGAGATGCCTGAGCTGCGGGAGTGGCACTTCGGCGCTTGGGAGGGCCAGCCCAATGCCTCCCTCTGGGGCCCGGTCTTCCGGGACCACGGCTACACCTACGCCCCTGCCTCGCCCGACTGGCCACAGATGACGGCCGGCGGCTATGACACCGTGATCGACGCCGTGCACCGGCACGATCCGAGCTGCCGGGCAGAAAACGCCCGGCAGGTCCGCGACCGGCTGGCGAAGGGGCTGGACGTGGTCACGGCGGCCGCCGGACACGCCGCCGCCACCGGCGCCGGCGAAATTCTGGTGGTCACGCATGGTGTTGTCCTGGGAACGCTGCTCCGCCAGATCGCACCAGACCACGTCCTGGCCGGCGGATTTCCCAACTGCGGGCTGGTCACCGTCACATGGCGCGACGGCACCGTTACTGTCGGAGAGACGGACGATTCCTGTGCCGTGGCACCCGCCTAAACCGGGATCAACCCAAACACCAGAACTGCGAAGGAACTGCACATGATTGAGCCGGCGGTGCTGACCGAGACACTCTCCCACGACCTCGCCGCGCTGGCACCGGGCGGGCAGGTCCTCACCGATGACGCGTCGCTGGCGGAATACAGCCATGACGACGCCGAGTGGGCGCCCTTCGAGGCACCCCTCGCCGTCGTCCTCGCAACCAGCACCACGGAAGTCGCCGCCATCGTCAAATATGCGCGCAAACGGGGGATCCGCATCGTTCCCCGCGGTTCCGGGACTGGACTGTCCGGGGGAGCGAACGGAGTGCGGAACTGCATCGTCGTTTCGCTGGAACTCATGCGCGAGGTCGTCGAGATCAACGTCGACGAGCGGTACGCCGTGGCCCAGGCCGGCGTCATCAACGACGCGCTCCGGGAGGCCGCGGCTGCCGTCGGGCTTTGGTATCCGCCGGACCCGGCCAGCTCGGCCATCTCCACCATCGGAGGCAATGCCGCCACAAACGCCGGCGGCATTTGCTGCGTGAAGTACGGCGTCACCCGCGACTACGTGCTGGGACTGACGGTGGTCCTCGCCGACGGGGAAACCGTTCATCTGGGCCGGCGCACCGCCAAGGGCGTCACCGGCTATGACCTGACCGGGCTGATGGTGGGCTCCGAAGGCACCCTGGGCATCATCACCGAGGTGACGGTGAAGCTCCTGCCGCTGGCCGGCCGCGTGGAACAGGGCATCATCGGCTACTTCCCCTCGCTGCCGGCCGCGGGAGCCGCCGTCGCCGCCGTCTCGTCGGAGGGGATCGTCCCGGCAGCCCTCGAACTCATCGACCGGACCTGCCTGCGCGCGGTGGACGACTGGCTGCAGCTAGGCCTTCCGGCAGACGCGCACGTCCTGCTGCTCGCCAAGGTGGACGAACCCGGTGCCGCCGGCCGTGAACTGGCGGACCGCGTCGCGGCGATCTTCACGGCCGCCGGGGGAGTGGACGTTGAACAAGCCGCCGACTCGGACGACGTTGCCCGGCTGTTCCTCGCGCGCCGCATGGCCTACCCGTCGCTGGAACGCCTTGGCCCGGTCCTGACCGAGGACGTCTGCGTGCCGCGCTCGGCCGTGCCGGAGATGCTGTCCCGGATCCAGGCTTCGGCCGCGAGGCACGACGTTGTCATCGCGAACATCGCCCACGCCGGCGACGGGAATTTGCACCCGCTCATCATCGCTCCCGAGGGCGACCTCGACGCGAAGGCCCGGGCCAAGGCTGCGTTCGACGAAATCGTCGATGACTGCCGGGCCCTCGGCGGCACCGTCACCGGCGAACACGGCGTGGGCCTGCTGAAGCTGCCGGGCGCCGCCGTCGAACTTGAACCTCGGGTGATCGGCATGCACCAGGCGGTGAAGGATGCGCTGCACCCGGACGGACTGTTCAACCCGGGCAAGGCGTTCCCGCAAACTGCTAAGGCTTAGCGTCCAGGCGCTTTTGGTGATTTACGACGCCGGCTCCGCAACAGGAGCCGCCGCATCCTGCCGGGTCACCGCATTCCAACCCACCACGGCCACGAAGAGGGTGATCAGGGCGGTCATCAGCACGCCGAGGCCGATGTGGATCTGCAGCAGCACGGTGCCCAGCGCCGCCCCGGCCATGATCAGCCCCACCGCCGCGAGCCGTCGGCCCCAGAACGGATGGGTGCCGGCACCCAGGCGCGAATCGGCTGCCAGCCCGGTGATGGTGGAGGTAACCACCACGGTGGACACATCCTTGACGTTGAGGTGGCGGGCAGTGGCGGCCTGGACGCCCATCGCGACGGCCAGGGCACCCGTGATCGCCACCGTCAGGAGCTCGTTGTCCCGCGGTGTAACCCCGCTGAGCAGTGCTATGGCCACGGCGGCCATCACGGCGCCCACGCCCGCCAGCAGCCCGGTGGTTCGGTGCGTCCAGCCTGACTTGATGGTGCGCAGGGTCCGCCCGGACACCAGGGCGCCCGCCATGAATCCTGCCAGCGCCACGATCGGCCCCAGGACCGGCAGGTTGTCGCCGCCCATCAGCGCCATGCCCAGGATCACCACATTGCCGGTCATGTTCGCCGTGAAGACGCGGTCCAGGCCGAGATAACCCACCGCATCGATCACCCCCGTGGAAAACGTCAGCATCAGCATGAGCACCAGGTGCAGCCGGGACGGGTCGGCGGGGAAGAAGCGTGCGGGCATGCGGTGGCCTTTCACGGGTCCGGGAACGGGGGGGAGGCCGGTTGGCCGGCTTTTCCAGTATGCGCCCGTGTCACGCAGAGCACGCTTTAGATGACGCACGACGGCGGAGCCTTGGTATTTGCTGGGTCTGCCGCCGTCGGGCGGGCCAACAGTATGCCCTGCGTGACGCCGGGTGCGCGGAACCTAAGGCGGGGTCAGGCAGCCCGCTCCGCCAGCCGCCGTCGTAATACCAGGGAGGTCAGCCAAGTGACGAGGCTGCAGGCCGCGGCGCCCCAGAGAATGTCCGTTACCGCCACGAGGGCGGTGAAGTCCTTAAGGACGGCCAGCGCGGTGAGCGCCCAGGTGGCGTAGGTGAAAAACCCGAACAGTGCCGCACCGGTCACGCGTTGCCGGAGGGTTAGGCCGGTGCTGTTGGGCCGGACCCCGAAGTGCACCATCCCGGCCACGAAGATGACGTAGAACAGGACGGCTGCCACAAAGTTGGTCTCCTCCGCGAGGATGCCCCCGATGGCCGATTTGTACAGCGGATTCGCCACTCCCAGGATCCACACCACGTCCAGTACTGCGAAGATGAGGGCGGCGACGGCATAGGCTGTCAGCCAGTTTTTGGTTCGATGGCTCATGCTGTGCTCCTGGAATCGGTGGACGGCTGCAGTGGCAGTTCGGCGCCGACGGGGTGTCCGGACGGGTTCACCCATACAAAACCGGTTTGGCTCCGAAGACTGGGTGGGCGGGCAGACCGCGCCGCGCAGCAGCGTGCGGCAGGCCAGGGGAAAGGACCTTGAAGCAATGAAGGACAAGAGCCGTAAGGCGCTCATCAGTGTAGGGCTCGCGGTGGTGGCCGCAGTGCTCATCGCCTGGGCGGGAAGCCAGGGCGGGTCGGAAATCGGCGGCTTCCCTGTGTTCGCTCTGGGTGTGGCGGCCGCAATGCTGATCCAGTGGCTGGTGTTCATCCCTTCCTTCGCGAAGCAGACCGAGAAGTTCTACGACCTCACCGGCGCCCTGACCTACATCTCCATCACGGTGTTCCTGGTGCTGGCCAGCCCGGGAATCGACGCCCGCGGCATGCTGCTGGCGGCAATGGTGGTGCTGTGGTCCCTCAGGCTGGGCGGCTTCCTCTTCCTCCGCGTCATGAAGCACGGCAAGGACGACCGCTTCGATGAACTGAAGCCCGATTTCGCCCGCTACCTCAACACGTGGACCCTTCAGGGGCTGTGGGTGGTGCTCACCGCCGCTCTGGTCTGGGTGGCCATCACCTCGGACAAGAAAGTGGGCCTGGACGCGTTCTTCTGGGTCGGCCTTGCCGTGTGGATCCTGGGCATCACCGTGGAAATCATCGCCGACGTGCAGAAGACCCGGTTCAAGAACAACCCCGACAACCAGGGCCACTTTATCTCCACGGGGCTCTGGTCCAAGAGCCGGCACCCCAACTACTTCGGCGAAATCACGCTCTGGGTAGGCGTCGCCATCATCGCCCTGCCAGTGCTCCAGGGCTGGCAGTGGGCTGCCCTCGTCTCGCCGGTCTTCGTCACCCTGCTGCTCACCAAGGGCAGCGGCGTCCCGCCGCTCGAGGAGAAGGCGGACAGGAAGTGGGGCGGCCAGCCGGACTACGAGGAGTACAAGAAGAGCACCCCGGTACTGGTGCCCAAACTCTCGTAGGCGGTTCCGCCGCGGAGAAGCGTACGACGGCGGCACTTGAGCGGGTGCCGCCGCGCATAGGTTAGAATTGACGCATCAAGGGGAGTACTCCCGTCTGTGATAGGCCCGTCAATACGGATGCAGCGAAGCGTCCCGGGCCATCGGCTCCGGTTCAACCGGGCGGAGGAGACCTTGGCGTATCTGTCAGCGCCAACCCCTTGGAGTACCCAAATGCAGGTAACACCACTCATCTGGATCATCACCCTTGCGGTGACCGTCCTGTTCTTCGTTTACGAGTTCTTCGCGCATGTGCGCAAACCCCACGAGCCGTCCATCGGTGAATCAGCCCGCTGGTCCGCCTTCTATATCGGACTGGCGTTGCTGTTCGGTGTGGGGATCGGTATGGTCTTCGGCTGGAACTTTGGCGGTGAGTACTTTGCCGGCTACCTCACCGAGAAAGCCCTCTCGATCGACAACCTGTTTGTCTTCCTCATCGTGATGAGCGGGTTCGCTGTCCCGAAGAAGTACCAGCAGAAGGTGCTGATGATCGGCATCGTCATTGCGCTGATCCTGCGCGGCGGCTTCATCGCCATCGGCGCGGGCCTGATCGAGAACTTCTCCTGGATCTTCTACATCTTCGGCGCGCTGCTGCTGTTCCTGGCTTACAAGCAGGCGTTCGGCAGCCACGAGTCCAACCCCGCCGATGGCAAGTTCATGCAGCTGGTGCGCCGCGTCCTGCCCGTCACTGACGAGTACCACGGTGACAAGCTCACGGTGAAGAAGGACGGCAGCCGCTTCTTCACCCCCATGATGCTCACCATCATCGCCATCGGCTTCGTGGACCTGATCTTCGCCGTTGATTCCATCCCAGCCATTTACGGGCTGACCAACGAGGCGTACATCGTCTTCACCGCCAACGCGTTCGCCCTGATGGGCCTGCGCCAGCTGTTCTTCCTGATCGGCGGTTTGCTGGAACGCCTGGTGTACCTGGCCCAGGGCCTGGCAGTGATCCTCGCCTTCATCGGCGTGAAGCTCGTCTTCCACGCTCTGCACGTCAACGAGCTGTCCTTCATCAACGGCGGCCAGCCGCTCCTGTGGGTCCCGGAAATTCCCATCTGGTTCTCGCTGGTGTTCATCGCCGCCACCATTGCAGTGGCCACGGTTGCCAGCCTGATGAAGACGCGTGGCGATGGCGACAAGAACGACCGCCACACGGTGAAGGGCGGCCCGGTTACCGCTACGTCCGAGGAGGACCGGGAAACTGGTTCTTCTTCCGACGACGACATGAGCCCGACTGTCCGCGCGCAGAAGTAGCCGCTGTGACCCACCGCATATCAGGCAGTTTCGGCCGCTAGGGCGGTTGGGGAGTGCTGATGGCCCTCAGGATCCCTGTGTTTGTGGGGGTTTTGGGGGCTGTTGGCTGTTGTGGGGGACCGATTTGCGGTGGGGTTGGTGGGCGTGTATTGTTTTCTGAGTCGCCGCCGCTGATGCGGAAAGAAAGCGACCGACCCCCTTTCTGAACAGCCTGAAAATGGTTCGCAGATTTGCGTGCCGGATTAGGGTGGGGGCCCTTCCTGTGGTGCTTGTGGATGGCGGAAACGCCGGTTTGCAAAGCTTCCGGGGATCGGGTAAGTTTGAAAAGTTGCTCCGGAGCGATCCTGAACAGAAATTGTTTGGGTGGTGCCGGGTGTGTCTGTTGTTTGAGAACTCAATAGTGTGCCAAGTTTGTTGATACCAATTTATCGTAATTGGTTGAATTTGCTGAATCGTGCCGCCCCTGTGGCGTGGTTTGGTGTTTTTAGCTGGTTTCAAATTTTGTGCAGCTTTTATCGCCGTTATTTCCGGTGGTTTTGGTTGTGTCTGTTTTTGTTTTACTTCAACGGAGAGTTTGATCCTGGCTCAGGATGAACGCTGGCGGCGTGCTTAACACATGCAAGTCGAACGATGAAGCCAGCTTGCTGGTGGATTAGTGGCGAACGGGTGAGTAACACGTGAGTAACCTGCCCTTGACTCTGGGATAAGCCTGGGAAACTGGGTCTAATACCGGATATGACTGATCATCGCATGGTGGTTGGTGGAAAGCTTTTGCGGTTTTGGATGGACTCGCGGCCTATCAGCTTGTTGGTGGGGTAATGGCCTACCAAGGCGACGACGGGTAGCCGGCCTGAGAGGGTGACCGGCCACACTGGGACTGAGACACGGCCCAGACTCCTACGGGAGGCAGCAGTGGGGAATATTGCACAATGGGCGAAAGCCTGATGCAGCGACGCCGCGTGAGGGATGACGGCCTTCGGGTTGTAAACCTCTTTCAGTAGGGAAGAAGCCGCAAGGTGACGGTACCTGCAGAAGAAGCGCCGGCTAACTACGTGCCAGCAGCCGCGGTAATACGTAGGGCGCAAGCGTTATCCGGAATTATTGGGCGTAAAGAGCTCGTAGGCGGTTTGTCGCGTCTGCCGTGAAAGTCCGGGGCTCAACTCCGGATCTGCGGTGGGTACGGGCAGACTAGAGTGATGTAGGGGAGACTGGAATTCCTGGTGTAGCGGTGAAATGCGCAGATATCAGGAGGAACACCGATGGCGAAGGCAGGTCTCTGGGCATTAACTGACGCTGAGGAGCGAAAGCATGGGGAGCGAACAGGATTAGATACCCTGGTAGTCCATGCCGTAAACGTTGGGCACTAGGTGTGGGGGACATTCCACGTTTTCCGCGCCGTAGCTAACGCATTAAGTGCCCCGCCTGGGGAGTACGGCCGCAAGGCTAAAACTCAAAGGAATTGACGGGGGCCCGCACAAGCGGCGGAGCATGCGGATTAATTCGATGCAACGCGAAGAACCTTACCAAGGCTTGACATGAACCGGAAACGCCTGGAAACAGGTGCCCCACTTGTGGTCGGTTTACAGGTGGTGCATGGTTGTCGTCAGCTCGTGTCGTGAGATGTTGGGTTAAGTCCCGCAACGAGCGCAACCCTCGTTCTATGTTGCCAGCACGTGATGGTGGGGACTCATAGGAGACTGCCGGGGTCAACTCGGAGGAAGGTGGGGACGACGTCAAATCATCATGCCCCTTATGTCTTGGGCTTCACGCATGCTACAATGGCCGGTACAAAGGGTTGCGATACTGTGAGGTGGAGCTAATCCCAAAAAGCCGGTCTCAGTTCGGATTGGGGTCTGCAACTCGACCCCATGAAGTCGGAGTCGCTAGTAATCGCAGATCAGCAACGCTGCGGTGAATACGTTCCCGGGCCTTGTACACACCGCCCGTCAAGTCACGAAAGTTGGTAACACCCGAAGCCGGTGGCCTAACCCTTGTGGGGGGAGCCGTCGAAGGTGGGACTGGCGATTGGGACTAAGTCGTAACAAGGTAGCCGTACCGGAAGGTGCGGCTGGATCACCTCCTTTCTAAGGAGCACCTACAACCATCCGCTCATCGTGTATGCGGTGGGGTTGGGGGTTGTCAGGAGAATGCCCGTTGCACGGACGAATGTTTCGTGGCGGGTGCTCAAGGGTGGAATATCAGCGAATAGGTGCCCGGTGTTGCCGGTGGTGTTGTGAGTACGGACTGATCCTTCGGGGTTGGGTTCCAGGAAAGCGGCTGCTGCTGGTGGTGGTGGGTAGTGTTTGGCACACTGTTGGGTCCTGAAGCAACAGGACCATGCCGGTTGGCTCTTCTTTGTGGGGGGTTGCGGGTGTGGGACGTTTGTTTCTGGTTTCCCTGCTGCACCGATCACGCACATATGTGTGTGGGGTGTGTGGTGTGGGGTTGTTGTTTGAGAACTACATAGTGGACGCGAGCATCTTGTATAAGAAGCAATTTCCAAGATATATGAACCTGGATCTGGTTCGTGCGCTGTGCCCCTTTTTGGGGTTGTGGTGTGCGGGACGGTTTCATGGTTCTCTCGAAATTAGTTTTTGATCTTTGTGGTCAAGTTTTTAAGAGCACACGGTGGATGCCTTGGCATTAGGAGCCGAAGAAGGACGTAGGAATCTGCGATAAGCCTGGGGGAGTCGATAACCGGACTGTGATCCCAGGGTGTCCGAATGGGGAAACCCCGCTGAGCGCGCGAGTGACTCAGTGACCCGCATCTGAACACATAGGGTGCGTGGAGGGAACGCGGGGAAGTGAAACATCTCAGTACCCGCAGGAAGAGAAAACAATAGTGATTCCGTTAGTAGTGGCGAGCGAACGCGGATCAGGCTAAACCGTTCCATGTGTGATAGCCGGCGGGCGTTGCATGGTCGGGGTTGTGGGACATTACGTGTCAGTTCTGCCGGGCTGACGGGGTGTGGGTGTGCGTATAGGTGAACGGTTTTGAAAGGCCGGCCAGAGAGGGTGTTAGTCCCGTAACTGTAATGCGTTGCACCGCCTTGTTGATGTATCCCAAGTAGTACGGGGCCCGAGAAATCCCGTGCGAATCTGTCAGGACCACCTGATAAGCCTAAATACTCCCTAATGACCGATAGCGGACCAGTACCGTGAGGGAAAGGTGAAAAGTACCCCGGGAGGGGAGTGAAACAGTACCTGAAACCGTGTGCTTACAATCCGTCGGAGCAGCCTTGTAGTTGTGACGGCGTGCCTTTTGAAGAATGAGCCTGCGAGTTAGTGTTACGTCGCGAGGTTAACCCGTGTGGGGCAGCCGTAGCGAAAGCGAGTCTGAATAGGGCGTGTGAGTGGCGTGATCTAGACCCGAAGCGAAGTGATCTACCCATGGCCAGGTTGAAGCGACGGTAAGACGTCGTGGAGGACCGAACCCACTTCAGTTGAAAATGGAGGGGATGAGCTGTGGGTAGGGGTGAAAGGCCAATCAAACTTCGTGATAGCTGGTTCTCCCCGAAATGCATTTAGGTGCAGCGTTGCGTGTTTCTTGCTGGAGGTAGAGCTACTGGATGGCTAATGGGCCCTACAAGGTTACTGACGTCAGCCAAACTCCGAATGCCGGTAAGTGAGAGCGTAGCAGTGAGACTGTGGGGGATAAGCTTCATAGTCGAGAGGGAAACAGCCCAGACCACCAACTAAGGCCCCTAAGCGTGTGCTAAGTGGGAAAGGATGTGGAGTTGCGAAGACAACCAGGAGGTTGGCTTAGAAGCAGCCATCCTTAAAAGAGTGCGTAATAGCTCACTGGTCAAGTGATTCCGCGCCGACAATGTAGCGGGGCTCAAGTACACCGCCGAAGTTGTGGCATTCAAATATTAGCTAAGCCCTTGTGGTTCAGGCGTTTGGATGGGTAGGGGAGCGTCGTGTGGGCAGTGAAGTCGCGGTGGAAACCAGCGGTGGAGCCTACACGAGTGAGAATGCAGGCATGAGTAGCGAAAGACGGGTGAGAAACCCGTCCGCCGAATGATCAAGGGTTCCAGGGTCAAGCTAATCTGCCCTGGGTAAGTCGGGACCTAAGGCGAGGCCGACAGGCGTAGTCGATGGACAACGGGTTGATATTCCCGTACCGGCGAAAAACCGCCCATGTTGAACAGGGGATACTAACTGCCCGAGACCTGCCCGACCGTCCTTTGGATGGAAGGGTTTTGGTGGAGCGCAGGACCTGATCCTGGGAGGCAAGCGTATTAACAGGTGTGACGCAGGAAGGTAGCCGAGCCGGGCGATGGTTGTCCCGGTCTAAGGATGTAGGGCGAGTGGTAGGCAAATCCGCCACTCATGATGCCTGAGATCTGATGGGACCCCCGTTTGGGGGGATTTGGTGATCCTATGCTGCCGAGAAAAGCATCGACGCGAGGTTTTAGCCGCCCGTACCCCAAACCGACACAGGTGATCAGGTAGAGAATACTAAGGCGATCGAGAGAATTATGGTTAAGGAACTCGGCAAAATGCCCCCGTAACTTCGGGAGAAGGGGGGCCCCAACCTTGATGGACACTTGCTGTCCGGAGGGGATCGGGGCCGCAGAGACCAGGGGGAAGCGACTGTTTACTAAAAACACAGGTCCGTGCGAAGTCGCAAGACGATGTATACGGACTGACTCCTGCCCGGTGCTGGAAGGTTAAGAGGACCGGTTAGCCGTAAGGCGAAGCTGAGAATTTAAGCCCCAGTAAACGGCGGTGGTAACTATAACCATCCTAAGGTAGCGAAATTCCTTGTCGGGTAAGTTCCGACCTGCACGAATGGAGTAACGACTTCCCCGCTGTCTCAACCATAAACTCGGCGAAATTGCAGTACGAGTAAAGATGCTCGTTACGCGCAGCAGGACGGAAAGACCCCGAGACCTTTACTATAGTTTGGTATTGGTGTTCGGAGTGGCTTGTGTAGGATAGGTGGGAGACGTTGAAGCCCGGACGCCAGTTCGGGTGGAGTCATCGTTGAAATACCACTCTGGTCACTTTGGACATCTAACTTCGGCCCGTAATCCGGGTCAGGGACAGTGCCTGATGGGTAGTTTAACTGGGGCGGTTGCCTCCTAAAAAGTAACGGAGGCGCCCAAAGGTTCCCTCAGCCTGGTTGGCAATCAGGTGTCGAGTGTAAGTGCACAAGGGAGCTTGACTGTGAGAGAGACATCTCGAGCAGGGACGAAAGTCGGGACTAGTGATCCGGCGGTACATTGTGGAATGGCCGTCGCTCAACGGATAAAAGGTACCTCGGGGATAACAGGCTGATCTTGCCCAAGAGTCCATATCGACGGCATGGTTTGGCACCTCGATGTCGGCTCGTCGCATCCTGGGGCTGGAGTAGGTCCCAAGGGTTGGGCTGTTCGCCCATTAAAGCGGTACGCGAGCTGGGTTTAGAACGTCGTGAGACAGTTCGGTCCCTATCCGCTGCGCGCGCAGGAAATTTGAGAAGGGCTGTCCTTAGTACGAGAGGACCGGGACGGACGAACCTCTGGTGTGTCAGTTGTACTGCCAAGTGCACCGCTGATTAGCTACGTTCGGATGGGATAACCGCTGAAAGCATCTAAGCGGGAAGCTCGCTTCGAGATGAGATTTCCATACACTTTATGTGTGAGAGGCCCCCAGCCAGACCACTGGGTTGATAGGCCGGATGTGGAAGCGAGGACTAACGACTCGTGAAGCTGACCGGTACTAATAGGCCAACAACTTACACCACACAGAAAACACACATTCTGCTTGCGTCCACTATGTGGTTCCCAACCAACAACCCAACACGTTGCTGGCCGGAACCAAACAACTAAATACACAACACCACAATGTTGTAACCACACAGATTTCCCAACCCCGCCACGGGGTTCGGGTATTAGGGTTACGGCGGTCATAGCGTGGGGGAAACGCCCGGTCCCATTCCGAACCCGGAAGCTAAGACCCACAGCGCCGATGGTACTGCACCCGGGAGGGTGTGGGAGAGTAGGACACCGCCGGACAACCATTCGGTCGAGGCCCCAACCAGCAACGGTTGGGGCCTCCCACATTTAACACACCAACCCCCACGGATGCCCCATCACATACCGCACCTAACATCCACTGTTAGGCGCTAAACCTGATAGCGCAACAGGAGTTGGTGCGGCCAACTAGGCTGGAGCCACAGGTGAACCACGATCGAAGGGCTGGTTGCGTTATGGCTGACGATGCGGCACTGGCTGCAGCTTTTGACCGTGTGGTCCTAATATTCAATCCCGGCAAACCTGGCATGCATGCCAGGATCGAGGACCTTCAAAGCATGCTCAACCGGGAATTTCCGTCGCTCCCGGTCAGCGTGCTGCCCACCACTCACGCTGGGCACGCCCGCGAGCTTGCGCGGACAGAAGCAGGGTTGGGCGCGCCGCTGATGGTGTCCGTAAGCGGAGACGGCGGGTACAACGAGGTGGTGAACGGCGTCATGGACGTCGCAGGAAGCAGGGCGGTGTGTGCCGTGCAGCCGGCGGGCAACGCCAACGATCATCATCGAAGCCTGCCGGATCAGTCGCTCCCGCAGGCGATCCGGGAGGCGAGTGTCCGCCGCATCGACCTGCTCCGCGTCACGTTCCGGGACGGTGACCGCCAGGACGTACGGTACGCCCACTCCTATGTCGGGTTCGGGCTCACGCCGCTGATGGCAGTGGGGATCGAAAAGGGCGGCAAGGGGAAAGTCCTGGAACTCGTCTCCGTGGCGCGGACGTTGTCCAAGCTCAGGCCTTTTGAGCTGGTCCGCGCGGATGGTGCCACCGCCCGGTTCGACAGCTTGATCCTGGCCAACATCTCCCGGATGGCGAAGTATGGGACGGTCAGTGAGTCTGACCAACCGGATGACGGGCGTTTCGAAGTGGTGACTCTACCGCACGCCGGGCGGTGGAAGATGGCGTTGATGACGCTGCGCGCGGTCACGCTGGGATTGGGGCGGCAGCCGAGCGTCAGCACGTATGAGTTCACCATGCGGGACGCTGCGCCGTGTCAGATTGACGGCGAAGTGGTGCACTGCCAGGCAGGAACGCAGGTACTGGTTGAGAGCGCCCATGGAGCCCTCGCCACCATTTGAGCGCCTAACCCATTGTGCTCTGAGGAGCACCAGCTGGCCAGGCAGCCGACGCAGAGGAGCCGGCTGCCTTCCACTATGTCAGGGCTGCACGGAGTCGAAGAACGTGTAACCGGTATCCTGCTTCCCGGAGCTGTGTTCGTGCGCCTTCATGCGGATGAATTTCACGTCTTCGTCGCTGAGGCTGGTCTCCCCGTGGACGTCCCAGGTGAGTGGCTGATCGAGGGCGGCGCTGATCTCCGCGGATACTGTCCGCGGGATGATCACACAGCCGGGGTTGTCGAACAGCCAATCCGTCACAGTCGCGGGAAGCCGGTGCCACTGGTCTCGGAGGCGTGTCTCTGTCATGGCTAGCCTTTCGGGTTGTCTGTCAGTGGACGGGACGGTCAGTCGAAATGGATTTCGGCGGCAGCATTACGCAAGAATTCGAGGCGCTGTTCTTCGACCATTCCCAAGGCGTCAAGTTCCTCGGTGCGGTCCTGGCGTTCCTGGGCTGCTTGCGCTGACACGCCCGCGAGGATGTCCCCCACCAGATGCGCCAGGCCCGACTTGAGCTCCGCCAGGTTGGTGTTGCCAATCAGCAGCCGTCGGTCAGAAACAGAGAGGTCGATGTGGCTGTAGCCCGCCTCTTCGAGATCTTTCCGGGTACCGCTCCCGTGCAGGAGATCGATCTCCCGTGGCTGCGGACGGCGGGAGAACACGGCTGGGACTGTGTAGCGGGTGGGACCCTGTGCCGTGTGGAGATCATGTGGCAAGGCCGACGCAAGGACGCCGCTGAGTGTGAGCGCCGAATCGGCGCGGGAAGGAGAGGTTTGTAGGGTGGTCATGGCGCTCGGCCTGCGTTCTTGGGAATGCACCGTCGGACCCGTGGTTCACGGAACGGCTGTGACTGGTGAGGCAGGGCCCGGGGCCGGGCCGCTGCGGAGGAGGGAACAAGCCGCTTACGATAATGCTGGCCGCCCTCAATGTCCCAGGTCACCGCTGCTGCCGTATTCAGCCTGGAGGCTGGACCGGCGGCAGGCAGCGAAGGGGCTGCAGGAGAACTGGGCTCGTTGATCGGAGAATCGGATGTCCAGTCACGACGTCCCGAAGTACTTTGAGTCTACGCCCTCTTGCCGTCAGAAGGACCGGAATATGGCAGCACCGAAAATTCGCTCGGCGACGTACTGCCAGTTCGGGACGGGACGGGACGGAAAGGCAGGCACCAGGTCAGGCCGGGCGGCCGCGCGTGCGCTACGGCAGGACGGGATGGTCGAAGGACAGGCGCAGCCCGGAACGGTAGGCAGAATCGATGACGGACTCAAGTTCGTCCAGGACTGTCTGGTTCCCGGGGAGGACCACATGGGCCAGGAATTCCGACTCAAGTGAGGCGATACCTGCCGACGCTGCTCCGAGCTTGGCATCAATCGCGGCGGCCAGGGCATGCCAGGATTTTCGATTCACGCGCTCCAGGACTTTCGCGTTTGTTTCACGAAGGTGGCTGTCCGCGACGTCCACCCGTAACGCCAGCGGCCCTTCGGACTGCAGCAGCGGCATGACAATGCGGAACTGCCGGCCGTCACCCTTGAAAGCGACAGCGCCGAGCACTCCCCGCTGACCGAAGATGATGTCAGTTGCACCGTAATTCTCGAGCGCCAGCTTGATATGTTTCCGGGAAGCCTCGCTGCTGTAGGAATCGCCCCGGGTGTAAGGAACTGTCATCTTCCAACTATGCGCCCTCTTAGCTGGACATGGGTACGCCTTTTGAAGTCGCATCCGCGGCAAAGGTTACTGGGTGCCGGCGGTTTGGTCATGGGCTGTCGCGCCAGGGTCAGACCAGCTGGAGCCCGTCCGCCACCACGTTGCCGCGGTGGATCACCGTGCGGCCCGGGAGCCTGTCCATGACGGCGGCGGCCACAGTGTCGCCCTCCACGAGGACCAGCTCCGCGGGCTCTCCCACCGCAAGTCCTGGCCGGTCCGCCGTAGAGGACAGCCGCGTAGCCGCCGGATCGATGACGCTGGCCCCGCCAATCGTCGCCACCGCCACGCAGTGTTCTATCAGTTCGTCAGCCCGGAACCTGTTGGTGAACGCCAGCTGCCAGGTACGGTCCAACATGTCCGCGTTGCCATACGGCGACCAGTAATCGCGCTGCCCATCCTCGCCCAGGCCTACCCGGATGCCCGCCGCAGTCACTCGTTCCAGGGGCAGCGGCGTTGCCGGAGCTACGGTGGCCACCGAGACATCCAGCTCAGCCATTTCCGCGAGCAGCCCGTCCAGCTTGCCGTCTGGCAGGTCCGCAAGCGCAAATGCGTGGGAGACGGTGACCAGCCCCTGCATACCCAGCGCGCGCGTTCGCTCCAGGATCAGCTCGATACTGAAAAGGCCCAGCTGCCCGGGCTCGTGCAGGTGGATGTCCACCGGCTTGCGGTACTCTTCCGCGAGGCCAAACACGATGTCCAGGTGCTTCACCGGATCGCGGTCCAACGCGCACGGGTCGATCCCGCCCACCACGTCCGCACCCAGTTTCAGGGCTTCCTCCAGCACCTCAGTGCTGCCAGCCTCGCGCAGCAGCCCCGCCTGCGGAAACGCGATCACTGCAACGTCCGCGCGGCTGCGGTGCGTTTCACGCGCGGCAAGGACCGCCTCGAAACGCTCCAGGCCGGCGTCGGCATCCACCTGGGCGTAGCTGCGCACGCGCGTGGTGCCGCGCTTGATCATGGCGCCCAGCGTGTGGGTGGCACGCTCCGTGATGGAGGCTTCCGCGTCCCGCCAGTTATTGCGGTCGTTAAGCATCATGTTCCACACGCCCGGCGAACCCGAATGCGGGCGGAACGGCAGCCCCAGCCGGGTGGAGTCCAGGTGGACGTGGACATCGGAGAAGGATGGCAGCAGGATCCGGCCCCGCCCGTCCACGACGCCGGCACCCAGCTCAGTGTCCCCGTCCGGCGCAGCAGCCCCCGGCTGCGCGGCGGGCACGACGGCGGTGATCGCCCCGCCGTCGAGCGTCACGTCGGCGGGGTCCCCGCCCCAGGGGCGGACGTTGCGGAGGACGAGGGTCATGGGTGCGGTCCTGTCGTCGAGTAGGGGCAAAGCCGCTTTTCAGTCTAGGGGCCTGCGCATCTTCCGGCTCCGGCCGGGCTTAGACTCGAACGCATGTCAGCTTCTGGGGGAAAGCCGGCTCGGCGCCGGGGTGTCATCGGTGCTTGGGCGGTTGCGGTCACGCTCCTTGCAGCGTGCGAGTACAGCGGGCCGGACGAACAGCAACCGGCATCGCCCGCGGTCGCCGCAACACCGGAGCCGCGCTCCTTCGAGGAGAACGCAGGCGAGGTTGCCCGCCTGCTCGGGACCGCGCCCGACGAACCGGGCATGCCATCGGACGAGGAACCGGCCGGCAAGCTGACCCTGGTGCTGGCGCCGGGGGACTACATGGTCACCGGTGCGTGCGCGGGAACCTACGGAGCCAAGCTCACCATCACCGGCGAGGACGGCGTGCCGGAGCTTTCGTACTTCGAGTGCACTGACACCCTGGACCGCTTCATGAGGCACGACGGCGGCCCCGTCACCATCAGCGCCGTTCCGTCCACAGGCAAGCCGTCCGCCACCGGCGTCAAGATCCAGGCAAACCCGGATCCGCGGGCGTCGGAGCTGAAGGACCTGTCGGAGTGGTCGTCACAGCAGCTGCAGCCGCGGATTCCCGGTGAACTGAGCGGCAGCCACCGCGGGAACACGGTTTTCACGTCGACTCTGATGGCCAAACCCGGTAGGTACGAGCTCCACATTGTCTGTGACGGGACCCCGTACGCCGGGTTGGCACTGGCCACCGCCGCAGGTGCTGAGATCCAGGCGCCGGTAAACATCATTTGTGAGGGGACGGTGCTGAAGTCGCCGGTGGTGCTGCCCACCGAGGGACTGGACATCACCATCGACCCTGTCGGCAGTCCGTCAGCCCGGTTCGCCTACCGGCTGGTCCCGGCCGCCGAAGCTACACCGTCCGGATAGAGGTGCGGGGCCGGCGGGCAGCCTTATGCGCCCGGCGGTAAATGAAGTACTCGGCCACCGCCAGGCTGAGCACCCACGACGCCCCGATCAGGAGGCCGCGGCTCAGCTCGGTCACCGGCCCCACCAGCGCAATCCAGGGGATGGTCACCACCACGATGGTGCCCTGGGCGATACCGATGGCGTACGCCCGGGACATCCACTCGCTGTGCCGGACAAAGTTACGGCGCCGAACCTCGAGGAACCCGAGGACCAGGAACGCTACCATCGCGGACCCGAATACCAGCCGCAGGGCCAGCAGCAGCGGTCCGTCCAGGGGAGGCAGGTCGTAGAACACGGCCATCCACAAACCGGACAGGGCCGCCAGCAGGCCGGCGGGCACCAGGATGCGGCCCGCCACCTTGTGCCAGCTCCGTTTGCCGCGCTTGCCCCGGCGCAGTGAAGGGACGAACTGGAACGCGCCCAGCAGCAGGTACAACGTGACCGTGGGCACATGGATCAGCACCGGAACGGGTGAATCGAAGAACCGGGCGTTGTCCGGCCGCACCTCGCCTCCGGCCAGGTCGGTGAGGCGGACCGTGCCGGCGATGAGGGGAACCAGGCTGAGGAGGATGAGGCTGGCAGGAACCAGCCAGCGGGTCCTGGGCTGCGGGCGGGTGTGCGGAACAGATGCGGTGGCCATGGGAGTCGCCTCTTTGCTGGGTCAGAATTGCGCGGGCGTGGGCCCACCCTACTGCCCCGGCGCCGGAACCGCGATAGGCCGGAAGCCCTAAAGCCGGGTGCCCATTGCACCGCCCGGGCGCCGGGTCCAGTATTAAGGCGCGGGACGGCTGGGGCCTTCTGAAAGTGCTCACCGCCTGAGGATCAAGGATTCGCCATGACCAGTGGTTCTGTTTTCCCCACCCGCCGCACCGTCCTCAAGACCGCCGGGATCGGTGCTGCCGGAGTGCCCCTCCTGGCCGCCGGCAACGCACCGCGGCAGCAGACCGCGTCGGTGCCATCCGCTTTGCTTCCCGCCCCGCCGGGACAGGTGCCGCCGCGGCTGGACCGGGCCAAGGTGGACAGGGCGCTGGAAAGGCTGGATGACTTGGCCGGGTACGTGCTCGCCGAAACCGGACTGCCTGGCCTGGCTGTCGCCGTCGTCTATCAGGACGAGGTGCTGTACGCGAAGGGCTTCGGCGTCCGGGAAGTGGGCAAGCCCGCCCAGGTCACGCCGGAGACGGTGTTCCAGGTGGCGTCGGTGTCCAAGCCGCTGGCATCCACCGTTATCGCGGGCGTGGTGGGCCGGAAAGTGGTCGCGTGGACGGACCCGGTGATCAAGTACAACAGGGACTTCGCCCTCAACAACGATTACGTCACCCGGAACGCCACTTTCGCCGACCTGCTGTCCCACCGCAGCGGACTGCAGACCGGCGCGGGCGACCTGCTGGAGGACCTCGGCTTCGACCGGGACTACATCCTGTCCCACCTCCACCAGCAGCCACTCGATGCCTTCCGGTCCAGCTACCACTACAGCAATTTCGGCTACACCGAGGGCGGGCAGGCGGCGGCCGATGCCATGGACACACCGTGGGAGGACCTGGCGGACAAGCTCCTGTTCGGCCCGCTGGGCATGGCCTCCTCCAGCTACCGGCTGGCCGACTATGAAAAGGCGGCCAACCGGGCCGTCCTGCACGTGCCGGTGGGGGACAAGCAGTGGGCTGCGAAGTACCGCAGGGATCCCGACGCCGAAGCCCCGGCCGGCGGCGCGAGCTCCTCCGTGCGGGACCTGGCCCAGTGGCTCCGGCTGCAGCTGGGCAACGGCACCTACGCCGGCACCCCACTGATTGACGCCGCCGCGCTGCAGACCACCCGGGTGCCGCACTCCGTCTCCGGGCCGGCCGCGGCCCCGGCGGCCAGGTCTCGCTTCTACGGGCTGGGCTGGAACGTCTCCTACGACGACGAAGGCCGCGTGCAGCTGGGGCACTCGGGTGCCTTCAACCTCGGAGCGGCGACTGCCGTGTCCATGCTGCCCGGCGAACAGCTGGCCATCGTGACCCTGACCAACGGCCGGCCGCAGGGCATCCCGGAGGCCATCAACGCCGACTTCATGGACACGGCCCAGAACGGTGCGCCCACCGTGGACTGGCTGCCCTTCATCGCCGGCATCTTCCGCCAGCAGGATGAGGCGGACAAACCGGAGATCGACTACGGCAAACTCCCGGCCAACCCCACATCGGCCGGGCCGAACCGCCGGTACACGGGCACCTATGCCAACTCCTACTACGGCCCGCTGATGGTCTTCGAGCAGGACGGCGGGCTCGCCATGAGGATGGGCCCGGACGGGAATCAGACCACCTTCCCGTTGACGCATTTCGACGGCGACACCTTCAGTTTCGAGAGCATCGGCGAGAACGGCAACGGCCTGGCCGGGGCGGTCTTCGCTGAGCCGCGCCGTGGCTCGTCCCAGGAGGTGGTCCTGGACTTCTACAACAGGACGGGCCTGGGGACCTTTACCCGGCGCGCGAGGTAGGAGACCCGCCTGACGGCCGCGCCGCCGTCGTGCCTAATTCATGCTTGCGGCACTCCCGTAGCGGCGGGATGATCGGAAGAGTTGGGCTGCCGCCGGCCACACGGGCCGGAGATGACGACGGCGCGTGCCCGGCTTTGAGCGATGCGGCGGTGAGCCATGACAGAGCACAACAGGCAGCGGCGGCTGAAGATCAGCGACGTCAACGTGGTGAACCGCAAGACGCTCAAAAAAGCGCTCGGCGGCACCATCGTGGGCAACACGATGGAGTGGTACGACGTCGGCGTGTTCGGCTACCTGATCACCACCATGGGCCCGGTGTTCCTGCCTGAGGCGGACCGGGCCGTGCAGAACCTGTTCCTGCTGGGTACCTTCGCCGCCACCTTCATCGCCAGGCCGCTGGGCGGGGTCTTCTTCGGCTGGCTCGGGGACAAGATCGGCCGGCAGAAGGTCCTGGCCATGACGCTGATGATCATGGCCGCCGCCACGTTCGCCGTCGGCCTGCTGCCCGGCTACGCGGTGCTGGGCATCTGGGCGGCGGTGCTGCTGGTGGTCCTGAAGCTGGTGCAGGGTTTCTCCACCGGCGGCGAGTACTCCGGGGCCACCACGTTCGTGTGCGAGCACGCCCCGGACCGGCGCCGCGGCTTCTACGTCAGCTTCCTGGACATGGGCAGTTACCTGGGGTTCGCGGCCGGCGGGCTGGTGGTGTCCATTCTGCAGCTGGTGCTGGGCCAGGAGCAGATGGAGGCGTGGGGCTGGCGGCTGCCGTTCCTGGTGGCCGGACCGCTGGGTGCCGTGGCCGTGTACTTCCGGATGAAGATCGAGGAATCTGCCGCGTTCAAGGCCACCATGGAAGCCGAGGCCGTGGCGGCCACGCATCCGGAAACGGGGGAGGAGCTCAAGCCCGTTGGCCCGCTGGGCATTCTGAAGGCGCACTGGCGGCCCATCCTTTTGGCCATGATCCTGGCCGCGGCCGCCAACACCGTTGCTTACGCCCTCACCTCGTACATGCCCACGTACCTGACCAGCAACAAGGGGTACAGCGAGGTGGACGGCACGCTGCTGACTATCCCGGTGCTGGTGGCGATGGCGCTCTGCATTCCGTTCACGGGCCGGCTCTCGGACCGGATCGGCCGTCGCAAGGTCCTGTGGATTGGTGCGCTGAGCACGGCGGTGTTCGCGATTCCTGCGTTCCTGGCGATCGCGGCCGGCAGTGTTCCCATGACATTCCTGGGCCTGGCGCTGATCGCTTTCCCGGTGGCGTTCTCGGTGCCGAACCTCGCCTCCGCGCTGCCGGCGCTGTTCCCCACGGAGCACCGCTATTCCGCCATGGGCATCGCCTACAACTTCGCCGTGGCCATCTTCGGCGGCACGGCACCGTTCATCATCGCGGCGCTCATCGAACTGACCGGCAACGACATGACCATCGCCTACTACCTCATGGGCGTGGCCGTGATCGCCGCCGTCGCCATCTACTTCCTGCCCGAATCCGCAGGCCGGCACCTGCCCGGGTCCATGCCCAGCGTCGACTCGCAGGAGGAGGCCCGGAGGCTGGTGGAGAACCAGGACAACGATCCGCTGCTGGACCTTGAATCGCTGCCGTTCGAGGAGAGCTTCGAAGCCGCACGGGCGTCCCACAACCGGCCGGACAAGCCGACCGTCATGTAGGGCAACGGCATACGACGGCGGCGCCCGGGTGGGGTGCCGCGGCTACGCCTGGCGCTTCTCCCGCTGGTAAGCCCGCACGGCCTCGCTGGTGGTGGGATAGAAGTGCGCGGGGGAGAAGCGGGCGCCCATGCCGTACCGCAGCAGCCTGTCCTTGACCGGGCCCTTCATTTCCGCGAACACCAGGTCCACGCCGTGCCGTTCCAGCCATTCGTCGAGTTCCACCAGCTCGTCCAGGGCGGTGGTGTCGATGCCGGTCACGGGCTCGGCCGCCAGTACTACGCGGTCGGTGCCGGGCGGGGCGTCGTCCAGTTCGTCGCGCACGAAGGATCCCAGCAGCGCGCCGTTGCCGAAAAACAGCGGGGCGTCGAAGCGCAGGATCAGCAGGCCGGGGATGCGCTCGCCCTCGGGGTGGCGGGTGACGTCGTGGTAGCCGGGCACGCCGGGGACATCCACCAGTTCGGCGCGGTAGGGGTCCCAGGCCCGCCGCAGGAAGTCCAGGATGGCCAGCCCGACGGCCACGACGATGCCCGGCAGGACGCCCAGGATGGTGACGCCGAGGAAGGCCGCCAGCATCACCAGCGATTCGCTGCGGCTCATGCTGACCAGCCGGCGCACCCCGGCGGGGTCGGCGATTCCGGCGGCCGCGGCGATGACGATGGCGGCCAGCGTGGCGGCGGGCAGGAACTCGGTGACGCCGGGCGCCGCCAGCATGAAGGCCAGGACCAGGAGGGCGCCCACCACACCTGTCAGCTGGGATTTCGATCCGGAATCCACTGCCACCGGGGTGCGGGAGGTGCTGGCGGAGATGGGGAAGCCGCCGAAGAGGCCGCTGGCTGCGTTGGCCGCGCCGAGGGCCGCCATCTCGTGGTTGCCGGAGACCTTGCCGTTCCGGGCCGCAGCCAAAGATTGGGACAGGGTTCCGGTGTCCACGAAGACGATCAGGGCGATGCCGGCGGCGGCGGGAAGCAGTGCCAGGACGTCGGCCCAGCCGATGCCGCCAAGGGCCGGGGACGGGAGCCCCTGCGGCAGGGCACCGGTGACCTTGACGCTGTCGCGGAGTCCCAGCAGGCCCACGGCCAGGCAGGATACGACGACGGCGATCAGCACGCCGGGGACCTTCCACTTCAGCCACCGCGGCACCAGGATGAGTGCCAGCGAGGCGAGCCCCAGCAGCAGCGCCGTCAGGTTGGTTTCGCCGTCGAGCACCTTCGGCACAGCGGCCAGGAGCTTGTCCCAAGGGGTGTCACCGTCCACGGAAATGCCCAGGAGGACGGGCAGCTGGGAGGCAACCACCAGCAGGGCGATGCCGTTGAGGTAGCCCAGCCGGATGGGCTTGGACAGCAGCCCCGTGACGATGCCCAGCCGCAGCGCCGAACCGATGAGCATGATGGCGCCGATCAGTATGGCAAGGAGGCCCGCGAGGGCGACGGACCGCTGTTCATCCGCCGCGGCCAGGGGAATCAGGGCGGCGACGATCATCGGGGCGAGCGCCGAGTCCGGGCCCAGCACCAGCACCCGGGATGGACCCACGATCGCGTAGGCGATCAGGGGCACCACCGTGGCATAAAGTCCGGTCACCGGCGGGAGCCCGGCGGCCTGCGCGTAGGCCATGCCCGCGGGGACCAGCACCGCGAAGAGCGCGGCCCCTGCCACCGCATCGTGCCGCAGCCACCCGGCTTTGTAACCGCGCAGGGCCGGCGGGATCCACCAGGACTGGGGTTTACCGGAGCGGCTCATGCTCCGATCATGGCCCATCCCGGCGGTGCTTGCCATCGGTCCGCCGGCAGGCAGGCTCCCTGCCTAGGAGTCCTGGTCCACCGCGACGACGATCTTGCCGCGGGTGTGGCCTTCCATGTTGGAGCGGAAGGCATCCGCGGCCTTCGTCAGCGGGAAGACCTCGGCAACTTCCACGCGCATGTTCCGGCTGTCCACCAGGTCCGCGAGTTTCTGCAGGTCGGCGCCTACCGGGTTCACCCACATCCAGTCGCCGCCGTGCTGTTCCACCTCGTTGTCGGCGATGGAGGCGTGCCGGCCGTTCTCGGCGAGCACCGCCAGGGTGGCGTCGAGGTTTCCGCCCACGAAGTCGGCCACCACCTCCACGCCGTCGGGACGCAGCGCGCGGACCCTGTCTGCCAGCCCGTCGCCGTAGGCCACAGGCTCGGCGCCCATGGAGCGGAGGAACTCGTGGTTCTTCGCCGAGGCGGTGGCGATGACGCTGGCGCCCAGGGCCACGGCGATCTGGATGCCCAGCGAGCCGACGCCGCCGGAGCCCCCGTGGATCAGGACTGTTTCGCCGTCCTTCAGACCCAGCCGGTGGAGGACCTGGTAGGCCGTGAGGCCGGCCAGCGGCAGGCCGGCCGACTCGTTCCAGTCGAGGGTGGCAGGCTTGCGGGCCAGGAGGCGTTCCGGCAGGGCGATGTATTCCGCGAAGCTGCCGCCGTGGACGTAGTCCTTGCGGGCGTAGGAGATGACCTCGTCGCCGGGCTGGAACTGCCGGGCGTCAATGCCCACTGATTCCACCACTCCGGCGACATCCCAGCCGGGGATGGCGGGGAACTGCAGGTCCATGACGGCGTCCAGGCCGCCGGCCATGATCTTCCAGTCCACCGGGTTCACGGCCGCTGCCTTGACCTTGACCAGGACCATGCCGGGCCCCACCTTCGGCATCGGCTGGTCGCCGTATTCGAGGACGTCCGGGTTTCCGTATTCGCTGTAAGTGATTGCCTTCATGCTTGGGGCAACCGCGTGGGCAGGTGCCGGTATTCCTGACGCGCGCGGGAAGTGGCCTATCGCACGGGCCGGCGGCTCTGGTGACCCTAGCCCGCCTTGGGGGCCAGGAGGATCTGTACCGCCTCGATCCGCTTGCCCGCGCCCGTGGTACCGGCGGTGCCGCCGTCGGCCGTCCAGGGCTGCCAGCCCACGTCCTGGACGTGCGCGCGGTAGTAGATGCGGTAATGGTCAGCCAGCGCACCGGTCAGCCGGAGCTCGAAAGCTTCGAGGCGGAGTCCCGTCCCGGTGGTGCCGATGGGGTTGGCCGAGGAGACCCACGGCTGCCAGCCCACGTTCTCCACATGCCCGCGCCACTGGATGTCCCCGGCGTAGGCGGTGCTCGCGACGGTGAGGCGCAGGGCCTCCACCCTCAGGGCCAGGCCGGTGGTGCCTGCCACGGTCCCGTCCGCAACGGTGGGTGTCCAGCCGATGTTTTGGACGTGGGCGGTGTACTGGGCGGTGAACGCCGCCGGGATCCGTGGAACCAGCTCGATGGTGACGGCCTCAACCCGCAGGCCCTGACCGACCGTGCCGGCTGTAGCCCCGTCGACGGCGAAGGGCTGCCAGCCGATGTTCTGGACGTGGGCGCGGTACCTGATGCTGTACTGCGAGGCGAGATCGCCCGTGAGCCGCACCTGGAAAGCCTCGAGGCGCAGGCCGAGACCTGTCGTACCAATAGCGGACGCCGCCGTCGTCCATTCCTGCCAGCCCACGTTCTGGACGTGCCCGCGCCAGAGGATGTCACCGGACAGGCGGTCTCCGGCGACCGATAGGCGCAGCGCTTCCATGGGACGTGCCTGGCCGGTGGTCCCTGCGGTGGCACCGTCGGCGACGCTGGGCTGCCAGCCGACGCCAGCGACGTGGGCCTGGTAAACGCCGGTGCAGGTCATGTTGTAGTCGTAGGTGCCGTCCGTCCATTGCGTGAGGTGGACGGTGCCGCCGGAGAAGCTGGGGTTGACGCAGAGGTCGGAGGCTTCGCTGGGAAAGTCGAGGCGGCCGGCCGGCGACCAGACGGGGATGCCGGGGAGCTGCCACGATCCGGTGATGGCGTCCCAGGCGCTCGCATAGGAGTAGAAACCGTACGGGAATCCGGCGTCCGACAGGGCTGCCAGGAGCCCGGAAATGACGTACCGGTTGTCCTGCCGTTCGGCTGCTGTGGAGCTGGGCCAGGGCTGCGCCGGGCGGGGCTCGACGTCCACCCAGATCCGTTCCGGCCGCCACCCGATCGTGTTGAGGGAGGCGAGGGCGGCGCGGCCTTCGGCGTACCCCACGTTGCGGAGCCGGTCCGGCCGGGTGGTGGCGGGGTAGGGCCCGCTGCCGCCGTAGGTGTCGTACTGGGCGGCGGTGGGGAACGTGGCCATGGCGTAGGCCTGGGCGCGGATGCCGCGGTCCAGCACCCACTGGTACTGCTGCTGCAGGCAGGGGTTCTCGGTGAAGGCGAGCCCGCGCGTCAGGCCCACCACCAGGAACTCGGTGGTGTCCGGCGGCATCGGCAGGCCGCCGGGACACTGCGGCCACGAGACGTCGTGCCCGTAGTCGACGGCCCGCGCCAGCGGAGCGAACAGCACCCCCAGCGCGAGCACCAGCAATGCCGCCAGGAGCCGGGGCGTGAATGCCCGGGAGCGGCGGCCAGGTCGAAGAGCACCAAGGCCGGCCATGATGGCCCCTCCTGTCCGAAGGATGGACAGAATTATCCCACCGGGGGTGCGGCGGGGCCAGAGAGGAAGGGCGTACGACGGCGGCGCCCGGGCGGGTGCCGGACCATCCCTTTCCTGCTACCAACCGGCAGTCGGGCCACCTGCGTGACCCGGCTGCCGGGAGGTCGCTCCGTAGGCCGGAAGCGACTGCTACTTGCTGACCTCCACGAAGACCGGGTTCGTGTAGAACCACAGGTCCTCCCAGGGATCGGCATTCCCGATCTCATCGATGGCCGGGCCGGCGGGGTCGATGTCTGCGCCGAGGAAGCCGGGCTGGGACTTCTTTCCGTCCGTTCCGCGAAGGCGGACGTAGAAGTTGTCGAAGGGGGTTTCGAGTTCCTGGGTCCAGGTATAGGTGCCGTTCCGGAGCGTCAGGTCCTTGATGGGCATTTGGGTGATCACGCGGGTATCGGGTGCTGTCATGGTGTCAGCGTCCGCCACGGGACCGGTCACCTTGCCCAGGATGACATCAACCCGGGCCAGTTCAGGAACGAAGCCTGCGAAGTTCGGCTGGGATGCCGGGGTGACGGACACCGTGAGCGTGACCTTCCGGCCGCGCCTGGTTGCCAGCTTCCCACCCAGCGTGGCCGACTTGGCCTGGTCCGCAACACTCACATCAATGGCGTCGATCAGGCAGCCGTGGTCCACCCAGACCCGCCCTTCACGAAGGCCCTGCATCACGGAGGCGTGGCTGACTTTTTCGGCTCCCACGTGCGTGCGGCTGTAGTAGCCGGGCCAGAAGTCGTTTTCCGTGAGGTCCACGGCTCCGCTGTAGACAGGGTCCTCGGTGCGGCCCTTGGCGTCGAAGTCGCTGCCCGGGCCGCGGGTGGTGGTGTCCAGGTAGACGTTGTGGCTGTCCGAGGTGGCGGTGACGGAAAACAGCCGGCCTTCGGCGAGCAGGCTGTCCCACACGCCGCCCACGGTGGCAGTCATCCAGTCGAAGCCGCCCCACGTGCGGTACGCCTCCGTGGGGTACCCATTGAAGGCGAAGGTGCCGGGGCCGCCGTCGTAAAGTCCCCGTGCGCGGCTGCCGACGTGCGGCGCGGGCAGTCCGCCGGCCTGGTGCCCGGGCGCGCCTTCCATGCCGATGACCACGTCCGGTGCGGCCTGGATCCAGGCCCGGATTTCGTGCGGTGAGTCGATGCCCTGCCGTGAGGGGTGGTTGGGAATCATGAGGATGTCCTCAACCCGTTTCCTGGCGCGGGCCTCGCCCATGAAGCGGATGCCCTCCAGGGCCAGGGCTTCGTTGGCGGCGGTTCCGTCGCGGGTGCCCTTCACCCGGGCGTCCCAGCGCGCTTCGACTTCCTTCATGACGGCGACATCGTCGCGGCCCGGTGCCACGAAGACCGTGGCATGCTCGGCGCCCGGGATGTTCCACTCCAGGCCGTGGTAGATCAGGATCGAATCGCCGAACTCCTTGCGGACTTCCTCGATCAGGGGCACGATCTGTTCGGTGCTGAGCTGGGAGTGGGCAACGTTTCCGTGGTCGGTGAGGACCAGCCAGTCGACGCCGTAGCGGATGGCCTGCCGGACGTGGTCCTGGACGCGGTATTTCCCGTCGTTGCTGAAGAGAGTGTGGACATGGTGGTCGCCGTTCAGCCAGAAGTACTTGCCCTTCTTGGCGCGCTGGGACGTCGGAGCGAGGGCGTGGGCGGGAGTGACCGCTGCTACCGAAGCGCCGAGTCCTAGGACCGAGCCGGTCTTCAAAATTCCGCGGCGGGGCATACCGTTTGTCATGAGAGCCTTACTGCTGTGTGCGAGATACGGAGGGGCGGGCGCATCATCTGGAAACCTGGTACCGCGCCCCTCACGAGGTCTCCCTCAGTCAATACACGGCACATGAACATTCGGGTGGCCGCACCTGTCCGGGCGGTGAACGGGCCGTTGCGCCCGTTCGCCTTCGTGGCGCGGCTTGGCCGCGGGAGTATTCGACGGCGGCCCGGCGCTCTCCCGGGCAAGCCTTGCAGGCGTGTCCTGCGCGATGGACCGGTCCCGTGGCCGTTAGCGTCGACTGCATGGGCAACAAACGGAACGGCGAACTGGAAGGGCAGAGCTCCATCAACGAGCTGCTCGACCAGCCCATCGGCGACAAGCCGATCCAGCTGCCGCTGCCCTTCCATCTCCAGGTCCGGCCGGGGGAGTTCCGCCGAGCGTCCTGACGCGCTCGCAGTCAGCCGACCGGGCTGATGAACCCGATGATGTCTGTTGCCACCCGCTCGGGGCATTCCCACAGGACCAGGTGTGCCACGTCCGGGTAGACCTTCAGCACGGCGCCCGGAATCCGCCCGGCCAGTGTTTCCTGGTCCGTTCGCGGCAACAGGTTGTCCTGCCCGCCCCAGAGGAGGAGCGTGGGCGACTGGATGGTTCCGGATTCCGTGGGCGGGTTGGCTTGGCAGAGTCCGTTGAGGATCGCTTTCCAGGCATGCGCGGGCATGTTGAGGCCGTCGCGGACGCGGTCCTCGACGTACCAGGCGGGGACGTCGTGGACCCGGGGGAACCAGGCCAGCGACTCTCGCACCCACGCCTCGTCGAGAGGGTCGGTCAGAGCGTCCACCTCGTCGGCGAAGGCGGGCCGTCCCAGTATGCTCAGCGGAGACCCGACCAGCACGAGGGCAGCGACCTTTTCGGGGTGTGCGACGGCGAGTTGCTGGGCCACGTACCCGCCGCTGGAGGAGCCGACGACGGCGGCGTGCGGCAGGTCGAGCGCGTCCAGGATTGCGGCGGCGTCCTCAGCCTGCTCCGCCAGGGAGTAGCCGTTCAGTGGCTTGTCCGCGTCGCCTTGGCCGCGGAGGTCCGGCGCATAGACTTTGCAGCCGGTCAGCAGGGGGATCAGCCGGTCGAAGCTCTTGCGGGATTCGCCCCAGGCGTGGAGCAACAGCAGGGGAGTGCCGGTCCTGCCAGTGTCCTGAACGAGACACGGCACCGTGATGCCGGTGCGGAGCCGGAGCTGCCGGATGTCGGCGTCCATGGGTTCAGGCTACGCCGCTGGACTCTCTTGTGTCAGCCGATCCAGCTCGTCCAGCTTAGGCGTGGCATTCACCGCCGCATAGTGCGTGACAGCGCACTCGAACAGCAGCCGCCAATTCAACAGCCGGTTCACGGCCTGTGGCTCGGCGGGGGACGTCGAGGACATCGGCAGGCGGCCCATCCGCCACGCTGATTACACATGACCGTGTCCGCTTAGAGGAAACGTCAATCGCTCACCCTCGGTCTAGTCATTCGTGAACCCTAAGTTTGCTGGAATCGATGGCCGCAAGGCCCTTTCCTCCGCCGCAGCTGCCAAGACAAGGGGATTCCACCCAGGTGAAACCAGCTGTCCGCGCCCGAGGCGAATCCCATCCGCGTTCTATCTATGCCGCGTTGGAGCATTGAGTGCATTAGCGGTCACTCGCCGGGCCACCACTCTGCGCTGTTAGAGCGGAGCTTCATGAGGGATGCCTAGCGGACGGTCCGGATGCGGCTGCTCACAAATAATTCTGCAGTCTCGCTGGACGATGGAGAACAACTTCCAAATGGAATTATCCAGATCGGGGCACGCTGATTTGGATTCGGCGAAGGTTGCACCGTGCCAATTTGCAAGAAGCTGTGATTTAAATGGCCGACCCGTTCTCCTCGCCAAAGAAGCGCGGCTAAAGGCGGGATCCTTCTTGAACTCAACATGAGCGAACAACATAGCTCCTCCAAAAGAAGCGCCAGTAAAGTCCGCGTTAAGATTAAACTGCGCTGCTCGGAAGGACACGCCTTTGGCAAATGTGACGCCAGTGAACGTAGCATTATGGTTGAAGTAGCAACCTGTGAATTGAGCTTGCTGAGCAAAGTGCGCACGGCGCATGTCAACGGAGCTTATAAAGGTGACCGCGTTGAAATTCACTCGCTCAAGGAACTGGCAATCAGCCAAGTCAACGCTCGGAAGGAAGCATTCACCAAAATCGAAGGACATTTTCGACCAGCTGGATTTATCTTCCAATGGTCTTTTGGTTCCACGCGCTATAGATGACAAAACGGCGCGCCGAATCGCAAGTTCGTCGACTGCTGCCCGTTTGTACTGGCTTGCAAGATCGGCCCGGGCTTGTCGATATTTCTGGACTAACCCAAGGGTTGGCGTGCTCTGTTCTGCAGGCTCTGGAACCATAAATCTGGGGATGGATGCGGGTGGAGGAAGCTCAATTTTCTGTGCACTTGCTTGCTGCGACGAGGAGGTAGGCAAGCTCCGCTGCATGGGTGTTCGGAGATAACCGCAAAGTAAATCAACGCATTGCTGCCGGTTCTCTTCCCATTCATCGGCCAGTGCGGCAAGTGCATATACGCCACCCATTCGTGTGGCTGCCCTTTCAGACCCCATCATTTCAGCGGCCTGTGCAAAACGTCCACTGAAATGATCGGCCGTCTCTAGTTGAGAGGCGCGTTGTTCGATACGCAGTTTCTCATCTGCCTGGACGTGGCTTCGGTACTTAAGCACTGTGAAGGCGATGAACAGAACACCCCCAAATAGGCCTGCGGCAACTGTGATTGGTGCAATCCGTAGTCCAGCGGCAGGAGTGGCGCCCGACGACTCCTGAGCTTTGATGTCGGGCGATGATGGCGATGCGAGAAATTCCGATGAGCCAAAGGCGAGGGCAAAGAAGATTAGGAAGAGTGAGGAGCATCCAGCGGCCACCAAAATCATAAGCGGCAGAGTGCGGAAGCGCTTCCGAGCATGACCTGGAGGCTGTTCTGCGGAAAGGGAGCCCCAAATCAGGCACAGCGCAGAAATTGTTGCCGTAACTAGAACTCCTACACCTACTGGCGTGGAGAGGAAGTTGAACATTTGGCTCCTTCTTTTGAGGCCTCCAATAAGCCTTCAGTGGCCTAGGCCCCAACAGGCCTACAGTTCGACTATAGGAGGCCGTGGTCATTTCTTTTGCATTCGATGTGGGTCATGGAACATGCCTAAGATTCCGCTACGATGGCTGAAATATGGAGCTGTCTTGGCTGGCGAACTGGGCAACCTGCATTCGTGATGAGTCGGCGATTCCTCCGCATCTTAAGTCCGACGAGGACGTCATGGTCCTTAAGGTGACCCGGCGGCTGACATCCAGGCCAAGATCCTCGGCTTCGATTGGAGCTCCATGCTGATGGTCGCCTGCCCGAAGTGAACTTCAGGCCCAAGACCATCGACAGCTGGCTTTACTTGCCGAACGTTGCCTTTCCTAACGCTGTGGCTATCTCGCCTAGGGCCGGCGAGTTCAGCCTCACGCCGGGTTCGTCTTCGGCATCTGGTGAGGAGCCAAAGTCTTGCTCTGCAAATCCTGCTCCCGTCTGCTCATGCTGTTCCTTGCCCTCAACGGGGTCTATGTAACCATTGAAGGTCAGCAGTTGGTTTTTGATATCGCTTGCCCAGGTGCTCTTCATCAGTATGGTAAGCAGCCTGCCTGCCGAAGTTGGTTGTAAGCCCTAAGTACTCCGCCTAGTAATGACAATCGGAGGGGGGCCTTGGTCGGTGCATTGCGCGTGCCTTGCATCGCGTCGGCATGGACAGGCCCCAAGAATGCAGCCGAGCACCCCAGTGGCTGTATGAAATCGAAAAGGTAACTGCTCTAGAATTTCTTTCTAAAGCATCGAATTTCTTAGTTAGCTTGGATCCCCCAGGGCAACCTAATTGTATTCTGCGCGGTTTCTGCTGCTTTATCGCCTTCCTAATCGCACTTTGGCCACCAATCGGCTTATGGAGCCAGTTGGACAGGTTAGGTTGTTCTAAGCGCCCGGGGAGGAATACAATAGTGGGCGCACGCTCTGATCCGGGATGGCCGCCGGTGAAAGAGATGGTTTTTCAATTTCTTTCGGTATTTCTGGAGAACCTAGGGCAGCCTTGGGCGCAAGACCTCTACTTTTTGTGTTGATTTTTTCTGCCCCCGCCAACTGCTCGAGTGCCCTACTTTGAGCAACGGAGTATTTTGGGACCGGAAGAATATAGTAGAACTCGAGTCGGCAAATTCGTAATCATTGCTGATTGCCTCGCGCGAAAGTTGAATTAGACTGACATCGCGCACTGAATTCGGCGCTAGCCAGCCACGACCGCCTTCGCTTCCTGGGATGCCGCCATCCACTCGGATAGCCATGGGGCGCGGACGGAGGGGGTGATCCGGCAGTCGGCCACGAAAGTCCCACGCGCGTCGGCGTCGATCCAGTCCTGCACCGCGGAGAGGTCATCGAGCGAGCGAATAACGGCTGACTCGGCACCCAAAGCCCGTGCAACGCCGCTGAAGTCCACCTCGGGGATCAGCATGGGCTTCTCGGTCAGGCCCTGCGAGCCGTACTGGTGGATTTCGGCCCCGTAAGCGGCGTCGTTGAAGATCACCACGACGGCGCTGCGGGCCGCACCAATCAGCGATTCGAGGTCGGACAGGCCCATCAGGAAGCCGCCGTCGCCGGAGGCCAGCACGAGGGTTCGGTCGTCCTCCACGGCACGGGCTGCCCCGACGGCGCTGGCCAGGCCCAGCCCGATTGACTGGAATGCGGTACCCACCATCACCAGGTCCTGCGGCCGCGGGATGTTCCAGTACATGGGCGCCCACCCGATGAAGTGCCCGCCGTCCTGGACAACCGTGCGGCGCTCCGGCAGCACGACATCGAGCGCAGAGGCGAGGGCGCGGGGGTCCAGCCGCCCGTCCACAGTCGAAGTAGAACCTGCAGCGTGGCCCGGCCCGGAGGCCAGACGCCGCGATGCTTCAGCTCGCCATGCCCCGGCAGCGTCACCGTCCAGCAGAGACAACAGCCCGGAAGCAGCAACTTTCACATCCGCACGAACAAACACATCCACCCGCGGATTCGTCGGCACCACCGCGGTGTCGATCTGGATAACCGTCGCATCCGGACCGATCAGGTGCCCGAACCGCATGGTGAATGGGCTCAGGCTCGCCCCGGCCACCAGGACCACATCAGCCTCGCCCATGAGCCCGGCCGCGGTGTCGGTGCCGAAACCGCCGGCCACGCCCAGGTACCCCTCGCCGTTGAGGAGGTTGAGCGCGAGGGCGCTCCCGGCGGTCAGTGCGCCGAGCCGGTCGGCGAGTTCGCGGAGTTCCGGCCCGGCCCCGGCGAGGTGCGCACCCCGGCCGGCCAGGATCAGCGGCCGCCTGGCACCGGCGAGCAGGCGGGCAACCCGCGCAAGGTCCGTGCCGCCGTCGTCCGTCACCTTCAAAGCCGTCGGCTCCGGAAGGTCCCCGTCCTCAGCCTTGAGTGCGGCGAGGTCGTAGGGGATGGCAAGCACGACGGCGGTGCGCCGGGAGAGTGCGTACTCCACCGCCTGCCGGGTGATGGCGCCCGCGGCGTCGCGGGTGACGGCAAAAGTGGCCGCGCCGAGGCCGGCGGCGATGGCCGCTTGGTCCACGTCCCAGGGACGAGCGCCGGTGGTGGGGGCGTCGCCGGTGACCAGCACCACCGGGATCTGCGCCTGGACCGCCTCGGCGAGGGCGGTGAGCGCGTTGGTGTAGCCGGGGCCGTAGGTGGTGGTGCCCGCGGCGAGCCGGCCCGAGGCCCGGTAGTAGGCGTCGGCAGCGGCGATGGCGGCGCCCTCGTGCCGGACGGGGGAGAAGCGCAGGCCCTGCTGCTCCGCGGCGTCCAGGAAGTAGACGTTGCCGTTGCCCATGACACCGAAGACGTCGCTGACGTAGCTGCTGAGAACCTGTGCCACGCGGCCGGAGACGGTAAGTGAAGTCATGCAGGAATCCTGCTGTGCGCCAGAGAGATCGGCAACACATGAAAGTGCAGCTGGGACTTTTGGCAGGGGGAAAGCAGTGAAACTGCCAAAATGCCCACTTGTGGCGCGGGTCACCCCGCATTAGCTGGAAGCGGCAGTCTCCTGCTCCGTCAGCCGGCTGATCAGCCCGTCGTACCGGGGCGGCATGAGTTCCATGACGGAGATGGCGGTGCTGGTCCGCTGGATCCCGTCGATCTCCAGGATCTGGTTGGTGATGCGGTAGAGGTCAGCGGTGCCGCGGGCCACCACCTTGGCCATGAGGTCCGCGTCGCCGGTGGTGGCGTGCACCTCGATGACCTCCGGGATGGCGGCGAGCCCGCTTTCCACGGAGCCGAAGCGCGTCTGGCTGATCTCCAGCGAGAGGAACGCCATCAGCTCGTAGCCGAGCGCGGCCGGGTCCAGTCTGCGGCTGAAGGAGCGGAGCGCGCCGCTGCGCTCCAGCCGCGCCAGCCGGGCGTGGACGGTGTTGCGGGCGACGCCGAGTGTCCGGGAGAGTGCCAGGGCGCTGGCTTCGGGGTCCTTGTCGAGGGCAAGGATGATCCTGCCGTCGAGCGAATCGAGTGTGCGGGAGGCAGTAATGGTCATATTTTCACCAGAAATACTAGAAGTTGAGCAGAAGTCCCAAGCACGGAAGCCTACCTTGCAATGTGGTCCGGGTCACTTCCATGATCGGACCTCATGAGCCCTGAACAGATCCTGACTCAACCCGCCACCGCGCTGCCCACCTTGCGCGCCGCGGTGACCGGCCTGCCGGCCTACGTCCCCGGCCGGCGCAGCGTCGGAGCGGACATCGCCGCCCTCGCCAGCAACGAAAGCCACTACGGGCCCCTGCCTGCTGCCACTGCCGCGGTGGCCGAGGCGGCCGGCAGGATGAACCGCTACCCGGACATGGCCGCCGTCGAACTCCGCGAACGGATTGCCCGGCACCTGGGCGTCACCGCGGAGGAGGTTGCGGTGGGGCCCGGCAGCGTGGGCGTCCTGCAGCAGATCATCACCGGACTGTGCGACGCCGGGGACGAGGTGGTGTTCGCATGGCGCTCGTTCGAGGCGTACCCCATCCTGGCGGAGCTGGCAGGCGCCCGGCCGGTCCGCGTCCCGCTGGATGACGGCGAGGGCCATGACCTGGACGCCATGGCCGCCGCAGTCACGGACCGCACCAGGGTGATCCTGCTCTGCACCCCCAACAATCCCACCGGCGTGCCGATCAGCCACCGCCGCCTCGAGGCCTTCCTGCAGTCCGTCCGCTCCGACATCCTGGTGGTGATCGACGAGGCCTACGTGGAATACGCCGACGCCGGCAGCGGCCCCGACTCCCTGGCGCTCTACCGCCGGTACCCGAACGTCTGCATCCTGCGCACCTTCTCTAAGGCCTACGGGCTCGCCGGGCTGCGCGTCGGGTACGCCATTACGACGGCGGCAATCGCCGAAGGTTTGCGCCGCACCGCCCTGCCGTTCGCCGTGAGCGCGCTGGCACAGAAGGCCGCCATCGCGTCGCTGGACGCGGGGGAGGAGATGGCAGCGCGGGTCTCCCTGGTGAAGCAGGAACGTTCCCGGATGGCCGCCGAGTTGGAAGCCCAGGGCTGGGCGCTGCAGCCGAGCCAAGGGAACTTCCTGTGGATCCGCGCCGACGGCCAGCTTCTGGCGACGCTGGTGGAGGCGTTCGACGCCGCCGGGATTCTGGTCCGCGCGTACCAGGGCGACGGCGTGCGGATCACTGTGGCCGACCCCGCCTCCAACAACCGCGTGCTCCGGCTCCTCGCAGTCCACGCGCCCCTTCCCGCTTCCTGATCCTTTCTCCTTCCGTTCCACCTACCAAGTAAGAGGAATCCCTTTATGGAACCCCAGACAAAGACGTCTGCCCGCGCCCTCGGCGCGGCCCTTAAACCCCGGCAGCTGACCATGATGGGCCTGGGCAGCGCCATCGGCGCGGGCCTGTTCATCGGCTCCGGCGCCGGCATCCAGGCTGCCGGCCCGGCGGTGCTGATCTCCTACCTTGTGGCCGGAACGCTCATCATCCTGGTGATGTGGGCGCTCGGCGAGATGGCCGCCGCCAACCCGGACAGCGGCGCCTTCTCCGTCTACACTGCCAAGGCCTACGGGCCAGTGGCCGGGGCCACAGTGGGCTGGCTGTGGTGGATCCAGCTCGTGGTGGTCATCGCCGCCGAGGCACTCGGCGCGGCGGGCCTGTTGGCCACTATCTTCCCCGCCCTGCCGGTGTGGCTTATGGCCTTTGTGTTCATCGTGGTGCTCACCGCAGTGAACCTGACCAGCGTGAAGAACTTCGGCGAGTTCGAGTTTTGGTTCGCCCTGCTCAAGGTGGCGGCGATCGTCGGGTTCCTGCTGGTGGGCTTTTCGCTGCTGTTCGGCTGGCTGCCGGGCGTGCAGTCGCCGGGCCTGGCCAATTTCATGGGGGAGGGCTTCGCGGTCAACGGGTTCAGCGGGATTGCGACGGCGCTGTTTGTGGTGGCCTTCGCCTTCGGTGGCACCGAGATCGTGTCCGTGGCGGCAGCCGAGACGGCTGAGCCGGCTCGCAGCGTGAAAAAGGCCGTGCGGACGGTGCTGTGGCGCATCCTGGTCTTTTACATCGGTGCGATTTTCGTGATCGCGGCCGTAGTTCCCGTGGGTTCTGCAGGGCTGAAGAGCCCGTTCGCCGCGGTGCTGGACGCCGCAGGTATGCCCGGCGCGGCCACCGCGATCACCCTGGTCGCCGTGGCGGCACTGCTGTCAGCGCTCAACGCCAACCTCTACGGCGCGTCCCGGATGGCGTTCTCACTCGCGGAGCGGGGTGAAGCTCCGCGCCTGCTTGCTTCCGTGTCCAAGGCCCGGGTCCCTGTTATCGCAGTCCTGGCCAGCGTTGCCTTCGGTGTTGTCACGGTTGTGCTGGAGCTGGCCTTCCCCGCAATGGTCCTACCCGTCCTGCTGAATATTGTGGGCTCGACGTGCCTGCTGGTGTGGACGTCCGCGCTCCTCGCCCAGCTGGCGTTGCGCCTCCGCGCCGACCGCGACGGGACGGAGCTTCCCCTGCGGATGCCCGGCTTCCCGTGGCTCACGGTGTTTGGTCTGGTGATCCTTGCGGCGATCTTCACAGTGGGCTTCATCGGCGAGGACTCCCGCCCGCAGCTCTTGAGCACCTTCGGGCTTGTGGCTGTCTTGGCGGTGGGGTGCTGGCTGAACCACCGGAGCAGGAAGGTTACAGCTCCGATCGAAGCTTCGGACCGTGACAAGCCGGTGCTCATCGACTAAATCCAAACGCGAGGAACCACTTCGGAGTTTTGCCTTCGATTGGCGCGTCCGGCTTTGGCCGGGCGCGCCTTCGGTCTTTTTAGTGCCGTTTCAACTGCTGCAGCCCTTTCGCGGGTTATCCATCCGGCGGGGAGTATTCACATGCGCCTTAAGTCGCTCCTGACCTTGTCCGTTCCATTTTTCAAACGGGGACTCAGGGAATTCAAACTTCCAGAAGCTAAGGTAACTCGCTGTTACATCCAAATCTTGACCGAGTTAGTTCCAGCGTTCTAAGTAGGAATCGACAGTCGGGGCACCCTTGGCTAGAGCCGTTCTCCAGTCCAAGAGCTTGTCGATCTGAAGGCGACCGAGAATCACTACGGGGTGTACGCCGGCTTGCTGGGCAGCAGTCTGAATCCAGCCTTTTCGTATGACGTTAGGTGGCTTAGGAAGGCCGCCTGGTATCTGCCATTCACCTGCCTGCCGGTCGGCCTCTTGCTCCTGCGGTTCGTCAGCCTGCCCGGCGCCTTCATCGATGAATAGCTGATCCGGGGACACGTGGCCGAGAACTATATGTGCTACTTCGTGCAGCAATGTGAATAGGACGCCGTCCAAGCGTTTGCCGCGGCCCGACAGAGCAATGACCGGCTGCTCAGGATCATCATCAAGTAGGAACGAAGCTCCGTTTAGTTTGCTTCCCGGGAAAGCTTCAATGTAGACGAGGCGTACTCCGGCGGCGGAAAACCGCTCAGGTAGGCTTTGAAACTCTTCAGGTTCAGCGACAATTCGTGACAGCTCACTGGCGAGTTGCCTAAGTTTGTTTTTGTCGTACTTGGCAACCTTTACTCGCTGGGCGTTCTTGCGGGCACAGGCCAACCACGCCTTCTGCGTTGGTGTTGGTTCTTCGTTGCGGTTTGAACGACGAGCTGCTGCCAGAAATTTGGGAGTTTCATCGAGGCTTCGAATTTGGAACAACTCCAAGATCTGAGCTTCCTGCTCGGCCAACGTGTCACCCGTTATCAGGTTGCGTTTGCGCAAGAGCGCAACCGGGGCCAGGTCGTTCATTCGAGCACGTCGGCGAACGTCGTTCAGTTCCTTGCGATTCTCTACGTTCTGCGCTTGACTCCATAAGAGGTAGGCGTTCTGCAGGTTCAACCAATACTGCGGAGGTTGATCAAGAGCCGCGCCAATCTGCGCTGCTGACTCTCTGGTGATTTCTTTCTTCCCGGCGATGATTTCCGAAACAAACTGGGCCGGGCGTCCAAGGATCTGAGCAAAGTCGCTTTGCGACCAATGGCGGGTTTCGAGTTCCTCGGCGAGGGATTCTCCTGGAGGAAACGCTTCAGCGAGTTGCCGTGCCATGAGTATCACTCCTCTGCTGGTCGTTGGCGGGTTCGGCACCTGTGATGATCAACCGCTGGTAGTCATCGGGATCGAACCTGAATATAAGTTTGTACTGCATTTGAATCCGTATGGAATAGAAGCCCTTGCGTCCGCCGTTCAGCTCCTCAAAGTGGAGAGCCTTAAGCCCAAGCAGGTTCTGTTCATTTACAACGGCTTCAAGCTGCTGGATGCGGCGCCTAAAGGTCTTGGTAACACTTGGGGACCACCGCGTGGTGATGTGGGTCGACTCGTAAGCAAGGAGTTCAAGGTCCTCATCCTCGTAATCAACCTGCATTCTGTAAGCCGCCTTCACCCTTGGTGTGAATAGAGCCTACAGGAGGGCGTTGTCAGGGCATGACAACAGAATACACCTTAGCTTGCATAAACGCTTCAGGGGTCACAGGAAAATCTCGTACAAGCACTTCAGCCTTGCGCTGAGACGTGATGTCGAGTACGTTGATAGTGTGCCAAGGCACAAAAAAGCGGACCCGCTGGAACGGGCCCGCTTTGCAACTCGAGGTGAGAACCGCAAGTTTCCATGATTAGTGGTGCTAGCGATTCTAACGGAGACATCAGTTGCCATAAAGGTGACGCTCCTACTTCGGTCAAGTGTTCTTTAGGAGGACACCCATGACTACGCCCATTACGACTGACCTGGTGGTTTACAACCAGGGCATTAACATCGACATCGAGTCCATCGCCCCTACGAGGGGGTTCGATGCAGACGCATACGATGTGGCTAACATGACGATTACGGCTACGGTCGAGTCGCCCAGCGAAGCGACCTACCGTCTGGTTCTCGCCGCCGATATTGAGGCGGGGACGTCCGCCATCGCCCGGGTGGTCTCCGGCACTAAGGAGAACTTCAAGAGTCCGGCTGAGTTTAAGCGCATTGTGAAGAAGGACGCGGAGATCATTCGTCCGATCCTGGCTAAGGCTGGAATCGCGCTGGATCCGGCAATTGATGAAAAGAAGCAGCTCGAGGCACACGCGGCCCAGTACAAGGTCGCGGACCTGAAGATTCCGGCTGGTCGGCAGGTATTGAGGATCCATGCCAGTCAGGTGCTCTTGCCTGTCGGCGGAGACCCGCGGAAGTACCGCTTCGTTATGTACGCGCCTCAGCTCAGTCTGGCTCCGGCCGGCAACGTCCGGCTTGGGGCAACCGTTGTCTTCCCGCTGGACTTCAACGCGACGATCGATACCCCGCTCGTCGAAGCGATGCCGAACCAGCCGGCCGCAAATGTGGTCGCAGGTAACGATGCCCCCGTTCTCGTAGGAGCGCAAAAGGCCTACGGGTGGGCCTTCCAAGCCGACCCCAAAATCACCTTCACATACGCCTACCCCGCTTAGGCTGAAGGAACCTGCGGTCAGTTCCGCACTGGGCAAGCCGCCCCCAGCACAACTGGGGGCGGCTTGCGCTCGCTTCGCTAAGGGGTCCGTTGCAGTCGATGAATCCGATCATTTCCGGACTTCCTCTCTCAATGCGGCCCGTCCCGCATCTCCGGACTACAGGTCATGACCGGACGGAAGTTCGGGCAACGACCTGCGCAGCCGATTGTAACCGGGCTACCCTCAGCGAGTGGGCAGGTCGGCGCTCGACACTATCTCCATTCGGCAGGGCCGACCTGTCTCAAGGGAAAGACTTATGGATCAGAATCCTTTTGTTCTACCGATCTTGTTGCTCGGGCTTATCTGTTTGCTTGCCATTCCAACGGTTCTCATTGGCGCGATCGAGCTAGCCTTCTTCCGGGAACAAAGCACTGGGCAAGCCGCTAAGCACCGCAAGCAATATGTCAACAACGTAATGAAAGTGGTCCTCACTTCGGCCGCAGCCACCATAGCTGCCATCATTTTCGTGGAGCCGGACATGTGGAGAGACGTCTGGCCGGAGTTTCCAACATACTCACCAGGCGTGTCACTCATCGCTGTAGCCATTGCTGCGCTCGTCTCCTACAAACTGGAGGTGGCAAGCGAAGCGCCCGCGACCATTTATGACCTACAGATCGATCTGCGAAAGTCCTGGCAGGAAGAAGAGATCTTGAGCAAACATTCCCTCGCCCTTCACAATAGGTGGCTGGAAGGCTTCAAGGTAACCGATGGCGGCAGATCAATGATGTCATCCAAGCGCCCACTCGACCCGCGCTTTCAGGCCGCCATCGAACTGACCCTAGAGGGCAACTACCGGGATGCGACGTTCAGGCGGCTGGCGCTGCTTACAAACCTGCGGATGGTGCAGGCCATGATATTGGGACACCCTTGGAGAATGCTCTGGCTGCTATTGCCTGCAGTGGCAGCCATCCTAAGCATGGCATACCTGACTACGATCCTCGTGATAGACCATCGGCCGGCCACTCCTGGCCTGATTTTTCTCGCCGTGGGTTTCGTTGTCTTCGGAATCATATTGAGCATCTTCAATATCTGGGCAAGATCAACTGCACGTCTCCGGAAATACTGTGACCTCAAGCGACGCGAGGAATTGTGTGCCTTGATGCTAAGTAAACTCAGAGTTCTCGCGGCGCCAGCCCAGGCCGTAGCCGGGCAGCCACAAAAGACTCGTGCTGGTTCACTACGGCGCCTTTTCAGGGCCATCTGGTGATCGGCAAGCCCGGCTGTGCCTACGAGAATTGAGTCCGAGCTTGACCGTATAGCTCCCGCTTCAATTGGTAGCGTGTCGCACGGACAGTAAGGGAACCACCCATGGCCGTCCGCGGACATGGCAGATTCCCCTACCCCTCTGAATCCGCTGAATCCCTCTGTCAAGCTGGGCAGCATTAGCCTTAACAAACGCAGTCGCCTGGCACGCCCGCTTCACCTGATGATGTACCGCTCAGTGCAACGACCGAGGTCAGCTCTGGCTTTCAGCCAGGTGTGGAGGCTCAGCCCTGCGCCAGACCCATAAACAACGTGCAGTGCAGGATGTCCACGTGCTTCCGGGAGATCTCCACCGCTTCCTTGACCTTGCGCGCACGCAGGGCTGCTACCAAAGCGATATGGTCCCGGTTGGACGTGTGCAGCTTCTCGATGGGGTAGGGGATGAAGTAGTCGTACAGCTCGGCGAGGGTCTCGTGGTAGACCTCGACGGCGGTGTCCAGGCACGATGCCGTGCCCACCAGCTGATGGAACTGCTCATCCATCCGGTGGTAGTAGGACCAGTCGCTCGACTTCGCCATCTCCCGCGTCAGCCGCTCCAGCTCATCCAACCGCTCAGCAGTGGCATTGACCGCCGCATAATGCGTCACTGCGCACTCGAACAACAGCCGCCGGTGCACCAGTCGGTTCACCGCCTGGGACTCCGCGGGGGACGCGGACAGTGACGCCAAAACCTCAGTAGGCGGCGAATCCGCCACGAACGTTCCCCCGGCCCGGCCGCGCCGGCGCACCACCACGCCCTGCTCCGCCAGGCTCGCCAGCGCAAGCCGGGCGGTAATCGGGCTGACCGACAGACCCAGGGCAACGTCCTCCTGGTCCGGCAGCCGCTCGCCCGGTTTAAGTAGCCCCAGGGATATAGCCATGCCGATCCGCATCCGGACCGCGTCCATGGCACTGCGCCGCTCCATCCCTCGCATCCTGCCGGCACCGAGGCGTGAGGGCTCGGCAGTGTCCTCCAGCTGTTTGCTGCCCCGAGAACGTAAGTTTTGACCTCGTCATTCTTTCAATCGGAAGTCTAGCCTCAGCAATCGAACATCCTTCCATGGCAATATTGCTTAGCTATGCTGCCTCGTGACGAGGTAGACCTCGCCGCGATCGACAGGTTCCCCAATGAGGCAGCACGCGACGTCGCTCCGATGGTCGCCTTGTCGGGCGGCGTGCCCTGCCTAGCAGTACGATTCGAGAAGCCCAATACTGAGATGGCGTGAACGGAGCTAGCAAAATTATGGACGCGAATGAGAAGAAGCAGGCCCGCGCCTATATAGGCGAGCACATCGACATATCGAAGGCGCGCCTGACAGACCATGAGGCAGTGGAACTGCGAGATTTCATCGACAAGTATGACGAATACAAGGGGAAGACCCGGACGCAGACCACTGAGGATGACGGGTTCAGCTCGGACGGCAAGTACACCTATAAAAGAACCTTCACACATACCTTCACGGACGACATCGGCATCCGTGAAGATTTCGAATACAGCGACGACGACGGCGGTCATAGCAAGACTACGAAAGAGATCAAGGATGCTCGGGGAATTCTCAACTTGCTCCACGAATACCGCCCTTGGAAGTAACTGTGACCAGGAGAGTGGCTGCCTGATTTCTGCCTCTCCCCTGTCTATGTGATTGCAGTTTCAACGGCCTGCTAGTCGTCCTTCCCTGCCTGCGGCGGGTCTTCCACCCACAAGGCGGAAGACGCGACACGGTGGACACGGCCATCGAGGACATGGATGACCGCGTCGTACCACTACCCCGCGGTCCCCGCCTTCGCTGCCTCTCATGCGTTCATCCACTCGCTCAGCCACGGGGCGCGGACGCTGGACGTGATCCGGCAGTCGGCCACGAAGGTGCCCTTAGCGCCGGCGTCGATCCAGTCTTGCAGCGCGGAGAGATCGGACAGGGAGCGGATCACAGCGGACTCCGCCCCCAAGGCCCGGGCAACAGCACTGAAGTCCACCTCGGGGATCAGCATCGGCTTCTCGGTCAGCCCCCTGCGAACCGTACTGGTGGATCTCGGCTCCGTAGGCGGCGTCGTTGTAAATCAGCACGATCGTGCTGCGGGCGGCACCGATCAGCGATTCCAGGTCGGACAGGCCCATCAGGAACCCGCCGTCGCTTGAGACCAGCACCAGAATGCGGCAGTCCTCCACCGCGCGGGCGGCCCCGACGGCGCTCGCGAGTCCCAGCCCGATGGACTGGAAGGCGGTGCCCACCATCACCAGGTCCTGCGGCCGCGGGATGTTCCAGTACATGGGCGCCCAGCCGATAAAGTGTCCGCCGTCCTGCACCACCGTGCGGCGCTCCGGCAGCACAGCATCCAGCGCCATGGCGAGGGCACGCGGGTCCAGCCGCCCGTCAGGAGTCTCGGTGGTTCCGGCCTCATGCCCCGGCCCAGCAACCAGGCACATGGCAGCTTTACAACCCACTTGTACCCGACGGGCTCGCGGCGGCGTGCCGATAAGGAGGAGGCGGTTGGTCCCGCTATCGTGGGCCCATTGCGACATTTCGAAGGGTGGGGCGAGTCGAGGCGCCATATAGAACACTTCACGGAGAATTGCCGGTAGACATCAGGGGTATGAGCAAGCGTACACGTGCATTTGCCCCGATTCATGGTCAGGACTAGCTTTCGAGCTAAGGGGATTAGGTGAGTGGCGAAGCTCCACGATGGTCGGGGCGAGAGGACGGTCTGTATACCGGCAGGTTTCCGCTCGCAGTCGAGGGTTACCCAATGCGTCGGGTGGAGGAGTTGCTTCCGGGCGTTACTACGGTTACACCGCACGCACGTTATTATTCTTTGCACGCCTACGTGGCGACGGCGTTGTCCACGCACGGGGTTCTGGATCCGGTGGATATCTTGCGGCGCTGCGAGGTTGTATTCGGGGCCATCTCGATTCTCCATGCTCGACGATCCCCGGAACAGCATCGTGGCATGTCGCAAGCCCACGGCAACGACATCATTTCGGCTGCGATGCGGAACGGCGAATTGAATGTCGCAGCGCTTGCCGCCTCTGGCTCGTATGCCCAGGCGACGCGGGGATTCTTGGGACCCTACCTGGCTAGTGAACGGTTGCTCGGGCTGATTACGTCAGGGGGCAATCTGATGTCTCCGGGACCCAAATCAGATGAACGCAGGCTGAAGCTCGCGTTCGACGGCCTCCTCGACCTCGCCAAAATGGACTCGGTCTCCTGCAACGCCCTCGAGGGGTATTCAAGCCTTTGCCTGTGCGGTCAGCACGCATTGGAACGCAGTTGGTTGCGGTCAGTCATGTTCCCAACCCAGCTCCTAGGCGACGTCGCCACACATAGCCGTAGGACACAGACAGCCCTCATGCTCTGCCGGCTCATCGAAATGTACGAGCCCGACAATTTGTCACTGGAACTGAGCCGAAAGCTCATCGCTGACTCAAGAACCTACACCGACGATCAACTGCGGCAGCTGGAGATTCTTCCTGCATGGCGGGGGGTGGTCCTGAGGCGCTGGTACACATGGGCTTGGCGGGACCTCTGGCGCTGGCTTGTCAACGAGCAAATGACGGGAGCTGTCCCCATCGCTCAGCTACAAAGTGCCCTGTCGGAGCACCTGCCGAACCAGAAGCTCTCAAGCTTCCGTAAAGAACTTCCCGACGGCGTGGAAAAAGGCCGGCTGGTCGACGCCGAGTACGATCCGGCAATTGGGTCGCTGAAGACCGGCCCGAGAAACCTGGCGTGGCTCATGGTCGGAGCGGGCCGTGTCGGCCAGCTCTCCGATCACATGGCACCATATTTCGAAAGCACCGAACGCGAACGACGAAACTACGAACTTACCCCCCTCGTGGATGAGGGACTTCCTGAACCAGCGAAGCGATCGTTCAGTGCGCGACGTCGCGCATGAGCTCACCGGGGTGCTTCTTGCGCGGTCCCAACGCGTTGCAATGAGCAAGGCATCCTTCACCAAAGGGCGATGGCGGGTGCCGACCAGGCTGACCGTGAGGGACGGCTATGCCTTCCGTGTATCCAATGAAGGAGGGGGCCCTGTGTCCCTGCGGTGGGATCAACTTACCCAAGTTATGAGTGGTCTTGGCATGGTCAAGCGTGTCCCGGGTGACACAGGGGGCACGGCCGAGCGCTGGACCCTTGCGCGGAACGGCCAGGACCAGTGAGCGCGGTGGCAGCCCCGCTGAACGTACCGGCACTATTCCATGAAATGGAGGCGAGCGGTGACTGGAATGTCGAAGAAGCGCTTTTCCTGACTTTCAACGCGGATGTCGCGTTCCTGGAACGAGGCGTCCTGGGCCTTTGCCAGTCGATGGGTGCGCGGGTCACAGTCATTGCGGATGCCGGGATGTGGCGCCCGGATCCGATTGCCATGAAAGGCGCGGGCACCCAGTACCTCGTTGGCCTCGCGTCGCATAGTGGCGCTTTTCACCCGAAACTAACGCTCCTTGTGGGAGGCGACCGGGTGTTGGCGCTGATTGGGTCAGGGAATCTGACGATGGGAGGGTGGCAGCATAACTCGGAATTATGGAATGTGCTTCGCGCCGAGGACGGGCAGGCACCGCAGGCCCTTTTCGACTTAGCCGAGTGGCTTGAACTACTGCCTGGCAGTGTGCGTCTCGCGTCGGACCATGCTGCCGCACTGAATAGGGTCGCTGCCAAGCTGCGCGGCACGCTGGAACGCTTCACCCCCCTTGATGACGGAGCGCAGCTGGTCACGAACCTCGACCGATCTTTCCTGTCACAGCTGCCAGGTGGGCCGGTTGATGAGTTGACGTTGTGCGCGCCCTTCATTGACGAACACGCGCGCGCGGTCAGGGCGCTGGTAGAACACTTCCCGACCTCAAAGCTCACCCTTGTTGTCCAACCTGGTTTGACCGTGGTCGAACCCCAGGCCTTGGCTAGTGTCCTGAGGGGCCAGACAGGTCTGACCGTAGTCGCCGATACTTCACATCGGTACCGCCATGCGAAATTGTTGGAATGGCGTCGGGGATCATACCGCCAGGTGCTGACAGGAAGCGCTAATCTGTCGGCCGCAGCCGTGCTCAACACCGTGAGCCGCGGTGGAAACGTGGAGCTTGGGATCCTCACGAACGTCGACGAACCGTTATGGCCCGAGCCCGGGCTTGGCCCGAACCATCTTGTTCAGCTGGAGAGCATTACAGATATTCCGGCGCTACGAATCGGGACTATAGCTCCAGAGACAACCGGGCCCGATGTGCCCCAGCTGCTTAGCGCGGTGCTCGTCGGCAATGAACTAAAAACCGAGCTAGCGTATGCGGTCCCGTTCGCCGTCGAGCTCGAATACACCAATAACCCGCTCAATGACTCCTGGAATCGTCTCGGCACGATAGTCGCCGGGCACAGCACTGCTTCATTTCCGGCAGACCAGCTGGGAGACAGCGCGCTGCTGAGACTCAACTGGGCGGGTGACGACGAAACGATCCTGGCTCGAGGCCCGGCTGTGCCTGCTTCCGTGCCGGAACGGCTCAGAACGCGACCGGCCGCGGGGCGCGCAGCCGGTGGCCCGCGTATCAAGTCGCGCGACGATCTTCTAGGAGTCGATCTCCGCTATCTAGACGCATTCGCAAGCCAGCTCACAAATATCCACGAGGACGTCACCGCGCTCAAGACCCCGTCCACCCGCAGCAGCGGAACCTCCACAGCATCGGGAGCAGCACGCAACGCCGCATTTGAAGAAGAACCAGCCGCATGGCTGTGGGAACGTGAGCAAACTGCGCAGCACCTTCACGGCCCAGTCTTTTCGGGCTTCGCCCTCGGCCTCCCAACACCGGTGCAGTCAACCGGGTGGGAGAACTTCGATTCGAGCGAAACCGGTGATCTCGACGCCGATGCCGCCGTGGACGGTGATGAGCAGATCGCACCGCTTCCTGACGACCCCGAATCCGTTGAGCCATTGATGCATGTAGGCGACCCGGACAGGATCAAGAAAGCCAGGCGCGACCGGGTCAGGGCGTTTGCCACGATGCCCGGCCGGCTCAGCACAGTCTCCTACCTCGGCCTCGGGCGCCTCGCGCTGTGTTTCTACTGCGCAGGGGACTGGAAAGAGAACGACCCCGAACCCATAAGGCTCGTCACCTCGTTCCTGAGCAAGGCTCTGGACCAGGCGCATACCTTCGGCATGGGCGACGAGGCGAAAGCACTGGCCGCCGTCGCTCTGACCTGCGTGCGGCGGAGAGTCGACAACACGGCAACCTCGCCGGCCACCCAGGAGGCGAAAAGGCTGCATGATAGGTGCAGAGACCTCGATCTGGGTTCTGTCCCGCTTCCACTTGTGGCCGAATACACCCAATGCCTGTCCGCGCCCGGCGGCCGACCCCTGGAAACCGCTGATGTCTATGATGAGCTCCAGTCCTTCTCCGAACACCCTTTGCTGGACGCCGCCATGCTGGCGGCGGAGGGCTATGGATACGACGCAGAAGTGCTGGGGCCGAACAGCCTGCAGATCTCGGTCAGGTCAAGGGACCCACTCCAGGGCGCATTGAAAATATTGGCCGCGTCTAAAGTCCCCCTCGGGGTGCTATCGCTGTCACAAAGGACGGGAAAATCGGCCATTGCGTTGTGGTCCGCTCCTGACTTGTACTGCATCGAAATCGACGACCGAGACCGCTGGGTCCATTACCGATCCACGCACGCGTTGAACGTGATTCTTGCAGCAATCCAGTCATCTGAAGGCAGACGGTTCAGAGTCGACCACGGACCCTTTAACCAAGCCATCCCCGAAGCGAAGCTACTAGCCGAGCGCCTTGGCCTCCAGATCCCTCGGAAGGTCGGAGTACCTCCGGGTACGTGTCCCGCCTGTTTTATGGTTCTTTCGTCATCGGGCGTTTGTAGAATATGTGAATCGTAGTCAGTTGCATAGGCCACATGAGTACAGACAGAGTCCGAGAAGGCCTTTATTCCTTGAAGCTGCAAATTTTCTTGCTGCTCCTTCAAACGTTGTTTTCATCAATGACCACAGAAATCATAGCCATGCGGAGTGCGAGGCTGCTCCCTCTAATTCCCAAAGCATCGATCCCATCTTGCTTATTGATCTTTTCAAAGTCAGGGCCGTGCGATGCGAGAAGACAGAGATATTCCAGTCCTCGCACGAATCGATCTATGGACGTTCAAATGCGACAAGAGACACGGATAGTCGGAGATTGTTCCTTGGCTCTCCGGACAATACCCTGGCGAAGTGACCAACTTCATTGGGGGAGAGGCGGCAGCCAAGCTGCCTGAAGGCCTGTACGAATTACTTAGCACGGACGCGCTCGGCGATTTGCTGAATAACGAGTCGGAACTGCAGCCTACCTTCGCGGACATAGAAGACGAAGACGCTCCGGACGTCCTATCCCGCCACGTTGCTGACGCCGTCCGCGAAGCCCTCACGGCGGCCAAGCCCGCAGACAGGGTCGCCCTGGCAAATCGGCTCCTCCAGGACCTGAACACGCCGGACCGCATCGCAGAAGGTCCCACTCGACTCCAGTCCCTGCATCGCCCGGACGCGCTCAAGCGCCGACAACTTCGTCGCCCCACCACCAAGCTCAGTGACTCAGCGCTGCTGACTAACAGCAAGGACGAGCCCAATCTCGCCGCCGAGCTCCGTGCCGAGATCGAGTCCGCCAATACGGTGGACCTTCTCTGCGCCTTTGTCCGCTGGACGGGCCTCAGGCTCCTGGAGCCTGCCTTAGAGCAGCTGAAAGAACGCGGAGCAAGGTTACGCGTCATCACCACCACATATATGGGCGCCACGGAACGCCGCGCCATTGACGAGCTCGTCAACCGATACGGGGCAGAGGTAATGATCAGCTACGAAACGCAGGCAACTCGATTGCATGCCAAGGCCTGGCTGTTCCGCCGTAAAACGGGATTCGACACCGCTTACGTTGGCAGCTCGAATCTGAGCCAGGCTGCGCTCCTGGACGGGCTGGAATGGAATGTCCGCCTCAGTTCCGTCGCAACGCCCGCCCTCCTGCAGAAGTTCGAGGTCACCTTCGACAGCTATTGGGAGCAGCGTGCCTTTCAAAGCTACGATCCGGAACGCGACGGGGAGAAGCTCGACGCTGCGCTGGAGCGCAACGGTGGCCGCCGCACCGTATCCCCGGATGCCGCGACAGGGCTTGAGGTTCAGCCATTCCTTCATCAGGAGGAGATGCTGGAAGACCTCGAAGCGGAGCGCCTGAAAGGCCATAACCACAACCTCCTGGTCGCAGCCACCGGAACCGGAAAGACGGTCATTGCGGCTCTGGACTACAAACGGCTGTCCGAAGCTGCTGGCAGAGATCTAAAGCTGCTCTTCGTCGCCCACCGGCAAGAAATCTTGAAACAAGCCATGCGCACCTATCGCGACGTCATGCAGGACGGCGCCTTCGGTGAGCTATACGTAGGGGAGCATAAGCCACAAGAGTGGAAGCACATCTTCGCCTCCGTCCAGTCGCTGTCCTCACTCGGCATCGAGCAGTTGGAGCCTGACTTCTTCGACGTCGTCGTCATCGATGAGTTCCACCACGCCATGGCGCCCACGTACCGCCGCCTGCTGGACCATCTGAAACCGCAGCAGCTCCTCGGACTCACGGCGACCCCGGAACGGGGTGACGGCGTCGACGTCGCCAAGCAATTCTTCGATGGCCGGACAGCCAGTGAGCTTAGGCTCTGGGACGCTCTGGACGCTGACCTGCTGGTCCCGTTCCACTACTTCGGCGTCTCCGATGACGTCGACCTGAGCCAGTTGGAGTGGAAACGCGGCAACTACGACACCACCCAGCTGAGCGCCCTCTACACAGGGAATGACGCCCGGGCCGCCAAGGTGATCCGTGAGCTCCGCGACAAGGTCACCAGCACCAACCATATGCGGGCCATCGGCTTCTGCGTCTCGGTGCAGCACGCCCACTACATGGCCGAGGTGTTCAACCGGGCAGGCATTGCCTCCGTCGCCGTCGATGGCACCACTGACAATGTTGACCGCGAGGAATCCCTCAGGCGTCTGGGGCAGCGGGAGATCAACTGCATCTTCGCCGTCGACCTTTTCAATGAAGGGCTGGACCTGCCGCAGGTGGACACTATCCTGCTGCTCCGGCCCACGCAGAGCGCCACGATCTTCCTCCAGCAGCTGGGACGCGGGCTGCGCCGTGCCGAAGGCAAAGCGGTGCTGACAGTCCTGGACTTCATCGGCCAGCAGCGCCGCGAGTTCCGCTTTGATCTGCGCTACCGGGCGCTGACGGGCTACGGGCGCAAGGAGCTGGAGAAGGCCGTCGAGGACGAGTTCCCCTACCTGCTGTCCGGTTCGCAGATCATGCTGGACCGGGTGGCGCAGAAGGTGGTTCTGGACAACATCAAGGCGCAGCTGCGGTTCAACCGTGCACAGCTGGTCCGGGACATCGCCTCGTACGCCGAAACCGAGCTGGAGGCCTATCTGGAGCGGTCGGGGAATGACGTGAAGACGATTTACCGCTCCACCAAGGACTCGTGGACCGGCTACCTCCGGCAGGCAGGACTTATCGAGGGGCTCTCACCCCTGGAGTCCGTGCTGCGGGGGAAGCTCGAAGAGCTGTCGGACGCGGCGGAAAAGAAGCTGCTGGGCCGCATGGCCGCGCTGATCCATGTGGACGATCCGGAACGCGTCGCTGCTTATTCGATGCTGGTTGCTCCCGACGCGCCCCGCTACGCGGATCTTGGGATGCGTGAGCAGACTTTTGCACGCATGCTTTTCTTCACGCTGTGGGATGACGGAGGCGGGTTCAGGACGTACGACGACGGACTGGACCACCTGCGCGGCTACCAGTTTGTGTGCCGCGAGATCCGCCAGGTGGTGAAGATGGGAGTGGCTGCATCGAAACATGCAGCGAAGAACCTTGGCGCAGGCCTGCAGCACATTCCCCTGCTGTCCCACGCTACCTACCGGCGCGAGGAAGTTTTGGCGGCGCTGCAGTACGGTTCCCTGGAGCAGGGCAAGGACGTGCAGCACCGAGAGGGTGTGGCTTGGTGTCCGGCGACGTCCACCGACGCCTTCTTTGTCACCCTGAATAAGGATGACAAGAAGCACTCGGCAACCACGATGTACAAGGACTACGCCATCAGCCCCGAGCTGTTCCACTGGGAGTCGCAGAACGCTACCTCGCCTGGCAGCCCGACGGGGCGCCGATATCTGGACCGGACATCGCATGGGTCAAAGATTCTGATCTTCACGCGCGATACAGCCGACGACGAGACCCGGCTGACAGTTCCGTACACCTGCCTGGGACAAGTGGACTACGTTCAGCACTCCGGCGAGAGGCCGATCGCTATCACCTGGAAGCTGCACCGGCCGATGCCCGCGGATGTGTTCGCTACGGCTGCTGCAGTGGCGCAATAGGTCCGGCAGTAATCAAAAGCATCGGTTCATGCTAGCGGGTCGCACCGGTTCGTACGTTCGTGTGGATGACTATCGCAGCTTGGTGCAGGATGGGCGTGCGGGGTGTCGCGTCCGGTTTCACGTCAGGGAGCTAACATCCGGTCGAAGCCATGTGCACTTGTTCAACTATTCGCAGCCCACGCCATCGCTATCGCGGTCCAGGCCGTACATGTCGGTTCCAATGACAGCTACGGACCCCGCGTACGTAAGCTGCGCCGTTGCCGTTGCCGTTGCCGTTGCCGTTGCCGTTGCCGTTGCCGTTGCCGCTTCCGCCGGCGCAGTCGACATCCGACGCGATAGGTACGCAGCACCTGAATAGTTGCGATCGCATCCAGAGGGAGCACAGGGACAGCCCGGCGAGCAGGAGTTTTTGCTTTCACTGCCGCGGCAGCCGCCGCAGCCTGTCGGCGGGCGGCTCCGGTGGCAGCAGCCTGCCGGCGTACCGCTTCCGTCGCAGCAGCCTGCCGGCGTACCGCTTCCGTCGCAGCAGCCTGCCGGCGTACCGCTTCCGTCGCAGCAGCCTGCCGGCGTACCGCTTCCGTCGCAGCAGCCTGCCGGCGTACCGCTTCCGTCGCAGCAGCCTGCCGGCGTACCGCTTCCGTCGCAGCAGCCTGCCGGCGTACCGCTTCCGTGGCGGCTTGTTCCTGGGCAGCTTTCGCTTTCGCTTCTTTCCGCCCGTTTTTACGGAGTGAGCGCGTTGCCAGCCCGGGCGCCACGCGCCGCGCTGTTGAACGATCTGGATGGAACCGGTGGTGCGACCGGCTATTCCGGCGAGTTCGGAGGGCTATCCGTTCAAAATCTGCTCCGCGAACTACCAAGACCAAGTTTTATGCCACTGCCTTCCTCACCTAGGAGTACAACAAAGCGCCCCGGGTACGCCCAATGGGGACAGGCTTTGAGCTGCGCGGAGGGCTTCATCTGCCCGCCAGTGGGCATAACCCGGTTCCTCTCAATGACCTGGGCTCCGCAGCACTCCGCCCAGGAACTGGTCCTGCGCTTCGCCCCGGCTGTAGAGCTTGTTTTGCTTTACATGTTGCTGGATAGTTGTGGTTGAGGCCACTGATCCTGGCTGGGCCGACTATCCGACGTAGAATACTTCTTTCAGATCCTGAGTTCCTTCAAGTTTCCATGTATTGCCGTCCGGATCTTTGAAAGTAACTGAGGTGTGGTTCCGTAACCATGTCTTCGCGTCGTGTTCGGGCCCAAAATCGGGGGACCAATATGGGCCCTGTGCCGTCCATCGGATGCTTTGTCCGCCATCCAGGCGAGCCGCCCGTGTCCTAGATTCTTCAAATATTCTGAACCCGGCCGGCAGATCCGGAATAGCCATGGCCACTTCGGTAAGAAAGAATCCACGGGGCGCTTTCAGCTCGCATATGACCGTGAGTGGTGGTTTGTGCACAGGTTGTTGGCCGGGCATTTGCGATCCACGCTGTGCGCCTACTTCAATGCTAACGGCCTTCGCGCACCGCCATTTCTCCTCTTTTTCAGCGGCGGCTTTTTCCGCGTCCTCGGTTTCCTGCTTATGCCTCTTTTCCTCTTCCGTCTGGTTGTACTGCTGGGTTTGTAGGCCGAGGGCCGCAGATTGCACTCGGAGGGCGGCAATTGCGCCGATGAAACCCATTAGCGTTACGGCCGCGGTCGCCCAGTCCGCCACAGCGCCCCAGTTGATGTCCGCAGCACGGGAACCAGTCAACAGCCCAATGACTGCGAAAACAAGAAGGCCGGCAAGGATTATGGAGACCGCTATCAAAGCCAGCTCCAGAGTGGTGCGTTTCGAGAAAAATTTCATCACTATCCAAGTTTGCACGTTGCAGCGGAGGGGTATTGCCAGGGCAGCCGCGACCGCGGCCAGGGACTTTGCCTGATAAGACAACACCTGAACCGCTGATCGAACTGCCATTACTATGGATCCTTCCTCTGGTGCGGGCTTGGAAGCACGGTGAGCGGCGGCATCCTGTTCGGCCGCGCTGTCGTTCGGCTCTTCTGTTGCGGACGAGTTATGCAAGAGTGAGCCTGGAGGTAGGGGCGACCCCGGCACCAAGCATGCAAAAGCGGCGCCCATGATCTGCCGCTGGCGAGCCAGCTCCGAGGACAGGACTGAGGTGCCTGCGGGAACAAACCAAGCTTCAGCTGATCCGCTCCTCCGATCTTCGAGCCGGAGCAAGGATCCTCCGCTCCGTGCCTGACCCTCACGGTACAAGCTGGGAAGTCAGCCGGAAGGGGCCGTTGTCGCGGGCAACGGCGGCAACCGGCCCCTTCCGAGACTCGCCGCGGAGAAGAGAACGCTGGTGCGGCGGTTGTGCCTGAGCTGAAGTGGGGCTAGCGGTTCCCTGGGAGGCGCTCTCCGCCGGAGGCTATGTCCGGTCCACCCCGGAAAGGTTCGCCTCAACTTTCTGGCCCAATTTCAGAGTCGCGTCGAAGGCCTTTTCGATGATTTTGTTGTGCCCGTTTGCGTTCAACCGGTCTGTGTTTTGCCGAATGGCATGTTCCACCGTCAGGGTCGTGAAATCAGGATCGCCGACGATGGCCCGGATAGTGCGGATCATTTCCTCTGCTCCCAGCTGGCACAGCAGCTCCAACTCCTTCAGTGAAACGACAAGCGTCGGGCATTCTGCCGAGGGCAACCGCGCGGTGAAGACTGATTCATTGGCTATATGGACGGGCTCAGCTGTCACAATGAGTCCTAGAGGGAGAAGGCCTTTGAAGTCTTCAAATCCTGGCTTCGAATCTTCAATGAGTCCCTTTGTTTTTGCGATTTGGTTCCGGGCCTTGCCGATTCTGTCTTCGAGGAACGGCAAGGCCCCTGGCCCACCCGCGCGAACGTCCAGACTGAGTTTGGCTGACTTGCACTCCACGAGGAGCACGGTGTCTGTTATTACAGCCAACCAATCAACAGACTTTTTCGAGCCTGAGTCGTACGTAATCTCAGGGGTTACGCTGCTGAACCTTGCATGGCGTAGCTGCCGCCCTGTGTAGGCCTCTACCCGGTAGCCTAATTCTTCTGGAAAGAGCTTCCATTTTCGTCCAACCCGGTAAAATATGTTTTCGATCATCATTGCCTGCAGTACGAACAGGTATTGGGGCGCAACTAGAGCACCTTGGGAGAAGTCAATAAAGGGAGTGCTCTTCAGTTGATTAAACGAGAATCGCCACAGATGGTCGGCCGTTGAGGGTGCCGACGCAGTCTTCATCCTAAATGTGTCAACGTCTACCGTAAGTTGCCTCAGGACGATATCAACCCGTTCAGGGTCGAGCCGATGGTCTATGTCCTGCCAATTGTCGCGGCTGGGTGCGGTCCTGTCGAGCTGTCCAGAATTGTTTTTAGCAGCCGTGGCCAGCGCAAAGACAATCATCAACCATTCGTCCAAATCCACACCCAAGATTTCTGTCCAGTCCCGTTGTGGAATCTCGGGAGCGACGATCTCTGTGTCACGCAGCAGGAGAAGCGTACGGGCCAGGTCGTACAGCGGCGTGTCCTGATATGCGGCTTGCTCGTACACGAAGCCACTTATCATTAGGTGCAGATCGTCGCCGTCAGGAACCCCGTTTTCGGCGAGGTTGAACAGGTTGAATATTCGCCGGAGAGACCGGTCGGTAACAGGTTTAGCCCTATGCTCTGTCCCATAAATGAGGGATTCTCGAGCGACTACAGCTGTCGCCCAAGGGGAACGGAGCCGCCACTCCAGATCAAACTCATATTCTCGTAGCCCACTCGAAATGCGCGCAATCGCCGGCACTAATTCCGACGGAGCATGCTGACGAACTGCCTGACGAAATTCACCCAACCGGACTCTTCGCTTATCCGCTAGCGACGGCGTGGAGAACCGTTCTGCTGCCTGCCCGGTGACATGCCATTGCTTCGGTTTCGAAAGCTGCGCTTCCAAAACTACTTGAGTCAGGAAGTATCGCTGACTCAACTTTCGGCTCCGATAAGCCAAGCATGCATTGATCATCGATCGAACGCTTAGTGAAACCATCATCTACCGGCCATAGTGCTCACAGTCGAGCCTCCGCGAACCGCGGTGCCATGGACTCCATTTGCTCCATGACCAGCTTGATCGCCTCGGGCTGCTTGTCCGGCGGGTACCCAAACCGGACGAGGAGCCTCTTGATGGAGGAGCGGAGCTTGGCCCTGACGTCGTCGCGCACTGTCCAGTCGGTCCGGATGTCGCGGCGCATGACGGAGACCAGTTCGCGGGCGATGTCGGCGAGTACGCCCTCGCCTTGGACCTCCACGGCGGACTCATTGGAGGCCACGGCATCATAGAAGGCCAGCTCGTCAGAGTTCAGCGGGGGAGTGAAGTGCCCTCCACGGTTCCCTTCGGCAGCCACCTCACGGGCCAGCTCCACCAGCTCGGCGATAACCTCAGCAGACGTCAACTGCTGGTTGGTGTACTTCTTCATCAACTCGGTGATGCGCTCCGAGAACGCCCGCTGGCGGATCACGTTGTTTCGTGTTGCCACAGCCGACTCATCAGAGATGAGCTTCCGCAGCGCCTCAATAGCCAGCTGGGGGTTGCGTGCCTTCTGGGTCTTGGCGATGAACTCCGGCGTCAGGTCATCCAGTGAGGGCTTTGGCATGCCAGCTGCCTCGTAGATGTCCAGTACCTCGCCCGACGATGTAGCTGATGCGATCAGATTGCCGAGCAGCCGCTGAATCTCCTCGGGCACGGGCTCGCCGCTGGCCTGGCGGTCTGCCGCGTCGAACTTGGCCATGTACACCCGGGTTTCCTCGTAGACCTGGATCTCCGGCCGCAGCTCGGCCAGCGTCTCCGAACCGGAACACAGCGCCCACGCCCGCGACAACTGGCCCGAGTGCCGGCGGTATTTGGAGGCCAGCGTCTCCTCGCCCTCAGCCGGACGGTTACCGGGTGTTTCGGGGCTTCGCAGGTAGTTGGCCGCGCCGGTGGCAGCGCTGATAAAGGCTTTGGGGCCGCCCCGCATCAGCACCGCTTTCCAGTCGTACCCGGCGAGCAGGCCGCGCAGCGTTTCCACCAGCGTCACCGTCAGGCCAATGGCCTCATCTACGTTCCGGCCGACGGGCTTGTTCGCTTGGTCATCCTTCGTGTACTCGCTCAGGGCCTGCGCCAGGTTCTCCGCCAGGGGGGCATAGGCCACCAGCAGCCCGTCCTTCTTGCCGCGGAAGGTGCGGTTCACCCGGGCCAGGGTCTGCATCAGCAGCGCGCCCTTCAGCGGCCGGTCCAGGTACAGCGTGTGTAGCGGCGGGGAGTCGTAGCCCGTCAGCATCATGTCTTTGACGATCACTAGCTCCAGCTCATCGTCGACGTCCTTCAGACGTTCCTTGATGGTCGCATTGGCGGAGTCGCGCCGCACATGGTCGGATACCGGCGGAACATCGGTGGCGTCACCGGAGTAGACGACTTTGATCTTGCCCTTGGCCAGGTCATCGGAATGCCAGTCGGGCCGCAGCTCCACGATCGCCGTGTACAGCTTTGCGCAAATTTCCCGCGTCCCGCCTACGATCATCGCCTTGCCCGGCGATTCGATAAACTTGCCCATCTGGGCGCGCCGGCCCTCCCAGTGCGCCACTAGATCCTCTGCCAGTGCTGCGATGCGCTGCGGGGCGCCGTAGACGGCGTTCACCACCGCGACGCTCGCCTCGAGGCGGGCCCGCTCCGTGTCGTCCAGGCCCAAGGTGGCCTCGTCGGCCGCCTGGTCAAGGATCTCCTCGGTGACCTCGGACGCCAGACCCACCTTGATCAGCCGGGGCTCGAAGTACACCGGCACCGTGGCTCCATCTGTGACCGCTCGGGTGAGGTCGTACACGTCGATGTCATCGCCGAAAACTTCCCGGGTATTGCGGTCGGCGAATGAAAGCGGCGTGCCGGTAAACGCGATCAGGGTCGCGTGGGGCAGCGCGTCGCGCAGGTGACGGGCGTAGCCGTTCAGGTCGTCATAGTGCGAGCGATGGGCCTCATCCACGACCACGATGATGTTGCGGCGGTCCGACAGCAGCGGGTGCTCGGTGCCGGCGTCTTTCTCGGCCTTGCTGCGGCCGAACTTCTGCAGGGTGGTGAAGTAGATGCCGCCGGTCGTGCGGTTGCTCAGTTCCTCCCGCAGCTCGGAGCGTTTCCGGATCTGCCTGGGCGATTCGGCCAGGAGAAGACTCCGGTCAAAGCCCTCGAACAGCTGGCCGTCGAGTTCGTTGCGGTCCGTGATCACGACAACTGTCGGGTTCTTCAGCTTGGGGTGCCGGGCCACCAGGTTGGCGTAAAGCTCCATCTCCATTGACTTGCCGGAGCCCTGGGTGTGCCATACAACGCCGGCCTTGCCGTTGCTTTCCACCGCTTGGACAGTGCTGCCTACGGCCTTGGTCACGGCGAAGTACTGGTGGGGCTTGGCAATGCGTTTCACGAGCCCGTCGGATCCCTCGTCGAACGCCGTGAAGCTGCGGGTCAGCTGCAGGAAGCGCTCCTGGTTGTACAGGCCGTTGAGGGCGGTCTCCAACGCTGTGATGGCGACCCCGTCCTCCATGTAGCCGGGAGCCACCGGCAGACCGTCGTCGTCCACGTTCCAGGGCGAGAAGTGGTTGAGGGGAGTGAACGGGGTGCCGTACTTGGCCTGGATGCCGTCTGAGGCGAGCGTAAAGACACAGAAGCGGAACCCCATGGGGAATTCCCGCAGGTACGTCTGCAGCTGGGCGTGCGCTGAGGCAACGTCAGCGGTGGCGCTGCCGGCCTTCTTCAGTTCGATGATGCTCACCGGCATGCCGTTGCAGTACAGGACAATGTCGAAACGGCGGTTGTAGTCGCCCTGGATCAGAGTGACCTGGTTGACGGCGAGCCAGTCGTTCTGGTCGGGGTCCTGGCTCAGCAGGTGGATGGTGGGGTTGGCTTCGTTGCCGTCGGAGTCGATGTAGCTGAGCCGGTAGCCGTCCACCAGGTAGTTGTGGATGCGGTGGTTCTCGGTGATGGGGTCGTTGGATTTGGGCGAGGCAATCTCGGCAAGGGCCTGCTGCAGGTACTCGGCGGGAACCTTGGGGTTGAATTTCTGCAGGGCTGTGAGCAGCCGGGGTCGGATGAGCAGCTCGTCCCAGGTGTCCCGCTGGCCGGTGCCGGGGGCGATGGCCTGCCCGGACATGGGCCGCCAGCCGAGCGGCTCGGCCAGGAGCTCAAGGGCCATGCCTTCCCACTCGGCTTCTGAAAAGGTTACTGCTGGTGCTGTTGTCACGGTGGATCCCCCTATTGGACCGGCTGTCATTCTGGAATGTCCTGCGAAAGCTCGGCTTCGAGTTCGCGGATGCTGGGCAGGTGCTTGACCATGGTGTCTGTCCATTCGGCGACACCGATCGGTGTTGTGTGGTTGTCGAGCCTCTGGATCTGTGCCCGATGGTGGTAGCAGGGCAATTTTGTAAGCGGCGCTTGCACAATTGCCCCGGCCGGCCACGTTTCGGCGAACGCCCGCATGTACTTAAGGTTTCGCGGCGAAAACCCGGAGGCACCCGGGAACTGGTCCTTCAGATCCGCGGAGAGCCTGTCTATGATCCTGGCGCCCCAGCCTTCATGGGTCTGCCGGTCCGGGATGTCCTGCCCGACGGCGAAATAGCTGGCCAGCAGCTGCTGGTTGGCAGCGCTAATTGCTGTGGACCGACCGATGCTGACCTGGCGGGTGACGGGGGCAAGCATCTCGGGATACCACTCCGGCATGGCACTGACCGCCGGCTTGGCTGGAAACGACGCATCCGTGGAGTATTGCCGGGCTCCCGGCTGGATCTCACCTCCGCCCGGGCTCATACGCCTGCGTCCTCCAGGGTCTTTTCGGCGTCCTTGACCCGCAGCTTGCCTGACATGAGCTGGGGGAGAAGGGCATCACGGGTTGCGGCAAGGGTGCTGTTCTGGACAACAGCCGCAGTAATGGAGTCCATCAACGGGCCCAAGATGGCTTCCGTCGTTGCCAATTCCGTGGAATTGAAGTCCGGGACGGACAAATGATCGAAAGTCTTCATCGTGATGGTGTCGAAAACCGAGCCGTGGGCAATTTCTTTTGCTCGCTCAGTGGCGCGGAGAACCCCAAAGTAGAGGACCGCAGCTGGAACAAGTCCTGGCACAAAGCCATAGCAAGACTGGTTGAAAGACGCGGGAACGGCAAGACGGCCGACGGTGCCGACGGTACCGCGCGCGGTAAGGATGACGCTCCCACTGGGAAGTGCTTTGGCTTTTGTTGTATCCACAGCACGATCCGTGATCTTCTCGGCTGTGTCTGTCACAACGCCAAAGTCGGCTCCTGTGATGTCCTTGGCCGACGCCCAGAGTCGGGCCCCGCCCCAGAACTCCTCGCCCTTCGACCGTGCGGGTGTTCCACCCAGAATCGGCCTAAGGACCTTACTCATTGGCTGACTCTCTACGCGGGCAGCTTCCCGGTCGTATAGGAGACCAGCTAGATCACTGGAAATAGCCGAAATTCTGGTGTTGGCGGCGATCTTATCGTCGAGCGCACCCAGCACTTCCGCAATGGATCGTTGGGCGTTGAGGGAAGGGAGACATGTCTCGAATGCACCGATGCGTGACGGACTCGTATGGCGAACCGTGCTCCCGGACGCCGTGGCCAAGATATGAGCTCGATAGGAGTCCGTGCGAAGGAAGTAACTCAAGAAACGCGAGTCAACGTTCGGATCGATAATCTCGACCAGTCCAATTCGTTGGTTGTGGAGGAAATTTCCTTCCGGAACAATGGCCGGCAGACCGAGCGTGTCGCCCTCTTTGCTGAGATCGGTCATGGAGACCATCAGGTCGCCGGGCGATAGCTTGTATTCAGGCGGGTACTCCCCGGAGTACGTCTTTGTCTTCGTACCCTTGAATCCGCCGCCAATGGCGAAATTCCCCGGGGTCACGAGTGTTGGAAACGACGGATCATCACTAAATCCAGTTCCTGGAAAGGCGAAGCCGTGCTTGATCCTGATATAGGAGGAAAGAGGACGGGTTCGCCGCTCAGACATCTACTCGTCCCAACTGCTCACGCACCAGACGTGCCCGACGCTCGGACTCCTCGAACTGAGCAAACAGCTCCTTTGACAGCCTCGCAATTTTCTCCTCAATGGGCTCGCCGTCGTCCTCGACATCGACAGCCCCAACGTAGCGACCCGGCGTTAGCGCGTAGTCTGCTGCCTTAATCTCCGCGAGGCTGGCCGAGTAGCAGAAGCCGGCCTCGTCTTCGTACGTCAGCCCCGCTTCAACAGCCGAAGCAGTCCCGCGCCAGGCGTGATAGGTATTGGCGATCTTGGTGATGTCCTCGTCGGACAGCGCGCGCTCGGCCCGATCCACCATGTAGCCCAGGTTTCGTGCGTCGATGAACAGCACCTGTCCGGTGCGGTCGATTGATCCCTTCTTGCCGGCGGTCTTGTCCTTGGCGAAGAACCACGTGCAGACGGGGATACCCGTGCTACGGAAAAGCTGCGTTGGCAGCGCCACCATGCAGGAGACAAGGTCGGCCTCGACGAGCTGGGCCCGGATCTCGCCCTCGCCGCCGGAGTTGGAGGACATTGACCCGTTGGCCATGACCACGCCGGCACTGCCGCCCGGCGCGAGCTTGGAGATGATGTGCTGGATCCAGGCGTAGTTGGCGTTGCCGGCCGGAGGAACGCCGTACTTCCAGCGCGGATCCGATTCCGAGCGGGACCAGACCTTGATGTTGAAGGGCGGATTGGCCATGATGAAGTCTGCGCCGGTGTTCCCAGTCAGCTCGGGGTGCTGGTCGCGGGCGAAGGTGTCGCCCCAGCGGGCAGCAAGGTTGGCGTTCAGCCCGTGGATGGCGAGGTTCATCTTCGCCATCCGCCAGGTCCGCTCGTTGAGCTCCTGGCCGTAGACGGAGATGTCCGAGCCCTCCATGTTGTGGGCCTCCAGGAACTTCTCGGCCTGGACGAACATACCGCCGGATCCGCAGCAAGGATCGTAGACGCGGCCGCGGTGCGGCTCTAGGACTTCGACGAGGACGCGGACCACGCCGGCGGGGGTGTAGAACTCGCCGCCGCGCTTGCCTTCGGCTTTGGCGAACTTTTCCAGGAAGTATTCGTAGACCTCCCCGAGCAGGTCGCGGGCCTTGCTGGCGCCCTGCCCGGTGAAGCGTGCCGAGTTGAACAGGTCCAGGAGTTCGCCGAGGCGGCGCTGGTCCACGTTGTCGCGGTTGTAGATGCGGGGGAGCGTGGCAGCCAAGGACTTGTTGTCGGTCATGATGAGGTCCATGGCGTCGTCGATGAGCAGCCCGATCGACTTGGGGGCGGCGCCGTCCATCGCGGGCAGGCCCTTGGCGTTCTCCGCCAGGTAGCTCCAGCGCGCCCGCCCGGAAACCCAGAACACGCCGCGGCTGGTGTATTCATCGACGTCGTCGATCAGCTGGGCGATCTGCTCCTCGTTGAGACCGTCGGCCTCCAACTCGGCCTGGATCTGATTACGGCGTTCGTCGAACGCGTCAGAGACGTACTTCAGGAACACCAGCCCGAGGATAACGTCCTTGTACTGTGAGGCATCCATGGAGCCGCGCAGTTTGTCCGCGGCCTTCCAGAGCGTGTCCTTGAGTTCCTTCATGGTGGACGGGGCGAGGTCCACCTTTATTTTCGGGGGCATTTATTCAGTTCCTTCTATTGGTGCGGCGTTTGGAGATGGGTGTGTCAGGGTGAGGCTTCCGCCCGCTACGCCGTCTGTAACCAGGGTGGCGAGTTCTTCCAGCCGTTCGACACGCCGACGGGCTGCAAGCTGTTGGTGTTGCAGCCCTGCAAGGATCTTCATGAGGGGCTGCCGTTGGGTGTCCCGGGTGCGGCGGAGGTGCCAGTTGCTCCAGGTTTTGTCGGCTGCAGGGAGACTGTTGATGTCGGCGGCCACGACGTCGGGCACTAGGCCACCGGGATCACCGCTGTCGAGTCGCAGGATGCGGGCGGGGAAGACGACGACGTTACCGCCTTCGTGGTCGACCCTCGCAGCCGGCCGGGGGCTGGTGCAGAAGATGACGTCACCGGGCTCGGTGAGGCGGCCGCCGGGGGATGCGGCAGCGAAGTCCATGAGGCTGATGAACCGGGGCTCAGCGCTGTGGGGCGACTGTAGTTCTTGCCTGCCGAAGACCCTTCTCCCTTCAGTGGGGTTCAAGCTGTTCTCGTCGAGCCGATTGCCCTTGATGTAGCGGAGGTTTCCGCCAGTGATCAGTTCCTGGACAATAGCCGTGCCGGGCCGGGTGCCCTGTATGGCCGCCTGAACGTCGGGAATCGAAGGCAGCCCGGACTGCTCCTGCGACAGCAGCCGGATGAGGTCTTCGATCCGCAGCGCTGCCTCTGCTCCTCCGGCTGACGTCGGACGCCTCTTGACGGAAGCCTCGACGAGCGAGCCCTTGCTGGCGAGAAGGACGCGGGTCTGCAGCAGTTTGGCAAATCTGAAGGAGTGCGCACGGATAGTGGCGCGGGTGCCGAACGAGGCGACGATGTCGCTGATCAGGTCCTGCCGGACATCCGGAGTCAACGATGTTGTGGTGAGGTCGGCGACCATGGTCCACCGTTCGGCGATGGGCACCTCCGCATAGGACGGGCCCAGCACCCAGAGGGCCTGCGGCTCCCGCGGCTTCGCGGGCAGGAGGCCCGCCTGGAGCCTGACCACGGCGCGGATCCTGCCGGAGCGCAGGAGGTCCGAGCGGAGCCGGGCTGACCTGTCAGTGAGCGGGTCGCAAAGCAGCCGGGCCGGGGCAATCACCACGGCGCGCTGGCTGTCATCCATCTGAAGGACTGTGTTCTCGATGGCTCCAAGGATTTCCGTGGCACCAAGTCCTGGTTCGCCGGGGGCGGGATACTGCGCCACATGGACTGCGGGCCCGATGACCGAGAAGGCACCCTCGGCGTCGATTTCCACGTGTTCGCTGTCGGCCCCGTGCACAACAAGACGCCGCCGGGCGAGGCGTGACGGGCCGCCGTCGTGGTCCCCAATGAGCAGTGTCAGGGGCCGGGTCTCTCCGAACTGCTGGACGATGCGGAGCATAACGTCACTGCCGCCGGGAGTCGCATCGACAAACGGTGGTGCATCCAGCGTCTGCGCCAGTTCCATGGCGGCCGACGCCACAAGATCCAGTGCCGGGTCCGTGAGGGCTGTGTCGGATTGTTCGCGCAGGCCTTCCCGGAACCGCTTCGACAACAGCCTCTCGAAGGCAGCCGGGGCGCTGAAGGCACTGTCGGCGAGCCGGTCGGCGAAGCCGGCCAGCGCGGAAAGCTCAGAGCCCAAGGCTTCAAGCTCAGTGTAGAGGAAGAGGTCATCGGGGTCCGCTTCATCGGCGGCGTCAAGCAGTTCGTCCGTGGTGCGGAGGCTGAGTTCCTGCCCGGTGATGACCTTCAGCGCGAGGAGCGACGTCAGGCCGTTGAACGTTCGCCGGCCGTCCTGCGCCTCCGCACTTGCCGGTGCCGTCATTCTGGCGGAGGCCGCGACGTCGTTCCGCGCCTCGGGGTTGTTGCCGAGGCCTGTTGCCTCAAGCCAAGCTGTGATTTCGCCGGCGTCGAACAGCTCCCTGCCGTTGATCTGGCCGGACGATGCGGGGAACGGCGACTGGCCGCCGCTGCTCCGCTTCCGCCACATGGAGACCACGGGCCGCTTAACCTTTGCTAAGGCAGCAATGTCGGAAAGCGTGATGCACAAAGATTCAGTGGATGTGTGCATGGCTGCCTCCCTTCAATCGGTCGTGGTCGTTCGCCCAGCTTAGTTGGCTTCCTGCATTTGGCCAGAAACGTGCTGATAACGGGGGTTATCAGTCTTGAAAAGGTAGCTACACGTTCGCGCGCCCTAAGTTCGTTTCTGCAGCCGAGGAAGGAACCTTTCGGAGCTGTTGCGGAGGCGGGGAACCACGCATTGGGGGATCGGTATCCCGCCGCCGGTCCTTCTTCGATTGACACCTTGGGAGAAACCATGAAGACCGAAAACACCACGCTGGCGCCCGGCACCGCGCAAGCAGGAACAGCCTTGGAACCGGAGACTGAGCCGGCAGGGACGAACACCGCGCCCCACCGCACTGGCCGCAGAAAGCAGGTTCTTGGTGTGCTCGTGGCCGGCGTGCTGTTGGCCGGCGGAACGTCATTTGGCACCACGCTCCCTGATCCCAAGTACAGTGAGGCGGACAAAGGCATGGCTGACGTCAACGCAGGTGTCGAGTCCGAGCGGGACTCCCTCCGGTCTGACTACGACTCACTCAAGTCCGGCTACGAGGCGCTTCAGGCCGGGATCGTCGACAAGGAAGCGAAGGTCCAGGCCCGCGAGACAGACGTCTGCAAAGCGGAGTCCGCCGAGGCAGCCGTCAAGAAACGCGAAGAAGCTGTCACCGCCGCAGAAAAGCAAAAGCCGCCAACACGGTTTCCGACGGAACGTGGACTGTCGGCAAGGACATCACCGCCCGAACTACCATGCCACCTCCGACGCGGGATCCAGCTGCTACTGGGTCATCTACTAGATCGGCAGCAACGGCAGCAGCATCACCGAAACCGACATCCCGGGCGGTCGGACGGCCCTCCGTTGCCCGCGTGGTGGTGGGGGAGGCCCGCACGTTCGAGGGCCGGCTGAAGCTTCTGAGGTCCCGCGGGGTTGAGGTGGTGGTCCTCGACGACCAGCGCTGCATGGACATGATGGTTGCGTTCCAGGCCGAGCATCCGGAGCTGTGGGCCGAGGACATCGCCGAGTAGGTTCGGGCCGCCCTACGGCTGCACAGGTGTGGCAGCCTCGTGTCCCACCACTGTGGTCCACGGGCGCGCGGTCCATGAGGTCACAACCCCGCCGGCTACGTACGGGTCGGCGGCTACAAATGCTTTTGCGGCGTCGAGTGCGCTGTCCCCGGTGAAGATCAGGAGCCCAGTAAAGGGTCCTTCACCAACGGCGCCACCCAGCAGCAACTCGCCGCGTTCGACTGCTTCCCACGCTGCCTTGAGGTGGAGCCCGCGGTACTGCTCGCGGCTTTCCAGGTAATCGTCAGCGTAGGTGTACTCGAGCACTGCATGCATGGGAGCGTCCAATTCGCCAGAGGGTTCGATCGTGTGGAAACAGCGTACCCACCGGGACCTAACCGGAAACCGCCGCCACCTCAACCTGTACCCCTGCGTCCCGGAAGTTCTGCACCTGGGCCGGGTCGGCGCCGTCGTCCGTCACCAACGTCCATGGCAAAGCCAGCCGCGCCCACGCATGAAACGGCCGCAAACCCAGCTTCGAAGAATCCGCCAAAACGTACACGGAACGCCCGCGCCGGGCCATGAGCTCCTTGAGCCGGGTCTGGGCGTGGTCGGCCTCGCAGATGCCGTCCTCGGCGGTGACAGCATCTGCGCCCAGGAACACCCGGTCGAAGCTCATCCGCTCCAGCGCCGCCTCGGCCAGCGGCCCCACGAAACTCTGCGAGACACCCCGGAGCCGCCCGCCGAGGCAGTCCACCTCGATGCCCTCGCAATCGGCCAGCTCCTGCAGCGTGTTGATGCCCGGCGTCGTCACGGACAACGGGCCGAACCCGCGCAGCTCGTGCGCCAGGGCACCCGCGGTGGAACCGGCGTCGAGCAGGATGTTTTCTCCGGGCTGGATCACCGACGCCGCCCACCGGGCGATGGCATGCTTCTGCTCGAACGCCTCGCCCGTGCGCTGCCGCAGCGACGCCTCCGGGTGCGCGCCCAGCGCCATCGCCCCGCCATAGGTCCGGGCCAGCCGGCCCTGCCCGTTCAGCAGCGCCAAGTCGCGGCGGATGGTGGAGGCCGTCACTTCGAACTTGGCGGACAGCTCCTCCACGGAGGCCAAGCCGGTGGTCACGGCAAGGTGGTAGATCTCCTCGCGCCGCGCGTTTGCGCTGAGCATTCCCGGTCTCCTTCCCGTGGCAGTGGTAACCATGCTAATCACCAATGGGTTTCGACAGGCTCAACCACCGGGGCGGTTTCGACAGGCTCGGTTTCGACAGGCTCAACGACCGACGACCGCCGGACGGGTGGCCATCTCCGCCGCCTGGTGCAGCGCCTCCACCATGGACCGGGAATCCGCGATGTTCTTCCCGGCGATGTCGAACGCGGTGCCGTGGTCCACGGACGTGCGGATCACCGGCAGGCCCACCGTGATGTTCACGCCCGCCTCGATGCCCAGCACCTTCACCGGCCCGTGCCCCTGGTCGTGGTACATGGCCACCACCAGGTCGTAATCACCACGGCCGGCCAGGAAGAACAGCGTGTCCGCCGGCAGCGGGCCCACCGCGTTGATCCCGTCCGCCTGCGCCGCCTTCACGCCCGGCTCGATCTTCTCCGCTTCCTCGCCCTGCCCGAACAGCCCGTTCTCGCCCGCGTGCGGGTTGATGGCGCACACGCCGATCTTCGGGTTGGGGATGCCCGCCCGCACCAGCGCCTCATGGCCGCGGCGGATGGTCCGCTCCACCAGGTCCGGGTTGATCTTCCGGATGGCGTCCATCAGCCCGATGTGCGTAGTCACGTGGATCACCCGGATCTTGGGCGTGGAGAGCATCATGGACACTTCCTCCGTGCCCGTCAGGTGCGCCAGCAGTTCGGTGTGCCCGGGGAAGATGTGCCCGGCGGCGTGCAGCGCCTCCTTGTTCAGCGGCGCGGTGCAGATGGCCTGCACCTTCCCGGCCATTGCCAGCTCGCTGGCCACCCGGATGTATTCGTACGCGGCGTGCCCGGCCACGGGGGAGAGCTGCCCCCACGCCAGATCCTCCGGCAGCAGGTTCAGGTCGATCACGTTCACCCGGCCCGGCGTGAACACCGCGTCCTCCACGTTCTCGATGCTCTGGATGTCCGCCTCGACGCCCAGGGTCTCCGCGGCCTGGCGCAGCCGCAGCGCGTCGCCGATCACCACGGGCCGGCATTCGGCGTTGCTCTGCGGATCCAGCGCGGCGGCCACCACCACCTCGGGGCCCACGCCGGCGCCGTCGCCCATGGTCACTGCAACGTAGGGAAGCTGGTTCTTGGTTGCTGAGTCAGTCATTGTTGCTCCAGATTGTTCGGAAGTCTTGCGGGGAAGGGTAGTGGCGGGAGCCGGTGCGGACCGGCGCTCCCGGATTTCGTCATACAGCTGCAGGAGGGCCAGGTCGTCGCCGAAGCTGCCGGGCTTGGTGCCCACCAGCGTCCCGTCGTCCGCCCGGCTCAGCACGGCCCCGTGCTGCACCGCCGCGAGTGGCACCAGGCCGGAATGCCCGACGGCGTCCAGCACCTCGCGTGCCGTCTCACCGCCCGTCAGGATCAGGTCCGCCGGGGCCGCCTTCGCCGCCTGGGCAGCGAACGCAGACAGGGCCTGCACGATGCGGGCAGAGCCAGACGGGTCCACTCTTGCGGCAGCCAACCCCACAACTACGCGGGCGCCTGCCGTCAAATCTGCTATAACCTGGGCCAGTTGGGGAGCATACGCATCCCGGGCGCCGGCATAGAGCGGGTGCAGCCGGACCACCGTAAAGCCGTTGGCCTCCAGCTGCGCCAGCTGCGCCTGGGCCGTTTTGGACGCGGAGCCGACGACGGCGAGCACCGGCCGTGCGCCTTCCTGCGGTTCTGCGCTGGGTGCGTCCGCCGGTGCCACGTTCTGCGCATTACGCGCAGTTTTGGTGCCGAGCCGCTGCGCGAGGACATCCGCCGCTCCGCCGGTTCCCACCAGCACGATGCGGTGTCCGCCGGCGGTGAAGCCGAGTTCCAGCAGGGCATCCACCACGTGCTCCAGGTCCGCCGTGGTTTCCCCATCGGCCACCACCAGCGCGGGCCGGCCGTCCAGCAGCCCGGCCAGGCGGGACGGCACGCTGCTTGACCGCACCGCCTCAAGGTCCAGGGCCTGCACCTGCTCCGGGTTCTCCGGGAGCAGCAGGGACGGAATGTCCGCGGGCGGGGCCGAAACCTCCGCCTGCCACAGGTCCGTCTCCGCCAGGGGAGAGCCGGCAACAAAGGGACGGCCGGCGCGCACTGTGCGTTGCAGCTGGGGGAGTGCCCCCGCAACCACAACGTGATACCCGAGGCCTGCCAGTGCGGCGGCCTCGGCGCTGACGTTGCCGCGCCACAGGGAGTCGATCTTCTTGAACAGCACCTCAGCGCCGGATGCAGCGGCAGAGGAAAACGCGTCCTTGACGAGTACCGCGGCGGCGGCCGGGTCCAGGCCGCGGGAATGCGTATCGGTGACCAGCGCCCCGGCGGGTGATTCCGCGAAGGAGGCGCCGGCGTCGTACGTGGTGCCAGGTGACTGGGCACCCAGCGTGAGCCGCGTGCGCAGCCCATGCTGCACAAAGCAGGAGCCAACCTCGGCGGCGCCGGAGAAATCGTCGGCCTGCACAAAGACGGAAGCCACATTGCTCCTCTCGCGGTGGTAGCTGGCGGGAACCCGCCGAAGCAGCGGGAGTCCTAACATCATGACACGGTTGCGCGAAACACGCTAGAGGGGTTGCGCGAATTGCGCATGAGTGGCAAAGTGATGCACACAACATCCGGCGCAGCCAACCCTGGCCGCCCGCCGTCCCCGATCTACCGAGAGGTCAACGATGACCGTTCTTCCTCAAGGACGTGAGATTTCCCGCCGCCGCCTGCTGCAGTTCGGCACGGCCGCAGGGTTTCTGCTGGGCACCGGCAGCCTGGCCGGCTGCGCCGGTCCCACCGGCCTCCCCGGACCCAGCACCCTGACCCTGGCCCTGAACCGCTCCCTGGTCAGCCTGGACAACAAGCTCAACCAGTTCGATGCCGCCGTCACCGTACAGCGCTCCGTCCGCCAGGGCCTCACCGCCATCGGCCCCGAAACCAAGCCCGTCCTGGTGCTGGCCGAACGCTTCGAAATGACCGGCCCCACCGAATGGACCGTCACCCTCCGCGAAGGCATCCGCTACTCGGACGGCAGCCCCGTGCAGATCGAGGATGTGGCCACCGCCCTGAAGATGTACAAGCAGGTGCAGGGCTCCTTCGTAGCAGGCTTCTTCCCCGAATTCCCCGAGGTTGTCCCCGTGGACAACCGCACGTTCAAGATGGTGTCCAAGAACCCCGTCCCCATCCTGGACAGCCTCATGAGCATGATCCTGATTACCCCGGCCGCACAGAACAAGCCGGAGGAACTCCAGGAAGGCGTGGGCACCGGCCCCTACAAGGTCACCAAGTTCAACCGCGGCGCCGGCACCTACAGCCTGGCACGCAACGAGAACTACTGGGGCCCGGCGCCGGAGATCGAGAACGTGGAAGTCCGGTTCCTCCCCGAGGAATCCAGCCGCGTCATCGCCCTGCGCAGCGGCGAGGTGGACATCATCGACTCCATCACCCCGGACTCCCGCGAACAGCTGGCCGGCCTCCCCGGCGTCCAGCTGGCCGAGGCGTCCAGCCTGCGGCTCAACCAGATCTTCTACAACTTCCGCAAGCCCGCCGGCCACCCCCTGGCCGATGTCCGCGTCCGTGAAGCCCTCAGCTGGGCCATCGACGGCGAATCCCTGGTCAAGGACGTGCTGGTGGACTCCGTCAGCGCCGCCGAGGGCGTCACGCCCGGCAGCCTCACCGGCTACCACAAGACCGGCACCTACACCTACGATCCGGAGAAGGCCAAGGCCCGGCTCGCCGAGCTCGGCGTCAAGGACCTCACCCTGAAGATCATCTGGGAAACCGGAGAATTTGCCTCCGACACCTCCGTGATGGAAGCCCTGGTGGAAATGTTCGGCAAGATCGGCGTCAAAACCGAACTCCAGCAGTTCGAACCCGGCGGCAACATCCTGGCCTGGCGCCAGGGCAAGCAGGGCGACTGGGACCTGCTGGGCAACGGCTTCTCCAGCCCCACCGGCCTGGCCATCACCATGATGCAGGGCATGTACGCCGGCACCCCGGAGAAGGAAAAGACCCGCGACACCTACCAGGGCTACGTCATCCCCGAGGTGCAGGCCAAGATCCAGGCCGCCTCCTCCGAGGTGGACGCCACCCGCCGGCAGGAACTGCTGGCCGACGCGCAGCAGGCCATCTGGGACACCTGGCCCTGCGCCTGGGCGTTCGTGCCCAAGTCCGTCTTGGCCCACCGGAACCGGGTCTCCGGCATCAACCTGGCACCCACCAACTCCTACCCGCTCGTCGACGCACGGCTGGAGGCCTAAGCCATGACGAACTACATCCTCAAACGCCTGGGACAGGGCCTGCTCACCGTGTTCCTCACGGTGTCCACCGTGTTCATCCTGATCCGCATGGCCCCGGGCGATCCCGCCGTCTCCTACGCCGGCCCGCTGGCCACCACCGAACAGCTGGACGCCGTCCGCGAACAGTTCGGCCTGAACAAGCCGCTGCTGGAGCAGTACTGGATCTTCATCCAGCAGCTGGTCACCGGCAACCTGGGCCAGTCCTACTCGTTCCAGGCCCCCGCCATGCAGGTGGTCTTCGAACGCATGCCGTACACCCTCACCCTGGCAACGGCCGCCATCCTGCTGACCGCCGTCGTCGCCATTCCCCTGGGCGTGTGGATGTCCCGCCGCCCGGACACCGGCCGCGAATTCGGCGTCAACGTCCTCACCATCGCCGGGCAGTCCATGCCGGACTTCTGGACCGGCATCATGCTGCTCACCGGCTTCGCCGTGCTGATCCCCATCTTCCCGGCCTCCGGCTTCGCCACCTGGGGCGGGCTGGTGCTCCCCACCATCACCATCGCCATCCTGCAGATCGCCCTGATCTCCCGCATGGTGCGCCGCGAAATGACCAACAACTTCGCCGCCCCGTACCTCACGGTGGCCCGGTCCCGCGGCGTCCGCAGCTCCTTGCTTACCTGGCGCTACGCCATGGGCAACTCCGCCATCCCCGTTTTCACCGCCCTGGGCACCCGGTTCGCCGCGATGCTCAACGGCGTGGTGGTGGTGGAAGTGGTGTTCGCCTGGCCCGGCGTCGGTTCCCTCATTGTCCGGGCGCTCGAAACCCGCGACTACCCCCTCATCCAGGCCACGGTCCTGATCACCGCGCTCCTGGCGGTGGGCGTCCAGCTGCTCATCGACCTCGCCTACCCGCTCCTTGATCCCCGCGTTCGTCTTGGAAAGGCGGCAGCAGCATGAGCCTCGAAACAGCAACCCCCGCCCCGGGCACGCCGGGCGCCGGCACCCCGGCCCGGCAGCCCAGCCCCAGCGCCGTCACCAAGGCGGACATCGCCAAGGCAGGCGCCACCCGGCGTCGTAAATCCGCCCAGCTGAAGCTCATCATCGGCACCGTCTGCACCCTGCTGGTGATCATCCCCATCATCCTGGCCCAGGTGCTCCCGCTGCCGGACGCCAACTTCCAGGACCTCGGCGCCCGGCGCCTGCCGCCGCTCACCGACGGGCACCTGTTCGGCACCGACCAGCTGGGCCGCGACCTGCTCTCCCGCGTGCTGCACGGCGGTCAGGTCTCGCTGACCATCGGCCTGCTGGCCGTCCTGGTCTCCGGTGCCATCGGCGTGATCCTCGGCGCGGCCGCCGGCTACTTCGGCGGCTGGGTGGACACCATCGTCTCCCGCGTCCTCGAAGCCCAGATGTCCCTGCCGCTGCTCATGATGCTGCTGCTGGTGGTGGCCCTGTTCGGCCCCTCCATCCCCGTGATCACGTTCGTGATCGCCATTGCCCAATGGCCCGAAGTTGCCCGCCTCACCCGCTCCATGGTGCTGGTGGAACGCGAAAAGCCGTACGTCTCCGCCGCCCGGATTTTGGGCCTGCACCGCATCCAGATCCTCATCCAGCACATCATCCCCAACGTCATCAAGCAGGCAACCCTGGTGGTCCTCCTCCTGCTGGCCCAGGCCGTGCTGCTCGAATCCGCGTTGTCCTTCCTGGGTGCCGGCCCGCAGCGGCCCTTCGCCACCTGGGGCCGCATCATCTCCGACGGCCAGGACTACATCACCACCTCCTGGTGGATGGTCACCCTGCCCGGCCTGGTAATCGTGCTCATGGTGGTGGGCGTCAACCTGCTGGGCGACGGCCTCCGCGACCGTCCCCGCCGCAAGAAGAAGGGTGCCTGACATGACTGCCTCAGCTGAGACCCAGCCCGCTTCCCCGAATTCCCCCAAGTCCGCCGAGCAGCCGCTGCTGGAGGTCCGCGACTTCCAGGTGGAACTCATCACGGACACCGCCATCATCCGCGCCGTGGACGCCGTCAGCTTCACCATCCACCGCGGCGAAACGGTCACCATCATCGGCGAGTCCGGCTCCGGCAAATCCACGACGGCGATGGGCATCCTCCGCCTGCTGCCCGAGGACCTGGCGGTACTGTCCGGCACCGTGGTGATTGACGGCGTCGACATCTCCGCCGATCCCAAGGCCATCAACAAGGTGCGCGGCAAGACCCTGGCGCTCATCCCGCAGGACCCCATGACGGCGCTGAGCCCGGTCCACTCGATCGGCGGCCAGCTGTTCGAAGCCATCAAGATCGCCGGCGCCGCGTCCGGCAAAGACAAGGCGGCGCTGCAGGCCCGGGCCGTGCGGCTGCTGGAGCAGGTGCACATTCCCACCCCCGAGGTGCAGCTCAAGAAGTACCCGCACCAGCTCTCCGGCGGCATGCTGCAGCGCGTGCTGATCGCCATCGCACTGGCGTCCGAGCCGCAGCTGCTGGTGGCGGACGAGCCCACCTCCGCCCTGGACGTCACCGTGCAGGGCGGCATCCTGGACCTGCTGCTGGAACTGCAGGAACAGCGCGGCATCGGCATCCTGATGATCACGCACGACCTCGGCGTCGCCCGGCTCATCTCGGACCGCATCCACGTGATGAAGGACGGCGCGTTCGTGGAATCCGGCGACGTCCAGCAGATTGTGGACCACCCCGCCACCGAATACACGCAGACCCTGCTGGCCGCCGTGCCCGTGCTCGGGCCGTGGGACGAAACCCCCACCGCCAGCGGCCGCCGCGCCGCCGGTGCCACCTCAACCACCACTGACCCAGCCCTCACCGAGACCGGAGCCAAGCCATGACCCAGCCGTTCCTCGCCGTCGACAACCTGGTGGTGGACTATCACGTACCCGGTGGCACCTTCCGGGCCGTGGACAACGTCTCCTTCTCCGTGGACAAAGGCAAGACGATCGCCGTGGTGGGTGAATCCGGCTGCGGCAAGTCCACGGTGGCCAAGGCCCTCATGCGGCTGGTGACCCCCACCAGCGGCTCCATCAACCTGGACGGCACGGACATCGCTGCCATGAGCGAGGCCAAGCTGCGGCCCATGCGCTCCAGGTTCCAGATGGTGTTCCAGGACCCGTACGGCTCGCTGGACCCGCACATGACCGCGCAGGAAATCGTGGCCGAGCCGCTGAAGCTGCAGGGCATCCGCTCCAAGGCTGAACGGCACGCGGCTGCTGCCAAGCTGATCGACCAGGTGGGCCTGCCGGTGAAGTCCCTGGAGAAGCACCCGGGGGAGTTCTCCGGCGGCCAGCGGCAGCGCATCGGCATCGCCCGGGCGCTCGCCTCCAAGCCCGAACTGCTGGTCTGCGACGAAGCCACCAGCGCCCTGGACGTCTCTGTGCAGGCGCAGGTGCTGCGGCTGCTCAAGTCCATCCAGGACGAAACCGGCATCACCTACGTGTTCATCTCGCACAACCTTGGCGTGGTGCAGGAGATCAGCGATACCGTCATGGTGATGCAGCGCGGCAAGCTCGTGGAACACGGCACCACCGCGTCCGTCCTGACCGCCCCCAAGGAGGATTACACCCGCAAACTCCGCCGCGCGGCGCTGGACCCCTCCACCATGACCGGCTTGAAGCCGCGGCACATTGTCCGCTCCCTGGCGCTGGCAAACCAGTCCAACTGACCTCTTTCCTGACCTACCGATGCACGCAACCACGAGGAATCAACGCATGAGCACGCAGCCCGAAGGCGCCCAGGTGGACGGCCTGAAACTCCCCATATCCCGGCTGGTCCTGGGAACCATGACGTTCGGCGACACCGCCGATGAAGCCACCGCTGGCCGGATGGTGGAGGAGGCGCTCGCCGCCGGCATCACCACCATCGACACCGCCAACGCGTACGTGGGCGGGGTCACCGAGGAGATGCTGGCGCGCCTTTTGAAGGGAAAGCGCGACGGCGTCATCCTGGCTTCCAAGGCCGGCATGCCTCATGCGGACCACGGCTCGCATTCCCCGTTGTCTCCCGAGGGGCTGCGCGCCAGCGTCGAGGGCAGCCTGCGCCGTCTGGGCACGGACAGCATTGACCTGTTCTACCTGCACCAGCCGGACCGGGCAGCGTCTCTCTCTGACACTCTGGCCACTGTGGCCGAGTTGGTTGCCGAGGGGAAGATCGGCGCGCTGGGCGTGTCCAACTTCGCCGCCTGGCAGATCGCCGACGTTGTGCACACGGCGCGTGAAGTGGGGGCGCCGCGTCCCGTCGTCGCGCAGCAGCTCTACAACCTGGTGGCCCGCCGGCTGGAGGAGGAATACCTCGAGTTTGCCTCCACCCACAACGTGCACACCATGGTCTACAACCCGCTGGGCGGAGGCCTGCTCACCGGCAAGCACAGCTTCGACGCCAAGCCCACCGAAGGCCGCTACGGCGACTCCAAGCTCGCCGCCATGTACACGCAGCGGTACTGGGACAAGCAGCTGTTCGACGCCATTGGCGAACTGTCCCGCATCGCCTCCGACACCGGCATCCCGCTGGCCGAGCTGTCCCTGCGCTGGCTCGCCTACCGTGACGGCGTCGGCTCCATGCTGCTGGGCGGGTCCAAAGTTGAACAGCTGCAGGCCAACATCGCCGCCGTGGCCAACGGACCCCTGCCGGCTGACGTCGTGGACGCCTGCGACGCCGTGGGCACCTCACTCCGTGGCCCGATGCCCGCCTACAACCGCTGACCCTCTCTTCCCGAACCGATCTCTTTGCTGAACCGAACTGACTGAAGGACTCTGATGACTTCCCAACTGGCCCTCGAATTCGCCCGCAAGATCCGCGCCCGTGAGCAGGCGGTGGGTTACTGGGCGGTGCTGGACGCGCCCGTGGCCACCGAACGCATCGGCCGGCTCGGCTACGACTACGTGGCCCTGGACGCGCAGCACGGCCTGCTGGGCTACTCGGGCGTCCTCAACGGGCTGATGGCCATCGACGCCGGGCACACCGCCGTGGGCATGGTCCGGGTGGAAGCGAACGACTTCACCGCGATCGGCAAGGCGCTGGACGCCGGGGCCGTGGGCGTCATCGTGCCGCTCATCAACAACGCCGAGGACGCCGCCGCCGCGGTGGCCGCCGCCAAATACCCGCCGCTGGGTGGCCGCTCCTACGGCCCCATGCGCTCGGCCCTGCGGATCGGCCCCGTGCCGGCCGAGGCCAACGCCACCACCATGGTGTTCGCCATGATCGAGACCCCCGAGGGCCTGGCCAACGTCAAGGAAATCTGCGCCACCCCCGGCCTGGACGGCATCTATGTGGGCCCGTCCGACCTCGCGATCGCCGTGGGCGGGGCGTTCCCCGGGGATCCCGCCGTCGAAACCGAATTCAACGCCGCCCTGGAAACGATCGCCGAGGCCGCCGCCTCCGCAGGGATCGCCGCCGGCATCCACACGCCCGCCGGCACCGTTGCGGCGCAGCGGCTGACGCAGGGCTACACCTTCACCACCATCGCCTCGGACCTGACGCACCTGGAACAGATCGCCAAGTCCCACCTAGACGCCGCTCGCTCCGCTGCCGGAACCAAAAAGGACTGACTTCCATGACCACCACCACGGACAGCTACAGCATCATCACCCCGGACGGGACGGTCAAGACGGCCGACGGCGCCGACTTCGCCTACCTGCCCGCGCCCACCGTGCAGAGCCACGCGGCCAACCTGCTCACCCTCCCGGACGGCCGGCTGGGCTGCGTCTGGTTCGGCGGCACCCAGGAAGGCGTGCCGGACATCTCCATCTGGTTCTCCGCCCTGGAACCGGGCAGCAAGCAGTGGTCCGCCCCGGAGCAGCTCTCGGACGACTCCACCCGGTCCGAGCAGAACCCCATCCTGTTCACGAATACTGACGGCGCTCTCTGGCTGCTGTACACCGCGCAGAAGGCGGGCAACCAGGACACGGCCGAGGTCCGCCGTCGTATTTCCCTGGACAGCGGCCGCACCTGGGGCGACGTGGAGACCCTGTTTGCCGCCAACGAGACCGGCGGCGTGTTCGTCCGCCAGCTGCCCGTGGTGCTGCCGTCCGGCCGGCTGATCATCCCGATCTTCCGCTGCATCACCACACCGGGGGAGAAGTGGGTGGGCAACAGCGACGACAGCGCCGTGATGATCTCCGACGACGCCGGCGCCACTTGGACCGAAACCGTCCTGCCGGGCAGCCTGGGCTGCGTCCACATGAACATCCAGCCCGTGGCCGACGGCTCGCTGCTGGCCCTGTTCCGCAGCCGCTGGGCCGACTCGATCTACGAATCCCGCTCCACCGATGACGGGTCCACCTGGAGCGAACCGGTCCCCACCGAGCTGCCCAACAACAACTCGTCCATCCAGTTCGTCGCGTTGAAGGACGGCCGCCTGGCCCTGGTCTACAACCACAGCCGGGCGGGCGAAGGCACCGAGCGGCGCCTCTCGCTGTATGACGAGATCGACGACGACGGCCTGGCCGACGAACAGGGGCAGGTGGCCGAACCGGACGCCTCGGCTTTCTCCGAGGACGACGGCGTGAAGCGCGCCTTCTGGGGCACGCCGCGCTCGCCGATGACCCTGGCCATCTCCGAGGACTCCGGCCGCAGCTGGCCCATCCGCCGGAACCTGGACGTGGGGGACGGGTACTGCCTGTCCAACAACTCACGCGACGGGCTCAACCGCGAATACTCCTACCCGTCCATCCACCAGGGCCCGGACGGCGCGCTGAACATCGCGTACACGTACTTCCGGCAGGCCATCAAGTTCGTCCGGGTTGACCCGCAGTGGGCCTACGACGGCACCACCACGCCGGGCGGGGACGCATGACGGTGTCCAAGCACGCTGTTGTTACCGGGACGAGCTCGGGCATTGGCAAGGCGATCGCGTCGAAGCTGCTGGCCGACGGGTGGAAGGTAACCGGGCTGAGCCGGACCGAATCCTCGCTGGAGGGGAAGTTCGAGTGGCTGCAGGCTGACCTGTCCGAGCCCGAGTCGCTGGCTAGTGTGGTGTCTTCGCTGGAGCCGGCCGATGCCCTGGTGCACGCCGCCGGGTTCCAGCGGACGGCTCATATGGGCTCCCTTGACCCGGCAGCGCTGGCGGGGATGTTCACCGTCCATGTGGCGGCGGCGTCGGTCCTGGCCAACGCGCTGGTGCCGTCCATGCCCGACGGCGGCCGGATCGTCCTGCTGGGAAGCCGCACCTCCACCGGCATGCCGGGCAAGAGCCACTACGCCGCTACCAAGGCTGCGCTCATGGGGCTGGGCCGGACCTGGGCGCAGGAACTGGCACCGCGGGGGATCACGGTCAACGTGCTCTCACCTGGCCCGACCGACACCCCGATGCTCAACGACCCCGGCCGCGCCGCCACTCCGGTGAAGCTGCCGGCCCTCGGCGCGCTGGTGGACCCGGAGGATGTGGCCGCCCTGGCCGCGTTCCTGCTGGGCCCGCACGGCAAGTCGATCACCGGCCAGAACTACGTCATCTGCGGCGGCGCCTCCCTCTGACCCGGCGCGGTGGTTGAGCCTGTTGAAAACCAAGCCCCGCCCTCTTCGGTGGTTGAGCCTGTCGAAACCAAACCTGTCGAAGCCAAGCTCGTCGAAACCAGGTTCGCCGAACGCCCGCTCACTCGTGGCGGTTAACCTTGGGACGCGCGCTCACTCGTGGCGGCTAACCTTGGGACGCGCGCTCACTTGCGGCGGCCAGCGCCCGGTTTCCCTGGGCTGCTCCCGCCCAAATCGCTGGAACGGTGCGGGGACGCTGAACCGCTACAGCGTCCCCGCACCGTTCCAGCGTCCTCGGCGTCAAGGCCCCATACTGGGCCCATTGCACGTTTGTGCAGAGGCCATGGGGCTGGCGCCCACGCCAGGAGGCCGCGGAAAATACCTACCCACCAGTAACAACATCCTGTCCGGGCCGCGGCAGGACGTGGAAGCGGCCTCCGGCCACGCCACCGGATATCGCGCACGTTCGTGCACTTCCGCTCCGCAAAAGCCGCGTCGCTGCCAGCATGGAAACCGGCCCGGCGCCTGATGACCCCCAACACCAGGCGCCGGGCTTCCCCGTAGACAGACGAACAAAGAGGTTTCCATGTCGTTCCTATCCCGGGCCCTGTCCGTTGTGGCAGCAGCGCTCCTTGCCACGTCCCTGATGGCAGTCCCCGCACAGGCCGTCGAGGTCTCCCCGCCGGGCGCAAATGACTGGTCTTGCAAACCGACGGCGGAGCACCCGTATCCGGTCATCCTGGTGCCGGGCACGTTCGAAAGCATGGCGAAGAACTGGTCCACCATGTCGCCGTACCTCAAGAGCCAGGGGTACTGCGTGTTCGCCCTCAACTACGGCGCCACCAACGGTGTGTACGCCACCGCTCCCGTGGCAGAGTCCGCCAAGCAGCTTGCCCCGTTCGTGGATTCCGTCCGGGCCGCCACCGGCGCCAAGCAGGTGGACCTGGTGGGCCACAGCCAGGGCGGCATGATGCCCCGGTACTACATGGGCTTCCTGGGCGGCGCCAAGTACGTCCACCACCTGGTGGGCATCGCACCGTCCAACCACGGAACCAAGGGCCTGATCGTGCCGCCGCCGGACTTGCTGCCCACGCCTGATTACACCCTTGCCGGGTGTGCCGCCTGCGCGGACCAGCAGGCAGGTTCCGCGTTCATGCAGCAGCTCAACTCCATCGGCGACACCGTGGCCGGGCCCTCCTACACCGTGATCTCCACGAAGTACGACGAGGTGGTCATCCCGTACAACAGCCAGTACCTGAACGGGAGCGCGCGGCAGGTCACCAACCTCACCATCCAGGACAAGTGCCCGGCCGACGTGTTCGAGCATGACCAGACGCCGAACGATCCGGTGGTGCACCAGTGGGTGGGCAACGCCCTGGGCCGCGCGTCCGGTCCGGCCGACCCCGCGTTCCAGCCGGTCTGCCTCTAGCGGCACGGACGCAGGCCAAGGACGAACGACGGCGGGTGGCTGGCTTCCAAAGGCCAGCCACCCGCCGTCGTTCGTAGCTACTAAAGAAGGCGCTTCAGGAAGCCCGGGACGGCATTGCCTCGTGATGCCCGGCGGGCCGCCCCTCGGCAAGGTCCCAGTGCCGGTGCAGCGACTCCGCCAGCCGGCCGGGCTCGATCCGGTGGGGTGGGTCGAAGTGGTGGCGCCGGGGGAAAACCTCCAGATGGAAGTCGGGAAAGAAGACCCGGGCCAGCCGCGCCGCCACGTCGCCCTGGTCATCGGGATGGCTCAGCCCGCCCACGGCGTAGTACACCGGCCGGCTGAACGCAGCCAGCCGTGCCCGGTCCAGGTGGTAGTCCTTGAACGTGCGCAGGAAAGCCAGGATCCCGGCGGGCCGCCTGGCCATCCACGGCGGCGGAGCGCCGGGCTCCGCAGGCGGCAGGACGACGTCGGGCCTCACCTGCAGCCGCATAAAGCCGGCCATGAACTCCTCCGGCGGCAGGCCCTCCAGTTCCTCGTACAACCGGCGGTGTTCCGTGTAGGAACGGCTCCAGTCCCAGGTTCCGGCCCAGGCCGGCTCCAGGACGGCGAGGCTCTGCAGCCGCTCCGGATGCTGCGCGGCGAACGCCAGCGCCACCGAACCGCCGCCCGAGTAGCCGAGCAGGTGGAACGTCTGCCAGCCCCGGGCGTCCGCCCCGCGGAGCACCCCGTCAACTTCGGTGTCGAGGGTCCAGCCGGGTGGAGGCTCGTCGCTCCGGTACAGCTCCAGGTCCTTGGCGACAGCTCCCACGCCCGGCCCCAGGGCCCGGATCAGGTTGCCGTACGCCTGCTCCGCAGGAAGGACTGCACCGGGAAGGAGGATGACCCGAATCGGTTCCATGGAAGAACCATACGCCCGCGCCCGGAGAGCGCAATGGGGCGTTGGCGGCGGAGGTTCCGGGCGTGGAGGTAGGCCATCAGCACCAGGAGCGGGACGTGGATGGCGGGCAGGTTGCGGGCGAACCACCGGGGCAGGTAGATGTCAGTGACGGACCCGCTCTGGGCGCCGTAGCGTTCGGCCAGGCCGGTGAGCGGGCAGCGGAAGCCGTTGCCCGCGAACACCAGGGACTCGCCGGCCACCACAGCGGCGGCAATTCCCACGCGCTTGTCGGTGCGCCCGGCCAGGCCCGCCGCCAGCACATAGACCACGCACGCCTCGATGGAGAACCACGCCAGCGTGTGGACCGCTTTGACTGCCGCCACCGCGGCACGCCGCGAAACCATGGGCTACAGCGTCTCCGGAACCGGCCGCCCCGGGAAGAGCGTGGCGTACTGCTTCCGGTACATCCGGCGGCCCACCAGCTTGTACGCCAGCCGGACCGGGGCCGGGATCTCCTTGAACAGCTCGGCACGGTCCGCGGGCGGGTTGGTGGCCAGCACCATGCCGAGGTAGGCCACCATGAATTTCTTGTCGAACTTGTCGATCCCGTGCTGCCCCACCGCCGCGGCTTCCTTCTCGGTCATTACCCGGTCCACCACCGGCATGACCTCCGTGACCTCGCGGCGCAGGTGCACGTCCAGGACGGCCTTCAGGTCCTCGTACATGGCGGCGAGCTCCGACGCCGCCTGCTCATCCGCCGTACCCATCCAGCGCAGCCGCAACGGCTCAATGCGTTCCAGCCGCTGGGTGACCTGCCGGTGGTGCTCCAGCATCTGCGCGATGTGCAGGGCACAGCCGGGGGCGCGCTGCTCCAGCGGCGGGTACATGAGCAGGTCCTCGCCCTCGTGGTGAACATGGAGGACCATGTCGAAGTTCCCCAGTACCTCCCCGACGTACGCAGCCCGCGAGGTATCGCCCGCCGACACGGAACGGACCAGGCCCGGAGCCTCCGCATAGGCCCACAGGAAGAAGCGGTGGATGCGGCGCATGGCCGCGGTCCCGGTGCACAGGACCGGCCCGGGCGGCAGGGGAGCGGCGGTCTCACCGGGATGCATCGTGAAGAAGTCGGTCATGGCAGGGCCCCTAATCGTCACGAGACCAGGCCTCTCCCCGCGAGCATCGTATCCCCGCGCCACACCGCGCACAATGCTCCCGCCGCAGGCCCTCCCCGCGGCGTTTGGCAGCCAGCGTGGACGTACGACGGCGGGACGCGCCGCCGTCGTTCCTCCCGCCAAAGTGAGGGGCTGCTTCCCCTACCCAACCGGTCCGCGCGGGCGCAAGATGGCCCCTATGAAAATGAAGATGACAGGTGTGTTCCTGCTCCTCCTGGGGCTGTTTGCCGCGGGAATGGGCCCGGTGGCGGCCGCTCCACCGTCAGGAGGGACGGACCCGGTAGGCAACGACGTGTCCTGGCCCCAATGCGGCAAGACCCTTCCGGCTGCCACGGCCTTTGGAATCGTCGGCGTGACCGGAGGGCTGGCCAACAACACGAATCCCTGCCTCGCTGACCAGCTCGCCTGGGCGGCGGGCAAAGCAACCGGGGGTACTGCCCAGCCAAAAGTCGCCTTGTATGTCAACACCGCCAACCCGGGGCACGAGGGCTCCTGGTGGCCATCGTCCAATACCTACGCCAATGTCACAGTCTCCAACCCCTACGGAACCTGTGGTTCCGGCGGTGGGGCAGCAGGCCCGGTGGATCTGCCCTGCTCCTACATGTACGGCTACGCCAAGGCCTATGACGACGCCACCATCAGGGGCATCAGCAACCCCGGCACCTACTTCTGGTGGCTGGACGTGGAGACCGGCAACAGCTGGCAGACCGGCACCTCGAACGCCACGGCCCTGAACCGCGCCACGCTCGAAGGCATGGCCACGTACTTCAAGGGCATCACCGCCGGCAAGAAGGACGCCGACGGCAAACCGGCCGGCGTCGGGATCTACTCCACGGGCAGCCAGTGGGGCACGATCGCCGGGACGGTGCCGTCAGCCAGCCCACTCGCCGGCCTGCCGAGCTGGCTGGCAGGTGCCAAGACCCTGCGGGGCGCCCAATCGAACTGCTCCCTGCCTGGCCTGACCCCCGGCAGCCCGGTCAAGGTGACCCAATACGTTTCAGCCGGGCTCGACTACGACTACGCCTGCAGGTAGGCGCTCTCCGCGGGCCGGCACCGCCGTCGTCAACGTTGCCCAAGTAAGGGCCTCGGCCGGCTGTCCTCGGTGGAACGCGACCCCGCCACGGGAATTCTTCGGGCTGCGGCCAACCCGCGGGGAGCGCAGGGGACGCGGCCGGACGGTGAATTGCGAAAGCACGTCCCCGGCCGTCAGAAACCGGCAGCCCGAACAACATCGATCGAATCAGACAGCAGCCCTACCCTTCGAGCCACTGACGACCCCCGTGGCGCGGACACCTTCAGCCCGCGGTAAACCTCGCTGTTCGGGCCACCGGGTGTGGACTCCAGCGCAGCGCTCACCGACCGGATCGCCGCGGGAGTCAGCAACGACGCCGGCTCAACGGGTGCAGGCGGCACATGGCAGTCATCCCACGCTTCGCCGAAGCGGGTGGCTACCGGGGCGCACCCGGACAGGACAACCCCGGCCAGCAGCTCCGAGTCCAGGCACTCCCCGATATGGCGGTCTGCGGCACTTCCGTTGCGGCCTTCAATGGCTGAGCGGCCCCAATTGACCGCCACTCCCGTTCCCGTTCCGGAGGTGGTGACTGCCTCCAGTTCCTCCTCCAGCGTTATGAAGCCCTTGACCGGAGTTTGGCCAGGTTTTGCCGCGTCACAGTGCTCCAGCACGGGCCGCGCACCGTCCCAGCCGACCGCCGCGAGCTGCTCCAGCGAGGCAGCCAGCGGGCCCGTGCCCGCGCTGCCGGCAGGCACACCGTGGGAAACAGGGCGCGGCGCGCTGTACAAATGCACCGCAAGGACCGCCTGGCGGCCCAGTGCAGCGTTAAGCGTCCGGACCGCCCCTGCGGCTGCGGCGGCACGCGCCACGGCGGCCTGCCTCCCGGCCGCGGTCAGGGACGCCAGCCCGAAGTCGGCTGAGCCATCCAGCCGGGACATCGTGTCCGGAATTGTGGTCACCACAAACGCCAGGTGGTCGGGAAGGTGCCGTACCTGCTCAAGGAACCAGTCGCCGTCGTACTTATGCAACTGGCCCGTGGGGTAGAACGGAATCTCAAGCCCGGAAACGCCGGGCAGCCTGGCTGCCGCGTGCAGGAGAGCCGCCTCAGCCTCGGGGTTCCATCCGTCCAGGGCGGGCGCTGCCGCGTAGCTGCTCAGGATCAGGCCCGCACTGCCGCTCACACCCGGGCCGCCGCTGCGGACGTGACGGGGTTCGACAGTTTTCCCACGCCCGCAATTTCCACCGAGACGATGTCACCCGGACTGAGCTCCAGGACGGACTCCTCGGCGGCCCATGGGGTGCCGGTGAGGATCACATCGCCGGGGTAAAGGGTCATGAAGCGGGAACAGAACATGAGGAGTTCCCCCACGCTGAAGACCATGCTTGCCGTGGACGAGTCCTGGACCAGTTCGCCATTCACCCTGGTCCTGATGCGGAGTGACTGCAGGTCCGGAATCTCCTCCAGCGTCACCAGGTCAGGGCCGAGGGGGCAGAACGTGTCCAGGCTTTTCCCCCGCGTGGACTGCACATCCGCAGCCTGGAGATCCCGGGCCGACACATCGTTGGCCACCGTCACCCCCGCCACCGCCCGCAGTGCCTCCGCGGCGCTTCCCGCGTCTTTGAGGAGGCTGCCAATGACGACGGCGAGCTCGCCTTCGCAGACCACCTGACCGGCCAGTGCCGGGTTGAGGATGATCGGGGCACCGTCCGCGGCCAGGCTGCCCGCGAACTTGCCGAAGACCAGGGGGATGCGTCCCGGTGCCCGCCGGTCCGGGGCTGTGCCTCCGGCGGGCCCGGGGGAGGAAAGGACTTCCGGATCAGGCGCCGGCCAGTAATTCTCGCCAATGCCGATCAGCTGCCCGGGTATCCGGACGCCCGGCAACAGGGCGCAGGTCAGGGACGGACGCAGGTCCGGACCCGGCTCGGCCCGGACCAGGGGGTGCCGGGCCATTCAGTGGCTCAGGTGTGAGGCGTACACGCGCAGGCGGGGGTGCTGGAACACTTCGTCCGGCGGCCCTTCCGCCACAATGCCTCCGTGCTCCATGAATATCACGCGGTCGGCGACCTCGCGGGCGAACTTCATCTCATGGGTCACGATCACCATGGTCATGCCGGTCTTAGCCAGTCTGGCCATGATGTCCAGCACCTCATTCACCAGCTCCGGGTCCAGGGCGGATGTGGGCTCATCGAACAGGATGGCCTTGGGGTCCATCATCAGCGCCCGGCAAATAGCCACCCGCTGCTGCTGCCCGCCGGACAGGTCCGCCGGATAGGCGTCCGCCTTGTCCTCCAAGCCCACGGACCGCAGCTTCTCCATAGCCCGCGGAACGGCGTCGGTCCGTTTCTGCCCTTTGGCGATCACCGGGCCCTCCACGAGGTTGTCCAGAACCGTGCGGTGCGGCCAGAGGTTGAACTGCTGGAACACCATGGCGATCTCCCGCCGGAGCCAGGTCAGCCGGAACTGGTCCAGCACGCCCAGCTTGCCGCGCCCGTTGGGGGTATAGAACACCTGCCGGCCGTCCACGTGGATCCGGCCGGCGTCCGGCACCTCCAGCATGTTGATGCACCGCAGCAGGGTGCTTTTCCCTGCTCCGCTGGGGCCGATAATGGCCACCACCTCGCCGGGCAGGATCCGCAGGTCCACGTCTTTCAGGACCTGGCGGGAGTTGTAGCTCTTGGTCAATCCGGTGATGCCGATCATGCCATGCTCCCTACAGCCTCACGGAGTTGCTTGGTGGTGCCCATCTTGCGGCCCATTTTCTTTTCGATGACGAGTTGCAGGACCATCAGAAGGCTGGTCATGACCAGGTACATAGCCGCCACGACGCCCAGGGTTTCCATGACGTTGTAGGTGGAGTTGTATGCCTTCTGGCCCTGCAGCATCAGGTCCGGCACGGTGATCACGGAGATCTGTGCCGACTCCTTCAGCATGATGATGCAGTTGTTGATGTACGGCGGAGTCATGAGCCGGATGCCTTCCGGCGCCGTGACCCGGACGAATTTTTGCAGCGGGTTCATGCCCACTGAGTCCGCCGCCTCCAGGTGGCCCGCGTTTACCGATTTGAGCCCGGCCCTGATGATCTCGGAAAAGAACGACGCCGAGTTGAGGCTCATGGCGATCAGCCCCGCCGTGAACGCGTCCATGGTCAGCCCGAACGGCTTCGTGTAATAGAAGAAGAACAGGGAGAGCATGAGCGGCAGGCCGCGGAAGAACCAAACGTAGGCGGCTGCAAAGATCCGCAGGGCGCGGACCCGGGAGAGCCTCAGAGTGGCGATGACGTAGCCAAGGACGGTAGCGCAGACGATCGCTGCGGCAACGATTCCCAGCGTGGTCAGCGCCCCGGCCAGGAAGATCGGGAAGTATTCGGCTGCTACAGAGCCGGGCTCATAGGTGTTCATGGTGGATCAGGCGGAGGGGATCTCGACCGTGAATCCGAACCACTTCTGGTTCAGTTCTTCGAGGGTGCCATCGGCCTTGAGTTCCTCGATGATCTTGTCCACCTTGGGCTTCATTTCGGTGTCGTCCTTCGGGAGTCCGACGCCGGCGGGCTTGGTGCCGTAGACATCGCCCACAATTTTCAGTTCAGACGCCAGTGGGGAGTTCTTCATGAAGTTCTCTGCGGCGATCCTGCCGGTTGCGAAGACCTCGATCCTGCCGGCGGCTACGTCTGCGAAACCTTCGGGGGCGCCGGGGTAGGCCTTCAGTTCGGTAAACCCACCGATGCCCTTGACATCCGATTCCGTTCCGGAACCTCCGATGGCTCCCACCACCAGGCCGTCCAGCTTGCTGAGCTGCTCAACCTTCGTGTTGTCCTTTTTCACCACCGCCACGGCTCCGTCCGCCAGGTAGGGCGTGGAGAAAGTGATGGACTGCTTGCGCGCATCCGTCATGGTCAAACCGGACATGACGGCGTCGAACTTGCCACTGTTCAGGCCCGGGAGCAGCCCGGTCAGCTGGCCCTCCACAAATTCCGGTTCCATGCCGAGCTTCTCCGCAATAAGGGTGCCCACTTCAATGTCGAAGCCTGTGAGCTTGCCGGCTTCGGAGAAGGTGATGGGCCGGAAGGTGCCGCTCGTGGCGATGGTGAACTTTTCCTTTGGCGCGGACTCAGCGGATGCGCTGCTGGTTGCTGCGCAGCCACTGGCAGCGAGGGTTAGCGCTGCCAGGGCGGCTACTACGGCGGCTTTGCTGGTGCGTGAAAACATGCGGGCTTCCCACTTTCGGTGATCCATATGCCAGTGATGTGCTGACACGGATGACGCTATGGGTTCCGTGTGTCCGGGAATCGCCTGCTTCATTTCCGGAACGTTAATTATGAATTCTGTAGACAGTTTTACGAGGCCGGGGCTTTAGGGCGGGCCCATTGCGGCATCGGTTTCAGCCAGGGTCTGCGGTCAATTGCTCCAGGAGCTCCGCAAACGCGAGGGCAGCCAGTTCCCCGCCCGGAGGGGCCACCACCTGCACCGACAGGGGAAGGCCCTCGTCGGAAAGCCCCACCGGAAGCGACACCACGGGGCATCCCGTGAGCGTCACCGCCCGGCACGGACCCATGATTTCCCATCCCTGCAGCTGCTCGCCGTCCACCTCCAGCGTGCCGTCCACCCGGGCGGCGGGACCGCCGGCCACGGGAAGCAGAGCGATGTCAACGGGCTCGAGCTGCCTGATGGCGCCGGCACGGGCCGCGTCCGCAGCCAGGCGTGCCCGGGCGGTTTCCCCGGGCGAAGCTGCCAGCGAATTTTTGATGGTCTGCAGGTTGGCGCCGGTAATGGCATCCTCCCTGCCGGTAACCGCGGCGGCATGGTCCACCATGGGATCCAGTTCGCGCAGCCGATTGTAGGTGGGCAGGCAATCGGCGAAAAGATCCGGCTGTTCCGTGGCCGTATGGCCCGCCGCGGCGATGGCAGCGGCCAGCCGCACCATGACCTCGGTGACCTCTTTGCGGACCGGGCCGAACGCCCGGCCATCGCTCCACGCAACCCTGGTGGGCTCCCGCAGCGTGGGCAATGACTCCGCAGGCGCACCGGCCATCACGGTGTACGCAGCCCTGAGGTCACGGACGGAACGGGCCAGCGGGCCCACCGTCTGGAAGGTTCCCTGCATGCCGGGGCTCACCGCCGGGAGCACGCCGTCGTCCCCGAAGTTGCCGTCAAGACCTGGTACCTGCCCCTCCCCGGGGAGCGCGCCGATTCCGGGCCGCAGGGCGGCAATGCCCACGCACTGCGCGGGCCACCTCAGTGACCCGCCGAAGTCCGTTCCTACGCCCAGCGCGGAGATGCCTGCCGCAACCGAGGCGGCCTCGCCGCCGCTGGATCCGCCGGGTGTGGCGTCCGGATAGCGCGGATTTCCTGTCCTGCCCAGCAGCGGGCTCTCGCAGGTCATGCCGAAGGCGAATTCGGGGCAATTGGTCTTGCCCACCAGGATGGCGTCAGCATCCAGGAGCCGCTGCACCGCGGGCGCGGTGGTGTTTGCCATGGTGGTGGCGAACGCCTTGCTGGCGGCCGTGACGGGAAGCCCTGCCACCGCAATCACGTCCTTGACGCTGAACGGGATTCCGGCCAGCGCGCCCAGTGTCCCGCCCGCGGCCCGGCGGGCATCGAGGGCTGCGGCGGCGCGTTCGGCGCTGTCCCAGTCCTCGCTGATGAAGGCGTTGAGGTCCTTGCCCTTCGCGGAGCCGGCACGGGCACGGGCTTCGGCAAGGACGGTGGCGGCGGATGTCCTGCCGGTGCGGACGGCCTCGGCGATTGCCGTGGCGTCCGCGAATCCGGAGTTCAGTTGTGCAAGCAGTGAGCCGTTCATTCCCCGGCCGCCTTCTTGGTAACAGTGCCCTGCCGGGCGAGGTAGTCGCGCTCGCCGTGCTCCTCGAATTCGCGCCGGATGCGGTCTGCGTCCCCGGAGCGGAGGCACTCCAAGAGCTCGGCGTGCCGGTCGCAGCCCTTGGTCAGGTCGCCCTTGGACCGTTCCTCGTTCAGGACATTGGCCGCCATGGAAACCTGCATCTGCACCATGAGGGAGCGGTAGGTGTCGCTGAGCCTGCGGTGGCCGGCGGCATCAACCAGTGCGGTATGGAAATCGATGTTGGCCTGGACCACCGCGGGCCGGTCGCCGCGCCTTGCTGCTGCCCGCATGGCCTTCATGATCGGGTCGAGCGATGAGTATGCGCCAGGGTCCTTCCGGGCCAGCAGGCGGTCCAGGGCGAACATCTCCAGCGCGCGCCGGAGCGAGTAGATCTCGTCAATGTCGGTGTCCGTCATGGACACCACGCGGTAACCGCGCCTCGGCGACTGCTCTAGAAGGCCCTCGCTCTCAAGGGTCCGCAATGCCTCACGCAGCGGAGGGCGGGAGATGCCCAGCTTTTCAGCGAGGGGAGGTTCGTTCAGCTTGCCGCCGGGCGCCAGTTCGCCACTGACAATCAGTTTTCGGATCTCCCTGGCGGCCAGTGAAACGAGGCTCTCTTGCTGGATCATGCTCCAAGACTACTGTCTACATTTTTCCGCCCGTGTGTCCCGGGATGAGTTTACGCAGGGTTTACACAGGGAGCCGCTTCGTAAAACTGTCTACAGTATTCTTGTCCTTGCTGCCGACGTAAGGATGGATGTTCGATGGGAAAAATGCGGGCACGTTCCGGTTCGGCGCGCCGAAGGTTCGGATGGGTTGATCCCTTTGTGGTGCTGCTTCTGGCCACTCTTGCCGTGGCCGCGCTGTGGCCGCCCCGCGGCTGGGCGGGCCCGGTGCTTTCCACAGCTGCGGGGATCGCCGTAGGCCTGCAATTCTTCATCAGCGGGTTGAGGCTACCGCCGTCGGCTGCGCTCCAGGGAGTGAAGGCCTGGCGGCCGCACCTGGTCATTGTCGCGTTTTCCTTTGCCGCCTTTCCGCTGCTCGGACTCGGCGTGGCTGCCGGTTCTTCCTGGTTTCTTTCGCGCGAGCTCGTTGCAGGACTGCTTTTTCTGACCATGCTGCCGACGGCGGTGCAGACCGCCACCACCTTTACCGGCATCGCCGGGGGGAATACTGCGTTGGCCGTGTGTGCGGCCTCGATCTCCAACCTCCTGGGGGTGGTGGCCACACCCCTGCTGGCTGCCTTGATACTGGGTTCCTTTGGCGGCCTGCATGCGGACGCGGTGCTCAAGATAGCGCTGCAGATCTTTGCGCCGTTCGTGGCGGGGCAGCTGCTTCATAGGCCGTTGGCGCGGTGGACCGTCCGCCGGGCGAAGCCGCTGAAGGTGGTAGACCGCAGCGCTATCCTCATGGTGGTGTATGGAGCCTTCGGGGCGGCCGTAGCCGGCGGTCTGTGGCAGCAGATTCCGTTTGCCCAGCTGGCTATGACGGCGGGGATCTGCGCAGGGCTGTTGGCACTGGTGCTCTCCGCGACATCATTGACTGCGCGCAGGTTGGGCTTCGAACGTGCTGATGCCACCGCAGTCCTCTTCTGCGGCTCACAGAAGAGCCTCGCCAGCGGGCTGCCGCTCTCGGCCATCCTGTTCCAGGGGCCACTTGCCGGTGTGGTGATCCTGCCGGTCATCATGTACCACGCCATGCAACTGATCGTATGCGCGGCCATCGCCCGCCGGTTGGCCAAACGGGCCGAACAGGCTGATACCAAAGCCCCGCTCGACGCGTTTGCGTGACTTATCCCTGGAACCGGAGCAGGAACCCGCACAAATTCGGGGTGCCAGCCGGTCCGGAGGCTCAAAAGTCACGCAAACGCGTCAGGCGGAAAGGTCAGCTCCGCGCCTGAAGACCTGGGACGCCGTCGCGGATCTCGAAGGAGGCCTTCGTGGACACCGGGGCGCCCGGCGTCGTGACGTGGTCCAGCACCCGGAAGTCCGCGGTCATCGCGTCCTTGGTGATGCGGGTGTTCACGTAGCCGCGGTTGTCGTTGTAGAACTTCAGGTGCGGGTTCCATGCCATGGTGGGATCGATGGTGGAGCCGGTGCCGTTGCCCGTGGAGGTGATGGACGTGCACACCAGCTCGGAACCCACCACGGGGGATGCCGGGTCCTTGTAGTCCACCTTGACGTCGTTGGCCCAGTTGCGGTGCACATCTCCAGTGAGGACCACAGCGTTGCGGACGTTAGCGTCCACCCAGCCCTGGGTGATGCGGCGGCGGGAGGATACGTAGCCGTCCCAGCCGTCCATGGAGACGTCGTCCACGTCGAGTGCCTGGGCCCGGTCCCGCTCGGCGAAGAAGACCTGCTGGCCCAGGATGTCCCAGCGCTGGGTGGAGTCCTTGAACCCGTCCAGCAGCCACTTCTCCTGCTCGGCGCCGGTGATGGTCCGGTCCTCGGCAAGGCGCTCGGCCACGTTCTTCTTCCAGCCGTCGCCGGCGAGCTGGTCGTCGCGGTACTGCCGGGTGTCCATCATGTGGAAGTTGGCCAGCTGGCCCCACTGGATCCGGCGGTAGATCTTCATGTCCGGGCCCGCCGGAAGCGAGGACGGCCGCAGCGGCATGTTCTCGTAGTACGCCTGGAACGCGGCGGCCCTGCGGTGGCGGAAGTGCTCGGTGGTGTCGTTGAGCTGTCCGGCGTCGCTGTTCTCCGGCACCTCATCGGCCCAGTTGTTGTCCACTTCGTGGTCATCCCACACCACTGCCCACGGTGCGATGGCATGCGCGGCCTGCAGGTCGGCGTCGGCCTTGTACTGCGCGTGGCGCTGCCGGTAGGTCTCCAGTGCCACGGTCTCCGGGCCTTCGTGGTCGCGCGGGTTGCCGCCGCCGATCACGTAGCTGCCCTTCTTGTACTCGTAAAGGTAATCGCCCAGGTGCAGCACCAGGTCCGGGTGGTCCTCGGCCAGGCGCCGGTACGCGGTGAAGTAGCCGTGCTCGTACTGGGCGCAGCTGGCAAACGCCATGGCCAGGGCAGCAGGCGTTTCGTGCGGGGCCGGGGTGGTGAGGGTGCGGCCCACCGGACTGACGTGGCGGCCCGTGCGGAACCGGTAGAAGTATTCGTGTCCCGGACGCAGGCCACGCAGTTCCACGTGCACCGAGTGTGCGGTTTCAATCCGGGCGTGCTCGACGCCGCGGGCTACTACCCGGCGCATGCCTTCGTCCTCCGCCACTTCCCACTGCACCGCAACGTTGCGGGCGGGCATGCCGCCCAGGCCGTCGTCGGCCACGGGGTTCAGCGCGAGCCGCGTCCACAGCACGAAGCCGTCCGGCCACGGCTCGCCGGACGCGATGCCGAGGGTGAACGGGTAGGTGCGGAGGCCGGCGTCGTCAGCGGTGGAAACCGCGACGGCGGCACTCGGCAGGGCGGCGACGATGCCTGCGCCCAGGCCGGCGGAGATGAGGGTTCTGCGGGAGATGTTGTCCATGCCACCGACCGTACGGAGGCCGGTTGGACAGGCTGTGAGGGTGGTGTGAATGAACGGTTAACTGCATGACAAGAGCTGTTAATCCCGGCCTGGGGCCAGGGCCCGCCGCCTGCGCGCCGGCCCGGCGCCCGCCGCTACGTCACGCGCGCTCCACCGGCAGCCACAACTCAGTGGTGGCGGTGCTGAAATCGTCGGCGCGGTCCAGGATGGCCACCACCGACGGGCCGGGCCTCAGCCGCCAGGGGTTGGACGGGAACCAGTGGGCCGCGGTCGCCGCCCACGTGCTCTGGAGCGCCGCCGGGTAGGCGCCGCTGGTGCGGAATACCGCCCAGGCGCCGGCCGGGACCTCTATCGCGTCGAGGTCCTCGGGCACCGGCGTCCCCTCGCTGACGGCCACGCCGTGCAGGTATGTGAGGTCACTGCCCTCGGCATAGTCGGGGTCGACGTCGGCACTCACCTGCAGCAGCCCAGCCGGTTCGGTGTTGCACAGCGCTTTCAGGCGGGCGTGCTCGGCCGCGGGCAGCGAAGCGATGTGCGCCTGAATGTGCGGGTTGGGGCCCTGATGGATGAGCGGCACGCGTGCGGCGTGGCCCACGAGCCTGAAGGCAGGGCGATCTGCGATGCGGGTATCCATGGTGGTGTTTCCTTCGATGGTCAGGCGGAACCTGAGCTGTGGTTGGGTGCGAAGGGGGCCGCCGTTCCGGCGCGCGTCGGCGGGGCTGATGCCGTGCACCGCCCGGAAGGCCCGGCCGAATGCTTCCGTGGAGCCATAGCCGAAGCGCACCGCCGTTCCCAGCAGGTCGCCGTCGCCTATCACATCAGCCGCAGCCACGGTCATGCGCCGCCGCCGGATGTATTCGGACAGCGGCATGCCGGCCAGCGACGAGAACATCCGGCGGACGTGGTACTCCGTGGTGCCCAGCCCGCCGGCCAGGTTGGCGACCTCGATCTCTTCGGTGAGGTGCTCCTCGATGGAATCGATGACCCGGTTCAGAACTGCAATCACAGCGTCCTCCTTCTGCAACAAGCCTGCGGGATCGGCGCAGCCTGCACCCAACTATTCCGGACCTCTTCGGTCGGCTTGGTTTGGACGCAGAAAAAAGGCGCGATGCGCAGTAGGGCCGCCCCTACGGCAGGTATCCCGCCGCCGGACTTTAGTCCCTGTTCTGGAGTAACCCTCCGGCGTAGCTTGAGGGTGGGTCCCGCATCCCGCGGGCCCGCATTCGAGGGGGCATCATGACCAGGCCCGGGCGTTTGGGACTCAGCGTGATCGGGCTCAGCGGCCTGATCGTCCTCACCGGTTGCATCGGCCAGCCCGCACCCGCTCCAACGACGAGCTCAGCTGCGCCTACTGCGAGCGCCTCCGGTGCGGCCGGTCCAAGCACGACGGCGACGCCCACCACCGCGCCCACCACGACTACGCCGTCCAGCACCTCAGCCGCGCCCACCACCAGCGCCGCCGCGCCGCCGTCGTCCGCTCCCGCCAGCCAGCCTGCGACGGAAGAACCGCAACCCACCGGGCTGCCGGAACAAACGGGACCGCTGACCGTGTACTACGTGGCCGTCGGCGACAACGGGATGTCCGGGCCGCTGATCGGCTGTGGTGACAGCCTGGTGGCCACCACCACCGGGCCGGTGACCTTCACGGACCAGGTGAGGCCCAGCGTCGAAGCGCTGCTGGCCAACAAGAGCCGCGACCTAGGCCTGTCCGGACTGGTCAACGCGCTGTACCAGTCGAACCTGACGTATGTGGCCGGTGAACTGACAGGCAGCACCATCACCATCTGGCTGACCGGGCAGTTCATGCTGGGGGGTGTGTGCGACATTCCGAGGGTCAAGGCCCAGCTGGAGTACACGGCGATGGCCGCCTCCGGGGCCACCAGCGCGCAGGTGTTCGTCAACGGCCGCCCCCTCGACGAGGTTCTGAGCCTGAAGTAGGCAGCCTGGGGTTTCGACAGGCTCAACCACCGTGCGCCGGGGCTTTGGGCCCTACCTGCCGGCCTCTGCCCGGTCCTAGCCTGAAGGCGGAAGCGGCCCCTCCGCCGCGTTCCGGACCCGGGGAGGCATACGGTGAAATCGGCCAACGCGAGCATCATCGCCGGCATTGTCCTGATGATGCTGGGTGTCCTGCTGATGCTGGACCGGGTGGGGGTCCTCGACAGCGGGGCGATCGTTGCGCCACTGGTGTTTGCTGCCGCCGGTGTCCTGTTCCTGTCCGTCTTCGTCCGACGCCGGGAGCACTGGTGGGCGGCCATCCCCGGTTCCGTCTTCCTTGGCCTTGCGGCGGTGGTCACGTCCGCCGAACTCACCGGCAGCGGCGCGTCTGCGGGCTTCCTGTTCCTCTTCATGGGTGCCGGCTTCGCCGCCGTCTACGTCCGCGTCCCGGACAACTGGTGGGCCATCATCCCGGCCGGAGTGATGCTGACGCTTGGCGTGATTGTGGCCCTGCCGCCGGCGCTCCAGGGCCTGCCCATCGCCGCGGTCCTGTTCCTGGGCCTGGCCGCGACGTTCGTGGTGCTTGCGCTGATCCCGGTCCGCATTCCGGATGACGGCCGGCCCGGAACCCTACGCGACGGCCACCTGAAGTGGCCGCTCATCCCCGCGGGTGTCCTTGCAGTACTCGGTGTGATCATGGCCCTGCAGGCTGCGGCGGTCCTGATACCGCTGGATTTTGCCGTGCCAGCGGTGATGATTGCTGCCGGGGTGGCGCTGGTGGTGTATGCGTTCCTTGCCCGGAGCGGCAAGCACCGCAAGGTCCACGGCCCAGGCTGAGCGGTCCGCTGACCACATTCAGCTAGGCGGAACACGACGCCAATGATTAGCCAGCGGGGGAGTTCGCGGCTATTTCGCGGCTGCCCGCGGCGTGCGCGCTTTTGGCGTCCGGGCCTTCGGTTCCTTGGGCGGAAGCGTGGCGATGTACTCAAGAGCCTTTTCGGCCCACGCCCGGGCGCGGGTATCGTCGCCGTCGCCCTCCTCGTTCCAGACCTCCGGCAGTCCGGTGTATCCGCCCATCGGCCGTTCCGCGGGTCCGAACGGCACCGTCCGTTCAGAGGACTCGAGCACGTTCCTGTCCGCGTCGGAGAGTTTCACGCCGATGGTGGACCCGAACAGGCCCGCGAACATGTTGCCGTTGATGAACGCTCCCAGGTTCCCGAACATCGGCTTCACCACCACGTCCGGATGGTCCGGCACCACGCGCCGGAACCGCTCTTTGTCCTGTTCGGACGCTTTGGGCATCTCCATGGGTGTCATCTCCGGGGAACGCTTGGGGGCTCGATCTGGATGCAGGATATGCCCGTTCCCCAGCCTCGTCGAGGGTGATTGCTGGGGTGTTCCGTCGTCCACCGGCTGGGCCCTCCGGTGATGCCGCGCGGGAGTTCATTGGAGGCAGGGGACGCCGGGGCTTTGGTTCGGCTGCGCCGGAAACTCCTGTAGTGTGGTACATGTTGTTGTGTTTATGCAGTTGGTAGTTCAGGCAGTACGCGCGGTCGAAAGTCCGTGTTCTTCTGAAGTAGCGGTTTTTGAACACCCCACGCCGGAGGGCCCGAAAGTCGGGACGTTCCCTCCACCTTCACGAAGGACAAAAATAATGGCTACTGGTACCGTCAAATGGTTTAACGCTGAAAAGGGCTTCGGCTTCATCTCCCCGGACGACTCCTCGCAGGACGTTTTCGCGCACTACTCCGCGATCAACTCCTCCGGCTTCCGCTCCCTCGAAGAGAACCAGAAGGTTTCCTTCGACACCGAGCAGGGCCCCAAGGGTCCCCAGGCTACCAACATCCAGGCTCTCTAATTTCCTAGAGTTTCGGGACCGTTAGGTTTCTTACAAGCAGGGCTTGCCTCCGGGCAGGCCCTGCTTGCGTTTAACCCGGGTGTGCCACGTCAGGCTTCGGCAGCATCACCGCGGGTGCCGCTCGGCCAGGAAAGCCGTCAGCGCAGGGTTGTCGATTTCCTTGGCCAGCCAGGGGACGGCTTCCGCTGCGGCTTCGTCCCCGAGCAAGGCGCGGTGGGACTGGCCGCGCACCACGAACTCCCGCATCCCGCTGCGGCTTGCCAGCTCACCCAGCCGTTCCACGAAGCCGGCCGCCCGCGGTGACTTGATGCTGATGGCCACCTCCGCTGCAGTGTCCAGCAGCCTGGCCGAGTACCACAGGTACCAGGGCTTCGGCTCGAGGCCGCGGTCAATCCAGTGTTCCGCTGCTGCGAGGTCGCCGTGCCGGGCGAACAACCGCGCTTCGGCTCCGGCAGCAAGCGCCATGTAACAGTGGTCGCCGGCCAGCTCCGCCATCACCCAGGACCTGTCGATGAACGCCGCCGCTTCCTCCATCTGCCCGGCTGCCAGGTAGGTTTCGCCGCGCACCCCCGCAACGAACGGCTCGAACGCCGTCCAGTGTTCCTCCGCTATCAAGGCGAGCGCCCGGTCCAGGACGGCGCCGGCCAGGTCCAGTTCGCCCCGGAGCAGGTGCACCCGTCCCAACAGGGCCGCGCTGAACGCCTGTTGGCGGCGGTTGCCGACGCCGGAAGCCAGTTGCCCGGACTCGGTCAGCGCAGTCACTGCCGCGTCGTAGCGGGCCGTGTCCGAGGCAAGCATGCCCTGGATGGCCAGGATCCGTGCCCGTTCATCGGAAAAGCCGTCCGCCGCCTGCATCGCTTTGTCCAGCCACCCGGCGGCACGATCCGGAACACCCCGCTGCACGGACAGGTAGCCCAGCTCGCGGTACGCCGCAGCGGCGGTCCGGGAGGCGCCGTCGGGCCCTTCCGCCTGAAGCGCCCGGTGCAGGAGGTCCGCCACCTCGGCACCGCGGCCGCCGGCCTGGTGGATCAACGCCCCGGCCAGTGTCACCAGCGACTCGGCCACCAAATGGCTGTTGCCCGTGTGTTGCGCCAGGCTGACGGCAAGCCGCAGCTGCTCCAGCCCGCGGTCTACGGAGCCGGCCCACAGCGATGCCCCTCCCGCATCCAGGTAGGACCGCACGGTCGCCGCAGTGGCAGGCGTGCCCGGATCGGGCTCCGGATCCGCGTCGAACAACGCACGGCGGACCTCCGCCGGCAGCGGCAGCCCCATTTCTTGCCGGTACAGGTTGCCGCACTGGACGGCGTGCGCGCGGGCCTTGCGGTACTCGCCCGCCGCGATGAGGGCCTTGACCAGGACGGCGTTGCAGTCTGCATGGAAGGGGTTCCGCTCCAGGGCCAGGGTTGCCAGCTCCGCGGCCTCGCCGGCGGCACCCGATGCCAGCGCCGCCAGGGCGGCCTCATAGAGCAACGATTGGACCACGTTGTCCAGGCGGTAACGCTGGTCCGCCAGCCAGGAATCAAAAACCGGAGAGTCGGCGAAGGCCAACCCCTCCAGCAACTGCCCGGTGAAGCGGCGCGGGTCGGTGCCCGGACCGGTGGCAGGGTCCATGGCTTCCAGCGCATCGCAGCGCCACGGCGGCATCAGGTCCAGCCGCAGCGGATCGCCGGCCACGGTAACGCCGGCCAGGGCCCGGCGCAGCTCCGACAGGTTCCAGCGCAACGCCCCCAGCGGGTCCGCGGCGTCAGGAAACAGCAGGGAAGCGGTGCGGGACCGGCCGGTGCCGTCGTCCTGCAGTGCGAGGTAGGCCAGCAGCGCCCAGGCCTTGCGGCCCCGGGGCTGCGGGGGAGTGGTGCCGGGGGACTCGATCGCGGGCGGACCGAGGAGCCGAATCCAGTTCTCGGCCATAGGGCTCATGGTACGCCGCGGCAAAGCCAGCGTCAGCGGCCGTCACACGGTTGCTCACACGCCCGCAGAACACACTGAAATCGCCCCAACCGCACACTCACCAGAAAGCACCACCATGGAACTGCTCGGCCTCCTGCTTTTTGTTCTTTGGGTCCTCATCGCAACCATCTGCACCATCCTGGCTGACGGCCGTGGACACACCCCGGACATCCGCTCGGGATCACCATGGTCGGCAGGGAACCTTCCCAGCGAGCCGTACGCATCCTTCCGGATGTAGGTCATAGGGCACAGGCACAGGACGTACGACGGCGGGGCCCGGCTTGGTTGCCGGGCCCCGCCGCCCTGCCACGGGCACACAGGCCGCCCCCGCCGGATGACCGGCCCTTACCCGCATAACCGGTGCCGGCCAACAACGGTCATGCGGTCCCGGGCCGGTCATGCGAAAGCTCCGGAGTCAGGGGACCCGCAATTGGAGGGGCGGCGTGCTCATCGGGCCGCCGCACTGCTCCGACCCGCCTACCCGGGTCCACGTCAGCTCCACGTTCTGCGAGGCCAACACCGTTCCGTCCGCGGTGAGGGCGCTGATGGTTGCCCTCGGCGGAGCGTTCATCCCCATCATGAAATTCCAGGTGTCGCCCTCCCTGGTGACAGTGAACAGCGGATAGGGCTCAGACTCCGGCGCGGGCTCGGGTGTTCCAGTAGTCGGATCGAACGTGGGGACCACGCTCCGCAGGGGCAGGGGATCGGCCGGGGTGGGAGCAGGCCGGGAACACCGGTCCTTTTCGTCGCACAGCCGGACCTCGCTGACAGCGGCCGGGTTTCCCCCGACAGTCACGGTCAAGGAATTGGTCCACCCGATGGCCGTACAGGCGTACGGTGTGCAGCCGGTCAGCGGGAGTAACCCCGGCATGGCCGCGGCAAGTGTTCCCAGGATCCCCCAACCCTTTTTCATGGATTCAGCGTAGCCCCATGGCCTCGCGGACCTCGTCCAGGATGTGGTGCATGGCCTGCTCGGCGGCACCGGTGTCCCCGCCCGCTACGGCAGCGGCCACATCCTCATGCGCCTGCAGGGCCTCGTTGCGCGGCTTGAACGGCATGAGCCCCTGCTGGGTGCGGCTGGTCAGGACCTCTGCCACCATGCCTTCGAGTGCCCGGAACATTTCGTTGCCGCAGCTGCGCAGCAGGAGCTGGTGGAATTCGATGTCCGCCGCCAGGAAGTTCTGCAGGTCCCCGGCCTCGCCCAGCCGCCGGAGGTCGCGGGCAAGGGCCAGGAGCTGGGCGCGTTCATCGGCACTGGCCCGCCGCGCTGCTCCGGCTGCGGCGATGGGTTCGACGGCGATGCGCAGCTCGGTCAGGCTGCTGTACTGGACCTCCCGGCGATCGGAAGCGAGGCGCCACCGCACCAGCTTGGGATCGAAAACATTCCAGTGCTCACGCTCCTGCACCACGATGCCCACCCGCCGGCGCGAATACACCAGGTTCATGGACTCCAGGACCTTCATGGTGTCCCGGGCAACGGTCCGCGAGATCCTGTACTCCTGCTGCAGCCCCTCCAGGGTGAGCCGGCTGCCCGGCGGAAGCTGGCCGGACGCCACGGCTACGCCAACCGCCTCCAAAACGCGCTCGTGCATCGCGCCGGACGCGCCGCCGTCGTGCGCGTCATCCGTCTCTTCAACTGTCGCCGTTGACATGCTTTCCGCCTCTCTCTGCGCCGCAGCGCATCTCAAGAATACCGGCGAAGAGCCCAAAGGTATGACTTGTGACACGGAAAGATAGTATTTATAGCTTTGAAAGGTGATACCTTATGGCGTAGCCCACGCAAACCGGGCACCGCAGGAAGCTTCTTCGAAAGCCAACGACGTCTTCTCCGGAGGTACAAACATGCAGTATCCCCCCACGCACCTGGTGGTCATGGGCGTTGCCGGGTCCGGCAAATCCACCCTCGCCGCCGCCCTCGCTGACCGGCTGGGCTGGGCCTGCGCCGAAGCGGACGAGTTCCACCCGGCCGCCAACATCGACAAGATGAGCCAGGGCATCCCCCTCCAAGACGACGATCGCTGGCCTTGGCTTGGCGAAATACGTGACTGGATGACAGCCAAATCCCGGGACGGCCTGAGCACCGTCCTCACCTGCTCCGCCCTGAAGCAGAGCTACCGCCGGCTCCTGTCCGAAGCCGGGGGGCGCGTGGTCTTCCTGCACCTCGACGGCGGCGCAGACCTAATCGGGCAGCGCATGCAGGGCCGCGAAGGCCACTTCATGCCGCCAACATTGCTGCCCAGCCAGCTGGCTACGCTGGAACCGCTGAGCCAGGAAGAGCTCGACGCCGGCAGCCTCCGCCTCGACATCTCACGCTCACCGGAGGAGCTGGTCGCCGCCGTCGTGCAGGCCCTTGGCCTTGACGCGGACCAGGCGCCCCGCGCTTCCTAAGCACCCCCGAATCCCCAATTAGAAGTACTGTTTCAAAGGAGAACCATGACCATCGAAGGATGGACCCAGACGCTGGGAGCAGGCCCCCTGCTGCTCATCGCCGCAGCCGCGATCCTCGCCCTGCTGTTCCTGATCATCAAGCTGCGCGTGCATGCCCTGATCGCCCTGATCCTGGTCAGCCTGGCCACCGCCTTTGCCACCGGCATCCCCGCCAACCAGGTGGTGCCCGTCCTGATCAACGGGTTCGGCACCACGCTGGGGACGGTAGCGCTTCTGGTGGGCCTCGGGGCCATGCTGGGCCGCCTCGTCGAAACCAGCGGCGGCGCCAAGGTCCTGGCCGACTACCTGATCGGCATCTTCGGCGAAAAGCGGGCCCCGTTCGCGCTGGGCCTCGCTTCCCTGATCTTCGGCTTCCCCATCTTTTTCGACGCCGGCCTGGTGGTCATGCTGCCCGTGGTCTTCGCCGTGGCCCACCGCCTGGGCGGCGGCGTGCTCCGCTATGGCCTGCCCGCCGCCGGTGCGTTCTCCGTCATGCACATCTTCCTGCCCCCGCACCCGGGCCCGGTCTCCGCTGCTGCATTCTTCGACGCGAACATCGGCCTGGTGACCATCGCCGGGCTCGTCGTCGCCATCCCCACCTGGTACGTCACCACCTACCTGTACGGTCTGTACACCGGTAAGAAGCTGGTCCTGCCGGTTCCGGAAATCCTGGGCCACGCCTCGGCCGAAGCCGAGTCCCACCCGCCGCGCTTCCGCACCATCATCGGCTTGCTGCTCCTTCCGCTGGTCCTCATCTTCGTCAACACCGGCCTGAACACGCTGGCCTCCTCGGGCGTGCTGGCCGAGGGCACCAAGGACCAGCAGTGGTTCCAGATCCTGCGCACCCTCGGCGAGACGCCGGTAGCCCTGCTGATCGCCGTCCTTGTGGCCCTCTTCGTCCTGGGCGCCAAGCGCGGCAAGGACTCCGGCGCCCTGGAGAAGCTGCTGGAGTCCTCGCTCGGCCCGGTCTGCTCGGTCATCCTGATCACCGGCGCCGGCGGCATGTTCGGCGGCGTCCTGCGCACCTCCGGCATCGGCAAGGCCCTGGCCGACGTCCTGGGCGGGCTCGGCATTCCGCTGATCCTGGCCGGGTTCCTGATCTCCGCCATCCTCCGCATCGCGCAGGGTTCGGCCACCGTGGCACTCACCACCACAGCGGGCCTGATCGCCCCCGCCGTTGCAGCCGGCGGACTGAACGGCATGCAGGTGGCCGCCATGGTCATCGCCGTTGCCGCCGGTTCCGTGGTGGTCTCACACGTGAACGACTCCGGCTTCTGGCTGGTGGGCCGCTTCTTCGGCATGGACGTCAAGACCACTCTCAAGACCTGGACCGTGATGGAAACCCTGATCGGTGTCATGGGCTTCGGCATCGCCGCGGTCATCTTCCTGGTGGCCGGGCTGGCGGGATAGCGTCCCCAATTAAGTAGCGGCGGGGCGGCGGGTGGGAACACCTGCCGCCCCGCCGTCGTTGTTCCCCCTATGTGCGCCCGTTCGATCCACCAAGATGAGGGCGCAGCCGCTCCGAGCAAAGGACACCCCTTGACCCAACGCACCATCGTGATCACCGGCGCCAGCGACGGCATCGGCGCAGCAGCCGCCCGGACCCTGGCAAAGGCGGGCGAAAAAGTGGTCGTCGTGGGGCGTTCCGCCGAGAAGACCCGGGCCCTGGCCAAGGAGATCGACGCCGACTACTTCGTCACCGACTTTGCCGACCTCGCGCAGGTCCGTACGCTCGCGGCGCAGCTGAAGTCCGACTACCCGCGCATCGACGTCCTGGTCAACAACGCCGGCGGCATCATGGGCAAGCGCACCCTGACGGTGGACGGCAACGAAGCAACGTTCCAGATCAACCACCTGGCGCCGTTCCTGCTCACCACCCTGCTGATGGATACCTTGGCAGCCAGCAACGCCAAGGTCATCAACACCTCCAGCGCGGCCAACGGCTTCGGCAAGCTGGACCTCTTCGACCTCACCGCCGAGCACAGCTACTCCGTCAACCGCGCCTACGGCACCGGCAAACTCGCCAACATCCTCTTCACGTCCGAGCTGCACCGCCGCTTCCACGAGCGCGGGATTACGACGGCGGCGTTCCACCCCGGCGTGGTCCGCACCAACTTCGCGGCGGAGTCGGCGAGTCCGTGGCGGCACGCGTACAAGACCATCCTGAACCGCTTCATGCTCACCCCGGACCAGGGCGCCGACACCATGCTGTGGCTCATCAACGGCACCGCCGGCACGGACTGGATCTCAGGTGCGTACTACGCGAAGCGTGCCTTGGCCAAGGCCAACAAGCAGGCCTACGACGCCGTCCTGGCCCGCGAGCTGTGGGACAAGAGCGAAGAGCTGGTCAAGCCCGCCTAACTACTCGCATCCGAAACCGTCGCCGTCACGGTCCAGACCGTAAATATCGCTGCCGATAACCTGTACCGGCCCCCGTACGTAGGCGGGACCGTTGCCGCTTCCGCCGGCGCAGTCGACGTCCGAGGCGATAGGCACGCATCCTGAATAGTTCGGATCACAACCGGTTCCGGCCGCAGGAGCGGCGGGAACGGCTTTAGGTGCTGGCGCTGCTGCTGCCCTTGCAGCGGCTTCGGCCGCAGCCTGTGCTGCGGCGGCGTCTTGTGCGGCCTTGGCTTCCGCGGCTTGGCGCGCCGCTTCCTGCGCGGCAGCATCGGCTGCCGCTTTGTCCGCTGCTGCCTTATCGGATGCTGCTTTGTCTGCCGCGGCTTTGTCCGCTGCTGCCTTGTCTGCGGCAGCCCTGGCCGCAGCAGCGGCCGCCAGTTTCTCCTTCACAGTCCGCGACTGGGAGGCCTCAAGCCACACGACGGCACCGGACTCGTCCTTCGTACAGATATATGTGGAGCCGCCGGCGGACTTCTGGCTGTCTACGCTCGCACACGCAGTTCCGGAGATGGGCGTGGCGCTGGGTGTGGGCGAGGCCTTAGCCGTGCTGGTGGGTTCGTCTGCCGTCGCCGCGCTGAGTGAGGCGGGGGATCCGCCGCAGCCGGTCAGTAGGAGCACAATGGCGGCCGCGGCCGCAACACCGTTCTTGTGGCCATGCCTCCGGGCGCTGTGGCCGGGACCCGTCTCGGCTTTCGGGTCTGCGGCGCACGACCGGTGAGAGTGCTTCCGTGTATTCATTTGTGCCCCCATTGACGTGTGCCGGATGCGAAGTGCACGGCCAGCGTAGCCACGGCGCAGGTAGGAAAGCTGGCCCTGGGCCAACCTTGATCAATTCCTTGGGGAATCCTGCCTCTTGGCTCAGAATTGCCGCGCCAGTGCCTCGCCGATCAGGCGGGCACCCTGCGGGTAGGCCGCCGGGTTGGGGCCGGAGTAGTTGAGCCGGACGAACGGGCCGGCAGGTTCGGCCGGGAACCATTCGGTGCCGGCCGCGATGATCACCCCGTTGTCCTCGCAGTCCCGGGTGAGCCGGGGCAGGTCCGTGCCGTCGGGCATCCGCAGCCAGAGGTTCAGGCCGCCTTTGGGCAGCAGCTCGATATGCGCATCCGGCACGTGTTCCCGGATGCTCGTCACCAGCAGGTCCCTGCGGGACTGCAGCTGCTGGCGGAGGCTCCGCAGGTGGGTTTGCCACCCAGGCTGCGTCACCACATCCAGGGCCGCGGCCTGCAGCAGCCCGCTGACGTACATCGATTCCGCCGCCCGGTGCGCCAGGATCCGCTCCCGGGCCGGACCCCGGGCAACAACGGCGGCAATCCGCACAGACGTGGATACGCTCTTGGTCAGCGACCTGATGTAGATGACGTGCCCGGAATCGTCCTGCGTGGCCAGCGGCACCGGCGTTGAGGTGATGCCGAAATCATGGGCCCAGTCGTCCTCGATGACGAACGCCCCGTGCGCGCGCGCCACCTCCAGGACCTCGCCGCCGCGCCCGGGTGCCCACTGGGCGCCGCTGGGGTTGGCGTAGTTGGGCTGGGCGTAGAACGCCCGCGCGCCGGTCTCCTCGAACGCCCGGGCCAGCTCCACCGGGTCCGGGCCGTCCGGCCCGCTGGGCACCGGCACCACCCGGACGCCCGTCTGTGCGGCGGCCAAAATGGCGCCCCAGTAGGTGGGCGACTCCATCAGCAGCGGCTGCCCGGCCCCCACCAGCGCCCGGAAGATGGAGCTCAGTCCGCTCTGGCTTCCCGGCAGCACGATCACGTCACTCGGCGTCGGAGGAGTGATGCCCACCGGCGTCGCCGACCCCAGCTCCTGGGCAAACCAGTGCTGCAGCTCCGGCATCCCGGCCGCCGGCGGGCGCGACAGTGCCGCGTCACCGCGCGCTGCCCGGGCCAGAGCCGCACGCACCAGGCGTTCCGGCAGCAGTTCACGGTCCGGGTAGCCCGAGTGGAACCAGATGGCGTCATTGGGCACCGTGCGCATGGTGGACGACGACGGCAGCGCGGCCGACGGCGACCCCAGCGCCGCGGTTTGCCAGCCGTAGTCCGCGGGGCGCGCCGTCCGGACGGCCCGCACGAAGGTTCCCACTCCGGGACGGCTTTCGATCAGTCCCTGCGCCGTCAACGCCTGCAGCGCCTTCTGCACCGTGACCGGGCTGGCCTGGTACTCGGCCACCAGGGAGCGCGTGGACGGCAGTTTCGCTCCCGGCGCGGCACCGGCAATCCACTTTTTGAGTGCCAGGACAATCCGCGAACTGCTATCGTTGTTCATGAGAGAACATAGTAGCGCTACCGTTCTGACGAAGCCAGTGATACTGCCCCGCCAGGCCGCCCCGAGCGGGACACCGGCCGGCATCTGGTGGGGCCTCCTCGGCGTCGCGGCCTTCTCCTTCACGGTCCCCCTAACCCGGATGGCGGTGGCGGGCCTGTCCCCGCTGTTCATCGGTGCCGGCCGCGCTGCCGTTGCCGGAGTCCTCGCAGCCGCAGCCTTGGCACTCACGCGGCAGCGGCTTCCGCAACCACGCACCTGGGCGCGGCTCGCGGTGGTGGCCGGGGGCGTCGTCGTCGGCTTTCCGTTCCTGACGTCCTACGCGCTCACCGCCGTTCCGGCCGGGCACGGTGCCGTGGTGATCGCGCTCCTGCCCGCCGCCACCGCCACGGCCGCCATCCTGCGGACCCGGGAGCGTCCCCGGCCGGCTTTCTGGGCCGTCATGGCGCTCGGCTCGCTGGCCGCCGTTGCCTTCGCGTTCCTGCAATCAGGCGGGATCGGCCATCTGCACTGGGCGGACCTCCTGCTGCTCGGCGCGGTGGTGTGCGCCGCCGCCGGATACGCCGAGGGCGGCCTGCTGGCCCGCGAACTGGGGTCCTGGCAGACCATCGCCTGGGCGCTGGTCCTCGCGTTCCCACCCATGCTGGCGCTGGCCGTGTCCAGCCTCGCCAGCCAGCCGCCGTCGGCCACGCCCGTCCAGTGGGCGGCGTTTGCCTATCTTGCCGTGGTCAGCATGTTCCTCGGATTCTTTGCCTGGTACCGCGGCCTTGCCATCGGACCCATGGCGCAGGTCAGCCAGATCCAGCTCCTGCAGCCTGTGCTGAGCATCAGCTGGGCGGCGCTCCTGCTCGGAGAAGCGGTCACCTGGACCACGGCGATTGGCGGCCTCGCTGTCATTCTCTGTGCCGGCGCCGCCGTCCGCGTCCGGCTCAAACCCAAACCCTGACCTGCTCCTCAACTACCCATAAGGACATCCCCATGTATATTCCCGCCCACTTTGCCGCCGGCCCCGAGGCCACCCGGCACCTGCTCACCAGCCCGGGTGCGGCCAACCTCATCACCATGACCGACGCCGGCCTGCTGGCCACGCTGCTGCCGTTCGTCTTCGAGCCGGACGTGGGGGAGTACGGCGCACTGCACGCGCACGTCGCCCGGAACAACCCGCAGGCCACAGCTCCGGTTACCGGTGAGGCGCTGGCCATCATCCAGGGCCCCGATGCCTACATCTCGCCGTCCTGGTATATGTCCAAAGCCGAGCACGGCCGCGTGGTGCCCACCTGGAACTACAGCACGGCCCACGTGTACGGCGAACTGGTGGTCCACGACGACGCCGGCTGGCTGGCGCGGCACGTCCGCCGCCTGACGGACCGGCATGAGGGGGAGCGGGAGCACCCGTGGAGCGTTGATGACGCACCGGCGAAGTTCATTGCCGGGCAGCTGCGCGCCATCGTGGGCATTGAACTGATGATTACCCGGATTGAGGCGAAGGAGAAGCTGAGCCAGAACCGGTCCGCAGCCGACGCCTCCGGCGTGGTGGCCGGACTGCGGTCCAGCGGGCAGGAAGCCAGCGCGGCCGCCGTCGAACGCGTCTTGGCCCAGCAGACGCCGGAAAGCTAGCCGGCGCGCTCCAGCAGGACCATCACTTCGTAGTGCGTGGTCTGCGGGAACATGTCCAGGACCCGGACCCGCCGCGCCGTGAAGGAGGGGAGTGCGGCCAGATCGCGGGCCAAGGACTGAGCGTTGCAGCTGGAATAGACCACGTGCTGCACGTCCGAGGATTCCAGCCAGCCGCACAGCTCCTTGCCGATGCCCCGCCGCGGCGGGTTCACGATGACCAGGTCCGGTGCCTGCCGTGCCGCCAGGGCGAAGGCGGTGGCGTCCCCGGCCTCGAACTCCATGCCCTGCAGCCCGGCTTCGTCGCTGCTGAGCCGGGCGGAGACGATGGCTTCGCTGCTGGTTTCGATGCCGGTGACCGTGCGGGAGGGATTGGCGACGTGCAGGGCAAACCCGCCCACGCCGCAGTACAGGTCCCAGACTGACGCCGGCGCCAGCTCATTCACCCATTCCCGCCCCTGCCGGTACAGTGCCGCGGCCATATGGCTGTTGGTTTGGAAGAAGCTCTGCGGGCGCAGGTGCAGGTTAATGTCGTTCACCCGCATGTTCAGCGTGGACTGCTCCGTCAGCAGGATCTCCCGGTCGCCCTCCAGCACCGCCTTGTGCTCGGGGTGCAGGTTGATGGACACCACCTTCACCTGGGGCAGGGCCTCCAACAGGTCCGGCAGGTGCTTCCTGATGCGGGGGACCAGCTGCTCGGAACGGAGGACCAGGCGCAGCATGATCTCGCCGTCCGGGGACTCGGTGACGATCAGGTGCTTGAGTTCGCCGCTCCGGTTGGGCACATCATAGGGCGTCAGGCGGTGGGTGCGGATGAAGGCGGCCACTACGGGGAACACGGCGCGGAGCCCGGGGGAGCAGACACCGCATTTGCGCAGGTCAATGCCGTGGGCCTCGGCGTCCAGGATGCCGATGGTGGGGTTCCGGGCCGTTCCGCTGATCACCATTTTGGCCTTGTTGCGGAATGCGGACTCCTGGCTGGCCACCGGCTCCAGCCACTCCAGGGCCGTGTGGTCGGCGAGGAGCGTCTGGCAGTGGGCCTGCTTGCCGGCCAGCTGTTCGCCGTAGGGCGTGCCCATGAGGGTGCAGGAGCGGCAGCGGGCGGCATCAAAGTAGGAACAGTGCATGACCCCTCAATTTTACCTGTTGCCGCTGGGGAAGCCCGACGCCGGCACCTGGGGGAGTGCCGGCGTCGGTACCGTCGCGGGGTGGGCGCCGCCGCCGTCCCTGTGTGGAGCCGCCACCGTCCCGGGGCACATTGGGGCCGCTCCCGGGCGCTGAGCCTGTGCTGCCCGGCGTGTCCGTGTCAATGTGCCCCGGCAGCGGCGCGTGCTGGCCGCCGCTGCCCCGACCCAGCGATGTAACAGCGTGCAATATAAGCAAACTGTCATGCCTTTAATGACCGTAAATTCGGCAACCGTGCTACTTTCGGCTCTGTCGGCGTTCACTTCTTCGATCCCCGGTGTCCCTGCGAAGCGCACCTGCGAAGCACGCACACCCCGCCGCCTAAACCGATCACCCGCACTGGAGACCCCGTGGAACCCTCATTGCCTACGCTCGACACCCGGCCTGACCCGGCGCAGCCGGTCACCTCCGGACTCCGCCGCTCCATGGGGCCGCGGCACCTGGTGATGATTGCCATGGGCGGCGTCATCGGCTCTGGCCTGTTCCTCAGCTCCGGCTACACCATCTCCCAGGCGGGCCCGCTGGGCGCGGTGATCGCCTACCTCATCGGAGCGTTCGTGGTGTACCTGGTGATGGCGTGCCTGGGCGAACTGGCCATCGCGTACCCCGTGTCCGGGGCTTTCCATATCTACGCGGCCCGCTCCATCGGCCCCGCCACCGGCTTTGCCACAGCCTGGCTGTACTGGCTCTGCTGGGCTGTGGCCATCGGCTCCGAATTCACGGCGTCCGGCCTCCTGATGCAGCGCTGGTTCCCGGACGTGGAGGTGTGGGTCTGGTGCCTGGTGTTTGCAGCCATCCTCTTCGGCTTCAACGCGGTGTCCGCCCGGTTCTTCGGCGAGTCCGAGTTCTGGTTCGCCATCATCAAAGTCGCCGCCATCATCGGCCTGATCGTCCTGGGCGGCGCAGCCCTGTTCGGCTTCCGTCCGCTCGGCGGCGGCGGCGAACACCCGTTCCTTTTCGAGAACTTCGCCACCGAATCCGGCCTGTTCCCCAACGGCTTTACCGGCGTCCTGGTCACCGTGCTGGCCATCTTCTATGCCTTCTCCGGCTCCGAGCTGATCGGCGTTGCCGCCGGCGAAACCAAGGACCCTGCCACGGCCATCCCCAAGGCCATGCGCACCACCGTGATCCGCCTGCTCATCTTCTTCGTGGGCGCCATTGCGGTCATCGCCGCCACCATCCCCTACACGGAGGTGGGGCTGGACGAAAGCCCGTTCGTTACCGTCTTCTCAGTCATCGGCATCCCGTTCGCGGCCGACATCATGAACTTCGTCATCATCACCGCGCTACTGTCCGCCGGCAACAGCGGCCTGTTCTCCTGCGCCCGCATGCTCTTCTCGCTCGCCGACGAAGGCCATGCGCCTCGCGCCCTCAAGAAGCTGACCCGCCGCGGCATTCCCCTGGCTGCACTCTCCCTGAGCATGGTGGGCGGCCTGGCATCACTGATCAGCAGCGTGGTGGCGCCTGAGACCGTCTACCTGGTCCTCGTGTCCGTGGCCGGTTTCGCGGTGGTGGGGGTCTGGATGTCCATCACGGCCTCGCACTTCTTCCACCGGCGCGCGTTCATCCGTGGCGGCGGTGACACGTCCACCCTCGCCTACAAGGCGCCGTTGTTCCCGCTGGTCCCCATCCTGGCGTTCACGCTGTGCGTCGTGTCCCTGATCGGCATCGCCCTCGATCCCGCCCAGGCACCGGCGCTCTACTTCGGCGTCCCGTTCGTCGCTGCCTGCTACCTCTACTTCCACCTTCGGCACGGCCGCACGCCGGTTCAGCCGCGGCGCTAAGCCGGGAACGGACGACGACGGATGTGCGGCGGGTGCGCCCGGCACCTCCGCCGGTGCGCGCCGCCGTCGTCCGCGGCCAGGGTGCCCATACTGCCCGCGGCGACCATGGGGCGGCCCGGCCGGATGTTGCGCCGCGACGGCCGTGGAAGAATGGGCGGGTGACCGGCGGGAGGGGCAGGGAAAGCGTGGATTCATCCGCTGAAGCGTCGTCCCTGGCGCAGGGGCTCCGGATTGTCCGGCTGGTGGTTGACCGGGAAAAGTCCGGGCGGCCCCTCCTGGGTGTTTCCCAGCTCGCCGCGGCGTTGTCGATGGACCAGAGCAGGGTTTCACGGCTGGCCCAGGAACTGTGCGACCTCGGACTGCTCGAACGCCCGGAGCGTGGGCCGTTCCGGGCCGGACCGGAATACTTCAAACTGGCAGCCTCCCTCAACACAGGCTGGGTACTGGCCGCCCGGACCGAGCTCGAAGTCCTGGTGTCCTCCTTGGGCCTGCGCGCCAGACTCTCCGTCCGCGACGGTTACCGGGCCATCCTGCTCCGCAACTCCAGCAATGACGCCGTCCCCGGCAGCTTCGTCAGGCCGGGCATGGTCAGCCCCGTCTGGTGCACGGGTGCCGGGCGGGCGCTGCTGTGGGACCTGGACCGGCCGGCACTGGAGGGCCTGCTGGAGGGCGTGAACTTCATTGGCATCGGCGGTCCGGGCGCGGCGCACACCATTGATGGGGTGTGGGAGCTGATGGTCCGGGACCGCCGGGCCGGGGTGGTGGCCGCAGTCGAGGAATTCGAGCATGACGTTGTTGAGCTGGCCGTGCCCGTGCGGGACGGGACAGGAACAGTGCGGGCCTCGCTGAGTGTGCTCGGCGGTCCGGGCCTGGCGGAGCGCCGGGCCGCGGCGGACGCCCTGGCTGCCGCCGCGGAGAGGCTCGGCGCTGCGGCCGTGCCCCGCTAATCCCTCGGCTGGTAGCCCAGGCTGGACTCAAGCCACCGTCCCTGCCGGAGCAGCTCCGCGGCGCAGGCTTCCTTGCGGGGTTCCAGCCGGTCCCTGATCCCCACGATCTGCAGCGCTGCCACCACCTCGCCCTTGAAATCGCGCACCGGGACTGCCAGGGAGTAGAGCCCCGGTTCGGCTTCCTGGTCCACTATCGAATAGCCCCGCGCCTTTGCGGCCTCCCGCCTGGCCAGGAACTCGTCCACACTGTGCGGCGTGTTGGGGCCGTGCCGGACAAAGTCGACGCCCGCGAAGACGCTGCGGACTTCCGCGTCGGAGGACTCCCACAGCACTGCCTGCCCGGCGTCGCTGCAGTACGCGGGGTAGGGCCTGCCCAGCCAGGAACCCACCAGGTTGCTGCTGGCCGGAACGCTTTCGCCGATGGTCACAGTGCTGTTCCCGTGCAGGACACCCAGGAAGCAGGCCTCGTCCGTATCGGCTGCCAGGGTGTCTAGCGCGATGGCCGCATCGGACTCCAGCCGGCGTGTGGTCAGTTGCTGGGCGTCGGTGAGGAACTCCCAGTCCAGCGCATAGGCGCGGTGGGCGGTGCGGGCCAGGAAGCCCTCCTGCTCCGCGCTGCGAAGGTACCGCGAGACCTGGCTGCGGTCCTTGCCCAGGCCGGCGGCGATGTCAGCCACGGTCCCGCCCGGGTGTTCAGCCGCGTGGCGGGAGCCCACGGCCAGCAGGGCCAGGACGCCGCGGCCCATGCTGGAAGATTTAGCCATGGCATTGAGTGTAATTCGGGTGCAGTTACAGCCTGCTCACGCCGCCGTAACAACCGGCATCGGCATATCTGGATGCGTATAGTGACCATCATGCCTGCCAATCCCACGCTGTCCGCCCTGCTCGAAACCGGGGAAACCCTCGTCACCGATGGCGCACTGGCCACGGAACTCGAGGATCGAGGGTGCAACCTGGACGATCCATTGTGGTCGGCCAAGGTCCTGCTGGAACATCCAGGCCTGATCCGGGACGTACACCGGGACTACTTCGCGGCGGGCGCCAGGATCGCCACCACCGCGAGCTACCAGGCAACACCGCAGGGATTCGCCGCCCGGGGAATGACGGAGCAGGAGGCCCTGGACCTCGTTGCATTGTCCGTGCGGCTGGCCGACGAGGCGCGGCGCGACCACCTGGCCAACCAGTCGGAGGCCCGGCCCCTGTTCATCGCCGGATCGGTGGGGCCGTATGGTGCCTATCTTGCCGACGGCTCGGAGTACCGCGGGGACTACGCCCTGACACCGGCAGAGTTCCGCGACTTCCACCGCCCCCGCCTCGAAGCCCTGGTTGAGTCCGGTGCCGACGCCCTGGCCTGCGAAACCCTGCCTTCCTTCGCCGAAGCCCGGGCCCTGGCGGAACTGACCCGGGACCTCGGCGTCGAATCCTGGTTCTCCTTCTCCCTCCGCGACGCCGGGCACATCAGCGACGGCACGCCCCTGGCCGCCGTCGCGGAACTGCTGGACGGCGAGTCCCACGTGGCCGCCGTCGGGGTTAACTGCGTGCCGCTGGCACTGGTGGCCCCGGCGCTCACGGCCCTCCGCGGCGGCACCGGCAAACCGCTGGTGGCTTACCCGAACTCCGGGGAGACCTACGATGCGGGCACCAAAACCTGGGACGCAGCACCCGCGGCCACTGCCCCTGCAGCGCTGGCGGACGGCGTTCCCGCCTGGCAGGCCCTCGGCGCCCGGATCATCGGTGGCTGCTGCCGGACCACGCCGGCCGACATTTCCGCCGTCGCGGGGCATGTCAACTCCTGATCCCGGCGTAAACCGGCCATAGTCCGGTGAGTCCGTGCCAAGGTGCCCCGGGGGTCATGCGTGGCCCTGGCGCGGGCGCTTAGTCGCCGCGGACCCCGTAGGTGGTGAGCACATTGCCCTTGCTGGTGCGCTTCTCATCCAGCAGGACCAGCCGGGTGAGGGGATCGCCGTCCTCGAACAGCCGCCTGCCGCTGCCGGCCACCACGGGGTGGGTCATGAGCTGCAGCGAATCCAGCAGCCCCGCGAACAGCAGCTGCCGGGTCACGGAGATGCTGCCGCACACGGCAATCTCACCGCCGTCGCCCTCCTTGAGCTTCGCCACGAACTCCTCCAGCGGCGCGTCCATCAGCCGGGAGTTCTGCCACTCCAGGGGTTCGCTCAGCGTCCTGGACACCACAAACTTCTCCACCGGGTTGATGAACGCGGCGAAGTCCTGGTCCGCGGAAGCATTGGGCCAGTAGGACGCCCACTCCTCATAGCTTTTCCGGCCCAGCACCACGGTGTCCACGGTGTTCATCATGGTGGTGAGCCCCTTACCGAGCTCAGCGTCGAAGCTGTCGAACTGGAACTTGAACGGATCCGAAACCACTCCGTCAATGGAGTGGAACAGTCCGGCCGTGACTTTGCGCATGCGGGTCCTCCCGGGTTCGTTGGGTCAAGCAACAACCTATGTGCGGCGGCGCGTGGGCGGAAGACCAAATACCGCCATGGCACGTCGGATTGCCGCCAACAACGGGGACGACGGCGGCGCTCCAGTTATGTTCATCACTCGCCGTGGCGTCTTGCCGTGTTTCGGTTGAAACGGGCCCCATACTTAGGGTGATGCGGCCACTTTCCGCAGCCCCGGCCAGGCAAGGAGGAAGTGCATTGGAAACCCTGAAGAAGATTGTGCGGAACCAGTACTTTCCCGCCGGAGCAGTCCTCGCGGCGGTCATCCTTTTCTGGCTCGTGGGGATCCTTGGCGGGCTGTCCCTCCTGCACAACAACCAGCCGCCGCTGACCACCCTCACCTGGTTGCTCTTCGTCTACACTGCTGCGGTACTCACTCCGCTGGCAGGCCTGCTGGCCGCCGTGGACCTCTTCCGCCGCTGGCGCCGCAACCGCGCCGCCATGGCAAACCCCGCTGATGCGTTCGTGCCGGCTGAGAACGCCGTGAATGCAGACGGCGTCATTGAGTACGCCGTTGACGAAGAGCCAGCTGAGCAGGCCCGGGTTGAGCGGACGGCTGCCCAGTCTGTTGCCCGGGAATTCGGCGCCTCGGAACCGGCCGCCGGACCATCAGCCCAGGACCCTGCACCGTACGACCATGCCCAGTCCACTGCGCCGGAGTCGCGTGAGCAGGAGGGCCGGCCGGCCACTCCGCCTCGGCCGTCAGGCCAGCCCCTCGCCTCGGGAAAGAAGCCCAAGCAGCCCGGCGGCAGGAAGGCTGCCTAGCAGCCGGAAGGCCCGGCGTCGTACCTGCGCCCCGGCTGCCAGCTAGCGTTGCTGGAGCGCGCCGAGCACCTCTTCGGCCCGGCGCAATGCCTTCTCCAGGCGCGCGGCCGGCTCAGGCAGCGAGAACAGGTAGCCCTGCAGCGCGTCACAGTCGAGTGCCGTGAGGTAATCCGCCTGTGAGGCCGTCTCGATTCCCTCCGCGGTGACAGTCAGCCCCAGGCTGTGCGCCATGTTGATCATGGAACTGAGGATGGGTAGGCGTTCGCTGCCGGTCCGCACCATGGACACAAAGGTCTTGTCGATCTTCACGGTGTCCACCGGCAGGTCCTGCAACCGCCCCAGCGAGGAATAGCCGGTGCCGAAGTCGTCCAGGGCAACCCGGGCGCCGGCGTCCCGCAATGTGCTGAGCTGCCTGATCAGGTCGCAGTCGGCGTGGAAGAAGACGCTCTCGGTGACCTCCAGCACCAGCTGCCGGGCGGCCACGCCGCGGGTCTCCGCCAGGCCCAGCACCTTCGCTGCAAAGTCGTGTTCCTGCAGCTGCACTCCGGACACGTTCACCGCCAGCGACCGCTGCGGATCCTCACCCAGCCAGTCCGCCAGCTGCGCCATGGCCTGGGACATCACCTCAAGGCCGATGTCCCGAATGAGCCCTGTGCGTTCGGCCAGCGGTATGAAGTCCGACGGCGGCACCCGGCCCGCGCCGCGGTCCCACCGTGCGAGGGCCTCGAACTGGACCACCTGCCCGCTGCGGTGCGAGACGATCGGCTGGAAATCCACCGTAATCTCCCCGCCCTGCAGGGCGAACTGCAGGCCGCTTTCCATGTCCGTCCGCTGCACCAGGGCCGCCATCATGTCCGGATGGAACCGCAGGAAACGGTTCTTCCCGGCGGCCTTCGCCGCATACATGGCAATGTCCGCCTGGCGCAGCAGCTCCGACGGGCCAACCTCCTCCCGCCCCCGCGATGCCACGCCGAGGCTCAGGCTGGGGCGGAGCGCGCGGCCGCTGATGGTGACGGGGACGTGCAGGCAGCGGACAATGCATGCCGCAATTTCATCCACGTTGGGGCAGGCCGTCAGGAGCACCACGAACTCGTCGCCGCCCAGCCGTGCCACCACGTCCGCGGTGGGGACGCACCCGCGCAGCCTGCGGGCCACCTCGATCAGCATGTCGTCCCCGGCCTGGTGGCCAAGGAGGTCATTGACTTCCTTGAAGTCGTCCAGGTCCAGGAGGAGGACGTCCACGGCCTTGAGCCGGGGTTCCTGCAGCGACCCGGCCAGGGCGTCATTGAACACTGCCCTGTTGGCCAGGCCGGTCAGCGGGTCCTGGAAGGCCATGACGCGCAGCTTTTCCGCCTGCTCCGCCAGGTCAAGCATGGCCTGGTGTGCCTGTTCCTGGGCCCTGCGCCGGGGAGTGACATCCCGGAAACTCCACACCCGGCCCACGATGTCCTCGCCCACCTTGTGGGGGCGGGAATACCTTTCGAAAGTGCGGCCATCCTTGAAATCCACAACGTCGTGGCTCTCGGCCGTGGTGTTGCTCTGGACCTCCATGAGCCTGGCAAGGAACGTGCCAGGATCGGTGAGCTGGCTGGTGATGCGCTGCATCACCGGGTCCGCGCTGTCACCTTCCATGAGCTTGCGGGGGATGTTCCACATGGTGAGGAACTGGTCGTTGTAGCCGGCCACGGTGCCGTTGGAGCCCATCACCAGGATGCCGTCTGCGGTGGACTCAAGGGTGGACGTCAGCAGGGACATCGCATGGCGAAGGTCCGCGTTCGTGGCCTGCCGGTGCGAAGTAGCCCGGACCGAGAGGAGGACCTGTGCCCCTCCCGGGACCCCGTCGTCGGGCGCGGTACCCGTGGTGCCGCCGGCGCCGGCCGCTGGATCCCCGGGCAGCTGCCCGGCTCCGGCAGGAAAGAGGGACCCTGCCACTTCTGCGGAGAAGCTGGTGCCGTCGGCATGGACCCAGGCCACTTCCCGCGGATGCGCGGCGGACCGGTCCAGGATCTGGCGGAAAAGCCTGTCCACCTCGGGGTGCGAGCGGTCCGCAAGGAGCGTCCGGTAATCCCGGCCGGTGAGGAACCTGCGGTCCAGCCCAAAGAGCTTCGTGGCTGCCCCGTTGGCCAGGGTGATGGTGCCATCCTCTGCGAGGGCAAGGAAGGCATCCGGGCTGGCGTCAAGCATCGCCTCGACCGTCCGGACTGCCATTGTGCTTTCGTGGCCGGATTCAGCCATACCACCACCCCCTCGCACATCATAAGGTGCCAACTGCCGGTAATGGTGGTCACGTTCACTACGGATTGGGCACGAATACCGGTTCAGGCCCGGAACGCAGAAACGCCGCCCCGCTGCCGGGACGGCGTTTCTGCGCTAGTGGATGAGGGGGTTTTACTAGGCCCGGTGTCCGCTGCGGTTCATGACTGCACCGTAGATCAGCAGGACCACGATGGATCCGAGGATGGCCAGCAGCCAGGTGCGGATATCGAAGAATTCGGCCAAGCCGCCACCGAAGATCAGCGACCCGATCCAGCCGCCGAGGATAGCGCCGACAACGCCGAGGACCATGGTCACCACCCAGCCGCCGCCTTGACGGCCCGGCAGGATGGCCTTTGCAATGGCGCCCGCAATCAGGCCCAAGATGAGAAATCCGAGAATGCCCATGCTGTCACTCCTTATTAGTAAGTTGTGCCGTGCCCCCATCTCCGGTTCCCTAATTCAATCAGCGTGCTTACTTCGCTGCAAGGCTTTCAATATCACAGGATGACTATCAGTTTTCCCGGCAAACACCCTCCTGAGCAGCCATTCCGGGCGGGCAGAGAGCCGCTTTCCGGGGCTTCGATAGGATGAATTGTCCCCTCAGCGAATTCCCAGGAGTCCGGCATGTCCAGCCAGCAAACAGACCGCCCGCGTGCCATCTTCCTCGATATTGACGGGACGTATGCGGACCACGGCCTGGCTCCGGCAGCCCACGTGGAAGCCGTGCAGGAGGTGCGGCGCCGCGGCCACCTGGTGTTCGTGTGCACCGGACGCCCGCTGTCCATGGTGCCGGACCACATCCTGGAGGCAGGGTTCGACGGCGTGATCACCGGCGCTGGTGCCCGGGTGGAAATGAACGGTGAGGTACTCAAAGACACCCGGTTCGAGCCCGACGTGGCGGCCCTCATCGTGGACACCCTGGACGCCCATGACGTCGCCTACATCCTGGAGGCTCCCGAAGCTTTGCGCGGCCGCACCGGAGTGGGCGAACGGCTCCGGCGGGTCCTGGCCCCCGTCTTCGCCGGCCGTTCCGGGCACGACGGCGTCCTCAGCACCGACGTGGATCCGGTGGAGGACATCCTGGGGCCGGTCCAGTACAGCGACGACCTCCGTGGTGCGTCCTTCGCCAAGATCTCCTGCTTCGATTCCCCGGTCCCGCTGACCCGCCTCATGGGTGGCCTCGGCCCGCAGGTGGGGCTCATCCCCAGTTCGCTGTCCGCCCTCGGCGATTCCGCCGGCGAGATCTTCATGGCCGGAACCCACAAGGCGGTGGGCATCCGGGTGGTGGAGGAACGCCTGGGCCTCAACCGGGCGGACATCGTGGCCATCGGCGACAGCGCCAACGATATCGAGATGCTCGAGTATGCAGGCGTGGGCATCGCGGTGGAGGACGGCCATCCCGGTGTGCTCGCCGTCGCGGACCGGCTCACCCCCGGCCCGGCCGGCAATGGCGTGGCGCTCGCCTTCGCCGGCCTCGGTCTCCTGGACTGATGCGTCGCTGGCCGGACCGCAACCCTAGGCTGCCCGCTCGATCAGCCGCATGACGCTGGTCAGCGTGGCCGCATAGGACGGGTCCGTGGCATAGCCTGCTGCCGCCACTGCCCGCGCGAAGGCGTACGGGTCCGCGGTGTGCTCGAACGCTGGGCGGTACCTGGAATTGCGGCGCAGGAAGCTGCCGTGGTCCGCAAATGATTCCTCCGCGGACTGGTAGGCCCGGAACCAGTCCAGCACCACATAGTTGTACTTCCCGTCCGGCCTCGGGGTCACCGAGATGACCTGCGGGAACTTGCCGTTCGGATGGCCCAGCACCTCACGCGTCAGCAGCAGCTGGCGCTGGGATTCCGGGATGGTGGCCTTCGCCTTGATGCCGAAGAAGTTGAACCGGGGCGCCTTCTTCCCCCAGCCCGATTCCAGCGCCGCCTGCCCCAGCGTCACCAGCCACGGCACGCCGCTGGCCTGCTGGCCGCGCCGGGCGTCGGGGCTGTAGCGGCTGACGAACTCGCGGACATGCGCCGGGACGTTGCCTCCGGGCTTTGGGGCAGGATTCGGGGGCGCCGGATTTGGTGGCGCCGGTGCCTGGCCGCCGCCCAGCCCGGGAACGCCGGCGCTGAACAGCGGGCTGGGGTTGCGGGCGCCCTCCCAGCTGAGATCCACGTGGATGTGGTCGGTGTGCTTGTTGGGCTGGGTGTACGGGCGCCAGCCGTCGGCACGGCGGGCCCAGCTCCACTGGTTGTGGTTCCAGATGATGTAGGCCACCTGGAGTTCCACGGCGTTGCTCTGCATCCACGCCACGTACGCCTCGGCCTGCGCCTTCTCAGCCGGCCGGTCCACCCGGGCGTACAAATCCACGGAGCGGCCCTCGCCGTGCAGGGACGGGGTGCCCGCCTCGGTCTTGCGGCAGTTGAAGGTGCCGGCCTGCCGTCCCGTCAGGCGCTTCCACTGATCCGCCATGGCCCGGGCGCCCGGTTGGGCGCCGGTTGCGCAGCGCACGAACGTACCGCGGACCACCCGCCCGGCTGCCCGGTCCGATGATTGTGGTGCGGGTACCGGCGCCGGCGCTGCCTTCCGGGCAGTTCGGTGGGCGTTGATGGCTGCCAGCGCGGCGGTACCGGCGGATCCGGACAGATACGTCCAGGCCGTCCACTTGCCGCGTACGTCGACGTGGGCAAAGCCCGCCCCGATGCCGACGCCGATCCCGTCACCCAGGACGTCCACGGCCGCCTTGGCGATCTCCAGGCCGGACATCCCCGCCACCGTCACGTCCGCCGCCTGCCCGCTGCAGTGCCTGCTCAGGGTGGGCTTCTTCGGCGGTTTGGCGTTGCGGTAGACAGCTACATTGCGCTCCCAGGACCGGTAGCCGGACGTGATCCGCACCGGCCTGCCCACCCTGTCCCGCAGCTTCTGCAGCGCCGCCACCAGGGCAGGGGAGATGCGCGCCTTCTCCGCGTACTGGTTTCCGCTGAACACCAGCTCACCCACGGTGAAGTTGGGCGAGAGTTTCCTGCCTCGCAGTGCCGGCCCGGTCTCGTACAGCGGCAGGCCGGTGTTGTTGGGGTCCCAATGCTCCTCGCCCTCGCCGGTGCGGCCGGACGTGGTGCCCAGGGAGGCGCCGGACGGGAAGACCTCGTGCTCGCCGATATCCTCCGCCTCGGACTGTTCGGCGGCCAGCTGCCATTCGGCGGCCTCGGCCTCGCCGGCTTCAGCCTCGCCGGCCTCGCGCCCTGCCGTTTCACCGGCGCTGCTTTCGCTGAAACTTGCCTCGCCGGAGCTGTCCCCGGCAAAGCCGTCGCTCTCGGTGGCCGCGGGTTCCGCTTCACCCTGCCGGGCATCGGACAGTACGACGGCGCCCGCTTCCTCCTCGAAGGACGCTCCGGCGTCGTAGGCCTCGCCCGGGTCCGCTTCCGCGGCGCTGTCCTCGCCGAACCGCCACCCGGTTTCGGCGAAGTAGAGGTCCTCGCCGTCCGTTTCGGCTTCCCGGGCTGTGGTTCCCGGCAAGGCGGCGGAGGGGTCGGCCAGCAGCCGCCAGCCGAACTTCCTCGGGATGTCGTTGTGCGGCACCCTGGTGGATTCCACCCGGAACGGCGCCCCGGCACCGAGGGTCTTCAGCGACTTTGCCACGCGCTCGCTGTTGCGTGCCGTGGGCTCACCCGCCCGGAAGACCACCCGCAGCGCACCGCTGCCGGCGGCCACCCGGCGTCGGGCCCACGCGATCAGTGCCGACGGGTCGGAGTAGAGCGCGTCGAAGGTGTGGACCTCGTCCGGGTCCGTGTGCCGCAGGATGGCCATCAGCGGTGCGCCGCCGCCGGAGTGCGCGGTGATGATCAGCTTCCCCTGGCTGGCGCTGGATCCCGTCTGCTTGTTGAAGGCGTCGATGGCCGTGGCCACCAGCTGCTGCAGCGCTCCCGCTTTGGTGAGAGCGGGGAACGAATACCCCGAGCCGCTGTTGCCGCCGAAGTAGTGGCCGCGGGGAAGGACCGCCAGGGTTGGGGTGGTGCGGCCTGCCGTTCCGGGCTGCTCGGGGTCTGCGAAGTCCAGTCCGCTTGCAGGTTCCTTGTCCCGGACGATGCTCATCGCAGCCCGCCGGCCGGAGTAGCCGTGCAGGTGGACCACCACGTCCACGGCGGTGGTGCCCTGCGGCATGCTGTTCCATTTGAGGAGCAGGTCCGGGGCGGTGCCCTTGTGGGTGCGGAGCAGGGGCAGCCGGTCCACCACCAGGCGGCCCGGCGGCATCGTGCCGGGCTGGTCTTCGGAGTACGCCCCGGGTGCGGGGGCCATGCCCGTTTCGGTGTCCGGCCCGGGGCTGCCGGCAGCGAAGTCCTCCTGGACCTCCCAGGTGCTGGCGCCGCCGTCGGACGGGCTTTCCTGCAGGTCCGGCGTTCCGGCCCATTGCTGGAAAGCGAGGTCCTCGTGGCCGCCCCAGGAAAGGGCGTCGTAATCTTCGGCTGTCCCCGGCCATTCCGTTTCAGCGGTACCGCTAGCGGCACCGAAGCCTTCGCCCTGGTCCCCGGCGCCACCATCGGCGCCGAAGTCCTCAGTGAACCCTGCGCCGCTGCCCGGCTGGTCCTGGAGCGAGAAGACGTCCTGCTTCACGGGCCAGCCGGGATGTTCCTGATGCGCCTCGCCGTTGCCGTTGATGGCGAACAGCTGCGCCACATTGTAGTCCTCCATGACCTGGCCTCCCCGGTCCTAGACTTTGGCCTTGGTGCCGTTGCTCGAGGCCGGGGCGAACACCGGCGCCGACGCCGCGGGAGTTGGCTCCGGCAGCCGCAGCGGCTGGGCCGGGCGCTTGGCGTCCGGGCTGACCGACACCACCGTGGGGTCCTTGATCCGGGTCCCCGTGGCGGACTGCCACAGGTCGATGATGCGGATCATGGCATCGGCAACCACCGGGTTGGGCACCATGTTGGAGTGGTACAGCATCTCCGCGTCCGATTCGTCGTTGAAGGCACCGTTCTCGATGAACCACATCAGCGGTGAGAGCAGGCCCGCAAGTTCGAACAGTTCCCGGGTTTCGCGTGGCGGGTTGATCCCCACCCTGGCTCCGATGGCTGCCAGCCGGTCCGCCGGGTTGCCGTTGACGCCGGCCTCGGCCTTGAGGTCCTTCACCACCGGAGTCTCGTACTCCACGGTCAGGTGCATCCAGTTGAGCATGCAGACGTAGGCGAATTCCTCCTGCGCCAGCATCCCGCCGCGCCGCCGCATGGTGAGCATCTCGGAGAGGGACTGGCAGAGATAGGCGATGTAGGAGCGGTCCGTGGCGTTGGGGCCACCCTGGTTCCGGTCGTTCAGGATGCCCTGCCAGACCTGCCGCAGCAGCTCCTCCCAGATGTCGAAGAACCGGGCGTTGCTGCCCGCTCCCACGTCCTTCTTCCACGGCTGCCCCTCCAGGGCACTGCCCAGCGGTGTGGCAAGCGGCGCGTGGGAAAGGTCCCGGCCAAACATGCGCCAGTACGCGTTGCGGCGGTTCACCCGGGCGTCCGGGCGCAGTTGGCTGCTGACCCCCAGGATGTGGAAGGCCGGCGGGTCGCGGAAGAACAGCTCCTCGGTGTTCCGCGCCCACACCAGGGTCTGGACCGACGGCGGTGCCAGGGTTTCGCCCACCTTGTAACGCCGCACCACCTCACCCAGGATTTCCACGATGCCCGTGTTCTCCAGCAGGAACGCGTAAATCAGGTGGTCCCACGGCAGCGGCTGGGTGGTGCCCAGCAGCGGCGGCACGTTGTAGCCCGGCGGGATGGCGGTGCCCTGGGTGATGGCGCTGGGATACGCGCCCAGCAGCAGCGGCGGCATCTTCAGGGCGTCAATGACGGCCTGCTGCCCGGTGGTGGCGGTCAGCGTGGGGCCGGGGTTGGGAAAGTACTTGACCACGCCGTTCACCGCGAACACCTCTTCCAGCCAGCGGCTGAGCTGCCGCGGGTTGTGGGCGAACACCACGTCCGGGTTGGGCGTGGCCGCGGGGTTCAGCAGGGTGGGATCGACAACCAGCCTGGCTAGCGTACGGAACATCGTGAGCCTCCAAAACGATTCGTGAATTCAGCGCCGGTAGGGGATGCCAAACGCGATGGGCAGGGCACGGCCGTCCAGCAGTTCCACGTACTGGACCTTGTCCGACTTCAGGTCGAGGCCGTTGTTCTGCAGCGCACCAATCTGGACCAGGTCCCTGGGGGTGTTGTCCAGGTACTGGATGCCCACCGTCGCTGAGCCGGAGGGCAACGGGCCCTTGAATGTCATCCGGTAGCGGACGGCGGTGGGGGAGGACGCGGTGCCAACCCTGGTGATTTCGGGCGGCTCGAGGATGGAGCCGTCGCGGCCGTTCCTGGTGCGTTTGCGGCTGCCCAGGACGTTGCTGAGCGCGTTGAACTGCAGCCCCAGGAGGAGCTGGCCAGGGTCGGCGTCGATCCTGCGTCCGCCCACCGGGCCCGGCGGTTTGGCCTCAGCCTGCCTGTCGATCTTCTTCAGCAGCTCGGCGTCCTTCTCCCGGCGCGCCTGCTGTTCCTCCACCATGTGCCTGACAAGCACATAATCGGCCTCCCGCAGCTCCGCCTGCGCAGCGAAGAGGCTGCGCTGCTCGGCGAAGACCTCCCGCATCACGGCGCCCATCTGTTCGCCGAGCGCCTTGGCCACCACCAGGGTGAGCTCCTCGGCAGCAGCCTGGGCGTCAGCGGCGCCGGCCGCTTCGCTGGCCTGGTTCGACTGGGTGGTCTTGGCCGACGCGCGGCCTGATGTCCGGGCGTTGCCCGTCTCCTCCTGTGCCATGACGGCGCTCCTTTCCTTGCTGCTGTTTGCCCCTGTGGGGGTCAGGCTGCGGCGGCCGCAGCGCCGCCGATCCTTCGAAGCCAAAGTTCGACGCCGTCGTCGGACGTTGGCGCGGACTGGCCGTTGTGCAGCGCCTGGCCGTTGACGACGGTCCAGGCAAGCACGCGCATCGCCTCCAGCCGCTGCAGGTACGTGGAGGTGTACAGGGAGGCGCCGGCCCGTTCCGCGAGGCGGGCAAGCTCCGCCGGCGCCACGGCACGCGGGTCCGCGATTGAGGCCAGCGGTGCGCCGCCGAAGGCCCGCAGCGGCGTCCGCGTGCAGACGTCCACCAGCGCGGGCAGGTTGGCCACGCTGGCCCTGCTGATCGCCTGGACGTCCTTGGAGGCGCGGGACAACGGATGGCGGAGCATCCAGGTGCGGGCAATGCCGTCCCACGGACCGGGCCCGAACCAGGACCGGCACAGCCCGGCGTTGAACAGCACCCGCACCCAGCCGAAAGGATGCGGATCGCCGATGGACATCCGGAAGACCTTGCTGCTGGGACCGTCCACCACGGTGGCCAGGGCCGGCAGCGGTGCGTAGCCCAGCAGGGCGAAAGCGTAGACGTCAGCCGCCACCTCGCTCGCCCAGCCGCGCCAGCTCTCGGCGGCCAGAACCGAAACCGGCGCCATCCGCTCGTACAGGGCGGCACCCAGTTCGGCGGTCCAGCCGGTCATGTGCGCCACCTGGTGGCCTGTTTCGTGGACCAGGGATGTGGGCCGCCACAGGTTATGCCGGGTGATTTTGATGGCTGCCACCGGCGAGAGTGACGCGTCCCAGAGCCTGGCACCGGAGCGGAGGATGGACGCCCCCAGTCCCTTGTCCAGGTAGGTCAGGACGGGCGGGGCGGACATTCCCAGCGGCCGCAGCACCCTGTCCATGCTGTCCACGGCCAAGGCATCGAGCCCGCGCAGCACGGCGCCGAGCCGGGGGCTGGTCCTGGTGTTGACGGCGTCGCCATAGAAGTCCAGGACCGTTTCCACCTGCTCGTAGCGGCGCCGCAGCCGCAGCAGCGATTCGCGGACAGCCGCCAGGTCGCCGGGGTCCGAAGCTGTCGCCAGGCGGGAACCGAGCCCTCCGGCTTCGGCTGCCACGCCAGTGGCCACAGCCCGCAGGCTGGAGCGGAGGCTGAGCCCCATGTAGCTTTCCAGCGCCTGCCAGGCCGCGGCGGAGGCGAGGACGTCCAGGTCCGTCAGCGCGGCGCTGGCGCGCTGCCAGTGCCGTACCTCGAGGGCCAGGGCGTCCTTTTCGGTTCCGACGGCGTCTGCGCGGTAGCCGTGCAGCCGGGTGTCATAGGGCACTGGACTTCCACCCCGCATGCACGCTCACGTCCGGCGGTTGGACGGCGCCGCCGAGCTTGTCCCGGGTGACGTCATGGAACGTCGCCGTGATGGTCACGCCGTGGGCCGGTTCTGCCACCGCGGCCGCCAGTTGGGCGGACCGCTGGCTGAGGAACTTGGAGAACGACGCCGCCAGCGCCTTGAGCAAGGCATCCACCGGAGCGGAGGCCTCGGCTGCGTCCTTGGCCAGCTGGTGCCGCACCAGGCGGGACGCGAGAATCAGCGGCAGCCGGGCTTCGTAGAGGCCCCGCAGGGCGGCCAGCACGGAGGGAAGGTCCCGCCGGGCGGATGGGGAAGATGGCTGCAGCAGGGCCAGTACCTGCTGGGCCTGCCGTTCGGACAGCCGCAGTTGGACCCGCAGCCGCCGCTTGGAAGGTTCCATCACCACATGCAGCCGGCGTGCCAGCCGCCTGGCCCGGTTGATCCGGTTCAGCGCGGTGGACCGGATCCGGAAGTACCGGCGGCCCACCTGCGGCCGGGGCCTTCCCAGTCCGGCGGCGCCCAGTCCGCTGGAGGCCATGACGCCTGCGCCCGGTGCGTGGGCGCCGGGTCCGGCCGGGCCCGGTAACCCACGGCCCGCGCCGGGACGTCCCAACGCAGGTTCCCGGAGCAGCAGCCCGGCGATCTCCGGGGTCAGCAGCTGAAACTCGCTGCTGTCCGCCTCAAGCGCCTCGTCAGTGGATTCGTCCTGGGTGAAGTGCCCGAACTGGGTGCCGGGGATGGCCTCGTAGAGGTCCACTTCTGCCTCCAGCGGCCAGCGCCGGACGCCGCGGTCCAGCAGGTGCCCTTCGAGGGTGCCGCCATCGGACCAGCGGATGGCCCGGGCAGCCTGTCGGGTGATGGGGACGGCGAAGACGCGGGTGTATTTGCGGAACCGGTAGCGGGGCTTGGCGGTGCGCGGCATCAGGATCCACACGCCGCCCTCGCCGGCAGTTTCGCGTTCGGGCAGTTCCTGGTGCAGGACCCTGTCCGGAAGGTATGCGGCCGCCGCCTCCACGAACGCCTCTTGCACCGCTGAGGCGAGCTGGAGCTGGTCCTCGAAGGTGGCTTCCGGCAGTTCCATGAGCCTCAGGGCCGTGCCTTCCACCGTGGAGGCAACAGCTTCCGCGGCCCGCATCCGGTCCGAGTCCGCTTCAGTCTCGAAGCCGAACACCTTCAGTCCCAGGTCAGCCACGGGCGTGGCCAGCAGCTTTGCGGGGCCCTCACCGATCAGCCCCTTGGCCAGGTTGGCGAGGATGTCCGCGACGAACTTGACCACCCGCTGCCGGCCGATGATGGAGATGCCCAGCTTGATGAGTGGCTGGACGGCCATCACTGCCGGCAGGAACTGCTCGATTTCTGCTGCCGGGGTGCTGCCGTCCGGGAGGGCCGCCAGCCGTTCCGTGAACCTGGCCCGGGCTGTTTCCAGCGCGGCCAGGGAGTCCGTTGACTCGTACGGTGTGGGCTCGAAGAAGTTCTCGCCCAGTTCCTCCTCGGCCTCCGGGGCGTACAGCAGGGAGGCGACTTCAAGGCCGAAAACCTCGGCGAGCCCTTCTGCCGAGGCGTGGTCTTCGGCTTCCGCTTCCGAGACGCCCAGCTTTGCTGCCAGCTTGCGGGCCAGCGGCCTGACGCTGGCGGGAAGCCGGTTCATGGCGGCGCTGATCACCCGCCGGAGCAGCGGCCGGACCAGGCCCTTGAGCTTGCCCAGCAGCAGGTTCACCGGGAGCACCTTGCCTACCGCTGCGATGCCTTTCTTGACCAGGCTGACGGCGCCGCCCACCAGCTTCTTGCCCGCACGGAGGAGGCCGCCCAGGAAGTCCTCGTAGCCGGAGAGCCCGTGCGGGGCCTGGTTCCCCGCGGCCTCCAGCAGCTGCTCGAACTCCTGGGCGGGCATGCCGTAGAGGTCCGCGCCGGCCAGCCGCTCGGCGAAGCCGTCCAGGGCGCGTTCCGCTTCAGTGGCCACCGGCTCGATCCAGTCCTCCAGCGAGGCGCGGGAATCGGCTTCGGCCGGCAGGGAGGACCAGTTGCGCTGGTCAGCGAGCTGGTGGGCGGCGGCGTCATTGATCAGCTGTTCCAGGGAATCAACGAAGTCTTCGTCCTCCAGTTCGGCGAAGAAGGTGGCAGCTTCCCCAGCCCCGGGGGCGAAGGCCTCGGAGATGAACCGCGCGGGAAACGGCGAGTTAAGGCCGGCCTCCGGCATGGCCTCGGGACTGGCCGGGGCAGCGGGAGGATCGGCCAGTGACAGGCCGGAGAAAAGCGCCTCGCTGGTTGTGCCTGGCTGGGCGTCCATGACAGCCTCCTTAGGGGGATGGGGATTACAGGGTGGAGCGGTGCTGTATGCGCCAGCGTCAACCGTCTGTAGTAATTTCCGCTCCGCTTCCGGACGGTGGCGGTTCCAGCTCGGCGATGAGGGATTCGAGCAGGACCACCAGGCCCGCGGTTCCGGAAACTACCCAATTCCGGCGCGTCCCGTCGGTGGTCAGAACACGGATAATCAACCCTTGTGGGTTACGCCAGGCCCGCAGTACGATCACGGAGTATTCGGCAGTCATGGCGGAGATGATCCGCCGGAAAGCCTTTCCGGGCATCAACATTGCGTAGCGATGTTGATCATCGCCACCTCAGTGGCAGGTCTCCCTACAGGTCTGCGTCCGATTGAACGTGGGGTCCTTCAATGTCGTCTGCCTTCCTTCCCGCCCCCGGTGGCCATGCCGTTCCGGATCCCCTTCGCACTGCTGTCCCCGGTACTGAAGCTCAGGCACGCCTGTACCTGCTCAACGGGTTCGAGCTGTTCCTCGCCGAGGACCGGGTCCGGCTCCCGATGCATGCCCAGCGGGTCCTGGCGTTCCTGGCGCTCGCGCGGCAGGACGGGGTGAAGTGTTCCCGCGACGCAGTGGTGGGAAGGCTCTGGGCCGATTCCAGCGTGGAGCATGCCAACGGCAGCCTCCGCACAGCCTTGTGGCGGATCCGTTCGGCCTGGGCCGGGCTGGTGTCCGCCGGGCGGAACGAGCTGGCGCTGGGGGAGGAGGTGGCCGTGGACCTGCAGCAGTGCCGGGACCAGGCCGGCCGGCTGCTGTCGCAGGGGATGGACCTGGCAGCCGGCGATATCAACTGTTCACCGCTGACCGGCGAACTCCTGCCGGCATGGGATGAGGACTGGCTCCTGGTGGAACGGGAGCGGCTGCGGCAACTGCAGCTCCACGCCCTCGAAGCGCTCGCGGTGAAGCTGCGGAAGCTGGGCCGCTACCCGGAAGCGATCGATGCAGCCCTCCGGGCCGTGGCCATCGAACCACTGCGTGAATCGGTCCACGCCGTCCTCATCGATGTCTGTTTCGACGAAGGAAACGTGGCCGCGGCCCATTCCTACCTCCGGCAGTACCGTACGCTCCTGCAGTCCGAACTGGGACTGGAACCGTCGCCGCAGATCCTGGCCCGGTTCCGGGCACCGGTGGCTACCGACGCGCGCGCTGCGCCGGCACCAGCGTTCCAGCCAGCTCCGGCCGTGTGACCGCCGATGAATCCTGGGACGTGCCAAGGCCGCGCACCACCCAGCCCTCAGCCTGCCATGCCGCAGCGTCCAGTGCGTTGCGCGCATCCAGCAGCACCCGCCGTCGTACCAGGCTGCCCGCAACGGCCGGGGACAACCGGCGGTACTCGTCCCACTCGGTAAGGAGCAGCACCAGCTCGGCGCCTTCCAGGGCCCGGGTTGCCTTCGCTTCGAACCGCAGCCGGGGGATAGCGCCGCCACGCGTTGTTCACTGCCTTGGGGTCGGTGACGGTCACGTGTGCTCCGGCCGCGGCGAGCCGGTCTGCCACGTCCAGCGCGGGGGAGTCGCGGATATCGTCCGTGTCCGGTTTGAACGAGGCGCCCAGCACGGTGATGGTCCGGCCGGCCACCGTTCCGCCGCAGAGCTCCGCCGCCAGGTCCACCGTCCGCTGCCGCTGGCCCAGGTTGACCGAATCCACCAGCCGCATCCAGTCCGCCACGGCATCCACGCCGTGGCCCGTGGCCTGCGCCCTGAGACTGCGGATGTCCTTGGGCAGGCAGCCCCCGCCGAAGCCCAGCCCGGCATGCAGGTACCGGTTCCCGATCCGCGGGTCCAGTCCCATGGCCTCGCTGAGTTCGGCCACGTCCGCGCCGGAGGCATCGCACAGCTCAGACACTGCGTTGATGAAGCTGATCTTGGTGGCCAGGTACGCGTTGGCCGCGGACTTGATGAGTTCGGCCGTGGCGCAGCTGCAGACCTGCCGGGGGATACCTGCGCGCAGCAGCGGTTCATAGACCGCATCCAGGGCTGCCGTCACCCCCACGGGTGCTCCGGTGGACCGGTTGAACGCAGCGGCCTTTCCACCGTCCACCCCGTACACCAGCCGGTCCGGCACCAGCGAGTCCTTGACGGCCGTGCCCTGGCGGAGGAACTCCGGGTTCCAGCCCAGCAGGACATCGGGGCGCCGGCCCAGCACCCCTCGCAACATGTCCACAGTGCCCACGGGCACGGTGGATTTACCCACGACGACGGCGCCCGCGGCCAAGTGCGGCAGTAGGGCCCGGGTGGCGGAGACCAGGTAGGACAGGTCAGCGGCGTCGGAGGCTTTGTCCTGCGGGGTGCCCACGCACAGGAAGTGCACCTGGGCGCCGGCCGCGTCCGCGATGTCGTTGGAGAACCGGACCCGTCCGGTGGCGCTGCCGTCCTGCAGCAGCTCGTCCAGGCCCGGTTCGTGGAAGGGGGCTGTACCGCGGGCCAGCTGTTCCACTTTCGCCTCGTCCACGTCGATGCCCACCACAGTGTGGCCCATTGACGCCAGCGTGGCCGCGTGCACTGCGCCCAGGTAGCCGCAGCCGATTACCGAAATCTTCATGACGCTGCTCCCTTGGCTCTGTACGGCCCGGCCAGGACCGGCTGTTCCGCAATGACATCCGCATAGTGGCCGACAAGTTCCGAGCACAGGGCCGGCCACGTGCGGTCCTGTACCGAGGCGTGCGCCGTGGCGGCGAACGCACGGCGCTTGGCGTCGTCGCCCATCAGGTCCATGACGTGGCCGCGCATGGCGGACAGGTCACCGGGCTCGTAGAGCCATCCGGTCCTGGAGTTCTCCACCAGGTCCAGCGGCCCGCCGCGTCCCGTGGCCACCACCGGCACCCCCGACGCCATGGCTTCCTGGATGGTCTGGCAGAAGGTTTCGAACTCGCCGGGATGGACGAAGAGGTCAAAGGACGCCACCGCGCGCGCCAGGTCATCACCGCCCAGGAACCCCGTAAAAACGGCTCCCGGGAGGGCTTCCTGCAGGGCCGCGCGCTGGGGTCCGTCACCCACGATCACCAGTGTGGTGTCCAGCATCCGGGCCAGGGCGGCGAGGTCCTCCACCTGCTTCTCCACGGCCAGCCTGCCCACGTAGCCGATGATCCGGTGGCCCGCCGGGGCCACCGAAGCCCGCCACCCGTCGTCGCGCTTGTCCGGCGAAAACCTGGCCGTGTCCACCCCGCGGCGCCACATCCGAACCCGTGGAATACCGCGTCCGCGCAACTGGTTCAGCGCGAAGGTGGAGGGCACCAGGGTCCGGGAGGCGAGCAGGTGGATGTTTTCCACGCGGTTCCAGGCCCAGTTCTCCAGGAAGGGGACGCCGTACCGGGCCGCGTAGCCGGGAACTTCCGTCTGGTAGACCGCAACTGTGGGGATGCCGAGCTGGGCCGCCGCCTGGGCTGCCCGCCAGCCGAGGACGAACGGCGAGGCCAGGTGGACGACGTCCGGTGCGTAGTCGGCAAGGATTCGCTTGACCCGGTACACACCGCCCATCGCCACCCGGACATTCGTGTATCCCGCAAGCGGGACTGCCGGAAGCCGGTGGATCTCGGCGCCCTTGACGTGGTTCTCCGCACCGCCGTCGTGCGCTGACGGGGCAATGACCAGGACGTCGTCGCCCCGCTCCTGGAGATGGTCCAGCACCCGCAGGATGGAGTGCGTGACCCCGTTCATCAGCGGCAGGAATGATTCAGCAACAATTGCGATCCTCACCCCTCCACGGTGGGTGCCGGCCCTGACGCGGCGGGGAGGAAGGCATGGCCCGGAGGGAAAGGTTCGGTGAACAGCAGGGAGTGCGTGGGTCTGTTGTGAAAATTACTAAGCAGACTTCCCATTTGATGCTAAGCATGCTTACTGTAGTGGGGTGGCCAGCGCAGCACCTCAAGCAGCGGGGTGGTAGCCGAAGACCGGGGCATTCCCGTGCCGGAAAATCTGCCGCTGGCCCGTGCCTAGTGCAACGATCATCCAAGGAGAAGTCATGCTCAACCGGGAAAACATTGAGACCCTGCTCCACAAGGGCGGCAACGTCATCGGAGCCGACGGCGACAAGATCGGTTCGATTGGCCAGCTCTACGCAGACGACGACACGGGTGAGCCCACCTGGGTCACCGTCAAGACGGGCCTCTTCGGCACGTCCCAGTCCTTCATCCCCGTGGAGGGCGCCCGCAGCCAGGATGACGACCTGGTGGTTCCCTACACCAAGGACCACGTGAAGGACGCCCCGCGCGTCGAGGTGGACGGCCACCTCACCCCCGAGGAAGAAGACCGGCTGTACACGCACTACGAGCGTGGAGCCACCACCTACTCGGAGTCGCAGGACACTGTTCAGAATGACGTTGACCTGCAGGGTGACGCCGACCTGAACGCCGGCACACCAACCGCCGGAATCGAAGGCCATGAAGGCAGCGCGGCCAACCGCCCCCGCCTGCGGAAATACGGCCAGGGCGGCGCATAGCCACTGGACGCAGGCAATGCCGGGAGTTCTTTCGGGGGCTCCCGGCATTCGTGTGCCTGCACTCCCGGGGCCTGTCGCTGGCGGCCTGTGCGGGCCCGGCGTGACACCATGGACCACGATGAAACTGCGCGCTGACCAGACCGGAGACCGTGGCCTACCCATGCCCTTGTGGCTGCAGGGGGCTATTGAAACAGCCCAGGCGGCGGTCATTTCCGCGCTGGCCGTGCTGGTTCCCATCATTGCCGTCTGGGCAACGGCCGGCTTCCAGGACAGCGGATTTGAGACGCTGGCCCGGCTCGCCGGCCAGTCCTGGCTCCTGGTGCACGGTGTCCCGCTGGAACTGGCGGCCGCCGGTTCCACAGCCGCATCCCACACCGGTTCAGGCCTGCTGACGCTGGTTCCCCTCGGACTGACATTGATCCCGTTCCTGCTCGCCTGGCGGGCCGGGCGGCGCCTTGCCCGGGCCTCCTACACGGACCAGCTGTGGCAGGCGCTGCTGGGATCATGGGTGGTTTACGCGGCGTTCGGCGTGGCCACCGGTTTCGTCTGCCGCACCCCGGACGTCGGCATCAACCTCGGCTACGCCATGGTGGTTCCGCTGATCCCCTTCGCCCTGGGGATGGTCATCGGCGCCCGGCGCGAAGCCGGATCGTGGAGCCGGCTGATCGGCGTGGACGCCGTGGACTGGATCTCGCGGACCAGCCAGCATTCCCGGTGGGCAGGGTCCTACCTTGCATCGGTAGCAAAGGCCGGGTTCGTGGCGGTTGCCGCTGCCCTGGCCCTGGCCGCGGTGCTGCTGGCCGTGGACCTCTTCGTCCACTGGAACCTGGTGCTGGCCGTCTATGAAGCGCTCGACGCCGGTGCGGCCGGCGGTGCGGCCCTCACCGTGGCGCAGCTCGGCTACCTTCCCAACCTGGTGGTCTTCGCCCTCGCCTGGACCTCAGGTTCCGGCTTCGCGATGGGCGTCGGTTCCCAGGTGGGCCCGCTGGGTACGGCCGTCGGGCCCCTGCCGTCCATCCCGGTCCTGGCCGCGATTCCTGCCGGGGCCCTGGATTACGCCTTCGTGGCCCTCATTGTGCCCGTCATCGCAGGAGTGCTGGCCGGCTGGTGGTTCCTCCGGGAAGGCGAGAACCATTTTGACGAGTGGCTCGCCATCAAGGTCCGCGCCCGCTGGTTCACCGCCACAGCGTCCACCCTGGTCCTGGGAGTTTTGGCCGGGGTGGCGGCGGGACTGCTGGCCATGGGGCTGGCCTGGCTGGCCCGCGGCTCGGCCGGCATCGGCCGGCTGACCGATATCGGCCCCGACCCCCTCTGGACGGGTGTCTGGCTGGCCGCGGAGGTGGGTGCCGGCGTCGTGATCGGTTACGCTGCCGGGCCATGGCTGGAACGCGAGCGTTCCGTGGCGGAGGACGACTCGGAACTGGTCCACTAGCTTCGAACCAGTGCTCCCCGGCCCGCGCGGGCCCATCAGCAAAGACGCTGCTACGGTGCCGGGCGGGGGAGAGAACCCTCCAGCTGCACCTGGCAGGTCCGCTGTGCCTGGTCTGTCAGCGCGCGTTCCACGCACCCCTGGTACTCCGCTGCCTGGTTGAAGAACAGTGCCGAGGCCAGGGTGAGCAGCACCATGCCGGCGGTCACCACGAGGCCGCAGATGGTGGCGAAGAGAATCAGCCGGGAGTCTTTCGAACGGAACCACCGGATCAGCAGGACGATGCCGAGGGCCAGTGCTGCAGCTGTCAGGATCGCCGTCAGCCAGAGATATCGGACATCCAGCTGGTAGACGAAGAAGGACCCCAGCACCGACACGATGAACATCCGGAACAGTGTGTGGGTCTTGGCCCGGGAGGCTTTTGCAGCCTCGCTGAGCGGCGGCTTTGTCCGCTGGGGCCCGGCTGGTTCCGGTGTGGAGTTCATGTTTTCCAGCCTACGCGAGCCTGCCCATAAGCTAGACGCATGCGCATCGTAGTCCTCGTTTCCGGTACCGGCTCCAACCTCCAGGCTGTCATTGACGCGGTCAAGGCGGGGGAGCTGGGCGTGGACATCGCCGCAGTGGGAGCGGACCGTCCCGGCACCTACGGCGTGGAGCGCTCGGCCGCCGCCGGGATCCCCACCTTCGTGGTGGACTTCAAGGAGTACCCGGACCGGGCGCAGTGGAACGCCGCGCTGACCAAAGAGGTGGCCGCGTTCCAGCCGGATGTGGTGGTGTCCTCCGGTTTCATGCGGATTGTCAGTCCGGAATTCATCGACGCTTTCGGCGGCAAGTACCTCAACACCCACCCGGCCCTGCTGCCGGCGTTCCCCGGCGCCCATGGGGTCCGTGATGCGATGGCCTACGGGGTCAAGGTCACCGGCTGCACGGTGCACTGGGCCGACGCCGGCGTGGACACCGGACCCATCATCGCCCAGGAAGCTGTGGCCATCGAGGACGCCGACACCGAAGAGAGCCTGCACGAGCGCATCAAGGTGGTGGAGCGCCGCCTGCTGGTGTCCACCCTGGCCAGCCTCGCCGCCGCTTCCTGACCTCAACACCCCCGCCCCCACCCCCCACACCCCCTCCCTCCATCCCCGCCCCCAATCCCATCCAGTCCTCCCCACCCAACTGAGTAGCAGCAGATGTCGGAATAGCGGCCCAAACCGACATCTGCTGCTACCTAGTTGGGGAGCGGCGGCGTTCCTGTGGATAACTTCGACAGCTCTGGCCGGAAATTTGCCACGATGAGCCATGAGAACTCCGCGGCGGATGCCGGACATGCTCCCAGCCGGAGCCTTCACTTTTGGGGAAGCGGCCGACGCCGGAGTGACAGTCGGGCGGTTGCGTCACCATTCGCTGGTCACACCCAGCCGGGGGATCCGGCAGCCGCTTGTACCCCTGGCTCCTGAGCTGGAATCGCTTGTTCGGCCATTGACGCTGGTCACCGCGTTCTCCGCAGCTTCCCATGCAACAGCCTTCACGTTGTGGGGGTTCCCGGGTTTCCTCCCTGGAAGGGACGATCCCGTTACCCACATATCCAGACCGGACAGTACGGCCATACCGCGCCGAAGCGGTGTTCGGGGACACCGCGGCCAGTTCTTTGCTGACGAGATCGTCACCCATAACGGCCTGCTGATCACCTCTCGGGCCAGGACGTGGCTGGACTGTTCCCGGAAGATGGGCATCGAAGAATTGACCGTCGTGGCAGATCATCTGCTGCGGATCCCGCGGCCGGTCTTTGAGGATAGAACGGCGCCGCACTGCACCTTTGAAGACCTGTCCGAGATGCTGGACCGGCATAAGGGGACGCCTGGAATCAGGAAAGCCCGGATTGCCCTGGATCGCGCCCGGGTGGGCTCCGATTCCGCTCCGGAAACGCGGCTCCGGCTGGCCATGGAAGACGCTGGCCTGCCCGAACCTTTACTGAACGTTCCCACCCAACTGCGTGCCGCCGTCGTACGGCAACCTGACCTGAGCTACCCGGAATACAAAGTGGCGGTGGAGTATGACGGCGAGGGCCATTCGGAGGCAGCGCAGATCGTCAGGGATATCGCCCGTGAAGAGGATTTTGCCCGGACGGGATGGATGCTGGTCCGTATCTCCAGAAGACATATGGAAAATGAGGCCCGGGCGGCCGTCGCCAAGGTCCGCTCTGCATTGCGCAGCCGCGGCTGGCAGCCCAACTAGGTAGCAGCAGATGTCGGAATAGCGGCCCAAAACGACATCTGCTGCTACCTAGTTGGGAGGGAAGGGGGGCGGTGGCGGGGTCAGTCGAGGCGGCGCTGCCGGGTTTCGGGGGAGAAGAACGCCATCCACAGCACTGCCAGGAGCACCAGGCCGCCGGCAAGGGCGAAGGACGTAGCCAGTCCCAGTTCAGGCCAGAAGTAGTTAGCGAAAATCAGCGGACCGAAACCGGCGCCCAGCCGCGAGAATGTGGACGCCCAGCCGAAGCCGGTACCGCGCAGCTCGGTGGGGTAAAGCTCCGAAACGTAGGCGTACAGCACCGGGATGGCCACCTGCACCACGAACCCGAACACCAGCAGCCAGAACACCGCGGCGGACGGGATGTCCACCACGAACGCCACGATCACCAGCGTCAGCGCGGACAGCGGACCGGTAACTGCCAGGATCCATTTGCGGCCCACTCGTTCCACCAGGAGGGCAGCAACGATGACGCCCAGGAGCCCGACGGCGGCCATTGACGCGGTGGTGACGAATGCCTTGTATTCGGCGAACCCGGCGCCAATGAGGATCCGCGGCATCCACGTCAGGGACAGGTAGTAGACCAGCAGGATGCTGAAGAACAGGGCCCACGCCGCAGTGGTGATCTTCCAGTTGAATTGCCACACAGACCGCAGCTGGGTCCACGCGCTGCCGGCGGAGAGCCGGGGTACGTCCTTGGCATCCGGCAGGCTGTAGGCCCGGGCTTCGGCGCCCGTGGCGGCCACCAGCCCGTCGATGACCTTCGCAGCCTCATCCCGCCTGCCCTTGCGGATCAGGAACAGCGGCGACTCCGGCACGCTGCGGCGGACCCAGAACACCAGCAACGCCGGCAGGACCATCACCAGCATGGTGGCCCGCCAGTCGCCGTACAAGGCCACCAGGCCGGCGGAAACGAAACCCGCCAGGGCAGCGCCCACCGGCCACCAGCCATCCATGGCGGTGAGCACCTTGCCGCGCTGCTTGCGGGGAGTGAACTCACCCACCAGTGCGTAGTCCACCGGAATGCAGCCGCCCAGGCCAAAGCCGGCCAGGAACCTGAACACACAGAACCAGATGAAGTCCGGGGCAAACGCGCCGGCCACAGTGAAGACGGCGAACAGCAGCAGCGTGGCCGTGAACGCCTTCTTGCGGCCGATGGTGTCCGCAATGGTGCCCCAGATGAAGGCCCCCAGCGCCATGCCAATCAGGTTCGAGGTCCCCACCCACGCCACCTCACCGGGGGCCAGGGCCCAGTGCTTCGACAGCAGGGGAATCAGGATGCCGTTAAGCGTCACATCCCACGCGTCAAACATGAATCCGAGGCCGCCGATCAGGAAGATCCGCCCCTGGACTTTCCATCGCCAGGGCAGTTCCTGGACCACCTGTTCGCCGCTGGGCACAGTGGTGTAAGTGTTCATAGCCGCCTCCTCCTGAAACTTTAGCCCCGCCCACCGGCGTTCACACTCCGGCGGACACTCGGGGCAACGTGCGCTACGCGATAAACTGGCCCTATCCCCACCAACCGCGGCACTGAACCGCGAGATAAGACGGAGACATTTGTGAGCTTCACGCAGCATGAGCGCGTATCCATTGACCGTGTACCCATCCGCCGGGCCCTGATCTCGGTTTACGACAAGACCGGCTTGGAGGAGCTCGCCACAGGCCTGCACGCAGCGGGTGTGAAGCTGGTCTCCACCGGTTCCACCGCGAAGAAGATCGCTGCAGCGGGCATCCCGGTGCAGGAGGTTGAGGAAGTCACCGGTTCCCCGGAGATGCTGGACGGCCGCGTCAAGACGCTGCACCCCCGCGTCCACGGCGGCATCCTGGCGGACCGCCGCGTCCCCGCCCACATGGAGACGCTCGAAAGCATGGACATCGAGGCCTTCGACCTGGTGGTGGTGAACCTCTACCCGTTCGTGGAGACCGTCAAGTCCGGTGCCGCGCAGGACGACGTCGTTGAGCAGATCGACATCGGAGGCCCCGCCATGGTGCGCTCGGCCGCGAAGAACCATGCCGCCGTCGCCATCGTGGTGGACCCGTCCTTCTACGGTCAGGTAGTCACCGCAGCCGCTGAAGGCGGTTTCGACCTGAAGACCCGCCGCCGCCTCGCGGCCAAGGCGTTCGCGCACACGGCCTCCTACGACAACGCCGTGGCCACTTGGACTGCCAGCCAGTTCCTGGACGAAGACGGCGACGGCATCATCGACTGGCCTGCCTACGCCGGCATGTCCCTGGAACGCTCTGAAGTGCTGCGTTACGGCGAGAACCCGCATCAGCAGGCGGCGCTCTACGTGGACAAGGCCGCCCCGGTGGGCATCGCCCAGGCAGACCAGCTGCACGGCAAGGCCATGAGCTACAACAATTTCGTTGATGCCGACGCCGCCCTCCGCGCCGCCTTCGATTTCAGTGAGCCGGCCGTGGCCATCATCAAGCACGCCAACCCGTGCGGCGTTGCCGTCGGCTCGGCAGGCGCCGCGGACCCCATCGCCGACGCCCACGCCAAGGCCCACGCCTGCGACCCCGTGTCCGCGTTCGGCGGAGTTATCGCAGCCAACCGTCCGGTCACGGCGGCCATGGCCAACACCGTCAAGGACATCTTCACCGAGGTTGTCATCGCGCCCGGTTTCGAGCCCGAGGCCGTGGAGATCCTCTCCAAGAAGAAGAACATCCGGCTGCTTTCCCTGCCTGAGGGCTACGGCCGCTACCCCACGGAGTTCCGCCAGGTTTCCGGCGGCATGCTGGTCCAGGTCAGCGACAAGGTGGACGCCGACGGCGACAACCCCGCCAACTGGACGCTGGCCGCGGGCGAAGCCGCCGATGAGAAGACCCTCGCGGACCTCGCCTTCGCCTGGACCGCCTGCCGTGCAGCAAAGTCCAACGCCATCCTCCTCGCGGACAACGGTGCAGCTGTGGGCATCGGCATGGGCCAGGTCAACCGCCTCGATTCCTGCAAGCTGGCCGTGGAACGCGCCAACACGCTGGGCCTCCAGGTGGAGTCCGACGTCGATGGCGCCGGCGGTGCCACGAACGCCAGCGGTGCCGGCGCACCGCAGCGTGCCCAGGGCGCCGTGGCAGCATCGGATGCCTTCTTCCCGTTCGCTGACGGACTGCAGATCCTGATCGACGCCGGCGTCCGCGCCGTCGTGCAGCCCGGCGGATCCGTCCGGGACGAGGAAGTCATCGCTGCGGCCAACGCCGCCGGCATCTCCATGTACTTCACCGGAGCGCGCCACTTCTTCCACTGAGCGGCTGCTTAAACGAACGACGGCGCCCGTTCCCTTTGCAGGGGACGGGCGCCGTCGATCGTTGTTTCCTTAGTCCCGGGCGTCCGGCTGCGGAGCCTCTTCCGGTTCCGGCTGCAGCACCAGTTCCCGGGGCTTGGCCTCCGCCATCCGTTTATCGGTCCAGTACTCGAGGATTTCCTCGTGCGTCTCGGTCACCTCGATGTGGGCAACGCCTTCTCTCGGTTCTTTGCTAGGACTCTGAGGCATCGTTGTATACGCTTTCGATGGCCTCGCCCCAGTAGGGTCCGTACATGACCTTGGAGCCGCTGTAGCCGTAGCTGTTGATCGAGTTCTGCAGGCCGCCGGAGCCGGACCCGATGAACCACGGGCCGCCGGAGGAGCCGCTGGTCATGTCGCAGGGAATGCCTTGGGTGCCGAAGGCGGGGTTGATGGTGTCGGGGCTGGCCGTCCCGGCGCAGCTCTTGAGGGTCAGGCCGGTGAACGGTTTGTCCGCCGGGTACCCGAAGGACGTGTAGAACAGTCCACGTTCCTGGTTGAAGGCCACACCGGAACCGCCCACAACGTCGGTGAGCAATTCGCCGTTGAGGGGGTCCATGACAGCGAAGGCGGTGTCGTAGGCGATGTTGCCGGAGGAACTCCACTCCTCAGTCGTGAAGAGATCCCTTGCGGTCCACTTGCCGTACGGTGCCTTGCCGTTGTCGTAGGCGGGAACGAACGTAAAGTTCGTGGCTTCCTGGCCGGGTCCACCAATCACGCAATGCCCAGCTGTGGACACAGTGCTCTTGTTTTCGGAGGTCACGGCGTTGCCGGAGCACACATAGTTGGCGCCGCCCATGCTGAAGAACACCTTGCCGATGTGGTCTACGGACGTGGTGCTTGTGGCTTTGCCTTTGCTTGCCTTAACTTTGGCGTTCTTGCCACGTTCCACGGACGCCGGGTTGGCGTTGTTTCCGCGGTCGATGGCCTTTGCCGCAAGGACATCACCGGGGAGTGCCTTCTGCATTCGCTCGGCCGTCCAGTAGTCGGCGGCCCCGGCACTGTTCGCGGCCAGGCGCACGATGGAGGGAACGGCCTTCTCGTCTGAGGGCGATGGGGAGGCCGGCGCGGCGGAGGCGCCGCCGGCGGTGGTCAGAGCCAGAACGGCTGCGGCGGAGAAGCTCAGGAAGCCGGAAGCCAGGGACCGGGTGCGTGTCATTGTTGTCCTGTCTGAACGGAAAATGCCCCGGGGGAGAGGGCGCGGATCGACTTCAAGAATTTATCGCGCACGTCACATATAAGTAAACAGGAGTGACTTACCCTGCAGCGGATAGGGGGCTGTGGAGCCGCAGGTCAGGAGCCCGGCGCCGGGCGGGGTGGGGCACCCGGGCGGGTGCCGCCGTCGTACGCTTCTCTATCGCTGTAATCCTGCTCACGGCGGGGTCATCCAGCGCCCCCGGTAGGGTTCAAACCGGTGTCCTCGGGTAAGTTGTACTTGGTGAAATAGACAAAGGTTTCACAACCAAGCCGACCTTCAGGGAGACGCCCGCGCATGTCCAAGATTATCTACACCCACACCGACGAAGCGCCGATGCTGGCTACCTATTCGTTCCTGCCGATCATCGAGGCGTTCGCTTCGACAGCAGGTGTGGAGGTGGAGACCCGCGACATCTCGCTCGCCGGCCGCATCATCGCTGTGTTCGGCGATTACCTCACCCCCGAGCAGCAGACCGGTGACGCCCTCGCTGAACTGGGTGAGCTGGCGAAGACGCCGGAAGCCAACATCATCAAGCTGCCCAACATCAGCGCGTCCATCCCGCAGCTGAAGGCCGCCATTGCAGAGCTGCAGGGCCAGGGCTACGCACTGCCGGACTACCCGGACAACCCCTCCTCGGATGAAGAGACCGCTGTCCGCTCGCGCTACGACAAGATCAAGGGCTCCGCCGTGAACCCGGTCCTGCGCGAAGGCAACTCGGACCGCCGCGCTCCGCTGTCCGTGAAGAACTACGCGCGCCAGAACCCGCACTCCATGGGTGCCTGGACCGCTGATTCCAAGACCAACGTGGCCACCATGGGCCAGAACGACTTCCGCTCCAACGAGAAGTCCGTAGTTATCGAATCGGAAGGCACCATCGCCATCCAGCTGGTCCGTGAAGACGGCTCGGTGAAGGTCCTCAAGAAGGCCTTCCCGGTTCTGGCCGGCGAGGTCATCGACGGAACCGTCATGCGCGCCGCAGCCCTGGACGAGTTCCTCAAGGACCAGGTTGCCCGCGCCAAGGAAGAGGGCGTGCTGTTCTCCGCACACCTCAAGGCCACCATGATGAAGGTTTCGGACCCCATCATCTTCGGCCACGTGGTCAAGGCCTACTTCTCCGAGCTCTTCGACACCTACGGCAAGCAGCTCGCCGCCGCCGGCATCAGCCCCAACAACGGCCTTGCCGCCATCCTCAGCAGCCTCGAGGACCTGCCGGCGGACGTCCGCGACGGCGTCCAGAACCTCATCAAGAAGGGCCTCGAAGACGGCCCCGCCCTGGCCATGGTGGACTCGGACAAGGGGATCACCACCCTGAACGTCCCGTCCGACGTGATCGTGGACGCCTCCATGCCGGCCATGATCCGCAGCTCCGGCCACATGTGGGGCCCGGACGGCAAGGAAGCCGACACCCTGGCGGTCCTGCCGGACAGCTCCTACGCCGGCATCTACCAGGTGGTCATCGATGACTGCCGCGCCAACGGCGCCTACGACCCCACTACCATGGGCACCGTCCCCAACGTGGGCCTCATGGCACAGGCAGCCGAAGAATACGGCAGCCACGACAAGACCTTCGAAATCCAGGAAACCGGCACCGTTCAGGTGGTTGACGGAACCGGCAACGTGCTGATCGAACACGAAGTCTCCGAGGGCGACATCTGGCGCGCCTGCCAGACCAAGGACGCCCCCATCCGCGACTGGGTAAAGCTGGCCGTCACCCGTGCCCGCGCCTCCCAGACGCCCGCCGTGTTCTGGCTGGACGAGGAGCGCGCCCACGACGCCAACCTCATCGCCAAGGTCAACGAATACCTGAAGGACCACGACATCGAGGGCCTGGACCTCCAGATCCTGTCCCCGGTCAAGGCCACCGCGTTCACCCTGGAGCGGATCCGCAAGGGCGAAGACACCATCTCCGTCACCGGCAACGTCCTCCGCGATTACCTCACGGACCTCTTCCCCATCCTGGAACTGGGCACCAGCGCCAAGATGCTCTCCGTGGTGCCGCTGATGAACGGTGGCGGACTCTTCGAGACCGGCGCCGGCGGTTCCGCCCCGAAGCACGTCCAACAGCTGCTGAAGGAGAACCACCTCCGCTGGGACAGCCTGGGCGAATTCCTGGCCCTGGCCGTCAGCTTCGAGCACCTGGCCACCACCACCGGCAACGCCCGCGCCCAGGTCCTGGCCGACACGCTGGACCGCGCCACCGGCACGTTCCTGCTGGAGAACAAGTCCCCGAGCCGCCGCGCCGGCGAACTGGACAACCGCGGCAGCCACTACTTCCTGGCCCGCTACTGGGCCGAGGAACTGGCCAAGCAGACGGACGACGCCGACCTGGCCGCCGCATTCGGCGCCGTCGCCACCGAACTTTCCTCCCAGGAGGAAGCCATCGTTGGTGAGCTGGCCGCGGTCCAGGGCTCGCCCGTGGACGTTGGAGGCTACTACCACCCCGAGGACGCCAAGGCCTCTGCAGTCATGCGGCCGTCCGCGACCCTGAACAAGGTCATCGACAGCCTGAGCTAGCGGAAGGCTGCTGCGGCAGTCTCACTAAAGAGGCGGTGCCCCGGACCTGTTCCGGGGCACCGCCTCTTTCTTGTGCCGCTTACAAAGTGGAGATCAGCGCAAAACGTCCCTTCCGGCGTCGTACGCTGCGTCGGTGGGCCGCTATCCGCTGCCTTTGCCCTTGCCCTGGTTGTCCTTCTTTCCGGTGTTCTCACCTGAGGGCTGCACGGTTGACGGCGCGGGGGCTTCCTGGGCGGGCGGGGTTTGCTGGGCCGCTTGTTCGGCCGCCTGCCGGGCTTCCTCTTCGGCGCGGGCTTTAGCCTGTTCGGTCTTGGCGATGGCGTCGGTCAGGTCGGCGCGGACTGCGGCGGCAATGGTGGTAATGCTGCGGCGGCGTTCGTCAGAGATGCCGCCCTTCGATTGCGCGTTCCCGAGTTCGGCTTCGAGGCCTTCCAGCGCCCTGAGGGCGGTGGCGGGATCGTTCTGCGCTGACGCCTGCGTTACCTCAAGCACCCGTGCCTGCAACTGCCTGGCGGCATCGCGCTGGAGTCCCGTTTCGCCGGTCCCGCAGCCGGCGAGCAATCCGGCGGCCAGCAGCGCCGCGGACCAGCGGGCGGCCAGCGCCCCGTGCTTTCCACCGGTCACGGGTCAACGCTCTTCTGCAATTCCTTCAAGTGATCGCCGAGTTCCCCGGTGACCGTGGGATACGGCACGACGTCGGCCGGAGACTGGGTGGAGAGGGGCAGGATCACCGCGGCCACCGCAGCCGCCACCACAATGAGCGTGAGGATCACGCCGAGCCAGAATCGCTTGGTGCGGGCCTGCGGATGGAGGTTCCTGGCCTCAGGTTCGCGGGTTTGGGGCGACGCTGCCGCTTCCCGGAGTTCGTCCACGGACTCTTCAGCGGTGATCGACGGCGGGTGGAACGGCATGGCCGGCAGTACCCGCGTGGTTTCGGGTGCCAGTTCGCCGGGTGTGGAGGCGGGTGAGACGAGGGCCTGGCGCAGTGCGGTCTCGATGTCCGCGGCGGACGGGCGTTCCAGCGGTTCGATGGCGGTCATCGAGCGGAGGAGCTGCGCCCACTCGGTGGGGAGGTCGTCAGGGATTTCGGGTGCCCGGTGCAGCCGGGCGACGGCGGACTCCACGGCGCCGCCGGGGTATTCGACAGTGCCCTTGATGCATTCAATCAGCACCAGGCCGAACGAATAGATGTCCGTGGCGGCGGAGAGCGGCTGGCCCAGCGCCTGTTCGGGGCTGAGGTAGGCGGCAGTGCCCACCATGGTTCCGGTGGTGGTCAGACGGGTGGAGTCAGCGATCCGCGCAATTCCGAAGTCGGTGAGCTTGGGGCGGAGGGGTTCGCCGGGGCGGATCTGGACCAGCAGGATATTGGCGGGTTTGATGTCGCGGTGGATCACGCCCAGCCCATGGACGTAGGCCAAGGCGTCTGCGATTCCGGCGCCGATGACTGCCAGTTCTTCCAGCGGGACACGGCTGTGGCGGATGCGGCCGCGGAGGTCCTGGCCCTCCACGAGCTCCATGGTGAGGAACGGCCGTGGCTCGTCCGGGATCCGGGTATCGATGCCGGCATCGAAAAGCGTGACGAGGCCGGGATGATTCAAGGTGGCCAGAAGCTTGATTTCCGCTTCCTGGCGTTTCAGTTCTTCGGTGTCCGGGGCCTGCGGGGCGAAGAGCTTAAGGGCCACGTCCCGGCCCAGGTTCTCGTCCCGGGCGCTGTACACAGAAGACATTCCCCCGCGGCCGATGACCTCATTCAACCGGTAGCGACCGCCGACAATCTCGTTCGTGGTGGAGCTGGGCGATTCCGCCACCATGTCCCGTCCCTCCCGGTGCGATGCGGCAATGTCGTACTCAAATCATACCGGCGGAGGGGCGGCCCGGCGATTGACCTCGGGCTTCGCGGCGCACACGCCGAGGGTCTGGCGGCGGAACTCCAGCATCCGCCGCCAGACCATCGGCCACAAGGACATGTGTGCTGATGACATGTTTTGAGTCATTTTCTGTTGCTGTGTCTTGGTCCTCCTTCCCCGCGGCCCGTGGAGTGCTGCCGCTTCGGGCGCGATTCACGGACGCTTTCCCTCTTGGTTCAGGGGGAATGCAGCGCAGGAGCGTCTATCAGGAAGTCCTGCGCTTGCGGAGCACCAGGACCCCGGCGGCCAGGAGCAGCAGGGCCAGCGGGACGAGGGAGCCGTCCAGGCCGGTGTTGGCCAAGGCGGCCGCACCTCCGCGGGCGGGAGCGCTTCGCGGTGCGGTGTCGGCAGTGATGACGCCACTGACTGCTGTTGAACCGGCGGGAGCTGCGGAGATGGGGTTGGTTCCGGCCGTGACTGTACCCGTGATGCCGGCGCCGTTGTCCATACCGTTGCCGGGACCTGCGCCGTTGCCGGGGTTTTCAGTCCCCGGGGTGCTTGTTCCGGGATCCACGGTGCCAACGCCGCCCGTATCGCCGTCGCCGGGGTTCTCCGTGCCGGGTGTACCGGTGCCGGGGTTCTCAGCGCCCGGCGTCTCCGCACCGATGCCAAGGTCCACTCCCAGGTCAATACCGGCATCCACTCCACCGGTGTTGCCGAGGCCAAGGTTCGCGTCCGCATCGACGCTGGCGGTGAGGCCGTCGTTGGCACCGTTGGTGCCGGTGACGCCGCCGAGGTCCACGGTTGCGTCGGCATCAAGAGCAACGTCAGCGGTGTTGCCGTCCGTCGTTCCGGTGTTGCCGAGGCCGAGGTTGGCGTCTGCTTCGACGACGGTGGTGAGGCCGTCGTTGGTTCCGGTGACGCCGCCGAGGTCCACAACAGCATCTGCGGCGACGGCCACATCAGCTGTGTTGCCGTCCGTGGTTGCGGTGTTGCCGAGGCCAAGGTTCACGTCCGCATCGACGACGGCGGCTACGCCGTCGTTGGTGGCACTGTTGGTGCCGGTGACGCCGCTGACGTCCGCAACAACATCTGCGGCGACAGCTACATCGGCCGCCGTGGCCTCGGGAGCGGTGCTGCCGCTCCCGAGGCCCAGGCCGACTTCGCCGGCCGCAGCAAGCCCGCTGCCAGCTTCAGTGGTGTTGTCTCCGGCGTTCAGTGCAACGTCCACTACGGTGGCGACGCCCGTTGAGTCGGACGGCGTTGGGTCACCCAGCAGGCCCAACGACGTCGTATCAGCGGACGCCGCCGCCGAGATCAAGGCGGATGCGGAAAGATCCGATCCGGTGGTGTTGGTGGTGTCTGCCGCGTTCGCTGCAGTGCAGCCGAATGCCAGCAGTCCACCGGCAAAGAGGGTGCCAAGCAGCCCCCTGCGAAGGTTGGAACTCATGATGGTTTCTCCTGAAGAAGTTGAAGAAGGGCGCTGATGCAGCTGCCCATGTGGCCGCGTGCTGCCGCGAAAGGGCAGCCGGGACTCAACTAGTCAGGCGAAGAACCGGGGTCGAAGGACACCGGCGCGGGGGTATGCTCACGGTCATCCCGGGCCAGGACGGCGCGGGAGAGGAGATGATCAAAGTCGTAGGCGCTCAGCCAGGCGGCGGAACCGAAGGCGGGGGAAGCAGGCCCACCACTGCCAGTGCCGGTGCCCGGAACAGCAGGGGACTGAGCCGGCTGCTGCACGGGGTTATCAGTGGCCGGCTCGCCGCCACCCGAGTGGTGCGCAGCAGGCTCGATACCGGCCGTTTCAGCAAGGAACGCCGAACCAAAGCCCGGAATGGCGGATAAAGCCGGCGCCTCGATGTTCACCGCAGCTATCCGGGCCGGTCCGGCAGCGCCGAACGTTTCTGACTCCACTGCAACGGCGGCACCCTGCGCGGGCTCAACCACACCGTTGCCCGCTGCCGGTACCGGTTCGGAGGCCGGCAGTTCGTCCAGCGGCACGGTTCCGGAGAGATCGGGAAGCGGAAGCGGAAGCGGGTCGGAGCCGGTCACGAGGCCCGACACCGGGACCAGCACCGGTTCAAGCACGGGGACGGCCTCCGCGACCGGCGGAACGGCAGCTTCAACGAGGGCCGCAGTAGTCCTGTCCGCGGCCTCAACGATGGGCACTGCAACGGCAGACACCGTGCCTGCTGGAACCACTTGGCTCACTACGGGTACTGAAGAAACCAGGTTGTCCGCCACAACCAAAAGCTGGCTGGCCACCGGCTGCAGCAGTCCGGACGGCCGGGCGGGGACAGGAGCGGGGGCCGGAGTTACAGCGGTAGTCGAGGTCTGCGAATCCGTTGGAACAGTGCCGGCCACCTTGCCTGCCACCGACGAAGCGGACGACGCCACGGAGGTCGTCACCCCGCCCAGGAGGGAAGAAGTCTCAGAAAGGGTGTCGGCAGACGCCGCGGTGGATGACAACGTCAACCAGCCGATGGCCGCGGCTCCGGCAAGCAACAGGGTACGCATGGCACTCCACGGCGAATGTGCATCAGCCATGAGTACCACCCCCAGTACCGTGAGAAAACGACGATGGCAGAATCCTAAGACTGCTTATCGTCGAACGTCTAGGGGCCAATTAAAAGAATGTGACAGAGATTGATGCCGCCTGCTATAAAGCGTCGCAATTCTCGGCCGATACTGTCACGTCAATGACGACGTAATTTTCGAATCGCCGGCACTTCAGCGATGCCTGTCATTCGGGTAGCTGACGCCCAGCTGGGCCCGTACGCCGTCAAAGAGGCGCATCGTATTCAACGAATCCTCCAGCGGCATCACCGGACTTTCCGCTATGCCCTGCTGGATGCAGCGGGTCACTTCGCGCAGTTCGTAGGTGTAGCCCTTGCCTACGACGTCGAACGTTTCAGTCCGCCGCTCGTCCCACCCTGTGGCCACAGTCAGCTCGCGGGGGTTGTTGATCGATCCGGCACTTTGGAGGAAGCCGCGGCTTCCGGCGACGGTTGCCGTGCGCGGTCCGTGTGCCAAAAGCGATGAGGTGAGTTGGACCTGGGCGCCGTGGTGGTAGCCGAGCGTCAGGGCGTTCTGGGCATCCACGCCGTCGTCGTTCACATGCCCCGTGGCGCTCACTGTTTGGGGAAACCCGAGCGTTCCCAGCGCCCAGAGCAGGGGGTAGACGGTGAGGTCGAGCAGCGCCCCGCCGCCGTCCTGCCGTGCCCACAGCCGGGCAGTGGGGGAGTACGGTGCGGGGAAACCCAAATCGGCGGTGACCCAGTGGATGTCGCCCAATTCACCGGATGCGGCAATTTCAAAGGCACGCTGCATGCCGGGCAGGAAGCGGCTCCAGACCGCCTCCATCAGGAACAGATTGCGGCTGCGGGCAGCTTCGATCAGTTCGGCCGCTTCCCTGGCGTTGATGGTGAAGGCCTTCTCGCACAGGACGTGCTTTCCCGCCTGAAGTGCAGCCAGGACGATCTCATGGTGCTGCGCATGAGGGGTGGCGACGTAGACGACGTCCACTGCGTCATCGGCGAGCAGGCGCTGGTAGCCGTGCACGCCGTCGTGGTCTCCGTACGCTTTACCCACGCCGTAGGCGGCAGCGAAAGCGTCCGCCGTCGCTTGCCCCCGTGAGCTGACGGCGTGCAGTTCGGCATCTGCCAGCAGGATCAGGTCCTGCGCCACGGATTTGGCGATGCCACCGGTGGCGATGATTCCCCAGCGGAGGGGCGCTCCGGTGGCCGAGCGGGGGTCCGTGTCGGCCTGGCTGGACAACCATGGTGTGGCAATGGGGGCGGTCATTCAGTCATCCTGCCACAGGACTGAAGGGGTGCAGGGGGATTGGTGCCCGTGGGTGCCGGGAGGGTGATGGGGAAGGCGCGACGCCGGCCCTCCCCATCGCTGCTAGGCCGTCACCGGAAGCGGGGCCCGGTGGTGCGCCGGTTCCTCCGTCAGCTTTCCCTGCTGCAGACGGAACCTGCGGTCGGTCTTGTTGGCCAGTGCACGGTCATGGGTCACCACCAGGATGGTGGTGTTGTGGTCGCGGCTGAGGGCGCTGAGGAGCGAGATGATGTGGTCCCCGGTCTGCTCGTCCAGGTTGCCCGTGGGCTCATCGGCCAGGATCAGCTTGGGCTCGTTGGCCAGGGCCCGGGCAATGGCGACGCGCTGCTGCTCGCCGCCCGAAAGCCGGTTGATGCGCCGGTCGTGTTTGTCCGGAACCAGCTGGACCTGTTCCAACAGATCCTTGGCACGGCGCTGGCGGGCTGCCTTGCGCATCCCCGCGAACTCCATGGGCAGCATGACGTTGTCCACCGCGGAGAGGTTGGGGATCAGGTTGAACTGCTGGAAGACGAAGCCGATGTCCCGCCGGCGGTACTCGGTCAGTTTGGCGTCCGGCATCCCCGCCAGGCTTACGCCGTTGACGACGACGTCTCCGCTGGTGGGCTTGTCCAGCGCACCCAGGAGGGAGAGCAGTGTGCTCTTCCCGCTTCCGCTCTTTCCGACGATCGAGGCAAGCGTGCCCTGCTCGAGGACGAAGCTGACATCGTTGACCGGCTTGATGGTGCGGTCACCGGAGTTGAAAGTGCGGACCAGGTTTTTGACTTCAATCATGGCTATTCTCCTCGCAGGACTTCGATGGGACGGATGCGTGCGGTGAGCAGCGCGGGAACCAGTGCGCCAATGATCGCGACGCCGAACACAGCGGCTATGCCGGCCGCGATGACTTCAGGGGAGGCGCTGGCAGTGACGGATGTGAGCAGCTGGGAGGCGCCGCCGAACGGATTCCCACCCTGGCCTCCGCCCGGAAAGCCTGCTCCGCCTCCGGGGACTCCGCCGGGCATGCCCCGCCCGGCGGTGGTTGCCGCCGTCGTGCTGGTGCTGTTGGTGCTGATCAGGGCTGACGCGATGCCGCTGCTGGCAAACGCTGCGATGACGGCGCCCACGGCGCTGCCGAGTGCCGCGAGGACGAGGGCTTCAAGGACGAACTGCAGGCCGATAGTGCGATTAGGTGCGCCAATGGCTTTCAGGACGCCGATTTCCCGGCGGCGCTCGCGGACCAGCATCACCATGATCAACAGGATTATCAGGCCAGCGGTGCCGAGGGCGGCGACGAAGGCGATGAAGGAAATGTTCTTGACACTGCCCAGGGAGCTGACGGCGGTCTCCAGGTTTTGTCCCTGGGTGACGTCCGCCTTGTCAGTGCCGAGCGTGTCCTGCAGTGCGGTCTTGGTGGAATCGACGTTCTCCAGGGAATCCACCGTAACGATCATGCTGGACAGTTCATCCGGCAATCCGGCCAGGGCCTGGGCTGTGGGGAGCGTGACGTAGACGGCATTGTTGCCGAACGTGGTTCCGGCATCGAACAGGCCGGCCACAGTGTAGGCCTGATCGTTGATGGTGAAGGTGGAGCCGACGGAGAGGTTGTTCTTTTCCGCCAGGGCGGTGCCCAGGAGGGCGTTCGTGGACTCGGCGGTGTAGTCACCCAGCCCCGCACCAGCGGTGATGTTCAGTGCCTTGCCGGTGGTATCCACCTCGGCGCCAATGCCGGTGGCCGTGATGGGCAGCGACCGCATGGGTTGCGTGGTTGATGCGGATCCGGTGGTTCCATTTGACTGCTGGTTGCGGGTGCCGAGGGTTCCCGCGTCCACTGCCGCCGTGAGGCTGGTGGTCAGCGTTGTCGCGGCCTGCCCGCCAGGTCCGCCCTGCCCACCAGGGCCACCTTGGCCGGTTTGTCCCGCTGCCGCCTGGGCGGCAGCTTCCGTGGCGTTCCGGAGGCGGAGGGATGAGGTCCCGACGACGGCGCTCACGTTGGGAACGGCGGCTGCAGCGGTTGCCTGCTCGGTGGTGAGCGGCTCGCCGCCGCCTTCGAAGCCTTGCCCGCCAGCGGGGTTGACGGTCAGGACCGTGCCCACGGAGGCATTGAGCTCTTGGACTTTCGCTCCCACGGCCTGGTTGGCCACCAGCATGGCCAGAGCCAGTCCAATGGCAACGGCCAGTACGGCGACGACGGCGGCAGTGCGCACCTTATTTCTGAAAGCATTGCCTACACTCCGGGCAAGGACGCTCACGTTACTCCTATGGTTCGGGTGCCGGCCCTGGAGGCCAGCGACGGATCTACCCTCGCCGCGCATGCTGTGCAGGAATCTGGGTGAACCTGTGTTTGCCCTGTGAAGAACCCTTGACAGCCTTGTCATGACGCGCGTAAGAATTAAGCAGTTGCTCGGAAACCGCTTTCTCAGCAATGGCTTCCCACCTATTCATCCGCACCCCTCAAGGCATGTGGTCTCTGTGGCATGCCGGAAATTAGGCCAATGACGTCCCCTAAACGCGATAATGCACGCATTCCCACCTCCGGAAGGCTCCGGCGTCCCGCCGGAATCGCAGCATCGGCTGCCGCAATGGCACTCGCCGCGGGCCTTGCGGTGACTGCACCCGCAACCGCTGGCCCCGCCCCGACCGGCGGAGGAGTGATCAAAGCCGAAGATGCGGCACCCACCGGTTGGGCCGCCGTCGGACGCGGAACAAATGGCGGCGCAGATGCCTCGGCCGAAAACCGCTACGAGGTGAGCACTCTGGCCGATCTAAAGGCAGCGCTCGCCAACAACGGCCAACCCACAGCGCCGAAAATCATCTACGTGAACGGCACCATCGACGGCAACCAAACTCCGGACGGGCGGATCCTCGGAGAGCAGGACTACGCTCCGGGCTACGACATCAACCAGTACATCTCCTGCTTTGGACCTGGCGGCAAGGTCTGGAGCGACCAGACTTTCGAGTACTGCAAAAAGCAGCGCCAGCTTCGGCAGACCGGCAGCAATAACATGAAGCGGCAGATCGAAGTCAGCCTGCCCAGCAACACCACACTGGTTGGCCTGGGTGGCAGCTCCGGATTCGTTGGCGCGAACATTGTGATTCTCAGCGCCACGAATGTGGTGATGCGGAACCTCAGCGTGGAAGCACCGGTGGACTTCTTCAGCACCTGGTCGCCGGATGACGGCAACGGCGCGTGGAACGCTCGGTTCGACGCCGTCTCCTCGGTGACATCGGATCACCTGTGGATTGACCATGTCAGCCTTTCGGATGGCCGGTTCCCGGACAGCGAAGCTCCGAAGGGCCCCAACGGCAAGCCGGCCAACCGGCACGACGGCCTGCTTGACCTGAAGGACGGCACAGACTTCGTGACCATTTCCAACAGCAGGCTCTCCAACCATGACAAGACCATGCTCTTGGGTTCCGGCGACGAACACGTTGACAAGGACGGCGGCAAGCTCCGCGTCAGCTACATCGGCAACTACTTCGAGAACCTGCAGCAGCGCGCACCCCGCGTCCGGTTTGGCCAGGTCCACGTGGTCAACAACTACTTCTCCGGCAGCACGGACGATCCGTACTACCCGTTGGTAAGCGAGGCCCAGGGCGGCAGCAGCTACTTCCTCGGCGCCGGCTACCAGTCGCGGATCTTCTCCGAACACAATGCCTTCGAATTCACGGGGCCCGGCGCTGACCCGTCCATCATGGTCAGCAGCTACAACGGCAACCGGTTCAGCGACACCGGGTCCTGGTACAACGGGCAGCCCGCGGACCTGAACTCCATCGCCGGGGCCTCGTTTGAGCAGAACCGCGCGGAGGCACTGGCAGAGGCGGAAGCCAGCGGAGTTCAGGCCCCGGACTGGACGGGCTGGGACTTCACCACCGACGTGGGCTGGGACCCCTCCGACGTCTACAGTTACAAAGCCTTCAGCACCCCGCAGGCAGTGAAGAACCATGCGCTGAAGTTCACTGGACCCGGAGTGCTCAAAGTTAAGCGGTAAGGCACTCCGCCTGCAACGGCTGTCGGAAACGGAAACAGCCCGGCCCCCACATGGGAGCCGGGCTGTGCCGTAAGGAGCTGTTACTTGGTGATCGGGCCGAGTACCGGATCGTCCGTGTATGCGGTCTTCACGTTGGCGGCGGTGACGATGACCGGCTCCAGCAGGTAGGCCGGAACGGTCTTGACGCCGTTGTTGTAGGAGTCCTTGTCGTTGATCTCCAGGTCCTTGCCGGCCTGGAGGTCCTTCACCATGGTGATGGCGTGCTCAACGAGCTTGCGGGTGTCCTTGTTGATGGTGGAGTACTGCTCGCCGGCCATGATCGACTTGACCGACTCAACCTCGGAGTCCTGGCCGGTCACCACGGGGAGCGGCTTGCCGGCAGCTTTGACGGAGGTCAGTACTGCGCGGGCCAGGGTGTCGTTGGGGGAGAGGACGCCGTCCAGGGAAGCGCTGGAGTAGCTGCCGGTCAGCAGTGTGTCAGCGCGGCGCTGGGCGTTCTCGGCCTTCCAACCCTGGGTGACAGCCTGTTCGAAGTTCGTCTGGCCGGACAGCACCTTCAGCGTACCGTCATCGATCTTCGGCTTCAGGACGCTCATGGCGCCGTCGAAGAAGACCTTGGCGTTGGCATCATCGGGGGAGCCGGCGAACAGTTCGATGTTGTACGGGCCATTGGGCTTCTTGGCCTTCAGTCCGTCCAGCAGCGCCTGGCCCTGCAATTCACCAACCTTGAAGTTGTCGTAGGCCACGTAGTAGTCCACGTTCTCGGTGTTCAGCAGCAGCCGGTCATAGGCAATGATGGTGGCGCCGGCATCCTTGGCCTGCTTGAGCTGGGTGCCCAGCTGGGAGCCGTCGATGGCGCCGACGATGATGACCTTGGCACCCTTGGTGACCATGGCGCTGATCTGGTTCTGCTGCTCGGACACGCCGCCGTTGGCGAACTGGACGTCAGCCTTGAAGCCCGCGCCGTTGAGGCCGTCATTGAACAGCTTCTCCGCGAGGACCCAGTTTTCACTGGTCTTCTGGGGAAGCGCGACGCCGATGGAGGAGTTCTGTTCGAACCCGCCGGCGCCGCCGCTCGCTCCGCCCGATGGGGTTTCTGAGCGGCCGCAGCCCGTCAGCGCCAGTGCTGCGATGGCAGCTACCGCTGCGGCCTTTCCTGCTTTACCAAACATTCGCATAGTTGGTTTTCTCTTTCTTTGTGATGGATTACCGCTAGTCGGTCGCAACGCTCAGGCTTCCCTGGCGATCGCTTCCTTGGTGGAGGTGGTTTCGTCGGGCTGGGTGGGGCTGCTGGGGCCACTCGACCGGCCCATGTTCCTGGTCAGCAGGCCGATGATGGACTTCTTGCCCTGGCTCTTGTTGTAGACGTCGAAGGCGACGGCGATCAGCAGCACCAGGCCCTTGATGATCTGGGTGAGGTCGGCGCCGACGCCGAGCAGCTGGAGGCCGTTGTTCAGTACGGCCATGACCAGGCCACCGATGATGGACCCGACCACGGTGCCCACGCCGCCGGTCACCGCGGCGCCGCCGATGAAGACTGCAGCGATGGCGTCCAGTTCCCAGCCCACGCCGTCGAACGGGCCAGATGCCGTGGAACGGCCCACGAAGATCATGCCGGCCAGGCCGGCCAGGATGGACATGTTCATCATCACCAGGAAGTTGACCTTCTTGGACTGCACACCGGAGAGTTCGGCCGCGTGCCGGTTACCGCCGACGGCGTAGACGTGGCGGCCCAGGATGGTGCGGGAGGAGATGAAGCCGTAGAGCAGCACCAGGACGGCCAGGATGAGGCCGGGGATGGGGAACGAGGTTCCGGGCCGGCCGGTGGCGAACAGGTAGGTGGCGTACAGGATGGCGCCGCAGACCAGGACCAGCTTCAGGGCCGTGACCCACATTTCCGGAACCTCGGCACCCAGGGCCTTGGCGCGGGCCCTGGAGCGCAGTTCTCCCCAGACCACGAACGCCGCGGCGGCGATGCCAAGGAGCAGGGTGAGGTTGTTGAACCCGGTGTCAGGCCCTACTTCCGGCAGGTAGCCGGAACCGAGGTACTGGAAATCGTTGGGGACGGGGATGGTGTTGGACTTGCCCACGAACTGGTTGAAGCCGCGGAACAGGAGCATGCCGGCCAGCGTGACGATGAAGGCAGGGATCCCCACATAGGCGGTCCACCACCCTTGCCAGGCACCGATGGCGGCGCCGAGTACCAGGCCGAGCAGGACGCCCGCCCACCAGGGGATGCCCCAGTCGCGGATGGCCAGGGCAACGGTGACACCCACGAACGCCGCAACCGAACCGACGGAAAGGTCGATGTGGCCGGCGATGATCACCAGGACCATGCCGATGGCAAGGATCAGGATGTAGGAGTTGCCGTTGAAGAGGTTGATGACGTTGCCGGGCGTCAGCGTCCGGCCTTCGGTGAAGATCTGGAAGAAGACGATCAGGGCCACCAGGGCGAAGATCATGCCGAATTGGCGGGTGTTGCCGCCAAACAGCTTTTTGAGGGCGTTCATGGTCAGTCCTTGGGTCCGGAAGTTTCTGGGATGATCCAGGGGATCAGGCGGCTTTGCGGTTGGGGTTGGAGGTCATCAGCTTCATCAGGTTTTCCTGGCTGGCCTCGTCTTTATCCAGGACACCGGTGACGGTGCCTTCGAAGATGGTGTAGATGCGGTCGGACAGGCCCAGGAGTTCGGGGAGCTCGGAGGAAATGACAATCACTCCCTTGCCCTGGTTCGCCAGTTGCTGGATGATGCCGTAGATCTCGTACTTGGCTCCGACGTCGATGCCGCGGGTAGGTTCATCCAGGATCAGCAGGTCGGGGTCCGTGAACATCCATTTGGCCAGGACCACCTTTTGCTGGTTGCCGCCGGAGAGCTTGGCCACGCCTTCTTCCACCGACGGAGTTTTGGTGCGGAGGGACTTGCGGTACTGCTCGGCGACGGTGAATTCCTGGTTCGCGTCCACCACGGAATGGCGGCTGATCTTACGAAGGTTGGCGGCCACCGTTGTGGTCTTGATGTCATCCAGGAGGTTCAGGCCCAGGGATTTGCGGTCTTCCGTCACGTAACCCAGCCCGGCATCGATGGCCTGGCGCACGGACTTGAGCGTGACTTCCTTGCCGTCCTTATATACGTGCCCGTCGATGAACCTCCCGTAGGACCGGCCGAAGACGGACCTGGCCAGTTCGGTGCGGCCAGCGCCCATCAGCCCGGCGAACCCGACGATCTCGCCCCGGCGCACGAAGAAGCTGGAGTTCTTGCACACCAGCCGGTCCTGCACGTTGGGGTGGCCCACCGTCCAGTTCTTCACCTCGAAGAAGACTTCGCCGATCTTGGGTGTGTGGTCCGGGAACCTGGACTCCAGGGTGCGGCCCACCATGCCCTTGATGATCCGGTCCTCGTCCACGCCGTCCGCCTTTACATTCAGCGTCTCGATGGACTTGCCGTCGCGGATGATGGTGATCGAATCGGCGATCTGCTCAATCTCGTTGAGCTTGTGGGAAATGATGATGGAGGTGATGCCTTTGGCCTTCAGGCCTTTCATCAGGTCCAGCAGGTGCTGGGAGTCGGACTCGTTCAGGGCCGCCGTGGGTTCGTCCAGGATGAGGATCTTCACCGACTTGTTCAGCGCCTTGGCGATTTCGACGAGCTGCTGCTTGCCGACGCCGATTTCCTTGATGGGGGTGTCCGGATCCTCGCGCAGGCCCACGCGGGCCAGCAGGTCCAGGGAGCGCAGCCGGGCCTCGGACCAGTCGATAACGCCCCGCTTGGTGGGTTCGTTGCCCAGGAAGATGTTCTCCATGATGGACAACTCGGGAATCAGCGCCAGTTCCTGGTGGATGATCACGATGCCGGCGTGCTCGCTGGCCCGGATGTCCTTGAACTGCTGGACCTGCCCCTGGTAGACGATGTCGCCGTCGTAGCTGCCGTAGGGGTAAACGCCCGAAAGGACCTTCATCAGGGTGGACTTGCCAGCCCCGTTTTCGCCGCAGATGGCGTGGATTTCGCCTGCCTTTACCCGCAGGTTCACGTTGGCCAAGGCTTTAACGCCGGGGAATTCTTTGGTGATGGACCGCATCTCGAGGATGATCGGCTCCGCTTGCGTGGTCTGGGACGTCATCTGCCCTAACCCTCCAATGCAATGACTTCTTTGTCCGGCCGGCAAAGCGCAGGGCCGTCTGATCCAAAAGTAAACTGGATCACAGCTATTGTCGTCAAGTCTTGAACGCAATTGCCGGATAACGAAACGGTCTACATTTTGCGGATGCCCGCGTGTTGGAAGACCAGCGCCGCTGCGCCGAGGGCCTCAGCGCGGTCGCCAAGGGATGACATGGTGAGGGTGGTGGTCTCGCCAATGACGGGAACGGCGTGCCGCACGAGGCCCCGCCTGATGGGGTCCAGCAGCAGGTCTCCCAGGCCCGCCAGGGGCCCGCCCACCACAATGACTTCAGGGTTGATCAGGTTGGCCACGTTGCCAAGTGCGCGGCCCACAGAAAGGCCGGCGTCATCCACCACGCGAAGGGTGGCGGGGTCCCTGTTGAGCGCCTTCCGGACGATGTCCGCGGGGGTTAATGGGCGGTCCTCGCCCCGGCTCAGGAGTTCAATCATGGTGGTGGTGGACGCGATGGTTTCCAGGCAGCCCCGGTTGCCGCAGCGGCACACCAGGCCTTGCTCGTGGATGGTGGCGTGGCCGATTTCCCCGGTAATTCCGACGTTCCCGTAATAGGGGGCCCCGTTGAGTATGAGGCCTGCGCCGATGCCGGATCCGATCTTCAGGAACATGAGGTTACTGACGCCGGTGTGCTGGCCCCACGTGACCTCGGACCAGGCCCCCAGGTTGGCGTCGTTATCAATGAATACGGGGATTTTCAGTGTGTCTTCCAAGTGCTGGAGGATGTTGATTCCCACCCATTCGGGCAAGATGGCGCCTTGCGCCACGGTGCCGGTGCGGCGGTCGATGGGGCCGGGGATCCCGACGCCGGCGCCCACTACCGAGGCGCGTTCCGTTCCGCTTTCCTCAAGGAGTTTGGCGAGGAGGGCAACCGCTGCCCGGATGCCTTCCTCGGCCTGGTGGCCCAGCGGCAGCATGACCGATTCTTCGGCGATTACGTGGTAGCTCAGGGAGGCCAGCACCACCCGCAGGTGCCGCCGGCCGAAGTCGATGCCGACGGCCACTGCGCCATTGCTGTTGAGCCGGACATTCAGCGCCCGGCGTCCGGAGCTGGTGATGGGTTCGGTGGACGCCAGCCCCGAGTCCAGCATGATTTTGACGATGTTGGAGACGGTGGCGGTGGAGAGTCCGGTCTGCCTGGCGAGCTCGGCCTGGGTGGATGGTCCGCCCATCAGGCTTTCGATGATCCGCTGCTGGTTCAGCTGGCGAAGCGCAGACTGCGAGCCGGGGTTCTTGGGCTTGCTCCTCGTTGAGCGTGGGGTGGCGGACATGCTAAGAACATTGCCCTATCTGCACTCTTGTAGTCAAGAAGTTAACGCATGAGTCATCCTGTGACTGGAACGGAGCCGCCAGGTCAATTGGCCCGCAGCCGCCCGGCTGTGGTGCAGATGGTCCTGCAGCACGGTCCCCGGCGGTGGCTACGCTGGACAAAGGACTCCAGCCGGGGGCCTGTCCGGAGTAGGGAAGGTGGGAACAGTGCTGCTGGCACTCCTGCAGGCAAACGCCGATGTTCTTGATATTGACGCGAACTGCGCGGTGATTGACGGTGCGGCGCGGGACGCGGCGGCCGCAGGCGCTGCTCTGCTGCTGACCCCTGAGCTCTTTCCGGTGGGCTACGCCCCCCGCCGGGTCCGGGCCGGACTGGATCCCGCCGAACTGCCAGGCCTCCACCGCCGGCTCGCCGGCATTGCCCGCAGCCACGGCATCGGGCTTGTCTACAGCTTGCCGCGGATCATGCCGCAGGGGGAGTGGCAGATCAGCGCAACCCTGCTGGACGCGGACGGCAGCATGCTGCTCGGCTACGGCAAGGTCCATCTCTTCGGCCCTGACGAACGTGCCGCTTTTGTTCCCGCAGAGGAACAGCCCGCCGTCGTCAATTTCCAAGGGATCCCCACCTCCATGGTGATCTGCTACGACGTGGAGTTCCCCGAAGCTGTGCGCGCGGCCGCCGCCGGCGGCGCTGAACTCCTCCTGGTGCCAACGGCCCTTGCGCACGGGTTCGATGACGTTCCGCAGGTCCTGGTCAGGGCGCGTGCGCTGGAAAGCCAGCTGGCCATCGCGTACGCCAACCATTCCGGAGTGGAGGACGGCTGCCGTTTCCTCGGCGGAAGCGTCATTGCCGGCCCGGACGGAAAACTGCTGGCCGCAGCAGGGGAGGCGCCGGTGCTGCTGTACGCCGAACTGGACCCGGACGCTCCCCGCCGTGAGCGGGCCGGCGTGCCCTATCTGGCGGAGCGCCGCCCTGACCTCTACCGCAGCTGGGGCACTTGACCCTCCAGCGCCCTGTTGCGCTCAGGTGCCAGGCGGGCTTGCGGAGTCCACGAACTGGAGGGCAATCCATAGTTCGGCCCGGACGGCAGCCTGGTTGAAATCCATGTCCAGCAGCGCAGCCAGGGCGTTGACCTGGCGCCGGACACTGTTGCGGTGCAGCCCCAGGTCCTTCGCGGTTGCGTCCCAGTTGCCGTTTGCACCCAGCCAGGAGCGCAGCAGACCCAGCTGGCTGTCCCTGCGCTCCGGCTCCAACGCCACGACCGGTGCCAGCAGCCGGCTGGCAAGCATGTTGCCGGCTCCGCCGCCGAGCAGCCCGGCCACCGTCCACGCCTGCTCCTCTTCCCGCACCGTCCGGCCGGTGGCTGCGACGCGGGGGCGCAGTGCACTTGTAGTACGGTACGCGGACGGGAGGCCGGGGAGTTCGGCTGTTCCGCCAACCACCAAACCCCAGCCGAGCCGCTCCACCTCGGCCACCAGCTGGTCATCCACCCTCAACCGGGTGATGGCGGCGAAACCAAACTCGGTAAGTTCCACCAGTTTCGTGTCGAAAAGCCTCCGCCACTGAAGCAGCTCCCGGACCGGCCCGTCAGCTACCGCGCCGTCCAGCCGGACGCCCTGGACCACCCTGAGGGGGCCGGTCCGGGTACCCGAGACGCTTTGGGCCAGCAGGTCCCGGAGGCTGTTCAGCTGCCGGGTGCTGCCGCCGGCGAGGCTCTCCGGGTGCAGCAATACCGCCGTAGCCAGCTGGCTGGGGGCCAGCGAACCGCTGGTCCGCTGCCGGACAAGAAGCTCCAGCAGTCCCACCACGGAGGACACCACGCTGTTCTGTGCAGGCGTAAGCGGTGTGGCGGTGCCCAGGACCAGCCCGCCGAGAGTGGCGTCCTTGCTGCTGCGCAGGGGGTGGCCCACAGCCAGCACCTGGCCATGCCCGGGCAGCGCCTCGGTTTCCACCCGCGGTCCGCTGCCGGCAAGCAGCTTCCTGACCAGTGGCTGCACGGTGGAAAGTTCGACGACGGCTCCTGACTTGGCGCGGACCTTTCCGTCCGGCCCGAACAGGGCTGCCCATACGGGGATTTTTTGCGTCAGGGCCGCCAGCAGTTCGTGCTCGGGGCGCGCCGAGAGGACGGCCCTCATGAGGTGGCGGTTCGTTTCGGCCAGCTGGCGGAACGCCTGGGCGTTGCCTGATTCCAGCAGCTTGGAGAACTCCAGTCCAAGCGCGGCAAAGGGGATGCTGGCCGGGACTTCCACCAGTGTCAGGCCGCGGCGCCGGCAGGCATCGGCCACCTCGTCGGGTACGGCATCGTAGTACGGCTCCAGCCCGAAGCCCAGGGCGGCCACGCCCGCAGCAACCAGCCGGGCGACGTACTCGTCAGCCAGTGCCGGATCCACCGTTCTCGGCGCCTGCGGGCGGGAGGTATCCGGGTGCCCCTGGCCGCCGCGTCCGCCCCCAGCCTCCGGCTGCAGGAAGGGCAGCCCCGCTGTGAGGACGAATTCGCCGTCCAGGAGGTACGGAGTGGGATCCCCGAGCTCGCTTGGCTCCACCCAGCGGAGGGGCGCACCGCCGTTGCCGGCATCGTGGAGCACCGTGACACCGGCGGGCAGTTTTCCGAGGAATCGGCCCAGCGTCACCGCGTCCTGCTCCGGAACGGCGTCCGGCGTCTCCCCGGCAAGTGGTGCAATATGTCTCATGGGCTTTCACTATAGGTCACTTTGCACCCCGTTGAGATGCCGCTCACACCCCTACGCTGGGGTGGGGAATCCAACCATCCACCGACCCATGAACGGACGTCAACGATGACTGTGCCCACACTTCCAGGCCAGGCGACCGGCCGCGCGGACGGCCGCCCCTCGCTCGGCACCCAACTGCTCCGCCGCAAACCCCTCGCCATGATGGCGGCTGAAGCGGATGCCGGCACCGGCGGACCCCGGTTGGTGCGGAGCTTCGGCGTGCTGCAACTGACTATGATCTCCGTCGGCGCCACCCTCGGTACCGGCATCCTGGTGATCCTGGGGGAGTCCGTTCCGCTGGCCGGCCCGGCAATCTGGATCTCGTTTGCGATTGCGGGCCTCGCCGCCCTGTTGTCCGCCGTCTCCTACGCGGAAATGGCCGGGCTGGTGCCGGTTGCGGGCTCCAGCTACTCGTACACCTACGCCACCATGGGCGAAGGCATGGCGTGGATCTGCGGATGGTGCCTGGTACTGGAGTACGCGGTCTCGGTGGCCGCCGTGGCTGTGGGCGCCGGGCAGTACGTCAATGAGGCGCTGGCCGTCTTCGGGTCTGTCCTTCCGGACGCGCTGTCACAGCCCCCGGGCGATGGCGGCATGGTTAACGTTCCGGCTGTGGTGATCGTCCTCCTTGCCACGGTCCTGCTGGTCCGCGGCGCAAAGGAAAGCGCCTGGATCAACACCGCCATTGTGGCGGTAAAGGTCGGCATCCTGCTCTTTTTCTGCGCTGTGGCATTCACCGCGTTCAACGCCGGCAACTTTGATCCCCTCCTGCCGATGGGGGCTGCGGGCGTCTCCGCGGCAGCTTCCCGGGTGTTCTTCTCCTACATCGGCTTTGACGCCGCCTCCACGGCCGGCGAGGAAGCGCGCAATCCCAAGCGCGACCTTCCCCGGGCCATCATGCTCTCCATGCTCATCGTCACCTCCATCTACGTCCTGGTTGCTGTGGCAGCCATCGGCGCCCGGCCGTGGGGATGGTTCGACGGCACGGAGGCGGCCCTGGTCAAGATCCTGGAAGAAACCACCGGGCAGCCGTGGATCGCCCTGGTCTTCGCCGTCGGAGCCGTACTGGCCATTGCCAGCATCGTCCTGACGGTCCTCTACGGCCAGACCCGGATCCTGCTCTCGATGTCACGCGACGGCCTGGTGCCACAGGTCTTCAGCCGCGTCTCCCGCCGCACCGGAACCCCCGCTGCCGGGACCCTGATCATCGGCATCGCCGTCGCGCTCACCGCCGGCCTGGTGCCCCTGGGCGCCTTGGCCGACGCCACCAGCATCGGCACCCTGTTCGCCTTCGCCCTGGTAAACGTGGCGGTCATCTACCTCCGCCGTGCCCGGCCCGAGCTCGAACGTACTTTCCGGGTGCCGCTCTTCCCGGTGACTCCGATTCTTGGCGCCTTCATGTGCATCTACCTGATGGCCAACCTCGGCGCCGATACGTGGATCACCTTTGGGGCATGGATGCTCGTGGGAGTGGCCGCCTACTTTGGCTACGGCCGCCGCAACTCCAAAGTGGCTGCCCTCGGCGGCAGCGAACACCTGGACGTGCCGGCCGCGAACCACCAGTCCTGAACCACAACTCCCGGCGACAACCCCGGATAATTCGAACCAGCCCGCAGTAAACCCCGAAGGCAGATATCCAATGACAACCGCTACCGAGCTTCCCGCCTCCGATCCGTCAAGCACCTCAACGCTGACGGAAAACGCTCCCCGTCATCCGCAGGAGCAGCCCGCGCCCATCACCATGCTCAACCCGGACTTCCCGTTCAGCTACGACCACTACCTGGCCCACCCCGGCGGGCTGGGCGCCGTTCCGGATGAACTGTTGGGCACCGAAGTCGCCGTCATCGGGGCCGGGCTCTCCGGACTGGTCACCGCCTACGAGCTGATGAAGCTTGGGCTGCGGCCGGTGGTCTACGAAGCGGACCAGATCGGCGGCCGGCTGCGGACTGCCAACTTCCCGGCCGCACCCGGGGTGGTGGCTGACCTGGGCGGCATGCGCTTTCCCGTCTCCGGCAAGGCCTTCTACCACTACGTGGACCTGCTCGGGTTGGAAACCCAGGAGTTCCCCAACCCGCTCTCGGATGCCACCTCCAGCACGGTGATCGAACTCGCCGGCAAGAAGCACTACGCGGAAAAGCCGGGCGACCTGCCGCCGTTCTTCCGCGAAGTCGCAGACGCCTGGAAAGCAGCCGTCAACGATGGTGCGAAGTTCGGCGAGATGCAGGATGCCATCCGCCGGCGCGACACTGCCCGGATTAAGGAACTCTGGAACGAACTGCTCCCGCTGATGGACGAACAGACGTTCTACGGGTTTATCGCTGCCAGCGACTCCTTTAAGGCGGCAGGTTTCGCGCACCGTGAAGCTTTCGGGCAGGTGGGCTTTGGGACCGGCGGCTGGGACACCGACTTCCCCAACTCCATCCTGGAAATCCTGCGCGTGGTCTACACCGACGCGGACGACCAGCACCGGCTCATCCGCGGGGGAGCGCAACGGCTGCCCGAAGCACTGTGGCAGCACGCGCCGTCGGACCTGGCGCACTGGCCCGCCGGCACGTCCCTGGCATCGCTGCACTCCGGCTCGCCCCGCGGCGCCGTGGGCAAGATCAGCCGGGACCCGGACGGGAACCTGCGGGTCCGTGAACGCTGGGGCCGGGAGGCCAGCTACCCCGCCGTGGTGACCACGTGCCAGTCGTGGCTGCTGTCCACCCGGATCCACACCGAGGAGGCGCTGTTCCCGGCCGAGCTGTGGACGGCCATCGAACGCTCCCACTACATGCAGTCCTCCAAGACCTTCGTCATGGTGGACCGGCCGTTCTGGAAGGACATCGACCCGGAAACCGGGAACGAGGTCCTGTCCATGACGCTGACGGACCGGCTGAACCGTGCCACGTACCTGCTGGATAACGGCCCTGACCAGCCTGCCGTCATCCTGCTGTCGTACACCTGGAACGATGACGCGCTGAAGTGGCTTGCCCTCGACGCGGACGAGCGCGTGGAGCTGATGCTGCACTCGCTGGAGCAGATCTACCCGGGTGTGGACATCGCGGGCCACATCGTGGGCCAGCCCATCACCGTGTCCTGGGAAGCAGATCCCAACTTCATGGGCGCGTTCAAAGCCAACCTGCCGGGCCAGTACCGCTACCAGCAGCGGCTCTTCACCCACTTCAAGCAGGACTCCCTGCCCGAATCACAGCGCGGCATCTTCCTGGCGGGCGACGACGTTTCTTTCACCGCGGGTTGGGCCGAGGGTGCCGTCACCACCGGGCTGAACGCAGTCTGGGGCGTCGTGAAGCACCTGGGCGGCTCATCCGCGGCCGGCAACCCCGGGCCGGGCGATCTGCTGGACGAACTGGGCCCGATCAGTCTCGATGGTTAAGCCTGCCGCCGGTGGTTGATCCTGCCGCCGGTGGTTGAGCCTGTCGAAACCTCAGGCGTGGAGTTCGCGGTGCTGCGCCGCGAGCTCCACGTACCGTGACGCATTGGCGCGGACGCCGTCGAACTCTTCCTCGGTCAGTTCCCGGCGCACCTTGGCGGGAACCCCGGCCACCAGCGAGCGGGGCGGAACCACCGTTCCTTCCAGCACCACGGCGCCGGCCGCCACCAGCGAACCAGTGCCGATCACCGCGCCGTTGAGGACGGTAGCGCCCATGCCGATCAGGCAGTCGTCCTCCACGATGCAGCCGTGGACGACGGCGGCGTGCCCCACGCTGACCCGTTCGCCCACCGTGCAGGGGAAGCCGGGGTCCGCGTGCAGCACCACGTTGTCCTGCAGGTTGCTGCCGGCACCCACCGTAATGGCGGCAGTATCCGCCCGGACCGAGACGCCGTAGAACGCGCTGGATTCTTCAGCCAGGGTGGCGTTGCCGATGATGGACGCCGACGGGGCAATGAACGCTGTTTCGTGAACGGCGGGGGAGTGACCGCCGAAAGGGTAAAGGGGAGCCATGGCTTCACCCTAAGCCACCCTTGCACCCAACTGAGTAGCAGCAGATGTCGTTTTGGGCCCCCAAAACGACATCTGCTGCTACCTAGTTGAAGACCACGGTCCGGTTGCCGTCCAGCAGGACCCGGTGTTCGGCGTGCCACTGCACGGCCTGGACCAGGGTGCGGCCCTCGACGTCGCGGCCCATCTGCACGAACTGCTCCGGGGTGCGGGCGTGGTCCACCCGGATGACTTCCTGCTCGATGATGGGGCCTTCGTCCAGGGCCGCGGTGACGAAATGGGCGGTGGCGCCGATCAGTTTCACGCCGCGGGCATGGGCCTGGTGGTAGGGCTTGGCACCCTTGAAGGACGGCAGGAACGAGTGGTGGATGTTGATGGCCTTGCCGGTGAGGTCGGTGCACAGCTCATCAGAAAGGATCTGCATGTAGCGGGCCAGGACGGTCAGCTCGATATCGTGCTCGGCAAGCAGGGCGCGCAGCTTGTCCTCGGCCTGCTCCTTCGTGTCCTTGGTCACCGGGATGTAGTGGAACGGGACGCCGTAGAACTCGGCCAGCCCGGCCAGGTCCCGGTGGTTGGAGACAATGGCGGGAATCTCGATGGGCAGCGTGCCGGAGCGCTGCTGGAACAGCAGGTCGTTGAGGCAGTGGGCCGACGTGCTGGCCATGATCAGGGTCCGGACCTTGTCGCCCACGGTATTGAGGCTCCACTGCATGGAGAAGGCCGCTGCCACAGGCTCCAGGGCTGCCCGCAGTTCGGAGGCAGGGGCCGCGGTGGTGACCTCCACCCGCATGAAGAAGTTGCCAGTGGCCGGGCTGCCGTACTGCTGCGAATCCATGATGTTGCTGCCCGCCACCAGCAGGGCGCCGGCCACTGCGTGGACGATTCCGGGGCGGTCCGGGCAGGACAGGGTAAGTACGTAGGCTTGGTTCAGCTGGTCTTCATTCACGCGTAATAGCCTACCCGCGCGGCAAGTGCCGGTTTTGGTAGGCTGGATGCGTCGCAACTGGCGTTGGGTGGCTAACCACCAGGGAGCGGCAATCACGAAGACCACGGATCGTACGCCTGGGCCGAGGGTCATGTTTTGCCGGAATTGGGCTGCCCCGCGCCAGCGCAGCAGCACCATGCCGGGCGCTTTCACGCCCTGTCATCAAGGCGGTGCGGGAGTGCGCCAGCCGGTAGCCTGACCTTAGCAGTGCCCGTTTCCCTAGCCAGGAGTTTCTCGTGACTACTACAGCCACCTCAACCACAGCAGTGAGCAACCAGCCGCTGGCTGAGCTCGACCCCGAAATCGCGGCAGTCCTGGACCAGGAGCTTGGCCGCCAGCGCGGCACCCTGGAAATGATTGCCTCCGAGAACTTTGCCCCCCGTGCCGTCATGGAGGCCCAGGGCTCGGTCCTGACCAACAAGTACGCCGAGGGCTACCCGGGCCGCCGCTACTACGGCGGCTGCGAATACGTCGACGTCGCAGAGCAGCTGGCCATCGACCGGGTCAAGGCCCTGTTCGGCGCCGAGTTCGCCAACGTCCAGCCGCACTCCGGCGCGCAGGCCAACGCCGCGGCACTGTCCGCCATGATCACCCCCGGCGACAAGATCCTGGGCCTGTCGCTGGCCCACGGCGGCCACCTGACGCACGGCATGAAGCTGAACTTCTCCGGCAAGCTCTACAACGTGGCTGCCTACCAGGTGGAGGAAGACAACTTCCGCGTTGACATGGACAAGCTCCGCGAGCAGGCCATTGCCGAGAAGCCGCAGGTCATCATCGCCGGCTGGTCCGCTTACCCGCGCCACTTGGACTTCGCCGCCTTCCGCTCGATCGCCGATGAAGTGGGCGCGCTGCTCTGGACCGACATGGCACACTTTGCCGGCCTTGTTGCCGCCGGCCTGCACCCGAGCCCGGTGCCGCACTCCGACGTCGTCACCTCCACCGTGCACAAGACCCTCGCCGGCCCCCGCTCGGGTGTAATCCTGGCCAAGGAGCAGTGGGCCAAGAAGCTGAACTCCAACGTCTTCCCCGGCCAGCAGGGCGGCCCGCTGATGCACGTCATCGCAGCCAAGGCTGTGGCCTTCAAGATCGCCGGCAGCCAGGAATTCAAGGAGCGCCAGGAGCGCGTCCTGGAAGGCGCCAGGATCATCGCCGACCGCCTGAACCAGGCCGACGTCGCCGAGGCCGGCGTTTCCGTCCTGACCGGCGGCACCGATGTGCACCTGGTCCTGGTTGACCTGCGCAACTCCCAGCTGGACGGCCAGCAGGCCGAGGACCTCCTGCACTCCGTGGGCATCACCGTGAACCGCAACGCCGTTCCGTTCGACCCCCGCCCGCCGATGGTCACCTCCGGCCTCCGCATCGGTACGCCGGCACTTGCCACCCGTGGCTTCGGCGCCGCCGAGTTCACCGAGGTGGCCGAGATCATCGCCACCGCCCTCAAGGCAGGCAACAGCGCCGACGTCGAGGCCCTGCAGGCACGCGTGGACAAGCTCGCTGCCGACTTCCCGCTCTACCCCCAGCACGAGCAGTGGTAACCGATGACTGAAACCACCACCGCACAGATCCTGGACGGCAAGGCTACCGCCGCTGCCATCAAGGCCGAGCTGACCGAACGCGTGGCCGCACTCAAGGCCAAGGGCGTCACCCCCGGCATCGCAACTGTGCTTGTGGGCGCCGACCCCGCCTCGCAGCTGTACGTCTCCATGAAGCACAAGCAGTCCGTGCAGATCGGGATGAACTCGATCCAGCGCGAGCTGCCGGCTGACGCCACCCAGGCCGACGTCGAGGCCCTCATTGACGAACTCAATGCGGATCCCGACTGCCACGGGTACATCGTGCAGCTGCCGTTGCCCAAGCACCTGGACACCGACGCCATCCTGGAACGGATCGACCCCGCCAAGGACGCCGACGGGCTCCACCCGACCAACCTCGGCCGCCTGGTGCTCAACGTCAACGGGGAGATCACCACTCCGCTGCCGTGCACGCCCCGCGGCGTCATCGAACTCCTGGAACGCAACGGGTTCAGCCTTGCGGGCAAGCACGTGGTGGTAGTCGGCCGCGGCGTCACGATCGGCCGGTCCATCGGCCTGCTGCTCACCCGGCGGGCTGTCAACGCCACGGTGACGCTGACGCACACTGGCACCAAGAACCTGTCGGAACTGCTCCGGCAGGCGGACGTCATTGTGGGCGCTGCCGGCGTCAAGCACATCGTCAAGGCCGCGGACGTTAAGCCGGGCGCCGCCCTGCTGGACGTCGGCGTTACCCGGGAAACCGATCCGGAGACCGGCAAGAGCCGCGTCCACGGCGACATCGAGCCCGCCGCCGCCGAGGTGGCCGGCTGGATCTCGCCGAACCCTGGCGGTGTGGGCCCCATGACGGTGGCGCTGCTGATGACCAACGTGGTGGAAGCTGCGGAACGCTCGGTCGAATCGGCCGGCTAGCCACGGCAAAAACGCGCACGACGGCGGCGCGGAACCTTTCGGGCGAAAGGTTCCGCGCCGCCGTCGTGCGTTAACCCCAAACTGCAAGTGCCCTTCCACATCCCCGGCAGCTCAACTAGTGTGCGGAGGGTGCACAACGAAGCCTTCCTGCCGTCCGGCACCCGGTCCGGCAGCCCGCCGTCGCGCCCCACGGTCATCGCCGCCGGAAACCTGACCAAGAAGTACGGCGACCTCGCTGCCGTCAACGGCATTTCCTTCTCGGTGCCTGCGGGGGAGTCTTTCGGGCTCCTAGGCCCCAACGGCGCCGGGAAATCAACCGCGATGAAGATGATCGGCGGGGTCACCCGGCGCACCTCGGGCACCCTGGACATCATGGGCCTGGACCCGGACACCAACGGACCGGAGGTGCGCGCGCACCTGGGCGTGGTCCCGCAGCAGGACAACCTGGACGAGGAACTGAGGGTCCGGGACAACCTGCTGGTCTACGGCCGCTACTTCGGGCTGCCCATGAGCTACCTGAAACCCAAAGCCGACGAGCTGCTGGAATTCGCGCAGCTGACCGACAAAGCCAAATCCAAGGTTGACGCCCTGTCCGGAGGCATGAAGCGGCGGCTGACCATCGCCCGGTCCCTCATCAACGAACCGCGCATCCTGCTCCTGGACGAGCCCACCACCGGGCTTGACCCGCAAGCACGGCACATCCTGTGGGACCGGCTGTTCCGGCTCAAGGAACAGGGCGTCACGCTCATCCTCACCACCCACTACATGGACGAGGCAGAGCAGCTGTGCGACAGGCTGATCGTGGTGGACAAGGGCCGGATCATGGCGGAGGGGTCGCCGGCGCGGCTGATCCGCGAGCATTCCACCCGGGAGGTGGTGGAGCTGCGCTTCGGCTCCGAACGGAACACCACCATCGCGGCGGAGCTGGACGGCATCGGCGAACGCCTTGAGGTGCTGCCGGACCGGGTGCTGATTTACGCGGACGACGGCGAGTCAGCCCTTGAGCAGGTTGCTTACCGCGGTTTGCGGCCGCTGACCTCGCTGGTCCGGAGGTCCTCGCTGGAGGACGTTTTCCTCCGGCTGACCGGACGGAGCCTCGTTGACTGACGCACGGCCGGCCCCGGGGACCAAGCCTGTCCTGCAGGCCCACGGCCCCGTTGTCGCCGCCGCGAGGGCACGGCGCTGGGGAGCTTTCTACTACGCGGAGCAGGTGCTGCGCGTGATGAAGGGCTACAGCTGGTCCATCGTGATGTACAGCGTGGGCCAGCCGGTGGCCTACCTGTTTGCCATGGGGGTGGGACTGGCCACGCTGGTGGACGGGCAGGGCGGCGCAGCTTTTGGAGGGGTCAGCTACCTCGCGTTCATCGCCCCGGCGCTCCTGGTGTCCGCCGGTGTGATGACCGCCGCCAACGAGTTCACCTTTCCCGTGATGGACGGGTTCAAGTGGCGCCGCACCTACTACGGCCCGCACGCTTCGCCGCTGACCCCCGGGCAGATCGCGGCCGGCCACATCATGGCAGTCACGCTGCGGCTGCTGCTCCAGTCCGCCATCTACTTCGCCGCCGTGGCACTGTTCGGCGCTTCGCCGTCGGGCTGGGGATGGGCGGCCATCCTGGTTGCCACCCTGACAGGGCTTTCGTTTGGCCTGCCGCTGATGGCGTACTCCGCCTCCATCACCGAGGACAAAGGCCAGTTCGCCCTGGTGATGCGGTTCATCGTGATGCCGCTGTTCCTGTTCTCGGGAACCTTCTTCCCCCTGGACACCCTTCCGTTGGCTGTGCGCTGGATCGGCTGGATATCACCCATCTGGCATGGCACCGAACTGGGACGGGTCCTCAGCTACGGCTACCAGGAGCCTCCACTGCTGACGCTCCTGCACCTTGCCGTCCTTGTGGGCCTGGCGGCGCTGGGCTGGACACTGACCCGCCGCCGCTTCGCCCTGAGGATGGGACAGTGAGCACCCGCATGGGTGACGCCGTTGCCGGCGGTGCTGGCCCGGCGGGCGCCGCTTCTGCGGCGGCCCGGGACCGGACCTTCGGCCCGCTGTACTCCCGCAACGCCCGGGCGGTCATCGCCCGCGGGCTGATGGCCACCAGGAGCACCAATTGGCTGGTCATGCTGTCCGGGTTCTTCGAACCGGTGCTCTTCCTCATCTCCATGGGGGTGGGGTTGGGAGCCATTGTCGGGTCGGTTGAAGGTCCCGATGGCACCACCATCAGCTACGCGGCCTACATTGCCCCGGCACTGCTGGCAGTCTCCGCGATGAACGGGGCGGTGTACGACTCCACGTGGAACGTGTTCTTCAAAATGAATTTCGCCAAGCTGTACCAGGGCATGTTGTACACCTCGCTGGGGCCGCTGGACGTTGCCCTCGGCGAGATTTTCCTGGCGCTCCTGCGCGGCATGCTCTACGCCACCGGCTTCACGGCCGTGATGGGAGTGATGGGGCTGATCACCTCGCCCTGGGCCCTGCTGATGATCCCGGCATCGGTGCTCATTGCCTTTGGCTTCGCAAGCCTGGGCATGGGAATCACCAGCTTCCTGAAGACCTTCCAGCAAATGGACTGGATCAACTTCATCCTGCTGCCGATGTTCCTGTTCAGCGCCACGTTCTACCCCCTGAGCGTCTACCCGGAACCCATCCAGTGGTTCATCCAGGCCATGCCGCTGTGGCACGGGGTGGAGCTGCTGCGCCAGATCAGCGTCGGCGTCTTCACCGGGGCCACTGCGGTGCACATCGGCTATTACCTGGTGATGACAGCCGCGGGCATGCTCCTGACCACCCTCCGCCTGCGGTCCCTGTTCCTCAAGTAGCCCCCATCCCAACTAGGTAGCAGCAGATGTCGTTTACAGCCGTCTAAACGACATCTGCTGCTACCCAGTTGGGTGTTCGCCCGGGGTGGAAGGCGGCTGGAGCATGCCGCCCTGTTTGAGAGAATAGGTGCATGCAATCTCTGGGCAACCCCAATTCAGCTCCCCACGCCGCCAAGGGCGGCTTCTCGATGTTCCGCATCAGCGGACCCGGACTGATGGTCCTGGTGACCGCGTTCATCGTTGCCGTGATCTTCGCGGCAAACCAGAACGATGTGGTGGGCTGGGTTGTTGCAGTTATTGCCGCCTTCTGGCTCGCCCTCGCCTGTTTCGTGGTCTTCAGCATCCAGCGGGCGGCCAAGAAGGCCGGGGCGAAGCTCAGCGAGGCCCAGAATGCCTTCGCCACCGCAGCCGGCCGGGGACCGATGCAGTCAGCGGCTGATCACGGCGGAACCACTGTGGTGTCCGAACGCAGCCAGGCCGACGAGGTCCGTGACCTGAAACTGGACCACTCCTTCAAGATCGTCCAGGTGCAGGTCCGCGTCGTGGAGGACGAGCGCGCCAAGGGTGCAGCCGCCAACCAGGACACCATCAACCGGGCCCTTGAGACGATTGAAATCACGGCCACTAACGCCCGGGACATGATCAGGTCCTCCGGCAACGGCGAGCCCGTGGCCGGAACCATCATCGACTAGAGTGGAGCGGGTGAGCTCGGCATTGAAGAAGGACCACCTCCGCATCGCATCCGTTAACGTGAACGGTTTGCGGGCTGCCTACAAGAACGGCATGGCCGCCTGGCTGGAGCCGCGCGACGTGGATATCCTCTGCCTCCAGGAAGTCCGTGCGCCCGATGCCATTGTCCGGCAGTTGCTGGGCGAGGGCTGGCACATCCTGCACGCAGAAGCCGAGGCCAAGGGCCGCGCCGGCGTTGCCATTGCCTCCCGCGAAGAGCCCATTGCCACCCGCAACGGGATCGGCGATGACTACTTTGCCACCGCCGGCCGCTGGGTTGAAGCCGATTTCCGCGTCACCGATGCCTCCGGGGAACGCGTGCAGCTCACCGTTGCCAGCGCCTACGTGCACTCCGGCGAGGTGGACACCCCCAAGCAGGACGACAAGTACCGCTTCCTGGACGCCATGAGCACGCGGCTTCCGGAGCTGTCCAAGCACAGCGACCATGCCCTCGTGGTGGGTGACCTCAACGTGGCCCACACCCCCCTGGACATCCGGAACTGGAAGGGCAACCTCAAGAAGGCCGGCTTCCTGCCGGACGAGCGCGCCTACTTTGACCGGTTCCTGGGTGAGGACATTGGCTGGCATGACGTCCACCGGACCATGTCCGGCGAGATGGACGGGCCGTACACCTGGTGGTCGTGGCGGGGCAAAGCCTTCGACAACGACGCCGGCTGGCGCATCGACTACCACCTGGCGACGCCGGCGCTGGCAGCCTCCGCAACGTCCGCCGTCGTGGACCGTGCCGCCACGTACGACACCCGCTTCTCCGACCATGCCCCGCTGGTAGTGGACTACCAGCTCTAAGCCCCGAAAGTCTCACGCATGACACTCCAGCCCACCCCGGCCGCCAAGAAGCGCATCCTCTCCGGTGCCAAACCCACCGCAGACTCCCTGCACCTGGGCAACTACATCGGAGCCGTCCGCAACTGGGTTGACATGCAGGCAGAGTACGACGCCGTGTTCTTCATCCCTGACCTGCATGCCATCACCGTGGACTTTGACCCCGCGGAGCTTGCCAAGCGCACGCGGATCGTGGCTGCCCAGTACATCGCGGCCGGGATCGACCCGGACAAGAGCATCTTTTTCGTACAGTCCCACGTTCCCGAGCACGCCCAGCTGGCCTGGGCCCTGAACTGCATCACCGGTTTCGGCGAGGCCTCCCGGATGACCCAGTTCAAGGACAAGACCCAGAAGTCCGGCGCGGACACCGCTACCCTGGGGCTGTTCGCCTACCCCACGCTGATGGCCGCGGACATCCTGCTGTATCAGACGGACCTGGTTCCCGTAGGCGAAGACCAGAGGCAGCACCTCGAGCTCACCCGCAACCTTGCCCAGCGGTTCAACACCAAGTTCGGCGCCACCTTCACCGTCCCTGAGGCCACCATCCTCAAGGAGAGCGCAAAGATCTACGATCTCCAGAACCCCAGCGCCAAGATGTCCAAAACGGGAGAGTCGCCCAACGGTGCCATCCAGCTGCTGGAGGACCCGAAGATCGCCGCCAAGCGCATCAAGTCCGCCGTCACCGATGCCGGCACCGAGATCAGGTTCAACCCCGAGGAGAAGCCCGGCGTTTCCAACCTGCTCACCATCTACTCATCGCTGACCGGCAAGCCGGTGGCGGATCTCGAAGCCGAGTACGAGGGCAAGATGTACGGCCACCTCAAAGTGGACCTCGCTGAGGTGGTGGTGGACTTCGTTACCCCGCTGCGCAACCGGACCAATGAGCTGATGGCCGATCCTGCGGAGCTGGACCGGCTGCTGGCCTTGGGTGCCGAGCGTGCCCGCGAGATTGCCTCCGTGACGATGGCCCAGGTCTACGAGCGCATGGGTTTCCTGCCGTCCCACAGCCTCGCAGGAGTCCGCTAGCACCATGTCTTCCAGCGTCGGCGTCATCCTCGGGTTCCCGCCTGGCATAGCAGCAGAGCTCCAGCAATGGCGTGCGTCCTTTGGCGATCCGCTGGCCGGCGTGGTGCCTGCGCACATCACGCTGGTGACCACCACGCCTACCCATGACTGGGAGGCCACCCTGGCCCACGTCCGGGACGTGGCCCGCCGGCAAAGCCCCTTCATGGTCACCATCGCCGGGACCGGATCCTTCCGCCCCGTTTCACCGGTGGTGTTCATCAAGGTCGAGGACGGTTTCGACGAGTGCGTCGAGCTGCACGAAAAGCTCCAGCAGGGCCCGCTGCAGCGTGACCTGCCCTTCGCTTTCCACCCGCACGTCACCATCGCCCACGATGTCAGCCCGGAAAGCCTCGATGAGGCGGAAACGGTGCTGAAAGACTACAAGGCCACCTTCCCCGTGGTTAGCATGGGACTCTACGAGCATGATGCAGACGGCATCTGGCAGCTACGGGAAGAGCTGGACTTTGGGACCGAAACTGACAACGACGCCGGCACCCGATTCGCGGACGGTGCTGCGGAAGCGGCATCCCGAACCGGCGGGGCAGCCTCTTCCCACTGAGCGGGCCAAGCTGCAACTGGCCGTCAGCCAAAAGCGCATGGACTGGAGCAAGGCGCGCAGGTCCGGCGGCGGGGGTGTCAAATCCCTCCTGGCCATGGTCCAATGGCTGCTTGCCCGGCTGAACGCCTTCCGTCCCATGCGCGTGTTCCGGCACTACAGCCTCCAGCACGGCCCGCTGATGAGCGCCGGCATCGGCTTCAACATGTTCTTCTCCATCACCGGCCTGCTGGCCACCGGGTTCTCCGTTGCGGGGCTGGTTTTGCGCGGACAGCCTGCACTGCTGGACAGCATCGTCAGCAGCGTGGCTGCAAGCGCCCCGGGCCTGTTGAAGGTGGACGGCGGAACGGGCCTGGTGGACCCCCAGGACATGCTCAACCCGCAGGGCCTGGGACTTACTGCCATCATCGCGGCCATCGTCACCATCATCACCTCCCTGGGCTGGATCAACGGGCTCAGGGACGGCCTGCGGGGCGTCATGGAACTGCCGCCCCTGGTGGTCAACCCCGTGGTCCTCAAGCTGCGGGACGCGGGCACCCTGCTCCTCCTCGGGGTAGCCCTCGTCATCAGCGCCGGCGCGTCACTGATTTTCGGTACGGCAGCAGGCTGGGTTTCTGATGTCCTGCACCTTGACGATGCTGTGGCCGGCCCGCTGACGACGCTCATCAAAATTGCCGTTCCGCTGGTCCTGAGCTGGGTGACGGCCCTCATCATGTTCCGGCTGGCGGGCGGGCTCAAGCTCTCCCGCCGCGCCCTCCTGGAAGGCACCATCCTGGCCGCCATCGGCACCACGGTGCTGCAGGTCTTCAGCACCGAACTGCTGGGCGGTGCCGGCCGCAATCCCATCCTGGCGCCGTTTGCCATCATCATCGGGCTGCTGATCTGGTTCAACTTCGTCAGCCAGGTGTACCTCGTTTCGGCAGGCTGGTCCGCCGTCCGTGAAGCCGACCTGGCCGCGGGGGACAAGCCGCGCAAATCGATCCTCGGCGCCCGCCACACCATTCCCCAAACCTGAAGAACCGCTCCGCGCCGCTGCAGGGCGGCCGGCGTCCCCGATTGCGGCAGGGCCTTTTGGCGGCCATCCCTTTGTGATACGTTTCACGAAACCGCTTTCTGACGAGGGAAGAAGCTGGCTCGATGACGCGTCACAGCACCCACCGCCTCCGCAAATCCGTCGCAATGCTCAGCGCGGCATGCCTGCTTGGGCTGACAGCCGCGTGTTCCGCACCGTCGGGCGGAGGAGGCGACGGGCCGGTGGAGATCCGGTTCGCCTGGTGGGGCAATGCGGGCCGCGCAGAGCTCACCAACAAGGCCATCGCCGAATTCGAAGCCGCGAACCCTGACATCAAGGTGAAGCCCGAGTTCGGGGACATCGGCGGTTACTTCGACAAACTCGCCACCCAGGTGGCCGCGAACGATGCACCGGACGTCATCACCATGGGCGGTGCCTACCCGGCGGAGTATGCCAACCGTGGGGCGCTGCTGGACCTCTCAACGGTCCGGGGTCAACTCGACCTCAGCAAGATGGACCAGGGGGCGCTGGACAACGGCCAGGTGCAGGGCAAGCAGTACGGCATTTCCACCGGTGCCAACGCCCTCGCCATCGTGGTGAACCCCGCCGTTTTTGCGGCGGCCGGCGTTCCCCTCCCGGACGATGCCACCTGGAGCTGGGAGGACTTTGCTGAAACCGCCGCGAGCGTGACGGCGAAGAGCCCCAAGGGCACCTCTGGGACGGCAACGGTCCTCACCCACGACTCCCTGGACGCCTTCGCACGGCAGCGGGGGGAGTCCCTCTACACCCAGGACGGCCAGCTTGGTCTCACCAAGGAGACAGTCCAGGACTACTTCGACTTCTCCCTCAAACTCAGCGAGTCCGGCGCTGCGCCCAACGCCTCCGAGACAGTGGAAAAGCTCAGCGTCAGCACCGAACAAACACTCATGGGCATGGGCCAGGCCGGCATGATGCTCACGTGGAGCAACTCTTTGACGGCGCTCAGCAAGGCCTCCGGAGCCGAACTGAAACTCCTCAAGCTCCCCGGCGAGAAGCCCACACCGGGCATCTGGCTCCAGTCATCGCAGTTCTACACCATTTCCGCCCGGAGCAAGCACACCGAAGCCGCGGCCAAGCTGGTGAACTTCCTGGTCAATAACCAGGCCGCCGCCAAGATCATCCAAAGCGACCGCGGCGTGCCCAGCAACCCCGAAATGCGCACGGCCATCCAGGACCTCCTGACGCCGCAAGGCAAGGTCGAAGCTGCCTACATCGGTGAGGTCGGCAAGATGGACTTCGCGCCCACCTACATCGGGCCCACGGGGTCGACGGCGGTCTCAGAGATCACGGCGAGGATCAACACCGACGTCCTGTTCAAGCGGTTGACCCCCGAAAAGGCGGCCGAACAGTGGATCAGTGAAAGCAAGGCCGCTATCGGCAAGTAGGCAGCGCCCGGACGGACGGCCCGAACAGCCCGGGCGGGTCAGTGCGCGGCGTCGAGGTACTGGTCGGCCCAGGCCGCGATAATCCTGGCCGCCCGCGCAGCCTGCCCCTTGCCGGTCAGGAGGTGATCGCTGCCTTCCAGCGAGACGAAGTTCCGGGGGTGCCGGGCCGTCTGGAAGATCGTGCTGGCATTCTCGATCCCCACCGTGTTGTCGGTGGGGGAGTGGAGCACCATCAGCGGCTTGTGCAGCTGCCGGATGCAGTCCGTGAGGTCGGCGTTTTCCAGGTCCTCCACGAAGTGCCGGCGGATCTCCACGCGCTTGCCGCCCAGGTCGACTTCGGCGCTGCCTTCGCTCAGGATCCGGTCCAGGGCGGCGTCGAAGACGTGGGCCACGTGCTTGGGCGAGAAGGGCGCGCCAACTGTTGCGACGGCGTCGAGCTCCGGGATCTCCCGGGCCGCGGCCAGGACTGCCGCGCCGCCGAAGGAGTGGCCCACCAACAGCGAAATTTCCTTGCCCTCGCTGCGCATGAACTCCGCAGCCTTGACCGTGTCGGCAACCTTGTGGCTGAAGGAGCCGGCAGACCACTCGCCGGCGGATCCGCCCAGGCCCAGGTTGTCGAACCGCAGCATGCCCACGCCGCTGTCCGCCAGCGCCTTACACATCCGCGACGCGGACGGCGCGTCCTTGCCCAGGGTGAAACCGTGCGAGAAGACGCCCCAGCCCTTGACCGGGCCGTCCGGGATGTCGATGATGCCGGACAGCATCTCTCCGGTGGAACCGGCGAATGTGACCTTCTCTGAGCGGGACACGGTGTCCCCTTCCTGATCCTGCCGTTGCCCCATCAGATAAGGCTCCTAAAACCCGGTTTTGGGACCATATCTGATAGGGCAACGTGCGTCTTGGTGATGATACGACGACGGCGCCAGCCCCCTTGGGTGGGGACGGCGCCGTCGTCTGGGGTGTTTTTCGTCAGATCTTGCGGGAGAGGATCGCCTGCTTGACCTCGGCGATCGCCTGCGTCACTTGGATGCCGCGGGGGCATGCTTCGGAGCAGTTGAAGGTGGTGCGGCAGCGCCACACGCCTTCCTTGTCGTTGAGGATCTCCAGGCGCATGTCGCCGGCGTCATCACGGGAATCGAAGATGAAGCGGTGCGCGTTGACGATTGCGGCCGGGCCGAAGTACTGGCCGTCGGTCCAGAACACCGGGCAGGAGGACGTGCACGCAGCGCAAAGGATGCACTTGGTGGTGTCGTCGAAGCGCTCACGGTCTTCAGCGGACTGGAGGCGTTCCTTCGTGGGCTCGTGGCCCTTGTTGATCAGGAACGGCATGACCTCGCGGTAGGACTGGAAGAACGGCTCCATGTCCACAATGAGGTCCTTCTCCACCGGCAGGCCCTTGATGGGTTCCACCGTGATGGGCTTGGACGTGTCCAGGTCCTTCAGGAGGGTCTTGCAGGCGAGGCGGTTGCGGCCGTTGATGCGCATGGCATCGGAGCCGCACACGCCGTGGGCGCAGGAGCGGCGGAACGACAGGCTGCCGTCCATCTCCCACTTGACCTTGTGCAGGGCGTCCAGGACGCGGTCCGTGCCGTACATGGTGAGGTGGTAGTCGTCCCAGGTTGCCTCTTCCGAGACCTCCGGGTTGTACCGGCGGACGCGCATGTGGACATCGAACGTGGGGATTTCGCCGCCCCCGCCGACGCCGGCAGGCAGTTCAATCTTTGAGGCTGGCTCAGCGATTTCAGCGGTCATCTTAGTACTTCCTCACCATCGGCTCGTAGCGGGTAAAGACGACCGGCTTGGTGGCCAGCCGGATTCCGGCGATTGCTTCCGCCGATCCGTCAGCCGGCGCGTGGTCATCCTTGTACGCCATGGAGTGCTTCATGAATTTCTCGTCGTCACGGTCCGGGAAGTCCTCGCGGAAGTGTCCGCCGCGGGATTCCTCACGGTGCAGGGCAGCAACCGTCATGACCTTGGCCAGTTCCAGCAGGAAGCCCAGTTCCACGGCCTCGAGGAGGTCAAGGTTGAAGCGCTTGCCCTTGTCCTGCACGTTGATGTGCTTGTAGCGCTCCTCGAAGGAGGCGATGTCGCTCAAGACCTGGTTCAGGGTGTCCGCGGTGCGGAACACCTGCATGTTGGCGTCCATGGTGTCCTGCAGTTCCTTGCGGATCTGGGCCACCTTTTCGTCGCCGGTGCCGTTGCGGGCGATGTCCAGCAGTTCCGTGGTGTAATCCAGCGGGTTTTCCGGCAGCTCCACGAACTGGGCCGTCTTGGCGTATTCCGCGGCGGCGACGCCGGCACGCTTGCCGAACACGTTGATGTCCAGCAGGGAGTTGGTGCCCAGGCGGTTGGAGCCGTGCACGGACACGCAGGCCACCTCACCCGCGGCGTACAGGCCAGGGATCACGGTGTCGTTGTCCTGGAGGACCTCGGTTTCGATGTTCGTGGGGATACCGCCCATGGCGTAGTGCGCGGTGGGGAACACCGGCACCGGCTCCGTGTACGGCTCGACGCCCAGGTAGGTGCGGGCGAACTCGGTGATGTCCGGGAGCTTGGCGTCGATGTGCGCCGGTTCCAGGTGGGTCAGGTCCAGGAGGACGTAATCCTTGTTAGGGCCGCAGCCGCGGCCTTCACGGACTTCGTTGGCCATGGAACGGGCCACGATGTCGCGGGGTGCAAGGTCCTTGATGGTGGGGGCGTACCGCTCCATGAAGCGTTCACCGTCCGAGTTGCGCAGGATGGCGCCCTCACCGCGGGCAGCCTCGGAGAGGAGGATGCCCAGGCCCGCAAGGCCTGTCGGGTGGAACTGGAAGAACTCCATGTCCTCCAGGGGGATGCCGCGGCGGAACGCGATACCCATGCCGTCACCGGTCAGGGTGTGGGCGTTGGAGGTGGTCTTGAAGACCTTGCCGGCGCCGCCGGAGGCGAACACCACGGACTTGGCCTGGAACACGTGCAGTTCGCCGGTGGCGAGGTCGTAGGAAACCACACCAGCAACGCGCTTCTGCTTGTAGGAGGTGCCGTCTTCGCGGACCGCGTCCTCTTCGACCGTCAGCAGGTCCAGGACGTAGTACTCGTTGTAGAACTCAACGTTGTGCTTGACGCAGTTTTGGTACAGGGTCTGCAGGATCATGTGGCCGGTGCGGTCCGCTGCGTAGCACGCACGGCGGACGGGTGCCTTGCCGTGGTCGCGGGTGTGGCCACCGAACCGGCGCTGGTCGATCCGGCCCTCGGGCGTGCGGTTGAACGGCAGGCCCATCTTTTCCAGGTCGAGCACGGCGTCGATGGCTTCCTTGGCCATGACCTCGGCGGCGTCCTGGTCCACCAGGTAGTCACCGCCCTTGACGGTGTCGAACGTGTGCCACTCCCAGTTGTCTTCCTCGACGTTGGCAAGGGCTGCACACATGCCACCCTGCGCCGCACCGGTGTGCGAGCGGGTGGGGTAGAGCTTGGTCAGTACTGCTGTGCGCGCGCGCTGACCGGATTCGATCGCGGCGCGCATGCCAGCGCCACCGGCACCGACGATGACGACGTCGTACTTATGGACCTGCATACCAGACGCTCTTTCTCTCAAAATTCGCAATAAAACAAACGGGGGCGTATTGCTGTCCCCGCACAACAGGGCCCGCGGTTTATGCCCGCGGGCCCGGGATGATGCTGGTGCTAGGCAGGGCAGAAGCCGCCAGGCAGCGGAACGCCGTCCACCACGGGGCACGGATCGAAGGTGAAGATCACCAGGGTGCCCAGGACGATGATGACCACGGTGGCCGAGTAAAGGACCGTCTTCAGCCAGCGGCGGGTCGAGTCCTTCTCTGCGTAGTCGTTGATGATGGTGCGCACGCCGTTGGTGCCGTGCAGCATGGCCAGCCACAGCATGGCGAGGTCCCAGAACTGCCAGAACGGGTCTGCCCACTTGCCGGCCACGAAGCCGAAGTCGATGGCGTGGATGCCTTCGCCCACCATGAGGTTGACGAACAGGTGCCCGAAGATGAGGACCACCAGCACCACGCCGGAGAGGCGCATGAACAGCCAGGCGATCATCTCGAAGTTGCCCCGGCTTCCGCCGTTGCGGCGGTACTGGGGTGCGATCCGCCCGCTGCGGGGGCTCTCGATGGTTGCAGTCATGGCTTAGTGACCTCCGAGGGCGAGGGACAGGTGGCGGATGGAGAAGGCAACCATGGTGACAACCCAGAGGCCCAGGACTGCCCAGAGCATCTGGCGCTGGTACTTGGCGCCCTTCTTCCAGAAGTCCACTGCGATGATGCGCAGGCCGTTGAAGGCGTGGAACACGATCGCAGCGACAAGGCCGGTCTCACCCAGTGCCATCAGCGGATTCTTGTAGGCGCCAATGACGGCGGTGTACGCCTCCGGGGACACACGCACCAGGCTTGTGTCCAGGACGTGGACCAACAAGAAGAAAAAGATCACTACACCGGTAATCCGGTGTCCTACCCAAGACCACATGCCTTCACGGCCGCGGTACAAGGTGCCAGCTGGTTTTGTCGGCACTGATAAACCTCCCTGCAACACAGCGGCGCTGGCATGAGATCCACGCGGGGGGAACGCCTGCTGCGAGAGCACTCGTAGCTCAGGCCTAAATCTAGGCTTCGCTCACAGCTTATTCAATTTAGGGGCATCTTGCTGCCCAGCAGTGGCGCGGTTTTTCTGATTTTTTGAGACAAACGCCACAAAGCCTTGCTCTGAAAGCGGCTGTGCTGCTTCCGGGCGGGCCCCGGGGCGCAGGTCCTTCTACACCGGCAACCGCACCCATTCGGCTAAAGTAAGCCGTGATGAGTACAGACAAAGTGACAAGCCCGGCATCACCTCTGGACCGCTTCTACGCGGTGATTCCGGCCGGCGGAGTGGGGACCCGCCTCTGGCCCCTGTCACGAGCCGCAGCTCCCAAGTTCCTTCACGATCTCACCGGTTCGGGCAGCACCTTGCTGCGCGCCACCTATGACCGGCTCCAGCCGCTCGCGGGGGACCGGATGCTGGTGGTCACCGGAAAGGCGCACCGCGATGCCGTGTGCCGGCAGCTTCCGGAAGTGCAGGACGCCGACCTGGTGCTTGAATCGGAGCCCAAGGATTCAGGTGCCGCGATCGGACTCGCCGCCGCCATCCTGCACGAACGCGATCCGGACACCATCATGGGGTCCTTCGCGGCAGATCAGGTCATCAGCCCGGACCAGCTCTTCCAGGAAGCGGTCCGCGAAGCAATCTACACAGCGGCCGCCGGGAAGATCGTCACCATCGGCATCAAGCCCACGCACCCGTCCACGGGCTTCGGGTACATCCGTTCGGGCCAGGAGCTCCGCGTTGAAGGAGCGCCCAGCGCCCAGGACGTTGTGGAATTCGTGGAGAAGCCGGACGAGACGGTGGCCCAGCAGTACGTCGAGAGCGGCAACTACGTCTGGAACGCCGGCATGTTCGTTGCTCCCGTGGCGCTGCTGCTCAAGCACCTGGAAGCCAACCAGCCCGAACTGTTCCAGGGGCTGCAGGAGATCGCCCGCGCCTGGGATACCCCGGAGCGGGATGAGGTCACCGCGCGGGTATGGCCCACGCTGCCGAAGATCGCCATCGACTACGCCGTGGCCGAACCCGCTGCGGAAGCCGGGGACGTCGCCGTCGTGCCCGGAACCTTCCGGTGGGACGACGTCGGAGACTTTGCCTCCGTGGGCCGGCTCAACTCCGCCAAGGAAGTGGATGACGTCACGGTGCTGGGCGAGGGTGCCCGCGTCTTCACGGAGAACTCCAGCGGCGTGGTGGTCACCGATACCAAGCGCGTCATCGCCCTGATCGGCATTGAAGACGTGGTGATCGTGGATACCCCCGATGCCCTCCTGGTCACCACCATGGCCAACTCGCAGCGGGTCAAGGCCGCAGTGGACGCCCTAAAGGCCAGCGGCGACACCGACGTCCTCTAGGACGCCGCAGCCACATCCCGGGCACCGGCAGTGCCCGGGATGTAACGCGGCGACTGTGATGGACGCTATTGCGGCCACCATCGCTAGAGTGAAGCAGTGCGCAATTACACTACTGAAGCCGAACCCACCGCTTTGGTGGCTCCGTGGCTGGAGCCGCTCCTGCCGGAACTGATCGAATTCCGCCGGGACCTCCACGCGCATCCGGAACTTTCGTTCAAGGAGTACCGCACCACCGACAAGCTGGCCGAGCGGCTGGAAGCTGCAGGCCTGGCGCCGCGCCGCCTTGAGGGGACCGGGCTCACCGTCGATGTCGGTGAGGGCCCCATCGCCACGGCGCTCCGCGGGGACATCGACGCCCTGCCCATCATCGAGGAAACCGGCCTGCCCTTCGCGTCGAAGAACCACGGCGTAACGCACGCCTGCGGCCACGACGTGCACACCACCACCATGCTGGGGATCGCCCTGGTCCTGCACCGCATGCACCAGGAATCGCCCCTGGGCGGCACCATCCGCATCATCTTCCAGCCGGCCGAGGAGACCATGCCAGGCGGCGCCCATGCGTGCATTGAGCAGGGCGTGCTGGACGGTGTTCCCAGGATCCTGGCGCTGCACTGCGATCCCCGGATCGAGGTGGGCAAGATCGGAACCCGCATCGGGGCCATTACCTCGGCGTCGGACACCATCCGGATCGAACTGTCCGGCCGCGGCGGCCACACCTCCCGTCCGCACCTCACCGAAGACCTCGTCTTTGCGCTGGCCCAGATCGCCGTCAACGTGCCCGCCGTGCTGTCCCGCCGCGTTGATGTCCGCAGCGGGGTCTCCGTGGTCTGGGGCCAGATCTCCGCCGGGTCCGCCCCCAACGCCATCCCCGGGGTGGGCTACATGGCCGGCACCATGCGCTGCCTGGACCGTGAAGCCTGGCACGCCGCCGGCGAACTGCTCGATGAGGTGGTGCACCAGGTGGCGGCGCCGTACGGTGTGGACGTCCGGCTTGAGCACACCAGGGGAGTGCCGCCGGTGGTGAACTCCGAACACGAAACCGCCCTCATCGAAGCGTCCGCCCGCGCCGAGATTGGCGAGAGCGCCGTGGTGCTCACCCCGCAGTCCATGGGCGGCGAAGACTTCGCCTGGTTCCTGGCTGAACTTCCCGGCGCCATGATGCGCCTGGGCACCAAGACGCCCGGCGGCGAGGAGTATGATTTGCACCGCGGGGACTACATCCTGGACGAACGGGCGCTGGGCCTCGGGATCCAGGTACTGACGGGCGCGGCCCTGCGCACCATCCGCGACCTGTAGGCCGCGTTCCCGGCTGGGCGGCAGGGGACGCCCCAGCCGCACCGTACGGCCCACGCAGGCAAGAAGAACGCGCGACGCCGGCACTTACCAAAGTGCCGGCGTCGCGCCTTTTCGCGTTGCAGGGGAGCGGCGAACAGAAAGTAAGTTGTGCACAACTGAATTGTGGACTACTGTTGTGGTTGTGACTGATGCTCCCCGCCTCGACCGGCAAGTGTGTTTCGCCCTCTACTCGGCTTCCCGTGCCGCCACGGCCGTCTACCGGCCCGTGCTGGAGGAACTGGGACTTACCTATCCCCAGTACCTCGTCATGCTGGTGCTGTGGGAAGACGAGCCGCGAGGGGTCAAGGACCTCGGCCAAGAGCTCGGCCTCGACTCGGGAACGCTGTCCCCACTGCTGAAGCGGCTCGAAGCGCTGGGCCTGGTGGAACGCCGCCGCTCCGGAGATGACGAGCGCCGCGTGGCCGTCCACTTGACGCCCGCCGGGAAGGACCTGAGCAGCAAGGCCGGAGCCATTCCCCAGCGACTGGCCGACGCCGCCGGGCTGACGGCCGGAGAGCTTGAGCAGTTGCGCGGAACCCTCAGCAAGCTCACCGCCGCCCTCCACGACGCGGTCTGAAGCTGCCCGGCCACAACGCTCCCGCGAGTCCAAGAATTTACCCAGACACCAACCATGAAAGGGCGGTCATCCACGTGAAGACCCTTTACACAGCAGAAGCGCTTGCCTCCGGCGAGGGCCGGGACGGCAGCGCCCGGTCCAATGACGGAAAGCTCGAAGTAGGCCTCGCCAGCCCGGTGGAACTCGGCGGCAGCGGCGAGGGCACCAACCCTGAGCAGCTCTTCGCTGCCGGCTACGCCGCCTGTTTCCATTCGGCGCTCCGCCTGGTGGGCCGCAAGGAGCGCGCCGACCTGACCGATTCCGCCGTCGCCGCCAAGGTCCACCTGGGCCAGCTGGACGACGGGGCAGGGTTCGGCCTCGCCGCCGAACTGGAAATCGCCCTCCCCGCCCTCGACCTCGCAACGGCCGAAGCCCTGGTGGCCAAAGCCCACCAGGTCTGCCCTTACTCGAACGCCACCCGCGGCAACATCACCGTCGAACTCAAAGTTTTGGAGTACGCAGCATGAGCACCACCACCCTTCCCGCAGCAACCCGCGAAATCCAGCTCGCCTCCCGCCCCGTGGGCCGGCCCGTCCCGGAGAACTTCCGCCTGGCCGAGTCGCCGCTGCCCGAGCTGGGCGAGGGCCAGATCCTGGTCCGGAACCTCTTCATCTCCGTGGATCCCTACATGCGCGGCCGCATGAACGACGTCAAGTCCTACTCCGCGCCCTTTGCGCTGGACAAAGCGCTCGACGGCGGCGCCGTGGGTGAGGTCATCGCGTCCCGTTCCGAGGCACACAAGGAAGGCGACGTCGTCGTGCATGCCCTCGGCTGGCGCGAATACGCCGTGGTTGACGGCAGCACGGCCTCCCCGGCCCGGACCGACCTGGCCCCCGCCTCGGCGTTCCTGGGTGCCTTGGGCATGACCGGCCTCACCGCATACGCGGGCCTCCTCAAAGTGGCCGAATTCAAAGAAGGGGACGCCGTCTTCGTTTCGGGCGCCGCCGGTGCTGTCGGTTCACTCGTGGGTCAGATCGCCAAGGCCATGGGCGCTACCCGTGTGATCGGCTCCGCGGGCTCGCCCGCCAAGGTGGCCAGGCTCCTCGAGCTCGGTTTCGATGCGGCCTTCGACTACCACGACGGCCCCGTGCGTGAGCAGCTCGAGAAGGCCGCCGGCGCCCAAGGCATCGACGTCTACTTCGACAACGTGGGCGGCGAACACCTCGAAGCAGCGTTGTCCGTCCTGAACGTCGGCGGCCGGGTGGCCATGTGCGGAGCCATCGCCCAGTACAACTCCACCGAACCCACCCCCGCCCCGCACAACCTCATGCAGGCCATCGGCAAGCAGCTGACCCTGCGCGGCTTCCTGGTGGGCGGCCAGCGCCAGCACGCTGCAGAGTTCGCCGAAAAGATGGCCGGCTGGCTGGCCAGCGGTGCCGTCCGCTACGACGAGACAGTAGTGGACGGGCTGGAAAACGCACCGCAAGCCTTCATGGACCTGCTGGACGGCGCCAACACGGGCAAGATGCTGGTCCGCCTGTAGGGCCGAAGCTCCAACCTCACCAAGCACCAGGGGTGCCGCGGATCCGCGGCACCCCTACTGCTTGGTAACAACTTGTAAACAATCTCCGGGAACAGGTGCCAGCGTGCTAGGGGGACGTGGCGCAGGCCACTAAAGTGATGGCATCAGTGCGCTCCGGCGCATGCTGCGGGCATCAGTGACAACAGAATTTCAGTGCAGAAACGGACACTCATTGAATTCGTGCCGTAGCGCCACTCTCGCATCCTGGAGGAATCTTGATGACATCACTGCGTGCACGCATGAAGCGCGGTTCTATGGCCGGCCTGGCTACCGTCAGCGCCTCGGCCCTTCTTTTGACAGCCTGCGGCGCAGCCCCGGAACCGGGAAGCACCTCGTCCGCCGGTGCCAGTGACTACACCGGCTGCATCGTGTCCGACTCCGGCGGGTTCGATGACCAGTCCTTCAACCAGTCCTCCTACGAAGGCCTGAAGAAGGCCGAAAAGGATCTGGGCATCAAGGTGAACCAGGTCGAATCCAAGACCAACAACGACTTCGAACCCAACCTCCGCGCCATGGTGACCGCAGGCTGCGACCTCACCGTGACCGTCGGCTTCCTGCTGGGTGACGCCACCAAGGCGCAGGCCACGGCCAACCCTGACAGCCACTTCGCCATCATCGACTTCGGCTACGAGACCCCCATCAGCAACGTCAAGCCGATCATCTACGACACCGCGCAGGCGGCCTTCATGGCCGGCTACCTGGCCGCAGGCACCACCAAGACGGGGACCGTGGCCACCTTCGGCGGCATCAAGATCCCCACCGTCACCATCTTCATGGACGGTTACGCGGACGGCGTGAAGTACTACAACGAGAAGAAGGGCAAGGACGTCAAGCTCCTTGGCTGGAACAAGGATGCCCAGGACGGCAGCTTCACCGGCGACTTCGAAAAGCAGGACGTCGGAAAGCAGCTCACCCGGAACTTCCTGGACCAGGGCGCCGACATCGTCATGCCGGTGGCCGGGCCCGTGGGCAAGGGTGCAGGCGCCGCCCTGCAGGAAGCCAAGAATGCCGGCAAGGACGTCAAGCTGATCTGGGTTGACTCCGACGGCTTCCTCACCGCCCCGGACTACAAGGAGATCATGCTCTCCTCGGTCATGAAGCAGATGGGCGAGGCCGTGGAAACCGTGGTGAAGGAAGACAAGGACGGCAAGTTCAGCAACACCCCCTACGTTGGCACCCTCGCCAACGACGGCGTGCAGCTGGCACCGTTCCACGACTTCGATTCCCAGGTTCCCGCGGACCTGAAGTCCGAACTGGACCAGATCAAGAAGGACATCGTGGACGGCAAGCTGAAGGTCGAATCCGACGCGAGCCCGAAGGCCTGACCCCGCACTTGGCGCCACTGCCGGCCCGTCCCTGACAGGCCGGCAGTGGCGCTTTTTGCTGGCATCCCTTTTTCGGGCCACCGCCCGGTTCTCCGACTGCTGCACCCACTAGGCTGGAGCTGCAGCCACATATCCCGCCCGGTCGATCACCGGGCGCTTCGAGATTGGTCAGAGTTTTGAAACTTGAACTCAGAGGCATCACCAAACGCTTTGGGACCCTGCTCGCCAACGACCACATCGACGTGGTGGTTGAATCCGGCCAGATCCACTGCCTGCTGGGCGAAAACGGGGCCGGTAAATCCACCCTGATGAACGTGCTCTACGGACTGTACGAACCGTCCGAAGGCGAAATCCTCATCGACGGCAAACCCGTCTCCTTCCGAGGCCCCGGTGACGCCATGGCCGCCGGCATCGGCATGGTGCACCAGCACTTCATGCTTGTCCCGGTGTTCACCGTCGCGGAAAACGTCGCACTGGGTGCCGAACCCACCAAGGCGGCGGGCTTCCTCAACCTTGATGAAACGAGGCGCCGGATCCGGGAAATCTCGGACCAGTACGGCTTCGACGTCGATCCCGACGCCCTGGTGGAAGACCTCCCCGTCGGCGTCCAGCAGCGGGTTGAAATCATCAAGGCCCTGGTCCGCAACGCCAAGGTCCTCATCCTTGACGAACCCACGGCCGTCCTCACCCCGCAGGAAACCGACGAACTCCTGGACATCATGCGGCAGCTCAAGGCCGGCGGCACCTCCATCGTTTTCATTTCCCACAAACTGCGTGAGGTCAAGGAAGTCTCGGACACCATTACCGTGATCCGGCGCGGCAAGGTGGTCGGTTCCGCAGAACCCTCGGCCTCCACCACGGACCTTGCATCGATGATGGTGGGCCGTGCCGTCAGCCTCACCCTCGAAAAGGCCCCCGCGAAGCCGCAGGAGAAAACCTTCGAGGTCCGGGACCTGACAGTCATCGCCCACAACGGCCAGCATGTGGTGGACGGACTCAGCTTCGACATCGCCCGGGGCGAAATCCTGGCCGTCGCCGGCGTCCAGGGCAACGGCCAGACCGAGCTCACCGAAGCCATCCTGGGACTGCAGGACCGGGTGTCCGGGTCCATCACCCTCGACGGCAAGGAACTCCTGGGCCGGTCCGTCAAGGACGTCCTGAAAGCCGGCGTCGGGTTTGTCCCCGAAGACCGCAAGGTGGACGGCCTGGTGGGAACCTTCTCCGTCGCCGAAAACCTGGTCCTGGACCTTTACGACAAACCTCCCTACGCCAAGGGCATCAGCATGAGCCCGGCCAGGATCCTCGAAAACGCCAAAGCCCGCATCGAAGAGTTCGATGTCCGCACACCCTCCGCAGCGGCAGCCGCCGGGACACTTTCCGGCGGCAACCAGCAAAAGGTGGTGATGGCCCGCGAGCTCTCCCGCCCCCTGCGCCTGTTCATTGCGTCCCAGCCCACCCGCGGCGTGGACGTCGGCTCCATCGAATTCCTGCACCGCCGCATCGTCGCCGAACGCGACCAGGGCACCCCGGTGATGATCATCAGCACCGAACTCGATGAGGTCATGGAACTCGCTGACCGCATCGCCGTACTGTACAAGGGCAAGCTGGTGGGCATCGTTCCCGCCGGTACGGGCCGCGACGTCCTTGGCCTGATGATGGCCGGAATCCACCCGGATGAACAAGCCCAACCGCAGCCGGCGGCCAGCCGCCCGGCCCCCACCTCCGACGCCGAGGGAGGCGACCATGTCTGAGCAGCAACCCCCCAAACTCCCTGCCGGCGAAGGGCAGGGTGACACCCAGCCTGCCAAGCCGCACCAGCCCAACCTTGCCGCCGAGGAAACCGCCGCCGTCGTCTCCGTGGACACGGCGGGCGGCGCCATGGGGCCCTCGGCCGTGCCTGCCAGCGCACAAAGCGGCCAGTTGCCCGGCGGCCCCGACACACTGCTCCGCAAGATCTTCACCGGCAGCGGCATGGTGTCCGTCCTGGCAGTGTTCCTGGCCCTCGTCATCGGCGGCCTGCTCATTGCCAGCACCGACACGCGGGTGGCCTCCACGGCCAGCTACTTCTTCGCCCGCCCCGCCGATTTCCTGACCGCCGTCTGGAACGCCGCCACCCGCTCCTACATCGCGCTGTTCCAGGGGGCCGTGTTCAACCCCCGCGGCAACAGTGTGGCAGCCCAGTTCGCTCCGTTCATGGAGACCCTCACCATCGCCACGCCGCTGATCACCGCCGGCCTGGGCGTGGCGCTTGCCTTCCGGGCGGGGCTCTTCAACATCGGTGCCCAGGGCCAGATCATCGTGGCAGGCATCCTCGCCGCCTGGGTTGGCTTCGCACTGCACCTCCCGCTGGGCCTGCACCTGCTGCTGGTCCTGGTGGCCGGCATTGTCGGCGGCGCGCTCTGGGGCGGCCTCGTCGGAGTGCTGAAGGCCCGCACGGGCGCCCATGAGGTCATCCTCACCATCATGTTCAACTACATCGCCCTGTACTTCCTGCGGTACCTGCTGAACACCCCGGCCTTCCAGCGCCCGGGGGAGTCGAACCCCATCTCACCCATCCTGGATCCGTCCGCCGTCTACCCGCAGATCTTCGGCAGCCAGTACCGGCTCCACCTGGGCTTCGTTCTCGCCATCGGTGCCACCGTCCTGGTGTGGTGGCTCCTGAACCGGTCCACCGTCGGCTTTGAGTTCCGTGCCGTGGGTGCCAACCCCAAAGCTGCCCAGACCGCCGGCATCAACGTGTCCCGCTCCACCATCCTGGTGATGGCCATCGCGGGCGGCCTGGCCGGCATGTCCGGCGTGGCCCAGGTGGCCGGCACCGAAAAAGTCCTCACGGACGGCGTGGCAGCCACCTACGGCTTCGACGCCATCACCGTCGCCCTGCTGGGACGTTCGACGCCGTGGGGCACCTTCGCAGCCGGGCTCCTGTTCGGCGCCTTCCGCGCCGGAGCCGTCCAGATGCAGATCCAGACCGGCACCCCCATCGACATCGTGCTGGTGGTCCAGTCGCTGATCGTCCTCTTCATCGCCGCGCCGCCGCTGGTGCGCGCCGTCTTCGGGCTCAACCCGCGGCGGAAGAAGCCCGCCCGCGCCGCGAAGTCCACGAAGGCAGCCACCACCGGAGGTGCAGCATGAGCACAACAGTTTCATCCCGGCCGGGCAACCCGCAGCCGGACAACGCCGCGGCGGACACCGGCGCGGCAGCCATCTCCGCCAAGCCGGTGAGTTGGAAGACCCCCGTCCTGCTGGCCGCCTTCGGGCTGATCGCCCTCGTGTTCTTCGGACTCCTCGGCCCCAACAAGACGGCCAGCTTCGGCATTTCCACCGGAAGCGACTTCTTCCAGTTGCCGGCACTGGAGGTCAACGCCTTTGCCGGCGGCATCGTGCTGTCGGTGCTGCTCCTGGCCCTGGCTGCCTACGCCGTCTACCTCAAGACCAAGGGACGCCCTGCCCCCGGCTGGCTGACCGTCACCTTCATCGTCCTGTTCGTGGCCGCCTTCCTGATCTGGGTGGTGGGCGGCGCCCGCACCCCCAGCATCTCACTGGCAGGCCTCATCGCCGGCTCGGTCACCCTGGCCGTGCCTCTGGTGTTCGGTTCTCTCTCCGGCGTCCTCTGCGAACGGGTGGGCGTGGTCAACATCGCCATCGAAGGCCAGCTGCTGGGCGGTGCCTTCACCGCCGCCATCGTTGCCACCATGACCCAGAACCCCTTCATCGGCCTGGCAGCCGCGGCGGTTGCCGGTGCCGTCGTATCCATGGTGCTGGCCCTGTTCAGCATCAAGTACCTGGTCAACCAGATCATCGTCGGCGTGGTCCTGAACGTCCTCGTCTCCGGCGTCACGGGCTTCCTTTTCAGCACCGTGATGCAGGAAGACAAAGCCCGGTACAACTCCCCGCCGGGGCTGGACATCATCCAGATCCCCGTCCTGTCCGAGGTTCCCATCATCGGACCCATCCTGTTCCGCCAGTCCCTGGTGGGGTATCTGATGTACGTCGCCGTCCTGGTCGTCTGGGTAGGCCTGTTCAAGACGCGCTGGGGCCTGCGGGTCCGCGCCGTGGGCGAGCACCCCCAGGCCGCCGACACCCTGGGCATCAACGTCAACGCCACCCGCTTCTGGAACGTCACCCTGGGCGGTGCCGTGGCCGGAATCGGCGGATCGTTCTTCACCCTGGTGGCCATCGACAGCTTCACCAAGGAGATCTCCGGCGGCCGCGGGTTCATCGCCCTGGCCGCACTCATCTTCGGCAGGTGGAACCCCATCGGAGCCTTCTTCGCTGCCCTGCTGTTCGGCTTCGCCGACAACCTGCAGAGCATCGTCACCATCATTGGAACCCCTGTTCCCAGCCAGTTCATGGCCATGCTCCCGTACCTGGTGACTGTCCTGGCCGTTGCCGGCCTGGTGGGCAGGTCCCGGGGGCCGGCGGCCAGCGGCATACCGTACGTCAAGGGTTGACCGGCGTGGGAAACCCTGTTGACTGGCCTGCGCTGGAGGCTGCCGCCGTCGACGCCATGCGCAAGGCCTACGCGCCCTACTCCAAGTTCCCGGTGGGGGCTGCGGCCCTCACCGGGAACGGCCGGATCGTCAGTGGCTGCAACGTGGAGAACGCCAGCTACGGCCTGACCCTTTGCGCCGAGTGCGCCCTGGTGGGCAACCTCCAAATGACAGGGGGCGGCAGCCTCCGTGCCTTCTACTGCGTGGATGGCAACGGCAACGTGCTGATGCCGTGTGGCCGTTGCCGGCAGCTGCTCTACGAATTCCGCGCTCCGGACATGGAGCTCATGACCACCCAAGGAATCAAGACCATGGACCAGGTCCTTCCTGACGCCTTCGGTCCCGAACACCTGGAGGAAACCCGATGACAGAGACCCGCGCAACGGACAGCATTGCCGAAGCATTCGACGCCGTCGACATCATCCGCGTCAAGCGGGACAAGGGCACGCTGAGCCCGGAGCAGATCGACTGGACCATCGATGCCTACACCCGCGGCGTCATCGCGGATGAGCAGATGGCCGCGCTGAACATGGCCATCCTGCTCAATGGCATGGACCGGACCGAGATTGCGCGCTGGACGGCCGCGATGATCGCATCCGGCGAACGGATGGACTTCTCCAGCCTCCGTCGCCCCGACGGCGGCCTGAAATACACGTCGGACAAGCACTCCACCGGCGGCGTGGGAGACAAGATCACCCTGCCGCTGGCTCCGCTCGTGGCGGTATTCGGCGTTGCAGTCCCGCAGCTGTCCGGCCGCGGCCTGGGGCACACCGGCGGCACCCTGGACAAGCTGGAGGCGATTCCCGGCTGGCGGGCGTCCCTGAGCAACGACGAAATACTCGCCCAGCTCCAGGACGTGGGCGCTGTCATCTGCGCCGCCGGGGCAGGCCTGACCCCGGCCGATAAGAAGCTGTACGCCCTGCGCGACGTCACCGGCACGGTGGAGGCCATCCCGCTGATCGCCTCGTCCATCATGAGCAAGAAAATCGCCGAGGGCACCGGTTCCCTGGTGCTCGATGTGAAGGTGGGCAGCGGCGCCTTCATGAAGGATGAGGCAAAGGCCCGCGAGCTGGCGGAGACCATGGTGGCCCTGGGCCAGGACGCCGGCGTGAACACGGTGGCACTGCTTACCAACATGGGCACCCCGCTCGGCCTGACCGCCGGGAACGCGATTGAAGTCGAGGAGTCGGTGGAGGTGCTGGCGGGCGGCGGCCCGGCCGACGTCGTCGAACTGACGGTCAGGCTCGCCGAGGAAATGCTCGCCTGCGCGGGAGTGCGCGACGCCGATCCGGCCGCTGCGCTCAAGGACGGGCGCGCCATGGACGTCTGGAACAGGATGATCCGTGCCCAGGGAGGTGACCCCGCCGCGAAGCTGCCGGTGGCCCGTGAGTCAGAGGTGCTCTACGCTCCCGCCGACGGCGTCCTGGTGGAACTGGATGCCCTCGCCGTGGGCGTGGCCGCCTGGCGATTGGGCGCCGGACGTGCCCGCAAGGAGGATGCGGTGCAGGCCGGCGCAGGGGTGCGCATGCATGCCAAGCCGGGCGCACTGGTCCGGGCAGGTGAACCGCTGATGACCCTGCTCACGGACACCCCCGAACGCTTCGACAGGGCAAAGGAAGCGCTGGAGCACGCAGCGGTCATCGCACCGGAGGGGTCCCGGCCGGCACAGCAGTTGATCATCGACCGAATAGCATAGAAAACTATGCAGGCCATCAATGACTTCATCCTCGCCGCAGCCGGACAACCCTGGGTTCTGCTCCTCGTCCTGGCCTGCTGCGTCATTGACGGCTTCTTCCCTCCCATCCCCAGCGAATCCGTCGTGGTGGGCCTCGCGGCCGTGGCCGCCACGGCGGACGTCCCCAATCCGTACGTCCTGATGGCCGTCGCTGCGCTGGGCGCGTTCACCGGGGACAACATCGCCTACCTGATCGGCCGGAAGGTGGGCACCACCCGGTGGGCCTGGATGCGCGGCCAGCGCATGCAGGGAGCGTTCCGGTGGGCCGGCGCGGAACTGCGCAAACGCCCTGCCTCGCTGATCCTGGTGGCGCGCTTTGTTCCCATCGGCCGCGTCGCCGTCAACCTGACCGCCGGGGCAACCCACTACCAGCACCTGCGCTTCGTCGGCCTCACCAGCCTGTCCGCCGTCCTGTGGGCGGCCTACTCGGTGGGCATCGGGCTGTTCTTTGGTCAGTGGTTCGAGGAGAACCACCTGCTGGGAGCCGCCATCGCCATCGTTTGCGCGGTGGCGCTGGGCATCGTCGTGGACCTGGCCATCAACAAGCTCCGGGGCAAGCCCAACGTCGTGGATCGGATCCGCGAACCCGAGGCCTGATTCCGGCCGGAGGGAGCGTCCGCGGCACCCCCGTCTCCACCCGGGGGAGGAGACCCGGACGGAGCCAAAATCAGCCGCTGGGACGACGCCGCCGCACCCGCTGCCGGGATAGTGTTGCAGTGGTGTTCCCGGGGCGGGGGCGTAGCGAACGACGCCTCTGCCGTGGGACACTTAGGAACGATTTCCGCTTTGGCTGCGCCGCTATGGCAGCGGCATTTTTGTCTAGGAGCAAGACTGCGTGGAGTTTATTAATGAGGCCGTGCTCCATGCAGCGGGCCAATGGTGGATCTACCCCGTCCTCTTGGTGTTCTTTTTCGTTGACGGCTTCGCGATGGTGGTCCCCAGTGAGACCCTCATCGTCGCCCTGGCGGCGTTCTCCCGGCACAGCGGCGAACCCAACCTGTGGATCCTCGGCACCACCGCGCTGATCGGCGCCATTGCCGGGGACAACATGGCGTTTATGCTGGGCCGCAAGATCGGCCTGGACCGGTGGAAGTGGATGCGCCGGCCGAAGGTCCGCAAGGTGTTCAGCTGGGCGCGCTACGAGCTGGACAAGCGCGGCGCGGTACTGATCTTCACGGCACGGTACATTCCCTGGGGCCGGGTGGCGGTCAACTATGTGGCTGGAAGCACCGGGTTCGGCCACCGGCGCTTCTTCGTCCTTGACGCCTTCGCCTGCCTCACCTGGGTGGGCTACTCCATCGGCATCGGCCTGCTGGCCAGCTCGTTCCCCTGGCTGCACCACAACCCGCTGCTGAGCGCCGGGATCGCCGTGGTGTTCGCCATCGTCCTGGGCGTCCTCCTGGACCACATGCTGCGCTGGTGGCACAAGCACCTGGCCCGCAAGGATGCCACGGAAGTGGACGATTGGCTGGACGGCGGCCCCTCCGGTGCCAGGGACAGCTCAACCGGCGGTCCGGCATTCCTCGCCCCGGCGGCAAAGGACGGCGGCCCCACCGCCGCCTAGCGGCTGGCATTGAACCGGCCCCCACCCTAAGGTGGGAACGTGACTGAGCCTATTGTTGACGAAGCCCCTGCCATCGATTTCGACCTGAAGAGCCTGCCGAAGGTGTCGCTGCACGACCATCTGGACGGCGGACTCCGTCCGGCCACCATCATCGAACTGGCGGAGGCCGTGGGCCACCAGCTCCCCTCTACCGATCCCGTGGCCCTGGGCGAATGGTTCCGCGAGTCCGCGGACTCCGGGTCCCTGGTCCGCTACCTCGAAACCTTCGACCACACGGTGGCCGTGATGCAGACGCACGAAGGCCTGGTCCGGGTAGCGAAGGAGTTCGTCGAGGATCTGGCGGACGACGGCGTGGTGTACGGCGAGGTGCGCTGGGCACCGGAGCAGCACCTCCAGAAGGGCCTCACCCTCGACGAGGCAGTCGAAGCGGTCCAGGAAGGCCTCGAAGCGGGCGTCGAGGCAGTCAGCGACAGCGGCCGCGAAATCCAGGTGGGGCAGCTCATCACCGCGATGCGCCACGCCGACCGCGGCCAGGAGATCGCCGAACTGGCCGTCCGCCACCGCAACAAGGGCGCGGTCGGTTTCGACATCGCCGGAGCCGAGGACGGCTTCCTGCCGTCCCGCTTCCGGGACGCGTTCACCTACCTGGCAGAGCAGAACTTCCCCGCCACCGTCCACGCCGGCGAAGCGGCGGGCCTGGACAGCATCCAGTCGGCCCTCGTGGACGGCCGCGCGCTGCGCCTGGGCCACGGCGTCCGGATCGCCGAGGACGTCACGGTGGAATTCGACGAGGACTCCGAATCCGAGGACACGGTGGGCCTGGTCACGCTGGGCGATCTGTCGAGCTGGATCCGTGACCGCGGCATCGCCTTGGAGATTTGCCCTTCGTCCAACCTCCAGACCGGAGCGATCGCTGCTTTCGGTGAGGACATCGAAAGCCACCCCCTGGACATGCTGTACCAGCTGGGCTTCAACGTCACCATCAACACGGACAACCGCCTGATGAGCGGCGTCACCCTGACGGATGAGTTCGAGCTGCTCGTGGAAACGTTCGACTACGACCTCGATGACCTGCTGGAGCTCACTTTGAACGCGGCCGAAGCCGCCTTCCTGCCGCTGGAGGAAAAGGAAGCGCTGGTGGAGTACATCAACGACGCCTACGCCAACCTTGGGTGAAACCCCGGTAAACCGGCTTGTAACGGTCATCGCCCAGCTGCGGGAGCACTGCCCGTGGATGGGTGCCCTGACCCACGCATCGCTGGTGGAATACCTCCTCGAGGAGGCCTACGAGGTAGCAGAGACCATCGAGGAAGGGCACCCGGACAGTGAGCTGCTTGGCGAGCTGGGCGACGTCCTGCTCCAGGTGGTCCTCCACGCCCGGCTGGCGGAGGAGCGCGGCGCGTTCACGTTCGACGACGTCGCGCGCGGCCTGGGCGCCAAAATGATCCGCCGCAACCCGCACGTCTTCCGCCCGGACGGCACCCTGCAGGACAGCTTTCCCGCCACCGTGGAACAGATCGTGCAGAAGTGGGACGCGGTCAAGCGGGCCGAAAAGCCTGGGCGGCGGGACCCGTTCGAAGGTATTCCGCAGGCGCTGCCGGCCCTCGCCAGGGCACAGAAGTCGCTGGACCGGGCTGCGAGGGCCGGCGTAGCCGCGCCACCGGTGGTTGAGCCCGTCACCCCGGTGGTTGAGCTTGTCGAAACCTTCGCGACGGAGGAGGACCTCGGAAAGCTGCTCTTCGCCGTCGTCCGCTCCGCCCATGACAGCGGATTCGACGCTGAACGCGCCCTCCGCGGCGCCGTGTGGCAATACCAGCAGGGCACCGGCGGCAACCCGGCGGCGCCCAACCCGGCACCATCATGACGTCCGCGGGTGGTGAGGTTTCCGTAACCTCCACCACTCTCGACTACGCTGTTTCCTGACGAGGACGTCGAGTTTTTTCTGCAACATCCCCCGTTAATCGCCCATAAGGAGCAAATTCATGGCGCTTATCGATGCCATTCACGCCCGCGAGATCCTCGATTCCCGCGGCAACCCCACCGTTGAAGTGGAGGTCCTGCTTTCTGACGGCCAGATCGGCCGCGCAGCAGTTCCGTCCGGCGCATCCACCGGCGAGCACGAGGCAGTCGAACTCCGCGACGGCGACAAGGGCCGCTACCTCGGCAAGGGCGTCCAGAAGGCCGTTGACGCCGTGATCGACCAGATCGCTCCCGCCCTCACCGGATTCGACGCCACCGACCAGCGCAGCATCGACCAGGCCATGCTGGACCTGGACGGCACCCCCAACAAGGGCAAGCTGGGCGCCAACGCCATCCTGGGTGTTTCCCTGGCCGTTGCCAACGCTGCCGCGGCCTCCGCTGACCTGCCGCTCTACAAGTACCTGGGCGGCCCCAACGCCCACGTGCTGCCCGTGCCGCTGATGAACATCCTCAACGGTGGTTCGCACGCCGACTCCGACGTCGACATCCAGGAATTCATGATCGCCCCCATCGGCGCCGAGACCTTCTCCGAGGGCCTGCGCTGGGGCGTCGAGGTCTACCACAACCTCAAGTCCGTGCTGAAGGAGCAGGGCCTGTCCACCGGCCTCGGCGACGAAGGCGGCTTCGCACCCAACCTGCCCTCCAACCGTGCAGCGCTGGACCTGATCCAGGAAGCCATCAAGAACGCCGGCTACACCCCGGGCAAGGACATCGCCCTGGCCCTGGACGTTGCCTCCTCCGAGTTCTTCAAGGACGGCGCCTACCAGTTCGAAGGCAAGGCACTGTCCGCCAGCGAAATGAGCGCCTACTATGCAGAGCTCGTTGCGGACTACCCGCTGGTTTCCATCGAGGATCCGCTGGACGAGAACGACTGGGAAGGCTGGAAGACCCTCACCGACGCCATCGGCGACAAGGTCCAGCTGGTGGGTGACGACCTCTTCGTCACCAACCCCGCCATCCTGCAGCGCGGCATCGACACCCGGACCGCCAACTCCCTGCTGGTCAAGGTGAACCAGATCGGCTCGCTGACCGAGACCCTGGACGCCGTCAGCCTCGCCCAGCGCGCCGGCTACACCACCATCACCTCGCACCGTTCCGGCGAAACCGAGGACACCACCATCGCCGACATCTCGGTGGCCACCAACGCCGGCCAGATCAAGACCGGCGCCCCGGCCCGCTCCGAGCGCGTCGCCAAGTACAACCAGCTGCTGCGCATCGAAGAGGAACTCGACGACGCCGCACGCTACGCCGGCCGCAGCGCGTTCCCGCGTTTCAAGGGCTAGTAGCCGCGTAATCCAACGGGCGGTGGCTATGGTTGAAAGACCGTAGCCACCGCTGCTGTTTCTGCAGCAGCCCGTCCGCTCCGTTGTTGCCCGGCGCACGTTGATGATCAACGGCGATGCGGCAACAAAGGATCATCACAGACAGTGGCGGCCGCAGGCAGGCCGCGTTTCAGGAGTGTCATGGCCACCCGCCGTCCCAAAGTTCCCAAGGTCGCCCCCAACCGCCCAGCCAAGGACACGTCCGACGCCGGGCACGCGCAAGGTGCCGACGTCATCAGGGCGCACTTCGGTTCCGGCAAGGACGGCGCCGGGCACGCGCCGGGCAGCGCGGCGGGCTCTTCACCATCAGGCCGGAACTCCGGCAGCCCGGCTGCAACCCGCAGCGGATCCGGAAGCGGACCGGCGCCGGCCAAGACCCCCGCCGCGGGCACCGCACGGAGCGGCGCCGCGGCCGGGAAGGCCAGCCCGAAAGGCGGGACCCCGTCCTCGGAAGCGGACCAGCAGCCCGTCCCGGCCAAGGCGTTCTCCGGACGGATGCTGGCCCTGGCTGTGGTCATGGTTGCCATCACCATCATGCTGGCGCCCACCGTCAAGGTTTTCTTCGATAAGAAAGCCGAAATCGATGCCCTCAACGCGGACATCGCCGCACGCCAGGCCGCCGGGGACGCCCTCCGGCAGCAGGTCTCGCGGTGGCAGGACCCCAACTACGTGAAACAGCAGGCCCGCGACCGCATTAACATGGTTATGCCGGGCGAAACCGGCTACTGGGTATTCGGCAGCGATTTGCCGGCCGACGAAACCGGCGGCCAGCCCGGTGCCGCAGCCGCCCAAGACCCCGCAGATCTGCCGTGGGTGGATTCCCTGTGGGAGTCCATCACGCGCGCGGCGACTGAATAAACGCAACAGGAAGGACGGCCCGCGACAGTGGAAAACAACACGGCAGCCGCCCGGGAGAACTCCCGCCAACCATCCGCACATGACCTGGACGTATTGAGCCGGCAGCTGGGACGCCCCGTCCGCGATGTGGTGGAAATTCCTGCCCGCTGCGTCTGCGGCAATCCCCTCGTGGCCGCCACCGCCCCGCGGCTGGGCAACGGCACCCCGTTCCCCACCACGTTCTACCTGACGCACCCCGTCATCACGTCCGCCGTCTCGCGGCTTGAGGCAACCGGCGTCATGAACGAGATGAACGGCCAACTCGCCGAAGACGACCAGCTTTCCGCGGCCTACCGTTCCGCCCACGAGGCCTACTTGGCCGCCCGGGATGCCATCGGGGAGCGGTCCGGCATCGGCGCCGTCCCCGAGATCGCCGGCGTCTCCGCCGGCGGCATGCCTACCCGCGTCAAGTGCCTGCACGTCCTGGTGGGCCACTCCCTGGCAGCCGGACCCGGCGTCAATCCCCTGGGGGACGAGGCACTGGTCCGCATCCGGGAATGGTGGACCGCAGACCGCTGCTACTGCGATGGCGCCTGGGATTCCACGGGGGAGGCTCCGTCGAAGGACCTCAGCCGGCACGGACCCCAGGGCCTGCCCGGCATCGTGGGCCGGCCGGCGCCGGTGCGGAAATCCGCTACGGCAACGGAGGCACCGGAATGACCCGTGTGGCCGCCATCGACTGCGGCACAAACTCCATCCGCCTGCTCATCGCCGACATCGACCGCAGCACGGGCACGCCCCGCCTCACGGACGTCGTCCGGGAGATGCGCGTGGTCCGCCTCGGGGAAGGCGTGGACGCCACGGGGGAGTTCACCCAGGGCGCACTGGAACGCACCTTCGCGGCCACTGCCGACTACGCTGAGCTCATCCGCCGGCACGGCGCCGCAAAGATCCGGTTCGTGGCGACTTCCGCCAGCCGGGACGCCCGGAACCGGGACGTCTTCGTGGACGGCATCCGTGACCTGCTGGGCGTGGCCCCTGAGGTCATCTCCGGAAACGAAGAGGCCGCGCTGTCCTTCGCCGGTGCCAGCAGCGTGCTGCCCATCCTGGACGGACACGAAGTGCTGGTGGTTGATCTCGGCGGCGGAAGCACCGAGTTCGTGCTGGGTACCGGAACCGGCGTCACCGCGGCCCGTTCCGTGGACATCGGCTGCGTCCGCCTGACCGAGCGGCACCTGCGAGACGATCCGCCAACCCCCGAACAGATCGCCGCCGCGGAAGCCGACGTGGACGAAGCCATTGCCCTCGCCGGCCGCGACGTCCCGCTGGAACGCGCCACCGCCGTCGTCGGCGTTGCAGGCTCCATCACTACCATCACAGCGCATGCGCTCGGCCTGGCCGAGTACTCGCCGGACGCCATCCACGGCGCAGAGTTGCCCATCGACACGGTGCGGGACGCGTCATCGGACCTCCTGGGCATGGTCCGTGCCGACCGTGCGGCCCTGCCCTACATGCACCCCGGGCGGGTGGACGTGATCGGCACCGGGGGACTGGTGTGGCGCCGCATCCTGGAGCAGGTGAACCGGCTCTCAGGCGGCCGGGTCACCACGGCAACGGCGAGCGAGCACGACATCCTCGACGGCATTGCCCTGAGCATCGGCTGATTCCATGGTTTCCTCACCTGCATCCGTACTCCGGAAGTCGGGGTCGGCGGTGCTGGCCCTTGTCCTCGTGGCCTGCGGCCTCTGCGCCGGCCTCGTGGCCGCACCGGCCGCCCACGCCGACGACTGGCGCGACAAGCAATACTGGCTCGCCGAATCCGGCATCACCAAGGCCTGGGAGGTCTCCAAGGGCGCCGGCGTCAAAGTGGCTGTCATCGACAGCGGCGTGGACGCGCAGCACCCGGACCTCAAAGGCGCTGTGGTGGGAGGCTACGACGCCTCCGGTGCCGGCCAGCCCGACGGGCAGAAGAGCGTCGGCTCCAAGCCCGAACACGGCACCCTCGTAGCCACCATGCTGGCCGGCCGCGGCCACCAGCCTGCCACCGCCAGCCCTAAGCCGTCGCCCGGTGCTGCCACCCAGGGGCCGGACGGCATCGTGGGTGTGGCCCCGGAGGCTGAGATCCTCTCCGTCTCCACGTGGCTGGGATCCACCAACCCCTCGGGCAAGAGCGACCAGGACCAGATCCCCGAGGCTGTCCGCTGGGCCGTGGACAACGGCGCCAAGGTCATCAACATTTCCCTCGGCAGCACCACCCCGCAGTGGCCGCAGAGCTGGGACGCCGCCTTCCTCTACGCCGAACAGAAGGACGTGGTCATCGTGGCAGCGGCCGGCAACCGCGTGGGTGGCAACATCCAGGTGGGCGCGCCCGCCACCATTCCCGGTGTCTTGACGGTCGCCGGGCTGGACCGCAAGAACACGGCCAGCGTCGACGCTTCGTCCCAGGGCATCAGCATTGGCGTCGCAGCCCCGGCCGAGGACCTGCTGGGCGGGCTTCCGGGCGGCGGCTATGCCGAATGGGCGGGAACGTCCGGCTCCACGCCCATCGTCTCGGGTGTGGCGGCGCTGATCCGGTCCAAATGGCCGTCCATGACCGCTGAGCAGGTCATCAACCGCATTGTCACCACCGCCAAGGACGCCGGCGTTCCGGGGAAGGACCCGCTGTACGGCTACGGCATCCTCAACGCCGAGGCCGCGCTCAAGGACGACGTGCCCGAGGCAACCAGCAACCCGCTGGGCTCGGTGGCCGAATGGATCCGCGTCCACCGCCGCGGCAACCTCGCTACCCCCGCGCCGCTGCCCACCGCCGACGTCCCCAGCGCGGTACCCACGCTTCCCGAAGCGACGGTGCCCGCAGCCGAGGCGCCCTCGCAGCGGGACAGCGCGATCAGCGCCGCCGTCGTCATTGGATTCGCGGTGCTGTTCCTGGCGATCATCGCCGCGGCCGCCGTCCAGTTGACCAGGGCGGCCAGGAACCCTGCACTGGCGCGTGACGATACCGAAACCGGGGTCCTGGACAAGGTGGATTCCGAGCGGAAACCGTAGCGTTACGGGTGCCTGACGCAGTTAGTGAAGATTTTCACAAACTGGGCTATCCTTGAAAGCATGGCAACCACCCCACAGCTCCAGGACCGTCCCCGGGTGCTCGTCGTCGGCGGCGGGTACGTCGGCCTGTACGTAGCACTCAAATTGCAGAAGAAGATCGCGAATGCAGGTGGCATCGTCACCGTCGTTGATCCGCTGCCCTACATGACTTACCAGCCGTTCCTCCCCGAGGTGGCAGGCGGCAACATCGAGGCCCGCCATGCCGTGGTGTCCCACCGCAAGCACCTCAAGCAGTCCGAACTGATCCAGGGCCGCGTCACCGCTATCGACCACGCCAACCGCACCGCTGTGGTCGCTCCCTCCGACGGTGGCGAGACCTTCGAGGTTCCGTACTTCGACGTCGTCCTGGCTGCCGGTGCCATCACCCGCACGTTCCCCATCAAGGGCCTCGCGGACAAGGGCATCGGCCTGAAGACCATCGAGGAAGCCGTTGCCCTGCGCAACAAGGTCCTCGAGCGCATTGAGCTCGGCTCCACCATGACCGATCCTGCTGCCCGGGCGAAGGCCCTCACGTTCGTCGTTGTCGGCGGCGGTTTCGCAGGCATCGAATGCATCACCGAGATGGAGGACATGGCGCGCGCCGCTGTCCGCAACAACCCCCGGGTCAAGCAGGAGGAAGTCCGCTTCGTCCTGGTTGAAGCCATGGGCCGTATCATGCCCGAGGTCACGGCATCCCAGGCAGAGTGGGTTGTGGAGCACCTCCGCAGCCGCGGCATTGAGGTCCTCCTCAACACCTCGCTGGACAGCGCTGAAGGCGCACTGAAGCTCATCAACCTTCCGGACAAGACCCCGGCGCAGGAATTCGAAGCGGACACCCTCGTGTGGACCGCCGGCGTGCAAGCCAACCCCATGGTCCGCTCCACCGACTTCCCGCTGGAACCCCGCGGTCGCGTCCGCGTCCTCCCGGACCTGCGCATCGGCGGCGACGAAGGCATCGTCGAGAACGCCTGGGCTGCCGGCGACATCTCCGCCGTTCCGGACCTCACCGGCAAGGGCCTGCCTGACGGTACCTGCGTCCCCAACGCCCAGCATGCCCTCCGCCAGGCCAAGCGCCTCGCGAAGAACCTGTGGGCCTCCCGTTGGGACAAGCCGCTGAAGGACTACAAGCACAAGAACCTTGGTGCTGTGGCCGGTTTCGGCGAGTGGAAGGGCGTTGCCAACATCAACCTGCTGGGCCGCATCGGCCTGAAGGGCCCGCTGGCCTGGCTGGCACACCGCGGTTACCACGGCATGGCCATGCCCACGTTCGAGCGCAAGTTCCGTGTGATCCTGAACTGGATCATCGCCTTCTTCGCCGGCCGCGACACCACGCAGCTGCTGGACCTGGACAACCCGCGCGGCGCCTTCGTGGCTGCCGCCACCCCGGCACCCAAGCCGGCTGCCGCCCCGGCTCCCGCGGCCCCGGCCGCTGGCTCCTCTGTGGTGGAGTCCAAGGAACCGGTCGCGGCCCAGGTCAAGTAACCGGCTTCGCGCCACAAGCACGACGGCGGCTGTCCCCGAAAGGGGGCGGCCGCCGTTTGCATTGTGCGGCCCGCCGCGCCCGCCTCCTAGACTGGCCTCATGACCGGCGAAAAGAACTTCCAGTCCCTGTTGGCGGGGATGCGTCCCGTCCAGCGCGACGGCGAGTACGTCTACGTCCTCTGGCCCCATGGCAGGCCCCTGGAAGGCCACATCGAGGCGGCCGTCCGCGAGGCCGAAGGGCTGACTGCCGTCCTGCCCCGCGCGGAGGCCGACCGGCTGGGCCTTGCCTACGACTTCGTGGCTGCGTGGATCACGCTCGAGATCCACTCGGCGCTGGAAGCCGTGGGCCTCACCGCGGCGGTGGCAAGGGCCCTGACGGACGCCGGCATCAGCTGCAACGTCCTGGCGGGGTTCCTTCACGACCACCTCCTGGTCCCTGCAGCCGACGCGCAGCGGGCCCTGCAGGTGTTGGCCGATCTGTCCGCTGAAAGCCGGGATATGCCCCGTCCCGGCCTGCAGCTGCGCACCGAAACCCCCGCGGACCGGGACGCCATCCTGGCGCTGACCGCCGAAGCTTTCGCCGTCTCCCCGGCAACCGGGCTTCCTGCGGAAGGGGAACCCGTCGAAGTGAAGATCCTGCGGGCCCTCTTCGACGCTGACGAATACCTTCCGGAACTCAGCGTGGTGGCGGTGCTGGAAGGCGAGGTGGTGGGCCACGTCATCAGCACCCGGGGGTGGGTGGGCAGCCATGGGCTGCTCGGACTGGGACCGATCAGCGTGACACCCAGGCTTCAGCGCCAGGGCATCGGATCAGCCTTGATGGCGGAGACCATTGCCAGGGCCAACGCTGCGGGGGAGAGCGGGATCGCGCTCCTCGGCAGCACCGAGTACTACCCCCGGTTCGGATTCGTCCCGTCGGCGTCCTTCGGCGTGCTGCCGCCGGATGAGGCGTGGGGCGGGCGCTTCCAGCTCCTGCCGTTGGCGCTGTGGCCGGGCGGGGTGCACGGGACGTTCCGGTACGCCGAACCGTTCGAACGCTTCTGACGGGATACCATTGACCCGACGCCCCAGTAGCCCAATTGGCAGAGGCATCGGACTTAAAATCCGCGTGTTGTGGGTTCGAGTCCCACCTGGGGTACGGAGCAGAGGATGCCCGCCCAACGGCACCGAATCGAAGGAAGCCGCCCGCACCGCGGGCGGCTTCTGCCGTTTAATTTCGCATATGCAACGACTGTTATAAGGATGTGACCTCAGTCACTTATCTTCGCTTGGGATTTGCATTAGCTTGAAGCTAAATCAGGAACACCTGATTTTTCGCGTCAAAGGCCGTTCGCACCTTTAGATCGAGGAGCTCGTAAATGACTTTATTCCCCCAGGCGGGAACCCGCGCTGCCAAGCTGACAGCGCTTGGCATCGGCGTCGCCTTCATGGTGACAGCGTGCGGCGGTTCGTCCACACCCACGACGTCCGAGTCCGCTTCCTCCGCATCAGCCGGAGGCATCGCGTGCCCCGCACCGGAACCGGAGGGGGCGCCGCAGCCACGCAGAGCGCGGCGCCGGCAGCTGTTCCGCCGTCCACCGGCAGCACGGAGACTCCGCTGAAGATCGGCTCGCTGTTGCCCACCACCGGATCCCTGGCCTTCCTCGGCCCGCCCGAAATCGCCGGTGTGAACCTCGGCATCAAGGAAGTCAACGACGCCGGCGGCGTGCTGGGCAAGCCGGTGGAAGTGATCCACCGCGACTCCGGTGACACCAAGACGGACATCGCCACCCAGTCCACCTCCGCATTGCTCGGCCAGGGTGTCAGCGCCATCATCGGCGCCGCGTCCTCGGGCGTGTCCAAGACGGTCATTAACCAGATCACCGGTGCCGGCGTTATCCAGTTCTCGCCGGCCAACACGTCCCCGGATTTTACCACCTGGGATGACAAGGGCCTGTACTGGCGCACCGCACCGTCCGATGTCCTCCAGGGCAAGGTCCTGGGCAACTACATGGCAACGTGTGGCGCCCAGACCGTGGGCATGGTGGTCCTGAATGATGCCTACGGCACCGGCCTGGCCAAGAACATCAAGGAATCCTTTGAAGCGGCCGGCGGCCAGGTTGTTGCCGAGGAACTCTTCAACGAAGGCGACAGCCAGTTCAGCAGCCAGGTGGACAAGGTCCTCGCCGCCAAGCCGGACGCTATCGCCCTGATCACCTTCGACCAGGCAAAGAGCATCGTTCCGCTGATGACCGGCAAGGGAGTCAAGCCCACCCAGATGTTCCTGGTGGACGGCAACACCTCCGACTACAGCAAGGACTTCCAGGCCGGCACCCTGAAGGGCGCCCGGGGCACCATCCCCGGCACGTTCGCGCAGGACGCCTTCAAGAAGAAGCTCCTCGCCATTGATCCGGCCTTGAAGGACTACAGCTACGCCGGTGAGTCCTACGACGCCGTCAACCTGATTTCCCTGGCCGCGGAAGCTGCCAAGAGCACCAAGGGTACGGATATCGCCGCGAAGCTGAAGGAAGTCTCGGAGGGCGGCGAGAAGTGCACGTCCTACGCAGCCTGCGTCACGCTGCTCCGCGAGGGCAAGGACATCGACTACGACGGCCAGTCCGGTCCGGTGACCTTCTCCGACGCCGGTGACCCCACCGAGGCGTACATCGGTATCTACGAGTACCAGGACGACAACAAGTACACGGCAGTCAAGGAAGAGTTCGGCAAGCTCTAACTTTTCCAAGGCACAAGGAAGCCCCCGTCCATCCGGACGGGGGCTTCTTTGTGGTTACGCTGCGGGCTATTCGACGGTGTCCGCCAGGGTGCCCAGGTACAACTGAATCACCTTGGGGTCCTTCATCAGCTCGCGGCCGGTTCCGGTGTAGGCGTCCCGGCCCTGGTCCAGCACATACCCGCGGTCGCAGATCTGCAGGCAGCGGCGGGCGTTCTGTTCCACCATGATCACCGAGACGCCGGCACGGTTGATCTCATGAACGCGGAGGAAGGTCTCATCCTGCTTGACGGGGGAGAGCCCGGCTGAGGGCTCGTCCAGCAGCAGGACTGCGGGATCCATCATCAGCGCCCGGCCCATCGCCACCATCTGGCGCTCGCCGCCGGAGAGGGAACCGGCCCGCTGCGAGCGGCGCTTCCCAAGTTCCGGAAAGAGCCCGGTGACAAAGTCGAACCGCTGGGCAAAGTCCTTGGGCCGCTGGAACATGCCCATCTGGAGGTTCTCTTCGATGGTGAGGGCCGCAAACACATTATTGGTCTGCGGGACGAAGCCGACGCCGCGGGTCACCAGCTTGTTGGCCTTCAGCCCGGTGATGTCCTGGCCGCGGACCACCACCGTGCCGGAGTGGACCTTCACCAGGCCGAACATGGCCTTCAGGAGGGTCGACTTGCCGGCGCCGTTGGGGCCGATGATGCCGATCAGCTCGCCCTTTCGGGCTTCAATGCTGCAGCCGTTCAGGATGTTGACGCCGGGGATGTAGCCGGCCACGAGGTCGGTGACCTTTACTACTGCTTCGCCGTCGTCCACGGGCTGGGCGGCCGGTGCCGCGCTGGTGCTGCTCATTGGGTGTCCCTGTCTGTCCGGTCATTCCCGTCGGTTTCCGTGTCCCTGTTCGCGCGCCTGCCGCGTTGCCCGTCACCGGGGGACTGTTCCCCAGGGCTGGCGGTGCCGGCCTCGTCCCCGACCACGTCCAGGGAGATGATCCCGGCGTTATCGGTGCCGACGATGGATTCGTCGTCCGCAACGAGTTCGGCAGCGAGCTCCTTGATGCCCTCTGCGTCACCGAGGTCGACGTCGTGGTGGGCGCCGAGGTAGGCGTCGATGACGGCGGGGTTCTTCATGACCTCCCCGGGCGGGCCTTCGGCCACAACCTTGCCCTCCGCCATGACCACTACCCAGTCCGCGATGTGCCGGACCATGTGCATGTCGTGTTCAACGAAGAGGACGGTCATGCCCTCGGCCTTCAGGTTCTTGATGTGGTCCAGCAGGGACTGTGTCAGTGCCGGGTTGACGCCGGCCATGGGTTCGTCAAGCATCACCAGCTTGGGCCGCACCATGAGGGACCGTGCCATCTCCAGGAGCTTGCGCTGTCCGCCGGAGAGCGAAGCGGCGTAGTCGTCCTTTTTGGCGTCGAGTTTGAACTTCTCCAGCAGGACGTCGGCCTGGGCCGTGATCTCCTTCTCCCGGCCGCCCCAGATGCCCTTGAACAGGGCTTTGGCCAGGCTTTCGCCGGGTTGGTTGGACGCTCCCAGTCGCATGTTCTCCATGACTGTCAGCTTGCCCATCACCTTGGTGAGCTGGAACGTGCGGACCATGCCCATGCGGGCCACCTTGTAGGGGGAGACCCCGGCGAGGCTGTGGCCCTCAAACTGCCACTTGCCGGTGTTGGGGGTATCGAAACCGGTCAGCAGGTTGAAGAGGGTGGTCTTGCCGGCACCGTTTGGGCCGATCAGGGCAGTGATCTTGTGCCGTGGGATCTCCAGGTAGTCCACATCCACGGCGTTGATTCCACCGAAGCTGCGGGTGACGTTCTCCGCCACTACGATGGGATCCCGCTTCTTGCATCCCGGCGCGGTTTCACCTGCGGCTATGGGGCGGTTGTCGGTCATGTAGTCCGGCGCCGCGGCACCGGACGTTTCAGGGTTTTCATTGTGTATGCTCACGCGAACGCCAGCTCCTTCTTGTTTCCGAAGACGCCCTGCGGCCTGAAGATCATCAACAGCATCAGGGCCACGCCCACCAGGATGTAGCGCAGCTGCCCGGCCTGGACGGTGTTCAGCCACGTAACGGCACCGGACTCAATGAGGCCGTACAGGATGCCCTGTGTCAGGGAGAGGACCACCCAGAAGATCATCGCCCCGATGACGGGGCCGAGGACCGTGCCCAGGCCGCCCAGCAGGAGGCAGGTGTAGAGGAAGAACGTCAGTTCCGTGCCGTAGTTGGCAGGCTGCACGGCACCGCGGGGCAGGGTGAAGATCATGCCGGCCAGGGCGCCGAGGACGCCGCCGATGACCAGGGCCTGCATTTTGTAGGCGTAGACGTTCTTGCCCAGGGACCGGACGGCGTTTTCGTCCTCGCGGATGCCCTTCAGCACCCGGCCCCACGGGCTGCGCATCAGCAGCCACACAAGGGTGCAGCAGATGGCCACCAGGGCCCAGCCCACCACGCGGATGAAGAAGTCGCGGTTGTTCATGCCGAAGTAGGAACCCTCCGGGAACGGGTTCATGGCGTAGAAGCTGCCTTCAAACGCCGCGAGGCCGTTGGCGGAACCGGTGACCGCAGTGAGCTGGTTGGTCGTGACGATGTAGCGCACGATTTCCGCGGCGGCGATGGTCACGATGGCCAGATAGTCCGCCCGGAGGCGAAGGGTGGGGATGCCGAGCAGCAGCGCAAAGACTGCGGAGGCCGCAATGGCGATGAGCAACCCCACGAAGAACGGAACGCCGAAGGTCAGGGTGGAGATCGCGAACCCGTACGCGCCCACGGCCATGAAGCCGGCCTGGCCGAAGTTCAGCAGGCCCGAATAGCCGAAGTGGACGGCGAGCCCGAGGGCAGCCATGGCATAGGCGGCCGTGGTGGGGCTGAAGATTTCGCCGGCGGCGCTGGAAAGAATGAAGCCAAAATCCATGTCTGTTTCCTAACCCACGCGCTCGCGGCGGCCCAGGATGCCCTGCGGCCGGAACAAGAGGACAACGATCATGATGAACAAAGCTCCCACGTACTTGAGGTCGGCGGCGAGGCCGAACACGGTGGTCAGCTCCACGAAGATGCCGACGATGATGGAACCGATCAGGGCGCCGAAGACGGTTCCCAGGCCGCCGAGGGTCACACCGGCGAAGATGAGCAGCAGGATGGCCGAGCCCATGTCGAAGGTGACGCCCGGGCGGTAGTAGGCCCAGAGGATGCCGCCAAGGGAAGCGAGCATGCCGCCGGTAATCCACACCAGCCGGATGACGGCGTCCACGTCGATGCCGGACGCGGCAGCAAGGGCGGGATTGTCCGCCACTGCGCGGGTGGCCTTGCCCAGCCTGGTCTTCAGCAGCACGATGCCGATCAGGGCGATGACCACCGCGCTGATGCCCAGGGACCACAGGTTGTTCGGCGAAATGGAAACCGGACCGATCTGGACCTCGGGGCTTTGGGCGTACGGCAGCTGCTGGGTGGCGCCGCCGAAGTAGAACTGGATCACGTAGCGGACCGCGAGGGCCAGGCCGATGCTGACGATCATCATGGGGACCAGGCCCGTGCCGCGGCGGCGCAGTGGTCGCCATAGCCCGCGGTCCTGGGCGTAGCCGAACAGGCCGCCGCCCACCAGTGACAGGATCAGGGACAGCCAGAACGGAAGCCCAATGGCGTTGAAGCCGAAGACCAGCACCGCGCCCAGGGTCACCATTTCGCCGTGGGCGAAGTTGGTGAGGCCGGTGGTGCCGAAGATCAGGGACAGGCCAACCGAGGCCAGGGCGAGGAGCAGGCCAAAGCTCAGGCCTGCCACCAGCCGGTTCAGGAGGTTCTGGCCGAAGTCCTGCTGCTGCACCACGATGCCCTTGCCGAACGCGAAGATCACCGACAGGTTGGAGGTCTGGCTGAACGTCACGTCGCGGGGGTTGTCCTGGCCGTCAGCCAGTTTGATGCCCTCGGGGAGCGTGGATTCATCCAGTTCCACTGTGTAGGTGCCCTGTTCCGGCACGCCGATGTTCCAGGCACCGTTGGCCGATGACTTGGCAGTGCCGGTGAAATCGCCCTTCTTTGCCGTTATGGTCACGTCCGCCAGGGGTGCGCGGGTGTCGTCACGGAGGAACCCGCTGATGTTGTTCTGGAAGGTCTGGTTCGACGGGGGTGTTGTCGGTGACGGGGAAGCGGCCTGGCTCGCCGGTCCGGCCACCAGGAGGATTGCGAAGATGGAAGCGCCGATGGCTCCCAACAGTCTCAGCAAACCGAGGCGCCTTCCGGCCCGCTGGCCTTGGGGTGTACTTCTCAAATTGATAACCTCCACTTGGGGGCGGTCTAGGCCGCGCCATTGCAGCCGCTGCGAACGGTCGCAGGGTGGGGAAACTGCCATGACGCCCGACACCCACAAGTGTGAGTTCCGTCACCCTGCTTGGCTTATGCTACAGCGCATAGGAACCGGTGAATGCCGTGGTCCAGGCCATATTGGTAGCGATCGGATAACAACTGGGGGCCCCGCGTCTGCAATATGGCGCGGATCATGGGAAACAACCTTTGTTGAGTAGCGGTGTCTCCAGGACCGCGGCCCGCCCGCTGGCAGGTCACGGTTGCATTGCAAGGAAGGGTGGCGGGAACTTTAGGAGCGCCGGCTACGTGGGAATTGGTAGCGTAAACCTTAAGATCCATCACACACCCAGCATGGAGGAATCCCGCAATGGCACTTGGCGGAAACCCGATCTTCAACGGAAAGAGCTTCCGTGGAGCCACCCAGGCACCGCCTGCCCCGCAGGGCTACAGCGGCGCCCCTTACGGTCAGCAGGCTTACGGCCAGCAGCCGTACGCCCAGGCGCCATATGGCCAGCAGACCTGGAACGCCCAGCCGCAGGGCATGACGGACAACCAGCTCCAGGACATGTACAACCAGCCGTCGGCGGGTCCGGCGGATACCGGGCGGATGACCTTTGACGACGTGATCGTCAAGACGGCTGCCTGCCTCGGCGTTGTCATCCTCGGCGCGGCGGTAACCCTGACCGTTGGCCTGGGGCTGGCGTCGCTGCTCATGATTGTCGGCGCCCTCGGCGGCTTCGTCCTGGCCCTCGTCAACACCTTCAAGAAGCAGCCTTCCCCTGCGCTGATTCTGGCCTACGCCGGCCTTGAGGGACTGTTCCTTGGCGGACTGACCCGCATCCTCGATACCCAGTACCCGGGCGTCGGCCTGCAGGCAGTGGTGGGCACCCTTTCCGTGTTTGCCGTCACCCTGCTGCTGTTCAAGAGCGGCAAGGTCCGCGCCACCCCCAAGGCCATGCGCTTCTTCATGATCGCCCTTGGCGGCTACGCCCTGTTCTCCGTGGTGAACCTGGTCATGATGCTGACCGGCGTCACCCAGGAGCCCTTCGGCCTGCGCAGCGGCGTGATTGGCGTTGTCATCGGCCTGCTGGCCATCGGCCTCGCTGCTTTCTCGCTGATCATGGACTTCACCAGCATTGAAGCCGGCGTACGCAGCGGCGCCCCGCAGCGCTTCTCCTGGACCGCGGCCTTCGGCCTGACGGTAACCCTGGTCTGGCTCTACGTGGAGATCATCCGCCTGCTGGCCATCCTCCGCGGCGACGACTAGCACCGAAGGCGGCGGCCGCCGTCGTCCGATTCGTTAAACAGAACAGGCCCACCTTCCGGTGGGCCTGTTCTGTTTAACGACTTCCCCGTGACCGGCCTCCCGGTCAGATTGCTAGGCGACGCGCATGGCGCCCGCTGCCGGGGAGACAGTGAAGATGTCCGGTGCGGCATAGCCTGCCTCGGCGAAGGCACGGACGACGGCGGCGCGCACCTTCGCTTCGGAAGCGACGGGGGTCAGGGCAATCGCCGCACCCCCGAAACCGCCTCCGGTCATCCGTGCTCCGATGGCTCCGTTGGCACGGGCGGTGTCCACCGCCAGGTCAAGCTCCGGGCAGGAGATCTCAAAGTCGTCCCGCATGGATGCGTGGCTGGCATCCAGCAGTGTGCCGATGGCAGCGGGCCCCTCGGCGGCCAGGCGCTCGACCGTCTGCAGCACGCGGTCGTTCTCCGTGACAACGTGGCGCACGCGCCGGAACGTCACCTCGTCCAGCAGCCCGCTGGCTTCCTCCAGGTCACCGACCTGGACGTCGCGCAGTGCCTTGACGCCCATGACCTCGGCGCCGAGTTCGCAGGATGCGCGGCGCGAGGCGTACCCGCCGTCGGCGTGAGAGTGCGAGACCTTGGTGTCGATGACCAGCAGGACCAGCCCCGCGGGTTCCGTTTCGAACGGCACCAGGGTGGCGTTCTGGTCACGGCAATCCAGGAAGACCGCGTGGCCCTTGGCGCCGCGAAGGGATGCGGACTGGTCCATGATGCCGGTGGGAGCCCCCACGAAGTCGTTTTCAGCCCGCTGCGTGGCCAGGACCATGTCCTGCGCTGCCAGGCCTGCGCCGGTGAGCTCGTTGAGGGCGGTGACCACCGCGCACTCGATCGCGTGTGACGAGGACAGGCCTGCGCCGAGCGGAACATCCGAGTCCAGCAGCAGGTCGATTCCGGGAACGTCAATGCCGCGCTCGCGGAGTGCCCACATCACGCCGAGGGGATACTTGGTCCACCCTTTGGCGGAGCCTGGCTCCAGGGCGTCGAGCGAGGCGGAAACCATGCCCTGGTCCCCGTACGTTGACAGCAGCCGAACCGTGGAGTCCTGGCGGATGCCCACAGCCACCCGGGCAGTCCGGTCGATGGCGAAGGGCAGCACGAAGCCCTCGTTGTAGTCAGTGTGCTCACCGATCAGGTTGACCCTGCCCGGTGCCTGCCAGACGCCTGCCGGGGCGGCGCCGAACTCCCGGGTAAAGCGGGCAGCCAGGTCCTGTGTGCCTGGGACTGCTGAATCGGCGGTGGGGTGGGGTGCGGCGCTCAAGCGGGAACTCCTTGGGACGGAGCGGCCTCGGCGGCCGCGGTGGCAGGTGCCGGAACCGTTGCGCGCAGCCGCTCGGCCACGCTTTCCGGTGTGGTGTCGTTGATAAAGGCGCCCATGGCTGCCTCGGATCCGGCAAGGTATTTCAGCTTATCCGCAGCGCGACGGGGTGAGGTCAGCTGAAGGTGGAGGTAGCCGGAGGCGCGGAGTTCGGGCACCAGCGGAGCCTGGTGCCAGGCGGAGATGTACGGGGTGGGTGTGGGGTACAGGGCATCCAGGCGCTTCAGCAGGTCCAGGTAGACGTGGGCAAGCTCATCCTTCTCTTCCCCGCTCAAGGCCGCCAGGTCCGGAACATGGCGGTGGGGCACCAGGTGGATTTCCAGCGGCCAGCGGGCGGCGAACGGGACGTAGGCGCTGAAGTTCTCGCCTTCCATCACCATCCGGCTGCCGTCCTGCCGTTCTGCCTTGAGGAGGGAACCGGTCAGGGTTTCGCGGCCATCGTGCTTCTCGTAGTAGCGCTGGGCAGCCGAACCCAGCACACCCGCCCGGGGAGTGACGTAGGGGTAGGCGTAGATCTGGCCGTGCGGGTGGTGGAGGGTGACGCCAATGTCTGCGCCGCGGTTCTCGAAGGGAAACACCTGCTTAATGCCCGCCAGCGAGCTGAGCGCTTCCGTGCGCTGCGCCCAGGCCTCGATCACCGTGCGGGAGCGGGTTTCGCTGAGGGTGCTGAAGGAGCCTGTGTGCTCGGGCGTGAACGACACCACCTCGCAGCGGCCGTAGGCCGGGCCCTTGGTTCCCCAGGCAGCGTTTTCCGGAACCGGGCCGAGTGCGGGGCCAAGCGACGGGAAGCGGTTCTCGAAGACCACCACGTCATAGTCGGCCGCGGGAATCTCGGATGGGTTGCTGGGCGTCGTGGGGCAAATGGGGCACTGGTCCGCAGGCGGAAGGTGGGTGCGGGCCTGGCGGTGCGCCGCCACCGCCACCCATTCGTCCGTGAGGGCATCGAAGCGGACCTCACCGGGCTCGCCCCGGGGTGGCAGGCCGCGCTGGTCGGCGGGTCCTGCTGCCCGGGCCGCGTTGGTTCCCGGGTCGTCGAAATAGATCAGCTCCCGGCCGTCGGAGAGTCTGGTGCTGGTGATCGCTGTCATGGAAGTATTTTCGCATGTTCAACCAAAAATGAATAGTTAAGAACAAAAAACAACATTCAGCGTTCTGCGCAGCTGCTGGCGCCGCGGTACGGTAAGGCGCATGACCCAGTCTTCGTCCCACGACACATCCACCAGTCCGCAGCTGCGCGCCTTCGCCTCAGGGCGCCAGTATGAACTCCGCCGCGGCGACGCCGTGGCCGTCATCACCGAGCTCGCCGCCGGACTCCGCTCCTACAGCCGGGGCGGCGTGCTCCTGACCGAGACCTACGGCGACGACGTCATCCCGCCCGGGGGTGCAGGAATCACCCTGGCGCCCTGGGCGAACAGGGTGGAGGACGGCGCCTGGATCCTGGACGGCAAAAAGCAGCAGCTGGACATCACCGAGGTATCCCGCAACAACGCCAGCCACGGCCTGCTCAGGAATGTGGGTTACACGCTGGTGGACGAATCGCCATACTCCGTTTCCCTGGAAGCCACGGTCTTTCCGCAGCATGGGTACCCGTTCCTGGTGCGGCACCTCGTGCGGTACGAGCTGACCGCAGATTTGGGCCTCGCGGTCCGCCAGAGCCTGACCAACCATTCGGCAGCGGCAGCACCGTTTGTCCTCGGTGCGCACCCCTACCTGCGGCTGGGAGACACGCCTGCCGAAGAACTGGTCCTGACCGTCCAGGCCGACACCCAGCTCATCGCCGATGAACGGCTGATACCCCGCAGTTCCGCGCCCGTCGACGGCGACACCGACTTCCGCGCCGGCCGCACCATCGGCAACCTCAACGTCGACGTCGCACTCACCGGCCTCGGGTACGAGGATGGCAAGGCCCGCCACGTGCTGGCCGGTCCCGACGGCCGAAGCGTCAGCCTTTGGCAGGACGAATCCTGCCAGTACGTCCACGTCTTCGTCAGCACGGTCTACCCCGGCCGGAGCCGCGCGCTCGCCGTCGAGCCGATGACCGGTCCGGCCAACGCCTTCAACTCCGGGGACGGCCTGCGCTGGCTGGAACCGGGGGAGTCCTTCGCCATGGAGTGGGGAATCGACTACCACGCCGCCTCAGGCGGTTAGAGTTTCCTTATGACGCCCACCGCGGACGACGCCAGCCAGTCCAGGCCATCTCCAGCCCCCGCCACGGCAGCACCCCTCCGGGTCCTTACCGACCGTGAGCTGGACCGGGACATCCCGTACGGTGTGCGCATTGCCGCGTCCTGGTCCTGGCGCCTCGGCCTCATCCTCCTGATGGCCGGCACGCTGATCTGGCTGCTGAGCCACATCACCTTCCTCATCATCCCGGTCATGGTGGCGGCGCTCCTCGCAGGGCTGCTGAGCCCGGTCACGGCGTGGTTGAAGCGGCGCGGATTGCCCGCCGGCCTTGCCGTCGCCATCACGGTCCTCGGCTTTATTGCAGTGATCTCCGGTGCGCTGGCCCTGGTGGGCCGGCAGCTGGTGATCGGCTTCGGCGAACTGTGGCAGCAGGCGCTCGAAGGCGTGCGGCAGGTCCAGACGTGGCTCTCCGACGGGCCGCTGCACCTGACGGCGGCCCAGATCGACCAGTACGTCAAGGAAGCCAGCGACGCACTGCAGAACAACAGCAGCAGCATCCTCAGCGGCGCCCTCTCGTTTGGCAGTACCGCCGGACACTTCGCCGCCGGTTTGCTCCTCGCCCTGTTCATCCTCATTTTCTTCCTGCTGGAGGGAGACCGGATCTGGGCGTTCCTGGTCAGGCTGCTTCCGCGGCGGGCGCGGGCCGCCGCCTTCGGCGCCGGCCGCAAGGGCTGGGCCTCCATGGTCAGTTATGCACGTATCCAGATGTTCGTTGCCGCGGTGGATGCGATCGGCATCGGTGTGGGCGCGGCGATCATTGGTGTCCCGCTGGCTCTTCCCCTGGGCGTGCTGGTGTTCCTGGGTTCCTTCATCCCGGTGGTGGGTGCCCTGGTGACCGGCGTGATTGCAGTACTGCTGGCGTTGGTGGCCAACGGCCCCGTCAACGCACTCATCATGCTCGCCATCGTCCTTGCGGTCCAGCAGCTGGAAGGCCACATCCTGCAGCCGTTGGTCATGGGCAAGGCCGTTTCGCTCCACCCGGTGGCCGTCATCCTCAGCGTTGCCGCCGGATCCTACCTCGCCGGAATCCCGGGCGCACTGTTTTCGGTACCCATCCTGGCCGTAGCAAACTCGGCCATTCGCTACATCGCCGCCAGAACATGGGAACATGAACAGATGCCGGTGGTTGCCGGGAGGCCCCTGACAGCTCCGGCTGGCGGGGACAACACCATAGAAGACGTCGACCCGCCGAAAGACGGAGAAGGCGACACGTCTGCCGGCACCACAGCTGAACACCGCGGTGCCCGCTCCGCCTCCCAACGGGGCGCCGGGGACGAACCTAGAGGAGAGTAGTACGTGAACATCCTGCAAACCCTTCCCGTCACGCTGGACGATGTCCTTGAGGCGCAGAAGCTGCTTGACGGGATTATTGCGCGCACTCCGGTGGAATCGTCCCGTGCGCTGGGCGCGCAGGTTGGCGGCGAGGTCTACTTCAAATGCGAGAACCTCCAGCGCGCAGGGTCCTTCAAGGTCCGCGGCGCCTATGTCCGCATGGCCCGCCTGTCCCCGGAAGAGAAGAAACGCGGCGTCGTGGCGGCATCTGCAGGCAACCACGCGCAGGGCGTTGCAGTGGCGGCCAAAAGCCTGGGAATCAAGGCCCGCATCTACATGCCCCTTGGTGTTGCGCTGCCGAAGCTCGCCGCCACCCGCAGTCACGGTGCCGAAGTGATCCTCCACGGCCACAACGTGGACGAGGCGCTGGCCGAGGCCCAGCGGTACAGCAACGAAACCGGGACGGTCTTCGTCCACCCCTTCGACAACGTTGATGTGGTGGCGGGCCAGGGCACCGTTGGCCTGGAGATCCTCGAGCAGATCCCCAACGTGGACACCGTCCTGATGGGCGTGGGCGGTGGTGGCCTCCTGGCCGGGGTCGCCGTCGCCATTAAGGCCCGGGCCAAGGAACTCGGCCGGGACATCCGCATCATCGGGGTGCAGGCGGAAAACGCTGCCGCCTACCCTCCCTCCCTCGCCGCCGACGCCCTGGTGCCGCTGAAGAAGGTCTCCACCATGGCTGACGGCATCGCCGTGGGCCGGCCGGGCCAGCTGCCGTTCAGCATCATCCGCGAACTCGTGGATGACGTTGTGACGGTCAGCGAGGATTCGCTGGCCCGCGCGCTGATCTTCCTGCTGGAACGCGCCAAGATGGTGGTGGAGCCCGCCGGTGCCGTCGGCGTTGCTGCCCTTATGGACGGCAAGATCGAAAACCCGGGAAACACCGCCGTCGTACTGTCCGGCGGCAATATCGACCCCATGCTGATGCTCAAGGTTATCCAGCGCGGCCTTTCCGCGGCCGGGCGGTACATGACCGTCCGCATGATGCTGGATGACCGTCCCGGTTCGCTGGCAACCATCGCCAGGATCATCGCCGAAAACGATGCGAACGTTACCGGCCTGGACCACACCCGCGTGGGCGGCTCCATCAGCATGGGCGATGTTTCCATCACCGTGAATTTGGAAACCAAGGGCCACCAGCACGGCGAGCAGGTCCTCAGTGCGTTGCGTGCCGAAGGATTCCAGCCCATCGTGGTGCACTAGGAGCACGCATGGCTGGCCTGATGCGGAACGGGGACTTCCGGGAGCGGCAGACGACGGCGGCGCGCGCCAAGGGTGGGCTGCTCGTCCTGGGCGGGTTCGTTGCGCTCCTGTTTGTCATTGAGCTGTTCAACACGCTGACGCTGGGGTCACTGACCCGCACGTTCGGACTGCGGCCCAGGAGCGCGGATGGGCTCCTGGATATCTTCACGTTTCCGCTGCTGCATGCCAACCTGAACCACCTGCTGTCCAACAGCTTTCCGCTGATCATCTTCGGCTTCCTGGTGTTCCTCTCCGGGCTCCGGGTCTTCCTGACCGCCCTCGCGCTCAGCTGGCTGGGCTCGGGCATCACCGTCTGGCTGATCGGTGACGGCGGGATCACTGTAGGCTCCTCTGGCCTCGTCTTCGGACTCTTTGCCTTCCTCCTGGTCCGCGGCTTCTTCAACCGCAGCTGGAAACAGATCCTCCTGGCCATGGTCCTGTTCATGGGTTACGGCAGCATCCTGTTGGGCATGCTGCCCATCGTGTCCGGCTTCGTTTCCTGGCAGGCACATCTGGGCGGAGCCGCCGGGGGAGTGGTGGCCGCACTGATCCTCCGCCCCCGTCCGGGCGCCGACAGGCAGCGGGACCGCGCAATTCCCCTATAAACGGCCGCCTAACAAGCTGCAAACAACAAAGCGCCTGCCGCCCTTTGGGGCGGCAGGCGCTTTTGCGGCCAGGGAAAACTAGGCTGCGTAAGGCTTCGCTGACAGGATTTCCACCTTGATGTCCTTGCCGTTGGGCGCAACGTAGCTCAGCGTCTCGCCTTCCTTGTGGCCAAGGATGGCAGAGCCCAGGGGGGACTTTTCGCTGAAGACGTCCAGGTCCGAATCGCCGGCAATTTCACGGGATCCGAGCAGGAAGGTCTCTTCGTCCCCGGCAATCCGGGCCACCACGATCATGCCGGGTTCCACGATGCCGTCATCGGCGGGGGATTCACCCACGTGGGCGTCCCGAAGCAGCACCGTCAGCTGGCGGATGCGGGCCTCGATCTTGCCCTGCTCTTCCTTGGCGGCGTGGTAGCCACCGTTTTCCTTGAGGTCACCCTCCTGGCGGGCAGCGTCGATCTTCTGGACAATCTCCGCCCGGCCGGGGCCGGAAAGTTGGTCCAGCTCTGCCTTCAGGCGGTCAAAAGCTTCCTGGGTGAGCCAGGCTGCAGCTGCGCTGTTGGTGGTAGACACGGACTTCTCCTTTAGTGGTCCTACATGCAAAAGACCCCGCCACGGTGGCCACTTATGGAACAGCAACCAGCTCAGCGGGGTGAAGGTATTGATCCATTGTAGTCAAACCCCTGGATTTATCCCAACAAGCAAGCGGTCCACATCACACCTTCTGGCCGGAGCCGTCCGTGGCCCAGCAGCTGTCCACAACGCCGGATACGGACAGCGACTCCGTGCGGACCGTGACCCGCTGGGAAACCGTCCTCCCGCCGTCGGCCGTCTTCTCTGCTCCCTCAGGGGCGTCGGCGGGAATGTCCACCACCTTCCAGCCAACCACCGCGTACTTGGAATCGAGGGCCTTCACGGCGCACTTGACGGGAGTGCCGGGCTCACGGGTCACCTGGAAGTCCACCTCGGCCACAGTGGCATCAGGCGTGCTGTAGCCCACGTCCTTGAAGGTCACGGCGGACAACGAATTCGACGTGGAGACCCATGCCAGGAAACCGATGCCGACCGCCAGGGCCCCGCCCGCGATGGCGCGCTTGACGGCGGGCGTCAACCTGCGCTTTTGGCCACCATATCGATTGGCTAGGCTAGTGTCTGCGGGCGCGGATGGGGCCGACTGGTCCGGGGAAGTCACCAGACCAGTTTAGTGCCCATCCCGTGGTGGCCAATTGCACCGTCAAAGGCGGCGCTGTCCGTCCGCCCGCATACCGCCACAACCCTGCACCGCCACAAACCAAGAAGAATGAGGAGCCGTCCTTCCATGACAGCGTCCAGCACCTCCCCGGCACCGCTTCGGCTGCTCGCAGTGCATGCCCACCCGGATGACGAATCCAGCAAGGGTGCTGCCACGATGGCCATGTACGCTGCCGCCGGCGTAGAGGTCATGGTGGCCACCTGCACCGACGGATCGCGCGGCGACATCCAGAACCCCGCCGTGGAAGGCGAGCCGCATCCCAAGCGGGACATGGCGGGCGCACGGCGCCTGGAAATGGACCGGGCGGCAAAGATCCTCGGCATCCGGCAGCGCTGGCTCGGATTCGTGGACTCGGGACTGCCCGAAGGGGATCCGCTTCCGCCCCTCCCGGCAGGTTCCTTCGCCACGCTGCCGCTCCACCACGCCGCGGCGCCCCTGGTGCGCCTGGTCCGGTCCTTCAAGCCCCACGTCATCCTCTCGTATGACGAGAACGGCGGCTATCCCCACCCGGACCACATCATGGCGCATAAAGTGGCAGTGGAAGCGTTCGATGCCGCCGGTAACGCCGACAGGTACCCCGAGGCCGGGGAGCCCTGGGAACCCGGCAAGCTCTACTACGACCGCGCTTTCAGCCCGGAACGCTTCCGCGCGCTGCATTTTGCGCTCGAGGAAGCCGGGCTCCAGTCGCCGTATGCGGAACGCCTTGCGGCATGGCTGGAGTCCGATGCAGAGGGGCACACGCCGCCGCCCGCGGCACATGCCACCACCACCCAGGTGGATTGCGGAGAGTTTTTCGAAGTGCGCGACGACGCCCTTCGCGCCCACCGCACGCAGGTGGACCCCTTGGGGTTCTTCTTCGCCGTGTCAGCGGACATGCAGCGGCGGGCGTGGCCATGGGAGGACTACTCCCTGATCAAGTCCCGGGTCTCATCCGAGCTGCCCGAGACGGACCTGTTTGCCGGGCTAAGATAGAACCGGCAGCGATTTCTATGCCGCGTAGAAGTTAGCCTCCGGCGCTTCGGGCGCGACATATGTCCGGCTGCAACCCGATCCCTTGAAGGTATTACACGTGCAAAACTTGCTCCTCAGCCTGGCCACTACTCCCACGCCGATGCCCACACCAACCCTGCGCGACGGGATCACGGAGGACCAGGTGACGCCCGGTTTGCTGGGCTTCATCATGACTGCATTTTTCGTGGTAGCCACGGCGCTGCTCATCGTGGACATGGTCCGGCGGATCCGGCGCGTCCGCTACCGGGCCCAGGTGGAGGAGGAGCGCATCGCAGCTGCTGCCGAAGCGGACATCGAGGCTGAGGACGCCCGCGAAGATCCCGCGGCTCCGCACGAAGCCCGGGACACCAACGGAAACGGCTACGGCCAGGGCAACTCCCTGCCGCGGGACTAGACGCTTCCCCGGGGAAGCTGGCGGAGCCTGACGGCCAGCCTGACGCTCAGCCCAGGACGGCTATGGCGATTGCCGTGAAATGGGCGGCGAACGCAAAGACGGTGAAGGCGTGGAAGAGCTCGTGGAAGCCGAAGTGGTTGTAGCTGAAGTTCGGCTTCTTCAGGGCGTAAAACACGGCCCCGGCGATGTAGAGCGCACCGCCCACGCAGATGAGGATGGCTGCTGGAAGGCTCGCCTGGAAAAACTGGGGCAGGTAGAACAGCGCACCGCATCCCAGCGCAATGTAGATGGGTACATACAGCCAGCGCGGCGCATCAGTCCACAGGAGCCGGAACAACACCCCCAGAATGGCGCCGGACCAGATGATCCAGAGCAGGAGAATGGCCTGCTGCCGTTCCAGCAGCGTCCAGGCCAACGGTGTGTAGCTGCCGGCGATGACCAGCATGATGTTGGTGTGGTCGAGCCGCTTCAGGACCCGCTTGACCACCGGCGACCAGTTGCCGCGGTGGTACACGGCACTGACGCCAAACAGCAGCACGCCGGTGGCGGCGTAGATTGCCGAGGTGATCTTGCGGTCGGCGGTGGGTGCCAGGACCACCAGGACGATACCTGCGGCCAAGGCAAACGGGGCCGCGACAGTGTGGATCCAGCCCCGCCACTTCGGCTTGATCATTAGCAGCTCAGCCAGCCTGATGGCGGCATCATCAACCGGAGAGGTTGCCGGTGGAGCGGGTTTTTCATCCTCCGGTTGCGGCGTGCGCGGAGCCTCGGAAGAGTCGCTGTTCATGTGTCCAGAATAACCTACGTTCCAGTAAGTTACCCATCAGTAACTCGATGAGTGCCACCCCGTGCCGGGGCCCCTTCGACCGGCAGGCGCCGCCCGGGCGGTAGCCTAGGATGTGCAAGTACGAACAGCGAGGAAGTCAGGTGAGTGGACGCGTGGAGTTGCCCGGGTTCCTCTATGGCTATTACGAGCGACGGCTGCTCAAGGACCTTTCCCGGGACCGCATCCCGCGGCACATCGGTGTGATGGTGGACGGCAACCGGCGCTGGGCCAAACAGTTCAATGCACCCACCAGCCAGGGCCACCAGGCCGGCGCGGATAAGATCCACGAGTTCCTGGGCTGGTGCCGGGAGCTCGGCGTCAAAGTGGTGACGCTGTACATGCTGTCCACGGACAACATGAACAGGTCCAGTGAGGAACTGGACCTCCTCATGGGCATCATCGCCAACACCCTGGACCGGCTGGACGAGGACGAGAACATTTCCGTCCATGCCATGGGTGCACCGGAACTGCTTCCCGGCTACCTTGCCGAGCGCCTGAACAAACTGACTGCACGGACCCCCGTCCACGAAAAGATCCACGTAAATGTGGCCGTGGGATACGGCGGCCGCCGTGAAATCGTGGACGCAGTCCGTGAATTGCTGCACGACGCCGTGGCCAAGGGCGCCGACATCAACCAGCTTGCCGACGAACTCAGCGTTGATGACATCTCGCGGTTCCTCTACACCCGAGGCCAGCCCGACCCGGACCTCGTCATCCGCACCTCCGGCGAGCAGAGGCTCTCGGGGTTCCTCATGTGGCAGAGCGCCTACAGCGAGTTCTATTTCTGCGAGGCACTCTGGCCTGCATTCCGCAAGGTGGACTTCCTGCGGGCGCTGCGTGACTACGCGGGCCGGCAACGCCGCTACGGCTCCTGACACTGCCGGTTCACCCGAATTTCACATCACCGCAACAGGAATCGCCGCGTAATGGTTGCGGAAATGCCCGGGGCTGGATTTACGTTATATCCATCAGCAGGCAAACCGCCGGCTGATCGGGGAGGCCAGTACATGGAGCGAAACATCGCACCAGTTGTATGGGAGGCCGGACCCGGCCTCCTGGCCGAGCCGCCTCACCAATAACAAGGCCGGGCTGGGGCCCGGGGCTGGAGTCGATGTGGCTACTTCTGAAAAACTGCACGAGGTCCTTTCAGGCCAGGCAGGAACAGCTACCTCTCGCACTGTGCGAGCCACTGAACAAACCGGCGCGGCAACTGATGCTGCGGCCGGTTTTGCCGTCTCCGGAAGGGATTCCCTGATCCATACCTTCGTGATCGACACCTCCGTCCTCCTCTCGGACCCCCGAGCGCTGCTGCGGTTCGCCGAACACGAAGTCATCGTCCCCATCGTGGTGATCACCGAGCTCGAAGCAAAACGCCACGACCCCGAGCTGGGCTACTTTGCCCGCACGGCCCTGCGGCTCCTCGACGACCTCCGGGTCAAGCACGGCGGCCTGAACCAGCCCATCCCCATCGGTGACGACGGCGGGACGCTCACGGTGGAGCTCAACCACATCTCCGCCGAGGTGCTTCCGCTCGGGTTCCGCAGCGGCGACAACGACAGCCGCATCCTCGCCGTCGCGAAGAACCTCGCCAACGAAGGCAAGGACGTCACCGTGGTGTCCAAGGACCTGCCGATGCGCGTCAAGGCCTCGGCGATGGGGCTGACGGCGGATGAGTACCGCAACGAGCTGGTCAAGGACTCCGGCTGGACTGGGGTGGCCGAAGTGGAGGCCAACGAGGAAGAGATCTCCACCCTCTACGGTCACGAACCGGTATTCATCCCCGCGGCCGCGGAACTGCCGGTCAACACCGGGCTGGTCCTGCTGTCCAACCGGGGCTCAGCCCTCGGCAGGGTAGGTGCGGACAAGCAGGTACGGCTGGTCAAGGGCGACCGGGACGTGTTCGGACTCCATGGCAGGTCCGCCGAGCAGCGGCTCGCCATCGACATGCTGATGGACCCCTCCGTCGGCATCGTCTCCATCGGCGGGCGGGCCGGGACCGGCAAATCGGCACTGGCGCTGTGTGCGGGCCTCGAAGCGGTCCTGGAACGCCGCGAGCACCGCAAGGTCATCGTGTTCCGCCCCCTCTACGCCGTGGGCGGCCAGGAACTCGGCTACCTGCCGGGTTCCGAGTCCGAAAAGATGAACCCCTGGGCCCAGGCCGTCTTCGACACGCTTGGCGCGCTGGTCAGCCAGGAAGTGGTGGAGGAAGTCATGGACCGCGGAATGCTCGAGGTCATGCCCCTCACCCACATCCGCGGCCGTTCCCTGCACGACGCCTTCGTCATCGTGGACGAGGCCCAGTCCCTCGAAAAGAACGTCCTGCTGACAGTCATGAGCCGCATCGGCCAGAACTCGAAGATCGTACTCACCCACGACGTCGCCCAGCGCGACAACCTCCGCGTCGGCCGCCACGACGGAATCGCCGCCGTCGTCGAAACCCTGAAAGGCCACCCGCTCTTCGGCCACATCACCCTGACCCGCTCGGAAAGGTCCCCGATCGCCGCCCTGGTGACGGAACTCCTGGAGGGGTAGCTGGGTATGCGCGGGTGCCCCTTCCTCTGCGTGCTGGCTCGTTCCTCGCCTCTGACGCACGCTGCCGGAAGGCGCACCCGCGGACGAGCCGAACCACTGGCCGGCACTCAGGTGACGTGCAGGAACTTCGCTGCTGCTTCGTGGCCTTCTACCTGGAGGGTCCAGTCTGGGCGCTTGAGGGTTTCGGGGGTGACCCGGACTTTTTGGACCGTCTCAACCTGCGTGCCCCACGCCTTCCGGGTGGTCCCGTTCAATTCGTAGCCGAGGGTGCGGGAGACCCCGAGGGAGGCTGCGTTCCAGTCCGCGGCTTCGGATTCGGCCACGTCTGCGCCGAGCCAGTCGAACGCCCAGAGCACGACGGCGGCACGCATCTCCGCGCCCAGGCCCCGGCCTTGGGCGGACTGCTTGAGCCACGATCCGGTGGAGACGGTTTTCAACAGGGCGAAGTCCTTGGCGCCCACGTCCTGGCAGCCGATGAACTGCTCCTCGTGCCAGATGCCCAGGAGCAGCGTCCAGTCCTCCGGGGTGCATCCAGCCCGAAGGCGCCACTGCCACTGGGCCATCCGCGGCCCCATTTCCGCCAGGGGAGCCTCCGCCCATGCCGTGCTGAACGGGTTCCGGCCGGGTTCGTGGATGCCGCTGCGGGCAGCGGCAACGGCTGCCGGGATGTCCTGGTCAGTGATGGGACGGAGCTCCAGCCGGGGCGTAGTCAGTTTCAGGTCGTACAGCGGCCAGATGGAGCTCATGCTAATCATCCGCGAAGCCTAGCCGATGGTGTGTACCACGGCCTGTCACGTTCAGGCCGGTATGTCCCAGCTGATGTGCCGGCGGACGTCGGTGAGGTTCATCGACTCGGCGAGGAAAAGGTCGTCCAGCATGTACTCGTCAACGCCGAGGATCCGCAGCCAGTGTCCGTAGCCTTCGGTTTCGAGCTCCAGCGAACGGCTGTTCACGCAGACGCCCGTGCCAAGGTCCACCCGCACAAGGGTGCGGCCGGCAAGGCACAGGGGAGCCGCCGGATCCCAGGGTTGGTAAGCGGGGGTGGGAACCACCACGGCCTCCACGGCAGGCCTGCCCTCGTGGTCCAGCGTGCGCACGTCCGCCACCTGTACCGGATTGCTGCCCGGAAACTCCAGCGGAGCAGGGGAATTGCCGGCAAGCTCCACCGGGTCCAGTGCAGCGGAGAACCGCCCGTTGCCGAACCCGGGCTCACCGTAGGCTGCCTCCGGACGCCGTTTCACCAGTCCGGCCGCGCCGTACACCGGGGAGACCAGATGCGGCGGGAGGAGCCAGGACTTGCGGGTAGAACTGACGTAGAGGCCATCCCGGGAATCGTTGATCCCCGTGGTGCTGTGGAGGACCAGCCCTTCGGGGCTCTCCAGCCGCAGCGCACCGGGCCGCCGGAGCCACGCCCGGACCAGGGAAGCCCCCGGAGCCGGTGCTGCATCGAATGGCTCATCCCAGTATTCAAAGCGAAGGGATTGCCACTTCCACGGAGAAGACCGGCACAGGCTGCGGAACATGGCGGGGGGATCTGAGGGGGATGCGCCGCCGTTAGGGTCCGGGCGCCGCCGGGAATCCCAGGCTGACATATCCACAGTTTACGCGGAGACGGTGGGGCGGGCAGGGGAATTCCAGTAGCATCCGAGGGGTGATCGGACGACTCGGCGACCTGTGGCTGGACACCCCCCTCGCGTTCTGGCTGGTGCTGGCGGCGTGCCTTTACTTTGTAGTGATGGCAGCGCGCCTGACGGTGATCGATGTCCGCCACCACCTGCTGCCCAACCGGATCGTTTTCCCGTCTTATGGCGTGGCCGGAGTGCTCCTGCTCGCCGCGGTGGCTACGGTCCTGGTGGCAGGGGCGGACGCGGGGGCCGTACCCGACGGCGGTGCCAGGCTTTTCGGCCTGCCCGGCGGCCGTGTCCTCGCGGGGGGAGCGGTGCTGTGGCTGTTCTACTTCGTCCTCCGCCTGGTGTATCCGCCCGGCATGGGATTCGGTGACGTGAAGCTCGCCGGCGTCCTCGGCATGTATCTGGGCTACCTCGGCTGGGGGCACGTCTTCGCCGGAACGTTCGCAGCATTCCTCCTGGGCGGCCTCTGGAGCCTCGGCCTGCTTGCCACCCGCCGCGGCAGCCTCAAATCCGCCATTCCTTTCGGCCCGTTCATGCTGGCCGGCACCGCCGCCGCGATGCTCCTGCTGCCGGCCGCCTGACACCGCCGAAGGGTCTGGCCACGCCGCGCGGCCGCTAGGCTGAAGCCATGGCAGCGCCCGAATTCATCCTCAAAATCCGTGAAAAAATCGGCCACGATCCCCTCTGGATTCCCGCAGTGCGGGGTGTGGTGGTCAATGACGACGGGCACATCCTGCTGGGGCAGCGGGCTGACAACGGCCGTTGGGCCCTGATTTCGGGCCTGCTGGACCCGGGGGAGCACCCGGGCCCCGGGCTGGTGCGGGAAATCTTCGAGGAGACCGCGGTGGTGGCGGAGACCGAGCGCATGGTTTCCGTCGGCGTCTCCGGCCCCGTCACCTTCCCCAACGGGGATGTGTGCGACTTTTTGGACATCGTGTTCCGGTGCCGCCACGTGTCCGGCGAGCCCCGGGTCAACGATGACGAATCCCTGGCCGTAGGCTGGTTCCCCATCGACGGCCTGCCGGACATCCGGCCGCGGGACCGTGAGAGTATCGAACGGGCGCTTGCGCCCCATGACGCCGTGCATTACGAGCCCTGAAAATTGCGCCTCGCCCGGCGGGCCGCTGACACGAACAGGGACGCCGCAACCCCCAAAGATTGCGGCGTCCCTGTCAGCTCATCCGCTGCACGCGGACCGGGTGCGGCGGTGGTGCGTACGACGGCGGTCAGCGGCCCTGTGAGACCAGCTCGCCGTCGTCGTCCCGTGCCATGGCCGTGTCGCCGCCCTCCAGGGCCTCCTCTGCGGGAGCCTGCTGGCCTGCGGAAACGCCGGGCAGGCCGGCGGCCATCCGCTCAGCTTCCTCGCCGCCGACGGCTTCGCCGCGGGCCACCATGCCGGCAGTATCGGACAGCGGGATCTGCTTGAGGGTGATGGCCAGCAGCAGGGCAATGGCGATGAACGGCACCAGGTACCAGAACACCGGGGCCAGCGAGTCAGCGTAGGCGTTGACGATCGCGTCCCGCAGCTGTTCCGGGAGCTGGTTCATGGCCTGCGGGTCCAGGGTGCTGGTGGACTGGGATGCCTGCTCGGCCGAAGCTCCCGCGCCGGTAAAGGCACTGGTCAGCGACTCGGAGAGGCGGGTGGTGAACAGGGATCCGAAGATCGCCACGCCCATGGCGGCGCCCACCTCGCGGAAGTAGTTGTTGGTGCTGGTGGCGGTGCCGATCTGTTCCGCCGGCACGGAGTTCTGGACCACCAGCACCACTACCTGCATGATGAGGCCCAGCCCCGCGCCGAACACGAACAGCTGCACGCAGATCACCCAGATGGGGGTGCTCGCGGCCAGCGTGGTCATCCACAGCATGGCGGCCATCGTGAGCGCGGCACCCAGGATGGGGAACATCTTGTACTTGCCCGTTTTGGAAATCCGGATGCCCGAGTAGATGGAGGTTCCCATCAGGCCGGCCATCATTGGGAGCATGAGGAGCCCGGACTCGGCGGCGGAGGTGCCGGAGGACATCTGCAGGAACGTGGGGACAAACGCGATGGCCGAGAACATGCCCAGGCCCAGGGTGAAGCCGATGGCGGTGGCGTTGATGAAGATACGGTTGCGGAACAGGCTGAGCGGGATGATGGGGTCTTCCGCACGGCGCTCCACCAGGACAAACGCGGCGGCGGACACCAGCAGGCCGGCTCCGAAGGCCCAGGTGAGGGGTGAATCCCAGCCCTCGTCCTTCTTGCCGCCGAAGTCGGTGAAGAAGATCAGGCAGGTGGTGGCGACCGAGAGCAGGACGACGCCCAGGACATCGATCCGCTTTTCGGCCTTCTTGTTGGGCAGCGTCAGGGCGAACCAGGCGATGGCGAAGGCGGCCAGGCCAACAGGGATGTTGATGTAGAAGGCCCATTCCCAGGTGAGGTGGTCCACGAAGAAGCCGCCCAGCAGCGGCCCGGCCACGGCGGACAGGCCGAAGATGGCACCCAGCGGGCCCATGTACTTGCCGCGGTCCTTGGCCGGGACGATGTCGGCGATGATGGCCTGGGAAAGGATCATGAGGCCGCCGCCGCCCAGGCCCTGGATGGCACGGAAGATGACGAAGCCCCAGAAGTCCGTGGCCAGGGCGCAGCCCAGTGAGGCGAGGGTGAACAGGGCGATGGCCACGAGGAACAGGTTGCGCCGGCCCAGGATGTCACCGAATTTCCCGTAGATGGGCATCACGATGGTGGTGGCCAGCAGGTAGGCGGTGGTGATCCACGCCTGGTGCTCCACCCCGCCAAGCTTGCCCACGATGGTGGGCATGGCGGTGGAGACAATGGTCTGGTCAAGGCTGGACAGCAGCATCCCGGCGATCAGGGCCGAGAAGATGATCCAGATGCGTTTTTGGGTCAGCAGCAGGGGCCCTGCCGGCGGTGTGGCGGTTGCGGTACTCATGCGTTTCCTTCTGCTGCGGCGCTGGCCGTGCTGTCGAATGGTTGGGAGAAGAGCAGGCTTGCTGCGGAGATGTTTTCCAGCAGCAGTTCCGGGTAGCTGCGGGTATTGCCGTCGGAGAAGTAGGCCATGCTGCTTTTGCGGGCGATGGTGCTGAGCAGGACCACAGCCATCTGCACCACGGGGTGGTCCGGCGCCACGCCTTCACGCCGCGCGACGTCCCGGGCGAACTGCGCCTCGCGCTGTTCCGTCACCCCGATGATCCGCAGGATGAGCTGGGGCTCCTTCTTGACCACCCCGATCAGCTGGCGGGTCTCTTCCTCGGACTCGGTCATGTCCTCCGCCAGCCGCAGCGAGAGCGTGACCAGGTCCTGGAACAGCGTGGGGGAGATTTCGCCTGCGGGGGAGCCCGCGGCACCGGCGACGAATTCTTCGATGACGTCCGCGGGAACGTCGTCCTCGGCGTGGCCGATGATTGCGTCTTCCTTGGTGGGGAAGTAGTTGAAGAAGGTCCGGCGTGAGATGCCGGCCGCCTCGCAGACTTCCTCCACGGTGTAGCCGTTGAGGCCCCGCGCCGAGGTCAGGTCCCTGGCGGCGGCGGTGATGGCGGTCCGGGTGGCGGCACGCTTGCGTTCCCGCAGGCCAGGGTCAGGGTTTGCACTATCAGTCACAGAGTAAAGTTTTGCACTAACTTGGCAANGGNGCAACNNNGCTTAGACCGGGCCGGAGGAGGTTAAAGTACGACGGCGGCCGGTCACCTTTCCTTTCGAAAGGTGACCGGCCGCCGTCGGGCGCTAAGTGCTTTAGGCCTTGTGCGCCGGAGCCGTCATGGTGGTGACGTCCAGTGCCTTGTCGAGGTCGGCCTCGGAGACCTTTCCTTCGCCTTCGCCGACGAAGCCGAGCTTCTCGGTGGCCTGGCGGATGGTCAGGCCTTCCTTGACGGCGATCTTGGCGATCTTGGCGGCGTTCTCGTAGCCGATGTACTTGTTCAGCGGCGTGACGATCGAGGGGGAGGCCTCGGCCAGGAAGCGGGCGCGCTCCACGTTGGCGGTGATGCCGTCAATCATCTTGTCCGCCATCACGCGGCTGGTGTTGGCCAGCAGGCGGATGGACTCGAGCAGGTTCGCGGCCATGACCGGGATGCCGACGTTGAGCTCGAAGGCGCCGTTGGTGCCGGACCAGGCGATGGCGGTGTCGTTGCCGATGACCTGGGCGGCCACCATGATGGAGGCCTCGCAGATGACCGGGTTGACCTTGCCGGGCATGATCGACGAACCGGGCTGCAGGTCCGGGATGGCAATTTCGCCGAGGCCGGTGTTGGGGCCGGAACCCATCCAGCGGAGATCGTTGTTGATCTTCATGAAGGAAATGGCGATGTTGCGCAGCTGGCTGGACGCCTCGATCAGGCCGTCGCGGTTGGCCTGTGCCTCGAAGTGGTCGCGGGCCTCGGTCAGCGGCAGGCCGGTGTCCGTGGCGAGCAGTTCGATGACCCGCTCCGGGAAACCGGCGGGGGTGTTGATGCCGGTGCCCACGGCGGTGCCGCCCAGCGGAACCTCTGCGACGCGGGGGAGTGCGGCGTTGATGCGTTCGATGCCGTAGCGGACCTGTGCGGCGTAGCCGCCGAACTCCTGGCCCAGGGTCACGGGGGTGGCATCCATCAGGTGCGTGCGGCCGGACTTGACGACGTCCTTGAACTCAACGGCCTTCCGCTCCAGCGATTCGGCCAGGTAGCCCAGGGCGGGGATCAGGTCGTTGATCAGCGCCGAGGTTGCGGCCACATGGACGGACGTGGGGAACACGTCGTTGGAGGACTGCGAAGCGTTGACATGGTCGTTCGGGTGGACAACCTTGTCACTGCCGGCGGCCTTCAGCGCACGGGTGGCCAGCTCTGCCAGGACCTCGTTGGTGTTCATGTTCGAGGAGGTACCGGAACCGGTCTGGAAAACGTCGATGGGGAAGTCGCCGTCGTACTTGCCGGCTGCCACCTCATCGGCAGCGTCGGCAATAGCCTTGGCCAGCTCGCCGTCGAGCACGCCCAGTTCTGCGTTGGCCTGGGCGGCTGCCTTCTTGACCTGTGCCAGCGCCTCGATGTGGGTGCGCTCCAGGGTCTTGCCGGAGATGGGGAAATTCTCCACTGCCCGCTGCGTCTGCGCGCGGTACAGTGCGTTCACGGGGACGCGGACTTCGCCCATCGTGTCATGTTCAATGCGGAACTCTTCAGTGGAAGTCATGGGGCTAGCTTATGGCTCCCGGCCGCCCCATCGAAAACCGTGAAGCGGGCCCCGGAGCGGCCTGGCCGGCCGTCCCGGGGCCCGCTCTGCGGGTCCGCCAATGGCTGCTAGAGCTCGCCGATTCCGGAAACAAGGTCGGCGCGGCCCTCGGCCAGCCGGTACGAAAGCCCGATGACCGCAGTGCGGCCTTCCTCGATTGCGTCGGAAATCACACGCGAGCTGTCCACGAGGCGCTGGGACGTCTGCTTGACGTGCTCCACCACCATGTCGTTGACCTCCGGCTGGCCGTTGCGCAGCGAGGTCAGGACAGAGGGCGTGATGCGCTCCACGAGGTCGCGGATGAAGCCGGTGGGCATCTCGCCTGTCTCCACGGCCGACTTGGTGGCCGTGACGGCTCCGCAGCTGTCGTGGCCCAGGATGACGATCAGCGGCACCCCCAGCACGCCGACGCTGTACTCGAGCGAGCCGAGGACGGCGTCGTCGATGACCTGGCCGGCGGTGCGCACCACGAAGACGTCACCCAGGCCCACGTCGAAGATGATTTCCGCAGCCAGTCGGGAGTCGGAGCAACCGAAGATCACGGCGAACGGATGCTGGGTTTCCACCAGGGACGACCGGTGGTCGGCGTTTTGGTTCGGGTGCGAGGACTCGCCGTTGACGAATCGTTCGTTGCCTTCGCGCAGGCGGCGCCAGGCCAGTGCAGGAGTCAGATTAGTAGCCACGCTTACTACATTAAGGTGCCGCGGGCGCCGAAGGTGAAACTGTGACGGCCGGGTTGCTGTCCATGGATTTCACGACGGCGTCGGCCAGGGTGCCGAATTCGTCCAGCTGCGCCGCACCGGAGAGGATCACGGTGGTGCCGCGGTAATCCAGCACCATCGACTTCTCGCCCTTGCCGGTGTCCCGGAGCTCCCACTCCTGGCCTCCCGCACTGCGGGTCCCGGTCACAGGGGCGTTCTTTGTCTGCTGCAGGAGCCACGTGGGGTTGGCCTTGCTGGTCTGCACCAGGGCGATGAAGGATTCCTTGGGGGTTAGGAACCCCACCTCCCATGTGGGGACGCCGCTGCCCGTCCCCGCTTCCCACCGCGCGTAGTTGGGGCGGAACGCGTTCCCGGTATCAGGCGCCGCGGGTGTGAATCCCGCCACATCCGCAGCCCGTTGGGAGATGCCGGCGACGTCGATATCCGGTCGGTATCCGTCGCTCTTGGGCAGGGGGTTCATAAGAATGACGGGAAGGAACGCGGCGATGCTCACCACCAGGGCGATCACCATGCCGATGACCGAAGCGTTCGCCCGCTTGGCCGCTGCTGCCGGAATGACAGGCTTTACGGGGGTACCTGCGTCCCCGGCGCCGGCCCCGCCGCTGCCTCCGGTTCCTGCCGGGTCAGGGGTTGGACTGGTTTTCTCCTGCATCTCGTTCACCCCTCCATAGTCGCCCATGCCGGCATGGGACTTCCATTCGGCGGCCGCCGGCGCACGGCCTGCGGGGTGCGTGCACATTGCGGGTGTGCGTCATCCGCCGTCCGGCACCGCGTCCCGCGACTATGATCGAAAGCAGAGGAATCACCGTCCAGCTGCTCCGGCGGGACGGGTTCAATGATCGCCACTCGAAGAAGAGGTTAACGTGTCACCAGCGTCCATGACCCAGAAGTACTCCACGATCTCACCGTCCCTTGCTGTGGGCAACGATGAGCCGGACCGCAACCTTGCCCTCGAGCTCGTCCGCGTCACCGAGGCAGCAGCCATCGCGGGCGGACACTGGGTGGGCTTCGGCGACAAGAATACCGCCGACGGTGCCGCCGTCGACGCAATGCGCTCCTTCCTGCAGACCGTCCACTTCAACGGCGTGGTGGTCATCGGCGAAGGCGAAAAAGACGAAGCCCCCATGCTGTTCAACGGTGAACGCGTGGGCGACGGCACCGGACCCGAGTGCGACGTTGCTGTTGACCCGATCGACGGGACCCGGCTGACCGCCCTGGGCATCAACAACGCCCTGGCCGTCCTCGCCGTGGCAGAGCGCGGTTCCATGTTCGACCCCTCCGCCGTCTTCTACATGGAAAAGCTCGTCACCGGTCCGGAAGCTGCGGACATGGTGGACCTGCGCCTGCCCGTCAAGCAGAACCTGCACCTGATCGCCAAGGCCAAGGGCGTGAAGGTCAACCAGCTCAACGTCATGATCCTGGACCGCGACCGCCACCGCCCGCTGGTCGAGGAGATCCGTGAAGCCGGCGCCCGCACCAAGTTCATCATGGACGGCGACGTTGCCGGCGCCATCGCTGCGGCCCGTTCCGGCACCGGTGTTGACGCCCTGATGGGCATCGGCGGCACCCCTGAAGGCATCGTGGCCGCCTGCGCCATCAAGTCCCTCGGCGGCGTGATCCAGGGCCGCCTGTGGCCCACCAGCGACGAAGAGAAGCAGAAGGCGATCGACGCCGGCCACGACCTCGAGCGGGTCCTCTCCACCAACGACCTCGTCTCCAGCGACAACTGCTACTTCGCGGCGACCGGCATCACCGACGGCGACCTGCTGCGCGGCGTGCGCTACTCCAAGGACAAGGTCCTCACCCAGTCCATCGTGATGCGTTCCAAGTCCGGCACCATCCGCTTCGTGGACGGCGAGCACCAGGCCAGCAAGTGGGAAGGCTACGCCCGCAAGAGCTGACCACAGATCCCGCAAAGCCCCGGAGCGCCCAACGGCGCTCCGGGGCTTCGCCGTTAAAGGCTGGTATAGGGTTTAAGCCATGATTCCTGCTGTTGTGCCCTGTACTGACCGCGCCCTCTGGGACGAATCCGTCGACACGTTCAACGGGCATCCGCAGCAGCTGTGGGGCTGGGGAGAGACCAAGGCCATGCACGGGTGGTCGGTGGACCGGGTGCTGTTGAAGGACGGCGAGACCACTGTCGGAGCCGCCCAGCTGCTGGTCCGTCCCCTGCCGCTGCCCTTCCGCGCGCTGGTCTACATCCCCCGGGGCCCCATGTGCTCGGTGGCGGACACCCAGGCCGTGCTCAACAGCCTTGCTGACCACGCCGCCATCCGGCACCGCGGCGTGGCCCTGAGCATCGAACCTGACTGGGACAGGGACTCGGCGTACGCCGGAGCCGTGGCCGGGGCCGGCTTCCGGGAAAGCAGCAACACGGTGCTCATTCCCCGGACCCTGATCCTGGACCTTGCCCGGACCGATGACGAGCTCATGGCTGAGATGTCGAAGTCGACCCGCGCCAATATCCGGAAGGCGATGCGCAGCGAGGTTGAATTCCGCAAGGTCAAGAACGAGTCGGAGCTTGAACAGGTCCTGGCCATCTACCACGAGACAGCCGAGCGTGCCGGATTTGGCATTCACGAGGACCAGTACTACCGCGACATCTTCCGGAACCTCGGCGACGGTTCGCCCATCATTGGAGCGTTCGACGGCGAGCAGCTGCTGGCGTTCGTCTGGCTCGCCCGCAGCGGCGCCACCGCGTTTGAACTCTACGGCGGCGTGTCTGCCGAAGGGCAGAAGCAGCGCGTGAACTACGGCGTCAAATGGGCAGCCCTGCAGGCCATGCGGGAGGACGGGTGCTCCCGGTACGACTTCAACGGCCTGCTCAACGACGGCATCTCGGACTTCAAGAAGCAGTTTGCGAAGCACGAGAACATGCTGCTGGGAACCTGGGAAAAGCCGCTCTCACCGTTCTACCCGGCGTACTCGAAAGCGATGCCGCTGGCCCGCCGCGGGCTCCAGACCGCCCGGCGGCTGGCCAAAGCCGCCGCCGGACGGGCACAGACGCTGCTGCGCCGGGGCTAAAGGCCGGTAGTCACCGCGAACGCCAGTGCTGACTCGGCGCCTCCTGAGGCCAGGTGTACGTTCACCGGAGCCTCGGCGGCGGCGAGGAAGGCGCTGGCGCCGCGGTCCAGGCGCAGGTCGCCCTTCGGCGAGTCCAGGTAGATTCCGCCGGCCACCACAATCACCACTGCTGCGCCGGACTGTGCCAGCGGCACGGGGCCGTCGCCGGGGGAGAGCTCAATGCGCTGGAGCTGGAACTCAGCGAAGGGCGGCCGGAAGAGCTCCTGGTCCAGCTCCGAGCGTTCGGTCTCCAGCATGGGGACGGCCACCGGGCTGAAGTCGATGGTCCGCAGCAGTTCGGGAACGTCAACGTACTTCGGCGTGAGGCCACCGCGCAGCACGTTGTCCGAAGACGCCATCACCTCCACCCCAAGGCCGTGCAGGTAGGCATGCACATTGCCCGCGGGGAGGTAAACGGCCTCGCCCGGCTGCAGCGAGAGGCGGTTCAGCAGCAGGGAGATCAGCACCCCGGGGTCGCCAGGGTATTTCTCGTTCAGGCTGACAACGGTGCCGAGTTCTGCCTCATACGGCGCCAAGCTGTCGCCGATCAGTGCGGCAACCACCTGGGACGTGGCCGTGGCGACGTTCTCCCCGCCGGTGATGAGCCGCTCGAAGGCCCTCCGCAGGCCGGTGCCCTCATCACCGCCGTGGGCTCCGCCGTCGAGATCCTCAAGCAGGGCAGCCAGCAGGGCAGCGCCCTCACGCCGTGAATCCCCGGAGCTTCCCGTGTCACGGCTGACGGCGTCCGCAACATGCTGCAGGATTCCGCGGGTGGCTGCTGCGGACCGGAAGCCGCAAAGGGCCTCGAACGGCGTCAGCGCCAGGATCATTTCCGGTTTGTGGTTATCGTCCCGGTAGTTCCGGTGCGGGGCATCCGGGGCCACGCCGTCGGCGTTTTCACGGGCGAACCCGGCCTGTGCCTGCTGCAGGCTGGGGTGGACCTGGAGGGACAGCGGCTGGGCAGCGGCGAGGATCTTCGCCAGGAACGGCAGGCGCGGCCCGAAGCGTGCCACGGACTCCGCCCCCAGGAAGTGCTCCGGGTCCGAGGTGATCAGCGCATCGAGCGGCGTGGTGCTCCCGTCCTCCGGGACATGGGCTGTGGACGGCGAGTCAGGATGGGCGCCGATCCAGAGCTCAGCTTCGGGGGCGCCGGACTCCGGCCGGCCCAGGAGGGCAGCGATGGCTGTGGTGGATCCCCACGCGTAGTCCCGGAGGACGTTGTCAATCTCGTACAAAACCGTTCCGTTTCTTGGTTAGGGCTGTCAGGGCGTGTCCGACGGGTGCGCTAGAGCGGCGCGCACTGTCCGTTCGTTGCCACGAGCTGCCGGATGGCTTCCTCGTTGCCTTCGCTCTTGAGCTGGTTCAGCATTTCCGCAGTGATCGGTTCGCCCTCGGGGGTGGTGGTTACCGGGGTGAAGTCCGACGGTGCCGGGGTGGCCTGCTGCGCCGTGCTCCCGCCGGCCTGCAACACGCCTGGGGAGCGGCTGCCTGATGCCTGGACGTGCCCGCCGCCCGCGGCCGGTACTGCCATGACGTCGTCGGCCGTCCCTGCCGACTGGGCGCCGGAGGCGGAGGCCAGCAACTGGTCCACGCGCTCGTGGATCTGGTCGAAGTCCGGCACCGTGGAGAACGATGCATCGAAGTCCGGCGGGCCGAGGGTGAGGCGCTTGGCCTCCTTGCCCTTGGCTTTCATGGCGAGGTCCACAAAGCTGCCCAGCTGCGAGGAGGAGATGTTGGAGTCCACCACCTTGGTTCCGGCCTTGGCGATGTCCTCAAATTTTGCGAGGAGGGTGGCCGGATCAAGCTGTTTAAGCATGGCCTGCTGAACACACTGCTGGCGCTGGATCCGGGCGTAGTCGTCAACGTATTCACGGGACCGTCCGTACCACAGCGCCTGGTCGCCGTTCAGGGTCTGTTCGCCGGCCGGGATCCAGCCGAGCGGCATGCCGTGCGTCTTCGTGGCTTCGTCGAAGTACCCGCTCATGGGGACCCAGCCGCCGGCCTTGATCCTGATCCCGCCCATGGCGTCAATGAGCGTGGAGAAGCCTTCCATGTCCACCAGCACGTAGGCCTGGATGGGCATCCCCAGCGTTCCGGAGACCGCTTCCATGGTGGCCTGGGCTCCGGGGTCGGCAACTCCCGGGTATAGGTCCGAGTACTGGTTGGTGACTTCGGTGTTGATGGCGTTGATCAGGCATTCGTCGCCGCAGTTGTAGCCGTCCGGGTAGACCGAACGCATGGGCGAACCCTCACTGAACCGGGCATTCTGGAAGTTGCGGGGAATGGAGATGATGGCAGTCTGCCCGGTCTTGGCATCGACGCTGAGCACGGACAGGCTGTCCGGCCGGCGGCCGGTGCGGTCATCGCCGGCGTCGCCGCCCATCATGAGGAAGTTGTAGCGTCCGTCCACGGGATCGATGGCCGGGCCGGACGAGAAGATGCTGCCGATGGCGTTGCGCCCCACATTGAGCAGGTAGGCCGCGTAGCCGAGGGAACCGCTGCTGATGACCAGCGCCAGCACAAGGGCGATCCCGACGCCCGGCCGTGCGCCGGGTACCAGCAGCACAGGCCGGATGAGGCGCAGGGTGTTGATAAACAGGACAGCCCAGCCCACGGCGAGGGCCACCAGGACCAGGATGATCACCAGCGAGGCGAACTGGTTGGTGATGAAATTGATAAGCAGCGGCCGGTTGAAAAGCAGCAGCAGGAGTGCAAGGACGATGGCCGCCCAGGCGCAGAGCGTCACGCGCAGCGCCGTCCGCCCCAGTTTGCGGTCGCCCGCCACGAGCTGTGCGCTGCCCGGAACGAACAGTGTCAGCAGGATCAGGACGAACGCGCGCTTGGTCCGCACCGGCGGCGAAGCGCTGACCGGGTACCGGACGGGATCTGTCAGGGACGTGTCAGACCCGGACTGGGGGACCTTGCTGCTGGACATTCCGGCGGTCCTAACGGTTGCCCCGCAGTGTTCCGCTGCCCTCGGCGAAGACCTCGCTGACCTTCTGCCGGAGGTTGGCACCCTTGCGGGAGGCCACGGCGTTGAGGTCCGCGGCGAACTCCAGCAGGTCCGCGCGAAGGGACGCCGCCAGTTCGTCAGTCCCCGAAGCCAGCATGCGCACGGCCAGCAGGCCTGCGTTGCGGGCTCCGGCAATGGAGACGGTAGCGACCGGCACGCCGGCGGGCATCTGGACGATGGACAGCAGGGAATCCATGCCGTCCAGCGTCTTCAGCGGGACAGGTACCCCGATGACCGGCAGGGGAGTGACGCTGGCCAGCATGCCGGGCAGGTGCGCCGCGCCGCCGGCGCCGGCGATGATCACGCGAAGCCCGCGCTCGTGGGCTGTCTGGCCGTACCGGATCATCTCCGTGGGCATCCGGTGTGCTGACACCACATCGGCCTCGAACGGGATGCCGAACTCTGCCAGCGCTTCCGCGGCCGCTTCCATGACGGGCCAATCCGAATCGGAGCCCATGACCAGCCCCACCAGGGGGCTTGCCGCGGATCCGGTGGTTGGCGTGGTGGGGGCGCTCATGCGTTCTCCTCGAAAGTCATGGGCGGCTCTTCTGCAGGTACCCGCCCGTCACGGATGATGCCGGCCACAATTCCGGCCCGGCGCCGCACTGACTCTACTTCCGCCGTGGAGGCGCCCACCAGATTGACGTGGCCGATCTTGCGGCCGGGCCGCACGGACTTGCCGTAGCAGTGCACCTTGGCAGCCGGTTCGCTGGCCAGGGCCTGCGGGAACGCCGCATACAGGTCCTGGTTGTCGCCGCCCAGGAAGTTCTTCATGACAGTTACCGGAGCCAGCGCGTCGGTAGCGCCCAGCGGAAGGTTCAGGACGGCACGCAGGTGCTGCTCAAACTGGCTGGTCACGGCCCCGTCCTGGGTCCAGTGCCCGGTGTTGTGCGGGCGCATCGCCAATTCATTGATCAGGAAACCCGCCCCGGTTCCGGGAGTCTCGAACAGTTCCACTGCCAGCACACCGGTAACACCGAGTTCCGCAGCGATCCGCAGTGCGGCGTCCTCCGCGGCTGCCGCGACCTCCACGGGAATGTCCTGGGCCGGGGCGATGACTTCGTCGCACACACCGTCCACCTGGATGGTGTGGACAACAGGCCAGGCGCGGGCCTCGCCGTCGGGGGTCCGGGCCACCAGCGCTGAAAGCTCCCGGGTGAACTCCACCTTGGCCTCCGCCAGCAGCGGGCTCATGGCGGCGAACCAGTCGGCTGTTTCGGCCGCTTCCTCCGCCGACCCCACGATCCTGACGCCCTTGCCGTCGTAGCCTCCGCGCGGAGTCTTCAGGACCACCGGCCAGCCGGTGTCATCGCCGAAGCGCACCAGCGCATCAACGTCGTCAACGGAGGCCCAGGCAGGGTTGGGCAGCTCCAGCCGATCAATGGCTGCCCGCATCACCAGTTTGTCCTGGGCGTGGATGAGGGCGTCGGGGCCAGGCTGGATATTGACCCCGGCCTCCTGGAGTGCCCGAAGGTGGGCAGCCGGGACGTGCTCGTGGTCAAAGGTCATGACGTCGAGGTCCTTGGCAAAGTCCAGGAGCGTCTGCAGGTCCTTGTAGTCTCCCACCGGGGAAGTGGACACCGCGGAGACCGCCGAGACGTCCTCACCTTCCGCCAGGACTCGGAGTTCGAAGCCGAGGGCAGTCGCGGCTGGGGCCATCATTCGGGCAAGCTGGCCGCCGCCAACAACACCTATTACTGGAAAAGTCACATCTGCCAGCCTACCGAAAACCGCCGGATATCCCGGCTTCCGGCCGTGGCGGAAAGCTAGATTCGGAGTAACGCGGCACCTCAAGCGCGGATTATTGGGAGGCTGCTCCAAGGTTCAAGGCGCTAAAATGGATCTCTGGCCAAGAGGCCCACTCGTTATAAGGCCTTGGAGGGTCATGATTTCCGCACTTGCAGACCGCATCCGGGGCCTGGCTTCGCTGTTTTGGCGCGAGGTTGCCAAATTTGGGGCGGTGGGCGGTGTGGCCTTCGTCATCGACAACGGCCTGACGTATTACCTCATGCACGGCCCCATGACGGACAGCGAAGCCAAGGCTCGGTTCGTTGGCGCCACGGTGGCCACCATCTTCTCGTGGATCGCCAACCGGTTCTGGACCTTCCGCCACCGCCGCCAGGACAATGTCCTGCGCGAGTTCGTCATGTTCGTCATTATCAACGGCATCGGCATCGGCATCTCCACCGGGTTCACAGCACTGGCCAAGTACGGGCTCGGCGTCACGGACAAGAACCTGCTGTTCCTGGCCGGTGTGGTGGGCATCCTGGTGGCCACCGTGGTGCGCTTCTTCGCCTACCGCTTCCTCGTGTTCAACAAGGAACTGGACGAAGAGCCGGCGTTCTCGCATGACCACGAGCTCATCGAAGTGCACCACCACGGTGCGCCGGCTGCAGACAACGAGCGGCAGCCCTCCGTAGACGGTCCGGCCAAGTCCTAGGGGCGGTTGCCGCTCCTGTTAGTAGCGCCCCGCGGCCGACGCCTCGCGGCGTCAGTTCCCGTGGATGCGTTCGGCGGCCAGCAGCTTGTCAGTCAGCTGGACGTCCGGGTGGGTGACCACTACGGATCCGTCCTGCTTCCATGCCCCGAGGGCATTCGAAAGCACCGCCTCCAGGCCGTCCGCGGCCGGAATATGCAGCCGAACGCCGTCGTCATGGCTGGCGGCGAATCCCCCCAGCAGGTCCTGCTGGAGGTGCTCACGGCCATCCGATCCTGAAATGGCGCGCGCCAGGGGATCGGGATCGGCATGCGCCAGGAAAACATCTCCGTGCAGGCGCACCTCTGCTGCGTAGTCGAGGCAGCCGCCGACGAGCTCACCCGGCCACTTCATGGCCAGGGCAGGAAGCGCGACGGCGATGACGGCGTCGTAGGTTCCTCCTGCCGGTGCCTGCCCGGCCGCCTTACCGTTCAGCAGGTCGGGGTCGGCAGTGACGAGGAAGTCTGCGCCTCCATCATCCAGGATGGTTTCGAGGCCCAGCTGCCACGCGGCGAGGGCCCACACCATCGACTTCCAGTGCGGGGGCAGGGCCAGCCTGATCTTCATGCCGGGCTCGGCATCGAGCTCATCCTGCAGCAGGTTGCTGGTCTTCGCGACCCAGTTGTCCAGCACCCGGCCGGAAAGTTCCACGCGCTCGCCCTCGGGCCCGTACCACGTCAGCCGCGGGGCGGTGGAGTTGCCTGAGCGGAGGGTGTTCATCAGCTGGATTGCCGGAGTAGTCATGCACCCATCCTGCCACTGGCCGCGGTGGCGGTCATCAGGGTCCGGCTGTCGGGACATCAGTGGCCGTTGGCGCCATGTGAGATCTTTATCACACAAGGTAGTAAGCGGGCTTGCTATTTAGGGTGAAGGGCGCTATTTTCGCGCGGCCGCAGCGATTCCAGCCCGTTTTCCGTCTTTTTGGCCGGTGGGAGCAGGGGCAGCGGCTCCAGCGGGCAGAAATTCCCGGGCGTGGCGTGCACGTAGTTCTCCGAGGTCACTGATTATTATCCCGGCTGCGGCTTGACTCGCCCTAGTTACACACGTGTAATTAGGTATCTAAAGGCAACTGCGTAAATACCGGCACACAACCGAGTGTCCACGTATCCAGGCAGTGGCTGCAACATCAGGAGGGTCGCCGTGGGGCAAGCAGAGCGTATCCAGGAAGATGCCGTCGTGGCCGGACAGGCTACGGCAAGGTACCGTGCGCGGGGGGTGCCCAGCGACTGGTACGTGGATCCCGCCGATCCCGCCGCAGCGGACCGGTACAACAGCAACACCGGCACTGCCCTTGAAGACCAGGCCACCGCATTCCTGGCCGCCCACGAAGCCCTCCTCGATGGCGGCGCGGAGCCGGAAGACGAACTCGACCCGCCCATGGAACTGGCCGCACCGGGAACAGTGCAGCCGGTGTGGATCGGCTTGCCGCTCCAGCAGGACTTCGATGACGAAGGCGAGCTGGGATGGCAGACAGATGCCCTGTGTGCGCAAACCGATCCTGAAGCGTTCTTTCCGGAAAAGGGCGGCTCCACCCGTGACGCCAAGAAGGTCTGCGGTGCGTGCAACGTCCGCTCGCAGTGCCTGGAGTACGCGTTGGCCAATGACGAACGGTTCGGCATCTGGGGAGGCCTTTCCGAGCGTGAGCGCCGACGACTGAGGAAGCGAGCGGTCTAATTCACCAGGATGTCCATGTCACTGCCGTTGTGGTTGCCCACAACGGCAGTGCCTATCTCCCCAGAACGCTTGCAGGATTGGCGGACCAGACCCGGCCCGTCGACTACGCGATAGGCGTCGACACAGGGTCCGGCGATGACTCCCGGCTCCTTCTCGAGAACACGTTGGGCCGAGCCCATGTCGTCTCCCATGATCATGGGAAGGGCGGCATGGGCGCCGCTGTGTCCGCAGCCCTTTCAGAACTGGCCCCGGGCGGAGCAGGCAGGCCCGACGGCAAACCGGAGTGGATCTGGCTGCTGCACGACGACGCCGCCCCCGCCCCGGAAGCCCTGGCTGAACTGCTCGGTGCCGTGGAACGTGCCCCGTCCGTGACCGTGGCCGGCTGCAAGCAACTGGACTGGCACGAGGAACGGAAGCTCATCGACGTCGGGCTGTCCACCAGCAGGTGGGCGGAACGGCTGACGCTCATCGACGCCGACGAGCTGGACCAGGGCCAGTACGACGGCCGCAGTGACACCTTTGCCGTCAACTCGGCGGGAATGCTTGTGCGGCGGGACGTGTGGGATCAGCTGGGCGGGTTCGACCCCGGGCTCCCGGGCACCGGAGATGACGTCGATTTTTGCTGGCGCAACCGCCTGGCTGGGAACCGGGTCGTCGTCGTACCGGCGGCTCGAATGTTCCATGTGGCGCACAGGCCGCACGGCCTGGGCAACCCGGCAGCAGCCAGGAAAGCCCAGGTACACCTGCGGCTGAAGCACGCGCCGCTGTGGATGGTCCCGGTGCACGCCATGGGAGCCTTGCTCGGAAGCCTTTTCAGGCTGGTACTGAGCATCGTGGTGAAGGACCCGGCCCACGGAATAACGCAACTCGCGGCCACCTTCGCCGCCTTGGCCCGGCCCCGGGCCCTTGCGCGGGCAAGGAAATCGGCGCGGCAGACCCGGCGAATCCGCCGGTCCGTCATCCGTAAGCTCCAGACGCCGCGACGGGAAGTCTGGAGCCACCGGCGGTCCCTGATGGAAGCCATTGGCGCGGACGACAACCCCGCAGATGAACTTGAACAGGACCCCCTGGCGCACCAGCCGACGGGTGACTCCGCAGACGATTTCGCCGCACTGGCCACCCGGAAGCGGGGCTGGGTGGGCAACGGTGCCCTGGCCGCCTTTATCATCGCCTCCCTTGCCTCGCTGTTGGGCCTGGCAGGCCTTCTCCGCGCGGAAGCTGTGTCCGGCGGTGGCCTCATCCCCATCTCCACTGGCCTGGGGGACATCTGGCAGAACGCCTCCGGTTGGTGGATCAGCCTTGGTGCGGGACTTCCCGGCCACGGAGACCCTTTCGATTACGTCCTGTGGACCCTGGGGGTCCTGGGCGGCGGCAACGCAAACGCCGCCATGGCGTGGCTCATCATCCTTGGCACGCCACTGTCCGGGCTGACGGCCTGGTTCGCGGCGGGCGGGCTGACCACCCGGCGGCGCCTCCGCCTGGCTGCCGCGCTGTTCTGGTCGGCGGCGCCGGCATTGCAGGTTGCCCTGAACCAGGGGCGGGCCGGAGCACTGCTGGCGCACCTGATGCTTCCTTTGGTCGTGCTGGCCCTGCTGCGGGCCACCGGTTCAGCAGTAGGCCACGGCCGTCATGCGCTGCCCCAGCCGGGCCCACGCCCGGCCGAGAAACCGGCCGTCAGGCCGGGAATCAACGGAACGCCTTCCTGGACCGCCGCGGCCGCGGCAGGACTTGCCCTCGCCGTCACGGTTGCTGCCGCACCTTCCCTCCTGGTCCCGGCAGCCCTGGTCATCATTTTCTGTGGGCTTCGTATGGGCCGCCGCGGCCGCACCGTTTGGTGGGCCCTCCTGCCGAGCGCTGCGTTGTTCATTCCGTTCGGCATGTCAGTGCTGGACAGGCCGCGTGCCCTGCTTGCCGACCCCGGCATGCCCCTGCCTTTTGAGGCTGCCCCGCTCTGGCAGCAGCTCCTGGGCCAGCCGCTGGCGTTCGACCCCGCCAAGGGGCTGGTGGGGCTGCCGCTATTCGAGGACGGCGTGCTGCCGTGGGCCCTCGTGCTGACGGTCCTCCTGGCGGGACCGGTCCTGATCCTTGCCATCTGGGCCCTTCTCGCCCCGGGACGCGGATCGGCGTTGGCGCGGACGTTCTGGGCAGCGGCCACCACAGCGCTGGCCTGCGGATGGCTCGCCACCCAGGTGGCCACCGGGGCCACTGCGGACAGCCTCGTTACCCCGTTCACCGGGCCGGCCGTTTCCGCTGCTGCGTTTGCGTTCCTGGGTGCGGGCCTGCTCGGCGCGGAACGGCTCCTCAACGCAGCGGGCCGGGCGGCCGCCAAGGAACCGCGCCTTGCCGCGGTGGCCAATGCGGCAGTGGCAGTGGGCATGGCGGTCCTCCTGGCGGGACCGCTGGCCGGCATGGCCGCGTGGTCTGCCCAAAACCTGCTCCGGACCGGCACGGCTACTGCGGCCCAGGCCGTTCCCGAAGAATCCGGGACACCCGGGCTGGGTACCGCCAGGCTGGTAGAGGCTGCCGGTACCCGCACCCTTCCAGCCACCGCAATCGACCGCGGGACCGGCGCTGAGCAGACGCGGACACTGCTGATCGGCACCCGCGAGGACGGCACCTATGACGCTTCTCTGATGCGTGGTGCGGGAACCACCCTGGACAGCCTGTCCACCATTGCCTCTGCCCGGAGCATCACGGGGACGGCGGGAGCCGAAACGGTGCGCGGGGACGACGACGTCACGGCGTCCGTCCGCAGGGTAGTGGCCACGCTGGTTGCCGGGCAGGGCGTTGACCCGCGCGAAGACCTTGAGAAGCTCGGCGCCGGATTCGTGGTCCTGCGCTCCGCCGATACGGCGGCCCAACTGACCGCAAGCCGGATGGACGCCGTCCCGGGGCTTGTGGCTGTGGGACAGACGGACGTTGGCTGGCTTTGGCGCATCACGCCCCGGAACCAGTCCGCCACGCAGGCAGCGGAAGTTGCCCACCGTGTCCGGATAACGGACAGCAACGGTGCCACCCTGGCCATGGTGCCGTCGGGCGTGAACGACGTCGACGCATCCGTTGACGGCGGCCCGGAAGGCCGCCTGGTGGTCCTCGCCGAACGCGCCGATGCCGGCTGGACGGCCTGGCTCGATGGCCGGAAACTCACATCCACCACCTCCGGGTGGGCGCAGGCGTTCACGCTGCCGGCTTCGGGCGGGCACCTGACGATCCGCTACGAAAACCCCTGGTCCTGGTGGGTAGGAGCAGCCCAGGTCACCATTATCGGCCTGACGGTGATGCTCGCCATTCCCATGCCGGTCAACAGGCCCAGGACCGGGCTGTCACGCGACGAAGGCGCCCTGCGTAAGGAAAAGCAGAATGCATGAGCACCCCACCCGTCCCGCCGCGGACGAAGCCGGATCCGGAACGGACCCGGACGGACAGCATGGACTGAAAGACTCCGGCACGGCGGACGTCCCCGCCGGCGGAAAGCGGCGGAAAGCGGCCCTTGCCGGGGCTGCCACAGCCGTCCTGGTCCTGGCCTGCGCCGGCGGCGTCGTTGCCGCAGGCTCGCTGCTGCCCAACGCCGCCTCCAGCCGAAGCGTCCAGCCTGCTGCTGCCGCTGTTCCCGCCGGAACCAGCGTGGGTGTGTGCCCGGGCCCGGCCCGCCTCCTGGAGGGCACCGAAGCAGGGACCGATCCTCAGTTCAGCCCCGAGTCGGACACCGCCGCCACCAGCGTGACCGGCGCGGTACTGGGGACGGCGGGGGTGGTACCCGGAAGCCGCTTGTCGCAGCTGGGCGGGGCCGCCGCCGTCGAAATCGCCAAAGCTCCGGGCGCAGCGGCATCCGAAGGTCCGCGGCAGGAACTGCTGGCCGGTACGGTGTCAGGCCGTACGGTGGACTCGGTGTCAGTCCTCAGTGCCGACGCCGTCGCCAACCAGAAGGCCTCCGCAGCGGGGGCCATGGTCTTCAGGGCAACGGACGGTGACCTGCAGGGCTCCGCGGCGGCCAACTGCCTGCAGCCCTCCAACGACCAATGGCTTGCCGGGGCCAGTACCACCGTAGGCCGGACATCGGTGTTGGTCCTGAGTAATGCGTCCAGCAGCCCCGCCACCGTCAGCCTCGAGCTGTTCGGCGGCAAGGGGCAGATCCAGGCGCCGGGAAGCCGTGGCCTGCTGGTGGCGCCGGGAACCACCCGTTCAGTGGTGCTGGCCGGCCTGGCGCCCGGCGAGGAACAGCTGAGTGTCCGTGTCCGCAGCACCGGAGGTCCCATTGCAGCCGCCATCCAGCAGAGCGTCCTGCGCGGCCTAACACCCGGGGGAGTGGATTTCATCACGCCCGGCACCGCACCCGCCGTTCGCCAGGTGATGACCGGTGTGGACATCCAGGACGCTGCCGGCATCGCCGCGCTCACCTCAAAGCCAGGGTATGCGGACGCCGCGCCCGCGCTGGAGATCACCGTCCCGGGGCCGTCCGACGCCGTGGTCGAGGTCAAGCTCCATGGCCGGGACGGCCAGAAGGCGCTGCCCTCCGGAGGCGTGATCACGGCCAAAGCCAATTCCATCACCGAAGTATCCCTGGCAGGGGTACCGGCCGGGAACTACACGGTAGCGGCGTCGTCGGACGTATCCTTCGTGGCGGCAACGCGCATCACCCGCGGGCTGCAGGTAAACCAGCCGTCGGACGTCGCCTGGGCGGCATCCGGAATCCGGCTGGGCAGCCAGCATGTGGTGGCGGTGCCCAGGGGCGGCACCCGCCAGTTGGTATTCGGCGCCCTCGACACGAGAGCCACCATCACCTACGCCGCGATCACCGCCGACGGCAAGGTAAAAGCACCGGCCACCGCCGACATCGCCGGCGGTACAACGGCCTCCATCACCGTCCCCAACGAGGCGGACGGTGCCGAGGTTGTGGGCTACGTGGTTTCCGCCTCCGGCGACGCCGCATACGGCGCGGTCCTGGTCACACAGGATGGCCGCAGCGACGTCTCATCCCTGCCATTCCAGGCCGCAGCCGCCGGCCAGGAAACGGTCCCTGTAGCGCTGGGCTACTGAACCTCCCGACCGTCAGTAACGGCGCCGGTACACCGGGTCCAGGGTTTCGGGCGCCACACCCAGCATCTCGGCTGTGTGCTCCACGACGACGTCGTGAACCATGTCCTGGAGTTCCTCCACTCCCGGGCAGGCCTGCTCTACCACGCGCCGGTAGACCGTGATCAGCGGCCCGTCATCCCCGGCCGCAGGCGTGTAGGCACCCATGGGCGCGGGTGCTCCGGTGGCGGCCAGCACTTCCAGTTCCGGTGGGATTTCATCAACGCCGAACCTGACGCCGTCCAGGGTCTTGCCCCAAATATCGTGCAGCCGCTGGGCCGAGTCCATCACCATGTCATCGAAGCGGTCGCCCCGAGTGCGGTAGCCGGGGTGGGTGGGAAGCATGACTTCCCCGCGCAGGCCACGGCCGTGACGGTTCCGCCGGCGCCGCATGAAGCTCCGGCCGGCTGCGGACGCCCCGGCAGTGGACTCGACATCCGGGTCAGCCAACCGGACCGTCAGGCCTGAATTCTGGTTCGATGACTGCATACATTGACTTTAAACCCGGACCGGGGATTCCGCGACAGATTCGCCCCGCAGCGAAGGCGCGTCCGGGCGTGGGCGCCAATGCGGCGTTTTGGCGTGGGCGCGGAGTAGTCTGGGATGTCGTGGGAGCTATCCGTCAGTGTTCAAGATCTGCCTGCCGCCAGTCGGCGGTGGCCACCCTGACGTATGTGTACGCGGACTCCACCGCTGTCCTGGGTCCGCTTGCCACATACGCAGAACCGCATTGCTATGACCTCTGTGAGCAGCATGCCGACTCGCTGACTGTTCCCCGTGGCTGGGAGGTCCTGCGGCTGGCCATGCCCTCGACTCCACAGCAGCCCGGCCCGGACGATCTCCTTGCCCTGGCCAACGCGGTGCGGGACGCGGCAGCGGTGCCGGCCCAGGCGCCGCAGCAACCCGCGCAACGCAGCCAGCATTCCGCCCTGGAGGCTCCTGCCGGGACCGAAGGGACCAGAAGGGGACACCTGCGCATCCTGCGCGAGCCGTCCTGAGCCATTTCTGGCGGTACGCTGGAACCTGCACACCATTTCCGCTACCGGCGCGAGCGCGCCCGCCAGGGAGCCTGAACCATATGCCAAAAATCAGTTCCGAACTGTTGTCTGTCCTGCGTTGTCCCGTCACGGGCTCGCCCCTGGTGCAGGAAGGCGAGGAACTGGTGGCCACGGCTGCGGGGGCTGACGGCGTGAAGCCCCGCTACGCCATCGAGGACGGCATTCCCCTTCTCCTGCCCCCGGAACTCCTGGCTGCCGCGACGGCTGCCGGGTCCGACCAGCACGACTCCGACCCCGCCGAAGGCGCCGTCCGCTAACCCTGCCCGGCCCCGGTGCATGACTCCCGGAGCCCCGCCCCGCGGACCACGAAACAACTGACCTTTCCAGGCCCTCCGGAAACGCTGATGCGGCCTGTTCATGATTTCCCGGACACAGCAAAGGACCACTCATGACCTTCGATTACAAAGTTGCCGATATCTCCCTGGCAGAGGCCGGCAGGCACCAGATCCGCCTGGCCGAGCACGAAATGCCCGGCCTGATGTCGCTTCGCGAGGAATTCGGCGCCAGCCAGCCGCTGAAGGGCGCCCGGATCGCGGGCTCCCTGCACATGACGGTACAGACCGCCGTGCTGATCGAAACCCTTACCGCGCTCGGTGCCGATGTCCGGTGGGCGTCCTGCAACATCTTCTCCACCCAGGACGAGGCCGCCGCAGCCGTCGTCGTGGGCAAGGGAACCGTCGAAGACCCCCAGGGTGTTCCCGTTTTCGCCTGGAAGGGCGAAACGCTTGAGGAATACTGGTGGACCGCCGAGCAGATCCTCACCTGGCCCGGTGCAGAGACCAACCCGGAGCTCGGCCCCAACATGATCCTCGACGACGGCGGCGACGCCACCATGCTGGTGCACAAAGGCGCCGAATTCGAAGCCCTCGGCGCCGTGCCGGCCGCAGCGGACGACGAATCCGAAGAGGGGCGGGTCTTCCTTGAGGTGCTGCGCGCCTCGCTGCAGAAGGACCCGCAGAAGTGGACCCGGGTTGGCTCGCGCCTGCTGGGGGTTACCGAAGAGACTACGACCGGCGTGCACCGCCTCTACCAGCTCGCCGAACAGGGCAAGCTGCTGTTCCCGGCGATCAACGTCAACGACTCGGTCACCAAGAGCAAGTTCGACAACAAGTACGGCATCCGCCACTCGCTCCCCGACGGCATCAACCGCGCCACGGATGTACTGATGGGCGGCAAGGTCGCCGTCGTCTGCGGCTACGGCGACGTCGGCAAGGGCGCCGCGGAGGCGTTCCGCGGCCAGGGCTCGCGCGTTATCGTCACCGAAATCGACCCGATCTGCGCGCTGCAGGCTGCGATGGACGGCTACCAGGTGGCCACGCTGGAGAGCGTCCTGGCAGAAGGCCACATCTTCATCACCACCACCGGCAACAAGGACGTCATCATGGCCGAGCACATGGCCGGGATGCGCGACAAGGCGATTGTGGGCAACATCGGTCACTTCGACAACGAGATCGACATGGCCGGCCTGGCCCGGATTCCCGGCATCAAGAAGGTCGAGATCAAGCCACAGGTCCACGAGTGGGTCCTCGACGAGGGTACGGACGCGGAGAAGTCCATCATCGTCCTGTCCGAAGGCCGTCTGCTGAACCTCGGAAACGCCACCGGGCACCCCTCCTTCGTGATGAGCAACTCCTTTGCCAACCAGACCATCGCGCAGATCGAACTGTTCACCAAGGCCGGCCAGCCGGAGGGCGAACGCGAGTACGAAAAGCAGGTCTACGTGCTGCCGAAGATCCTCGACGAGAAGGTGGCGCGGTTGCACCTGGACGCCCTCGGTGCGCAGCTGACCGAGCTGACCAAGGAACAGGCTGCCTACCTGGACATCGACGCCGCCGGCCCTTACAAGCCCGAGCACTACCGGTACTAGAAAGCCGCCGCCAACACGCCGTTACCAAGAAGTAAGGTGCCCGGGCGCCCTCCGCGCCCGGGCCGTTACTTCCAGCGCCTAGGATCTGATCATGGAGCCTGAAGTCCAGACCCGCCGTCCCCGGTCCCTCAAGAAGATGCTCATCATCGCCGTGGTGTGCATCCTTGCGGCTGCCGGCGGTGTGTTCGCCGCCGTCGCTCCCGGCCTCGCCGGCGGGGACCTGGAATCCGAAGCGGGGTCCGCTACCCGGACTTCTCCCGGCATCGCCTCACCGGTGGTGGCTGCGGTGAAGTCCGAGGCTTCCCCGGCCAACGGCGCCAAGCAGGTCAACCCCGCGGCCCCAGTGTCCCTGAAGGTCAGCAACGGCACCATCGAGCGGGTGGCGCTGACCAGCACCGCCGGCGAAAAGGTGGACGGCAGCATCGACCCCGCCGGCACCGGATGGACCGCCACCGCGCCGCTGAAGTTCAACACCGACTACAGCTACACGTTCGTGGTGAAGGACGAAGCGGGACGCGAAACGAGCACCACCCAGCAGTTCAGCACCGTCTCCAGCTCGCACGAGGCTGACGCCGCCGTGTACCCGCTGGACGGAATGAAGGTGGGCGTGGGCCAGCCGCTGCAGATCATCTTCAGCGAACCCGTACTCAACCGGGATTCCGTGGAGAAGGCCATCAAGGTCACCAGCAGCGCCGGGCAGGTGGGAGCCTTCCACTGGTACAGCGACAAGATGGTGCGGTACCGGGCGGAAAACTTCTGGGCCGCGAACTCCACTGTCACCATGGACATGCAGATGTTCGGCGTGGACCTGGGCAACGGCCAGATCGCCAACTTCGACAAAAAGGTCAAGGTCAATATCGGGGACAAGAAGGTGGCCGTGGCCGACGCCACCGCACACACCTTCACCCTCAGCGTTAACGACCAGCCGGTGAAGACCCTGCCCGTCAGCATGGGCGACAAGCGGTTCCCCTCAGCCCGCGGTTACGGCGTCCTCATGGAGAAGAACCGGTTCGACCACTTCCGTGCCTCCAGCATCGGGCTGAAACCCGGCGACCCGGCCTACTACGGTGACGTGGATGTGGAGTACACCATCAGGCTGACGCTCAGCGGGGCTTACATCCACCAGGCGCTTGAGTCCGCCTTCCCGTATATCGGCAATACCAACGTCTCGCACGGCTGCATCGGGTTCGCCCCCGACGGCGCCGCCTGGGTCTTCGACAACATGGGCACCGGAGACGTGGTAAACATCATCAACACCGAGGGCGACTACGCCGCCCACGATGACGGGTACGGCGACTGGAACATCCCCTGGGCTGAGTACGACAACTGACGTCAGCTGCCGAAAGGCAGCCGCTGCAGCCGTTCGCCGACCTCCGTGTTGCGTTGGCGCTGCCGGGCCAGTTTGGTAAGTTCCCGGTTCCGCCGCTCGGCCACGACGGCGGCCAGGTAGTCGTCGGGGCCGGTTCCCGGCGGTGGCCCGGGTGCCACATGGGCCGCCAGTTCGGTGGCGATGGACGCGGCCATGCCTGCCCGGGAAAGCGGCGCCATCCTGGCGGCCTGCCGGATGAACTGGGAAGCCCGGCGTGCGGTGGCATCCGGGATTCGGCCGATATCCGCCGTCCGGGCCCAGGCCTGCAGGCCCGGCGGGATGGAGACTGGAACCGGGCGCTCGGCAGCCACCCGGGTGCGGACTGCGTAGGTGCCCGCCATCAGGTCGCCCAGCCGCCGGGACTTGTCGTTGAAGAGTGCCACGGCAAGGGCCAGGCCGCCGAAAGTCAGGTAGACCTCGAGGAACCCGGCCAGACCGCGGATCAGGGCGTGCCGGAAGCGGATGGCGCCGCCGTCGTCCCGCACCACCCGGAGGCCAGCGGCCAGCTTGCCCAGGGACAGGCCGCGGCTCAGTGTTTCCAGCCCCACCGGGACAATCACCAGGCAGAGGACCACGCTGCACAGGACCAGCGCGCGCATGGCGGACTCATCCAGGCCCTCGCCGGCGGTGGCGAGGCCGATCAGGATAACCACCAGAAGGACCACGTTGAAGAGGACGTCGAGGAACAGGCCCAGGGCGCGCGCTGCGAAGGAGGCGGGGCGCAGCTCCAGGACCACGGCCTCACCGGTGATGATCGAACCCACGTGCGTATCCGTTTCCTCGCGGCCTATGGTGCAGTCCGTCAAAGTCTAGTGCGGTGCCGCTAGTCTGGTGCCGTGGATATGGACGCCTTCTCCGCCGTCAACGCGGACAAGTGGTCGCGGCTGCACGAGCTTGCCCACAAGGGCAAGCTCAGCGGACCGGAGGCCGATGAGTTGCTTGCCCTGTACCAGGCCACATCCGCCCATCTTTCCCTAATACGTTCTGTAGCTCCGGAAAGCGGCCTGTCCGCATCGCTGTCGGCCACGCTGGCGCAGGCAAGGACACGGTTCACCGGTGCACGGTCCAACCCAATGGCGGACTTGAAGCGGTTCTTTGTCCTGGCGCTTCCGGCGGCGTTCTACCGCCTGGCGTGGCTGACCCTCGCCTGCGGGGCTGCGTTCCTTGTCATTGGCGCCGCCTACGCCATCTGGATCGGAACGTCGCCCGAGGCCCTGCGCGCAGTGGCCTCCGAGGCTGCAGCCAAGCAGTACGTCGAAGAGGACTTCATTGACTACTACTCGGAGAACCCTGCTGCTTCCTTTGCGGGCGCGGTGTGGACCAATAACGCCTGGATCAGCGCCCAGGCTGTTGCGCTGGGCATTACCGGTGTGTGGGTGCCCATCATCCTCTTCACCAATGCCCAGGGCGTCGGAGTGGCGGCGGGCATCTTTGCCGCTGCCGGCAAGTCGGACGTCTTTTTCAGCTACATCCTGCCGCACGGCCTGATGGAACTTACCGCCGTCTTTATTGCCTGTGCCGCAGGCCTGCGGATCTTCTGGGCCATGGTGTCGCCGGGGCCACGGACCAGGCTGCGGGCTGTGGCGGAGGAAGGCAGGTCCCTGGTCACTGTGGCGCTGGGGCTGGTCCTGGTGCTCTTCGTGTCCGGCCTCGTGGAAGGGTTCATTACCCCCAGTCCGCTCCCGGTTTGGGCGAAGATTGCCATCGGCGCCGCGGTGCTGGCCTGCTACTGGACGTACGCCCTGGTCTGGGGCCGCCGCGCCTACCTGGCGGGGGAGCGGGGCGACCTGCGACGCGAGGATGCGGGCTATGCGGAAATCGCTGCCTGAATCGTTGTAATTGCTCCGGGGTGGTTCCTCGCCCGCGTCAAGGAGCGGGCGGTAGGCTCGACACCAGATGAAGCGCGCCGGCCTATCCCAGCGCGGCGCGGACACCCCAACGGAAGTGACGCTGTTGTGAAAGACGAGACACCGGCCCGCGCCAAAAACGCCCAGCCGCAGCCCGAACCTTTCCTGGATACGTCAGGGGACTCGGACGAGCCCGCCTTCTCCTGGATGGCGGCGGGCAACGGCGACACCGCCAAGGACACCACGGCGCGGGAGCGCTCCGTCAATGGCGGCACCGGAAAGGAAACCCCGGCACCGGAGCGCACCGCGGAGGGCGCCGCGAAGGAGACCCCGACGCCGTCACGCACCTCGGAGGGGGAGGCCACGGAAGGCGCGGCCGCGCCCGTGGGCCAGCAGCCGGACAGCAGGTCCGGCCGCCGCGCCGCCGAGGCCGCCGACGAACCAGCCGCCCAAAAATCCGCGGCCGTGCAGTCCAATGCCGCCGGGACGTCCGCCGCAGGATCCTCTGCTGCCGCGCAATCCGCCACAGCACAGCCTGCCACCGGCAAGCCTTCAGGGAAGGGCGACGGCGCGGCGTTCCGCGAGCCGCTCCCCACCTCCGCGCTTTCGGTCCGCCCACCCGAAGAGGAAGTGGAGCGGCGCAACGCCGAGCGTGAGAGCGCGGCCAACGCCAAGCCCGTGGCACCGCGGGTCATGCAGGTCCTTCTTGCCATCTTCTTCCCGGTGGTCCTGCTGGTGCTCGCTGTCCGCGCAGTCACCAGCCCGCTGTTCCTGTGGATCGAATACAATCGCCCGGGGTTTCCCGGCGACGGCTACGGGTTCAGCACGGACGACAGGATGACCTACGGCTCCTACGCCGTCGACTATCTGAGCAACTGGGCCGGCCCGCGCTACCTCGGTGACCTGGTGCACCGCAGCGGCGACAAACTGTTCAAGGACGGCGAAGTCAGCCATATGGCGGACGTCAAGACCGTGATCCTTTCCACCTTCGGAGCAGGCACCCTGCTGTTGGTCCTGGGCGTCATCGCCGCCCTGTATTTGCGCAAGCGCAGCGCCGGGGGAGTCCGGCGGGGCCTCTTTGCGGGCTCCATTGTCACGCTGGTCCTCATCCTGGGACTCGGCACACTGGCGTTCCTGGGCTGGCAGCAGTTCTTCACCGAGTTCCACCGGATCTTCTTCGCGGATGGATCCTGGACCTTCAGCCTTGATGACACCCTGATCCGGCTGTTCCCCGGCCAGTTCTGGATGGACGCAGGCATCGTGATCGGGGGCCTGGTGCTCCTTGTGTCGCTGGTGACCCTCATCCTCACGTGGCCGACGCGCCGCCGGCGCGGCGTGGCCCGGACCGCGGAGGAGACCACGGAGCCCGCTCAGGCGTAAAGCTTGGCCACCTCGGCGTCGAAATCGCGCACGACGGCGGACCGCTTCAGTTTGAGGGACGGCGTCAGGTGCCCGGATTCCATGGTGAACTCGGTGTCCAGGAGTGCGAACCGACGGATGGACTCTGCTTTTGAGACCATCAGGTTGGCCTGGTCCACGGCTTCCTGTACAGCAGCCAGGACCTCCGCGTCCGTGACGGCGGCCTGCCGCTCAAGCGGCTGCTTGCCGTGCTCTGACCGCCAGTTCGCCAATCCTTCCGGGTCAAGCGTGATCAGGGCGGACACGTATTTCCGGCCGTCGCCCACCACCACGGCGTGACCCACCAGCTGGTGTGCCCTGATGGCGTCCTCCAGCGGCCCCGGGGCCACGTTCTTCCCGCCGGCGGTGACCAGGATGTCCTTCTTCCTGCCGGTGACTGTCAGGAAGCCGTCAGAGTCCAGTTCCCCCAGATCCCCCGTGCGGAAGAAACCATCCACGAATGCCTCGGCGTTAGCCTGCGGATTGTTGTGGTAGCCCTTGAAGACACCGATGCCCTTGACCAGGATCTCGCCGTCCTGGGCCACCCTGATGGTGGTGCCCGGGATGGGAATGCCCACGGAGCCGACGCGGGTCCGGGTGGGGGTGTTGGCCGTGCACGGCGCGGTGGTTTCGGTGAGTCCGTACCCTTCCAGCACCGGGATGCCGGCGCCGCGGAAGAAGTGTGCGTCCTCCAATGAAAGGTGGCTGGCTCCGGATACGGTGTAGCCCACCTGGCCGCCGAGTGCCTGGCGCAGCCGGGGATAAAGCAGCCGGTCGAAAAGGCCGTGCCGGACCCGCAGGACGAACCCGGGACCGGACCCTGCTCCGCGGTTTTTACGGTCCTGCTCCGTGGAATAGGCGATCGCTGCTGCCGCCGCCGCCTGGAAAAGCCGGCCCTTCCCGGCCACCGCGGCTTTGTGCGCTGCGGTGGCCCTGACCTTCTCAAAGATCCGGGGTACCACCAGCAGGAAGGTGGGCCGGAACGTTCCCAGGTCCTCCAGCAGCTGCGCGGCGCCAGGGGTGTGTCCCAGGGTGGCTCCGGCGGAGAGGCAGATTACCTGCACGGCACGGGCAAGGACGTGGGCCAGGGGAAGGAACATCAGGGTCCTGGACTGGCCCTGGCCCAGGACTTCCGGCAGGAACGCCACAATATTCCGGGCCACCAGCGCGAAGTTGCCGTGGGTGATCTCGCAGCCCTTGGGGTTGCCGGTGGTGCCCGATGTGTAGACGAGGGACGCGACGTCGTCGAGGCCTGCCCTGCTCCTTTGCCGTTCAAGCTCGGCGTCGCTGACTCCCGCCCCCGCCGCCGCAACGCTGGCAAGGTGGGGTGCTTCGCCGTCGTAATCCATGCGGATGACGTTGACCAGGCGGTCCCGGAGCGTGGACGAGCCGGCCACCACGCCGGTGACGAGATCCGCCGTGGCCTGGTCCTGGACAAAAACGCGCCGCGCTCCGGCGTCCTGGAGGATCCAGTCCACCTGGCTGGCTGACGACGTTTCGTAGATGGGCACCGTGACTCCGCCGGCAAACCAGATGGCGAAGTCCACCAGGGTCCACTCGTACGAGGTGGCCGACATGACGGCGACGGTGTCGCCCGGTTCCAGCCCGCCGGCGATCAGCCCCTTGGCCAGGGCGCTGACGTCCTGCAGGAATTTTCCGGCCGGTACATCCACCCACCCGTTGGGCCCTTTGCGCCGGTACAGGGCATGGGCGGGGTTGGCGGCGTGCCGTTCCAGCAAAAGGTCGGTTACGTTGCTGGCGGCGTCCAGCCCGACCAGCAGTTCAGTGCTTGCTTCTCTCACAACAGGTCTCCGTTCCGCGGCCAGGCCGCGGCAGCAGCGTCCATTGGGGGTCTGATGCCATCCTGCCCTAGATCCATGACGGCATCCACATGCGGACCTTCCATGCGTCGTAGGGGATGACCTCGGCCGCCCATACGGGGTAGAAGAAGGCCGACAGCAGAACGGCTGCGGCCACGAACAGTGCCACCAGGTACAGCCCCGAACGGCGCCGCCACGGCGGATCGGATGACCTGCCGAGGACCAGGCCCAGGCAATAGGCGAGGGACAGCACCAGGAACGGCTCGAAGGACACCGCATAGAAATAGAACATTGTCCGGTCCGGATACATGAACCACGGCAGGTACCCTGCGGCAACGCCGGCCAGTATGGCGCCGGCGCGCCAGTCACGCCGGCCGGCCCACCAGAACAGCAGGACGACCAGGGAGATGGCCGCAGCCCACCAGATCAGGGGATTGCCCACCGACAGGATGGCCGAGGTGCACTTGGCGACGTCGCAGCCGGGGGTGCCCTGCTGGGGGGATTCATAGAAGAACGACGTCGGCCGGCCCAGTACCAGCCAGCTCCAGGCGCTTGCCTCGTAAGGGTGCTCGGAACTGAGGCCCTGGTGGAAGGTGTAGGCCTCCTGGTGGTAATGGGCGAGTGACCGCACAGCGTCAGGCAACCAGCCCCACGTCGCGGAGGGGTTGTTTTCCGCCCAATGCCGGAAGTAGCCGTTGTCGGACCGGAACCAGCCGGTCCACGTCAGCGAATAGACAGCGGCGGCCACGGGAACCGTGCTGAAGAACGCGGGAAGGCCGTCCTTGATGATTCCGCCGCTGACCCAGCCCCGGATGCCTGCCACCCGCCGGGCATTCAGGTCCCAGAAGACGGTGAGCAGGCCGAACCCCGCCAGGAAGAACAGTCCGGACCACTTGGTACCGACAGCCAGTCCAAGGCAAACACCGGCAGTGATGCGCCACCAGCGGACGCCAAGCCACGGGCCGGACAGCAGTTCCGCCACCGGCGGACGTCCGCCATTGCGTGCTGCGGCAGCGGCCAGCCGGGCGGCGAGCCTCCGACGGCCATCGTCCCGGTCCATCAGGAGCGCCCCGAAGGCCGCCAGGACCCAGAACATCAGGAAGATGTCCAGCAGTGAGGTGCGGGACATGACCAAGTGGTGGCCGTCCACCGCCAGGAGCAAGCCTGCGGCTCCGGCCAGTGGAAGGGACCGGAACAGCTTGAGCGCGATGAGCGAGACCAGCAGGACTGACAGGGTTCCGGTCAGGGCTGCTGCGAAGCGCCAGCCGAACGGGTTGTCAGAGCCGAAGAGCGCCATCCCCGCGGCGATCATCCACTTACCCACCGGCGGATGGACCACGTATTCCGGGGAGTTCAGCAGGACATCCGGGTTGCCGGCGTTGAAGGAGTCGTTCGCCTTGTCCGGCCAGCTGCGCTCGTAGCCGCTGATGAGGTAGGAGTAAGCGTCCTTGACATAGTAGGTCTCGTCGAAGACCAGCTTGTGCGGGGCATCCAGGCGGAAGAAGCGGAGGATTCCCGCCACCACCGCCGTGAAGACAGGCACAAGGATGAACCAGATCCGCAGCGAGGGCGGGTACTCCCGCCACGACCGGACGCTGCCCAGCAGCCGCGCCCGGAGTCCGTCGATGCTGAAAGCTTCCTCCGGCCTGACAACCCACGGCCTGGACCTGCCGCGCCCCAACCGGAACGGACCCTGCTCCGCAACCTCGGAAAGGGTGCCTGGAGACGCCGCTGGAGCGGGTTGTCCGGCTCCGGATTCTCCGGCTCCCGGCCGCCGCGTCGAGGTCTGCGTCACGAGCCCCATGCTACCTTTTGCGGCTGGCAGTCCTTCCCAGCAGTAGGCTGGTGGCGTGGATTCTTCCCCCAGCACCTCTCCCGCCGCCGGCCCTGCTGCCCCCGGGCGCATTGTCCTTGCCGCCACGCCCATCGGAAATGTCGGCGACGCCTCCGCCCGCCTGGTTGAGCTGCTGGGGACAGCGGACATTGTTGCCGCGGAGGACACCCGCCGCCTGCACCGCCTGGTCCAGAGCCTCGGCATCAGTGTGGCCGGAAGGATCATCAGCTACCACGAACACAACGAAGCGACCCGGACCGCCGAGCTCCTTGACCAGGTCCGGTTGGGCAGCACCCTGGTCATGGTGACCGACGCCGGGATGCCGTCGGTTTCCGATCCCGGGTTCCGGCTGGTGGAGGGCGCCGTGGCCGCCGGTCTGACGGTCACCGCTGTCCCCGGCCCGTCTGCCGTCCTGACTGCCCTGGCGCTGTCCGGCCTGCCGACCGACCGGTTCTGCTTCGAGGGGTTCCTGCCGCGGAAAGCCGGTGAACGCGCCGGACGGCTGGCAGACCTCGCCGGTGAGCGCAGGACTATGGTGTTTTTCGAAGCGCCGCACCGGCTTGAAGCCATGCTCCGCGCGCTGCGTGAGCGTTTCGGCCCGGACCGGCCCGTCGCCGTCTGCCGCGAGCTGACCAAGACGTATGAGGAAGTGATCCGGGGCTCCCTCGACGAGCTGCTGCACTGGGCCGAAAGCAACGAGGTCCGCGGGGAAATTGCCGTAGTCCTCGGTGGCGCGCCGGAGCAGGCCGCCGGTACGCCGAAGGACCACGTGGCGGCGGTGAACGAACTGGTGGCCCAGGGCATCAGGCTCAAGGAAGCCGTGGCCGCGGTTGCGGAGGACGTCAGGGTCAGCAAACGCGAGCTGTATTCGGCCGTGCTTGCCGCCCGCTGAGGGCACTTCCAACCCGTGTGGCCCACAGTCCGAAAGTGCTGTGCAGCTGCACAGTAAACCCGTTATTGGGCAGTGCGCCGGAGCGTAGACCCCTCCTTCGTGCCCGCAGTAGTGTGACAGTTAATCGGCCTCCGACGCTCCGCCTCTACGGCAGGACACCATGGCCGCCACAACCCTACTGACGAGGGAGTCATCGTGACTGTTACTGCACAGGCCGCTGTTACCGCCGACCGTGAAAGCCGGCTTCTGGCCTCCGTTCCCACCGGTTTGCTGATCAATGGCGAGTGGCGTGATGCCGCTTCCGGCAAGACGTTCGACGTCGAGGATCCCGCCACCGGCAAGGTGCTGCTGAGCATTGCCGACGCCGGCGCCGAGGATGGTGCCGCGGCCCTGGACGCTGCGGTGGCTGCGCAGGAGTCCTGGGCAAAGGTTCCGCCGCGGGAGCGTGGGGAGATCCTGCGCCGGGCTTTCGAGCTTGTGACTGAGCGTGCCGAGGACTTCGCGCTGCTGATGACCATGGAGATGGGCAAGCCCCTGGCCGAGGCCCGCGGCGAGGTCACCTACGGTGCAGAGTTCCTGCGCTGGTTCTCCGAGGAAGCTGTCCGCGCGTTCGGCCGCTACTCCGTGGCCCCGGACGGCAAATCCCGCCTGCTGGTAACCAAGAAGCCCGTTGGCCCGTGCCTGCTGATCACGCCGTGGAACTTCCCGCTGGCCATGGCCACCCGCAAGATCGCGCCGGCCGTTGCCGCCGGCTGCACCATGGTCCTGAAATCGGCCAACCTGACGCCGCTGACGTCGCAGCTGTTCGCGGCCGTGATGCAGGAAGCCGGGCTGCCCGCCGGTGTCCTGAACGTCATTCCGACCTCCACCGCCGGTGCCACGACCGGTCCGCTGATCAAGGATGCCCGGCTGCGGAAGCTTTCCTTCACCGGATCCACCGAAGTGGGCCGCCGGCTGCTTTCCGATGCGTCAGAAACCGTGCTCCGGACCTCGATGGAGCTCGGCGGCAACGCTCCGTTCGTCGTCTTCGACGATGCTGACCTGGATGCGGCCGTCGCCGGTGCCATGCTGGCCAAGCTGCGCAACATGGGTGAGGCCTGCACCGCTGCCAACCGGTTTATCGTGCACGAATCCGTGGCCACCGAATTCGCGGAGAAGTTCGCCGCGAAGATGAAGGAGATGACCACCGCCCGCGGCACCGAGCCCGAGTCCAAAGTGGGCCCGCTGATCGATGCCAAGAGCCGGGACAAGGTGCACGAACTGGTTTCCGACGCCGTTGCCTCCGGCGCGAAGGCTGTCCTGGGCGGCGCGCCGGTGGACGGCCCGGGCTACTTCTACCAGCCCACCATCCTCGCCGGCGTCACCGAGGGCACCCGGATCCTGTCGGAAGAGATCTTCGGCCCGGTAGCCCCCATCATCACGTTCTCCAGCGAGGACGACGCCGTACGCCTGGCCAACAACACCGAATATGGCCTGGTGGCGTACGTCTTCACCAAGGACCTCAACCGGGGCATCCGGATGGGTGAACGGCTCGAAACCGGCATGCTCGGCCTGAACGCCGGCGTGATTTCCAACGCCGCGGCACCCTTCGGGGGCGTCAAGCAGTCCGGCCTGGGCCGTGAAGGCGGGCTCGAAGGCATCGAGGAGTACCTCTACACCCAGTACATCGGCATCGCCGACCCCTACGCCGGCTGATCCCCTCCGCCGGAAAAGGGCCGGCGAACGTGGCGGGATCGCCGCAGTCAGTTGCTTTCCTGCTCGTGGAAGCCGCCGTGCGCAGTCTGCCCTGGCCCGTTGGGCCGGGCGCGCACGGCGGCTTCTGCGTTGGTCTCCGCGCGCCGCGTCAACGCGCGGCCCGCGAGCCTGACCGGAGCGGTGGCCCACCTGCCCAGGCGGCCGATGACGGAAGGCGGCAGCCACCTTGCCCTCCACCGCCGCAACAGGGTTGCGTTGGCCCGCAGCGAATCCTCGAGCGGCCCCAACGGTCCGGGCGCTGCGGCGGCACCACGCGAACCCGCAACGCGGCCGGATAAGCCGGCGTCGGGTTTCGGGAGACCGTCAGGCTGCTCCGGCGGCCGGCCGTACCTGCGACGTTCAAAGGCCGCCGTGACGGCGGCAACGGCACGGTGCGCCGCCTCATCCATGCCGTCCGGCTCGCCCAGCAGCGACCTGCGTAGGCGCGACGCGTAGGCGCGCGGTGATTCACTGGTGCCGGCCGGGAGCCCGTAGTCCCGGCCGAGGTCCAGCAGCTCGCTCCATGCCAGCGGAACGGCATCACCGGGGTTCCTCGGCCGGAGGCGCCGCGCACGGATTCCGGCGCGCACCAGCCGCGGCGACGCCGCAAGCAGGAGCAAACCCAGCACGCCACCCGTTCCCAGCAGCCATGGAAGCACCTGTGCGCCGGCGTCGGTGCTTCCGCCGCCAACCCCCGGCGCCGGCACCGGGGTGGCGCTGGGAGCCGGTGTCGGAACCGGGGCGGGATCGGGGACGAGGTCATCATTGTTCTCAACGGAGCCTGGCGCTGCGGGGGACGAGGCATCGCTTGCGTAGCCCGGTACCACGCCACGGGACGGCGTGGGCTCGAACGGCACCCAGCCCAGCCCCTGGAAGTACAGTTCCGGCCAGGCATGGGCATCCCGCGCGTCCACCTCGTACTCCGAAAGCTCGCCTTGACCGGCCACGGTTACCGTGGCGCCGGTCAGCCTGCCCGGCGCATACCCCACCGCGATCCGGCTGGGGATCCCCTCCAGCCGCGCCATCACCGCCATTGCGGAGGCGTAATGGATGCAGTATCCGCTCTTCTGCTCCAGAAAGTCGGACAGGACTGACAATCCGTTGCCGTCATAGCCGCCCTGTACCGGCGATTGCAGGGAATACGTGAATTCCGATGAGCGCAGGTAACGCTGGATGGCCATGGCCTTCTCGTATGGCGTGGCACCCGCACCGGCCACGCGCCCGGCGGTGGTCCGGACGATCTCCGGCACGTTCCCGGGGATCCGCGTGAAGTCGTCCGGGACGTCCCGCACCGGAGCGGACGACTGCGCCAGCAGCGCGGCCGTCAGATTGGGCACCGACGATGTCACCACGTACTCCTGGCGCCGGGAGGCTGTGGCGTCGGAGCCCTTGATGCTCAGCGTGGCGGGATCCCAGGTCCACCGGCCGTTGAGGCCGCGGACGGTTTCCGGCGCGTAAGGGGCCGGTAGGTACGGGCTGCTGAACGTGCCGGTGTCAATGGCCGTGACCTGTTGCTGTTCGTCGGCGAGGACCGCATACCCTGGGTCGATCTGTCCGCCCAGTGGCAACCGTGATGCGGTGCGGTCGTCCGGTCCCCAGGATTCGCCGTCGAAATGGTCCACGGTGACGGACCTCAGATACAGGGGAGCTGTGGCACTGGTGGCGTAGGTGATCCGGCCGCTGCCGTCCGGTGTCCGCAGGCTGTTTCCCAGCGTGATCATGGGATTCAGGCCGGTTCCGGTTCCCCACGGATTGAGCCGTGAGCCCTGCGGGAAGGTGCCCTGGTCGAAGCCCGGCACAGCCAGCGGCACCACCAGGGTGGCGGCCAGCGCCACGGCACCGGTGAGGGCGGCCCGGCGAAGCTGCCCCGGGTTCCGTGCAGTCCCGCCCTGGCTGCGGAAGTCGGGGGCAAACCACTGGCTGCAGGCCAGGATCATCAGGTAGCCGGCCACCGTCACAGTGAATCCCCAGAAACCGACGCTTTGCGGTTTGATCATCGCCGGTACCACCAAGATGGCCAGCAGCCCCATGCCGGTGGCCGCCGGCATGCCGAGCGGGACAGCCAGCGCATCCACCAGGATCACCGCCAGTCCAAGGACGGCGCAGATCACCATGACGATGCCCACATTGGGTGCAACGGGAGCTGTCTCCGACAGGACGGTTTCGCTGGCGCGGCGAATCAGCTGGTTGACGTCGGAAAACGTCGCGGCGCTGGGAATCACCCCCAGAATGCTTGACCCGCGGAAGAACGTCAGTGTGAGGATGGCCCCCAGCGAGAGGAAGCCGCCTGCGGTGACCAGCAGCGGCGCTGCGCGCAGTGCCCGAAGCCCGGCGAGGGTGAAGCCCACCGCGCCGACGGTGGTGGCCACGGGCCAATACCAGGCCCAACCGCGCAGGACCCCGTTCAGGGACAGGGCAGCCCCGCAGACTGCCAGCACGATCGCTGCGGCCATGGCCCAGGGGTACGCGCCCACGCGGGCTGGCCTTGTACCGGCATTCGGTGCTGACTGGGTACCCTTTCGCGGAGTCCGGGCCGGCGCCATGGTCATCGGACCACCCCCGCGCCGCGGCTGGCGTCACTGGACGGCGCGGGCATCGGCACGTCCTGGTCGAACGATCCCCACGCGGCCGCGGTGCCCACGGAGGCCGGCACGGCCACGGCGCGCCACCCGCCCTGCCTCAGGGTCTCCAGCGCGGGGGAGTAGTCTTCGGGTTTCTCAGCCACGATGACGGCGAAGGCGTTGGTTCCGTAACTTGCTGCCGGGGACAGGGCGACCGCCTCTTCGGGCGAGATGCGGCCGAGGACCGCAATCAGTGGCCCGCGCATGCGGTGCGCGGACAGCTTGTCCATGAGACTGTCGTCGAATGCGGCTGGTCCTGCATCCTGGCCACTGCGGCTGCGGGGGCGCAGCAGCGCCGGAGCGGAACCCGGGCCGGCGGGCGGCCGGAACAAGCCATTGGTCCGGGCGTGGTGCGGCCCTGACAGCTGGATGGCAGCGAGGCTCTCCGCGATGGACTGCAGCCCTGACGCGCCGCTGTATTCCTCTGACTCCGGCTCCGGCGCGGAGGGCGACTGGAGGAATGCAGGCTCGCCGCGGACGTCCAGGAAGCGCAGGCCATAGTTCCGCTCGGCGAGGTGGGCGCTGATGGACATGGCCGCCACCACCGACCATTCAAACGTCCGGCTGGTCAGCATGGAATGCCCGTCCTGGCTGGCTTGGCCGGCCTGGCCCACCAGACCGCCGGCTGCGGTGGAGCCGCTGGAGAATGCCCCGAACCGGTGGTCCAGGATGATCGTGGCCTCCGGCGTCGTGACGGATTCCTCCTGGCGGACCATCAGCGAGCCGTGCCGGGCGGTGGCTGCCCAGTGGACCCTTCGCATGGGGTCGCCGTGACGGTATTCGCGCGTCATGACGTCGTCGTCGCTGGGGTTGGCGCGGGTCCTGGTCGCCGTCACGCCGTCGTTCCCGCGTGCGCCGGCCAGGCCGGTTGCGGGGAGCACGACGGCGGCCGGCGTCACGGTGAGCGTGTCGCCGTCGTCGATGGACTGGCGGTGCAGCGACAGCCCGAACGGGTCCGTGAACTCAGCCGTGACCGGCCCGATGCGGAATTGGCCGCGCTGCTCCGAGCGCAGGTGGTATTCATAGCGGCTGGTACCGCCCGAGGCCGTACGCGAGGGGAACCGGAACGCGGGCGAAGAGCCGAACCGCGGCGGCAGGCGTTCTTCCATATTGGCCCTGCCACTGCCTGCACCTGTCCGCGCCACGGCAAGGCGCACAGTGGTGGGGGAGGACGTTTCCACCGGCGAAGGATGGAACTCCCGGTACACCCGGAAGCGGGGCTTCACCAGCCGGATCCCGGCCAGCGAAACCAACGGGAGAACCAGCAGCAGGATGCTGAGGGTCAGGAGGTCCCTGCGCCCCATGATGTGGGCGGCGGCCAGGGTAAAGCCCCCGGCAGCGAGCATGCCCCATCCCCGTGCGGTGAAGAGGTGCTGGGGCAGTCTGTCCAGGAGGGCCATGGCTTACCGCTTAGCGGTTCCTGCCCGAACCTGCCACGGACGCGGCGTTCCGGGCGGACTGGCTCCGCGTTCCGGGGGCAGTGCCCGCACCCGCTGTGTAGCCGGCGCCTGCGGGTGCCTGCGGAACCGGGAGCCGCGACAGGATGCCCTGCAGCACGGTGTGCGCCGTTTCGCCGGCGCCGGCCGCCTTGCGGTCCAGGATGATCCGGTGCGCCAGGACGGCCTCGGCCACTTGGACGACGTCGTCGGGGAGGACGAAGTCGCGGGCGTCCAGGGCGGCGGTCGCCTTCGCCGCGCGGACCAACTGCAGCATGGACCGGGGGCTGGCCCCCAACCGCAGCAGCTGGCTTTCCCTGGTGGCCCGGCCAACGGACACGGTGTATTCCTTCACTGCCTGGGAGACATAGACCTGCTGGACAGTGGTGATCATGGCCGCCACCTCCGCAGCAGTGACCACCGCTGAGACTTTGGCCAACGGGGACGCCGCCTGATGGGTTTCGAGCATCTCGATTTCGGCGTCCTTGTCCGGGTAGCCCATGGAGATCCTGGCCATGAACCTGTCGCGCTGGGCTTCGGGCAGGGGGTAGGTGCCTTCCATCTCGATGGGATTCTGGGTGGCAACCACCATGAACGGTTCGTCGAGCCGGTAGGAAGTGCCGTCCACCGTCACCTGGTGCTCCTCCATGCATTCCAGGAGGGCGGACTGGGTTTTCGCTGACGCCCGGTTGATCTCGTCGCCGATGACGATGTTGGCAAAAACCGCGCCCGGACGGAACTCGAAGAGCCGGGATGACTGGTTGTAGATGGACACGCCGGTCACGTCGGAGGGGAGCAGGTCCGGCGTGAACTGGATGCGGCTGACGGTGCAGTCGATGGTCTTGGCAAGTGTTTTTGCGAGCAGGGTCTTGCCGACGCCTGGAACGTCCTCCAGCAGCAGGTGGCCCTGGGCGAGCAGGACGGTCAACGCCAGTTCCGCGGCGTCGGACTTCCCGTCGATCACCGTGTTGACAGTGCTGAGGATCCGCTGGCTGGCGTCGTGGAACGAGTCAGCGTCCATGGCGGCGGCACGGTGCCCGTTCAGGTGGCTGACGGGATCGGAAACGCCCGCCAGGTTGCGGTTCGCAGCGCTCACATCGTTGGCAGTGCGTCGGTAAGATTCCATCGGCAACCTTTCAGCCAGGGTTTCGCCTGGACGGGACAGCAAGCCTGCCTTCGCCCGTCGGTGGGCGTTCTCATGTGCTCCCACCAGACTACTAACACAACTGCCTGGCCTGGCATAGAGTTCCGGCGAAATCATGGTGCGCTCCGCCGCTAGGCTGGAGTGATGTGCAGTCCGCAGACCCCCGATGCCTACCGCGAACCCTCAACGGGTGGTTCCCAGAGTGGCGCAGTGTCCCCGAAACGGGAGTATCCGCCCGCGCCCGAACCGCTGCCTGTACCGGTAATGGATAACCACACGCACCTTGATTTTCCTGACGGCAAAGGGCCGGTGGGAATAGCTGAAGCCCTGGACGCTGCTGCCGCTGTGGGTGTCCAGGGGGCAGTCCAGGTGGGCTGCGACCTGGAATCGTCGCGGTTTACAGTGCAGGCGGTGCAGCAGGATGACCGGTTGCTGGGCGCTGTGGCGCTGCATCCCAATGATGCTCCCGGCTATGCGGACCGCGGCGAGCTCGAAGACGCACTGGCCGAGATTGAACAGTTGGCAGCCCACCCGCGCATCCGCGCCATTGGCGAGACAGGCCTCGACTTCTTCCGCACGGAAGGTGAGGGACTGGCCCATCAGCGGTACTCATTCCGGCGGCACATCGACATCGCCAAACGGCTGGAGCTGACCCTCCAGATCCACGACCGGGACGCGCACGCCGACGTCGTGCAGGTCCTGGAAGAAGAGGGCGCTCCGGACAGGGTGGTGTTCCATTGCTTCTCCGGCGACGAGGAGCTTGCCGCCATCTGCAACCGCGAGGGCTGGTACATGTCGTTCGCCGGGACACTGACCTTCCGGAACGCGGCCAACCTGCGGTCCGCGCTCGCTGTCGCAGACCCGGAACTCGTCCTGGTGGAAACTGACGCTCCGTTCCTCACCCCGCATCCCCATCGGGGCCGGCCCAACGCCAGCTACATGGTGCCGTACACCGTCCGTGCCATGGCTGAATTGACAGGCGCGGACCTCGCGGAGTTGTGCACCCGCATCAGCTCGAATACGGTGCGGGCATACGGATCCTGGAGCTGAGGAGTGTCACATTGAGTGACCTTCAAGGCATACGTGGTATGTAAATTTGTTGGCCCGTTTATAACGCTACGGTTACAGTGGAAAACTATTAGCCGGGGTCGGGGAAGGCCAACGGGTAATTTCGCTTCCTTTCAGCATCTCCTGCCGGGACCCTGTCCCGTCCTGGCCGCTGGCGGGAAGCAGGCGGCGCAAAGGTGCCCGGACTGCTGCTCAAAGGCGGTGCCGGGCATTTTATTGCGCAAATCCCCGTGCCCGGATGGACCTAAAGTTACGGGCAATCGTGGTCAAGTTCTTCACATCGGATGGCAAGATCAGCTTTTTCAAGGTTGGAGCCCAGCTGCTGGTGCTTTGCACCCTGGTAGCAGGGCTCGTAGCCTTCGTCGGCAATAACAAAACCATCACGCTCAACGTTGATGGGAAGGTCTCGTCCGTCCAGACCTTCGGCGGAACCGTAGGCCAGGTAGTCAAGAGTGCCAACATCGAACTGAAGCCCGCAGACAGGGTTTCCCCGGCCATCGACGCTTCGGTCCACAACGGGACCGTCATCAACGTCAACCAGGCCAAGGAAGTCAAGGTCAGCCTCGACGGAGCAGAGAAGACGGTCAGTACCACCGCGCAGGACGTCGCGGGCCTGGTCACCGAACTCGGCGTGGCCAGCACCTCATCGCTCTCCGTCCCCAAGGACGCGCAGCTCGCACTCGCCGGCTCGTTCGTGTCCATCTCCACCCCCAAATCGGTCAGCATCGTCGCCGATGGCAAGGTGAACACCACCACTACCACTGCGGCTACCGTAGGCGACGTGCTTGAGAGCGCCGGGCTGACCATTGGCGCCAACGACCGCACCTCCCAGCCTGCCAACGCGCACGTCGTCAACAACATGGTGATCAAGGTGTCCCGGGTTGATAACGGACAGACGGCGAAAACCACTGAGGACGTTCCCTTCGAGACGGTGACCACCGAAAGCGCCGAAATGCTCAAGGGGGAGAAGGAAGTTACCCAGGCAGGCGCCGCCGGCAAGCTGGAGAAGACCTTCAAGCTGGTCCTCGTGGACGGCCGTGAAGCCTCCCGCACCCTCGTCTCTGAAGCCGTAGCCGTCCAGCCCGTCGCTGAGAAGGTTACGGTCGGCACCAAGGCAAAGCCCGTTGTCCAGGCCGCTGCGGCCCCGGCCGCCGGCAGCAACACCGGCGCTGCTGCGCCGGCCATGATGAACGAAGCCATGTGGGACAAGATCGCCCAGTGCGAGTCCACCGGAAACTGGAGCATCAACAGCGGCAACGGCTACTACGGCGGCCTGCAGTTCGACATCCAGACCTGGATCGGCGCCGGCGGCGGGGCCTACGCCCCCAACGCAAGCCTGGCCACCAAAGCACAGCAGATCGACATCGCGAACCGCGTTTACGCGCAGCGCGGCCTCCAGCCGTGGGGCTGCGGCTGGGCAGCCAGCAGCTAACTGACCTGCTGCCAGCCCGTACTGGCATGGTCCACGTCCGAAGCCGGGCCCGGTATTTTTCCGGGTCCGGCTTCGGCCGTTAACACGGCCGCCCCGGCGGAAACGGTCCGGCCACGCGGGATAGGATACCTAGGTGACTGAACCCAACCCCGCCGCGCCCGCACCGCTGTTCGGTGCTTCCGATATTCGCCGGCTGGCAGGGGAGATCGGTGTCAGGCCCACCAAGACCCTGGGCCAGAACTTCGTCATCGACGGCAACACCATCCGCAGGATCGTGGCGGCGGCAGGTGTCGGGGCCGATGAGACGGTCCTGGAGGTCGGTCCAGGCCTCGGCTCACTCACGCTGGGCCTGTTGGACGCCGCCGCGGCCGTGGTGGCTGTGGAGATCGATCCCGTCCTCGCCGCCAAGCTTCCGGCCACTGTGGCTGAATGGCGGCCGGCCGCCGTCGGAAATTTCCACCTCGTCGAGGCTGACGCCATGAAAGTCACGGACCTTCCCGTGGAACCGACGGCGCTGGTGGCCAACCTGCCTTACAACGTTGCGGTGCCTGTGGTCCTGCACCTCCTGGAGCATTTCCCCAGCCTGCAGCACGGCCTGGTCATGGTCCAGGACGAGGTAGCCGACCGGCTGGCCGCCGGTCCGGGCTCGAAGACCTATGGCGTTCCATCCGTTAAGTCAGCCTGGTACGGCCAGATGCGCAAAGCCGGCGTGATCGGCATGAACGTGTTCTGGCCCGCGCCCAAGATCCACAGCGGACTCGTCGCCTTCACCCGGCGCGAACCGCCTGCCACCAGCGCCACCCGCCAGCAGGTCTTTGCCGTCATTGATGCTGCCTTCGCCCAGCGGCGCAAGACCCTGCGTGCCGCGCTCAGCGGCTGGGCCGGGGGAGGAGCGGAAGCCGAACGCTGCCTGGTGGCGGCCGGCGTCGACCCCACCGCGCGCGGTGAGGTCATCGATATCGCGGCGTTCGCCAGGATTGCTGAAGCCAAGGAAGCGGGCGCATGAACACCCCCGCCGTCCGGTTCGCTGCGCGGACGGTCCGGGTCAAGGCTCCCGGAAAGATCAACGTCTCGCTGGACGTCGGGCCGCGCCGGCCTGATGGCTACCATTCCGTGGCCAGCGTCTACCTCGCTGTCTCGCTCTATGAAGAAGTCGCGGCCACCAGCACGGAGACGCCCGGCATCACTGTGAGCCTGAGCCCGGACAGCACCCTTGACCTTGACGCCGTCGACATCCCCCTCGACGCCAGCAACCTGGCTTACAGGGCCGCCGCCATCATGGCTGACGTTTCCGAACATGCCACAGGGGTCCACCTGGAAATCACCAAGAGGGTGCCCGTGGCCGGCGGGATGGGCGGGGGATCGGCGGACGCCGCCGCCACGCTCCTGGCCTGTGATGCATTGTGGAACAGCGGCCTCTCCCGGGAGGAGCTCGCACACCTTGCTGCCGAACTCGGAGCCGACGTTCCGTTCTCCCTGCTCGGCGGAACGGCGGTGGGGCTCGGGGTTGGTGACCAGCTGTCGCCGGCACTCGCCAAGGCAAAGACCCACTGGGTCCTGGTTACCGCTGATTTCGGACTGTCCACACCGGAAGTCTTCCGGACCCTGGACAGGCTGCGGGAAGCGGAGGGCGTAGACGCGGACGAGCCCACCGGCGTCGACCCGAACATCCTGGCCGCCCTGCGCGGCGGCGACGCAGACGCCCTGAGCCGCATCCTGGTCAACGACCTCCAGCGGGCCTCCATTGAACTGGCCCCCTCACTGCGCGATACGCTGGGCATCGGCGAATCGCATGGCGCCATCGCCGGCATCGTGTCCGGCTCCGGGCCCACCGTGGCCCTGCTCGCGGATGACTCCGTGGCAGCGGAAGCACTGGCGGAAGACCTGCAGCACCAAGGCCTGTCCGCCCTCGCCGTCCACGGACCCGTCCCCGGCGCCCGCATCATCTCCGACACCCTTCTCTAGCAGCGCAATGCCCATCCGGGCAGCAGAAAGCAGTTCTTTTTGGCACACCTTCTTGGCGGCGAAAACCTCACGGTCTCCTTTGCGACCCGCACAGTCCTGGACGGCGTCACGCTCGGACTCGAGGAGGGCGACCGCATCGGCATGGTGGGCCGGAACGGCGACGGCAAATCCACCCTGATGCGGCTGCTTGCCCTGCGCTCCACCCCGGATTCCGGCCGCGTCACCAAACGCGGCGACGTCAACGTCGGCTACCTGGACCAGAGCGACGTGCTCGACGGCGACCTGACAGTGGGCGTGGCGATCGTCGGTGACCAGGCCGACTACGAGTGGGCACGCAACCCGCAAATCCGTGAAGTCATGGGTGGCCTGGTGTCCGATGTCGACTGGCACGCCAACGTCCATGCGCTCTCCGGCGGGCAGAAACGGCGGGTGGCCCTGGCCAAGCTCCTGATCGAGGACCACGACGTCATCATGCTCGACGAGCCCACCAACCACCTTGACGTGGAGGGTGTTGCCTGGCTGGCCCGGCATTTGAAATCCCGCTGGCGCGCCAACCAGGGCGCCTTCCTGGTGGTCACCCACGACCGCTGGTTCCTCGATGAAATCTGCACGAAGACGTGGGAGGTGCACGACGGGATCGTGGACCCCTTCGAGGGCGGCTACGCTGCCTACGTCCTTGCCCGCGCAGAGCGGGACCGGATGGCCTCCGTGGTGGAAAGCAAGCGCCAGCAACTGGTCAAGAAGGAACTCGCCTGGCTGCGCCGCGGAGCCCCTGCCCGCACCGCCAAGCCGAAGTTCCGGATCGAGGCGGCCAACGCCCTCATCGCCGATGTTCCCGCACCGCGTGATTCCATGGCGTTGAGCAAGATGGCCACCGCACGCCAGGGCAAGGACGTCCTCGACCTGGAAAACGTTTCGCTGAACTTCCAGGGCGGCGACGACGGCAAGAAACTCTTCGACAACATCACCCTCCGCCTGGCCCCGGGCGAACGGTTGGGCCTGGTGGGCGTCAACGGCGCCGGCAAGACCACGCTCCTGAAGCTCCTGAATGGCGAAATCGCCCCCGACGCCGGGAAGCTGAAGCGCGGCAAAACCGTGGTCACCGCGGTCCTCACCCAGGAAGTCAAGGAGCTCGACGACGTCGCTGACCTCCGCGTGATCGAGGTCATTGAGCGCGAGAAGCGTTCCTTCAACGTGGGCGGCAAGGAATTCACCGCAGGCCAGCTGGTGGAGCAACTCGGGTTCACCAACCAGAAGCAGTGGACACCGGTCCGGGACCTCTCCGGCGGTGAGCGGCGCCGCCTGCAGCTTCTGCGGCTGCTGGTGGGCGAACCCAACGTCCTGATGCTCGACGAGCCCACCAACGACCTCGACACGGACACCCTGGCCGCCGTCGAGGACGTCCTGGACGGCTGGCCCGGAACCCTGGTGGTAGTCAGCCACGACCGTTACCTGCTGGAACGCGTCACCGACCACCAGATGGCGCTCCTCGGCGACGGCAAGCTCCGTGGCCTGCCCGGCGGCGTGGACCAGTACCTTGAACTCCGCGAAGCCGCCCTGGCCGGGTCCACCGTGACCGGCGGCGGAAACCCCGTCACCAGCGCCGGAGGCCAGGGCGCAACAGCAGCCGCAGGGTCCGGCCCCTCCGAGGCGGAAAAGCGTGAAGCCCGCAAGGCCCTCAACCGGATCGAGCGGCAGATCAAGAAGCTCGACCAAGAGGAAAAGAAGCTTCACGACCTGATGCTGAAGGCCACCGAGGCCGGCGACTTCGACAAGCTCGCCACCCAGAACAAACAGCTCAAGGACCTCACCGACGAAAAGGACACCCTCGAAATGGAGTGGCTCGAAGCCTCAGAGCTCCTCGGCGACTGACAAAGGCGGCGTGGCGGGTCGGACAGGTGCCCCGCCCACGAAGGTGACAACTCAGGGTTCGGACTGCAGCTCCGGGTCCTTCTTGAGGCCGGTCAGGCCGTTCCAGGCGAGGTTGACCAGGTGCGCCGCGACGGTGTTCTTGTCGGGTTGGCGGCTGTCCTGCCACCATTGGCCGGTCATGGCCACCATACCCACCAGCATCTGGGCGTACATGGCGCCGTCCTGGCCGCTGAAGCCGCGCCGTGAGAACTCGTCGGACAGGATGTGCTCCACCCTGGCGGTGACGTGGGACAGGAGGGTGGAGAAGGCCCCTTCGGGCTGGGACGGGGGAGCGTCGCGCATGAGGATACGGAAGCCCTCGGTGCGGTCCTCGATGTATGTGAGCAGGGCGAGGGCGGCGCGTTCAACCAGGACGCGCGGCTTGGCTTCGTCGGCCAGTGCGGTGTTGATGGCGTCCAGGAGGATGTGGAACTCGAAGTCCACCACCTGGGTGTAGAGGCCTTCCTTGGAGCCGAAGTGCTCGTAGATCACCGGTTTCGAGACGCCCGCGCAGGCGGCGATTTCTTCGATGGTGGTGCCGTCCAGTCCGCGGACTGCGAAAAGGCCACGCCCCACGTCGATCAGCTGGTTCCGCCGCTGAAGGCCGGTCATCCGTGTCCGCGGGGGGTTGTTGCTCACATTTCCATCATGCCCTACCCCGGCGGGCCTGTTTTCCCGCCTCCGGGAAGCGCCGGCTCCCGGTCGGCAGGGGGTGTGTCGCGCGCTGCCCCGAACCCGTGGCAAAATAGGGACTTGTGCCCGGGCCTTGTGCCGGAGGCATGGTCCGCTCTGGTGTAACGGCAGCACCCCGGCCTTTGGAGCCGTGGAGTATAGGTTCGAATCCTATGGGCGGAACTGCTGTGCGGGGAGTTCAGCAGGTAACTCCCGGTGCCGGGCCGGCGGAGGTTGGCCGGACACCATGAAGCGCCAGCGCAACAAAGCGAGGAGAATCCGTACGTGATCCCTGAAAACACCGGTCCGGCCGCAGTCATCGTATTGGCAGCAGGTGCCGGTACCCGGATGAAGTCACGTACCCCCAAGATCCTCCACGAAATCGGCGGACGCTCGATGGTGGGCCACGCGCTCCTCGCCGCCCGCAGCATTGAACCCCGCCAGCTCGCCATCGTGGTCCGCCACGAACGCGACCTCGTGGCCGGTCACGTGGCGGAACTTGATCCGTCCGCGGCCATCGTGGACCAGGACGAGGTGCCCGGCACCGGCCGTGCCGTGGAAGTGGCGCTGCAGGCACTGGACGCCAAGGAAGAGCTCACCGGCACCGTGGTGGTCACTTACGGGGACGTCCCGCTGCTCTCCGGCGGGCTGCTGGCCGAACTGGTCGCCACCCACGAACGGGAAGCCAACGCGGTCACCGTGCTCACCGCAGTCCTGGACGACGCCACAGGCTACGGCCGCATCCTCCGTGGGGAGGACGGCACCGTCACCGGCATCCGCGAACACAAGGACTCCACCGACGAAGAGCGCCTGATCCGCGAGGTCAACTCCGGAATCTACGCCTTCGACGCCGCCGTGCTGCGCGAAGCACTCGGCAAGGTCACTACCGACAACGCCCAGGGCGAGAAGTACCTCACCGACGTGCTGGGACTGGCCCGCGAGGCAGGCGGCCGCGTTGCCGCCGTCGTCACCGCTGACCGGTGGCAGGTGGAGGGCGCCAACGACCGCGTCCAGCTCGCCGCCCTCGGCGCTGAACTGAACCGGCGCACCGTGGAGGCCTGGATGCGCGCCGGCGTGACGGTGGTGGACCCGTCCACCACCTGGATCGATTCCTCCGTCACCCTGGACGAGGACGTCCGCCTGCTGCCCAACACCCAACTGCATGGCTCCACCTCGGTGGCCCGGGACGCCGTCGTCGGACCCGACACCACCCTCACCGACGTTGAGGTGGGCGAAGGCGCAACGGTGATCCGCACCCATGGCTCCGGCTCCGTGATCGGCCCGCGCGCCGCCGTCGGCCCCTTCACCTATCTGCGCCCCGGCACCGTCCTTGGCGAAAAGGGCAAGATCGGCGCCTTCTACGAAACCAAGAACGTCACCATCGGACGCGGCTCCAAACTGTCCCACCTGGGCTACGCCGGCGACGCTGAAATCGGCGAAGACACCAACATCGGCTGCGGCAACATCACAGCCAATTACGACGGCGAGAAGAAGCACCGCACCGTCATCGGCTCAGGCGTCAGGACAGGTTCCAATACGGTCTTCGTTGCACCGGTCACCGTGGGGGACGGCGCCTACAGCGGCGCCGGCGCGGTGATCCGCAAGGACGTCCCGGCAGGTGCGCTCGCGCTGAGCATCGCCGCCCAGCGCAACACCGAAGGGTGGGTCCCGGCCAACCGTCCCGGCAGCCGGTCCGCCGAACTGGCCCAGGCGGCCATCAACAACTCCTCAAGTACCCCGGCATCTACAGAAGAGGGCAAGTAACAATGAGCGAAATTACGGCGCACGGCGAGAAGAAGCTGGTGCTCGCCACCGGGCGGGCACATCCGGAGCTGGCCCGGGAAATCGCCAAGGAGCTCGGCACCGACCTCCTCCCGGTGGACGCCTACGACTTCGCCAACGGCGAGATCTATGTCCGCGCCGGTGAAAGCGTCCGCGGCACGGATGCCTTCGTGATCCAGGCCCACCCCGCCCCGCTGAACAACCACCTCATGGAACAGCTGATCATGATCGATTCGCTGAAGCGTGCGTCCGCCAAGCGGATCACCGTGGTGTCGCCGTTCTACCCGTACGCCCGGCAGGACAAGAAGGGCCGCGGCCGCGAACCCATCTCCGCCCGCCTGGTGGCTGATCTTTACAAGACCGCCGGTGCGGACCGCATCATGAGCGTGGACCTGCACACCTCCCAGATCCAGGGTTTCTTCGACGGCCCCGTTGACCACCTGATGGCCATCCCGCTGCTGGCCGATTACATCCGCACCCGCGTTGATGCCGAAAACATCACCGTGGTTTCCCCGGACACCGGCCGGGTCCGCGTCGCCGAGCAGTGGGCGGAACGCCTGGGCGGCGCGCCCCTGGCGTTCGTTCACAAGAGCCGCGACCTGACCGTCCCCAACCAGGCCGTGTCCAAGACCGTGGTGGGCCAGATCGAGGGACGCACCTGCGTCCTGATCGACGACATGATCGACACCGGCGGAACCATCTCCGGTGCTGTCCAGGTACTGAAGAACGCCGGCGCCAAGGATGTCATCATCGCCGCCACGCACGCCGTCTTCTCCGAACCCGCTGCACAGCGCCTGTCCGAGTCCGGCGCGCGGGAAGTGGTGGTCACCAACACCCTGCCGCTGAACCAGTCGCAGCGCTTCCCGCAGCTGACGGTGCTGTCCATCGCGCCGCTCATTGCCCGCGCCGTCCGTGAAGTGTTCGACGACGGTTCGGTCACCAGCCTGTTCGACGGCAACGCGTAGCACCAGCCTGTGCCGGCACCGTTTTCAGTAAACGGTGCCGGCACTGGTAAGCTTTACCCCGAAACCTTGGCGAGGGAGAGCAGCCGCTTCGACGGCTCGCAGATCTCCGTGATCGACTGGGTCTGACCTGTCCTTCAGATGAAGAACAGCCTTCTTGGATTGGGCCGCCCCGGCCGCCCGGCGTTGAAGGTCATCCCAGACCTCCGCCCTCGCTGAACACCGTTTAGCCTTCAAGGAGATTCCATGTCTGAGCAGAAGCTCGCAGCAGAACTGCGCACCGAATTCGGCAAGGGCTACGCCCGCCGTGCACGGATGGCCAACCTGATCCCCGCCGTCATCTACGGCCACGGCGCAGAGCCCATCCACATCACCCTCCCCGCCAAGGCCACCACCCTGGCCGTCCGCACCGCCAACGCCCTGCTGTCCCTGGACATCAATGGCGAAGGCCACCTGGCCCTGGTCAAGGACATCCAGCGCGACCCGATCAAGCAGATCATCGAGCACATCGACCTTCTGACCGTCCGCAAGGGCGAGAAGGTCACCGTTGACGTTGCCGTTCACGTTGCAGGCGAGTCCGCTCCCGGCACCGTCCACAACCTCGAGCTGACCACCGTCTCCCTCGAAGCTGAGGCAACCCACCTGCCCACCGCCGTCGAGGTTTCCATCGAAGGCCGCGCCGCCGGCGAGCACATCCACGCGTCCGACCTCGTGCTGCCCAAGGGTGTCGTCCTGCTGACCGACGCCGAGGCACTGGTTGTGAACATCTCTGAGGAAGTTGAAATCGCCGAGGAAGAGGGCGAGCAGGCCGAAGCTTCCGCCGAGGAAGCTCCCGCTGCCGAGGAAGCTGCTGCCGAGTAGCCACTCCGCACGCTGTGCCGATGGCCGGATCCCGCACGGGGTCCGGCCATTGCCATGCCTGAGCCCGAGCCGCAAGACCACCCACCTTAGGATTGATCCATGACTGATACCTGGCTGATTGTTGGCCTCGGCAACCCCGGCGCCCAGTACCAAGGGAACAGGCACAACGTGGGCCAGATGGTCCTCGACGAACTGGCGGGCCGGGTAGGCGCGGGGTTCAAGAGCCACAAGGCACGCGCCCAGGTGGTTGAAGGGCGCCTGGGCATCGGAGGCCCCCGCGTGGTGCTGGCCAAGCCCATGACCTATATGAACGTCTCCGGCGGACCGGTATCTGCGCTGGCCAATTTCTACGGGATTTCGCCAGACCACGTGGTGGCCGTCCACGATGAAATAGACATCCCCTTTAATACTGTGAAACTGAAGATCGGCGGCGGCGAAGGCGGCCACAACGGCCTGCGCGACATCTCCAAGGCTCTCGCCACCAAGGACTACCTCCGGGTCAGGGTAGGCGTGGGCCGCCCGCCCGGCCGCATGGACACGGCCGACTACGTGCTGCGCGATTTCGGAACCGCAGAGCTAAAGGAACTGCCGTTCCTGCTGGACGAGGCGGCCGACGCCGTCGAATTGCTTCTTCAGGAGGGCCTCACCGCGGCCCAGCAGAAGTTCCACCCGGCCAAGACGGCCGGATAACAAGTACCTGGCCCGCGCCACAAAAAACTTAAAGTGGCTTTGACCTGTCTCGTTGTCCGCCGGGCAAGGTACTCTTCTTGCTATGCGGGGGAGCAAAGGGGCTACATCCCGCTATAGCTGGATGTAGGGGAACGTTCATGTCAATCGAGCCACTCAGCTGGGGGCGCGGGCCAGCACCCCTGGACGTCGGGTTGCGGACTCCGGCCCAGGGCAGCCCTGGGCCGCAATGGTCCGTGCCCGCCCGCAGCGCCAACCTTGAGGCTGTCCGCACCGCACTGACCGCAGACCACTCGCTGGGCGTCGTCATCACCGGCGGCCGGGGCGTTGGGAAATCGTCCCTCGCCCGTGCCGCCGTCACGGACCTTGGTCCGGACGTCTGGTCGCTGCAGCTCCGCAGCGGACCCGCCGGTTCCACCACCCCTTACGGCTGCCTGTCCTTCCTCCTTGCCCGCCTCCCGCAGGCCTATATGGGCTCGCCCACCGCCATCCTGCGCGGCATCACCTCCCTCATCCGCAGTGACGCCGCCGGCCGGCCCTGCGTGATCACGCTGGACACCTCCGGCACCATCGACGATCTCAGCGCCGGCGTGCTCCTCAACGTGCTCCTGACCGGGACCGCCAAAATCGTCGCCGTGGCACCCAAGATCAGCGACCTCCCCGCCGACTTCCATTGGCTCCTTACGGACCGGCGGCTCACGGAGGTCCGGCTCAGCAACCTCAATGAGATCCAGACACGGCAGGTGCTCCTTTCACTGCTGGGCCACCGTGTGTCCGCGTCCCTGGTCACCACCTACCACCAGATGGTGGGAGGCAATCCACTGCTGCTCAAGGCACTGGTCACCGAACAGCAACTGTCCGGCAACCTGGTGCTGTCCGACTCCGTCTGGACCCTGCGCGACAAAGTAGTCCTCGACGGCGCCGCCAGCCTGGACGATATTGTCCGCTCCCGCTGGTCGCGGGAAACCCCGGAAACCCGCGAAGTCATCGAAATGCTCTGCTGCGCCCGGAGCGTCGAGCTGTCCCGGCTGACCTCGATCTACGGCGCCGATGTCGTGGCGGACATGGAGGACGGCGGACTCCTAGAAATCGACGATTCCGACCACCGCTGGGTATCACTGCGCGAGAAATACATCGGCGACGTCGTCCGGACCTGGCTGAGCATCGCCCGGCGCCGCGAACTGCGTGCCGTGCTGCTGGGAGGTGTGGAACCGGACCCGGCGGGCATGACGGTCGAAGAGCTGATGGCCTTTGCCGCCTGGACCCATGAGTGCGAGGCGGAACTGAGCCCCGCCCTGGCTCTTTCGGCAGCCGAGGCCGCGGTCCAACTGTTCGACCCGCGTTTCGCGCTGACCTACGGCGAACTGCTCCGCCGCGGAGACCGGGAATGGGTTCCTGCCCAGCGGCAGCGCGCGGCCGCCTACCTTCAGCTGGACATGCCGGACCAGGCACTGGCCGCCCTTGAGGACATTTCGCAACCGGAGCTGGACGCCCTCGAGGTCGACGAGTACGCACAGGTTGTCGCGGCCAGGGCCAAGGTGATGATGGGCCTGCCAGAGCACGCGGACAAAGTGCCGTCACTGCTCGCCGAAGCCCGGGAGCGCCTGCTGGCCGGCACCGGGGCCGAGCCGCCGTCCTGGCCCGACCCGGCCGCCGTCGCAGCCAACCGGGTGGCCCTGAGCGCGTTCGAGTACCGGGCCTTCATGGGCGACTACGCCGGACTGATTCCTGATCTTGAAGCCGCGGCCGATCCCGCCCTGAACCCGGACACCGGCTACCGCATGCACGCCGCGATCCTGCTGATGACCGCCCTGGTGCTCACCGGCCGCGAAATGGACGCGCTGGGCCTGATGCGCCAGCTCGGCGGCCAGATCAGCGACGCCTCCCACGTGGTGGGGTTGCGGGAGCAGTACACCAAAGAGTCCTACATGGTGCTGCTGCTGGCGGGGCAGTGGCGGCGGTGCCTGGACTTCCTTGGCCCCCAGAGCACGGACGAACCATACAAGCTGCCCTACGGGACAGCTTCCAGCGAGCTGGGTGCCGGCATAGCCTACGTCTTCGCAGGACGTGGCGCCGCGGCCCTGGACCTGCTGATCTCCGCCGGGGCGCAGCTGGAACTCCAACCCGTCCAGACGGCGCTCCGGTACACCTATGCCGCCACCGCCCTGGCCTACGCACAGACGGGGAACGCTCCCCAGGCCCGCAAGTACCTGGGCAAGCTGCAACGCATCCCTGCAGCCGCCGGCTTCGCTGACGAAAGCATCATCCGTTTCTGCGCACTGACGGCCGGCCGCTGGCTGAACGACGCAGACTCCGTGGCCCGGCTCAAGGAATCCGCCCGGCGTAACCTCGCCGCGGGCCTCCACACCCTTGCAGGCGTCGAACTGCTGGCGGCCACGGTCAACGGCAGCGATGCCGATTTCCGGGTGCTCGAAGACATTGCCGGCCGCCGCCAGGGTCCGCTGGCCGAGGTTTCCCGGCTCATTGCGCTGGGCAGCCGTACCAAGGATGCCAAGACCCTCCTGGCCGGCGGTGAGCTGGCCGCCACCCTGGAGCTGGACGCCGTCGAGGCGCGGTGCATGGCCCTCGCGGTGGACTTCGCGCGCCAGGACGGCGACTCGATCTCGGCCCGCACGGCCCAGGCCCGCCTGGACATCCTGGCCACCACGGTTGCGAACCTCCCCATTGTGCCCAGCAGCGGCAGCCCTTTGCTGACCAGCCGGGAACGGCAAATAGCGCGGCTTGCGGGCCGGGGTGCATCCAACCGCGACATTGCCCTGGAAATGGGCGTGTCAGTCCGGACTGTTGAGGGCCATCTGTACCAGGTCTTCACCAAGCTCGGCGTAACCTCCAGGGGTGATCTGACTGGACTCGTCTAACGGCCACAAAGCAGCAGCAGGCAGGGTCCTCACAGGACGCCGCGAGCCGCTGGACAGGATCTGCAACATCGTCCGGAACCGCACCAGCCAGGCGGTGTTCGTCATGGCCGGCCCCGGTATTGGAAAGTCGTCCCTGGCTGACGCCATCTCCGAACGCCTCGCGGACGAGCTGAACATCCTGCGGATCCATGGCAGCTCAGCCCTTGCGGCGGTTCCGTTCGGCGTCCTGACGCCGTACACCGGCGACCTTACTGCCGAGGAATCCGTCTCCCCGGTGGCGGTGCTCCGGTCCATGTGGAGCTACTTCGAGAAGCTGCGCGCCGGGAACAGCGCGCCCGTGCTGATGGTGCTGGACGACGCCCATTACCTTGACGAAGCGTCCGCCGGAGTGGTCGCGGACCTCATTTCGGCTGGCTGGGCCACCGTGGTGGCGGCGGCGAGGCCGCGTCCGGGACTGCCCCAGCCGCTGGACCAGCTCTGGTATGACGGGCTCGCCGAACGCGTGGACCTGCGGCCGCTGAACAGGGAGCAGATCGAAGAAGTCCTGGCCCACCTGCTGGACGGTACTGTTCCCGCCGCCACCATTGAGGCTGTGTGGGCAGCTTCGGGCGGGAACCCCCGGCTCCTCGATGCGCTGCTGCACGATGCCGCCGAAGCGGGAATCCTCTCGAAGCGCAACGGGATCTGGATCCTCCTGGGTGCCTTGCCCGCCGACGGACCGCGGCTCACCGCCGTGGTGGCCAAGGACCACCTGCGGCGCAACCCCGAGGAGCAGGAAGCGCTCAAGCTCATCGCACTGGCGGGTCCGGTGGGCCGCAAGGTCATCGAAGAAATCTGCGGGGCGCCGGTGGTCCGCTCGTTGCTGGACCAGCAGATGGCCGTCGAAACGTCAGGGGTGCCGGCCGAGCTGTCCCTGTGGAACGGCCTCTTTTCCGACGCCATCAGGAACACCATCTCGGTCTCCCGCAGCCTTCAGCTGCAGGAGAAGATCCGTGCCCGGCAGAACGGCACGGTCCTTCGCGGTGAGGGGCGGCTGCGGTCCGTGGAGTGGGCCATCGAAGTTGGAGTCAAAGTGTCCGAGGAGGACATGCTGGAGTCCGCCCGCGAAGCACTCCTGCGTTTCCGGAATGACAGCGCCCGGTCCATCGCAGCCCGGATCCAGGACCCGGCAGCACTGCCGCTCGCGCAGGCCATCCAGGCCAGGGCGCTCTACAACGAAGGCGCCTACGCTGACGCCGCAGCCCTCCTCGACGAGTGCTGGGCACCGCTCGCCGATGATCCACAGGGGCCGGCCGTCCTCCTGCTGCGGGTATCGGCCCACCAAGCGGCCGGGCAGTCCCTGGCAGCCGTGGCCGACGACGTGCTCGGCCACGTCTCCCAGGCCGGGGAGGCAGGTCCCGGCTGGCCGGCACAGCTGCTGCGCCTGCTCCAGTCGGGAGCCGAAGCGGACTTCCAGGCACTCGCGGAAGAGGTGGAGGGCATCAGGGTCCCGGGGCTCTCCGAAACCAAGGCGGAACCTATGGCGGCGCTGGGGGAAGCGTTGCTGGCGCACGCACTTGCGGCGGCGGGCCGCCCCGGCGACGGCCTTGACGCCGCCCTTCGCGCCGCGTCCGAGCTGTCTCCGTTGGAGGACAGCCTGTACTTCTTCCCGGAATTCGTCCTCGGCAGGCTGGTGAGCTGTTACCTGGCCATGGGCGAGTGGGAGTCCGCGGAGCGGGAACTCAACAGCTACGCCGCCGCCCACGCTGCAGGAGTGGCCACGTTCAACGGCAGCCTGCAGGTGCTGCGCGGATACTCACTGCTGCGCCAGGGCCGGATGGAACGGGCCTACCAGGTGCTGCTCCCGGCCGTGGAGGCATTGCGCCTTAACGACCCCCTGCAGCTGTTCGGCTTCGGCTCCGCACTGGGGTACTACGTTGCTGCGCGGCTGGGGGACGCCGCGCAGGCCAAGCGGCTGGAACAGGACTATGCGGACGCCATGGCCGGCGGTCCCGCCGACCTCCTGGCCCGCGGCTACGCGATGGCCGCCGGAGAATACCTTGCACACGACGGCAAGGGACTGGCATCGCTGCACACGCTGATGACCACCACTGAAGCAGCTGGCCGGGCCGGCCAGCTGCTCGAACTCCTGGCCATGTGCTGGGATCTGGGGGACCCCTCCGTCATTCCCATGGTGCAGGAAGCAGCAAGAGGACTGCAGGGGCGCTGGGCCGAGGCAATGCTGACCCTTGCCACATCGTGGGAAGCCGCCGATGGCGACGCCCTGATGGCGACAGCCGCGTCGCTGGAGGAATCCGGCTTCGTCAACCTTGCCCGCGAGGCCTACGCCCGTGCCGGTGCCGTCCTTGACCAGGCGGGGGAGCGCCGCCGCTCCCGGCAGGCCGTGGCGCAGCGCGAAAAGTGCGACCACGAACTGGGGGAGCGGTTCCGCGAAGGCCGGTTCATCGCGGCGGCTCCCACCGTTCACCTCACGCGACGGGAGCAGGACATCGTGGAACTGGCCGTCCAGGGCCTCACGGACCGCGAAATAGCACAGCGCCTCATGGTCTCCGTCCGTACGGTCGAAGGCCACCTGTACCGCACCTACGTCAAACTGGGCGTCCGGAGCCGCGACGAACTGGAAACGGCCCTTCCCCGCTAGCTGCCGCCGTCACGCAGCAGATTTCCGCGCAGGCCGCGCACCCGGCCACTCATTGGACGGAAGTACTGACTCCGCGCGCCTCCCTGCAGGATCCGAAGCCACCAGTGGCCCTGCGTTAACGCCATGCCTTGCAGCGCGCTCGCGGCGCGGCGGGTATCGACACTCAGTGTCCCCGTAGTGGCACCCGCCGGAATTCGAGTACACCCTACTCGTGTGCGCGCCGGCCCCGCGGGATTTACTTAAGGAGGCAAAGCACACGGCAGCAAAGAGCCGCACGGATTGCCGAAACACATCAAGGCCTCATTGAACTTCCGGCCCACGCGGCCGGACCGAGACGGGGCCGGCGACGTCAGAGTCTTCTGAGACCGAGACTCTCCCCCCAGCCGTCGCCGGCCCTCCGCTCCGCGGGCTGAAGCCCGGAGCGACTGTGGCGGCTGACCCCTCCGGGCGGCCGCCACAGCCGTGCTGTGGGACAATTGAGTGTCAACCGCTGGCATCTCAAGGAGCACGTCTTGGCCGTAGTATCAACGCCCGCCACCCTGGAGCGGTCCGTTCCGGTCATGGACAACGCCGAGGTCCTCCGCATCCGCAACGACTTCCCGGTCCTCAACCAGACGGTCAATGGCAAGCAGCTGATTTACCTTGACTCCGGGGCAACGTCCCAGAACCCGCTCAGCGTGATCGAAGCCGAGCAGGAGTTCTACGAGCAGCGCAACGCCGCAGTGCACCGGGGCGCCCACCACCTTGCGGTCGAAGCCACCGAGGCTTTCGAAGACGCGCGCCAGACCGTGGCGGACCTCATCGGCGCGGACTATTCCGAAACCGTCTGGACCTCCAACGCCACAGAGGGCCTCAACCTTATTTCCTACGCGCTGTCCAACGCCGCGCTATGGGCCGCCCAGGGCCGCGGAAACTCTGCACTGAAGGGCCTTGCCCTGAAACCGGGCGACGAAATAGTGGTCACCGAAATGGAGCACCACGCCAACCTCATCCCGTGGCAGGAACTGGCGTTCCGCACCGGTGCGACGCTCCGCTACCTGCCCATCGACGATGCCGGCCGGCTCAGCCTCGAGCAGGCTGCAGGAATCATCGGGAGCCGTACCAGGGTGCTGGCCTTCACGCACGCCTCCAACGTCCTCGGAACCATCAATCCGGTCCGTGAACTGGTGGCCCTGGCCCGCGCTTCCAATGCCCTGGTGGTCGTGGACGCCTGCCAGTCCGCGCCGCACATGCCCCTGGACGTCAAAGAGCTGGACGTGGACTTCGCTGTCTTCTCCGGCCACAAGATGCTCGCGCCCACAGGCATCGGCGTGCTGTACGGCAGGCAGGAACTCCTGGATATCCTTCCACCGTTCCTCACCGGCGGCTCAATGATCACTACGGTCACCATGGAACGGGCCGAATACCTCCCGGCGCCGCAGCGCTTCGAGGCAGGCACGCAGCGCATTTCGCAGGCGGTTGCCCTGGCCGCCGCCGCCAACTACCTCACGGAGACCGGCCTGGACCGGATCCACCGGTGGGAAATGGACCTTGGCCAGCGCATGGTTGCAGGCCTTGAGGCGCTTCCCGGGATCCGGGTACTGGGCCCGGCAGCCGGTGAGGAACGGATCGGGCTGGCCGCGTTCGACGTCGACGGCGTCCACGCCCACGACGTCGGACAGTTCCTGGACTCGATGGGCATCGCCGTCCGGGTAGGCCACCACTGCGCCCAGCCGCTGCACCGCCGGCTGGGGCTGACCGCCACCACCCGCGCCAGCGCCTACCTGTACAACACCACCGACGACGTAGACCAGTTCCTGGACGCCGTGGCCGGCGTGCGGGCCTACTTCCGCGCTTAGCCGCCAGAAACCGAAGGTATGCAATGAGCCTTGACCAGTTGTACCAGCAGATTATCCTCGACCACTCCAAGGCCCGGCACGGCAGCGGCCTGGCCGAAACCCCGGCCCCCCAGGGAGCTTCCACCGGGCAGTCCCACCAGCTGAACCCGGTCTGCGGCGACGAGGTGACCCTGCGGCTGGCCGTGGCCGACGGGAAGGTGGCCCAGGTTTCCTGGGACGGCGCCGGCTGCTCCATCTCCATGGCCTCGGCATCGGTCTTCAGCGACCTCGCCGAAGGCTTGACCGTAGCTGAGGCGCACGACGTGATCGACAGTTTCCGCGAGGTGCTCAGGTCGCGGGGAAAGGTCCCGGCCGATCCTGAACTGCTGGGGGACGCCGCCGCGTTTGAGGGCGTGGCACGGTATGCGGCCCGAGTGAAGTGCGCCATGATTTCCTGGGTGGCCGCGGAGGATGCCCTCAACCAAGCGTCCTGACCGGGCTGGGCGCAAAGCGCGCCGCCTATCCGCGAACACGCAGTGCCCGCGATCACGCGTTGCCCCATAAATACCAAGAGGTCCGCTTCCCGGTGGGAAGTGGACCTCTTGGGTTAAAACGGGAGCGGGGTATTAACCCAGCAGCCCCAGCACGCCGATGAGGGCGGTCGCCGCTCCCAGCACCATCGAGATGCTGACCAGGACCACGTGCACCGTCAGGAACCTGGTGGCTTTTCCGGCGGCATCACGTGCGCGGGGATCCTTCATGACCCGGCGCAGGAACTGCGGCCAGACGGCCAGTGACCAAACACCGGCGATGATCAGGACCAGCGCGGCAAAGACAGGGAGCTGCATGAACTAGTGGCTTTCGAGCCAGGCCTGCGCCTGGGTGGCCTGCAGGTTCAATGCCTTTGCCACCATGGGCTCGGCGGCGTCGGCGATCTTGCCGCCCAGGAACGGTACCGAGGACTTGACCTCGCCTTCCAGCTCCACCCGCGTTCCGGTGGCTTCGGCCACCAGGCGCTGGACAGCGGTCACATCAACGGGGGCACCGGCAACCTTCAGGGAAATGTTGCTCTTGCGGGAGCCATCGGCGGCCGGGGCATCCCAGGTCTCCACCTGGGTCACCTTCAGGTTCTCGCCGACGAACTTCCGGGCGATCTCGGGAAGGCGGGTGGTGGGCAGCGTCCGCACCAATGTGGCGCTGAAGGCGCCGGCAATGTCACCGTCAACGGTGAACGATTCCAGGTTTCCGCCTACCAGCTGGCTGACGTGGCGCTGGAAATCCTCGTTCACCAGGACAGCGGCAACGCTGTCAACGGGGTGCGGAACGGTGGTGGTGGCGCTCAGGGCCATGGGTCCTCCTGGGACGTCGCGATCGGATGAGGCTCCAAACATCCTACGGGTTTGCGGCCGGCCGCTCCGCATCGGCCAGCTCCTGGGCAGCGGCCGTAATGTTCCGTGCCATCGCCGGGAAGATGAAGCTGTGGAAGGGGAGCACAGCCAGCCAGTACAGCCTGCCGCTGAGGCCTTTCGGGAAGAAAATGGCCCGTTGCCGGTAGCGGCTTCCGTCACCGTCGGGTTCCACGGAAAGCTCCAGCCAGGCCCGTCCAGGCGCCCGCATCTCGGCACGCAGGCGAAGCAGCTTGCCCCTGTCGATGCTCTCCACCCGCCACCAGTCCACTACTTCGCCCGCGTGCAGGGTGTGCGGATGGCGGCGTCCGCGCAACAGCCCGGCTCCGCCCGTGAGCTTGTCCAGCCAGCCCCTGACCTGCCAGGCCAGCGGCAGCGAATACCACCCGTTCCGGCCGCCGATCCCTTCGATGACCGTCCACACGCGGGCAGGGTCCACGTCACCGTGGAAGGTCCGCTCGTCGATGTACACCTTGTGCCCCGCCCATTCCGGGTCGCTGGGCAGCGGGTCGGAATCCGCGCCGGCATTCGCCCAGGTGGTCTCCACCTGTCCGTCCCGCTCCTTGCCAAGGGCCAGGGCCACGGCTGTGCGGTAGGGGGTGAGGCCGCCGTCGGGCTGCGGAATGTACCCGTCGACGTCGTGCTCGTCGGACACCGCGTCATGCTGGAGCGACTGGACCAGCGGGACCGCCATGGACCACGGGATGGGCGTGGTCAGTGCCACCCAGATGCCTGCCAGCTTGGGCGCGGGAATGGGCAGCGCCAGCACCACCCGGTAGGGCAGCCCGGCCTCCGAAGCGTATTCCTGCATCATCTTGGCGTAGGTCAGCACCTGGCGGCAGCCGATATCGAAAGTCCGGTTGATGGTGCCCTCCAGGGACGCGGCGGCAACCAGGTAGTACAGGACGTCGCGGACGGCGATCGCCTCGATCCGGTTGCGCACCCAGCTGGGTGCCGGCATCAGGGGCAGCGTCTCGGAGAGGTGCCGGATCATTTCGAAGGACGCCGAGCCTGATCCGATCACCACGCCTGCCTGGAAAACGATGGCATCCACCGCGCTGTCCAGGAATACCTGGCCCACCGCTTCCCGGGACCGCATATGGGTGGACAGTTCCACGCCCTTGGGGTGCAGCCCGCCCAGGTAGACAATCCGGCCCACTCCGGCCGCCACCGCGGCTTCGGCGGCAGTGCGGGCCATGGCCTGTTCCTTGGACTCAAAGCCCGCCCCGGCGGCCATCGAATGGACCAGGTAGTAAAAGACGTCGACGCCGGCCAGCGCCTGGCGCAGGGCATCGCCGTCGTCCAGGCTGCTTTGCACTACCTCCACCTGGTTCCGCCATGGCACTCCGGCGATCTTGTCCGGGGAGCGCACCAGCACCTTGACGGTGTGGCCGGCCTCCAGGAGTTTGGGCACCAGGCGGCCCCCGATGTAGCCGGTGGCCCCGGTGACCAGGACCGTTCGGGGCGCGGCTGCGGCCCCGTGGCCCGGTACGGGCGAATCTGTGGTGCTGTCTCCGGTCATGCTGGCTCCTGTTCGTCCTCAGCGGTGTTCTGCCTTAGCAGTTCGGAGCCGCCGCCGTTATGGACGGCCGCTCCCGGAAAAGGTCCGGCCCTGCCAGCGTAGCCCCGCCCGGGTCACGGCGCCCGTGTCAGCGCGGACGTTGGAAAATCTGTCCAAACCTGAATGTCACCGGTGCGCGGTAGGCTGGGGTTACCCGGGATTCGCAGCGAATTTCGGGTTTTCGCGTTGCCTGCGATCTTCCGTGAATACCCCAGGAGCAGCTGTCATGAGCCTTCCCGTTACCGCCACGCACGGCCCCACGCTCGATGGGCTGCGCCGTGCACTGGCCCCGGACCAGTCTTTCGCCCGTGTCCGGGCTGAGGCCGGACGCGGGTTCGCCGTAAGGGGACAGGACTACCAGATCAGCGCGCCCGCGGGATTACGGCCGGTGCTGCTCGCGGAGATGGCGGATGGCCTGGCGGCCGCCGCGGCAGGGCAGGAAGGCGCGGCAGACCCCGGCGTGGTGCTGGCGGTCACCGCCACCGGCCGCGAGGCAGAAGACCTGGCGGCGGCGTTGCGTGCCTACCTCCCCGCGGACTCCGTGGCCGAGTTCCCCAGCTGGGAAACCCTCCCGCATGAGCGACTCTCTCCCCGATCGGACACCGTGGGGCGCCGGCTCTCGGTCCTGCGCCGCCTGGCGCATCCGGAAAGTTCGACGGCGGAGCGGCTGCGCGTGGTGGTGGCTCCCGTCCGCGCCGTGGTCCAGCCGGTGGTGGCCGGGCTGGGAGATCTGGTGCCGGTCACGCTGAAGGTGGGGCAGGACGTTCCCTTCACCGACGTGGTCCGAAGCCTGGCCGACGCCGCGTACGCCCGTGTGGACATGGTCACCCACCGCGGCGAATTCGCGGTCCGCGGCGGCATCATCGACGTCTTTCCGCCCACTGAGGACCACCCCATCCGCGTGGAGTTCTTTGGCGACGAGGTGGACCAGATGCGCTGGTTCGCCGTGGCGGACCAGCGCTCGCTGTCAGCCCCCGGCATCCACCACCCCACGGAACTGCATGCCCCGCCCTGCAGGGAAATCCTCATCACCGCGTCCGTGATGTCCCGGGCGGCGAAATTGAAGGCTGAGCTGCCTGCTGCCGCGGACATGCTGGAAAAAATTGCCGGCGGTATCGCGGTCGAAGGCATGGAATCCCTGGCACCGGTGCTGGTGGACGCCATGGTGCCCTTCGTGGACCAGCTGCCGGCGGAGTCCATCGCCGTCGTCATCGAACCCGAAAAGGTGCGCACCCGGGCACATGACCTGTCGGCCACCAACGAGGAATTCCTTGAGGCAGCGTGGTCCACCGCGTCCGACGGCGGTGCCGCGCCTTTGGACCTTAGCTCGCAGGCATCGGCGGCGCTGCATTCGGCGAGCTTCCGTTCGCTCTCGGAGACCCGCGGTTCAGCCCTGGGGCACGGCGTTTCCTGGTGGTCCATCACGTCGCTGGCGCAGGACGCGGAACTCCTCCCCGAGATCGACGTCCTGAACCTGCACGCCCGCGAACCGCGCGGCTACCAGGGCGACGTTGCGGAAATGATGGCCTTCATCGGCTCGCATGTCCGCGACCAGTGGCGGATCGTGGTGGCCACCGAAGGCCCCGGCCCGGCCCAGCGCCTGGCGGAACTCTTCCACGAAAACGACATCCCCTGCGCCCGCGTGGACAGCCTCGAGCACGAGCCCCAGGCGGGCATCATCGAGGTGACCACTGCCGCCGTCGGCCGCGGCTTCGTCCTGGACGGGCTGAAACTGGGCCTGCTCACCGAAGCCGACCTGCTGGGCCGCACCTCGGCCGGGTCCACCAAGGACATGCGGCGCATGCCCTCCAAGCGGCGCAACGCCGTCGACCCCCTGCAGCTCGTGGCGGGTGACCACGTGGTCCACGAACAGCACGGCATTGGCCGCTTCGTTGAGCTCCTGCAGCGCAAGGTAGCCGGCGGCAGCGACGGCGTCCGGGAATACCTGGTCCTGGAGTACGCGCCGTCCAAGCGGGGAGCCCCCGGTGACCGGCTGTTCGTCCCCACGGACCAGCTGGACCAGGTGACCCGCTACGTGGGCGGGGACACCCCCGTCCTGAGCAAGATGGGCGGCGCGGACTGGGCCAGCACCAAGTCCAAGGCACGCAAGGCCGTCAAGGAGATCGCCGGCGAGCTGATCCGGCTGTACTCGGCCCGGATGGCCTCCCGCGGACACGCCTTCGGCCCCGACACCCCCTGGCAGCGGGAGCTCGAGGAAGCCTTCCCGTACGTGGAGACCCCGGACCAGCTGACCACCATCAACGAGGTCAAGGCGGACATGGAGCGGGAAATCCCCATGGACCGGCTGGTCTCCGGCGATGTGGGCTACGGCAAGACCGAGATCGCCGTCCGTGCTGCGTTCAAGGCGGTTCAGGACGGCAAGCAGGTGGCCGTCCTGGTGCCCACCACGCTGCTGGCCCAGCAGCACTACGAGACGTTCACCGAGCGTTTCTCCGGCTTCCCCCTGCGGGTCAAGCCGCTCTCCCGCTTCCAGTCCGCCAAGGAGTCCAAGGAGACCGCCGAGGGCGTGAAGAGCGGCGCGGTGGACGTGGTGATCGGCACCCACCGGCTGCTGTCCAAGGACTTCGAGTTCAAGGACCTCGGCCTGGTGATCGTGGACGAGGAACAGCGGTTCGGCGTGGAGCACAAGGAAGCGCTGAAGAAGATGCGCACCAACGTGGACGTCCTGGCCATGAGCGCCACCCCCATTCCCCGGACCCTGGAGATGTCCCTGACCGGCATCCGGGAGACGTCCACCCTGGCTACGCCGCCGGAAGAGCGGCACCCCGTGCTGACCTACGTCGGCCCGTACACGGACAAGCAGACCTCGGCCGCCATCCGCCGCGAGCTCATGCGTGAAGGCCAGGTGTTCCTGGTCCACAACCGGGTGTCCACCATCGAGCGGACCGCTGCCAAGATCCGTGAGCTGGTGCCTGAAGCCCGGGTGGAGGTGGCGCACGGCAAGATGTCCGAGAGCCGCCTGGAGCAGATCATCGTGGACTTCTGGGAGCGCCGGTTCGACGTCCTGGTGTGCACCACCATCATCGAAACGGGCCTGGACATTTCCAATGCCAACACCCTGATCGTGGACGGCGCGGACAAGTACGGGCTGTCCCAGCTGCACCAGCTCCGCGGCCGTGTGGGCCGTGGCCGCGAACGCGCCTACGCCTACTTCCTGTACCCCTCGGAGAAGCCGCTGGGCGAGGTGGCCCTGGAACGGCTCAAGGCCGTGGCTGCCCACAACGAACTGGGCGCAGGCATGCAGCTGGCCATGAAGGACCTGGAGATCCGCGGCGCCGGAAACCTGCTGGGCGGTGAGCAGTCAGGCCACATCCAGGGGGTGGGCTTCGACCTGTACATCCGGCTGGTGGGCGAGGCCGTGGCGGACTTCCGCGGCGAGGCCGAGGAAAAGGCCGCCGAGATGAAGATCGAGCTGCCGGTCAACGCGCACCTGCCGCATGACTATGTCCCGGGGGAGCGGCTGCGGCTGGAGGCGTACCGCAAGCTGGCCGCGGCCCTGACCAACGAGGCCATCGACGAGGTCAAGGCCGAGCTGGTGGACCGCTACGGTGAGCTGCCGCTGCCCGCGCAGAACCTGGTGGAGGTGGCGCGCTTCCGGGTGGGGGCCCGCGAAGCAGGGCTGTCCGATGTCGCGCTGCAGGGCAACTTCATCAAGTTCGCGCCGGCATCGCTTCCCGAGTCCAAAGTGATGCGGCTGACCCGGATGTACCCAGGGTCCCAGTCCAAGCCGGCACTGGACGCCATCCTCATCCCCAAGCCGAAGACGGCCCGGATCGGTGGCCGGGACCTGCAGGACGCCGAAATCCTGGAGTGGGCCAACGGCGTCATCCGGAACATCTTCTCCGACCAGCCGCTGGCGGTGAGCTAGCCCTTGATGGGAGGTCACCACGCCGCGTCGGGAGCCGCGGCGTGGGTAGCTGTTGCGTCTACCGGCCCGTACACGCTGGGCTGGTACCCGCTGGACCCTACGGGGATCCTTATCGGCGGCATGGCCACGGCCGGCACCGCGCTGGTCTGCGACTGGGACCACCGGTCCAGCACCGTGGCCCATTCGCTGCCGCCGCTGTCCAATGCCATAGCCAGGGGCATCGAAACAGCCAGCGGCGGCCACCGCCAGGGCACCCATTCGGTCCTCGGCGCCGCCGGGTTCGTGCTCCTTGCGGGTGTGGCTGCGCAAGTGCAGATGGAAACCCCCTGGGGGCTGCTGTCAGTTGGTGCCGGGCTGCTGTGCATGTTCCTGATCAACATCGCGGCGAAAGCCCTGAAGCTGTTTCCAAAGAGCGGGTTCATCTCCAACTGGATCTTCGCCCTGGTGATGGCCGGGTTGGTTACGGTGTACGCGCCGCACCAATGGACCTGGCTGCCGATGTCGATGCTTATCGGTGTAGTGGTCCACATTGTGGGGGACCTCATCACCACCGGGGGAGTGCCGCTCCTGTGGCCCCTGGTGATCCGGCCGCCGAAACTGCTGCGCAAGGTGCCGCTGCTGCGGAACGTCTGGCGGCCCAACGGGGCGCTGTCACTGCCCCTGCTGGGCAGGGCGGGGTCCAAGCGCGAGTGGCTGGTGCTGATCCCCGTCAGCGCCTACGCCATGGTGGGACTGACCGTGGCGGGCTGGGCCATCGCCCAGAACCAATGGCCGAGGGTGGTTGCGGCTGCCGCCGCCTGGATCGGCCCCTGGTTTGGGTGACGGTGTTCCCACAGGCCTGGAACGGCAAAGACCCCCTGGACGGCGTCCAGGGGGTCTTTGCTGCGTAAGACAGGTTTAGTGTTCGCCAGCCGAGTCCGAGCGGCCAAGGATGGTCTGCGGAATCCAGAAGGCCAGGGCGAACAGGCCCAGGCAGACGGCCATCGGCCACGGGTTCCCAAGCGTCAGGAAGGACAGCGAGTAGACGGCACCGAGGAACAGGGCCATCATGATCACGAACACCACAATGGTGCCGCCCAGCTTGTTCTCGTTCTGCGGGGTGCGGACATAGCCCTGCTTCGCTGAGCCCTCGTTGGACGCGTTGATCTTGCTGGACATTCGTTCCTCCTCGGCCCCGCAGGGCGTGGTCTGTGGCGTTGTCCGGCAGCCGTCAGTACGCGGACGAACCCTGTTCACCCTTGACGATGGCAATTCCGGAGCTGGCGCCGATACGTGTTGCACCTGCAGCAATCATAGCCTGAGCGTCTGCCAGCGACCGCACGCCGCCCGAGGCCTTGACGCCGAGTTCAGGCCCCACGGTCCTGCGCATGAGCGCCACATCCTCGGCCGTGGCGCCCCCTCCGTTGAAACCGGTGGAGGTCTTGACGAAATCGGCTCCGGCCGCCACCGCTGCCTCGCAGGCGAGGACTTTCTGGCTGTCGGACAGAAGGGAGGTCTCGATGATCACCTTCAGGATGGCCCCGCTGGCGTGAACAGCTTCCGCCACGGAGGCGATGTCCTCAGTCAGGGCGCCTTTGTCGTCCGCGCGGGCAGCCGCAATATTGATCACCATGTCCACCTCGTCGGCCCCGTCCAGCACCGCGCCGCGGGCTTCGAAGGTCTTGACGTCGGTGGGCGTGGCACCCAGCGGGAAGCCCACCACGGAGCAGGTCAGGACGCCGGAGCCCTTCAGCGCCTTCTTGACGGTCTTGACCCAGACAGGGTTGACGCAGACCGACTTGAAACCGTACTCGGCGGCTTCGGCGCAGGCCTTGAGGACGTCCGCTTCGGAGGCTTCGGGCTTCAGCAGCGTATGGTCGATGTAGGAAGCAATGTTCCGGGCCGCAGCGGCAGCGGGTTGAACGGAAGGGGTGGCTTCGTTGCTCATGATGGTCCTCTCGGGGCCTCGCCCGGGCGTCGTGGGCCCGGCGCGTCCTTGACTCGCGTTTCGGGAACCATCTTGTCACAGGTGCACACGGTGCAACCCGCGCTCCGCCAGGCGTCAGGCGGCCGCCTGGAGGGACCGTGCCGGGAACGGCGCCGCGGCTGCTGCGCCTGCTGCTGCCTCAGGCGAGTGCGCGGCCGCCGAGGCTGCCGTGAGCAGCTGCGTGGCGCAGGCCCCCGCAGCGGAGGCCGCCGCTACGAGCAGACCCAGCCGGACGCCGTCGAACGCTGCCGCGTCCCCGATGGCCCAGATGCCGGGCACCGAGGTCCGGAAGTCCTGGGTGATGACGACGCCTCCGGTGGCGGCCGTCCGCAGGCCCGCGCTGGCGGCAAGGCCGTCGCAGGACACGCGGTCCTCGGCCAGGACCACCAGGTCGCCGGACATGCTGCTGCCGTCCTCGAAGACCACGGCGGAAGCGGAAAGGCCAAAGGTTGAGGTTCCGGGCACGACGGCGGCCGGCCGGGCGGTGGTGCGGACCGGACGGACGCCCTTGGCGCGCAGCACGGCTTCAGCCTGGCCTGCGGCCGCTCCGGTGCCCACCAGGATCCCGAGCGGACGGCGTCCCAGTTCCCGGGTGACTTCCTGCACCCGGTCCGCAATGCGGGTGGCGTCGTCGATGGTGGAGTAGCTCAGGCACTGTGCGGCGCCTTCGACGGGCGCTGCCACGGGTGCCGAACCGGTGGCGATGACCAGCTGGTCGTAGGCGAACTCCATGCCGTCGGCCGTGGCCACGGTGCGGTTATCGGCATCGATGTGGCTGGCCGGCTGCCCGAACCGGACGGACACCTGCGGCAACAGGGCAAGTTCCAGCAGGTCCTCGGGGGCGTCGTCGCGGTTGCTGAGGACGGTGATGCTTCCAGCGAAACGGCCCTGGTCCAGCTGCCGGACCAGGGCGCGGGCAGCCGGACCGGCCCCGGCGATGACGATGCGGGTGGCAAAGGAGGTGGACGTGGTGGGTGCCGGAGCGGACATGTGCTGGCCCTTTCGCTGGCGGCCGGAAACGGCCGGAAGTTCATGATGGAACCCAGCGTAGGCCTGCGCTTTTTCCGGCGTGTTTCCCGCCAGTTGCCGTTCAGCACCCCGGTGTTCGCCAGTATTTACCGGCCGGTAACAGAACCGGTGACCTGCATCTCATTGCGCCGGACTTGGACACATTCGGTCCCGCCGCCGCCGTTGCCGCAAGCCGTCCGCCGCCGGCCCCACTGTTAGACCCGGATCCGGTAGCCCCGCTTGACCACGGTTTCGATGAGCTTGCCGTCGGGCAGCGAGGAACGCAGCCGGCTGACTGTCATGTCCAGTGCGTGCACCGAACCGCGCAGTTCCAGCAGGTCGGACAACGCCTCGCGGGACAGGACCGCCCCGCCGGCGCCGAGCAGGGCGCGGAGCAGCAGCAGGGGAGCGGGGGCCAGTTCCACGGCCTGGCCGTCGATGCGCAGGCTGCGGCCGCGAAGCTCGATGTTACCGGACCGGGTGTCCAGCCGCCGTACGTGGTTCAGCGCCAAGTGCTCGCAGACCAGCCGGATCAGTGCGCCCATCCGGAAACGCTCCGGGATCAGCGGCTTCACGCCGGCATCCAGGAGTGGCTGGGCGGTGACAGGGCCCACGACGGCGGTAGTCACGTTGGTCTTCAGGCTCTCGATCAGCTGCTTGTAGACGCCCATTTCGTGCGCGGTGCTCCACATGGCGTCGACAGCGGGTGCGCTGGTGAAGGTGAGGACGTCCAGGTTTCCGCTGCAGGCGGCCTCGATGAGGCGGGGAAGGCGGTCCGCGCCGTCCGGCTTGACCCAGCGGTACGGCGTGACGGTCAGGACGGTGGCGCCGGACATCCGCAGCCGCTCCAGCTGGCGCACGTCGGTGTAGCCGTGCAGCTGGACGGCGACGGTCTTGCCGCGCACGCCCTCGGCCAGCAGCATGTCCACCAGCGTTGCGGTGGTTTCGTCGCTGCTGATTCCGACGTCGGCGAGGCCGGCCGCGCGGACCGCGCCACGGGCCTTGGGGCCGCGGACGAACATCCGGCAGGCCCCCAGGGTTTCGAGCAGCTGGTCGCCGATGCCGAAAGTATCCGCCGCTTCGCACCAGCGGCGCATGCCGTAGGCGGTGGTGGCGATGCACAGGTCAGGTTTGGCCGCGATGATGGTGCGGGTGTCCTCGATGAGGCGGAGGTCCTCCTGGACCGGGGCGATCTTCAGGGCCGGGGCGTGGATCACCTCGGCGCCGCGGCGCTCAAGGGCATCGATCAGGTCCTGGGAGCGCCGGTGCGAGGTTACGCCGATGCGGAAGCCCTCAAGCGGTGATTCTGCCGCCTGGGCCTCCGCGGCCTCAGCCGCCCCGGTGGCGTCTGCCGTTTCGGCCGGTGCAAGTGCGTTCATGGGGGTCAATCCTTTCACGAACCGAGCAGCGAGGCCGCCAGCCGGTCCAGGTCGGCTGCGGCCTCAGCGTGCCCGCGGTTGGCTTCCGCCACCCGCACCACCTCGCCGATCACCAGGACGGCCGGGTTGCTGCAGCCTGCCGCAGCCGAAGTGATGGTGCCGAGGTCTGCGATGGTGGTGCGCTGGCCGGGGCGGTAACCCCTTTCCACCACTGCCATGGGCATATCGGTGCGCATGCCCGCCCGGCGGAGTCCTGCCGCCAGGTGGTGCAGGGTTCCGATCCCCATCAGCACCACGATGGTGCCACCCAGGCCGGCCAGGTGCCCGTGTTCCTTGTCGGTAAGCGGGGCGTGCCCGGAGACCACCGTGAACATGTGGCTCACGTTGCGGTGCGTGACGGGAATGCCGGCCGCGGCAGGTACGGAGATGGCGCTGGTGACACCGGATACCACCTGGACCTTCAGCCCGGCAGCCACGCAGGCGGCCACTTCCTCGCCGCCGCGGCCGAACACGTAAGGATCTCCACCCTTGAGGCGGACCACGTTGTTGCCCGCCAGGGCGCTGTCCACCATGAGCTTTTCGATGTCGGACTGGCCCACCTTGTGGTGCCCGGGCTTCTTTCCTACATCCACCAGTTCGGCGCTGGTCAGGGCGGGCAGGTCCTGGCAGGGCGCCAGCCGGTCGTAGAACACCACGTCCGCGTCGCGCAGCGCCTTGACGGCGGCAACGGTCAGGAGCTCGGTGGTGCCGGGTCCGCCGCCCACCAGGGTCACGTGCCCGGCGGCGCCTGCGGCCGGTTCCGCGGCGACCGGGACGCCGGCAGCCCGGTATTGCTGGAGCAGCGGCTCCCAGCCCGGCTGCCCGTCGTCGACCGCGGCCACCAGGAACGGCTTCGCCGGGAGCGGGGCGGTGCCGTGCGGGCCGGCGAGGCGGCGGACGACGGCGCCCGCGGCTTCGTAGCGGCGTACGGCCTGCCGGGCGGCGGTGTCTGTTCCGGTTACCAGGACCTCGCGGCCGGTGAGGTCGATGCTGAGCTGCATGGTCATGCCTCGTTTCCGACGGGTGCGGGCGTGCCGGGACGGACCGCGATGGAGGCTCCGAGGAGGACGGGCTGCTGGGCGGCTGCCGCCTTCTCTTCGGCCGTGGCGGGGCGCATCTGGCCGCGCTCATCGGGCACGAAGGTGATGGAGTCGTCCTTCTGGTCCGGCGCGTTGACGAACGAGCGGAACCGGCGCAGGCGCTCCGGGTCCTTCAGGGTGTCGGCCCACTCGTCGATGTAGGTGTCCACGTGCTTGGCCATGGCCGCCTCAAGCTCCTCGGCGATGCCCAGGGTGTCCTTGACCACCACGTCCTCCACGTGCTTGATGCCGCCGTCGAGCTCCTCCTGCCAGCGCGCGGTGCGCTGCAGGCGGTCCGCCGTGCGGATGTAGTACATGAAGTACCTGTCGATGTACTTGATGAGGGTTTCGTCGTCGAGGTCCTTGGCCAGCAGCTGGGCGTGCGCCGGGGTGGCACCGCCGTTGCCGCCGACGTACAGGTTCCAGCCGTCCGCCGTCGCGATGACGCCCACGTCCTTGCCGCGGGCCTCGGCGCATTCGCGGGCGCAGCCGGAGACGCCCATCTTGAGCTTGTGCGGGCTGCGGAGGCCGCGGTACCGCAGCTCCAGCTGGATGGCCATGGCCACGGAGTCCTGGACGCCGAAGCGGCACCAGGTGGAACCGACGCAGGACTTCACCGTGCGCAGGCTCTTGCCGTACGCCTGGCCGGATTCGAAGCCGGCGTCCACCAGTTCCTTCCAGATTTCGGGCAGCTCCTCCAGCCGGGCGCCGAACATGTCGATCCGCTGGCCGCCGGTGATCTTGGTGTACAGGTTGTACTTTTCCGCCACGGCGGCAATCACGCCCAGCTTCTTCGGGGTGATCTCGCCGCCGGCGATGCGTGGCACCACCGAGTAGGTGCCGTCCTTCTGCATGTTGGCCAGGGCGCGGTCGTTGGTGTCCTGCAGGGTCCCGCGGCCGGCGTCGAGGACGTAGGCGCTGTTCTGGCTGGCAAGGATGTTGGCGATGGTGGGCTTGCAGATGTCGCAGCCCTCGCCAGTGCCGTACTTGGCCATGATCTCTTCGAAGGAGGTCAGTTCCAGGACGCGGATGGCGTCGAAGAGTTCCTGGCGGGACAGTTCGATGTGCTCGCAGAGGGCCTTGGAAACCTCGACGCCGGACTTGGTCAGCTCGGTTTCCAGCAGTTTCTTCAGCATCGGCACACAGGAACCGCACTGGGTGCCGGCCCGGGTGCAGCCCTTGAGCTCGCCGAGTTCCTGGACAGGTGCGTTGCCCTCGCAGGCGCCGCAGCCGTTGATGGTGTCCCGGATGGTCCCGGCCGTGACGTTGTTGCAGGAGCACAGGGTGGCGTCGTCCGGAAGTTCTGTTTCCGGAGTGTCGCCGCCGCCGGCTGCGCTGAGGAACGCGCCCGGCTCGGCAGGGAGTTCGCGGCCCAGGAGCGGGCGCAGGCTCATGTACGGCGAGGCATCGCCGACAAAGATGCCGCCCAGGAGGGTCTTGGCGTCATCGGTGGTGACGATCTTCTGGTAGACGCCGCGGGCGGGGTCTGCGTAGACGATTTCCAGGGCGTGTTCGGTCTTTGCGAAGGCGTCGCCGAAGCTGGCCACATCCACGCCGGAGAGCTTGAGCTTGGTGGCGGTGTCGAAGCCGGGGAAGGTGGCGTCGCCGCCGTGCAGGCGGTCTGCCACGATCTCGGCCATTGTGTTGGCGGGGGCCACCAGGCCCAGGCACATGCCGCCGTAGTTGGCTACTTCGCCGATGGCCCAGATGCCCGGGATTTCGGTGGCGCAGTAGTCGTTGATGACCACGCCGCCGCGGGGGCCCAGGCTGAAGACCTGCTCTTCTCCCTCGGCGGCGCGGAAGAGTTCGTCGCGGGGACGGACACCGATGGCGACGATGACGATGTCGGCGTCGACGATGCGGCCATCGGCCATGAGGACGCCGGTGACTTGGCCGTCGTCGTCGGAAAGTACTTCCGAAGGGAAGACCCCGCCGTGGACTTCAAAGCCCTTGGCTTTGATAAGCCGGCCCATGGCCTGGCCCGCGCCCTCGTCGAGCTGGGTGGCCATCAGCCACTGCGATCCGTCGATGACGATGGGGTTTGCCCCCAGCTGCTCGGTCCCGGCGGCGGATTCCAGGCCCAGGAGGCCGCCGCCGATGGTGACGGCGTTGACCTTGCGGCCCAGCTTTACGGTGAGGTCAGCGATGGTCTTGTTGATGGCCCACACATCTTCAAGCGTCCGGTAGACGTGGGTGAGCTCATTGCCGGGAATGGGAAGCCGTGCGGCGTTCGATCCGGTGGCGACCACCAGTTCGTCGTACTCGAAGATGCTGCCGGCCGCGGTTTCCACCGTCTTGGCGTCGGCATTGATCTTGACCACGCGCTCGCCGGTCTTGAGCTCCACGGAAGCGTGGTCCCACATGGCCCGCTCACCGAGGGTGAGGTCGTAGTCCATTTCGGTGAGGGCCTTGGACAGCGCCACCCGGTCGTAGGGGAGGTGGGCCTCCTCGGTGAGGACAGTGACATGCCAGCCATCGAGGCCGCGGGCATGCATGGCGTCCGCAAAACGGTGGGCCGCAGGGCCGCCGCCGGCGACGACGATGCGGCGCGGAGTCTCGGTGCTTGAAGTCTGTTCGGTCACTGTGGGCCTTTCGCATGGGCCGCAGACGGTGCTCCGCGGCTTTCTCTGTCGAGCAGTCCAACCAGACTAGGGAGGGGCAGTTTCGCTTCAGTTTCCCAATTGTTTCGTCAACTTAACTTCTGCATCACGAACGCATTTCCGCCCGGGTTAGGTCTCTTTTACGCCCCGGACACATTTGGCGCATGCCGCGGAAACACCCGGCGCCTAGCGTGGAACACGGCCGCTCAGGCTGCCATCAGTGACTTCAGGACAAGCAGCGCAGGGAGAGGAGCCGGACATGACGGCAACACTGGAACTCGGGACACTCGACGCCGGAGCAGCGGATACCGCGGCAGGCTGGCACCGCGTCTGCCGCCTTGAGGACCTCGAACCCGCATGGGGAGAAGCAGCCCTGGTGGAGGGCCGGCAGGTGGCACTTTTCCGCACCCTGGCCGGAGGCGTATTCGCAGTGGCCCAGCAGGACCCGGCCACCGGTTCGTATGTGATGGCCCGCGGAATCCTCGGCTCCAAGGGCTCCCGCCCCACCATCGCGTCTCCGCTGCACAAGGAGGTCTACGACCTCGAAACCGGCGAATGTTTCAGCACTCCGGGCCTGCGGATCGCAGCCTACGGCACCCGGGTCAGCGACGGCTTCATCGAGGTGGAGCTGTAACCCGGGCAGGCACATGCACCAGACGCAAGGGGCGCCCCCGGGGGCGCCCCTTCAGTGCGTTAAAGCCCCAGGGCTTCGCTGACGTCCCGGAGGACCTCGTCCAGGGCTGCCCTTGCCGCTTGCCGGGCTTCGGGCAGCTCCGCGGCGGATCCTACCTGGTGGATCACCTCGAGGTAGCACTTGAGCTTGGGTTCCGTGCCGCTGGGCCGGATGATGACGCGGGTGAGGTTGCGCGTCACGTACAGCAGTCCGTCGGTGGGCGGCAGCAGGTCGGAACCGGCGGAGAGGTCGGTGGAGACCTCAACTGCCGATGAGCCAAAGGATTCCGGCGGCGAAACCCGGAGCCGGTTCATCATGGCATCCAGCAGGCCAAGGTCCGCCACCCTGATGCTCAGCTGGTCGCTGGCGTGCAGGCCGTGCTGCAGGTAGAGCTCATCGAGGGTGTCGAAGATGGTCTTGCCGTCGGCCTTGGCGGCGGCAGCCAGTTCGGCGATGAGGACGGCCGCGGAAATGCCGTCCTTGTCCTTGACCAGGTCCGGAGCCACGCAATATCCCAGCGCTTCCTCGTACCCGTAGACCAGTCCGGGTACGCGGGAAATCCACTTGAAGCCCGTCAGGGTTTCCTCGTGGTCGAATCCTGCCGCTGCGGCGATGCGGGAAAGCAGCCGCGAGGACACGATCGAGTTGGCGAAAACTCCAGGGCTTTCCCCGTCAGGGGTTTCCGAGCCAATCGCAGCATGCCGGGCGGCGACGTGCGCACCCAGGAGGGCGCCCACTTCATCGCCGCGGAGCATCCGCCAGGCGCCGGTGTCGGGGTCCTTGGCGGCCACTGCCGCGCGGTCGGCATCGGGATCGTTGGCCAGGACGATGTCCGCGTCCAAGCGGTCAGCCGTTTCAAGGGCCAGGTCCAGTGCGCCGGGTTCTTCCGGGTTGGGGAAACTCACGGTGGGAAAGTCAGGGTCCGGTTCGGCCTGCTCCTTGACCAGGGTGACATCCCCGAAACCTGCGGCGTTCAGCACCGCGAGTGCCGTCTGCCCGCCAACTCCGTGCATGGGCGTCAGCACGATCCGCAGGTCCCGCGCCGGGAAGTGGTCCGGGAGGGCGAGGCCCGCCGTCGCCGCCTGGTACCCGGCGGCCAGCGATCCATCCAGGACCGTCCAACCGTCCGCGGCCAGGGCGATGGTGTCCAGGGCGCCCACCGCGCTGATTCGGGCAGCGATTTCGGCGTCGTAGGGCGCCACGATCTGGGCGCCGTTGCCGTTCTCCGCGACCGCATGGCGTCCCAGGTACACCTTGTAGCCGTTGTCCTGGGGCGGGTTGTGGCTCGCCGTGACCATGACGCCGCCGTCGCATTCCAGGGCGCGGACGGCATAGGCGAGCAGGGGAGTGGGCAGCGCAGCCGGCATTAGGAAGGTTTCGATCCCCGCCGCGGTGAAGACGGCCGCAGTTTCCGCTGCGAACACATCCGAGTTATGCCGGGCGTCATAGCCTACGACGGCGCGGGGCCTCGTTCCGGGGGCTGCCTTGCCCACAGCGCCAAGCAGGAAGTCCGCCAGGCCGGCGGCGGCACGGCGCACCACCACGCGGTTCATCCGGTTGGGCCCGGGGCCGAGGGCGGCGCGGAGCCCGGCGGTGCCGAACTGCAGGGTGCCGCGGAAGCTGTCCTGGAGTTCCTGCAGGGCCGCCGGGTCTCCGTCTACCGATGCCTGGACGAGTTCCAAGAGCGCGGCCGACGTTGCCGGATCCGGGTCTTGGGCTGCCCACCCGCGGGCATCGTTGAGGAGGCGAGCATCGGCATCGGAAGACGTCATGGGCATAACGCTATCGTCATTGGCGCTGCCCGTGCGGCACCGAAGCCCCGGTGCCGCGCCCCATGGATCAGAGTTTGGCGATGATTCCGGCAAGCAGGGCCGAAATCCTCGGACCCGCGGCCTGGCCGGATTCCAGCACCTCCTGGTGGCTGAGCGGTTGGGGGCTGATCCCGGCCGCCAGGTTGGTAACGAGCGAAATACCGAACACTTCCATGCCGGCGTGGCGCCCGGCGATGGCCTCCAGCGCTGTGGACATGCCGATCAGGTCGGCACCGATGCGCTTGGCGTACTGGACCTCCGCGGGTGTCTCATAGTGCGGGCCGGGGAATTGGGCGTAGACGCCTTCATCGAGGGTGGCATCCACCTCGCGGGCCAGCCCGCGGATCCGTGCCGAGTAAAGATCTGTCAGGTCCACGAACGTGGCGCCTTCCAGCGGTGAAGCGGCGGTGAGGTTGATGTGATCCTTGATGAGCACTGGGGTGCCCGGCGCCCACTCCTCGTTGAGGCCGCCGCAGCCATTGGTGAGGACCAGGGTGCTGCAGCCAGCGGCGGCCGCGGTGCGGATCCCGTGGACCACGGCGCGCACGCCCTTGCCTTCGTAGAAGTGCGTCCGGGCGCCGAGGACCAGGGCACGCTTGCCCTCGGTGGTCAGGATCGACCGGATGGTCCCCACGTGCCCTTCGACGGCGGGTGCATGGAAGCCGGGCACCTCTTCGGCTGACAGGGTGGCCGTGGTTTCGCCGATCAGGTCAGCGGCCCCGCCCCAACCGGAACCGAGCACCAGGGCGACGTCGTGGGTGTCCACCCCGGTTTCCTCGGCAATGTAGTCGGCAGCAGCGCGGGCGGCGGCGAAGGGGTCCGTGTTCAGGAAGTCAGTTGTACTCACTGGTACAAGGTATCCTGCCGGTTCCGCTCCGCCCACCCCCTGGCGCGCACCCTTGAGAGAGCGGTTTCTTTGGTGGTCAGGCGAGGATGCGGGAGAATAATCGTTTGTGACTACGCACCCAGATTTCAGTTCACCCCGGATCGCGATCCTGGGAGGTGGTCCAGGCGGATACGAAGCCGCGATGGTGGCCGCCTCGCTGGGGGCGCAGGTCACCATCATCGAACGTGCAGGCCTAGGCGGGTCAGCGGTCCTGACGGACGTGGTCCCCTCCAAGACCCTCATCGCCACGGCGGACCTGATGACCCGCGTTGCCGAAGCCGGCGAGCTGGGGGTGAAGTTCGACGTCGACGGCGGAGACTTCGTTCCCGTGATGCGGGCAGACCTCAAGCACATCAATGACCGCCTGCTCAACCTGGCCCGCAGCCAGTCCAAGGACATCCACGACGCGCTGGCGAGCCAGAACGTCCGGATCCTTGCAGGGTCCGGCCGGCTCCTGGACAACCACACCATCGAGGTCCTGACCGCGGAGGGCACCGAAACCATCGAGGCGGACACCATCCTCCTGGCCGTGGGCGCCCATCCGCGCGAGCTGGCCACCGCCCGTCCCGACGGCGAACGCATCCTCAACTGGACCCAGCTGTACAACCTCGATGAACTGCCCGAGGAACTCATCGTGGTGGGCTCCGGCGTGACCGGCGCCGAGTTCGCGTCCGCCTACAACGGCCTGGGCTCCAAGGTGACGCTGGTATCCAGCCGTGACAGGGTGCTCCCGGGATCGGACGTTGACGCCGCCGTGGTCCTGGAGGAAGTCTTCGAACGCCGCGGTGTACGCGTGCTGTCCCGCTCACGCGCCGAATCGGTGGAGCGGACGGACGACGGCGTGGTGGTCACCCTCAGCGACGGCACCAAGGTCACCGGCAGCCACTGCCTCCTGTGCCTGGGCTCCATCCCCAACACCGACGGAATCGGGCTCGAGGAAGCCGGCGTCGCCGTCAGCGAAAGCGGCCACATCAAGGTGGACGGCGTTTCCCGCACCAGTGCCCCGAACGTCTACGCCGCCGGTGACTGCACCGGCGTCCTGCCGCTGGCCTCCGTGGCCGCCATGCAGGGCCGGATCGCCGTGGCCCACTTCATGGGCGACGGCGTGACTCCGCTGAAGCTGCACCAGGTGGCCTCCAACATCTTCACCTCGCCGGAAATCGCCAACGTGGGTGTCTCGGAAGCCGACATCGACTCCGGAAAGTACCAGGGCGACGTCGTGAAGCTCTCAATGCGCAGCAACGCCCGCGCCAAGATGCGCAGCGCCCGTGACGGCTTCGTGAAGATCTTCGCCCGCAAGGGATCCGGCACGGTGATCGGCGGCGTGGTGGTTGGTCCTAACGCGTCGGAGCTGATCTTCCCCATCGCCATCGCTGTGAAGCAGAAGCTCCACGTTGATGACGTTGCCAGCACCTTCACGGTGTACCCGTCGCTGACAGGCTCCATTTCCGAAGCCGCCCGGCGCCTGCACGTCCACATGTAGCGGACGCAGGCAGGGGAACCGGAACTCTGGACCCTGCCGCCCTGGTCCGGCCCCGCCGCGGCAAAGTGCTCGGCGGGGTCTGCGCCGCCCTCGCCGCCCGCTTCGGACTCCCTACGTTCCTGGTACGCCTCGGCTTCGTGATCTTCGGCCTGGTGGGCGTTGGGGAGCTTGTCTACATCGCCCTGTGGGTCATCATTCCCAAGGCGCCGGCGTAGGTTTCGACAGGCTCAACCAACCGGCCTCAACCACGGTTCGTTCAGGCGGCCGCTACCGCCTGGAAGTGTTTTTCGATGATCCCCTTGATGTCCTCGTGGCAGCCGCCGCAGCCGGTCCCGGCGCGGGTTGCCCTGGATACCTCGGCCACAGTGGCGCAGCCTTCCGCAACGGCGCCCTGGATGGCCGCTCCGCTGACCCCGGCGCACCGGCAGACCGTGCCAGCCGGGTCAGCGGACGCAGTTCCCGGCAGCTGGTCCGGGCCGTCCAGCCTGAGCAGCAGCGATCGGTCCGCCGGCAGTTCCGCGTTCCGTTCGAAGAGCCCCACCAGCTCCGCCGCTGTGCGGGGCATGCCCACCGCCACGAACCCCTCCAGCACGCCGCCGCGGGTGGTCATCTTGACGTAGCGGCCATGCTCGGGATCAGCCCACTGGGCTATCTGCAGGCGGGGCCGGCCGTTGACGGCGCCGGCGGAGAGCGCTTCTTCGTCCCAGGGGTCGGCGCCGTTGTTCCCGGCGACGGCCATGTTCAGGCCACGTGCCTTGAGCACAATGATGCCCGGCTGTTCGGCCGGCAGTTCCGGCAGGAGTTCGGCGTCCTCGACCAGGCCCGCCGCCAGGAGCGTCAGGTATTCGGCGAGCCACTCGGCCTGGCGCCAGCCCGGGCCCACCAGCCCTGACGGGCCCGGTGCGGTGCGGCAGGCGGTACAGCCGGGGTCCGGGCAGCGCACTTCGGCGCAGTCGCCGATCGCGAAGATGTGCGGTTCGTGGTGGGCCCGCAGCCGGTGGTCCACCAGGATGCCCGCGGCGGTGGACAGGCCGCATCCTTCCGCCAGCTCGGTGCGGGGACGCACGCCGCACGAGATGACCAGGAGGTCGCCGTCGATCGCGGAACCGTCATCGAGCAGCAAAGCCGAGAAACCGCCGTCGGGCGCGTTGTGTTCCACACCGGTGGAGCGCGCGTTGCCGGCCATCCGCACGCCGCAGCGCCGCAGGCCTGCCGCAAGGACTGCGCCGCCGCCCTGGTCGATGGTGCGGCCCAGCGGGTGGGGTCCGTTGTGCACCACGGTGACGGTGGCGCCTTCCTCGGCCGCTGCCAGCGCCGTTTCCAGGCCCAGGACGCCGCCGCCGAGGACCACCACGCGCTTTCCGCCGTCCACGGCCTGCCGCAGGACGCCGGCGTCGCGGAGGTCCCGGAGCGCGGTGACGCCGGCGGGCAGGACCGGTGAGGCGGGGTCGGGGTTGATGCCGGTGAGGTTGGGGATCACCGGCCGCGAACCGGTGGCGAAAACCAGCCGGTCGTAGTGGACGGGGGTGCCGTCCGAAAGCAGGACCTGCTGGCGGGCGCGGTCCACGCGCCGGACGCGGGTGCCCAGCCGGACGTCCACACCGTCTGCTGAGAGGGCGCCGGCGTCCGCAAGCGCCAGGGCATCGGCAGTGGTGCGGCCAACCCCCAAGTCGGCCACCAGGACGCGGTTGTAGGCAGCTTCAGTCTCTTCACCCACCACCGTCAGGGCCACCTGGCCTGCGCGAACGGCGGGCAGCAGCTCATCAACCAGCCGGGCGGCCACCGGCCCGAATCCCACAACGACAATCTGCTCGCTCATGAGGCCTCCATCGTCTGAAGCACTTTGCCGGCTGTGGGTGCGGCCACCGGCCGGACCCACACCTTGTTGAATTTGAATTCGGGCATCCCGGAAATGGGGTCGGTGGCCGCCTCGGTGAGGCGGTTGGCACTTTCCAGTTCGGGGAAATGGAACGGCAGGAAGACCGTTTCGCTGCGGATGGCGGTGCTGAGTTCGGCCCGGCACACCACCTCGCCGCGTTCATTGGCCACCGACACGAAGGATCCTTCGGCGACGCCCATTGCGGCCGCTGCGGCCGGGTGGATCTGCATCCTGGCCTCTGGCTGCGCAGCCAGGAGGGCCGCGACCCGCCGGGTCTGGGCGCCGGACTGATAGTGCTCCAGGAGGCGGCCGGTGATGAGGGTGAAGGGTTTGGCGTCGGCCGCGTCGGCGATGTTCGCCAAGGGGCTGTCAGCAGGAGTACGACGGCGGCGCGGCAGCACCGGGGTCATCACGGCTTTGCCGTCGGCGTGGGCGAAGCGCTCGCTGAACAGCCTGGGGGTTCCGGTGCTGCCGGCGGGGTAGGGCCAGTAGGCGGCGTCACCCCGGTCCAGCATGGCGTAGTCGATGCCGGAGTAGTCGGCCAGGCCGCCGGCAGATGCCAGCCGCAGTTCTTCGAAGACGGTTTCCGGGTCCTCGCTGTACGTGGAGGGTGCTTCGAGCCGTTCGGCGAGCCGGGCCATGATCCACAGCTCGCTGCGGGCTCCTGCAGGCGGTGTGAGGGCCCGGCGTCGGCGGAGGACGCGGCCCTCGAGGTTGGTCAGGGTGCCTTCCTCCTCCGCCCACTGGAGGACTGGGAGGACCAGGTCAGCCATTGCTGCCGTCTCGGACATGAAGAAGTCGCAGACCATCAGGAAGTCCAGGCTGCGGAGTCCCTCAATGACGGCGTTGGCGTCCGGCGAGGCGACCGCAATGTTGGAGGCGTGGACAAAAAGGCACCGGACGCCGTCGTCCTTTCCGAGCGACTTCAGCAGCTGGACCGCTGGAAGGCCCGGGCCGGGGATAAGGTCCTCCGGAACGCCCCACACGGAGGCGACGTGGGCGCGGGCGGCGGGATCGGTGATCTTGCGGTAGCCGGGCAGCTGGTCGGCTTTCTGGCCGTGTTCGCGGCCGCCCTGGCCGTTTCCTTGGCCAGTCAGCGTGCCGTAGCCGCTGCGGGCCGAACCCGGCAGGCCGAGCAGCAGGCTGAGGTTGATGGCCGCGGTGGCGGTATCGGTGCCGTCCACGTGCTGCTCAACGCCGCGGCCGGTGAGGATGTAGCTGCCGCCCTTGCGCGCCCCGGCGGCGAGCCTGCGGGCCGTTTCGCGGATCAGGTCGGCCGGTACGCCGGTGAGGGACTGGACCCGTTCGGGCCAGAAGGAGGCGACGCTGCGGGCCACGGCGCTGTAGCCCGAGGTGCGCTCGCGGACGTAGGCGGTGTCCACCAGGTTTTCGTGGATGACCACGTGGGAGAGTCCCAGCAGCAGGGTGAGGTCCGTGCCCGGAAGCGGCTGGAGGTGGAGGCCGCCGCCGTCGGCCGTGAACGCCGCCGTGGCAGAACGGCGGGGGTCCACCACGATCAGGCCGCCGGCGTCGCGGGCGCCTTTCAGGTGCTGGACGAAGGGCGGCATGGTTTCGGCCACGTTGGAGCCCAGCATCAGGATGGTGCCGGCGGTGTCCAGCGCTTCGAGCGGGAACGGCAGGCCGCGGTCAACGCCGAAGGCGCGCATTCCGGCGGCAGCGGCGGAGGACATGCAGAACCGGCCGTTGTAGTCGATCCGTGAGGTGCCCAGGGCCAGCCGGGCGAACTTGCCCAGCTGGTACGCCTTCTCATTGGTGAGGCCGCCGCCGCCAAAGACGCCGACGGCGTCTGCACCGTAGCGGGTGCGGGCGTCCTTCACCGCCGTTGCGGCGAGGTCCAGGGCCTGGTCCCAGGAGATGGGCCGGTGGATGCCGTCCGGGCCCTTGAGCAGGGGCTCGGTGATGCGTCCGGGATGGTTGAGCAGGTTGGCGGAGGTCCAGCCCTTGCGGCACAGGCCGCCACGGTTGGTGGGGAAGTCGCGCCCCTGGACCTCAAGCGGTGCAGCGGGTGCCGTGGTGAGGGTCACGGGGACAGGCCCCGGCTGTGCAGCCGGGGCCTGTCCTGTGGGGGACGTGAGCGTCATGGCGCACTGCAGGGCGCAGTAGGGGCAGTGCGTGTCGGCGCTTGTGGTCATGGTTAGACGTGTCCCATCGCGTTTCGGTTGGCGTTGCGGATGTAGCAGGCCCAGCAGACCACCAGCATCAGGGCGTAGGCCCCCACGAAGCCGTAGAAGGCCGGGGTGTAGGAGCCGCTGGCGGTGTTGGACGCGTTCAGCACCTGCGGGATGAGGAACCCGCCGTAGGCCCCGATCGCGGAGATCAGGCCGAGGGCCGAGGAAGCCAGCCGCTGGGTGGCCACGGAGCTGGCTCCGTTGCGTGCTGCCCGGCTGTTGGTGGCGAAGATGACCGGGATCATCCGGTAGGTTGCGCCGTTGCCGAAGCCGCTCGCGGTGAAGAGCATCAGGAACAGGACCAGGAAGAGCCAGAAGTTCTTCAGCGGCAGCGTCCAGATCATGGTCAGGGTGATCACGGCCATGGAGGCGAACGCTGAAACGGTCATCCGGGCGCCGCCCATGCGGTCAGCCATGCGTCCGCCGTAGGGCCGGGCGAGTGAGCCCACCAGTGGGCCCAGGAAGGCGAGCGAGAGGGCTACGGTTCCCACTCCGATGGTGGAGAACTCGGGGAAGTAGTCCTTGATCAGCTTGGGGAACACGCCGGCGAAGCCGATGAACGAGCCGAAGGTGCCGATGTACAGGAACGCCATGACCCACAGGTGCGGTTCCTTCAGCGCGGCAACGGATCCGGCCACGTCGCCCTTGGCGCTGGTGAGGTTGTTCATGTACTTGTAGGCGCCGAAGGCTGCCAGCAGGATGAACGGGACCCACATCAGGCCGGCCATGGGCAGGTTGACGGTGCCCGCGGCCAGAAGGGTGATCACGATGGGAACCGCGAGCTGCGCGACGGCGGCACCGAGGTTTCCGCCTGCGGCGTTCAGGCCCAGGGCCCAGCCCTTTTCGCGGGCCGGGTAGAAGAAGGTGATGTTGGCCATGGAGCTGGCGAAGTTGCCGCCGCCGAAGCCGGCCAGCGCGGCCACCAGGAGCATCACGCCAAATGGTGTCTCCGGGTTTGAGACGCACAGCGCGAGTCCGATCGAGGGGATCAGGAGCAGCAGGGCCGAAACAATGGTCCAGTTCCGGCCGCCGAAGCGGGGAACCATGAAGGTGTAGGGAATGCGAAGGGTGGCGCCCACCAGGCTGGGCATCGAGATCAGCCAGAAGATCTCGGACGTGGTGAACGTGAAGCCTGCTGCCGGGAGCTGGACCACCACGATGGACCACAGCTGCCAGACGACGAAGCCGAGGAATTCGGCGAAGATGGACCAGTTCAGGTTGCGGCGGGCGATGGAGCGGCCGGCGGTTTCCCACTGTTCCTTGTTCTCGGCGTCCCAGTTGGCGATCCAGCGGCCGGGGCGGAATTCAAGGGCGGGAGCGGTTGCGGTGCGGGTAGTGCCGGGCTGTGCGCTGGCGGATGCTGCGGCTGATTCCGGGGACGAGGCGTCGTCAAGATCAACGGAATTGCCGGTGCCGGCATCTGCGGTGCGGTCAACAGTCACGGGTTACCTCCTTTGGGGGATGTTGTTCCTCAAAGGTAGGGACGGCGCGTTTCACGGACCGACGCCGGATGTTAACGGGCTGTGACATTTGCCTATCTGTGCCCGCCGGACGCCGTTAGGATGCGAAGGTGCCCAAAAAGTGAGACGCACAGCACAGGTCCAAATACTGGACCTTTCGTCCATTGACTGGACCAGCGGAACTAATATTGAACTCTAACTATTTCGCGCCGGGGCAGCCCGCTGTATCCGGCCGGTTTCTCACGAAAGCGTTTACACATGTCTTCCACCGACACCTCCACGGTGCCCGGTTCACCCCAGCCGGTGAACTCCCGCGGCCGTGTGATCGTCGCCAGCCTGATCGGCACCACGGTCGAGTTCTATGACTTCTATGTCTACGCAACTGCGGCGGTGCTCGTCTTCCCGCAGCTGTTCTTCCCCAACGCCAACGAAACCACCCAGCTCCTGAGCTCCTTCGCGGTCTTCGGTGTGGCCTTCATCGCCCGCCCGCTCGGGTCCATCGTCTTCGGGCACTTCGGCGACAAGTTCGGCCGCAAGGGCACGCTGGTGGCCTCGCTGCTCACCATGGGCATCGCCACGTTCCTCATCGGCTGCCTGCCCACTGCCCTGGTACCGGGCTGGGAATTCTGGGCACCGGCACTGCTGGTGGTCATGCGCTTTGCCCAGGGCCTTGCCCTTGGCGGCGAATGGAGCGGCGCGGCCCTGCTGGCCACCGAGAACGCACCGGCCAACAAGCGCGCCATCTACGGCACGTTCCCGCAGCTCGGCGCACCCATTGGCTTCATCATCGCCAACGTCATCTTCCTGGTGGCCAGCTACACGCTGTCACCCGCCGCCTTCCAGGCCTGGGGCTGGCGTGTTCCGTTCCTGCTGAGCGCCGTCATGGTGATCATCGGCCTCTACGTGCGGCTGAAGCTGATCGAAACCCCGGCGTTCACCAAGGTGATCGAATCCAACGAGGTCGCCAAGCTGCCCCTGGGCCGCGTCTTCAAGACCAGCTGGCGCCAGCTGATCCTGGGTACCTTCATCATGCTGGCCACCTACGTGCTCTTCTACCTGATGACCACTTTCACCCTGACCTACGGAACCCGGGCCTCCAGCCTCGACGCCGCAAAGGCGGCCGCCGAAAAGGCCGGTAAGCCGATGTCCGAAGCCGCAGCGGCGGCGTTTGTTCCGGGCCTGGGCTACACCCGCAACGACTTCCTCTGGATGCTGATTGCCGGCGTCGTGTTCTTCGGCATCTTCACCCTGGTCTCCGGTCCGCTCGCTGAGAAGTACGGCCGCCGGAAGATGCTGATCGGGGTCACCGCCGGAATCTTCGCGTTCGGACTGCTCTTTGTGCCGCTGTTCAGCGGCGGCTTCGTGGGCACCATGGCCCTGCTCATCCTGGGCTTCTCGCTCATGGGCTTGACCTTCGGGCCGATGGGCGCGCTGCTGCCGGAGCTGTTCCCCACGAACGTCCGCTACACGGGCTCCGCCATCAGCTACAACTTCTCCAGCATCCTGGGCGCTGCAGTTGCACCGTTCATCGCCGTGGCGCTGTGGGAACTGGCTGACGGCAGCCCGGTGCTGGTGGGGGTCTACCTGACATCCATGGCCGTGCTGACACTCATCGCGCTCTTCGTCAGCAAGGAAACCCGGGACCTCGATTACGAGAACAACGTAGCCTGACCCGCCAGCCTGTATGTTCCAGCCCGGTTGGTGGCTGGACGGCCCGGCGCACGCCCTGCAGTACAGGGGCGGGCGCCGGGCCGTCGTCGTTCAGGCGTCAAGTAACCGGGCAGGAACGCACGACGGCGGGTGGCCCGTTCGGGCGGGATGATCCAGGCACCCGGGTTCAGGCGGCGTAACGGGCCACGAAGTTTCGCAGGATCTTCATCGGCTCCGTCACTGTGAACTTCCGGGCATCGGCCATCAGGTCCTCGGCCGACTCCGGCGGGAAGTAGCCGGCGTTGCGGTAAATGTCGATGCGCGTCACCAGGCCCTCCGCATCGAGTTCGGGATGGAACTGGGTGGCGTAGAGGTTTGACTGGATCCGGAACATCTGGACGGGGCAGGCTTCGGAGCCTGCCAGTCGTACCGCATGGGCGGGCAGTGAACTGCAGGCTTCCTTGTGGCCGGCAAAAGCGGTGAACGCCTGTGGCATCCCCTGCAGCAACGGGTCCTGGAGGCCGGCATCGGTGAGGCCGATTTCCACGGCGGCGAGGGGCTCGCCGAACGTCCGGTCGATCACTGCCCCTTGGTGCCTGCCCAGGGTCCCCACACCGTAACAGGCCCCCAGGAACGGGAAATCGCGCTCCACCAGCTGGTCCAGCAGGCCCGACAGCTCCTGTTCCACCCTGTGCTGGACCTGGCTCTTGTCCTCAGGCGGATCGCTCGAAGTGAAGGGACTGCCGCCCACAATCACGCCGGAGAATTCGGAGAGGTCCAGTTCCGGCAGGGGAGCCGCTTCGAGCCGGATCCGCCGCAGCTCCCGCTCCTCCAGGCCGCCGTACCTCAGGTACGCGGCGTACTCGTCGTCGGCAGCGGCGTCCTCGGCGCGGGAGGCCAAAAGCAGGAAAGGCAGCACCTGCTAAGTGTGCCTGCAACTGGCCGCCATGCGCCAGCAGTCCGGAGCGGATGGCTCCGGACTGCTGGATGGTGATGGACCGCCGGGCGGCGTGGGAATGCTCGGCTCGCAGCTGACAGCCTGGTTCAGCTGGCGGCCGCCTGGGCCAGTGATCTGCGGGACTGGGGCCGCGCAGCCGGGTCGGCATGCCGGTGCACCAGTTTCCAGTAGCCTTCCTCGCGGCGGAAGATGCTGGTCACCCGGAGGGCGAACTCCTCGGCGGCCGCAGCACCGTCCAGCCGGGCACGGAAGTGCTCGGTTTCCACCAGGTAAGCGGTGTCGCGCGCCGTGTAGGACGTGATGGTGTCGAAGCCGAGCATCTCGCCGTCCTGGAACTGCCGGGCCGCCTGGTCCAGCCGGGCTTCAACCTGTGCCCACCCTTTGGCAATGCCCCCGAAGGGGTTGGCCAGCGTCACGTCCTCGAGCCGGGAGTAGAGGTCCTTGATGGGGCCGGTGTTGCCCCGGGTGATTTCGGGAACGGCTTCGTGGTAGCGGGCCACTTCTTCCTGGAAACTGGGTGCCAGCATGGTGCCTCCGGTCCCTCAGTCTTCGATCGTGGCGATCACGGCGCCGGCGGACACTGTCTCGCCGGCAACAGCCTTCAGGCCCGTGATGGTTCCGGAACGGTGCGCCGTGAGGGGCTGTTCCATCTTCATGGCCTCGAGGACCACAACCAGGTCACCTTCGGCTACAACGTCGCCTTCAGCCACGGCCACCTTCACGATGGTGCCCTGCATGGGGGAGGTGAGCGCGTTGCCGGTTGCGGCAGCGGGGCCGCCGGACCGTGCGCGCTTTTTGGACTTGCCGGACTTCGCCGCGGGAGCGGAGCCGGTGCCAAGGGAACCCAGCGAGGCCGGGAGCACCACTTCGAGGCGCTTGCCGCCTACCTCCACCACTACCCGCTGGCGTTCTTCGGCGTCCTCGGTTTCGGCTGCGCCCTGGGGGTTCCAGGCCGGCAGGTCGTTGGTGAACTCTGTTTCGATCCACCGCGTGTGGACTTTGAAGGGGCCCTCTGCGGGAGCGAAATCGGGGTTGCTGACCACGGCGAGGTCGAACGGGATAACGGTGGGAATGCCTTCCACCACCATTTCCTCCAGGGCGCGGCGTGAGCGCTGCAGGGCCTGGGTCCGGGTAGCCCCGGTGACCACCAGCTTGGACAGCATGGAGTCGAAGTTTCCGCTGATGACGTCGCCCTGCTCCACGCCGGAATCAATGCGGATGCCGGGGCCAGTGGGGTTCTTCAGGGTGGCAATGGTGCCCGGTGCGGGCATGAAGTTGCGCCCCGGATCTTCACCGGTAATGCGGAACTCGATGGAGTGGCCACGGACTTCGGGGTCGCCGTAACCCAGTTCTTCGCCGCGGGCCAGGCGGAACTGTTCGCGGACCAGGTCGATGCCGGTGACTTCTTCGGACACGCAGTGCTCCACCTGCAGGCGGGTGTTGACCTCCAGGAAGGAAATGGTGCCGTCCTGGCCCACCAGGAATTCACAGGTACCGGCACCGAGGTAGCCGGCTTCCTTCAGGATGGCCTTGGAGGATTCGTACAGGCGCTGGTTCTGCTCGGGGGTGAGGAACGGCGCCGGTGCTTCTTCGACGAGTTTCTGGTTGCGGCGCTGCAGCGAGCAGTCGCGGGTGGAGACCACCACAACGTTGCCGTGGGCGTCGGCGAGGCACTGGGTTTCAACGTGCCGCGGTGCGTCCAGGAAGCGCTCGATGAAGCACTCGCCGCGTCCGAAAGCTGCCGTGGCCTCACGGACGGCGGACTCGAAGAGTTCGGGGATTTCTTCGCGGGTGCGGGCCACCTTGATGCCGCGTCCGCCGCCGCCGAAGGCAGCCTTGATGGCCACTGGCAGGCCGAACTTGTCCACGAACTCGAGGATTTCCTCGGCGGACTGTACGGGATCGGCGGTGCCGGGGACCTGGGGTGCACCCACCTTCTCAGCGATGTGGCGGGCCTGGACCTTGTCGCCCAAGGCGGAAATCGCTTCGGGGACGGGCCAATCCAGGTGATCCCGGCCTCGATCACCCGGGCCGCGAACTCCGCATTTTCGGCCAGGAAGCCGTAGCCGGGGTGGATGGCATCCGCGCCGGACTGCCGGGCGGCATCGATGATCTTGTCCATCACCAGGTACGACTCGGCGGCCGTGTTGCCGCCCAGGGCATAGGCTTCGTCAGCAAGGCGGACATGCAGGGCGTCGCGGTCCGGGTCGGCGTAGATTGCCACGGAGGCGATGCCCTCGTCGCGGGCGGCGCGGATGATGCGCACCGCGATTTCACCGCGGTTGGCGATCAGCACCTTGGTGAGGCTCTGCTGCGTGGTACCGGCGGACTGCTCGAAATTTGCTGACAAGGCGTCTCCTTCTTTTCTTCAGGGAGCCTAGCGCGGTTTTGGAGGTTCCGCCGATATTACTTGCGGAATCCGCGTGTAAAGAGGCAATGCTTTGTAGGGAAGCTACAACTCCGGTGTAATTGGGCGCTTTTCAGCGCACCGGCCAGAGATCGGTGATGCGCACGTTTGCGGCGGCCAACAGCCCCCGAAGGGTCGAAACGGACAGGCCGACGACGGCATGCGGATCGCCGTCGACCTTCCGGATGAAGGCCCCGCCCAGGCCGTCGATGGTGAAAGACCCGGCGCAGTGCAGCGGTTCGCCGGTGGCGATGTACGCGTCGATCTCCTCCGCGTCCATGTCCAGGAAGGCGACCTCGGCGGAGGCAACAGCGCCGAGGGTGGCGCCGGATCCGGTACCGTCGCCGCCGTCGTCGTCCGTGTCCGTATCCCGGCAGTCCACCAGCCAGTGCCCCGTGTGCAGCACCCCGGAACTGCCGCTCATCCGCAGCATCCGCTCCCGCGCGACGTCGGCCGTGTAGGGCTTGCCGTGCGCCTCGCCGTCGAACTCGAAGACGGAGTCGCAGCCCAGCACCAGCGCGCCCTCGGAGTCCGGGAGCGCCGCGACGGCCTCGGCCTTGGCTCGGGCCAGCAGGAGGGCGGTGTCGTGCGGATCGGTCACGCCGTAGCGCGCCTGCACGGCGTCCTCATCCACGTCGGAGACCAGCACCGTGTGCCGGATGCCGGCTTCGGCGAGGAGCTTGGTGCGGGCGGGGGACTGGGAGGCAAGTATCAGGCGGACCACGGAATCAGCCTAGTGGACCAGCTCTGCGGACGCCTTGTCCTTCTCCGGCCGGCTGAGCTTGGCGCCCTCGACATCCACGTCCGGCAGGATGCGGTCCAGCCAGCGCGGCAGCCACCAGGACTTCTCGCCCAGCAGGTACATCACGGCGGGAACGATGGTCATCCGGACAACGAACGCATCCAGCAACACACCGAATGCCATCGCGAAGCCCAGCGGCCGGACCATGGTGAGGTGGCTGAAGATGAAGCCGGCGAACACGCTGACCATGATGATGGCGGCGGCGGTCACCACGGCAGCGGCGTGCCGGAAACCCACCCGCACGGCTTCCTTCGCGGTGGATCCGTGCATGAACGCCTCGCGCATGCCGGAGGCGATGAACACCTGGTAGTCCATGGCCAGGCCGAACAGCACGCCGATCAGGATGATCGGAAGGAAGCTCAGGACAGCGCCGGGGTTGGCGACATCGAACACGGTGCCCAGCCAGCCCCACTGGTAGACCGCAACCACGGCGCCGAACGCGGCAGCCAGCGACAGCAGGAAGCCGCCGGTGGCCAGGAGCGGCACCACGATGGAGCGGAACACCAGCAGCAGCAGGATCAGGGACAGCCCGACGACGATGGCCAGGTAGGGCGGCAGCGCGTCACCGAGTTTGGTGGAGACGTCGATATTGCCGGCGGTCTGGCCGGTCAGGCCCATGGCGACGTCGTAGTCGGCCTTGATTTCGCCGTTCAGGCCGCGGAGTTCCGAGACGACCTTGACCGTGCTGGCACTGGCCGGGCCTTCCTCCGGGATGACCTGGAAGACGGCGGTGCGGCGGTCGTCGCTGATGGCCACCGGAACGGCTGCCACCACGTTGTCCACCGACCGAAGCTTGTCCGCGATGTCGTACTGCAGGGTGGTGGCCGCTGCTTCATCCAGTCCTGCGGGGAACTCGCCTACGGCGACGATGGGGCCGGTGACGCCTTCGCCGAAGCTGCGGGCGGTGACGTCGTAAGCCTGGTATGCCTCGGAATCAACCGGTTCGGAGCCGCCGTCGGGAAGGGCGAGCTGCAGCTGCGTGGCCGGGAGGGCCAGCGTGCCCAGCAGGATGACGCCGGCCACCATGGCGAGCACGGGGTGCCGGGTGACCAAACCGCCCCAGCCGTGGGTGCTGCGTTCCCGGTCCTTGGCGTCGTCCGCCGCTTCGTGGCCGGGCTCGGCGTTGTGGGCGTTGGCCTTGGCCCAGGCCCGCTTGGAGATGATGCGGCGGCCGATGAGGGACAGCATGGCCGGGGTGAGGGTGATGGCGACGAGGACCGCCACGGCCACCGTGCCGGCGGCTGCCAGGCCCATCACGGCCAGGAACGGCAGGCCGGGGACCACCAGGGCGGCGAGGGCGATGATGACGGTCAGGCCGGCGAACACCACGGCATTGCCGGATGTTCCCGTGGCCCGGGCCACCGATTCCTCGGGATCCATGCCGGCCAGGAGCTGGGTGCGGTGCCTGTTGACGATGAACAGTGAGTAGTCGATGCCGACGGCGAGGCCCAGCATGAGCGCCAGCATGGGCGAGATGGAGCTCATGTCGAAGAGGCCGGAGAGTGCGAAGGTGATGCCGACACCCACGCCGACGCCCATGACAGCCATCACGAGCGGGAGCCCGGCCGCCACCAGGGTGCCGAGCATGATGATCAGCACCAGGGCCGCGACGGCGATGCCGATGATTTCCGCGATGCCGAACAGCTCGGATATGTCCTCGGTGATTTCCTTGCTGGCCAGGGCGGTGACGCCGGCAGCCGAGGTGCCGTGGGCGATGTCCTGGACCTGCTGCCGGACCTCGGGGCTCAGCCCGTTGATGGAGCCGTTGAACTGCACCTGGGCTACGGCAGCCTTGCCATCTTCGGAGACGAAGCGGATGGCCGAGGACGCTTCGGCCTGCCGCTTGCCCAGTTCCAGCTTGGCCTTGCTGGCCTCGAGTTCCTTCACTCCGGCGTCGTATTGTGCCTGGCCTTCGGCCGCTGCGGCCTTCTGCTTGCCCAGTTGGGCCTCAATAGCCGCTGCCGGTGCACCGGCAGCCACCATCTGCTGCTCTGCGGCCTCCAGCTGTGCCTTTCCGGCCTCCAGCTGCGCCTTGGAGGCGTCCAGCCTGGCCTGCCCGGCGGCCAGCTGTTGCTCGCCGTCGGTGATGGCCTGCCCGGCCTGGTCCACCTGGGCCTGGGTGGCGAACGGGTCCACGGTGCCGCGGACGTCCGGCAGCGTTTCGAGCTTCTTCAGGGCGTCGGTGACCGCCGCCCGGCTGGCGTCGGTGAAGCCGCCGTCGGGTGCTTCGAAAACGATCGTGGCGGTTCCGCCGGACGCTGACGGAAGGTCTTCCTTCAGCTTGTCCGCGATCCGCTGCGTTTCCGTTCCGGGGATCTGGAAGTTGTTGGACAGGGTGCCGTGGAAAGCCGCGGCGGAGCCGCCGACGGCAACCAGGGCCACGAGCCATAGCGAAAGGACCAGCCAGCGCCGGCGGTAGGAGAACTTGCCAAGGCGGTAGAGCAGCAGTGCCATGAGGGAAACCGATCTGGTCAGGAGGAGTGGGCGGCTGATGGGGCTGATGTGCGGGCCGGCGTGGCCGGACTGGTGGAGGTGCCGGTACTGGCCGGCGGAGTGAAGCCGGAGCCCAGGAGGGCCACGGCATCGATAAGGAGTTGCCGGAGTTCGGCGAGGGAGGCGGGCGACAGGTCGGGTCCCCGGCGGCTGAACCAGACCTCCATAGCGGCCTTGCCGCAGGAGATGACGGAGCCGGCCAGGGCGTGGACATACAGATCGTCAGAGCCGTCCGGCCTGGCCGCCACCCGGTCCCTCGCCACGGTGAAGACCTGGGCGCGGCAGTGGTCCCAGGCCTCGAGTTCGGTGTGGGCCATGAGCTGGCTGTGCTGCGTCAGGGCGAACAGCTCGGCCAGCGGCTCCACCGTCCTGGGGTCCGCCAGGGCCATGAGGGCAGCCTGTGCCGCCTCCAGCAGGGGTTCCTCCGGGGGCCGCAGCTGCAGCTGCCGGATGACAATATCCAGGAAGCCGTGGGTAACCGAGGCAAGCGCTGCGTCCGTGCTGTTGAAGTAGTTGAAGAAAGTGCGCCGGGAGATACCGGCGGACTCGGCGATGTCTTCGGCGGTGAAACCGCCGGGCCCCTTGGAACGGAGCAGTGCCAGCGCGGCGTCCGTGATGGCCTGCCGGGTTGCGGCCTTGTTCAGTTCGCGGCGGGAGGGGGCCGCGGGCGCGTCAGGCGGGGACGAGGGTGAATTCACACTCTTACACTACGTGCAAGTTTGCACGGTGAGCAAGTTAAATTCACAGGAGAATGAAAGGCTCCCAACAGCCTCTACCGAACCTGCGCACGGATGCTGGGTATGACCCGGACAGGGTCCAACCACAGCAGCCGTCTGGCGACGGCGGAGCAGGAGAAGAGAATGTCACGCAGGAAGAAGATTGCGCTCGGCCTGTCGGCCGCGGCGCTTGCCGTGGGTGCCGGCATCGGGGTGGCGGGGGTTGCCTCTGCCACGACGACGCCAACCCCCTCACCGAGCGCCAGCGCCAGTGCCCCTGCCGATGCCGGCACGGGCCATGACGGCATGGGCCGCCACGGCGGACGCGGAGGTGAACGCGGCGGCGTCCAGGCGTCAGAGCTGGCGCAGAAGCTCGGTGTGGACGAGGCAAAGGTCGCTGACGCATTGAAGGCTTTCCGTGAGGCCAACAAGCCCAGCGGACCGCCGGCCGAGGGCGAGAAGCCTGACATGGCTGCCCGCGAAGCTGCGTTGGCCAGGTCCCTGGCAGCATCGCTGGGAATTGACGAGGCCAAAGTGACGGCGGCGCTTGACGAGCTCCGTACCGCGGCACAGGCAGACCGGGCAGCAGCGCTCAAGACCCGTCTCGACCAGGCGGTTACCGACGGAAAGCTGACCCAGGCCGAGGCGGACGCCGTGACCAAGGCGGTCCAGAACGGGGTGATCGGCGGCGGACGCTGACCGCACGCCAACAGCAGAGACAACAGGAAGTCCCCGGGAGGGTTCCCGGGGACTTCCTGTGATCACACGTACGTGGCGCCTGGCGGCACCGGCGTTGGCTATGCCTTGGCGTCCTGCAGTTCGCGGGGCGCGGTGTCTGCAGCCGTACCGTCCGTAGCGGCACCGCTGCCGGCGGCGTCGTCGTCGTCAACGAAAGGGGTGCCGTTGCGGGGCGCGTTGTACAGGCCCTCGTCCAGGATGCCCTGGCGCTTGGCCACGATGGTGGGGACCAGGGCCTGGCCTGCCACGTTGACGGCGGTGCGGCCCATGTCCAGGATCGGGTCGATGGCGAGGAGGAGTCCGACGCCGGCCAGCGGCAGTCCCAGCGTGGAGAGCGTCAGCGTCAGCATCACCACGGCGCCGGTGGTGCCGGCCGTCGCGGCCGATCCCAGCACGGAAACCAGGGCGATCAGCAGGTACTGGCTGAAGTCGAGCTGGATGCCGAAGAACTGGGCCACGAAGATCGCGGAGATGGCCGGGTAGATCGCGGCGCAGCCGTCCATCTTGGTGGTGGCGCCCAGCGGGACGGCGAAGGAGGCGTAGCCGCGGGGGACGCCCAGGCTGCGCTCGGTGACGCGCTGGGTGAGCGGCAGGGTCCCCACCGAGGAGCGGGACACGAAGGCCAGCTGGACGGCCGGCCAGACACCGGAGAAGTACTGCTTGACGGACAGGCCGTGGGTGCGGACCAGGATGGGGTACACAACGAACAGCACCAGGGCCAGGCCTACGTAGATAGCAACTGTGAACTTGCCCAGGGAGCCAATGGTGTCCCAGCCGTAGACGGCCACCGCGTTGCCGATCAGGCCGACGGTGCCCAGCGGTGCGATGCGGATGATCCACCAGAGGACCTTCTGGATCACGGCGAGGGCGGAGGCGTTGAGGTTCAGGAACGGCTCGGCTGCCTTGCCCACCTTGAGGGCGGCGACGCCGACGGCGATGGCGATGACCAGGATCTGCAGCACGTTGAAGCTGACTGAGGTGGTCACGGCGCCGGATTCGGCAACGGTGGAGCTCGCGCCGAGGCCGAGGAAGTTCTTCGGGAAGAGGCCGATCAGGAAGGACCACCAGTCGCCGGACTTGCCGGAGTATTTGGCTTCTTCAGTGATTCCGGTGTTGGCGCCGGGCTGCAGCAGGACGCCCAGGCCGATGCCGATCAGCACCGCGATCAGGGACGTGATGGCGAACCACAGCAGGGTGTTCCAGGCCAGCCGGGCGGCATTGGAAACCTGGCGAAGGTTGGAGATGGAGCTCACCACGGCCGTGAAGATGAGGGGCACGACGGCGGTCTGCAGCAGCGACACGTAGCTCGAGCCGATGGTCTGCAGTGTTGCGCCAAGGCCGTTGGGGTTGGTCTTGGTGCTGCCGGTGTACTTGGCCAGCAGGCCGAGGGCAAGGCCCACGATGAGTGCGGCGATGATTTGGAAGCCGAACGATCCAGCCCATTTGGGAAGCTGGAAGCCCGTCTTCCCTGCGGGGGAGGGGGTGCTTGTCTGAGTGCTCACCCGAATACGCTAGGTCCGCACCGCCTACCATGCCGAAACAACATTGAGAAATGTTACGCACACCCAGTCACCGGAAGAAACAGAAAACCGCGGAAAACCAAGGCGGACAGCGGGTTTTGTTACTTATTCCCACCGGCGGTGTGCTTAACATCTCGCCGACGCGGTAGGCACAAGGCTCGGGGAGGGAGCCTTCCGGCAGCTTGCGTCAAAGCGACGAAGGAGCAGCAAGCAGGGGAAGGCGCCCTCACCGCGCCGGACTGGGCCGCGGCGGCAGGACTGCTAAAGCAGCGCCCGCCGAAGTGTATCGAGTCCAACAGAGCCGATGTTCAGGGCCTTGGTGTGGAACTCCTTGAGGTCGAACCCCGGCCGTGACTCGAGTTCGGCGCGGATCTGTTCCCAGAGCCGCTGTCCTACTTTGTAGGAGGGTGCCTGGCCGGGCCAGCCGAGGTATCGGGTGAACTCAAAGTTGAGTTGCCCTTCGCTGATGGGCAGGTTGGCCTTAAGGAAGTCGTATCCCTTGTCCGGGGTCCAGGTGCCGGTGCCCCAGCGTGCGGGCACCTCCAGTTCCAGGTGGACGCCGATGTCGAAGACCACCCGGGCGGCGCGCATCCTTTGCATGTCCAGCATGCCCATGTGGTCGCCCGCGTCGTCGAGGTATCCGAGTTCCTGCATGAGCTTTTCAGCGTAGAGGGCCCACCCTTCGCCGTGTCCGGAGGTCCAGCAGATGTTGCGCCGCCACTTGTTGAGCAGTTCGCGCCGGTAGGTGGCGGTGGCTACCTGGAGGTGGTGGCCGGGGACACCTTCGTGGTAGACGGTGGTGGTTTCGGCCCACGTGGTGAAGGTGTCCTCGCCGGCGGGCACGGACCACCACATGCGTCCGGGGCGGGTGAAGTCGTCGGAGGGGCCGGTGTAGTAGATGCCACCCTCGTCGGTGGGCGCGATGAGGCATTCCAGTTTCTTCATGACGTCGGGAATGTCGAAATGGACTCCGGCCAGTTCCGCGACGGCTTTGTCGGACAGTTCCTGCATCCAGGCCTTGAGGGCATCTGTGCCTTTGATCTGCCGGGCGGGATCGTTGTTGAGGATCTCCTTGGCTTCGGCGATGGAGGCGCCGGCCTTGATGGTGCCGGCCACCACCTCCTGTTCAGCGATCAGGCGGTCGAGTTCCTCGACGCCCCAGGCGTAGGTTTCCTCCAGGTCCACGGTGGCGCCGAGGAAGGACCGTGATGCCAGCGCATAGCGGGCTTTACCCACCGCGTCTTTCTCCGGGGCGGCGGGCAGCAGGTCGGCGCGGAGGAAGTCGGCAAGCCCGGTGTAGGCGCGGCGGGCGGCGGCAGCACCGGCGTCGAGCTTTTCCTGCAGGGCGGTGCCCAGCGGTCCGGCTTCTTCGGTGGCGGCACCGGCTGCGAGCTTGGCGAAGAATCCGTCTGCGGCGGCGTATTTTGTGGCCTGTTCAATGACGATGTTCACCTGGCGGGCCGCGGCCACCCGGCCGGCGTCGCGGGCAAGGCGAAGGGACTCGATGTAGCCTTCGACGGCGGCGGGTACGTTCTGCGCGCGGCCTGCGATGTGTTCCCAGTCCTGTTCCGTGGCGGTGGGCATGAGGTCGAAGATCGCACGGATGTCCTGTGCGGGGGAGGCGATGTTGTTCAGGTCCGCGTACTCCCACCCGGAGGCGTGGATCAGCAGTTGCAGGCCCAGCCGCTCGCGCATGGCGTCCAGCGTGACGGCGTCCACGTCGTCCTCGGGCTCGAGGCCTTCAAGGTCGGCAAGGGCCTTGCGGGCCACCTCTGCGAATTCGGCGATGCCTGCCGGGGAGAAATCCTGGTACTCGGTTTCGCGGCCGGGCAGGCCCAGGGTGGTGGCCAGTGACGGATTCAGGCGGACGAGGGTATCGGTGTAGTCGTCCGCGACGGCGTCGATGCGGGTGTGCGGGCGGGCGGCGGGCGAAGTGTCGGTAGTCACTATCCGAGACTAGCCCGGCCGCGTGCACTGGGCGAGGAACGCGCCGGTGCGCGCCCCCGCCGTCGGACCGTCAGCCTTTGCTGCGCTTCCAGGCGCCCGGACCGGGCGTTGGTGCAAGGCCCAGCCGTTGACGGCGCACCCAGTGCCGTGCGGTTGGCGCGGCGGGCTTGGCCGCTTCCGGGCCGCCGAGGGAGAGCACGACGGCGGTGAGCGCAGCGAGTTCCTCTGCGTTCGGCTGCCCCTTGACGACAGAGAGCAGGGGAGCCGCGGGGGCTTCGGCCGGGTCCGGCGTTCCGGTGGCGCTCACAGCGGGATGTTTCCGTGCTTCTTGGCCGGGAGGCTGGCTCGCTTGTCGCGGAGTGCGCGCAGGCCCCGGACAATTTGCAGCCGGGTGTCGGACGGTGCGATGACGGCGTCAACGTAACCGAGTTCGGCTGCCTGGTAGGGGTTCAGGAGTTCTTCCTCGTACTGCCGGATGACCTCGGCGCGGCGGGCTTCGACGTCGCCGCCGTCCTCGGCTACGGCCGCGAGGTCCCGGCGGTAAAGGATGTTCACGGCGCCCTGGGCCCCCATCACGCCGATCTGCGCGGTGGGCCATGCCAGGTTGAGGTCCGCCCCGAGCTTCTTGGAGCCCATGACGATGTAGGCGCCGCCGTAGGCCTTGCGGGTGATGACCGTCAGCTTGGGCACCGTGGCTTCTGCGTACGCATACAGCAGCTTGGCGCCGCGGCGGATGATGCCCTGGAACTCCTGGTCCTTGCCCGGAAGGAAGCCCGGCACGTCCACCAGGGTGATGATGGGGATGTTGAAGGCATCGCAGTTCCGGACGAAGCGGGCGGCCTTTTCGGAGGCGGCAATGTCCAGGGTTCCCGCGAACTGCAGCGGCTGGTTGGCCACGATCCCTACGGTGTGGCCTTCCACCCGGCCGTAGCCGATCATCACGTTCGGTGCGTACAGGGCCTGCATCTCCAGGAAGTGCCCGTCGTCGACGATCTGTTCAACGACGGCGCGCATGTCGTAGGGCTGGTTGGCCGAATCGGGGATCAGCGTGTCCAGCGCGAGGTCGTCGTCGTTGACCGCGTTTTCCTGGGCCTGCTCCAGCACCGGGGCCTCGGCCAGGTTGTTGGAGGGCAGGAAGTCGAGGAGTTCGCGGACGAACTCGATCGCGTCCCCTTCATCCGAGGCGAGGTACGTGGACGTGCCGGTGGTGGCGTTGTGCTGGCGTGCTCCGCCGAGCGTTTCCATGTCCACGTCCTCGCCCGTGACGGTCTTGATGACGTCGGGGCCGGTAATGAACATGTGGGAGGTTTTGTCCACCATCACCACATAGTCGGTGAGGGCGGGGGAGTAGGCGGCGCCACCGGCGGACGGGCCCATGATGAGGGAGATCTGGGGGACGACGCCGGAAGCGTGCACGTTGTTGCGGAAGATATCGGCGAACATGGCCAGCGAGGCGACGCCTTCCTGGATGCGCGCGCCGCCGCCGTCGAGGATGCCAACCACCGGGCAGCCGTTGCGCAGCGCGAACTCCTGCACCTTGACGATTTTCTCGCCGTTGACCTGGCTCAGCGAACCGCCGTACACGCTGAAGTCCTGGCTGTAGACCGCTACCGGACGGCCATCCACCGTGCCGTAGCCGGAGACCAGGCCGTCGCCAAGGGGCTTCTTCTTTTCCATGCCGAAGGCGGTGGAGCGGTGCACTGCAAGGGCGTCGAACTCGACGAAGGAGTCCTCATCGAGCAGCAGGGCGATGCGCTCGCGTGCGGTGTTCTTGCCGCGCGCATGCTGCTTTTCGACGGCCTCGGGGCCGGAGGGCTGTTCGGCACGTGCCTGGCGGTCGCGGAAATCGGCAATCTTTCCCGCTGTCGTTGTCAGATCGTGGCTCATCAAGTATCTCCGGCTCTGTTGCAGATTGGTTCAGTGTCGCTGAGTATGTTGAGGGGCTGTGCTCTGGAGGCGCTTAAGTAGCTTCCACACAAAAAACGAACCCTGCTGGCAAGTCTAATGACGCTTTGAGTGCCCGCGGCTGTAGGGAACCTACAATTTTCTGCCGTGCCCTCACCCGGACCACTATGTTACTCGCCGGTAACTTATCTGGGTTACAGTGTTTCCATGACTTCGAGCAACGACGCTTTGACCGCTGCCGCCAGCCCCTACCGGGCGTCCGGTTCGCTTCGCGGGCGGACCATCCTGATGTCCGGGGGCAGCCGCGGCATCGGCCTTGCCATCGCGCGGCGGGCGGCGGCGGACGGCGCCAACATCGTCCTGATGGCCAAGACGGGCGAGCCCCACCCCAAACTCGCCGGCACGGTGTTCACCGCCGCGCAGGAGCTGACTGAGGCCGGCGGCGGTGCGCTGCCGCTGGTGGGCGACGTCCGCAATGACCAGGACGTGGCGCGCGCCGTGGCCGAAGCTGTGGACCGCTTCGGCGGCATCGACGTCGTGGTGAACAATGCCTCCGCCATCGACCTGTCCACTACCGATGCCGTGGACATGAAAAAGTACGACCTCATGCAGGACATCAATGTCCGCGGGACTTTCCTGCTCTCCAAGCTCGCGCTGCCGGCGCTGCGCGCGTCCGGCAATGCGCACATCCTCACGCTGTCGCCGCCCCTGAACCTGGATCCACACTGGGCCGGCCGGCACCTGGCCTACACCATGGCCAAATACGGGATGAGCCTGACTACACTTGGCCTGGCCGAGGAACTGAAGGACGACCGGATCAGCGTCAACTCGCTGTGGCCCTGCACGCTGATCGACACCGCGGCGATCAGGAACATGCCGCAGGGTGAGGCCATCGTCCAGGCCGCACGCGGACCACAGATCATGGCCGACGCCGCCCATGCCGTCCTGACCGGCAGCAACCTGCCCGCAGGAGGGCAGGCAACCGGCAATTTCTACACTGACGAGCAGGTGCTGGCGGCAGCAGGGGTCTCCGATTTCCGCCCCTACAGCCTGGGAGCCCCGGAGGACCGGCTGGTTCCGGACATCTTCCTGTAGCCGCAAGGGGCTGACTGCCGGTGCGGCCACATTCCCCGGCTCGGTAGGATTTAGCTATGGCTGAAGCGCATAACCCCGGTATCCCGTTGGACAGGTCGGAGCTGGGCGATCAGCGCTTCCTGTCCGCCGCTGGCATTTCCCGGCTCGACGTGGTGGACTCCACCGGCTCCACCAACGCCGACCTGCTCCGTGCAGTGACCGTGGAGCCCGCGTCCTGGCCGGATCTTTCCGTGCTGACGGCCGAATACCAGACCGCAGCCCGGGGGCGCCTGGAAAGGCACTGGGAAGCGCCGCCGCTGAGTTCGGTCTCCGTTTCCATCGTGCTGCGGCCCGTGAACGCCGAGGGCCGGCCGCTGCCCACGCAGAGCTACTCGTGGCTCTCGCTCATCGCTGCCCTGGCGCTCCGCGAAACCCTGCTGGAAACGGCAGGCATCCCGGCCGAACTCAAATGGCCCAACGACGTCCTGGTCCGCGGCCGGAAGATTGCCGGCATCCTGGCCCAGATGGGTCCCATGGCGGACGGCACCGTCCCGCCGGTGGTGCTGGGCACCGGCCTGAACGTCACGCTCCACGAGGACGAACTGCCGGTCCCCACGGCCACCTCGGTGTTCCTCGAAGGGGCGCAGACCACCGACCGGACCCAGCTGCTGAAGAGCTATTTGTCCCACTTTGCTGTGCTCTACCGGAGTTTCTGCAACGCCGACGGCGACCCCACGGCAGGCATGGCGGGCGGCCCGTCCCTGCATAAGCGCGTCGAGGCCGTCATGGTGACGCTGGGCCGGCAGGTACGGGCACAACTGCCGGGAGACCACGAGATTATTGGCCATGCCTCCCGCCTGGACGAATATGGCTCACTGCTGGTGGTGGACAAGGATTCACGCGAGCATGTGGTCACCGCAGGGGACGTAGTGCACCTGCGGCCCTGGACCGCACCGGAAGACGCCGGCCAAGGCGGTTATGCGTAAGGACCTCGTTCCCGGCGAACAGGTCATCGTCACCACCCGCCCGCAACCCAGGAAATTGGCCGGCCCCGCCGCTGCTTTCATCATCGCCCCGGCGGTGGCGGCCTTCGCGTCCGCCTGGATCGTGCGCGGGGAAGCCCGGCGCCTGGTTCCCGCTCTGGAGGCCCGCTGGACCCCCTGGCTGGTCACGGCCTGCGTGCTGGCTGCGGCGTGGGTGTGGCTGGGCTACTGCCTTCCGCGGCTGATGCGCTGGCACGCGACACGCTATACCCTCACGAGCCGGCGGATGGTGGCCAGGTCCGGCATCGTCAGGCGGCGCGAAGAGCAGGTCAACCTTCTCTCCGTCCGCAACCTCACAGTCCACGAGGGCGTGCTTCAACGCCTCCTGCGCTCCGGGAATATATCCTTGGAAACCGGGTATGACGGCGTGACGACATTCCGGGACGTGCCGGAGGCCGCCAGGTTCCGGGATTTCATCCTTGACGCAATCGGGGAACTGCCCGATGAGCGCCTCCCGCCCGGAGTTGCAGGGGATTACCCTTCCGGGGCAGTGCCGACGGAAATGAGAGAAGGTGGACGGAATGAACGATGAGGACCAGCAGGAGCTCGTGGATCCCGTCACGCCGTCCCCTGCCACTGACCCGCACCCTCCCACCGGAGCGATGTCCGCTGAGCGACTGGCCATGAAAGCCCTTGAAGCGCGGCTGCTCGGCGGCGAACGCAAGCTCCGCCGCCGCGAGGTGGCGGCGGGCGCAGGCCTGTCCCTGCTGTCCGCGCGCAAACTTTGGCGCGCGCTCGGGTTCCCGAACTTTGGTGACGAAGACGTTGCCTTCACCGAACGCGACCAGGCGGCACTGTCAACCGTGGTGGACCTCGTCCGCGGCGGAAAGCTGACCGAGGAAGCGGCCATTTCCGTCACCCGCGCCATCGGCCAGATGACGGACCGCATGGTGGTGTGGCAGATCGAAGCCCTGGTGGAGGACCTCGTCCACGAACAGGGGGTCACCGATGCGGTGGCCCGCAAGCGGCTGGTCAACGAACTCCCGGCCCTGGTGGATGCCCTCGAGGAAGTACTGGTCTATTCGTGGCGGCGCCAGCTCAATGCCGGCATCCAGCGGCTGGCCGTCCGGGCCGAAGCCGGACTCCAGGCCAGCGAAGAAGGCCGCGAAGGCGACGAAGACGATGCACCGTTGCCCCTGGCACGGGCTGTGGGCTTCGCCGACCTGGTGTCCTACACCAGCCTTTCGCGCCGGATGAACGAGAAGACGCTGGCCCGCCTGGTGCAGCGGTTCGAGAACAAATGCGCCGAGATTATTTCCGTTGGCGGCGGCCGCCTGGTCAAGACCGTGGGCGACGAAGTCCTCTACATTGCCGAGACCCCGGCGGCCGGCGCCGAGATCTCGCTGGCCTTGGCACAGGCCTTCACGGAAGACGAGATCCTGCCGGAAGCCCGGGTGGCCATGGTCTGGGGCAGAATCCTGTCCCGGCTTGGCGATATCTACGGCCCCACCGTCAACCTCGCCGCGCGGCTCACCACCCTGGCCGACCCAGGAACGGTGCTGGTGGACTCCATGACCGCGTCAGCACTCGAACATGACGAACGGTTCGTCATGGTTCCCCAACCGCCGGAAAACGTCCGCGGTTTTGGCGAAATCAGGCCGGTCCGCCTGACGCGGGGCCTGGGCAAGGGCCTGATCGTCGACTGATCCATTTTCACCTGCCCCCGTCGGCAGGAAAGGGTTTGTCCATTTGATAGCTAGACGGGCTATATTTGTTGTGCCCGGCTGCTGGAGGCCGGACTCCGGCCATCGCCGACTTAGCGGGGGGAACCGTTCCATGAAGTTTCGCGGACGAGCGCGCGCAAAAGCTGCTGCTGCGCCCCGGCGCCGGCCCTTTTTCCAGTCCCCCCTTTTCAGCACCTCCGCCATGGGTCTTGCCCTCGCCGCCCTCGTTGTTGGCGCCGTCGTCTATCCGGGGTTTAAGACCACTGAGGTGGAGTTGAATGACGGTGGTGTGTGGGTGGTGTCGAAGTCCAAGAATGCGGTGGGGCGGTTGAATTATCCGTCGCGTGTGTTGGATGGGGCGGTGACTCCGGCGTCGTCGACGTTTGATATTTTGCAGGATGCCGGTGAGGTGTTTGTTGATGATGAGTCTGGTTCGACGTTGAATCAGGTGTCGCCGGCGAATATGCGTTTGGGTGGGGATAAGCAGTTGCCGGGGGCTGCGGATGTGAGTTTTGGGTCGTCGGTGTTGTCGGTGACGGATGCGGCGTCGGGCAAGGTGTGGGCGGTGTCGCCGTCGACGGTGAATGGTTTTGATGAGGAAGCGTCGGAGCCGGTGTTGGTGGGGTCTGAGGGTACGGTGTCGGCGGTGGGTGCTGATGATCGTATTTATTCGGCGGATCCGAAGGCCGGGACGGTGACGGTGACCGGTGTTGATGCCAATGGTGTGGTGGTGTCTTCGGATGCTGAGTCGTGGTCTGAGTTGAAGGGTGCGGGGGACCTGCAGATTACGGTGGTGGGGGACCGGCCGGTGGTGTTGGATGCTGCGGCGGGGAGTTTGTTTTTGCCTGGTGGTAAGCGGTTGCAGTTGGCTGATGCGCGGGATGCGAAGTTGCAGCAGGGTGGTCCGGGCAGTGATTTTGTGGCGATTGCGACGCAGAAGGCGTTGTTGAAGCAGCCGTTGGATGGTGGGACGGCGAAGACGGTGTCGTTTGGTGGTGAGGGTGTTCCTGCGGCTCCGGTGCAGTTGGGTGGGTGTGTGCATGCTGCGTGGTCGGGGGCGAATAAGTATGTCCGTGATTGTGTGAATGATGCTGATGATAAGAACGTGGATGTGCCCAAGGCGAGTGCGTCGCCGTCGTATGTCTTTCGGGTGAACCGGGACCTGGTGGTCCTCAATGATGTGAATTCCGGGAATGTGTGGCTGGTGAACCAGAACATGCAGCTGGTCAACAACTGGGACGACGTCATCCCGCCCAAGGAAACCTCGGACGACGCCGATAAGGACTCCGCCGACGAAGTCCAGCAGACAGTCCTCCCGGACCGCACCAAACCCAACAGCCCGCCCGTCGCCCAGCCGGACAGCTACGGCGTCCGCGCCGGCAAGACCACCATCCTCCCGGTCCTGGACAATGACACGGACCCCGACGGTGACATCCTGACAGTGCGCCAGCCCGACAACATCCGCCTCGGCACGTTATCGACGATCTACGGCAGCACGGGCTTCCAGGTGGCTGTTCCCGCCGACAAGACCGGCACGGAAACCTTCAAATACACGGTGGACGACGGCCGTGGGCTCTCCGCCACCGCCGAAGTCTCGCTGCGCGTTGTCCCGCTGACGGAAAACACGGCACCGGCGCAAAAGCCGAACCGTGACACCACCATGGTGGTCCAGCAGGGCAAATCAGTCACCCGGAACATCCTTACGGACTGGATCGACCCCGACGGCGACGACCTCTACGCCACCTCGGTCTCCAGTCCCGACCCCCTTGACCAGGTCCGCATCCGCCCCGACGGGCAGCTCTCCTTCCAGGACAGCGGCACCTCGCCGGGCCGCAAGGTCCTCACCGTGGGCATCTCCGATGGCCAGGCCACCACCGAAGGCCGGATCACTGTCGACGTCCGCCCCGCAGGAGCCCTCCCGCCCATCGCCAACGCAGACCATGTGGTGGCAGTGGCCGGTGCTCCGACGGTGATCGCACCACTGAAGAACGACATCGACCCCCAGGGCGGCGCGCTCCGCCTCGCCCAGGTGACCGCTGACGAGCAGTCCAGGGCGGTCATCGGCGCCGACCAGCAGACCTTCAGCTTCACGTCCGACGTGCCTGGACCGCACTACGTGGAGTACCTGGTGACCAACGGGCCCGCCAGTGCAGTTCAACTGGTCCGCGTCGACGTGGTGGCCGGCAACGACGCCGGAGCCCCCGTCGCTGTCCGCGACATTGCTTTGCTGCCCACGGGCGGCAGCGTCCTTGTCGATGTGCTCGGCAACGACTCCGACCCCTCCGGCGGTGTCCTGGTGGTCCAGTCGGTAACCGCCGACGGCTCCCTTCCGGTCAGCGTGTCCGTCCTGGACCACTCGGTGGTCCGGATCACCGACCTCCGTGCCGAAGGCCAGCTGACGCTGAAGTACACCATCTCCAACGGCCGGTCTTCAGCGACAGGCGAGATCGCCGTCGTGGTGGTCCCGGCGCCGACAAAACTGCAGGCACCCCAGGCCAAGCCCGACGAAGCAACCGTCCGGGCCGGTGACGTGGTCTCCATCCCAGTGCTCGATAACGACACCGATCCCAACGGCGGCAAGCTGACCCTGGTGCCCGAGCTGGCCCAGGTCCCGGACGAAGCCGACGGACGGACCTTCGTGGCCGGGGACCAGCTGCGGTTCATCGCCGGCTCCGAGGCCAAAACCGTCTACGCAATCTACAAAGTCCGCAACGAGTCCGGCCAGGTGGACTCCCAACAGGTGACCATCCGCATCCTGGCGCGCGACGACGAGCGGAACAGCCGCCCCGAACCGCGCAACCTCACCGGGCGCGTGGTCGCGGGCATGACCGTCAAGATCCCCGTCCCCTTGGACGGCATCGACGCCGACGGCGACTCGGTGCAGCTGATGGGAATCGACAAGGCGGCGGGCATGGGCACGGCAACCGTCCGCGACGGTTACCTCGAGTACACCGCCGCGGGCGACGCCGCCGGGACCGACACCTTTTCGTATCGCGTCCGCGACCGGATTGGCGCCGAAAACACCGGCACCGTGATTGTGGGCGTTGCACCGCCGGAAGCCATCAACCAGAACCCGATTGCCGTGGACGACGCCGTGGACGTCAGGCCGGGCAGGAACGTCGCCGTTGATGCCCTGGCCAATGATTCGGACCCCGACGGCGATCCCGTCTCCCTGCTGACCGACGGTTTCGAAGTCCGGCCCGAGCTGAACGTCGAAGTGGCTGACGGCGCCAAAGTACTCTTCACCGCGCCCTCGGTGGAAGGCAACGAGAGCATCCGGTACCGCATCCAGGACGACAAGAAGGCGCAGGCCAGCGCCGTCATCCGGGTCCGGGTCAGCGCGGACGCGGAACTGAAGCGTCCCATTGCCAAGGACGACAGGGTCACCCTGGCCGAAACCCTGGGTAAGACGGCCATCGACGTACCGGTCCTGAAGAACGACTCCGACCCCGACGGGGTGGCCTCCGAGCTGCAGATCAGCCTTCCGGACGGCAACCCCAATGCCCGCGTGGGCGGCTCAGGGAACGTGGTAGTCAACCTCACGCCCGAAGACCAGCTCATCCCGTATACGGTGACCGACACCGATGGCCTCACCGCAACGGCCGTGATCTGGGTACCGGGCCAGGGAGCGCAGTACCCCACGCTGTCCATTACCGAAACGGTGGAGGTCATGGCCGGCAAGGAAATCACCCTGGACCTTGACGACTACGTCAGGGTGCGGGACGGCCGCCGGCCCAAGATCAGCGTTGCCGACTCCGTCAAGGTCCTGGGCGCCGCCCCGGACAACGTGATCGTCGGAGAGGGCGAAGGCCTCCGCTACGCGGCGCGGCCCGGCTACGCGGGGCCGGGCTCCATCACCTTCGAAGTCACCGACGGCTCGGGGCCCGACGATCCCGACGGGCTGAAATCGACCCTGGTCATCATGACCAACGTGATCCCGGACCCTGACGAGGCCAACACTCCGCCCACGTTCCGCGGCGCATCCCTTGACATTCCCAAGACGGAAACTGCAACCCTGGACCTTGGTCCCCTCGCGGCCGACGTGGACGAGCGGGACCAAGGTAACCTCACGTTCGCCCTCGAGGGCCCGCCGCCCCCGGGCTTCAGCGCGAAGCTCGACGGCACGGTACTCAGCGTCAGCGCGGAAAACTCCGTGGGAGTCGGCGTGACGGGCAATATCCAGGCCACCGTGACCGACGGACGCTCGCCCGCGGTGACGGCCACCATCCAGGTGCGGCATGTGGCCTCCAACCGGCCCATGCCGGTCGCCAATGACGACGTGGTGGAGAAAGCCAACGCTGGCCGTGCCGAGACGGTCAACGTCCTGGCCAACGACGTCAACCCCTTCAGCGATACCCCGCTGAAGATCGTGGGCACCAGCGTCGAAACAGGTTCGGCCCAGGGCCAGCCCACTATTGACGGCGACTCGATCACCATCACCCCTGCAGACGGATTCAAGGGTGTCATGGTGGTCCGCTACACCATCGCCGACAAGACCGGTGACCTTTCCCGCCAGGTGGACGGCCGGGTCCGCCTCACGGTGCGCAGTGAACCCGATGCGCCGTCCGCCCCCTCGGCGACCGACGTCCGCAGCCGCACGGCCGTGCTCAAGTGGGCGCCGCCGTCGGATAATGGAGCACCCATCACCGAATACACGGTGGAATCCAACAATGGATTCCAGCAGAAGTGCCCCACCACCACCTGCACCCTCTCCGGCCTGACCAACAACGTGAAGTACGTCTTCACCGTCAAGGCAACCAACGAGGTGGGGGAGTCGCAGCCGTCACCGCAGTCGAACGAAATCCGGCCCGATGAGAAGCCCTCGCCACCGGAAGCACCCAGTGTCAAAGCCGGCGACAAGAACATGGTCATCAACTGGCCCGCTGCGCGGACGGAAGGCTCCCCGGTCAAGCACTACAACCTGGAGATCTCGCCTCCGCCCGCCAACGGTGTTGCCGTCAAGAACGAGGTGGCAGGCCTCAACTACACGTGGACCGGGCTGACCAACGGCGTGAAGTACAAGGTGCGCGCGCAGGCCGTCAACGAACTCGGCCCCTCCGACTGGGGTACATATTCCGCCGAAGACAACCCGGCCGGCGTACCGGCGGCCCCCGCCGCACCCACCTCCTCCGTGGCATCGTCAGTGGGAACCCAGAACCAGCTGCGGGTGAACTGGGCTGAACCCAACACCAACGGTGACGCCATCAGCGCCTACTACGTCACGATGTCCGGCGGCGGCAGGGCGGACCAGACACAGACCATCCCAGGAACGGTCCGCTCCGCAAACTTCACGGCGGACAACTCCGAAGCGGCCTACACTTTCACCGTGCAGGCCGAGAACAAAGCGGGCAAGGGCGCAGTCAGCCCGCCGTCAGCTCCCCGCCGTGCCACCGGAAAGCTTGGGCAGGTTTCCGGCGTCAACGCCACTCCGGCCAACACCGGCGGTGCCGGCCGGTCCGTCACGGTCGACTTCCGGCGGCTGACGGCGGCTGAACGGAACGGCTCTGCCGAGAACGAGGTCAGCTACAGTTACAACGCCAGCAATGGTTCCAGCGGCCCCATCAGCCCGGGCCAGACCATCGGCGGCTTCGCCAACGGCGCCCAGGTGAGCATCACTGTCATTGCCAATTCCTCTGTGGCCCCGAGCTCCAATGCCAGCGCCCCGGCGTCGGCAACGCCGTACGGGTCCCCGGGCACACCGTCCGCGTCAGGACAGGACGGCGGCGTCAACGACCAGTCCGTTACGCTTCGCTGGTCCTCGCCATCCACGGCAACAAACGACGTCGCGAGCACCAGGATCAGGATCAACGGCGGCGGCTGGGAGAACGTGGCCCCTTCAGGGAGCCGGACCATCAATACCGGTGGGTGGCAGCAGAGCCGCACCATCGAGGTCCAGACCCTGAACTCCGTAGGGACCGGAAGCGGTATCGCCTCAGCCAGGGCGACGTCCGGTAAGCAGGGATTGTGGGAGACCCGGATCAAGACTTCGGACCCCGACTTCGAGCGGACTTGCACCTACACCAGGGGCGGCTCGAATTACCGGCCCAATCCCTACTTCACCTGCGATGGGGTCAGCGGCAACAATCCGCCGTGGTTCTACAAGTCCAGCCAGGACCGCATCATGGTGGCCTGCTACATCGACCAGGACGACAATTGGTCCGGTAACGGCATCCTTCGCTGGTGGCGGGTTGAATCCGGTTCGGCACGCAACGTGGGCCGCTACGTCATCGCCGGACACACCACCCTTCCGGACCCCGCAGGGCTCGGAGCGCCCCCATGCTGACCCGCCAAAATCATGAAGCCGCAGGTCAGCGCCGGGGGCACCTCTACCCATCGCGGACCCTTGCACCGTTGGGTAGGCTAACGCGGGGAACAGAGAGCCCGGTACCGGGTTTTTGGGGATTTCGGCCGGGGGGCCGCCGCACAACTGAGGGAAACAAATCGCTGTGACAAGTCTGCTGGGGAAACTTGGGCTCAAACGGCGCCACAAGAAGATCGTCACCGGTACAGCCTTCGCCGCTGCCGTGGCCGTCGTGGCGACCGGCGCCGTGCTCTATCCGGGGTTTAAGACCACTGAGGTGGAGTTGAATGACGGTGGTGTGTGGGTGGTGTCGAAGTCCAAGAATGCGGTGGGGCGGTTGAATTATCCGTCGCGTGTGTTGGATGGGGCGGTGACTCCGGCGTCGTCGACGTTTGATATTTTGCAGGATGCCGGTGAGGTGTTTGTTGATGATGAGTCTGGTTCGACGTTGAATCAGGTGTCGCCGGCGAATATGCGTTTGGGTGGGGATAAGCAGTTGCCGGGGGCTGCGGATGTGAGTTTTGGGTCGTCGGTGTTGTCGGTGACGGATGCGGCGTCGGGCAAGGTGTGGGCGGTGTCGCCGTCGACGGTGAATGGTTTTGATGAGGAAGCGTCGGAGCCGGTGTTGGTGGGGTCTGAGGGTACGGTGTCGGCGGTGGGTGCTGATGATCGTATTTATTCGGCGGATCCGAAGGCCGGGACGGTGACGGTGACCGGTGTTGATGCCAATGGTGTGGTGGTGTCTTCGGATGCTGAGTCGTGGTCTGAGTTGAAGGGTGCGGGGGACCTGCAGATTACGGTGGTGGGGGACCGGCCGGTGGTGTTGGATGCTGCGGCGGGGAGTTTGTTTTTGCCTGGTGGTAAGCGGTTGCAGTTGGCTGATGCGCGGGATGCGAAGTTGCAGCAGGGTGGTCCGGGCAGTGATTTTGTGGCGATTGCGACGCAGAAGGCGTTGTTGAAGCAGCCGTTGGATGGTGGGACGGCGAAGACGGTGTCGTTTGGTGGTGAGGGTGTTCCTGCGGCTCCGGTGCAGTTGGGTGGGTGTGTGCATGCTGCGTGGTCGGGGGCGAATAAGTATGTCCGTGATTGTGTGAATGATGCTGATGATAAGAACGTGGATGTGCCCAAGGCGAGTGCGTCGCCGTCGTATGTGTTTCGGGTGAACCGGGACCTGGTGGTCCTCAATGATGTGAATTCCGGGAATGTGTGGCTGGTGAACCAGAACATGCAGCTGGTCAACAACTGGGACGACGTCGTCCCGCCGAAGAACGAATCCGACGAGCAGGACCAGGAGTCCGCGGATATCAACACCATCAACGTGTTGCCGGACCGCACCAAACCGAACCGTCCGCCGGAAACCAAGCCCGACGTCGTCGGCGTCCGTCCGGGCCGCACCACCATCCTGAGCGTCCTGGACAATGATTCCGATCCCGACGGCGACGTCCTCACCGCCGGGCTCCAGGGCAACCCGCCGAAGGCAGGGACGCTGGAGAACATCTACGGCGGCACCGCCTTCCAGATTTCCGTGCCGGCCGACGCCAGGCCCGGCACGGAGACCTTCAGCTACTCGGCGTCCGACGGCCGCGGCCTCTCCGCCACCGGACAGGTCACCCTCAACGTGGTGGGCCCGGACCAGAACAAGCCACCGCAGTTCAAACGCGGCGAGAACACCACCATGCTGGTGGAACAGGGCAAGACCGTGAGCCAGAACATTCTGACGGACTGGGTGGACCCCGACGGCGATGACCTGGTGCTCCTCGACGCCAAGGCCGACAACGAGCAGGACCAGGTGAAGGTCCGCCGTGACGGCCTGCTCACTTTCCAGGACTCCGGCGCCACCTCCGGCAAAAAGAACGTTGAGGTGACCATCTGGGATGGCCGCGACACCGTCACCGGAAAGGTGGTCATCAACGTGCAGCCGCCGGGTGCCCTCGCACCGGTAGTCAACGCTGACCATGTCACAGCCGTAGTGGGCCAGGACCTGGTGATCTCGCCGCTGAAGAATGACGTGGACCCCAACGGCGGCGCGCTCCGCCTCGCCCAGGTGGAAGCGAACGGGCCCGCCGATCTCGGCCCCGTGACCGACGGCGGAACCTTCACGTTCCGCAGCACCACCCCCGGCCCCGTCTACCTCACATACATCGCCAGCAATGGCCCGCAGAGCAGCCAGGGCCTGATCCGCGTGGACGTCGAATCCGGTGACGATCCCGGCGACCCCGTCGCTGTCCACGATGTCGCCCTGATGCCCACCGGCGGCAGCGTCCTGCTGGACCCGCTGGCAAACGACTCCGACCCCTCCGGCGGCGTCTTGGTGCTGCAATCCGTGAAGCTTCCGGAAAACGCCACCGTCTCAGTCAGCGTGATCAACCACAGCGTCCTGCGCATCACGGACATCCTCGGAACCAAGGACCCGATCCTCTTCGAATACACCATGTCCAACGGCAAGAAGTCGGCCACAGGTTCCGTCTCCGTGGTACCCGTCCCGGCACCGGCCGTGGTGGAAGCACCCCAGCCCAAGCCGGACGAGGTCAATGTCCGCGTCAACGACGTGGTCACCATTCCCGTCCTGGACAACGACACGCACCCGCAGGGCCAGGAGCTGACCGTCGATCCGGTGCTCCCGCAGGGTGTGGACCCGGTCGACGGCAAAAGCTTCGTCTCCGAAAACACCCTCCGGTTCATCGCCGGCAGCCAGCCCAAGACGGTCCGCGCCATCTACAATGCGGTGGACCCGCAGGGCCAAAAGAGCGCCGCCGCCGTCACCATCCACATCCTCCCGCTCGAAGGCGCGGAGAATTCCCGCCCGCAGCCGCGCAACCTCACGGCCCGCGTGGTGGCGGCCGGCACCGTCCGCATTCCGGTGCCGCTGGACGGCATCGATCCCGACGGCGACTCGGTCCAGCTGACCGGCATCGACAGCACGCCTGCCATGGGTACGGCCACCGTGGGCAGCAACTTCATCGACTTCACGGCTGCCGGAGACGGCGCCGGGACCGATACCTTCCGCTACAAGGTGGTGGACCGGCAGGGTGCCGTCAATACGGGCACCGTCACCGTGGGCATTGCACCGCGCGGCGAAATCAACCAGAAGCCCACTCCCGTGGACGACGAGGTGCGGGTCCGCCCCGGCCGCCAGATCGCCGTCGACGCCACCGGCAACGACACCGATCCCGACGGCGACCAGATCCGCATCCTCACCGACGGCATCGAGGCTGATCCTGCCCTCCAGGCCACCGTGAGCAAGACCAGCGGACGGGTCATCCTGACCGCCCCCAACGAGGCCGGGACCGTCAACGTCCGGTACACCGTGGCCGATGACCGGGACGCCCGGGCACAGGCCACCATCCGCGTGGTGGTGGACCCGGAGGTCCCGCTCAAGGCACCCATCGCCCGTGACGACCGTGTGACATCAGCCCAGACCATGGGCAAGACCGCCGTGGACGTTCCCGTCCTGAAGAACGATGAAGACCCCGACGGCGTGGGCGAAAACCTCAAGATCAGTACTGAGGCAACCACGGCCCGGCCCGGCGCTGAAGGCAACATGATCGTTGACCTCACCGAGCAGCCGCAGCTCATCCCGTACACCGTGGAGGACGTTGACGGCCAGAAGTCCACCGCCATCATCTGGGTGCCGGGCCTCGGCCAGCAGGTTCCCACTCTGGCAAAGGACGAGGTCCTGGAAGTGGTGGCGGGACAGACCGTCAATGTTGACCTGGACGAATGGGTCAAGGTCCGGGAAGGCCGCTCGCCGCGCCTGACGCAGGCGGACCGGATCAAGCTCATCGGAGCCGACGGCAGCGACCCCGTCACCGGTGACGGCACGGGACTGAAGTACACCGCAGGCACTGACTACGTGGGTCCGGGTTCACTGACCTTCGAAGTCACCGACGGCACCGGACCGGACGATCCCGCCGGCCTGAAGTCGACGCTCAGCATCCGCACCAAGGTCCTTCCGGACCCCAACAAGAACAACCCGCCTGAACTCCTGGGCGCGAACGTCGAGGTGCCCATGGGCGACTCGGCAAGCATCGACCTCGGGAGGCTGACCTCGGACCCCGACGGGGACGACGTGGACAACATGAAGTACGAGCTGGTGGGCGGTGGTGCCGCCGGCTTCAACGCGAGCGTGGACGGCAGGAACCTCAAAGTCTCCGCCGCGGACTCCAGCCGGGCCGGCACCGCCGGTGCCGTGCAGGTCAAGGCCAGGGACCCGCGCGGCCTGGAAGCCACGGCCACGTTCCAGCTGTCCGTGACGGCATCCAACCGGCCCAAACCGGTAGCTAACGACGACGTTGAACCTAACGCCGCCGCCGGCAAGCCCGTCACCATCAATGTCCTGGCCAACGACGCCAACCCGTTCCCCGAGACGGCGCTGAAGATCATTGCCGCGGCTACCGAGACCGGCAGCGGCAACGTTGAAGTGAACGGCGATTCGGTGACGGTCACACCCGCCCCCGGCTTCACCGGCACCATGGTGGTCACCTACACGGTGGAAGACAAGACCCAGGACGCATCGCGGCACGCCACGGCACGCGTCCGGCTTACGGTGAAGGACAAGCCGGCGGCCCCCACTACGCCGCAGGCGCAAAGCGTGGGGGACCAGACGGCGCTGCTGACCTGGGCCGCTCCCGCGGACCGCGGTTCACCCATCACCAAGTACACCGTGTACGGCGAGGGCGGATTCAAACAGGACTGCCCGGCCAATACCTGCACGCTGAACGGGCTGGTCAACAACACGAAGTACCACTTCCAGGTCACCGCCACCAACGAGTTCGGCGATTCGGACCGTTCGCCGGCTTCGGCCGAAGTACGGCCGGACGTCAAGCCCGACACCCCGCTGGCGCCGTCGCTGAAGTTTGGCGACAAGGAACTGTCCATCAACTGGACTGCTCCTGCCAGCAAGGGTTCGCCGGTAAAGTCCTACGACCTGGAGATCTCCCCGCCGCCCGCGGGGCAGAACGCCCAGATCCAGAACCTGACCGCAGTCAGCTATGTCTGGAAGGGCCTGCAGAACGGCGTGTCCTACAAGGTGCGGGTCCTGGCGCGGAACGACGCCAAGGAACCGTCCGAGTGGAGCCCGTACTCCGCGGCTGAAGTGCCGGCCGGTGTGCCGGCCACCCCGGCAGCACCCACGGCCGCCCAGGCGGCGTCCCTGGGGTCGCAGAGCCAGCTGAAGGTCAGCTGGGCCGCGCCGAACAACAACGGTGACGCCGTCTCTGCCTACACCCTCACCACCCTCCGGGGCGGTGCGGTGGTGGCCACCCAGCAGGTGGCCGGCACCTCGCAGAACGTGACAGTGGACAACTCCGAGGCCAACTACACCTTCACGGTCTCCGCCACCAACAAGGCGGGAACCAGCGCCACCAGCGGACAGTCGGCGGCCATCCGGGCGGTGGGCAAGCCCGGCATCGTTGGGACTCCGACGGCGACGCTGGTGGACACCGGTGGAAACGGCGGCAAGATCGACGTGAGGTTCCCGGTGCTGAGCGATGCCCAGCGCAACGGGTCCACCCCGCAGGAAATCACCTACAGGTACAGCCTGACCTCAGGCGGCGGCAGCGGCAGCATCGCTGCCGGCGGCGGGACGGTTGCCGCCGCCAATGGCACGCCTACCTCGGTGGTGGTCTGGGCGGTCTCGTCCCGCAGTTCCACCGCCGGTGACGCCAGCGCTCCGTCCAACCAGGTGAATCCGTACGGCCTGGCCTTTGCTCCTAACGTGAACGGCAGCAAGAGCAGCGGCGAGGGTGACAAGACAGTGTCCTGGACCTGGAACCAGCCGGACGGCAATGGCCGCGCCGTCACGGGATACCAGTACAGCCTGGACGGCGGGGGATGGCAGGACACCAACCAGCGCTCCTTCTCCAAGACGGTCGGCTTCAGCGAAACCCACACCCTTCGCGTTCGGGCCATCAGCGGCGGCCAGCCGGGCCGGATCGGCAGCGATACGTCCCGCAGCGGCGCCGAGCCGCCGCCCCCGGTGCCCACGTCGTGGAGCATCACTGCCACCCCGACCCGCAGCTGCACGGAGCCCCGCAAGGGTACGGACAGCTTTGTGGCCGGCAACCCGTCGCAGTGCAACGGGGCAGGCAAATGGCTGGACGCCGGCGCTCCGGCGGACACGGACAGGTACCAGGTTTGGTACAAGACGTCGAACAACCCCACCGGCATCTGGTACCACCTCACCAGCGGCATGGCCGCCGGAAACTGGATCCGCTGCGATACGTCCAGCCGCGGCTGCAACCCGCCCGCCGGGATGCCCAACCGCTAGCGCACCAGCTCAACGCAAAAGGCGGGACCCGGGCTAGCCGGGTCCCGCCACAGACTGAAACCCACCCTTGATACTGAGAAGAAGGAAGAACCACCCCATGACGATGACCAGCGAGCAGGCCGCGTGGTTTGCCGATACGTTCGAAAAGCTCGTTGCCAATGTGGGGCAGGCGGTGCTTGGTAAGGAACACGTCATCCGACTGACCTTCACCGCGATGCTGGCCGAGGGCCACGTCCTGTTCGAGGACGCCCCCGGAACGGGCAAGACCTCCCTGGCACGTGCGCTGGCCGCCACTGTTCAGGGCTCCAACAACCGCATCCAGTTCACCCCGGACCTCTTGCCCTCGGACGTCACCGGCGTGACCATCTACGACCAGAAGACGCAGAAGTTCGAGTTCCACAAGGGCCCGATCTTCAACAACATCGTCCTCGCCGACGAAATCAACCGTGCGTCGCCGAAGACCCAGTCCGCGCTTCTTGAGGTCATGGAAGAATCTAGGGTCACCGTGGACGGCGTCACCTACTCCGCAGGCCGCCCGTTCATGGTCATGGCCACCCAGAACCCGATCGAACAGGCCGGCACCTACCGGCTCCCGGAAGCCCAGCTTGACCGCTTCCTGATCAAGACGTCCATCGGCTACCCGGACCACGCCTCGACGGTCCGGCTGCTTGGCGGCTCCAACCTCAAGGACCGTTCCAAGGAACTCTCTGCGGTCATCACCACGCAGGCCGTGGCCGACATGGCCGACCTTGCCGCCACCGGACACGTGGACACCGCAGTCCTCGAGTACATCTCCCGGCTGTGCGAGGAAACCCGCAGCGCACCCGAAACGCGGCTGGGCGTCTCAGTCCGCGGCGCCCTCGCCATGGTCCGCGCCGCGAAGGTCTGGGCAGCCTCGCAGGGCCGCAACTTCGTCCTTCCGGACGACATCAAGGAACTCGCCCCGGTGGTGTGGACCCACCGCTTCGTCATGGACCCCGAAGCCGAGTTCTCCGGAGCGACGCCCGAGGCAGTGCTGGCGCGGATCCTCGCGGACGTGGCAGCCCCGCAGCAGCGCACCAACGCCTGACCCGCAGGCCCGGCACGTCCTCAACCTCCAGCAACAACGAAGGCACACATATGTCCACCGGCACCCCGCTGACCCGGCTCACGGAGCGTCTCAAGCAACCCTTCCACCGGGACGGCAGGCCCACCCGCCTGCACCCTTCGGCGGTCTGGGCTGAGGCAAGCTCCACTGCAGGCCTTGCCCTGGAACCGGCCTGGCGCACCGTCCGGAAGGCGTGGCTCACCTACGTCTGGCCGGTGCTCTCCGTGGTCAGCGTGCTGGGATGGTCCGTTCTTGCAGCCACCATCCTGCTCTGGTGGGCAGGATCGGCCTACGGCTGGCAGGAAGCGAAGGCCGCTGCCGTGGCGGCCTTCGTCATGTTCCTCATCGCGGTGTGCTTCATCCTGGGCCGCTCCACCTACGGGGTGGTCCTGGACCTGGCACGGACCCGCGTGGCGGTGGGGGACAGCGCAGTGGGAAGCATCGCCGTCACCAACACGTCCAGCCGCCCGCTGCTGCCGGCATCGGTCGAACTGCCCGTGGGTGGCGTCACGGCCGTCTTCCACCTGCCCCGCATGAAGCCCCAGCAGGTCCATGAAGACCTCTTCACCATTCCGACGGCACGCCGCGCCGTCATCGTGGTGGGTCCGGTCCGTTCCGTGCGGGCCGACCCCCTGCACCTGCTGCGCCGCCAGGTCCTGTGGACCGAGCCCGAGGACCTCTTCGTCCACCCGCGTACGGTGGCGCTGGCGGGCTCAGCCGCCGGGTTCATCCGCGACCTCGAAGGCATGCCCACCACGGAACTGTCCAGTGCCGATGTCTCCTTCCACGCCCTCCGTGATTACGTCCCGGGCGATGACAGGCGCCACATCCACTGGAAGACCACTGCACGGACCAACAAACTGATGGTGCGCCAGTTCGAGGAAACCCGCCGGGCACACCTCGCCATCGCACTGTCCATCAACACCGATGAATACGCCTCCGAGGAAGAGTTCGAGATGGCCATTTCGGCGGCCGCTTCGATCGGCCGCCAGGCCATCCGAGAGCAGCGTGAGCTGGATGTCCTGACGCAAAAGGGGCCGCTGCGCTGCGAAACGGGCCGCAACATGCTCGATGACATGACCCGGATCGTCGGCACCCCGATGCGCCGCACCGCCGTCGACCTCGCCCGTACTTTGGCGGACACCGTCCCCAACGCCTCCGTAGTGTTCTTCGTGGTGGGCAGCAACGTCACAGCCACCCAGCTGCGCTCCTCCGCGGCCTCCGTCCCGCCGGGCGTCCGCAGCCTCGCCGTCCGGATCGAGGCCGGGGCCGCGTCCAGCAGGGCCAACATCGCAGACCTCACCGTGCTGACCGTCGGCGACCTCGCCGATCTCGGCATCGTCCTCCGAAAGGCGGCAGCATGACCTCCGCACCTGGCCTCCGCCCCAGAAGCGGATCCGCCCGGAAACCCTTCAGCAGCCAAACCGGCCCGTTCAGCAACGGGCAGCCGGCCTGGCACTTCGCCCTCGACGCCGGTGCCCTCACCGTCCTCCTGGGCCTGGGACTGCTCGGTTTCGGGCTGAGCTTCGGCGGCGACCCCTACTACCTGCTGTCCGGCTTCGGCGGCATCATCCTTGGCCTGGGCATCGGCGTGCTCAACGCGCACCTGCGCCTGGGACTGCTCGTCACCACGGCCATCGCCCTGGGCGCCTACCTGGTGTTCGGCACCCTGCTGGCAGTGCCGGACGCAGCGATTGCCGGGTTTGTACCCACCCTGGACTCGCTCCGCACGCTCCTGCTGGGTGTGGTGTTCGCCTGGAAGGACATGCTCACCGTGGGCGTCCCCGTCGGTTCCGCCAACGGCGTGCTGATTGTCCCGTTCCTGAGCTCGATGATCATGGCCCTCGTTGCAGCCGTGCTGACCTGGCGGGTGCGCAGCCCCTACCTCCCTCTGATCCCGGTGCTGCTCCTCTTCGTCACGGGCATTGCGTTCAGCACCAACGCCGCCTTCCTCACTGTTGAACGCGGCATCGGACTGACGGTGCTGGGCATCGCCTGGGCCACTTTCCGCCGCGACGCCCTCCGCAGGTCCTCCACCCGGCGGGTCTCGGTCAACAATCCGCAGGCAGATACCGCCACGGTACGGAAAGCCTCGCTGCGCCGCCTGGGCATGGCCGCCGGCGTGATCGCTGTCAGCGTGGGCGTCACCGCCCTCTCCGCACCGCTGGTGACTGCCGGGAATGAACGCAAGGTCCTCCGCAACGTGGTGGTTCCGCCGTTCGACCCCAAGGACTACGTCACCCCGCTGGCCAGCTTCCGCACCTACGTCAAGGACAAGAAGGACGACACCCTGTTTGTCGTCAAGGGCCTTCCCCGCGACGGCAGGGTACGGCTGGGAGCCCTGGACGCCTTCAACGGGACCAACTACAACATGGACCCCAACGGCTCGGGCAACTTCAGCAAAGTGGGCGACGCCGAGTCCATCAATACGCTGGCGGACACCTCGAGCGTGGTCCCCACGAACGATTACTCCATCGACATCAGCATCGAGGACTACCAGGGGTACTTTGTCCCCGGCGGCCGCAAGACCACCGGCATCAGCTTCGACCAGGGCGGGTCCCAGGCGGCATCCGGCCTGTACTTCAACTCCGGCACGGACACCGCCGTCACCACCAACGGACTGAACCGGGGCGACTCCTACAGCGTGCAGGTGTCAGATCCCGTGAAGCTTGAGCACGGCCAGCTGACGCAGTACGACTTTGCCCAGCTCTCGCTTCCGGACCCGCTGGAAGTTCCGCCGGTGGTGGGTTCGCAGGCGAACGACCTGTCCGCGGACGCCCCGACGGCCATCGACCGGGTCCGCCAGATTGAGGCCCACTTCCAGAAGACCGGCGCGTTCAGCAACGGCCTGGTCAGCGAAGGGCAGCTCCCCAGCGTCTCCGGCCACGGCTCGGCACGCATCCGCAACCTGCTGACAGCCAAGCAGATGCTCGGCGACGACGAACAGTACGCCGTGGCCATGTCCCTGATGCTGCGCCATCTAGGCATCCCGTCCAGGGTGGTCATGGGCTTCTATCCAGACCCCACGAGCCCCGAGAACGGTGCCGGCGAGGTCAGGATCACCGGCAAGAACGTCCACGCCTGGGTGGAGGTCGCGTTCGAACGCGTTGGCTGGGTCAGCTTCGATCCCACCCCGCCCAAGGACAACGTTCCCATCCCGCCCGACCCGGAGAACAAGTCCAAGCCCAAGCCCCAGGTGCTGCAGCCACCGCCCCCGCCGCAGGAACCTGCTGACCTTCCGCCGGACTCCTCGCCGGATGCGCTGGACGCGGACCAGAAGAAGGACAACCCGTGGCTGTTCTGGGGTGCCCTGCTCAGTGCCCTGGGCGTGGCGCTGATCCCGCTGGCCATCCTCGCGTTGCCGCTGCTGCTGGTGGCGTTGTTGAAATCACGACGCCGGAAGTCGCGTTTCAGCGCGGGCGACCCTGCCCAGCGTGTTGGCGGGGGATGGAGTGAAGTGGTCAGCCTGGCCACCGACATGGGTGCCGCCGTGGACACGCGGGCCACGCGCCGGGAAAGCGCCGCGGTCCTGGCCGAGGCGTTCCCGGGCAGCCAGTCCGCCACCACCACTTTGGCGCGGCGCGCCGACGCCTCGATCTTCGGCGCCGGGCAGCCCAGCGAGGACGAGGTGCGTGAGTACTGGACCATCGTGGACGGGTCGCTGAAGGAAATGACCGCCACGGTCGGCTTCTGGCGCCGCCAACAGGCCCGGTTCTCACCGCGGTCGCTCCTTTCCGACGCGCGCAACGCCCTGAACACGAAGGACAATGCCGGCGGCGGCGGAAGGCGGTTCAAGCTTCCGGCTCTGCCGTTCGGGAAAGCCGCGGGCCGCCGTCGGACGCCTGCCGGGCCGCCCGCGGCCGGACCCGGCACGCCACCGGCCGGTGCCGGCACACCTTCCCCTGAAGAACCTCCAACGCAAGGACCCAAACCGCAGTGACCCCCAATGCCGAGCGATGCCCGCGCTGCCAGCAGAACATCCGCACGGGCGCCGCTTTCTGCACCTCCTGCGGGGCACCGCTGCCCAACCGGTCGGCACGGAGCCTACGTAACCAGGAGCGGGCTCCCGAAACCGGAGCCGGCCCTTACCCCGGACTCCAGACCGTCGCCGGCTCCGCGCCCTACCCGGGGGCGGACGTCCGGGCAGTCCCGGTTGCCGCGCACCGGCCGCCGATTCCCGGTACTATCCCGGTAGTACAAATGCCCCAGGCAACTTCTGCCGCGGGCATCGCGAACGCGGCAGCGGGGCAGGGGAGCGCCGCGGGTCCGGCAGGGGCGTCCGCGCCAGGGGGAGGAACAGGAATGGCAGGAAACCTTCAGCTTGTCCCGGCAACCGCGGGCAAGCGGCTCGGGGCTGCCGTGGTGGACTGGCTGTTCCCGCTGGCGGTCCTGGTGGTGACGTTCGCCATTGGCTTCGCAGGGATCACCCGCACCCGCAGCGGCGGTTTCATCATTTACGACACCGCCTCCCTGGTGCTGTTCGGCGGCATCGGACTGGGCATCACGCTGGTCTACGCAGCCGTGCTGACAGGCCTGGAAGCCCGGACGGGCAAAACGCCCGGCAACCTCCTGATGGGCATCCGCAGCACCGACAATGACGGCTACGCGCCCGGCGCCGGCGGCGTGTTCGTGCGCGGACTGCTGACCGGTGCCGGCATCCTGCTGACCATCATCGGAGCAGTCCTGGTGGTGGTCTTCAAGTGGTTCGACGCCGCCTTCTTCATCCTGGGGCCGCTGCTCCTGGCGGCGGCCGTCTGGGCCGTTCTCGTAGTGGTTTCAAGCACCTGGGACAAGGACGGGCAACTGCGCGGCTGGCACGACAATGCCGCCAAGACGCTCGTTTTTGACGTCAAGGCAGGCCGTGACCCCATCACCACAGGCGGCATCCAGGGCCCCTACAGCTTCGCGCCCCTGGACCTGCCTCCTGTCCAGCCGGTGCTCTCGCCCGTCGCCGGTGCCCGCGCGCCCCAGGTCATCGCCCCCCAGGCTCCGGCCGGAGCAGCACAGCAGGCGCAGGTGCCGACCGCGCCGGGTCAGCAGCCCGCCCAGCACGCGCCCGCGGCGCCCGCTGCAGCGCCGGTCCAGCCCCACCCGGCACGGGCCATCCAGCCTGATGGCCGGACCATCCCAGCACAGACCGTGTCCTACACCTCGCCCTCGTCCTTCGCACCGCCGGGGACTCCGGCGCCGGACGCCGCTCCCGCACCGCCCGCAGCATGGCAGGCCGGGCAGCCGTTCGCCGGGCAGCAGTCTTCGGGGCAGCCACACGTGGACGACGACGTCGAACGCACCCAGGTGCGCCCCGGCACCGCCGGCCCGGCGCCTGTCGCCGTGCTGCGGATCAGGCTCGACGACGGCCGCGACTTCCAGCTCGACCGCAGCGTCCTGGTGGGCCGCAACCCCGTGGGCTCCGCCGGCGAACAGCATGCCCAGCTCCTCGCCGTCGACGACCCCGGACGGTCCATCTCCAAGACCCACCTGCACGTCCTGACCGACGGGGCGGGGATCTGGGTGACCGACCGGAACTCCACCAACGGCAGTGCCGTGACCACGCCCGACGGACTCCGCACGCCCCTTGCGGCCGGTGTCCCGACTTTTGTATCCCCCGGTTCCAGCGTCCACTTTGGCGACCGGACCTTTTACCTAGGACAGGCATGAACCAACAGCCCGCCAGTGTTCCCACCACCACGCAGCCGGGCCCTGGCCTGAGCCTCACCTGCGGCTACGGAACGGACCGGGGACTCCGCCGCGAGCTGAATGAGGATTCCTTCATCGCGTCGGACCCGGTCTTCGCCGTTGCCGACGGCATGGGCGGCCATGAGGCCGGCGAGATTGCCAGCGGCATGTGCGTCAGGACCCTGGCAGCGATTCCGCAGCTGTCCACGGGGGACCGGAGCGTCACGGCCGCGGTCCTGCAGCAGTACCTGCTGCGCGCGGACAACTCCATCAGGGAAGCCACGGGTGCCCGGGCGGGAACCACGCTGACCGGAGCGGTGGTGGTGGAGCAGATGGGCATGCCGTACTGGCTGGTGATGAACATCGGCGACTCCCGCACCTACCGCCTCAGCCAGGGCCGGTTCGAGCAAATCAGCGTGGACCACTCGGAAGTCCAGGAACTCGTGGACGCCGGCGAAATCACGCCCCAGCAGGCCACGGTGCATCCCCGCCGCCATGTGGTCACCAGGGCGCTGGGCACCGGGGACGAAACCGAGGCCGACTACTGGCTGCTTCCGGTGGAGGAGGGGGACCGGGTCATGGTCTGCTCCGACGGCCTCACCTCCGAACTGACGGACGAGCACATCCACCGCATCCTCAGCACGGCCGGCCACCCGCAGGACGCCGTCGACGCCCTTATCCAGGCCGCGCTGCGCAGCGGCGGGCGGGACAACATCACAGTGATTGTGGTGGACGCCCGCAACGTCCTGAACGACGCCGGCGCTGCCACTACGGCTCCACGGCGGGATCCGTCCGCTGAAGACGAGGACACGTTGCCCCGCGGACAGGCAGCGCAGGCCACAACCCAGCCTCTTCCGCAACAGCAGGACAACGCAGTGCAGGAAAAGGCGGCCGGGCACGAACCCGCTGCAGGCCAGGATCCCGACGACGGCACCGAGGCCCCGCGATGACCGGCACCAGCTACGTCCCCGGCACCTGGCTGGGCATCGTCCGTTCCCACACGGCTGTCATCCTCGGACCCGATACGCCGCCCGCCCTCGCTGATTCCGTATGGAACCTCATTGCCGGGAAGACCGAAGTCTACGAAGTCCTGCAGGCCATCACCGGCAGCTCCGGCGGCAACCTGTCCCGCATTCCGCCGTTCGCCATCCTGGACTTTTCCGGGCCGCTGCGGGTGTTCCTCCGGGGTGGGCTCGAACTCTCTGTCGAAACACCCGAGGGGCCCGCGGAGCTGAACGGCCGCGACGTCACCACCTGGAGCGAACGCAGCTTTGCCATTCCCGGCGCCTGCACCCTGATGATCCCGGGCGCAGGCGAAACCGGGCAGCCCGAGCTCCGGCTGGGCGAGGGCATGGTCCTGCTGCAGGCGATCCGCCTGGGTGCTGATGCCGGGCAGGGCGCACTGGAAGCTCCAAGGACTGCTGCTGTCCCCGACGGTGGTGGCGTCCCAGCCGGCACGGCAGCCGGTGCGGCAACTCCCGTGGCGGCTGAACCGCAGACCGCCGCGGATGCTGAGGCCGAGCCTGCCGCTGCGGGCACTCCGGTGGCGGCGGTTGCCGTCGATTCGTCCGGTACCGCTGAAGTCCTGCCGGAGGCCTCCAGCGCAAGTGATGCTGCGGCCGGCGCGGCCGCTGATCCCGGCGTTGCGGACGCCGGAGATACGGCGCTGCCGGAAACGGCCACCGCGCCGGGCCATGCGGAGGTTTCAGTCGAAACCGTGTACGCCGTCCTGGACGAGGACGGCGAATATGCCGGGCACGGCGGCACGCAGCACGCCGGTTCAGGCGAAGCCGCCGCTGACAATGAGACTGCCGACGACGACGCAGCAGGTACTGATTCTGCTCCGAATGGCCCCACCGACGACGGTGCAGCGGACAACGCCTCGGCGGAAACCGGCGGCCCGGACGCGGAAGCCGCCGGATTGCACGTGGACGGCGACGCGGACCCTGTCCCCGGGACGGCAGTTCCCGGGGCCGCTGACGTGCTTGCGGCCATTGACCTGACCAGCTCCTATGACCACCTGTGGGAGCGGACGGTCATGCGGAACATCGAGGACGCGGCGGTCCGCGAGGAACCGGCCGACGACGAGCACGGGTCCGCACCCGCCCACGAGGCCGCGGCCCCGGAGGCTGCCATCGAAGCCGGCGCTGAAGAGCAGCAAGCACCGGAGCACCCGCTGCCGCACAACGAAGCGGACGGCGCTGGCATCCAGGACGGTGCAGGCCTTCCTCCTGCCACAGCACCCAAGCCGGCCACCGGCCTGCTCATCGAGTCGGTGCCGTGGCGGACCGGGGGAGCGGGGAACGCGCAAGCACCTGCCCCGGAGCCGTTCACCCCGGCCCCGGCTTCGGCCGGGACGCCGCCTGGAGCGCCACCGGCGTTCGGAGCGCCCACGCCGGGGCCGCAGCCGGGAACCGCCCAGCCCGCCAGCTACCCTGCGGCACCCGGGACGGGGCCATCGGCCACCGACTTTGACGATGACCATGACGGCCAGACGGTCATGAAAAGCAGCCTCCCCACCGGCCAGCAGGCAACCGCCACGCCGGGCGGGCCGGGCCCGGACGGCCCAGCACCGGCCGGAGGTCCGCTGGTGTTGGCCCGGGTGTGCCCGCAGGGCCATGCGAACCCGCCCATCCGCTCGGCCTGCACCGTCTGCGGAGCGCCCCTGCCCCAGGACGCGGTGCAGGTGGGCCGTCCCCGCCTGGGCCGGATGCGGCTGTCCACGGGCGAACTGCTGGACCTGGACCAGTCACTGGTCATCGGCCGCCAGCCTTCTGTTTCACGCGTCCAGGGCGGCGGGATGCCACGCCTGGTCCAGGTGCCCAGCCCCGGCGGCGACATCTCAAGGTCCCATGTGGAGGTCCGGCTGGAAGGGTGGCACGTCATGCTGTGCGACCTTAAGGCAACCAATGGCACTGTCCTGGTGCGGGAAGGCCAGTCCCCGCGGCGCCTGGCCCAGAACGAGATGGCCATCCTGCTGGACGGTGATATCGCCGAGTTGGGCGATAACATCTCGCTGCGTTTTGAGGAGATTCCTTGAGTTCCAAACGGCCCGTAGCGCCGCCACCCCGTATCCCGGGGTTCAATTACATCAGCCTGCTCGGTTCCGGCGGGTTCTCCGACGTCTACCTCTACGAGCAGGACAGGCCGCGCCGCAAAGTGGCCGTCAAAGTGCTGCTCTCGGACCTGAAGACCGAGGGCGCCCGCCGCCGCTTCGAGTCCGAGGCCAACCTGATGGCCCAGCTGTCCTCCCACCCCTACATCGTCACCATCTTCGAAGCGGAAGTGACGGATGACGGCCACTCGTACCTGGCCATGGAGTACTGCTCCCGCCCCAGCCTGGACGTCCGCTACCGCCGGCAGCGGTTCAGCGTGGATGAGGTGCTGGCCGTCGGCATCCAGGTAGCCTCCGCCGTCGAAACGGCCCACCGGGCAGGCATTGCCCACCGCGACATCAAGCCGGCCAACATCCTGGTGACCGACTACAACCGCCCGGCCCTGACCGACTTCGGCATCTCCGGCACCCTCGCCGGTGACAGCGACGACGATTCCGGCATGTCCATCCCCTGGTCCCCGCCCGAACAGTTCCGCGACGGCAGCGTGGACGGCGTCATGGTGGATGTGTGGGCCCTCGGTGCCACCCTTTACACACTCCTGGCCGGCCGCTCGCCGTTCGTGATGCCTGGCGCGGACAACTCCCAGCGTGAACTGATCAACCGCATCAGCAACACCGCCCTGCCGCGACTGGGCCGCGCGGACGTACCCGAGTCCCTGGAGCTTGCCCTGGCCACCGCCATGGCCAAATCGCCCCAGTCACGGTATTCCTCCGCGCACGCGTTCGCCCTTGCCCTGCAGCGCATCCAGGCGGAGCTGAACCTCTCCGTCACCCCCTTCGAGGTGCTCGAGGAACCGCAGCAGGAAGAGAACCACCCGGACGAGGGCACTGAGGAGACCCGGGTCCGGAGCATCGCGTCAATCGACCCGGAGCGCACCGGCAGTGCGCCCACCTTCCCGGCCCGCACGTGGCCGCAGGCTCCAGGCTCCGGGGCGGGTGGCGCCGGTACCGGAAACACCACGGCGGGACCTGGCAGCCAAACCGGTGCGCCGCCGTCGCGCTTCACCGCCCCCGCCGCCGGAACCTGGCCGCCCGCCACGGCGGAAGGACGCAACGCGGCAACCCAGGCCCGCGTCCCCGGGAGCATCTTCGGCGGCAAGGAGGCAACGGACGACGACGGGCCGCACGAATGGTCCCAGTCCACCGTCCTGCGCGGCAGCGGCGGCAGCCAGTCCAACTACGGGGCACCGGTCCACGGCGCCGAGGACGCGCACACCAGTTCCGCCGATGCCACCGTCCACCGGCCCGCGGCCAGCGACCGGCCGGCCGAAGGGCCTGAAGAAGCGCCGGAGCAGGACCACGGCAAGCGGAACCTGTGGCTCGCCATAGCCGGCGGCACCATCCTGGCCCTTGCCGCGGTGGTGGGTGTCGTGGCAGCCAACTCCGGCGGCGGGACGCCCAAAGCGGTGGAAACCCAGCAGGTATCCAAGCCGCCCGCGGACGCACTGGATAACGGAACCGTCCCCGACGTCGAAGGGCTGGCCGGGGCCGCAGGCAGCGACGGCAACGTGGCGTTCACCTGGAAGAACCCGCAGCCCAAGGACGGCGACAGCTACAAATGGCGCGTCTACACCATCGGCGGTGGCGGCGAGTTCCAGTCTGTGGCGCAGCCGCCGGTCCAGGTCAAGGCAAACCCCTCCGGGCAGACCTGCGTGCAAGTGATGATCGTCCGCACCGACGGTGCGTTCTCCCCGCTGGAACAGGGGTCCATCGCCTGCACCGGCTCATGACGGCCGGCACGCGTGCCTGCCAGTCCGTTTTGCCGGCAAGAACGCCGGCCGCATTAACACTTACGCTCTTGAGGAGGCACAGAATATGGGGGATCTAGCAATAGATTTCTGTGGTGAATGGTACGAGCCCTCGGATGAGGACGTCTTCAACATCGGCCGCGAGGGCGACCTTGAAGTGGACGACAATCCGTACCTGCACCGGCAGTTCCTGCAGGTTGCCCGCTACGACGGCATCTGGTGGCTCAGCAACGTGGGGGGCATGCTGTCCGCCACGGTGGCTGACGCGTCCGGCGGGATGCAGGCCTGGCTGGCGCCGGGCGCCCGGATCCCGCTGGTCTTCAGCCACACCAACATCATCTTCACGGCCGGGCCCACCACCTACGAGTTCGCCGTCCACCTGAAGACCCCGTCCTTCCGGCAGGAAGCCAGGGACGGTGACAGCAGCGGCGACACCACCATCGGCCCGGTGGTGTTCACCGACTCCCAGAAGGCACTGATCGTGGCCCTGGCGGAGCCCATGCTGCGGCGCGAGGGCACCGGCTTCAGCGCCATCCCGTCGTCCGCTGCCGCGGCGAAGACCCTCGGCTGGGCGCTGACCAGGTTCAACCGCAAACTCGACAACGTCTGCGACAAACTCGACCGCGTGGGCGTGGTGGGCCTGCGCGGCGGCGGCGGCAAGCTCGCCACCAACCGGCGTGCCCGCCTGGTGGAGCACGCCGTCACGTCCCACCTGGTGACCCCCGATGACCTGTACCTGCTGGAAAAGATGAGGGGCGTGGACGAAGGATGAGAATCCGGCTGACACTCCGCCGGGACCCGGCGGAAACCAAGGACCTGGCCGTCACCGTGGACGGCTTGGCCACGGTGGCGGACATTGCCACCGTGCTCTGGGCTGCGGACCCGGACCGGAAGGGACGCCCCGCACCGGACAACCTGTCCCTGCGCATCGATGAGGCCTTCGTTGGCGGCGGCATCAGCGGCAACGTCCTGGCCAGGGAGGACAACCTCCTGGAGTCCGGCCTGCGGCCGGGTTCGGTGGTCTCGCTGGCCCAGGTCAGCGACCAGTTCCATGAAGCCGGTGCCGGACGCGGTCCTGCCGCGGCCACCCTGCGGGTGCTGTCCGGGCCCGACGTCGGCAAGGAATTTTCGCTGCCCACCGGCACCAGCTACATCGGCCGGGACCGGGACGTGGACATCCGGCTCACCGACCCCCTGACCTCCAAGCGACACGCCCGCATCACCGTGGCCGAGGGCGTCGAAATCGTTGACACCAACTCCGCCAACGGCCTGCTCATGGATGGCCTGCCGGTGACCCGTGCCCGGCTAAACTCGTCCGACACCGTCACCCTGGGCGACACCACCGTCACCGTGGTTCCACTGGGCCACAACCGGGCGGCAGCACCGACGTCGCCCCTGGTGGACTTTAACCGTTCGCCCCGGGTGGTTCCGCGGTTCGAGGAACCCAAGCGCGTGGTCCCGTCCGGCCCCAAGCGGCCGGAAGACCACCCCTTCCCCTACATCATGCTGATTGCCCCGCTGATGATGGGCGCAGTCATCTTCGCCGTCACCCGCAACCCGCTGTCCGTGATCTTCATGATGATGATGCCGCTGTTCATCATCGGCCACTACGTGGACCAAAAGATGCGCAACAGGAAGCAGCAGAAGGAAGGCCACAAGCACTTCCGTGCGTCGATGGCAGCCTTCCGGGAGGACATCACCGAGCTGCAGAAGGTGGAGCGTGCCGTCCGGCTGCAGGAAGCGCCGTCCGTCAGCGACACCGTGGACGCGATCTACAAGCTCGGCCCGCTGCTGTGGACGCACCGCCCCGAGCACAAAACCTTCCTGGGGCTGCGGTTCGGGCTGGGCACCGCTCCTTCCCGGGTCCGGCTCGAAGAACCGTCCAACAACGACACCGAGGTGCAGTACGCCCGCGAAATCCAGGACTGCCTGAAACAGTTCCGGGAAATCGAAGGCGTCCCCATCGTCTCGCAGCTGCGCACCTCCGGGTCCCTGGGCATCGCCGGCGCCCGCGGCCTGGTGGACGACGTGGCCCGCGGCATCGTCCTGCAGCTGGTGGGCCTCCACTCGCCCGCCGAAGTGGTCCTCACAGCCATCACCTCGGCGCAGTCCCGGGAGCGCTGGGACTGGCTGCAGTGGTTGCCGCACGTCGGCTCCGGCCACAGCCCACTGTCCGGAGACCACCTGGCCGCCGGGTCCGCCGGCGGCTCATCGCTGCTGGCCCGGCTTGAAGACCTGCTCGACGCGCGGGAGGCCGCCGTCAAGCGGCAGGCGCCCGAGCTGCGCCAGGAGATGGACCCCGCCAAGCACGAACTCGAAGCACCCGTGCTGCCCACGGTGCTGCTGATCGTGGAGGATGACGCGCCGGTGGACCGCGGGCGCCTTACCCGGCTCGCCGAACGGGGACCGGACTCGGGCGTGCACGTCATGTGGGTGGCCACCGATATCCAGGCCCTCCCGGCGGCCTGCCGGGACTTCATGGTGGTGGACGGCGATCACGGCACCACCACCGGCCAGGTCCGCCTGGGCAGGCACACCTACCCCGTGAGCTGCGAAAGCGTCGACGCCGAGCTGGCCGGCCAGCTGGCCCGCATGCTCGCACCGGTGGTGGACGTGGGCAAGCCGGTCAACGACGACTCCGACCTGCCGCGCGCCGTCTCCTATGCCACGCTGATCGGCAAGGACTTCCTGGACAACCCGCAGGCGGTGGCCGAGCGCTGGTCGGAGAACAACTCCGTGCACTCCTCCGCGGTGGCCAACCGCAAGGACAACGGCACGCTCCGCGCCCTGGTGGGATCCAAGGGCGTCGAACCGCTGTACCTGGACCTGAAGAACGAAGGGCCGCACGCCCTGGTTGGCGGTACCACCGGTGCCGGCAAGTCGGAGTTCCTGCAGTCCTGGGTGATGGGCATGGCATCCGCCTACAGCCCGGACCGGGTCAGCTTCCTGTTCGTGGACTACAAGGGCGGAGCTGCCTTCGCCGACTGCATCAACCTGCCGCACACCGTGGGCCTGGTCACGGACCTGTCCCCGCACCTGGTGCGGCGGGCACTGACGTCGCTGCGCGCGGAACTCCACTACCGCGAGCAGCTGCTTAACCGGAAAAAAGCGAAAGACCTGCTGGCCCTGCAGCGCGAAGCTGATCCCGACGCGCCGCCGTACCTCATCATCATTGTTGACGAATTCGCGGCGCTCGCCAACGAAGTTCCCGAGTTCGTGGACGGCGTTGTGGATGTGGCCGCCCGTGGCCGCTCGCTGGGCCTGCACCTCATCCTGGCCACCCAGCGTCCGGCCGGCGTCATCAAGGACAGCCTGCGCGCCAACACCAACCTGCGCGTGGCGCTGCGCATGGCGGACGAGGATGACGCCACGGACATCCTGGGCGTCCCGGATGCGGCGTATTTCGATCCGGGCATCCCGGGCCGCGGAGCCGCGAAGACCGGCCCCGGCAGGATCCAGGGTTTCCAGACCGGTTACGCCGGCGGCTGGACCACCGAAAAACCGCAGCGGCCGCAGATTGACATCGTGGAGATGGCCTTCGGCTCGGGCTCAAGCTGGGAAGCGCCGGCGCCGGAAAAGCCTGTCGCGGAAGAACCCGCAGGGCCCAACGACATCGCCCGGATGACGGCGAACATCGTGAGGGCGGCGGACGTCCTTGCCATCGCCCCGCCCCGCAAACCGTGGCTGGACGAGCTTGCCAAGACCTACGATTTCTCCAAGCTGCCCAATCCCCGTACTGACGACCAGCTGCTCCTTGGCGTAGCCGACGACCCCGTCCGCCAGGACCAGCCCACCGTGTTCTACGAGCCCGACCGGGACGGCAACATGGCCATCTACGGCACGGGCGGCTCGGGCAAGTCCGCCGCGCTGCGCGGTATTGCCATCGCCGCCGCGGTAACGCCCCGCGGCGGCCCGGTGCACGTGTACGGCATCGACTGCGGCTCGTCAGGCCTGCGGATGCTCGAAGAGCTGCCGCACGTGGGCGAGGTCATCAACGGCGACGACGTCGAACGCGTGGGAAGGCTCCTGCGCCTGCTGCGGGACATTGCCGAACAGCGGTCGGCCCGCTTCGCCGAGGTCCGCGCGTCCACCATCGTCGAGTACCGCAGGCTGGCCAACCGGCCGGACGAAAAGCGGATCTTCGTCCTGGTGGACGGCATGTCCGCGTTCCGCGAAGCCTACGAACACAGCCGCCTGTCCGGGCTGTGGGACATCTTCCTCCAGCTGGCCACCGACGGCCGCACCCTCGGAATCCACCTGGTGGTCTCCGGTGACCGTCCCAACGCCGTCCCGGCCTCGCTGCTCGCCTCCATCCAACGGCGCCTGGTGCTGCGCATGTCCTCCGAGGACGACTACATTTCGATGGACGTTCCCCGTGACGTCCTCGGCGCCACGTCTCCACCGGGCCGCGGCCTGCTGGACGGGTTGGAAGTCCAGCTGGCCGTGCTGGGCGGAAACTCCAACCTGGCGCTGCAGGCACGCGAAGTCCACAAGCTCAGCGAAGCGATGCTCCGCCAGGGCCTGGACACTGCCCCCGGCATCGAGCGGCTTCCGGACCAGGTGGACCTGGACGTCCTTCCCGCCGGCAGTCCGGAACTGCCCGTTATCGGCGTCGACGACGAAACACTCCAGCCCGCCGAGATCATGGCCCGCGGACCGTTGCTGGTGGGCGGCCCTCCGGGCGCCGGCCGGACCGTGGCGTTGGTCACCCTCGCCTACGCCCTCCGCCGCTCCAACCCGGAGGTGGAACTGATCTACATCGGTGCCCGGCGTTCCGCCGTGGCCTCGCTGCCGCTGTGGAACCGCTCAGTGGTGGGTCCGGACGACCTGGCCGAAGTGGTGGAGGACCTGGTGGAGCATTCCTCCGGCAACCCGGGACGGCTGGCCATCTTCATCGAGGGCCTCACGGAGTTCACCGACACCATGGCCGAATCCGGCATGGCGCAGCTGGTCACGGCCTCCATCAAGGCTGATCAATGGGTGGTCGGGGAGTCCGAGTCGTCCACCTGGTCCTCGGCCTGGCAGCTCGCCCAGCCGTTCAAGTCCGGCCGCCGGGGCCTGCTGCTCAACCCCGGAGACATCGAAGGTGACAGCCTGCTCAACACCTCGCTGGGACGCGTCAGCCCCGAATTCATTCCCGGCCGCGGGTACATTGTGGGCCGCGGAAAGGCACGGAAAATCCAGGTGGCCCTGCCGCCGGAAAACCGGGACTGAAACAACTAGCACAGGAGGGCCGCACAATCGATGGATTTGCGGCCCTCCGGCGCGTTGTAGAAGACTGGACGGGCTCCAAAAAGCCGCAGTGGGGGGACTGCGGGCCCTGAAAGGTAACAATGCCCCCCCTCTTCTCCGGCGCTCCGCGCAGTCCTGGCCACGGCGTCCGCAGCCGTCCTGGCCGCCTCGATAACCCTCCCCGCCGGAGGCGCCGCTTTGGCGGATTCACCTGAACCCACAGGATCGGCCACCGCCACCACGGCGCCCGGCTGTGAGGATGACTGCAGTCAGGAACCCACCAGTCCGGCCACCGAACCCGTCCGGCCTACCCGGACAAAGCCGGCTGACAGGCCCGGCTCGCCAACGCCGGCTTACCCCGCGCCGCAGCCGGTCCTGCCGACGTCGGCTGCCCCCACTTCCACGGGCCCGGCTGCGCCGCCGGCCACCAGCGGCCCCGCCCCAACAGGTGGCCAGGGTGCGGACGGCACGGCACCGGGCGGGCAGGCCTCCGATCCGGCAACGTCCGCGGGCCCTGCCGACGCAACCACCAGCCCGGGCGGCGCCGCGCCTGCATCCGGTGCGCCGTCGTCGGACTCCGGCTGGGACACTCCGGTGACCACATCCGCCAGGGCAACCCAGGCGGCAGCTGTGTCCCGTGCGGAGATGTCCGGACGCGGCGGCCCGGACCTTCCCGCTGTGGCCGCGGGCGTCCTGCTGGTAGGTGCCGGCGGCGGGGCGTTCACCTGGTGGATCAGGAACCGCCCGCGCACCCACTGACACCGCCGGCTGTCGTACGGGTAGGGCAAGATAGGTCTGTGAGCACAGGAGAAGGCACCGCAGAACAGACCGCCACCGGGACCCCCGCGCAGAACGGACGTGAAAGCATCCCGTCCGATGCCATCCGGGAGGAATACGAGAACCTGTCGGACCTCATCAGGAAGTACCGTTTCGCTTACTACCAGGACGACGCACCCCTGGTGTCCGACGCTGAGTTCGACACCCTGTTCCGCCGCCTGGAAGAGATCGAGGCGCTGCATCCGGAACTGGTGGCCAATGATTCGCCCACCCAGGAAGTGGGCGGCGAGGCCTCGGCAGCCTTCGCCGCCGTCGAACACCTGCAGCGGATGTACAGCCTCGAGGACGTCTTCTCCATCGAGGAGCTCGAAGCCTGGCTCAACCGGGCAGAAGCGAGCATCGCCAAGCTGGGGGACGGCACTGCCCAGGCTGCATGGCTGACCGAACTCAAGATCGACGGGCTCGCCGTCAACCTGCTCTACCGCGACGGGAAACTGGTCCGCGCTGCCACCCGCGGCGACGGGACTACGGGTGAGGACATCACCCACAACGTGCTCACCATCAAGGAGATCCCGCAGCAGCTGAGCGGTGAAGGCTACCCGTCGGAAGTGGAGGTCCGCGGTGAGGTGTTCATCCCCTCCAAAGCGTTCGCCGAATTCAACGAAGCCCTGATCGAAGCGGGTAAGGCACCCCTGGCCAACCCCCGGAACGCCGCGGCAGGCTCGCTCCGGCAGAAGGACCCGGCAGAAACCGCCAAGCGGCCGCTGAAGATGTTCGTCCACGGCATCGGCGCCCGTGAAGGACTCGAAGCCCGCAGCCAGTCCGAAACCTACGCCCTGCTCAAGGAATGGGGCCTGCCCGTCAGCCCCTATTTCGAAGTACTGGAGGCCCGCGCCGACGTCTTGGGGTTCATCAGCAAGTATGGCGAGCAGCGCCACAAACTCCTGCACGAAATCGACGGCATCGTCATCAAGGTCGACGACTTTGCCACCCAGCGGGCACTCGGCTACACCACCCGCGTGCCGCGCTGGGCGGTGGCCTACAAGTACCCGCCGGAGGAAGTGCACACCAAGCTGCTGGACATCCAGGTCAACGTGGGCCGCACCGGCAGGGTGACCCCTTTCGGCATGATGGAACCGGTCAAGGTGGCCGGCTCCACAGTCGAAATGGCCACCCTGCACAACCAGGATGTGGTGAAGGCCAAGGGCGTGAAGATCGGCGACATCGTGGTCCTCCGCAAGGCCGGCGACGTTATCCCCGAGATCGTGGGGCCCGTACTGGCCCTGCGTGACCAGCAGGATCCGCCCGTCCGCGACTTCGTGATGCCCACCGAATGCCCCGCCTGCGGCACGCCACTGGCACCGGCCAAGGAAGGGGACGTGGACATCCGCTGCCCCAACGGGAAGTCCTGCCCGTCCCAGCTCCGCGAACGGGTCTTCCACCTCGCCGGACGGGGCGGGTTCGACATCGAAGCGCTGGGCTGGGAAGCCGCGATCGCACTCACGCAGCCGGCCGAGCCGGATGTGCCGCCGCTGACATCCGAGGCCGCCCTGTTCGACCTCACCCGGGAAGACCTCGCCGACGTGAAGATCCGGCGCGAGAAGCGGTCCAAGGGGGTGGCCACCGGCGAGTACGAGCTGGTGCCCTACTTCTACAGCAAGGGCACGGCAAAGTCCCCGTCCAAGCCCACCGCCAGCACCGAGAAGCTGTTCAAGGAACTGGACAAGGCAAAGAGCCAGCCGCTGTGGCGGGTACTGGTGGCGCTGTCCATCCGGCACGTGGGCCCCCGCGCTTCGCGTGCGCTCGCCCAGGCCTTCGGCACCATGGACGGGATCCGGGCAGCCTCCGAGGAGGAACTGGCCCACGTCGACGGGGTGGGACCCACCATCGCCGCCGCGCTGAAGGAATGGTTCGCCGAAGACTGGCACCGCGAGATCGTGGACCGCTGGGCTGCCGCCGGGGTCCGGATGGAGGACGAACGCGACGAGTCCACGCCGCGCACCCTTGAAGGGCTCACCGTGGTGGTGACCGGCTCGCTGCCCAACTTCAGCCGGGACGAAGCCAAGGAGGCCATCCTGGTCCGCGGCGGCAAGGCCTCCGGGTCCGTGTCGAAGAACACCAGCTACGTGGTGGCCGGAGAAAGCGCCGGCACCAAGCTGGACAAAGCGGAACAGCTTGGGATCCGCGTGCTCGACGAGGACGGGTTCCGGCTGCTACTCGACGGCGGCCCCGCCGCCGTGGGGGACGCGGCGGAAGCCGACGGCGGCGACGCCCCGGAGGAGAGCGCCGCGTTGCAAGAAGAGAAGGCAGCAGCAGTGGAGGAGACGGCATGACCGGTCCGGAGGAATTCCTGGACATCGCGAAGGCGGCGGCCCGGGCCGGTGCCCGGGTCCTCTCCGGACGCAACGGCGAAGCACTCGGCGTCAGCAACAAGGGGGCGGCCGGCGACTGGGTCACCGCCTTCGACGTGGCGGCCGAGAACGCCGTACGGCAGGTCATCACGGCCGCCCGCCCGGGGGACAGCATCACCGGTGAAGAACACGGGACCACCCGCCCGGCGGACCCCACCGGCTACCGCTGGTCCATCGACCCGCTGGACGGCACCACCAACTTCATCCGGAACATCGTCTACTACGCCACCTCCGTGGCAGTGGCCGATGCCGACGGCGCCTGGCTGGCCGGCGTCGTCAACGCCCCCGCGCTGGGCCGCGTCTACTACGCTGCCCGCGGCGCCGGCGCCTGGCTGGAGGAAGGCGGCCGGACCACACGGCTGGACGGTCCGGTGCCGGGCCGGACGGGCCAGATCCTGGCCACGGGTTTCAGCTACGATCCCGCCGTCCGGTCCCAGCAGGCCGCCCACTTCGCCGAGCTTGCCGACGGCTTCGCCGACGTCCGCCGGCTCGGTTCGGCGGCGCTGGATCTCTGCATGGTGGCGGACGGGACGCACGACGCCTATGGCGAACGGGGCCTGAACGAGCACGACTTCTCGGCCGGTGCCCTCATCGCCGAGGAAGCCGGGTGCTGGGTACGGCGTCCGCGGCTCACCAGCCCGCTGGACGGCGGCCCTTCAGACCAGGAACGGCTGGACGCGTGGACCTGTGCTGCCGGGCTGGAACTTTCGGGCAGGTTCCCGCTCTGACTGCGGCACCCGGTTCCGGGCGTCCGCAGAGTGATAGTTCAATCACGGAAAACGCTGTTTCCGTCCGCCGGCGCGCCCGGCAGCACTACCATTGACGGGTGCATCCGCAGATAACCATCCGCAGCGCCGTCGAATCCGATTATGACGCCGTTGCCCGCATCACCCGCGACTCCTACCTGGCCGCCGGCTACTTCGAGGACGCCGCGCACCCCTACATGGTCAAAATCCAGGACGTGGCGGACCGTGCCGGCCAGGCCACCATCTGGGTCGCCGAACGCGGGGGAGCGGTGGTGGGATCGGTGACCCTGGCGCTGGCGGGTGAGCCGTTCGCGGACATCGCCCTGCAGGATGAGCTCGAATTCCGGATGCTGGTGGTGGACCCTGCCGTGCAGCGCAGCGGCGCCGGCCGGGCCATGGTGGAGGCCATCATCGAGCACGCCCGGTCCCTTCCCGGCATCAACGCCGTAGCCCTCACCACGGGCCAGACCTGGGAAAGCGCCCACGGCCTTTACCGCACCACGGGCTTCCGCAGGGTCCCCGAACGCGACTGGCTGGTGCCCGGAACCGACATAAAGCTGCTGGTTTACCGGCTGGACCTGTAGCCGCCCTACAGTGGTGCCAGCCCGCATTCCATTGTTGAAAGGCACCACTATGCGCAAAACCTACGGCACCGGTTCCGTCTGGGAACAGTCACTCGGATACTCCCGCGCCGTCCAGGTGGACAACACCCTGTACATCTCGGCCACCGCGGCCAGCGGCGAGAACGGGATCGTGGGCGACGACTTCTACACCCAGACGCAGTTCATCCTGCAGAAACTGGGCGATGTCCTCGCCGATGCCGGGTTTGGCTACGGGGACGTGGTCCAGTCCAAGCTCTACCTGACGGACATCAGCCAGTGGGAAGACGCCGGCCGTGCCCACGGCGAGGTCTTCGGCGAGATCCGCCCCACCCTTTCCCTGGTGCACGTCCTGCCGTTCCTCGACCCGAAAATGCTGGTCGAAATCGAACTGGTGGCCCAGAAAAGCGCCTGACCTGCCGTAGTTGCCGGTCCGGCGCCAGGTGGTTCCCGGTCCAGCTAGGCCACCGGCAGTCCGTAGCGGTGCTCCGGCCTGCCGGTGGTCCCGTACCGGAGCTGGATGTCGACGGCGCCATCGTCCGCCAGCGATGACAGGTACCGTTGCGCCGTGGCCCGCGAAACGCCCACCCGCGCCGCGACCTCCGCGGCGGAGTACTGCTGGCCCGGTTCCAGCGAATCCAGCACCGCCGCCTCGGTGGCGGAGCGCGGTTTTGCCGACGGCGTGACGTCACCGGGGATGAGCGATCTCTTGGCCCGTTCCAGGGACTCCTGGTCCAGGGCTCCGGGCTGGGCCAGCAGCCGCCGGTACCTGGCGTAGGAGCGGAGCTGCTGTGACAACGCATCAGCGGTGAACGGCTTCAGCAGGTAACCCAGGGCGCCGCGGCGGAAGGCCACCCGGACGGACGCAGTGTCTGACGCGGCGCTGAGCATCACGGTGTCAACGTCCAGCTGCTGCAGCAGGTCCAGCCCCGAGGCGTCCGGCAGGTAGACATCCAGCAGCACCAGGTCCGGCCGGAGGCTGTGGATGGCCTGTAACGCCAGGGACGCCGTCCCTACGGGGGCCAGCGCCAGGAACCCGGCCACCGAGTCCACGTAGGCGGCGTGCAGCTTGGCGACGTGGAAGTCGTCGTCCACGATCAGCACCCGGAAGTCGTCAGCCATTCTGGTCCTTTCCAGTTTCGGAAGTCCGGGCGGCAGCGCCCGCGGTGGTGTGCGGCAAGGTGGCCATGAACACTGCGCCGGGACCGCCGCGGCTGCCGCGGTCCAGCACCGTCACGTCCCCGCCCCGGCGGCGCGCCAGCTGCCGGGCGAGGGCAAGCCCGAAGCCCTGCCCGCCGCCGTTGCGGTTGTTCCTGTTAAGCGAGCCCGTGGCGGTGGTGAACCCTTCGGCGAACACCGCCTCGGTATCCGTTCCCTCGGCCAGCCCGTCACCCGAGTCGGCCACCACGACGTGCAGTGTGCCGCCGTCGTCGCCCGGTTCGTCCAGCACCTCAAGCTCCACCCATTTCTCCGCTGCCGCACCGGCCACCGCAGCGTTAACCGCATTGTCGATCAGGTTGCCCAGCACCGTGGTGACGTCCTGCGCCTCGGTCACCTGGCCCCGGACCAGGGTCTCCGGACCGATCCGCAGGGACACGCCCCGCTCGTCCGCCTCCACGCCTTTGGCGCCCACGAAGGCCTGCAGGTAGGGGTCCTGGAGCAGCTCGGCCTGCTCCACGGGGAATTTCAGCGGCCCCGTGGCAGCCAGGGTGGCGAGGTAGTCGCGTGCCTGCCGGTGCTGCCCGATGCTCATGAACCCGGCCAGCGTGTGCAACTGGTTGGCGAACTCGTGGCGCTGCGCCCTCAAAGCGGTGGACATGGTGCCCACGGCGTCCAGTTGCCGGGTGAGTTCCTGCAGTTCGGTGCGGTCCCTGAGCATCACCACCCAGCCCAGGTCCTCGCGCCCGTGCAGGGCCTTGCGGGCATTGGCCACCAGCACCCGTCCGCCGGCCACCAGCTCCACGGCATCGGCGGCCGGCCGGTCCGGGCTGGTCAGGGCGGCCAGCTGGTCCGGCACCGGGGCGTCCTCCCAGCGCGTGCCGGCGAGGTCGGGCAGCCCCAGCATGCGCTGCGCCGCAGCGTTGAAGACGCTCACCCGGCCGTCGGCGGAGACACCGATAACGCCGTCGTCCACGCCCTGGAGCACTGCCACCTGGTCGTGGACCAGCGTGCTGATCTCCTCCGGTTCCAGCCCCAGCGTGAGCCGCTGCAGCCTCCGGCGCAACAGGAACGAGCCCAGGATGCCGGCCAGCAGAGCGCCGGCGGCGGTCAGTGCCACGGGTCCGATGTCCCGGGCCACGCTCTGGCCCACCGTTTCCATCGAGTAGCCGACGCTGACCTCGCCCACCACGGTGGAGTTGTCCGCGGCATAAACCGGGACCTTCGCTCCTGCCGACGCCCCCAGCGTTCCGGTGTTGCGGGTGGTGACTTCCCGTCCCGCCAGCGCCTCGGACGGATCGGTGCTGACCTTCTCGCCCAGCCGCTGCGGGTCCGGATGGGCCAGCCGGATGCCTTCTTCATCGGTGATCACCACGAACAACGCTCCGGTGCGGGTGCGCGCCGCTTCGGCGGAAACCTGCAGGGGGCCGGACGCCAGCTCAGACGGCGGGGGAGTGCCCTGTTCACCGCTGATGGCCAGTACGTCGGCACGCACCTCGGGGTCCGAAGCGACCGTGCGTGCCAGCGTCAGGGCCTGGTTTTCGGCTTCGCTGCCCACCCGGTCGTAGGTTAGCCAGGTATGGACGGCGGCGCTGAGCAGAACCACCAAAAGCACTACCGCCAGCTGCAGCAGGAGCGTCTGGGTGGAGAACCGCAGCGGCGGGCGCGGCATGGAGCGCTGCATGATCCTCCTTGACTGGCGCGGGGCGGGCGGCTTCCTGGGCACAGCGTCATCTGTGCGGCCCACCGGTGCGGATACCACGTGAGCACAATGAGCAAAATGCTCCCAATAAGCAGTATGCCAATCAATTGAGCCAAAGGCACGGCCGTGACGTCCGCCACCCTACAGTCTGTAGCACGCATCACAACGCTGTGGTGCCGTTCACAAGAAGGAGCCGGCTGTGCTGGTAATACTTGGATTCGCCATGATCGCGGTGTTCATGGTGCTGATCATGACGAAAAAGTTGACGCCAGTGCTGGCGCTGATCATCGTCCCCACTGTTTTTGGCCTTTTCGCAGGTGCCGGCCTCGGCATCGGGGACATGGTCCTGGACTCGATGAAGTCCATGACGTCCACCGCGGCCCTGCTGATGTTCGCCATCATTTACTTCGGCCTGATGATCGACGTCGGACTGTTCGACCCGCTGGTGAAGTTCATTCTCCGCAAGCTGGGCAACGATCCGGCCAAGGTTGTCCTGGGCACCGCCCTGCTGGCCGCCGCTGTTTCCCTGGACGGTGACGGCTCCACCACCTTCATCCTCACCACCGCCGCCATGCTCCCCATCTACCTGCGCCTGAAGATGAGCCCCGTGGTCCTCACCTGCGTGGCCGGCCTCGCCAACGGCACCATGAACATCGTCCCCTGGGGCGGTCCTACGGCCCGCGCCGCCACCGCCCTGAAGATCGACGTCAACGATGTCTTCGTACCCATGATCCCGTCGTTGATCGGCGGCATCGTCGTGGTCCTCGCCTTCGCCTGGATCCTCGGCCTCCAGGAGCGCAACCGCCTCCGCAGCACCCAGCCCGAGATCTGGGGCGTGCCCGATACCGCGGCAGAGTTCGACGGCGGCGCTACCGCCGGTTCCGGCGCAGGCCGCGGACACAAGGGCAACACCCCCGGCGGGGCAGCACCCGCAGGCGGTGCAGGCGACGGCGGGTCCGTGGCAGTGCTCGAACGCACCGAGACGCTCGTGGACGACCACGACGCCGCCATGGCGGACACCGCACTGGACCCCAACCGCAGCACCCTGCGCCCCAAGCTGTTCTGGTTCAACCTGGGCCTGACCGTGGCCGTCATGGCCATGCTCATCGCGGACCTCGTGCCGCTGCCTTACGTCTTCATGGTGGGCTCCGCCATTGCCCTCCTGGTCAACTTCCCCAAGGTCAAGGACCAGGGCGCCCAGCTCGTTGCACACTCTTCCTCGATCGTGGCCGTGGTCAGCATGGTCATGGCAGCATCCGTCCTCACCGGCGTGCTCACCGGCACCGGCATGGTGGAAGCCATGTCCGCGTGGCTGGTGCAGATCATCCCGTCCAGCATGGGCCCGCTGATGGCAGTCATCACCGGCCTGCTCAGCATCCCCATGACGTTCTTCATGAGCAACGACGCCTTCTACTTCGGCGTCCTGCCGGTCCTGAGCGAGACCGCCGCGCACTACGGCATCGGCGCCGCCGAAATGGCCCGGGCCTCCATCACCGGCCAGCCGTTCCACATGCAGAGCCCGCTGGTGCCGGCCATCCTGCTGCTGGTGTCCCTCGCCAAGGTTGACCTGGGCGACCACCACAAGAAGGTCCTGTGGCGTGCCGCCGTGGTGTCCCTGGTCATGCTGGGAATCGGCATGCTGACCGGAGCCATCGGGATCGGTTAGTCTGTTGCTGCCTGCGGCTGGCCCTCCGGGGCCGGCCAACGGCAGCGAAAGGTGCCCGTCTGACGCCCGCTGGGGGCCGTCAGACGGGCATCTGTGTTTCCCCACTAGAATGGATCGGAAACCAATCCGAACTTTGCAGGGGAGATCCATGGCTGCGATCAACCGTGACGATGTTGCGCACCTCGCGCGGCTCGCTCACATCGAGATGAGTGCCCAAGAGCTGGACAGGATGGCCGGAGAACTCGCCGTCATCGTTGATTCGGTCAAGTCCGTCAGCGAAGCCGCCGGGGATGACGTCCCGGCCACCTCGCACCCCATTCCGCTGACCAACGTCTTCCGCGAGGACGTAGTGGGGCACACCTTCAGCGCCGAGCAGGCACTGTCCGGCGCTCCGGACTCGGACGACAACCGTTTCAAGGTCCCGGCAATCCTGGATGAGGCATAACAAACATGACTGAACAGAACATCACTGCCGAGGGCCTGATCCGCCTGTCCGCAGCCGGCCTTGCCGAGAAGCTCCGCGCCGGCGAGGTCACCGCCGTCGAGGCTACCCAGGCCCACCTGGACCGGATCGCCGCAGTGGACGGCGGGGAACGCGGCGTCAACGCCTTCCTGCACGTCAACGCGGAGGAGGCGCTCGCCGTCGCCGCCGAAGTTGACGCCATCCGTGCCGCCGGCGGCGCCGAAGCCGAGGCCCTGCACTACCTGGCCGGCGTCCCCATCGCCGTCAAGGACCTGATCGTCACCGTTGGCCAGCCCACCACGGCCGGCTCGAAAATCCTCGAAGGCTGGCACAGCCCCTACGACGCCACCGTCGTGGAGCGGCTGCGTGCCGCGAAGATGCCCATCCTCGGCAAGACAAACCTTGACGAGTTCGCCATGGGCTCCTCCACCGAGCACTCGGCCTACGGCCCCACCCGCAACCCCTGGGACCTGGACCGGATCCCCGGCGGCTCCGGCGGCGGTTCCGCGGCCGCCGTCGCCGCATTCGAAGCCCCGCTGGCCCTGGGCACCGACACCGGCGGGTCCATCCGCCAGCCCGGCGCCGTCACCGGCACCGTGGGCGTGAAGCCCACCTACGGCAGCGTCTCCCGCTACGGCGCCATCGCCATGGCCTCCTCGCTGGACCAGATCGGGCCGGTCACCCGGACCGTGCTGGACTCCGCGCTCCTGCACCAGGTCATCGGCGGCCACGATCCCCGCGACTCCACCTCGCTGCCCGAGCCGCTGGCCGACCTCGTTGCCGCCGCCAAGACCGGCAGCGTCCAAGGCCTGCGGATCGGCATCATCAAGGAGCTGCACGGCGAGGGCTACCAGGCCGGCGTCGAAAACCGCTTCAACGAATCCCTGGAGCTGCTCAAGGAAGCCGGCGCGGAAATCGTCGAGGTCTCCTGCCCCAACTTCCAGTACGCGCTCGGCGCCTACTACCTGATCATGCCGTCCGAGGCTTCCTCCAACCTGGCCAAGTTCGACGGCGTCCGCTACGGCCTGCGCGTGCTCCCCGAAGAGGGGCCCATGACCATCGAACGCGTCATGGGTGCCACCCGCGCCGCCGGCTTCGGCGACGAGGTCAAGCGCCGCATCATCCTGGGCACGTACGCCCTGTCCGCGGGCTACTACGACGCGTACTACGGCTCCGCGCAGAAGGTCCGCACCCTCGTGCAGCGCGACTTCGACGCCGCGTTCGCCAAGGCCGATGTCCTCATTTCGCCCACGGCACCCACCACAGCCTTCCGGCTCGGGGAAAAGCTGGACGATCCGCTGGCCATGTACCTCAACGACGTCGCCACCATCCCGGCCAACCTCGCCGGCGTTCCCGGACTGTCCCTGCCGGGCGGCCTCGCGGACGAGGACGGACTGCCCGTCGGCATCCAGCTGCTGGCCCCGGCCCGCGAAGACGCCCGTCTCTACCGGGTTGGTGCTGTGCTGGAATCGCTGCTTGAAGCCAAGTGGGGCGGCCCGCTCTTGGCCCAGGCCCCCCACCTCGCCGCTGCGCCGGCCCTTGAAGCCCAGGAGGCAAAATAATGAGCACCGACACCATCCTGAGCTTCGAAGAGGCCATGGAGAAGTACGATCCCGTCTTGGGGTTTGAGGTCCACGTGGAGCTCAACACCAAGACCAAGATGTTCTCCTCCGCGCCCAACGTCTTCGGCGACGAACCCAACACCAACGTCAACGAAGTGGACCTCGGCATGCCCGGCGTCCTGCCGGTGGTCAACAAGACGGCCATCGAATCGTCGATCAAGATCGGCCTGGCGCTGAACTGCAAGATCGCCGAGACCTGCCGCTTCGCCCGGAAGCAGTACTTCTACCCGGACACCCCCAAGAACTTCCAGACGTCGCAGTATGACGAGCCCATTGCCTACGACGGCTACCTGGACATCGAACTTGAGGACGGCACCGTGTTCCGGGTCGAGATCGAGCGTGCCCACATGGAAGAGGACGCCGGAAAGCTGACCCACATGGGCGGCGCCACCGGCAGGATCCAGGGCGCCGACTTCTCCCTGGTGGACTACAACCGCGCCGGCGTCCCGCTGGTGGAAATCGTCACCAAGCCGATCGAGGGCGCCGGGTCCCGTGCGCCGGAACTGGCCAAGGCCTATGTGGCGGCCGTCCGCGAGATCGTCAAGAACCTCGGGGTGTCCGACGCCAGGATGGAACGCGGCAACGTCCGCTGCGACGCCAACGTCTCGCTCCGCCCGCACGGCCGCGAACGCTTCGGCATCCGGTCCGAGACCAAGAACGTGAACTCGCTGCGCGCCGTCGAACACGCCGTCCGCTACGAGATCCAGCGCCACGCTGCCGTCCTGGACGCGGGTGAACCGGTCATCCAGGAAACCCGCCACTGGCACGAGGACACGCGCACCACTACCTCCGGCCGTGCCAAGTCGGATGCCGACGACTACCGCTACTTCCCGGAGCCGGACCTGGTTCCCATGGTGGCCTCCCGCGAATGGGTGGAGGAACTCCGTGCCACCCTGCCCGAGCCGCCGGCCGAGCGCCGCAAGCGCCTGAAGGCTGACTGGGGCTACTCTGACCTCGAATTCCGCGACGTGGTCAACGCCGGAGTCCTGGACGAGATCGAGGAAACCATTTCCGCCGGTGCCAGCGCCTCTGTGGCCCGCAAGTGGTGGATGGGCGAGATCGTGGGCCGCGCCAAGGCCGCCGACGTCGATCCCGGCCATTTGGGCGTCCAGCCCGCCACCATCGTGGAACTCGCGAAGATGGTGGAAGACGGCAAGATCAACAACAAGATGGCCTCCCAGGTGCTGGACGGCGTCCTCGCCGGCGAAGGCACCCCGGAGGAGATCGTCGAAAAGCGCGGCCTTGCGGTCGTGTCCGACGACGGCCCCCTCCTGGAAGCCATCGATGCCGCCCTCGCGGCGCAGCCGGACGTCGCGGACAAGATCCGCGGCGGCAAGGTGCAGGCCATCGGTGCGATCGTTGGCGGCGTCATGAAGGCCACCCGTGGGCAGGCCGACGCCGGCCGTGTCCGCGAGCTCATCCTTGAGAAGCTGGGCGTCACCGCCTGACACCCCCACCCAACTGGGTAGCAGTTAATGTCGTTTTGAGCCCCATAACGACATCTACTGCTACCCAGTTGGGCTTTAAGGACCTTCTCGGGGACCGCCGGAGAATGCCCATACCCACCGTCACCCCGGCGCCTGTCAGCCCTGCTTCACCAGCCCCGCCATGATGTCCTGCAGCGCCTCGCAGACCGTCATCACCGACCGCCGCTTCAGGTTTTCCGGGCGCGCCAGCAGGTCGATCCGCCGCCGGGTGCTGATTCCCTTCAGCGGGCGCAGCACGATGTCCGGGTGCAGGACGGGACCGGCGGTGTACCGGGGAAGCAGTCCGATCACGCCGCCGGTGGCAACCAGCGCCGCGACGGTGGAGTAGTCGTTGATGCGGTGCACGATGGTCGGTTCCCGGCTGGACACGGCCGCGACGGCGGACAGGACATCGGCGGGGGAGTACCCGGCGTGGCTGGTCACCCAGGCCTCGCCTCCGACGTCGTCCGCTGTGACCGCTGCCTTGTCCGCAAGCGGATGCGCGGCGGGCAGGGCCACGTCAAGGGGTTCGTGCAGCAGCGGCACCACCGTTACCCGTTCCGTTGGCCAGCCCGGGCTGTGGTCCATCCGATGGGCCAGCACCAGGTCATACCGGGCGGTCAGCGCGGGAAAATCCTGCTGCGCCACGTCTTCGTCGGACAGCTCGAGCTGGGGCTGCCCCGGGCCCTCCAGGATCCGTGCCAGGGTGGCGAACACGGCCTGGCCGGCACTGTGGAAGCCGCTGACGGTGACGCGCCCCCCGCTTGAGCCGTGGTAGCTGCCGATCGCCGCCCGGGCGTCCGCCATGGCGCTGACGACGGCGGCCCCGGCGTCCGCGAGCACCTGGCCCGCGTCCGTCAGCACCAGGTTCCGCCCCTCCTTGCGCGTGAGCGGCACGTCCACCGAACGCTGCAGGAGTGCCAATTGCTGGGAGACGGCGGACGGGGTGACCATGAGGGTATCGGCCACCGCCTTGACGCTGCCGAGGGCTCCGAGTTCGCGGAGGATTTCGAGCTGGTGGATCTCCATCGGACCAGTTTACGCATTAGTAATTGCTACATCGTCGATTGAGAAGATTCCCATTGTGCTAAAGCGTTGCCGGGGCTGTAATGGGGAAGGCAGGATCCTGCCGAGCACGTGACGAAGAAGCGAGGAAGCCGATGAAGGCTCTTTACAAGGCGGGTCCGCAGGCCGGCTTCGAACTGGTTGACCGCCCGGAACCCGAAGCCGGTCCGGCCGATGTGAAGATCCGGGTGATGACCACGGGGATCTGCGGGACCGATCTGCACATCCAGTCCTGGGACGCCTGGGCACAGGGCATGATCGAAGCCCCGCTCATCGCCGGGCACGAGTTCTATGGCGAAGTGGTGGAGGTGGGCGCCGACGTCCGCGACGTCAGGGTAGGGGACAGGGTCTCCGGCGAGGGCCACATCGTCTGCGGGATCTGCCGCAACTGCCGCGCCGGCCGCCGCCAGATGTGCATCCACACCGTCAGCGTCGGCGTGCAGCGTGACGGAGCCTTTGCCGAGTACGTCGTCATTCCCGAGACCAACGTCTGGGTCCACCACGATCCTTCGGTCACCCCCGAACTCGGTGCGATCTTCGATCCCTTCGGCAACGCCGTGCACACCGCGCTCAGCTTCCCGCTGGTGGGCGAGGACGTCCTCATTACCGGTGCCGGGCCCATCGGACTCATGGCCATCGCCGTCGCCCGCCACGCCGGGGCCCGCAAGATCGCCATCACCGATGTCTCCAAGCCGCGCCTTGAACTGGCTGCCAAGCTGGGTGCGGACCTCACCATCGACGTTTCCGCCACCCGCGTCCGGGATGCCCAGCGCGAACTGGGAATGCGCGAAGGGTTCGACATCGGCATGGAAATGTCCGGTCACCCTTCCGCCCTCCCAGAAATGATCGACAACATGAACCACGGCGGCCGGATCGCCATGCTGGGCCTGCCCAGCCAGGACATCACCATCGACTGGGGCAAGGTGGTCACCCACATGCTGACGCTCAAGGGCATCTACGGCCGGGAGATGTACGAAACCTGGTATGCCATGAGCGCCATGCTGTCCTCCAACCCCGCCCTGCACGCCGGCATCTCCGCCGTGGTCACGGACACCCTCCCTGCCACAGACTGGGAGAAGGGCTTCGAGATCGCCCGCAGCGGCAGCGGCGGCAAAGTTGTCCTCGACTGGACCCGACTCTAAGGAACCCCATGTACACCTCCCTCAAGGACCAGCTCCGCGACGAACTCGAAGAGATCCGCACGGCAGGGCTTTTCAAGAACGAGCGCAGCATCAGCTCGCCCCAGTCCAGCCACATCACCGCAGGCAGGATCGGCGGCCCCGGCGCGGATGTCCTGAATTTCTGCGCCAACAACTACCTCGGCCTGGCGGACCACCCGGACATCATCGGCGCCGCCAAGCACGCCATGGATGAACGCGGCTTCGGCATGGCCAGCGTGCGCTTTATCTGCGGCACCCAGGACCTGCACCTGGAGCTTGAATCCCGCGTCTCGCGGTTCCTGGGCACCGAGGACACCATCCTGTTCTCCAGCTGCTTCGATGCCAACGGCGGGGTGTTCGAGTCCCTCTTCGGACCTGACGACGCCATCATCTCCGACGCCCTGAACCACGCGTCCATCATCGACGGCATCCGCCTCTGCAAGGCACAGCGGTACCGCTACGCCAACCAGGACATGGCCGAACTCGAGGCGCGGCTGCAGGAAGCCTCCGACGCCCGCCGCCGCATCATCGCCACTGATGGCGTGTTCTCCATGGACGGCTTCCTCGCCCCGCTGGAAGCCATCTGCGACCTCGCCGAAAAGTACGGCGCCCTGGTCATGGTGGACGACTCCCACGCGGTCGGCTTCATGGGCGGCACCGGCGCCGGCACGCCCGAGCACGCCGGCGTCTCCCACCGGGTGGACATTTACACCGGCACGTTCGGCAAGGCCCTAGGCGGCGCGTCCGGCGGCTACGTCTCCGGCCGGTCGGAAATCGTGGCCATGCTCCGGCAGAAGGCCCGCCCCTACCTGTTCTCCAACTCCCTTGCCCCGGCGATCGTCGCCGCCACCATCAAGGCATTGGACCTGGTGGAAAACTCGGCGGACCTCCGGAGCAGGCTCTTCGAGAATGCTGCCCTCTTCCGCCGCCGGATGACCGAGGAAGGATTCGACCTCCTTCCGGGCGAGCACGCCATTGTCCCGGTCATGTTCGGCGACGCCGTCCTGGCCGCCAAGGTGGCCGACCGGATGCTCCAGCACGGCGTCTTCGTCACCGCGTTCAGCTTCCCCGTGGTGCCGCGCGGCGCCGCGCGGATCAGGGTCCAGCTCTCGGCCGCACATTCAGCGGACGACGTCGAAACGTGCGTCCGCGCGTTCGTCGCCAGCCGCGCGGAAACAGCCAGCTAAGGGCGCCTGCATCTACCGGCTACCGGGCGCCGATATCTCTGCAAGGATGATGGCATGGCAGCTCATTACGATGTCCTGATCGTCGGAGGCGGCATCGCCGGCCTGTCCCTCGCTTCGGCGCTGGCTGGAAAGTGCAATGTGGCCCTGGTGGAGGCGGAGCAGGAACTGGCGTACCACACGTCCTCCCGCTCCGCCCGGCAGCTCATCCCCAGCTACGGCCCGCCGGTGGTGCAGGAGCTGACAGCCCGGACCCTCGAGCTGATGGCAGCCCGCGACGCCGAACTTCCCGAGCCCGTACTGACCCCGCGCAGCTTCATGCTCATCGGTACAGAGGAACAGGTGAAGGCTGAGTCCAGCGGCTCCATGCGGCCCATCACCCATGCCGAAGCGCTGAAGCTGTGCCCGGCACTGGTCCCCGAATCCTTTGCCGCGGCCGGGCTCGATGACGGATCCTTCGGCAGCAACGCACCGCTGCTGCTGGAGGACCACCGACGGCGGGCCGTGGACGCCGGCGCGGACATCATCACCGGAGCCAGGGTGCATTCCGCCCAGCACCTCGGCTCCGGCTGGCAGGTGGGGGCCGGCGCGGAGGGGTTCGAAGCCGGGGTGCTGGTGAACGCGGCGGGAGCCTGGGCCGACGAGCTCGCCGTGATCAGCGGCGTGGAGAAGCTCGGACTCCAGCCGTACCGGCGCACCGCGGCGATTGCCGCCGTCGAACGCCCCCTTCCGGAGGGCACCCCCATGGTGGCGGCAGCGGACAATTCCTTCTACTTCCGGCGCGAAGGCAACGGCGTGCTCATCTCGCCGTCTGAACACGTACCCAGCGGTCCCGAGGACGCCCGGCCCCGGCCGGGGGACGTGGAGCGGCTGGTGGAGCAGCTGAACGCGGTGACCACCCTGGGTATCACCGGCGTCCACCAGGCCTGGACCGGGCTCCGTACCGAGGCGGCCGACGGCGTCCCGGTAGCAGGATTCGACGCCGAAGCACCCGGCTTCTACTGGCTGGCGGGACAGGGCGGCTACGGCTTCCAGACCTCGGCCGCCATTGCAGAACTGGCCGCGGAACAGATCCTGGGCAGCTCGCCGGCCGGCCAGGCAGGCCCACGTCCGGAATCCCGGACAGAGCAGGCGCTCGCGGCCACGCGCTGGTCCATCAGGCGCTGAAGAATAAGAGCATGAGCCTCCTAATCACCAACATCGCCGAGCTGATGACCCAGGACCTGGAACACCGGGTCCTGACGGATGCCGCGGTGGTGATCGACGGCGAACGCATCGCCTGGATCGGGCCGGCGGCCAGTGCTCCCGCCGCGGACGACGCGGTCGACGCCGGACGGCGCGCCCTGCTGCCCGGCTGGGTGGATTCCCACACGCACCTGTTGTTCGCCGGGGACCGGACAGCGGAGTTCGAAGCACGGATGGCCGGGGAATCGTACTCGGCCGGCGGGATTGCGGTGACCGTGGACGCTACCCGGGCTACCTCCGATTTCGATCTCACGCGGTTGGCGATGGGCAGGGTGGCCGAGGCCGTCTCGCAGGGCACCACGTACATGGAGACCAAGACCGGATACGGCCTCGACGTGGAGCAGGAGGCACGCAGCGCCCGGATTGCCTCCACTGCGGCGGACCAGGCCACCTACCTTGGCGCCCACCTGGTTCCCGCCGGCCAGGACGCTGACGCGTACACCGACCTGGTGTGCGGGCCGATGCTCTCGGCTGTCCGGCCGTATGTGCAGTGGGCGGACGTCTTTTGCGAGAAGGGCGCCTTTACCGAGGACCAGTCCCGCCGCGTCCTGCAGGCCTGCAGGGATGCCGGGCTGGGGCTGAGGGTGCACGGCAACCAGTTGGGCGAGGGGCCGGGCGTCCGCCTGGCAGTGGAAGTGGGGGCCGCCAGCGTGGACCACGTCAATTACCTCGCGGGCGCCGACGTCGAGGCCCTTGCAGGAACCTGGTCCGGCTGGGACCCGGCGTCCGGGACGGGGGTGCGCGGCACGATGGCTACCTGCCTGCCGGCGTGCGACCTGTCCACCCGCCAGCCGCTGGCCCCCGCCCGCGCCCTCCTGGACGCCGGCGTCCAGGTGGCCCTTGCCTCCAACTGCAATCCGGGTACTTCCTACACCAGTTCCATGGCCTACTGCGTGGCCACCGCGGTGCTGCAGATGAAGCTCAGCGTGCACGAGGCCGTCCGTGCGGCCACTTATGGCGGCGCGCTGGCGCTGCACAAGGATCGCGGCACCGATGCCGACGGCCAACGTGCCGTGGGTTCCATCGCCGTCGGACACCGGGCCGACCTGCACCTGCTGAACGCCCCCTCGGCCACGCATCTCGCGTACCGCCCGGGCATGCCGTTGACGTACGCTGTGTGGCGGGCGGGTGTCCGCGCACGGTAGGAAGCAGGGCACGCCCCCGCACTTCTTGACGGTAGATGATTGTTTCAGGTCTGTTATGATCATGAAACGTCATCCGGAGCGGTGGCTGTTGTACTGAGAGGCCCGCATGACCCGCACTGACCGCCTGACCGCCATCCTCGACTTGCTTGCCAGGACCGGCCAGGTGGAAGTGGACGAGATCGTGAACACCCTGGGGGTTTCCCCCGCCACCGCACGCCGGGACCTGGACAGCCTTGCCAAGCGCCGGCTGCTGACCCGTACCCGCGGCGGTGCCACCACCGGTGCCCTCGCCTACGACCTTCCCGGCCGCTACAACCGGGACGACCACGCCGAGGCGAAGGAGCAGATTGCCCGGGCGGCGTCCGCCCTGATCCGGCCCGGAGCTGTCATAGGACTCTGTGGCGGCACCACCAGCACCGCGCTGGCCCAGATCCTGGCTACCCGCGAGGACCTGAATGCCCCGTCCAACCAGTCAACGCTGACCGTTGTCACCAACGCCATCAACATCGCCGGGCAACTGGCGGTGCGGCCCAACATCAAGGTGATGGTCACCGGCGGCATCCTCAATCCGCGATCCTACGAGCTGGTGGGCCCCTACACGGACATCATCATGCAGAAGGTGGTCCTGGACATCGCCTTCATTGGCGTGAACGGCATCGACCCCGAGGTGGGCCCCACCAACACGGGGGAGGGCGAGGCCTCGGTGAATGCACTGCTGGCCAGCCGGGCCCGGGTGTCCTATGTCATTGCCGATTCCTCCAAGGTGGGGGTGCGGGCCTTCGCCACCATGGACGGTTATGACTTCACCCGCCTGATCACCGACGCCGGCATCTCGCCGCGGGACAAGGCCGCCTTCGAAGCCAACGGCACCGAGGTCATCGTCGCCCCCGTGGCCTGACACGGCGGGGCCATCAGCCCCGGCCCAGAAACTGCGGGCAAGATGGGTACATGCTGGTTCCATCCCGCCGCCGCCTGGCGTTCGAAGTCTGGATTGTCCTGGGCCTGTCCCTGGGCCAGTCCGCCGTGTATTCGGTAGTGCAGCTCCTGGACAAGATGACCCGCGCCCCGCTGGCCGAGGGAACCTCGACGCTCAACCGGTCCCAGAGCACCCGCGAATACTTCGATCTGACCTATCAGCTCCTGGACATCATCTTTGCCCTCGTCCCGGTCCTGCTGGTGCTGTACTTCCTCTCGGGCCCACGGCAGGCGGCCTCCGGGGGCCTTGGTGCGCAGTCCGGATCAGCCTTCACGAAGCTGGGCTTCAATTTCGCCCGCCCGGGCAAGGACCTGCTGCAGGGGGTGGGGCTTGCAGCACTCATCGGCATCCCGTCGCTGGGCCTCTACGCCGCCGGACGTGCCCTGGGGATCACCACCGCCATCATCCCCAGCGCCCTGGACGCCTACTGGTGGACGGTGCCGGTCCTGATCCTCTCCGCCGTCCGGCACGGCATCGTGGAGGAGGTCATCGTGGTGGGCTACCTTCTGGACCGCTTCGGCAAGTTCGGGTGGAGCGTGCCGCTGTCGATTGCCGTCAGTTCAGTGCTCCGCGGCAGCTACCACCTGTACCAGGGCTTCGGCCCCTTCATCGGGAACGTGGTGATGGGCATTGTCTTCGCCTGGATCTACACCCGGACCAAACGCGTCATGCCGCTGGTCATCGCACACGCGCTGCTGGACATCGTGGCGTTCGTCGGCTTCAGCCTCTTCGGCAAGGCCGTCGGCCTGGGGTAAGCCGGACAGGAATGGATTCGGCCGCCATGGGGTGGTGACGCCGTTGTCACCACCCCATGGCGGCCGAAGCTGGTGCGGGCAGGCGCCCGCGACCGTGGTCCGGCGTGAACCGGACCACAGATGGAGGGTCAGAGGGTGACGGCTCCGTTGGCGGTTTCGAAAGTGACGGACAGGATGCCGGGGGTGCCGTGCGGTGCAACCCACTCGACAGCCACGTCCTCCAGCGGCTTCTCCACGGGCTCGCCCAGCCACTCGGTGACCCGCGAAGCGGAACCGGCGATGGTCAGGCAGCTCATCTTGAGGCTGCTGTCATAGGCGTTGGAGGGGTGCAGCGAGGGGTCGCCTTCCCACTTGAGCATGTAGGGAACCTGGGGGTCGGCGATGAGGCCCAGGATGCCGATCTGCTTCCACACCAGTTCCCGGCCGTCCGGGAACTTGCGGTTGCCGTTGACGGCGGAGCGGCCCAGGCGCTCTTCGAACGGGGCGAGGTCGTCCACTTCGACGCACCAGCCCATCCAGCCGCCGCCCGCCGCGGAGCGGGCCCGTACGGCCTGTCCGAAGGGAGCCTTGTCCGAGGCGGGGTGGTCCAGGACCTCCACCACTTCGAGGTACTTGTGGCCCGCAAGCGGGATGATCATATTCCGGGTTCCGAACCGGGGATGTACCCCGCCTTTCACTGCCTCAACGCCGAGGGCAGATGCAATTCGTTCGGTAGTGGCCGCGAGGCCATCGTGTTCACAGGCGTAAGAGACGTGATCCATGCGCATGCCAACATCTTGGCACTTTGTGATCGGGCTCTCAGCTTAGGCTTGCCTTACTCGAAATTTCCATTTCTCTGGGGATCAGTTTTCCGCCCGTCCGGCAGCCGCGGTGACCATGTTCGTCACAATCCTGTCCGCCGCCGCCAACGTGTTCCTACACTTGGCGCAGGTCATGAGTGCCAGCGCCAAGCCCCGGCTCGCTGGCCGGCAACCCTCCATCCGCGGTGGGGTGCCCCGGGTGAGGACCTGGTTGTCCGGCAACGGCCGGGCGGCAAGCGCGGCCCGTGGTGCTCACAGCATGCCGGGCCCATGTCAAAGGAGCCTTGAATGTCCAACGGTTGGTCCTTCGAAACCCGGCAGATCCACGCCGGCCAGGAGCCCGACGGCGCCACCGGCGCCCGGGCCCTTCCCATCTACCAGACCACCTCGTTTGTCTTCCCCAGCGCAGAAAGCGCGGCCAACAGGTTCGCCCTGGCGGAACTGGCCCCCATCTATACCCGCATCGGCAACCCCACCCAGGAGGCCGTGGAGCAGCGCATCGCCAGCCTCGAAGGTGGACTCGGCGCCTTGCTGCTCAGCTCCGGCCAGGCTGCGGAGACCTTCGCCATCCTGAACATTGCGGAGGCGGGCGACCACATTGTGGCCAGCCCCAGCCTGTACGGCGGAACCTACAACCTGTTCGCCCACACGCTGAAGAAATTCGGCATCACCGTGACGTTCGTGGCGGACCCGGACAACCTGGAGCAGTGGCGGGATGCCGTGCAGCCCAACACCAAGCTGTTCTTCGGTGAGGTGGTCTCCAACCCGCGCCAGGACGTCCTGGACATCGAAGGCATCTCGGGGGTGGCGCACCAGGCCGGCGTGCCCCTCATCGTGGACAACACCCTCTCCACGCCGTACCTGATCCGGCCTCTCGAATGGGGCGCCGACATCGTGGTCCACTCGGCCACCAAGTACCTCGGCGGGCACGGAGCGGCGATCGCCGGCGTCATTGTCGACTCGGGCAAGTTCGACTTCAGCAAGGACCCGGAACGGTTCCCGGGCTTCAACACCCCGGACCCCACCTACAACGGCCTGGTCTACGGCAGGGACCTCGGGGAGAACGGGGTCCTCGGCGCAAACCTCTCTTACATCCTCAAGGCGCGCGTCCAGCTCCTGCGGGACCTCGGCTCGGCGGTCTCGCCGTTCAACGCCTTCCTGATCGCCCAGGGCCTGGAAACGCTGAGCCTGCGGGTGGAACGCCACGTCGCCAACGCCACCGAGGTGGCCCGCTGGCTGGAAGGACGGGACGACGTCGAGTCCGTCGCCTACGCGGGCCTGCCGTCCAGCCCCTGGTACGAGCGCGGCCGCAAGTACGGACCAAAGGGAACCGGCGCCGTCGTCGCGTTCAACCTCGCCGGGGGAGCAGAAGCGGGGCAGCGGTTCGTCGACGCCCTGGAGCTGCACTCCCACGTTGCCAACATCGGCGACGTCCGTTCCCTGGTGATCCACCCCGCCTCGACCACCCACAGCCAGCTGACTCCTGAACAGCAGGCGGTGGCGGGCGTGACGCCCGGCCTGGTGCGGCTGTCCGTGGGCATCGAGCACATCGATGACATCCTGGCGGACCTCGAAGCGGGTTTCCGCGCCGCCAAGGGCGCGCTCAACTAGGCCGAAGACGTACGACGGCGGGAGGCCGGCCAGGCGGCCGGCCTCCTTGCGGCCGGGTGCTGCTTGGGGATAACGGAGCCGGCAAGTCATAACCAGTCACATGCTTGGCCATCAGCGGGGGGTATTTCGTACACTCGAACCAGGTCATGAGTGCCAGTGACAGCCCCGGCTTGCTGGCCGGCAACCCTCCTTCCGCGGCGGGGTGCCCCGGGTGAAGACCTGGCCTGCCGGTAAACGACGGCGGGCAAGCGCGTAGAAGAGGTCTTGCCATGACGGTTACCGTCGCCCGTACAACCGCACCCGAACACGGAATTGTCCGCTATGCCTCCATCGGGGGCCTGCAGCTCGAAGGCGGCGGATTCCTGCCGGACGTTACCCTGGCGTACGAAACGTGGGGGACGCTGAACGCCGATGGCAGCAACGCCATCCTGGTGGAACACGCCCTGACCGGCAGCACGCACGTGACCCGCGGGGACACCGATGAGGAGGGCTGGTGGGAGCACCTGGCCGGTCCCGGCGCCCCCGTCGACACGGACCGCTTCTTCGTGGTCTCCATCAACATTGTGGGCGGCTGTTACGGCTCCACGGGGCCGTCCTCGCCGGGCCCCGACGGAAAGCCCTGGGGCTCCACGTTTCCCCTGGTGACGCTCCGGGACAGCACGGAGGCTGAAGCCCGCCTGGCGGACCAGTTGGGCATCAGCAGCTGGTACGCGGTGCTGGGCGGCTCCATGGGCGGCGCCCGGGCGCTGGAATGGGCCGTCACGTTCCCCGAACGGGTGCAGCGCTGCGCCGTCATCGCCGTGGGAGCAGCCAGCACGGCCGAACAGATCGCGTTTGCCCAGGCCCAGACCCTGGCCATCCGCCAGGACCCGAACTTCAACGACGGCGACTACTACGGCGGCCCCATCCCCGAGGCCGGCCTGGCGCTCGCCCGCCGCATTGCCCACATCACGTACCGGTCCGCGGCGGAGCTGGAGCACCGCTTCGGCCGTGAAGCCCAGGCTTCGGAGTCGCCGCTACAGGGCGGGGTCCTTGCCGGCCGGGGCCGCTACCAGGTGGAGAGCTACCTGGACCACCAGGGCAGCAAGCTCGTCCGGCGCTTCGACGCGAACAGCTACATCGCCCTCACCGAGACACTCATGAGCCACGATGTCTGCCGTGGCCGGGGAAGCCTGGCTGACACCCTCGCCCGGACCAGCGCCCGGTTCTTTGTGGCAGCCGTGGAATCGGACCGGCTCTACTTCCCGTCCCAGTCGCACGAGCTGGCCCAGGCGCTGCCCGGCGACGTTGGTGTCCACCTCATCCAGGCGCCCATCGGCCACGACGGGTTCCTTACCGAAATCGGCCAGCTGGGAGCGCAGCTCCGGTCGGATTTCCTGGCCTAGCAGCAAGGCCTGCACATGAATCAGAGGCCTGTCCGCGGAACCGAACCCTCAAGGGCCGGCTAGCGCGGACAAGCCTCGGATTAATGATTCCGGTGATGGCCGGGGAACCGCTGGTGGGATTCTGCGGCCCAGGCTAGCCGTTCATGATTTCGCTGCGGCGGGCCATGTAGTCCTCCATGGACAATTCGCCGTTGCTGTACTTCTCATCCAGTTCCGCCAGCTTCCGCGCCCGGAAGCCCTGCGGGGCCGACGGCGGCAGGGGAGTGGCGGGTGCGGCCGGCTGTTCAGGTGCGGCGTACCCGGGCTGCTGATGGCCGGGCGGGGCGTAGGGAGGCTGGTTCGACTGCTGCTCCCCATACGGGGCCTGCCCGAACGGCTGCCCGCCCTGGCCGGGGACCGGCGGCTGGCCGTACTGGTACAGTCCGGGCTGCGGGACGGGGGTGCCTGCTGCCCGATCTGCCGGTAGCCACCGGAAAAGTAATCCTGCTGGGTGTACCCGTCTCGCGGTTGCTTGCTCTGTGGACCGGCCGAACCGGGGAACTGGCCGCCCGGGAACTGATTGCCGGGGTATTGGCCGGCGCCGGGGAACTGGTCCGGGTAGCGGCCCTGGAAGCTCTGGTCATGGTTCCGCTTGGCCACCGACTTCCGGTACATGCGCATGGCCATCGGGATCACGAATGACAGGATGATGATCCAGAAAAACAGGTTGCTCACGGTGCTGTGCCTCTCGAAGGGTTCTTCCAGCTTAACGCGGGGGTTATGCCGGAAGTGCCGGTCCGCCCACGAAAGCCGCATATCGGTCCGCCGCATCGCTGAGTGCCCCGGCGCGCGCGTCAGTCCGCGCTTCCCCGCGGCCGATGCGTGCGGGAACGCAGTGGCTAGCTCCGCACCGGGTCGGCCGTCCCCAACGGACCTTCCCCCGAACCCAACGGTACGCCCGGGCCGAAGACGGGACCCGGCGTCGGACGCTTGGCTGTGATGCCGTCACCGGACGACTGGTGGCGCAGCCGGCGCAGCACCCACGGCACAAAGTATTCACGGGCCCAGACGAGGTCCCCGCTGCGTGCCTCGCGCCAGGTGCTCGGCGGCAAGGGCTTGGGGTGGCGCGGCTCAAGGGTGTGGTTCACGTTCAGTGCCTCGAGGACCATCGCGGCGATGGTGTGGTGGCCCAGCGGCGAGAAGTGGAGGCGGTCCTGGTCCCACATCTGCGGGTCGCTGAGCTGCCGGAGGGACCACATATCCGCGATCACGGCGTCATGCCGCGCCGCGACGGTCCGCAGGTTCTCGTTGTAGATGGCAACCTTGCTGCGGATCCTTCCCAGCACCGAAGAGCCGGTGTCGGGCCCGTTGAACAGCACCACGGTGGCTCCGCCCATGGACAGGATCTGCACCACCGAATCCAGCTTTTCGGCCAGGGCATCGGGGTCTCCGCCGGGGCGGATCAGGTCATTGCCGCCAGCGGAAAGCGTCACCAGGTCGGGCTTGAGCGCCAGCGCCGGAGCAAGCTGCTGGTCAACGATCTGCTGGAGCAGCCTGCCGCGGACTGCCAGGTTGGCGTAGGCGAAGTCGGGCAGCGTTCGGCCCAGTTCTTCGGCCACGCGGTCGGCCCAGCCGCGGTAGCCGCCGGGGCTCGAGGGTTCGGGGTCGCCGATGCCCTCGGTAAAGGAGTCGCCCATGGCCACGTACCGGGTCCACGGGTGGGAGCCGGCGTCCGCGGCGGGGCTCTGGAGTGGGCTTGCGTCAGTCACGGGTCCTATCCTGCCTTCCGCCTCGCTGCCTACGCGAACGTAGGTTGTTACTTTCGGGTAACTGTAAGAATGGAAACCATGACTGAAGCCGAAGTATTTCCTGCCCCCGTCGTCCTGTGGTCGCACCCTGAAGGTGAACGGGACGGCAAACCCCTGCTGGTGCTCCTGCACGGGTACGGCGCCAACGAGCAGGACCTGCTGAGCCTCGCGGACCTCCTGCCCGGCGGGTTCGCCGTCGCCTCCGTCCGTGCCCCGATCGCCATGGGCCCGGGCTTTACCTGGTTCCCGCTGACGGCCTCGATCGACTACTCGCTGGACCGGGTCAAGAAGGCTTCGGCGTACGTCCTTGACTGGATCGACACCGTCAAGGATGGGCACCCCTCGGTGTCCCTGCTCGGCTTCTCCATGGGCATGGCCATGGCCACCACCCTCCTGCGGCAACGGCCCGCGGACTTTGCTGCCGTCGTCGGACTTTCAGGGTTCGTGGTGGACGCGGGGGACGACCCCACGTTCAAGGACGCCGAACTGGACGGCACCGTGCCCATGTTCTGGGGCCGGGACCAGCAGGACCCTGTGATCACGGAGGACAAGATCGACTTCACCATGGGCTGGGTGCGCAAGCACGTCAAGCTCACCAAGGTGCTTTACACGGGAATGTGGCACGGGATCAACCAGCAGGAGATCGGCCACGTGGGCGAATTCCTCACCCACGAGGTCCTGAAGAAATAGGACGTACGACGGCGACGCGTCCGTTGGCGCGCAGCCGTCCAGTCCCCGCCGGGTTCAGTCAGCTTCGGGTGCCACCACGCGCACTGTCTGGCCGTTCACGGTCACGGTGTCGCCGTTGTGCAGCTGGCGGCCGCGGCGGTCGTCGATCTCGCCGTTGACCTTCACCAGGCCGTTCTTGATCAGCTCAGCCGCTTCCACGCCGTCCTCCACGAGGTTGGCAAGCTTCAGCAGCTGGCCCAGCCGGATCATCGTGTCGCGGATGGGGACGTCGTCAACGGGGATGCTCATAGAGCAATAATGCCTGACGTAAGGTGGATCCAATGACCCCCACCTCCCGCCTGCCCGTGCTCGCAGGCCTGCCGCTGGCGGTTGGCGCCGGCCTTGCCATTCCAGTCCAGGGCCGGATCAACGGCGCCCTGGGGGCACGGCTGGACGACGGCATCAGCGCCGCAGTGGTGAGCTTCAGCACAGGACTGGTGGTCATGGTCCTCATCTCGCTGCTCCTGCCGCGCGGCCGGGCCGGCCTTGCCCGGATCATTCCCGCCGTCCGCAGCCGGGCGTTCCCGCCCGCCTATGTCCTGGCCGGGGGAATCGGCGCGCTGTTCGTGTTTGCCCAGACCTTCACTGTCGGCATCCTGGGCGTGGCACTCTTCACCGTGGCCACCGTCACGGGCCAGACGGTCAGCGGCCTGCTGGTGGACCGGCTGGGCCTGGGCCCGGCGGGCAAGAAATCCGTCACCGGCATCCGCATTGTCGGCTGCATCCTCACCATCGCCGCTGTGGCCTGGGCCGTGTCCCCGCGGTTTGCCGCGGGGGCGTCGGGCGGAGGGTCCGACGGCGGTGCTGCCGCACTGCTGCTGCCCCTCCTGCTGCCCGTGGCGGCGGGCTTCCTGATGAGTTTCCAGCAGGCGATGAACGGCACCGCAACCGTTCACTACGGCACCCCGATCGCCGCCACGCTGGTCAACTTCATCGCCGGCTGCCTGGTCCTCTGGACCGTGCTGGGCATCAAAGTGCTGGTGTCAGGCCCCGGAAACCCGCTGCCGGGGGAGTGGTGGTACTACCTGGGCGGCCCCATGGGCTGTGTGTTCATCGGCCTGGGTGCCCTCCTGGTCCGGACCCTCGGCGTCCTGGTCACCGGCCTGGGCATGATTGCGGGGCAACTGCTGGGTTCGCTGGCCCTGGACGTGTTCGTGCCCGCCCCGGGCAGCGTGGTGGCCCTCCCCACTGTCCTCGGCACCATCCTGACCCTGGCAGCCATCATCCTGGCAACACTGCCGTGGCCGCGGGGCGCGCTCCGCGGACGGCGGCCGGTAGGCTAGGAAACGCAGCTTTCACGCATCCCTTCATCCGCCCCGCCAGGGCACCGGACGTGCTCTACGTCCGTTGCCGTGCGTGGCCTGAAAACCGCGGACCGCACCCAGCGGCCCTGTAGAAATTGGAGTTACCCCCATGGCAGCAAAATCCGTCCTCGACCAGGTCATTTCCCTCTCCAAGCGGAGGGGCTTCGTGTTCCAGGCCGGTGAGATCTACGGAGGTTCGCGTTCAGCCTGGGACTACGGGCCCCTCGGCGCCGAACTGAAGGAAAACATCAAGCGCCAGTGGTGGCAGTCCATGGTCCGCGGCCGCGAAGACGTGGTGGGCCTGGACTCCTCGGTCATCCTCCCCAAGCAGGTTTGGGAAGCGTCCGGCCACGTAGATGTCTTCTCCGACCCCCTGGTGGAGTGCCTGTCCTGCCACAAGCGCTACCGCGCAGACCACCTCGAAGAAGAGTATGAGGAAAAGAAGGGCCGCCCGGCGGAAAACGGGTTGAAGGACATCGCCTGCGCCAACTGCGGCACCCGCGGCGAATGGACCGAACCGCAGGAATTCTCCGGCCTGCTCAAGACCTACCTTGGCCCGGTGGCCAGCGAGGAAGGGCTGCACTACCTGCGCCCCGAAACCGCGCAGGGCATCTTTGTGAACTTCAACAACGTCCTCACCACCTCGCGGAAGAAGCCGCCGTTCGGCATCGGCCAGATCGGCAAGTCCTTCCGCAACGAGATCACCCCGGGCAACTTCATCTTCCGCACCCGCGAGTTCGAACAGATGGAGATGGAATTCTTTGTCGAGCCCGGAACGGACGAAGAATGGCACCAGTACTGGATGAAGGAGCGCATGGCCTGGTACACCGGCCTGGGCATCCGTGAGGAGAACCTGCGGTTCTTCGAGCACCCGCTGGAGAAGCTCAGCCACTACTCGAAGGGCACCACGGACATCGAGTACCGCTTCGGGTTCCAGGGCTCCGAATGGGGCGAGCTGGAGGGCGTGGCCAACCGCACGGACTTCGACCTCTCCACCCACGCCAAGGCTTCCGGCACGGACCTGAGCTACTTCAACCAGGCCACCAACGAGCGTTACACACCGTATGTCATCGAACCCGCCGCCGGCCTGACCCGTTCCTTCATGGCGTTCCTGATCGACGCTTACACCGAGGATGAGGCACCCAACGCCAAGGGCGGCGTCGACGTCCGCACCGTGCTCAAGCTGGACCCGCGCCTGGCCCCGGTCAAGGCTGCCGTGCTCCCGCTGAGCCGCAACGAAGCCCTGTCTCCGAAGGCCAAGGACCTCGGTGCCCAGCTCCGCAAGAACTGGAACATCGACTTTGACGACGCCGGTGCCATCGGCCGCCGCTACCGCCGCCAGGACGAGATCGGCACCCCGTTCTGCATCACCGTGGACTTCGACACCCTCGAGGACCAGGCCGTGACCATCCGCGAACGCGACACCATGAGCCAGGAACGGGTCTCCCTGGACAAGGTGGAGGGCTACCTGGCCTCACGCCTGATCGGCGCCTAGCCATGGCCATCGAATACCGCGAATGGCGGGACGGTGACGATCTCGCACTCCTGGAGATCTGGGGCGGCCCGGAAACGGCCCAGGCCCGGCAGTTCCGCAGCGCCCTGGCGCCGTCCTCCAACGGGACCGGCGGCGCGCCGTGGCGGCGCTGCATCGTTGCCGAAGACGTGATCGACGGCGTCGGCATCCCCGTAGCCGCCGGCGTCGTCTATGAAGCGGCGCTGCACCCGGAACGCCTGTGGAGCTACATCGAGGTGTCCCGGGACCACCGGCGCACCGGTATCGGTGCCACGCTCCTGGCCATGCTGCGCCGCGAAGCCGCCAATGCGCCGTCGGGCGTGGCCAAGCTGCGTGCCAAGGTGGAGCCCGGCACCCCGGGCGAGGCCTTTGCCGGGGCCGCAGGCCTCGCGCCCATCCAGCGCTCACGCCTGGTGGTTGTGCAGCCGGGCGCGCTGAAACTGCCGGTCTTCCCGGACACGGACCATGGCGGCCGGCCGGTCAGCGGCGAGAACGCCGGCTCCGATGTGGTGATGGACCTTGCCACCGGATCGGTTGAACTGACCGACGTGGTGGGCCGGTACTACACCGCCATCCACGACTGGGATTCGCCCGGGGCGCTGTCTGTGGGCCAGGTGCAGAAGCTGTTCCTTGATGAACTCACCGGAGCCCACGGCGCCATCGTCCTCCGGGCGCAGCCCGAATCGGCGTTCGGCCAGGGGGTGGCCCCCAGTAAGAAGGGCCGCATCCGGGCGTTCGCCGTCAGCTACGCTGCCCCGGCAACCCCGGAAGCGGCCGACGCCGGTGAAGGCCCCGGGGGCCAGGATGCTGCTGCGCCGGGAGCCCCCACGGACGTGTTCGTGGGCCATGACCCGGCCTTGGCGGCCGATGATGCTGCCGAGGCCGTCCGGGACATGCTGGCCCTCATCGCGTACCAGCACCCGGTCATGCTGGAACTCGACGATTCCATGGCTGCCCTGCGCGCCGCCGTTGAACCCCTGCTGGAAAGCGGGAAGGCCCGGCTGGCCGCGGCGGAAACCCTGGTGGTCTCCGAGTAGGGAACCCCGGCCCGCAGCCCACCCGTGAAGCGCTGGCTGCCGTTCTGATTCACCAGAACGGCAGCCGGCGCTCCTGCTTAAGAGGTGCGGGCTTAAGGGGTGCGGGACTGCGGGGCGGGCTACTTCCTGCGTGGACCGCGACGGCGGCCGCGGGCTTCGTCGTCCGTGTCCAGGATTTCGCGTTCGGCCTCGGTAGGGGCGCCCCCGCCCAGGTGCGCCGGCATCCACCATGCCCGGGGCTCCGGCTGCAGTGGAAAGTCGGCGATGCACCGACCGATCCCGTCCTGGAGTATGTCCCGCAGGGACGCCGTTGCTGCCTCGGCATCCACGTCCGGCGCATAGGCCAACGCACTGCCCACATGGACCCGCACCGGTGCGCGCCAGGCCCGGCGGGGGGAGAAGCCGTGGCCGCGGGTCAACAGGCGGTGCGCGCCCCAAACGGACACGGGAATCACCGGAACGCCGGCCTCGGCCGCCATCCGGACCGCCCCGGTCCTGCAGCCGCGAACTGTGAAGCTGCGGCTCACGCCCGCTTCCGGAAAGACAGCCAGGTACTCACCGGCCCGCAGTTTCGCGACGGCCTCGTCGTAGGCGCCGGTCCGGCCGGTGTAGCCCACCACCACGTGGCCGCTGGCGCTGACGGCCGGGCCTGCGAACCAGTGGTCGGCCGCACCCTGGTGGATCAGGAACCGCAGCTGCGCCCGGGCATGCTTCCAGAGCAGCAGTTCAGCGACGGCGAAGTCCAGGTATCCGAAGTGCGTCACGGCAAAGACCGCTCCGCTCCCGGGGACCACCGCGCGGGACACCCCGTTACGCGGCCCCGCCGAAGGCAGATGCCCGGTTCCGGTACTGATGACGCGGATCCGGAAAGCCCACCGGAGGAACAGCCCGGTGCGCACGATCAGCCGGTAGAAGCGGTCATTGGGGGCCGGCCGCCAGGGCATGGCTGCCTCCGTCCGAGGGGATAGGAATGATGGCAGGCGAGGCCCACCCTCCGGTTCTGTTTACGTCGCTGCGGCTCACAGGGTGACGTGCACGGACCCTTCGGGGAGCAGTTGGCCGAAGGCGCGGGCAGGCCGCACCGGGGCGCCGGTGCTTTCGGCAAATGCCCGGATGACGAATCCGGTAGCCAGGATGTGCCAGATCCTGACCTTGCGAAGCATGAAGTGGCCAACGCCCTTGAGCGAGACGTACTGCATGCTGGCCGTCTCCGCGGTGGCGCGGCGTGCGAACGCCAAGGACTGCCGGGGGCTGGTCATGTGGTCAGTGGTCCCGTGCACAATCAGGACCTTGCGGCCGGCAACCCGCTCGGCCGGCGCCTCCGGGCTCAGCCAGGGCGCCAGCGCCACCACCGCCTCCACCTGAGGGTGGTCCGCGGCACAGACAGCTGTCAGGCCGCCCATGGAGTGCCCCACCAGGAAGACCGGAACCCCGGGGTGGCTTTCCTCGATTTGCTGCAGCGCCCACTTGGCATCCTGCAGCGGCGACATGTCGTTGCCGTTCCAGCCGCGGACGCTGTTGCGGAGGGACCAGACGGCCAACCCGTGCTTGCGGCCCGCGCGGTGCAGGTGCCGGGCGAAGGGAACCATCCTGGCGGGGCTCAGGTGGCGGGCCTCCACGGGTTCCCGGCTGCGGGCCTTACCACCATGCAGCACCAATGCCACCGCCTTCGTAGGTCCGGACGCCTCCAGGACGCTGAGTACAGGCCGGTGCAGGGGAACCACTGGCTGCTGCCCGGTCTGCACCCCGCCGTTATCCTTCGTGCCACGGTTGCCCACGCCGGTACCTCCAAGTCCGAATGGTCCATTTATCAACCCTACGGTGCCCCACGTAGAGTTCACCGTATGAGGTTCAACTGCTGATGGGCGCAGGACACTCCCACGCTTCCACAGATCATTCGGAGCCGACGGCCCAGGCGATGGCTGCCCGCAGGAAGGCCAACCGCATCCTTGCCGCCATCCTGATTCCCATCACACTGCTTACCCTCGCCGGGATGGCCATGCTGTGGCCGTCCGGAAGCAAGGAGGGCATCTCGCTGGCCAACCCCTACTCCACGGCACCGGGAGTGACGTTCGATACCGGGACCATCAAGAACGTGGCAACGGAGAACTGCATGCAGGGCGTCGCCACCCAGGAGCAGGGACAGGGCGGCCGGCCGCAGCAGGGATCGGGCCAGCAGCCCCAAGGGTCCAACTGCACGTTCGCGTTCACCGAACCGGACCAGGGCGGCAGCCCGGTCAAGGTGGTCATCAACCCGGACGTGGCCACGTCGCACGGTGTCAAGCCCGGCGACCGGATCCGCTACCTCAATCTCTCCAACGCCCAGGGGGCAGCTTCCACGCAGGGCTCGCCAGCCTACATTTTCGTGGACTTCGTCCGGACCCTGCCCATCGTCCTGCTGGCCATCCTGTACGCCTTCGTGGTCATCGCCGTCGCCCGCTGGCGGGGCCTCCGTGCCCTCATCGGCCTGGTGGGTGCCTACTTCGTGCTGGCCAGCTTCATGCTGCCGGGGCTGGTGGAGGGCAAGCCGCCGCTGCTGCTGGCCCTGGTGGGATCCACGGTGATCATGATCGGGGTGCTGTACTTCGCCCACGGTTTCTCCGCCAGGACCTCCACCGCACTGCTTGGGACGATGTTCGGGCTGGCGATCACCGCCCTCCTGGCCTGGTGGGCCACCAGCGCCGCGAACCTGGCCGGGGTGGGCAACCACGACGCCACCACCCTGATCAACACGTCAGCGAACATCTCCATTTCGGGGGTAATCCTGTGCGGGCTGATCATCTCAGGGCTGGGCGTCCTCAACGATGTGACCATCACGCAGTCTTCAGCTGTCTGGGAACTGTACGAGCTGGCGCCGAACAGCAGCGCACGCAAACTGTTTACGTCGGCCATGCGGATCGGCCGCGACCACATCGCCTCAACCGTTTACACCATCGCGTTCGCCTACGCCGGAGCGGCCCTGCCCATCCTCATCATCGTCATGCTGTACGACCGGCCACTGGGGGAGACCCTCACCAGCGCCGAACTCTCCGAGGAGGTCATCCGGACCCTGGTCGGATCGATCGGCCTGGTGCTGGCCATTCCGGTGACCACCCTCATCGCCGTGCTGGTGGTCAAGGCCACCGGTATCCGGCAGGAGGCTCCCGCCGTCGTGACCACTGCGCGCGCCAACGCTGAACCGGGCGCGCCGCGGACTGCGCCGTCCGGATTCCGCCGGCGTGCAGCAACGGAGTTGACGGACGACGGCGCGGGGTTGTCTGCAGGCGGCGACGAAACCTTTCCCACCCGCCGGAGCCGCAGGGCCGACCGCGGCTGACTGCTCCTCCTGGCAGCCGGCCAGCCAGAGGTCCGGGCCACACTCTGGCGGTGAGTGGTCCGGCAGGTGCGCGGGATCGAAGGCCAGGACCGATCGGCACTGGTGCCGGCACCCGATTTGGCCGGATTTGCAACAATGGAACAGTGACTGTTGCAGCAACCCCACCCGCCGCCCGGCTGGAACTCCCGCCCCTGAAGCTCGGTCCCCTCACCGTGGACACGCCGGTAATCCTGGCCCCCATGGCAGGGATCACCAATTCCGCTTTCCGCCGTCTGTGCCGTGAATACGGCGGCGGCATGTACGTGGCCGAAATGGTCACGTCCCGCGCGCTGGTGGAGCGGACCCCCGAGTCCCTCCGGATCATTTCGCACGACGACGACGAGAAGGTCCGGTCCGTCCAGCTCTACGGGGTGGATGCCGGCACAGTGGGCGCGGCCGTCCGGATGCTGGTGGAAGAAGACCGCGCGGACCACATCGACCTGAACTTCGGCTGCCCCGTCCCGAAAGTCACCCGGCGCGGAGGCGGTTCCGCCCTGCCGTGGAAGATCGACCTCTTCACGGCCATCGTGCAGACCGCGGTGCGGGAAGCGTCCAAGGGCAACATCCCGCTGACCATCAAGATGCGCAAGGGCATCGACGATGACCACCTCACGTACCTCGACGCCGGCCGGATCGCCCGCGACTCCGGTGTCGCCGCCGTCGCGCTCCACGGCCGCACGGCGGCGCAGTTCTACTCCGGCCAGGCGGACTGGTCGGCCATCGCCCGCCTCCGCGAGGCCCTGCCGGACATCCCGGTGCTGGGCAACGGCGACATCTGGTCCGCCGAAGACGCCGTGCGCATGGTCCGCGAAACCGGCGTGGACGGCGTGGTGGTGGGCCGCGGCTGCCAGGGCCGGCCGTGGCTCTTCGGCGACCTCCAGGCAGCGTTCGAAGGCAGCGACGTCCGCCACCGCCCCAACCTGCGCCAGGTGGCCGAGGGCGTCTACCGGCACGCGGAACTGATGGTGGAAACCTTCGGTGACGAGGGCAAGGCGCTGCGGGAGATCCGCAAGCACATCGCCTGGTACTTCAAGGGCTACGTGGTGGGCGGTGAACTCCGCACCCGGCTGGCCCTGGTGACCAGCCTGGAGGTCCTCCGCGACACCCTCGCCGAGCTTGACCTGGATTCGCCGTACCCCGGCGGCGACGCGGAGGGCCCCCGCGGACGTGCCGGGTCACCCAAGCGGCCCGCGCTGCCCAAGGACTGGCTGGATTCCCGGGCGCTGAACGATGCACAGTCGCGGGACATCGCCGCGGCCGAGCTGGACGTTTCAGGTGGCTGAGGTCCCGGTGGCTGAATCGCCCGCCGGCCCCGCCATGCCCGGAGCGTCCGGGTACGGTCCGCGGGATTCCGCGCGCTGGGTGGAGGAGCCGCCCAAGAGCACCTACCGCTCGGACTTTGAACGGGACCGGGCCCGGGTGCTGCATTCATCGGCCCTGCGCCGGCTGGGAGCGAAGACCCAGGTGGTGGCGCCGGACACGGACGACTTCGTCCGGACCCGCCTCACCCACAGCCTCGAGGTTGCCCAGGTGGGCCGCGAACTGGGCCGTGCGCTGGGTTGCGACCCGGACGTGGTGGACACCGCCTGCCTGAGCCACGACCTCGGGCACCCGCCGTTCGGCCACAACGGGGAGTCTGCCCTGAACGAGGTGGCGCACGCCATCGGCGGGTTTGAAGGCAACGCCCAGACCCTCCGGCTCCTCACCCGCCTCGAACCCAAGGTTCTCACCGCCGGCGGCCAGCCCGCCGGGTTGAACCTCACCCGCGCCAGCCTGGACGCGGCGTCGAAATATCCGTGGTCCGCGCTCGACGCGCCGGTGATCCATGGCCGGCGCACCAGCAAGTTCGGTGCCTACGAGGATGACCTCCCCATCTTCAACTGGATCCGGGAGGGCGCGCCCGAGCGGCGTTCCTGCCTGGAGGCCCAGGTGATGGACCTGGCCGACGACATCTCCTACTCCGTGCATGATGTGGAGGACGCCATTGTGGCCGGGCACTTCCAGCTGCGGTGGATGGACAACCCGGACCACCGCGCCCGCGTGGTGGGCTACGCCAAGCAGTGGTACCTCCCGCACAACGACCCCGCCGCGATTGACGCCGCACTGGCACGGCTGGAGGCCACCGATGTGTGGGTGCGGGAAGCGGACGGCAGCCGCAAGTCCATGGCCGCCCTGAAGAACATGACCAGCCAGCTCATCGGCCGGTTCTGCCAGAGCGCCCTCGAAACGACGCGTTCGGTCTACGGGCCGGGCCGGCTCACCCGCTACGGCGCCGAGCTCATGGTGCCGGACGAGACGGTCATGGAAATCGCCGTCATGAAGGGCATGGCCACCACCTTCGTGATGACCACCGAGCACAGGCAACCCATCTATGAACGCCAGCGCGAGGTCCTGCATGCCCTGGTCACCGCCCTGAGCGCCACCGGAGACCGGCACCTGGAGCCGATGTTCGCCGCCGACTGGCGCGATGCCGGGGATGACGGTGCACGCCTGCGCGTGGTGATCGACCAGGTGGCGTCGCTGACCGACGGATCCGCCCTGGCCATGTACGAGCGCCTGGTGGGGAGCCTGCCCTCGCTGTGGTGAGCGGAATGACACGAGGGGCCTGGCTGTCTGTCCACGGGACTAGGATTACTCTGTGGCTGGCCTGATCAAACGTGAAGATATCGACGAAGTACGCCAGCGCACGGACATCAAGGAAGTGGTGGACGGCTACGTCACCCTCAAAGGTGCCGGGCTGGGGACCTACAAGGGCCTGTGCCCCTTCCACGACGAGCGCTCGCCGTCGTTCACCGTCCGCCCCCAGGTGGGCCGGTACCACTGCTTCGGCTGCGGCGAGGACGGCGACGTCATCGCCTTCGTGCAGAAGCAGGACCACAGTTCCTTCCACGAGGCGGTGGAAAAACTGGCCGCCCGCATCGGCTACGAGCTGCGCTACGAGGACGGCGGTACCGGGCCCAGCCGCGAGGAAGTGGGCCGGCGCCAGCGGCTGCTGGACGCCCACAAGATTGCCGATGAATTCTTCCGGGACCAGCTGCTGACCCCCGGCGCCGGCGAGGCACGGAACTTCCTTTTCGGCCGCGGATTCGACCGCGCTGCCGCCGAGCACTTTGGCTGCGGTTACGCGCCGCAGGGCTGGGACGCGCTGCTCAAGCACCTGCGCGGCCGCGGCTTTACTGATGCCGAGCTGAAGCTTACGGGCATGTTTTCTGAAGGGAACCGCGGCATCTACGACCGCTTCCGGGGCCGGCTGATCTGGCCCATCAAGGACATCGCCGGGGACACCATCGGTTTTGGCGCGCGCAAGCTCTATGAGGACGACCAGGGGCCCAAGTACCTCAACACCCCCGAGACCACGCTGTACAAGAAGTCCCAGGTCCTCTACGGCATCGACCTCGCAAAGAAAAGCATCGCCAAGGAGCGCCAGCTGGTGGTGGTGGAGGGCTACACCGACGTCATGGCCTGCCACCTTGCGGGAATTACGACGGCGGTGGCCACCTGCGGCACGGCGTTCGGCACCGAGCACATCAAGATCGCCCGGCGACTGCTCTCGGACGACGGCACCGGGGGAGAGGTGGTCTTCTGCTTCGACGGCGACGCCGCCGGCCAGAAGGCGGCCCTGCGTGCCTTCGAAGAGGACCAGCGGTTCACTGCGCAGACCTACGTGGCCGTGGAACCCACCGGCGCCGATCCGTGCGACCTTCGCCAGACCCGCGGGGACGCAGCCGTCCAGGCCCTGATCAGCAGCCGCCGGCCGCTCTTTGAATTCGCCATCCGGGCGTCGCTGAAGCGCCACAACCTGGACACCGTGGAGGGCCGCGTCGCAGCGCTGCGGGAAGCCGCTCCGGTGGTGGGGCAGATCCGCGACGCCGGCATCAGGCCCGCCTACGCCCGCGAACTGGCGGGATGGCTGGGAATGTCCGTCGAAGAGGCCAACCGGGCCGTGGCTGTCGCCATGAAACGCGGTTCTGCCGGCCCGCAGGCGGGTGCAGGTGCCCCTGCGGCACAGCAGGGCGGCCAGGCGGCCGGAAGGCCTGCGGAAGCCGGCGGGCCCGGCGTTGCTGCCGGACCGGCGTCGGGCGCCGTCCCGTCCTATCACCGCCCGGACCCGAGGGACCCGGTGGCCTCCATGGAGCGCCAGGCCCTGGAGGTGGCGCTGCAGGAGCCGGCGCTGCTCTCAGGGGCCGTCTGGGACCGCTTCGCCGCCGCAAGGTTTGCCACTCCGGCCTTCCAGGCCGTCCATGACGCCATGCGCGCCACCGGCCCCGGCATGGTGACCGATCCTGCGCGCTGGGTGGAGCACGTGATGCATGAGGTCCCGGAGCCCCTGCGGCCGCTTGTGTCCGAGCTGGCGGTGGTGCCGCTGCCGGCCAGCACGGAGGAGGGTGTGCAGAAGTACTGCCGGGACATCCTGTCCCGGCTGTTCGAGCTGCAGATCACCAGGGTCAAGGCGGACAAGATGGGCCAGCTCCAGCGGCTCGATCCCGCTGCAGACCCTGAGGCGTTCCAGCGGCTCAACCGCGAGCTGATGATGCTCGAGATGGAGCGCAGGTCGCTGCGGTCCGATGCCTGACCGGATGCCTGTCATGATGCCGTCCTGAGGACGGTTCAATGCGCCGATTTCGTTTCCAGCCAGGGTGTTTGCTAGGCTAATACCTGCTTCATTCCTCCTTAGCTCAATTGGCAGAGCATTCGACTGTTAATCGAAGGGTTGCTGGTTCAAGTCCAGCAGGAGGAGCTTGCACGGAAAAGCCCCTGTCCTCCACTGGAGGGCAGGGGCTTTTTGCCATTTCAGACAAAGTCCATTTCAACCTGCAGGAACCTCTCCGCCTCAGCTATCGCGGCCAGGAACGCTTCCTGCTCGGTGGGGGACTTGCGGGGCTGCCGGGGGCTCCATTCATGCGGGGCAGAGTGGATCCGGACGAAGCCCGCATCCGGCGGGGCGTAGAAGATGCCGAACCGCTGCACGGGCCACTCCGGAGAGGTTTCGGGCGCCACCAGCAGCGCGGCTTTGAATGCGGGGTTGAACCATTGGGCGATGGGCCGGCGGCGGTCCTCGGTGAAGAGCCCGGCGGCGTACAGGGCGGCCGACTGCTCACCCATCTGCGCGCACGCCCGGTCCCACCACAGGGGCAGGATCCGGGCATCGCATCGCTGCCATGTGGCCGGTAGCGGGGGTCGGTCCTGCCAACTGGGCACGGACACATTTTATCGCGCAGCCAATTGCCCTGGTACAGCCACGCGGCTGCTGCCTCCGGCAATTACTGCGGACGCCGTCCAAACCGGGAGTCAGCGCCGGTTCCGGCTGCCCGGGTTGACGCGGTAGAGCAGTGCCGCGCCGGCCAGTGAGCCAAGAATGATTCCCATCGCCGGGTTGCCCGCGGCGCGGCCCGCGAAGTAGCCCGCGACGGCGCCCAGCACCGCCCCGAGAAACAATCCCCGTCCATTCCGGTGCGGCCGGTTTTTCATGCCCCCATCATCTCAGCTGATGGCCGGGACCGTACGGGGACGGACCACCAGCCACAGGGCTGCAATGGCCAGCAGGATGCAGACAGCCTGGACCGCTCCCATGCTGGTGCTGGTGATGCCCAGCCACCCCACAACAGGGGAGATGAGCCCGGCCATCATGAAGGTAGCCGCGCCCAGCAGCGAAGCGGCGGTTCCTGCCTGGGAGGCGTGGTTTGCCAGCGCCAGGACCTGCACGCACGGGAACATGAACCCCGTCCCCAGGATGTAGAACCACAGCGGCACCATGACGCCCCACAGGCCGAAGCCCAGGAGGTCGAACACCACGATCAGGAGGGCCATCAGGAACATCCAGGCCGTCGCTGCGGCGAGGATCCACTGCGGAGGTACCCGCCGGATCAGCCGTGAACTGGTCTGTACGCCGGCCACGATGCCCAGCGAGTTGATGCCGAAGAGCAGCCCATACTCCTGGGCTGAGAAGCCGAACACGCCCTGGAACAGGAACGGCGAGGCCGAGAGGTAAGTGAAAAGTCCGCCGAAGTTCAGGCCCGCCACCATCAGCAGGCCCACAAAGATCCGGTCGCTGAACAGGACCCGGTAGCGCTGCCGGGCCGTCATGCCGCTTTGCCCCCTCTTTTCCGGCGGGAGCGTTTCACGGACCAGGACCAGCGCTGCCACGATCACCAGGGTGCCGTAGGAGGCCAGGAACACGAAGATCCCGGGCCAGGGCATTACCAGCAGCAGTTGCGATCCGATCACCGGCGCCAGGATGGGCGCCAGGCCGTTGACCAGTGCCATCCTGGAAAACATCTTCACCATGGCGTAGCCGGAAAACAGGTCGCGCACCATGGCCATGGCCACCACGCCGCCGCCCGCAGCGCCCACACCCATGAGCACGCGGAAAATCCCCAGGGTGGTGATGTCCGTGGACAGCGCCGCACCGATCGACGCTGCGATGTGCAGCGCCGTGGCCAGGATCAGGGGGTTCCGGCGGCCAAACTTGTCACTGAACGGACCCACCACCAGCTGGCCGAACGCAAAGCCCAGCGTGGTCCCCGCCAGGGTGAGCTGCACCTGCGCCTCGGTAACGCCAAGGCTGGCCTCCAGGGCGGGGAAAGCCGGCAGGTACAGGTCGATCGTGAACGGGCCCAGGGCGGTCAGGGCACCAAGGAGGAAAATGTACAAAAGTCTGCGGCGGGGGCTGAGCAGGTCGCCCGGATTGGAAGCAATGGTCACGGATGTCCATCCTAGGCCCGGCACCCCAGGATTTGCAGCGTTGTAGTCAGTGCCGCCCGGCAAGCCCCGAAGTTCCCCCTGAACCTGAATGGTAGTTTTGTGGCGGGGACTGTGCCTGTGCACATTTCCCGGGACAAACGATGCCGGATCGAGCACACAAATCAGTTAGGCGGAACGGATGAGCGGACGTCACAGCGGGCAGACCAGACCCGGATTGCGCATCACTGCGCTGCCCGGAACGGTCAAGCTCCTTGCCAGGTTGGCGCCCCGCCAGATCAATGACGAGATTGCGTTCGCCAAGATCGAGCTCAAGCGCAAAGGCACCCAGGTGGGCGTCGCGGCCGCCTTCTTCGCCGTCGCCCTTGTCTTCCTCGCCTTCCTGGTGGTCGGACTGATCGTTGCAGCCATCATGGGCCTGGCCACCATCATGCCCGCCTGGCTGGCGGCCCTGCTGGTCTCCGCCGCGTTCCTGCTGATCGCCCTTCTCGGCGGCCTCATCGGCCTGTCCAGGTTCAAGAAGGCCATGCCCCTGCTGCCGGAAGAAACAATTCGCGGCATCAAGCACGATATCGGCGTGGCCAAGGAAGGCTCCGCCTTCAACCCCGCCGTGCTGGACCCGGCAAGCCCCGAGGCCAAGGCCGCGAAGGCTGCCAAGGAAGAAGCCGCGGCCAAGGCAAAGGCTGAGAAGGCTGCCAAGGCCGCCGAGCACGACAAGGAATTCCCGCACGCTTCGGAGCCTGAGCTTTCGCGGCGCCTGAGCCAGCGCCGCCAGCACCTCACCGAGGTCCGCGACAACCTGGGAACGGAACTGGACATCAAGACCCAGGGCAGGTACCTGCTCGCGGTTGCCCAGGACAAGGCCCGGCAGGGCCAGGCACTGGCCGGGCGCGGCAAGGACGCAGCAGCCCACAAGCTCGCTGGCCTGTCCGAATCATCCGGCGGGCTGCAGGACCGTTGGAAGCCGCTGGCCGCACTGGCCGCCGCGGGAACCGTCCTGGTGGTCCTGCTCCGGAAGCTGATCCGCACCTACTAGGACCAACCGGCCCGGCTGGAGCGTCCGGGCAAGCAGCTTAATCGACATTCCAGGCCACGAGGTGGCGGACGGCACAGTTGCCGCCGGCAGGCCACTGTCCGGCAGGACCACGCCGCAGGGCGGCAACAGGAAGGGGGGGACAGGTGAAGTTCATTGGTGCCGGTTCCCGTCCGGACCGCCCCCAGGTTGACCACGACATCGTGTTCACCATCCCCAACCTGCTCACCGTGGTGCGGTTCATGGGGGTTCCGCTCTTCATCTGGCTTGTGCTGGCGCAAAAGGAATACGGCGCCGGCGTGGTGGTCCTGGCGGTCATGGCGTGCACCGACTGGGTGGACGGCTACGTTGCCCGCCGGTTCGACCAGGCGTCCCGGCTGGGCCGGGTCCTGGACCCCATCGCGGACCGGCTGGCGCTCCTGGCCGTTGCCGTCACCCTGGTGATTGCCGGCGTCGTGCATTGGCTCTACCTGGCGGCGCTGGTCATTCCGGACGCCGTCCTGCTCGCACTGACGCTCTCGCTCTTCCGTGGCCACCCGGACCTCCCCGTCAGCGCGGTGGGCAAGGTGCGGACCGGGCTGCTGCTCCTTGGCACCCCCCTGCTGGTTCTGTCCAGGCTGGATACCGGCTTCTCCGGTGCACTCTTCGTCGCGGCGTGGATCGTACTGGGCCTGGGCCTGGTGGGGCACTGGATCGCCGCGTACAACTATGTCTGGGCCATGCTGCGCAAGGGCAGGGCCCGGACAACGCCCGACGGCGGGGCCGCCTGATGGTATGGATAGCTGTCCTCCTCGCCGTGCTGGGAGCGTTCTGCCTCGCCCTGGGAGCCCAGCGCCAGGGCAGCGCCGTGAAGGCCGATACCGGGGGACTCGCCCTGAGCTCGAACGGATTCCTGCGCCTGCTGCGCAATCCCCGCTGGGTGTTCGGGCTGCTGCTGCTGTGCGCCGGGATGGCCATGAACGCGGTGGCCCTGGTGTCCGCACCGCTGACCGTGATCCAGCCGATCGGCGCGATCGCCCTGGTGATCACCACCATCGTGAACGCTCGGGACCAGGACCTCACCATCAACCGCGCCACGGTGGTTGCCATTACTGCCTGCGTGACGGGGTCGGCGCTCTTCGTCCTGCTTGCGGTCAACGTCACCCAGGAGAACCACCACGTCAGCCCCGAGGACGAGCTGACCATCGTGCTGCTCCTCGCCCTTGCGGTCGGCCTCTTCGGGACCCTGGCGGTCATGTTCCGGCACCGGATGAACGCCTTCATCTACATCCTTGGCGCCGGTGTCCTGTTCGGCTTCGTCGCGGTGCTGACCCGCATCATCGGCAAGCACCTGCTGGACCCTAACGGACTGTTCCTGCTGAACGTGCAGTGGTACTCCGTAGTGGCAATCATCGCCGCGGGCGGCCTGGGGTCCTGGTTCGTGCAGAGCGCGTACTCCTCGGGTCCGCCGGACCTGGTGATCGCCGGCCTGACGGTCATTGATCCCATGGTGGGAATTGCCATCGGCATCGTCATCCTGGGTGAACTGCGCCCCGACGTCCACGCCGTCATGGCCATTGCCATGGGAACCGCCGCGCTCCTTGCTATCGTTGGGGTTATCGCCCTTTCGCGGCACCATCCCGAGGTCACCAAGCGCAAGAAGGACGCACGGAAGTCCCCGGGCAGGCCGTCCCACTAGCCCCGTCCGCCCACCAAGCCATCCAGCCCATGAGGCCCAGCCGCGCCGACGCCGGCGGCCAACCGTGCAGCCAGTCACCACTGTCCGCACCGTGACCATCAGGAGCCCTCCACGTGACCACGCCAGCCGACCAGCCACTGACCATCCTGATCGCCGCGGACACCTACCCGCCCCACGTGAACGGTGCCGCCCAGTTCGGCTACCGCCTCGCCAAGGGCATGACCGGCCGGGGCCACAACGTCCATGTCCTGGCCTGCCGCGACGGCAAAGGAAAAAGCTACTCCGAATTCCGCGACGAAGCGACGGTCCACCGGCTCCGCTCGCACAGCGTCCCCACGCACGAGACGTTCCGCATCTGCCTCCCCTGGGAGATCAAGAAGGAAATCAGCCTGCTGTTCGACCGGGTCAGGCCTGACGTGGTGCACATCCAAAGCCACTACATGATCGGCGAGCACGTCCTCTATGAGGCCGTAAAGCGCGGCATCCGGATCGTCGCAACCAACCACTTCATGCCGGAAAACCTCAACCCCTTCCTGCCGTTCCCGCAGTGGTTCAAGGACATCGTGGGACGGATCTCCTGGAAGGACATGGGCAAGGTCATGGGCCAGGCTGACGTGGTCACCACGCCCACCCCGCTGGCAGCCAAGGCAATGCATGAGCACGCGTTCCTGCGCAAGGTGCTTCCGCTTTCCAACGGCATCGACTCCGCCGCCTACGAGCTGCAGCCAGGGGAAAGCATTGAACCGCACGCCCACCCCACGGTGCTGTTCGCGGGCCGGCTGGCCGAGGAGAAGCACGTGGACGTGCTGATCAAGGCCATCGGAAAGACCCCGCCGGAACTGAACGTGCACCTGGAAATCGTTGGCGGCGGCGAGGTACGGCCGGCGCTCGAAGAACTGGTGCAGCGGCTCGGCCTGGGAAGCCGCGTGAAGTTCCTGGGCCTCGCCAGTGACGAGGACCTGCGGAAGGCCTACATCCAGGCCGACCTCTTCTGCATGCCGGGGACTGCCGAGCTCCAGTCGCTGGTGACGCTCGAGGCGATGTCCGCCTCCACCCCGGTGGTCCTGGCAGACGCCATGGCACTGCCGCACCTGGTCCGGGACGGGCAGAACGGCTACCTGTTCACTCCCAATGACAGCGACGACCTCGCCAAGAAGATCACCCAGATCCTGGAGCTTCCCAAGGATCAGCAGGCCGCCATGGGCCAGGCCAGCCGGCAAATGGTGGAACCGCACAGCATCCAGGGCACCCTGCAGACCTTCGAGGACCTGTACCGCGGCGCGCGGTATGAGGACATGGTGGTCTGACAGCACTCCGGCATTTGCTAGAGTGTTCCTGCCCTGCCGCCGCGCCCCGCGCGGAAGGCCTGGGGCATTTCGGGGCTATAGCTCAGCTGGTTAGAGCGCGGGACTCATAATCCTAAGGTCCTCGGTTCAAGTCCGAGTAGCCCTACTGCGCCGTGTGGAACGGCGGGCAGAAATGCGCAGCCGCGGCCGACGATCAACGTCGGGCCGCGGTTTTTGCGTTAACACCGGTCCGTGCCCCGCCCGGCCCCTGGATACCCGCCCTCCTGGACGTCCCTCATGGACCCTGCTTCCTTTCCTATCCGCCGGATTTGCGGTATGTTACTGACCAGTAACTTACCGCGCCCGTTCAGTAGGCGCGGGCCGCTGACTTCCGGAAGGCAACCATGTCCACTCCTGCTGCAGACCCCCGTGAGCTTCCCTACGCGGACGGCGACTTCTACGCCTTCGAACAGCTCCTGTCCGCCAAGGAACGGGACCGCCTCGCCGAGGTCCGCGACTTCCTTGCCCGCGAAGTCCGGCCCATCGCCGCGGACTGCTGGAACAGGGGTGAGTTCCCCATGGACCTCATCCCCAAGCTCGCCGAGGTGGACCTCGTCAGCCCTGTCCGCCGCCAGGGTCACTCCAATCTCTTCGCCGGGCTGGTCCACGCCGAATTGACCCGCGCCGATGCCTCCATTGCCACCTTCCTGGGGGTCCACGACGGCCTCTTCGCGGGGTCCATCGAAGCGCTGGCATCCCGGGAACAGCAGGAGGAGTGGCTGCCGGACATTTATGCGCTGAAGAAGATCGGCGCTTTCGGCCTCACCGAACCGCTTGGCGGCAGCGACGTGGCTGGCGGGACCCGCACCACCGCCCGCCGGGACGGCGATACCTGGATCCTCAACGGCGCCAAGCGCTGGATCGGCAACGCCACCTTCTCTGACTGGGTGGTCATTTACGCCAAGGACGTTGCAGACAACCAGGTCAAGGGCTTCCTCGTGGATACTGCCCTGCCCGGTTTCAGTGCCACCAAGATCGAAAACAAGATCTCCCTCCGTACGGTGCAGAACGCCGACATCGTCCTTGAGGATGTCGTAGTGCCGGACTTCTTCAGGCTCGCCAACGCGAACAGCTTCCGGGACGTCAACAAGGTCCTGAAGGTAACGCGGCTGGCCGTGGCGTGGCAGGCTGTGGGCCAGCAGCTTGCGGCCTTCGACGTCGCCCGGAGCTATGCCGTGGAGCGCGAGCAGTTCGGCCGGCCGCTGGCATCCTTCCAGCTCATCCAGAACCAGCTGGTGCAGATCCTTGGCAACGCCGTCAGCTCCATGGGGATGATGGTGCGGCTCGCCCAGCTCGAAGATGACGGACTGGCCAAGGATGAGCAGTCTGCCCTGGCCAAGGCCTTCACCACCGAACGGATGCGCGAGAGCGTGGCCCTGGGGCGGAGCATCCTTGGCGGCAATGGCATTGTCACGGACTACGGGATGGCGAAGATCTTCGCCGACGCTGAGGCCATTTACTCCTACGAAGGCACGGCCGAGATTAACACGCTGGTCACCGGGCGCGCCATCACCGGTATCTCGGCCATCGTCTAGGGCGATCCGTGCAGCGGCAGCAGGACTGACGGTCTCAGGTCCAGGACGAACTGCAGGGGATCGACGTAGTCCTCGCCCTGCCTGACGCCCCAGTGGAGGCAGCCGGCGGCCGGGCAGTGGCCGGGCAGTGTGGTGCCGATGACCTGCCCCTGCGCCACGGCACTGCCAACCGCCAGGGGGCTGACCACGGGCTCAAAGCTGCTCCGCAGTCCCGTGCCGTGATCTATGGTGATCACCGGCCGGTCTACCACCACACCCACGAAGCTGACGGTTCCGGCCGCCGGCGACACTACGTCCACCGCCGGACCTGCCGCCTCCAGGTCCACTCCCCGGTGGCCGCTGAGCCACGGTTTGGGCGGCGGGTCAAAGCCGCGCAGGACCGCAGGGCGGGGGGCCAGCGGCCAGTCCCACGACGGGCGGGCAACGGAGGCACCCGCGTCTTCTGCCGCCGTCGGAAGCGCCTGGAGCGTTGCCGGCGCAGGGCCCGGCCCCCGCGGACTGTACGGCAGCGGCTGCGGGATGGATGAGACCGACGCAGGAAGCAGCAGCAGCGCGGCAAGCAGTACCGGTGGTTTCATGTGCCCAGCATGCGCCCGTCAAAACTGCGCGGTCACGGACCGCCGCGGCCTATGTGGAAAAGCCCGGAAGGCGCCAGCCGCGCGTCCCGTGGGCGGTGGTCCCTGTAGTACTATTGACGGAGCAGTTTGCTGCGCCCTCAACGCGTCCCGCCCCGGCAGTCCACCTTTTCGGTGATGCTGCCTGTCCAGGTTGCGTCGGCACAACTCATTCAGGAGTGTGGGGGAGCAGCCGGCTGACTACGCGCATCCAGCCCTCCAACGGCACGGCCCCGGCCGCACCATTGAAGGATCACGCCTCCTGCGGTCCGTCCAACAGTACGGATGGGAAGCGCGATGGATGCCAGGAGCACGGCCCAACCCGGGCCACGCTAATCAACCGTCAACTATTGGCAGGGTAAGAAGCCTCGCGGCTATCTCATGAATGACCTGCCGGAAGGAGCGTCGGCATGCCCGTCGTAACCATGCGCCAGCTGCTTGACAGCGGCGTCCACTTTGGACACCAGACCCGCCGTTGGAACCCGAAGATGAAGCGCTTCATCTTCACCGAGCGCAACGGCATCTACATCATTGACCTTCAGCAGTCGCTGTCCTACATCGACCGCGCCTACGAGTTCGTGAAGGCCACCGTTGCCCACGGCGGCACCGTACTCTTCGTCGGCACCAAGAAGCAGGCCCAGGAAGCAATCGCCGAGCAGGCCACCCGCGTGGGCCAGCCCTACGTGAACCAGCGCTGGCTCGGCGGCATGCTGACCAACTTCCAGACGGTCGCCAAGCGTATCCAGCGTATGAAGGAACTCGAAGAGATCGACTTCGACGACGTCGCCGGTTCTGCTTACACCAAGAAGGAACTGCTGCTCCTCAAGCGCGAGCTCACCAAGCTCGAGTCCAACCTGGGCGGTATCCGCAACCTGACCAAGGCACCTTCCGTGCTCTGGATCGTGGACACCAAGAAGGAACACCTCGCCGTTGACGAGGCCAAGAAGCTGAACATCCCGGTTGTGGCCATCCTGGACACCAACTGCGATCCCGACGAAGTCGACTTCCCGATCCCGGGCAACGACGACGCCATCCGCTCCGTGAACCTCCTGACCCGCGTTGTTGCCGACGCCGTCGCCGAGGGCCTGATCGCCCGCAACAACCGCGGCTCGGGCACCACCGAAGCTCCCGAAGAGCCCCTGGCTGAGTGGGAGCGCGAGCTCCTCGAAGGCAGCAAGGCGGAGGAAGCCGCTGCGGCTGCTCCGGCAGAAAACGCTGAAGCCCCGGCTGCTCCGGCCGCTGAAGCCCCGGCTGCTGCCGAGGCTCCCGCCGAAGACGCCAAGTAACACAGCTAAATCCGGATTCTCCGTGCTGTCCGCAGCCGGAGCTGCTGACAGGATGGCCGCCCGCACCGCGGGCAGCCATCCTGTCAGTCCGTACACCACAACACATTTCTAGACAGAGGGGTTCACATGGCGAACTACACTGCCGCTGACATCAAGGCCCTGCGCGAGCGCACCGGCGCCGGCATGATGGACGTCAAGAAGGCTCTTGACGAAGCCAACGGTGACGCCGAAAAGGCCATCGAAATCATCCGCATCAAGGGCCTCAAGGGCGCCACCAAGCGCGAAGGCCGCTCCACCGCCGAAGGCCTCGTTGCTGCCAAGGTCAGCAACGGCGTTGGCGTCATGATCGAGGTCAACTGCGAGACCGACTTCGTTGCCAAGGCTGACAAGTTCATCCAGCTGGCCGACAAAGTCCTGGCCGTCGCCGTTGAGTCCGGCGCCGCCGATCTCGAAACCCTCCTCGCCACCGATGTCGACGGCAAGCCGCTGTCCGAGGTCGTCATCGAAGAAGGCGCTGTCCTGGGCGAAAAGGTCGTCGTCCGCCGCATTTCCCGCATCGAGGGTGCAACGGTTGACGCCTACCTGCACAAGACCTCGAAGGACCTCCCGGCCCAGGTCGGCGTCCTGTTCGCTGTCGACGGTGAAAGCGAAGCCGCTGCCACCGCCGCCCACGACGTCGCCGTCCACATCGCCGCCATGGCCCCGAACTACCTGACCCGCGAGGACGTTCCGTCCGACCTGGTCGAGTCCGAGCGCCGCATCGCCGAAGAGACCGCAAAGGCCGAGGGCAAGCCCGAAGCCGCCCTCACCAAGATCGTGGAAGGCCGTGTGACGGGCTTCTACAAGGGTGAGGTGCTGGTTGACCAGGCCTTCGCCAAGGACGCCAAGAAGTCCGTGGCACAGATCCTCGAAGAGGCCGGTGTCAAGGGAACCGCGTTCGCGCGTTTCCGCGTCGGCTCCTAGTCGAACACGTAAGGGGGTGGCCACTTCGGTGGCCGCCCCTTTTGCATGCGTACGGTTTGTGCCCGGTGCGCTGCGCTTCGGGCATAGCCGGTTCCGGCCACCGGTTCCGGCAGGATAACCTTTTTTCGAAAGTCACCAACGGGAAGGCACCATGGAAGCCGTCAATACTGTAATGCAGCCAGAGAAGAGCCGGCGGCGGGTGCTCCTGAAGCTCTCCGGCGAGGTCTTCGGCGGCGGGAAACTGGGTGTCGATCCCGAGACCGTCCGCAACGTCGCCAAGCAGATTGCCGCGGCCGTCCCGGACGTTGAAGTGGCCATCGTGGTAGGCGGCGGCAACTTCTTCCGCGGCGCCGAACTGTCCCAGAGCGGCATGGACCGCTCGCGGGCGGACTACATGGGCATGCTCGGCACCGTCATGAACTGCCTCGCCCTGCAGGATTTCCTGGAGCAGGCGGGCGTGGAGACGCGCGTGCAGAGCGCCATCACCATGGGACAGGTTGCAGAGGCCTACATCCCGCGCCGCGCCATCCGCCACATGGAAAAGGGCCGAGTAGTCATCTTCGGTGCCGGTGCCGGCCTGCCGTACTTCTCCACGGACACCGTGGCCGCCCAGCGTGCCCTTGAAGTCCATGCTGATGTTGTCCTCATGGCCAAGAGCGGCGTTGACGCCGTCTACACCGCGGACCCCAAGAAGGATCCCACCGCCGAGCGGCTGGAGACCCTGAGCTACGACGACGCGCTGCGGCGCGACATCCGGGTCATGGACCAGACAGCCATGACCATGTGCAAGGACAACGACCTGTCCATGGTGGTGTTCGGCATGGAAGGCGAAGGCAACGTCACCCGCGCCATCCGGGGCGAGAAGCTGGGCACCCTGGTCACCACCTAGCTCCGGCTAGGATGTTTTCAGGACAGTTCCGCCGCCGCCCCCGGGCGGTGGCGGAAGCAGCGACAGAGAACCACGCGTGCATGGAGCCGGCGCGCCGGACCGCACCAGAACCCCAGGAGAGACCGTGATCGAAGAAACCTTGCTCGAAGCCGAAGAAAAGATGGACAAGGCCGTAGAGGTTGCCAAGGAAGACTTCGCTTCCATCCGCACCGGCCGCGCCAACCCCGGCCTGTACAACAGGGTCCTGGTGGACTACTACGGCTCGCCCACGCCCCTGCAGCAGCTCGCCTCGTTCGCCATCCCTGACGCCCGCACCATCCTGATCACCCCGTTCGACAAGACCGCATTGCGGGACATCGAACGGGCCCTGAGCGATTCCGAGGTGGGGGCCAACCCCTCCAACGACGGAAACGTCATCCGGATCACTATCCCGGAACTGACCAAGGAACGCCGCAAGGAATACGTCAAGATCGTCAAGACCAAGGGCGAGGATGCCAAGGTGTCCATCCGCAATATCCGCCGCAAGGCCAAGGAAGCCCTGGACCGCCTGGTCAAGGACGGCGAAGCCGGCGAAGACGAGGGCACCCGGGCTGAAAAGGAGCTGGACGGCCTGACCAAGGCCCACGTGGACGGCATCGATGAGCTGCTCAAGCGCAAGGAAGCAGAGCTGCTCGAAGTCTGATGGGCCAGGCAGATCAGGCCCCCGCACCACGGGCGCGCATACGGGGAAGCAGCCCAGGAGCAACCCAACGCCCAAGGCCGGCCGGAACCTTCCGGCGGCCGTTGTGGTGGGCCTGGCCATGCTGCTCGCCGTCCTCGGCGGGCTGCTGTTCCTTCCGCTGGGTTTCGTGGCGGTCACCACCACGTTCGCCATCTTCGGTGTCTGGGAAATTTACCGTGCCCTGGAGGCCAACGGCACCAGGATGCCTATCGTTCCGGTCATGACCGGCACGGTGGCGATGCCATTCGTGGCTTACCTCGGGGGCGTCGAAAGCCTGCTCTTCGCCATGCTGCTCAGCTCGGTAGCGGTGCTGCTGTGGAGGTCCATCGACACCGCCGCAGGATCGGCCAACAGCATTTTTGCCGGGGTCTTCACCCTGGGCTGGGTGCCGTTCTTCATCAGCTTCGCCGCGCTGCCGCTGCACGCCTCCGGGGGTGCGACACCCCTGGGCCTTTGGCCGGGAGGTGCCGTCCCGGAAGGCGCCTGGCAGATCGCCGTCATGCTGCTGCTGGTGGTGTCGAATGACACGTTTGGCTACCTGGTGGGGGCATCGCTGGGCAAGCACCCCATGGCACCTAAGATCAGCCCCAAGAAATCCTGGGAAGGCTTTGCCGGATCAGTGGCTGGGGCCGTCCTGATCGGCGTTCTGGCCTGCCTCTTTATCCTGGACAAACCCTGGTGGGTGGGTGTGGTCCTGGCTGTCGGCACCGTGGCCGCGTCCACTGCCGGCGACCTTGCCGAGTCCATGGTGAAGCGCGAACTCGGCGTCAAGGACATGAGCAGCATCCTGCCCGGGCACGGCGGGGTCATGGACCGGCTGGATTCCATCGTGTTCGCGTCCCCGCTGGTCTACGTCCTCTACGGCTTCGTCACCGGAAGCTGGTAGAGCATCATCCCGGCACCAATAGACTGGTGCCACAGCGCTACGGCTGAAGAGCATTAAAGGAACCAACAGTGGCATTGGATATTCATCGGCAGATCCCTGCGTCGTTTGAGCGCGTGCAGCGCAGTGAATACGGGTACAACGCCAAGCAGGTGGACCAGTTCCTCCAGCGGGCACGGGTGTCGCTGGAGTCACCCCACGACGCCGCGGAGCCCATCAACAGCTCAGACGTCCGGGCCGTGTCCTTCGATCCGGTCAAGGGCGGCTACTCCGCGGCCGTGGTGGACGCGGCCCTGGACCGGCTGGAAGATGCCTTCGCCCGCAGGGAACGCGACGAACTGATTGCGGCCAGCGGCGAGGAAGCCTGGCTGCGCGAAATCGGCAAGCTCTCGGGAATCCTCCGCGGACGCCTCCACCGCCACGACGGGGAACGTTTCCGGCGGCCCGCCAAGAATAAGGCCCGCAGCTACAACACCGCCGATGTGGACCGGCTCTGCCACGAACTCGTGGCATACCTGGAACACGACAAGCCGCTCAGCGTGGACAGCGTCCGCCGCGCCGTGTTCCGTCCGGAGACCGGACGCGACGGCTATGAAGAGGCCCAAGTGGACGCCTTCCTGGACCGCGTCATCGAGCTGATGGCCGCCATCGATTGACCCTTTCTGGCGGGCAGACCCCCTACTTTCCTTCGGGTGGCGTAGGGGAGAGCGGCGTGAACCGGCTCCAGATGTCCCGGTAGCTCCGGTAGCCGTTCACTGATGAGACGGCCAGGAACGACAACCCGCAGGCACCGCCCATCAGCAGCGCCGCAACCGTTCCGGCCCCCAGGAGGGTCAGCAGCAGCCCTGCCAGGATGGCAATCAGTGCCCCGTTCGCCACCGACATGAAAATCATGCTGCTGCCGGCCACGTGGCGGAAATTGCCGCGGTTGCCGAAGAAGTAGTAAGTCTGGACGGAGCCGGCCTCGTCATCGTGATGGGCCGCCATCAGGTACGGGGCGACGCCCGGATCCAGCTCGACGTACGCCGCCCTGAGCCGGTTCATGGCAGTGACGTACATCAGGTCCTCGTGGGCAACGTTCATGACCCGCAGCTGCGTCAGCAGCCCCATGGCCACGTCAATGAACAGCACCACTACCGCCAGCAGGACAAACGCATCCGAGAATCCGGTGGCCTGGCCCACCAGCGCGACGCTCACCAGGCCCGCCGAGGTGAAGGTCAGGAACATACTGATCCTGGTCAGCACCTCGCCCTGGGCCGTACTGCGGGAAGCCAGCAGGCCCCAGTGCTCCGTGGCGAGCAGCTGTGCCCGCACGGACGGCGGAACCGGCTCCGCTGCCGGGTTTTCGTCCCGGGTGGACATGGCGTAATTGTCCACCCAATCAGCGTCCGGTTGCCAGCGGCCTTTCCGGGGTGTGCAGCCTGGTCATGACGCGGACCAGCGTCTTGGGCACCCGGCCTGCCGTTGCCCGGGACACCAGCACCATGACGGCGAATGCCGTGGGGACGGACCACGCCGCGGGCTGGGCGAGCCACGCCGGCGTGTTCGCAGCCCCCGCCAGCGAGCCGGCGATCATGGCGCCGCCGCACAGCACCCCGCCGGTCACCATGCCGGCGATGGCTCCGGCGTCGGTCAGGCCCCGCCACCAGATGCCCAGCAGGAGGACCGGGCAGACCGTTGAGGCTGTGAAGGCGAACACCAGCCCCACGCTTCCGGCCAGCGCCAAAGAACCCGTCATCAGGGCGAAGCCAAGCGGCACGACGGCGGATACCACCGCTGCGAGGCGGAAACCGCCCACCCCGGCGCCCAGGACGTCCTGGCTGATGACGCCGGCCAGGGACACTACCAGCCCGGACGTTGTGGACAGGAACGCTGCGAACGCGCCGGCCACCACCAGCGCCGAGAGCAGGTCTCCGGCGGGGCCGCCGATGAGTTCACGGGGCAGCAGCAGGACCATGGCGTCAGGCTGGCCCGAACGGGCAAGGTCCGGCGCGAACATGCGGCCCACCAGACCGTAGGCGGTGGGGAACAGGTAGAACACGGACAGCAGCCCCAGCACGATCAGCGTGGTCCGCCGCGCGGACTGCCCGTCCGGGTTGGTATAGAACCTGACCAGGACGTGCGGCAGGCCAAGGGTCCCGAACAGCAGCGCCACGAGCAGTGAAACGTTGTTGTACCAACCCGCGGGGGCAAGTCCGGTGGGGTTTTCGGACGGCGGTGCCAGCGCCGGCGTTCCGGTACCGGCCAGCATGAAGACGATGAAGAGGATGGGTACCGCCAGGGCGGTCAGCTTCAGCCAGTACTGGAACGCCTGGACGAACGTTATGGACCGCATGCCGCCCGCAACCACCGTCAGGCAGACAACCACCACCACCGCCAGCGACCCCACCCAGGACGGCAGCCCGGTGGTGATCCGGATGGTCAGGGCTGCCCCGTGCAGCTGCGGAACAATGTACAGCCAGCCCACCAGCACCACCACAAGGCTGGTGACCTTGCGGACCGCCCGGGAGTCCAGCCTGGCCTCGGTGAAGTCCGGAATGGTGTACGCCCCGGAACGCCGAAGGGGTGCAGCGACGAAAAGCAGCAGCATCAGGTATCCGGCGGTATATCCCACAGGGAACCACAAGGCGTCCGTTCCGGAGAGCAGCAGCAGGCCGGCGACGCCCAGGAAGCTGGCCGCCGACAGGTACTCGCCGCCGATCGCGGACGCATTCCACCACGGCCGGACGGTCCGTGACGCCACGAAGAAATCGCCGGTGGTCCGCGAGATACGGAGTCCATAGAACCCGATGACAGCGGTGGCCACCGACACCACGGCGACGGCAGCGGCGGCAACCCCCGGATTCACGCCAGGCTCCGCTTCACCTGGTGCCCGCGGGGATCACGCGTCACCGGCCAGGTCCCGGTAGCGGGCCTCGTTGCGTGCAGCCGTCCGGGTGTACAGCCAGGCGCTGAGGCCGATCACCGGGTAGATTCCCACGCCCAGCAGGATCCAGTCGAAGGGGATGCCGGCAACCGTCGTCTCGGACAGGCCGGGCACGGCGGCCAGCAGAAGGGGGAAAGCGCCGAGGATCACCAGGAACCCGCCGGCCACCACCAGGGCCAGGCGAAGCTGCGACCTGATGAGGGACCGCACGAACACCTGCCCCACATCGGATTCCTGCGCCGCTTCGCTGGATTCCGTGACGGGGCGGGCGGCCGCGGCAGGGGCCGTCACCCGTACCCTGGTCATGCGTTTGGCCTGATCCGGTTTGCCTGCAGCCGCTCCCGCACGGTGGGCAGGTGCCGGCGGCTGATGGGAAGCCCGGCCCCGGCCACGGTGACCCGGGGGCCGTCTGCCGCAAGCTTCATGGAGGAGATGTGCTTGAGGGCCACCAGGTATGAGCGGTGCGTCCTGATGAACCCGGCGTCGGCCCACTGCTGTTCCAGGTCGGCCAGCGGAACCCTGATCAGGTAGCTGGCGTCGGCGGTGTGGAGCCGCGCGTAGTCTCCCTGCGCCTGTACGTACGTGACGTCGTCGCGCCGAATCATCCTGGTGGTGCCGCCCTGGTCCACGGTGATCATCTCCGGCGCGCCGCCGCCGTCGCGCAGTTCGCTGATCCGGCCCACGGAGCGTGCCAGCCGTTCGGCCCGGATGGGTTTGAGGAGGTAGTCAACGGCGGCCAGTTCGAAGGCCGCCAAGGCGTGGTCCTCGTCAGCGGTCACGAAGACCACCGCGGGTGGATGGCTGCCGGCGGCAATGGCCCGGGCGATCTCCAGCCCGGAGACGGCAGGCATGTGGATGTCCAGGAAGACCGCGTCCACCTGCGCGGACGCCAGGGCGCGGAGGGCTTCGCTGCCGGAGGTTGCCCGCAGGACCTTGCCGATCCGCTCGTCCCGGCCCAGCAGGAAGGCGAGTTCTTCCACTGCTGGCAGCTCATCATCAACGACGAGGACGTTAATCATGCTCCAAGGGTAGCTTTCCGCAGGCGCGCAGCAGGCCAGCGCCGGGAATCAGGCGTCATGGCCGGGCTGGGATTTGGGCACCTTCATGGTGATGAGGGTCCCCTCGCCCGGTGCCGTCTCGATGACCAGCCCGTGGGCGTCGCCGTAGACCTGCCGGAGGCGGGCGTCGACGTTCCGCAGGCCCACGTGCTCGCCGTCGATATGTCCCGCGAGCATCGACTGCAGCTGCTCCGGGTCCATCCCCACGCCGTCGTCCTCGATGGTCACCTGGGCGTAGGCGCCGGCGTCGTCGGCCGTGATGGTGATGTGCCCGGGCCCTTCCTTCGCTTCGAGGCCGTGCCGGACCGCGTTCTCCACCAGCGGCTGCAGGCTGAGGAACGGGATGACGGTGCTCAGGACCTCCGGCGCCACCCGGAGGCTGACCTGCACGCGCTCGCCGAAGCGGGCCCGCTCCAGCAGGAGGTACCGGTCGATGCAGCGCAGTTCCTCGGCCAGGGTGGTGAAATCGCCGTGCCGGCGGAAGGAATAGCGGGTGAAATCGGCGAACTCCACCACCAGCTCCCGTGCCCGGGCGGGATCGGTGTTGATGAAGGACGCGATGGCGTTGAGCGAGTTGTAGATGAAATGAGGGCTGATCTGGGCGCGCAGTGCCCGCACCTCGGCTTCCATCAGCTGGGTCCGCGAAGCATCCAGCTCGGCCAGCTCCACCTGCACGGCCACCCAGTCCGCCACCTCGCCCGCGGCCCGCACCAAACCGGACCCGGCCGACGACGCGAAGGCGGCGACGGCGCCCACCACGCGTGAGCCGGCCCGCACCGGTGCTATGACACCCGCCAGGGTGCCGCCTGTCCCGTCCGGGCCCGGTGACAGTACAACCGTCCGCCCGCTGCCCAGGACCTCAGCGGCCAGTTCCATCAGCCGCGGCTTCAGGTCCTCAGCCGCCCCGTCCCAGGCGAGCACGCCCGAGGTGTCTGTGATGGCCAGCGCGTCACAGCCAAGCAGCGTACGGAGGTGGCGGCTTGCCTTCGATGCGCCGGCGGGGTTGAGGCCGCGGCGCAGGTGCTGGCCTGCCTGCGAGGCTGCGTGCAGGGTGTGGTAGGTGGCGCGCTCGGCGTCCGTGCCCAGGTCGCGGAAGGAGCGGAGCACCTTCAGTCCCACGCCGACGACGACGGCGATGGCCAGGGCGATCACGGCCACAGCGGCGGCGGTCAGGAGGGGGGAGTCCGGCATGGGCCCAGCGTAGCTGCGGGTGCCGTTTGTCGCAGCATCCCGACCGTTGAGCGACCACAGCGCCGGAGGGGCTGGATGTGGCTGCCGTGACACAGCAGAGTGATTGCTGTCACACCAGCGGCGTTTCCTCATCCGGGCCTGCCGTCCAGTGTGTACCGGCATGTCTCAATGAGGAGGAACCATGGGTAACGATGCCCAAAGTCCGGACGCTGCGGCGTCCGTCGACTTTGAACAGGTCCAGTCGACCGAGCAGTTCCAGGAACTGCGCAAGCGCCACCGCAGCTTTGTTTTCCCCATGGCAGTGGCCTTCCTGCTGTGGTACTTCGCCTACGTCCTGCTCGCGGACTACGCGGTGGGCTTCATGTCCACCAAAGTCTGGGGAAACATCAACATCGGCCTGATCCTGGGCCTGCTCCAGTTCGTCTCCACCTTCGCGATCACCGGATGGTACGTCAGTTACTCCAACAGGAAGCTGGACCCCATCGCCTCTGAGATCCGGAACGAGATCGAGGGCCATGAGTTCGACAAGCACGGCAACCGGGTGGGTGGAGCCAACAAATGATTACTATCGCAACCGCAGTGGACGTGGCCGCGCTCAAGGACACCACCCTGCTGAACATGGGCATTTTCGGCCTGTTCGTGGCCGTCACCATGGTGATCGTGTTCCGTGCCAGCCGGAACAACAAGACCGCCGCCGACTACTACGCCGCCGGCCGCTCCTTCACGGGATCGCAGAACGGCACCGCCATCGCCGGCGACTACCTTTCCGCAGCTTCGTTCCTGGGCATCACCGGCGCCATCGCCATCAACGGGTATGACGGCTTCATGTACTCCATCGGATTCCTGGTGGCGTGGCTGGTGGCGCTGCTCCTGGTGGCTGAGCTGCTCCGCAACACCGGCAAGTTCACCATGGCCGACGTGCTGTCGTTCCGGCTCAAGCAGCGGCCCGTCCGCATCGCCGCCGCCATCTCCACCCTGGCTGTCTGCTTCTTCTACCTCCTGGCCCAGATGGCCGGAGCCGGCAGCCTGATCTCCCTGCTGCTGGGCATCAGCGACTGGGGCGGACAGGCCTTGGTGATCATCGTGGTCGGCGCGCTCATGATCATGTACGTCCTCATCGGCGGCATGAAGGGCACCACGTGGGTGCAGATCATCAAAGCCATCCTGCTGATCGCCGGTGCCGCCGTCATGACGCTCTGGGTCCTGGCCATCTACGGGTTCAACCTTTCGGCGCTCCTGGGCGGTGCCGTGGAAACGGCCAACAACCCGGCGGTCCTCAACCCGGGCCTGCAGTACGGCAAGAGCGAAACCTCCAAGCTGGACTTCATGTCCCTGGGCCTCGCCCTGGTCCTGGGCACAGCGGCCCTGCCCCACGTCCTGATGCGCTTCTACACGGTCCCCACGGCCAAGGAAGCCCGCAAATCGGTGGTCTGGTCCATTTGGCTGATCGGCCTGTTCTACCTGTTCACCCTGGTCCTCGGCTACGGTGCTGCTGCACTGGTGGGTGCCGACACCATCAAGTCCGCTCCCGGCGGCGTGAACGCTGCGGCTCCGCTGCTGGCCTTCCACCTCGGCGGCCCGCTGCTGCTGGGCTTCATCTCCGCCGTGGCGTTTGCCACCATCTTGGCAGTGGTGGCCGGCTTGACCATCACCGCAGCCGCCTCGTTCGCCCATGACATCTACGCCAACGTGATCGCCAAGGGCAAGGCGGACGCCGCAACGGAGGTCCGGGTGGCCCGCCGCACGGTGGTGGTGATCGGCATCCTGGCCATCCTTGGCGGCATCCTGGCCAATGGCCAGAACGTGGCGTTCCTGGTGGCGCTGGCCTTCGCCGTTGCTGCCTCAGCCAACCTGCCCACCATCATCTACTCACTGTTCTGGCGGCGGTTCACCACCCAGGGCGCAGTGTGGAGCATGTACGGCGGACTCGGTGCAGCCATCATCCTGATCATCTTCTCGCCGGTGGTCTCCGGCGGGGCCACCTCGATGATCAAGGACGCACACTTCGCCATCTTCCCGCTCAGCAACCCCGGCATCGTTTCCATCCCGCTGGCGTTCTTCCTCGGCTGGCTCGGTACGGTGCTGGACAAGAAGCGGGAGGATCCGGCCAAGCAGGCCGAGATGGAGGTCCGCTCCCTCACCGGTGTTGGTGCCGAAAAGGCAGTCGACCACTAACGCCGTAGCCGACCACTAACGCCCTGTCCGGAAACGGGCACGCAAAAGGCCCCCGCCAACGTGGACTGTCCATGGTGGCGGGGGCCTTTGGGTTGCGTTGCTAGGCGGCCGGGCGCAGCTTGATGTTCGTCATCTTCAGCTCGTCCGTGCCCTCGAACCGGTAGGCCAGGTCAACCTTCTTACCCTCGCAGGTGATGACCCCTCCCACGTCCGCCGACTTGACGCCGTTCTCGGTGGCAACCTGCATGCTGTTGTAGGCGGGCGAGCAGGTTCCGTCCATTTTCAGGCTCTCGACGCCGGAGATGAAGGCTTCCTTGGACAGCTGCTCCTGCAGTGCCGGGTCCAGGTAGTCGTCGTACGCTTTGGAGCTGTCTCCGGCAATGACGAGCTTGGTGAAACCGTCAGCCAGGTCTTTGGCGTGGTTGGTGGCGCTGCCGGCCACATTGACCAGGATGACGATGCCCACCACCACAAGGAGCAGCACGCCGCCGATGGCCGTCAGGATGATCCACAGCCGGGGCCGCTTCCTTGCCGGCGGTTCTCCGCCGGGGAGCCCGAACGGACCTGCGCCCCGGTACTGCTCCGGTTGTTGCTGGGCGTACGGGTTGTTCGGGTTTCCGGCGGGTTGGGCGCCTGGAGACGGGCTGCCCTGCTGCGGCTGGCCGTACGGGGGATTCGGGGTGGCGCCGGGGTATCCGGCGGGAGGCTGCTGCGGCGGCTGTGGCAGCTGCCCGGAGCCTGGGTGTCCGGGCTGGTACGGTTCCTGGGGATTGCTCAAAGTGGAGCCTTTCCGGATGTGGTGCCTGGCACCGCCTGGTGCGGGCCTGTTCAGGCTCCGCACGGATAACTGCCACAAGCCTATAACCCGTGCCGCCGGCTCAGCCCGCGCCGGCCATATGCTTCAGGCCACTCCGGCCATACAGAGGGTCAGCTTCCCTGCGGACCCCGCTCGAGCAGCGGCTGCACGCGGAAAGGGATGAGCTCGCCCATGGCCAGCGCAGTGTCCGCCCGTTCCACGCCATCGCACGCGAGGATTTTGCCGTTGATGCGGAAAAGGTCCTCGGCATCCTGGGCCACTACGCGCAGCAGCAGGTCTGCGGACCCGGTCAGGCCGTAGCCCTCCAGGATCTCCGGGATGGCCGCCAAATCCTGTGCCAGCCGGGTGAGCTTCTGCTGCTGGACGTGGACGGAAATGAAAGCCATCAGCGGGTACCCCAGGGCGGCAGTATTGATCCTGCGTTCGAAGGACAGGAAGACGTGCTTCTTTTCGAGCTGGGCCATCCGCGCCTGCACAGTGTTCCTGGACAGTCCCAGTTTCTGCGCGAGGGCCACCACGGTCCTCCTGGGGTCCTGGGCCAGTGCCGAAAGCAGGCGGGTGTCAGTGCCATCCAGAGCTTGCATAATGCGCAACGGTAGCACGGTGCAGACCACTGCCTTAGGGCATTCTGCTCAATAAATGCCCCGGTGGTTGTACCCCCTGAGCATTGTGAGTAGGGTCACAGTATTCGGGCGAAGGGGCCCGGAAGGCCGCGGTTTGCAGGACCACAAGTCCCGGCTCCGCAGGTCACCGACGACAGAAGTTGCGGGGCTATCGTGTCTACAGACAAAACGGGCCAGGGCGGCGCACAAGCCCATGAGGGCGCCGGGGAATTTCAGGAGCCGGGGTCATCCGGCGTTCCGGTACAAGGGCTGGTCCAGCTGATCACACCGTCGGGGGAGCGGGTGAGCCATCCCGAATTCGATCTCTGGGTGCAGGACATCACGGACGAACACCTTTGCTCGCTATTCGAGGACATGACCGTCATCCGGCGCATCGATGTCGAGGCAACGGCTCTCCAGCGCCAGGGCGAACTCGCCCTGTGGCCCCCTCTGCTGGGGCAGGAAGCGGCACAAATAGGATCCGGCAGGTCGCTGCGCAGCGACGATTTCGTCTTCTCCAGCTACCGTGAAAACGGTGTGGCCTACTGCCGCGGCGTGGACCTCACAGACCTCCTGCGGGTGTGGCGCGGCAACGCCTCCGGCGGCTGGGATCCGTACGCCATCAACATGGCAACGCCCCAGATCATCATCGGCGCCCAGACCCTGCATGCCACCGGCTACGCCATGGGCATCCAGAACGACGGCGCAGATTCCGTGGCCGTCACCTATTTCGGTGACGGCGCGACGAGCGAGGGCGATGTCAATGAAGCCCTGGTCTTCGCGGCCAGCTTCCAGGCTCCCGTAGTGTTTTTTTGCACCAACAACCACTGGGCCATTTCGGAACCGGTCCGGCTCCAGTCGCACATCCAGCTCGCGGACCGCGCTGCCGGCTTCGGGATCCCCAGCCTGCGGGTGGACGGTAACGACGTCCTGGCCGTCATGGCGGCCACTCGCGTTGCCCTCGACCGGGCGCGGCGCGGCGGCGGGCCCACCTTCATCGAAGCCGTCACCTACCGGATGGGGCCGCACACCACCGCTGACGACCCCACCCGGTACCGCGACGCCAACGAACTGGAGGACTGGGCCGCCAAGGACCCGATCAGCCGGGTGGCGGCGCTGCTGGAACGCAAGGGGCTCCTGACCGACGAACTGCAGGAACACGTCAGGAACAGCGCGGATGCCGTGGCCCGCGAGATGCGGAAAGGCTGCACCACCATGCCGGACCCGCAGCCCATGGACGTTTTCAAGCACGTCTACAGCGCACCGAACTCGTGGCTGGACCGCCAGCAGGACCACTACGCCCGTTACCTGGCCTCTTTCGGGGACTCCGCAGGTGCCGTTTCAGGAGAAGGTGCACGCTGATGACTTCCATGACCTTTGCCCGCGCCATCAATGCGGGACTGCGCAAGTCGCTCGACCATGACCCCAAGGTTGTCCTTCTCGGTGAGGACATCGGCACCCTCGGCGGCGTGTTCCGGGTGACCGACGGACTGCAGAAGGACTTCGGCAAGCACCGCGTGGTGGACACGCCCCTGGCCGAATCCGCCATCGTGGGTGCCGCCGTCGGCCTTGCCTACCGCGGCTACCGCCCCGTGGTGGAAATCCAGTTCGACGGGTTCATCTATCCCGCGTTCGACCAGATTGTCAGCCAGGTGGCCAAGCTGCATTACCGCACCCGCGGCGCAGTGAAAATGCCCATCACCATCCGGGTGCCGTTCGGCGGCGGCATCGGCTCGCCGGAGCACCACTCCGAGTCGCCGGAAGCCTACTTCACGCACACCTCCGGACTGCGGGTGGTCACCGTTTCGAACCCCCAGGACGCGCACACGGTGATCCAGCAGGCTATCGCCAGCGACGACCCCGTTCTCTACTTCGAGCCGAAGCGGCGGTATCACGACAAGGGCGAGGTGGATGAGGCCGCCGGACTGGACGCTGCAGTTCCAATGGGCCAGGCCAGGGTCCTGACCGACGGAACCGACGTCACCCTCGTGGCTTATGGCCCGCTGGTGAAGACCGCCCTGGACGCCGCCTCGGCTGCTGCCGACGAAGGCATCTCCATCCAGGTCATCGACCTGCGCTCGCTGTCACCGGTGGACTACGGCACCGTGGTGGCTTCGGTCCGGAAGACCGGCCGCCTGGTGATCACGCACGAGGCCGGGCAGTCCGGCGGGCTGGGGGCCGAGGTGGCCGCCAGCATCACCGAGCGGTGCTTCTACCACCTGGAAGCCGCACCCGTCAGGGTTACCGGCTTCGACATCCCGTACCCCTATTCGAAACTCGAGATGCACCACCTGCCGGGCCTGGATCGGATCCTCGATGGCGTGGACCGTGCACTGGGGCGGCCGAATTCACTGAGCGGGCTGGAAGGATGAGCGTCACCATGATCAAGGAATTCCGGCTTCCCGACCTCGGGGAAGGGCTCACCGAGTCAGAAATCCTCAGCTGGAAAGTGGCCGTGGGTGACACCGTCAGCCTGAACCAGGTCATTGCCGAGGTGGAGACAGCCAAGGCGGTGGTGGAGTTGCCGTCCCCTTTCGCCGGCGTCATCAGGGAACTGCATGAGCAGCCAGGGACGGTTGTTGAGGTGGGCAAGCCCATCGTCTCCTTCGAGGTAGCGGACGACGCCGGGCCGGCACCGGCGGGGCACGCCGCACCGTCGCAGGGCGTTACGCCAGCCGGGCAGGCGGCGGCGGGAGAGGAACCGGCGGCTCCCAAACGGGAACCCAACCTGGTGGGGTACGGTGCCGTCGTCGAAAGCTCCGGCCGGCCCGCGCGCCGCCCACGGATCTTTGCCCCGGTGGTTGAGCCCGCCGATGCCGGGTCCCCGGTGGTTGAGCCTGCCGATGCCGGGTCCCCGGTGGTTGAGCCTGCCGATGCCGGGTCCCCGGTGGTTGAGCCTGCCGAAACCATGGTTAGGGAGGCCCGGGCGGGCGTACCCTCCGGCGACCGGCCGCGCTCCACGCCTCCGGTCCGCAAGCTGGCCAGGGACCTCGGTGTTGACCTGGCGGTGGTTCCCGGCACCGGCCCGGAAGGCCTGATCACGCGCGAGGACGTCCGGGAGTTCCTGCGGCAGGGCAGTGCCGGGCAGCCCGACGCGCCCGCCGGCCAGGCGCCTGCGGGGGACGGGGGAGAGCGGGAAACCCGGACGCCCATCAAGGGCGTCCGCAAGCACACGGCCGCCGCGATGGTCTCCAGCGCTTTCACCGCCCCGCACGCCACCGAGTTCCTCACCGTGGACGTCACCCCCACCATGGAGCTGCTGGCGAAACTGCGGGGGACCCGGGCGTTCGCCGGGCTCAAGCTGACACCTCTGACACTCGCCGCCAAGGCGGTGCTGATCGCGCTGCGCCGCCATCCGTCGCTGAACTCCCGCTGGGATGAGGCGAACCAGGAGATCGTTACTTTCAACTACGTGAACCTGGGCGTCGCGGCTGCCACCCCGCGGGGACTGACGGTGCCGAACATCAAGGATGCGCACTCGCTGACCCTGGAGCAGCTGGCGGAGGCGCTGGCGGTGCTGGCGGACACCGCGCGGTCCGGGAAAACGGCGCCGTCAGACCTGTCCGGCGGAACCATGTCCATCACCAACATCGGCGTTTTCGGCATCGATGCCGGGACGCCCATCCTCAACCCCGGCGAAGCCGCCATCCTGGCATTGGGTGCCGTGCGGTCCATGCCGTGGGAGTACCGCGGTGAGGTGGCCCTGCGGCAGGTGATGACCCTGAGCCTGTCCTTCGACCACCGCCTGGTGGACGGTGAGCAGGGCTCCCGGTTCCTGGCCGACGTCGGGGCAGTCCTGGCAGAGCCGGGAATGGTCCTGACAATGGTCTGACTCCGCCCGGAACCAGGACGTCAGCGCGTTTGCGGGCTGTCCACCGTCAGTGCGGCGAGCGCCATCTCCTCGAGCAGCGGCCGGGCTGCGGCCGCCATCCGGCGGCCGTGGCTCCGGACCGAGTGCGGGGTGGAGTTGATCAGCCCGAACGTGGCGTGCGCCCGGGTCCGGAGTTCGGCGGCGTCCGTGCCGGGGTGGAGCCTGGACAGGACATCCACCCACACCTCCACGTAGCTGCGCTGCAGCGCCCGCACGGCTGACTGGTCCTGTTCGGAGAGGTTGCTGAGGTCCCGGTCCTGCACGCGGATCACCTCGGGTTTGCCGAGGGCGAAGTCCACCTGGAACTCCACGAGGCGGCGCAGGGCCAGGCGCGGATCCGCGTTCTCTGCGACCACCTTCCGCCCGCCGTCCAGCAGCTCCCGGCTGACGGTGGCCAGCAGGTCCGCCAGGACAGCCTGCTTGCCGGGGAAGTGCCGGTAGACGGCCGGTCCGCTGACCCCCGCCGCCGCTCCGAGGTCTTCGAGGGAAACGCTCTTGAACCCGTTGACGGCGAACAGCGAAGCGGCCGCGGCAAGCAGGGCCTGGCGGCGGTCTTCCTTGGCTTTGCTGCGCTGGGTTGCGCCGGCGGGCCGGGCGGCGGGGGCGTCAGTCCCGGTGCTGTTGGCTTCATCGGTTGTGGGCACATTTCCTCCTCAAACCCGCAGAGTCTAACAAGGCTGCCGCCTGTGTTGGACATCACAGTTAATAGAGACTAACCTGAATTTCAGTTACTGGGCACTAACCGAGTCCGTTGTTTGGTGGCCTTGCCCACTGACCTTTGCCACCGGATTTGCCCGCCGAATGAGAGAACAGGAAGCGTCGATGGAGACCCTTGCCAGCAGGCTGGACCCCTCAAGCGGGGCTTTCGCCGCCAACAGGAATGCGCAGCTGCAACTGGTGGAGGACCTCCGGAAACGGCTGGCGGACGCTGCCCTGGGAGGCCCGCAGAAGTCGCGTGAACGGCACGTGGCCAGGGGCAAGCTCCTGCCGCGGGAGCGCATCGACCAGCTGCTGGATGACGGCAGCCCGTTCCTTGAGATCGCTCCGCTGGCAGCCAACGGAATGTACAACGATGATGCACCGGGCGCGGGCGTGATTGCCGGCATCGGACTGGTGCACGGCCGCCAGGTGCTGGTGATCTCCAACGACGCCACCGTCAAGGGCGGCACCTACTATCCCATGACGGTCAAGAAGCATCTCCGCGCCCAGGAAATCGCCCTCGAAAACAACCTGCCGTGCATCTACCTGGTGGACTCGGGCGGAGCGTTCCTGCCCAGGCAGGACGAGGTCTTTCCGGACAAGGACCATTTCGGGCGGATCTTCTACAACCAGGCACGCCTGTCCGCGGCAAAGATCCCCCAGCTGGCCGCCGTGATGGGCTCCTGCACCGCGGGCGGCGCCTACGTCCCGGCAATGAGTGACGAAACCGTGATTGTCCGGAACCAGGGCACCATCTTCCTGGGCGGGCCGCCCCTGGTGAAGGCCGCAATCGGAGAGATCGTCACCGCCGAGGAGTTGGGCGGCGGTGACGTGCATTCCAGGATCTCCGGCGTGACGGACCACCTGGCCGACAATGACGAACACGCGCTGCAGATCCTTCGCGACATCGTGGCCACCCTGCCGCCCGCTGCGGCGCCAGCCTGGCAGGTGGAACCCGCCGTCGAGCCGGCCGAGGACCCGGAGGGGATCTACGGTGCCGTGCCCGTGGACGTCAACGCCCCGTACGACGTCGGCGAGGTGATTGCCCGGCTGGTGGACGCCAGCAGGTTCCACGAGTTCAAGAAGGACTACGGCACCACCCTGGTTACCGGGTTCGCCAGGATCCACGGGCACCCCGTAGGGATCGTGGCGAACAACGGCGTCCTTTTCAGCGAGTCCTCGCTCAAGGGCGCACACTTCATCGAACTTTGCGACCAGCGGGGGATTCCACTCCTCTTCCTGCAGAACATTTCCGGCTTCATGGTGGGCCGGGACGCCGAGCAGGGCGGCATCGCCAGGAACGGCGCCAAGATGGTCACGGCGGTAGCCACAGCGCGGGTTCCCAAGCTGACGGTGGTGATCGGCGGATCGTTCGGCGCAGGAAACTACTCGATGTGCGGCCGCGCCTATTCCCCGCGGTTCCTCTGGATGTGGCCCGCGGCAAGGATCTCGGTGATGGGCGGGAACCAGGCCGCCAGCGTGCTGGCCACGGTCAAACGCGACCAGTTCGAGGCCGCCGGGGAAGACTGGCCGGCGCAGGATGAGGAAGAGTTCAAAGCCCCCATCCGCCGGCAGTACGAGGACCAGGGGAGCCCCTACTACTCCACTGCCCGCCTCTGGGATGACGCCGTCATCGATCCCGCTGACACCCGGACCGTCCTGGGCCTTGCCCTGGACGTTGTCTCCCGCACGCCACTGCCGGAGACCTCCTTCGGCCTGTTCAGGATGTGAGCCGGCACATGACCACGCCTTCATTGACCTCCACCGCCACCACTTCCGCCGACGCCACCCCGGCGTCCGGCCAGCCGTTGTTCGGCACCGTCCTGGTGGCGAACCGGGGAGAGATCGCCTGCCGGGTGATCCGAACCCTGCGTGCCCTGGGAATCCGCTCCGTGGCCGTGTACAGCGATGCCGACGCCGGCGCCCGGCACGTGCGCGAGGCTGACACGGCCGTGCGGATCGGCCCCGCCGCCGCCACCGAAAGCTACCTCAAAATCGGCAACATCATTGCCGCGTGCCGGGAGTCCGGCGCCGAAGCCGTGCACCCGGGCTACGGGTTCCTCAGCGAAAATGCAGACTTCGCCCGCGCCCTGGACGCTGCGGGAATCGCGTTCATGGGCCCCGGGGTGGAAGCGCTCAACATCATGGGCGACAAGATCCGCTCCAAGAACCATGTGGCCGGCTACGGCGTCCCGGTGGTACCCGGCGTTGCCAGGCCCGGCATGACTGACGCGGAACTGATCGAAGCAGCCCCCGCCGTCGGCTTCCCCCTGTTGATCAAGCCGTCCGCCGGCGGTGGCGGCAAGGGCATGCATGTGGTGGAGAAACCCGGCGACCTTCCGGCCGTCCTGGCCACCGCCCGGCGCGTGGCCGCGAGCGCCTTCGGTGACGACACCCTATTCCTGGAACGCCTGGTCACCACCCCCCGCCATATCGAAGTGCAGGTGCTGGCGGACAGCCACGGCAACGTCATCCACCTGGGCGAACGCGAATGCTCCCTGCAGCGCAGGCACCAGAAAGTGATCGAGGAGGCACCGTCGCCGCTGCTCGAGGGCCTGCCCCACGGGGCCGACGTCCGGGACCGCATCGGTGAGGCCGCCTGCAACGCCGCGCGCAGCGTCAACTACACGGGCGCGGGTACCGTGGAATTCCTGGTCTCCGATGACGCGCCGGACGAGTTCTTCTTCATGGAGATGAACACCCGCCTCCAGGTGGAGCACCCTGTCACCGAAATGGTCACCGGACTGGACCTCGTGGAATGGCAGGTGCGCATCGCCGCCGGCGCGGAACTCACCGTCCGGCAGGCCGACGTCGAACTTTCCGGCCATGCGGTGGAGGCGCGCGTCTACGCCGAGGTGCCGGAGAAGAACTTCCTGCCGTCCACCGGAACCGTGTACCTGCTCGACGAGTTGCCCGGTGATGCCGGCGGCCGGATCCGCGTGGACTCGTCCCTGGTGGAAGGGCTCCAGCTGTCCTCCAGCTACGATCCCATGCTGTCCAAGGTCATCGCCTGGGGAGCGGACCGGGCCGAGGCTTTGGACACGCTGGACCGGGCGCTCGCCGGGTACACAGCACTGGGTGTGGACACCAATGTCGAATACCTGCGGCTCCTGGTCAACGATCCCGAGGTCCGGGCCGGCCGGCTCGACACAGGACTGATCGCCCGGAAGCTGCCTGGCCTTGCGTTCCGCCAGGTGGGGGAGGTTGAACTCGTGGCCGCGGCGCTCGCCTCCGTGGCAGTCACGGCAGCGTCCGCCAAGGCAGCGTCCGCCACCCGGGAGAGCAATTCCAGCGGAAGCCCGTGGCAGGCACGCAGCGGCTGGCGGCTGGGGGCACCGGCACCCCGCCGGGTGAGCCTTGGAACGCCCGACGGCGGAGTGGCCACCATAGCTCTCTACGGGGACCCCGCATCCGGCCCGGTTGAGGTAACGGTCGACGGCGGCACGCGCCACACAGCGGTGCTGCGCCTTTCCGGGCCAGGCCATGCGGAGCTGACCCTGGACGACGCTGTGCACGGCTTCTCCGTGGCACCGGCGCCGGAAGCCCCGGCGCACATCTACCTCGGCAACGGAGGCTGGTCCTGCCGCCTGGAGGTCCTGACCCGGGAGGCGCGGCTGGAACGGGTCCGGGCAGCCATCCAAAGGGACGAAGGCGATGCCGATCCTGCCGTGCGCTCGCCGATGCCCGGCACGGTGGTGTCCGTCCCGGTCAAGGACGGCGACGCCGTCGAGGCGGGCCAGGTCCTCGCGTCCGTCGAGGCCATGAAGATGGAGCACCAGCTGGTGGCGCCGCTGGCCGGGACCGTTCACCTGGCCGCCAAACCCGGAGACCTGGTCAAGGCGGACCAGGTCCTGGCCACCATCCATCCCGCACCACGTTCCGAAAATACCCGGGACAACAGCACGAACGGTGAAACCACCAACGGCGAAGGAGCCCAGTAGACATGTCCGGCTTTGAACTCAGCGAGGAATACCAGGACCTCAGCGACACCGTCCGGGACTTCGCGGACAACGTGGTGGCCCCGGTGTCCGCCAAGCACGACGAGGAACACAGCTTTCCCTACGAAGTGGTCAAGCAGATGGCCGACATGGGCCTCTTCGGCCTGCCGTTCCCCGAAGAGTACGGCGGCATGGGCGGAGACTACTTCGCCCTCGCCCTGGCACTGGAGCAGCTGGGGCGGGTGGACCAGTCCGTGGCCATCACCCTGGAAGCAGGCGTTTCCCTCGGAGCCATGCCGGTCTACCGTTTCGGGACCGAAGAACAGAAGCAGCAATGGCTGCCCCAGCTGGCCTCGGGCCAGGCGCTCGCCGGGTTCGGCCTGACCGAACCCGAGGCAGGTTCGGACGCCGGCGGGACCAAGACGCACGCGCACCGGGAGTCCGTGGGGGACAAGACCGAGTGGGTGATCAACGGCAACAAGGAATTCATCACCAACTCGGGGACGGACATCACCAGGCTGGTCACGGTCACCGCAGTTACCGGGCAGCATGACCGCGGGGACGGCACGGTCCGGAAGGAAATCTCCACCATCCTGGTGCCCACCGACACGCCCGGCTTCAAGGCAGAAAAGGCGTACAACAAGGTGGGCTGGAACGCCTCGGACACGCACCCGCTGACCCTGAAGGACGTCCGGGTGCCGGAAGCGAACCTGCTGGGCGAGGAGGGCCGGGGCTACGCCAACTTCCTGTCCATCCTTGATGAGGGCCGCATCGCCATCGCCGCCCTCGCCACCGGAGCAGCCCAGGGTTGCGTTGACCTGTCGGTCCGGTACGCCAGGGAACGCAAGGCGTTCGGCCACGAAATCGGCAAGTACCAGGCAATCTCGTTCAAGATCGCCCGCATGGAGGCGAGGGCCCACACGGCCCGCCTGGCCTATTACGACGCAGCCGCCAGGATGTTGGCCGGCAAGCCGTTCAAGACCCAGGCGGCCATCGCTAAGATGGTCGCAGGTGAGGCGGCCATGGACAACGCGCGGGATGCCACCCAGGTATTCGGCGGCTATGGCTTCATCAACGAGTTCACCGTGGCCCGCCACTACCGCGACTCCAAGATCCTTGAAGTGGGGGAGGGCACCACGGAGGTCCAGCTGATGCTGATCGCCCGCGAACTGGGACTGTAGCGGCCGGTTCGCTGCACCCGGGACTGTAGCCGGCCTGAAAGGATCGATGATGATTGACAAGGTTGTTGCAAGCGCCGACGAGGCTGTGGCGGACATTCCGGACGGTTCCTCGCTGGCCGTGGGCGGGTTCGGCCTCTGCGGCATACCGGTCACCCTCATTGACGCCCTGCACCGGGCCGGCACGTCAGGGCTGGAAACCGTCAGCAATAACTGCGGCGTGGACGACTGGGGGCTGGGCATCCTGCTCCGCGACGGCAGGATCCGGCGCACCATCAGCTCCTACGTGGGCGAGAACAAGGAGTTCGCCCGGCAATACCTGGCCGGCGAACTGGAAGTGGTGCTGACCCCGCAGGGCACCCTGGCCGAGAAACTCCGGGCCGGCGGCGCGGGCATCCCCGCCTTCTACACCAAGGCGGGGGTCGGTACCCAGGTGTCCGACGGCGGCCTGCCGCAGAAATACGACGCCGACGGCGGCATTGCGGTCGCCTCAGCCCCCAAGGAGGTCCGCCCCTTCGGCGGGGTGGACTATGTGCTCGAGGAAGCCCTCACCCCGGACTTCGGCCTGGTCCATGCCTGGAAGGGCGACCGGCACGGGAACCTGGTGTTCCACGCCACGGCCATGAACTTCAATCCGCTCTGCGCCATGGCAGGAAGGGTCACCATCGCCGAGGTGGAGGAACTCGTGGAGCCCGGCGAACTGGACCCCGAACACATCCACACCCCCGGCATCTTCGTGCAGCGGGTGGTACTGGCTCCTGACGCGGAAAAACGCATCGAAAAGCGGACTGTTGCCATCAGCCGGGAGGCAGGAGCATGAACATGCAGAAAACCGGGGCACAGAGCGCCGGCACGGAACCGAACAGCCCCGACGCACCGCGGCCCGAAGCCGTCCGCCACGAGTACCGCCGCTCGGCTTCCCAGCCGCACGCGGGAGCCGCCGGTTCCACGGCACCGGCGGACAGCAAGGGCTGGACGCGCAATGAGCTGGCGGCCCGGGTGGCCAAGGAACTCCATAACGGCCAATACGTGAACCTCGGCATCGGCATGCCCACGCTGATCCCCAACTACATTCCGGACGGCGTGGAAGTGGTGCTCCACTCGGAAAACGGCATCCTGGGCGTCGGACCCTACCCGGCAGAAGACGCCATCGATCCGGACCTGATCAACGCCGGCAAGGAAACCGTCACGGTCAACAAGGGCGCTGCGTTCTTCGATTCGGCGGCGTCGTTCGGCATGATCCGCGGCGGGCACGTGGATGTCGCCGTCCTGGGTGCCATGGAAGTTGCGGCCAACGGGGACCTCGCAAACTGGATGATCCCGGGCAAGATGGTCAAAGGCATGGGCGGTGCCATGGACCTGGTGTTCGGGGCCAAACGGGTGATCGTGATGATGGAACACGTGGACCGGAACGGCAAACCGAAGATCGTCCAGCAGTGTTCGCTGCCGCTGACCGGCAAGGGCTGCGTGGACCGGATCATCACGGACCTGGCCGTCATCGACGTGGTCCGCGACAGCTCCGGATCCCGCCTGGTGCTGCAGGAACTGGCGCCGAACGTCTCGGTGGAGGATGTCATCGCTGCCACCGGCGCGGACCTTTTCGAGGAAGACCGGGAACTGACGGTATGACGGACAAGGTTTCGACGGGCCCAGCCACCGGGGCCCGGGTTATTGAACAGCGCGGGCTGTACTACGACGAATTGGAAGAGGGCGTGGTCTACGCTCACCGTCCCGGCCGGACGGTGACCGAAGCGGACAACGTCCTGTTCACCACCCTCACCATGAACACCCAGGCCCTCCACCTCGACGCCGCCTGGAGTGCCACCCAACCGTTCGGCCAGCGCCTGGTTAACTCAATGTTCACGCTGGCCACCCTGGTGGGCCAGTCCGTCACCCAGCTGACCCAGGGAACCATCATCGCGCAGCTGGGCCTGACCGATGTGTCCTTCCCGCACCCGCTGTACCACGGGGACACGCTCTACACGGAGACCGTCATCAGCGGCAAACGGCCCTCGGGCTCACGGCCGGGGCAGGGAATCGTCACCATGGAACATACCGGCCGGAACCAGGACGGCACCGTGGTGGCCCTGGCCACCCGCAGCTGCCTGATGTGGACCCGTGCCGCGCACGCTGAGGCGCAACACGGAAAATAAGCCCGGCACCAAAAATCATCGGAGAATGGCTGTATGACCTTTGTGATGGGCCCCGCCCTCCTCTTCTGCCCCGCCGACCGGCCCGAGCGGTACCGGAAAGCCGCCGCCCGCGCCGACGCCGTCATCCTTGACCTCGAGGACGCCGTGGCCCCGGCGGACAAGCAGCGCGCCCGGGGCGCCATCCTTGCCCAGGTGGGTTCGACAGGCGAGGAACCCGAGCTCGATCCCAGCCGCACCATCATCAGGATCAACCCTGCGGGCACTGAAGAGTTCGAAAAAGACCTGCACTGCCTGGCGCACACGCCCTACAGGACGGTGATGCTGGCCAAAGCCGAAAGCGCGGACCAGCTCGCGGCGCTGGAGGGGTACCAGGTGGTGGCCCTGTGCGAAACGGCACTGGGTGTCCTGAACGCTCCCGCCATTGCCGCCGCCCCCAACGTCGTGGCGCTCATGTGGGGTGCCGAGGACCTGCTCGCCACCCTGGGCGGCACCTCCAGCAGGACGGACGACGGCGGCTACCGGGCCGTCGCCCTCCACGCCCGGTCAACGGTGCTGGTGGCTGCCCGGGCCTTCGGCAAGCAGGCCGTTGACGCCGTGTATGTCAACATCCCCGACACCGACGGGTTGGCCGCCGAAGCGGCCGATGCCGTCGCATCGGGATTCAGCTCCAAAGCCTGTATCCACCCCACGCAGGCTGCCGTGGTGCAGGAAGCCTACGCACCGTCCGATGCCGACGTCGCCGCTGCCGCAGAGCTGCTGGACGCTGCCGCCGAGGCCGGCTCCGGCGTTTTCCGGCATCACGGGAAAATGATCGACGGGCCCATCCTCAAGCACGCCGAATCCATCCTCCGGCGGGCCGGCCAGAAAGCCTGACCGTCCGGGGCGGTCCGTGGCCGGTCGGGCGGCCGGCTGCCCTGCTAGCCTTGCCGTCCCTGCGAGCGCCGCAGCGACAGGGGCGGGATGGGCTCCGAAAGGAACGCTCGCATCCAGCGGTTCCCGGACGCCCGGAACTCCGCCCGGGTGGCGAACCGGTAGTGGTACCGGCGCACGCGCACCCAGCGCGGCGCACCGCCGTCGAACGGGTCATGCCGGAGCAGCCGCAGGGTGGTGCGGTCCGCTTCCAGCAGCTTGCCGAGGAAGGCATAGAACCATTCCTCGTGGACGGTCCGCAGCGGCAAGAACCACATCAGCCAGTCCAGCCTCAAATGGTACGGCGCCCACTGGCGGGGTACCCGGCGCACGTCACCGGGCTTGCCCTTGAACCCGTATTCACGCCAGTCAGAGGAATCATCGGGGTCATCGTCGAGGGTTCCCGACACCACGATTTCAATCCGTTCCTTGGTCACAGTTCCGAAGGCGCCGTAGGCGTTGACCAGCTGCCAGCGGTTGAAACTGGCGTTCATCAACTGGCGGCGCGAGAACAGGTTGCGCAGCGGCTGGTAGCTCAGCGCCAGCAGCAGGGCCGTGGCCGTCAGCGTGAAGGCCAGCCACCACAGGGGCGTTTCCGGCGTGCCGGGATGCCAGTCCAGCGGGATCACAGGCAGGACAGCATGGGCCACCGGATCGCTGACCGCAGCGAACGCCAGCACAATCGCTATCCAGTTCAGCCAGGCGAAGTTCCCGGACGCCACCAGCCAGAGCTGGGTGGCGATGATGATGGCTGCAGCGGCGCTGCCCACCGGCTGGGGAGCAAACAGCAGGAACGGCACCACCAGCTGGGCGAAGTGGTTGCCAACCACTTCGACCCGGTGGAACGGCTTGGGCAGCAGGTGGGCCTGCCTGCTCAGCGGACCCGGCATGGGCTGGGTTTCGTGGTGGTAGTAGAGGGCGGTGAGGTCCCGCCATTCGCGGCCGCCGCGGATCTTGATCATCCCGGCACCGAATTCGAGCCGGAACACCAGCCACGCAATTAGGATCAGGATGCTCCGCGGCGGATCGGTTTGGTCCGAGCCCAGGAAGGCCACGGTGAATCCGGCCTCCAGCAGCAGCATCTCCCAGCCGAAGCCATAGAACGTCTGGCCCACGTTCACGATGGACATGTACAGCAGCCACAGGGCCAGGAAAGCGATCAGGGGCACCCATGGCGGTCCCAGCTGAGGAACGCCGGCTACCAGGAGGGCCGAGACCACCAGCCCGGTTGCACAGACGCCCCGCAGCAAGCCGTCCGAGTAGCCCCAACGGAACAGGGTAGGCCGGCGCAGGCGGCTGAAACCAGCCAGGTAGTCGGGGGCCGGCAGCAGTCCACGCTCACCCAACAGGGCCGGGAACTGGTTGAGCGAGGACAGGAACGCCACGAAGAACAGCGCGGCCACCCCCCGCTGCAGCACCTGACGCGCGAACTCGTAGTCCGCCGCATCGAACCAGGAAAGCCAGTCCACGAAATCCACGTTACGCCCGGCCGCGGCGGGGTCAAGGCGTGCAGGATGCGGCGCACCGGACCACGACGGTGCGGGATACTTAACCCATGCAGCCACGCAGAATCGCCATCCTCGGATCCACCGGTTCCATCGGCACCCAGGCAATTGACGTCGTCGACGGCGCCCCGCATCTTTTCGAGGTCGTGGCCCTGAGCGCCGGAGGCGGCAACCTCGCGCTCCTGGCCAGGCAGGCCGTCCACACCGGTGCGGCGGCCGTCGGGATCGCCGCCGGAGACCCACGCGAGCTTGCCGTGCTCATCGATGAAGCAGCCGCCGCAGCGGGCCGCTCCGGCTACCGCCCGGAGATCATCGCCGGACCGGATGCCTCCACGCGGATCGCCGGGCTTGATGCGGATGTTGTGCTCAACGGCATCACCGGCTCCATCGGCCTTGCACCCACCCTTGCCGCGCTGAAGTCCGGCGCCACGCTGGCGCTGGCCAACAAGGAATCGCTGATCGTCGGCGGTTCGCTGGTAAAGGCTGCTGCGCGCGACGGGCAGATTGTTCCCGTGGACTCCGAGCACTCCGCCATCGCCCAATGCCTGCGCTCGGGCAGCGCAGCGGAAGTGGACAAGCTGGTACTCACCGCCTCCGGCGGGCCCTTCCGCGGCCGGAGCGGGGAAGAACTGCACGGGGTCACCCCGCAGGAAGCCCTCGCCCACCCCACCTGGGACATGGGGCTGATGGTCACCACCAACTCCGCCACCCTGGTCAACAAGGGACTCGAAGTCATCGAAGCCCACCTCCTGTTCGACATTCCGCTGGACCGGATCGACGTGGTGGTCCATCCCCAGTCCGTGGTGCACTCCATGGTGCAGTTCGTGGACGGCTCCACCATTGCGCAGGCCTCCCCGCCGGACATGCGGCTGCCCATCGCGCTGGGGCTTGGGTGGCCGGGCCGGGTACCCAATGCCGCCGCGCCGTGCGACTGGACCAAGGCAGCCACCTGGACCTTCGAGCCGCTGGACGCAACAGCCTTTCCCGCCGTGGACCTTGCCAAGGACGCAGCGAAGCAGGGGAGTACCTTCCCCGCGGTCTTCAATGCCGCCAACGAGGAAGCCGTCACCGCCTTCCACGGCGGGCGGATCCGCTTCACGGACATCGTGGACACCGTGGATGCCGTCCTCAGCGAACACACAGGTTCTTCCCGGCTGACGGTGGAATCCGTGCTGGATGCTGAGAGCTGGGCACGGGCCCGCGCGCACGAACGTTTAGCAGTCAGCAGTCTCTAGGGAAGCAGCAGCACCTCCATGACCCCCGTTCTACTTTTCATCCTCGGCGTCGTCTTCGTAGCCATCGGCATCGCCGCGTCCATCGCGCTGCACGAAGTGGGACACTTGGTGCCCGCCAAGCTTTTCAAGGTGCGCGTCACCAAATACATGATCGGTTTCGGCCCCACCCTCTGGTCCCGGCGGAAGGGCGAAACCGAATACGGCGTGAAGGCCATCCCGCTGGGTGGCTACGTGTCCATGATCGGCATGTACCCGCCCAACAAGGAGGACGGCTCCGTGCGTCCCTCCAGCACCGGGATGTTCCAGACGCTGGCCACCGAGGCCAGGTCCATGGCGCATGAGGAAGTGGGCCCCGGCGACGAAAAACGCGTCTTCTACCGCCTACCGGTATGGAAGAAAATCATCGTCATGCTGGGCGGACCCGCCATGAACATGATCCTCGGCGTCCTCCTCATGGCCATCCTCCTCATGGGCTTCGGCACGGCCACGGCAACCACCACCATTTCGGATGTCTCCAAATGCCAGGTTGCCGCAGGTGAAACCGTGGACCCGGACTCGGCCGACTGCCAGCTCACCCCGGCGGCCGCGGCCGGGCTCCAGCCCAACGACACCGTCACGTCCTTCGACGGAAAAGAAGTCACCAGCTGGGACCAGCTGACCGAATGGATCCGGGCCTCCGCAGGCCGGGAAGTGGCCATCACGGTTGAGCGCGGCGGGTCTTCAGTGTCCACCACTGTCACCCCCGTTCTCTCGGCCAGGCCCATCATCGGCGTCGACGGCCGGCAGGAAACCGATGCGTCCGGCACCCTGCGCTACCAGGACGTGGGCTTCCTCGGCATCGGGTCACAGACAGAACTGGTGCCGCAGCCGGCGTCGTCCGTCCTGCCCATGGCGGGGGAGAACATCCGGCAGGTGGCAGGCGTGATCTTTAATCTCCCGGCCCGTGTGGTGGGCGTGGCCAAGGCTGCCTTCAGCGAGGAACCGCGCGATCCCAACGGACCCATCAGCGTGGTGGGCGTGGGGCGGGTGGCCGGCGAGGTGGCCGCCATGGAGGAAATTCCGCTGCAGTCACGCGTGGCCACCCTGGTGGGGTTGCTGGCCGGACTGAACTTTGCGTTGGCCGTCTTCAACCTGGTTCCGCTGCTGCCCCTCGACGGCGGCCATGTGGCCGGCGCCCTGTACGAGGGTGCACGGCGCCAGGTGGCGAAACTGTTCGGAAAGCCGGACCCCGGTGCCTTCGACATCGCCAAGCTGCTCCCGGTCACGTACGTGGTGGCCGCCCTGCTGATGGGCATGAGTGCGCTGCTGATCTACGCCGACATCGTCAAACCCGTGAACCTGTTCGGCTGACAGGTACGCCCCTCGACGGGATCCAACAGCATCCGAATGGCTGAATGCTCATAATCAGCCAAATATAGCTGATATTAAATAATCAGCTGTTTATGATTGATTGTTTGATATCACCCGCCTACGGTTGAGGTATGTACGTACTGACAATCGACCAGCGGGGGAGCACCTCCGACGTTGACCGCGTGCCTGGCCTGATCGAGGAACTGCGCAGCCTCACGGGTGCCCACTTCGAACGCTCCGTCGGCGACGAACTCCAGGGCACCGTGGGCGACGCCCGGGAAGTAGTGGACATTGCACTGCATGCCCTGCGGAGCGGGCACTGGTACGTCGGCATCGGCATCGGCGACGTCCGCCTGGAGCCTGGCCGGAGCCCGCGCGAAGGGACCGGAAGTGGCTTCGTGGCGGCGCGCAAGGCAGTGGAAACCGCCAAAGGCGCGGCCGGCCACGTTCCGTTGTCGGTGGTGGCGGGCACCATGGACAGTGTCAAGGGTGCCCCCCGGAATTCCCGGGAAGGGCCCGCCGGCACAAACAACGGAGCCAGCGCTGGAACGAACGCCGAAACGAATGATGCAGCGGGTGCAGCCATGAACGCCGCAGCGAATGCCCAGGCCGTCCTGCGCCTGATAGGACGGCTCGTGCAGCAGCGGACGGAGGCACAGTGGCGGGTGGTTGACCGGCTGCGGGCAGCAGGCGGAGCAGGAAGGCATGGCAGCCAGAAGCCCGTTGCCCGGGAACTGGGAATTACGGAACAGTCGGTGAGCCGCGCCGTGCTTCGTTCCGGGTGGCAGGAAGAATGGGCTGCCAGGCCGGCAGCAGCAATGCTCCTGGAATACGCCCTTGCCCAGACCAAAGGAGACCGGTGACCGCATTGTGGATCGCTGCCGCACTGCTGGCGGCAGGTTTTGGCGGCTGGCCCGTCACCGCCCTCGTCTTCCGGCTGGCCCGGACGATTGACGACAAGGCGGACGCGGCAGCCAAGGGACGCGACGCTGCAGACGATCCCTCGGCCGACGTTACGGTGGACCTCCCGGGCCGGGCACCGGACCAGGCTGACCAGGCTGTCAACGGTGAGCTGACGGCGGCGGCCGGCCAGCCGGCGTCGGACGTTCCCGCCGCACCCGCCCAGCGGATCCTCCGTGGCGGTGCCATTATCGGAGTCCTGGAGCGGCTCGGTGTCTGCCTGGCCATCCTGGCCGGCCAGCCTGTTGCCATCGCGTACATTGTCGCCATTAAGGGGCTGGGCCGGTTCGCCGAACTCAAGGAAACCCCGGTGGCGGCGGAGCGGTTCATTATCGGGACGCTGGCGTCCATGCTGTGGGCAGCGGGGATAGCGGCAGCCGTGAAGGTGATTTTCCTGGCGTAGGCCGGCGGAGCGATAGGGTAGCGCTATGACAGTTTTTGCCGTTGAGTACGTTTACGCCGCCGATTCCACCGAAGCCCGCAACGAGGCACGGCCCGCCCACCGCGAATGGACCGGCGGCCTGGCCGAGGACGGCGTGATCCTTGCCAGCGGACCCTATGGAGACGGAGCCGGCGCGCTGCTGATCTTCAAGGCGGACAACGAAGCATCCCTGAATTCGGTCCTCAAGCAGGATCCGTTCGCTGCTGCCGGGGTTATCGCCGGCATCCGCGTCACCGAATGGTCACCCGTGACCGGCATGCTCGCCGGCCTCGCAGCCTAAGCCGTTTCCCCTTCACCTCTAGGAGTCCACGTGACCTCGGTCAGCCTGGGAATGCCCGCAGCACCGCCGCCCGTCCTTGCCCCGCGCCGCAAGACGCGCCAGATCAAAGTCGGTTCGGTGGGAGTTGGCTCGGATTCCCCCATCAGCGTGCAGTCGATGACCACCACGCCCACCACCGACATCAACGCCACATTGCAGCAGATCGCGGAACTGACCGCCTCCGGTTGCGACATCGTGCGCGTTGCATGCCCGTCGGCCGATGATGCCGAAGCATTGCCCATCATTGCCCGCAAGTCCCAGATTCCGGTCATCGCGGACATCCACTTCCAGCCCAAGTACGTCTTCGCTGCCATCGAAGCCGGCTGCGCGGCCGTCCGGGTCAACCCCGGCAACATCCGCAAGTTCGACGACCAGGTCAAGGAAATTGCTGCGGCCGCCCGGGACCACGGAACGTCCATCCGCATCGGCGTCAACGCCGGCTCGCTGGAACCGGGGATCCTCAAGAAGTACGGCAAGGCCACCCCCGAAGCCCTCGTTGAATCCGCCGTCTGGGAAGCCTCGCTGTTTGAAGAGCACGGCTTCCACGACTTCAAGATCTCGGTCAAGCACAACGACCCCGTGATCATGGTGGCCGCCTACGAGATGCTCGCCGAAAAGGGCGACTGGCCCCTCCACCTCGGCGTGACCGAGGCCGGTCCGGCATTCCAGGGAACCATCAAGTCCGCCACCGCCTTCGGCGCACTGCTCTCCCGTGGCATTGGCGACACCATCCGCGTCTCCCTCTCGGCCCCGCCCGTTGAGGAGATCAAGGTGGGGAACCAGATCCTGCAGTCGCTGAACCTGCGGCCCCGCAAGCTCGAAATCGTGTCCTGCCCGTCCTGCGGCCGCGCGCAGGTGGACGTCTACACGCTCGCGGAGCAGGTCACAGCCGGCCTGGAAGGCATGGAGATCCCGCTGCGCGTCGCCGTCATGGGCTGTGTGGTCAACGGGCCGGGCGAGGCACGCGAAGCCGACCTCGGCGTCGCTTCCGGCAACGGCAAGGGACAGATCTTTGTGAAGGGTGAAGTCATCAAGACTGTGCCGGAGAGCCAGATTGTTGAGACACTGATCGAAGAGGCCATGCGTATCGCGGAAGAGATGGGGGAGGCCGATGGCGAAGATGCTGTCAAAGGTGGCCCCGTGGTTAGCGTCTCGTAAGGACGAGCCGGACCCGCCGGGGATATCCGTCCGCACCCTGGACGGCGGGGACACCGCCGCGCTCAGGCATTTGGCTGAGAAGGACCGTGTGGCCAACGTGTTCATCCTCGCGCATCTGCGCACTGCCGGTACCGCCGCTCCCACCAGCGGCGGTGCCGGCATCGTCGGAGTTTTCGACGACGGCATCCTGGTGGGTGCCTGCTGGGCGGGCGCCAACCTGGTCCCCGTCCAGCTCGACCCGGCCTTCGCGCCGCTGGTGGCCGAAGCCGCCAACCGGTCCGGCCGGCGCTACGCATCGGCTTTCGGCCCGGCGGATGCGGTGCTGGCCCTACACGGGGAGCTCGCCGAACTGGGCCACCGCGCCCACGAGATCCGCCCTGACCAGCCCCTGATGGTGATCGACGGGCCCGCTGACGTTCCACCCAACCCGGGCTTGGGACTGGGCGACCTGGCAGACTTCGAGCGCATCCTGCCCGCCTGCGCCGCCATGTTCGAAGAAGAAGTGGGCTACTCGCCGTTCCTGGGCGGCCGGGAGTTCTACAGCCGCCGGGTTGAAGGGCTCATCCGGCAGGGCTATTCGCTGGTCCACCTCAACGAAGCCAGGGAAGTGGTCTTCAAAGCGGAGCTCGGCGCGGTCACCGCCGATGTCACCCAGGTCCAGGGGGTCTGGATGAATCCCCTCTACCGCGGGAAGGGGCTGAGTTCCGGCTACATGTCCGCCGTCGTAGAGCAGGCCCAAAAGATCGCGCCGCTGACCAGCCTTTACGTCAACGGCTTCAACGTCAGGGCCAGATCCACCTATGAACGTGTCGGCTTCCACCAGGTGGGCACGTTCGCTACAGTTCTCTTCTAGCGGCCCGACGCGGGGCCGCATGTGGACTTGGGGGAAAATTGAAGACTTCTGTGCTGGGTACTTTTGCGGTTTCTACGGCTCTGGTGATCGGTGTTTCGGCGTGCGGGGGCAGCTCGGCACCCGAGGGCGCGGCTGCCTCGGCGGGGAGCCCCGCATCTGCCGGAACATCGGCGGAAACACCCACTCCCTCGCCCACCCCAACGACGGACAAGGCGTACACCAGTGAGGAGCTGGCCGGGGTTGTGCGCGAGGTGCGGGACTCGGCAGACCGGCGGCTGACACCAGTCCCCGGCGAAGAGTTGGCCAGCACCTTGCAGCAGTCCAAGGACATGCTGTCCTCCATCGAGGTTGAGCCGGCGGCATGCAAGGAACTGGCGGCCTCCGGCCAGGTACCGTCCTTGGATGGGGCGGCAATTGCCCTGGGACTCAGCACGGACGCCTCCTCCGGCATGGTCACCGCACTCTCCCTGATGTCGGGACTGGACCAGGCCGCGCTGGCGAAGGTTTCCGACCCTTCGGAGCAGCTGGAGAAGTGCTCGAACATGGTCATGACGGTGGCGGGCGTCGAGGTGGCGGTTGCCATCACCCGCATCGACGGCGTCAGCGGGGTTGCGGGAACCACCGCGTTCCGCACCGAAACGACGCTGCCTAACGGCCAGGTCCAGTCGGTGACCACCGCCCAGGTTGTCCACAATGGCGTGGTGCTGTCCGCCGTCGCATCCGGCGGAACCGACGGTGCGGCTGCCCAGGAGCAGGCAGGTTCGCTCCTGGATTCCGCGGCAGCCCTTATCAAGTAGGCCGCCCGGCGGCGTACTGTCCGGCTTTTTCTTCCGGTCAGAAGTCCTCCAAGGAAGAAATTACTTGTCAACGTGCCCGCCATCACATAGGTTCGATCTAGCTGCGCTGAGTGGAGTGGGCGGTCTCACCAGTCCTCACCTGTAATAAGGCGATAACGGCGTTGAGCCACGCCCGGATGCAATGACCAGCCCTATTGGGGGGCCAGGGGCTTTGCAACCGGGCGTGGCTCTACTGTTTCCGGGCGAGTGGTGCTGTGCCGGTAGATTAGTATGCAGACGAATTTGTCCGGCCCTGCTGATCCAGCACTTTTCCAGAAACGGATACCACCCGTGGTCCTTAGAATGTCCCAGCTTTTCCTGCGCACCCTGCGTGAAGATCCCGTCGACGCAGAGGTGGCCAGCCACAAACTGCTGGTCCGTGCCGGCTACATCCGCCGCGCGGCTCCCGGGATCTACACCTGGCTGCCGCTGGGCCTGAGCGTACTCCGCAAGGTGGAGCAGGTCATCCGTGAGGAAATGGCCGCCATCGGTGCCCAGGAAGTCCACTTCCCGGCCCTGCTGCCGCGGGAACCCTACGAGGCAACCAACCGCTGGACCGAATACGGCGAGGGGCTGTTCCGGCTGCAGGACCGCAAGGGCGCTGACTACCTGCTGGCCCCCACACACGAGGAAATGTTCACCCTCCTCGTGAAGGACCTGTATTCCTCCTACAAGGACCTGCCGCTCAGCCTCTACCAGATCCAGAACAAGTACCGCGACGAGGCACGTCCCCGGGCGGGCCTCCTCCGCGGCCGCGAGTTCATCATGAAGGACTCCTACTCCTTCGATGTGGACGACGCCGGCCTGGACGCCAGCTACGCGGCGCACCGGTCCGCTTACCTCAAGATCTTCGAGCGGCTCGGCCTCGATGTTGTCCCCGTAGCAGCCACGGCGGGCGCCATGGGCGGCTCCCGGAGCGAGGAGTTCCTCTTCCCCACGGAAATCGGCGAAGACACCTTCGTCCGCTCTGCCGCAGGTTACGCAGCCAACGTCGAAGCCGTCACCACCGTGGTGCCCGCGGACATCGACTTCACGGGTGCACCTGCCGCGGAGGTACTGGACACCCCGGACACGCCCACCATTGAGACCCTGGTCAACGCGTCCAACCAGATCGCGCCCCGGGCCGAGGCCGACGGCGGCCCCTGGACTGCCGCTGACACGCTGAAGAACGTTGTCCTTGCGGTGACGCTGCCCACCGGTGAACGCCAGCTGGTGGTCATTGGCCTTCCCGGCGACCGCGGTGTGGACCTGAAGCGCGTCGAAGCCAACATTGGCTCGTTCCTGCCGATGGCCGGCGAGATCGGACTCGAGCAGGCAGGCGAAGAGGACCTCAAGAAGCAGCCCCTGATCGTCAAGGGATACCTGGGCCCGGGCCTGTCGCTGGACGCCCCGCTCCTGGGCTCCGAAGGAACCACCAAGCTGCTGTACCTGGTGGATCCGCGGGTGGTCAGCGGCACCAGCTGGATCACCGGCGCCAACGAAGCCGGCAAGCACGTCTTCGGCCTCGTTGCCGGCCGCGACTTCACCTGGGACGGCGTCATCGAGTGCACCGAGGTCCGTGCCGGCGACCCCGCACCGGACGGTTCCGGACCCCTGGAAACGGCGCGGGGCATCGAAATGGGCCATATCTTCCAGCTCGGCCGCAAGTACGCCGCAGCCCTGGACCTCAAGGTGCTGGACCAGAACGGCAAGCAGGTCACGGTCACCATGGGTTCCTACGGAGTCGGCGTTACCCGCGCGGTGGCTGCCCTGGCCGAGGCCAACCACGATGCCAAGGGCCTCACCTGGCCCCGCGCCGTGGCACCTGCCGACGTCCACGTGGTGGCGGTGGGCAAGGGCGAGGACATTTTCGCCGCCGCTGAGCAGCTGTCCGTCGGCCTCGAAGCCGCCGGCCTCGACGTCATCTACGACGACCGCTTCAAGGTGTCCCCGGGCGTGAAGTTCGGTGACGCCGAACTGCTGGGCGTGCCCACCATCCTGGCCGTCGGCCGAGGGCTGGTTGACGGCGTCGTGGAGATCAAGGACCGCCGCACCGGCGAAGCCGAGAACGTCGCTGTGGACAAGGCCGTTGACTACGTGGTCAACGCCGTCCGCAACAGCTGATCCCGGGCGTGGACTTTGGTGTTGAGCACCTCCAGCTGACCACCCTCATCCTCATTGTCCTGGCCGGCTTCGGTGCCGGCTGGGTCGATGCGGTGGTGGGCGGGGGAGGGCTGATCCAATTGCCCGCCCTGCTGCTGGTCCCGGGCATCACGCCGGTGCAGGCGCTGGCAACCAACAAACTGGGGTCGATTTTCGGGACAACCACCAGTGCCGTCACCTATTACCGCAGGGTGGGGCCGGACCTGAAGACGGCGCTGCCCATGGCGGTGATTGCCCTCGCGGGGAGCTTCGGCGGCGCGATCCTGGCGGCGAACCTGCCCGCCAGCGTCTTCAAGCCGATCATCGTCGCCGCGCTGGTCGCCGTCGCGCTGTTCACTGCCCTCAAGCCCAACGTCGGGGACATCACGGCGCTGCGGCACGACGGCCACAAGCACTACGTGGTGGCTTGCCTGATCGGTGCGGTCATCGGCTTTTACGATGGCCTGATCGGTCCGGGCACCGGATCATTCCTGGTCATCGCACTGGTATCGGCCATGGGCTACGCCTTCCTGGAGGCCAGCGCCAAGGCCAAGATCGTGAATATGGCAACCAACGCCGGCGCCCTCATGTTCTTCCTCCCGCACGGCTCGATCCTGTGGGGGCTCGGGCTGCTGCTGGGCGTTGCCAACATGGCCGGCGGCTACCTTGGCGCCCGGACAGCGGTCAGGCAGGGAAGCCGGTTCGTCAGGGTGGTTTTCCTGGTGGTGGTGGCCGCCCTGATCGTTAAACTCGGGTTTGACGTGTGGCAGGAAAACTTCGCCTGACCGGACCTGCCCCGGCATGGTCCGGACCCCGTGGTGGCACCCTCCCCGCTGCCCCGGACAGCGCGTAGCATGCTGGTATGTCACATGGCGACGACGCCTACAGGCCGGCCCTCGAATCTGCCGCGAGGCATGCCTCGGCCTGGCTGAAAAGCCTTGCGGACCGGAGCGTGGGCCCTGCCGTCCAGGCGCACGACCTCACGGACGTGTTTGGCGGACCAATTCCGGATCACGGTCTGCCTGCGGACGACGTTGTGGACTTTCTGGCACGCGCTGCCGAACCAGGACTCATGGCAATGCCCTCCGGCCGCTTCTTTGGCTGGGTCATCGGAGGAAGCCTGCCCGCGGCATTGGCCACGGACTGGCTGGTCAGTGCCTGGGACCAGAATGCCGGGCTGCGCTACGCCACCCCGGCCATGGCTGCCATTGAGGAAGCCGCCGGGGCGTGGCTCCTGGACCTGCTCGGATTGCCGGCAGGTTCCGACGTCGGCTTCGTGACAGGTGCCACGATGGCCAACTTCACCGGAATGGCTGCCGGCCGGTGGCGCCTCCTTACGGACGCCGGCTGGGACCTGGACCGCGACGGCCTGGCCGGGGCTCCGCGGATCCGTTGCTTCGTGGGCCGTGAGCGGCACGACACCGTGGACCTGGGACTGCGGTACCTGGGGCTGGGACAACCTGCAATCGTTGAGGCCGACAGCCAGGGGCGGATGATTCCTGCCGCCCTGGATGCCGCACTGGGGGCTGGCGGCGGCCCGGCGCTCGTGTGCCTGCAGGCAGGGAACCTCCACTCGGGTGCCTTCGACCCCTTCACTGAAGCCATCAGGGTGGCCAGGAAACACGGCGCCTGGGTGCACGTTGACGGTGCCTTCGGGCTGTGGGCCGCGGCGTCGCCCGAACTCCGGCACCTGACGGACGGATTCGACGCCGCCGATTCGTGGGGGACTGATGCCCACAAAACCCTGAACGTCCCCTACGACTGCGGCATCGCCATAGTCCGTGACGCGCCAGCCCTGCGTGCAGCCATGGGACTGCATGCGAGCTATCTGGTGCACGACGCCGAAGGCCCGGGTGACCCGTTCGAAAAGGTCCCCGAGTTCTCCCGGCGGGCCCGGGGCGTCCCGGTGTGGGCAGCGCTGAGGAGTCTTGGCAGGAACGGCGTTGCCGCACAGGTTAACGGGCTTGCAGGCGCAGCTGCACGGATCGCCGCCGGACTGGGCAGCATCGACGGGGTCGAAATACTCAACGACGTCCAGTACACGCAGGTCAGCCTGTCATTCGGCGACGACGACACCACCCGGGCCGTGACCGCCCGCATCATCGCGGACGGCAGGGTGTGGATGTCCGGCTCCCGGTGGCGGGACCGGGACATCCTTCGCGTCTCCGTCAGCAACTGGCGCACCGGCGCCGAGGACGTTGAAACGGCAGTGGACGCTGTCAGGTCCGCCCTCGGGGCCGTGCGGGCGCACTAGCGGCTTGCCTGCAACCCGGTGGCGGAACCGGCCCGTCAGGGGAGTGCTCCGGACCCACTGCCATGCCCCGGTTCAGGAAGCGAACGGGCCGGCGGCAACCCGGGCAGCGTCCGTCCCGCCAGCGTACTGGCCACCCAGAGGGACCTGGCAAGATCGCCCCGATGGCGGGGGTTGCTGCATACCCGAGGGCATTCGCCACCTCCCGGGCCACCGCCCACTGCCGTGCCACCTCCGGGTCAAGACCTGCAGCGGCACTGAAGTCCGCACAACGGCGCCGCAGCGCCGCCTCCGGACCGTCCGCCGCCAGGTCGCCAAGCCGGTTCCACAGCAGCGGCGCCACGGCGAACTCGGCCTCGCCGATCAGCGGCTGGGGGTCGATCGCAACGTACCGCCCGGCCGGTTCTGTGTTTCCGTCCCGCCCGGTGCCAGGACGGGCCAGGATGTTCAGGAAGTGCAGGTCCGCGTGGACCAGGACGTCGTGGGCGGAGCGGCGGCCTACAGCGCCGCGGGTCTGGCAGACCTCAAGGGCAGCCTCGAGCAGCCACCGCGGAAACGGCCGGCCCAACTGGTTCCAGTCCGCGGGAAATTCATCGCTCCATTGCTCGGCGCGGGCCGCGATGTGTTCGAAGGAGCTCCACTCCGGCCGGGCATCGGGGACCAGGCTGAGCTGCCGGACCAGGCCGCCCCACACTGCTGCCGCCTCGTCCAGTGGCACGTCGGCGAGGGAATCGTCCGCCTCCAGCCGTTCCAGGAGCATGGAGCACGTTGGACCGTCCTGCTCCAGCAGGCCCACGGCGCCGCGGCCGGCCCACAGCGCCAGGGCGTGGGGCTCGCCGAGGGCCTCGTCATGGGGGTAAGCCACCTTGAGGGCGGCCCGTGTGCCGTCCTCCGTCAGTACGGGCACCACCACTGCCCCATGGCCGCTCCAGGGCAGGGCTCCCGGCAGGAGGGCAGGCGCCAGGTTCCACTGTTCCATCCGGCCGGCGACCAGGCCCGGCAGTGAAGCGAGCCAGGCCCGCCCGGAACGGCTGCGCCGGTACCGTGCATCGAGTCCGGGCGGGATGGGCACGCTCGTTGCTGGAGTCATCGGCATCAGCCTAGTGGCTGCAGGACCGGGCTATTCGGCGGCCGGCAGTGCGGGCAACCCGGCGGTGTCCAAGACCATGCCCGGAACCGGGCCCGGGTCGGCGCCCCAATGGACGGTCCGGGTAACAGCAGCTTCAAGCATCGAAAGGGCCCACGTCCGGTCCGCACCCCCGGTCAAGGCAACCAGGTCGCCGTAGACGGGCAAAGCAGCTGCTTCGAGCGTGCCCAGCCCGGTGGCCGGGGCGCCGAGGAAATCCGGGTCCAGGGCGTATCCCGGCGGTTGCGGCAGGGCCGCCTGGCAGGCCAGCCGGAGCCGGATTTCGGTTTCTTCCGCGGCGGCCCGGTGCTGCTGGAGGAATTCCGACGCCGGCCCGGCCTCTTCCGCGGCCAGGCGCGGCATGGCTGCCTGGTAGCCGTAGGCCGCCTGCTGCTCGGCCTGCAGGACGGCCGTAAGCGCGGCCCCGGCAGTCCCTGCATCAACAGTTCCGGCGGCAGGCTTTCCGGCAGGGCTCTCCGCGGGAAGGCTTCCGCCCGCGGGCGCCGCTCCGCCCGTTGTGGAGCCCAGGGGCGCGGTGGTGGCGTCAGGTGCCGCAAATGGGCAGTCCGCCGAGAACGGGGTGGGGGCGGAGCCGGCCTGCGGGCCGGAACCTGCGGCCGCGGCCGCCTGGTCCGGGGCAGCCCCCTTGACTGCGCCAGGCTCGCCGGCGTCCGCGGCCAGTTGCCGGGCTGCCAGCAGCTGTGCGGTCCCGGCGCCCGCGAGCAGGCGCGCCATCCCGCCGTCGGCCTCCTGCGCATCCTTGAGCCGGCGGGAACCGCTGGCGGCCAGGGCCTTGGCGAGCTCCACGGCGGTGGCCGTGGCAGCAGGCGCCGGTGGCGCCGGCGCAGATGGTGAGGGAGTCTCGGCCGGGCCGGGCGACGCGGACGGGCGGGCAGATGGTGAAGCCGGCGACCCGGCAGGCAGGAAGGCGCGGGCCTGAAGAGTCAGCAACGTCACAAGGGCTTGCCCGGAACGTCCTGTAGCGGTGTCAGCGGCCACCGCGCCGGCAAGGTCCAACCCTGCTGCCCGCAGCTCGAGGGCGTCTTCCAGGGCGGCGGCGCGGGCCTGTTCGGTAAACGTCGGCGCGGCCGGAGCGGGCTGCTCGCCCGGAATTACGGCAAATCCGAGGCTGAGGACCAGCACGGCTGCCAGCAGGAAGACGACGTACCGGACGTAGCGCATCCGCGGATTTCTTTCCTGGCTGACGTCTTTCACAACAGACCATGGTGTCACGGCGGAGGGGGATCCGCGTGCACCACTGGACCGCTAAAATGGCTACGCTAGTACACACCACATTATCTATAAGGGAGGCGGCCGGCATCGTGAGCAATGCAGAAGCCCAGGCTTCATCAGACCACACCGCACCGGGGAAGGCTGATACCGCGCCGGCCCACAACCCGGAAGCCGACCGGCTCCGGGCCCTCCTTGAACCGTCCGTACTGGCCAACCGGCTGTACCTCGAGGACGTAGTAATCAACGTTGCCGGCTCCCACCGGGTGGTCCACGTGGTGGTGGACCTGCCGCAGGAGGAAACCGGCGGTGTAAGCCTCGATGTCATCGCTGACATCTCGAAGGTACTCTCGGACGCCCTGGACAACGATCCCGGCGCCGACACCCGCCCGTACGACCTCGAAGTCTCTTCGCCCGGCGTCGGCCGTCCCCTGACCGAACCCCGCCACTGGCACCGCGCCAAAGGCCGGATTGCCACAGTCAAGGTCATCCAGGGTGAGAACGTCACCGGACGCATCCAGTCGGTGGATGACGGGGGAGTCACCCTGGTACCCGAAATCGCCGTCAAGAAGGGCATGAAGCCCAAGCAGGGCGATCCCGTAAAACTTCCTTTCGACAGGATCCGTACCGGAAAAGTCGAGATCGAATTCAGCCACCTTTCGGAAGATGGCCTGGAACCAGAACACAATGGACCTTCCGAGGAGGCCTGATGGATATTGACATGAGCGCACTGAGACTTTTGGAGCGTGAGCGTGAAATTCCGCTGGACCTCCTGATTCCCACCATCGAGCAGGCGCTGCTGGTGGCCTATCACAAGTCGCCCGGAGCCTTCGAGAAAGCCCGTGCCGAGCTTGACCGCAAGAGCGGCCACGTGACCATCTGGGCTGTCGAAATTGACGACGACGGCGCCCCGATCGGCGAATTCGAAGACACGCCCGCGGGCTTCGGCCGCATCGCTGCCAGCACCGCCCGCCAGATCATCCTGCAGCGCCTGCGCGACGTTGAGGATGACAACGTGCTGGGCGAGTTCAAGGGCCGCGAAGGCGAACTGGTGTCCGGCACCATCCAGCAGGGCAACAACCCGCACATGATCCAGGTGAACCTCGGTTCGCTGGAAGCGCTGCTGCCGCCGCCCGAGCAGGTGCCGGGGGAGAAGTACATCCACGGCAACAGGCTCCGTGCCCTCGTCATCGACGTCCACCGCGGCACCAAGGGTCCGTCCGTCACGCTGTCCCGCTCCCACCCGGGCCTGGTCCGCAAGCTGTTCGAACTGGAGGTCCCGGAAATTGCGGACCACTCAGTGGAGATCGTGGCGCTGGCCCGCGAAGCAGGGCACCGGACCAAGATCGCGGTGAAGGCCAACGCATCCGGCATCAACGCCAAGGGTGCCTGCATCGGTGAGATGGGTTCCCGCGTCCGCGCCGTCATGACGGAGCTCAACGACGAAAAGATCGACATCGTGGACTTCAGCGAGAACCCGGCGACGTTCATCGCCAGCGCCCTCTCGCCGTCGCGCGTGAATTCCGTCACCATCACCGACGAAGCAACCCGCTCCGCGCGGGTGGTGGTCCCCGACTACCAGCTCTCCCTGGCGATCGGCAAGGAAGGCCAGAACGCCCGCCTCGCCGCCAAGCTGACCGGTTGGCGTATCGACATCGTTTCCGACGCCGCCGCGCCGAAGGAAAACTGAAGCACTTTCAGCGCCCCGTCCCAGGTGGCCTGCCACACGGTGGCAGGCCACGGGTTCGGGCAGAACGGCCCGAAGGGGCTAGAATAGATAGGTCCGCGCCTAACGGCCGGCAGCAGTGCGCCTTCGCGTGCCCGTTCCGCAACTGCGGCACAGGGGTTGCGGGGGCCAGCAGATATGAACGTCAGGACGATCACCGTGGCAGCAACACCTACCAGCGGAAATCGGCCGGAACGTACCTGCATCGGCTGCCGGAAGAAGGGTCCGCAGACTGAGTTACTCCGGCTCGTCGCCGGGGGCAGCGGATCATCCGCTGTCCTGGTGGATGGACGACGCCGGATGGCTGGCCGGGGTGCATGGCTGCATCCCAGCGAATCGTGCCTTGCCCTGGCGCTCAAACGGCGGGCATTCGGACGGGCCCTGCGGGGCGCAACCGAAACCGCCGACGTCGAACGCCGGATCAAGCCAGGCCCGACCGCCGCAGTCGCCCCGGTGGCTGCAGCACCAACCGTCCAACCTGAAAGCGGGTCAGAAGTCTGATGGAAACCCGATGAGTTCCCAGCGATGAGTGCGTAACGATGACAACTTTGTTGCGCTCTGCAATGGGCCCTTCCGCACCAACCGCGGCCAGGGTCCGCAGTAAGAAGTAGACGGTTCGTACCTGGCTCGGTGCGGACCGAGACAGGAGAAATGTGGCCAAGGTCCGCGTACATGAGCTCGCCAAAGAGCTCGGTATCACTTCCAAAGATGCAGTAACAAAACTGCAGGAACTGGGCGAATTCGTTCGCTCCGCCTCTTCTACCATTGAGGCCCCCGTCGTGCGGAAGCTCCGTAACGCCTTCCCCGACGCCGCCAACAAGGCTGCGGCACCCGCCGCCCCCAAGGCACCCGCCCCCGCGGCAGAATCACGCCCGGCAGCTCCGGCTCCCGGCCCCGCCGCGCCCAAGGCTCCGGCCCCCAAGGTCGAGGCACCAGCTCCGGCAGCTCCGGCAGCTTCCGCTCCGGCGGCACCCCAGGCGTCGTCTGCGGCACCCGCGGCTCCGTCCACCGGCGCCAAGCCCGGTGCCCGTCCCGGCCCCAAGGCTGAGACCCCCGCCCCGGCACCCCGCCAGGGCGGCTCCTCGCAGGGTTCCTCGGCACCCCGTCCCGGCGGCCCCCGTCCGGGCAACAACCCGTTCGCTACCTCGCAGGGCATGCCCCGCGGCCGTGGCGGCGACGGCGACCGTGCACCCCGTCCGGGCAACAACCCGTTTGCAACTTCCCAGGGCATGCCCCGTCCGGGCCGCAGTGACGGCGAACGTCCCGGCGGTCCCCGCCCGGCGGCAGGTGCGGGTGGTCCCCGTCCCGGTGGTCCCCGTCCCGCTCCCGGTGCAGGCGGTCCCCGTCCCGCAGCAGGTGCCGGTGGCCCCCGTCCCGGCGCTCCGCGTCCCGGTGGTCCCCGTCCCACTCCCGGCATGATGCCCAACCGCACTGAGCGTCCCGCACCTGCCGGTGCAGGGCGTCCGGGCGGCGGCGGCCGCGGTCCGGGACGTCCCGGCGCGCCCGGCACCGGTGGTCCCGGTGGCGGCGGCGGTGCTCCCGCCGGCGGTGGCTTTGGCAAGGGCGGCCGCGGTCGCGGCGGTACCCAGGGTGCCTTCGGTAAGGGCGGCGCAGGCCGTGGCAAGCAGCGCAAGTCGAAGCGCGCAAAGCGCCAGGAACTTGAGCAGATGAGCGCACCGTCGCTGGGTGGCGTTAGCGTACCCCGCGGCGATGGCAACACTGTGATCCGCCTGCGCCGTGGCTCGTCCATCACGGACTTCGCCGACAAGATCGAGGCGAACCCCGCCGCACTGGTGACCGTACTGTTCCACCTCGGTGAAATGGCTACCGCCACGCAGTCGCTGGACGAAGACACCTTCGCGCTCCTCGGCGAGGAGCTGGGCTACAAGCTCCAGGTCGTTTCCCCCGAGGACGAAGAGCGTGAACTGCTCTCCACGTTCGATATCGACGTCGAGGCCGAACTTGAGGCCGAAGGCGACGAGGAACTCGAACCGCGTGCTCCGGTGGTAACCGTCATGGGCCACGTTGACCACGGTAAGACCCGGCTCCTGGACGCCATCCGCAACTCGGATGTCGTGGCCGGCGAACACGGCGGCATCACCCAGCACATCGGTGCCTACCAGATCAGCCACGAACACGAAGGCGTCGAGCGCGACATCACCTTCATCGATACCCCGGGCCACGAGGCGTTCACCGCCATGCGTGCCCGTGGTGCGAAGGTCACCGACATCGCCATCCTCGTGGTGGCCGCCGATGACGGTGTCATGCCGCAGACCGTTGAAGCACTCAACCACGCCCAGGCGGCCAACGTGCCGATCGTCGTGGCAGTGAACAAGATCGACAAGGAAGGCGCCAACCCTGACAAGGTCAAGGGCCAGCTGACCGAGTACGGCCTGGTTCCCGAAGAATACGGTGGCGACACCATGTTCGTAGAGGTCTCTGCCCGCCAGAACCTCAACATCAACGAACTGATCGACGCCGTGCTGCTGACCGCAGACGCCGCGCTGGACCTCCGGGCCAACCCGGACAAGGCCGCCCGCGGTATCGCGATCGAAGCAAACCTGGACAAGGGCCGCGGTGCCGTTGCCACCGTCCTGGTGCAGTCCGGAACGCTGGCAGTCGGCGACACGATCGTGGCAGGCACGGCCCACGGCCGCGTCCGCGCCATGTTCGACGAAGACGGCCAGGCACTCGACGTGGCACTGCCGTCCCGCCCCGTCCAGGTCCTCGGCCTGTCCAACGTGCCGCGCGCCGGTGACACCTTCCTGGTGACCTCCGACGAGCGGACCGCCCGCCAGATCGCCGAAAAGCGTGAAGCAGCTGACCGTAACGCCCAGCTCGCCAAGCGCCGCAAGCGCATCAGCCTTGAAGACTTCGACCAGGCAGTGGCCGACGGCAAGATCGACACCCTCAACCTCATCCTCAAGGGTGACGTGTCCGGTGCCGTGGAAGCCCTCGAAGACGCCCTGCTCAAGATCGACGTCGGCGAAGGCGTGCAGCTGCGCGTCATCCACCGTGGTGTGGGTGCCATCACGCAGAACGACGTCAACCTGGCAACAGTGGACAGCGCCGTCATCATCGGCTTCAACGTCAAGCCCGCCGAGCGGGTTGCCGACCTGGCAGACCGCGAAGGCGTCGACATGCGCTTCTACTCCGTCATCTACGCAGCCATCGATGACATCGAAGCAGCGCTCAAGGGCATGCTCAAGCCGGAATACGAAGAATTCCAGCTGGGCACGGCCGAGGTTCGCGAAGTCTTCCGTTCTTCCAAGTTCGGAAACATCGCAGGCTCGATCGTCCGCTCCGGCATCATCCGCCGCAACACCAAGGCACGGATCAGCCGCGACGGCAAGATCATCGGCGACAACCTCACCATCGAGACGCTCAAGCGCTTCAAGGACGACGCCACCGAGGTCCGCACGGACTTCGAATGTGGTATCGGTCTTGGCTCGTACAACGACATCACCGAAGGTGACATCATCGAGACGTTCGAGATGCGCGAGAAGCCGCGCGTCTAGGCTGTTCCTGAACCAGTGGCTGGGCGCCTCCGAATTTGGGGCGCCCGCCCCTACGCTGGGCGGCTTGGGATCTTCGATCCCGAGCCGCCCAGCTCCGGTAGGCCCGATGCCACTCCCGGGCGCCCCCAAACTCTCCGGCATCGTCGTTGGCCCGCCTTTAGTGCGTGGCAGATAACTGAAACGTCCGATCGCAGCCGCCGTGCCGCCGTCGTGCGTCCCAAATTTTTCAGGAGGTTGTAATGGCTGATCCGGCACGTGCTGCCAAGTTGGCGCAGCGGATTAAGGTTGTTGTTGCTGAGGCTCTTGGCCGGAAGGTCAAGGATCCGCGGCTTGAGGGTGTCACCGTGACTGATGCCCGCGTGACCAACGACCTGCAGCACGCCACCGTGTACTACACGGTCTTCGGCGACGAGACCGCCCACGCCGACGCTGCCAAGGGCCTGGAGAAGGCCAAAGGCGTCCTGCGGCAGGAAGTCGGCCGCAACATCACCGTCCGGCTGACGCCGACCCTGGAGTTTGTCGCCGACCAGATCCCTGTGGTGGCTTCCAACCTGGAGGAACTGCTGCGGGAAGCCAGGAAGCGCGACGCCGAGGTGGCCGCCCTGGCTGCCACCGCCAAGCACGCAGGGGAGGCCGATCCCTACAAGAGCGATGCTCCCGAGGACGTTGACATTGACGAAGACGACTTCGACGAAGAGGACATTGACCTCGCCGGCGACGATGACATCGATGAAGACGCCAACAAGGACGCGGACAGCAGCAAGTAACGCCTGACCGCAGCCGCAGGCCCGGACTGACAACCACCGTCAGTCCGGGCCTGCTGCGCTTTCAAAAGATGGCCTGCTGCCTGCTTAGCGGATACTGGCCTTGATGAGCTTGCCGGTCGCCGGCGGAGGGCCGGCAGGGGGTTCAGGCCCCAACATTGCCGGCAGTACATCCGTGGTGGCGTACAGCGTCCGCCCTTGGATCTCCACATCTGCCGGCTGGTTGACCGCGAGGAACTCGGTGCGGTGCCCCTTGCCTGCATGGAACTTCAGGATTTGGTTGCCGAACAGCGACGCGGCATATACGTCTCCGTTGTCCGCCACAGCCAGGCCCGTGGGGCTCAGGATGTAGTCAACCCAGACCTTCGTCCTGCCGTTCCACGGGTTGATCCGGAAAATCGCACCCCGGTCACCAAGGGCCGGGCTCTCCGGGCCGCCCGGAAGCGAAGACACGTACAGCCAGCCGTCCGGGCCGATTTCCACGTCTGTGGGAACAGGTTCGAAGGCGTATTCGTGTCCCGCGACGCAGGCGGGCACGCCGAGGCCGCCCTCCGCCTCCGGACGGGCAGCAGCTTCAGGAATGACGGTTGGCCGCGGCGGCAGGACGGCCAAGGTGGAAATCTCGCCGGACCGCAGGTTGACCGTGAGGATGGCGTTCATTCCGGCGTCAGCCACGTAGGCGGTATTGCCCTGGACAGCCAGTGCGTAGGGGTGGGAGTCGACGGTGCCCGTGTAGCGGGCAGGAGCAGGCGACTCCTTGGGCCACTGTTGCAGGCATGCGTCGCTGACGTCGTCACCGAAGCCGTACTCCTGGTTGCCGTCAGGGTTCTCTTCCCGCTCGTAGTCGGCGAAGTTGGCGATGGTCCTGACATCCCCGTTCGGGCTGATGGCCTCCAGGTAGCCCTCGAGGTTCTCCGGCTTGCCCAGCCCGGCACCGGTGCTTTCCAGGAAGAACGTTGTGGCACCGCGGGTGTCCACCCCTGCCACGTCCCACCCTGGCTTGGGACTGGTGTAGACATCGTCGACGGTGCCGCCCCGGTTGACCCGGCTCAGCTTGCCGGCAAAGTCCTGGCTGACGTAAATCGATTTCGCTGTCCCGAGGGCCAGGTGCAAGGGCGTGGCCAAGCCGGTGGCAACTTCGTCCGGTTTGACGTCGTCACCGCCCTTGTCCGATGCTGTCGACGGGCTGGCTGGGGCAAACGCCACTACAGCCGCCACGAAACCAATAATGGTGATCTTCTTATTCATTGTGGGTACTCCGGGTGCGTGCCCTTTGCGGGCCGGATAGGAAGCCTCCCAAGAGGCAAAAAATGCGGACCCCCGCGGGCAAGGATATGCCTGCAGCGCCATGATGTCATCGGTACTTTCCCCCTAAAACGGACCCCATTTTCATCGCCTTACGGCCGGCCGCATGGCTAGGATCGAGCTATGACCACGGCGCCTGAGCAGAACAGCCCTTCCCGCTACCTTCAGCAGGCCGTGGGCCTGGCAACGGACAACGTGGACCGCGGCGGCGGCCCGTTCGGCGCTGTGGTGGTGACCGCCGACGGGCGGGTCTTCGAAGGCGTCAACCGCGTCACCCTCGACAACGACCCCACCGCCCACGCCGAAGTAGTGGCCATCCGGGCTGCAGCTGCGGGAACGGCGAACTTCAACCTGCAGGGCGCGGTCCTCTACGCGAGCTGCGAGCCTTGCCCGCTGTGCCTCGCCTCGGCGCTCTGGGCCCGGATCGACCGCGTTTATTTCGCAGCAGACCGCCACGGTGCTGCCGCTGCCGGATTCGACGACGCGCTGTTCTATGAGTACTTCGACGGTTCACGCACGGACCTCATGCCTGTCACCCGTGGTGACCTCCCGGCGTCGGACGCCCCCTTCAAGGCGTGGGGCGCCAACACGGAACGGACGGAGTACTGACGTGGAAACCACACTCATGGCCTGTCCCGCGTGCGGCAAGACCAACAGGATTCCGGCACAGGCTGCGGGCAGGCCCCGTTGCGGCAACTGCAAGGCCGGGCTGCCATGGATCGTGGACGCGGGAGACGCCGATTTTGGCCGCGTCGCCGAAGAGTCCCCGGTACCCGTGCTCGTGGACTTCTGGGCCGCTTGGTGCGGCCCGTGCCGCATGGTCAGCCCGGTACTGGACAAGCTGGCGCGGGAGCGGCCGGGCGCGATCAAGCTCGTCAAGGTGGACGTGGACAAGTCGCCGGCGCTGTCCCGCAGGTTCGACGTCCAGGCCATCCCCACGCTGATGGTGCTGGTGGACGGCAAGGTGGCCGCGCGACAGGCCGGCGCCGCTCCTGCCGATGCGCTGCGGTCCTGGCTGGATAAGGCCCTGTCCGGAGCCGGCCGCTAACGGGCCTGCAAGCCGCCACCCGAACGCGCCGGGAGCCTTGACAGGCCATCCAGCAGGTCCTGCTGCCTGCCGCAGAGGGCAATCCGCACCCAGCCTTCGCCGATGGAACCGAACGCCGTGCCGGGAGCCAGCGCAACGCCGGAATCGGCCAGGAAGCGGCGCACCCACTGCCGGACGTCCCCGCCGCTGGCGTGGGACATGTCTGCCCACAGGTAGAACGCACCCTGGGCCTGCAGGTAGGGGATGTTCTTGCCGTCGAGGACTGCGGAGGCGGCGTCCCGATTGGACCGGTAATGCCGGTGGGCGTGCTCCACGTAGTCCTGCGGCCCGGTCAAGGCCGCCAGCGCCGCGTATTGGGAAGGTGCGGCGACGCAGGACACGATCGATTCCATGACGTTGTCCATCTGCTGCTGCAGCCCCGGGGGGCAGATGAGCGCTCCGATCCGCAGCCCCGTCAGGCCGTACGTCTTGGACAGTGTCAGGGAGGTGAAGACGCGCGCCTCATCCGGTGTACCGCCGTCGTACCGGGCCGGACTGACGTGCTGCACATCGTAGGTGAACGCCTCGTAGCATTCGTCTGAAATGACCCACAGATCGTGCCGGCGGGCAAGCTCCATCAGTTCCCGGACCGAGCCCTCACTGAGGACGGCGCCGAGCGGGTTGGAGGGGGAGTTCAGCACCAGCACCCGGGTCCTGGCCGTGATCAGGGCCTCGATGTCCGCCGTACGCGGCTGGAAGCCGTGGTCCGGGTACAGCGGGTAGCCAACGGGTTCGGCGCCCAGCAGCCGGCTGGTCATCGCAAAGGTGGGGTAGCCGGGATTCGGTATCAGGATCCCGTCACCGGGGGACAGCAGCAGGCTCATGGCAAAGTGCAGGCCCTGCTGGGCCCCGGAGACCACGTAGACCCTGTCGGCGCCCACGTCGACGCCCTGTTCTTCGCGGAACCTCGCTGCGAACGCCTCCCTGAGGGCGGGAAGCCCGGCGTTCGGCGTGTAGTTCGTCTCGTCCCGGTCCAGGCAGGCCATCCCGGCGTCCAGGACGTGGCGGGGGAGTGCGAAGCCGGGCTCGCCGATGCTGAGTACCAGTGCACCGGGGGTGCGCCACGCAGCCTCGGTGATCTCGCGGATCTGGTTGACGGGCACGTCGCGGACATGGGCGGCAAGCTCAGGCATGCCAGCCATCCTAGCGCTGCCACCGGGCAGGGACGGGCGTGCGCTGTGCCCCCAACCAGCGCCGATATACTGGTAGGCGTGCTTTCTGGACTGGTGATAGTGGACAAGCCGCAGGGATGGACCAGCCATGATGTGGTTGGCCGGATGCGGCGCATCGCGGGGACCCGGAAAGTGGGCCACGCCGGCACGCTTGATCCCATGGCCACGGGCGTACTGGTGGTCGGCATCAACAAAGCCACCCGCCTGCTCACCTATATCGTGGGAACGTCCAAGACCTACACGGCCACCATCCGCCTGGGCCAGTCCACAGTGACGGACGACGCCGAAGGGGACGTTATTGCCTCGGCCGGCACGTCCGCGGTGGCAGAGCAGGCCATCCACGACGGCGTCGCGGCGCTCACCGGCGGCATCGAGCAGGTGCCCAGCAGCGTCAGCGCCATCAAGGTCAACGGCGAACGCGCCTACGCCCGGGTGCGCTCCGGTGAGGATGTGAAGCTCGCCGCCAGGCCCGTCACCATCCACAGGTTCGAAGTGCACGCCATCCGCCGCGACGCCGGGGCCGACGTGATCGATATCGATGTAACCGTCGAGTGCTCCTCGGGTACCTACATCCGCGCCCTCGCCCGCGACCTGGGCAACGGCCTTGGCGTGGGGGGACACCTCACGGCCCTCCGCCGGACCCACGTTGGCCCGTACTCCCTGGAGCAGGCCCGCACGCTGGAACAGCTCGCCGAAGAGCTGGACGTGCTGGAAATGTCCCAGGCCGCCCGGGCGCTTATGCCCAACCGCGAGTTGAGCGCCGAGGAAACCACTGAAATTTCCTATGGCCGCCGGATTGCGGCCGGGGCGGCCCCGGGAAGCCCTGGTGCCGCCACCGCCGACCACCCCGCAGCCGCCTTCGCTCCCGACGGGAGCCTGGTGGCACTGCTGGCGGACAGCGGGAACTACGCCAAGCCGGTCCTGGTGTTCGCTCCAGGCAACGGCAACACCGCTGCGGCCGGCGGGGAGGCCTGAGTGGACGCGTATTTCTACATCATCCTGGCCATTGGACTCCTCTCCACCATCATCTGCCTGGCCGCGGGCATCATGAAGAAGGCGCCCAACGACGCCACCATCCTGTCCGTCGCGGCAGTGGAGGTGGCCCTGGTGGTCTACCTGGTGGGGTCGATCATCAGGGTCATCGCCGGCGAACCCATTGCCGGGGAAGCCTGGGAGTTCTGGGGTTACCTGGTAACTGCCATGCTGCTGCCCCCGGCCGCCGTCTACTGGTCCATCCTGGAACGGACCCGATGGAGCAACTTCGTCCTTGCCGCCGTCGGCGTGACCGCCCTGGTGATGGCCGCCCGAATGAACCAGATCTGGTACTGAAGTGGAAGAAGCACGCAACGTGAATGACCAGCACCCACAGTCCGCCGACGCTTCGCTGGGAGACCAGGGCGGCACGAACACGGCGCGCACCGGCGCCAAGGGCAACACCCGCAATACCGGTCCGGGCCGGCTGCTGATTGCCGTGTACGCCGTCTTCGCCATCTCCGCCACCGCCCGCGCCGGCTACCAGATCCTTACCAAGTTTTCCGATGCCCCTGTGGCCTACCTGCTGTCCGCCTTCGCAGCGCTGGTGTACGCCGTGGCCACGGTGTCGCTGGCCAAGGCGGGGAGCACCTGGTTCAAGGTCTCCGTGGCGGCAGTCCTGGTGGAGCTGGTGGGCGTTGTGGTGGTGGGTTCCCTCAGCATCTTCGATTCCGTGGCGTTCCCGCATGAAACCGTCTGGTCCCTGTTTGGCCGCGGCTACGGGTTCATCCCGCTGATCCTCCCGGTCCTTGGCCTGGTATGGCTCTACCGGCGCCGGCCCTCGCTGGGAAAAGCGGACCGGTGAATGCGGGTAACCTTGAAGAGTTCCGCGGCCGGGATGGCCGCGGATCATTGATGCTGCAGGCAGTTTAAGGCGAGGTTGATGGTCTACATCTGGCACGATCCGTCCGAGGTCCCGGCGGACTTTGGCCCATCCGTTGTCACCTTTGGCAACTTCGACGGCGTTCACCGCGGGCACCAGCAGGTTCTGTCCCAACTGATCCGTTCCGCCAGGCTGACGCACTCCAAAGCCGTAGCCGTCACGTTCGATCCGCACCCGGCCGTCATCCACCGCCCGGAGAGCGCCCCCCGCCTGATCATGGGCCTGGAGGACAAACTCGAAGCCCTCGGCGAGCTGGGCCTGGACGCCATCCTGGTGGTTAAATATTCACTCGACCTCGCCAGCCTTACGGCAGAGGAATTCGTGGAGCAGTACCTGGTGGACTGCCTGCACGCCAGCCACGTGGTCATTGGCCATGATGCCCGGTTCGGCCGCGGCAACTCCGGGGACCTGGAAACCATGAAGGCACTGGGCGGGAAGTTCGGCTTCGAAGTCCAGGTCATCAGCGAGTTCGGCTCCGAGGGTTACCCGCTGCATGACGACGACGGCACGGACCGCCGCTGCTCCTCCACCTGGGTGCGCGAAGCACTGCAGGAAGGCGACGTTGCCACGGCGGCGGAGGTGCTGGGCAGGGCGCACCGGATGCGCGGCGAAGTAGTCCACGGCGCAGCCCGCGGCCGCGCCCTCGGGTTCCCCACGGCGAACCTGGCCAGCGACTCCACCGGCCTGATTCCGGCAGACGGCATCTACGCCGGCTGGCTCGTGGACGAGGCCGGAAAACGCTGGCCGGCGGCCATTTCCGTTGGCTCCAACCCCACGTTCGACGGCGTCAGCCGGCAGGTGGAAGCCCATGTCATCGACCGGCCCCGGGAAGCCGTGGAGGACTTCGATCTGTACGGCCAGACAGTGATCGTGGAATTCGTGGCGCGCCTGCGCGGCATGGTGGCCTACCGTGGTCCCGAAGCCCTGGTGGACCAGATGAAACTGGACGTGGTGCAGGCGCACCAGCTGCTCGCACGGCACTAGGACCACCCAGGAAGCACGCGAAAGGCTGTACGTGTCCGTCGAGAAGAACACCCGCAAGCTGGACAAGGGAATCGTCCGCGACTTCAGCTCCCGGATGAGTTACGGCTCGTACCTTCAGCTGCCCACGCTGCTGAGTGCCCAACAGCCGGTCAGCGAGCCCGAGCACCACGATGAGCTGCTGTTCATCATCCAGCACCAGACCACCGAGCTGTGGCTGAAGCTGGTGCTGCATGAGCTGCGCAGTGCCGCGGCGTGGCTGCGGACGGACGACCTCGGTTCGGCACTGAAGGGCATCGCCCGCGTCAAGCACATCCAGAAGACCCTCACCGAGCAGTGGTCCGTCCTCGCCACGCTCACGCCCACCGAGTACTCGCAGTTCCGCGGGTTCCTGGGGAACTCCTCGGGGTTCCAGTCGGCCCAGTACCGTGCCGTGGAGTTCGTGCTCGGCAACAAGAACCGCAAGATGCTCCCGGTCTTCGAATCCGACCCCGAAGCGCACGCCATGCTGGAGGAAGTGCTCACGGCTCCCAGCATCTACGACGAATTCCTGGCCTACCTCGCCCGCCAGGGCTTCGAGGTGCCCGAAGCCGTCCTGAACCGCGACGTTACCCGCGCCCACGAATTCACGCCCGGACTGGTTCCACTGTTCAAGTACATCTACGAGCATGCGGCAGAGAACTGGGGCGCCTACGAGGCCTGCGAAGAGCTCGTGGACCTGGAAGACAATTTCCAGCTCTGGCGCTTCCGCCACCTGCGCACGGTGCAGCGCACCATCGGGATGAAAACGGGCACCGGCGGCTCGAGCGGGGTGGCGTTCCTGCAGAAAGCCCTGGAACTGACGTTCTTCCCGGAACTATTCGCCGTCAGGACGGAGATCGGACAATGAGCATCCACCAGCAAGGCGCCGGGCCTGCAGCGGTTCCGGCGGACGAGGAACTCCGGCAGCGCGCCGCCGACCTCGACCGGGAAGATCCGCTGGCGCACTACCGGGAGCTCTTCATCGGAACGGACACGCCGCTGTCCTACCTGGACGGAAACTCGCTGGGCAGGCCGCTGAAGCGCACGTCCGCGGACATCGCCGCCTTCATCAGCGACGAATGGGGCGGCCGCCTGATCCGTGGCTGGGACGAGAAGTGGCTGAACCTGCCGCAGGCCACTGGCGACCAGCTGGGCCGGGCGGTCCTCGGCGCGGCCCCGGGCCAGACCATCATTGCCGACTCCACCACCGTGGTCCTTTACAAACTGATCCGGGCCGCCCTGGCAGCTGTCCACGACCCGGACCGGAACGAGCTCGTCCTCGATACCGGTAACTTTCCCACCGACAGGTACCTGGTGGAGGGCATCGCCCTCGAAGAGGGCCTCACGCTGCGCTGGATCGAAACGGATCCCGCAGCGGGGGTGACCGTTGAGCAGGTGCGCCAGGCCACCGGGCCGCGCACCGCCGTCGTACTCCTCAGCCAGATCGCCTACCGCTCAGGGCACCTCGCGGACCTCCCGGCGATCACCAAAGCAGTGCACGACGCCGGGGCGCTGGTGGTGTGGGATCTTTGCCATTCCGCGGGGTCGGTGGAGATCGGCCTGGACAGTGCCGGCGTGGACTTCGCCGCCGGCTGCACATACAAGTACCTCAACGGCGGTCCGGGATCGCCGGCCTTCGCCTACGTGAACGCCCGGCACCTGCCATCACTGAACCAGCCCATCTGGGGATGGATGGGCCGCAAGGATGCCTTCGAGATGGCGGCCGGGTATGAGCCTGCGCCGGGCATCCGCGGCTTCCTGAGCGGAACGCCGGCCGTCTTCGGCATGCTGGCCATGCGGGGCACCCTCGACCTCATCGAGGAAGCGTCGATGGGAGCCATCCGGGCCAAGTCGGAAAAACTCACGGCGTTCGCCGTCGAAATCTTCGAGGCCCTGCTGGCGCCGCTTGGTGCCGAACTGGCGTCGCCCCGCGATCCGGCGGAACGCGGCAGCCACATCACCGTGGACCATGCTGACTTCACCAAGGCCACCGTTGAGGCCCTGTGGGACGGGGACGTGATACCGGATTTCCGGTCGCCCAGCGGGCTCCGGGTGGGGCTGTCCCCGCTCAGCACCAGTTTCGCGGAAGTCCTGCACGGCATGGCTGCCATCAGGGACAGGCTCGCGGCCTGACCCGGTTTCCGGCGCCGTGCCGCCGCCGGGCCGCCGCCGGCCCTGTTTCGACAACATTGGGCAGCGACCGGTAAACTGGACGATGGATCCGGCTGCAGTCCGTGGCGGCTGGTTCCTGCTGTGTACGGCTGCACCCGGTTTTCACCGGGCTGGCCGCAGCGGCAGACCCGGCAGTGAATTACTGACCTGGGCCCTCACGGCACATCCCAAGGAGTTATTGTGGCACTTGACGCCGCTGTAAAGCAGTCCATCATCAAGGAATACGCAACCGGCGAAGGCGACACCGGTTCGCCCGAGGTCCAGGTTGCAGTCCTGACCCAGCGGATCAAGGATCTGACTGAGCACATGAAGGAGCACAAGCACGACTACCACACCCAGCGCGGTCTGCTGGCCATGGTTGGTCGCCGCAAGCGCATGCTGAGCTACCTCAAGAAGACTGACATTGCACGCTACCGTGCGCTCATCGAGCGCCTCGGCCTGCGCCGCTAGTCGGACTTTCGGGCGGCCCTGTCCCATTCGGGCCCGGGCCGCCCTGCTTCACCTAAAAAACTAAACAGGAGGATCAACCGCATCACGCATTCGCGGTCCTCGGTAGTGATCCCCGGGAACGGCAGCATCGAATCGCTGCCCCGGCCCGTGGGTCTCGATCGACGACCGGGTGCAGGGCCAGTCGACATATGCTGGCCTGGGTTGATGCGGCTGGACTTCCGTAAAACAGAAACGGAGGTGACTCTCTATGGAGGGTCCCGAAATCCAGTTCTCAGAAGCCGTCATTGACAATGGCCGCTTCGGCAAGCGTGTAATCCGCTTCGAAACCGGCCGCCTCGCCAAGCAGGCCGCCGGCGCAGCCATGGTGTACATCGACGAAGACACCGCGCTGCTCTCCGCCACCACCGCAGGCAAGCACCCGCGCGAAGGCTTCGACTTCTTCCCCCTGACGGTTGACGTCGAAGAGCGCATGTACGCTGCCGGCCGTATCCCGGGCTCGTTCTTCCGCCGCGAAGGCCGCCCGTCCACCGAAGCCATCCTGGCTTGCCGCCTCATGGACCGCCCGCTGCGTCCGGCCTTCGTCAAGGGCCTGCGCAACGAAGTCCAGATCGTGGTGACCGTCCTGGCCATCAACCCCGACGAGCTCTACGACGTGGTGGCCATCAACGCCTCCTCCATGTCCACCCAGCTCTCCGGCCTGCCCTTCTCCGGCCCCATCGGCGGCGTCCGCGTTGCCCTGGTCGCCGACGAGAACGGCTCGCAGTGGGTTGCCTTCCCCAAGCACTCCCAGCTCGAGAACTCCGTGTTCAACATGGTTGTTGCCGGCCGTGTCGCCGGTGACGACGTTGCCATCATGATGGTGGAAGCCGAAGCCACGGACAACTCCTGGAACCTCATCAAGGAGCAGGGCGCCACCGCCCCCACCGAAGAGGTTGTTTCCGAAGGCCTCGAGGCCGCCAAGCCGTTCATCAAGGCACTGTGCGACGCCCAGGCAGACCTTGCTGCCCGCGCAGCAAAGCCGACCGTTGAGTTCCCGGTCTTCCTGGACTACCAGGACGACGTCTACGCCGCTGTTGAAGCCGCTGCCGCCGACAAGCTGGCCGCCGTCTTCCAGATCGCTGACAAGCAGGAGCGCGACACCGCTTCGGACGCGCTCAAGGACGAAGTCACTTCTTCCCTGGCCGGCCAGTTCGAAGGACGCGAGAAGGAGCTGTCCGCAGCGTTCCGCTCGGTCACCAAGCACGTTGTGCGCCAGCGCATCCTCAAGGACCAGATCCGCATCGACGGCCGTGGCCTGACGGACATCCGCCAGCTCACCGCCGAGGTTGAGGTTCTGCCCCGCGTCCACGGTTCGGCCATCTTCGAGCGCGGCGAAACCCAGATCATGGGTGTCACCACGCTGAACATGCTGAAGATGGAGCAGCAGATCGACTCGCTGTCGCCGGTAACGCGCAAGCGCTACATGCACAACTACAACTTCCCGCCGTACTCCACCGGTGAGACCGGCCGCGTTGGTTCGCCCAAGCGCCGCGAAATCGGCCACGGTGCCCTGGCAGAGCGCGCCCTCGTGCCCGTCCTGCCGTCCCGCGAGGAATTCCCCTACGCCATCCGCCAGGTATCCGAGGCACTCGGTTCCAACGGTTCGACGTCGATGGGTTCCGTCTGCGCCTCCACCCTGTCCATGCTGAACGCCGGTGTGCCGCTGAAGGCAGCCGTTGCCGGTATCGCCATGGGCCTGGTTTCCGACCAGGTTGACGGCCAGACCCGCTACGCCGCGCTGACCGACATCCTCGGCGCCGAAGATGCTTTCGGCGACATGGACTTCAAGGTTGCCGGTACCTCCGAGTTCGTCACGGCCATCCAGCTGGACACCAAGCTCGACGGCATCCCCGCCTCGGTCCTGGCTGCAGCCCTGAAGCAGGCCCGCGAAGCCCGCCTGCACATCCTCGAGGTCATCAACTCGGCCATCGACACCCCGGACGAGCTCTCCGAGTTCGCACCGCGCGTCATCGCCGTGAAGATCCCCGTGGACAAGATCGGCGAGGTCATCGGCCCCAAGGGCAAGATGATCAACCAGATCCAGGAAGACACCGGCGCCGACATCTCCATCGAGGACGACGGCACCGTCTACATTGGCGCCACCAACGGTCCGTCTGCCGACGCAGCACGCTCCGCCATCAACGCCATCGCGAACCCGCAGGTTCCGGAAATCGGCGAGCGTTACCTGGGTACGGTCGTCAAGACCACCACCTTCGGTGCCTTCGTGTCGCTGACTCCGGGCAAGGACGGCCTCCTGCACATCTCCGAGCTCCGCAAGCTGGCCAACGGCAAGCGCGTGGACAACGTTGATGACGTTGTTTCCGTGGGCCAGAAGGTCCAGGTGGAAATCACCAAGATCGACGACCGCGGAAAGCTCTCGCTCTCCCCGGTTGTGGCCGAGGAAGAAGGCGCTGAAGGCGCCGAACGCGCCCACGCCACGGAGCCTGCTGAAGGCGCCGAGATCTAATCGTTCCCTGACAGGAACACCAGTAAGAAACGGCGGGGCCGGTGGGATGATCCACCGGCCCCGCCGCTGTTACGATGACAGCCAGATCCGGCTGCACCACCTGAAAGGCCTCAATGACTGTTGTACCCCTGCCCCTTGAGCAGAACCACCTCGGCGACACCCTGGTCCATGGCTCCGACGGCGGCTCCGAAGTCCGCCGGTCCGTGCTGCCCGGTGGCGTGCGGGTTCTGACCGAAGCGATGCCCGGCCAAAGGTCGGCCACCATCGGTTTCTGGGTAGGCGTGGGGTCCCGCGACGAGGCCCACGGACAGCACGGCTCCACCCATTTCCTGGAGCACCTGCTCTTCAAGGGCACCAAACGGCGCACCGCGCTGGAGATCGCTTCGGCCTTTGACGAGGTGGGCGGTGAATCCAATGCAGCGACGGCAAAGGAAAGCACCTGCTACTTCGCCCGCGTCCTGGACACGGACCTGCCCATGGCCATCGATGTCATTGCCGACATGATCACCGGTGCCGTCCTCGACCCAGACGAGATGGAGCAGGAACGGGACGTCATCCTTGAGGAAATCGCCATGGACAGCGACGACCCCACGGATGTAGCCCATGAGCACTTCGTCGCTTCGGTTCTTGGCAGCCACCCCCTGGGCCGCCCCATCGGCGGAACCCCGGACGCCATCCGCGCCGTAGCCCGTGACTCTGTCTGGGAGCACTACCAGCGCTACTACCGGCCCGACGAACTGGTCATCACCGCTGCCGGCGGGCTGGAGCACGACGTCGTGTGCGGCCTCGTGGTGGATGCCCTTGAGGCTGCAGGCTGGTCGCTTGAGACGAATGCGTCGCCGGTTGATCGCCGGCCCACCGAGCGTGCCCTGATCACGGGAACCGCCGGACTCCAGGTGGTAAAGCGTGCCGTTGAGCAGGCGAACATCATCATGGGCTGCCCCACGATTGTTGCCACGGATGAGCGCCGTTACGTCATGAGTGTCCTCAACGCTGTCCTCGGCGGAGGAATGTCCTCACGGCTGTTCCAGGAGATCAGGGAAAAGCGCGGCCTCGTGTACTCCACCTACTCCTTCGCGTCTTCCTACGCTGATGCCGGCTACTTCGGCATGTATGCAGGCTGCACGCCCTCCAAGGTGCGGCAGGTCCTTGAACTGCTGGGCATCGAGTTGGACAAGCTCGCCGAAGACGGCATCTCGGAGGATGAACTCCGCAAGGCCGTGGGGCAGCTCTGCGGCGGGATTGTGCTGGCCCTGGAGGACACCGGCTCCCGGATGTCACGCCTGGGCCGGGCAGAACTGGTGTCCGGTGAGTACCAGGACATCGACGAGACCCTGCGGCTGATCAAGTCCGTTACCGCTGAACAGGTACAGGAACTGGCCGCCGAACTGGCTGCCGCGCCCCGGACCGTCACCGTGGTGGGACCTTTCGACGAAACCGAGACCTTCGGGCTCTGAGCAACGGACAACCGAAGCCCGGGTACCGGGGGAGGCTGCCGAGCGCCCAGCGGTAATGGTCCAGGGGAGCGTTGGGACTACTCGCGGGGCGCAGGCTGCAGGACTACGATGAGGCCATCCGACGTTGCCGTGCTGGTGAGGAGTGGAAGGCGTGACCGTACTCCGGCTGGGCCATGATGGCGTCCCGGAGGCGCCGCGACCTGGTGTTCCTGCCGGTATTCATCCGGCGCTGGCGGGCCTCCTCGGCGCCTGGCGGGGGAGTACCGAGCTGGCCGCCGGGCCCTGGGGGCCGCAGCGGACGGTGGATGCCGAGGTGGCCTACCGGCGGGCAGCCGGGGGATTTGCGGTGGTCCAGAGCTACCGGCATGTGGAGGCCAACGGTTCGCACTTTGAGGGTCACGGAGTATTCACCCTGGATCCCGACCACCATGATGTGTTCTGGTACTACGTCGACAGCACCGGTGGGCCTCCCGGCAGTCCGTCCCGGTGCACGTGGCATGACGGCGTGCTCCGGGTGGAGCGGCGCTCAGCGACGGGCTGGACGCGGCACAGCATCATGCTCACTGGGGCCTCTGGCTCAGTGCCACAGAGCGAGGTGCTCGTGCACATCACGGAACTTCGGACGGGGGGAAAGCCCGACGCCGTCGACGAATCGAATGCTGGCGCAAACGGCAAACGCCCGGCCTTTACCCCGTTCATGACGTCCACCTTCCGACGGGTTGTGACCGCTGGCTGAAGATCACGCCGAGGCGCCATCAACCCCGTTCCCCAGGCGCGAGTCCGCTGGTGGGCAGGGATCCCTACCGGGCTTGGACTCCTAACAGGTTTGGAGACCTAAGGGGTCTTGGGCGGCGTGAGGGCTGTTGCGTAGAAGTCTCTCCACACGGGGTCATCGGGATAGGACTCGGCTACGGGCTCGTCGATCGGTGGCTCGTAGTCGTCGGGTGGGTCGGCGAGGACGTATACGGGGCATACGGGCAGGCCCGCGAGGATCTGTTCCTCCAGGGAGTCCCGGCTCTCAGGTCCCCATTTGATGGTCGCACTGCCAGGCTTCATAGCCGTCCCCTGGGGCAAACCCTGCTGGCGCGGGGAATCAAGACCTCGCCTGTTTAGTCCGGGTGGCCAGTGTGGTGGTTGCCATCCGGGTTGTTGGGCCGGGTAGTGGCGGCCTGTGGGTGAGGTCCAGCCGGGTGGTCCGGTTGGGGTGGCGGGTGTGGGGGTCCAGCCGCTGTTGTGTTTGAGGCGGTGGTGTCTCGGGCAGAGTTGTGCCAGGTTGCTCACCCCGGTTGTCCCGTCGTGCTGCCAGGCGGTGAGGTGGTCGGTGTCGTTGTCGGTGCTGGGGTTGCTGCAACCGGGGAACGTGCAGTGTCCATCGCGCATCCTGATCCAGCGCTTCATGGCCTCGGGGAGCCGGTAGCTGGTCCGTCCAATCTCGAGCGGTGCCCCGTCGCGGGGGTCGACCAGGACCCGGTATAACGAGGTCGCCCCGTCGGCGACGAGCTTCCGGGCCATGGCGGCAGGGATGGGTCCGTGCCCGTCGAGATCGGCGGGTTCGTCCGTCTGACCCGTCAGGGTGAAGATCGGCACGGTGACGAGGACGATGGCCTTCGGTGCTGGGATTGTGCTGAGGTCAACGGCGTAGGGGCCGGTGCCGGCGTTACTGTCACGTTCGCTGCCGCCGGCAACCCCGTGGGCGGCGGCTACGTTGCCGGGCCCGTGCCGTCGCCGGACCGGCCCGTAGCATCGCCGCCATCCTGGGCGCCGAGCAGGAGCGCGGAGGCGACGTCGGGCCGGAGCTGGGTGAGGGTGCGGGTCTCGCCGGGTCCCTGCAGGCCGCGGGCGAGCGCTGTCGTTTTGTTCCAGACGGCGCAGGCGGTGTCCCCGGGCAGGATCAGGGTAATCGATGCCATCCCGTCGGCGTCGGGGCGGTATTCCATCCGCCGGTTGGCCACACAGGCCACGTGGCGTTCCTGGAAGGAACCGGGGTAGGTGCGTTCGCGCCAGCTCCGTACTTTGCGTCGGAACAGGTGCGGGACGAGGTGGCCGGGAGCTGAACCGCGGGCCAGGTTGGGGGCGTCGGGGTCGAAGAAGTGCGCCACCAGCGCCGCAGTACGTTCCTGGTCAAGGCAGTCGGTTTCGTCGGCGACGATGACCGCGTGCCGCCAGGACATCGCCCCATCGGCCAGCGCGGTCAACACCGGTGGTATCGCGCAGACTGTCCGGGACTGGCTGATGAATGCTGAAGCGGCGCCCGGGCTGAGCGTCAGGACCCCGGCGACCTCCGCCGTCGTGGACATCTCCACAAACGCCCGCTCCAACCCTGTGGCCTCCGACGGTGTCATTGCCTCCTGGAACTCAGCGAAATCAGCGGCGTCCCGGGCCTTACCCGCCGCGACCTGGGCTTCAAGACGGCTCCAGAACGCCAGCCGCTGCAGCCGAAGCTCCGACTTCCGCTCCAACACATCAACGTCCGTCGGAACCGTGGGGCCAGCAGCGCGCGCATCATCAGGAGTAGCCATGGCGGCAGAGCCGACTACGCGGTCCAGCTCGGAGTCCTCCCGGAACAGCGCGTCAAGCCCGGCTACAGAAGCTCGAACAGCCTCCATCGCCACACTCTGACTCGCCGCTTTTCCCATAACAACATCATCCAGCGAGGGTCTGACATTGGGTGCGTCGGGCCAAAACGGCACTCGTGCACAAGCCCACTACGGCACTACAGCAGAACTCCGCAGTGGCACTGCCGCGGGGGCTACCCTCCGGCGAACGGTGGCAGGACGTCCAGGACGTCGTCGGCGCCCACAACCGTGGCACGGTCCCGCACGGCCACCTCGTTCAACAGGAAGCTGCTGCGCGACAGGATGCGTGCCAGCGGAGGGGTCCCGGCAGGTGGCTCCTCCCGGGGCACGGCCAGGACGGCGTCCAGGAGGTCCGCCACAGTTGCCCCGGCAGGGAGGTCGAACTTCTCCTCCTCGAACCCGGCAGCGGCGCGTGCGGCAGCGAAGTAACGTACATGCATTCCGGTCAGCCCCCGATGGCGCTCATGCTGCGGTCCGGCTGGACGAAGTCCGGAGCGTCGAGTCCCACATGGTCCATGCCGTGGGCTTTTGGCTTAATCCACATTGCGTCCTGCCACCGGCGCGCCAGGGCGTCGTCGTCGGCGCCGGATCGCAGCAGGCCCAGGAGATCGTACTCTTCACGGGAGAAGAGGCAGCTCATGATCTTGCCCTCGGCAGTGATCCTCGTCCGGCGGCAATCCGAGCAGAACGGCTCCGTGACCGAGGCGATGATTCCCACCGTTCCCAGGACGGGGCCGTGCGCGGAAGGGGCACCGCCGGCATCCAAGCCGGGCACCCGGCGTCGTACCTCAAACCTTTCGGCGGGCGCCCCGTCGCGTTCCCGCGGATCGGCGCTCAGGACGTACTCGGCGGACAGGATTTCGCGGATCTCGGCGGCGGTGATCATGTTCCGGCGCGTCCAGCCGTGGTCGGCGTCGAGCGGCATCTGTTCGATGAAGCGCAGCTCGTAACCCCGGTCCAAAGCCCAACCCAGCAGGGCAGGGGACTCGGCATCGTTGATCCCGCGCATCAGGACGGCGTTCAGTTTGACCGGACCAAGTCCGGCCGCCCACGCGGCGTCCACGCCTGCCAGCACCTGGTCGAGGAAGGGGCGGCGCGTGAGCTTCGTAAACGTCTCTTCGTGCAGGGAATCGAGCGAAACATTGATCCGTGTCAGGCCCGCGGCCTTGAGCGGGGCGGCCTTCTTCGCCAGCCCCACGGCGTTGGTGGTCATTGAGATGGGCAGGTCCGGATGGTTGCTGCGCAGCGCGGAAATGATGTCCACCAGGTCGTGCCGCACCAGGGGTTCGCCGCCGGTGAGCCGCAGCTCGCGGACGCCGAGCTGCTCCACCCCGATCCGGACGATCCGGACAATCTCCTCGGCCGTCATGACGGCCTGCTTTGCCAGCCATTCCAGGCCTTCGGCGGGCATGCAGTAGGTGCAGCGGAGGTTGCATTTATCGGTCAGGGACAGCCGCATGTCGGTGGCCCGGCGCCCGTACCGGTCCGCCAGGCCCGCAGGCGCGTCAGCCGGACGCGCAGCCGGGACGGACGGCAGCGCCGGGCCCGCTTCTTCGCGGGGCTGGGGCATGCCTAGCTGGACACTCATGAATTCAGGCTACGCCACGATGGGCTCCACATCACACCCGTGACGGCTGCTGCCCGGGAGCGGCAGGAATCCGTGCCGGGCAACCGGCGTAAGGGCCGCGCGAACCTATGCTTGAAGGGTGAACAGCGCCCGGCAGCAGGCCACGCACGACGACGGTACCCGCCACGGCGGATTGGCGGAACCCAGCGCCGGGGAACAGCGGGAACGGCGCCCCCTGGGCGGGCACGCTGCGGCCGCAGGCGTGGTGTCCGTGGCCGGCGGGGTGGTCGTTGGAGAATTGTTGGCCGGCGTGTGGAGCCCGTCGGTGTCACCGCTGACGGCGGTGGGCGGAGCGGTCATTGATGCCGTCCCGCCGGCAGTAAAGGACTGGGCAGTCTCGCTCTTCGGCACGGCGGACAAGGCGGCCCTCCTGGCCGGCATGGCCCTGGTCATCGCCGTCCTCGCGGCCTTTGCAGGGGTGGTGGAACGGCGGCGGCGCTTTGCCGGACTGGCCGTGATTTCCCTCTTCGGGCTTGCCGGCGTGGCCGCTGTTGCCGGCCGCGCCCAGGCCACGCCGGTGGCCCTGGCGCTTCCAGTGGCTGCGGCGGCGGCCGCTGCTCTGATCCTCCGCCTGCTGACGCGGAAGCTGAAGGCCTGGGAAGGGGCGGCTGGCAGCGGGAATGCACCAGCCCGCCGCACGTTCCTGCGGAACCTCGCCGCCGGGGCCGTCCTGGCCACCGCCGGCGGCGTCCTGGCGGGAACCTGGCGCGGGACCGTAATAAAGATTAACGATGCCCGCGCCCGGGTGGCGTTACCCCGGGCGGCGGAACCGGCGCCCGCTATCCCTGCCGGAGCGGAGGCGGGCGTGGAGGGCATGCCGCCGCTCGTCACCCCCGTCAACGACTTCTACCGGATCGACACGGCACTGGTGGTACCCGCCGTCGACCCCGATACCTGGGTCCTCAGGGTCACGGGGATGGTGCAGCGCGAGGTGGAACTGACCCTCGCCGACCTCCTGGCCAAGCCGCTGACCGAACGCCACATCACCATCGCCTGCGTGTCCAACCCGGTAGGCGGGGACCTCATCGGCAACGCCCGGTGGCTAGGCTGGCCGGTCCGCGAAGTCCTGGCGCTGGCCGGGCCGGTCCGGGGCGCGGACATGGTGTTGTCCCGGAGCGCTGACGGATGGACTGCCGGCACGCCGCTGGAAGTGCTTACGGACAACCGGGACGCGATGCTGGCCGTGGGAATGAACGGCGGCCCGCTGCCGCTCGAACACGGGTTCCCCGTCCGGCTGGTGGTGCCGGGCCTGTACGGCTACGTTTCCGCCACCAAGTGGGTTACCGAGCTGAAAGTCACCACCTATGCGGAGGACACCGCCTACTGGACCACGAGGGGCTGGTCCGACCACGGACCCATCAAACTGTCCTCCCGCATTGACGTCCCCCGCAGCGGCAGGCCCGTCAATGCCGGTACGGTCACCTTTGGCGGCATTGCCTGGGCCCAGCACACCGGCGTCAGCGCCGTTGAACTCAGGGTCAACCGCGGTTCCTGGCAGCCTGCAGAGCTGTCATCCGGGATCTCCACGGACACGTGGTACCAGTGGAAACTCAGCATGGACCTGACGCCTGGGCAGTACGAGGTCCAGGTCCGGGCCACGGACCTTGCCGGCACCGTCCAGGACGAAGCATCCCGGCCTGTGGTCCCGGACGGCGCCACCGGATTCCACACGGTTAGAGTGGACGTGAAATCCTGACGGCCCACACTGAAGGCGCATCCATGACCAGCCCGCACCGCCACGCCCCTGCGGGCACGCCTCGCCAGGCCCGCTCCGTTGCCCGCCATGTCGCCGCCGTTGCGGACCTGCTGGCACCCTTGCGGTCAGAATCCCGCACCGAAACCGTTCCGTTGCCGGGGGCCCTCGGCAAGTCTTTGGTGCACGGGTTCCTGGCACCCGTCAGCCTCCCGCCCTTCGCCAACTCCCAGATGGACGGGTACGCGGTAAATTCCGCAGACATGCACGACGACGTCACGGAGTTCGCCGTCGCGGCGCCGGTCCCGGCGGGGATGCGTCCGCCCTCGCTGGCCCGCGGGACGGCGGCGCCCATCATGACAGGCGCCATGCTCCCGGACGGCGCTGACGCCGTCGTACCCATTGAGCGTGCGGTGCCGGACAGCTTTCCGGCTCCCGGCACGGGCGCCCGGGTTACGCTGCCGGCAACGGCGGCGGGAACCTATGTCCGCCCGGTGGGCAGCGACATTGCCGCAGGGGAGCGCGCCCTGGCCGGCGGAACGTGCCTTGGTCCCGCCCAGCTGGGGCTGCTTGCCGCGCTGGGCATCCCTGAGGTGGAGGTCTACCGCGCCGTCCGGATCCTGCTCGTCACCACCGGGGACGAGGTGGTGGAACCAGGGAAGGACCTGACAGCCGGCAAGATTTACGACGCCAACGGCACCCTCCTCGAAGCCGCCATGGCGCAGGCAGGCCTGGAGGTGCGGCGGGCCGGTATCTCCACCGACGATCCCGCGGAACTGCAGAAGCTGCTCCGGAGCCAGGGCGCGGATGCCGATGTCATTGTGACCACCGGCGGCGTCAGCAAGGGCGCCTACGAGGTTGTCCGGCAGGCCATGGAAGGCCAGCCGGTGGAATTCCTGCACGTGGCCATGCAGCCGGGCGGACCGCAGGGGATCGGAATGTTCGACGGCGTGCCCTTCCTGGGATTCCCCGGGAACCCCGTCAGCTGCCTGGTGTCCTTTGAAATGTTCCTCCGGCCGGCCCTCGCGGCAGTCCTTGGGGCTCCGGCCCTCCGCCTCCCTGTCCGCGCCAGGCTCAGCCAGCCGCTGACATCCCCGGAGCACAAGCACCAGGTCCGGCGCGGCAACCTGCAGCCCGACGGCACCGTCCGGCTCGAGGGCGGCGAGAGCTCCCACCTGGTCCGTGCGCTGGCCGGTTCCAACGCCCTGGTCCACGTCCCCGCCGGCGTAACGGAACTCGCAGCCGGGGACGAGGTGGAAGTATGGATGCTGTGAATGCAGAACAGACCCCGGCCGCCCTGACGCACCTGCGCCGGGACGGCAGCGCACAGATGGTGGACGTGTCCGCCAAAGCCGAAACCACCCGCGAAGCCACGGCAACAGCCACGGTCCGCACCACGGCGGAGGTGATGGGCCTGCTCGGTTCCGGCGGGCTTCCCAAGGGGGACGCGCTGGCCGTTGCCCGGGTGGCCGGCATCATGGCCGCCAAGAAAACGCCCGAGCTGATTCCGCTGTGCCACCCCCTTCCGCTGTCCAAGGTCACCGTCGACTTCGGGCTCGAAGCCGAGTCCGTCGAGGTAGTGGCGACGGTCAAGACCCGCGGCGTGACCGGCGTGGAAATGGAAGCCCTTACGGCGGCGTCCGTGGCCGCGCTGAGCGTTTACGACATGATCAAGGCCGTGGACAAACACGCCGTCCTGACCGATATCAAAGTGCTGGCCAAAAGCGGCGGCAAGAGCGGGGACTGGACCCTATGACCCACCATGACACCTCTGGCGACACCCATTCCCACGGAAGCCTGTCCCACGCCGATGAGCCGCACCGGCACGGCGACGTCCAGGGCCGGAAGGCCGGCGTGGTAATCGCCTCCACGCGGGCAGCGGCAGGCATTTACGACGACGAGACCGGCCCGGTGATCACGGACTGGCTCACCGAGCACGGCTTCGAGGTCTTCCCGGCGATGGTGGTCCCCGACGGCGAGCCCGTCGGCGCCGCGATCAGGGCCCTGCTGACCCAGCGTCCCGCCGTCGTGATCACCAGCGGCGGCACCGGCCTGAGCCCGGACGACCGGACCCCCGACGTCACCCGGCCCCTGCTGGACCGCGAAATCCCCGGCATCATGGAGGCCATCCGGCGTGAAGGGGCCGCCAAAACGCCGCTGGCGGCGCTCAGCCGCGGCTACGCGGGTGCGGCCGGGAAGTCGTTCATTGTTAATCTGCCCGGCTCACCGAAAGGCGTCATGGACGGACTTACCGTCCTGGACCCGCTGATCGGGCATCTCTGCGACCAGTTGGAAGGCAACCATGGGCACTGAAGCATTCGAGGTGGTATCCGCGGTCCTCAGCGCGGAGCCGATCTCCGTAGACCAGGCCATCGCGGCCGTGGAAGGCGATACCGCAGGTGCGGTGGTCAGCTTCAGCGGCGTGGTGCGCAACCACGACGGCGGCAAGGCAGTTGACCGCCTCAGCTACAGCGCGCACCCCACGGCGCACCAGGTGATGGCCGACGTCGTTGCCCGGCTGGTTGCCGAACAAAACACCGGCGGGGGTGCGGGGGAGGACGACGGAAAGCCGGTCCGCATCTGGGCGGCCCACCGGATCGGCATGCTGCAGATCGGCGACCCCGCACTGGTATGCGCGGTGTCCGCAGCGCACCGGGGGCAGGCGTTTGCCGTGTGCTCCGAACTGGTGGACCGCATCAAGGAACAGGTGCCCATCTGGAAGGAACAGTTCTTCTCCGACGGCACCGTTGAGTGGGTGGGCGCCGGCGGCTGATGCCGGCCTGCTGACGCTTCCTGCGAGGTAACGCACACTGTCCGGTTCCGGGGCGCCCCGGGCCCGACGGTAGGGTTAACGGCATGACCGAACAACACTCCGAAGCCAAGCGCGTCGCCATCCTGGGCGCCAACGGACGCATGGGCGCCGAAGCCGTCAAAGCCGTTGAAGCCGCACCCGACATGGAGCTCGTCGCAGCACTGGGACGGGGCGACTCCCTGGACCAGGTTACCGCCGCCGGAGCGCAGTACCTTGTGGACCTGACAGTTCCCGAAAGCACCGAAGCCAACGTCCGCTTCGCCGTCGAAAACGACATCCACGCCGTTGTGGGGACCACCGGCTGGGATGCCGGCCGCCTGGCCGCGCTCGAAGCCCTGCTGGCTGGGCACCCGGAAACCGGCGTGCTGATCGCCCCCAACTTTGCCGTGGGATCGGTGCTGGCCTCGGCCTTCGCCGCCAAGGCTTCCAAGTACTTCGAGTCGGTGGAGATCATTGAGCTGCACCACCCGGACAAGGTGGACGCCCCTTCCGGAACCGCTGTCCGCACCGCCCAGCTCATCGCCGCTGAGCGCGGGGCCGCCGGAGTGCCGGCAAGCCCTGATGCCACCACCAGCGAACTGGACGGCGCCCGCGGCTGCGACGTTGACGGCGTCCGCGTCCACAGCGTCAGGCTGCGCGGCCTGGTGGCCCACCAGGAAGTCCTCCTCGGCAGCGCCGGTGAGCAGCTGACGCTGCGCCACGACTCCTTCGACCGCGCGTCCTTCATGCCCGGCGTTTTGCTCGGCGTCCGCAACGTGGCCGCCCACCCCGGGCTTACCGTGGGGCTGGACGGCTACCTGGACCTGGGTTTCTAGGCGATGGACGGGTTCCTGGCAGGCTTCCGCAAGAACCGCACCAAGATCTGGGTGGGGCTTGTCACGCTGCTCCTGGTGTTCTACCTGGTGGTTTCGCTGCAGCGCTCCATCCTGCTCCTGACGGACGGCAACCTCACGGCGCAGGCCATCGGAGCCGCCTACCTGGTCCTGCCGATCGTCGGTGCCTGGGCATTGATCCGCGAGTTGATGTTCGGGGCCCGGACGGAGCAGATGGCGAAGGTCCTCGAAGCCGAGGGCGGCCTCCCCGTGGATGAACTGCCGCGGACACCGGCCGGGCGGATCGTCCGGGAAGCGGCCGACGCAGAATTCGAAAAGTACAAGGCTGAAGCAGAAGCGGCACCCGACGACTGGCGGTCCTGGTTCCGGCTCAGCTGCGCCTACGATGCCGCCGGCGACCGGAAAAGGGCCCGGGCGTCCATGCGCGACGCCGTCAGGCTCTTCCGCGGCAAGGTTCCGGCCTAGCCCCTACCGAGGGAGTTTCAGCTGCCCGCGGCCCAGCTGGCTGGCAGCATGGCCCACCCACTCCAGCGGCCCCCGCCACTTCAGCAGCACGAAGGCCATGCCCACCAGCACAGCTGCGGCTGCCTGGGCAAAGTACATGCCGTCCTCGGTCCAGCCGGCAGGCAACGGCTTCAGGTAGAAACCTGACACTACCCACACATGGGCCGTGTACAGGGTCAGCGTCATGGCACCGGCGCCGCGCAGGGGGAGCAGCAGGTCCAGGTCTATCCACTCCGCCAACCGACCAAGGAGCAAGCAGGCTCCGATGACCGCCGCCGCCACTGCCGAGGTGTGCACCAGGTCCAGGGTGGTACCGGAATGCGGGGCCGCGGACGCCAGCCACCACCACGACCCTTCCTGCCTGATTCCGGTCAGGTTCACCTGCAGGACGCTGTCCAGCGGATACCCTGGCGCATTGAGGACCTCCTCGAGTGCGGCACGGCCGCCCCAGTCCTCCATCGCCGTCACGCCCAGCACCTTCGCGGCGATCGCAACGACGGTCCCGCCGGCCAGCAGCAGCACCGGGACCAGGGCCTTGCTGAGCACCAGCCGGCCAATGGCGAGTCCCACCAGCAGGTAGGACATCCACTGGAACACCGGGTAATAGCCGGTGAGGAACACATCGGCGACCAGCCGCGCGGGTGTTGCCAGGTCCTCCCAGCCGGGATTATGGCCAAGCTGCAGGGGTGGCTCCGCGGCCAACAGCCAGGGCCGCAGGAGGTAGGCCAGGACCGGGGAACCGACGATCCATCCGGCAGCCCAGGCGCAGAGCTGCTTCAGGCCCATGCCCAGGAACGGCAGGATGCAGAGGAAGAGGACTGCGTAGTGGACCAGGATGACGGCAAGGTTGACTTCGAGGCCACCCAGGCTGAGCCCGACGGCGGCGATCACCAGCGCGCGGAGGGCTACCCCGCGGCGCGCAGCCGAGAGTTCGCCGGCCGCCAGCGGCCTCTGCTTCCCGGTAGACAGCGCCAGCCCGACGCCGGCCAGTACAGCGAACAGGGCTGCTGCCCGCCCGGAGAATGCCAGCCCGATCCAGGTGGGGGTGAGGCCGGCGTTGGATTCAAAGGTGGGGAGCAGATGGGTGGCCATCATGCCCAGCAGGGCAATCCCGCGCGCAGCATCGATGCCGTAGAGCCGCCCCGGCACTTGGCCCGCTGCCGTTTTCCGGGGTGCCCTGGCCGGGTTGCGGGAAGTCATGAACCGAATCGTCTCATACGCTCGGCGGGGCCGGCTGTCACGGGCGGAAGTCCTCCCTGGCAGCCGCGCAGATAAAGCAGCAACCCTTGTATTCGAATATATGTTCGAATACGATGGACCGCATGCAGACGCCAACGCCGGAGATTCCCGCCTACGGGGCGGGCCGCCACGAGTCCGCCAGCCACAGCTCCGGCCGCGGACCGGCGTGCCCCGAGCCGGGAACGGGCCTCCTGAAAGCCATGAGCCCCGGGGTAGTGGACTTCCTCTTCCGCCAGCTCGTAGCCGGGAAGCCCGCGGAGGATCTGCAGTGGCAGCAGGAGGGCGTCAGCCTGGCGGCCCAGCCCGAAGGTGCCGAGCTTGCCCGCCGCCTGGCTGAAACGGATTTGGATGCCCTGACGCCCCTGGAACTGTTCCACTACGTCCGGGCCGCCCAGCGTCTCTCAGACTGGGCCGAGGAACTCCGCCGGGCAGCCGTCGGCCGGTACTGCGGCACCCCGTGACTCCGGGAACCCCCAATTTGACGTTCATCACGCTCCCGGCATTGTCCTAACCAGCGGGGAACAGGGTAACGTTTTTCCCATGGCTGACTCTTCCGCGCACATCCCTGCCCTCGGTACGCTCCTGACCGCCATGGTCACGCCGTTCACCAAGGACGGCGCCGTGGATTACGACCAGGCAGCGGCCCTGGCCAGCAAGCTCGTGGACGACGGCTGCGACGGCCTTGTGGTCACCGGCACCACCGGCGAAACGTCCACTCTGACGGATGAAGAGAACCTCGGCATGTTCCGCGCGGTCAAGGACGCCGTGGGCGGCCGCGCCGCCGTCATCGCCGGCACCGGAACCAACGACACCGCGCACTCCGTCCACCTTTCCCAGCAGGCCGCGGCCCTCGGCGTCGACGGCCTCCTGCTGGTGACGCCCTACTACAACAAGCCCAGCCAGGCGGGCGTCCAGGCGCACTTCGAGACCATCGCCTCGGCAGTGGACGTCCCCGTCATGCTCTACGACATTCCCGGCCGGTCCTCCATAGCCATCGAACCGGACACCATGATCCGGCTGGCGCAGCACCCCAACATCGTTGCCGTCAAGGATGCGAAGGCGGACCTGGTTGCTGCAGCCCGCGTCATGGCCGAGACGGACCTCCTCTTCTACTCCGGCGACGACGGACTGACCCTGCCCTGGATGGCGCTGGGCGCTGTCGGCCTCGTGGGCGTCACCACCCACGTGGCCACCCGCCGGTTCCGTGAGCTCATTGACGCCGTCAACGCCAACGACCTCGGCACCGCCCGGAAGATCAACTTGGAACTCCTGCCCGTGGTGCGCGCCACCATGACCAGGGTCCAGGGCGCCGTGGCCGCCAAGCAGATTCTTAAATGGCAGGGAGTCCTGCCCAACTCGATCGTCCGTTTGCCCCTCGTGGAGCCGGACGAAGCCGAGATCGAAACCATCCGCGGGGATTTGGCGGAAGCGGGGCTGGTCTACTCCTGAGGACGACGACCGGCACCCTTCCGCCTGGAAAGTAGTGCAATATGACCCAAACCGCCCTGACCGGCCTTGTTACACCTCCGCGCCTGCCGCAGGACACGCTCCGCATCGTCCCGCTCGGCGGGCTGGGGGAGATCGGCCGGAACATGACCGTGTTCGAAATCGGCGGCAAGCTGCTGATTGTCGACTGCGGCGTCCTCTTCCCGGAGGAAACACAGCCCGGCGTTGACCTGATCCTGCCCGATTTCTCGTACATCGAGAACCGGCTGGCAGACATCGTGGCCGTTGTCCTGACCCACGGCCACGAGGACCACATCGGCGCTGTCCCGTACCTGCTGCGGCTCCGCAACGACATCCCGCTGGTCGGTTCACAGCTGACCCTCGCGCTGATCGAAGCCAAGCTGCAGGAACACCGCATCCGGCCGTACACACTGACGGTCGAAGAGGGCCAGGTGGAGAAGTTCGGCCCGTTCGAGTGCGAATTCGTCGCCGTGAACCACTCCATCCCGGATGCCCTGGCCGTGTTCCTGCGCACCGCCGGCGGAACCGTGCTGCACACCGGCGACTTCAAGATGGACCAGTTGCCCCTTGACGGACGCATCACGGACCTGCGGCACTTCGCCAAGCTGGGCGAAGAGGGCGTGGACCTGTTCATGTCCGACTCCACCAACGCCGACGTCCCTGGCTTCACCACCGCCGAAAAAGAGATCGGTCCCACGCTGGAACGCCTGTTCGGGCAGGCCACCAAGCGCATCATCGTGGCGTCCTTCTCCTCCCACGTCCACCGCGTACAGCAGGTGCTGGACGCCGCCGCCAAGCACAACCGCAAGGTGGCGTTCGTGGGCCGCTCCATGGTGCGCAACATGGCCATCGCCGAAAAGCTGGGCTACCTCGACGTGCCGGCAGGGCTCATCGTGGACATCAAGAACATTGACAACCTTCCGGACAACCGCGTGGTCCTGATGTCCACCGGTTCCCAGGGTGAACCCATGGCAGCGCTCTCGCGCATGGCCAACGGTGACCACCGCGTGGTGGTGGGTGACGGTGATACCGTCATCCTGGCCTCAAGCCTCATCCCCGGTAACGAGAACGCGGTATTCCGGATCATCAACGGCCTGCTTAAGCTGGGCGCCGACGTGATCCACAAGGGCAACGCCAAGGTCCACGTCTCCGGCCATGCCGCCGCCGGTGAACTGCTGTACTGCTACAACATCCTCGAGCCGCTCAACGCCATGCCCGTCCACGGTGAGACCCGCCATCTGCTGGCCAACGGCAAGATCGCCATCGAGTCCGGCGTGCCCGAGGCTAGCGTGATCCTTTCGGACAACGGAACCGTCATCGACCTGCGCGACCACCGCGCGGACGTGGTGGGCCAGGTGGAAGTTGGCTTCGTCTACGTGGACGGCTCCAGCGTTGGCGAGATCACCGACGCCGACCTCAAGGACCGGCGCATCCTGGGTGACGAAGGCTTCATCTCGATCATCACCGTCATCCACCGCGCCACCGGCAAGGTGGTGTCCGGGCCTGAGATCCACGCCCGCGGCGTAGCCGAGGACGACTCCGTCTTCGACGACATCATCCCCAAGATCAACGCTGCGCTGGAGGAAGCGGTCCTGAACAACAAGGACCACACCAGCCACCAGCTCCAGCAGGTGGTCCGCCGGGTAGTGGGCACCTGGGTCAACCGCAAGCTGCGCCGCAAGCCCATGATCATCCCCGTGGTGCTCGAGGCCTGACCGCCGCAGCAGTTCGAACCCCAAGTCCGGGGCAGGCAAAGGGCCCGGTTCCACTGGAACCGGGCCCTTTGCCTACCCGGCGCCCACCTACATTGCGGGGGGCCGGACGGCCCGATATCCCCGGATTCAGGGCGTGGTTCCGGTAGCGTGAACAGTATGGCCACACGTACTACTTCCGCGCCCAAAGGTACCGGCAGGGGCGGCTCCGGCAGCAAAGCCGGCAGCTCCACAGGCCGCGGAACCGGCTCATCAGCAGGCAAGACCCCCCGCGGCGGCTCGTCCAGCACCGCGCGCACCCGCCAGCTCCCCGCCGTCGAACACCACCAACCGTGGCTGGCGAGGGTGGTTGGCGGCGCCTGGCTGGGGCTGGGACACATGGTGGGCGGCGGAGTCCGGCGCATCGGCCACGACGTCAGCGACATCCCAGCCGAAGAACGCCGCGACGGCGCCGCCCTCTTCAACCTCGCCCTGGGCGTCTTCATCGCCACGTTTGCCTGGTGGGGCCTGACCGGGTGGTTCCCGGACGCCGTCTACGCGGTAGTGAACGGTACCTTCGGCTGGATCTCCCTGCTGCTGCCCCTCATGCTCTTTGTGTGTGCCTTCCGGCTTTTCCGGGTGCCCTCGGACGGCCGCGGCAACAACCGGGTAGGCATTGGATTCCTGGTCATGACCTTCGCCGGCTCCGGCCTGGCGCATGTCCTGGGCGGACAGCCCACTGTGGCCGACGGCTTCGACGGCCTCCGCCAAGCGGGCGGCATGCTGGGCTTCCTCGTGGCGACACCCCTGGCAGCCATCCACCCCGCCGTGCCCACAGTCCTCTACGGAGTCCTGGCGTTCATCTCCCTGCTCATCATCACCGCAACGCCGTTCACGGCCATCCCGCGCCGCCTGCGCGGAGCCTACGAGCACCTCATGGGCATCGACCTGATGGAACAGGAACAGGCCGACGTCCACGACCGCAGCTACCTGGACCGCCCCGAGCCAGCCGCGCCCAAGAAGAAAAAGCGGCGCCTCTTTGGCAAGGACGAAGAACCCGATGCCGGCCTTGAGGGCTATGTGGGTGACGAAGCCTTTGAACACGCGGTCATTGACGACGACGAGCCCAAGCCGCCGCGGCCCGCTCCCGGCGTCCGCCGGCCCACCCAGGCGGAGATCGCCGTGGAGAAGATCAAAGCCGCACAGGGCCTGGGTGCCGGTTCGCCGGCGGCTCCGCCGGAGAATGCCACCGAAGCCATTCCGCTGGTCATCCCCGGTGCCGCCGCACCCGGGAAACCGGCCGCCGCGCCCACGGTGCCCGCCAACCCGGTGGCGCCCGCGCCGCCGCCCGTGCCCATCCCGCAGCGGACCGAGCAGCTCTCCCTCGCCGGGGACGTGACGTACACGCTTCCGGCCTCGGACTTCCTGACCCCGGGCTCCATCCCCAAGGAGCGCACCGAGGCCAACGACGCCGTCGTCGCCGCCCTGACGGACACCCTGACGCAGTTCAACGTCGACGCCACCGTCACGGGCTTCAGCCGCGGCCCCACCGTGACCCGCTACGAGATCGAACTCTCGCCCGGCACCAAGGTGGAACGCGTTACGGCACTGTCCAAGAACATCTCCTACGCTGTTGCCTCAAGCGACGTCCGCATCCTCAGCCCCATCCCGGGCAAGTCGGCCATCGGCATCGAGATCCCCAACACGGACCGTGAGACCGTCTCCCTGGGCGACGTGCTGCGCAGCCAGAACGCCCGCAGGACGGACCACCCCATGGTCATGGGCGTGGGCAAGGACGTCGAGGGCGGCTACGTGGTGGCCAACCTCGCGAAGATGCCCCACCTCCTGGTGGCCGGTGCCACCGGTGCAGGTAAGTCATCGTTCGTGAACTCGATGATCACCTCGATCCTGATGCGCTCCACGCCCGACGAGGTGCGCATGGTGATGGTGGACCCCAAACGCGTGGAACTGACCGCCTACGAAGGCGTTCCGCACCTCATCACGCCCATCATCACCAACCCGAAGAAGGCCGCCGAGGCCCTCCAGTGGGTGGTCCGCGAGATGGACGCCCGCTACGACGACCTCGCCAACTATGGCTTCAAGCACATCGATGACTTCAACAAGGCCGTCCGTGCCGGCAAGGTCCACCCGCCGGAAGGCTCCAAACGGGTGATCCGGCCCTACCCGTACCTGCTAGTGATCGTGGACGAACTAGCCGACCTCATGATGGTTGCCCCGCGCGATGTCGAGGACTCGATCGTCCGTATCACCCAGCTGGCCCGCGCGGCAGGCATCCACCTGGTGCTGGCAACCCAGCGGCCCTCCGTGGACGTGGTGACCGGCCTGATCAAGGCCAACGTGCCCTCGCGCATGGCCTTTGCCACGTCCTCCGTCACGGACTCCCGTGTTGTCCTGGACCAGCCCGGTGCCGAGAAGCTGATCGGCCAGGGCGACGCGCTCTTCCTGCCCATGGGCGCCTCGAAAGCCATGCGCGTCCAGGGTGCCTGGGTCACCGAGTCTGAAATCCACAAGGTGGTGGAACACGTCAAGGGGCAGCTGCAGGCCGTCTACCGCGACGACGTCGCCCCCGAAGCGGAGAAGAAGCAGATCGACGACGACATAGGGGACGACCTCGAGGTGCTGCTGCAGGCCACCGAACTGGTGGTCACCACGCAGTTCGGCTCCACCTCCATGCTGCAGCGCAAGCTGCGGGTGGGCTTCGCCAAGGCCGGCCGCCTGATGGACCTCCTCGAGTCAAGGGGCGTGGTGGGGCCGTCCGAAGGCTCAAAGGCCCGTGACGTCCTGGTCAAGCCGGACGACCTCGCGCCCGTCCTGGCAGCAATGAAGGGCCAGGACGCACCGGCCGCGCCGGATGCCCAGACTGCTGCCCTGAGCGATAACGCCAACGCAAACATCGCCCAGGGAGGATACGCCGAGGACCTGGTGGCTGCCGACCTCGACCAGCGAAAGCAAAACGTCGAATATTACGATGGCTCCGATTCCGCGCCAGGCGGCTACGGGGACGACGACGACGGGTCCGAGGACGCCTGGTCACTGACCGGTCGATAGCCCGGGGACTGTAGCCTAGAAACGTGACTAGCACTGATGCAACCGCCGCCGGCAAGGGCCGTGCCGGGGTCTGGAACCTACCCAACGTCCTGACCATGATCCGCATCGCGCTGGTGCCTTTCTTCGTCTGGTTCCTGATTGCCGACGCCCCCGGGCTGCACAGCGAATCCGGGATCTGGCGCTGGGCCGCAGTGGTGGCCTTCGCCGTCGCGATCTACACGGACAAGCTCGACGGCGACATCGCCAGGAGCCGGAACCTCGTCACGGACTTCGGCAAGATCGCCGATCCCATTGCCGACAAGCTGCTCATCGGCTCCGCATTGGTGATGCTGTCCGTGCTCGGCGAACTGCCCTGGTGGATGACGCTGGTGATCCTGGTCCGTGAATGGGGAATCACCGGTCTGAGGTTCTTCGTCATCCGCTACGGCGTTATCCCGGCCTCCCGGGGCGGCAAGCTCAAGACCGTGGTCCAGACCGCCGCGATCTTCCTATATCTCCTGCCGCTGGGGGCCGTGGCGCCGTGGCTCACCTGGGTGGCGTTCGCGGTGATGCTCGCCGCGGTGCTGATCACCGTCTGGACCGGGGTTGAGTACGTCATCGAGGCTCTGCGGCTCCGGGCCAAGGGCAAGCTGCAGGCACGCGCCAACCAGGGCCAGGAACAGCCATGACCAACCTCCACCATCTGGCCGGCGAGGCAGTCCGGCAGGCGCTGGAGGCCGGGCGGACGGTGGCCACCGCAGAGTCGTTGACCGCGGGGATGGTTTCAGCCGTCCTGGCCGACACCCCGGGAGCGTCGGGCATGCTCCAGGGCGGGGTGGTGGCCTACCAGAATTCGGTCAAGGAAGCCGTGTTGAACGTCGCCGGCGATCTCCTCGCCAAGGTGGGGTCCGTGGACGGCGGCGTGGCCAGGGCCATGGCTTCCGGCGCCAGGACTGCACTGGACGCCGACATCGGCGTCAGCACCACCGGCGTTGCCGGCCCCGAGCCCCATGACGGCAAACCCGTTGGGACTGTCTTTATCGGCATTGCCACCGCCGGCGGAGCGGAAGCCTTCGAGTACCACTTCGAGGGGACCCGCCCCGAAATCAGGGGACAGGCCTGTGGAGCCGCCCTGGAACGGCTCCTCGAAGCACTTTCGCCTGATCAGGGCCTGCAGGCGCCCGGCTGGCGGCGCCCCTTGTTACCGGGAGTAAAGTTGCCGGGAACAAAAGCCGGTACCGATTAGTTATTACATTGTGTCGCTTCCGAAGAGCGGAGGCGCCTAGGATGAAATGACCACGACGGTTCGCTTGACGGCGGACCTGACTTATGAGGGAGCAAGGCGATACAGATGGTAAAGCAGCCCGTATCCGTAAACGGCGTTGTCCGCTGGAAGGATGTGGGCCTCGCCGATCAGGCTAAGAGCGAACAAAAGGAGCGCAAGATGGTTGTACTTCGTCACGAAATTGGTGATGTCCTGCGCGATGTCCGCCAGCGTCAGGGGCGCACGCTCCGTGAAGTCTCGCACAGCGCCCGTGTCTCCCTCGGCTACCTCAGCGAAGTTGAGCGCGGACAGAAGGAAGCATCGTCCGAACTGCTGTCTTCCATTTGCTCAGCGCTGGATGTTCCGTTGTCCAGCATGCTCCGCGAGGTCAGCGACCGTGTGGCAGTCGCCGAGGGCGTTGCCGTACCTGACACCGTTCCGCAGGAATTCTCCCAGCGTTACGGCCGCGACCTTGAGCGCGACCTGAACACAGAACTTAACGACGAACTGTCCACCGGCCTCCTCTCCGGAGCCCGGTAACAGTTCACCCGCCCGGTAACGGGTCCTGGGACACACGGAACCCCCGGCCATCGGCCGGGGGTTCCATCGTTTCGGTCCTGGGGCGGCTCCTTAGGCCTGGGGCCCCTCGGAATCGCTGTCCTGCGGAAAACCATCGCGTTCATAGGTGGCATTGAGCTTTGCCATATAGCGCGCCAGCTCCTGGAGATCGTCCAGCGGCCATTCGCCCAGCCGTTCCCGGAAAACCTGCCGGCGGGCGTCCTGCACTTCGTGCATCTTCTCCTCGCCTTTGGGGGTCAGCCTGATGGCCTGCGCCCGGCCGTCCAGCGGATCGGCCTCCTTCGACACCAGGCCCAGGCCTTCCAGGAAGGCGATCTGCCGGCTGACCGACGGCTTGCCCACACCGATGTTGATGGCGAGGTCCGTGAGCCGGATGGTGCCCTCCTTCCTGATGACGGAAAGCAGGCCGTAGGCGGCCGGTTCCATGTCCGGGTGCACCTCGCGGGACAACTGGTTGGAGATTGCCCGTGCCCGCCGCCAGAACAGGCTGATCTGGTGTTCCACATTCTGCAGCGCGGAGTCCACGGTGTCCTCGGTCGGAGTGCTGCCCGGCAGGGCGTCGGGGGAGTTGCTCATGGCAACAATTCTAGGGTCCCGCGCATGAGAGAATCTTCCGATGCGATTGAGCGACTATTGGCGGCTGATGGATGACGAGTTCGGCGCGGGCTATTCCCGTGTCCTGAGCAGCACCCTGGTCCTGTCCGGCGTTGGCGGCAGGACCGCTGACCAGGCCCTGGCCGCGGGCGTAGAGCCGCGCAGGGTCTGGCTCGCCCTGTGCGACGTCCAGGACGTGCCGGCGGAACGGCGCCTCGGCAGGGATATCAAACCGCGCCGCGACTAGCAGCCCACCCGGCTTTTCGGCTGACACGCCGGGAAGCTGTTCGAATACCTGTTCGGATATGACTATGATTTTTACAGCGGGTTATCCACATAGCCGTTGTCATCCGGCCGGAATGTCAGTGGGTCCCCTTAGCGTCAGAGATGACCAATAAACGGCCGCGAAGGCCACCATCGAGAAAGCATTAGAGGTGTCAACCATGGCGGCAGCCCCGGATCGTGCAAAAGCGCTGGAAGCAGCACTGGCCCAGATTGACAAGCAGTTCGGCAAGGGCTCGGTCATGCGCCTGGGCGACGAAGTCCGTGCCCCCATCGAAGTCATTCCCACGGGCTCCATCGCCTTGGACGTCGCCCTGGGAATTGGCGGCCTTCCCCGTGGCAGGGTCATCGAAATCTACGGGCCGGAATCGTCCGGTAAGACCACCGTTGCCCTGCACGCTGTGGCCAACGCCCAGCGTGCCGGTGGAATCGCTGCCTTCATTGACGCCGAACACGCCCTGGACCCCGACTACGCCGCCAAGCTGGGCGTGGACACGGACGCCCTCCTCGTTTCGCAGCCGGACACCGGTGAGCAGGCTTTGGAGATCATGGACATGCTGGTCGGCTCGGGCTCACTGGACATCGTGGTCATCGACTCCGTGGCAGCCCTGGTGCCCCGCGCCGAAATCGAAGGCGACATGGGAGACAGCCACGTCGGCCTGCAGGCCCGCCTGATGAGCCAGGCGCTGCGTAAGATCACCGGCCGCCTGAGCCAGACCAAAACCACCGCCATCTTTATCAACCAGTTGCGTGAAAAGATCGGCGTCTTCTTCGGCTCTCCCGAAACCACCACCGGTGGTAAGGCCTTGAAGTTCTACGCGTCGGTCCGCATCGACGTCCGTCGGATCCAGACCCTCAAAGAGGGCGCCGATTCCGTCGGTAACCGGACCAAGGCGAAGATCGTCAAGAACAAGATGGCCCCGCCCTTCAAGATTGCCGAGTTCGACATCATCTACGGCCAGGGCATCTCCCGCGAGGGCGGAATCATCGACATGGGCGTGGAACACGGCATCATCAAGAAGTCCGGTTCCTGGTTCACCTACGACGGTGACCAGCTGGGCCAGGGCATGGAGAACTCCCGCCGGTTCCTGCGTGACAACCCCGAGCTTGCGGCCGAACTGGAGCGGCTGATCAAGGAAAAGCTCGGCGTCGGAGTCAAGCCCGCCGACGCGGAATCCAAAGAGGATTCACCGAAGCTGAAGGCCGTCGACGGGTTCTAGCAGTTGACTGGCTTTGAAAAACGCCGGGGCGGGTCCGCAGGGTCCCGCCGCCGGCGAACCAGCGGCTCTTCGGCCGGCGCGGAGGAAAGGGAGCCGTCCGCTGATCCCGGCTCCCCGGGGTTTGGTGACCGCGAACCGGATCCCGTTACGGTGGCGCAGACCATCGTCTACCGGCAGCTCACGGTGTCGGCCAAGAGCCGGCTCCAACTGGCCCGAAAGCTCGCCGAACGGAATGTCCCGGAGGACGTTGCCGAGTCGGTCCTGGACAAATTCGAGGATGCCCGGCTGATCGATGACGCCGAGTTCGCCAACATGTGGGTCCGCAGCCGCTCGCAATCACGGAAACTGGCGAAGGGTGCACTGCGCCGGGAACTGGCAGAGAAGGGCATCGACGAGGAATCCGCAGCTGCGGCGCTGGAACAGCTCTCCGACCAGGATGAGGAGGACGCTGCCCGGGCCCTGGTGGAACGCAAGCTTCGTCCCGGCACGGACCTCCAGGACCGTGCCGAGCGGGACAAGGCCACCCGGCGGCTGGCGTCGATGCTGGCCCGCAAGGGATACCAACCGTCGCAGGCTTTCCGCATCGTGGGAGAGGTCCTGGACTCACGGTCCGGCCAGCCCGGCGAAGACTGATGACTGGCAACCCCGGCCAGCTTCCCGGGGCCCGGTTGCCCGCCCCTGCCATAGCCTGGACTTCGAGGGCCAGCCCCAACCTTGCACAGCCGGTACCCTTAACAGGTGAGTTTGACCATTCCTTCCCCCATGTCCGGCGCCCCCACCGAAGAACCGGTGTCAGGCCTGTCACGTGAAGCCACGGCGCGTACCTACCAGGTGCGCACCTTCGGCTGCCAGATGAACGTCCATGACTCCGAGCGGATGGCAGGCATGCTTGAGGACGCCGGTTACGTCCCTGCGGACGGTGACCGGGCCGACGTCGTGGTTTTCAACACGTGCGCCGTGCGTGAGAATGCGGACAACAAGCTCTACGGAAACCTTGGAATCCTGGCGCCCGTCAAGGCCGCCAACCCGGGGATGCAGATCGCAGTGGGCGGCTGCCTGGCCCAAAAGGACCGCGAAACCATCCTGAAGAAGGCCCCGTGGGTGGACGCCGTTTTTGGTACCCACAACGTCGGTGCACTCCCGGCGCTGCTGGAAAGGGCCCGGCACAACGACGAAGCGCAGCTGGAGATCCTGGAATCCCTGGATGTTTTCCCTTCCACCCTTCCCACCAAGCGCGACTCCGTCTATGCCGGCTGGGTTTCCATTTCCGTCGGCTGCAACAACACCTGCACCTTCTGCATCGTGCCGGCGCTGCGGGGCAAGGAAAAAGACCGCAGGCCCGGGGACATCCTCGCTGAAGTCCAGGCGCTCGTGGACGATGGTGCCATTGAGGTCACCCTCTTGGGCCAGAACGTGAATTCGTACGGAGTGGAATTCGGAGACCGCCAGGCGTTCTCCAAGCTCCTGCGTGCCTGCGGCGACATCGAGGGCCTTGAGCGCGTCCGCTTTACCAGCCCTCATCCGGCAGCCTTCACGGACGACGTCATAGACGCCATGGCGGAGACCCCCAACGTCATGCCGCAGCTGCACATGCCGCTGCAGTCCGGCTCCGACGGCATCCTCAAGGCCATGAAGCGGTCATACCGGTCCACAAAGTTCCTGGGAATCCTGGACAAGGTCCGGGACAAGATCCCGCACGCGGCGATCTCTACAGACATCATCGTCGGCTTCCCGGGGGAGACCGAGGAGGACTTCCAGGCCACACTGGACGTCGTGGAAAAGTCGCGTTTCGCCACCGCCTTCACCTTCCAATACTCCAAGCGTCCCGGCACCCCCGCTGCCGACCTGCCGGACCAGCTGCCCAAGGCCGTGGTCCAGGAGCGGTTTGAGCGCCTGACGGCCCTCCAGGACAGGATCGCCGCGGAAGAGAACAAGAAGCAGCTGGGCCGCCGGGTGGAGGTCATGGTCACCGCGCAATCCGGGCGGAAGGCGGAAGAAACCCACCGCCTGTCCGGACGTTCACGGGACCAGCGGCTGGTGCACTTCTCCGTCCCGGCCGGCGCGCCGGCGCCGCGGCCCGGAGACCTGGTCACCGTCACCATCACAGACGCCGGCGCCTTCCACCTCATCGCCGATCCCGCGCCGGGGGAGTACAGCCTGCGCCGCTCCCGCGCAGGCGACGCCTGGGACAGGTCCCAGGCCGAGTCCTGCGGTGTCCCGGCACCGGGCACCGGCGACGGACGCAAGGGCGTCTCGCTCGGCATGCCTTCGCTGCCCGTGCGCACTTCCTGATCCGTGGGCACCCCGCCCGTCATCGCCGTCGTCGGTCCCACCGGGTCCGGAAAATCCGATCTGGCAGTCAACCTCGCCCTTGAGCTTGACGGCGAGGTCATTAATGCCGATGCCATGCAGTTCTACCGCGGCATGGACATCGGAACCGCCAAGATCACCCCGGCCGAGCGCCGCGGCATACCGCACCACCTCCTGGACATCCTCGATGTCACACAGGAGGCCAGCGTCTCGGACTTCCAGGACCAGGCACGCCGGCTGATAGGCGACATCCACTCCCGGGGGAAGCGGGCCATCCTGGTGGGCGGCTCCGGCCTCTATGTCCGCGCCGCCCTCGACATACTCGAATTTCCCGGTACTGACCCGGCGCTTCGGCGCAGGCTGGAAGACGACCTGGCAGCGCACGGCACGGCAACCCTGCGGGCCCGCCTCCAGGACGTGGACCCCGTCTCAGCCGAACGGTTGTCCGATGACCGGCGCATCATCCGCGCCCTGGAAGTCCATGAACTTACCGGGCGTCCCTTCAGTTCCTTCATGCCCCGGCGGGAGTACTTCCAGCCTGCCGTCCAGGTTGGCCTGTCCGTGGACCGCGCCGCATTGCATGAGCGGCTGGCCGCCAGGGTGCATGCAATGGTCGATTCCGGGTTGCAGGCTGAAGTGCGCCGGCTTGATGGACTGGGCCTGCGTACCGGGAAGACGGCGTGCCGTGCCCTGGGATATTCGCAGTTCCTGCAGGTCCTTGACGGCTCCGCCACAGTGGCCGAGGCTGCTGAAAGCACCATCGTGGCCACCCGGCAGTTCGCGCGCCGCCAGCTGACCTGGTTCCGCGCGGACCCCCGGATCACGTGGATCGACTGGCAGGATCCGGATTTGGTGGCCCGGGCCGCAGGCCTTTGCAGCCAATAGCCTGAACGACGCCGGTTTCCGGGGCCGTTGGGCCTGCCGGTAGGCTTGACGGCATGGATGCAACCCTGACAGAAACCACCGGAACCGCCTTTCAAGCACTGGCAGGGCTGCGGTTCTCCAAGGGGCACGGAACCGGCAATGACTTTGTCCTGGTGGCCGATCCTGAGGGTGAGCACACTATCGACGCTGGCCATGTGGCTGCCCTGTGCAACCGGCACCTTGGCATCGGTGGAGATGGCCTGATCCGGGCCGTCCCGTCGCGGTTCCTTCCCGAGGGCCGCGAGATCCTGGCGGCCAACCCTGACGCCGAGTGGTTCATGGACTACCGGAACGGCGACGGATCGCTGTCCGAAATGTGCGGCAACGGTGTCCGTGTCTTTGTCCACTTCCTCCGTGCTGAAGGGCTGATCGATCTCCCGGTGGGTGGCGCCCTGGCCATCGGCACCCGCGGCGGCCTGAAGACAGTGGTGCGCACCGCCGACGGCTATGCAGTGGACATGGGACCGTGGGAGTTCATTTTCCCCGGCGAGGCCACGGCCAAAGCCATGGACTCGCTGGTCACCGCCGAAGGCCTGGAAGTCCCTCGTCCGGCCCTGTCAGTCAGCATGGGCAACCCGCATACCGTGGTGGCACTTGCCGAACTCGGGGAGCTCGAAGCAACCCGCCTCTACACCGCCCCGGCCGTGGAACCGGTCCCCGCCAACGGAACCAATGTTGAATTCGTGGTGCCGTCCGAACCGCTGGTCCTTGATGGCATCGGCTCCGTCACCATGCGGGTCCACGAGCGCGGCGTGGGGGAGACGCAGTCGTGCGGCACGGGAGCCTGTGCCGCCGCCGTCGCAATCCGCCACTGGGCCGGGGCCGGTGCCCCGGACGCATGGCGCGTCAATGTTCCGGGCGGAGTGGTGGGGGTTAAGTTCTTCGCCGGCCCCGGCGGCCACGAACATGTGGAGCTCAGCGGCCCTGCCGTCATTGTGGCGTCGGGGACGCTTTCCTGACTTTCAGTACGCGGAACGATTTCGACGTCGACTCCCGCGTTACCGTGAAGGACCCGTCGAGCTCTGCCGCCAGCCAGCGCTGCAGGGAATCCGACCCCAGGTTCTTCTGGACCACCAGGTAGGCAGTGCCTCCGGGGGCGAGCCGGGGCAGCCACAGCTTCAGCAGGGAGTGCAGCTCATCCTTGCCGATCCGGATGGGCGGGTTTGACCAGATGGTGTCGAACTGTACTGCGGGATCCACGGCATCCGGCGTGCTTGCTGCAACATTCGACAGGCCCAGGGCTGCGGCGTTCCCGTTGGTCAGGGCAATGCAGCGTTCGTTCACGTCCACGGCGTAGACCTGCGCATGGGGTGCCTTCAGGGCCATCGTCAGGGCGATGGGGCCCCAGCCGCAGCCGATGTCCAGGAGGTTGCCGGTAGCTGCGGGGGCGGGAACCTCCGCGAGCAGAACCGCGGTTCCCTTATCGATGCCGTCCGGGCTGAAGATGCCGTTCGAGGTCTGCAGCGTCCGCGTTTCTCCGGCGAGTTCCACGGTCAGCGGTTTCCGGGTAAAGGGGCCGGCGGGCGATGCGCTGAAATAGTGTGCGGACTCCATAACTGGCCAGAGTAGTTCCCCGTGCAGCGTAATGGGAAACCGCGCCGTGGCGCCTCTGTTAGTCTTGACAGCATGTTCCTGATCTTCGAGTAGCCGGCCCGGGCACGTGCCCGTTCCGCTCCCTTGTCCGCGGTGTCCACTCCCGCCAGCGATTCTGCCCACAGCGACGCAGGCTCTCCGCCTTCCGCTTGTGCACCGGAGCAAACTCCACCGTTTGCTCCGGACGCCGGACAACACTCGAAGCTGGATTGCTTCCATGCTTCCTGCCGTGACGCCGGCCCCCGCCCGTTCCGCCGCCTTTTCCCTTGCGGCGCCCACACTGCCGCGGCATTGTTGCCCGGCTGCCAGTACAGGAGAAACTGCATGACCGCAGCCCCTCAGCCCAGCGCGAATACTTCACCACATTCCACCGAACGGCACTATTCTGGAAATGCCGAAACTTCAAAGGAGACCATGACCAGCCAGCCCAACACCGGATCCGATCCAGCAGCCCAGGATATGAGCCCAGCGGAAATCCAAGCTGTTATCGACAGGATCCTCGCCAAGGACGTACCGGCCGGCTCCAGGACGTCCGAGGGCGCCGGCGACGCGAAGGCGGTCCTCGGCAAAGCCCAGGCCATCTCCCACCTGGACGCCGAGCACTCCGAATACGACGGCGACCAGCAGGACCTTGAGGAGCGGCGCGCCCTGCGCCGCACGGCAGGCCTGTCCACCGAGCTCGAAGACGTCACCGAAGTCGAATACCGCCAGCTGCGGCTGGAGCGCGTGGTCCTTGCCGGGCTTTGGTCCGAAGGCACCCTGGCCGACGCCGAGAACTCCCTGCGGGAGCTCGCAGCCCTGGCCGAGACCGCCGGCTCGGAAGTCCTGGACGGCCTCGTGCAGCGCCGTGCCAAGCCGGACCCCGGCACGTTCCTGGGCTCGGGCAAGGCGCAGGAGCTCAAGGACATCGTCATGTCCACGGGAGCGGACACAGTGGTGGTCGACGCCGAGCTGGCCCCTTCCCAGCGACGCGGGCTGGAAGACATCGTCAAGGTCAAGGTCATCGACCGCACCGGGCTCATCCTGGACATCTTCGCCCAGCATGCGAAGAGCCGCGAAGGCAAGGCCCAGGTTGAGCTGGCGCAGCTCGAGTACCTGCTTCCGCGCCTGCGCGGCTGGGGCGAGTCGATGTCCCGCCAGGCAGGCGGCCAGGTGGGCGGCGCCGCCGCCGGCATGGGTTCGCGCGGTCCCGGTGAGACGAAGATCGAACTGGACCGGCGCCGGATCCGTACCCGGATGGCCAAGCTGCGGCGCGAAATCGCCGCGATGAAGCCTGCCCGGGAAACCAAGCGCGCCAACCGTCGTCGTAATGAAGTGCCGTCCGTGGCGATCGCGGGCTACACAAACGCCGGTAAGTCGTCCCTGCTCAACCGGCTGACCGATGCAGGGGTGCTGGTGGAGAACGCCCTGTTCGCCACGCTGGACCCCACCATCCGCAAGGCCGAGACCTCCGACGGCCTGGGCTACACCCTGGCCGACACCGTGGGCTTCGTCCGGTCCCTCCCCACCCAGCTGGTGGAGGCCTTCCGGTCCACCCTGGAGGAAGTGGCCGACTCCGACCTCATCCTGCATGTGGTGGACGCGTCCCACCCGGATCCCGAGGGCCAGATCGCCGCTGTGCGGAAGGTGTTCGGCGAGGTCGACGCACGCAAGATCCCGGAGATCATTGTCCTGAACAAGGCTGACGCCGCTGATCCCTTCGTGGTGGAGCGGCTGAAGCAGCGTGAACCGCGCCATGTGGTGGTTTCTGCGCGCACCGGCGAGGGAATCGCGGAACTGCTCAAGACCATCAGTGATTCGATTCCGCGCCCCGGCGTCCAGCTGGAGCTGCTCATCCCGTACAACCGCGGCGACTTGATCAGCAAGCTGCATGACTCCGACGCGGAGATCATCAGCATGGACCATGTCGAGGCCGGAACCCGGGCGGTGGTGAAGGTCCGTGAGGGCCTGGCCGCCGAGCTGGAATCCTTCGCCGTCAATGCCTGAGGCTGTGGCAACTGAATCCAAGGAAACGGCCGGCGGGCAGCTTGTCATCGAGCTGCTCGACCGGGCCGTTTCCGCCATGGGCGGCCAAAGCCGCTCCGGGCAGCATGAGATGGCGCGCCAGGTGGCACAGGCCATCGAATCCGGCAACCACCTCCTGGTGCAGGCCGGGACCGGTACCGGGAAGTCGCTGGCGTACCTGATCCCGCTGATCGCCCATGCCCTTGAAAGCAACAAGCCGGCGCTGGTGTCCACGGCCACCCTGGCGCTGCAGACGCAGATTGTGGGCAGGGACCTGCCCCGGCTCCTCAAAGCCATCACCCCGGCCCTCGACCGGCCCGTCAAGGTGGCGCTGGTCAAAGGCCGTTCCAATTACGTGTGCCGGCACAAGCTGGAAGGCGGGTTCCCCTCCGAAGAACCCTCCGAAGGGCAGCTCTTCTCCCTCGGTGAGGACACAGCCGTGCCGCACTTCGCCGCAGCCGCCGGCGGGCCGCAGTCCCAGCTCGGAAAGGAAGTGGTCCGGCTCCGGGAATGGGCCGAGAAAACCTCCACAGGAGACCGGGACGAACTCCTTCCCGGCGTGACGGACCGGGCCTGGAAACAGGTCTCGGTAACCTCCATGGAGTGCCTGGGCTCCCAGAAATGCCCCCTGGCCGAGGAATGCTTCAGCGAGCTTGCCCGCCAGGACGCCGCCGAGGCCGACGTCGTGGTGACCAACCATGCCATGCTTGCGGTCAGCGCGTTCGAGGGGCTTGCGGTGCTGCCCGAGTACGACGTCGTGGTGGTGGATGAGGCCCACGAGCTGCAGGACCGGGTCACCGGTGCCGTGTCCGGCCAGCTGTCCGTCGCGATGGTCCATGCCGCTGCCTCAGGCGCCCGTAAACACACGGCCATCACCGTGGACGCGCTCAATGCCGCCGCGGCGAACCTGGAGCTGGCCCTGGCTGGGGCGCCAAACGGGCTGCTTCCCAACGGACTGAACGACGAACAGCTCGACTGCGTGGACCAGCTGCGCGAAGCCTGCAGGGCGGCGCTGTCAGATTCCAAGGGCGACAGCAGCAACACGGCCGACGGCGGCAGGCAGCTTGCGCGTTCACGCCTGATGCTCATCCTCGAGCTCTCCGAGCGGCTTTTGGCGGCCAGGGAGAACCGCGAGGTCGTATGGATCTCGCGCGCCGGAACCTTTGATCCGGGCCAGGGCTATTCCCACCCTGACGACAGTGCTCCGGCGCTGGTCAACATTGCGCCGTTGTCCGTAGCCGGAAGGCTGCGTGAGGGCCTTTTTGCCGGGCATACAGTGGTCCTGACGTCCGCAACCCTGGCCATCGGCTCTGCATTTGAGCCCGCGGCCGGGGGATTGGGCCTGGTGGGCGAAGGGGCGCCGGCCTGGACCGGGATCGACGTCGGCTCGCCGTTCGACTATCCCAAGCAGGGCATCCTCTACGTGGCCGGGCACCTGCCCAAGCCGGGCCGTGGCGCGTCGCCGGAATCACTGGCGGAGCTGGAGGCCCTCATCCGCGCCTCGAACGGCGGGGCGCTGTGCCTGTTCTCCTCACGGCGGGCAGCCGAAGAGGCGGCCGAAGCGCTCCGGCCCAAGCTGGGCATGACGGTCCTGTGCCAGGGCGATTCCACCATGACGGCACTCGTCAAGCAGTTCGCCGATGAACCGGACACGTGCCTGTTCGGCACCATGTCGCTTTGGCAGGGCGTTGACGTCCCCGGAGTTTCCTGCCGGCTGGTGGTCATCGACCGGATCCCCTTCCCACGCCCGGATGATCCCCTCATGACGGCCCGTTCCCGGGCTGTGGCTCAGGCAGGCGGCAACGGCTTCATGTCCGTCTCGGCGACGCATGCCGCCATCCGGCTGGCACAGGGCGCCGGCAGGCTGATCCGTTCCACCGGCGACAGAGGAGTGGTGGCGGTCCTCGATTCCCGCCTGGCCACGGAACGCTATGCCGGGTTCCTTCGCGGCGCCCTTCCGCCTTTCTGGGCTACGACGGACCGCACGACGGCGATCGCGGCCTTGGAGCGGCTGTCCGGGGAAACGCCGTAGGCGCCACAGGAAATACCAACAAGGAAGGCGCCGTTCCGGAGAACGGCGCCTTCTGTTGTTGGCCGGGCTGCTGCGGCCTGTTGATGGCCGGCGGCCCCTTCACAGCGACCGGAGGACCGAAACCACTTTGCCCATGATGGTGGCATGGTCGCCAAGGATCGGTTCGTACTGCGTGTTCTGGGGCAGCAGCCACGTGTGGCCGTCGCGCTGGCGGAACGTCTTGACCGTGGCTTCGTCGTCCAGGAGGGCCGCGACGATGTCGCCGTTCGCGGCGTCGGCCTGGCGCCGGACCACCACCCAGTCGCCGTCGCAGATGGCGGCGTCCACCATGGAATCACCGGCCACCTTCAGCATGAAGAGTTCGCCCTGGCCCACCAGCTGGCGGGGGAGTGGCATCACGTCCTCCACCACCTGGTCCGCCAGGATGGGGCCGCCGGCGGCAATGCGGCCCACGAGGGGCACCATGGCCGTGTCCAGCGCGGTGGGCAATTCGGTGACGGACGCCGTGATCCCCGGGGCGGCCGCCGCCGCAGGTTCCGCTGCCTGCCTGGCGGTCCTGCCGGTTGCGCCGCCGTCCAGGGTCAGCGGCATCAGGACCTCCATGGCCCGGGGCCGCTTCGGATCGCGCCGGAGGTAGCCCAGCTTTTCCAGCTGCGAGAGCTGGTGGGTGACGCTCGAGAGGCTCGCCAGCCCCACGGTGTCCCCAATCTCGCGCATGGACGGCGGGTAACCGTTGACGTTGACCGAACGCTGGATGGTCTCGAGGATTTTTTTCTGCCTCGGCGTCAGGCCTTTTGTTGTCTTCTTCGGCTGCGAGGTCGCCCTGCCCCCGGTGGCTGCTGCTGCCATGTTCGCCGTTGCCTTTCGGTTGCCACCGGGCGTTCAACTGCTCCGGACTGAGTGTTCCCCGTCAATGTCAGACCCTGCTGATCAACTTCAGGAGTGGATGTTCCTGCCTCCAAACGTAGGTCAGCCATATTGCTTTTTCAAACATTTGTTCTAGCGAGTCTCGACATTGTTCGTCCATAGGTGCTAAAACTGAATCAAGCAGTATTCGAACATGTGTTCTAACCAGGCAGGCAGCCATTCGAACACGGAGCCGGTCAGGCAGCACCTTGGGGCGGCACCAGCAGGCAACACCAACAGACGCAGTACGGTCCAGGAGGGCTTAGGTCATGTCAGCTACATCCGCTTTCAGGTCACACGGTTTCGACGTTCACGGCAACGGCGCCCGGGGTAAGCAGGCGGTGCGGGAAGGTCGTGTGGCGGTCCAGCGGAATTCGGCCAGCGGACACCGCAGCCAGGCGCCGCTGCCACCGCTGCGCCTCACGCGGCGGGGCAAGGTGGTCCTGATCGGGATTCCCCTGGTGCTGCTGGCGGCGCTCCTGCTCTCACTGGCTGGCTTCTTCAACTCCCCGGCCAAGGCTTCCGACTCCGCTGCGGACCTCTCCGTGACCCCCACCGTCACGGTGACTGTGCAGCCAGGTGAGTCGCTGTGGGGGATCGCCGCCGACCTCGCACCGGAGCGTGACGCCAGGGACGTCGTGGCGGATATTGTGCAGCTCAACAACCTGTCCGCCGGGAAGATTCTCCCGGGACAGCAGCTGTTCATTCCCACGCGCTAAACCTGATGCGCGCCACACCTTCCCGGCTGAATCAGCGTCCAGATAAGAAGGTGTGCTGCCTGAGGCCCATACCCGACCGAGGCGGGGGCGAACCGTCACATTTTCGGGCGACCGCACCTCCCACTAAACTGTTCAGGTGAATGACCAGCTTGATCGCCTGAACCGGCTTCCCCTCCGCAGCAACCTCCGTGGCATTACGCCCTACGGTGCTCCGCAGCTGGATGTCCCCATCCTCCTCAACGTCAACGAGAACACCCATGGGGTCCCGGCCGACGTCACAGCGGCCATCACGAAGGCCGTTGCGGAAGCTGCCGCCGGCCTGAACCGCTACCCGGACCGGGAGTTCACCGAGCTCCGCAAGGCCCTTGCCGAGTACTTGGGCCACGGCCTGGATGAGGCCAACGTGTGGGCAGCCAACGGCTCCAATGAAGTGCTCCAGCAGATCCTGCAGGCATTCGGCGGTCCGGGCCGCACGGCACTTGGCTTCCCGCCCACGTATTCCATGTACCCCCTGCTGGCCAGCGGCACCGACACCGGATACATCAAGGGCGAGCGTGAGGACGGATACGGCCTCAGCGCCGAATCGGCCGCCCGCCAGGTCCGGGAACTGAAGCCCAACATCGTTTTCCTGTGCTCCCCGAACAACCCCACCGGCACCGGCCTTGGCCTGGACGTGGTGGAAGCTGTCTACGACGCCGGCGCCGAAAGCCAGGCCATCGTGATCGTGGATGAGGCCTACCACGAGTTCGCCCACGACGGCACGCCCAGCGCCCTGACGCTGCTGCCCGGCCGTGAGCGGTTGATCGTTTCCCGCACCATGAGCAAAGCGTTCGCACTGGCCGGCGCCCGGCTGGGATACATGGCCGCCGCCCCGGAAGTCACGGACGCACTGCGCCTGGTCCGTCTCCCGTACCACCTGTCGGCCATCACCCAGGCAACCGCCCTGGCGGCCCTGCAGCACCGCGAAGCCCTTATGGCGGACGTCGAGGACATCAAGAAGCAGCGCGACCGGATCGTGTCCGAGCTGACCCGCATGGGCCTCAAGCCGGCGGCATCCGACTCCAACTACGTGTTCTTCGGCGGACTCGAGAATCCCCACCAGGTCTGGCAGGGACTGCTGGACGCGGGTGTGCTGATCCGCGACGTCGGCATCCCGGGGCACCTGCGGGTCACTGCCGGCACTGAGACTGAAACCACAGCGTTCCTCACCTCCCTGGAAAGCATCCTTGCCAGCCAGCCGGCCCTTCCCGCCTAGACTTGAAGAACCGGCGCTGGACGCCCTGACCATCCCTTCCTGCCACAAAGGACACCTGACCATGACTTCCACCGGATCGAACGCGGCCGCAGCCCGGACCGCACGCATGGAGCGTGCCACCAGTGAGTCGTCCGTGCTCGTGGAAATCAACCTTGACGGTACCGGCGTCTCGGACATCGACACGTCCGTGCCGTTTTACGACCACATGCTCACGGCACTGTGCAAGCACTCGCTGATCGACATGACGGTCAAGGCCACCGGGGACACTCACATCGACGTCCACCACACCGTGGAGGACGTCGCCATCACCTTCGGCGAGGTGCTGCGGACCGCCCTCGGCAACAAGGCGGGCATCCGCCGGTTCGGGGAAGCCACCGTTCCGCTGGACGAAGCCCTGGCCAACGCTGTGGTGGACGTCTCCGGCCGCCCCTACCTGGTTCACGGCGGCGAGCCCGCCGGCCAGGAATACCACCTGATCGGCGGCCACTTCACTGGTTCCCTTACCCGCCACGTGTTTGAGGCCATCACCCTGCACGCCGGTATCTGCCTGCACATGAACGTCATCGCCGGACGGGACCCGCACCACATTGTGGAAGCACAGTTCAAGGCGTTCGCCCGTGCGCTGCGGGCCGCCGTCGAACCCGATCCGCGGGTTGAGGGCATCCCGTCCACCAAGGGTGCCCTGTGAGCGGCCAGATCCTGAAGGACGGGGCCATCATCGACCCCTCCGCGTCACGCAAACCCGCATCCCCGGAGGGAAAGCCCACCGTGACAGTGCTGGACTACGGTTCCGGCAACGTCCGGTCTGCCGTGCGCGCCCTCGAGCGCGCCGGTGCAGAGGTCATCCTCAGCGCCAAGCCCGAGGATGTCCTGAACGCGGACGGCTTGGTGGTTCCCGGCGTCGGCGCCTTCGAGACGGTCATGCGCGAGCTCAAAGCCGTGGATGGCATCAGGCTCATCGGCCGCCGGGTGGCCGGCGGACGCCCCGTCCTGGGGATCTGCGTGGGCCTCCAGGTACTTTTCGAGGCCGGTGTGGAGCATGGCACCGAGGCTGAGGGCATCGGCGAATGGCCCGGAAAGGTCGAGCTGCTGCCGGCCGACGTTGTTCCGCACATGGGCTGGAACACCGTCCAGGTGCCGGAGGGTTCAAAGCTCTTCGCCGGAGTGGAAGGTGAGCGGTTCTACTTCGTCCATTCCTACGGCGTGCAGGAATGGAACTTCGACGTCATCCAGCCGCGGATGGCACCTCCGCTGGTGACCTGGTCCGAACACGGCGCGCCCTTTATCGCCGCCGTCGAAAACGGGCCTCTCTGCGCCACGCAGTTCCACCCTGAGAAGTCAGGCGATGCCGGTGCCCGGCTGCTGCACAACTGGGTGGACGCGCTGCGCCGGCCCACGGAAACCGGCAGCGGCGACCCTACCGGCGGCGCCTGAATGTGGTCCATCGTCCTGATGGGACTGGCCGGCCTCTTAGTAGGCGGTGCCCTGTCCTTCCGGCAGCAGCACAAGCCCCTGTGGACCCAGGTTTCGTTCTACGTCCTGGCAGCCATGTCCCTGCTCGCCGCCTACCTGCTGACCCTCAGCTGACTGGCAGCCCGGCCACCGAGTCCGGCCACTGACGCTCCCCGGCACTGTGCCGGCAGCCCAACACTCCACCCCCAACACCAAGGATGAAGATGACCACCGCAAACGATCTGCCGGTACTTGAACTGCTGCCCGCCGTCGACGTCGTCAACGGCCAGGCCGTGCGGCTGGTCCAGGGTGAGGCCGGCAGTGAAACCAGTTACGGAACCCCGCTGGAAGCTGCGCTGAACTGGCAGCAGCAGGGTGCCGAATGGGTGCACCTCGTGGACCTGGACGCAGCATTCGGCCGCGGCTCCAACGCCGAACTCCTCCGCGAGGTGGTGGGGAAGCTGGACATCAAAGTGGAACTCTCCGGCGGACTCCGCGACGACGAAACCCTCGAAGCTGCCCTTGGCCTCGGCGTGGCCCGCGTAAACCTCGGCACCGCTGCACTGGAAAACCCGGAGTGGACGCGCCGGGCCATCGAGCGCTTCGGCGACAGGATCGCCGTGGGACTCGACGTGCGCGGAACCACCCTGGCCGGCCGGGGCTGGACCAAGGAAGGTGGGGACCTCTGGGATGTCCTGGCCCGCCTTGAGGATGCAGGCTGCTCACGTTACGTGGTCACCGACGTGACCAAGGACGGCACCCTGCAGGGGCCAAACGTTGAACTGCTGCGCCAGATGGTGGAAAAGACCGGCAAACCCGTCATCGCCTCCGGTGGCATCTCGAGCCTCGATGACCTCAAGGTCCTGAGGTCCCTGGTCCCGCTGGGCGTTGAAGGTGCGATCGTCGGCAAGGCCCTCTACGCCGGCGCCTTCACCCTGCCCGAAGCCCTCGACGTGGCCGGCCGCCGCTAGGCTGCCGGAAGCCGACGCGATGGCCAGCAACGAACCAGGCGCCCCCGCACCCCGCCACCTTCCCGGCCACATCGCCGCGGCGCTGGCAGGAGCCGGTGGCGAAACCGACTCCGCGGGCCAGCCCTGGGCGGGCCGGAGCCTCGCCGGCGACGACGCGAAGATCCACAATTTCGAGGACGACGACGGTTCGGCCAACGCGGGCTACCGCGCCGCCGTCGCGGGGTTGCGTGAGGGAACCGGCGACGAAGCCGCCGTGGTGGCATCCCTGGCCACGGCACGTGTGTTCATTCCCATCGTGGCGCAGCTGGCGGAAGAGGCGGAGTCCGGCCACGGCCTGCATGCCGACAAGCAGGCAGACATGGCGCTCGTGACGCTCAAAGCCGCCGACGGCAGGACCGCGCTGCCGGCCTTCACATCAACGGATGCCCTGGCTGCCTGGCATCCCGATGCCCGGCCGGTGGCCGTCTACGCCGCACGCGCTGCGCTGTCGGCCGTGGCGGAGGGTGCCGAGCTCGTTGTCCTGGACCCGGGTGCAGATGTCACCTTCGTGGTCCGCCGGCCGGCCGTGTGGGCGCTGGCGCAGCAGAAACCCTGGCTGCCCTCCTACGCCGACGAAGAACTGGCAGCCGAGATGGGTGCGGCCGCCGCTGCGTTCCCTGCTGTCCGCCGGATCGGGCTCCTGCCCGGCAGGGGAGTGGCAGCCCGCGCAGCAGACGGGACCGTACTGGCCGGCGGCGGCGCCGGACCCGAACTGCAGGTGGTGCTCTACCTCGAGGACGGACTGGACGCCGCAGGCGTACAGCAGCTGGTGGCCGCGCTCCAGGCCGAGTGGTCCCGGAATGTATTGTTTGGGGAGCGGGTCGATTCGCTCGAGGTCAAGCTGCGGCGCGCCACAGGCTAGTTGTCAGGAGCGGGGCCGCCCCGGGTTCCTGGGGCATACGTAAGGAACCTTTTTCGTGAACTTCGCGCTGTACCGGGAATTGCTGGCCGTCCGGCCCATCCGGAGGCTTCTGCTGGTGGGCATGGTTGCCCGCATTCCACATTCTGCGGCGGGCGTGCTGCTGACCCTGCACATCGTCCTTACCCTCGGGCAAGGATACGCTGCCGCCGGCGCTGCAGCCGCCGTGATGACGATCGGTATTGCTGTTGGTGCACCCTGGCGCGGGCGCCGCGTGGACACCGTCGGCCTCCGCCGTGCCCTGGTCCCGTCCGTCATCTCCGAAGCGGTCATCTGGTCCATCGTCCCGCACGTGTCCTACCAGTGGCTTCTGCCGCTGGTGTTCGTCGGCGGCCTGCTGACCCTGCCTATCTTCAGTGTGGTGCGCCAGTCCCTCGGTGTCCTGGCCGAGGGCAAGCAGAGGCGCACCGCTTTTGCCCTGGATGCCATCAGCACCGAGATGGTGTTCATGATTGGGCCCGCGGCCGGCGCCGTGGTGGCAACGAGCGGGCATACGACGGCGGGCCTCACCGTGGTGGGTCTGTCCACCTCCATGGCTGGGCTGTTCCTGATCTGGTTCAACCCACCCACCCGCAGCCCGGACCAAACCGAGGAATGCATCGAGGACGAGCAGCACGCGGCCGAAGTCGCGGTGGTTTCGGCTGCACCCGCCCATCTGCAGGAAGCCGCGGCGGAGCTGCTGCCGGCCGGGGCGGAACGTGCCCCGGGTGTCAGGGGCAGGGTGGCGCACAGCTTCTCTTGGTTTACGCCTGCAGTTGGCGCAGTCTTCGCCGTTGCCGCGGGTGCCGGCATGGTTCTCAGCGGCAGTGACGTGGGCATCGTGGCGGCCCTGGAGATCGGCGGGCACCAGGGCGAGATCGGGATTGTGTTCCTCTTCTGGTGTGCTGCATCCGTGGTGGGCGGACTGGTCTACGGCGCCATGCACCGGCCTGTCCCGCCCATCCTGCTGCTGCTGGGCATGGCCGCGTTCACCATTCCCATGGGTTTCGCCTCCGGAACCTGGACGCTCGCCCTGCTGTCCATCCTGCCCGGGCTCCTGTGCGCACCGGTGCTCTCCGCCGCCTCTGAGAAAGTTGCGGACCTGGTGTCCGAAGAGCGCCGGGGCGAAGCGATGGGCTGGTACGGTTCCGCGCTGACCGCAGGGGTGGCCCTGGGGTCACCACTGGCGGGGGTCTTCATTGACAGCACTGGCCCCTCCGGCGGTTTCGTGTCGGTCGGGGTGGCCGGTGTCATCCTCTGCCTCGCGGGGCTGCTCCTGCAGCAGCGCCGGCGGCGCCAGGTCAAGGCCTGACCGGACAACCCCTGTGTAACTTTGGGGCCGGCGGGACGGGCACCACCATTTCGAAAGCCCGCCGACCTGCCTAACGTCCGGCGGCGCAGGTTCTTAAAGCGCGACGGCGGGACGACCACTTAAAGGTCGTCCCGCCGTCGCGCGCTGTGTGGGGAAGTGCCGGACTAGTTGACTGCGCCCGTGAACTTTTCGCCCGGACCCTTGCCCGGAGCATCCGGGATCAGCGACTCTTCACGGAAGGCCAGCTGCAGGGAGCGGAGGCCGTCGCGCAAGGGACCTGCATGCTGGGATCCGATTTCAGGGGCGGCGGCCGTCACCAGCCCGGCCAGGGCGGTGATGAGTTTGCGGGCCTCGTCCAGGTCCTTCAGCTCGGCGGCGTTCTCTTCTGCGGCCAGGCCGAGCTTGACGGCGGCGGCGGACATCAGGTGGACGGCCGCGGTGGTGATGACCTCGATGGCCGGAACTTCAGAGATGTCCCGGACCTGCTGGGAGACGTCGGCGGAGTTGCCGGCGCTGTCCTGGGCAGGCTCGAAAACGTATGAATTACTGTCTGGGGTGCTCATACTGGTAAGCTTGACACAGACCGACTGAATGTCGTTATTTCAGAGATTGCCCTCACAGGCCAGGTTCCCACCAGTGCTTTTCGGCGCTGACGGGAATTTTCTCTGTAGAATGGCATGCAGTTTGCAAGCGGAGTTCTCTCCCACCCGCGTCAGCCGCTGTTCCGGTGTTCCGTCAGGATCCCGTGGAACGCAAGGTTGCCGGGTACACGGTTGGGCATTGGTCCGGCAATTCGCCGAACCAGTGCATGCAGGCCCGTCCCGGGCCGGCAGCACCAACCCGATCTGAGGCCTTCGATTGCTCCGGCAATTGGGGGCCTTCTCTATTTGCCGGGACACAACAACAAAAACAGGAGCTTTAACATTAGCGAGCCAAGAATCAATGAGCGTATCCGCGTCCCCGAGGTGCGGCTGGTCGGCCCTGCAGGTGAACAGGTAGGAATCGTCCGTATTGAGGATGCCCTGCGTCTGGCTGCCGAGTCCGACCTTGATCTCGTTGAAGTTGCACCTCAGGCGAAGCCTCCGGTGTGCAAGCTGATGGACTTCGGCAAGTACAAGTACGAAGCCGCGGTCAAGGCACGCGAAGCCCGGAAGAACCAGACGAACACCGTTCTGAAGGAAATCCGCTTCCGCCTGAAGATCGACACCCACGACTACGAGACCAAGCGCGGGCACGCACTGCGCTTCCTCGGTGCCGGTGACAAGGTCAAGGCCATGATCCAGTTCCGCGGCCGCGAGCAGCAGCGTCCGGAAATGGGTATCCGCCTGCTCCAGCGCTTCGCCGACGACGTCGCCGAAGTGGGAGTTGTCGAGTCCAGCCCCCGCATCGACGGCCGCAACATGGTCATGGTCGTGGGTCCGCTCAAGAACAAGGCTGAGGCCAAGGCCGAAGCACGCCGTGCGACGCAGCGCGCCGAAGCCAAGGCCGAGAATGAAGCCAAGGCCGCGGGCCGGGTAGACACGTCCGGCAAGGATCAGGCTCCCATGACCCAGTCGCTGGCGGATCTGCTGCCCGAGGGCTTCACTGTCTCCACTGAGGCTGAAGCTCCGGCCGAGGCTGAGCAGGTAACTGCGGAAGCACCCGAAGCGTCCGTTGCCGAGGCTCCGGCCAAGGCAGCCGAAGCTGCGCCGAAGGAGGAAGCTCCCAAGCAGGAGGCTCCCAAGCAGGAAGCGCCGAAGGCTGCGGCCCCGGCGCCCAAGCAGGAGGCTCCCAAGCAGGAGGCTCCCAAGCTGGAAGCCCCCAAGGCTGCAACCCCGGCGCCCAAGCCGGTGGCGGCTCCCAAGCCCGCCGCTGTTCCGGCTCCGCCGAAGCCGGTGGCCAGGCCCGCTGCACCGAAGCCTGCCGCACGTCCTGCCCCCAAGGCAGCACCGAAGCCGTCGGGTAAGAAGACCACTTAGTCCACAGCTGCCGATGGCTCCGGCCATCGGCAGACAGCAACCAGCAGGCCGCCCCCGGGCGGCTGCGCGATAGAACTGCAGGCATAGCCTGCGGATACGTAAGGAGATCGGTTCCCATGCCGAAGATGAAGACCCACAGCGGTGCTAAGAAGCGCTTCAAGCTGACCGGCAGTGGCAAGCTGCGCCGCCAGCAGGCCAACCGCCGCCACTACCTCGAGCACAAGTCCTCCAGGCTGACCCGCCGCCTCGCCGGCGACAAGATCGTCTTCAAGGGCGACGCCAAGGTCATCCGGAAGATGCTCGGCATCTAATTTCCAAGTTTCCTGGCTGACTGCCGTCCGGTGGTCGGTCAATTGCCAAAAAGCCTTCTCAGGCCACCGGAACATCCGGTGACAGATGCTTGGGATCAGATTTTCGAAGGAGTACGCACGTGGCACGTGTGAAGAGGGCGGTCAACGCCCACAAGAAGCGCCGGGTTATCCTTGAACGCGCAAAGGGCTACCGTGGACAGCGTTCACGCCTGTACCGCAAGGCCAAAGAGCAGCTGCTGCACTCGTTTGTGTACAGCTACGGTGACCGCAAGAAGAAGAAGGGCGACTTCCGCCGCCTGTGGATCCAGCGCATCAACGCTGCATCCCGCGCCAACGGCCTCACCTACAACCGCCTGATCCAGGGCCTGAAGGCCGCTGAGGTTGAGGTTGACCGCCGCATGCTGGCAGAACTGGCCGTCTCCGACGCCAACGCCTTCGCCGCACTGGTCAAGGTAGCCAAGGACTCCCTGCCTGCCGACACCTCCGCTCCCGCTGTGCAGGCTGCTCCCGCCGCCCCCAAGGCTGCGAAGAAGCCGGCTACGCGCAAGAAGGCTGTCGCCGCCGAGGCTGCTGCCGAGTAGGCAACCCGCTGCCCCCAGGGGCGGTTCAGGAGCCGGTGGCACCAGCCACTAGAGTTCTTGTATGAACAAAACCGGGCGCCCGCAAGATTCCCCACTGTCCAACCCCCGAGCCGATCGGGTGCGTGACGTGGCGAAACTTGCAGGGCGCCCGGCCCGTTTAAAGCGCGGCCACTTCCTGGCCGAAGGCCCGCAGTCGGTGCGCGAGGCCCTGAGGCTCCACCAGGAGCGGCTTGCAGCGGGCTCACCGGGCGTAGTTACCGACGTGTATGCCAGCGAGGCGTGCCTGGACCGCTTTCCGGAGTTCGAGGAACTTGCTGAGGGGACTAACGCCTGGTTGGCCACGGATGAAGTCCTGGCAGCCATGGCAGACACTGTCAATCCGCAGGGCATCATCGCCGTCTGCCGGTTCGTTGACGTGTCACTGGAGTCCGTGCTCGACGCCGGTCCCCGCCTGATTGCCGTTTTGTGCCAGGTGCGGGACCCCGGAAACGCCGGGACCGTGCTCCGCGCCGCCGATTCCGCCGGTGCTGACGCCGTGGTGCTGACCGGGTCCAGCGTCGACATCTACAATCCCAAAGCGGTCCGCTCCACTGCCGGTTCGCTGTTCCACTTGCCCGTGGTCCTGGGCGCTGAGGTGGCCCACCTGGCGGAGGCGTGCAAGTCGCGGGGGATTGGCATCCTGGCTGCCGACGGGTACGGATCCTTGAACCTGGACGCCCTCCAGGACGAAAATGCCAGGCGCCGGCTGACCGGGTCCGGCCCCGACTCGGCGTACGACCTCGGCGGGCCTACTGCCTGGCTGTTCGGCAACGAGGCGCAGGGGCTCTCGGAGGCCGAGCTCGAACTCGCGGACCACCGGGTGGCCGTGCCGGTCTACGGTGCCGCCGAAAGCCTGAACCTGGGAACGGCTGCCACCGTCTGCCTGTATGCGAGTGCCAGGTCCCAGCGCAACTGACGCCTCCCGCCCTGGGATAAAGTCACTGTGCCTCGAGCCAAAAAGTAAAGGCCCCGGAAGATCCGGGGCCATGGATAGCGGCAGATTTCGCTGACGGTGCCTTCTATGGCGCGCGGGTTGCCTTGCCGCGGCCTGTGATTGCTCCGTAGATGCCGGCGACCACCAGGCCGCCAACAATAGCGAGAATCCAGGTTCCGAGGTCGAAGAAGCCCAGATCGCCCCGGTTGAACAGAAGGCTGCCAATCCAGCCGCCTACTATGGCGCCCACCACACCCAGAACCAGGCTGGTGACCCAACCGCCGCCAACCCTGCCGGGCATGACGGCTTTGACAATGGCCCCAACAATCAGGCCGAGAATAATCCAAGCAAGAAAACCCATGTTTCCTCCTCATATATTCACGGGAACGTGATGGTCCCGATGAGGCTCAAGCTAACATAACGTGCCCGCAAAGTCAGCAGGTGGCAGGCCTTGTGCCTGCTGCATGGGGGCGCACCGTGGGTACGGTATGCAGTGGCCGGAAAGGGAAGCCTGACCGGTGATGCGACTATCCCGAACCCTGGAAGGGGACCACCGTGGCTGCACATGGCGGAACCAAGGCGATCATTGCGGCACTGGCCGCCAACCTGTCCATCGCGGCATTGAAGTTCCTCGCCTACTTCCTGACCAGGTCATCGTCGATGCTCGCCGAGGGATCCGCACGCAATCGAAGGGGATTTCTGGTGGGTTCCGCTGGCTGTCCTGGTGGGTGCCATCCTTGCCGAGGGCTCTTCCTTCCGGACGGCGATCCGCGAGTCGAACCGTTCCCGCGGCGCCCAGTCCTGGGTGAAGTTCGTCCGCAGTGCCAAGCAGCCGGAGCTGCCGGTGATCCTGCTTGAGGATTTCGGCGCCCTGCTGGGCCTGGCGTTCGCCCTGGTCGGCGTCGGCATGACCCTACTGACCGGCAACGGTCTCCGGGATGCCGCGGGAACGACCATGATCGGTTTGCTGCTTGTCGGTATCGCTGCTGTGCTTGCGCTGGAAACCAATTCACTGCTTGTGGGGGAGTCCGCCACACGGCAGGACGTGGAAAAGATCACGGCTGCCATCGAGTCCGACGGCGGCCGGCTGATCCACCTCAAGACGCTGCACCTTGGGCCGGAAGAACTTTTGGTGGCGGCCAAGATCGCCATCAGCAGGTCCTCCACGGGAGAGCAGATCGCCACGGAGATCGACGCCACGGAGGAAAGGATCCGCGCCGCTGTCCCCATAGCGCGCGTGATCTACCTGGAGCCTGACCTGCAGCGGACGTCTGCGCTGGAAGACCGGTAGCCGAGCGCACCCGCCGGCTGCCGCGCCTCAATGGAAGTTCAGGCCGCCAGCGGCTTCCGGCGCTCCAACACGCCACTGAGGACGGCGACGCCGAAGCCCAGGACTGCCAGGACGGCACCTACCAGCGCGGGAGCCACGTAGCCCCACCCGAGGGCGATCACGAGGCCGCCGAGGAAAGCGCCGAGGGCGTTGGCGACGTTGAGCGCCGCGTGGTTCAGCGAGGATGCCAGCGATGGGGCGTCCGGGGAAGCATCGAGTAGCCGGGTCTGCAGTGAGGGGATCAGCATGGACCCGGAGGCGCCCACCACGAACACCATGACCAGGGCGGACCATGGCCAATGCACGGCCACGGCGTAGACCACCAGGGCAACCGCGATGGCGGGCAGGACCTTGTACAGCGTTCCCATTACCGACTTGTCGGCGAGCCTTCCGCCCACGAAGTTGCCTGCCACCATGCCCAGGCCGTACAGGGCCACCACCAGGGGAATCAGTGACGACGGGATCCCGGCCACCATGGTCATGGTGTGGGCGATGTACGTGTACGTGGCAAAGAAGCCGCCAAAACCCACCACGCCGATGAGGATGGCCAGCCACACCTGCAGCCGCTTCAGGGCGCCGAGCTCACGCCTGATGCTGGCGTCAGGGTGGGCAGCCTGGAAGGGCACAAAGCGCCAGACCATCGCCAGGGTCAGCAGTCCGATGAAACCGACCAGGACGAACAGCAGCCGCCAGCCGTACGTCTGCCCGAGCCAGGTGGCGAACGGTACGCCCACCACGTTGGAGATGCTCAGTCCGGCCATCACCATCGAAATCGCCCAGCCGCGGCGGGTGGGCGGAACCAGGGACGCTGCGATGACCGCCGCAACGCCGAAGAACGCGCCGTGCGGAAGGCCGGCGGCGAAGCGCGACACCAGCATGGTGCCGTAGTCGGGAGCCACGAACGACGTCAGGTTTGCCACGGTAAAGAACAACAGCAGGCCAAGGGCGAGTTGTTTGCGCGGCAGCCGCGCGCCGACTGCGGCGAGAAGCGGTGCTCCCACCACCACGCCCAGGGCATAGGCGGAAATCAGGTGGCCGGCCTCCGGCGTGCTGATGCCCAGCCCCTGTTCCACCTCTTTCAGCAGGCCCATCATGGTGAACTCGGTAACACCGATGCCGACGCCGCCCATGGCAAGCGAAAGAATCGCCAGCGCAAGTTTGCGGGAGGTCAGGGGGCCCGCGGTGGACGTTTGGGTGGCGCTGCTCATAAGCCTGCTTTCCGAAGTGGATTGCTGATGGACGAAACACATGCCACGACGGTGGGGCTGCACGGCCCGGATGAACCACGGGCCCGGAGGTGGTCAACTGCTTTCCGGGGACGGATATTCCCCGGGAAGCCCGGCCGGTGTTCCCATTGTCCCCCATAGACTGGAGCGGTGACTGAACTGATACAGGTGGTGGGCGGAGCGGTGGTGGACCGGCTGGCCCGGCCCGCCCTGCTGCTGGTGGCAAGGCGCAACGCCCCCGAAAAGTTGGCCGGCCTGTGGGAGTTCCCTGGTGGCAAGGTAGAGCCCGGAGAGGAACCCGAAGCTGCCCTCCGGCGGGAGCTGCTCGAGGAGCTTGGTGTTGTTGTCCGCCTGGGAGCGGAGCTTCCTGCCGACGGGCCTGGCGGCTGGCCGCTGAACGACCGTGCCGCCATGCGCGTCTGGTCTGCAGAGGTTGTCTCCGGCGAACCAAGTCCGCTGGAGGACCACGACCAGCTGCGCTGGCTGCCCCTCAACGACCCAGATGCGGTCCTGGCGTTGCCGTGGATACCGGCAGACTTCCCGATTGTCCGTGCGCTGCTCGCGGCCCTGGCCGTTCCGGCCGCAGGGCGCTGACCTAGAAGAGGGCCTGCTGGGCGCCCGCAGCACCACCGTTCGGGGCGGAACCGGCCGCACCGTTCCCCGGCCGTGCTTCGGGGATGATGCCTGCAGGGTACTCGGCTTCCTCCTCACGGGGATCAAGGTCCCGGTGGCTGAACCCGGACGAGAAGGCAAAGCCGTGCCGTGCCTTGAAGTAACGCACCTTGGCCGCCAGCCAGGTCCTGTACTCCTTGGACGCGTAGGAGCCTGACCCGTAGAGGCGGCGGTAGCGGCCAGCCAGCCCGGGGTGGTTTGCGGCGATCCACTTCATGAACCATTCCCGGGTGCCGGGCTTGAGGTAAAGGGCGCCCGCGCTGACGCCCGTGGCGCCGGCTGCGGCCAGTGAAGCGAAAAGCGCGTCCAGGGCTTCGTCGCTGTCCGAGAGCCACGGCAGGATGGGCATCGCCATGACGCCGCACGGAAGGCCCGCCTCCCGGAGCCTGGAAACCAGCTTGAGCCGGCCCCGCGGACCCGGCGTTCCTGGTTCGATGGCCTCTGAAAGGGCCTCGTCCGTCATGGCCAGTGATATGCCCAGGCCCACGGGGACCTGTGCCGCCGCGCTCTTCAGCAATGGAATGTCCCGGGCCAGCAGCGTTCCCTTGGTCAGGATGGACAGGGGAGTGCCGGAGTCAGCCAGCGCAGCAATGATGCCGGGCATCAGCTTGTACCTGCCCTCCGCACGCTGATAGGGGTCGGTGTTGGTTCCCAGGGCCACCTGCGCCCGCGTCCAGGAGGGCTTGGCCAATTCCTTGCGCAGGACTTCCGCAGCGTTGACCTTGACCACCACCTGGCTGTCGAAGTCCAGGCCGGCGTCAAAATCGAGGTAGGTGTGGCTCTTGCGGGCAAAGCAGTAAACGCAGGCGTGGCTGCAGCCGCGATAGGGATTCACTGTCCACTCAAACGGCATTTTTGAACCGGCCGGCACCCTGTTCAGCACGGATTTTGCGGTGACCTCGTGAAAGGTGATGCCCGCAAACTCCGGTGTGGTGACGGAACGGACCAGGCCGGCAAGGGGAAGTAGTGCGGGAGCGGCAGCGGAACCGACCCCGGGTGCCTGCAACAGTGCCTGCGCGTCCCATCTCATGCATTCATTCGAAAACATGTTCGAATGAATGTCAAGGTGGCAAGGCCCGCTAGTGCCCGGCGTCAAGCTCCCACACCACGGTGACAGCCGCGTCCACCCGGCTTTCCCCCGGTTCCACGGACAGGCTTTCTGCCGCGGCCATGCGCTGGATCCCCGCCACGGGGACGGGGCCCTGCGCTGCAGGTACCTCGGCCACCGACAGGACGTTGCCCAGTGTGGCAGAGGCAAGGGCTGCATACTGCTCGGCAGCGGCCCTGGCGTCTTCCCACGCTGCCGCGCGGGCACGCACTTTCACCGCCAACGGATCCGAAATCGAGAAGGACAGGCCGTTGAGCCGGACGTCATTGCCACCGGCCGCAGTGGCATCGGAAATCATCCGCGAAGCCGCCGCCACATCCCGCAGCTGGACAGCAAGGGTGCTGGCAGCGACATATCCCGCCACCCGCTGGCCTTCGCCCTCGCGCCACACGAGGTCTGCCCTGACGTTCAGTCCGGCCGTCCGCAGGTCTACAGGGGCAACGCCATGGCCGCGGAAGGCTGCCGTGACGTCAGCCAGGGCACTTCCCGCAGCGGAGTAGGCGGCCTCGACGGATTCGCGGCGGCATTCCACGCCGATCGACACAACCGCCACATCCGGAGTGGCCTCCGCCCAGCCAGATCCGGTGACGGTCACGCTGCCACCGCGAACGGGAGCGGGTGTGCTTGCAGGCGTCATGACCAAACCCGCTTTCCGTGCACCGGATAGCCGCCGGCCAGCAGGCCTGCCCGCCGCTCGAAGACGTTGCCCGTCCCGGGATTTCCGGTCCGCAGCACCGACCATCCTGCGGCCAGCAGGTACAGCGGGATGAAGGGGAGGCCCAGGCACCATGCGTACTGGGAGCAGTGCTTCTCCTCGTGCCCCAGCAGTTCCGGCCGGTCCAGCAGGGCCTCCGCGGAGCAGCGGGACAACACCACGTTGCCCAGGGTGAACGCACCGGCAACCGGCAGCGGCCATCCATAACCAGCGGCAAGGACCAGGCCGCGTGGACCGCGCTGCAGGCGGGTACGCGCAGCGCCGGCCACAGCCAGGCCCAGCAGAGTGCTGCCGTTGGCCAGGTTGGCCGCCTGCCTGGCCCGCTGGCCGGCTGTCAGGGAGCGCCGCCGCAGGTGGTGGGCACGCCGGAGCCGGCGCCGCAGGTGTTGCAGGCGGAGGTACCGCACGCCTCCGGGGCGCAGCCGCAATGTCATGAGGCCATGGTAGCCGGAGCGTTCTACTAGACTGGAGGGCAGTGGCTGCCGGTTTTCCGGCTGGCCCTGCCCTGGTCATTGAATGCACGGGATTACTGAACTGAATCCACGGGCGTTCATCCATGACCTGCCAGTGACGGACGCGCCGCCGGGAAACCGTGCAGGCTGCCCTGTTCGCCGGCAGCCAACGAACTCGTAGCTAAGAACAGTAGATGACTGAAACTTTGCCGGGCGATGCCATCCCGAACCCCACGGATGAAACCGCCATCAACGCCGCTGTAGACCAGGCCGTCACCGCCATCGCCGGTGCCGGCACCCTTGACGAGCTTAAGGCGGTGAGGCTCGCGCATACGGGGGAGAAGTCCCCGCTCAGCCTGGCCAACCGTGAAATCGGCAGGCTTCCCAAGGATCAGAAGGCGCTCGCCGGAAAGCTGATGGGCGCGTCCCGCGGCCGGGTCAACAAGGCGCTCGCCGACCGTACCGCGGTGCTGGAAGCCGAAAACGACGCGCGGATCCTCCTCGAAGAGACCGTGGACGTCACCGCCGCGCCCCGCCGTCGTCGTGCCGGTGCCCGGCACCCGCTGTCCACCCTGCAGGACCGCGTTTCGGACATCTTCGTGGGCATGGGCTGGGAAATCGCCGAAGGCCCGGAAGTGGAATCGGAATGGTTCAACTTCGACGCCCTGAACTTCAAGCCTGACCACCCGGCACGGGAAATGCAGGACACGTTCTTCGTGGAGCCGCCCGAGGCACACCTCCTCATGCGTACGCACACGTCCCCGGTCCAGGTCCGTTCCATGCTGGAACGTGAGCTGCCCATCTACGTCCTGTGCCCGGGCAAGGTGTTCCGCACCGATGAACTCGACGCCACGCACACGCCGGTGTTCCACCAGTTCGAGGGCCTGGCCATCGACAAGGGACTGTCCATGGCAGACCTGCTCGGCACCCTGGAACACTTCACCCGGCAGATGTTCGGCGACGAAGCGAAGGTCAGGCTGCGGCCCAACTACTTCCCGTTCACCGAGCCGTCCGCGGAACTGGACATCTTCCACCCGGGCGCCAAGGGCGGTCCGCGCTGGATCGAGTGGGGCGGCTGCGGCATGGTCAACCCCAACGTCCTCCGCGCCGCCGGCATCGACCCGGATGTCTATTCAGGTTTTGCCTTCGGCATGGGCATTGAGCGTGCCCTCATGTTCCGCAACGAGGTCAGCGACATGCGCGACATGATCGAAGGCGACGTACGTTTCAGCGAGCACTTCGGGATGGAGATCTAACAGTGCGTATCCCACTTTCCTGGCTGCGTGAATTCGCAGAGGTACCGGCCGGCGCAACGGCCGAAGACGTCATGGAAGAACTGGTCAAGGTCGGCTTCGAGGAAGAAGACGTCCACCGTCCCACCGATGCCCTGCAGGGGCCGGTTGTGGTGGGCCAGGTCCTGAGCCTGGTCAAGGAACCGCAGACCAACGGCAAGACCATCAACTGGTGCCAGGTCAGGGTGGTTCCCGAAGGCGCGGAGCAAACCCTGACCGGAGAAGGCATCGACCCCTCCGGAGTCCAGGGCATCATTTGCGGTGCCCACAACTTCGTGGAAGGCGACAAGGTAGTGGTCACGCTCCCGGGCGCCGTCCTGCCAGGCGATTTCCGCATCTCTGCCCGCAAGACCTACGGCCACCTCTCCGCCGGCATGATCGCCTCCGTCCGTGAACTGGGCATCGGCGAGGACCACGACGGCATCCTGGTCCTCTCACGCATCGGCCTGGATCCTGAAATCGGCACGGACGCGATGGAACTGCTGGGCCTCTACGACCAGGCAGCCGAAATCAACGTCACCCCGGACCGCGGCTACGCCTTCTCCATCCGCGGCGCGGCCCGCGAGTACGCCCACGCCACGGGAACCACCTTCACGGACCCTGCCAGCAAGGTATCGGCGCCTGCGGCGCTGTCCGGCGGCTATGGCGTCAAGCTCAACGACGACGCGCCCATTTACGGCAAGCCCGGCTGCGACCGCTTCGTGGCGCGCACCGTCCGCGGCGTGGACCCCAGCCGGCCCACCCCGCCATGGATGGCTTCCCGCCTGCGCCTCGCCGGCATCCGCTCCATCTCGCTGCCCGTGGATATTTCCAACTACGTCATGCTCGAGCTGGGCCAGCCCACGCACTGCTACGACCTGGACAAGCTGTCCGGGGACATCGTGGTTCGCCGCGCAACCGCAGGCGAGAAGATCACCACGCTGGATGACAAAGTGCGCACCCTCGACCCGGAGGACCTGCTCATCACCGACGACTCCGGGGCCATCGGCATCGCCGGCGTCATGGGCGGCGCGGCAACCGAGGTGGGCGATACGACGTCGAACATCCTGGTTGAGGCGGCACACTTCGATGAGGTGTCCATCAGCCGTTCCCGCCGCCGGCACAAGCTGCCGTCCGAAGCGTCCAAGCGCTTCGAGCGCGGCGTCGACTGGCACGTGGCCGGCATCGCCGCCCAGCGCGTTGTGGACCTCCTGGTGGAACTGGCCGGCGGTACGGCCGAGGACGCCGGAACCGACGTCGGGACCGCACCTGAAACAGTCACCATCGATCTTCCCGCAGGGTTCGCGGCCGCCCGGATCGGCATCGACTTCACCGGGGAACAGATCGTCACCGCCCTGGAGGACCTCGGCGCCGCGGTGGAAAAGCGCGACGGCGGCTGGACGGTCACAGCGCCGAGCTGGCGGCACGACCTTGAGACCAAGGAAGACCTGTCCGAGGAAATCGCGCGGCTGGTGGGCTACGACAAAATTCCCGCCACGCTGCCGGTCGCTCCTCCGGGGCGCGGCCTGACGCGCCTGCAGCAGCAGCGCCGTCGACTCATCCAGGCACTGGCGGACGCTGGCCTCACCGAGGTCCTGTCCTACCCGTTCGTCTCCAAGGCCGCCAACGACACGTTCGGAGTTGCGGAACAGGGCGCCGCCCGGCCCGCGCTCAAGCTGGCCAACCCCATCAGCGAGGAGCAGGGCTTCCTGCGCACCTCCGTCCTCCCGGGCCTGATCGAGGTGGCCAAGCGGAACCACTCCCGCGGCTTCCGCGACCTCGCCATCTTCGAATCCGGTCAGGTGTTCCTGCCCGGCGAAACCGCGGGAACCGAGTCCATTCCGCCGCTGGGCGCCAAGCCCGCCGATGAGGTGCTGGATGCACTGTACGACGGCGTCCCGGACCAGCCGTTCCACGTCGCCGCGGTCCTGACCGGGCATGATTCCCCGGCCGCCGCCGCGCACGCCCCCCGGCTGTGGGACTGGGCGGACGCCCTGGACATCGCCCGCCTCGCCGGGGACGTCCTTGGCGTGGACCTCGTGGCCAGCCAGGGCAGCCACCAGGCATTCCACCCGGGCCGTGCCGCACGCTTGTCGCTCCGGACAGGCGAGACCGTGGGTTACGCCGGCGAGCTGCACCCCAAGCTGCTGGCAGCCTCCGACATGCCTGCCCGCTCGGTGGCGCTGGAGATCAACGCCGACGCCCTGTTCGAGGCCGCACCGGACGTGATCGTGGCCCGCCACATCTCCACGTTCCCGGTGGCAACCCAGGACGTGGCGCTGGTGGTCCCGGCCGAGGTGCCGGCAGACGACGTGCTCGACGCACTCCGCGAAGGCGCCGGCAAACTGCTGGAGGACGTGGCGCTGTTCGATGTGTACGCCGGCAAGGGCATCGAGGACGGCAAGAAGTCGCTGGCGTTCGGCCTGCGGTTCCGCGCCGCGGACCGCACCCTGACGGCGGACGAAGCCTCCGCAGCCCGCGAGGCTGCCGTGGCACTGGCCACCGAACGTTTCGGAGCTGTCCAGCGCTAACCGCTGGACCGGTTGGCTATTCACAGGGCGGGACGGCATGACTCCACAACTCGTGGTTCGTGCCGTCCCGCCCTCTTTGCTGCCCGGGCACGACGGTTCAGCAGAGATGAAGAGCGCCGTCCTGGCAGAAGCAGAAGGGATCCTTGACGACGCCGAGCTGCAGCGCGGGCGCGCCATGGAGCCGGCTGCCGGCCTCCGTTTCCTGGTGTCACGAGTGGCCCAGCGCAGGTTCGCCGCCGGTCTGCTGGGCCTGCCGGAAGCCGGCCTCCGTGCTTCCTACAGCTGCCCGCAGTGCGGAACCGGCGTGGACGTCAGCCACGGCGCGCCCGGCTACACCTACCGGGACGGCCGGCTGCCGCTGGCGCTCAGCCTGTCCCGGGCCGCCGGGTGGCTACTGCTGGCCGCGGTACCGGACGCAGAACCGGAAGTCCGGCTGGGGGTGGACATCGAAGACCCGGACCGCACTAATTTCAAAGGATTCACCGAGCTTGCCCTGACCCCGGCGGAGCGGGAAGCCATGAGGGACGTGGCGCCGAAGGCGCTGCCGGCGGAGCATGCGAGGCTGTGGGCGCGGAAGGAAGCCTGGCTGAAGATGACCGGAGCCGGACTCCGCACCGCCCCGTCCTCCCTGGACGTCCGCGCATTGCCGGGCCTGAGGGACCTGGCCCCGGCCGAAACCGGGCTGCCCGCGCGCCTGGCTGCCGCCGTCGCGCTTTCCCCGTCCGGATAGTCCTTTTGAGGACGTCAGCCGGCGGGCAGCGGCGGCAGCAGTTCCTCATACAGCCACGGGTGCAGCAGCGCCTCGGTGTCGATGGCGGTGGCACGGTCCACGGCCATGATGAAGTCATGCGTGCTGACCGAACCGTGCCGGTGGGTGGCGGTCCACTCCTGCAGCAGCGCAAAGAACGCCAGGTCACCTACGGCCATGCGGACGGCGTGCACGGCCAGGGCGCCCCGCTTGTAAACCCGGTCATCGAACATGTGCTCCGGCCCGGGATCGCCCACCAGGAGGTCCTGCGCACCGGCCTTCAACCCCCGCCACGCGGCACCCGCCCGGGCAGCGACGGACATCACGCCGGCTTCCTCCGACCAGATCCATTCGGCATAGCAGGCAAACCCCTCGTGGAGCCAGATGTCCTGCCAGCTTGCTGCGGTCAGGGAGTTTCCAAACCACTGGTGCGAGAGTTCGTGGGCGATCAGCCGCTGCGACTCCCAATCGGCGGCCAGGTGGTTGGGGCCCAGGATGGACAGCCCCTGGGCTTCGAGCGGGATCTCCAGCTCATCCTCGGTGACCACCACTGTGTAGCCGGCGAACGGATAAGGCCCGAAGCAGCTGCTGAACGTCCGCATCATGGCCGGCTGCAGTGCCAGCCCGGCGCGTGCCTGGTCGGCGAGGGCGGGGGACACGGCCACGGACTGCGGCACCTGCGCCAGTGAACGCCCGGCATCCAGTTCCAGCAGGCCGTACCGGCCGATCTGCACGGTGGCAAGGTACGCGGGCATCGGTTCAGCCTGCTCGTACACCCAGGTTTCCCGGCTGGACCGCGTGGTGCGCGACTGGAGAACACCGTTGCAGACGGCGCGGTAGTTCGCCTCGGTGGTCACGGTGAACTTGTAGCTGGCCTTGTCGCGCGGATGGTCGTTGCACGGAAACCAGGATGGTGCGCCGTTGGGCTGCCCGGCCACCAGCACGCCGTCGGTCAGCTCTTCCCAGCCCACTTCGCCCCAGAGCCCCCGGCGCGGTGCCGGGCTGCCGCCGTAGCGGATGTCGAGGGTGAAGGGCTCGTCCGCCTGGAGGGAAGCAGGGGTGGAGACCACCAGCTGCTCGGCGCGCTGGCTGAACCGCGCCGCCCTGCCGTTGAGCTGGACCTTGGTGGCGCGAAGCCCCACCAAATCGAGGACAATGGCCGACGTCGGCACGCAGGCAACGCCGTGCAGCACCGCCCTGCCGCTCAGGCGGTTGCTGGCCACGCGGTAGTCAAGGTCCAGTTCGTAGCGTTCCACCCGGTAGGCGTTGGTGCCCGCACCCGGCATGTAGGGATCGGGGGCAGCACCGCTGGACGCGGCCACGCTGCCGCGGGCGGCTGATGCTGGAGAACTCATGGCGACCTTCGGTTGCTAGGCAGACGGTGTTGCAGGGCCGTTCCACGGGCTGACCGGGTTACCCATCCAGTACGTGGCGGCCGGGACGGATTCGCCGCGCATCACCAGGGACGCGGGACCTACCGTTCCACCGGCACCCACGCTGGCCTGGGGCAGGATGACCCCGTGCGGGCCCATGGTGGCCCCGTCTTCGAGGGTAACAGCGTCAATGCTCATCACCCTGTCGTGGAACAGGTGCGTCTGGACCACGCAGCCCCGGTTGACAGTGGCGTTCCGGCCCAGGGTCACCAGGTCCGCCTCGGGCAGCCAGTAGCTTTCGCACCAGGTGCCCGTGCCGATCTTCGCCCCGAGCGCACGCAGCCACCAGACCAGCGCCGGGGTGCCGGACGCGGCCCGGGCGAACCACGGTGCGCTGACCAGTTCAATGAAGCTGTCCACCACTTCGTTGCGCCAGATAAACGAGCTCCACAGGGGGTGCTCGCCGGCCCGGATCCGTCCCACCAGGATCCACTTGGCGGCGACGGCGGAGAACGCCGCCACGAAACCGGCCAGGAGCATGACGACGCCGCTGAGCAGCGCTGCCACCCCGTAGTTGAAGGTGGCGGCCAACCAGTCGAACATCAGCATGGCGCCGCCGGCAATGGCCGCCGTGAGCATGACGGGAAGGAACCTGCAGAGCTCCCACAGAGTCCTGGCAACCTTGAGCTTCAGCGGGGGCTGGAAGGTGCGGGTGTCGTCGGAGGCGATGGCGGTGCGGCGGAGGCGGACCGGCGGACTGCCCAGCCAGGACGTGCCGGACTTGGCCTTGGCCGGCGTTGCAGAGAGGACAGCGACCAGCGAGTTCTTCGGGACGTTCCGGCCCGCTGCGGTCATGCCGGAGTTGCCCAGGAAGGAGCGTTTGCCGATCTTGGCCGGGGCCACGCGCAGCCATCCGCCGTCCAGCTCGTAGGAAGCCACCATAGTGTCGTCCGCCAGGAACGCACCTTCCCCCACGGTGGTCATCCTGGGGATCAGCAGCACTGTGGAGGCCTCCACGTTCTTGCCGATTTTTGCTCCCAGCAGGCGCAGCCATACCGGTGTGAAGAGGCTGGCGTAGATGGGGAACAGCAGGTCCCTGGCTAGGTCGAGGACGCGTTCGGTGGCCCAGATCTGCCAGCCCACCCTGCTGCGGACCCGGTGGTAGCCCTCGGTGATGCCGACGCTGAGGAGCCGGGTTGCGGCCAGGATGAGGACGGCGTTGGCGGCGAACCAGGTGAGCGCGGCCGGTGCGAGGGCCGGCAGGAGCCGGGGCAGCGAGCCGCTCAGGGACGTCCCGCCCTGGATGAACAGGTAGGCCACCCAGGCTGCCGCCGCTGCGGACACGAAGGGGATCAGGGACAGTACTGCCGAGGCCAGCGCGAAGCCGCCGAACCAGGCTTTCGCGGCCAATGGGCCCAGGACCGGCGCTTCAGGAGCGGAATGCTTGGCTTTTCCCTGCCGGCGGGCCGGCGACCCGGCCACCAGCTGCCCGGCCTTGACCTTCCCGGAGACCGCCGAGCCCGCTTCCACCTGTGCCCCGGCACCGATGGATGTTCCAGGCATCAGCGTGCTGCGGGCGCCCACCGAGGCGCCGGCGCCGATGCGGACGGCGCCGATATGGACGTGGTCGCCGTCGATCCACCACCCGGACAGATCCACCTCCGGCTCCACGTTGGCGCCCCGGCCCAGCGTCAGCAGCCCGGTAACCGGCGGCAGCGAATGCAGCTGGACGTCCCGGCCAATCTTCGCGCCCAGCGCCCGGGCGTAGTAGGGAACCCACGGTGCGCTGGCAAGGCTGATGGCGCCGGCAAGGTCCTGGATCTGCTCCGCCAGCCAGAGCCGGAGGTGCACCCGCCCGGAACGCGGATACGTGCCGGGCCGGACACCGCGCAGCAGGAACCGTGCGGCGGCAACCGCCAGCAGCATCCGTCCTGCCGGGCTGACGAACACCAGCCAGGAGGCCGCCACCCACCACCACGAAACAGTGGGCGCTGCGGCGAATCCGGCAGCACCGGCCAGCAGGTTGTTGGCCGCCATCAGGTAGGTCAGCCAGCGCATGCCCACCAAAATGTGCAGCGGAACGCCCATCAGCGTCTGGAACACCTGGGATTTGCGTGCAGTGGGCCGCACGGTGCGGTCCCTGGCCGGGCCCAAGGAGCCATCGGGCTGCGACTGCCGTGCCAGCTCCACCAGCGCTCCCACCCGGGGTGTGGCGTAAATATCGGCGACCGTAATGGTGGGATAGCGGACCCGGAGCGCGGAGACCAGCTGCGCGGCGGACAGGGATCCGCCACCGTACGCGAAGAAGTCCGCGTCGAGCGATGTCACCGGACTGCCCAGGATGCTGCTCCATTGCTCCACGATCCAGGTGGCGTCCCCTGGGAGGTTCAGGGGTGCAGCGTCCGCCTCCGCGGCGCCGGCACCGGCGAGCGGCCAGGGCAGCGCGTGCCTGTCCACCTTGCCGCTGGTCTTGGTGGGCAGCGAATCCACCAGCGTCAGGAGGGGCACCAGCGCAGCCGGGAGGCTTCCTGCCAGGTGCCCGCGTGCCTCAGCGAGGTCCAGCTCCACTCCGGCAACGGGCGCCAGGTAGCCCACCAGGATCTGGTTGCCGGCCGCCGTCGTCTGTACGGCGGCGGCCGCACCGGCAACCCCGGGCAGCGACTGCAGGGCGGAGTCGATTTCGCCGAGCTCGATCCTGCGGCCGCCCAGTTTGACCTGTTCGTCCGCGCGGCCCTGGAATATGAGTCCTGCCTGCTCGAAGCGGACCAGGTCGCCGGAGCGGTACGCACGCTCCCAGCCCAGGCTGGGCATGGGAGCGTATTTTTCGGCGTCCTTGGCGGGCTCAAGGTACCGGGCCAGCCCGACGCCGCCGATGATCAGTTCACCTGTCCCGCCTTCGGGCACCGGGATGCCGTCGGCGTCGACGACGGCGAGGTCCCAGCCGTCCAGGGGCAGGCCAATCCGCACGGGGCCGGAACCTGCCAAGGGGGCTGCACAGGCCACCACTGTGGCTTCGGTGGGACCATAGGTGTTCCAGACCTCACGGCCCTCCACGGCAAGGCGTTCCGCCAGTTCGGGCGGGCAAGCCTCACCGCCGAAGATGAGAAGGCGGACGTTTTCCAGTGATTCGGCGGGCCAGAGTGCCGCGAGCGTGGGCACGGTGGAGACGGCGGTTATGCCATGGTTGATCAGCCAGGGGCCAAGGTCCATGCCGGTGCGGACCAGCGCGCGGGGTGCCGGGACCAGGCAGGCGCCGTGCCGCCAGGCCAGCCACATCTCTTCGCAGGAAGCGTCAAAGGCCACCGAAAGCCCGGCCAACACCCGGTCCTGGGGTCCCAGGGGGTCGCTTTCCAGGAAAATCCTTGCCTCCGCGTCCACGAACGCGGCGGCCGAGCGGTGCCGCACCGCCACTCCCTTGGGTGTCCCGGTGGAGCCGGAGGTGAAGATGATCCAGGCGTCGTCATCCGGCAGGGGAGGACGGGCACCAGTGAAAGGCCCGGAGCGGAGGGCTCCCGCCGTGCCGGGCCTGATCACGCGTCCGCCTTCCAGGACAGCGGCGACTTTGGCCTCGGCGAAGACCAGCCGTGCCCGTTCATCCGGATCGTCCGCGTCGACCGGCACGTAGGCCGCGCCCACCAGCAGGACGGCAAGGATCGACACATACAGCTCGTTGGTGCCCGAAGGAATCCGCACGCCGATCCGGTCGCCTGCGCCCAGGCCCGCCTGGTGGAGGCGGCGGCCGGCGGACCGTACTTCGTCCATAAGCTGCGCGTAACTGAGCGACACACGGCCGTCGTCGAGCGCCGATGCGTCGGGGAAGCGGGCGGCGGAGTCCTGGAGGATATCAATCAGCGTCCGGACCGGCGGTGCCGCCGATGCCCCCGGGAACTGCGGCGCGTGCGTGCCCTGGGGCTGGGCCCTACCCGGGGTTGAAGCCTTTGCGGGCATCGGTTCCGGGGATCCACCGGCCTGCAAACCGCCGGACGTAGGGGGCGCGGCCGGCGTGGCGCCGGAATGGATATCCCCCAGGGGGACCTGCTGCTGAGTCACCCGGGCATTTTGCCCCGGCAAGGTGAACAACAGGTGTCCGGCGCGCCGGATTCCCGCCGGCCAGGGGGACCGGCAGTTCACCGCACGTTCAGCCGGGCCGAGCCTGGCCTTAGGGAACCAGCACCACCTTGCCGGTGGTGCGGCGGCCTTCGAGGTCCCGGTGCGCCTGCTCTGCCTGGGACAGCGGGTAGCGCGCGCCGACACGGACCTTGAGGGTGCCGTCCGCTGCGGCCGCGAAGATTTCACCCGAACGCCACCGCCGCTCGGCGGCGTCCTGCAGGTAATGCCCCATGGTGGGCCGGGTCAGGAACAGCGAGCCGCCGGCGTTGAGGCGCTGCGGATCCACCGGTGGGACGGGGCCGGACGCCGCACCGAAGAGCACCAGGGTGCCGCGGATCCGAAGCGCCTCGAGCGAGCCGTCGAAAGTGTCCTTCCCTACGCCGTCGTACACCACGTCGACGCCGGTGCCGCCGGTAATTTCCCTGACCCGCGGCGCAAAGCCCTCGTACCGCAGCACGTGGTCAGCTCCGGCTTCACGGGCCAGCTGTTCTTTGTCGTCGGTGGACACGGTGGTGATGACCTGGGCGCCGCGGGCCTTCAGCAGCTGGATGAGGAGCAGCCCCACGCCGCCGGCGCCCGCGTGCAGCAGGACGGTATGGCCCGGTTCCACCCTGAAGGTGGAGTTGATCAGGTAGTGCGCGGTCATGCCCTGCAGCGGGAGCGCAGCGGCCGTGAAGTCATCCAGCCCGGCGGGAACCGGGAGCGCGGCGTCCTCATCCACCAGCGCATACTCCGCGTAACAGTTGATGCCCTCGGCCGTCGCCACGCGGTCCCCGGCGGCGAAAGCTGTCACCCCGGCACCCACCGACTCCACTGTGCCGGCGGCTTCGGAACCGGGGATGAAGGGGTACTGGACCTTGTAGACACCGCCGCGCTTGTACGTATCAATGAAGTTGACTCCGGCGGCTCCCACCTTGACCAGCAACTGTCCGGGGCCTGGGACCGGCCGGTCAACCTCCGTGTACTCCAGGACTTCCGGCCCGCCTGCCTGGCGTGCGACGATTGCGTGCGTCATTGCTTCCCCTTCCCGGGCCGGCGTCTCCGGCCTCCGGCTGCTCCAACCATCCTAGGGATTCCCGTTGTTCCCGGGCCGTCGGATGCTCCACAGGCCGCTATGCATAAGTATCGGTGCCTATGCATAAATATTGTTGTATAGTCGGATCATGACTATTTCTGTTGCAGTGTCGGGCGCCAGCGGCTACGCGGGCGGGGAAGTGCTCCGCATCCTTGCCGGACACCCGGACGTCACGATTGGTGCCATCACCGCCCACAGCAACGCCGGTTCGCGGCTCGGTGAGCTGCAGCCGCACCTGCACGGGCTGGCCAGCCGCATCCTTGAGGACACCACAGTGGAGAACCTCTCCGGCCACGACGTCGTCTTCCTTGCCCTGCCGCACGGCGCGTCCGCGGAGATTGCCGCGCAGCTGCCGGAAGGCACCGTGGTGATCGACGCCGGCGCAGACCACCGCCTCGAAGACCCCGCCGCCTGGGAGAAGTTCTACGGCTCGGCCCACGCCGGCACCTGGCCCTACGGGCTTCCCGAACTGCCCGGCCAGCGCGAGGCCCTCAAAGGCGCCACCCGCATCGCCGTGCCGGGCTGCTACCCCACGTCCGCGCTCCTCGCCCTGACCCCGGGGTTCGCCGCAAACCTCCTGGAGCCCGACGACGTCGTCATCGTTTCCGCGTCCGGCACCTCCGGCGCGGGCAAGGCCGCCAAGGTCAACCTGATCGGCGCCGAAGTCATGGGCTCCATGAGCCCCTACGGCGTGGGCGGCGGCCACCGGCACACACCGGAAATCGAGCAGGGCCTGTCCAACGCGGCGGGGGAGCGGGTCACCGTGTCCTTCACACCCACCCTGGCTCCGATGAGCCGCGGCATCCTGACCACTGCCACGGCGAAGGTGAAAGCCGGTACGACGGCGGAGCAGCTGCGCCAGGCCTGGGCAGACGCCTACGACGACGAACCGTTCGTCCACCTGCTGCCCGAAGGCCAGTGGCCCGGCACGAAGTCCGTCCAGGGTTCCAACCACGCCGCCATGCAGCTGGCCTTCGACCCCCACACCGGCCGGGTCGTTGTCACCTGCGTGATTGACAACCTCACCAAAGGCACTGCCGGCGGCGCCGTGCAGTCCATGAACATCGCACTCGGCCTGCCGGAAACCGCCGGCCTCAACCTGCAGGGAGTAGCCCCGTGACCATTACCGCACCCCAGGGATTCCGGGCCGCCGGCGTCACCGCCGGGCTGAAGGCCTCCGGAAACCCGGACCTCGCCCTGGTGGTCAACGACGGGCCCTCCAAGGCCGCAGCCGCCGTCTTCACCAGCAACCGCGTGGCAGCGGCCCCGGTGCACTGGTCCCGCCAGGTTGTGTCCGATGGCCGCGTGGACGCCGTCATCCTCAACTCCGGCGGCGCCAACGCCTGCACCGGCCCCACCGGTTTCCAGAACACCCACAGCACCGCCGAGAAAGTGGCCGACGTTCTGGGCATCTCGGCCACCGACGTCTTCGTCTGCTCCACCGGCCTGATCGGCGAGCAGCTTCCCATGGACAAGATCCTTCCCGGGGTCGAGGCCGCGGCAGCTGCCCTCAGCGCCGACGGCGGCCCTGACGCCGGCACGGCCATCATGACCACGGACAGCGTCCCCAAGTCCGCGCTGTTCATCGGCACCGATGCGGACGGCCAGGAATTCACCATCGGCGGGATCGCCAAGGGAGCCGGCATGCTGGCCCCCGGGCTGGCCACCATGCTGGTGGTCCTCACCACGGATGCCGCCGTCGAGCCCGAAATGCTCGACGTCGTCCTCCGCGACGCCACCCGCGTCACCTTTGACCGCGCCGACTCCGACGGCTGCATGTCCACGAACGACACTGTGGTCCTGCTCGCCTCGGGCGCCTCCGGTGCGGTGCCGGCAGCGGAAGCGTTTGGTGCCGGCCTGACCCAGGTCTGCGCCGAGCTGGCCCGAAAGCTGATCGGTGACGCCGAAGGCGCCAGCCATGACATCGCCATCCGGACGTTCAACGCCGCCAGCGAAGCGGACGCTGAAACCGTCAGCCGCTCGGTGGCCCGGTCCAACCTGTTCAAGGCTGCCATTTTCGGCAAGGACCCCAACTGGGGCCGCGTGCTGTCCGCCGTGGGCACCACCGACGCCGTCTTCGAAGCGGACAAACTCAACGTGGCCATGAACGGCATCCAGATCTGCCGCAATGGCAGCATCGGCGACGACCGGGCCCTGGTGGACCTGGAACCGCGCGAAGTCCTGGTGGAAATCGACCTGCAGGCAGGCGACGCGGAGGCAACCATCTGGACCAACGACCTCACCCACGACTACGTGCACGAAAACAGCGCTTACTCGAGCTAGGCCCTGCACGTTGCCAGCACGTATGCCTACTTTTGCGGAAGAGACAGCATGAACACCCAGACGCGTGAGACCACCAGCATGTCCGACGCCCAGGACAAGGCTGCCACCCTGATCGAGGCCCTGCCCTGGATCCAGCGGTTCGCCGGCACCACCATGGTGATCAAGTACGGCGGCAACGCCATGGTCAACGACGAACTCCGCCGTGCCTTCGCCGAGGACATCGTTTTCCTGCATCACGTGGGCATCCACCCCGTGGTGGTCCACGGCGGCGGCCCCCAGATCAACTCCATGCTGGGCCGGCTGGGCATCGAATCCGAATTCAAGGGCGGCCTCCGCGTCACCACCCCGGAGGCCATGGACGTGGTCCGCATGGTCCTCACCGGCCAGGTGGGCAGGGAACTGGTGGGCCTCATCAACTCCCATGGCCCCTACGCTGTGGGCATGTCCGGCGAAGACGGCGGCCTGCTGCGCGCCGTCCGCACCGGGACCGTGGTGGACGGCGAAGACGTGGACCTCGGGCTGGTAGGCGAGGTGGTCGGCGTCGACCCCGCAGGCATCGTGGACATCCTCGACGCCGGCCGCATCCCGGTGATCTCCACCGTTGCCCCTGAAATCGTCGACGGCGGAGACAGCGTTCCCGGCGCCGCGCGCTTCCAGCCCACCGGACAGGTCCTGAACGTCAATGCGGACACCGCAGCCGCCGCGGTGGCGTCCGCCCTGGGCGCCTCGAAGCTGGTGATCCTGACCGACGTCGAGGGCCTCTACGCGAACTGGCCGGACAAGTCCTCGCTGATCTCTTCGCTCACCGCATCCGAGTTGAGGGACATGCTGCCCCGGCTTGAGTCGGGCATGATCCCCAAGATGGCAGCGTGCCTGAAAGCCATCGACGAAGGCGTGGAACGCGCGCACATCGTGGACGGGCGCCTGGCGCACTCCATGCTTCTGGAAACATTTACGACGGCGGGCATCGGCACCCAGGTGGTCCCGGACGAGGAGACAAACGCATGAGCAAGCACACCGCGGCGGTTGACCCTGCTGCCACCCCCGTTGCCGAACTGGTCGAAACCACCGGCCACGCCGGGTCGGAATGGCTCTCCCGCTACTCTTCATCGCTGATGGGTGTCTTCGGCGCCCCGCAGCGGGTGCTGGTCCGCGGCGCCGGCTGCCTGGTGTGGGACGCCGACGGCAAGGAATACCTTGACCTGCTCGGCGGCATCGCCGTCAATGCCCTGGGCCACGCCCACCCCTTCGTCACGTCGGTCATCTCGAGCCAGCTGGCCACGCTGGGCCACGTGTCCAACTTCTTCACCAGCCCCACCCAGGTGGCCCTGGCAGAAAAGCTGCTGGAACTGGCACAAGCACCGGCCGGGTCCAAGGTGTTCTTCAGCAACTCCGGCACCGAAGCGAACGAGGCCGCCTTCAAGCTGGCCCGCCGCAACACCGGCACCGGCGACACCAGGCGGACCAAGATCATCGCACTCGAGGGAGCTTTCCACGGCCGGACCATGGGCGCCCTCGCGCTGACGGCCAAGGAGGCATACCGGACCCCGTTCGAGCCGCTGCCCGGCGGCGTGGTGCACATCCCCTTCGGCGACGTCGAAGCGCTCAAGGCAGCTGTTGACGAAACCGTGGCAGCGGTGTTCCTGGAGCCCATCCAGGGCGAGGCCGGCGTGCGCCCGCTGCCGCCCGGCTACCTGAAGGCTGCCCGCGAGCTGACCGCCCGTACGGGTGCGCTGCTCATCCTGGACGAGGTCCAGACCGGCATTGGCCGTACCGGAAAATGGCTTGCCAGCGAAGACGCGGGCATCATGCCCGACGCCGTCACCCTGGCCAAGGGGCTGGGCGGCGGGTTCCCCATCGGGGCGCTGCTCACTTTCGGTGAGCAGACGTCGTCGCTGCTGTCCGCCGGCCAGCACGGCACCACCTTCGGCGGCAATCCGGTGGCGACGGCGGCGGCCCTCGCCACGCTGCACGCCCTGGAAAGCCAGCACGTGCTGGCCAACGTTGCCGCGGTAGGGGAACACCTGCGTTCCGCGCTGGCAGCCATTCCCGGCGTCACCGAGGTCCGGGGCGAAGGCCTGCTGATCGGTTTTGACCTCGATGCCGACGTGGCCCCCGGCGTCGTGCAGGCCGGGCTTGACGCCGGCTTCATCGTCAACAGCCCCGGGCCGCGCACCATCCGGCTGGCACCGCCGCTGATCCTCACTACGGCCCAGGCCGACACCTTCCTCGCCGCCTTCCCGGCCATCCTCCAGACAGCTAAGGACGCATCGTGACCACCGCAACCCGGCACTTCCTCAAGGACACCGACCTCAGCCCCGCCGAACAGGCGGAAGTGCTGGAGCTTGCGGTCCGCATGAAAGCCGCGCCGTACAGTGTCCAGCCGTTCGCCGCCGAGGGCAGCGGACGCAAAACCGTTGCCGTCATCTTCGACAAGACCTCAACCCGTACCCGGGTCTCCTTTGCCACCGGCATCGCCGATATGGGCGGCAACGCCCTGATCATCAACCCGGGAGAGGCACAGATCGGCCACAAGGAATCGGTGGAGGACACCGCCAAGGTCCTGGAGCGCATGGTGTCCACCATCGTGTGGCGGACCGGGGCCCACTCCGGCCTGGTGGCGATGGCCGAAAATTCCAAGGTTCCGGTCATCAACGCCCTGTGCGACGACTACCACCCGTGCCAGCTGCTGGCGGACCTGCTGGCGGTCAAGGAACACAAGGGTGAACTGAAGGGGCTCACCATGAGCTACCTGGGGGACGCCGCCAACAACATGGCCAACTCCTACCTGCTGGCCGGCGTCACCGCAGGCATGCATGTCCGGATCGCCGGTCCGGAGGGCTACCTGCCGGCAGCCGGGATCGTGGCCGCCGCCGAAGCGCGCGCGGCCGAAACGGGAGGCTCGGTGCTCATCACCACCAACGCGAAGGAAGCCCTGCAGGGTGCCGACGTCGTAGCCACCGACACCTGGGTCTCGATGGGCCAGGAAGCCGAGAAGGAAGCCAGGCTCCAGCTGTTCCGCGACTACTCCGTGGACGGGGACGCCATGGCACTCGCCGCGGAAGACGCCGTCGTACTCCACTGCCTGCCCGCCTACCGCGGCTACGAAATCTCCGCCGGCGTCATTGACGGCCCGCAGTCGATCGTCTGGGACGAGGCCGAGAACCGGCTCCACGCCCAGAAGGCCCTCATGGCGTGGCTGATGCACCGGTCCGGACTGGCCGTCGTTGACGGGCTGGCCCCCGTTGAAGGCACCGGGGAGAGCACGTTCTAGTGTCCACCAACCCGTCGGCGCCGGGCTCCAGCCCGGCCACCAAAACTGCCCGGCTGGCGCGCATCACTGCCATCCTCACGGGCCAGTCGGTGCGGTCACAGGCCGAGCTTGCGGCCCTGCTGGCGGACGACGGCGTACAGGTCACCCAGGCAACCCTGTCCCGGGACCTCGTGGAACTCGGCGCTGTCCGCGTCCGCGGCAAGGAAGGCGCCCTCGTCTATGCCGTACCGGCCGAGGGCGGGGAACGGTCGGCACGCAGCGGCGTAAGCCAGGAAATCCTGGACGCCAGGCTGGCCCGGCTGTGCAGCGAACTGCTGGTCACGGCCGAAGCGTCCGCCAACCTGGTGGTCCTGCGCACCCCGCCCGGGGCCGCGAACTTCCTGGCCCTGGCCATCGACCACTCGGTGATGCCGTCCATCCTGGGCACCATCGCTGGTGACGATACCGTCCTGCTGGTCTCCCGGGACCCGCTGGGCGGCCCGGACCTCGCAGCCCGCTTCCTGCAGCTGGCCGAGGACGCCGGGCAATAAGCTTGAAGACAATCAACCAACCAACCCCAACAAGGAGCATCTGAAGTGACTGAACGCATTGTGCTTGCCTACTCCGGCGGCCTGGACACGTCCGTAGCCATCGGCTGGATCGGTGAAGCCACCGGTGCAGAGGTCATCGCCGTGGCCGTCGACGTCGGACAGGGCGGCGAGTCCCTCGAAACCATCCGCCAGCGTGCCCTCGGCTGCGGCGCCGTGGAAGCCTACGTCGCCGACGCCCGTGACGAATTCGCCAACGAATACGCCATGCCCACGCTGAAGGCGAACGCCCTCTACCAGGGCCACTACCCGCTGGTGTCCGCCATCTCCCGCCCGGTCATCGTCAAGCACCTGGTCAAGGCGGCCCGCGAATTCGGCGCCACCACCGTGGCCCACGGCTGCACCGGCAAGGGCAACGACCAGGTCCGCTTCGAGGTGGGCATCCAGACCCTCGGACCTGACCTGAAGTGCATTGCCCCCGTCCGCGACCTCGCGCTGACCCGCGACAAGGCCATTGCCTTTGCCGAGGAAAAGGGCCTGCCGATCGAGACCACCAAGAAGAACCCGTACTCGATCGACCAGAACGTCTGGGGACGCGCCGTCGAAACCGGCTACCTCGAAGACATCTGGAACGCCCCCACCAAGGACATCTACGACTACACCGCCACCCCGGAATTCCCGCCGGCACCGGACGAGGTCACCATCTCCTTCCAGGCCGGTGTCCCGGTAGCGATCGACGGCGTCAAGGTCAGCCCGCTGCAGGCCATCCAGGAACTGAACCGCCGTGCAGGCGCCCAAGGCGTGGGCCGGATCGATGTCGTCGAGGACCGCCTCGTGGGCATCAAGTCCCGCGAAATCTACGAGGCACCCGGTGCCATGGCCCTGATCACCGCGCACAAGCACCTCGAAGACATCACCATTGAGCGCGAGCAGGCCCGCTTCAAGGCGACCGTTGGACAGCGCTGGGCCGAGCTGGTGTACGACGGACAGTGGTTCTCCCCGCTCAAGCGCTCCCTCGACGCCTTCATCGAAGACACCCAGAAGTACGTCTCCGGCGACATCCGCATGGTGCTCCACGGCGGCCAGGCCATCGTCAACGGCCGCCGTTCCGACACCTCGCTCTACGACTTCGACCTCGCCACCTACGACACCGGCGACACCTTCGACCAGTCCATGGCGCGCGGCTTCATCGAGCTGTGGGGCATGTCCTCCAAGGTCGCCTCCGGCCGCGACCTGCGGGTCGAAGGAAAGTAAGTTTCGGTGGTTGAGCCTGTCGAAACCCAAAAAACCGAAGCCACGAACGCAGGTGCACTGTGGGGCGGCCGGTTCGCCGGCGGCCCCGCGGATGCCCTCGCCGCACTGAGCAAGTCCACGCACTTCGACTGGCGGCTGGCCCGCTACGACATCGCCGGGTCCAAGGCGCACGCCCGCGTGCTCCACAAGGCCGGGCTGCTGGACGACGCCGAGCTCGAGGGTATGCTCGCGGCGCTCACGCAGCTGGATGAGGACGTTGCGTCTGGAGCCTACCTGCCGGCGGAATCCGACGAGGACGTGCACGGGTCGCTGGAACGCGGACTGATCGAACGCGCCGGCGCCCAGCTGGGCGGCAAGCTCCGCGCGGGCCGGTCCCGCAACGACCAGGTGGCAACCCTGGGCCGGATGTTCCTGCGGGACCACGCACGCATCATCGCCCGCGGCGTCCTGGCCACTATTGATGCGCTGGTGGAACAGGCGAAGGCCCACCAGGGTGTGGCCATGCCCGGCCGCACGCACCTGCAGCATGCCCAGCCGGTGCTGCTCAGCCATCACCTGCTGGCCCACGCCTGGCCGCTGCTGCGCGATGTCCAGCGGCTCCAGGACTGGGACAAGCGGGCCGGCGTCTCGCCGTACGGTTCGGGCGCCCTGGCCGGTTCGTCCCTGGGGCTGGACCCGGAGGCAGTGGCCGCGGACCTCGGGTTCTTCTCCGCCGCGCACAACTCGATCGACGGCACCGCTGCCCGCGATGTCTTCGCCGAGTTCGCCTGGGTCTGCTCCATGATCGGCGTGGACCTGTCCCGGATCTCCGAGGAAGTCATCTTCTGGGCCACCAAGGAGTTCTCCTTCGTCACGCTGCATGACTCCTACTCCACAGGGTCCTCGATCATGCCGCAGAAGAAGAACCCGGACGTGGCGGAGCTGGCACGCGGCAAGGCGGGGCGCCTGATCGGCAACCTGACCGGGCTGCTGGCCACGCTCAAGGGCCTGCCGCTGGCGTACAACCGCGACCTCCAGGAGGACAAGGAACCGGTGTTCGACGCCGCGGACACCCTGGAGCTGCTGCTCCCGGCCGTCTCCGGCATGATCGCCACCCTCACGTTCAACCGGGAGCGGATGGAATCGCTGGCCCCGCAGGGGTTTGCGCTGGCCACGGACATTGCCGAATGGCTGGTCCGCCAGGGCGTGCCGTTCCGCGAGGCGCACGAACTGTCCGGCGCCGCCGTCAAGCAGGCCGAGTCCCGCGGCGTGGAGCTGTGGGACCTGACCGACGACGAGTACGCGGCCATCTCGGAGCACCTCACCCCTGAGGTCCGCACCGTGCTGTCCACCGAGGGGTCGCTGAACAGCCGCAACTCGCAGGGCGGAACGGCACCGGCCGCCGTCGAACGCCAGCTGGCCGCGCTCGAAAGCGAGCTTGCCGGCGTGCGGGAGTACGCCGGGCAGTAGCCCTTGGTTTCGACAAGCTCAACCACCACCGCTGGTTGAGCTTGTCGAAACCTCTCCCCGGCTAGCATGGCGCCATGAGCGAAACCTTCCGAAAGTTCCTCCGCGCCCTCCCGGACTTCCCGGCCGGCCTTCCGGAGTTCGACCCCGCCACAGCGCCCCAGGACCCCGCGGAACTCTTTAGGCAGTGGCTGGACGAGGCCCTGGCGGCCGGCGAACCGCAGCCACACGCCTTCAGCCTCGCCACGGTCGGCGACGACGGCGGCAGGCCGCAGCCGTCGTCGCGCATGCTGATCCTGAAGAACATCGACGACGACGGGTGGCACTTCGCCACGTCCCGCACCTCCCGCAAGGGCAGGGAATTGGCCGCTGCGCCGCAGGCTGCGATGAACTTTTACTGGCCGTCCCAGGGCCGGCAGGTCCGGGTGGCCGGTCCGGTGGCCGAACTGTCGGCTGAGGCGTCCGCCCTGGACTGGGCGGACCGCCCGCGCAGCGACGGCAGCAGCAACCCGGGCTGGCAGTTGTACGCCGTCCAACCCACCGAGTACGAGTTTTGGCAGGCCAGCAACGACCGGCAGCATGTGCGGCACAGGCTGGGCCGCAACGGCGTACCCGCGGACTAGGATGAGCCGCATGACAGCTCCCGCACCGGATATCCTGCTTCCCGCACTCCACAAGGCCGCCGGCGACCTCACCACGGACGTCGGCAAACTCACCGACGGGGACGTGAAGGCGCCGTCCGCGCTTCCCGGGTGGACCCGCGGCCACGTCCTGGCGCACCTCACCGGAATTTCCAACGCGATGGCGCGGCAGCTGGAGTACGCGGCCCGCGGAGAGACGGTTGAGCTGTACGACGGCGGGATGGATGGCAGGAACCGGGCCATCGACATGGCAGCCGGCCACGACGCCGCCACCCACCAGGCTGACCTGTCCGCCGCCCTTGACCGGGCGCTGCGGGCCTTTGATGCCCTCCCCGGGGTCAAGGATTCGTCCGCCAACCGCACCGGATGGTGGGCTCCCATCGCCTACCGCCGGGGAGTGGTGCTCGACGGCGGGCTGGCACTGTGGCGCGAACTCACCATCCACAACGCGGACCTCCTCACCGGCAGGGGACCCGAAACCTGGGGCAGGGACTTCTGCAGCCACCTCTTCGAATTCCTCGAACCGAGGGTGCAGCCCGGAGACAGGCTCCTCCTGCAGCCCCTCGGACTGCCGCCGGTGTCGTTGGGCAGCGGCAACCGCTCCATTGTGGTCAACGGCATGCTCACCGACCTTGCGGCCTGGCTTGCCGGCCGGGAACCCACCCTCGGAAGCCTCCGTGCTTCGGCCAACGCGGACGGCACGGACCTTCCAGAGCTGCTGCCCTGGCCCGCCGCTACTCCGGCAGCCAAGTAACCACTCGTTGCCCTATCACTTTTGGTCCCTAAACCGGGGTTTTAGGGACCAAAAGTGATAGGGCAACAGGGCGCGGAAGCTGTGTCAGGCAGCCTCGCGCGCCAGCAGGCTTTCCTTGACCTGCAGCCCCCAGCGGAACCCGCCCAGGCTGCCGTCCGTCCGGATCACCCGGTGGCACGGAACGAACAGGGCCGCGGCGTTGAACGCACAGGCACTGGCCGCCGCCCGGACTGCTTTGGGATTGCCCGCCAGCGCCGCATACTCGCTGTACGTCACCGGGAAGCCGGGTTTGACCTCCCGCAGGACCTCCCACGCATGGGAGCGGAAAGGCCCGGACTGCTGCTGGACAGGCACGGCCATCGCGGGTGCCGGGTCCCCGCTGTAGAAAGCTTCCACAGCGTCCGATATGCCGCCCAGCGTGGTCACCTCTTCGAACGAGGCGGGGAGCAACGCGGGGTGGATCTGCCCGGTCAATGCGCCGGGTCCGGCGGTCCACCCGGACGCCAGCACCACGCCGTCGCGGGCGAGGATGGTGAACGGTCCGTCGGGGGTGGAGAGCTGCAGCAGTTGGGCTGTCATGGCATCACTTTCACGGGAGGATTTGCGTCGCTTTTGTGTGTTGGCTTCTTGGGCGTGGCCGCGGCGCGCCACAGGTGCATGGTGGCGTAGGAGCGCCACGGGCTGACCTCGCGGAAGTCCGGGGCAGCGGCACCTCCGCCGGGGTCGAGGGCGCGTATTCCGTTGCGGACGGCTGCGTCGTTGGCCAGGAAGATGTCCGGAGCGCCCAGGACGCGCATGGCCACATAGCCCACCGTCCAGGGCCCGACGCCGGGCAGCGGCAGCAGTGCCGCGGTGAGGCTTGCGAGGTCATCGCCGTAGCCGAACTGGAGCCGCCCGTCAGCCATGGCTGAGGCGGCGTGCAGGAGCGCCTCGGTCCGCCGGCGGGGGCCGCGCAGCAGGTGCTCCGCTGCCGCGGTTTCCGCGGGTGTGGGAAACATCCGGTCCAGTCCTTCTGCGGGAGAACTGCTGGGACTGCCCGCGGCGGCAAGCTGGGTGAGTGCCGTGCGGGCTGCGGCTACCGTGATCTGCTGGCCCACCATTGCGCGGACCAGCAGTTCCTGCGGATCAAGGGCGCCTGGCATCCGGATTCCCGGCGTTTCAGCCACAGACGCCGCGAGCCTCCGGTCCACGCCGAGGGTGCCGTCGATCGCCTCCGGGTCGGCGTCCAGGTCGAAAAGCCGCCGGACCCGGCTCAGCAGTGCGGGGAGATCGCGCAGGTCCACCGCGCCGACGGTGAGTGTCAGCGGCCGCCCCCGGGCGCCGTCGTCGTACGCCACCGTAAACCGCGCATCGCCATGGGGAAGGCGCAGCGTGCGCGCGTAGGAGGTGGGCGTTCCCACCTCGATGCCGGGAATGGCGCGCACAGCCAGGAAGGAGAAGATGCCTGGATCAAAGGGCCGCCGGTAGGGAAGGCTGAGGCTCAGGGCCGTCGTTGCGCCGGCGGCGCTGCCGGGCCGTGCGGTGGCCCGGAGTGCGGAGGGCGTCATGGCGAAGACTTCAGCCACTGTTTCATTGAACTGCCGCACACTGCTGAAGCCCGCGGCAAAGGCGATGTCTGCCAGCTTCATGCCTGTCGAGACCAGAAGCGTCCGGGCGGTCTGGGCGCGTCCTGCCCGGGCCAGGGACAGGGGGCCGGCGCCCAGTTCCTGGGTCAGGATCCTGTTCAGCTGCCGCGACGAGTACCCCAACCGGGCGGCGAGGCCTTCCACCCCGTCCCGGTTGATCACGCCGTCGTTGATCAGGCGCATGGCCCGGCCGGCGATGTCCTGGCGGATATTCCACGCCGGCGTGCCGGGCACGGCCTCCGGGAGGCAGCGTTTGCAGGCCCGGTAGCCGGCGTCGTGCGCCGCAGCTGACGTTTCGTAGAACGTCACGTTCGAGGCTTTGGGCGTCCGTGCCGGGCAGGACGGGCGGCAGTAAATCCCGGTGGACCGGACAGCCGTGAAAAACTGCCCGTCGAAGCGGGTGTCCCGCGCATCGATGGCACGGTAGCGCTGCCAAAAGTCCATTCCTCCATCCTGCCAGCCCCTGCCGGCGTTCACTAGCGGAAATCGGACACCTCCGTGCAGCCCGGTTGGCCGTGGTGTTCCGGTAAGTTCCGGGGGATATGGGTAGGGTCTGGCCATGACTGAAGATCCGTCGACGGCGGTGCGGCCGCTGCGGGAAGTCCTCGCCGGAGATGCGCGGGAGCTGGCACCGCTCCTTTTGGGTGCCGTGCTCACCCACGATTCCCGCGAGGGGCCGGTATCAGTCCGGCTCACCGAGGTGGAGGCCTATCTTGGGCCCGAGGATTCACTGCATCCGGATCCGGGATCGCACACGTTCCGCGGCCAAACCCCGCGGAACGCCCCCATGTTCGGGCCGGCCGGGCACCTGTACGTCTACTTCACCTACGGCATGCACCACTGCACCAACATCGTCTGCGGTCCCGACGGCGTTGCCTCCGCGCTGTTGCTGCGCGCCGGCGAAATTGTGGAGGGTGCTGGCCTTGCGCACCTCCGGCGGCCCACGTCGAAGGCGCCCTCGGACCTTGCCCGGGGCCCGGCCCGGCTCGCCAAGGCGCTGGGACTGACCACGGCGGACAGCGGCCGGGATGCCCTGGCCCCGCCGTTCCGGCTGGTGCTTCCGTCCGGCCCTCCAACGGATGTCAGTTCCGGTCCCCGCGTGGGCGTATCGGGCGCAGGCGGTTCCGACGAGTACGCCTGGCGTTTCTGGCTCACCGGCGACCCCACAGTCTCCGCCTACAAGGCGGCCCAACCGCGGTCCAGGACGCGAAAGCCTCCCATGTCCGGGAGCGCCGGGTTTCACAAGCGTTAACGGAAATGGTTGTAGAATGGACGGTCTGTCTTGCGCGATAGGGGAACGTTAAATGCTCGACGCCGATTTGGCCCACGAACGTGAGTATGTAGCCGGCCTGTATGCCCGGCTGGAAGAGCTCCGCGAGGAGAAGCGCCGGCAGCTGGCGCAAGTGCGCCGGTCCGGTGCCGTGGGCACCATGCAGAACGTCTCCGAGCGCGACGCGTTCGCGGCACTGTACGAAGACCGCCTGGCGCAGCTGGACGCCGTCGATGACCGCCTGGTCTTCGGCCGCCTCGACCTGGACTCCGGCGAGGAACAGTACATCGGCCGGATCGGCCTCACCACCGAGGACCTGCAGCGGCTCATGGTGGACTGGCGCGCCCCCGAGGCCGGGCACTTCTACCAGGCCACCGCCTTCGACCGGCAGGGCGTCCGCAGGCGCCGCCACCTGATCCTGCAGGGCCGCGATGTCAAAGCCATTGAAGACGACGTGCTGGACGCGTCGATGCTCTCGGAGGACGAATCCCTGCAGGGCGAGGGCGCCCTGCTGGCCGCGCTGAACTCCAAGCGGACCGGCCGGATGTCGGACATCGTCAGCACCATCCAGTCCGAACAGGACCGGATCATCCGCTCCTCCATTTCGGGCGCCTTGGTGGTGCAGGGCGGGCCCGGCACGGGCAAGACCGCCGTGGCGCTGCACCGCGCCGCCTACCTGCTGTACACCCACCGGGACCGGCTCAAGAGCGCAGGCGTGCTGCTGGTAGGACCGTCGTCGTCGTTCATGAAGTACATCGAACGCGTGCTTCCCTCGCTGGGCGAGACCGGCGTCGTAATGGCCAGTGTGGGCCGGCTGATGCCCGGAATCCACGCGGTTCCCGAGGCCGACCCGGACGTCGCCGCCATCAAGGGCCGCCTGGACATGGCCAAGATCGTAGCCAACGCGGTCTCCAACCGCCAGCGGACTCCCGCGGCCAACCGCATCCTTGAAGTGGACGGCCGCAAGCTGACCCTGACGCCGCGGCAGGTCCGCCGCGCACGCGAGCGGGCGCGTTCCACCGGGAAACCCCACAACGAGGCACGCGTGACGTTCGTCAAGATCCTGCTGCGTGAACTCACCGAACAGCTCACCGACATGATCGAAGCGGACAACATCGGCAACAACGCCGACCGCTCCTACCTGGCCGAGGACGTCCGTACCGCCCGGGACGTGCGGATCGCGCTGAACCTGTGCTGGATGCCAATGACGCCGGAAAAGCTGATCTCCGAGCTGTTCAGCAAGCCCGCCATCCTCGAGTTCTGCACCCCGCACCTCTCCCCGGCGGAGCGGGAGCTGCTGCGCCGGCCGGTGGACGCACCGTGGACCGAAGCGGACGTGCCGCTGCTGGACGAGGCCGCCGAACTGCTCGGCGAGCTCGATCCCGCCGCGGGCCGTGGGCTTGCCCAGCAGGAACACGACCGCGCCCGGGACCTCGCCAACGCCAAGCAGACCCTCGAGAACATGCAGATGGCGGGCGTGGACCCGCTGATGTCTGCGGAGGAACTGGCCGAGCAGAACCGCGAACAGGAAGCCCGGCAGACGGCCGCGGAGCGTGCCACCAGCGACCGCACCTGGGCGTTCGGGCACATCGTGGTGGACGAAGCCCAGGAGCTCTCGCCCATGCAGTGGCGGCTCCTTGTCCGGCGCTGCCCGCTGAAGTCCTTCACCATTGTGGGGGACATTGCCCAGACCAGTTCCGTGGCCGGTGCCAACTCCTGGCAGGGCGCCCTGGCCCCGATGTTCGGTGAACGCTGGCAGCTCGAGGAGCTGACCGTCAACTACCGCACGCCGTCCCAGATCGCGGAGGCCGCGGTCCGGATGGCTAACGCCGCAGGCCTGGTGGTGTCCGCGCCCAAGGCCGTCCGCGAGGGCCGCTGGTCGCCCATTGTCGACGAAGTGGAAGCGGGCGCGGTGGTCAGCCGCCTTGTCGAGGTCCTTCCGGAGGAGCTGGAAGCGCTCGACGGCGGCCTGCTCGCCGTGATTGCCGACGGTGAGCTGCTGCCTGCCGCCACATCGGCGCTGCGTGCGGCGTACGGGCGCCGCATCGGCACCGGTGCCGGCAGCTACGAGCAGGACATCGTGGTCATCAGCCCCCGCGAGGCGAAGGGCCTGGAGTTCGATGGCGTGGTGGTCCTGGAGCCATCCACCATGCTGAACCACGAGCACGGCAAGGTGGGCGACCTGTACGTGGCCATGACCCGCGCCACGCAGCGCCTGCGGCTGATCGCGGCGCAGCCCGTCCCGGCCGGCATTGTCCGCTGATCCGGGCACGGCGTTACTGCTAACTTAGAAGGCGTGCCAGACATCAACAGCCTCGAAACGCAACAGAACGACCCCACCTTCGCCAACGTTTGGCAGGAGCTGAAGTGGCGTGGCCTCGTCCACGTCTCCACCGACGAAGCTGAGCTTGAGAAGCTCCTCGCCGGCGGGCCGGTCACGTACTATTGCGGCTTCGACCCCACCGCCCCCAGCCTGCACCTGGGCAACCTGGTGCAGCTGCTGGTCATGCGGCGGCTGCAGCTCGCCGGGCACAAGCCCCTGGGCCTCGTGGGCGGTTCCACCGGCATGATCGGCGATCCGCGGCCGACGGCGGAACGCACCTTGAACACGAAGGACACGGTTGCCGAATGGGTCGGGTACCTCCAGGCGCAGGTACGCCGTTTCCTCAGCTTCGAGGGTGACAACGCCGCCCGGATGGTGAACAACCTGGACTGGACTGCGCCGCTGAGTGCCATCGACTTCCTGCGCGAAGTGGGCAAGCACTTCCGTGTAGGCACCATGCTGCGCAAGGACGCCGTTGCGTCCCGGCTCAGCTCGGACGAGGGCATCAGCTACACGGAATTCAGCTACCAGATCCTCCAGGGCATGGACTACCTGCAGCTCTACCGTGATTACGCTTGCATGCTGCAGACCGGCGGTTCGGACCAGTGGGGCAACCTGACGAGCGGCACCGAGCTTATCCGCAAGGTGGAGGGCAAGAGCGTCCACGCCCTGGGAACGCCGTTGATCACCAACTCCGACGGAACAAAGTTCGGCAAGAGCGAAGGGAACGCCATCTGGCTGGATGCCGGCATGTGCAGCGCCTACGCCTTCTACCAGTTCTGGCTGAACACGGCAGATGCGGACGTCGTAGACCGGCTCAAGGTGTTCACCTTCCTCACCCGCGCGGAGATCGAGGATATTGCCACGTCCGTTGCCGAGCGTCCCTTCGCCCGTGAGGGCCAGCGGAAGCTCGCCTTCGAAGTGACCTCGCTGGTCCACGGTGTTGAGGCTACGGAGAAGGTGATTGCCGCATCCGCCGCCCTTTTCGGCAACGGTGACCTTGGCGCGCTGGACAAGCAGACCCTGCAGGCGGCCACCTCAGAGCTCCCCACCGCCACGGTGCAGGTGGACGCGTTGGGAATTGTGGACCTGCTGGTGGCGTCCGGCCTGTCGGAAAGCAAGTCGGCAGCCCGGCGCACTGTTGGCGAAGGCGGCGCCTACGTCAACAATGAAAAGGTGCTGGACCCGGAAACAGTCATTGCGGAATCTGAACTTCTTCACGGGCAGTACCTGCTGCTCCGCCGGGGCAAGAAGAACCTTGCAACGGTGGAAGTGCTGGTCCCGTAGTCGGAGGGAGCGAAACCTACCATCTGCACGCCTCTCTGTGGCCGATTTGCGCGGCCACGGAGGGGCGTGTATTGTTTTCTGAGTTGCCGCCGCTGAGTGGTGACAAACCCCCAACCGATATTGAGAAGCGATTCTTGGCCATGCGGTGCATGGAACGAAGGAATGCTTCACTTTTCGCTGGGCGGATTCGGTTCTGCAGAGTGAATTCCGGGAAAACAACCGGATTTGCAAAAGTGAAACTGAATGAAATAAGATTGAAACATCGCAGCGAAGAAATACGGAATAGAAATTCATTGCTAAATGGATTGTTTCGGGAATATTCGAATGTGTCTGTTGTTTGAGAACTCAATAGTGTGCCAAGTTTGTTGATACCAATTTATCGTAATTGGTTGAATTTGCTGAATCGTGCCGCCCCTGTGGCGTGGTTTGGTGTTTTTAGCTGGTTTCAAATTTTGTGCAGCTTTTATCGCCGTTATTTCCGGTGGTTTTGGTTGTGTCTGTTTTTGTTTTACTTCAACGGAGAGTTTGATCCTGGCTCAGGATGAACGCTGGCGGCGTGCTTAACACATGCAAGTCGAACGATGAAGCCAGCTTGCTGGTGGATTAGTGGCGAACGGGTGAGTAACACGTGAGTAACCTGCCCTTGACTCTGGGATAAGCCTGGGAAACTGGGTCTAATACCGGATATGACTGATCATCGCATGGTGGTTGGTGGAAAGCTTTTGCGGTTTTGGATGGACTCGCGGCCTATCAGCTTGTTGGTGGGGTAATGGCCTACCAAGGCGACGACGGGTAGCCGGCCTGAGAGGGTGACCGGCCACACTGGGACTGAGACACGGCCCAGACTCCTACGGGAGGCAGCAGTGGGGAATATTGCACAATGGGCGAAAGCCTGATGCAGCGACGCCGCGTGAGGGATGACGGCCTTCGGGTTGTAAACCTCTTTCAGTAGGGAAGAAGCCGCAAGGTGACGGTACCTGCAGAAGAAGCGCCGGCTAACTACGTGCCAGCAGCCGCGGTAATACGTAGGGCGCAAGCGTTATCCGGAATTATTGGGCGTAAAGAGCTCGTAGGCGGTTTGTCGCGTCTGCCGTGAAAGTCCGGGGCTCAACTCCGGATCTGCGGTGGGTACGGGCAGACTAGAGTGATGTAGGGGAGACTGGAATTCCTGGTGTAGCGGTGAAATGCGCAGATATCAGGAGGAACACCGATGGCGAAGGCAGGTCTCTGGGCATTAACTGACGCTGAGGAGCGAAAGCATGGGGAGCGAACAGGATTAGATACCCTGGTAGTCCATGCCGTAAACGTTGGGCACTAGGTGTGGGGGACATTCCACGTTTTCCGCGCCGTAGCTAACGCATTAAGTGCCCCGCCTGGGGAGTACGGCCGCAAGGCTAAAACTCAAAGGAATTGACGGGGGCCCGCACAAGCGGCGGAGCATGCGGATTAATTCGATGCAACGCGAAGAACCTTACCAAGGCTTGACATGAACCGGAAACGCCTGGAAACAGGTGCCCCACTTGTGGTCGGTTTACAGGTGGTGCATGGTTGTCGTCAGCTCGTGTCGTGAGATGTTGGGTTAAGTCCCGCAACGAGCGCAACCCTCGTTCTATGTTGCCAGCACGTGATGGTGGGGACTCATAGGAGACTGCCGGGGTCAACTCGGAGGAAGGTGGGGACGACGTCAAATCATCATGCCCCTTATGTCTTGGGCTTCACGCATGCTACAATGGCCGGTACAAAGGGTTGCGATACTGTGAGGTGGAGCTAATCCCAAAAAGCCGGTCTCAGTTCGGATTGGGGTCTGCAACTCGACCCCATGAAGTCGGAGTCGCTAGTAATCGCAGATCAGCAACGCTGCGGTGAATACGTTCCCGGGCCTTGTACACACCGCCCGTCAAGTCACGAAAGTTGGTAACACCCGAAGCCGGTGGCCTAACCCTTGTGGGGGGAGCCGTCGAAGGTGGGACTGGCGATTGGGACTAAGTCGTAACAAGGTAGCCGTACCGGAAGGTGCGGCTGGATCACCTCCTTTCTAAGGAGCACCTACAACCATCCTGCCGGGTGTATGCCTGGTGGTGGGGTTGTCAGGAGAATGCCCGTTGCACGGACGAATGTTTCGTGGCGGGTGCTCAAGGGTGGAATATCAGCGAATAGGTGCCCGGTGTTGCCGGTGGTGTTGTGAGTACGGACTGATCCTTCGGGGTTGGGTTCCAGGAAAGCGGCTGCTGCTGGTGGTGGTGGGTAGTGTTTGGCACACTGTTGGGTCCTGAAGCAACAGGACCATGCCGGTTGGCTCTTCTTTGTGGGGGGTTGCGGGTGTGGGACGTTTGTTTCTGGTTTCCCTGCTGCACCGATCACGCACATATGTGTGTGGGGTGTGTGGTGTGGGGTTGTTGTTTGAGAACTACATAGTGGACGCGAGCATCTTGTATAAGAAGCAATTTCCAAGATATATGAACCTGGATCTGGTTCGTGCGCTGTGGCCTTTTGGGGTTGTGGTGTGCGGGACGGTTTCATGGTTCTCTCGAAATTAGTTTTTGATCTTTGTGGTCAAGTTTTTAAGAGCACACGGTGGATGCCTTGGCATTAGGAGCCGAAGAAGGACGTAGGAATCTGCGATAAGCCTGGGGGAGTCGATAACCGGACTGTGATCCCAGGGTGTCCGAATGGGGAAACCCCGCTGAGCGCGCGAGTGACTCAGTGACCCGCATCTGAACACATAGGGTGCGTGGAGGGAACGCGGGGAAGTGAAACATCTCAGTACCCGCAGGAAGAGAAAACAATAGTGATTCCGTTAGTAGTGGCGAGCGAACGCGGATCAGGCTAAACCGTTCCATGTGTGATAGCCGGCGGGCGTTGCATGGTCGGGGTTGTGGGACATTACGTGTCAGTTCTGCCGGGCTGACGGGGTGTGGGCGTGCGTATAGGTGAACGGTTTTGAAAGGCCGGCCAGAGAGGGTGTTAGTCCCGTAACTGTAATGCGTTGCACCGCCTTGTTGATGTATCCCAAGTAGTACGGGGCCCGAGAAATCCCGTGCGAATCTGTCAGGACCACCTGATAAGCCTAAATACTCCCTAATGACCGATAGCGGACCAGTACCGTGAGGGAAAGGTGAAAAGTACCCCGGGAGGGGAGTGAAACAGTACCTGAAACCGTGTGCTTACAATCCGTCGGAGCAGCCTTGTAGTTGTGACGGCGTGCCTTTTGAAGAATGAGCCTGCGAGTTAGTGTTACGTCGCGAGGTTAACCCGTGTGGGGCAGCCGTAGCGAAAGCGAGTCTGAATAGGGCGTGTGAGTGGCGTGATCTAGACCCGAAGCGAAGTGATCTACCCATGGCCAGGTTGAAGCGACGGTAAGACGTCGTGGAGGACCGAACCCACTTCAGTTGAAAATGGAGGGGATGAGCTGTGGGTAGGGGTGAAAGGCCAATCAAACTTCGTGATAGCTGGTTCTCCCCGAAATGCATTTAGGTGCAGCGTTGCGTGTTTCTTGCTGGAGGTAGAGCTACTGGATGGCTAATGGGCCCTACAAGGTTACTGACGTCAGCCAAACTCCGAATGCCGGTAAGTGAGAGCGTAGCAGTGAGACTGTGGGGGATAAGCTTCATAGTCGAGAGGGAAACAGCCCAGACCACCAACTAAGGCCCCTAAGCGTGTGCTAAGTGGGAAAGGATGTGGAGTTGCGAAGACAACCAGGAGGTTGGCTTAGAAGCAGCCATCCTTAAAAGAGTGCGTAATAGCTCACTGGTCAAGTGATTCCGCGCCGACAATGTAGCGGGGCTCAAGTACACCGCCGAAGTTGTGGCATTCAAATATTAGCTAAGCCCTTGTGGTTCAGGCGTTTGGATGGGTAGGGGAGCGTCGTGTGGGCAGTGAAGTCGCGGTGGAAACCAGCGGTGGAGCCTACACGAGTGAGAATGCAGGCATGAGTAGCGAAAGACGGGTGAGAAACCCGTCCGCCGAATGATCAAGGGTTCCAGGGTCAAGCTAATCTGCCCTGGGTAAGTCGGGACCTAAGGCGAGGCCGACAGGCGTAGTCGATGGACAACGGGTTGATATTCCCGTACCGGCGAAAAACCGCCCATGTTGAACAGGGGATACTAACTGCCCGAGACCTGCCCGACCGTCCTTTGGATGGAAGGGTTTTGGTGGAGCGCAGGACCTGATCCTGGGAGGCAAGCGTATTAACAGGTGTGACGCAGGAAGGTAGCCGAGCCGGGCGATGGTTGTCCCGGTCTAAGGATGTAGGGCGAGTGGTAGGCAAATCCGCCACTCATGATGCCTGAGATCTGATGGGACCCCCGTTTGGGGGGATTTGGTGATCCTATGCTGCCGAGAAAAGCATCGACGCGAGGTTTTAGCCGCCCGTACCCCAAACCGACACAGGTGATCAGGTAGAGAATACTAAGGCGATCGAGAGAATTATGGTTAAGGAACTCGGCAAAATGCCCCCGTAACTTCGGGAGAAGGGGGGCCCCAACCTTGATGGACACTTGCTGTCCGGAGGGGATCGGGGCCGCAGAGACCAGGGGGAAGCGACTGTTTACTAAAAACACAGGTCCGTGCGAAGTCGCAAGACGATGTATACGGACTGACTCCTGCCCGGTGCTGGAAGGTTAAGAGGACCGGTTAGCCGTAAGGCGAAGCTGAGAATTTAAGCCCCAGTAAACGGCGGTGGTAACTATAACCATCCTAAGGTAGCGAAATTCCTTGTCGGGTAAGTTCCGACCTGCACGAATGGAGTAACGACTTCCCCGCTGTCTCAACCATAAACTCGGCGAAATTGCAGTACGAGTAAAGATGCTCGTTACGCGCAGCAGGACGGAAAGACCCCGAGACCTTTACTATAGTTTGGTATTGGTGTTCGGAGTGGCTTGTGTAGGATAGGTGGGAGACGTTGAAGCCCGGACGCCAGTTCGGGTGGAGTCATCGTTGAAATACCACTCTGGTCACTTTGGACATCTAACTTCGGCCCGTAATCCGGGTCAGGGACAGTGCCTGATGGGTAGTTTAACTGGGGCGGTTGCCTCCTAAAAAGTAACGGAGGCGCCCAAAGGTTCCCTCAGCCTGGTTGGCAATCAGGTGTCGAGTGTAAGTGCACAAGGGAGCTTGACTGTGAGAGAGACATCTCGAGCAGGGACGAAAGTCGGGACTAGTGATCCGGCGGTACATTGTGGAATGGCCGTCGCTCAACGGATAAAAGGTACCTCGGGGATAACAGGCTGATCTTGCCCAAGAGTCCATATCGACGGCATGGTTTGGCACCTCGATGTCGGCTCGTCGCATCCTGGGGCTGGAGTAGGTCCCAAGGGTTGGGCTGTTCGCCCATTAAAGCGGTACGCGAGCTGGGTTTAGAACGTCGTGAGACAGTTCGGTCCCTATCCGCTGCGCGCGCAGGAAATTTGAGAAGGGCTGTCCTTAGTACGAGAGGACCGGGACGGACGAACCTCTGGTGTGTCAGTTGTACTGCCAAGTGCACCGCTGATTAGCTACGTTCGGATGGGATAACCGCTGAAAGCATCTAAGCGGGAAGCTCGCTTCGAGATGAGATTTCCATACACTTTATGTGTGAGAGGCCCCCAGCCAGACCACTGGGTTGATAGGCCGGATGTGGAAGCGAGGACTAACGACTCGTGAAGCTGACCGGTACTAATAGGCCAACAACTTACACCACACAGATACATACAAAACTCTGCTTGCGTCCACTATGTGGTTCCCAACCAACAACCCAACACGTTGCTGGCCGGAACCAAACAACTAAATACACAACACCACACAGCTGTCCAATGGACAGCGAGTTGTAACCACAGTTTTCCCACACCACCCCCGCGGGGTTGGTGACGGGTGAAAGGGTTACGGCGGTCATAGCGTGGGGGAAACGCCCGGTCCCATTCCGAACCCGGAAGCTAAGACCCACAGCGCCGATGGTACTGCACCCGGGAGGGTGTGGGAGAGTAGGACACCGCCGGACATAAATTACGTAGGGCCCTGACAAAGGAACGTCAGGGCCCTACGACTTTAACCACCACACACCAGGGAACACCCCCGCCCACTTACGGCAGCTCCCACCCGGACCCCCACTCACTTATGGCGGTTCCCACCCGGACCCCCGCTCACTTGTGGCGGGTCTGACCCGGACCCCCGCTCACTCGTGGCGGCGTAGACCTGGGCCCCCGCAGAAACTCAGGGACACCCCCCCCGAGATGCCCCATCAGATAACGCACCTAACACCCCCTGTTAGGAACCACACCTGATAGAGCAACAGGCCACGACTCCACCAAAAGTGAGCGCGCGTCAGAAGAATCACCGCCACTAATGAGCGCGCGTCACGGGGTGGGGAAGGGGTGGTGGCCAAGGGTGCCGGCGGCGAAACGGCCACCGCGGGTGTACAGCGGTGTGAAGATTCACACGATGCAGCTGCCAGGGGCATCCCTGGACCGGCGATTATGCGGGCTCCCCTAGAATTGATGGAGATGTACGGACCTGGAAGCGCTCTGTTTCGGGTTGCGTAAGTACGAAGCACGGATACGATCGGCTGCAGTTGCGCCAGCGGTCGGCTTACAACAGGAGGAATCCATCATGGCCGAACACGGCGGAGGAAACCGCGGAAATGACCGCGGAGCGTTCCGGGGGAACAACAACTCCGGCGGTGACCCGCGAGGCTTCCGGGGCCGCGGGAACCGCGACAACAACGAACGCTCCTCCGGTAACGGTGAGCGGAAGCCCTCTGGTGATCGGGATCGTAAGCCGTTTGGTGACCGTCCGCGTCGTGATGGTGATCAGGATCGTCGTGGTTTCAGTGGCGGTGGTGAGCGTAAGCCTTTCGGTGATCGCGACAACCGTTCGTTTGGTGATCGGGATCGTAAGCCGTTTGGTGACCGTCCGCGTCGTGATGGTGATCAGGATCGGCGTGGTTTCAGTGGCGGCGGTGAGCGTAAGCCTTACGGTGATCGCGACAACCGTTCGTTTGGCGATCGGGATCGTAAGCCGTTTGGTGACCGTCCGCGCCGTGATGGCGACCAGGATCGGCGTGGTTTCAGCGGTGGTGGAGAGCGTAAGCCTTACGGTGATCGCGACAACCGTTCGTTTGGCGATCGGGATCGTAAGCCGTTTGGTGACCGTCCGCGCCGTGACGGGGACCAGGATCGCCGTGGTTTCAGCGGTGGCGGAGAGCGTAAGCCTTTCGGTGATCGGGATCGTAAGCCGTTTGGTGACCGTCCGCGCCGTGACGGGGACCAGGATCGCCGCAGCTTTGGCGGCGGCGAGAACCGCAAGCCCTTCGGCGACCGCCAGGACAGGGACTCCCGCAGCTTTGACCGCGGTTCTGACCGCGGTTCTGACCGTGGCCCCGCCCGCGGGGGAGCTGATCGTGGAGCAGGCCGTGGCGACTCCGGCCGCGGCTTTGGCAGGGACCGCCAGGAAGAGCGCCCCGCCCGCACGCACAACGCTGCCGATATCCGCAGCTCCAACCGGCCCGACCGCGAACGCTCACCCGAAATCGATGAGGATGTCACGGGCAAGGAGCTGGACCGCGCCACGCAGCACCAGATCAAGACCCTTGAGCCGAAGAGCGCCGAGTGGGTTGCCCGCCACCTGGTGATGGCCGGCCGCCTGATTGACGACGAGCCGGAACTGGCCTTCCAGCACGCCCTCGCGGCGAGCCGGCGAGGCGGCCGCCTCGGTGCAGTCCGCGAAGCCGTCGGCCTGACCGCCTACGCCGCGGGCCACTACGGCGAAGCCCTGCGCGAGTTCCGCACCTACCGGCGGATCAGCGGCTCGAACGTCCACCTGCCCGTCATGGCTGACTGCGAGCGTGGCTTGGGCCGCCCGGACCGGGCATTGGATGTTGCCCGTTCCGAGGAAGCGCAGGACCTGGACGCTCCCGGCAAGGTGGAACTGGCCATCGTCGCCGCCGGCGCCCGGACGGACCTGGACCAGCTCGATGCCGCGGTCGCTGAGCTGGAAATTCCGCAGCTGGACATCAACCGTGCCTTCTCCTACAGCCCCCGGCTGTTCCGCGCCTACGCCGGCGCGCTCTCCGCCGTGGGACGCAACGACGAGGCCGACAAGTGGAACAAGCAGGCCGTCGTCGCAGAGAACGCGCTGGGACAGGGCGTTGACGAAGAACCTGACATCATCGACCTCGGCTGGGATGAAGAGGAAGAGGCCCGCGAAGAGGCCGAGCGCCGGCGCCTTCGCGAACACGCCGTCAAAGCCTCCGAAACAGCTTCGGCAGCTGCCGGCAGCCAGGAAGGTTCGGCGTCCGACGACGGCACTCCAGAAGGTGCCGACGCACAGGACGCCGTGGACCACAACGTGGATGACCAGGATGCGGATTACTTCGCCTCTGACGACGCAGAGTCGGACGAGGACTCGGTGGAGCCGGACGAACTGGACGCCAATAGCGAAGACACCGACAACGAAGACAGCAGCACCGAAGAAGCCGGCAGTGAAGAGCCCGGCGACGACGCTGCAGCCAACCAGGACCGCCGGGAAGACTGAACCGAATGACTGCCATTTCCCTGATTTCCCGCTTTGACGCCCTCCTGTCCGACCTGGACGGGGTGGTGTACGCCGGCCCGCATGCTATTCCAGGTGCCGTGGAGTCGCTGCAGCAGCTGGCCGGCGTTGGCGTGGGTCTTGGCTACGTCACGAACAACGCCTCGCGCTCCCCGGCCGAGGTGGCAGCCCACCTGCGGGAACTCGGGGCGCCGGCAGAGGATGAGCAAGTAGTCAGTTCATCCCAGGCGGCCGCGGACCTGCTGGCTTCGCGCCTGGCGCCGGGCTCGAAGGTCCTCATCACGGGAAGTCCGGCGCTGGCCCACGAAATCGAGCTCGTGGGCCTCACCCCGGTCTTCGGCCAGGACGAGGAGCCCGTGGCCGTGGTCCAGGGCTTCAACCCCGGCATCGGCTGGAAGGACCTGGCCGAGGCTGCATATGTGGTGTCCGCCGGTGCCCTGTGGGTGGCGACGAACACGGACATGTCCATCCCGCAGGCGCGTGGGATAGCGCCCGGGAACGGAACGCTGGTGGCAGCGGTGACCGCTGCCACCGGCCGGACGCCGCTCGTGGCGGGCAAACCGGAGGCACCGCTGTTCCATTCGGCTGCGAAGCGGCTCGGCGCGGAACGCCCGCTGGTAGTGGGCGACAGGCTGGACACCGACATCCTCGGCGGCAACAACGCAGGGTTTGCCACTGCCGCGGTGCTGACCGGCGTCGACACCCTGGAATCGATCCTGGCTACCCGCTCCGCCGAGCGCCCGGATTACATCATCGGCGCCCTGTCCGACCTGTACCTCCCGTACCCCGACGTGACGCACGACGACGGCACGTACGTCTGCGGCGACGCCACGGCACGCGTGGCCAACGGCGCAGTGGGGGTCATCGGCAGCAAGGACAACCTTGACGCGTGGCGGGCCGCCTGTGCCGCGTGGTGGGCGGCGACGCCGGACGCACCAACGGCGCAGGCACCCAAACTGGCCTGGCTCGGTCACTAGACTGGACTGATGACTGAGCTGACCCGACCTGACGAATCATCAGCCCAGCCGCCGCGGGACTGGCCCGGGCTGGACGCCGCTGCGATCCCTGATGCCGTGGTGGCCCAGGCCCTGACGGTGCTGGCAAACCTGCCCGCCACTCCCGTTGAAGAGCACGAAGAGGCGTACGCCAAGCTTCACGATGAGTTGCTGGAGGCCCTCAACGCCAAGCCCCAGGAGCTTGGAACCCGGGCGTCCGGACCAGCGGACGGCGGAGCCTGATGCCGGTACGCCTCGACCAGGCCCTGGTGGCCCGGGGCCTTGCCAGGTCCCGGACGCACGCCGCCGCCCTCATCGCAGAAGGCAAGGTCAGCTCCGGCGGCAAAGTCCTCGCCAAAGCGTCGCTGCAGGTTGACGAAGGCAGGGATCTCGCCGTCGAACACGACGACCAGGACACGTACGCGAGCCGTGCCGGCCATAAACTGGCCGGCGCCCTCGACGCCTTCCCGGGTGTCACGGCCCGGGGAAAGCGGTGCCTGGACGCCGGTGCGTCCACCGGCGGCTTCACCGACGTCCTGCTCCGGCGGGGCGCGGCACACGTGGTGGCTGTCGACGTCGGGCACGGCCAACTGGTGCCCCACCTCCGCAGCGATCCGCGCGTCGCCGTCCACGAGGGCATGAACGTCAGGTACATGGTGCCGGAGGACATCGGTGGTCCGGCAGCCCTGACCGTCGCGGACCTCTCCTTCATCTCCCTCACCCTGGTGGTGCAGGCCCTGGCCGCCTGCACGGAACCGGGCGGCGACTTGGTGCTCATGGTCAAACCGCAGTTCGAAATCGGCAAGGACCGCCTGGGCAGGACCGGCGTCGTCACCTCGGAACGGGAGCGGCGGCTCGCGGTGCACAAGGTGGCCATGGCAGCGCTCGACGCCGGGCTGGACCTGCACGGGCTGGCGGTGAGTCCGCTGCCGGGCCAGGACGGAAACGTCGAATACTTCCTGTGGATAAGACGCAGGATCACCCAAGACTTGCCTAAGATCGAAGAGCGGGAGGCGGCAGCGGCCGCCTTGCTCGGACAAATCTGGCCGAAACACTAGAGAGCGGAACCTGATGAGCAGGCGTGTACTGGTCCTTGCCCATACCGGCCGCGAGGAATCGCTGAAGGCCGCCTGGGAGGCCTGTGCGCTCCTGCATGCCTCGGGCATTGTGCCCGTCATGCAGGAGTCCGAACTGGACGACATGGAGCGGTTCTTCGGGCACCTTGCCCAGCCCGTCGAAGTCCTCCACGACCATGTGAGCCTGCCTGAGGTGGAACTGGTGATGGTCCTCGGCGGCGACGGCACCATCCTGCGCGCAGCCGAGCTGGTCCGCGAAGTGGACGTCCCGCTGCTGGGGGTCAACCTCGGCCATGTGGGCTTCCTGGCCGAGAGTGAGCGTGCAGACCTGGCCCAGACGGTGGAATGGATCGCAAGCCGCGATTACACCGTGGAAGAGCGGATGACCATCGATGTCCAGGTTTGGGTCCGGGGCCAGAAAATCTGGCACACCTGGGCACTGAACGAGGCCGCCATCGAGAAAGCCAACCGGGAACGGATGCTGGAGGTGGTCACTGAAGTGGACGAACGCCCACTGACCTCGTTCGGCTCGGACGGCATTGTGATGGCCACCCCCACGGGGTCCACCGCCTACGCTTTCTCTGCCGGCGGCCCTGTGGTCTGGCCGGAGGTGGAAGCGCTGGTCATCGTCCCCATCAGCGCCCACGCCCTGTTCGCCAAACCACTGGTGGTTTCGCCCCGGTCGAAGCTCGCGGTCGAGGTCCTGGGCCGCACCGAGGCCCAGGGCGTCCTGTGGTGTGACGGCCGCCGGTCCGTGGACCTTCCGCCGGGCGCCCGGGTGGAAGTCACCAAGTCGGCAACCCCCGTGCGGCTGGCCCGCACGCACCAGACGCCCTTCTCGGCCCGGCTGGTCCGCAAGTTCGAGCTGCCCATCCACGGCTGGCGGGGGCCGGTGCCCAAGGCCAGTGCGGTCCATACGGGGCCCATCCCCGTGGTCCGCACGCCACGGCCCATGCAGCCGCTGCAGGTGCCCCACAACCAAGAGCCGCAGGCCGGCCGTCCCCAAGCCGGATCTGATCCGTCGACTGCGGAGTGAAAGCATGCTTGAAGAACTGAGAATCCGCGACCTGGGCGTCATTACCGACGCAACCCTGCCGCTGGGCCCCGGCCTCAGCGTGGTGACCGGCGAAACCGGCGCCGGCAAGACCATGGTGGTCACCGCCGTCGGCCTGCTGCTCGGTGCACGCTCGGATGCGGGCGCCGTCCGCAGCGGGGCTAAGAGTGCCACCGCTGAAGCGGTCCTGAAGCTCGACGCCGGCCACCCCGCCGTAGTCCGCGCGCTTGAGGCGGGCGCCGACGCTGAAGAGTTCGACGGCGGCGCGGAACTGATCCTGGCACGCCGCCTCGGTGCCGATGGCCGGAGCCGCGCATTCCTGGGCGGCCGCGCGGCGCCCGTCGGTGTCCTGGCTGAAATCGGCGAGACCCTGGTGGTGGTCCATGGGCAGACCGACCAGATCCGGCTCAAGGGCGCTGCAGCCCAACGCGGTGCGCTGGACAAGTTCGCCGGTGAAACGCTGGCCGGCCCGCTCGGCGCCTACCAGGGGCTCTACACCCACTGGAAGGCCAGCCAGGCAGAGCTGGACAGCCTGCGCAGCGCCGCCCGGGACAGGCTCCGCGAAGCCGAGTCCCTGCAGACAGCCCTGGTGGAGATCGACGAGGTGGATCCGCAGCCGGGGGAGGACGGGCAGCTGAAGGCCGAGGCCGTGAAACTCGCCAACGTCGAGGAGCTGCGGATCGCCGCCAGCACCGCGCACCAGGCCCTGATCGCGGAGGACTTCGGCGAAGCCGGCGATGCCACCACCCTGGTGGATGCGGCCAAGCGAACGCTCGAACAGGTGGCGGAGCACGACGCCGAGCTCGGATCGGCCGCCGCCCGGCTCGCGGAAGTGGGCTTCCTGCTTAATGACATCGCCACGGACCTGGCCAGCTACCAGGCGGGCCTCGACACGGAAGGCCCTGAGCGGCTTGCCGAAATCGAGGACCGCCGCGGTGCCCTGGCGAAGCTGGTGCGCAAGTACGCACCCACCATCGACGAAGTGCTGGAATGGGCGGAGAAGGCCCGGGCCCGCCACGACGAACTGCAGGACGACTCCTCGCGGATTGAGTCCCTGGACGCCGAGGTGGCACGTGCGGAGGCTGACCTGGCCAAGCAGGCGGCCGCCATCAGTAAGATCCGTGCCAAGGCTGCCAAGGACCTGTCAGCCCGGGTCAGTGCGGAGCTCAAGGCACTGGCCATGGCGGATGCCACGCTGGTGATCAACCTTGAGCCCGCCGGGCAGCTGGGACCACACGGGGCCGACGACATCGCGTTCCTGCTGCAGCCGCATTCCGGTGCCCCCGCCCGGCCGCTGGGCAAGGGCGCATCCGGAGGTGAGCTCTCGCGCGTCATGCTGGCCATTGAGGTGGTGCTCGCCGCCGTGGACCCCGTTCCCACGTTCGTCTTCGACGAGGTGGACGCCGGAGTGGGCGGACGCGCTGCCGTCGAGATCGGCCGCCGCCTCGCCATGCTGGCCCGCCACGTCCAGGTGCTGGTGGTGACGCACCTGCCACAGGTGGCAGCCTTCGCGGACCAGCACATCACCGTGACCAAAACCTCAGTCCGGGGGGCCGACGGCGGCACCGCCACCGGGTTCACGTCCAGTGATGTGCGCCTCCTCGACGGGACGGAACGGGTCCGGGAACTGGCCCGGATGCTGGCGGGCCAGGAGGACTCCGAATCGGCCCAGGCGCACGCCCAGGAGCTGCTTGACGACGCCAAACTCCTGCCGCAGCGCGGCTGAGGGGGTTTCCGCGCCTGCTCGCTTCACCGCCGGGCGAGGGCCCCGGGCCCTTGCCCGGAAGGTGCGCGGGACTGCACACTGAAGCATTTGGGGAACAGTCCGGACGATCCTTGGAAGGCTCAATTGATGATAGGCTCGAATTCCGTGGTGCAGCGATCAAATTCCCGTGTAAATTCCCGGTTCCCGGGCTCATCCAAGACGACCAAGCACATCTTCGTGACCGGTGGTGTGGCGTCCTCGCTGGGTAAGGGGCTGACGGCTTCGAGCCTCGGCCACCTGCTGCGGGCACGCGGCCTGTCTGTGACAATGCAGAAGCTCGATCCCTACCTGAACGTGGATCCGGGCACGATGAACCCCTTCCAGCACGGCGAGGTCTTCGTCACTGACGACGGCGCCGAGACGGACCTGGACATCGGGCACTACGAGCGGTTCCTCGACGAGAACCTCGAGGGCTCAGCGAACGTCACCACCGGACAGGTCTACTCCACGGTGATCGCCAAGGAGCGCCGCGGCGAGTACCTCGGCGACACCGTCCAGGTCATCCCGCACATCACTGACGAAATCAAGCGCCGGATGCGCCTGCCGGCCGAGGGCAAGAACGCCCCGGACGTCATCATCACCGAAATCGGCGGCACCGTTGGCGATATCGAATCCCAGCCGTTCCTCGAATCGGCCCGCCAGGTCCGCCAGGACGTGGGCCGCGGCAACGTCTTCTTCGTCCACGTGTCCCTGGTCCCGTACATCGGACCGTCCCAGGAACTGAAGACCAAGCCCACCCAGCACTCGGTAGCGGCCCTGCGTTCCATCGGTATCCAGCCCGAAGCCATCGTGATCCGGTCGGACCGCGAAATTCCCGAAGCCATGCGCGCCAAGATCGGCCGGATGTGCGACGTTGACCTTGAAGCCGTCATTGGCTGCCCGGATGCGCCCAGCATCTACGACATCCCCAAGACCCTGCACACCCAGGGCCTGGACTCCTACATCGTCCGTGCCCTGGACCTGCCGTTCAAGGACGTCGACTGGACCAGCTGGGACCGTCTGCTGGAAGCAGTGCACAACCCGCGGCACCACGTCGAGATCGCCCTTGTGGGCAAGTACATCGACCTGCCGGACGCCTACCTGTCGGTCACCGAGGCCCTGCGCGCCGGCGGCTTTGCCAACGAAACCAAGGTCAAGATCCGTTGGGTCCCCTCGGACGAATGCGAAACCCGTGAGGGCGCGGTCAAGGCGCTCGACGGCGTCGACGCCATCTGCGTCCCGGGCGGCTTCGGCATCCGCGGCCTCGAAGGCAAGCTGGGCGCCCTGAAGTTCGCCCGCGAGACCAAGCTGCCGGTGCTCGGCCTGTGCCTCGGCCTGCAGTGCATGGTCATCGAGTACGCCCGCAACGTCGTCGGCCTGGAAGGTGCATCCTCGAGCGAGTTTGAGCCGGACTCCAAGTACCCGGTCATCGCCACCATGGAAGAGCAGCTGGAGTTCGTCGAGGGCGGCGGTGACCTGGGCGGCACCATGCGCCTGGGCCTGTATGAGGCCAAGCTCGACGAAGGCTCGGTCATTGCCGGAACCTACGGCAAGACCACCGTCAGTGAACGCCACCGCCACCGTTACGAGGTCAACAACAAATACCGCGACCAGATCGCCGCTGAAGGGCTCGTCTTCTCCGGTACCTCCCCGGACGGCAAGCTCGTGGAGTTCGTAGAACTTCCGGCCGAGGTCCACCCGTACTACGTGGCCACCCAGGCGCACCCGGAACTGAGTTCGCGCCCCACGCGTCCGCACCCACTGTTCGCCGGCCTGATCAAGGCGGCCCTGGACCACCAGGGCGCCAACGCCGACACGGCCGCAGCCGTAACCGCCGGCGCTCCGGAGTCCGGTACGGTAGCGGCTAAGTAGAGCCAACAGAACAAAGGACGGCGTGATGCCCGGTACACCTGAAACCACCCCTGCAGCCAGGCAGGTTTCGGATGCACCGAGCCCACGCCGTCTTTTGCGTACCGAGAAGGTTTACGAGGGCCGGATCTGGGACGTGGTCAGTGACACCTTCCAGCTCCAGGACACCGGCGACGCCCTCACCCGCGACTACATCGACCACCCCGGTGCCGTCGCTGTCCTGCCCATGAACGCGCAGGGCGAAATCCTCCTGCTCAAGCAGTACCGGCACCCTGTAGGGATGGACCTGTGGGAAGTCCCGGCCGGCCTGCTGGACGTTGAAGGCGAAGACTTTGTGGCGGGCGCCGCCCGTGAGCTCGCCGAGGAAGCGGACCTCGCCGCAGGAACGTGGAACGTCCTGGCAGACGTGTTCAACTCACCCGGATCCTCCAGCGAGGCCATCCGCATCTACCTGGCCCAGGACCTCACCGAGGTCCCGCATGCCGAGCGGCACGAGCGGACTGACGAGGAAGCCGAAATCGAATTCCACTGGATCAGCCTGGACGAGGCCGTAGCGTCCGTCCTGGCAGGCCGGCTGCACAACCCGTCGGCCGTCGTCGGGATCCTCGCAGCCGCGGCCGCCCGGGCAGACGGGTACGCCGGGCTCCGCCCCGCCGACGCACCCTGGCCCGCCCACCCCAGCCAGCGCTGATGGGTCCGGGTCCGTCCGCCGGGATGGCGCCGCCGGCGGCAACCACGGTGGCCGAAGTGCCGGACTCAAAAACATCGGAAACCGATGCGCCGGACTCCAAAGCACCGCAGACCAAGGCGCCGGAACCAGTGCAGGCTGCCGCCGCACCCACGAAGATTGACCGCGGGGTGACGGATTACCTGCAGCACATGGGCGTTGAACGTGGCCTGGCAGCCAACACCCTGGCCGCGTACCGCAGGGACCTCGCCCGCTACTCCCGCTATCTGGCCGGCACCGGCTGCCAGCAGCCCGGGGACATCACCCGGCACCACGTGACGGGTTTCGTGCGCGCCCTCTCGGACGGATCCGACGGCGGTACTGCCCTGGGGGTGCGGTCCGCCGCGAGGACCGTGGTGGCCGTCCGGGGCCTGCATAAGTTCTGGGCACTGGAGGGGCATACGGCGTCGGACCCGGCCAGCGAGGTCCATCCGCCCATGGCCGGCAAGCGGCTGCCCAAGGCCATCACCGTGGACGAGGTCACCAGGATCCTGGAAGCGGCGGGCACTGACACGGCCACTGGGCTCCGGGACCGTGCGCTGCTCGAATTCCTATACTCCACGGGTGCCAGGATCAGCGAAGCCGTGGGGCTGGACGTTGACGATATTTCGCTGGCGGGCGATGACACGGAACAGGGGCCGGCCATCGTCCGCCTCTTTGGGAAGGGCTCCAAGGAGCGGCTGGTGCCGCTGGGGTCCTATGGCGCGAGGGCACTGGAAGCGTACCTCGTGCGCGGCCGTCCGCTGCTGGCCGCGAAGGGCAAGGGGACGCCGGCGCTGTTCCTCAACGCCCGCGGCGGCAGGATCAGCCGCCAAAGCGCCTGGACCATCCTGAAGGTGGCCGCAGAGAAAGCCAACATCACCCGGGACGTTTCCCCGCACACGCTCAGGCACTCCTTCGCCACCCACCTCCTCGAAGGCGGCGCGGACGTGCGGGTGGTCCAGGAACTCCTGGGCCACGCCTCGGTGACCACCACCCAGGTGTACACGCTGGTGACCGCCGATACGCTCCGTGAGGTTTACGCAGCCGCCCACCCCCGGGCACTGGGCTGATCCTTCCCAGGCAGGCACCCGGGCACGCCGGCTAGTCCAGGTCGATGGTCAGTTCCCCCGCGCCGAGCAGCAGGGCCAGGATGGAAGTGCCCAGCCCGGCCACCAGGAGCAGGCCCGGGTGGGCGAGTCCCACCACCACGCGCCGGAGGTCGGGAGAAGAACGCAGGAACTTTTTCGGCAGCCGCGAATCCCGGGACGGCACCTGGTGCCAGCCGCGGAGCCGGCGCAGGAACCAGGCGCAGCGGACAATCAGCGCCATCCACAGCACGGAGACCACCAGGGGGACAGCGGCGACCAGGAGGTTCAGGCCCAGTGACGTGACAGCGCGTTCCGAGTCCCCGGCCAGCGCCTGGACGGTGGTGGACACCGAGGCGCTGGCCACCACGGAAATGCCCCAGACGAGGAAGGCGGCCGTCAGGGCCAGGAATCGGACGAAAAAGTGCGAGAGCACGGACTCCTTCGCCGGCCGCAGGTAGCGTCGCGGGGTGGCGTGCAGGAGGGCTACCGTGCAGCCGAGGGTGGGCAGGGCTGCCATTCCTACGAAGGCGTACCAGGCCCAGCCGGCAAAATCCAGGAACTCGTCGGCGACGATCAGCGCCGCCCAGGAACCGGTCCAGATCCAGCCGGCGTGCAGCGGATTCCTGACCAGCCACGCCGGCGGATGCCACCCAGTTTGTCCGGTGGCAGTGGACTTGGGTTTGGGGGCGGGGAGTTCCTCTCCGGCCGTGCTCATGGGCCTCACTGTAGCAACGCGCCGGCGGCCATGCGGCCTCAGTCCACGTGCCGCGGGCTGCCCGCCCGGAGGGCCCCGTTAGGCTGGGAAAATGACCGCAGCCGCTGTGACCCTCTGCTTCCTGCTACGCGACGGTGCCGACGGCACGCAGGTCCTCCTGGGCCTGAAGCAGACCGGCTTCGGCAGGGGCAAGATCGTGGGCATCGGCGGGCACGTCGAGCCGGGGGAGACCAGCGTGCAGGCCGTAATCCGGGAAGTCCTGGAGGAAACGGGGGTGGTGCTGCAGCAGGGGGACCTGACGGATGCGGGAGCTGTGCACTTCGTGTTTCCCGCCAGGCCGGAGTGGGACATGGAGACCACCCTTTTCACGGCCCGCACCTGGACCGGTGACCCGCAGCCCAGCGACGAGATCCTGCCCGAATGGTTTCGGGTGGATACCCTGCCGGTGGACCGGATGTGGCAGGACGCTGACCACTGGCTGCCCGTGGTGCTCGAAGGCGGCACGGTCAATGTCGTGGTCACCATGGATGCCGACAACGAATCCGTCGCCTCGTCCCGCAGCGTCCTTCCCTAGGCTGCAGGCCTTCCCGGGCCCCTCAACGCCCGACGGCGGTGCGGCACCCGGGTGCCGCACCGCCGTCGTACTTCCTGTCAAACGCTAGGGCAGGTGCCGCTCTTCCGGGCCGATGTACTCACTCAGGGGACGGATCAGCGAGTTGGAGTCGAGTTGTTCCATGATGTGTGCTGTCCAGCCGGTGATGCGGCTGGCCACGAACAGGGGTGTGAAGGTGGCGGTGTCGAAGCCCATCAGGTGGTACGTGGGCCCGGCCGGGTAGTCGAGGTTCGGTTTGATGGCCTTGGCCTCATCCATTGCCGTTTCCAGGCCGTTGTACAGCCCCAGCAGTTCGGGCCGGCCGTAGTGGGCAATCATCTTGTCCAGGGCGGCTTTCATGGTGGGCACCCGGGAATCGCCGTGTTTGTAGACGCGGTGGCCGAAGCCCATGACTTTCTTCTTGTTCGCCAGGGCATCCTCCATCCAGGCCTTCGCTCGGGCTGCCGCTTCCTCGAGGGACTCCTCCTGCCGGATGCCGATCTCGTCGAAGGTGTGCATTACGGCCTCGTTCGCCCCGCCGTGCAGCGGACCCTTCAGGGCTCCAATGGCTCCTGTGACGGCGGAGTGCAGGTCGGACAGCGTAGAGGTGATGACCCGTGCAGTGAAGGTTGAGGCGTTGAAGGAGTGCTCGGCGTAGAGGATCATCGAGACGTTGAAAGCCTCCACCACCTCGGGCACCTGTTCCTCGCCGAAAGTCATCCACAGGAAATTGGCCGAATAGCCAAGGTCCTCACGCGGTTCCACCAGGTCCTGGCCGTGGCGGCGGCGCTGGTCGTAGGCCACTACCGCCGGCATGGCGGCGAACAGGTCCACGGCTTTGGCCATGTTGGCCTCGCGTGAGGAGTCCTCTGCCTGCGGGTGCCGGGCACCCATCACGGAGGCCGCGGTCCGGCACACATCCATGGGGTGGGAGGTCACCGGCAACGCATCGATGACCTGCTTGACCACCGGGTCAAGCGCACGCCCGGCGCGCTCCCTCGCCGTGAACTCCGCCAGCTCCCTTTCGGCAGGCAGTTCACCGTTCCACAGCAGGTAGGCCACTTCCTCGAAGCTGCACCTGGCGGCCAGTTCCTGGACGGGGTAGCCGCGGTACAGCAGGGAGTTCGTGTCCGGGTTGACCTTGGAGACGGCGGTGTAGTCCACCACGACGCCGGCCAGGCCCTTTTTGATATCTTCATCAGCCATGTTGAACTCCTTCGTTCTTGCGGGTTTCCCTAGTCCTACCGGACGCCGGGAATCTGGAAGTTGAAAACGCCGGTATCGAAGCGGTTATACGCCTCGTAGTCCACGAGGTCATAGAGACGCGCACGGGTGAGCATGTTCTCCACCTGTGCTTCCTGTGATCCTGTTGCCTTGATCGTTTCCAGCGTACGCTCTGCAGCTCCCATGGCAATGCGCAGCAGGGTGACCGGGTAGATCACCATGTTGACGCCCACGGACTGCAGCTGTTCCACCGTAAACAGGTCGCTCTTTCCGAACTCGGTCATATTGGCGAGGATCGGCACGTCCACGGCATCCCGGATGGCCTGGAACTCGGACAGGTCCTTCATGGCCTCCGGGAAGATGGCGTCGGCACCGGCCTCCACCAGTGCGCGGGCGCGGTCCTGCGCGGCTTCGAGCCCTTCCACCGCACGGATGTCGGTGCGGGCCATGATGAGGAAGTTGGGGTCGCGCCGGGCATCGGCAGCGGCCCGGATGCGCTTGGCGGCGGTGTCCAGGTCAACCACGTTCTTGCCGTCCAGGTGGCCGCACCGCTTGGGGTTGAACTGGTCTTCGATGTGGCAGCCGGCCAGGCCGGCGTTTTCGAGTTCCTGGATGCTGCGGGCAACGTTCATCGGTTCGCCGAAGCCGGTGTCAGCGTCCACGATGGCGGGAAGGTCGGTCATGCGGGCGATCTGCCCGGCGCGGGTGGCCACTTCGGTGAGGGTGGTCAGCCCGATGTCCGGCAATCCAAGGTCGTTGGCCAGGACGGCGCCGGAGATGTAGACGCCCGCGAAGCCTTTCTCCTCGATCAGCCGGGCCGAGAGGGGATTGAACGCTCCCGGGAACTGCTGGACGGTGCCGGAACCAAGCAGCTCCCGGAGTTTCACCCGCTTTTGTTCGGGCGTGGTCTTGGAGTAGAGCATTTAGAACAGTCCCTTCGGAGCGTTCCCGAGGTTGATCACGCCGGGGGCGGCGGTGATGTTCAGCTGGTCCAGTTCGCCGGCTGCGAGTTCCGGGAGGCGCTCGACGGCGGCGAGGAACCTCTCGATCTCGGCCTGCTCCACGAGCCCGGCCGCGAGGGTGCGGAACTTGTTGACGTACTGCTCCCGGGCGAACGGCCGGGCACCCAGCGGGTGGGCGTCCGCCACGGCAATCTGGTCCGCAATGACCGTGCCGTCAGTGAGGGTGATCTCCACGGACCCGCCGAAGGCTTTCTCGCTGATGTCCAGGGAGTGGTAGCGGCGTGTCCACTCCGGGTCTTCCTCAGTGGTCACCTTCTGCCACAGCTCCACGGTGTCCGGACGGGCCGCGCGTTCGGGGGCGTAGGAGTCCACGTGGTGCCAGGAACCGTCCTGGAGAGCCACAGTGAAAATGTAGGGGATGGAGTGGTCCAGGGTTTCCCGGCTGGCGGTGGGACTGTACTTCTGGGGATCGTTGGCGCCCGATCCGATCACATAGTGCGTGTGGTGGCTGGTCCTGATCAGTACCGACGCCACGTTGGCGGGATCGGTGACCCCGGGGTGTTCGCGGTGCAGCTTGCGGGCCAAGTCGATCCACGCCTGGGCCTGGTACTCAGCCGAGTGCTCCTTGGTGTAGGTATCCAGGATGGCACGCTTGGCTTCACCCGGAGTGGGAAGGGGGACTTCGTAGGAGGCATCAGGGCCGTCCAGCATCCACGCGATCACGCCGTCTTCGCCTTCGTAGATCGGCACCGGGGAGGTCTGCCCGCGCATGGCACGGTCGGCCGCCTCGACTGCCATCTTCCCGGCGAAGGCAGGTGCATGGGCCTTCCAGGTGGAGATCTCGCCCTTGCGGGACTGGCGGGTGGCGGTTGTGGTGTGCAGCGCCTGGCCCACGGACTGGAAGATGGTTTCGACGTCGAGGCCCAGCAGGGTGCCGATGCCGGCCGCTGCAGACGGGCCCAGGTGGGCCACATGGTCGATCTTGTGCTTGTGCAGGCAGATCGCCTTCACCAGGTTTACCTGGATCTCGTAGCCGGTGGCGATGCCGCGGACCAGGTCGGCGCCGCTGGAACCCGTGTGCTGCGCGACGGCCAGGATGGGCGGGATGTTGTCACCGGGGTGGGAGTAGTCCGCGGCCAGGAACGTGTCGTGGTAATCGAGCTCACGGACTGCCACGCCGTTGGCCCAGGCAGCCCACTCGGGGGAGACGCGCTCGCCGATGCCAAAAACCTTGGCCCCCTTGCCGCCGGTGCTTGGCGCGTGGGTGAGGGCCTGCGCGCGGGCGGCGACGATCGGCGCCCGGTTCAGCGACGCAATGGCCACCGAAGCGTTGTCGATGATGCGGTTGATGACCATCTCGGTCACCTCCGGGGCCACCTCAACGGGATCGGCGGCCACGGTGGCGATCTTATGGGCCAGTTGCTCTTCCCGGGCCAGGTTCTCTTCGCTCTTGTAGACGCGGACGTGGTGCTGCTTAACCATGGTTCTCCCTGTGATGAGGTTTGTGCGTATTTTTGACGTGGGTGAGGCTGCGGTGGAGATGGAGGGTGGTGGCTGCTTCAGCCAGGCGGGGGTTGCGGGAAGCAATGGCTTCGGCGATGGCAGCATGTTCAGCCGCCGCGGCGGTGAGCCGTTCCGCGTCGTCCGCAGCGAGCCTGCGGACGCGGACCAGGTGCACCCGGAGGGCCCGCATGGCCTGGATGAGGTAGGCATTGGCTACCGCATCATCGATGGCGGCGTCGAGCCGCCCGGCCAGGCCGTAATACGCGTGCCGTCCAGGATCGCTGCCGTCAATGAGTGCCGGCGCCTCAAGGAGTTCCTTCTGCAGTTGGAGGAAGACGGCAGCGTCCCCACGTTCTGCAGCCAACGCAGCGGCCTTGCATTCCAGCGTTTCGCGGAGTTCGAACAGTTCGTCGATATCGTCGAGCGAGACGTCGGTGACGACGACGCCGCGGCCGCCCGCCGTCGTCGTCAGCCCTTCCGCGGTAAGCCGGCCCAGCGCCTCCCGGAGCGGTGTGCGCGAGACGCCGAGGCGTTCGGACTGTTCGACTTCGCCCAGGACTGTGCCGGGAAGCAGGCGCCATTCCGTGATGTCGTCCCGGAGGGCGGCGTAGGCCCTGTCGCTGGCGCGCATCGGTAACTCCTTCGGTAACTGGACTCCTTCAGTGTATACAGAAGCCGCCGAATTTCCAGTCTTTTCCGAAGCCTCGGGCAAGAATGGATGTTTTATGTATACATAGCCCTTGTTTGGAGATGGTCCCTTAGCTAGCATTGCCGCAACACAACGTCGTGGACGGGATGCATTTTCATGGTTGACAGCTATCGGGAAACATACGAAACGAGCCTTGCCCATCCAGCCGCTTTTTGGCTTGGTGCCGCCGCCGGGGTGGACTGGTCCACGCCACCGCGGCATGCGCTCGACGCAAGCCGGGCACCGTTGTACGGCTGGTTCCCGGACGGCACCCTGAACACCTGCTACAACGCGCTGGACCGCCATGTGGAGGCCGGCAGGGGGAGCCAGGACGCCCTGATTTACGATTCGGCAATGCTCGGCACCCAACGCCGCTTCACCTATGCAGAGCTGACCCGGCTCGTGGCGGATTTTGCCGGCGTCCTGCGGGACCGGGGTGTCGGGAAGGGCGATCGCATCGTGATCTACATGCCGATGATTCCGGAGGCCGTCATCGCCATGCTTGCCTCCGCACGGCTCGGGGCCGTCCACTCTGTGGTCTTTGGCGGATTCGCGCCCAAGGAACTCGCTGCCCGGATCCGTGACGCCCAACCGGTGCTGTTAGTAACGGCTTCTGGCGGACTGGAGCCGACGCGCAGGATCGAGTACCTGCCCGCCGTGGCTGAGGCCCTGGCCCTGGCCGGCGTCCCTGGCCTTCCTGTCATCGCCAAGGCCAGGGAGGGCTTCGCCGCCTCTGCCGCCGACCATGGATGGCTGGACTGGGACACAGAGGTAGCCGGCGCGACGCCGGCTCCGCCCGTTGACGTGGCGGCGACGGATCCCCTCTACATCCTGTACACCTCGGGCACTACCGGGACGCCCAAAGGCGTGGTGCGCGATAACGGAGGGCACGCCGTCGCGCTGGACTGGACGCTCAGGAACATCTACGGAGCCGGACCGGGCGACGTCATGTGGACCGCTTCGGACGTCGGCTGGGTGGTGGGGCACTCCTACATTGTTTACGGACCGCTGCTGGCAGGGGCCACCAGTGTGCTGTACGAGGGGAAACCTGTGGGAACCCCCGACGCCGGCGCCTTCTGGCGGGTGGTCCGGGACCATCGGGTCAATGTGCTGTTTACCGCCCCCACGGCGTTGCGGGCCATCAGGAAGGCAGACCCGGAGGCAGCCCTGCTGCGGGACTACGACATCTCAAGCCTGCGGACCCTTTTCACCGCGGGGGAGCGGCTGGACACCGACACCTTCCACTGGGCTTCGATGTCCCTGGGCGTTCCTGTAGTGGACCACTGGTGGCAAACGGAAACAGGATGGGCCATCTGCGCCAATCCCCGCGGGCTGGAGGAACTGCCCATCAAGGCAGGTTCTCCCAGCGTCCCCATGCCCGGTTTCCGGCTGGCCATCGTTGACGGACTGGGGGAGGAGGTGGAACCGGGCGTGGAAGGGAACATCGTGTTGAAGCTGCCACTTCCGCCCGGGACGCTGACCACCCTCTGGGGAAACGACGAACGCTTCGTCTCGTCCTACCTGCAGGCCTTCGAAGGCTGTTACGCCACCGGAGACTCCGGTTACCGGGACAGCGACGGGTACGTCTTCGTCATGGGGCGGACGGATGACATCATCAACGTCGCCGGCCACCGCCTCTCCACCGGAGCGATGGAGCAGGTGATCGGCCAGCACCCGGCAGTGGCTGAGTGCGCCGTCATCGGCCTCGCTGATCCGCTCAAGGGCCAGCGCCCCAGCGGGTATGTGGTCCTCAAATCCGGTGTCGACGTCCAGGACGACGTCCTGGCCGCCGAACTCGTGGCCATGGTCCGGCGCGACATCGGCGCTGTCGCCGACTTCAAGCACGTCACTGTGGTGGACGCGCTGCCCAAGACGCGGTCAGGGAAGATCCTCCGCAAGACGATGCGGCAGATTGCCGACGGCGTGGAATACACCGTGCCCTCCACAACCGAGGACGTTGGGGTCATCGAGCAGCTCATCGGAACACTGCGGCCGGAAATACCGGAATCCGGAACATTGCAGCCCTGACCTCCTGTCAGCGGCCGCTCCAGCGGTACTCGTTCTCCGGACGGCCCGGGGTTCCGTACCTCGCCGTCCGCTGCACCGTGCCGGCGTCGGCCAGGTACTCAAGGTAGCGGCGGGCCGTGACGCGGGACATGCCCAACGCATCCATGACCTCGGTAGCGGAGACCGCAGTCTGCTGGGCCTTGAGGAAGTCCTTGACGGAGTCAAGAGTGGAGGTGGACAACCCCTTGGGCAGGGGAAGCTCGGACGGCGCCCGCAGGCTCGCGAAGGCCTGGTCCACTTCACTCTGGGAGGCGCCGGCCTTTCCTGCCGCACCCGTACCGTCCGCCAGTTGCTGGCGGAACTGGCGGTAACTCTCAAGCTTGTCCGAGAACGTGGCGAAGGTGAACGGCTTGATGAGGTACTGCACCACGCCGATGGCTACGGCGCTGCGCACGACGGCGAGCTCCCGGACGGCGGTGATGGCGATGATGTCCGCGAGGAGGCCTGCCGCCCGCATGCGGCGGGCAATGTCCAGGCCGTGCAGGTCCGGGAGGTTCATGTCCAGCAGGACGAGTTCCACAGGACTGCCGGAGGCCGCGAAATCGCCCAGCAGCCGCAAAGCCGATTGCCCGTCGGGCGCCGTGCCAGCCAGCTCAAAGCCCGGCATCCGTCCAACGTAGGCCGCATGGGCTGCCGAGGCGATGGCTTCGTCCTCAACGACGAGGACGCGAATATTACTCACCCTTTATGCTCCCTTTCCGGCAGCGTCTGTTCCGGCAGCAGCTCCGTGTTCCTGTTCCGGGTGCCCGGTGGACTGCCCGGCACTGGCTCCTCCGGCGCCACAGCCGCCGGGAGGAAGACCTCGAATTTGGCACCCCGGCGCCCGTTGATGACCAGTGAGCCGCCCAGGCGCTGCACGGCCTGGCGGACCAGTGCCAGGCCTATGCCACGCCCGCCGGGGCCGGCGGGTTTGGTGCTGAAACCGTGCCGGAACATGTTCTCCGCAGACGCCGGGTCAATGCCGGCTCCTGAGTCGTGGACGGCGATGTCCAGCCCCTCCTCGTCCGACTCTACCGTCAGCTCCACCCGGCGCGGCGGGGGAGCGTCGGCCGCGGCATCGATGGCGTTGTCCAACAGGTTGCCCAGGACCGTGACCAGGTCCTGCACGGCGATCCCCGCCGACGTGCCCGAACCGAGTGCTGTGACTTCCAGGTGGACGCCGCGTTCGTGCGCTTCAGCCGCCTTCCCCATCACCAACGCGCCAAGGACCGGCTCGTCCACCGAGCTGACCATGTCATCGGTCAGCTGCTGGCTCAACTCGAGGTCCTTCGTGGCGAAATCCAGTGCTTCCTGGGTCCGTCCCAGCTCCAGCAGCGACACCATGGTGTGCAGCCTGTTGGCATGTTCATGGGTTTGTGCCCGCAGGGCATCGGAAAGGGTGCGCATGGTTTCCAGCTCATTGCCCAGCGCCTCAATCTCCGTCCGGTCGCGGAGGGTGGCCACAGTACCGTACACCGGCGTCCTGCCCCGGGGGCCGAAGGACTCCGGCCCCTTGGCAGGGCCCTGGTTCACCACCAGGACGCGTGATCCGGTAAGGACGATTTCGTCATTGGCGGGACGCCCGGATTCGAAAAGGCCCCGGAGCCCCTCATCGAGCGGAAGGTCGGACAGCGATGGGGACCGGGTGGGGTCGCTGCTGCCGGTCTGGGCAAGGCCGAGCAGCTCCGCGGCCTGGTCGTTGTACATCACCACCCGCCCCCGGGTGTCGATGAGGATCAGGCCCTCGCGGACCGAGTGGAGCACGGATTCGTAGTAGGCGAACAGCTGGGAGAGCTGCTCGGGCCCCCAGCCGCGCGTGACGCGCCGGAGGTACCTGCCCAGGAGCCACGAGGCCAGCGAGCCACCCACCAGCAACGCGAGGCCGATGGCGGCGAGTGCCGGGAGGCGCGCCGCGAAGGCAACGTCGACGGTGCCCACCGTCACTCCCGCGGCTACAAGGGCGCGGACCGTACCGGCGTCGTCCTTCACTGGAACGATGGTGCGCACGGAGGGGCCCAGCGTGCCGGAGGTGACCTCGGTGAACGTCTCGCCCCGCAGCGCCGCATCAATGGAACCGATGTACGGCTTGCCCAGTTCCTCGTTCCTGGGGTGGGTCCAGCGTGTCCGGTCCGGGGCCATGATGGTGATGAAATCTACGTGGGCTTCCTCCATGACGTCGAGGGCATAGGGCTGCAGGCTTGACGACGGGTCACGCGTCCCTGCGGCCTGCAGTACCAACGGGTTGAAGGCGATCGAGGTGGCGATGCCGGTCATCCGCAGGCCCGCTTCGCTGTACGTCCGGTCCCGGGCATCCACGTAGGCCGCCGTTCCCACCACGGCGATGAAGGACACCACAATCAACAGGTTCGCCACAAAGAGCCGGCGGGCGATACTCCAGCGGTGGATCATCAGTACCTTTCCCTCCGTCTCCGGGCCTGGCCGGGTCACCCGGCACCCGCACCGCGACCAATATGAACGCAACGGTGAGCTGGATCACGGTGTGGCCAATGATGGATATCACACCGCAGGACGTGTGAGCCCAGTGACTGTGCCGCAGCGTCTATCAGATTATCCAAAGGAGACACATCATGGCTTCTCAACGGGGAGAGTCCCTGGACACCGCGGCGCCGCGGCGCAAAGGCCTCGACAAGTCGCATTACCTCTACATCGCCGTTATTGCCGCGGTCATCCTGGGCGCCCTGGTGGGCCTGCTGTTCCCGGAAGTCGGCAAATCCCTCAAGCCCCTCGGCGACGGGTTCATCAAGCTCATCAAGATGATGATCGCCCCGGTGATCTTCTGCACCATCGTCCTGGGCATTGGCTCCATCGCGAAAGCCGCAACGGTGGGTAAGGTCGGCGGCCTGGCGCTGGGCTACTTCGTGGTCATGTCCACGTTCGCCCTGGCCATCGGCCTAGTGGTGGGCAACCTGATCCACCCCGGCGAGGGCCTCAAGCTCACGCCGTACGATCCCAACAAGAAGGCCGCCACTGACAGCACCGTGGACTTCCTGCTCGGCATAATTCCGGGCGACATCCCCGTGCTGCCCACCCTGCTCGCAGCGATCCTGGTTGGCTTCGCACTGCAGAAGATGGGCCCCTCGGGAGCTCCCATCCTCAAGGCCATCGGCCACGGACAGGCACTCGTCTTCCGCATCCTGATCATGATCATGTGGCTGGCTCCCGTCGGTGCCTTTGGTGCCATCGCGGCAGTGGTCGGCGCCACCGGCTTCCAGGCCATCGTCAGCATGTTCACCCTGATGATCGCGTTCTACATCACCTGCGCCCTGTTCATCGTTGTCATCCTCGGCGGCATCCTCCAGGTGGTCTCCGGCGTCAACATCTTCAAGCTGATGAAGTACCTGGGCCGCGAATACCTGCTGATCTTCTCCACGTCCTCGTCCGAAGCAGCGCTTCCCCGCCTGATCGCCAAGATGGAGCACCTCGGCGTCTCCAAGCCGGTCGTCGGCGTCACCGTTCCCACCGGTTACTCCTTCAACCTCGACGGCACGGCCATCTACCTGACCATGGCCTCCCTCTTCGTAGCCAACGCCATGGGAACCCCGCTGGACCTGGGCGCCCAGATCTCCCTGCTGATCTTCATGATCATCGCGTCCAAGGGTGCAGCCGGCGTCACCGGCGCCGGCCTGGCAACGCTCGCTGCCGGCCTGCAGGCCCACAAGCCCGAACTCCTGGGCGGCGTCGGCATGATCGTCGGCATCGACCGCTTCATGTCCGAAGCCCGTGCCCTGACCAACTTCACCGGCAACGCTGTTGCCACCGTCCTGATTGGTACCTGGGTCAAGGAAATCGACGGCGGACAGGTCAGCCGCGTCCTCTCCGGCCAGGAGCCCTTCGATGAGCAGACCATGATCGCCGGGCATGGCGAGCTTGCGCCGAAGGAAGAAGGCGCAAAGGCTGCCGCCAGCGCCTAACCCCGCCTTGCAGTGAAACGGCCCTCGGAGCATGCTCCGGGGGCCGTTTCGCGTATCGACAGCCTCAACCTTCGACCTCAACTAGAGGGTCAAGGCTCAACATTCGAAGAAAGTCAAGTTACCCGGAATGCCGTGTCGGCGGCTGTAGCCTTGGAGGGAAGGAACGGCGCTGGGGATCCAGCGGCAAGCAAGTCACCGTCATCGAAAGTGTGGACAGATACGTGAGCAGCGAACAGGGTGCGGCAACTCTGGAAGGCACGGAATTCGACCTCGACAACGCGGTGATGGGCCCTACGGGTCGCCCATTGCGTGAGTTTCCCGAACCCGCGCCGCTTGCCTCCCATGGGCCCGCGCGCGTCATCGCCATGGTCAACCAAAAAGGCGGAGTCGGGAAGACCACGTCCACCATCAACCTGGCGGCAGCCCTCGCCGAATACGGGCGGCGCGTCCTGCTGGTGGACTTCGATCCCCAGGGTGCGCTGTCGGCTGGCCTGGGCGTTAACCCCCACGAGCTGGACCTCACGGTCTACAACGTCCTGATGGACCGCAAGGTGGACATCCGCGAAGCCATCCACCACACCGGCGTGGAGAATGTCGACCTGCTGCCTGCCAACATCGACCTCTCCGCCGCCGAAGTGCAGCTGGTCAACGAGGTAGCCCGCGAACAGGTCCTCGACCGTGCGCTGAAGAAGGTAGAAGACGATTACGACGTCGTCCTCATCGACTGCCAGCCGTCCCTGGGCCTGCTGACTGTCAACGCCCTTACCGCCGCCCACGGCGTCATCATCCCGCTGATCTGCGAATTCTTCGCCCTGCGCGCCGTGGCCCTGCTGGTCGAAACCATCGACAAGGTCCAGGACCGGCTCAACCCGCGCCTTCAGGTTGATGGCGTCCTGGCCACCATGTATGACGCACGCACGCTGCACAGCCGGGAAGTCATCACCCGCCTGGTGGAGGCTTTCGGGGACAAGGTCTTCGAAACGGTCATCAAGCGTTCCATCAAGTTCGCGGATGCCACCGTGGCGGCTGAGCCGATCACCAGTTACGCCGGCACCCACGTGGGAGCGGACGCCTACCGCCGCCTCGCCAAGGAGCTCATTTCGCGCGGCGGCGCACCCTAGCCACGCCGTGGCCGAATCCAAGCCCGGCTTCGAGGTGCGGCTGGCCAACTTCACCGGCCCGTTCGACCTCCTTCTCGGACTGATCGCCAAGCACCAGCTCGACATCACCGAAGTTGCCATTGCGACAGTCACCGATGAGTTCATCAAGTACATCCGCAAGCTGCAGGAACTTGGTGAGGACTGGGCGCTGGACGAGGCCAGTGAGTTCCTGGTCATCGCAGCCACACTGCTGGACCTGAAGGCCGCCCGGCTGCTGCCTGCCGGTGAGGTGGAGAGCGACGAAGACATCGCCCTTCTGGAGGCCAGGGACCTCCTGTTTGCCCGCCTGCTGCAGTACAAGGCGTTCAAGCAGGTGGCAGGGATCCTGGGCGGTGCCCTCCACGAGGAGGGCCGCCGTTTTCCCCGCCAGGTGGCCCTCGAGGAGCACTTCCCCGCGATGCTTCCGGAACTCGTGTGGAGGCACACCCCGGAGCAGTTCGCCGCCCTCGCCGCCGCGGCCCTCCGGCCCAAGGCGCCGAAGCCAACCGAAGTTGGCCTGGGTCACCTGCACGGCGGCACTGTCAGCGTGAAGGAGCAGGCGGAGATCCTGGGGATCCGCCTGCAGCAGGAATCACCCCTGACCTTCAGGGCACTGACCGCAGACGCCGACTCAACGCTGGTGGTGGTGGCACGCTTCCTGGCCCTGCTGGAGCTGTACCGGGACAGGGCTGTGGCATTCGACCAGCTGTCACCGCTCGCGGACCTGGCCATCCACTGGGCGGCAGGGGAGCGCGAATGGTCGGCGGAGAACCTGAGTGAAGAATATGAGGAGCAACCGTGAACACCGCTGACGGCCCCGGGGGCCACGACGACGCCCGGTCAGGGCTCGGCGACCTGCCCGGCGGCGCCAAGGCCGCGCTTGAAGCCGTGCTGATGGTGGTTGACCAGCCGGCCACCGAAGATGAACTGGCGGCCGGACTGGAACTGACGCTGGGGGAGGTCCGGAAGTTACTGGCGGATCTTCAGGCGGATTACAACGGCTATACTGTTAAAGCCCCGGATGAGGAGCAGGCCAGTGCAGCTGGCTTTGGCTCCAGCCCCCGGGGTTTTGAATTGCGGAACATCGCCGGTGGCTGGCGGATCTACTCCCGCCCGGACTTCGCCGACATCGTCGGGAAGTATGTGCTCGAGGGGCAGACTGCCAGGCTTACGCAGGCGGCATTGGAAACGCTGGCGGTCATCGCTTACCGCCAGCCCGTTTCCCGGGCTCGGGTGTCTGCAATTCGCGGGGTCAATGTTGACTCTGTCGTACGGACACTTGCCCAGCGCGGGCTGATCGAGGACGCGGGAACGGATCCCGAGTCCGGGGCCATCCTTTACCGGACCACCTCCTACTTCCTTGAACGGATGGGAATCAGCTCTGTGGCGGGGCTGCCGCAGCTTTCCCCGCACCTCCCGGGGCTGGAAGGCATCGCGGAGTTCTACGACGCCGACAGAATGTAGGTCCGGAAAATCCGGCCTGCAGATGAATATCCACCAGGGCAGACTATTTCTGCCCGGCTGGCTAGGGTTGTCCGTGGACAGCTTTTGCCGGCCAAAACAGCAGAGGACGGGTCATGACACAGGCGGGACGCCAGGGTTCACCACGTAACAGCTCCGGACGCGGCGGCGCGGACCGGAACAAGCCAAAGGGCAACACCCCCCGCAGGGGTACGGCCGGCGGAGGATTCAGCGGAGGTTCCGCCGGCGCCGGCCAGCGCGGCCAGGGCTTCGGCAGCGACCGGCCGCAGCGCGCCCCCAAACCGCGCGAAGAACGGTTCATCGACCCGGATTTGGCTGGTTCCCAGCAAGGCGGCGCGTCGGAGCGGTCCAGCAAGCCTTCTTCGCGGAAGCCTGCCGCCCGCAAGCCGGGCGCCAAGAAGGCCCCCGGGACTCCGGGTGCCTTGAAGCCCAAGCCCCGCACAGGTGCTCCCGGCGCAGCGGCCTCCCGCGCCTTCGGCAGTGAGCGCTTCGGGCAGAACCTCGGGCCGGTCCGGAAGCCGGGCCGCAAGAAGCGCCCCCGCACCGACGTGCCCCAGTCGGAGCTGCACGACGCCGACGGCGTACGCCTGCAGAAAGTCATGGCCTCCGCAGGAGTCGCGTCCCGGCGCGTCTGCGAAGAGATGATCGCCGAAGGCCGGGTTGAGGTGGACGGCCAGGTAGTGACCGAGCTGGGTGTCCGCATCGATCCCGCCACGGCCGTCATCCACGTGGACGGGCTGCGCATCCAGCTGGACGAGAACCTCGTCTACATGGTGTTCAACAAGCCCAAGGGCGTCGTCTCCACCATGGAAGATCCCGATGGCCGGCCCTGCATCAGCGACTTCCTCAAGAACAATAAGAACACCGGCGAACGGCTGTTCCATGTGGGCCGCCTCGACGTCGCCACGGAGGGTCTGCTGCTCCTGACGAACGACGGCGAGCTGGCCAACCGCCTTACCCACCCTTCCTACGAAGTCCCCAAGACCTACCTGGTCCAGGTGCGCGGGCCGTTCCCGCAGGGAATCGGTGCGCAGCTGAAGGCCGGCGTGGAACTTGAAGACGGGCCGGCAGCCGTGGACTCCTTCCGCCTGGTGGACTCCACTCCCGGGCACGTGCTGATCGAAGTGGTGCTGCACTCGGGCAAGAACCGCATCGTCCGCCGCATGTTCGACGCCGTTGGCTTCCCGGTGCAGCGGCTGGTCCGCGTCAAGGTGGGACCAATCGGTTTGGGCGACCAGCGCCAGGGAAGCATCCGCAACCTCGGCAAGCAGGAAGTCGGCCACCTGCTGGCGTCCGTAGGACTCTGAGGCATGTCCGCGTTCAAGAGCCACGGTCGCGGGCACCTGGACGGGCCCGTCGTCGTGATCGGAACCGGATTGCTGGGGACGAGCATCGGCCTGGGCCTGAGGGGCCGTGGCGTTCCCGTCTTCCTGTCCGATCCTTCGCCCACCAACCAGGCGGTGGCTGTTGACATCGGCGCTGGCCGTCCCCTCTCGGAGCTGGCCGGTGCGGCACCCCAGCTTGTAGTGGTGGCGGCGCCGCCGGACGTCACGGCCGGTGTTGTCACCACCGCGCTGTCCGATTACCCGGACGCCGTGGTGGTGGACATTGCCAGCGTCAAGGCGGGCATCCTGGCGAGCCTCCGGAACAGCGGCAAGGACCTGGCCCGCTATGTGGGTACCCACCCAATGGCCGGACGCGAAAAGTCCGGACCGGTTGCGGCCCGGGGTGAGCTGTTCACGTCCATGCCGTGGGTGGTGTGCCCCTCGGAGGAAACCTCCGCGGCAGCCCTCCAGACTGCCCGTTCGCTGGCGACCGACCTTGGCGCCGTCGTTTCGCAGTTCACCCCTGACGAGCACGACGAAGCCGTGGCGCTTGTTTCGCACCTGCCCCAGGTGATGTCTTCCTTGCTGGCCAGCCGGCTGCAGGGGACCCCGCTGCATGCGTTGTCCCTCGCTGGGAACGGCCTGCGCGATGTCACCAGGATCGCCGCCAGCGATCCCACGCTGTGGGTGCAGATTCTGGGCGGCAACGCCGGCAAGGTAGTGGATATCCTCTACGGCGTCCGGGAAGACCTGAACCGCCTGATCGGAACGCTGGAAAACCCCACAGCGCCGGGAGCGAGGCTTGACCTCGCCCAGCTGATGAGTGAGGGCAATGCCGGCCAGGCCCGGATCCCCGGCAAGCATGGCGGACCGCCGCAGGCGTATTCCTGGCTGACCGTGCTGGTGGACGACCGGCCCGGTCAGATTGCGCAGCTGCTCACCGAGATCGGCGAGATCGGCGTGAACCTGGAAGACCTGCGGCTTGACCATTCCTCCGGACAGAACGTCGGTATGGTGGAAATATCCGTGCTGCCCAACAAGCATGACCACCTGATCGAAGCCCTCAACGACCGCGGATGGCGGGTACTTCAGTAATGACACAAGAACTCCTCGAATCCGTGCGCGCCCTGCGCATCGGCCGGCCGCTCGTTGTTGCCATCGACGGCCCCTCCGGTTCCGGCAAATCCAGCGTCAGCAAGGAAGTGGCCAGGCGGCTGCGGATTGCCTACCTGGATACCGGGGCGATGTACCGGGCACTCACCTGGCACTGCGTCACCACCGGCATTGACCTGGAGGACGCCGCAGCCGTGGAACAGGCCTCACGGGACCTGGTGCTGGAAGTCAGCACCAGCCCCAACGAGGAATACGTCAGGGTGGACGGCGTGGACGTCACCGACGCCATCCGCGAGCCCGCCATTTCCTCCGCCGTCAGTGCGGTGGCCACCACCCTGGGTGCGCGGACCGAACTGATCCGCCGCCAACGCGACCTGATCGAAAAGCACCACCGCCGCATGGTGGTGGAGGGACGGGACATCACCACCGTCGTCGCCCCCGGTGCCGAGGTGCGCATGCTGCTGACCGCCAGCGAGGAAGCACGGCTGCGCCGGCGCGGCCTCCAGCTCGGCGGGACGCAGAACGCCGAGGAACTGGCAGCCCAGGTCACCCACCGCGACGCCAAGGACTCAGCGGTGGTGAACTTCACCCAGGCTGCGTCCGGCGTGGTGACGCTGGACTCCTCGGACCTGGACTTTGAGCAGACCGTGGATGCCGCACTGGTGATTGTCACCAAGGTCCTCAACCGTGACTGAGGGCGCCGCCGGGGCACCCGCGGGCTGGACCATGGCCTGGAGCCGGCCTGTCGGCTGGATCCTTGACCATCTGGTCTACCGCACCACCGTGACCGGCAGGGACAACGTCCCCACTGGCGGGCCGGTAATCTTTGCCGGCAACCACATCAGTTACCTGGACGGGCCGGTCATGTTCGGGGCCGCGCCGCGGCCCATGCACATCCTGGTAAAGCAGGAAATGTTCAAGGGATTCCTTGGCCGGGTCCTTACCGCCTCCGGGCAGTTGCCGGTGGACCGGCGCGGCGACCGCGCCGCGCTGCAACAGTGCAAGGAGGTGCTCGACGCCGGGCGTTGCGTCGGGATCCTGCCCGAAGGTACGCGGGGGAGCGGGGACGCCGCGGGTATCAGCGGAGGCGTTGCCTGGCTTGCCCTTAATTCCGGCGCACCCGTGGTGCCCGTGGCCATCCTGGGCACGCGGGTTGGCAGGGAGCACCTCGACTCCGTGCCCCGGCCGGGCCGCCGGTTCCATGTGGCCTTCGGTCCCGCCCTTACCCTGACCCGCAGGGCAGGGGAAACAGGCCGTGCTTCAATGGACAGGGCGGCGCAGGAAATCCGCGCAGCGCTGGCCGGGCACGTCCGCGACGCCATTCAGCTCAGTGGGCAGCCGTTGCCGTTCGCTGATGCTCCCCAAGACTTAACAGCAGTAGCCGGGACGCCGGCAGATGACCACTAAGGACAGTGCAATGAGCGACACCACGCAGACATCCGGGCATTCCGGCTCCGCCGAATACGAGTACACGCCTTCGGGCACCGACCAGGTGGCCGAGCGGCTTGCTGCGATCGGCGACGACGAAGCTGAGCTCCGTGCTGCCTCCCTCCGGGCAGGCCTGGAGGACTACGAGCTGGACGAGGAAGATGCCGCCCTGCTGAGCGGTGAATACGGCGACGAGGACCTGGACGGTCCCGTCAAGCTGGATCCTGTCCTGGCTATTATCGGGCGGCCAAATGTGGGCAAGTCCACGCTGGTGAACCGCATCCTCGGCCGCCGCGAGGCAGTGGTGGAGGACACCCCCGGTGTCACCCGCGACCGCGTCATGTACTCGGCAAGCTGGAACGGCCGCAACTTCACCCTGGTGGACACCGGCGGGTGGGAACACGACGCCCGCGGCATCCACGCCCGCGTTGCCGAGCAGGCCGAGATGGCCGTGGAACTCGCCGACGCCGTCCTCTTCGTGGTCGATTCCGCCGTGGGCGCCACCGCCACGGACGAGGGCGTCATGAAGATGCTCCGCCGCAGCAAGAAGCCGGTCATCATGGTGGCCAACAAGGTGGACGACTTCGCCCAGGAAGCTGACAGCGCCGCATTGTGGGGCCTTGGTTTCGGCGAGCCGTACCCGGTCTCCGCTCTGCACGGCCGCGGCGTGGCTGACCTCCTGGACCACGTCATGGATGTCCTGCCTGAGTTCTCCACCGTTGAAGGCGTGGAGCGTTCCGGCGGTCCCCGCCGCATCGCGCTGATCGGCCGCCCCAACGTGGGCAAATCCTCCTTGCTGAACAAGCTGGCAGGAACTGAACGCGTAGTGGTGGACAACACCGCCGGCACTACGCGGGACCCCGTGGACGAGTTCATCGAACTGGGCGACCGCACCTGGCGCTTCGTGGACACAGCCGGTATCCGCCGCCGCCAGCACATGGCGCAGGGCGCTGACTACTACGCCTCGCTGCGGACGCAGGCGGCCCTTGAGAAGGCGGAGGTCGCCGTCGTGCTCCTCGCCGTGGATGAGGTCCTCAGCGAGCAGGACGTCCGTATCCTCCAGCTGGCCATCGAGTCAGGCCGCGCCCTGGTGCTGGCCTTCAACAAATGGGACCTGCTCGACGACGAACGCCGCCGCTACCTGGAACGCGAAATCGAACAGGACCTGGCCCACGTTGAATGGGCCCCGCGCGTGAATATCTCGGCCAAGACCGGTTGGCACAAGGACCGCCTGGTCCCCGCACTGGACCTTGCCCTGGAAAACTGGGACCGGCGCATCCCCACCGGCCGCCTGAACGCCTTCCTCGGCGAACTGGTGGCTGCGCACCCGCACCCCGTCAGGGGCGGCAAGCAGCCGCGCATCCTCTTTGGCACCCAGGCCTCCAGCCGGCCGCCGAAATTCGTGCTCTTCACCACCGGGTTCCTCGACCCCGGCTACCGCCGGTTCATCACCCGCCGGCTGCGGGAAACCTTTGGCTTTGAGGGCACGCCCATCGAAGTGAGCATGCGCGTCCGCGAAAAGCGCGGCAAGAAGCGCTAGCACGGGTGTTGCCTCCGACACGTCCGGGCCCGATTTCCGGAAAGTGTCATCGGCACCCCTTTCGATCGTGTAAGCTCTTCTAGGTGGTTCGGCCGGACTGCTGATGGAAATCCTCGGAGGAATCCGGGATAACCTGCAGCGGAGAACGGCGGAACCAGCGGGCTGTAGCGCAGCTTGGTAGCGCACTTGACTGGGGGTCAAGGGGTCGCAGGTTCAAATCCTGTCAGCCCGACCACGAAGGGCCGCTTTCCGGAATGACTCCGGAAAGCGGCCCTTTTGCTTTAACGCCCGCAAGCGCTCATTGATGCACTGGTGGATCAGTACCGCACGCGGATCACGTAGCAATTCCTCCTGTTGTCGTACCTGTTGCCCCACTCAAACCAGTAGTTGCCGCGGCGGTCGAAACAGATGAAGAGGTACCGGTGATCGCGGTGGTCGCGGTCACGGTCGCTGCGGTCGTGCCCGTCCTTGTCGTACGTCCTGGAATAGGACGGGTTGTGGTCGCTGACCTTGTCGTTGCTGCTGGCGAAAGCGGCAGTTGCCGAGCCGCCGAGCGTGAGTCCTGCCACCAGTACAGTCGAACTCAAAAAACGTGCTGTTCTCTTCATGACATTTTCCTCAGGTGATCGAATTGATCGATACCCCGCAGGAGCAGGCAAGCAGACAGAATGGGCAGGCACGGGCCGTCATATGGGCGCGGTCCTCGTCGTTGTCGACTCGCCTGTCTGCGGTTGTCACCCAAGCCCGGTGGGTGCAAGAGAGGGCACCGCGCTTGAGGATGCGAGCGGCCATCAGGAAGTGAACCTTTGGTTCCCCCGGTTCAGAGGCTGAGGGGCGCTGTAGTGATGATTGAGCACACTGGAATGGCCCGGATCGGGCACTTTGTTGGGGAAGTGAGCGCCTGTGTCTGGACCCTCATGTAACCAGTTCGCGTCCGTCCCGTTGGGTTCACCCGGGAGACGTGGCATCAAGGATACTAAGGCGGTACCCGCGTGTGAAGGCGATCAGCGCAAATAGGGTAGGCCTGGGCCGGGGAAGGGGGCGGCCGGGTTCCTATTTCAGGAACTTGGATGTACGGCGGTCCGCCAGGATCCTGCCCTTGGTCTGGCAGGTGGGGCAGTACTGGAGCGCTGTGTCGGCGAACGACACCTCCCGCACGGTGTCCCCGCAGACCGGGCACGGCAACCCCGTGCGGGCGTGGACGCGCATATGGCTGCGTTTGACGTCCTTCAAATCCTTCGGGGGCTTGCCCTGGGCTTCGGCCATTGCTTCGCCCAAAATGCCGTGGATGGCCTCGTAAAGCACCTGGACTGTTTCCCGGTCCAGGGATTTGGCGGTGGCAAACGGGGAGATGCGGGCCGCATGCAGGATTTCATCGCTGTAGGCGTTCCCGATGCCGGCGATGACGCTCTGGCTGCGCAGGAGGCCCTTGATCTGCTGGGAACTGGCCCCAAGGATCTCGGCCAGCATGCCGGCGTCGAACGCTTCCGTGAATGGATCCGGACCCAGCGCGGCGATCCCTGGCACGTCCTGCGGATCCCGCACCACGTACACCGCAAGGCTCTTCCTGGTGCCGGCCTCCGTGAGGTCGAACCCGCGCGGCCCGTCCGGCCCGGAGAAAGCACAGCGGACGGCAATCATCCCTTTGCCCATTTTCAACTGGCTGTCCGCGGGGGAGTCCGTGAAGCGGAGCCAGCCGGCGCGGGCCAGATGGAACACCAGGGACATGCCCTCGGTGTCGATGCTGATGAACTTGCCAAAGCGGCGGACTCCGGCCACGGTGCGGCCCTCAATCGCGTTAAACGGAGGATCTGCCGTCTTGAGTACAGCGAAGGAAACAACCTGCAGTTTGGTCAGGACGGCGCCACGCAGCTGTCCGTCCAGGAAAGTGGCCAGGCCGGCCACTTCGGGAAGCTCCGGCATGGTTACCTGCCCTCTCCGCACAGTCCGGCACAACGAAGCGCGCTCATGCGTCCCATCTTCGCAGACGGCCCCGTGAACGCCTCGGCAGATATGCCTATACTTTCAGCGGCGGCTCGTTTCCGCGCCTCCTGACCTTGGTGTCCAGCCCTACGAAAGGCCCCCAATGAGCAACATTCCCGAAGACTTGTCCTACACCGCCGAGCATGAGTGGGTCACCGCCCCCAACGCTGACGGCGTGGTCCGCGTGGGCATCACCGACTTCGCCCAGGACGCCCTTGGGGATGTTGTGTACGCGCAGATGCCCGAAGTGGGTACAAAGGTTACGGCCAACGAAGTGGTGGGCGAAGTTGAATCCACCAAGAGCGTCAGCGACATCTACGCGCCGGTTTCGGGCGAAATTGTGGCCCGCAACGAGTCGCTGGACTCCGATTCCGCGCTCATCAACACGGATCCGTACGGCGACGGCTGGCTGATCGAGGTCAAACTCGCCGAAGCAGACGCTGTTGACTCGTTGCTCAGTGCATCCGAGTACGAACAGCAGGTAGGCTAAAGCTAACCGGTAAATCCGGTCCGGCCCGCCTCTCAGGCACGGACGTCTTCGCACGTCAACAGCCGGATGCGGAGCCGGAACCGGACCTGCCGGGAAGGTCCGGCGGGCAAACGTTGGCTGCAGCCCTGACGGGCGGCAGCGGGAAGAGGAGGAATCCATGGCTGGCCACACACAGAACCCTGCCGATGGGGAATACGGCACGGGTGCGGCTAAGGCGTCGGAGACCACCTCGATCCATCTCACCCCTATCCGGGATGAGCCCACCATCGCACCGAAGCTTTCGCTCGAGGAGCGCAACTCCGTCGAGGCGCTGCCGGCTGGCTCTGCGCTGCTCGTAGCCCACAGCGGACCGAACGCCGGCGCGCGTTTCCTGCTCGACTCGGACGTTACGACGGCAGGACGCCACCCGGACGCTGATATTTTCCTCGACGACGTCACAGTGTCCCGCCGCCACGTCGAGTTCCGGCGCACGGCACGCAGCTTTGAAGTGGTGGACCGGAACAGCCTCAACGGCACGTACGTCAACCACGACCGCGTGGACGCTGTGGAACTCAAATCGGGCAGCGAAGTCCAGATTGGCAAGTTCCGCCTCACCTTCTACCTGAGCCCTGCCACAGCTGCAGGCCGCGGCTGATCCGGGGACCGCTGCCTGTGGCAATGGCACAACCCGAACGCCGGGGACCCCAGGTCCTGAACATTGGCGAGGTACTCGCCCAGCTCAGTGCCGACTTCCCGGGCATGACAGCGTCGAAGATCAGGTTCCTTGAGGAAAAGGGCCTCATCAACCCCCGGCGCACTCCGGCCGGTTACCGGCAGTACTCCGACGGCGACGTCGAACGGCTCCGGTTCGTCCTTGCTTTGCAGCGGGACCAGTACCTCCCCCTGAAAGTCATCAAGGACTACCTTGATGCCATCGACAGGGGAGAACGGCCGGAAAACCTGCCACCCGGCGTCGTGGTTTCCCCGCGGATCGTCTCTGACGAACTCGCTGCCGAACTCCAGAACCATGGCCGCAAGCTCACCGAAGAACAGCTGCGGACGGAGTCCGGCGCCAGCGTCCCGCTCCTGAAGTCCCTCCTGGACTTCGGCCTCATCAGCCATACCAACGGCCGGTTCGACGAACATGCCCTCCAGGTTGCGCGCGCCTGCGTCCAACTCGAGGGCCATGGACTTGAACCACGCCACCTCCGTCCCTTCCAGGCGGCGGCGGAACGGGAGTTCGGCCTCGTGGAACGCGCGGTGGCACCCCTGGCGTCCCGCAAGGACTCCGCATCCCAGGCGCGTGCAGCTGAGGCAGCCCGCGAAATCAGCGACCTCTGCCTCACCCTGCACCGCGCTTTGGTTCAGGACCACATCTCACGCATGGACATCTGATGATTGAAGTCGAGATTGTTGGCGTTCGGATCGAACTGCCGTCCAACCAGCCGCTGGTGCTGCTCCGCGAAATGCATGGGGAGCGTCACGTCCCCATCTGGATCGGCACGCCGGAGGCCAGTGCCATCGCCCTGGCGCAGCAGGGCGTGGTTCCGCCGCGGCCCATGACGCACGACCTCCTCGTTGACGTCGTGGAATCGCTGGGCCACTCGGTGGTCAGCGTGAACATTGTTGCCGTGGAGGACAACATCTTCTACGGGCAACTGCAGTTCGAGAACGGCACCACCGTCAGTTCACGGGCCTCTGACGCTCTCGCTATTGCCCTGCGGGCGAAGTGCCGCATCTGGTGCGCAGACTCGGTGATGGACGAAGCCGGAGTCCGCATCACCGAGCACGATGAAGGCGAAGACACGGAGCCGAACCCCACGGTGGATGAGGAACGCGAGCTGCGCAGGTTCCGTGAATTCCTGGATGACGTGGAGCCGGAAGATTTCGACGGCTAGGTCACGTTAAGGTTAAAGTTGAGGCTGAAAGTTTCGACACGCCCCTTCAAAGCCCCAACGTCTTTGACCTTGCGACCCTCCGGGCCTAACGTCGAAGTATCAAGTTCCCATTGCTTACGGCAGCCGCGCAAGTCACACTGGAAAGTGCGCCCCGCGAGAATTACATGCATGGTCTTCATGCCCACGCTGCTGCGGTTGTTCCCGGGAGCGTACGACAAGGAGGATCCAGGTGAGTCCTAAAGGTGATGCAGGCGGGCTGAAGCAGCCCACGGCCGGTGCCGCCGTACCCGTAAGCGGTGCCCAGGGCCTCCTCTTTACCGAAGACCTCCCTGTCCTGGACGAGGACGCCGGCTACCGCGGTCCCACCGCGTGCAAGGCAGCCGGGATCACTTACCGGCAGCTCGACTACTGGGCCCGGACCGGACTGGTGGAGCCGGCTGTACGCGGCGCGGCCGGATCCGGCTCGCAGCGCCTGTACGGATTCCGCGACATCCTTGTCCTCAAAGTGGTCAAGCGGCTCCTCGATACTGGAGTTTCCCTCCAGCAGATCCGTACCGCAGTGGAGCACCTGCGTGAACGGGGCGTGGAAGACCTCGCCCAGATCACCCTGATGAGCGACGGCGCAAGCGTTTACGAATGCACCTCCGCCGACGAAGTCATTGATCTCGTCCAGGGCGGCCAGGGAGTCTTCGGCATCGCAGTGGGCCGCGTATGGCGCGAGGTGGAGGGCAGCCTCGCTTCGCTGCCCAGTGAGCACGCGGCCGAACAGACGTTCCCTGACGACGAACTCAGCAAACGGCGGGCCGCACGCAAGATCAGCTGACCTGCAGGCCAAAGAACAGGGGCCGCACTCCTCCCGGAAGGAGTGCGGCCCCTGTTCTTTTAAGGTTCGTCCCTAGCGTGCCCGGCTGCGGAGGCCGCTGCCTGATGCCATCAGGTTGGCCAGCAGCTCATCGAACAAGGCGGCAGCGGATTTGGCGGAATCGCCCGGCCAGTGGTGCACCGGGTGCGCTGCGCCCTGGATCTGCTGCCAGTTGGCCTGCTCCGGGATCCGCGGGCTCAGCAGCAGCTCGCCGAACATGGACTCCATCTCTGCCAGCCGGTAGGTGTGCTCGGAGGAGCCAGTCCGCACCCGGTTGGCGACGATGCCGGCCGGAGACAGATTGGGGGCGAACTCCTGCTTGAAGAGCTGGATGGCGCGCATGGTGCGTTCCGTGCCGGCCACCGAGAAGAGCCCGGGTTCGGCCACAAGTGCCACCTTGTCGCTGGCGGACCACGCCATCCGGGTAAGGCCGTTGAGCGACGGCGGGCAGTCGATCAGCACCAGCTGGTAGTTGCCTGCACCTACCAGGACTGCCGTGAGCCGGCGGAGATCGCGCCGGCCAAGGTCCGGACGGTCGTAGATCCCCGTATACGCGGAGCCGACGGCGACGTCCAGGACAGCGGGTCCGGAACCGTTCGAGTGGGCACGGGCGCTCCAATTGCTCCGCACCACGTTCTCGGCAAGTTTGGCGCGGCGGGGGCTTTTGAGCATCCGGCCGATATCAAGCTGCTCGCCGGGCTGCACGCCCAGGGCCGTGGTTGCGTCCGCATGGGGATCGAGGTCCACCACGAGGGTCTTGATTCCCGCGGCCAGCGCCGCAGACGCCAATCCTGTGGTGACGGAAGTCTTGCCGACTCCACCCTTAAGGCTGCTGATGCTGACTACTTGCACTTGAGAGACCAAAACCTAACGCCGGATGCCGTGTTGGGGGTAATGTTTGCTCCGGCGGAACCGAAGCCGGACGGTCCTGCCGCCCTACTCATCATATGTGGATGCCGCGTCGAATCCTGCTTTAAGGGCGCTCGGCATGGCACTGGCGGTGCAGGCGGGTCTGATCAGGACGGCCCGGCACAAACCGATCAGGACATGACGGGGAAATCTGTGATGACTGACACAAAGATTTGTGTTTGTCCTTGTAGGTCCTAGACACTGTGACCACTCACCGATCCACCCGCAATGATGCAGGAGAAGTATGTTTTCCAAAGTTCTGGTGGCCAACCGCGGCGAAATCGCGATCAGGGCCTTCCGCGCCGGCTACGAGCTGGGCGCAAAGACCGTTGCCGTCTTTCCCCATGAGGACCGAAACTCGATCCACCGGCAGAAAGCGGACGAGGCGTACCTGATTGGCGAGGAAGGGCATCCCGTCCGGGCTTACCTTGACGTCGCCGAAGTGGTGCGGGTGGCCAAGGAGGCCGGCGCTGACGCCATATACCCCGGCTACGGCTTCCTCTCGGAGAACCCGGACCTGGCCCGCGCGGCCAAGGAAGCCGGCATCACGTTCGTGGGCCCGCCGGCCGAAGTCCTGGAACTTGCCGGAAACAAGGTGGCAGCACTGAAGGCGGCCCGCGCGGCCGGCGTGCCGGTGCTGAAGTCCAGTGAGCCGTCCAAGGACCTGGACGAACTGCTTGCCGCCGCCGATGAGATCGGCTTCCCCATTTTTGCGAAGGCGGTGGCCGGCGGTGGCGGCCGTGGCATGCGGCGGGTGGATACCCGTGAAGCCCTCCCCGAGGCCCTGAAGTCGGCCATGCGCGAAGCGGACGCCGCCTTTGGCGACCCCACCATGTTCCTGGAGCAGGCGGTCCTGCGCCCCCGCCACATCGAGGTGCAGATCCTCGCTGACGCGGAGGGCAACGTCATGCACCTCTTCGAGCGGGACTGCTCCATCCAGCGCCGGCACCAGAAGGTCATCGAGATCGCCCCGGCACCGAACCTGGACGACAGCATCCGCCAGGCACTGTACCGCGACGCCGTTAAGTTCGCCCAGGCGCTGAACTACGTCAATGCCGGCACCGTCGAGTTCCTGGTGGACACCGAAGGCGAGCGGGCCGGCCAGCACGTCTTCATTGAAATGAACCCGCGCATCCAGGTGGAGCACACGGTCACCGAGGAAGTGACGGACGTGGACCTGGTGCAGGCCCAGATGCGCATCGCTTCCGGCGAAACCCTTGCTGATTTGGGACTCTCCCAGGAGACCGTCCACCTCAAGGGTGCTGCCCTGCAGAGCCGCATCACCACCGAGGACCCGTCCAACGGCTTCCGGCCCGACGTCGGAAAGATCACCGGTTACCGCTCTGCGGGCGGTGCCGGTGTACGGCTCGACGGCGGAACGGTGTACTCCGGCGCCGAGATCAGCCCGCACTTTGACTCCATGCTGGTCAAGCTCACCTGCCGCGGCCGGGACTACCCCGCCGCCGTGGCCCGCGCCCGCCGCTCGCTTGCGGAGTTCCGCATCCGCGGCGTGTCCACCAACATCCCCTTCCTCCAGGCTGTGCTGGACGACCCCGACTTCATCGCCGGCGACGTCGCCACCAACTTCATTGACCAGCGCCCCGAACTGCTCAAGGCGCGGGTGTCGGCTGACCGCGGCACCAAGCTGCTGACGTGGCTGGCCGACGTCACCGTCAACAAGCCCAACGGCGAACTGACCGTCCACTCGGACCCGGCGGAGAAGCTCCCGTCGGTGAAGGGCCAGCAGTCAGCACCGGGTTCCCGCCAGAAACTGCGTGAGCTCGGGCCGGAAGGCTTCGCCAAGGCGCTGCGCGGGCAGACTGCCGTCGCTGTCACGGACACCACCTTCCGCGACGCCCACCAGTCGCTGCTCGCCACCCGGGTCCGCACCCGCGACCTCGTTGCTGCCGGGCCGGCAGTGAGCGCCTTGATGCCGGAACTGCTGTCCGTCGAAGCCTGGGGCGGGGCAACTTATGACGTCGCCCTCCGCTTCCTGGGCGAAGACCCGTGGGACCGCCTCGTAGCGCTTCGCGAGGCCCTGCCCAACGTCTGTATCCAGATGCTCCTCCGCGGCCGCAACACGGTCGGCTACACCCCGTACCCCGAGGAAGTCACCGAAGCCTTCGTCAACGAGGCCGCAGCCACCGGCATCGACATCTTCCGGATTTTCGACGCCCTGAACGACGTCAACCAGATGGCCCCCGCCATCCGGGCAGTCCGCGCCACCGGAACAGCCGTCGCCGAAGTGGCGCTGTGCTACACGGGCGACCTGCTGGACCCGGCGGAGAAGCTCTACACGCTGGACTACTACCTTGAACTCGCCCAGAAGATCGTCGACGCTGGCGCCCACATCCTGGCGATCAAGGACATGGCCGGCCTGCTGCGGCCTGCTGCAGCTGCCAAGCTGGTGGCCGCGCTCCGCGAACGCTTCGACCTCCCCGTCCACCTGCACACCCACGACACTGCGGGCGGCCAGCTGGCAACCCTGCTCGCTGCCGTGGACGCCGGCGTGGACGCCGTGGACGTGGCATCGGCCTCACTGGCCGGCACCACCAGCCAGGTATCGGCCTCGGCCCTGGTGGCAGCGCTGGCGCACACGCCGCGTGACACCGGCCTCAGCCTGGACGCCGTCAGCTCCCTTGAGCCGTACTGGGAAGCCGTCCGCCGGGTCTACGCACCCTTCGAGTCGGGCCTGCCGGGCCCCACCGGCCGGGTGTACAAGCACGAGATTCCCGGCGGCCAGCTCTCCAACCTCCGCCAGCAGGCCATTGCGCTGGGCCTGGGCGAGCGGTTTGAAGCCATCGAGGACATGTACACGGCGGCCGACCGGATCCTGGGACACCTGGTCAAGGTCACCCCGTCCTCCAAGGTGGTGGGCGACCTCGCCCTGCATCTGGTGGGCCTCAACGCCGATCCTGCGGATTTCAATGAAAACCCGCAGAACTACGACATCCCCGATTCCGTGATCGGATTCCTGTCCGGCGAACTCGGCGACCCTCCCGGAGGGTGGCCGGAGCCCTTCCGCACCAAGGCACTCAAGGGACGCAGCATCAAGGTCCGCGACGTCGAGCTCAGCGCCGAGGACAGCGCCGCGCTGAAGTCCGATTCCAAGACGCGCCAGCACACGCTGAACCGCCTGCTCTTCGACGGTCCCACCAAGGACTACCTGAAGAGCGTGGAGACGTACGGCAACATCTCCGTCCTCGACACCCGCGACTACCTCTACGGTTTCCAGCGGGGGGCTGAGCACGAGATTGAACTCGAACGCGGTGTCCGGCTGATCGCTTCCCTGGAAGCCGTCTCGGAACCCGACGAAAAGGGCATGCGTACCGTCATGTGCACGCTGAACGGCCAGTCCCGCCCGGTCGTGGTGCGGGACCGTTCAGTGGTCAGCAACGTCAAGGCCGCGGAGAAGGCGGACCCGGCACAGCCCGGCCACGTTGCGGCTCCGTTCGCAGGCGCGGTCACCATCACCGTGAAAGCCGGTGACACCGTGAACGCCGGCGATACCGTAGCCACCATCGAGGCGATGAAGATGGAAGCATCCATTACGACGCCGGTGGGCGGCAAGGTGGGCAGGCTCGCCATCTCCGCGGTGGAGCAGGTGCAGGGCGGAGACCTGCTCCTGGTTGTGGAGCAGTAGCCCCTGCCATCAGGCAAGGCAATCAAAAGGTCCTCCCGGCATCAGCCGGGAGGACCTTTTCGTCAAGAGTTCAGCAGCGCCTGCGTCAGGAGCGGGGTGCCGAGTACATCTCCTCGATGACGGTCTCGAAATCCTTCATCACCTGTGCCCGCTTCACCTTCATGGACGGTGTCAGGTGCCCGGACGCCTCCGTGAAGTCCGCCGGGACGATCCGGAAGGACTTGATGGCCTCCGCCTGGGAGACCGAGCCGTTGGCGGCGCTGATCAGGTCCTGCACCGCTGCCTTGACCACAGGGTTGTCCGCGGCCTCCTCCAGCGTGGTGCCTGCCGGGAGCCCGTGCCGCTGGAGCCAGCCCGGCAGGGCTTCCTGGTCCAGGGTGACCAGGGCGCCGATGAACGGGCGGTTGTCACCGACAACCAGGACCTGCGAGACCAGGGCGTCGGCGCGGATCTGGTCCTCCAGCAGTGCGGGGATCACGTTCTTGCCGCCGGCCGTCACGATGATCTCCTTCTTGCGGCCGGTGATCCAGACGAAGCCGTCCTCGTCGAGCCGGCCGATGTCCCCGGTACGGAACCAGCCGTCGTCGAACGTGTCCGCGGTGAGGTCGTCGCGCTTGTAGTAGCCGCGCATCACGCAGACGCCCTTGGTGAGGATTTCGCCGTCCCCGGCAATCTTCACGGCGTTGCCGGGCAGCGGCTTGCCCACGGACCCGATCTTGATCCGGGACGGGGTGTTGACCGAGATGGGGGCAGTGGTTTCGGTGAGGCCGTACCCTTCGAGTACCTGCATTCCGATGCCCTGGAAGAAGTGGCCCAGGCGTTCGCCGAGCGGGCCGCCGCCGGACACGGCGTGGGCCACGTGGCCGCCCATCGCAGCGCGCAGCTTGCCGTACACCAGCTTGTCGAAGAGCGCATGGCGGAGCTTGAGGCCCAGCCCGACGCGGCCTTCCTGGCGTGCCTTTGAGTACGCGATGGCGGTATCGGCGGCCCGGTGGAAGATGGCACCCTTGCCGCCGTCCTCCGCTTTGGTCATGGCCGAGTTGTAGACCTTCTCGAACACCCGTGGCACGGCCAGGATGAAGGTGGGCTCGTAGCTCTGCAGGTCCGCGAGCAGGTTCTTGATGTCCGGCGTGTGCGCCACCGTGGTCCCGGCAGCCATGGCCAGGACGGAGATGAACCGGGCGAAGACGTGGGCCAGCGGAAGGAACATGATGGTCTTGGCGTCCTCGTGGACGATTTCGCCGATGATGGCCAGCGCGTTGTCCGAGAGCTCCACGAAGTTCCCGTGCGTGAGTTCGCAGCCCTTGGGCCGCCCGGTGGTGCCGGACGTGTAGATGATGGTGGCTGTATCGGCGAGGCCGGCGGCACTCCGCCGCGACTCGAGTTCGTCATCGCTGACGCCTCGCCCGGCCTCGCGGAGGGCATCCAGGCCGGTGCCTTCCAGCTGCCAGACGTGCTTCAAATCGGTGAGGCCTTCGGCGTTGACGGCCTGCAGGATGATGTTTTCGTGGTGTGCGGACTCGCCGAATGCGGCAACGGCCCCGGAATCCCCAAGGTTCCAGGCCACCTGTGACGGCGAGGAGGTTTCGTAGATCGGGACCGAGATGGCACCCGCAAACCAGATGGCGAAGTCCACCAGGGACCATTCGTAGCGGGTCCGGGACATGATTCCCACGCGGTCGCCGGCGCCTACGCCACTTGCCATCAAACCCTTCGCCAAGGCCCTGACGTCGGCCAGGAATTCGGTGGCGGACACGTTCTGCCAGGAGCCTGATGCGTCAAGGCGGGAAAACAGTGCCGGGTTGCTGGCCTTTGTGGCCTGCCGCAGCAGCAGGTCGGTGATGTTGGTCTCCGGTGGAACAACAACAAGGGGCGGAACACTGAATTGGCGCACTATAGCTCCTTTGATATCCGTCGTCCCGCGCAGGGGGCATGCCACAAGCCTAGTATGCCGCCGCAGGACAGTGCTATCTAAAGTTACTGGCCAGTAACTTAGCCGTCAATGCCGTGGGGACGGAACCGAAGCCCGCGTGGCCCGGCTTCGGCGGACCGGCCACAAGCCTAGACTTGGGGACTATGTACGCACCGCCCTCCGGCGACCAGGCCGGCCACCTCCGTCGATCCGCGCCGTGGAAGCGGCGGTCCGCCCCGTACCGTGCCGCCTCAGGGCAGGGAAAAGGATCCCGGGGGCGGGCGCGCCTTGGCCGCCGGGGCCTGGCGATCGGCATCGACATCGGCGGCACCAAGGTGGCGGCAGGTGTCGTGGACGAGGAAGGCCGGATCCTCAGCGAAGCCCGCCGCAGCACGCCCGGGACTGATCCCAGGGCTGTGGAACGGGTCATCGTGGAACTGGTCGAAGAGCTCGGCAGCGGGCGGCGGATACGTTCCGTGGGCATCGGCGCCGCCGGATGGATGGACCTCGACGGCGGCACTGTCCTTTTCAGCCCCCACCTCGCCTGGCGGAACGAGCCCCTGCGCGCGAACCTCCAGCAGCTCCTGCGGCGTCCGGTGCTGCTGGCCAACGATGCCGACGCCGCCGCGTGGGCCGAGTGGCGGTTCGGCGCCGGGCAAGGCGAAAGCCGCCTGGTATGCATCACCCTCGGCACCGGAATCGGTGGAGCCATGGTGATGGACGGCAGGGTGGAACGGGGCCGCTTCGGCGTAGCCGGCGAGTTCGGCCACCAGGTCATCATGCCCGGAGGCCACCGCTGCGAATGCGGCAACCGCGGCTGCTGGGAGCAGTATGCCTCCGGTAACGCCCTCGGCCGCGAAGCGAGGATCCTTGCCAGCAGCAACTCGCCCATGGCCCAGGACCTCCTGGCTGCCGTCGGTGGTCGCGCTGAGACCATTACCGGTGCCGTTGTCACCGAGCTGGCCCTCGCCGGAGATACAGCATCGCGCGAACTGATCGAAGAGGTGGGGGAGTGGCTCGGCCTGGGGCTCGCCAACCTGGCGGCCGCCCTCGACCCGGGGCTCTTCGTCATCGGCGGAGGACTGTGTTCAGCAGGCGATCTCCTCGTGGAGCCCGCCAGGAAGGCGTTCGCCAGGAACCTGACCGGCCGTGGCTTCCGGCCGGCCGCCGGTATCGAGTTGGCCCACCTTGGACCCAACGCCGGCCTGATCGGTGCCGCCGACCTCTCCCGCGTCAGCAGCCGGGTCCGCAGCTGACTGCTCAGACCCGGGCGCCGTCGTCGTCCTCGTCCTTCTCCTGCGGAAGCTTCATGATGAGGTACACCGTGCCGGCAACGAAGGCAGCGACGATGCCCCATATGGCCAGCACGGGCGCTGACCGCCAGAACATCGCGGAAAGCAGCAGCGCAACAGGCCCGCCCACCGCGGCCAGCCAGGCCAGCATGGTCAGGGGGTCCGTCCCGGAAAGGCTGGGGGGCTCCTCCGGAACGAAGTCGCCTCCCTCATCCTCAACGCCATAGTCGCGCGGACCGGCCGGCGGCGCCTCCGGCGTTGTGTCATCGCCGGGCCCTCCGCTTTGGCGCTCCCTGCGCTCGGCAGCCGAATGTTCCACAGGTGCGGCACCGGACAGATTGAGGGGATCAAAGTCGCGGAAGGAGGCCGGCTGGGCCGGCCCGGGAACAGAATCCGGCACATTGCGTTCCGGCGGCGGGGTGTCCGCCTCCAGCCGTGCCACCAGGTCGAGCCAGACGGCGTCGTCCTGGTTGGCCCCCTGGTCCGCGGATCCTGAATCAGGCCTGTTCATTTCCGGCCTCCCCGGACCCGGGTACGGGAGCCGCCACGCCAGGCGCCAACGCAGCAAGCGTGGCCCGGATGAAGTGCACCGAACCCTGGAATATCTGTTCGGCGTCGTTGTCCATGGTGGCCACGTGGTAGCTGTTCTCCAGCCGGACCAGCTCCAGGGGCGCATGGGTCAGGCCGCGGCGCAGCGCCGAGATACTGGTATCCGACACCACGTGGTCCACGGTGGACCTGTAGACCTGCACCGGTGCCGTGATGCGGGGAAGCAGTCGGGCCGTGTCCTTGAACATCTTGTTCAGTTCGTGTGCTGCGGCGACGGGAGTGCGTGGATAAGCACCTTCGTCGATGCCCGCCTTCAGGATGTCGTTGGCGATGGCGGGGGTGCTTTTCATGACCAGTTTCAGGATGCCCGCCAGCGGAGCGCGCGGGTCGTCAATGACCAGCCCGGGGTTCACCAGGACCACGCCGGCTACTGGCCGCGTGGCGGCGACACGCAACGCAAGGGCGCCGCCCATGCTGAGTCCGGCAGCGAAAACGTGCTCGCATTCGGCGTCGAGTTCCAGGAACGCTTCATCAAGGGCACCGTGCCACTGTTGCCACCGTGTGCGGGACAGTTCCTGCCAGCTTGTGCCATGGCCGGGCAGGAGCGGCATCCGCACCGCGAAGCCGGCGCCGGCAAGCGCCTGCGCCCAGCCGCGCAGGCTGTGCGGGCTGCCCGTGAAACCATGCGACAGCACTACGCCGGCGCGTGGCCCGGTGCCGCTGGTGGCACTGCTGAAGGGACTGTGGTCCGGGCCGGCAGTCATGGGGTCTCCGAAGGGCTGGATTGGCGGGCATGGTCACGGAAGAACTCACTGGACCGGGCGAAGATCTCCGGCGCGTCAACGTCCAGCGTAGCCACGTGGCCGCTGCCCGCAAGTTCAACCACCTCCGTCACCCTGTCGCGCAGCCGTGCCCGCAGCAGTTCCAGGGAGGTGGGCGGTACCACCTCATCTGTCACGGATTTGAAGACCTGTACGGGTGCCGTGACCGCAGGCAGTTCCCGGAGCGTTGCGTTGAACAGCTTCTTCAGTTCGTGCACGGCCGCCAGGGGTGTCCGCGAGTAATCTCCGTCTTCCGTTGCCGGCGCTGTTGAATGCTCTTCCGGAATGGGAATGGTGGTCCGCTGGAAGTATTTCAGCAGCCCGATGACCCGTACGCGCCGGTCATAGAAACTCAGGCCGGGGTTGACGATGCTCACGCCTGCAGTCTTGTGCCTGGCGGCGGTCAGCAGGGCCACTGCACCGCCCATGGACAGGCCCGCCACGAAACTGGTGGATGTCCTGGCGGAGAGATCGAGGTAGGCCGCCTCGAAACTGCCGAACCAGTCGTTCCACGCCGTTTGCGCAAGCTGCCGCCAGTCCGTTCCGTGGCCAGGCAACAGGGGGACTGTTACCGCGTAGCCCTGGGCGGCGAGATGCTCCGCCCAAGGCAGCACGCTGAGCGGGCTGCCCGTGAAGCCGTGGCAAATGGCGATGCCGATGTCCGCATTGGGGCCATGGCCGGGATAACTGAACGCTGCGGGGCGGGACGGTGTGCTGCTTTCAGTCATGCCTACATCGTGTCACTGTTCCGGATAAATCTCACTAGAGTAGGGTTGCATCTGAACTGCTGAAACAGGCCCGGAGCGGCGCCTGGGGCCGACCTTCCGAGAGGTTCACCGCGTGTTTTATTGGGTCATGAAGAGGATCTTCCTCGGTCCTGTTCTGAAGCTTCTTTTCCGCCCCTGGGTCAAGGGCCTGGACAATATTCCGGCCGAGGGCGCCGCGATCATCGCCTCGAACCACCTGTCGTTTTCCGACTCCATCTTCATGCCGCTGATGGTCCGCCGGCCGGTGGTATTCCTGGCCAAGTCCGAATACTTCACCGGCACCGGAATCAAGGGCCGCCTGACAGCGCTCTTCTTCCGGCTCACCAACCAGTTGCCCATGGACAGGTCCGGCGGCGCAGCCTCTGCGGCTTCCCTCAGCGCCGGCATGGACGTACTGACCCACGGCGGGTTGCTGGGGATTTACCCGGAAGGCACGCGGAGTCCCGATTCCAAGCTGTACCGGGGCAAGGTGGGGGTCGCCAGGCTGGCCCTCCAGGCCGGGGTCCCCGTCATTCCCGTAGCGATGATCGGCACGGACAAGGTGCAACCCATCGGAAAGCGGCTCCCTAACATCCGGCGGATCGGCATGATCTTCGGTGAACCGCTCGACTTCAGCAGCTGCCGGGAGCAGGCCGAGGACCGCGGCACCCAGCGGACAGTGGCGGACCGCATCATGCTGGAACTGCAGCGGCTTTCCGGGCAGGAATACGTGGACGAATACGCTGCCGTGGTGAAGCTGCGCCTCGCCGGAAAGCCCGCCGAGCCTGCCGCCCCGGCGGAGCCGCTGGCGTCCCCGCCGGCCGGTGGAGATGACTCCGGCGGGGAGCCGGCGGCACGGTGACCGCCTGCCCGGCGGACGGGTGTGCCCGCGCCGTCGATCCGTTGTGACGCAGGGGCCGGGAACCGTGACGGCACGGTGTCCAGCCGACCTGCGCGGACGCTAGTCTTAGATGGTGACTCAGCTATCTGCAAACCCCGCCTTTCCGCTGTCCGGCAACTCCCAAAGCGGCGCCGCCACCTATCCCGGACTTGACGACTGGCGGGAGCTGCCCATCTCGCAGCAGCCCAGCTGGCAGGACAGGGAGGTGTTCGATGCCTCCGTGAAGGAGCTCTCGGTGCTTCCCCCGTTGGTGTTCGCTGGCGAAGTGGACGTGCTCCGGGAGCGCCTGGCCGCAGCAGCGCAGGGCAAGGCATTCCTCCTGCAGGGCGGCGACTGCGCGGAAACCTTCGAGGCAGCCACGGCAGACAAGATCAGCGCGCGGGTGAAGACCATCCTCCAGATGGCGGTGGTGCTGACCTACGGTGCGGCCATGCCCGTGATCAAGATGGGCCGGATGGCAGGGCAGTTCGCCAAGCCCCGTTCCTCCAACGACGAAACCCGGGACGGCGTGACCCTTCCGGCCTACCGGGGCGACATCGTCAACGGATACGAATTCACCCCCGAGTCCCGTGGCCACGACGCGTCCCGGATGCTGCGGGCCTACCACACCTCCGCGTCCACCCTGAACCTCATCCGGGCGTTCACGCAGGGCGGTTTCGCCGACCTCCGGTCCGTCCACCAGTGGAACAAGGGTTTCACCGAGAACCCCGCGCACGCCCGCTACGAATCGCTGGCGCGCGACATCGACCGCGCCATCAAGTTCATGGACTCCTGCGGCGCGGACTTCGAGGCCCTCAAGCGGGTGGAGTTCTTCGCCAGCCACGAAGCGCTGCTGCTCGATTACGAACGCGCACTGACCCGGATCGACTCGCGGACGGGCTTCCCCTACGACACGTCGGCCCACTTCCTGTGGATCGGGGAGCGGACCCGCGAACTCGACCACGCCCACGTCGATTTCCTGTCGCGGGTGCGCAACCCCATCGGCGTGAAGCTCGGCCCGTCCACCACCGGCGACGACGCCCTGCGGCTGATCGACAAGCTGGACCCGGAACGCGAACCGGGCCGCCTGACCTTCATCACCCGCATGGGGGCCGGCAACATCCGTGAAAAGCTGCCCGCTGTCGTCGAAAAGGTCACGGCGTCCGGCGCGCAGGTCCTGTGGGTCACCGACCCCATGCACGGCAACACGGTCACCTCACCGAACGGGTACAAGACCCGCAACTTCGACGACGTCATCGACGAAGTGCGCGGCTTCTTCGAGGTGCACCACGCCCTGGGTACCGTGCCGGGCGGCCTGCACGCCGAGATGACCGGCGACGACGTTGCGGAGTGCCTGGGCGGCGCGGACCCGATCGACCAGGACGCGTTCCTGGACCGTTACGAGTCCGTCTGCGATCCCCGCCTGAACCACATGCAGTCGCTCGAAATGGCCTTCCTGGTGGCCGGGGCACTCGCCAAGAACTGACGACAGCGTCCGAAAAGGGCGCCAGGAGGCGCGGGCCGGGTCATCCGGGCCGCGCCTCCTGTACGTCCGAGGCCCTCTACACCACGGTCAGGGTGATGACGGACCCTTCGGGAACTTCAGTGTCCACCGGATCCTGGTCCCTGACGGTGCCGAAGAATCCGCCAAGGACCTTGTTGAGCCGGACGTCGAATCCGAGCTTCCGCAGTGCTTGTTCGGCCTCCCCGGCCTGCTTGCCGATAAAGCTTGGGACTTCCACCATCCGGGGACCCTTCGAAATGGTCAGGGTGACCGTTCCGCCGCGGGTCAGCGTCCCGTTGGCAGGACTTTGGCTGACCACGGCGCCTTCGGGGACCTTCCTGTCGAAGACCTCGTCCTTGGCGACCTCCGCCTTCAGGCCTGCTGCCTCGATGGCGTCAACTGCCTGGTTTTCCGTTTTTCCCACCACTGAGGGAACGGCAATGGGTTCGGGGCCCTTGGAGACCACCATTGCCACCGCGGTGCCCCGCCGGGCAGGAGTGCCGGCCGCAGGATCCTGCGAGAGCACCGTCCCCGCCGATGCCTCCTCGTCAAACTGTTCGGTTACTTTGCCCAGCGCCATTCCGGCAGCGTTGAGGGCGCTTTTGGCCTCGTCGAGGGAGCCGGCCGTCAGTTGCGGCAGAGGGTAAAGCTGGGGGCCCTTCGATACCAGCAGTGAAACCGGCTGGAACTTGCGGATCTCCGCCCCTGCCTGCGGGTCGCTGCCCACTACCCGGCCGCTGGGAACGGCATCATCGAAGACGTCGCTGGTGGTCGAACGGAATCCTGCATCGCTCAGCAGTTGCTGGGCCTCCGCTACGGTCCTGTTGGCCACCGCCGGTATGGCTGCCGCCGCGCCCGGACCCATCCCGAAGAACCAGCCCGCTCCGGTGGCAAGCAGCGCAGCAATTACGAGGACGATGATCCAGAGAATGCCCCTCCGCCGCGGGTTGCCTTCGCGCAGGCTTCGGGCCGGTGTGGCGGCAGCCCGTGCGCGGGCCTTCTCCTCGTCTTTGTCTGCCTTGCGCTGGGCCCGCTTGCTCAGTGCGGGGGGAGCCGGGGCCCAGGCGGGACTGTCGTCCTCGCCGGGTGGGGTGAGGGTGTGGCCGGTGCGGGGTGCCGGCGTCGGGTTGCGGGCGGCCGTGGCATTGCCTGCCGGCTGGTAGGGAGGCGGCGCCGGACGGCCGGCGGGCATGACGGATGTTTGATTACTGATGTGCGGGATGAACTCGGTATGGCTGGGCCCGGCTGATTGATCCGCCGTGCCGGGCAGTCCCGCCGTGCCGGGAAGGCCGCGATGGGGGGCTCCCAGTGCTGCCGGCGGCTGCAGGTCGAGTTCTGAATCTGTCAGGTTGGTGCGAATGTGGCGTAGTTCCTGCAGCAGTGCGCTGCCATCAACCGGGCGGTTCTCGGGATCGTTCGCAGTGCACCACTGCACCAGTTCATCCACTTCAGCTGCAAGGCCCGGAACGAGCGCGGACGGGGGACCCACCGTGCTGTTGACGTGCTGGTAGGCCACCTGGATGGGTACGTCCCCGCCAAAGGGCTGCTTGCCGGTCAGCATTTCGTAAAGCATGATGCCAACGGAGTAGACGTCACTGCGCGCATCGGCTGGCCGGCCCAGTACCAACTCGGGGGAGAGGTAGGCAACGGTTCCAATCAGCGCTCCGCTGCTGGTTGACGTCGTCACGGCCCGGGCAAGGCCAAAGTCGCCCACCTTGATCCGGCCGTCGTCGGCAATCAGGACGTTCTCGGGTTTGACGTCCCGGTGGATGAAACCGGCGGCGTGCGCCGCCGCCAGGCCTTCCACCACCGGATCTATCAGGGCCAGCGCCAGTCGGGGCGGCAGTGCGCCTTTGTCAGTAATGACGTCCCGCAGGGTGTGTCCCTTGATGTACTCCATGACCAGGTACGTCGTGTGGCCGTCGTTGCCCTGGTCGAGGACACCCACCACGTGGGGATGGGACAGCTTGGCAGCGGCCTTGGCTTCCCGGCCCAGCCTGCCCACGAAACTTTCGTCGGCGGAGAAGTGGGGATGCAGTACTTTCAGGGCCACATCGCGTTCCAGCCGCTGGTCCTCGGCAAGGTACACAGTGGACATGCCGCCCCGCGCCAGCTTGGATTTGATGGCGTAGCGGTTATCCACCAGCGTTCCTACAAGGGGGTCAGACACGTTTTCCTGCACCCTCCGATCCTAGTTGCAAAGGAACGGGTCCGGACCGTCAACCGGCCCGAACCCGTTCCATCAGCGGCTGCCGGCGCCGTCAATCCGGGCCGGCCAAGGCTCTAGCCGAAGTTCTTCTGGTGTGCCTTGATGGCCGCCACGTAGGCCTTGGTGTCGTCGTACATCCCGTACTTGCTGACCGAATACTGGCCCTGGTAGTAGCCTGCGATGGCCGTGTCCCGGTCCTTGCTGGTAGCAAGGAGCTGACGGATGATGGCGACACCTGCCGTGGCGTTGTCATACGGATCAAGCAGGTTCAGTTTGCGGCCCACCAGGTCCGAGGCCCACTGGCCGGAGCTGGGAATGACCTGCATGGTCCCGATGGCGTTGGCGGGGGAGACCGCGCGCTGGTTGAATCCGGACTCCTGGTAGGCGAACGCCAAAGCCAGTGACGGCTCAACACCCATGCGGCGGGCGGTGTCCGCCACGATGTTCTGCATCTCGGCCCGGGAGGGGACCGGGGAAGCATTCAGCAGGGCTTTGTTCTCGTTGGCGGAGCTCACCACCGCCGGCGGATAGGTGAACCCCAGGAAGGAACTCGGTACCAGTGGGGCGGCGGGCGCTGCCGGCTGCGAAGCAGCAGGCTGCGAGCCCGAGCCGGGGACCTTCAGTTTGTTGCCCGGGTAAATGATGGAGCCGAGGTTCAGCCCGTTCGCGGAAAGGAGCTCGGGCAGCTTCACCCCATGGCGCGATGCGATGGCGGACAGGGTGTCGCCCGCCTTGACGGTGTAGGAGCCGGAAGCCGGAGCCTGCGGGGCTGACGTGTTGGCCAGTGACGCCGCCGGTGCCGCCGCGGGGGCCGCAGGTGCCTGTGACCCTGCGCCCACCTTGATCTTCTGGCCGGGATAAATGATGGACCTCATGTTGAGGTTGTTCCAGCTGAAGACGTCCCCAAGGCTGACATTGTGCCGGGCAGCGATGGCGCCCAACGTGTCACCGGACTTGACGGTGTAAGTGGCGCCGCCGGCAGAAGCCGGGGCAGCGGCAGGCGCGGCGGGGGCCGGTGCTGCCGCGGCAGGGCTTCCGGACAGCTTGATCTTCTGCCCCGGGTAAATGATGGTGTTCGCCTGCAGATTGTTCAGCCTGAGCACTTCCCCGGTGTTCAGGTTGAATTTTCCGGCGATGGCGCTGATCGTGTCTCCACGGGCCACCGTATATTCGGCCGGCGCCGAATTCTGTGCGGGTTTAAACGCTGCCGGAATCGTGGTGGAAACGGATGATGCCGGAATGATCGCGGCAGCAGCCTGGGCGGCTGCGTGCGCGTTCATGGCCGCGGTCAGGGTCGCGGGGAGTGATTTGGCCGGTTGTTGGGCAGTGGCCGGCTGTGCGAGGGCCAGGGACGACAGGACGACCGCCGGCAGTGCCGCCGTCGTCGCAGCAATCATCGGCAAGCTCGGCCTGGGGGGTTGCTTCGGCGAGCGGGACATCGTCATGTAAGGAATCCTCTTCTCAACTGCGGGGAGCGGACGGGGGTGCCGCGTTAATGCTTGATACTACTGTTACTCGAGTGATGTTTGTTACGAGTGTGAACAGTGAGAATCTCTCATGAATTCGCAGTTAGCACAAGAATTCGCGCTTTTGCCGTAAGGAAGAATTTCGGAGTGTCCGCAGGTCAGGAGTATTGGGTTCGTGAAGCGACTAGGCGACGGGCCGCGCACCGTGGCAACCTTGATCCGTGAGTAACGTAGAAAACCTCGTGGGCGAATGGTTGCCCCTCCCCGATGTCGCCCAATTGCTGAATGTTTCCATTACCAGGGTCCATGGCCTGATTGATGAGCGTGCCCTCGTGGCTGTGCGTGTGGGCGAACGGAATATCCGTTCAGTACCCGCAGAATTCCTCCAGGACGGCCAGGTGGTGGAGAGCCTCAAAGGCACCATTGTGGTCCTGGCCGACGCCGGCTACTCCGACGAAGACCTGATCATCTGGCTGTTCACTCCGGACGAGTCGCTGCGTGGCAGGCCGATTGACGCCCTCCGTGAGGGCCGGAAGACCGAGATCCGGCGCAGGGCGCAGACCCTGGCCTGGTAATTGCTGTCCTCAGGAGGCCCGGCTGACAGTAGCCTCGGCCAGCCTCCTGAGTGCGGTCTTGGGCAGCTCATCCAGCGGCAGCGCCTCCAGGGCCCCGTAGGCTGCATTACCGTATTCCCCGATCAGCACTTCGGTGGCCTGCAGCGCGCCCGAGTCTTCGATGATCCGGCGGATCTCCTGCACGTCACCGTCGTCCAGCTCCGGGCTCCCCAGCCTGGAGTCGATGAAGGCGGACTCGGCCGGAGAAGCCTGGTCCAGGGCCAACGCCACGAGCACCGTGCGCTTGCCTTCGCGCAAGTCATCTCCAGCCGGTTTCCCCGTGGTGAGGGGGTCGCCGAAGACGCCCAGGACGTCATCGCGGAGCTGGAAGGCCTCGCCCAGCGGGAGGGCGAACGCTGAATACCCCCGCAGCAGGTCGTTCGTGGCGCCGGCCAGGGCACCGCCCAGGGCCAGGGGATGCTCCGTGGAGTACTTGGCGCTCTTGAACCTGATGATCGACTGGGCCCGGCTGACGGCGCCCGCGCGGTCGCGGACCGGCCCGGCCACCTCTTCCAGGATGTCCAGGTACTGCCCCGCCATGACCTCAGCCCTCATGAGGTTGAAGATCAACCGTGCCCGGCTGCCCGACGCCGCCCGTTCGCCGATATCCGTAAATGCCTCTTCGCTGAAGGAAAGGCACAGGTCTCCGGCGAGGATGGCTGCTGCCTGCCCGAACCGCCCGCTGTCCAGGGCCCAGCCCTGGGCCTCGTGGAGTTGGCTGAACCTGCGGTGGACGCTGGGTCCCCCCCGGCGGGTATCCGAGCGGTCGATGATGTCGTCATGGATCAGGGCGGCGGCCTGGAAGAGTTCGAGCGCGGCACCTGCCGTCACCACCTCAGCGGCGCCGGCGTCTCCGCCGGCCCCGCGCCAGCCCCAGTAGCACATCAGGGCGCGCAACCGCTTTCCGCCGGTGACGAGGTTCGATATGGAACCCATAATGGGGTCAATGTCCGGCGAGATGCCGGACATGATCCCTTGGCGGGAGGTGAGGAAACCGGTCAATTCCCCGGCCACCGAGGCCACAAAGTCGGCCTGTTCGTTCCTTAGCTGCTCGGCGCCGGTCACTTGGCGGACTCAGCAGCCACGTTGGCGCCGATGGTGAAGGTAGCCACTCCGGATGCCTCAACTACCGAGAGGTTGACCGTCTCACTGTCGCCACGGACAAAGTCCTTGGACGCCACCGCACCCACGGAGTCCCCGGGTACCGCCTTGAAGCCCTGCGCTTCCAGCGCCTTCGTGTAAAAGTCGACGACGGCGGACGTGGGTCCGGCGACTGTCGCCACCAGTGCGGCGGTAGCGGGCGCGGACGACTTGTCAAAACTGCTGGAGACAACCGTCGCGTTCGGCATCAGGGGGAGGAGTTGCTGCGGGAAGCCTTCAACAAGCGCCCCCACAGTGGCCGAAGTGCTGGGGGAGGCGCTGGGGCTGGCCGACGCAGTAGTGGTTGCCTGTCCAGTTGCCGGCACTGTAGCGGGGGAGGACGGTGACGGCTGGGCAGGTGACGGTGTTGGGCTGCAGGCTGCCAGGGCCAACGCCGCACCTGCGGCAAGAACGGCCAGGCCAGCCGGTTTGAAGTTTCCAATGACCGTCACAGGGACTTTCCTCCTGGTGTTGATGCCGGATTCAGCCTCCAGTTTAGACAGTACCTACGGATAGGATTGCAGCCGTGGGGCCCGACGCAAGAAACCAGCCAGCCGCAGCACGCCTTTCGGGCGGCAGGCGGAAGTGCATCATGCACGTGGACATGGACGCTTTCTTCGTCTCCGTCGAACTGCGGACACGCCCGGAACTTCGCGGCAAGCCAGTGATCGTCGGCTTTCCGGGGGAGCGCTCAGTGGTCCTGTCCGGCTCGTATGAGGCCCGCGCTTTTGGCGTTAAATCAGCCATGCCCATGGCCGTCGCCGCCCGGATGTGCCCGCAGGCCGTCATCATCGAGCCGCGGCACAAGCTGTACTACGAAGTTTCGGCCCAGCTGATGGCCATTTTCGAATCCGTGACTGAACTGGTGGAGCCACTGAGCGTGGATGAAGCCTTCCTTGACGTCACCGGAGCGATCCGCAGGCTGGGGCCCCCGAGGGAAATCGGTGAACTCATTCGGCGCCGGGTCGCCTCCGAGCTTGGCATCACGGCGTCTGTGGGCATCGCCGAATCGAAGTTCGTGGCAAAGATCGCCTCCACCCGCTGCAAACCGGACGGCCTGCTGCTCATTGGCCCCGAACAAACCGTGCCCTACCTGCACAGCCTGCCGGTGGGTGCGCTCTGGGGCGTGGGGGCAAAGACAGCTGAAGTCCTGGCACGGATGGGAATCCGGACGGTGGCAGATGTGGCTGCCACCCCCGTCTCCACCCTCCGGCGGTTGCTCGGCGCCGGCGGTGAGCACGTACACCGGTTGTCCTGGGGCATCGACCCCAGGCCGGTTACGCCGGTGCGGTTGGAAAAGAGCATCGGAGCGGAGGAGACGTTTGCGGTTGACACATCCGATGACGCCCTCCTCCACCGCGAACTCCTTCGGCTGTCCCACCGCACGGCCGGACGCCTGCGAAGCTCCGGCATGGTGGCAAGGACCGTCGCCTTGAAACTGCGCTTTGCAGACTTTTCCACCATCACCCGAAGCCGCACCCTGCAGGCTCCCGTTGACAGTGCACAGCTGATCTATGCAGTGGCGGTCCAGCTGCTGGAGTCGGTGGGGCACCGGGCCATGCCGGTCCGGCTGGTGGGAGTGCGTGCCGAGCAGCTCGAGGACACGGCAACAACATCAGTGCAGCTCACCATCGACCGGCGGGATGAGAACTGGCGCGCCGCTGAACAGGTCCTGGATGAGGTCACCCGAAAATTCGGTTCCAAATCGGTTCTTCCGGCCCGCCTAATGGAGCCCGGAGGCGGCGCCGGCTAAAAGCGGCCTAAAACGGACCAAAAGGCGGCCGTTCCCGTGTTTCGAAAGAAATCGCCGTCTTTCAGAACGGACCGCAACAAACTATCCTTAGAGATACATAGTTTTTGAGTGATTGGACTACTGCCGGACCGTTTTGGACATGCTTCCGCTCCGGCGGCTGTGCGCCCGGTTCAACCTCCTGCCCAGGCGGGAGGACGGGAACCGAACAGGCGCACCAGCCGTTAAGGGTGCAGGAGTAATTTCTGGGACCAGCCCGGACGTTGGCCTACGAAGGAGGTCGTGATGCCGCTGTCGGAGCACGAACAGAAGCTGCTTGAGCAGTTGGAGAAGCAGCTTCACGAGGACGACCCGAAGTTTGCGAACTCCATGGGGTCGGACCCCGGGCGTTCGTGGTCTACGAGGCATGTGGTGATCGGTGTCCTTGGTGCGCTGGCAGGCGTGTTCCTGCTACTGGTTGGCGTCACGCTGCAAAGCATCTTCGTCGGCGTCCTCGGGTTTATCGTCATGGGCGGCGGCGTGTACTTTGCCACGATGCGCAGTTCCGCGGCGGCCAAGGGTGGCGCCAAGGGCAGCGCCGGCAAACCAGGCAAGCCAAGGAGTTCCTTCATGAGCAACCTCGAGGAGCGTTGGGATGAACGCCGGCGCGGGGAGCCGTAGGGCCGTCCGGTAATCCGGACCAAAACCCGGAGGCTCCATTTCGCTCCCCGACAGGGGAAAGACCAAGAGAAAGACCCGCTGAGGCGGGTCTTTTCCTGTTTAACGGCGTTTGGCCCCATCTCACGCGATGGCCCCTGCCGGATTTCCGCCGCGCCCTGTAAATCCGCTCCACTTCCCACCACCCGCTGAAAATAGCGCCATTCCGCGGCGCGTATCCCAATTTAGGGGCTCACCACGCTCGATTTTGCGTTGACTGTGGGGGAAAGTGGAGTAATGTGGAGGGCATAAGAGGGTGGTTGCAACATAGGGGATATGCATTTCCTGATATCGGACAGGCGGTGGGCCAGTGTTTCTGGGCACTCACTCGCCGCGCCTGGACGAGAAGGGACGGATCATTCTCCCGGCCAAGTTTCGTGAGGAGCTGGCAAGCGGCCTGGTGCTCACAAGGGGCCAGGAACGTTGCATCTACGTCTTCAGCGAGAAGGAATTTGCACGGGTCCACGAGCAGATGCGGGAGGCGCCAATCTCCTCCAAGCAGGCACGTGACTATATCCGTGTCTTTCTCTCTGGGGCCTCTGACGAGGTACCTGACAAGCAGGGGCGCGTGACTATTCCTCCCGCGCTCCGGGAGTACGCAGGGCTCGGAAGGGAACTGGCCGTTATTGGCGCAGGTTCCCGTGCCGAGATCTGGGACGCCCAGGCCTGGAATGAATACCTCGCAGAGAAGGAAACAGCCTTCTCTGAAACGGACGATCCGATTCCGGGCATTCTCTGAATCCCGGAGCGGTAAGCAGGAGTTTCACGCAGGAAGTTTCCTGGATGAGATCTCCAGCCGGCCGATCGGCCAGCCAACCTGACTCACTTCCCCGGAGCCAGGCGGGCGGGACGGTAGGTGCGGATGGGGATCTGATCCCGGAAGCGGAAGCAGCTACCACAACGGCGAGAAGGGACGAGGCATGAACGAACAACCGAAGCCAACGTCCGAACGCCATGTGCCGGTCCTGCGGGACCGGTGCATCAATTTGTTGGCCCCCGGATTCGATGCAGCGCGGCAGCAGGGCAAAGCCCCGATCGTCATCGACGCCACGCTGGGGATGGGCGGGCACTCCGAAGCCATGCTCCAGCGTTTCCCGGACCTCCACCTGATCGGCATAGACCGTGACGAGGAAGCACTCGCCCTTGCGGGGGAACGGCTTGCACCGTTCAGCGCACGGACGGACCTGGTCCACGCCGTCTACGACGAAATCCCCGAAGTCCTCGCGGACCTTGGCGTTACCGAAATCTCCGGCATCCTGATGGACCTTGGAGTCTCGTCGCTCCAGCTTGACGAGCGTGAGCGCGGCTTTGCCTACTCCTTCGACGCTCCCCTGGACATGCGGATGGACACCAGCCGCGGCCAGACCGCTGCTGACGTGGTCAACACATACAACGAGGAAGAGCTGGTCCGGATCATCCGGAAGTGGGGCGAAGAGAAGTTCGCCGGCCGTATCGCCAACCGGATCGTCGCTGCCCGTGGCGAGAAGCCATTCACCACCACCGGAGAACTCGTAGAGCAGATCCGGTCCGTCGTCCCCGCCGGAGCAGCCAAATCCGGAGGACATCCGGCCAAGAGGACTTTCCAGGCGTTGCGGATTGAAGTCAACGAGGAACTGGACGTCCTGGAACGCGCCGTCCCTGCCGCCGTGGATGCGTTGGCCATGGGCGGACGAATCGTGGTCATGTCCTACCACTCCCTCGAGGACAAGATCGTCAAAAGCGTCCTCCAGGGCCGCTCCAAGTCCTCCGCCCCGCTCGGGTTTCCGGTGGAACTGGAAGAACATAAACCCGAACTCAAGATCCTGACCAAGGGCACCGAGGTGCCCACCGCCGTCGAAATCGCCGAGAACCCCCGTGCCGCCTCAGCCAGGCTCCGTGCGGCGGAACGAATCAGAGCCAGGAGAGCTGCATGAGCACCGCTGCCGTCAAGAACTTTCCCGCCTCTCCCGGCAATCCGGCGCAGCGGGAAGAGCGGAAGAGCCGCACCCCGCTGTCCGTGGTGCGCAGCATGCCCCGCAAGCGGCGTGCTCCTTTTGTCGTCCTCTGCTTTGCCATGCTCGCAGTAGCCCTGGTGGCAGTCCTGGTCCTGAACATCTCGGTATCCACTGCGCAGTACCAGCTGGTGGAACTGCGCGCCAAGCAGAGCACGCTGACCAAGCAGAACCAGGACCTCACCCAGCAGGTGCAGAACTTCGAGGCCCCGCAGAACCTTGCGGCCAAGGCCAAGGACCTGGGCATGGTGGCATCCACCGTCAAGGGCCAGATCGACCTCTCCACGCTGTCCGTCACCGGCAAGGCCACGCCGGCAGTGAAGGGTGCCACTGAAGGCGCAGTCATTCCTGCCCCGGCCGTTCCGGGGCAGCTGATCGTTGTGCCTCCGGCGTCAACCGGTGAACCCCTGGCAAGCCGCAAGCCGGCAGCAGAAACCCCGCCTGCCGCAGCGGCTCCCGCCGCCGAGGCGCCCGCAGCCGCAGCACCGGCCCGCCAGGCCTCCGCGGCCGAACTGAACGGCGGCACAGTTCCCGCACCGCAGCAGAAGATGCCCGGACAGTAACAGCGGAACTGGCAGGCACGAGGGACGAACAGCAAGGAAGATCAGTGGCGCAGAAGACCGGTAAGGCAGTGAACGGCAAAGCGCCCAACCCCACCAGGCGGCTGCGCCTGGGCCTGGGCATCATGCTCTCCCTCCTGCTGGTGGTTGGCGGAAAGCTGTTCCTGGTCCAGGGGCTGGATGTCGGCGGCATGGCTGAAGCGGCCCTTAACAAGAGGATGACCGAAACCGTCCTGCCTGCAGAGCGGGGCAGCATCCTGGATGCCAACGGCACGGTCCTGGCCAACAGTGTGATCCGCTACAACGTGGTGGTTGACCAGCAGCTCAACACAAAGACGGAGACCTTCCGGCGCCTGGATAAAGTCGACGGCAAGGAAAAACTCGTCGAAGTCAGCCGCGACCAGGGGCTCTCCGAGCTGGCGGCGGTCCTGGGCATGGACAAGGACGCCATCGTCAAGGCGGTTACCGGTGAGTCCCGCTACTACATCGTGGCCAAGGACGTGAAGCCGGACGTCGAGGACCGCATTTCCAAACTCCAGGTGCCCGGCATCGTCACCGAAGGCGTCAGCAAGCGTGTCTATCCCAACGGCTCAGTGGCGGGCGGCATCATCGGCTTCCTGCAGGAGGGTGGCAGCGGACAGGCCGGCATCGAACAGACTCAGGACGACCTCCTGAAGGGGTCGGATGGCAAGCGCCTGTTCGAAATCGGGGCGGACGGCCTCCGGATTCCGGTGGGCGTGGACGAGCTGACCGCACCGCAGGACGGCAAGAACGTTAAGCTCACTATTAACTCCGACCTCCAGTACTTTGCGCAGCAGGCCATCCAAAGCCAGGCGGACAAGCTCAGCGCCGAATGGGGCGTCATCATTGTCATGGACGTCAAGACCGGCAACCTGGTGGCCATGGCGGACACCAACTCCCCGGACCCGAACAACCCGGGGCTGGTTGCCGCCAAGGACCGCGGTGTCCGGGCCGTTACCGCAGCCTACGAGCCGGGTTCCGTGGAGAAGATGCTGACCGCGGCGGCCCTGATCGAGGAAGGCAAGGCCAACCCGCTCAGCGAATACACGCTGCCCCCCTCCTATACCGTCAACGGCCAGACGTTCACCGACTCCTTTTCACACGGCACAGAGAAGCGCACCCTTGCCGGCATCCTGGGCTATTCCATGAACACGGGAACCGTGATGGCCGGGCAGGCCCTGAGCAAGGAACAGCGCTACGACTGGTTGCAGAAGTTCGGCATCGGCCAGGCTCCGGACATCGGGCTCCCCGCCACCGCCTCCGGAATCCTCACCCCCGCAGACCAGTGGGATGGCCGGCAGGAATTCACCGTCCTCTTCGGGCAAGGCGTGTCACAGTCCACGCTCCAGACCGTGCGCGCGTTCCAGTCAGTGGCCAACAACGGGGTGATGCTCCAGCCGCGGCTGATCGACTCGTATGTTTCCGCCGACGGGACCGAGGAAAAGGTGCCGGCAGCAGCCCCCACCCGGGTTGTGTCCGACAGCACCGCCCAGCAGGTCCAGGACATCCTGGAAAGCGCCGTCACCGAAGGCCAGATCAAGGACGCCGCGATTGACGGCTACCGGGTGGGCGCCAAAACCGGCACCTCGGAATCGCCATGCGACGACGGCAAGTCCGGCTTCTGCGGCTACACCGCCTCCATGGTGGGCATGGCGCCGATGGATGATCCGCGGTTTATTGTTGAGGTGGTACTTCAGCGGCCCAAGGGCAGCATCTACGGGATTACCAACGGGCCGGTCTTCCGGTCGGTCATGAGCCAGGCACTGCGGACCTACAACGTCCAGCCGTCCACCGGCGAACCGGCCAGGCTGCCCCAGTTCGCCAAGTAGCACCCCGGCGCCACCACGGCCCAGCAGCGCCCCGCTGCGGCCACAGCCGGGCACGGTCCACTAGCACCATCGGAGATTCCTTGTCAGACTTCACGCCGTCCCACAGCAGCGCCGTTCCGGCCGCTCCTGCCAGTAAGGCCAGGTTCCGGCCCGCCGCCGTCGAACCCGTCCGCCTGGCGAGCATCGGCGCCGCCGTAGGCGTCGCAGTTCCCGGACATGCAGCAGACGTCACGGTAACGGGAATCACCCTGAACTCCCGGTCCGTCGAAGCCGGAGACCTCTACGTTGCCCTCCCCGGGGCTTCCCGCCACGGTGCTGATTTCGTGGCACAGGCCGTGGGCGCCGGCGCGGTGGCGGTCCTGACCGACGACGCCGGTGCACGCCTGCTGGCGCTGGGAAACGACACCCCGGTTCCGGTCCTCGTGGTGGACAAACCCCGCAACGTAGTGGGTCCGCTGTCCGCAGCCATCTACGGCAGCACCGACGGCGCCGAGGATGATTTCACGCTGTTTGGCGTGACCGGCACCAACGGCAAGACCACCACCACGTACTTCATCAACTCATTGCTGCGCGCCCTCGGCACCCGGTCCGGCCTGATCGGCACCATCGAAATCCTTGCCGGCACGGAGCCCATTCCCAGCCTGCTGACCACGCCGGAGTCCACCGAAGTGCACGGGCTGCTTGCCCTCATGCGCGAGCGGGGACTGGGAGCGGCAGCCATGGAGGTTTCCTCACACGCCATCTCGTACCAGCGCGTGGACGGCGTGCTGTTTGACGTGGCCGGCTTCACCAACCTGACGCAGGACCACCTGGACCTGCACGGCACCATGGATGACTACTTCGCCACCAAAGCCGAACTGTTCACGCCCGCCCGCGCCCGCAGGGCAGTAGTGACGGTCGACGACGAGTGGGGCCGCCGCCTGGCCGGCACCGCCGGCATCCCGGTCACCACCCTCAGCACGGACGGGCAGGCAGCCGCGGACTGGGCCGTGGCCACCACCGAACCCCGGGGCCTCGGCACCGCTTTCACGCTCAAAGGTCCCGATGGCGCAGAACTGCGCCTGCACACCGGACTGCCCGGCAGCTTTAACGTCGCCAACGCCGCCCTGGCGGCGGTAATGGTCCTCGCCGGGGGTGTGGACCACGCGGTGCTTCAGGAAGCCGTGGACACGGCCGACCCATTCACCGTCGCCGTCCCCGGACGCATGCAACTTGTCGCCGAGCAGCCCGCCGCCGTCGTCGATTTCGCCCACAACACCGATGCCCTGGCCCGTGCCCTCGAGGCCGTCCGCCCGCCGGCGCCGGACTCCCGGCTGATCGTCGTCTTCGGCGCCACCGGCCAGCGCGACCAGGGCAAACGCCCTGCCATGGGCGCCGTGGCTGCCCGGCTGGCGGACACGGTCATCATCACTGACGACGACCCCCACGACGAGGACGCAGCCGCCATCCGCGCGGACGTCCTGGCGGGTGCGGAACACGCACGGAGCAGCGAATCGCTGCCCTGCGAGATCCTGGAGGTCTTCCCCAGGGACGAGGCCATCCGGCGCGCAGTGGAGCTCGCTGGCCCTTCGGACAGCATCCTTGTGGCCGGCCGGGGCCATGAAGTGTGGCAGGAAGTCAAAGGCGTCAATCTTGCCCTTGACGACCGCGTGGAACTGCGCAGCGCCTTGACAGCCAGGGGATTCAACGTTCTCCAAGACGACCGGATAGAGTCCTAGACCGAGATGATTGCTTTTACTGCGGCCGAAATCGCCGACATCACCAAGGGGCGCCTGGACGCCGATCCCGGAATTACGCCTACATCGGTAGTGACGGACTCCCGCGAAGCCACACCCGGTTCGCTGTACGTGGCCAAGCCCGGAGAACACGCTGACGGGCATGATTTCATCGCCGCAGCGTTCGAATCCGGCGCCGTGCTGGCGCTCGTGGAGCGCCCGGCGGCCAGGCCGGACGGCAGTTCCTACCCGTCGGTACTGGTGGAGGACGCAGTCCTCGCCATGGGCGCATTGGCGGCGGAGGCCGTGCGGCGCATCCGTGCCGCCCGTGCCGCGGCAGTCCAGGAGCTCACCGTCGTCGGCATCACGGGCTCCGCCGGCAAGACCACCACCAAGGACCTCCTGGCCGGGCTGTTCGCCTCCCAGGGCTCAACGGTGGCGCCGAAAGGCTCCTACAACGGCGAGGTAGGCGTTCCGCTGACCGTCTTCCAGGCGGATGAGGGCACGCGCTATCTCGTGATCGAAATGGGCGCAACCGGGATCGGCCACATCCGGTACCTCGCCGACATGGTGAAGCCGGACATCGGAGTGGTCCTCGCGGTGGGAACCGCCCACGCCGGCGAATTCGGCGGAGTAGACAACATCGCACTCGCCAAGGGCGAGATGGTTGAAGGCCTCTCCGCCGACGGGACCGCGATCATCAACCTCGACGACGACAGGGTGGCCGCCATGCGCAGCCGCACCACGGCCACCGTGCTCGGCTTCAGCGCCGAAGGACGCGGGGGAGCCGCCGTGCAGGCCCTCAGCGCCGATACCAACGAACACGGCAACCCGGAATTCGACCTTCAGCTGCCCGGCAGCGACGGTCCGCAGCACGTGGCCAGCAAGCTCATCGGGGCGCACCACACCGGCAACCTGCTCGCCGCGGCGGCCGCTGCCTTCGCAGCCGGGATGTCCGGCGCGGACATTGCCGCCGGCCTGAGCAAGCAAAGCGCGGCAAGCCGCTGGCGCATGGAACGCACAGAACGTGCGGACGGCGTCACGGTGATCAACGATGCCTACAACGCCAATCCGGAATCCATGCGGGCAGCGTTGCGCACGCTCGCCGATCTTGGACGCGGCAGGCGGACCTGGGCGGTGCTCGGCGCGATGCTTGAACTCGGTGACGACTCCATCCGGGAACACACCGCCGTGGGAACGCAGGTGGTCCGGCTCAACATCTCCAGGCTGGTGGTGGTGGGCCGGGAAGCGCGGGCCCTCTATGTTTCAGCCGTCCAGGAAGGCTCCTGGGGCGACGAATGCCTGTTCGCCGAAAACCCGGACGAGGCCTACGAACTCCTCAATGCCGAGCTCGAACCGGGAGACCTGGTCCTCTTCAAGTCCTCCAACAGCGTGGGCCTGCGCCATCTGGGCGATCGGATAGCATTACCCCCACAAACCCCCCTGAACGCCGATGAAAGGAGCACACAGCTGTGATTGCACTTTTGATCGGCGCCGGGCTGGCCCTGCTCTGCGCCCTCGTCGGAACCCCGCTGTTCATCAGGCTGCTGGTCCGCCGCGGCTACGGCCAGTTCATCAGGGATGACGGACCCACGTCCCACCACACGAAGCGCGGGACGCCAACCATGGGCGGCACCGTGGTGGTGGCCGCCGTGCTGCTGAGCTATGGGCTCACACACCTCATCATGTTCCTGATGAACCCGGATTCCCCGGGGCCGTCCGCCTCCGCCCTGATCCTGCTGTTCCTCATGGTGGGTATGGGTCTCGTCGGGTTCCTCGACGACTTCATCAAGATCTCCCGGCAGCGGAGCCTCGGCTTGAACGCCAAGGCCAAGCTGATCCTGCAGGCCGCCGTCGGCGTTATCTTCGCCGTACTCGCACTGAACTTTCCGGACGAATCCGGGCTCGCGCCCGCCTCCACCAAGATCTCGCTGGTGCGTGACCTGCCGTGGCTTGACCTCGCCTTCGGCGGGACCGTCCTCGGGGCCATCCTTTTCGTGGTCTGGTCCAACCTGATCGTCACCGCCGCCACCAACGGCGTCAACCTCACCGACGGCCTGGACGGGCTGGCGGCCGGCGCCTCCGTCATGGTCTTCGGCGCCTACACCCTGATGGGAATCTGGCAGAGCAACCAGGCCTGCGGTTCGCCCCGGGAAGCCGGCAGCGGCTGCTACTCCGTCCGCGACCCCCTGGACCTCGCCCTGCTGGCAGCCATCATGAGCGCGGCGCTGGTGGGCTTCCTCTGGTGGAACACTTCGCCGGCCAAGATCTTCATGGGCGACACCGGCTCCCTGGCGATCGGTGGTGCCATTGCAGGGTTCGCGATCCTCTCGCGCACCGAACTGCTGCTGGGCATCATCGGCGGACTCTTCGTCCTCATCACCCTCTCGGTCATCATCCAGGTTGGCTACTTCAAAGCCACCGGCGGCAAACGGGTCTTCAAAATGGCACCCCTGCAGCACCACTTCGAACTCAAGGGCTGGGCCGAAGTCACGGTGGTGGTCAGGTTCTGGATCCTTGGCGGCCTCTTTGTCGCCGTCGGTCTTGGTATCTTCTACGCTGAATGGGTTGTGCTGCTGTGACCGTTTCCCCCCGCCTGGAAAACCTCGTCACCTGGGACTCTGACTGGTCCGGGCTGCGCGTGGCCGTTACCGGCATCGGTGTCTCAGGCTTTGCCGCCGCGGACACGCTGATCGAACTGGGTGCCCGGGTGGTGGTGGTCGATGCCGCCACCAGCGACACCGCCAAGGCCTCGGCCGACACCCTGAAGATCGTCGGTGCCGCCGATGTCCTTCTCGGCGAAGAAGCTGTTACCCGCATTCCGCGGATCGACGGCGAACTGCCGGAACTGATCGTCACCTCACCGGGCTGGCGTCCGGACCAGGCCCTGCTTGCCGCGGCAGCCCGCGCACACATCCCCGTATGGGGCGACGTCGAACTGGCCTGGCGGGTCCGCCGGCGGGAGGGGCGCAAGACCGCCGACTGGCTGGCCATCACCGGCACCAACGGCAAGACCACCACCGTGGGCCTCACCGAATCCATGCTGCGGGCCGCAGGGTTGAAGGCCATCGCGGTAGGCAACGTGGGCAAGCCCATCCTTGATGCCATCCGGGAACCGGTCGAATACGACGTCTTCGCCGTGGAACTGTCCAGCTTCCAGCTGCACTGGGCGGAATCCCTGTCGCCGCTGGCCAGCGTCTGCCTCAACGTTGCCGAAGACCACGTGGACTGGCACGGATCCTACGACTCCTACCTGGCGGACAAGGCAAAGGTCTACGAACGGACCCAAAAGGCCTGCCTCTACAACGCCGAGCAGTTCGAAACCGAACGCATGGTGGAGAACGCCGACGTCGTGGAAGGGTGCCGTGCCATCGGTTTCACCACCGTGACTCCGGCGATCAGCATGCTGGGCGTCGTGGAAGGCCTCCTGGTGGACCGTGCCTTCATCGAAGAGCGGCGGGACAGCGCCGCGGAACTCGCGGCCATGGCCGACCTCGGTCCGATCGCTCCCCGGCATATGGTGGCCAACGCGCTTGCCGCCGCGGGGCTGGTCCGCGCCTACGGGGTCGACGCCGCGGCTGTCCGCCAGGGGATCCGGGACTACGTTCCCGGCGACCACCGCATCCAGCCGGTTGCCCGGCACGAAGGCGTGTTGTGGGTCAACGATTCCAAAGCCACCAATCCCCACGCCGCCGCAGCTTCACTGGCGGCCTTCACCAACGTCGTCTGGATTGCCGGCGGGCTCTCAAAGGGCGTCACCTATGACGACCTGGTCCGCGAGCAGGCACACCGGCTCAAGGCTGTGGTACTGATCGGAACCGACTCCACCGAGCTTGCCGGAGCCCTCCAGCGACACGCGCCGGATGTCCCCGTAATTGCGGCGGCGCCGGGTGAAACTGAAGAGGTGCAGACTGCTGCAGCGGAAGGTGCCACCGGTACCCGTTTCCCCCTTTCCGGGGAGCAGGTCATGTCCCAGGCCGTTGCGACAGCAGCCCAGCTGGCCGGCTCCGGCGATACTGTGCTGATGGCTCCGGCAGCTGCCTCCATGGATCAGTTCTCTTCCTACGCACACCGCGGCAACACATTCATCGAAGCTGTCCGCGGGCTGGTGGAAGGGCAGGCCAAAACCGGCGAGGAGTAAGAATGGTCAGCACGCCAACGCGCCGGCAACCAGCCGGGCGGCCAGGCCGTCCGACAGGCACAGGCTCCACCGCCACAAAGGCGAAGCGCCCGGCACCCGTGACGGTCCGGCTCAGGAATGGCTACCGCAGGTTCTGGTCAGCCCTTGAGGGCAACGGAACGTCCCGGAACGGCTCCACGTATTACCTCATCCTTGGTTCCACCCTGGCACTGACCGCAATCGGGATCATGATGGTCCTGTCGGCCTCCAGCGTTGAATCCATTGCCGCCGGAAAATCTCCCTACGGAGATGCCCTGAAACAGGGCATGTTCGCAGGCATCGGCATCTTCACCATGTTCGTCCTGTCACGGATCAACGTGGTGTGGCTCAAGCGTCTCGCCTGGCCCGCAATTATCGCCGCCATGGTCCTGCTGGCCCTGGTGCAGGTGGTGGGCGCGGAAGTCAACGGCAACAAAAACTGGATCGACCTCGGCGGCATCACCTTCCAGCCGTCCGAGGCGTCAAAGCTGGCCCTGGCACTCTGGATGGCCACCGTGCTGGCCATGAAGGGCAAGCTGCTGCGGCGCTGGCAGCACGTCTTCGTCCCGGCCATTCCGGTAGCGGTCATCGTCATCGGGCTGGTCCTGATCGGCAACGACCTCGGTACGGCCATGATCATCATGATGATTGCCGCTGCCGCCTTGTTCTTCGCCGGCGTGCCCCTTTATTTCTTCGGCATCGCCGGGCTGCTGGGGGCCGCCGGTGCGGCAGTCATGGCCATCACCAGCTCCAACCGCATGTGCCGCATCACGTCCTGGTGGACGGGCGAATCCTGTGCTGACGGCATCGACGCCAACTACCAGGCCACCAACGGCCTCTACGGGCTGGCGTCGGGCGGCTGGTTCGGCGTGGGGCTGGGGCAAAGCCGGCAGAAGTACAGCTGGATCCCCGAAGCCCACAACGACTTCATCTTCGCCATCATTGGCGAGGAACTGGGCCTGGTGGGCACCGTCGTCGTACTCATCCTTTTCGCTATCCTCGGCGCGGCCATCTACCGCGTGGTGGTGGCACAGGAAGACACCTTCCACCGCGTCCTGGCCGGCACCATCATGGTGTGGCTCCTGGGTCAGGCCACGGTGAACATGTCCGTGGTGACCGGCCTCATGCCCGTGATCGGCGTACCCCTTCCCTTCATCTCCTATGGCGGCTCCGCGCTGCTGATGTCCCTCTGCGCCATTGGCGTAGTGCTTTCCCTGGCCAGGGAACAGATGGCTCCGGCCATCCGGCCCAAACGGATGCTGAAATTCAAGGCCACAGGGCGGGAGAAAGCCCCCCGGAACAAGAAGTCTGCAAGAAAGCGTGCCTGATCCCACATGAATTCGAAGAGCCCTTCCATCGTCCTGGCCGGCGGCGGCACAGCAGGACATATCAGTCCGCTCCTTGCCATCGCCGCGGCCGTGAAGAACGCCTCGCCGGACGCCGCCATCCTCGCCGTCGGCACTCCGTCCGGGATGGAAACCCGCCTCGTCCCCGCAGCTGGGGTTGAACTGGCAACGATCGACCGGGTCCAGTTCCCCCGCAAACCGTCGGCCGACCTGTTGCGTCTTCCTGCCAGGCTCGCAGGAGCAGTCCGCCAGGCCGGAGATATCCTGGACCGCGCTGACGCCGACGTGCTGGTGGGTGTGGGCGGATACGTCTGCACGCCGATGTACCTCGCTGCCCGGAAACGCCGCATACCCATCGTGATCCACGAAGCGAACGCCCGGCCCGGGCTCGCCAACAGGGTGGGCGCCCGGATGACCTCACGGGTGGCCGTCGCATTCGAAGGGACGCCGCTGCGGCACGCCGTGCATGTCGGCATGCCCATGCGGACGGAAATCTCGGGCCTGGACCGGAACGCCGGGCGGACCGCCGCCCGGGAAGCACTCGGACTTGATCCGCAGCAGCCCACCCTCATCGTCACCGGCGGATCCTCCGGTGCCCAAAGCATCAACCGCACCATCGCCGCGTCCGTGGGTCAGCTGGCTGCCGCGGGGATCCAGACCCTGCACATCACCGGGCGCGGCAAGTCCGTCCTCGACGGAGCCGGCCAGCCGCTGGCGGCACCGGGCTACCGCCAGGTGGAGTACGTGGACGGCATGGAACTCGTCTACTCTGCGGCGGACGTCCTGCTGGCCCGCTCCGGAGCGGCGACCGTCTGCGAGGTGGCCGCCGTGGGCGTGCCCGCTGTGCTGGTTCCGTTGCCGATCGGGAACGGGGAACAGGCCCTGAATGCCGCGGGCCTGGTGGCCGCCGGCGGCGCCCTGCTGGTCCAGGACCGCGACTTTACCGACGAATGGCTGGCCAAGGAACTGGTCCCGCTGGTCACCGACAAGCCGCGCCTGGCCACGATGGAATCCAGCTCCTACCGGCTGGGCATACGTGACGCCGACCGGCAGATGGCGGCCCTCATCCTGGAAGCGGTGTCCGCATGAGCAACCACGACCTCTCCGGCAGCGAACCCCGGGGTTCCCTGGCGTCCCTGGGCCGGGTCCACTTCATCGGGGTGGGCGGAGTCGGCATGTCTGCCGTGGCCAGGATCATGGTGGCGCGCGGCGTCCCCGTCAGTGGATCCGATGCCAAGGACCTTCCCGTCATGCGCGACCTCGCTACCAAGGGCGCCAGGATCGCCGTCGCTTACGACGCCGGCAACCTGGGCGATGCCCAGACCGTCGTTGCGGGCTCGGCCATCAGGGCGGACAACCCCGAGCTGGCAGCGGCCCGGCAGGCGGGACTGCCCGTTCTCCACCGGTCGGAAGCGCTGGCGGCCACGATGGGGGAGGACACCGTGGTGACCATCGCGGGTACCCACGGCAAGTCCACCACCACGTCCATGGTCACGGTGCTGCTCCAGGGCGCCGGTTTGGACCCGTCCTTTGCCATCGGCGCCAACGTCCCGTCGCTGGGGGTTAACGCCGCACACGGCACATCGGGAATCTTTGTGGCGGAAGCGGACGAATCGGATGGTTCGTTCCTTAATTACCGGCCGCAGATCGCCGTCGTGACCAACGTCGAAGCCGACCACCTGGACCACTACGGCACAGCCGAAGCCGTGTATGAATCGTTCGACAGGTTCGCTGCCTTGCTGCCCGCCGACGGACTCCTTGTGGCCTGTGCTGACGACCCCGGCGCCCGGGCGCTGGCCGAGCGCACCCGCAACGCGGGCACCACCCGCGTCCTGCTGTACGGCACCGCCGGCGACGCCGACCTGACGCTTTACGACGACGGTCCCGGCAGCGTTGCGGTGTCCACCGCGGACGGTCGGTTCGACCTCGCGCTGCAGGTGCCCGGCCGGCACAACGCGCTGAACGCGGCGGCCGCGTTCGCCGTCGCGCTTGAACTTGGGGTTGCACCCGGCGCTGCCGCGTCAGCCCTGGGCTCCTTCTCCGGCGCATCCCGGCGGTTCGAACTGAAAGGCGAGGCCCGTGGGGTACGTGTGTTCGATGACTACGCCCACCATCCCACCGAGGTCCGCGCCGCGCTGACCGCCGCGCGCTCAGTTGCGGGGGAGCACAAGGTGCATGTGCTGTTCCAGCCGCACCTGTTCTCCCGCACCCGGGAATTTGCCCGCGAATTCGCCGACGCTTTGGACCTGGCGGATACCGCGCTGGTCCTGGACATCTATCCTGCCCGCGAGGACCCCATCCCCGGCGTCACCAGCAAGCTCATTGCCGACCATATGGCCGGCCGGGGCCACCTGGTGAGTGCAGGAGAGGCTGTTGCCGCCGTCGTGGACGCGGCCGCGGACGGGGACATCGTGCTGACCGCCGGCGCCGGCGATGTGACCGGATACGGTCCGCGGATCGTGGAGGCACTGCGTGGCTAGCACGCGCCGTCCCACGTACACCCCGACGGGCCGCAAAGGCCCGGCGGCCGGCGGGCGGAGCCAACCGGATGCCGCAGGCTCCCCGGATGCGGACGAGGTGATCTCAGCGTCGCGAAGCGTACCGGTTCAGGCACCAGGGAACCCCGCCGCCCGCACCAGCGGGACAGGAGGCAGGAAAGCGGCCGCAGCTGATTCCGGCCCCGCCGCCAACGTCGTCGCCTTCCCGGAACCGAGGGGAAAGCGGCGCAGGCGGAGGTTGCTTGTGGTCGTGTGCACCGTGTGTGCACTGGTGGCTGCCCTTTTGGCCGGTGCCGTGTACTCGCCCCTACTGGCGCTGCGCACCGTCTCCGTGTCCGGCACGTCACTGTTGACCCCTGCCCAGGTTCAGGCGGCGCTGGAACCCCTGCAGGGCAAGCCACTGCCGCAGATCGGCGACGACGACGTCAGCCGGCTCCTCGAGCCGCTGGTCCAGGTGAAGTCCGTGTCCGCTGAGGCCAGACCCCCCTCCGGGCTCGCCGTCACCGTGCACGAGCGGCTGCCCGTGGCCCTGGTCAAGCAGGGGGAGCAGTACCAGTTGGTGGACGTGGACGGTGTGCAGCTGGCAACCACCGCGGACCCGGCGTCCGTATCCCTGCCGCTGATCGACGGCGGAGCGGGTGCCATTGGACAGGACCTGTTCAAGGCCACGGCCGCTGTGCTGGGTGCCCTGCCCGCGGATGTCCTGGCGAAGTTGTCGAACGCCTCCGCCAAGTCCGTTGATGCGGTGGAGCTCAAGCTGGTGGACGGCCAGACCATCGTGTGGGGCAACGCCTCGGAGAAGGAACTCAAAGCCAAAGTCCTGGCCGCACTGCTGAAGGTTCCGGCTGACCCCAAGAACCCCGTGCGGGTCTACGACGTCAGTGTTCCGCGGCATCCGGTGACACGGTGAGCGGCTTTCTTCCCGGTATTAATCCGACACGCGGACCCGGTTATTGAATGTGGGAACCAGAGGAAATACCGTCACAGACATGAGTTACTTGACATAACTATAACCTTCAACTCGAAGGTTAAGGTTGCAGGCTTCAAGCTCACCATCAGTTTTCGCAATAAGACACGAACAAGGGACACGTAACGTGGCAGCTCCGCAGAATTACTTGGCCGTCATCAAAGTCGTCGGCATCGGCGGCGGTGGCGTGAACGCAGTCAACCGCATGATCGAGGTCGGCCTCCGAGGTGTTGAATTCATCGCCATCAACACCGACGCCCAGGCACTGCTGATGAGCGACGCCGACGTCAAGCTCGATGTAGGCCGGGAGCTGACCCGCGGCCTCGGAGCAGGCGCCAACCCGGAGGTTGGCAAGCAGGCTGCCGAGGACCACGCCGACGAAATCGAGGAAGTGCTGCGCGGAGCCGACATGGTCTTCGTGACCGCCGGCGAGGGCGGCGGAACGGGCACCGGCGGCGCGCCCGTCGTCGCCCGCATTGCGCGCTCCCTGGGCGCCCTGACCATTGGTGTGGTTACCCGTCCCTTCACGTTCGAAGGCCGCCGCCGCGCGGGCTCCGCTGAATCCGGCATCGACGCGCTGCGCGACGAAGTGGACACCCTGATCGTGATCCCCAACGATCGCCTCCTCTCCATCAGCGACCGCAACGTCTCGGTCCTTGACGCTTTCCGTTCGGCCGACCAAGTGCTGCTGTCCGGCGTCCAGGGCATCACCGACCTCATCACCACCCCGGGCCTGATCAACCTCGACTTCGCCGACGTCAAGTCGGTCATGCAGGGTGCGGGCTCCGCGCTCATGGGCATCGGCTCCGCCCGGGGTGAAGACCGTGCCGTCAAGGCCGCCGAGCTTGCCATCGCCTCCCCGCTGCTGGAGGCCTCGATCGACGGCGCCCACGGCGTGCTGCTGTCCATCCAGGGCGGCTCGGACCTCGGCCTGTTTGAAATCAACGAAGCCGCGCGCCTGGTCCAGGAAGTTGCCCACCCCGAAGCAAACATCATCTTCGGTGCCGTGATCGACGACGCCCTCGGCGACGAGGCCAGGGTCACCGTCATCGCGGCCGGCTTCGACGACGTCAAGGCCACCTCGCCGTCCATGGACCAGTCCCAGCCGCAGGCACAGGCTGCCCCGCAGCGGCCCGCAGCACCTGCGCCGTCGCAGGCGCCGTCTGCCGGCAACCACCAGGGCGGCAGCCACCAGCCCAACGTCCAGCCGGTCCACGCAGGCGTCGGTGCAGCCGGCCTGAGCAACTGGGGCCAGCAGCGCCCCACGGCCGTACCCGCAGATTCCGGTTTCGACGTGGACCTGCCGTCCGTAGTGGAGCCGGACCTTACCGGCAACCACCAGGACGACCTGGATGTCCCCGACTTCCTGAAGTAGGCAGCGGCTTGTTCCACTGGCGGGCCGGCATCCTTCCGGGGGTGTCGGCCGCTTTTACGAACAACGGAGCCGGGAACCTGGCGCTCCACGTCGGAGACGATCCCGAAGCGGTCCGGCAACGCCGGTCACGGCTTGAGCAGGAGATCGGCGTCGGTGCCGGCAGCCTCCGGTTCATGAACCAGGTCCACGGAACGGACGTGGTGCTGATGGATTCCGTCAGTCCCGCTCCCGAGGCGGATGCGATGGTATCCCGCGGCACTCCGCTGGCCGTTATGGTGGCGGACTGCATCCCCGTGATCCTGGCCGGCGCATCAGCCGACGGACCCGTTCTTGCGGTGGCCCACGCCGGCCGTCCCGGCGTTGCCCACGGAGTGATCCCCGCGGCCGTAGAGCGCATGGCCTCGCTGGGGGCAACGGATATCCGGGCCTGGCTTGGGCCCTCCATATGCGGGCGCTGCTACGAAGTTCCCGGCGCCATGCAGGAAGAAGTGGTTGCCGCAGTACCCGCCACCCGGAGCACAACCTCCTGGGGTACTCCCGGCCTCGACCTGCCGGCCGGTGCACGGAGCCAGCTGGAAAACGCCGGCGTGATGGTCGAATACAGTGGTCCCTGCACCCTGGAGACGCCGTCCCAGTATTCCTACCGCCGGGACCGTCACACCGGGCGCTTCGCGGGGCTGGTGTGGTGCCATGACTGACGCCGCAGCAGCCGCTGATCCCCGCTTCCATGAACTCGCCCAGCGGCTGGAGGCGGTACGGGAGCGTATCGCCAAGGCAGTCGCGTCGGCGGGTCGCGGGGGCCAACCGCCCAGGCTGATCGTGATCACCAAGTTCCACCCGGCAGATGACATCCGCCGCCTCGCCGCCCTGGGCGTGACGGACGTCGGCGAGAACAGGGACCAGGAGGCCGCTGCCAAAGCCGCCGAGCTGGCTGGGGCCGGCCTGGCGTGGCACTTTGTGGGCCAGCTGCAGACCAAAAAGGCCAAGTCCGTGGTGCGCTATGCAGCTGCCGTGCACTCGGTGGACCGGCCCCAACTCGTTGATGCGCTGGCCAAAGCGGTGCTCAACGAACAGGCCGCCACGGGGCGGGAGCCCCTGGACTGCTTCATCCAGGTCAGCCTCGAGGACGACGCCGGAGCGCACCGGGGCGGCGCGTTGCCCGCTGACGTTCCTGCCCTGGCCGATCGGATCGCCACTGCGGAAGGGCTGCGCCTGGCAGGTGTCATGGCGGTGGCCCCGCTTGGGGCCGCGCCCGAACCTGCTTTCGAAAAGCTCGCCAAGGTCTCGGAACTGCTGGTCCGGGACCACCCTGCGGCAACCGGCATTTCGGCGGGCATGAGCCAGGACCTGGAAGCAGCGATCAAATTTGGGGCGACACACCTGCGGATCGGTTCCGATATTCTCGGATCGCGTCCGGCCGTGGGGTAGCGTCGGGACTGTTGGAAGTGATGGGCGGGGGACTCCAGTGCTGTCAAGTCATTGGGCGGCCCGCTTACGGGACACGATTAGGAGTCGACCATGGCCGGCGCTCTGCGCAAGACAATGATCTATCTTGGGCTCGCCGACGGCGATGAGCATTACGAGTCCGAGCAATTGAACACACGTAAGGATGAGGACGAAACAATGGAAGCAGACCGCGAGGAACGCCGTGCACCTGCACCCGTCCGCGAGGTCAGCCGTGAAACGTCCTACACCCCCGAAGAGGAATACCGCGCCCCTGTGACCCCCATCAAGCGTGCGGCCTCCAGCCGCGAAGAGACTTCAGGCCTCCGCCAGATCACCACCATCCATCCCCGCTCCTACAACGATGCCAAGCTCATCGGTGAGAGTTTCCGGGACGGCATTCCGGTGATCATGAACGTCACGGACATGGGTGAGTCGGATGCCAAGCGGTTGGTGGACTTCTCTGCCGGGCTGGTGTTTGGCCTGCGCGGCAGCATCGAACGCGTCACCAACAAGGTGTTCCTCCTGTCGCCGTCCTACGTTGAGGTCATCGGCGACGACAAGAAGGCCAGCGACACCCAGGCCAGCTTCTTCAACCAAAGCTGACCCGCACACGTTGAATGGATGCCAGGCAGGGACACCTGTCTGGCATCTGTGCTGAAATAGACACAACACATCGGCGCCACCGCGGCATCGGCTTTTGAACATGGAGATATGAGTTACGGCATGGGAATTGTTTTCGGACTTGTCTATCTCGCGCTCCTGCTGTTTTTTGTTGCCCTGATCATCCGCCTGGTATTCGACTGGGTGCAGATGTTCGCCCGGGAATGGCGGCCGCGCGGCATAGCCCTGGTGGTCGCGCACGCTGTGTACTCCATCACGGACCCGCCCCTGAAAGTGCTTCGCCGGCTGATCCCGCCGCTGCGCCTGGGCGGCATCTCGCTGGACCTCGGATTCCTGATCCTCTTCATCGCGGTCAGCATTGCGATGGGAATCACCAGGAGCTTCGCCTGATTCACAGATTTACACCCATGCTGCGCAGGATGGTGCCACCGGGACCGGATAGTGTGAAGCAGGGAAACTCGAGTTTGACACTGCAGTGTTGAATTAGAGATAGCAGACCAAATTTAGGTACCGTAGTTTTGACGGCCGGAAGGCCTACTGACTAACCAGACCAGTGAGGTGACCAGATGGCTTTGACGCCAGAAGACGTTGTCAACAAGCGCTTTCAGCCGACCAAGTTCCGCGAGGGCTACGACCAGGACGAAGTAGATGACTTCCTGGACGAGATCGTCGTTGAACTTCGCCGCCTGAACCAGGAGAACGACGAGCTCCGCAAGAAGCTCGCCGAGGCTGGTTCCAGCGTTCCGGCAACCGCCGCTGCCGCCCCCGTGGTGGAGAAGGTTCCCGCGCCCGTCAAGGCTGACAAGGACGAAGCCCGCGAAAAGGCAGAGGCAGAGGCCAAGGCCGCCGAAGCGAAGAAGAAGGACGTCCAGCCGGCCGCTCCCGTCGCCGCAGCCCCTGCTGCCGCAGCGGCGTCCACCTCCACGCCCTCTGCTGAATCCGCTGCAGGCCTGCTGGCCATGGCGCAGCAGATGCACGACCGCCACGTTGCAGACGGCCAGTCGCAGAAGGACAAGATCATCGCCGAGGCGCAGATCGAAGCCAGCAGCCTCGTCAACGACGCCCAGGAAAAGTCACGCAAGATCCTCGGTGCACTCGAGCAGCAGCGCTCCGTCCTGGAACGCAAGGTGGAGCAGCTCCGCGGCTTCGAGCGCGACTACCGCTCACGCCTGAAGGCCTACATCGAAGGCCAGCTGCGCGACCTGGATGCCCGCGGCTCCGTGGCGACGCCGGAAGTCAGCGAAGCCAACTAGCACGTACAGCACGTATTCTGAAAGCCGGTGGCTGAGGATTCCTCGGCCACCGGCTTTTGGCATTGACCCGGTTTTACGAATGAAAGCACCATGACTGACGAACTTGCCGCCGGCGCTGCCCGCCCTGTCCCGCCGTCACCCCGCCCACGACGCGGGGTGCTGCTGTCCTTTTTCGCCGGATTCGCGGTATTTGCCTACGTCTTCGACCAGCTGACCAAGATTTGGGTGACGTCCTCCATGGTGGAGGGCGAACGCATCCCGGTCCTGCCACCGCTCCTGCACTGGTATTTCATCCGAAACTCCGGGGCAGCCTTCTCCATCGGCGAGAACGTCACGTGGGTGTTTTCCATCATCATGGCCGCTGTCGCCGTCGCCATCCTCTTCCAGGTGCGGAAACTGGGGTCTGTCTGGTGGGCCCTTGCGCTGGGCCTGCTGCTTGGCGGGGCGCTCGGCAACCTGACGGACCGGCTGTTCCGGGAACCCTCGTTCGGCATGGGCCATGTGGTGGACTTCATCCAGCTGCCCAACTTCGCCATCTTTAACATCGCCGATTCCGCCGTGGTCTCCGCCGTGGCCATCATCTGCATCCTGACCCTTCGCGGCATCTCCCTCGACGGAACCCGGGTGCATGGCGAGCAGAAGGGCACGGACGCCGATGCCTGAGCAGATTATCGTCACGGAGGAATACGGCGGCACCCGCGCGGATGCTGGCCTCGCAGCCATCATGGGCATTTCGCGCTCAGCTGCCGCCGCACTGATTGCGGAAGGGCACGTGATCAGCCGGGGTAAAGCACTTGGCAAGTCAGCGAAACTGGCGGCCGGCGACACGCTGGAGGTCACCATTCCGGAGCGGCGTGATCCGCTGGAAGTCGTGGAGGAAATTGTGGAAGGCCTGAAGATCCTGCTGGACGACGACGATTTCGTCGTCGTCGATAAACCGGTGGGGGTCGCCGCGCACCCTTCTCCCGGCTGGGTGGGGCCCACTGTGGTGGGTGGCCTGGCCGGCGCCGGCTACCGCATCTCCACGTCCGGTTCACCGGAACGGGCCGGAATTGTCCACCGGCTCGACGTCGGGACGTCTGGCGTGATGGTGGTGGCCAAATCCGAGAGGGCCTACACGGCCCTCAAGCGGGCGTTCAAGGAACGCACCGTGGACAAGGTCTACCACGCCGTGGTGCAGGGCCTGCCGGATCCGCTGACCGGAACCATCGATGCGCCCATCGGCCGCCACCCGGGGCACGACTGGCGGTTTGCCGTGACGGAAGAGGGCCGTCCATCCGTCACCCACTACGAAGTGCTGGAAGCCTTTGGCAAGGCGTCCCTCGTGGAAGTCCATCTCGAGACCGGCCGCACCCACCAGATCCGGGTCCATTTCTCCGCACTCCGCCACCCCTGCGCAGGCGACCTCACGTACGGCGCCGATCCGCGCCTGGCTGCAACCCTGGGGCTCACGCGGCAGTGGCTTCATGCCAGGGAACTTGGCTTCGACCACCCCGTGACGGGTGAGCGGGTGCGCGTGACCAGCGACTATCCCCAGGACCTGGCTTTCGCCCTCGACGTGCTGGCCTCGGGACAGGCCTGACCCGCGCCGTACTGGCAGTGCCGTAACCGGCCAGCGCATAGAATAGTGCGGTGACTTCCAGCAATGATTCGTTTGTCCACCTGCACACCCACACCGAATATTCCATGCTGGATGGAGCCGCCCGGCTGGGGGAACTGTTCGACGAAACCGAACGGCTGGGCATGCCTGCGCTGGCCACCACGGACCACGGCTACCTGTTCGGCGCCTTCGATTTCTGGCAGAAAGCGCAGGCCAAGGGCATCAAGCCCATCATCGGCGTCGAAGCCTATGTGACTCCCGGCACCGCCCGCGGGGATAAGACGCGCGTCCGCTGGGGTGAAGAGAACCAGCGCAAGGACGACATCTCCGGTGGTGGTTCGTACACCCACATGACACTGCTGAGCTACAACAACGTGGGGATGCGGAACCTCTTCCGCGCATCGTCCATCGCATCCCTGGATTCCGTCTTCGGAAAGTGGCCGCGGCTCGACCGGGAACTGCTCAACACGTACTCCGAGGGCCTCATCGCCACTACCGGCTGCCCCTCCGGCGAGGTCCAGACCCGGCTGCGCCTGGGCCAGTACCGCGAAGCTGTGGAAGCCGCGGCGGAGTTCCGGGACATTTTCGGTGCCGAGAACTACTTCTGCGAACTGATGGACCATGGCCTCGACATCGAGCGGCGCGTCACCGGTGACCTGCTGCGCCTGGCCAAGGAACTGAACCTGCCGCTGGTGGCCACAAACGACCTCCATTACACCCATGAGCATGACGCGAAGGCGCACGAGGCGCTGCTGGCCATCCAGTCCGGCTCGACCCTGCTGGAGCCCACCTACGACAACGGCGGCTCCCGGTTCGCGTTCTCCGGCAGCGGCTACTACCTGAAGTCCCCGCAGGAAATGCGCGAGCTCTTCCGCGACCACCCCGAAGCGTGCGACAACACCCTCCTGATCGCCGAGCGCTGCGAAGTCTCGTTCAACACCAACGCCAACTTCATGCCGCGGTTCCCCTGCCCGCCGGGCGAGGACGAAACCTCCTGGCTGGTCAAGGAAGTGGACAAGGGCCTGCAGTACCGGTACCCCAAGGGCATCCCGGATGAGGTCCGCAAGCAGGCGGACTACGAGCTGGGCGTCATCACCTCGATGGGCTTCCCCGGCTACTTCCTAGTGGTGGCGGACTTCATCAACTGGGCGAAGAACAACGGCATCCGCGTAGGCCCCGGCCGTGGCTCCGGTGCCGGTTCCATGGTGGCGTACGCCATGCGCATTACTGACCTCGATCCGCTGCGGCACGGCCTGATCTTCGAACGCTTCCTCAACCCGGACCGCGTTTCCATGCCCGACTTCGACGTCGACTTCGATGACCGGCGCCGCTCCGAAGTCATCGACTACGTGACGCGCAAGTACGGCGACGAGCGCGTGGCCATGATCGTGACCTACGGCACCATCAAGACCAAGCAGGCGCTCAAGGACTCCTCCCGCGTGCTGGGCTACCCGTTCAGCATGGGGGAGCAGCTCACCAAGGCCCTGCCCCCGGCTGTCATGGCCAAGGACATTCCGCTGGCAGACATCCAGAACCCGGAATCCAAGCGGTACAGCGAAGCAGGGGACTTCCGGCAGCTTGTCAGCACGGATCCGGAGGCCGCCAAGGTCTTCGAGACGGCCCTGGGCATCGAGGGCCTGAAACGCCAATGGGGTGTGCACGCCGCCGGCGTCATCATGTCCTCGGACCCGATCATCGACGTCATCCCCATCATGCGCCGCTTCCAGGACGGCCAGGTGATCACCCAGTTCGACTACCCCACGTCCGAGGGCCTGGGCCTGATCAAGATGGACTTCCTGGGCCTGCGGAACCTGACGATCATTTCCGACGCCCTTGAGAACATCAAGATGAACCGCGGCATCGACCTGGACCTCGAAAACCTGGAGCTCGACGACGCGCCGTCCTACGAGCTCCTGGCCCGGGGCGACACCCTGGGCGTTTTCCAGCTCGACGGCGGACCCATGCGGTCCCTGCTCAAGCTGATGAAGCCTGACAACTTCGAAGACATTTCCGCGGTCCTTGCGCTCTACCGTCCGGGTCCCATGGGTGCGAATGCGCACACCGATTACGCGCTCCGCAAGAACGGCATCCAGGAAGTCATCCCCATCCACCCGGAACTGGAGGAACCCCTCAAGGAGATCCTCGGTGGCACCTACGGCCTGATCGTCTACCAGGAGCAGGTCATGGCCGTGGCGCAGAAGCTGGCCGGCTACTCGCTGGGCCAGGCAGATATCCTCCGCCGTGCCATGGGCAAGAAGAAGAAATCGGAACTGGACAAGCAGTTTGCCGGGTTCTCCCAAGGCATGCAGGACAACGGCTACTCCATGGCGGCCGTGAAGACCCTCTGGGACATCCTGCTCCCGTTCTCCGACTACGCGTTCAACAAGGCCCACTCGGCCGCCTACGGTGTCATTTCGTACTGGACCGCCTACCTGAAGGCGCACTACGCACCCGAGTACATGGCTGCGCTGCTTACGTCGGTGGGCGACGACAAGGACAAGTCGGCCATCTACCTCAACGAGTGCCGTCGCATGGGCATCACCGTGCTGCCCCCGGATGTCAACGAATCGGCCCTGAACTTCACCCCTGTGGGCACGGACATCCGCTTCGGCATGGGCGCCATCCGCAACGTCGGCGTCAACGCGGTGGAGGCCATGGTTGCCGCGCGCGAAAGCGAGGGCGCCTTCACCTCTTTCAAGGATTACCTGATGAAGGTACCGGCGGTGGTCTGCAACAAGCGCACCATCGAGTCGCTGATCAAGTCCGGCGCTTTCGACTCCCTGGGCCACCACCGCCGCGCGCTGGCGATGATCCACGAAGAAGCCATCGACTCCGTTATCACGCTGAAGCGCAACGAGGCGATCGGCCAGTTCGACCTCTTCGCGGGCTTCGAGGAGGCCGAGTCCGAAGCGTCGTTGAGCATCGAGATCCCGGACCTGCCCGAGTGGGAGAAGAAGGACAAACTCTCGTTCGAGCGCGACATGCTGGGTCTTTACGTCTCGGACCACCCGCTCCAGGGCCTGGAAGGGGTGCTGAGCCAGCACGCGGAAATGAGCATCACCACCATCCTGGGTGAAGACGGGCCGCAGGACGGCGCCATCCTCACCATCGCGGGCATGATCACCTCACTCAGCCGCAGGATTGCCAAGGCCAGCGGCAACGCCTACGCACGCGCTGAGGTGGAGGACCTGGGCGGTTCCATCGAGGTCATGTTCTTCGGCCAGGTCTACGGACCCATCGCCTCCGTGCTCGCCGAAGACCTGATCGTGGTGGTGAAGGGCCGCCTCCAGAAACGCGACGATGGCGCCATCACCCTGAACTGTATGGAACTGTCCGTCCCGGACCTCAGCGAAGGCCTGAACGGGCCGCTGGTCATCACCATGCAGACGCACAAGGCCACCGAGGCCGTGGTGACCGAACTCGGCGATGTGCTCCGTACCCACCGCGGAAATTCCGAGGTGCGGCTGCACCTCCAGGGCGACACCCGCACCGAGGTCATGGGCCTGCCAGTGCACCTGCGGGTCAACCCGAGCCCCTCGCTGTTCGGCGACCTGAAAGTTCTCCTGGGCCCGGCCTGCCTGGACGCCTAGGAGTTCTTCGCCAAGGAAAGCACGACGGCGGAAGCCGCCTTCCGCCGTCGTCCGCCCTTCTGCGGGAGGTTCGTTTGCCGGGGCTAGATTTCGTAGTCGAGGGGGACAGGCTGGCCGTAACCGCCTGAGTGGTACAGCAGGGGCGTGCCTTCGCCGCCCACCTGGCCGTCAACCACCTGGACCACCACCACGGCGTTGTTTTCGAAGGACAGGCGCATCTGCACTTCGCCGATCAGCCAGCCCGCAACGTCCTTCAGCACGGGTACCCCGTGCGGCCCCGTTGCCCAGTGGTCGCCCTCGAACCGGTTTCCGGCGGCCGAGAACCGTGCGGCCAACTGCTGGTTTTCAAGTCCCAGCATGTGCACTCCGATGTGGGTGGTGTTGGCCACCGCCGGCCAGGAGCGCGAACTGCGGGCCATGTTGAAGGTGAAACGTGGCGGCTGGGCGGAAAGCGAAGCCACTGACGTTGCAGTGAAACCGTAGGGCTCGTCCTGGTAGTTGACCGTGATGATGGCCACCCCGGCGGCGTGGCGCCGGAACATTTCCCTGAACGTCCGTTCGAACGGCGCGCTGTTGTCGGTCACCCGGTACTCCTGAAGGCTGGATGGGCAGTTGCTTGTTTCCCTAACCCTATTGTCCGCCTTCCACAGGACAGCAACATTCCGACACAGGCGGAAGGGCAACATCCCGCGGCCGGCCAGCGGCCAGCCGATGGGAACATTTGTTAAGATTTGTGGCATGACACTTACACCCCGCACGGACCGGCCGCGCCTGCCGTGGGCCCTCTTTGCCGTTCCTGCGGTTGCCGGCATTCCTGCCGGAGTCCTGTGGTGGCTGCTCGCACCGGGCGGCCTCAACCTGATCACCCGGGACCCTGCGTTGGCTACCGGCTCCAACCCCTCCGCCTGGCTGCCGCGGGATCTCACGCTCGCCGGCCTGATGGTCCTTGCCGGCTGCCTCCTTGCAGTATTCCTGGCTGACCGCCGTCGCCCCCGGCCCGAGGCGTCGCTGGTGCTGGGCCTGGCCGGAGCGTTGATTGGCAGCCTCCTGGCCTGGCAGACAGGTATGGTGGCCGGACGGCTATGGGGCACCCCGGTGGACACCGCCGTGAACGCAAGCCTGGCGTTCTCCCTCCGCGCACTGCCGGTGCTGCTCCTGTGGCCGGCAGCCACTGCCATTTCCGTTTTTGCCCTGGAGCTCTTCGACCAGCTGGGCCGGAAGCCCCGCGCCGGGAACCCGCTGGAGGACGCAGCTGGCAGCAGCGGCCGCGGCGCCCCGTAAAATGGTCCGGTGACCATTTCATCGGAGCTTCCCGCCACCCCTGCCACTGCCGTGAACTTCCGGACGGTGGACGTCCGGGGCCGAAACCTGACCCTCGCCGGGCTCCGAGCGGCAGTGCCGCGTGCGCAGGGACAGACGGTGGCCAACGCCGAAGAGAAGGTCCTCGACATCATCGGCGCCGTCCGCGCGCGGGGGTTCGAGGCTCTGGCTGAACTGGCGCTCCGTTTCGACGGGGTGGAGCAGTCCCACCCCCGAGTCCCCGCGGAAGCCATGGACTCGGCCTTGGAGAAACTGGACCCCGCCGTCCGGAAGGCACTCGAGGAATCCATCCGGCGTGCCCGCATCTTTGCTGATGGCCAGCGTCCCCGCAATGTCGACGTCGAACTCGGCGATGGCGCCCTGGTCAGCCAGAACTGGGTTCCGGTGGCACGCGTAGGCCTCTACGTGCCCGGCGGCCTGGCCGTCTACCCGTCGTCGGTCATCATGAACGTGGTGCCGGCACTGGCCGCCGGCGTGGAGTCCATCGCCCTGGCGTCGCCGCCGCAGAAGGAGTTCGGCGGGCTGCCGCACCCCACCATCCTTGCTGCGGCCGCCCTGCTGGGAATTACTGAGGTGTACGCCATCGGCGGCGCGCAGGCGATCGCAGCCTTCGCCTACGGCGTTGACGCGACCGAAGCCGGCCCGGCACTGGAGCCCGTTGACGTTGTGACGGGGCCGGGCAACATCTTCGTCGCCACCGCCAAGCGCCTGGTGAAGGGTGTGGTGGGCATCGATTCCGAGGCAGGTACCACCGAGATCGCCATCCTCGCTGACGCCACCGCGCAGCCCGCCCTGGTTGCGGCAGACCTGATCAGCCAGGCAGAACACGATCCGCAGGCGGCGTCAGTCCTGATCACTGATTCGGAGGACCTCGCCGCTGCCGTGCGCGCGGAGCTGGACGTGCAGGCTGCAGCCACAAAGCATTCCGGCCGGGTCCGTGAGGCCCTTTCCGGACCGCAGTCCGGCGTGGTGCTGGTGGACGGCCTGGAACAGGGCATCGCCGCCTGCGATGCCTATGCCGCCGAGCACCTGGAGATCATGACCAGGGACGCCTCGGCCGTAGCGGCGAGGATCAGGAACGCCGGGGCGATCTTCGTGGGGGACTACAGCCCCGTCAGCCTGGGCGACTACTGCGCCGGCTCCAACCACGTGCTGCCCACCAGCGGAACCGCAGCCTTCTCCTCCGGCCTGAATGTCACCACGTTCCTGCGCGCCATCCAGGTGGTGAACTACAGCAGGGACGCCCTGGCCGAGGTCAGCAGCCACATCGTGAACCTGTCCCGCGCAGAAGACCTCCCCGCACACGGTGACGCCGTGACGGTACGTTTCCCGGGTGCCGCAAGCTAACCCCGAAGAGGTCCGGGGATACTACATGTAGTTGACCCTCCCACTACATGTGGTAATGACACGCTTGTTATTCACGTACCGGCCGCCGTAAACTGGAGGCTGCGGCAGTGATGCCGCCAACCTGTGCCACCATAGTCTTCACCTGCCGAATGCCGATTCCACAGTCCCCGAAGGGACCCTGCGAGAGAGGGACGCCATGTACTGTCCGTTCTGCCGCAATCCCGATTCCCGGGTGGTGGACAGCCGGATGGCTGATGACGGCTCCGCCATCCGCCGGCGCCGCCAGTGCCCGGAATGCGGTCGCAGGTTTACCACCGTGGAAACCACCAGCCTCTCGGTCATCAAACGGTCCGGAGTGGGCGAGCCCTTCAGCCGCAGCAAGGTCATCAACGGTGTCCGCAAGGCCTGCCAGGGACGCCCGGTGAGTGAAGACGACCTCGCCATGCTGGCCCAGGAAGTCGAAGAGCAGATCCGCGCTTCCGGCGCCGCGGAAATCGACGCCCATGAGGTGGGCCTGGTCATCCTTGGTCCGCTGCAGAAGCTGGACGAGGTCGCTTATCTTCGCTTCGCGAGCGTCTACCAGGCCTTCGAATCCCTCGAGGACTTTGAGGCAGCGATCGCCCAGCTCCGCCACGAGGCGCAGGAAGACGCCGCGGAACGCCCCGCCACGCCGCGGAAGCCGGAAAAGACTTCCCTTTAAGACTTCCGGCGGCAGCTGCGGAGGGGAAGCCGCAGCTGCCGCCGGTACCTCACCGCCCAACGGCCTGCACAAACCGTGCCTGGACGTCCCGGGCCAGGCGGCCCGGCGGGTCACTGCACGCAGATCACCACAATGCAGAACGCCCCTTCCGGAGCCGGAAGGGGCGTTCTGCGTTTGCTGGCAGTGCCGGCGTCGCGGTAGGGCCTACTTGGTGAGCTTGTGCTGGAGTGCTATCTCGACTGCGGCGCCCACAATCCCGGCTTCGTTCCGGAGCACCGCCGGGACAATCGGGGTGCGGAGCTTAAGGTTGGGCAGGTATTCGTCGGCACGCTTGGAGATGCCGCCGCCCACAATGAACAGTTCCGGGGAGAACAGGAACTCCACGTGGGAGAAGTAGCGCTGCAGCAGCACGCTGTATTCGTCCCAGGACAGCCCGTCCCGCTCACGCGCCACGGCGGACGCCTTGGATTCTGCATCGACGCCGTCCACTTCCAGGTGGCCCAGCTCGGCATTCGGCACGAGTTTTCCGTCGAAGATGAAGGCCGAGCCGATTCCGGTGCCAAGCGTGATGACCAGGACGGTTCCCTTGACGCCCTCGCCCGCACCGTAGCGGGCTTCCGCGAGTCCGGCGGCATCGGCGTCGTTGATGACCTCAACGGGGCGGCCCAGCCGGGCGGTGAGGAGCGCATCGATGTCGGTGTCGAGCCAGCTCTTGTCCACATTCGCAGCGGAGTGGACAACGCCGTGCTGGATGATGCCCGGGAAAGTCACACCGACCGGCGAGCCGGCCTCCGGGGCCTCGGGACGTGCGGAGAGCTCGGCCACCACCAGGGCCACGGCCTCGGCCACGGACTCCGGGGTGGCCGGCTGCGGCGTGGGTACGCGGAACCGGTCGCCCAGCAGCTTGCCCTTTTTCAGGTCGACGATGCCGCCCTTGATTCCCGTGCCTCCGATGTCGATGCCGATCAGCGGGGCGTTCTTGTGCGACTTCTCGTCTTTCTTGGCCAATGGGTTTCCGTTCGTGGCAGGGGACGGGCAGGGAATAGGGTGCCGGGAGGCCGGCGGTTCTCGCAGGCCGGTGCGGCCGCAGTGCGGCGGGCTACGGCAGGGTGAGGATTTCGGCGCCGTTTTCGGTGACGAGGAGGGTGTGCTCAAACTGGGCGGTGCGCTTGTGGTCCTTGGTGACTACGGTCCAGTCGTCGGCCCACATGTCCCATTCCACGGTGCCCAGGGTGAGCATCGGTTCAATGGTGAAGACCATGCCGGTTTCGATGACGGTGTTGTAGGCCGGAGCGGCGTCGTAGTGCGGGATGATCAGCCCGGTGTGGAAAGCCTCGCCCACGCCGTGCCCGGTGAAGTCACGGACAACGCCGTAGCCGAAGCGCTTCGCATAGGACTGGATGGCGCGGCCAATGACGTTGATTTCTCGGCCCGGGGCAACGGCCTTGATGGCCCTGTTCAGGGATTCCTGTGTCCGTTCCACCAGCAGCCGGGAATCCTCATCCACGTCGCCCACCAGGAAGGTGTAGTTGGTGTCGCCGTGCACGCCGTTGATAAAGGCGGTGATGTCGATGTTGATGATGTCGCCGTCCTGGACCACCGTGCTGTCCGGGATGCCGTGGCAGATGACTTCGTTCAGCGAAGAGCACAGGGATTTGGGGAAGCCGCGGTAGCCGAGCGTGGAGGGGTAGGCGTTGTGGTCGAGGAGGAACTCATGGCCCACCTTGTCCAGCTGGTCGGTGGTGACACCGGGCTGAATGTGTTTTCCCACCTCCACGATGGCCTGCGCCGCAATCCTGCCCGCGATGCGGATCTTTTCGATGGTCTCCGCGGATTTCACTTCGGAGCCGGTGAATTTGGCGGGGCCGGGTTTGCCCACGTACTCCGGGCGGGGGATGGACGCCGGGACGGGACGCTGCGGGCTGACGGTACCGGGGGTGAGGGTGCCGATGGGTGCAGTCGAGGCAAGGGAAGGCATAGATTGATCATATAAGGCACCACAGAACGCCTAACAACCGCGAAGCCGGGCACGCCGCCGTAAGAATCAACGTTACGCGGATCACGTTCCGGAGGCGCCGGCCGAACCGAGGAGCAGCAATGCCTGAGTACTGGTACAACGTCAATACCCACGAGGTCGAAGAGGACAGGCTTTCCGACTGGAGCCAGCTGATCGGGCCTTACAAGACGAGGGAAGAGGCTGAACACGCGATTGAAAAGGTCCGCGCCCGGAACGAGGCCTGGGAAAAGGGCGACGACGACTGACGGGCAGGTGCCCGCCCCAAGCAGGTGCCGGGCTAGAAGGAATGCTCCGGGCCCGGGAACTGTCCGGTCCGGACATCGTTGCCGTACTGCGTGGCCGCGTCGAGCAGTGTGCTGCGCAGGTCCGCGTACTGCTTGACGAACTTCGCCATCCGGCCGCCGCGCAGCCCGGCCATGTCCTGCCAGACAAGCACCTGGCCGGTGGTTTCCTTGCCCGCGCCGATGCCCACGGTGGGAACGTCGACGGCGGCGTCCACGGCGGCCGCCGTTTCGGCCGGGACCATCTCCATGAGTACGCAGAACGCGCCCGCCCCGGCCAACGCGACGGCGTCGTCAATCAGGCGCTGCGCATCATCGCCGCGGCCCTGGACCCGGTAGCCGCCGAGGGCATGTTCGCTTTGCGGGGTGAAGCCGATGTGGGCCATGACCGGAACGCCGGCCTGGACCATGGCCCGGACGGTGGGGGCGTAGTAGGCGCCGCCCTCGATCTTGACCGCATGCGCCAGGCCCTCCTTCAGGAAGCGCACGCCGGTGGCCACGGCCTGTTCCGCGGAAACCTCGTAGCTGCCGAACGGCAGGTCCGCCACCACGAGGGCGCGCCGGGCGGTGCGCGCCACCGCCCGGCACAGCGGGAGGAGCTCGTCAACGGTGACTGGAAGGGAAGTCTCGTTGCCGAAGACGTTGTTGGAGGCGGAATCGCCCACCAGCAGGACCTCGATTCCGGCGGCATCGAAGATCTCGGCTGTGTACTGCTCGTAGGCGGTCAGCATGGCAAACCGTGTTCCGTCCCGCTTGGCCTGCTGCAGGTGGTGGATGCGCACCTTGGCGGGCTTCCGCTCGGCTGCGGGAGCCGGCTGCGCAGGGCCGCTGCCGTAGGGGGCGGGTACTTCAGCGGACGCGCGTGATTCGAAGCTGTTGGAGGCCATGGGACGAGCGTAGTGCGGTACCGGCCGTCCTAGCTACCGCCGGGGGCGGGCGGCAAAGGTGATTACCGTCATAACCAAGGGCGTCGGCTGGCTGCCGGGGATCGGGAAAGGCGGGTCCGCGGGCCGGCGCGGACCGTGCGCCAGGTTAATGGTGTGTTACGTGCGGCGCAGGCTCAAGCATCGGCGTCGAATGCTTAGTACAGTGTTGGTGAACTGCTGCCGGCTTTCCCCTTGCGTGGACCCGGAGCATGGACGTTTGACCGGAGAAGAGGCCATCATGGACCGCCAGCAAGAGTTTGTCCTGCGCACTATCGAAGAGCGCGACGTACGTTTCGTGCGCCTGTGGTTCACCGACGTCGTGGGATCGCTGAAGTCCGTGGCATTGGCACCGGCAGAGGTCGAAGGGGCCTTCGAGGAAGGCCTTGGCTTCGACGGTTCCTCCATCGAGGGCCTGGCGCGCGTCTTTGAATCGGACATGCTGCTGCAGCCCGATCCCGCCACCTTCCAGATCCTGCCGTGGCGAGGCGAGACGGAACAGACCTCACGCATGTTCTGCGACATCCTCACCCCCGACGGTGAACCCTCCACCGCTGATCCCCGCAACGTGCTCAAGCGCACCCTGGCCAAGGCCGCGGACATGGGCTTCACCTGCTACACGCATCCGGAGATCGAGTTCTACCTCCTCAAATCGCAGGAGCTCGGTGCTGACGGTGCGCCGGTACCGGTGGACGAGGGCGGCTACTTCGACCACGTGCCGGGCGGTGTGGCCCAGGACTTCCGCCGGACCGCGGTGACCATGCTGGAGTCCGTGGGCATCTCCGTGGAATTCAGCCACCACGAGGGCGGCCCGGGACAGAACGAGATCGACCTCCGGTACGCCGATGCCCTGCAGACGGCGGACAACATCATGACCTTCCGCACGGTCATCAAGGAAGTTGCCCTGCAGCAGGGAACCTACGCCACCTTCATGCCCAAGCCGTTCACGGCCCACCCCGGCTCCGGCATGCACACGCACTTTTCCCTGTTCGAAGGCGACAGCAACGCGTTCTTCGAAGCCGGGTCTGAGTACCAGCTCTCCAAGACAGCGCGCCAGTTCATCGCAGGCATCCTCAAGCACGCTCCTGAGTTCACCGCTGTGACCAATCAGTTCGTGAATTCCTACAAGCGGCTGTGGGGCGGCGGCGAAGCGCCGAGCTACCTCAGCTGGGGCCACAACAACCGTTCCGCCCTGGTCCGCGTTCCCCTGTACAAGCCGGGCAAGGGCCAGTCCGCCAGGATCGAATACCGCGGCATCGATTCCGCCACCAACCCGTACCTGGCGTACGCAGTGCTCCTGGGCGCCGGCCTTAAGGGCATCGAGGAAGGCTACGACCTCCCGGCCGCCGCCGAGGACGATGTCTGGTCGCTGAGCTCGGCCGAACGCCGGGCCATGGGACACGACCCCCTGCCGGCCAGCCTGCATGACGCCATCCGCGCCATGGAGGATTCCGAACTGATGCCGCAGATCCTGGGCGAGCAGGTGTTCGAGCACTTCCTCCGCAACAAGCGGGCCGAATGGCAGGACTACCGCCTGCAGGTGACGCCCTACGAACTGCAGCGCAACCTCGGCATCCTCTAGGCTGCCGGCGTGAGCCTGGCACGCCGCCTCATCGCGGCCGGATTCAGCGACCTGGAAAAAGGCGAACGCTTCCTGGCGGCACGTGAGCTGGAGGGGCTGGACCAGGACCGGCTGTTTGCCGGACTCCAGCTGTCGGCCAGCCCGGACGCCGCCCTGCAGTCCCTGGTGCGGCTCATCGAAAAGCACCCCGACCTGCGTGCCGTGGCTGGGGCGGATCCCGAAACCAGTGAGCCGCTGTACCGGGTGCTCGGTGCCTCGGAGGCCCTGGGCGAGTTCCTGATCCGCCACCCCGAACACCTCACGGCGTTCAACGTGCGCACCAGCCCGGAGCCCCTTCCCGCCGACCCCGCGGAGCTGCGGTCCACCCTCCTGCAGTCGGTGGGCGCTGATCCCCGCGCCGCGCGTCCCGTTGCTGCCGTGACAGGCGCGGAGGCCTACGCTGCGCTGCGGACGGCGTACCGCAGGGGAGTGGTGGACCTGGCCATCAAGGATCTCTGCGCCGCGGACCCGCTGGACTTCCTGCCTTCGGTGGGAGGCGAGCTGGCCGACCTTGCCGGCGCGGCCATCGAAGCCGGCCTTGCTGTATCGCGGGCCGAAGCGGCAGAACAGTTCGACGCCGCCGACGTCGCCGACGTGGGCCTGGCAGTCATCGGAATGGGCAAATGCGGTGCCCGCGAGCTGAACTACATCTCCGACGTCGACGTCATCTACGTCATTGATGCCGGGCAGCTGGACGACGCGCACGCCAACACGATCGGAACCGCGCTGGCCAGCGGGATCTCCCGTGCCATCTCCTCCGTGGCGCGCGAGCCCGGCCTCTGGGAGGTCGACGCGAACCTGAGGCCCGAGGGTAAATCCGGGCCGCTGGTACGCACCCTGGCCTCCCACGAGGCCTACTACGCACGCTGGGCCGAAAGCTGGGAGTTCCAGGCGCTGCTGAAGGCGCGCACCATCGCCGGGGACGCCCGGCTGGGCCGCCGGTACGAGGAAGCGGTGGCCCCGCTGATCTGGAATTCCGCAGGCCGCGACGGGTTCGTCGAGTCCGTCCAGGCCATGCGCCGCCGGGTGACGGAGCACATCCCCGCTGCCGAGGAGCAGCGGCAGATCAAGCTGGGCCGCGGCGGCCTGCGGGACGTGGAGTTCACGGTCCAGCTGCTGCAACTGGTCCATGGCAAGGCGGATGAGACGTTACGGCGACGGGACACCACGTCGGCGATTGCGGCACTGTCGGCGGGTGGTTACATCGGGCGCACGGATGCCGCAGCTTTCGACAACGCCTACCGGTACCTGCGGCTCCTGGAGCACCGGATCCAGCTGTTCCAGCTGCGCCGCACGCACCTGATGCCGGTGGCCGAACCGGCCTTGCGTGCCCTGGCAAAGGCGGTGCTCGGCCCGTTCTCCAATGATCGGCCGCACCCCGATGCCCTGCTGAGTGCCTGGCAGAAGACCAAACGGTCCGTCCGGGAACTGCATGAACGGATCTTCTACCGGCCACTGCTCAACACGGCGGCCAAGCTCAGCAGCGAGGACGCCAAGCTCACCCCCGAGGCCGCCCAGGCCCGGCTGGCCGCACTTGGATACAGCGACCCGCAGGGCGCCATGCGGCATATCGAAGCCCTGACGGCCGGTGTCAGCCGGCGGGCTGCACTGCAGCGCCAGCTGCTCCCCATCCTCCTCGACTGGCTTGCCGAGGGGGTGGATCCCGACGCCGGCCTGCTCGCCTTCCGCCGCGTCAGCGAGGCTCTGGGAACCACGCACTGGTACCTTGGCCTGCTCCGCGACTCGAACGCTGCGGCCGAGCGGCTCTGCCACATGCTCTCCAACTCGCGGCTGATCGCCGACCTGCTGGAAGTGTCCCCGGAGTCGGTTGCCTGGCTGGGGCAGGACAAGGACCTTGTTCCGGTGTCCTTCGAAGCGCAGTGGCAGGAAATTACGTCCAAGATGTCACGGCACTCCGATCCGGAAAGCGCCATGCGACTGATCAGGCTCATCCGCCGGCGGGAAATCCTCCGCATCGCCGTGGCCGACTCGGCCGGGCTGCTGGACCAGGACCAGGTGGGCTCTGCCCTTGCCGATACTGACCGGGCCGCCGTCCTGGGTGCCCTGCGCGTGGCCGAGGGGATCGTGTCCGCCGGCGGACCCCTGAAGACCGCCGTTCTGGTGGTGGCCATGGGCCGGCAGGGCGGGCGGGAAATCGGGTACGGTTCGGACGCCGATGTCATGTACGTCCACCGGGCCCTGCCAGGCTTTTCCGAGGCTGAGGCCCAGGAACAGGCGGGCAGGATCGTTGCCAAGGTGTCCAGCCTGCTGACCCAGCCGTTGAAGCCGGCCATTATGGCCGAGCGCGTCCTGCAGATGGACGCTGACCTTCGGCCGGAAGGCAAGAACGGGGCCATGGTCCGCTCCCTGGAATCCTTTGCCGAGTATTACCGCCGCTGGTCGCTGATCTGGGAAGCCCAGGCGCTGCTCCGCGCGCGTCCGATGGCCGGTGACGACGGCCTCGCCGCCGACTTCCTGGCCCTGATCGACCCCATCCGCTACCCCGAGACCGTTGCGGGGCAGGACATCCGGGAGATCCGCAGGGTCAAGGCCCGGGTGGAGTCGGAACGGCTGCCCCGCGGTGCCGATCCCGCCCGGCACCTGAAACTGGGCCGCGGCGGCCTGAGCGACGTCGAATGGCTGGTCCAGCTGCTCCAGCTCCAGCACGCCGGCGAACACCCGGAGCTGCGGACCACGTCCACGCTTCCGGCGCTGGAGGCCGCGGCTGAGCTGGGGCTGCTAGACCAGGACGACGCAGAGACGCTGGCCCAGGCCTGGCGGCTGGCGAGCAGGATCAGGTCCGCGAACGTCATCTGGAACGGCAAGGCGTCCGACCTCCTGCCCTCATCCCGACGCGACCTCGAAGCGGTGGCCCGGTGGTGCGGCTATGAGCCCGGCCACGCCGCAGCCCTGGAGGAGGACTACCTGCGGGTCAGCCGGCGGGCACGTGGAGTCTTCGAGCGCATTTTCTATGGGCACTGACGGATTCCCTGGGTCCGTCTGGATCATCCCGCTGCGGGACCTTGATGCGGACGCCCAGGCAATCCAGCTGGACGCTGTGGCCAGGCTCCGGCTCCAACCCGGCCAGGAGAGATTCGTGGGTGACCCGTTGCGCATGGCGCTCACCGGCCTGGCGGAAGAGGGGCGGCATCCCTGTGTGATGGAGGCCGGCGGGCGTGCCATAGGCGTGCTCACCCTGCAGTCCGGAGCGGCCACCCTGGCCGGCTGGCCGGATGACGGCTCTGCCTGGCTGCTCCGGGGGTTCCTCGTGGACCGGCGCCACCAGGGCAAAGGGCTGGGGACGCTGGGAGCTGCCGCGGCCGTGGTGGCGGCAGGAAAACTCGAGCGCCGGCACCCCACCGGTGCATCCGGCGTCGTACTCTCCGTCAACGAGGCCAACGGAGCCGGACTGGCGGCCTACCTGAAAGCCGGCTTCGTGGACCATGGCCAGTACACCGGCGGCTCTGCGGGGCCGCAGCGGACCCTGTTCATGCCGTTCGTCAAGCCACAATGAGGTAACACCGGCGGGCCCTTATTGCTTTGGGAAACCGTTTATTCGATGATGTGGAATGGCGGTGTTCTTCAACCTTGTTGGGGGGAAGGCTCGAACAGTCTTCGTCTCGGGGGGCATTCGTCAGGAGGCCTGGCTCCCGGTCTCAGCACGTCTGGAGCCGGGCCTCCACCTTTAATCAATCCGGCCTTCCCAGACAATCCGGGCCCTCCCAATTCTTCCCGGGCCTTCCCATTCTTCCCGGGCCTTCGGCCCGGGAACGCGAAAGGCGGCCACCGGATCACCGGTGGCCGCCTTTTGCTGTCTCAGTGCGCCCGGCAGAACTGCCGGGCGGAGGGGAGACTAGACGCCGTAGTAGAGCTCGAACTCGTAGGGGTTCGGGCGCAGGGACAGCGGGCGGATCTCGTTCTCGTACTTGTACTCGATCCAGGTGTCGATCAGGTCCTGCGTGAAGACGCCGCCGGCCTGCAGGAACTCGTTGTCCTCGCGCAGTGCTTCCAGGGCTTCTTCCAGGGTGCCCGGAGCCTTGGGGATGTCCTTGGCTTCCTCGGCGGGCAGCTCGTAGAGGTCCTTGTCGATCGGTGCCGGGGGCTCGATGCGGTTGCGGATGCCGTCAATGCCGGCCATCAGCTGGGCAGCGAACGCCAGGTACGGGTTCGAGGAGGGGTCCGGAGCGCGGAATTCGATGCGCTTGGCCTTCGGGTTGGAACCGGTGATCGGGATGCGGATACCGGCAGAGCGGTTGCCCTGCGAGTAGACCATGTTGACCGGAGCTTCGAAGCCCTTGACCAGGCGGCGGTAGGAGTTCACCGTCGGGTTGGTGAAGGCCAGGACGGCGTCGGCGTGCTTCAGCAGGCCGCCGATGTACCAGCGGGCAGTGTCGGACAGGCCGGCGTAGCCCTTCTCGTCGTAGAACAGCGGGTCGCCGTTGCTCCACAGCGACTGGTGGCAGTGCATGCCCGAACCGTTGTCACCGAAGACCGGCTTCGGCATGAAGGTGACCGACTTGCCCCAGGCGTCCGCGGTGTTCTTGATGACGTACTTGAACTTCTGCAGGTCATCGGCAGCGTGGGTCAGGGTGGTGAACTTGTAGTTGATCTCAGCCTGGCCGGCGGAGCCAACTTCGTGGTGGCTGCGCTCGACCTCAAGGCCGGCCTCGTCCAGGGCAACACACATGGCGTCGCGCAGGTCGGCCTGCTTGTCCGTGGGGGAGACCGGGAAGTAACCGCCCTTGACGGGGGTCTTGTAACCGAGGTTTCCGCCCTCTTCCTCACGGCCGGTGTTCCAGTGCGCTTCTTCGGAGTCGATCTTGTAGAAGCTGCCCTGCGGGGAGGACTGGTACTGGACGTTGTCGAAGACGAAGAACTCGGCCTCGGGAGCGAAGAATGCGGTGTCGGCGATGCCGGTGGAAGCCAGGTACGCTTCGGCCTTTTCGGCCACGCCGCGGGGATCGCGGTGGTAGGGATCGCCGGTGCGCGGGTTCACGATGGAGAAGTTCAGCGCGAGGGTCTTTTCCATGCGGAAGGTGTCCAGGAACGCGGTGGTCACATCGGGGATCAGCTGCATGTCCGATTCGGCGATGCCCTGGAAGCCACGGATGGAAGAACCGTCGAAGAGCTGGCCGTTGACGAAGAAGTCAGCGTCAACGCTCTTGGCCGGAACGTTGAAGTGCTGCTGGACGCCGGGAAGGTCGGTGAAGCGGATATCGACGAACTTTACATCTTCGTCCTTGATGAACTTGAGGACTTCGTCCGCAGTCTTGAACATCTATGCTCCTAACGCATATGTAAATATCTGGCCGCAGCCATATGATCCAGCGCAATCCGAAAGCAGGGAAGACGCAAGGTTTTCCCTGCTGTGGCCCTGCCGCAGATACCTGCCGGGGAGATTGCTTGAAACTGCTAACAGCCTATGGACGCGGCATTTCCCGTCCGTGTCCACATTGTTTCGGGCAGGTTACAGAATGCCCTGTTATGAACACGCTATCGGGTGTCCACACTGTGGTCTAACCCCATCCGCGATGTGGGCGGCGCGCACCCAGCCGGCGAGGGGTACGAAGGCCGGTAAACTTGGACGGTGGTAGATCGCAAAGACCTTGGCTCATGGCTCACCGGGCCGGACACCTCCGGCATTTCCAAGTACCCCGGCGAACGCCTGGGCTTGCCCGAATCCGGGCCGGGGTCCATTGCCCGGGCCGGCCGGCGGATCATTGCCATCATGATCGACTGGGGCATCGCCCTGCTGATCAGCAACTTTGCCTTCGCCGGCGACTCATGGGCAACCCTGGGAATCTTCGCCCTTGAGCAAATCCTCCTGGTGGGCACCCTCGGTTACAGCATCGGCCACCGCGTGGTGGGTATCTCGGTGGTGCGCCCCGGTGGCGGGACACCCGGACCGTTGGCTGCCCTGGTGCGGGCCGTGCTGCTGTGCCTGGTTATTCCGGCCGTGATCTTTGACCCCGACCAGCGTGGCCTGCACGACAAAGCGATGAACACGCTGCTGATCCGCCGCTGAGCAGGCGGCGGAGGCCCGACCCTTCTCTAGACCTGGCTTTCTTCCGACACCTTGGACGGCTCGGCCTCCGGAGCTGCTGCCTCGGGATTGGCCGCAGCCAGCAACCCCCGCTTGTCGGCCCAGCGTTCGAAGAGGATGGTGGCGAACGGGAAGACTGCTGAGAGCCCGGCAAATAGCGCCACGGTGAACGGCCAGCGCTGCAGGCGCCAGAGCACCAGGGCGGCCACGCCGTAGCCAACAAACAGCGCGCCATGGATAGGTCCGGCCACCTGCACGCCGATCTCAGTGGTGCCGGCAATCCATTTGAAGTACATGCCGATCAGCAGGGCTGCCCAGCTGAAAGCTTCGGCGACGGCGAGGATGCGGAAAGCGCGGATGGCGGCGTTGCGAAGGGGCATGGGGTGTCTTTTCCTGTCCTGTAAGGTCGGTCGTCATCGTTGCTTGGGAAGGCGTTGGTTGCTCGGGCGCCGGGCGCCCAGCCGGCATGCGGAGCTGGCCTGTGTAAGAAAAACGCCCCGGCTGCCGGAAGGTTCCGGTGGCCGGGGCGCTGTTCAGACCTAGCGTCCGCGGTTGGGGCGGGCTTTGTAGGGGTCGATGCCTTTGGGGATGGGCAGCCGGTTCCCCAGGGATGCAATCCGCTTGGAAACGGCGTTCACTTCCAGCTTGGTCAGTTCCTTCTTCAGCTTGCCCATCTTCTTAGCCACCTGGCTGATGGGCACCTGGCCCTCGCCGCGGCCGCTTTCGATGACGTGCACCGTCACATTGGGCAGGATCCGGGCAAGGCGCTTGCGCTCGGCATCCAGCAGCGGCTTGACGCGCAGCGTGGGGCCTTCGCTGACCAGTACGACGCCGGGACGGCCGATGGCGCGGAACACGGCGTCCTGCGTGCGCGGGTTGACGGCGACAGGCTGTTCCTCGGTGATCCAGCCGCGGCGGAGGGTGCCCAGTGCGGCACCCGAGGCGCCAGGCTGGTTTTCGATCTGGGCGAAGGCCGCCCGTTCCGCGCGCCGGGACAGGATCAACGTGGCGCCGAGCAGGCCCAGCGGGATACCGATAATCAGGCCGGTGATCCAGTTATCAAGCCAGAAACCCACCAGGAAGCTGACGGCCACAACGCCCAGGAAGACCAGCAGCATCAGCCACGGGACCATGGGGTCGTGGCGGCGGGTCATGTTGAAGACCTCGCCGATCTGCTTGAGGCGGCTGGGCTTTTTGGCCTTGGCCTCTTTCGGCTTGCGGGAGAACAGTCCGCGCTTTGCCGCGCTGGAGTCCGCCGGGGTGGAGTTGCTGGAGTCAGGGGATTTCGCCATAGTGCCTCAATTCTACGTGACCAAAGCCGAAGGGCCGGACGCCGGAAAGATCCGGTGTCCGGCCCTGGGCGGCAGCGGCGGCCGGGTCAGGAGCGGGCGGCCAGGAGGGTGCTGGCTTCCTGGCGGGTGGTGCCGGAGTCCTGGATGCCGTCGGCGATGTGGGCGAGTTCGGCGGGGATGTCGCGTCCTTTTTTGCGCATGGCGGTGGCCCAGAGGCGGCCGGCGCGGTAGGAGGAGCGGACCAGGGGGCCGGACATGACGCCGAGGAAGCCGATTTCTTCGGCTTCGTGCTGGAGGTCCACGAATTCCTGGGGTTTGACCCAGCGGTCCACGGGGAGGTGGCGTTCGGAGGGGCGGAGGTACTGGGTGATGGTGATCAGGTCGCAGCCGGCCTCGTGCAGGTCGGCGAGGGCTTCGGAGATTTCTTCGCGGGTTTCGCCCATGCCGAGGATGAGGTTGGATTTGGTGACCATGCCCAGGTTCCGGCCCTGGGTGATGACGTCGAGGGAGCGTTCGTAGCGGAAGGCCGGGCGGATGCGTTTGAAGATCCGGGGGACGGTTTCGACGTTGTGGGCGAAGACTTCCGGGGCGGAGTCGCAGATCGCCTTGATGTGGTCGGGGTTGCCGGAGAAGTCGGGGATGAGGAGTTCGACGCCGGTGCCGGGGTTGAGTTCGTGGATTTTGCGGACGGTTTCGGCGTAGAGCCAGACGCCTTCGTCTTCGAGGTCGTCGCGGGCTACGCCGGTGACGGTGGCGTAGCGCAGGGCCATGGACTGGACGGAGCGGGCCACTTTGGTGGGTTCGAACCTGTCCACGGGGGAGGGTTTGCCGGTGTCGATCTGGCAGAAGTCGCAGCGGCGGGTGCATTCGGAGCCGCCGATGAGGAAGGTGGCTTCTTTGTCTTCCCAGCATTCGAAGATGTTGGGGCAGCCGGCCTCTTCGCAGACGGTGTGCAGGCCTTCTTTTTTGACCAGGTTCTTGAGCTGGACGAATTCCGGGCCCATCTGGACTTTGGCCTTGATCCATTCCGGCTTGCGTTCCACCGGGGTGGCCGCGTTGCGCTGCTCGATCCGCAGCAACTTCCGGCCTTCGGGTGCCAATGTCACAGTAGAGCTCCTTCGGGGCTTGAAACGAGTGCTTCTTCGTGCTTGCGGAATTCTTCCACGAAGCGTTCGGCGATGTCGGCGGGGCGGATGTCCTTCCCGGTTTCCCGGGACATGGTGGTCACGCCGGCGTCCGTGATGCCGCAGGCGATGATCTGCCCATAGGGGGCGAGGTCGTTGCTGCAGTTGATGGCGACACCGTGCATCGTCACTCCGTTGAGGACACGGATGCCGATAGCGGCGATTTTGCGGTCGGGCCCGTTGGCGTCGGCTTTGACCCATACGCCGGCGCGGCCCTTGATGCGTTCTGCGCGGATGCCGTAATCGGCCATGACGGCGATCATGACGGCCTCGAGCCGCTCCACGTAGTCACGGATCCCTGCGCGGTTCTTCAGTTTCAGGATGGGGTAGGCGATGAGCTGGCCCGGACCGTGCCAGGTGAGCTTGCCACCGCGGTCCACGGCCACAACGGGAGTCCCGTCGAAGGGCCGTTCGTGGTCCTCGGTCAGCTTGCCTGCGGTGTAAACGGCTGCGTGTTCCAGCAAGAGCACGGTACTGGGTGCCTCACCGGCCACCACTTTTCCGTGCAGTTCGCGTTGAACGTCCCAGGCATGCTGGTAATCAACGAACTCCGGTGCAAGACCCAGCCCTGAAAACTCAAGAGTCATGCCTTCCAGCTTAGACCCCGCAGCGCCGCGGACAGGGTTTAGTGTCTAAGCTCACCAGCGGCCGGACGTGGGCCCGCAATGTGACTGGAGACCCCCGCCGCCTGTGGATAACTTCTGCGGCCGTCCACGGATTCCGCTAGACATGGGACATGGATGATTTGCACGCTCCCGACGTTCCGGGTTTTGCGGTTGACCGGCTCCTGGGGCTGGGAAGCACAGCATCGGTCTGGCTTGCCGCTGAGCAGGCCAGCGGCAGGAAATACGCCGTCAAGTGCTTCCACCCCGGCTCCACGGATGCGCGAGGGCGCGAATCGATGTCTGAGGACGCGGTGAGAAGGGAAATCCGAATCCTCTCCGTGCTGGACCACCAGCACCTGGTCAGGGCCCACGATGCCGTCAGCCTGCACCCCGGGCCGGCAGGCGAGGCAGAGGGAAAACCATCCACTGCCCTCATCATGGACTACGCATCCGGTGGCTCCCTGGGGCAGCTTCTTGGCTCCCGCGGCCGGCTCAGTGTCGGTGAAACCGTCACCGTACTGACCCCTGTCGCCCAGGCATTGTCCTATCTCCATGGGAAAGGATTCACGCATGCGGACGTCTCGCCCGGCAACGTGCTTTTCACCGGCCAGGGCAAACCGATGCTCTCGGACCTGGGAATCGCCCGGATGCTGGGGGACCCCGCCGGCGGAGCCGGCCACGGGACACCCGGCTTCGTTGATCCTGCACCGGTGGATGCTGTCCGCGCAGGGCTGCAACCCGAGAGGGACGTCTATTCGGCGGCGGCCCTCGGCTGGTTCTGCCTCACTGGTGCCGCGCCGCCACGCACGGCAGACCGGCCACCGCTGCCGCTCCTGGTTCCCGGTGTTCCAGCGGACCTCGCTGCAGCCCTCGAATCAGGGCTCAACGAAGACCGAAGGCTCCGTCCCACCGCCGGTGCCCTGGCAACCGCCGTCTACCGCAGTGCCGCCCCTGTACCAGTGGACCTTTCGGCTTCCGTCCATCCCACGGTTATCCGGGAACTCCTGACGCGCAGGCACGTCGCGCCGCCCTCACCGGGCCGGTTGAAGGAACGGTTCGGCACCTTGCGCCGGCGGATGGCGGCACCGCCGCGGCTGACGGGATTCGCCGCTGCAACGGGCGAACCAGCACGGCGGAAGGACACGGGTGGTGCCCCCGCACGCTCCAGGAGGCACACGGGCTCTGGCCGGAACGGGGCTCACCGCAGCGAGGCGCCAACCGGGATTCCCCTCCGCCGGGCCGTCTTCGCCGTGGGCGCGGCCGCAGTGGCGGCGATGGTCCTATGGCTGACCCCCGTGTCGCAGCTGGCCCTGGGTACCTTCCGTCCCGCCGGCGACACCAGGACTCCGGCAGCTTCCGCGCCCGCCGTAGACGCTGCTGCGGTCCAGGCCGGAGGCCCCGCCGCACTGGATGAGGCCAGGGTACTGGCCTCATCAGCCCAGCCAGCGGACGCCCTGCGTGGGCTTGCGGCGATGCGCGACTACGCATTCCGCAGCGGCCAGGTGGGCCTGCTGGCGGAAGTCAACGCCTCCGGGTCGCCGGCGGCCGCCGCCGACCATCAGACTGCGGAGAGGCTGTCCGGTTCGGGCAGGGTGCTCTCAGGCTTCATCAGCACGCTCTCGGACGTCCGGACCGAACCGGGCCCCACGGAATCGCGCGCCGTTGTCAGGGCCACCGCCGCCACCTCAGCCTGGGAAGAGAAGGACGCCGCAGGAACTGTTGCCGCGAAAGGTGCCGAGGCGCCGGGCCAGGCCCTGCGCCTGGTGCTGGTTTCAGAGGACGGAGAGTGGCGGATCAGTGAGATCCTTCCCGGTTCCTGACACCGAACTGCGCCGGGGCTGCGCGCACCATGGCCACTACGTCGGTGTCAGGCCGGATCTGCGGCTTTGCCGTTGCCGGCCACCCAGGCGGCCGCTTCCGCCAAACCAGGATGTTCCCAGCGGAATCCGGCTGACGACAAGACGGCAGGCTCCATCCTTTGACTGGCCAGCAGCAGCTCTTCGGCCAGGTCGCGCATCAGCAGGCGTAACACCGGGCCCGGGACCCGCAGGGCAGCGGGCCGGTGCAGCGCGTGGGCCAGTGCAGCCACGATGCTGTTGACGTCAGCCTGTTCAGGGGCGCACAGGTTGACCGGGCCGTGGATGTCGGATTCGAGCAGGAACAGGAAAGCCTTTGACACATCCGGCAGGGATACCCACGGCCAGTATTGGCGGCCGTCCCCGAACGGGCCGCCGATGCCGAGCCGCAGGAGGGGAAGCAGCCTTCCCAAGGCGCCGCCGGAGCGGCTGAGGACAACGCCCGTGCGCGGCGTGACAGTCCGCACGCCCGGCGGGGCGGCGGCAGCGGCCTGTTCCCACTCCACACAGATGCGGGACAGGGTGCCTGATCCCGCGGGGGCATCTTCGCGGAGCACGGTGTATCCCGCGTCGCCGTAGTACCCGGAACCTGACTGGCTGATGAACGTGGGCGGCGGGCTGTCCACCTGCTGCATCGCCCGGACCAGGGTGTCCGTGGACCGCAGCCGCGAACTGAACAGCTCCTCCACACGCTTGCGCGTCCACGGCCGGTCGCCGATTCCTGCGCCGGAGAGATTCACGACGGCGTCCGCGCCCTCAAGAGCCCGGGGATCCAGTTCCCCGGCGGCCGGATCCCAGTGGACTTCGGCGGCCGTCCTCGGTTCCCGGCGCACCAGGGACACGACGTCATGCCCGGCCTCCCTGAAGGTGGCTGACATGGACGTGCCGATCATTCCCGAGGCTCCGGACATAAGGATGCGCATGCTCCATCACACCACGGACCCGGCCCCACGGCACGTCCCGCGGCGCCGGGTAGGGGATGACTATGATCGAACGATGACCTCTTCGAGCTACTTCCGTTTTCCGCATCTGCACGGCGATCTGGTCACCTTCGTGGCCGAGGATGACGTCTGGATCGCGCCATTGGACGGGGGCCGCGCCTGGCGTGTCTCATCGCTCCAGCTGCCCGCCCGCAACCCCCGCTTCACCCCGGACGGCAAGAAGCTCGTGTGGACGGTCATCCAGGGAACAGCCCCGGAAGTGGTCTCGGCGGACGTTGACGGCGGCGGCTACCGGCAGCTGACCTACTTCGGCCACAGCACCACCCGGGTCAAGGGTTTCACCGCCGGCGGCGCCGTGGTGGTGACCAGCGCGTTCCGGCAGGCCGAAAGCCGCCACACCCATGCCTACAGCGTGCCCCTCGAAGGCGGGTGGGCGGAAGAACTGCCGTTCGGCCCCGTGGAATCGGTGGCCTTCGGCCCCGAAGTGGGCGATGAGCGTCCGGTGGTGGTGGCCAGCGTGCTGTCCCGCGAACCTGCCTGGTGGAAGAGGTACCGCGGCGGGACAGCCGGGAAGCTGTGGATCGATACTGACGGCAACGGCGAATTCGAGCGGCTGCTGCCGGAGCTGGAAGGGAACTTCGCCGACCCCCTGTGGGTGGACGGCCGGGTGGCCTTCCTCTCCGACCATGAAGGCTACGGCAACCTCTACTCAGTCCTTCCCAACGGAAAGGACCTCCGCCGGCATACCGACCACGAGGACTTCTACGTCCGCCACGCGGCCACGGACGGAAGCCGGGTCATCTTCGAATCCGCCGGTGAACTGTGGGTACTGAAGGACCTAGGGTCCGAGGCTGTCCGCCTCGACATCACGCTCGGGTCCGCCTCGCAGTCCCGCCGCCCTTCGCTCCTGAAGACCTCAAAGCACCTGGGCGCCGCAGTGCCGGACGCTTCCGGTTCAGCCAGCGCGGTGGAGGCACACGGCACCATCCACTGGCTCCGCCACAAAGACGGACCGTCGCGCATCATTGAGGCCACCCCCGGCGTGCGCGGACGCCTTCCACGGCCGCTTGGCGACGGCCGCATCGCATACATCGCGGACCACGGCGGCGTCGAGGCCCTGCATATCAGGGACATCGTGCCAGCCATCGGCCACCCGGCCAGCCCCACTGGAACCGCGCCGGCAACGCCGCCCGCCGGCGACACGCCGGAGGCAGCAAGTCCCGTGGAAACAGACACCGGTTCAAGCTCCGGGCCGGCGGATGCCGTTTCCCTGCCTCAGCCCGTACCGGCTGCCGGCGCCGCCGTGCTGGCGGGATCTGCGCAGCCTTCGCCGGTTGTCCTGGCCAACTCCCGCCCGGGTGGCAGCGACGAACAGTTGCCGGATGGGGCACCCGGGGAGGGGACCGGCGAACCTGCCGGGGCTCCCGCTGCCGCGCAGATCGCCGTTCCGACGCCGTCGCGGGCCAGCGCCCTCGAGGCGAGCCCCGACGGACGGTGGCTGGCCCTGGGGACGTCGTTCGGTGACGTGTATGTCGCCGACGCCGCCTCCGGGGAGCTGACCCGGGTGACCAGCATCGGAGAGGGAACCATTTCCGACCTCGCCTGGTCCGGCGACTCCGCCTGGCTGGTCTGGTCCGAGCCTGTTACCTCCTTCGGCTCGCGCAGCAGGCTGCGGGCGGCCAACATCGCGGCTGCGGGTTCGGACCCCGTGGAGGTTACCGACGGACGGTTCTGTGACAGGTCCCCTGCGTTCACCCCGGACGGTAAGTACCTTGCGTTCCTGTCCAACCGCAGCTTCGATCCGGTCTACGACGGCCACTCCTTTGACCTGTCCTTCCCAAGCCCCATCAAGCCCTACCTCGTGGCCCTCGCCGCCGGAACGCCATCGCCGTTCGGGCCTGACGTGGCGCCCGGTGCAACTGATACGGGCGGGTCCGATGCCGCTGACGCCGGAGCCCCGGACGGTCCGGCGCCGGTCCGCGTGGATCCCGAAGGGCTGGCCCACCGGGTCATCGGCGTTCCGGTTCCGCAGGGCAATTACACCGGCCTCTCGGCAACCAAGGGCGCGCTCCTGTGGCTGGACGCGGCCCTCTCCGGCGTCACGGGCGACGGCAAGGCAAGCCAGGAGGACAAGGACACCCGTCCCAGCCTGGTGCGGTACGACCTCGGCCGCCGCAAGCAGGAAACCCTCGTGGAGTCCCTGGACAGCTACCGGCTCTCCGGTGACCGGACCAAGGCCGTGGTCATTGCCGACAAGCAGGTCACCGTGGTTCCGTCCGACGCCAGGGCAGACGAGGAGTCCGGCAAGCTGGTCAAGGTGGACCTGGGGCGCATCCGCGTGATGATGGACCCCGTCAGCGTCTGGGGGCAGGCTTTCGACGAGGCCTGGCGCCTGCAACGGGACTTCTTCTGGGCCGAAGACATGGCCGGCCAGGACTGGGACTCGATGCGCAACCGGTACCGTCCCCTGGTGGACCGGCTGGGCTCGCACGACGACCTCGTTGACCTGCTGTGGGAGCTGCACGGCGAACTGGGAACGTCGCATGCCTACGTACGCCCCGCGGCCGTCACAGAAAACGGGAGCCACGGGCAGGGCCGGCTGGGAGCCGATCTGGCCCACACGGCGTCGGGCTGGGAAATCACCCGGATCCTCGCCGGTGAGTCCTCGGATCCACTGGCCACCTCGCCATTGAACCGGCCCGGGGTCGACGCCAAAGCCGGCGACATCCTGCTGGCCATCGACGGCGTGCCCCTGGCTGCAGCGGTCACCCCCGCCATGCAGCTGGTCGGGGCCGCCGGCCGGGCCGTGGAACTGACCCTGCTGAACGGTGCCGGGCACGGAGATGCAGCCGGCACCCAGCGCCGCGTCGCCGTCGTTCCGGTCAAGGACGAGGAGCGGCTGCGGTACCAGGAATGGGTGGCATCGAACCGCCGCACCGTCCGGGAAGCCTCGGGCGGCGCCTTTGGCTACCTGCACATCCCGGACATGATGGCCAACGGCTGGGCCCAGCTGCACCGGGACCTGGACACCGAGACCGCGCTGGACGGCCTGATCGTGGACGTGCGGCGCAACCGCGGCGGACACACGTCGCAGCTGGTGGCCGAACTGATTGGCCGCAAGGTGACCGGCTGGAGCATGCCGCGCGGGGAGAAGCCGCGGACCTACCCCCACCACGCACCGAGGGGACCGGTGATCATCCTCGCGGACGAATTCGCGGGCTCCGACGGCGACATCATTACCCAGGTGTCAAAGCTGCGCGGAATCGGCCCTGTCATTGGAACGCGGACCTGGGGCGGCGTGGTGGGCATCGACAACCGCTTCGCCCTGGCCGATGGAACGGGCGTCACCCAGCCCAGGTACGCCAACTGGTTCAGCGGCGGCATCGGCTGGAGCGTTGAAAACCACGGCGTGGACCCGGACATCGAGGTGACTTTCCCGCCGCATGCCTACGCCGCCGGCCGCGACCCGCAACTGGAGTACGGCATCGGCGCACTCAAGGAAATGGTCCAGGAACTGCCCACGGACCGTCCTCCGGTCCGGGCGGGATACCCGTCGCTGCGCCCGGGGCCGCTGCCGGCACGGAACCAGGCCAAGGCGTAACGCCGGTCCGCTGCCTGCCGACGCACGCGCAAAAAGGCCCTGCTCCCGCCGGACGAACCGGCAGGAACAGGGCCTTTGGCGTTAATCGGGTCAGGAAGCGAGCGTAGCGTCCAGGCTGATCTCGATGCCTGCCAGCGCCTGCGATACCGGGCAGCCCTTCTTGGCTGCCTCGGCGATGCGCTGGAAGTCTTCCTCGGAGATGCCGGGGATGCGGGCATTCAGGGTCAGGTGGCTGCCGGTGATGCCGGTGCCCGGCTGGAAGCCCACCTCCGCCTTGGTGTTGACTTCCTCCGGGGTGAAACCGGCCTGGCTGAGCTCGTGGCTGAAGGCCATCGAGAAACATGCCGAGTGTGCCGCTGCGATGAGTTCCTCGGGGCTGGTCTTGCCCTCGGCCGCTTCGGTGCGGGCCTTCCAGGTGACATCGAACGTGCCCAGGCCTGAGCTGTCCAGGGTGGTGTTGCCGGAGCCCTCGGTAAGGCTTCCCGTCCATACCGTGTGCGCGTTGCGTGTTGTAGCCATGTCACTCCTCAGCGTTGATTCGATCCGGGCGCCGGCATCCGCCGCAGCCCGCCGTTTCCCATCCTAGGGATTTGGCAGCACCGGTGCACGGGTTGTCCGCTGAGAGAGGATTGTGACCGGCCTGTACAACGCACGACGGCGGCGCTCCCGCACAGGGGGAGCGCCGCCGTCGTACGTGGCATGCGGAGGGGTGGGGCAGCTACCGCCAGAGCGTTGCGATGGCGACGTTCAGCAGTGCCAGGCCGCCCACGCTGTGGGCCAGGCCGATGGAGACCGGTTCGCCCTTCTTGAATTTGCGGCTGCCGATGAAGGCCAGGACGGCAACCACCAGTGCAATGACAAGCTTGATGCCCAGCTTGGCGTAGTTGGCGTCCATGTCCAGGGCGGGGATCAGGCCCATCATCGCCACGCCGGTGAGGAGCTGCAGGGCAGCGCCATCGAACTGGCGCGGGTGGACGGTGGGCTTCTTCATCTGCCCGATCCAGATGCCGACGATCATGGCGGCGCCGACGATGTGCAGGAAGACCATGACGTTGTAAACGATGTTCATGGCATCAGTCTATCCAGATTCTTCTACGCTCTGTAGTAACCGTCGGGTGCGTGCCCTTCGCAGCTCGTCACTGCCATCGGATCGTTGTCACAAGGGTGCTTAAATGCCGCAGCGGCCGGCCGGGCTTCCAGTGGATCACCACTGGAAGCCGGACAGCCGCCGCGGACTGCGTGCCGGGGTTAGAGGCCCAGGTCCGCTTCGAAGGCGCCCTCTTCGAGGCGTGCCTTCAGGGTCTGGAGGAACCGGCCGGCGTCAGCGCCGTCCACCAGGCGGTGGTCGTACGTCAGCGACAGGTACATCATGGAGCGGATGGCGATCGAGTCGTCACCGTTTTCGTCAGCGACCACCACGGGGCGCTTGACGATGGCACCGGTGCCCAGGATGCCAACCTGCGGCTGGTTGATGATCGGCGTGTCAAACAGGGCGCCCACCGAACCGATGTTGGTGATGCTGAACGTGCCGCCGGACAGCTCGTCCGGGCCGATCTTGCCGTCGCGGGTACGGGAAGCCACATCGGCGATCTTGCCGGCGAGGCCGGCCAGGTTCAGGTTGCCGGCGTCGGAGATGACCGGAACCAGGAGGCCTTTGTCGGTATCGACGGCGATCGCCAGGTGTTCGGCGTTGTGGTACGTGATTTCCTGCTTGTCCTCGTCGTACGCAGCGTTGAGCTTGGGGTGCTGCTTGAGGGCCTCGGCCACGGCCTTGGCAATGAACGGCAGGAAGGTCAGCTTGGTGCCGTTCTGGGCCTGGAACGAGTTCTTGGCCTTAAGGCGGAGCTTGGCAACCTTGGTCATGTCCACTTCGTGGACCTGCGTCAGCTGCGTGGAAACCTCGAGGGACTCGCGCATGCGGCGGGCGATGACCTGGCGGATGCGCGGAGCCTTCTGGGTGGTGCCGCGCAGCGAGGAAACCTGGCCGTTGCCGGCTGCCGGTGCGGATGCGGCCGGTGCTGCCGCGGGAGCTGCTGCCGGTGCGGCCTGCGCCTCGGCGGCGGCAATGACATCCTGCTTGCGGATGCGGCCGCCGACGCCGGTGCCGGACAGCGAGGAGATGTCCACGCCGTGCTGGTTGGCGAGCTTGCGGACCAGGGGAGTAACGTAGCCGGACTCGCCGCCTGCCGCCGGCGCCTCGGCTGCTGCCGGTGCGGCCTGCGCTGCAGGTGCGGCAGCAGGAGCCGGGGCGGCTGCCGGAGCGGCCTTCGGTGCTTCCTGCTTGGGTGCCTCTGCCTTGGGGGCTTCAGCCTTCGGTGCCTCCTGCTTGGGTGCTTCCTGGGCGGGGGCAGCCTTCGGAGCCTCCGCGGGAGCAGCCGCAGCGCCCGAACCGATGACGGCAAGGACGGAACCGACCTCTGCGGTCTCGTCCTCGTTCACGCGGATTTCCTGCAGGGTGCCGGCAACGGGGGACGGGATCTCGGTGTCAACCTTGTCCGTGGAAACCTCGAGCAGCGGCTCATCGACCTCTACGGTGTCACCCACGGCCTTCAGCCAGCGTGTGACGGTTCCTTCGGTGACGCTCTCGCCCAGTGCGGGGAGGGTGACGTCGTGGCCTTCGCCGCCACCGGCAGCAGGTGCTTCGGCGCCAGGAGCGGCCGGTGCTTCCTCTGCGGGTGCGGCGGGTGCTTCCTGGGCGGGTTCAGCCGCGGGTGCCTCTTCTGCGGGTGCAGCGGCGGGCGCTTCTTCGGCGGGTGCGGAACCGCCGCCGGAGCCGTCACCGATGCGGACCAGCGGTGCGCCGACCTCTGCGGTTTCGTCCTCGGCAACCAGGATTTCCTCAATCACGCCAGCGACAGGAGAGGGGATTTCGGTGTCGACTTTGTCGGTGGAGACCTCGAGCAGCGGCTCGTCCACCTCTACCCGGTCACCTACCTGCTTCAGCCAGCGGGTGACGGTTCCTTCGGTGACACTCTCACCGAGGGCGGGCAAGTTAACGGATTCAGACATGTCGTCCCCGTTCTCCTTATTGATCTTTAGTGCGAATGATTGCTGCCTTGTTGGAAGCCTAGTGCACCCGGTCTGCGGGACCGGGTGCACCGGGCTCGGTAATGCTTTGGGGAATCAGCCGTGAAGCGGCTTGCCGGCCAGAGCCAGGTGGGCCTCGCCAAGGGATTCGTTCTGCGTGGGGTGTGCGTGCAGCAGCTGGGCCACATCCTCCGGGTACGCTTCCCAGTTCACGATCAGCTGGGCTTCGCCAACCTGCTCGCCCATGCGGGCACCGATCATGTGGACGCCCACCACGGGGCCGTCCTTCTGGCGGACCAGCTTGACCAGGCCGGAGGTGCCCAGGATGGAGCTCTTGCCGTTGCCGGCCAGGTTGTATTCCTGGGTCTGGACCTGGTCGTCGCCGAACTTTTCCTTGGCTGCCTTTTCGGTGTAGCCAACGGTGGCGATCTCGGGCTCGGAGTACGTGACCTTGGGGATGTTGATGTCCTCGACGATCACGGGCTTCAGGCCGGCGATTTCCTCGGCCACGAAGATGCCCTGCTGGTAGCCGCGGTGGGCCAGCTGGACGCCGGGGACGATGTCGCCCACGGCGTAGATGTTGCCGACGCCGGTGTGCAGGCGCTCGTTGGTGATGACGAAGCCGCGGTCGATGGTGATGCCGGCGTCCTCGTAGCCAAGGTTGGCGGTGACGGGTCCGCGGCCCACGGCCACCAGGAGGAGGTCGGCTTCGAACGTCTTGCCGTCCACCAGGGTGACCTTGACGCCGTCGGCGTTCTGCTCGACACCCTGGAAGAACACGCCGGTGGAGAACTTGATGCCGCGCTTCTTGAACGCGCGCTCGAAGTTCTTGATGATGGTGGCGTCTTCGTTGGGGACCAGGGAGGGCAGGCCTTCCACGATGGTGACGTCCACGCCGAAGGACTTCCAGACCGAGGCGAATTCGACGCCGATGACGCCGCCGCCCAGGATGATGGCGCTCTTGGGGATGGAATCCATGGTGAGGGCCTGGTCGGAGGTGATGACCTTGCCGCCGATTTCCAGGCCGGGCAGGGTGCGGGAGTAGGAACCCGTGGCCAGGATGATGTTTTTGCCCTTGTAGGCGGTGCCGTTGACTACGACAGTGTCGGTGCCCTGGAGCTTGCCTTCACCTTCGATGACGGTGATGCCCTTGGACTTGATGAGGCCCTGGAGGCCCTTGTACTTGCCGGCGATAATGCCGTCCTTGTACGCGTTGACGGCGGTCATGTCGATGCTGTCAAGGGTGACGTTCACGCCGTACTTGGCGGAGTCGCGGGCGTGGTCGGCCAGTTCGGCGGAGTGGAGCAGCGCCTTGGTGGGGATGCAGCCGTTGTGGAGGCAGGTGCCGCCCAGCTTGGCTTTCTCCACGAGGCCGACGGTGAGGCCGAGCTGTACTGCCCGGAGCGCCGCGGCGTATCCGCCGCTGCCGCCACCGAGTACCAGGATGTCGAATTCTTGCGCAGTTGCCTGATCGGCCACTTAAACGCTCCCTCGCGTGAACGATGACGCGTTCTGCGCGCATCATCTGGTCTTGGAATTGCACTGCCGTGATTATGTCAGCAGGTCAGTTCTCTTGCATTTGTGACTACCGTGGTTCACCTTAGCGAACCACCCATCCATGCTCCACCTTGGCGCAGCGTTTGTGGAGCGCTTGTGTCCAGTGTCACGCGGCCCTGTGGCACAGGGATCACCCGTACCGCAGGGCCGCATGCACCGTTGCCGCGCCGCGGCGGTCAGGCTGCGGCCAGGATGTCCTCAACGTAGGCAACGAGGGTACGGACCGTGCAGCCGGTGCCCTGCTTGTGCGTGTAGCCGTAGGGGCTGCCGTTGTTGAAGGACGGGCCGGCGATGTCGATGTGTGCCCAGGGGATCTGTTCGCCCTGCTTGTCCTGGCCCACGAATTCGCGCAGGAACACGGCGGCGGTCATCATGCCGCCATGGCGTTCGCCGATGTTGGCCAGGTCCGCAACCTGGGAATCCAGGGTGGGCCGCAGTTCCTCGGGCAGCGGCATGGGCCACACCAGTTCGCCGGCGCGGTCCGCAGCCGACTTGAGGGCGCCGGTGACGCTGTCCGAGCCCATGACGCCCGCGGTCCGGTTGCCCAGGGCGATGAGTTGCGCACCCGTAAGGGTTGCAACGTCAATGATGGCGTCCGGGTATTCACGGCTGGCTGCAACAATTCCGTCGGCCATGACCAGGCGGCCTTCGGCATCCGTGTTAAGCACTTCCACGGTCTTGCCGCCGAACATCGTCAGGACATCGGCCGGACGGGACGCGGCACCCGAGGGCATATTCTCGGCGATGCAGAGCCAGGCGGTGGCCTTGACCGGCAGGCCCAGTCCGGCGAGGGCCAGGACAGTATTAAGGACGACGGCGGCGCCCGCCATGTCGCTCTTCATGTCGCCCATGCCCAGGGCGGGCTTGATGGAGATGCCGCCGGTGTCGAACGTGATGCCCTTGCCCACGAGGGCGATGCTTGACGCAGCCTTGGCGGGGGAGTACTCCACCTTGACCAGGCGCGGCTGGCGCGTGGAGCCCTTGCCGACGCCCATGATGCCGCCGAAGCCTTCCTTTTCCAGGCGCTTCTCGTCCCAGACCGTCACCTTGACGGGCAGGCCCTTGGCAAGGTCCTTGGCTGCCTCGGCGAACGATTCCGGGTACAGGTGGCTGGGCGGGGTGTTGACCAGCGAACGCGTGGCGTTGACAGCCTTGGCCACCAGCCCCGCACGCTTCAGTGCGGTGCCGAGTTCCTTCTGCTCCACCACGTCGGTGAAAATCAGGGCGTTCCGGACCGGATCCTTGAGCCCGTCCTTGGCGGACCGGAACTCGGTGAAGGAGTACGCGCCCAGCGCCGCACCCTCGGCGACGGCCTCGACGTCGGCGACGGACGCCGTCGGGAACGCGAGCGCCACCGTTGCGAGCCCTGCCAGCTGGCGAACAGCGGAACCGGCGGCACGGCGAAGCGATTCAGCGGCGAGCGGCTTGCCTGCCTGCACCTTGCCCACTCCCGCCAGCACCAGGATGCCCGCGCCGGTTTCCGGCAGGCCGGGCAGCCGAACCACCTGGTCTGCTGCGCCGGTGATGCCCAGCGCCTTGAGGGAGTCGGCGAGGGCTTCAGCCGATTTTGCCGTCAGCGGGTTCTCCAGCAGTACTGGCCCGTCAGTTCCCTGCCCCACCCCGATGACCACGGCGTCGCTGGGGCTCTTCTTCAGGTCCCGGGAGACGGTACTAAGGTTGATTTCAGTATTCTTGACCACAGGGATGAGTCCTCAATTCTCGAAAAGATCGGGCGGGGATGCATGTTCGGCTCCCGCCATGGTGGCCCGGAGGCGGCCGTTCCGGACGCGGCCCGGGCGAAAGCAGGCCCGGCTGGCAGGCCAGTTCCGATCGTAGCCCTTCGCCGGCGCGGCGGGAGAATTTCCTGAGATGTGCACCACACGGTGCGGCGGAATGCCGCGTCCCGACTCTGCGTTATGCCTGATGACTTCCCCGACCCGTGAAAGGACCATGGCGTGCTTGAAAGGATCTCCGGCTCCCTGCTGGACCCCGACGCTCTCTATGCGAGCAACATCGAGCTGTTCCACAGCCCTGAGCTGCGCGGCCTGAACCTGGTGATGGGGTTTACCGGCTTCGCGGACGCCGGCCATGTGGTGAAGCAGATCAATGCCGAATTGCTGGACTCCCTGGATGCCCGGCCCGTTGCCGTCTTCGACGCCGACCAGCTGATCGACTACCGGTCCCGCAGGCCCCACGTGAGCTTTGTCGAAGACCATATCCAGGATTACCAGGAGCCGCGGCTGGCGCTTTACCGGCTGGTTGACGGGCTGGGGAAGCCGTTCCTGCTGCTGGCCGGGTTCGAGCCCGACCTTCAGTGGGAGCGCTTCGCCCGTGCAGTCGTGGGAATCGTGGAAAAGCTTGACGTCAACCTGGTCACGTGGATCCATTCGATTCCCATGCCGGTGCCGCACACCCGCCCGGTAGGTGTGACGGTGCACGGAAACCGGCCCGAACTGATCGAAGGCATCTCCGTGTGGAAGCCAACGGTGGAGGTACCCGCCGCCGTCGGCCACATCCTGGAGCTGCGCCTCGTCGAGGCGAACCGCAACGTTGCCGGGTACGTCATCCACGTGCCGCACTACCTGGCCGAAGCCGAATACCCCACCGCCGCCGTAGCGGGCCTGGAGTACCTGGGTGCGGCCACATCCCTCATGCTGCCCACGGACCGGCTGCGCGAATCGGGCCGCGACGTGAGCCGCCAGATCGCCGAGCAGATCGAGGCCTCCGAAGAGGTCCAGCAGGTGGTGTCCCGGCTGGAAACCCGTTACGACGAAAAGTCCGACGGCATCGTCCGCCGGTCGCTGCTCGCCGACGAGAACGACGAGCTTCCCGACGCCGATGTGCTGGGTGCCGCCGTCGAGGCCTACCTCGCCCGGGAGAACCCCGGGCAGTAGCCGGCGGCGCGTGCTGACGTGGGGCATGTGGCGTGCGGGCATAATGAAGACGTGACTGCACCCCGCGCCTGGCTGATTTGGACCGTCGGTGTTTTCGGGTACCTGGTTGCTGTATCCCAGCGCACGTCCTTCGGCGTGGTGGGACTGGAGGCCACCGAGCGGTTCCATGCCAGCGCATCGGCGATCTCTTTCTTCACCGTCCTCCAGCTGCTGGTCTATGCGGCCCTGCAGATCCCCGTGGGGCTCCTGGTGGACCGGTTCGGTTCACGGGCCATGATCGCCGGCGGCGCGGTCCTGATGGGCCTGGGCCAGTTTCAGCTCGCCTTTGCCGACAGCATTCCCGGCGGCGTCCTGGGCCGCGTCCTGGTGGGCGCCGGTGATGCCATGACCTTTATCTCCGTGATCCGGCTGATCCCGTTGTGGTTCGCGCCGGCCAGGGTTCCCCTCGTCACACAGCTGACCGGCATGTCCGGCCAGCTGGGCCAGCTCATCAGTGTGATCCCCTTCGCCTTCGTCCTGCACTCGGCCGGCTGGACGCCCGCGTTCCTGATGCTCGCCGGCATGTCCGCTGTGGCCGTAGTGCTGGTGGTGGTCCTGCTGCAGGACGTACCGCCCGGCGTCGAACGGCCCACATCGCAGCAGGGGCTGAAGGCGACCGGAGTGTCGCTGGCACGGGCATGGCGCCAGCCCGGCACCCGGCTGGGAATGTGGAGCCACTTCACCATCCAGTTCAGTGGAACCGTGTTCGCCATGACGTGGGGCTACCCGTTCCTGATCTCCGGACAGGGCCTGGACGCCGGCACTGTTGCGTCCCTCATGGCGCTCTATGTGGCTGCGGCGATGGCGGTGGGCCCGTTCATTGGCCGCTTCGTTTCCCGGCACCCGCTGCGGCGCTCCACGATGGTCCTGCTCATCGCGGCGGTGACGGCGGCCGCCTGGGCGGCGGTCCTGCTCATCCCGGGCCGTGCTCCGCTCTGGCTGCTGGCCATCCTGGTGGTGGCCCTGGCCATCGGCGGCCCCGGGTCCATGATCGGTTTCGACTTCGCCCGGACCTTCAACCCTGCGCACCGCATCGGCACCGCCACCGGGATCGTGAACGTTGGCGGCTTTATCGCTGCCCTGACGGCCATCTTCCTCATCGGGGTTGTCCTGGACGTCCTTTACGCCAGCGGCTTCTCCAACGGCGTCCTCTACGGGCTTGATCCGTTCCGCATTGCCTTGAGCATCCAGTTCCTGCTGCTGGGGCTCGGCACGGCCGCCGTCATCGGGTGCCGGCGCAAGGTCCGGCGCCGGATGGCCGAGCAGGGCGTGGTGGTACCGCCGCTGCGGACGGCCCTTGCCAGGCAGCGCCGCGAGAACCTGGCCCGGCGCAACCAGAACACCCCCACGGACGACTGACCAGTCCTCCACAACCGCTCCTCCGACGTCAGGTGAGAACGGCTTTCCGGGCTTTATGGTGGTGGACGCTGCCGCTTGCGGACGACGCCAGGCAGGACTTGTCCACTTAGGCAGGGACGCACCTTCCCGGCCACGGCCGCCCGGCGGATCGTGGAGCCATGACAGCTCCCGAAAGACTCACCGTCACCGGCCCCGCGGATATCCTCGGTTTCATTCCGCATTCGCTGGGCTACTGGCCTTCCGACAGCCTCGTGGCCATGACCATGCACGGCAGGCAGCTTGGCGCCACGCTTCGATTGGACCTTCCGGCGCCTGAAGCGGATGCCGCGCCGGAGCACTATCTGCAGGCGGTGCGCGGCTACCTTGATGCCGACACGAATGCCGACGGCACGCTGCTGGCCGTGTTCACCAGCGACACCCACCTGGCCGCAGGGACTTATGGCCGGCTGTTGGCCGGCCTCGCGCCCGTGCTGGACCAGGCCGGCATGCCGGTCCGCGACGCCTGGTACGTCGGCGGGGACTACTGGCGGGACGCGTTTTGCCTTGATGCCGACTGCTGCCCGGGGCCCGGACGTCCCGTCCAGGAAATCCGTGACAGCGCACTGAACGCGGAAATGGTGTACCGCGGAAGCAGTGTGGGACCCGCGCCGGAACGGCGTGAAACCGCTGCCCGGCCGGTTTCCGCCATGCACCGGGCCGCAGCCATGGAGGCTGAAGAAGAGTGGGAACGCGGGCTGGCGCCGCGGCGCCGCAGCCTGGCACAGTTCCGGCTGGTCCTGGATGTGTGGGAGGACCTTCTGGCCCGGCCCGCCGCGCTGCCCTGGGTGCCGGATGTTGACCGCGACGGTTTCCTGTCCGCCTCCCTCCTGGTCCCGCACTGGCGGGACGCTGTGCTGGTGATGAGCGCAGCTGGGAGGAAGGCGGCCGAGGGCGGTGTTGAGGGACTCCATTTCCTCGACGATGCCCTCCAGCTGGAGGCAATCAGCCCGCTGGCAGTTTCGGGCAACGACACCGGCACGCCCGGTGGTCCGGGTGGGCCAGGCAGCAGCGCAGGGGAGTGCTGGGGGCTTGAACGACTTCACGCGGCGTACCGTGCGGAGCCGGTGCCTGTTGACGGGGAAGTGCCCAACTACGGGGCGGTCCTGATGGGAATTGCGCCCGCCGCCCCGGACTGGGCGGGCATGGACGGGTTGGACCGCATCCTGGCGGAGTTGGCAGCGTTAAACGGCCAGGCGGCCGCAGCGGCGCTGACCGGCCGTGGCTGGATCTCATGGTGCCGTGGCCGGGGCTCCTACGCAGCCCGGTACCTGCGTGACGCGATGACCGCCCAGCCCGGGTACCGGCTGGCGGAACTGATCCTGGAGCTGGTGGGACGTGGATCCATTTGCGGGTGGGCGGCCAGGAAGGAATCCGCCTGGCAGAAGTTCGGTCCCGGAGCCGCTGCGTGAGCGTGGACTCCGGGTAGGGACAGCACGTCCGGAAGCGGCCCGTGAAAGCCGGGGGAGGCCCGATGCGGGGAAACATGAGACAATGGATGCCGAGACCCGGTTGGGTCCGTGTATTGAGCACCAGCAGTATTGCCCCCAGGGGAACAATACGGCCGCTCCGGTAGTTGTCTTAAGAGACTCTGCCGGCCGTGGTGGCGCTTGATTTACATCACGGACTTGACAGGGTCATAGTGGTGTTGCCCGTATGGCGATTCCACAGACCACCGCAAGAAAGGTTTTCTGTGACCCCGTCTTCCACGAAGAAGGACCCCGCCGCCCAGGACAATCTGTCCGCCGAGGAGAAGCAGGCTGCGACCAACGCCAAGCGGGCCGCTACCCGGGCAGCCAACAAGGCTTCCTCCGGCGCGGACGGCAAGCCCGAGCCCAAGAAGCGCGGGCCCAAGCCCGGCGCCAAGGCAGCCGCTGAGGCCGCCAACAAGGCTTCTGCCGACGACGCTGACGACGTTGAGGACGTCGAGGAGGATCCCGACGAGAGCCTCCTGGAAGGCGCCGAGGCCGCTGAAGAGAGCGAAGCCACCACTGCCAAGGGTGCCGTTGGCAGCGGCAAGGGCTTTGTCTACTCTGACGCCGACGACGACGACGCCCCCGTCCAGCAGGTCATGTCGGCGGGTGCCACTGCCGACCCCGTCAAGGACTACCTGAAGCAGATCGGCAAGGTGGCACTGCTCAACGCTGAGCAGGAAGTGGACCTTGCCCTGCGGATCGAAGCCGGCCTGTTCGCCGAAGAGAAGATCGCCGCTGACGACGGTTCCATGGAGCCGAAGTACAAGCGCGAACTCGAATTCATCATCCACGACGGCAAGCGCGCCAAGAACCACCTGCTGGAGGCCAACCTCCGCCTGGTGGTCTCGCTGGCCAAGCGCTACACCGGCCGCGGCATGCTCTTCCTGGACCTGATCCAGGAAGGCAACCTGGGCCTGATCCGCGCTGTGGAGAAGTTCGACTACACCAAGGGCTTCAAGTTCTCCACGTACGCCACGTGGTGGATCCGCCAGGCCATCACCCGTGCCATGGCCGACCAGGCCCGCACCATCCGTATCCCGGTGCACATGGTGGAAGTCATCAACAAGCTGGCCCGCGTCCAGCGCCAGATGCTGCAGGACCTGGGCCGCGAACCCACGCCCGAGGAACTGGCACTAGAACTGGACATGACGCCCGAAAAGGTTGTCGAGGTCCAGAAGTACGGCCGCGAACCCATCTCCCTCCACACCCCGCTGGGTGAAGACGGCGACTCCGAGTTCGGCGACCTCATCGAGGACTCCGAAGCCGTGGTTCCCGCCGACGCCGTAAGCTTCACGCTGCTGCAGGAGCAGCTGCACTCCGTTCTGGACACACTGTCCGAACGCGAAGCCGGCGTAGTGGCCATGCGCTTCGGCCTGACCGACGGACAGCCGAAGACTTTAGACGAAATCGGCAAGGTCTACGGAGTCACGCGCGAGCGGATCCGCCAGATCGAATCGAAGACCATGTCCAAGCTGCGCCACCCGTCACGCTCGCAGGTGCTGCGCGACTACCTCGACTAGGCAACACGCGCCGGCCGGTCCGCAAGGGCTCCGGTCACAGGGCAGGTCAGCGGGCCGGTCCGGATCCATCTACAAGGATCCGGGCCGGCCCGCTGGCGTTTGCAGCCTGATTCGGCTGAAGCGGCGGCTCCGTTCGGCGGAGCCACCCCGGTACGGCCAGGCCCGCACCGCAGCAAAGCGCTGCTAAAAGCAAAAGGGTGGGACCCCTCCATTCGGAGGGGTCCCACCCTTTGGACGTTGTGCTGTCCCTAGTCGATTTCCACGGCTTCCTTCTGGTGAAGCTTGGCCGTCTCATCGTGCCAGTCCGAGCTCAGGGGCTTGAGCGTCGCTTCGACGGCACGGGCGTGGTGGCCGCAGAAGAGCAGCTCACCGCCGGAGGACTCGAGTACAACCCGGACATACGCTTGAGCTCCGCAACGGTCGCACCGGTCGAGTGCGTTGAGTGTGCGGTCTGCCACTGCTGTTGTCATAATCGGCCTCCTTAGTAGATCTGTATGTCTATATAACCAGTATTCGTATCCAAACCATCGCAAGGATGGACCAAGTTCGCTGTCCGCGTATCCGCAAGCTTCGGTCAAGATTTGCCCCTGACGGGCACCCGGTGCCTAAGTGGCGCGGTCCACAGGGGCCGCAAGGAGTGGCAACCGCAGCTCCGGTCCGGGGCCGACTACCCTAGAGGGAGCGCTTTAAGCGCCTGCTGTTCCGTCCCTGAAGGAGTTCATCACCAGTGGCACCAAGCTCTGAGTACACCGCCCGGCATCTGTCAGTCCTGGAAGGCCTGGAGGCCGTCCGCAAGCGCCCGGGCATGTACATCGGCTCAACCGACTCGCGCGGCCTGATGCACTGCCTTTGGGAAATCATCGACAACTCGGTGGATGAGGCCCTGGCTGGCTTTGGCCACGACATCCGCATCATCCTGCATGCGGACAACTCCGTGGAGATCCACGACGACGGCCGCGGCATCCCCATCGACAAGGAACCCAAGACGGGACTCACCGGCGTCGAGGTGGTCTTTACGAAGCTGCACGCCGGCGGCAAGTTCGGCGGCGGTTCCTACACCGCCTCCGGCGGCCTGCACGGCGTGGGCGCCTCGGTGGTCAACGCGCTGTCGTCCAGGCTGGACGTGGAGGTTGACCGGGGCGGCAAGACTTACCGGATGTCCTTCCGCAGGGGTGAGCCCGGGCGCTTCAAGGATGTTGGCAGCAAGACCGACCCGGCAGCCGCGTTCACCCCGTTCGTTGACGACTCGGTGCTCGACATCGTCGGCAAGGCCAAGCGCGGCGTCACTGGCACCCGCATCCGCTACTGGGCTGACCGCCAGATCTTCACGCCGGACGCGAAGTTCTCCTACGACGAACTGGCTGCGCGTGCACGGCAGACGTCGTTCCTGGTGCCGGGCCTGAAACTGACCGTCCGCGACGAACGCAGGGTGCCCGGGACCGCGGGCGAGGCCGGCCCGCATGAAGAGGTGTTCCACCACGACGGCGGCATCTCCGAGTTTGTCGACTTCCTGGCCGCGGACCCGCCGGTGACCGACGTCTGGCGGCTGCACGGTTCGGGCAAGTTCAAGGAAACCGTCCCCGTCCTCGATGAGCGGGGCCACAGCCAGCTGGCAGAGGTGGAACGTGACTGTGAGGTGGACGTGGCCCTGCGGTGGGGCATCGGCTACGACAGCACCGTCCGCAGCTTCGTCAATATCATCTCAACGCCGAAGGGTGGAACTCACCAGTCCGGCTTCGAGCAGGCGCTCGTGAAGACCTTCCGCAAGGCTGTGGAAACCAACGCCCGCAAGCTCAAGGCCGGCAATGACAAGATCGAAAAGGACGACATCTTTGCCGGCCTGACGGCAGTCCTCACCGTGCGTCTTGCCGAGCCGCAGTTCGAAGGCCAGACCAAGGAAATCCTTGGCACTTCTGCCGTCCGCGCCATTGTGGCGAAAGTGGTGGAGCGGGAGATCGTTGCCAAGCTGAACTCCGCCAACCGCAACGACAAAGCGCAGTCCGCCCTGCTGCTCGAGAAGATCGTCAGCGAGATGAAATCGCGCATCTCGGCCCGCGTGCACAAGGAGACCCAGCGGCGCAAGAACGCGCTGGAAACCTCTTCGATGCCCACCAAGCTGGCAGACTGCCGCACGGACGACGTCGAACGTTCCGAACTCTTTATCGTGGAAGGCGACTCGGCGCTGGGAACTGCCAAGCTGGCACGGTCCTCCGATTTTCAAGCGCTGCTGCCCATCCGCGGCAAGATCCTCAACGTGCAGAAAGCGTCGGTGGGGGACATGCTTTCCAACGCCGAATGCGCGGCCCTCATCCAGGTGGTGGGTGCAGGGTCCGGCCGCAGCTTCGACATCAGCGCGGCCCGTTACGGCAAGGTCATCCTGATGACCGATGCCGACGTGGACGGGGCGCATATCCGCACGCTGCTGCTGACGCTCTTCTTCCGTTACATGCGCCCGATGATCGAGGAGGGGAGGGTGTTCGCCGCCGTCCCGCCGCTGCACCGGGTGGAGGTGGTCAACGCCGGGCAGAAGGCCAACGAGATGATCTACACCTACTCGGAGGCGGAGCTGCACGTGCTGCTGGCCCGGCTGGCCAAGGAAGGCAAGCGCTACAAGGAACCCATCCAGCGGTACAAGGGCCTGGGTGAAATGGACGCGGAGCAACTGGCCGAGACCACCATGGACCCCCGGCACCGGATGCTCCGCAAAGTGGGGATCGCGGAACTGGAAGAGGCCGAGAAGACCTTTGACCTGCTGATGGGCTCTGATGTGTCCCCGCGCAAGGACTTCATCATCGCCGGCGCCGCAAGCCTGGACCGGGAGCGCATCGACGCCTGATAAGGGGTGTCGGGCCGGGCTGGCGGCACACCCGCCGGACGTCGGCGCCCCACGCGCGTGTAAGGTCCGACGGGGGGTGGTTCAGCCCAGCAGGCCGGGGACCACCAGCAGGGCGGTGGGGATCGCCAGCAACAGCACGCATGCGGTGAGGACCAGGCTCCGTGCGGCCCGCGGCAGTTCGGTCTGTGGCGAGAGCAGGCGGCTGACACGGGACGCCGTGGTGCGGGCGGAGTCGGAGCCCGCAGTTCCCGCGGCAGCGTCAAGGCCGGACAGCGCCATCCCGGGGGCGGCCTGGCTGGCGCCGTGACCGTTCGGTCCGGCGGGCGAACCGCTGGCCACGATGGCGATTGCTTTGATGAGTGTGGCTTTGCTGGCGGTCCGAAGGGCAACGTCGTCGGCCAGCATTTCGATCAGCGAGCTCACCGACTCCTGCGCCAAGCGCGTGGTGGGCAGCCAGGGGAGGGCCTGGCGCCACGCAGCGAACGCCCACAGCAGAAGGTGGTGCCGCTGGCTCAGGTGGGCGTTTTCGTGGGTCAGGACGGCCTGGAGCTCTGCCGGCTCAAGGGCCGCCATGAGGCCGTCGGAGAGGACCGTGACCGACCGGGCTCCGCCGGGCAGGCAATAGGCCACCGGGGAGTCATGGCTGATGACCAATGTGCCGGTGTCCTGGCTTGAGGGGGACGCCAACAGGGCCAGCAGCTCGCGGTGGCGCCGTCGCTGCCGCTGAATCCTGTAATAAGTCAGCAGCAGGGTGAAGACAAGGTGGGCAGTCAGCAGGGCTGCCGCAGACAGGGCGAAAATATGCCAAAACCCCAGGGCCGTGGTGGGGGCGTTGAAGAGCACCATGCCGGCCAGGGACCGGAGCCCGGCGATCAGGTTGTCCCCGATGGGTTCGAGGCCGTACACCAGCATGGCACCGATCATTGACAGGCCACCTGCCAGGGCGATGGCCTGCCAGAGCACCATCGCAGTAAACGGCGACCTCGCGGGCCACTGCGCGCGCGACAGCAGGATGGGTACCGGCCACGCCAGTATGATCGCCAGGACCGCCAGCAGGTATGAGGCCCAGAACATGGTGGGCTAGACGTGACCCAGCAGTTTACGCAGCGTTTCGGCTTCACCTTCGGAGACGGATCCGATGAACCGGGCCAGGACGGCTTCGCGGTCCGGAGCCGACCCCAGCACCTCATGCATGAGTTCGGCCGTGTGGTCCGCCCGGCTGGAGACGGCCTGGTAGCGGTGCGGACGGGTTCCGCGTTCCCGCTCCACAAGGCCCTTCTTTTCCAGCCGCGACAGCACCGTCAGCACAGTGGTAACAGCGAGTTCCTTGCCCTCGTGGCCGGGGCCGCCCTGCGCGGCGGACGTGCGGGCCAGCTGGTCCCGCAGAGTGTTGGCCGTGGCTGCTTCCTGGCCCGCCCAGAGCAGGTCCATCACTGCCCGTTCCAGTTCACCAAGACTAGCCATTGCACTTTTCCTTTTTGTCCCCGCACCGCGCGCTTCCCGCGCCGGTGACTGCTCAACGGTTAAACAACTTCAGGATCAAATTTACCCTGAAACCGCCGGACTTTCTACGTTGGGTAGAACACGTGGCGCGACGGACAGTTAGGCCCCATGCTGGTAAGGGGCGGTGCGTTTTCCGCCGGACAGCAAGTTGTTCTACACTCTGTAGAAGTTGAACTTCTACGAATCGTAGAAGTTTGAGTTGGCCTAGAGTAGGGACCTGCCTTGGACGCCTTGGAAATCGCACGCTGGCAATTCGGCATCACCACCGTCTACCACTTCATGATGGTCCCGCTGACCATCGGCCTTGGCCTGGTGGTGGCCGTCATCCAGACCGCCTGGCACCGCACCGGCAAGCCCGAGTACCTGCGGATGACCAAGTTCTGGGGCAAGCTCTTCCTCATCAACTTCATCATGGGCGTGGCCACCGGCATCGTCCAGGAGTTCCAGTTCGGCATGGCCTGGAGCGAATACAGCCGGTTCGTCGGCGATGTGTTCGGGGCGCCGCTGGCCCTGGAAGCCCTGCTGGCCTTCTTTGTCGAGTCCACCTTCCTGGGGCTGTGGATCTTCGGCTGGAAGCAGCTGAAGCCGGGTATCCACCTGGCCTGCCTTTGGGTGGCGGTGATCGGATCGGTCTTCTCCGCCTACTTCATCATCGTGGCCAACAGCTGGATGCAGCACCCGGTGGGCGTCGAGATGATCGACGGGCGCCCGGTCATGACCGACGCCTGGGCCGTCTTCACCAACAACACCGCCCTCGTTGCCGTCCCGCACACCCTCTTTGGCGCCCTTGCGGTGGCCGGCGGCTTCCTGCTCGGCATCGCCTGGTACCACCTGTGGCGCCGGCGCCGCGACGGCATTGACACCGTGGGTGCCGACGGCAAGGTTGTTCCCGGCGAGTCCGCCACCATCCCCGGCCGTGACCGGGCAGACCACAGCGTTTGGATCCGCTCCCTCCGCATCGGCGCCGTAGTGGCCATGATCTCCTTCGCCGGAACCGCCGTCACCGGCGACCTGCAGGGCAAACTCATGTTCGAACAGCAGCCCATGAAGATGGCCGCAGCGGAAGCTGCCTGCCACGACGGCACTGGGTTCTCCGTGCTGAGCATCGGCAACATCGGATCCCAGAACTGCGACGACATCGTGGCCGTCATCGAAGTCCCCGGAATCCTGTCCTTCCTGGCCAAGGGTGATTTCACCACCGAGGTGAAGGGCGTGAACACGCTCCTGCCCGAGTACAAGGAGAACTACGGCACCCACCTGCCGGACAACCCCATCTACGGTGAGCGCGCCGGCCAGGAAATCGAGTACCTGCCGGTCATGGAGGTCACCTACTGGGGCTTCCGGATGATGATCGGCTTCGGCGGACTCGCCGCGCTGGCGGCCGTGGTGGCCCTGTGGCTGACCCGGAAGGGCACCGTGCCCCAGTCGCCGTGGCTCATGCGGCTTGCCATCTTCGGCATCCTCGCCCCGTTCGGTGCCAACGCCGCAGGCTGGATCTTCACCGAGATGGGCCGGCAGCCGTTCGTGGTGGCCCCCAACCCGGACCCAAGCGGCATCGACCAGGTATTCATGTTCACTGCCGCGGCCGTCTCGCCCGGGGTTTCTGCAGGCGAGCTGGTGGCTTCGCTGGTGACCCTCACAGCGGTCTACGCCGTGCTGCTGGTGGTGGAGGTCAAGCTGCTGGTGAAGTACATCCGCGGCGGCGTGGTGTCCGCCATGCCGGAACTGGCCCATGTCCCCGCCGATGAGAACGAGGACGAAACGCCGGGCTCCGGCGGACCGGGCGGCACCAAGCCCGCCGACGACGTCCTGGCCTTCGCCTACTAAGAGCAGAGGAAATCGACAATGGAACTGCTGCCCACCATCTGGTTCATCGCCATTGCGGTGCTGTGGACCGGCTATCTCTTCCTCGAGGGCTTTGACCTCGGCGTGGGGATGCTGATGAAGATCTTCGCCCGGAACAACCCCGAACGCCGTGTCCTGCTGAACACCGTCGGCCCAGTCTGGGACGGCAACGAGGTCTGGCTGCTGACCGCCGGCGGCGCCACATTTGCGGCGTTCCCGCTCTGGTACGCCTCCCTGTTCTCAGCCCTCTACCTGCCCCTGCTGGTGGTCCTCGTGGCCCTGATCTTCCGCGCCGTGGCCTTCGAGTACCGCGGCAAAGTGGACACGGACCGCTGGCGCGCCCGGTGGGACTGGGCCATCGCGCTCGGTTCCTTTTTCGCCGCCTTCGGCGTCGGAGCCGCTCTTGCCCTGACCACCACCGGCCTGCCCCTCAATGCCAACGGCGACCGCGAAGGCGGCCCCTTTGCCTGGTTCAGCGGTTACGCCGTATTGGGCGGCGTGGCCGTGGTGGGCTTCTCGCTGGTCCACGCGCTGGCCTTCCTTGCATTGAAGACCGACGGCGAAGTGCGGCACCGTGCCCGCGCCTGGTTCGTGCGCCTGCTTCCGGTGCTGATCCTTCCCATCGCGGCCTGGGCGCTCAGCATCCAGTTCCTGGACGGCAAACCCTGGACCTGGGCCCTCGTGGTGCTCGCCGTGGCTGCCGCCGCCACCGCCTGGCTGCTGGCCCGCGCCGGCGCCGAAGGCAAGGCGTTCCTGGCGCTCGGCGCCTTCCTGGTGCTTGGCACGGCCTCCATCTTCGGCGCAGTGTTCCCCGTGGTGCTGCCCTCCACCCTGGACACCGCCTTTGACCTGACCATCTCCAACGCCTCGTCCTCGGACTACACCCTGGGGCTCATGACCGTCGTGGCCGCATTCGGACTTCCGCTGGTGATCGCGTACCAGGCATGGACCTACTGGGTGTTCCGCCGCCGGGTCAGCACCGATTCAATTCCGGAAGCCCACAGCTTCCTGCCTGCCATCGCCGCCAAGGCGTTCACCACCAAGGCCTGACGTGCGGCCCATGCTCCCGCCGGGACCTGCAACCCGCTCCGCCGTCTACTGGCTCGGCCTGCTCGCAGCGTTGAAAGCACTCTCGCTCGTCCTGATGGGACAGGCGGTGGCGGCCGCCCTTGCGGGGCTGGCGGCCGGGGACCCTGTCCGTCCGGACCAGCTCACACTGGGCATGGCCGGCGTGGTCCTGCGGTCCATCACCGTGTGGGGGCAGGCCGTGGCCGCCCGGCGCGCCGCGCTGGGCATCAAGGAGGAACTGCGGGCCGGCCTGCTGGAGCGGACCTTGCGCAACGGGGTGCGCGAAACCGGCCCGGCGGACGGTGGCCTCGCCGTGCTGGCCACCCGGGGCCTGGACGCATTGGACAGCTACTACACCCAGTTCCTGCCGGCGCTGGTGAACTGCGCCGCCGTGCCGCTGCTGCTCGGCGCGCGGATCCTCTTCGCGGACTGGGTCAGCGCAGTGGTGATCGTCCTGACCGTGCCCCTGGTTCCGCTGTTCATGGTGCTGATTGGCCGCTATACCGAGGACAACGTGCGCGAGGCGCAGGCGTCGCTGGCCAGGCTTTCGGCGCACATGCTGGAACTCGCCAAGGGCCTGCCTGTCCTCGTGGGCCTGGGCCGGGCCACGGCCCAGCGGAAAGCGCTCGAGGAGATCTCGGAGGAATACCGCTCGCGCACCATGGGGACCCTGCGCACCGCTTTCCTCTCCGCCCTGGCGCTGGAACTCATCGCCACCATCTCCGTGGCAGTGGTGGCCGTGTTCATTGGCGTGCGGCTGGTGCACGGCGACATGCCGCTCGAAGCCGGACTGCTGGCCCTGATCCTCGCACCGGACTGCTACCTGCCGCTCCGTGAGCTGGGCACGGCACACCACGCCAGCGACGACGGCCGGGTGGCGCTGGCCGGCGTCACAGCGGTCACCGGCGCCCCGGAGCCGAAGCAGCTTCCTGCTGCGCCGGCGGGCAGGCCCGGTGCGCCGCTCACCGTCACCGGCCTCACCGTGACCTACCGCGGAAGGTCCCGTGCCGCCGTCGGACCCCTGACCTTTGAAGCGCCGCAGAGCCGGATCACCGCCCTGGACGGCCCCAGCGGTGCCGGCAAGAGCACGGTCCTCGGCGTCCTGGCCGGCACCATCGGGGACGGCGCAGGGGCATCCGTGACCGGCACGGTGACCGGGTTGGACCGGAACGCCGTGGCCTGGGTGCCACAGCATCCGGTGCTGGTGGCCGACAGTGTGCTGGACGAGGTGCTGCTCTACCTGGGCGCCCACGCCCGCAACGCCCGTGACAGTGCGCTGGCCGAGGAAACCGCCCGCGCATGCCTCACCCGGGCAGGGGCCGGCCACCTGGCCGCGAAACACCCCGCCGAACTGAGCCCGGGGGAGCTGCGGCGCGTCGCACTGGCCCGCGGGTTGGCGAGGATCGACGCCGGAGCAACTGTGCTCCTGCTCGATGAGCCCACCGCGCACCTGGACAGCGATTCGGCGCAGGCCGTCGAAGACGCCATCCACGGGCTGCGCGGCAAGGTCACCGTCATCCTGGTGGCCCACGAAGAACGGACCCGGAGCCTCGCCGACGTGCTGGTGCCGGTCGGCGCAGCGGCGGGACCGGGGGCAACACTTCAGCAGGACACGTTGCCCTCCGCGGCGGCGTCGACGGGTGCAGCCAGGGATGCCGTTGCAGCCTCAAAGGCGTCTGAGGCGTCTGAGGCGGCAACGCGGCGGGGTGCAGCCGGTATCAGGGGCGGAACCAATGGCCGTCCGGGCCGGGGCGTCATGGGACTCCTGGCTTCGCTGATGGCGCCGGTGCGGGGACGATTCGCCGCCGCCGCCATCGTCGGCACCCTCGCGGCCGTCTTCGCTGTTGCGTTGTCCGGGTTGTCCGGCTGGCTGATCATCCGCGCCAGCGAGCAGCCACCCATCCTCTACCTGCTGACAGCCATTGTTGGCGTTCGCTTTTTCGGCATCGGCAGGGCCGTACTCCGCTACTGGGAACGGCTGCTGCTGCACGATGCCGTGTTTGCCGCGCTGACCAGGCTCCGGGGAAGGCTGTGGGCCGCACTGAGCCGCCGGGCTTTGGCCCTGCGCCGCCTGCTCCAGGGCGGCAACGTGCTGGGCACCGTGATCGACGACGTCGACACCGTCCGCGACCTCCTGCCCCGGGTGGTGCTGCCGCCCGTCACGGCCGTGGCAGTCGCCGTACTGGCGGTGGGAACCACCTGGCTGGTGGTCCCGCCGGCACTGCCCGCCGTCATCGCCGCCGCCGCAGCAAGCCTGGTGCTGGCGCCCGCGCTTGCGCTCTGGGGCGACCGAAGGTCGGCAACGGCGGAGCAGGTGCTGCGTTCCGGCGTGCTTCGCCGCGTCTCGGCCGCCCTGGATGCCCGGGCGGAGCTGTCCGCCAACGGTGTGGCGCCCCGGGTGCTGGACGAACTCCGCGGCGAAGACCGCAAAGCCACCGGCGCCTCCCAGCGTTCGGCCTGGGCCGAGGGCCTGGGCCACGCGGTCACCGCTGCCGCCTGCGGCGCCGCAGCGCTCGCCAGTGCATGGCTGGCCGCCCCCGCCGTCCTTGACGGCCGGATCGAGCCGGCAACGGCCGCCGTAGTGGTCCTGCTGCTGCTGGCCCTGGTGGAACCCTATTCGGCGATGACGACGGCGGTGCGGCAGTTCCCTGCCTTGCAGGCGGTGCTGCAGCGCGTGGCTTCGTCCGGGGCGCTGGACGCGTCCGGGGACGCCCAGGATACCGACGGGGGAGCGGCAGACGGACTGCAGCCGGTACCGGCGCGTGATGGCGGCATTCCCGGGCTGGAGCTCGCGAACCTTGCCGCGGCCTGGCCCGGCGGGGCTCCGGTCTTCACCGGTTTGGACGCCGTTGCGGGGCCCGGTCATTGGCTGGCCGTCACTGGCCCGTCCGGCTCGGGGAAGTCGACGCTCCTCTCGGTCCTGCTGGGATTCCTGCCGTCAGCAGCAGGGAGTGTGCGGGTGTCCGGCGGGGTGGCATGGTGCCCGCAGGAGGCCCACCTCTTCGACTCGACCATCCGCGGCAACCTCCTGCTGGGGCGGCCTGCAACGGAGCCCGGCAGCGAACGGGACAACGAGGGGGAAGACGCGACCGAACAGGAGATGGCAGCGGTGATTGCCGCCGTCGGCCTCACCGGGCTCATGGAACGACTGCCTGCGGGACTGGACACGCGGATCGGTCCCGGCGGCGCTTTCCTCAGTGGCGGTGAGCGCCAGCGCCTTGCAGTGGCCCGCACCCTGATGACCGGTGCCGAGGTGATCCTGCTGGATGAGCCCACCGCGCACCTGGATGCCGAATCAGCCAAGGCCATGCTGCACGACCTGAGGGCCGGCCTCCGGGGCCGGACCGTGGTGCTGGTAACCCACCACGCCGCCGATATCCAGCCCGGGGACGTTCGGCTGGCGCTCGCGCCGGCCGCGGAACGCCGGCAGCCTGGCCGGGCAGCGGCTGGGTTGCACGCCTGACCCGGGCGCGCCGCCGGCTGCGCCCGCGGAACTATCCGTCGACGTCGTGCAGGTGGTGGACGACGTCGTGCAGGAAGTACCGCGCGAGCGTCAGGACGGTGAACTCCGAACCATTGCTGCGCAGGCCCTTGCGGTCCCATTCGGATTCGCGCACGCCGGCGAAGGATTCCGCCACCTGCTGGCCCTCTGCGGCCAGCTCAGTGTTGACCACTGCAGGGTCGGCGTTGGCGTAGTCCTTCTCGATGGCGGTCAGGTCCTGGTCCCAGTTCTCAAACTTCGCGTCGTCCGAGTCCAGCATCAGGTTCAGGCGCTGGTCGAACAGGCTGAACACATCGCGCACGTGGCAGGCGTACTCCAGCGCGGACCAAGTGTTGTCGTTGGGGCGCTCGGCAACCTCCGGCCGGCGCAGGACCGCCCGCCACCGGGGCAACATGTTTTCGATAGTGCCGGGGACAGTTGCCGGCGTGGTGGTGGAGGGATCGAACGAGCAATCGGGGCAGGGGCGGTCCAGGACCCAGGTCCAGTCCTTCTCATCAGGCACGATAGGCATGGGAGCAGTCTAAAGTACAAGCAATGAAGCACCCGGACGCTGCACGGTTCCTCGCGGCCTACGACTCGCAGCTGCGCCTCGCCCCTGAGGTGGCCGGCGCCAGGTCAGTGCTCCCGCTGGGCCCGTTGCTGCTCGCCACGTTCGACGGCGGACGCGGGTTCGTGACCTACGCTGACCTCGGCGGGGCGCCTGCGTCCACTGTCGCGGAATGGGTGGACCGGGCTGTGGCGCACTTCCGCGCGGATCCTGCGGTCCAGGCCGTCGAGTGGAAGACCCGCGGGCACGACGCCGCGCCGGGCCTGCACGAGGCCCTGCTGGGCCGCGGTTTTGTGCCCGATGACCCCGAATCGATCATGATTGGTGCCGCCGCCGCCCTGGTTGCGGACGTTCCCCTGCCGCCCGGGGTCTGGCTTCGGCGGGTCACCGAACCAGCGGATGTCCGGGCCGTGAGCGCTATGCAGGACGTCGCTTTCGGAGGCAGTGTCTCGGAAGCGCTGGCCGAAGACCTGCTGCGGCGGCTGTCCGCCGGGGACGGCACCGAGCTGTGGGCAGCAGGCCACGAGGACCGCATTGTCAGTGCCGGGCGCCTGGAACCGGTGGCAGGCACGGACTTCGCAGGCATCTGGGGCGGGGCCACCCTGGCGCCGTGGCGCGGGCAGGGCATTTACCGGGCCCTCACGGCCGAGCGTGCCCGGTCCGCGCTGCGGCTCGGCAAGACCCTGATCCACAGCGACTCCACCGAATTCTCGCGCCCCATCCTTGAGCGGTATGGACTCGTCAAGGTCTCCACCACCACGCCGTACACCTGGAGCAGGGAGCCCTGATCCGGCGCAGCAGCGGCGGGCGGAGCGGCCTGCGCCACCGGGCGCGGACTACGCGCCGGCGGGGGCCTCCGGCCACGCCATCGCGGCACCTACTACGTCCACAGCCTGGGACAACGGGATGCCTGAGCCGTCGCGCCGGCCGTGCTCCTGCGGAAGTGACCTGGCGACGCCCGCGGCCGAAGACGCCTTGGCCGGACCATGCCCGGCCCACGCCAGCAGCAGCGTGTCTTCGCCCTTCAGGAACCTGTGCGCGCGCACACCCGCGGTGGCACGGCCCTTCACCGGGTATTCGGAGAACGCGGTTACCTTCGCCGTGCCCGGGGCAGTGCCCGGAAGGGCGCCATTAGTGCCGGCAATCGTGACCACGACGGCGGCCTCGTCCTGGTCGCGCACCGCGCCGAAGAACGCCACGCGGTCGCCCGCGGCAAGTTTGATGCCGGCCATACCACCAGCCGTCCGCCCTTGCGGACGCACCGCGGAGGCGGCAAACTTCAGCAGTTGGGCCTGGGCCGTCAGGAACACCAGTTCGGTATCGTCGGCCGCGGCCGGCGCCACGCCCACCACGAAATCCTTGTCCTTGAGCGCGATGACTTCCCAGTCCTCGCGGTTCAGCGGGTACTCCGGCTGGACCCGCTTCACCACGCCCTGTGAGGTTCCGATGGCGAGTACTTCGTCCAACGGTGCGAATGCCACCAGGGTTTCGCCCTTCAGCAGCGTCAGGAAGTCCTTCGCCGGAACGCCCCCGGCCATGTTGGGCAGGCCCGCGACGGGAGGCAGGACCGGCATGTCCATCACCTGGAGGCGGAGCATCCGGCCCTGGGAGGTGATGGCCGCGATCTCACCGCGGGCCGAGGTCTTCACCACGGATGTGAACACGTCGTGCTTGTTCCGCGGTCCAGCCTCTGCCAGCGGCTCCTGGTTGCTGGTACGCCCGATCTGCCCCGAGGCTGTCAGGATGGCCCAGCAGGGGTCGTCGGCGATCTCCAAGGCCAGGGGAGCGGGCTTGCCCTTCTTGCTGCCCGCAAGTTCTGCCGCAACGGTGGGGGAGACGGCCTCTGACTCCAGCAGGATGGTGCGGCGCGGTGTGCCGTGCTCCTCGGAAATCGCTTCAAGTTCATCGGACACCAGCGAACGGAGCAGTTCCTCGGAGTTGAGGATGGCTTCGAGTTCGGCAATCTCGCGGCGCAGCTGGTCCTGTTCCTTTTCCAGCTCGATCCGCGAGTACTTGGTCAGCTGGCGGAGCCGCAGTTCCAGGATGTAATTGGCCTGGATCTCGGTGAGGTCGTAGATGGACATCAGGCGCTCACGGGCGGCGGCAGCCTCATCGGAGGACCGGATGATCTGGATGACCTCGTCAATATCCACGATGGCGATGAGGAGGCCCTCCACCAGGTGCAGCCGGTCCTTCTTCTTGCCCAGCCGGAAGATGGTGCGGCGCCGGACCACGTCGATGCGGTGGTTGACGTAGACAGACAGCAGGGCCACCAGGCCGAGGGTCTGCGGCTGCCCGTCCACCAGCGTGACGTTGTTGATGCCGAAGGAATCCTCCATCGGCGTGTACCGGTAGAGCTGCTGGAGCACCGCGGTGGGGTTGAAGCCGTTCTTGAGCTCGATGACCAGGCGCAGGCCATGCTTGCGGTCCGTCAGGTCCACGATGTCGCTGATGCCGGTCAGCTTTTTGGCGTTAACGGCGTCCTTGATCTTCTCGATGACCTTCTCGGGGCCCACCATGTACGGCAGTTCGGTGACCACCAGGCCGGTGCGGCGGGCCGAAAGCTGCTCCACCTCGACCTTGGCGCGGGTCTTGAAAGAGCCCCGGCCTGTGGCGTAGGCATCGCGGATGCCGTCCAGGCCCACAATCCGTCCGCCGCTGGGCAGGTCCGGGCCCGGAACGAACCGCATGAGGTCTTCGAGCGTGGCGTCAGGGTTGGCAATCAGGTGCCGGGCGGCGGAGATGACTTCCACCAGGTTGTGCGGGGCCATGTTGGTGGCCATGCCCACCGCGATGCCGGTAGCCCCGTTCACCAGCAGGTTGGGGAAGGCTGCCGGGAGGACGTCCGGCTGCGTGAGCTGGTTGTCGTAGTTGGGGACGAAGTCCACCACGTCTTCATCGAGGTGGTTGGTGAGGGTAAGGGCGGCGGGGGCCAGCCTGGCCTCCGTGTACCGCGGAGCTGCCGGGCCGTCGTCGAGCGATCCGAAGTTGCCGTGCCCGTCGATCAGCGGCAGGCGCAGCGAGAAGTCCTGGGCCATGCGCACCATGGCGTCGTAGATGGCGGCGTCACCGTGCGGGTGCAGCTTACCCATGACCTCGCCCACCACCCGGGCGCTCTTGACGTGCCCGCGGTCCGGCCGCAGGCCCATGTCGCTCATCATGTACAGGATGCGGCGCTGCACCGGCTTCAACCCGTCGCGGGCGTCGGGCAGTGCCCGCGAGTAGATCACGGAGTACGCGTACTCCAGGAACGAACCCTCCATCTCGGAAGTGACGTCGATGTCGACGATGTTCTCCGTGAAGGGAGTGGTGTCCGCGACGGGTGCTGGGCTTTGGCGGCGGGCCATGGGGGTGGTGAATCCTTCGGTTACTGGGGGCTGCCGGGCAGGGTGCTGCTGCGCTGCGGCAGTTTTTGGCTAGGCTAAGCCTATGGTGGATCAGCCCGGGGACGGCGAATATCCGGAACATTGGGAAGCCGATGTCGTCCTGCGCGACGGGGGGACAGCCCATTTGCGGCCCATCCACCCGTCCGATGCGGAGGCCATCCAGACCTTCCATACCGGGCAGTCGCAGAACTCAATCTACATGCGCTTCTTCGCCTTCAAAGCACGGCTGTCGGCCAAGGAGCTCAAACGGTTCACCGAAGTGGACTACAAGGACCGGGTGGCGTTCGTCATCACCATGCGCGGGGAAATCATCGGGGTCGGCCGCTACGACCGGCTGGATGATCCCACCGAGGCCGAGGTTGCCTTCAACATTGCCGACGCGCACCAGGGCCGGGGAATCGGCTCCATCCTGCTCGAACACCTCGCCGCCGCCGCCCACGAAAACGGGATCCAGCGCTTCAGCGCCGAGGTGCTGCCCGAGAACCGCAAAATGCTCATGGTCTTCTCGGATGCCGGCTATGACGTCAAACGCCACTTCGACGACGGCGTGGTCAGCCTCGAATTCAACATCGACCCCACCGAAAAATCGCGGGCCGTCATGGAATCCCGCGAGCACCGCGCCGAGGCGAGGAGCGTGCGGGACCTGCTGACGCCGTCGTCCGTGGCCGTCATTGGTGCCAGCCGCAAGTGGGGGACCGTAGGCTATCAACTGCTGGAGCACATCGTGGAAGGCGGCTTTTCCGGGCCTGTCTACGCCATCAATCCCGAAGCGCTGGAACTGGCCGGCATGCTGTCCTACGGCCGGCTGACCGAAGTACCCGAGCCCGTGCAGCTCGCGGTGATCGCCGTGCCGTACGAGGAGGTTCTTTCCGTCGTGGAGGACTGCGCGGCAGCCGGCGTCAAAGGCCTGGTGATCGCCTCCGCAGGTTTCGCGGACGACGGCGAACGAGGCCTTCAGCGGCAACGGAACCTTGTGCGCCAGGCACGCGCGAGCGGGATGAGGGTCATCGGCCCGGCCTCCCTGGGCATCATCAACACGCACCCCGAAGTCCGGCTCAACGCCTCCATGGCGCCCACCCTGCCGCGCCGCGGCGGATTGGGACTGTTCAGCCAGTCGGCCGCCATCGGCGTCTCCCTGTACGCGGCATCCAGCCGCCGGCGGCTCGGCATCTCCACGTTCCTCTCGGCCGGGAACCGTGCCGACGTCTCCGGCAACGACATCATGCAGTACTGGGAAGACGACGCCGATACCTCCGCGGTGGGCCTCTACCTGGAATCGATCGGCAACCCGCGCAAGTTTTCCCGCATCGCCCGGCGCCTCGCCCGCACCAAACCCGTCATCGTGGCCAAGTCCGACACCATGGGCCTGCGCCTGCCGCCGGGCCACGCCGTCCGCACCACCCAGGCGCCGGGCGGGGCGCTGGACTCCATGCTGCGCCAGTCCGGCGTCATCCGCGTCGAAACCATCGAGCAACTGGTGGACGTGGCGCAGGTTGTTGCAGGCCAGCCGCTGCCCGCCGGGCCCGGCCTGGCCATCCTCAGCAACTCGCAGGCGCTGGGCAAGGTCGTTGCGGACAGTGCTGCGGACCATGGCCTCACCGTGGAGCAGCTGGTAACGGGGGTGGACCTCGACGCCGGCCGCTCGGTCGCCTTGCCCGCCCTCCGAGCAGCGCTGCTCGAGGCGCTTCGCCCCGCGCACGTCCACGGCGCGGTCGCAGCACTCCTGCCGGCCCGCGGACTCACGGTGGACAGCATTGCTGAGTCCCTGGCCGACGTCTCAGCCGAGGCCGGAAAGCCCGTGGTGGCGGCGTTCACCGGCATCCTGGATGACTCCGTCTACGTTGAAGGCATGGTGGGGGCCGGGGACAAAGCCGTTCCCTGCTTCTCCAACCCCGGCGCGGCCGTGGCAGCGCTCGCCGCCGTGGTGAGGTACTCGGAATGGGTGTCGCGGGACCACGGCCACTTCGTGGAACCGCCGGGCTGCGATCCGGCCCGGGCCCGCGCCGAGCTCGAAGTGCAGCTCCGCGACGTCAAGGGGGAGCAGCTCAAGCAGCTGGATCCCGCAGCGGCCGCGTCGCTGCTGGGGCACTACGGCATTTCCGTACTGCCGTCCGCGGCCTTTGACACCCCTGACGAAGCGGTGGAAGCCGCCGAGGTCCTCGGCTGGCCGGTGGCAGTGAAAACGACGGACCCCGCGCTGCGGCACCGGCTCGACCTGGGCGGCGTCCGCCTGGACATCCAGGATGCCGAGTCGCTGCGCCGGGATGTGCTCCAGATGCGCCGCGCCCTGGCCCTCTATGGCGATCCTGCCCTGGAGGTGCAGTCCATGGCACCGGTAGGCCAGGCGTGCACGTTCCGGGCCATTGAAGACCCGCTGCTGGGGCCGGTCATCTCCTTCGGCCTGGCCGGCGATGCCGTGAACCTCCTGGATGACTGGTCGCACCGTGTACCGCCACTGTCCGCCGCGGACGTCCACGACTTCATCCGGGCGCCCCGGGCGGCGCGGAAGCTGTTCGGCTACCAGGGCCTTCCCGCCGTCGACGTTTCCGCACTGGAGGACCTGGCCGGCCGGCTGGCCTGGATGAAGGACAACCACCCCGAAATCGCCCTGGTGGAGTTCAACCCGGTGCTCTGCGGGACCAGCGGGGCCACCATCCTGGCTGCCGATGTCCGGATCGGGAACGCCGCCCAGCGCACGGACAGCGCACGGCGGGCAATGCGGGGCTGATGCTGGGTTTGTCGTTCGTTTCTCCGCCGTGGGGAGCGGGCGGTTGGCAAAGTGAGCGGCGCATCTGTGAAAATGGGGGAATGAGCTCCCAGCCTCCCGCCTCGGCGCCTGAAACGCCCGGCAACGAAAACCAGGCCATCCGCCACCACAGCTCACATAGCCACAGTTCCCAGGGCCAAAGCCTGGAAGGTGCCCTCCAAAAGGCCGGTTTCTATCCCCGCCTCGTTGCAGACGTGGTGGACGACGCCCTGGACGGCCGCGACTGCGTGGCACACCTGGTGCACCTGGAGACCCACTTTGACCGTGCGGAAGTCCGCCGCCACATCACGGTGCTGGTCTTGACCGCTGACATGCTGGTGATCACCCACGTGGACGACCAGCAGCTGGACGAAGCCGGCGAGCAGATCGTTGCCCAGATCTCCACGGAGTCCGTTCCCGTGGCCCAGATCCGCTCGGTGGTGCTCAGCTACATGTACGCCCAGCCGCAGAACTACAAGCCGTCCGATCCTGTGCGGGAACTGACACTGTCCATTGCCTGGTCCGGTGGCCAGCGCCTGGACATGGGCCCTGCCAGCTGTGGCGATCCCCAATGCGAAGCGGACCACGGCTATACCGGCACGATTGCGCAGGAGGACATCGTGCTGCGGATCAGCGCAGAGGCCGACGGGCTGCAGGCAGTCCAGGACGCGAAGCTCTTTGCCCGTGCCCTGCGGGCCGTCAACACCGGGTCCACTTCGCCGGTACCCCACGTGCAGTCACTGCCGCCCCGGCCGCGCGCCGGTGTGTTCGGCACGCGCCTCAGCCGCGGCCACCAGCAGCGCTGATGCCCGACGAGCGCCCCCAAGTACCCCCGGCCGCCCCTGCAGCTTCCGCCGCACTGTCCGGACCGGCGTCGGACCTTCCCCCGGCACCGGCCTACGGACACCGTTCCGTGGCCGAGGTGCTGACCAGCGCCGCCGCCAGCATGGGAATTGGCGGGTTTGCGAACACGCTGAAGCTGCCGCCGTCGCAGCGGGTCTGCGTCGTGGTTGCGGACGGACTGGGCCGGAACCTGCTCAAGCAGAAGTCCGCCCATACCCCCTTCCTCCGCTCGGTCATCCGAGCGGGGCAGGGCGAGGTGCCCGTCTGGCTCGACTCCGCGTTTCCCTCCACCACCGCCGCGGCCCTGTCCAGCCTGGGCACCGGCCTGCCGCCCGGCCAGCACGGCATGGTGGGTTACGACGTACTCGACCCGCAGCAGGACAAGGTGGTCAACCTGCTGGGGAACTGGGACCCGGGAGTGGACCCCAACGACTGGCAGCCCCACCCCACGGTGCTCGAACGGGCAGCTGAACACGCCGACGTCACCACCGTCAGCCTGCCCCAGTTCGCGGATTCGCCCATGACCCGCGCAGCCCTGCGCGGCGGCCGGTTCATCTCCGGCACCACCTCCCATGCGCGCACCGCGTCCGCAGCGGAAGCCATGTCCGGCAGCGGGCCATCGCTGATGTACTTCTACCTGAACGAACTGGATAAAGCCGGCCATCGCTACGGCTGCCAGTCCCAGCAGTGGGAACACCAGCTCGAAGAACTCGACGCCACCGTCAAGCGGCTCAGCACCGCGCTTCCGGCCGGGACCACCATTCTCCTCACCGCTGACCACGGAATGCTGGACGTGCCGGAACCGCACCGGATCGACTACTCCGCCGAGCCCGCACTGGTGGACAGCGTTCGGCACACAGCCGGTGAACCCCGCATGGTCCACCTCTACCTCGAGGAGGCGGCCGGAACAGCGGGCCGGGACCGGCTGCTGACCGCATGGCGCCACCGCTTCGGCAGCAAGGTCTGGGCTTTCACCCGGGACGAAGCTGTGGCCGGCGGGCTTTTCGGTGCCGTGCGGCCCGCCGTCGAAGGCAGGATCGGCGACGTGATGATCGCGGCCCGGGACTCCCTGGCGCTCTACGACACCCGGCGCAGCCGCCCCACCGCCATGGAAGTGGTGGGCCAGCACGGGTCGCTGACCAAGGCAGAACGCGAAGTTCCGCTGCTCTGCCTCACGGCCGGCGGCGGCAAGGGTGGCCGCCGCCGTGGCTGAACTCGTCTTTTTCTCCGGCACGATGGACTGCGGCAAGTCCACCCTCGCGTTGCAAATGGACCACAACCACCGGGCGAGGGGCCGCGGCGGCGTACGGTTCAGCCGGAACGACCGTGCCGGTGAATCACGGATCTCCAGCCGACTGGGCCTGGAAACCGACGCCGTCGAGGTGGTGGACGGCACGGACTTTTGGGAGGAAGTCATGCGCCGGCGGACCCACGGCCAGCGCGTCGACTACCTCATCTGTGACGAAGCACAGTTCTACACGCCCGAGCAGGTGGAGCAGCTCGCCAAAGTGGTGGACGAGATCGACGTGGATGTTTTCGCGTTCGGGATCACGGCGGACTTCCGGACCAGGCTGTTCCCGGGCTCGCAGCGGCTGATCGAACTCGCTGACCGTGTGCAGGTCCTGCAGGTTGAGGCTTTGTGCTGGTGCGGGCGCCGCGCCACACACAATGCCAGAACGGTCGACGGCGTCATGGTCACCGAGGGTGCCCAGGTGGTGGTGGGCGATGTGGACATGGCAGTGGACGGAGCTGTTGCGGCCGCGGACCACCACGTGCCGGTGGTGGGATACGAGACCTTGTGCAGACGGCACTTCATGCGCCGTGTCACCGCCCACGGGGCCAACCTGATGGCTGAGCAGGACCAGCTCCTGCCGTTCGACGTTGACGCATGCCTCTGGCACGGATCCGGGGGACCAGCCGCGGGTACCGGGGCGTAGCTGCTCCTTGTGGCTGTCCCGGACTCGGAACCGGGACCTCCTCGAGTGAGGGCCGTCCGCTGTCGCTGCACGTTCCCCCGCCAATGTCAGACCCTCGCGCGAGAATTCCTTTATGGGAGACGCAGTGGTTGGGGCGGCAGTGATGGAGGGTCTTCGGGCCTCCATGGCAAGCCTTGACGCGCTGCTTCTGGAGGACGTCGAGCTGGATTGCGCTCAAGATCCTGACGTCGAGGGCGCGGCTGCGGTGGTTGATGTGTTGGGGCGGAAGTCGGAGCTTCGGTTGCAGCGACTGGCGTTCTGGAGCCGTCTTGAAGCCCAGGTCGCGGCGGGCAAGGCCCACGACGCCGCTGATTTCGCCGAGTTTCAGGAGGCGATGACGCCGTCGGACGCCAGCGAAGCCGAGAAGACCTTCGTGGAGATGTCCACGACGGCGGAGGTCGCCGGGGTCCTGACGCTCGGCCCGGGTGCCGCGGCGGCGTTCATCAGCCAGTCCCGGAAGGTTTGTGCGATGCCACCGGTAGCGGCCGCGCTGGCTTCTGGGTTGATGTCGTGGCGGCACGCGGTGATCGTGGCCGACGAAACCGACTGCCTCGCCCCCGAGAGTGCTGCGGCGTTGGTGGCGCATTTCTTCGACCCTCACGCCCCGAACCGGGCCCGCGGGTCGGCGCCCGGTGACCTCGTGGCGCACCTGTTCCGCCGGAAAGTCAGGACCTGGCGCGAACGCACCTACCCTCAGACAGTCCAGGAACGGCACGTCCGGTGTGTGGCGGACCGGCGGATGGAATACCGGCCCGATGCTGACGGGATGGCATCGATTACCCTGATCCTTCCCGGGGACACTGCCTGCGCCATCTGGCACAAGACCACCGCGATCGCCCGCGGCCTCCAAGGACCAGGCGAGACCCGCAGCCTCACCCAGCTGCGGCCTGACACCGCCGCAGCGCTCCTCCTCGGCGCCCACACCGGGGCCGCTGCCGCAGGCCGGTCCGACGATGGCCACGAACCTGGCACCGGGAGCGACCCTTACGCGGTTGATCTCAGCAAGATCCCGGCCCCGAAAGCCGACGTGCTGGTCACCATCCCCCTGTTTGCACTGCTGGGCAGCACCGACGAACCTGCCGACCTCGACGGGTACGGCCCCGTCCCCGCAGCGATGGCCCGAAAAATCGTCGCCGACGGCGCGACCTCGTTTTACCGGGTCCTGGTTGACCCGCGTGACGGCGCACCGTTGGAGATCGGCCGGACCAGCTACCGGCTGTCGGAGGCGATGAAACGCTGGATCAGGATGCGCGACGGACACTGCACGTTCCCCGGCTGCACCAACCCCAGCACCGACAATGACACGGACCACCTCACCGCCTGGCAGCACAACGGGACAACCGGGGTGAGCAACCTGGCACAACTCTGCCCGAAACACCATCGGCTTAAACACAACGGCGGCTGGACCCCCACGGCAGCCACCACAACCGAACCACCCGGATGGACCTCGCCGACCGGCAGGCACTACCTGGGCCAACACCCCGACCCGCAACCACCACACTGGCCACCAGGACTCCTCGAACTCGAACAGGAGCAGGCACTGATCGGTGACGTTGGCGCGGTTGATGTCTCTGCACGGAGCAGTGACCTTGCGACGGGCGCGACTGACGCGGCCGGAAGAATAGTCCCAACGGAGGAGCCGTGGGGGCAAATACGTCCCGGGGAACTGCCGGAGGAAGAGACTTTCAACGGAACAGATGAAGTGCGGTGGTCGTTGGAGGCGCAGATCCTTGCCGGCATTGCGGTCTGTCCGGAGCACCTGCTGTCGGACCCGCCGGACGACGAGTCATTGAACAGTGAACTGTTCGGAGAGGACCTGATCGAACAATGCGATCTCTCCCCGGACGATCCGCTGTGGGAAGCCCTCTACGCGACACCCTTCGTGCTGCCCGCTGATCCATGGGGAGGGCGCACGGACTGGTTGCTTCACGCCTAGCGGCCGCAACCCGGGAAGGGAGCGTTTATGCGGTGCTCTGTCCTGGCCACGTCGAAAGTGCCCGCCGCGGGAACCCGGAGGTGCCGCGATGTAGTTCTATTCGCTGCGGGTGCCGAAAACAATCTCGTCCCAGGAGGGGACGCTGGAGCGCTTGGGGCGGGAAGGCTGGCGCTCGGGTGCCTCAGCTTCCGGCGTCTGCCCCTTCACGCTGGACTGGCCGTCGTCGTTCCTCGACGCAAACCGGCGCTGGCCGCCGCCCAGCAGTTCGTCCAAGCCTGCGTTGGTGGCGCCGTCACGCCCGGCAGGAGCGTCGTTGGAGGTTGCTTCGGCGGGGCCTTCCGGCGTGGACTGGCTGTTCCGCGGGGAGCCACTGTTCTGCGGGGACGCGACGATGGTGACTTCGCGGGTTTCCGTGCTCACGCCGTCGTGCAGTTTGAGGACGTCATCCTCGGCGTCACGGTGAGGCGGGATCAGGCTCAGGCGGGACAGCATGGAAGGCCTGGCGTCGCGCCGGCGGATAAAGGAATCACCCTTCGCAGCAGGAGCATCCGGCTCGTCGTCCTGCTGGTCGTTGTCCGGTTCTTCGACGTTGGCTTCAGGATCAGCCTCGGGTTCAGGAACAACCTCTGACGGCCGGGGGTGGGCCGCCGGTACGCCGTGGGTCAGGAGCATGGCGAGGGCGTCGTCGGAGTCCTCGTCGACGCCCAGGCGCTGGCCCCGGCGGGAACGGAGCATGTCCAGCAGCCCATCAGCTTCCTTGCCGGGCCCTGCAACCACGCCCTGCGGGCCAGTCCGCACCGCATCGGCGTCGGTTTCGAAATCGAATGGCCGGTCCGAGACGGCCGACAGGCGGCGGGCCGGAACGGGTCCATCCAGGGGCTCCAGTTCACTGAGCTGCTGGGCCCAGCGGTTGGTGTTCTGCAGTGCCTTCCGGACGGGGTTGAAGGTCCACGTGGCCGGCGGTTCTTCGCCGATACCGGAAGTGCCGTCTGTCTTTGCCTGGAAGCTTGCGGTGACGGTCCAGGTTCCGTCCTGCTTGCGCCAGGAATCCCATTCCACTGATGAGGGGTCTATGCCGTGGGCGGCCAGCCGGTGCGACACCATCTCATCCAGGGTGGCGGGGTTGTCGCCGAAAGCGGACCGGTAGACGTCGTGGCCGGGGGAGGGCGTGGCTACTTCGACCTTGCGGGCCTGCTGTGCAATGTATTCACGTTCGGCAAGGACCGGGCCTTCGTAGCGCTCAACTTTTGCAAGCGGCAGGCCGGAAAGTTCTGCGACGTCCGCGGCCGTGGCGCCCGCGCGGATCCGCGCCTGGATGTCCCGTGGGGACATGGGAATGGCAGGCCTTTCCGTCGTCGGCTTCGGAGCCGACCGGCCCGCTGTCCGGAGCGCTTCATCGATCGGCAGCCGGAACATCTCGCCGCCGGCCCCGCTCAACAGGAGGTGAGTCCCGTCGTCGTGCACGCCTACAAGCCGTAGATCCTGCATACAAATCCTCCACCCTGGCATCACTATCAATCGAAACTCTGCCACCCGGTGGGCGTTAATTGCCTCAAGGGGCAGGGCGCGCCGCGATATTCCGGCGATGCCACCGCGGTTTCACCCGGGACCGACGGTCCCGGCGGCGTCAGCCGTTTCCGTTCCCTGGCCTGTTCGGGCGTCCCTGGTGTGTCAGTTGCGGGTGAGGGCCGCCGCGAGTTCTTCCGGGTGCCGCGTCGAGGTCAGCCAGTAGGGCGTCTTGTCGGCGGGGTCGGTGATCTCCACCTTGACTACGGGGTCGATCCACCCGCGGATGCAGAGGTAGGCGAGGCCGTTGAGCCTGGTGCCCCGCTCCGCCGTTGCTTCCCCGCCGCTGAAGTGTTCGACGGCGCCGACGAACTTGCGCTCGATGGTGGCGCGGCCCACGGTGAAGGTTTCCGCGGTGACCAGGAGGGTTGGCGTCGACAGGATCAGGAGTACCGCCATGATGACGAAAAGGACCACTGCCGCAGTGATGCCGGCAAACATGCTGATCGGCGCAAAGACCAGGATCCCGGCCGCCGAAATTCCAGCGGCAATGATCCAGATCCACACGTTGGGCCAGAGCTTCTCCCTATAAGTGGCCGAGGACCCTTTGGACGGGCTGGGCGTGGGGGCAGGGGAGCTTGTTTCGGGCATAGGCCAAGCTTTCCACCTTTGCCGGGCTATTTCATCTTGGCGGGCAAACGCCACGCGCCGCCCCGGCGGGCCAGGGGCTTCCGCGTGGAGGGCCCCACCCTAGGTCCGATCCCGGGGCGCGGGTTAGAGTGAGTGACTGTGACTGATCAACCCGCCGCAGCAAGTACAGTTTTCGACGACGCGCCTGAACCCCCGGCCTCTGCTCCCACCCTGCAGGTCCAGCTGAAGATGCTGGATCCGGAACTGGAAGCGCCTTCCTACGCCCATCCCGGCGATGCCGGTGCGGACCTCCGTGCGCGGCAGGACGTTACCCTGCAGCCCGGTGAGCGCCGGCTCGTCCCAACCGGCGTGGCCATCGCCCTTCCCGAAGGGTTCGTTGCCCTGATCCACCCGCGGTCGGGCCTTGCCACCAAGCATGGCCTCACCATTGTCAATGCCCCCGGAACGGTCGACGCCGGCTACCGCGGCGAGATTTCGGTGACGCTGCTGAACACTGATGTGAGCCAGGCCATCGAGCTGCGGCGCGGCGATAGAATTGCCCAGATGGTCATCCAGCGCGTCGAGTATGCACAGTTCGTTCCAGTCACGGAATTGAGCGGGTCGGTGCGCGGCACCGGGGGCTTCGGCTCCACCGGCGGGTTCAATCTGCCCGGAGCCTGATTCGGTCCGTGGCAGCCCGTGCCACGGCCAACGCAGTACGGCGACGGTACCTCCCGGGGCCGGACCGGAACATCCACACTTAAGGAGAAATATCCTCATGGCCTTTGGGTTCGGCAGGAAAGCCAAGACGGAGCAACCGGACGCACCGGAAGGGTTGCCCGCTGACGACGCGCCCGCAGACGGCGAAGCGGAGGCTGCGGACCAGCGAGCCAACGGCCCCTTGGATGAGTCGGAAATCAGCAGCCGCGACGGATATGTGGATCTCGGCGCCCTGCTGATCACGCCCAGCGAGGGCCTCCAGCTCCGACTCGAGGTTGAGGAAGCCACCCAGCGGGTTGTGGCAGTCACCCTGGACCTCAACGGGTCCAGCCTGCAGCTGCAGGCCTTCGCAGCACCGAAAACCGAAGAGCTCTGGGAAGAGATCCGCAGCCAGATCGGCCAGTCGGTCGGTGCGCAGGGCGGCCAGGTGGAGGACATCGAGGGCCCCTTCGGAACAGAACTCGTGGCAAAGCTTCCTGCCGGGCTCCCCGACGGCAGCCAGGGATTCCGCGTGGCGCGCTTTATCGGCGTCGACGGCCCCCGCTGGTTCCTTCGCGGCGTGCTCGGCGGACCTGCTGCACTCGAACGTGACGCGGCCGAACCGCTCGAAGCACTGTTCCGGAAGGTAGTGGTAGTCCGGGGTGACAGCCCCATGCCACCACGCGACCTTCTCCAGCTGCGCCTCCCCAAGGATGCAACCACCACACCGCCTCCGGGCGCTCCGGCGGCTCCAAGCCTCCAGGAGCCGGAACGCGGCCCCGAAGTCACCCAGATTGGCTGAAGCCATGGGTGGGGGATCGCCGGCGTCGCACGGCAGGGCACCTGTTCCCCTCGACCAACTGCCGGACAAGGGGCGCGTCCTGTGCCAGGGCCGCATCGAGTCCGTCACCTACGTTCCGGCCGACCGGACTGCAGCCTTCAGCGCGATTGTTTCCAACTCCGGCGCCCTCCGTCCGGGATCCGCCCGGGCCGGCGCGCCACGGGCGCGCCTCCGGGTCGTGTGGCTGGGCCGGCGCCGAGTTCCCGGCATCGAAGCCGGGACCGAACTCAAGCTCGAAGGCATGCTGTCCAGGAGCGAGGGGATGCCCACCATCTTTAACCCGCGCTACGAAATACTTTCCCACCAGGAGAACGAATGACCGCGCAGCAGCCAGACCCATCGCCCGGCGCGGCCCGCCCGGATGCCGCGGGACACCCCGCAGCAGGAGGCGCCGACGACGGCCGACCCCGTTCCTCCAAGGACCGGGCCGGCAACTTCCCGGCCAATGACACCGGGGACAACGGCGGGGAGTCCTCGCCAATGGCCGGACTGGCCGCCGACTACGCCGCCAAAGCGGGGTTGCACAGGACCCATGACGGACGCGTCGACGTCCTGAAAAGCGCCGGCGGTATCCAGGGCATCGCCGAAAGCATCCTGCCCGGGCTGGTTTTCCTCGTTGCCTTCACGGTGACCCAGGACCTCACCCCGTCGCTGGTGGCTGCGTTGGCCTCCGCGGCGGTGTTCACTGTGGTGCGTCTCGTTCAGCGGCGGCCCCTGACCCAGGCACTCGCCGGCGTGGTCGGCGTCGGCATATCCGCGTGGCTTGCGAACACCACAGGCAAGGCCGAGGATTTCTACCTGCCCGGGTTCTTTACCAACGCGGCCTACATCATTGCGATGGTGATCTCGATCTTCGTGAAGTGGCCGGTTGCCGGGTTGCTGTTCGGCTTTATCCGTAATGAAGGGCTGGACTGGCGCAAGGATCAGGCCCGTGTTCGTGCCTACCAGCTGGGCACCTGGATCATCGTCGGCGTCCTCGCGTTGCGGCTGCTGGTGCAGGTACCGCTCTACCTGATGGGACCGGACGGACTCGCGGCCCTGGCCACCACCCGCCTGATCATGGGCGCCCCGCTGTACATCCTGGGAGTCTGGATCGCCTGGTTGGTTACCCGTCCCGCCGCCTCAGCGGATGCAGCAGGCGGCGAAACGGCGGCGAAGGGCTAAGCTCCGCTGCGGTCACCCGGCACAGGGCCAGCCCGGGCGGCCACTACTGGTCCGGGCTGGTCACGCCACAGTTGCTGGCCCGGTTACCCGTCGAACCCGTCGTCCTCGAGGGACGACTGCCGGGCCTGCCGGGAATCCTGCGTCGTGCTGGCAGGCGCAGCACTGGCTGATGCGGCGCTGCCGTTTCCGTCTACATCATCGGCGTGGTCCGGGCTGCCACCCACGGCGCTGCCATGATCCCCGCCGCCAGAGGCTGTGCCGGCGCTAGAAGGCACCTGGCCGCCCGGTGTTTCCGGTTCCTCCGGCAGTGCCGCTGATTCGGCAGCATCGGGGGAGAGGAGGGCACGCAATTCATCCTCTGCCGCGATGGTGGTTACGAAGAACAGTTCGTCACCGCCGTCGATGACGTCATCCCGGCTGGGCGTGATGGGGGCATGGTCCCGCAGGATTGCCACCAGGGTGGAATCGTCGGGCCACTCGATGTCGCCCACGGTGCTCCCAATGACATGTGAATCGTGCGGAACCGTGAACTCCACCAGGGAGGCCACACCCGTCTGGAGGGTCAGGAGCCGGACCAGGTCGCCGATTTCCACGGCCTCTTCCACCAGTGCGGTCATCAGCTGCGGAGTGTTGACAGCAACGTCCACGCCCCAGGAGTCGTTGAACATCCAGTCATTCTTGGGGTTGTTGACGCGGCCCACCGTACGGCCCACACCGAACTCCGTTTTCGCCAGCAACGAGACCACCAGGTTGACCTTGTCATCGCCCGTGGCGGATACCACGACGTCGGCTTCCTCAACTTTCGCGCCCTGGAGGGTGCTCAGCTCGCAGGCGTCGCCCACCAGCCAATGCGCGCCCCGAAGGCCGCTGCGTCCGATGACCTCGGGTTTGAGGTCGATCAGGAGGATCTCGTGTTTGTGCGAGAGCAGTTCCCTGGCAATGGACGATCCGACGCTGCCCGCGCCAACGATCACGACTTTCACTGCAACTCCTTAGCGGGGGCTTTGGCCAGGACCTGGGCGACGTGGGAGGTGCGGTCCACCTGGAGCATGGCGTGGACCGTGTCACCGTCCTGGTAGGCGGTGCCGGCATCCGGCAGCAGCCCTTCGCCGAAACGGGTGAGGAACGCCACACGGACGCCGGCGGCCTTCTCGATGGCGCTGATCCTGTGGCCCACCCACCCGGCGTCCAGGTCCAGTTCGGCCAGCACCAGGCGTCCTGAAGGTTCGCGGTAGTCGCCGGCGAGGTGCTGCTCCGGAAGGATCCGGCGGAGCACCTGGTCGGCGCTCCAGCGGACCGCCGCCACGGTGGGGATGCCCAGTCGCTGGTAAATTTCGGCGCGGCCGGGATCGTAGATCCGCGCCACCACATGCGGCACATGGAAGGTTTCGCGGGCCACCCGGGTGGCCAGGATGTTCGAGTTGTCGCCGCTTGATACCGCCGCGAAGGCGTAGGCCTCTGCCACTCCGGCCTGTTTGAGCGTTTCCCGGTCGAAGCCGACGCCGGTGACCTTCCGCCCGGTGAACCCCTGCCGGAGCCGGCGGAACGCGCGGTCGTCCTGGTCGATGATGGCCACCGAGTGCCCGGCATCTTCGAGTGTGTGCGCCAGAGTCGCCCCCACCCGGCCACATCCCATGATCACGAAATGCGCCACCGTATCTCCTCCGTATTCCGGTCCAGCTTCTGCAGCTAGAACTCTACCGGCAGCGTTCCTGCTTCCTGCCGCCGGCTGCCGTCATGACATCATCCGGGAATCAGACTAGCTTTGTGGAGTGCTGACAATATTCAACGCGGTTAAGCGCGTTCTGGTGGGCAGGCCGTTCCGGAATGACCGGATGGCCCATACCCTGCTTCCGAAGAAGATCGCCCTTCCGATCTTCGCGTCTGATGCACTGTCCTCCGTCGCGTACGCGCCGGACGAAATCCTGCTCACCCTGGCCCTGGCCGGTGTCAGCGCCGTGGCCTTTTCCCCGTGGGTTGGCCTGGCCGTCATGGTGGTCCTGCTGACCGTGGTGGCGTCCTACCGGCAAAATGTCCACGCCTACCCGTCCGGTGGCGGGGACTACGAGATCGCCAATGAAAACCTGGGCAAGTATGCAGGGCTCACTGTCGCCTCAGCTCTCCTGGTGGACTACGTCCTCACCGTGGCAGTGTCCATGTCCTCGGCCGCGGCATATTTGACGACGGCGGTGCCCTCACTTCACGGCCAGCAGGCCACCATCGCCACCATCGGCGTGATCATCCTGGCGCTGGTCAACCTCCGGGGCATCAAGGAAGCCGGCAGCGTCTTCGCCGTCCCCACGTACATCTTCATGGCCTCCATCCTTGGCATGACGGCGGTGGGCGTGTACCAGGTGGCCACCGGACAGCTGGGCGAGGCCCCCTCCGCCGCCTTCACCATCGTCCCGGCGGCAGGCTTCGACGAGGGCCTGGTGGGACTTGCCGGCGCCTTCCTCCTGCTGCGGGCTTTCTCCTCCGGGGCGGCGGCCCTCACCGGCGTCGAAGCGATCAGCAACGGCGTGCCGAACTTCCGTCCGCCCAAGAGCAAGAATGCCGCTACCACGCTTCTTTTGCTGGGCATTATCGGTGCCTCGATGCTGGCCGGGATCATGTTCCTGGCCCAGGCAACGAAGGTCCACATCGTCCTGGACCCGGCCACGGAGTTCCTGCTCAACGGCAGCCCGCTGCCCGAGGGCTATATCCAGAACCCGGCCATCAGCCAGATTGCGCAGACCATCTTCGGCCCGGGCTCCATCCCGTTCTACATCGTGGTGGCCGCCACCGGAGTCATCCTGGTGTTCGCCTCCAACACCGCGTTCAACGGGTTTCCGGTGCTGGGTTCCATCCTCGCCCAGGACGGCTACCTGCCGCGCCAGCTCCGCACCAGGGGTGACCGGCTGGCCTTCAGCAACGGCGTCCTGGCACTGGCCGCCGGGGCCCTGGTGCTGATCATCGCGTTCAATGCCGACGTCACCAAGCTCATCCAGCTCTACATCGTTGGCGTCTTCATCTCCTTTACGGCCAGCCAGCTCGGCATGATCCGGCACTGGGGCCGGGAGCTGAAGCTCGCCAAGGACAAGGCCGTGCGGCGCAGGATGATGAAGTCCCGCACCATCAACACCATCGGCTTCGGCATGACGGCGCTGGTCTTGGTGATCGTGCTGATCACCAAGTTCGAACAGGGTGCCTGGATTGCGCTGCTCGCCATGTTCATCCTGTTCCTCATCATGTGGAGCATCCGGGCCCACTACGACAACGTGGCCAAGGAACTGGCCGTGGACGAGGACTCGTCTCCCCGCGCGCTGCCCACCCGCGTCCACGCCGTCCTCCTGGTGTCCCATGTGCGCAAGCCGGTGCTCCGTGCCCTCGCCTACGCCCGCGCGTCGCGCCCGTCCCGGCTGGATGCCATTACCGTGGACATTGACGCGGCAGAGACCGCCCACACGGTCAATGACTGGGAGAAGCTGGACATCCCCGTTCCCCTGACAGTGCTGGCCAGCCCCTACCGCGAAACCGTCACGCCCATCATGGAGTACATCAAACAGATGCGCCTCGACTCTCCGCGCGACCTGGTGGTGGTCTACATCCCCGAGTACGTGGTGGGCAAGTGGTGGGAGCAGCTGGTGCACAACCAGACGGCCCTGCGCATCAAGACCAGGCTGCACTTCGAACCCGGAGTCATGGTGGCCAGCGTGCCATGGCAGCTCAAATCATCCGAAGAAGCCAAGAACCTCCAGGACGTGCAATGACCCCCAGAACTTCCGCGACTACCGAAAACACTGCAGCGGGCAGCACAGCAGATGCCCATGCGGGGGAGGAACTCGTCGTCGAGGTGGGGCCCGTGGCCCACGGCGGCCACTGCGTAGCCCGCCACGAAGGCCGCGTCATCTTCGTCCGCCACGGCATTCCCGGGGAAAAGGTCCGGGTGCGGCTCACCGACGCCGGGGACAACGCGAAGTTCTGGCGCGCCGACGTGGTGGACGTACTGGACGCGTCACCGGACCGGGTGGACCACTTCTGGCGTGCGGCCGATTCCACCCGGGCCTGGGGGCACGGGCACCCTCCGGTGGGCGGTGCGGAGTTCGGCCACGTCAGCCTGGACCGGCAGCGCCGGCTCAAGGCCGAGGTGCTGGAGGAACAGCTCAGGCGGCTGGGCGGCACGGGGCAGGCGCCCGCCGGCTGGAGCGGCGCCGTGGAAGCCGTGGGGGAAGCGGCCGACGGCGGGACGGGCCTTGGGTGGCGCACGCGGGCCAGTTTCTCGGTGGCACCCTCGGGGAAGCTGGGCATGCACGCGCACCGCTCCACGCAGGTCCTCCCGGTCCGGGAGATGCCGCTGGCCACGGACGCCATCAACGCCCTGCAGCTGTGGGACATCGACCTCCAGGGCATCGAACGGGTGGAGGTCGCAGCCCCGGCCAACGGATCCCGCCCGCTCGTTCTGCTGGCTCCGGCGGAGGGAACGAAACCCAAACGCCTGGCGGCCGTTGCAGCGGCCTTGCCGGACGACGTGTCGGCAGCCGGGTTCGACCCCATCTCCGGAGAAGTGACCCGCTTGCGGGGCCGCTCGTGGGTCCAGGAATCCGCGGCCGGACACGACTACCGGGTCACGGGCGCCGGGTTCTGGCAGATCCACCGCGACGCGCCCGGGACGCTTGTGGGGGCTGTCACAGATTTCCTGCACGGGGGCGGATTCCTGCACCCCGGTGCGGTGGTTGCGGATCTTTACGCCGGAGCCGGACTGTTCACCGCAGTGCTGGCCGACGCCGTGGGGGAGACCGGCGCGGTCCTGTCCGTCGAGGGCGCGCCGGGAACCAGCCGGGATGCACGCAAGAACCTGCACGCTGCGCCGCAGGTGGAAATTGTCCAGGGCCGGGTGGAGCGTGTCCTCCGCCAGAAGCCGCGGAATTTCGACGCCCTGGTGCTCGATCCGCCCCGCGCCGGTGCCGGCAAGGCAGTGGTGCGGCAACTGGCCGATGCGCACCCGCGGGCCATTGCCTACGTATCCTGCGATCCGGCGTCGTTCGCCCGTGACGTGTCCTACTTCCGGGATGCGGGCTGGGAGCTCGCCGGCCTGCGGGCCTTCGACATCTACCCGCACACCCACCACCTGGAGACGGTGGCGCTGCTGACGCCCCTTTCCTGATCGCATCATCCGTCATGGCCACGGCGTTTTCGACTACGATGGCCGTAGTAGTCCCACGTCGCGCCCCGTATTCGCGGGCGGCTGTGTGCCATTTTCGGGTCCTGAGCTAATTAGGACCACCTAACTAGCAGGCGGTCAACCGCGCGACAAAGATGAAACTGTTGCGAGAGGAGTCCTGCGATGAGCACTGTGGACAGCTTCGGTTCAAAAGGCAAACTTAATGTAGCCGGAACCGAGTATGAAATTTTCCGGTTGAACTCCGTTGAAGGTGCAGAAAACCTTCCGTTCAGCCTCAAGGTATTGCTTGAAAACCTGCTGAGGACCGAGGACGGCGCGAACATCACTGCCGATCACGTCCGCGCCCTGGCAGGCTGGGATCCCAACGCGGAACCCGATACAGAAATCCAGTTCACGCCGGCACGCGTGATCATGCAGGACTTCACCGGCGTCCCCTGCGTGGTGGACCTGGCGACGATGCGTGAAGCCGTCAAGGAACTTGGTGGCGACCCCAAGCGCGTCAACCCGCTGGCACCGGCCGAAATGGTCATCGACCACTCGGTGCAGATCGATGCCTTCGGTAACTCCGGCGCGCTGGAGCGCAACATGGAGATCGAATACCAGCGCAATGGTGAGCGCTACCAGTTCCTGCGCTGGGGCCAGACCGCGTTTGACGATTTCAAGGTCGTCCCCCGGAACCGGCATCGTGCACCAGGTCAACATCGAGTACCTGGCGCGCACGGTCATGACCCGTGAAGTCAACGGCGCTTTGCGCGCCTACCCCGACACCTGCGTCGGCACCGACTCCCACACCACCATGGTCAACGGCCTGGGCGTGCTGGGCTGGGGCGTTGGCGGCATCGAAGCCGAGGCAGCCATGCTCGGCCAGCCCGTCTCCATGCTCATTCCCCGCGTCGTCGGCTTCAAGCTGACCGGGTCCATCCCGGCCGGCGCCACCGCCACCGACGTCGTTCTCACCATCACCGAGCAGCTGCGCCAGCACGGCGTGGTGGGCAAGTTCGTCGAGTTCTACGGCGAGGGTGTCGCGGCCGTGCCGCTGGCCAACCGCGCCACCATCGGCAACATGAGCCCGGAGTTCGGCTCCACCGCCGCCATGTTCCCCATCGACGACGTCACCCTGGACTACCTGCGCCTCACCGGCCGCTCCGATGAGAATGTTGCCCTGGTCGAGGCGTACGCGAAGGAACAGGGCCTCTGGCACGATCCTTCCCGCGAGATCAAGTTCTCCGAGTACCTTGAACTGGACCTGTCCACCGTCGTTCCGTCGATCTCCGGCCCCAAGCGTCCGCAGGACCGGATCATCCTCAGCGAGTCCAAGGACCAGTTCCGCGAGGACCTCCGCAACTACGTCAAGGTTGACCTGGCCGACGGCAGCCTGGACGAAGCCATCGACGAGAGCTTCCCGGCGTCGGATTCCCCGTCGTTCACCGCTTCGGCAACGCACCTCACGGAGCAGGCGCCCCACAGCCACGGCCCCAAGGCCAATGGACGCCCGTCCAAGAAGGTGGCCGTCACGACCGCGGACGGCCGGGAGTTCGAGCTGGACCACGGTGCGGTGTCGATCGCGTCAATCACCTCCTGCACCAACACGTCCAACCCCTCGGTGATGCTGGCTGCTGCCCTGCTTGCGCGCAACGCCGTGGAAAAGGGCCTGGCCGCGAAGCCGTGGGTTAAGACCTCCGTCGCCCCGGGCTCCAAGGTAGTGACCGACTACTACAACAAGTCGGGCCTGACCCCTTACCTGGAGAAGCTCGGCTTCTACATCGTGGGCTATGGCTGCGCCACCTGCATCGGCAACTCCGGTCCGCTCGACGCCGAGATCTCCGAAGCCATCCAGGCCAACGACCTCTCCGTCACGGCTGTGCTTTCCGGCAACCGCAACTTCGAAGGCCGCATCAACCCGGACGTCAAGATGAACTACCTGGCTTCCCCGCCGCTGGTCATCGCCTACGCCCTGGCCGGAACCATGGACTTCGACTTCGAAGCCGATGCCCTGGGCCAGGACGAAGCCGGCAATGACGTCTTCCTCAAGGACATCTGGCCGAACCCGGTCGAGGTCCAGCAGGTCATTGACTCATCGATCGACAAGGGCATGTTTGCCCGCGGCTACGAGGGCGTCTTTGAAGGCGACGACCGTTGGAAGGCGCTGGACACCCCTGCGGGCGACACCTTCGCCTGGGATGCAAAGTCCACCTACGTCCGGAAGCCCCCGTACTTCGAGGGCATGAAGGCCCAGCCGGAGCCGGTCAAGGACATCAGCGGCGCCCGCGTGCTGCTGAAGCTCGGCGACTCCGTCACCACGGACCACATCTCGCCTGCCGGTTCCTTCAAGTCCGACACCCCCGCCGGCCAGTACCTGCTGGCCAACGGCGTAGAGCGCAAGGACTTCAACTCGTACGGTTCCCGCCGTGGCAACCATGAGGTGATGATCCGCGGTACGTTCGCGAACATCCGCATCAAGAACCAGATCCTCGACGGCGTGGAGGGCGGCTTCACCCGCGACTTCACCCAGGAAGGCGGCCCGCAGGCCTACGTTTACGACGCCGCCCAGAACTACCAGGCAGCAGGCACCCCGCTGGTGGTCCTGGCAGGTAAGGAATACGGTTCGGGTTCGTCGCGTGACTGGGCTGCCAAGGGTACCGCCCTGCTGGGCGTCAAGGCCGTCATCGCCGAGAGCTACGAGCGCATCCACCGCTCCAACCTCATCGGCATGGGCGTCCTGCCCCTGCAGTTCCCGGCCGGCGAGAACGCTGCCAGCCTGGGCCTCACCGGCACGGAAACCTTCTCGGTTGAGGGCGTCACCGCCCTGAACGAAGGCACTACGCCCAAGACCCTCAAGGTAACCGCAACCGCCGAAGACGGCTCCTCGAAGACCTTCGACGCCGTCCTTCGCATCGATACGCCGGGTGAAGCGGACTACTACCGCAACGGCGGCATCCTGCAGTACGTTCTGCGCCAGATCTCCACGAACTAGCGGAGACTGCCAGCAGGCAGAACCTCTCCGAAGCCCCGGCCGGTCACCGACCAGCCGGGGCTTCGGCCGTCCGGCTGAGCCTTGTCCGCGGACCAAGGCGTTAGAGTTAAACGGCACGTCTACCACCCGAAGGAGGGGTCATTGGGAATCTTGGACACCATCCGGAATCCGCAGGACCTGAACGATCTATCCGAAGAGCAGCTGGAACAGCTGGCCTCGGAGATCAGGGAATTCCTGATTACCAACGTTTCCCAGACGGGCGGCCACCTCGGACCCAACCTCGGCGTTGTGGAACTCACGCTGGCGGTGCACCGCATCTTCGACTCGCCGCGTGACAGCATCGTCTTCGACACCGGGCACCAGTCCTATGTCCACAAACTGCTGACCGGGCGGCAGGATTTCAGCACCCTCCGCCAGCAGGGCGGCCTCTCCGGGTACCCCTCGCGGGCCGAGTCTGAACATGACATCGTGGAGAGCTCGCACGCCTCCTCGTCACTGTCCTGGGCCGACGGAATCTCCCGTGCCCGGCAGCTCACCGGCGAAGGTGACCGGCACGTCGTCGCCGTCGTAGGCGACGGCGCGCTGACCGGCGGGATGGCCTGGGAGGCCATCAACAACATCGCAGCCGACAAGAAACGGCGCGTGGTCATCGTCGTCAACGACAACGGCCGCTCCTACGCACCGACGGTGGGTGGTTTCGCCGACTACCTGGCGTCCCTGCGCCCCACCATCGATTCCTTCCGTGCAGCACCTGCCTATGAGGTGGCGCTGGACTGGTGGAAGAAGAAGCTCCAGAACGGCGGCCCGGCTGGCCAGTTCACCTACAAGAGCCTCCACGCCATGAAAAAGGGTGTCAAGGACTGGTGGGCCCCGCAGGGCATGTTCGAGGACCTCGGTATGAAGTACATCGGCCCCGTGGACGGGCATAACCTGCAGGCCCTGGAGCACGCCCTCGCCACTGCACGGAACTACCACGGCCCGGTGATCGTCCACGCCATGACCGAAAAGGGCCACGGCTATGCGCCCGCCCGCGCCCATGAGGCAGACCAGTTCCATGCCGTCGGCATCATCGATCCGGAGACCGGCGAACCCACCGGCACTGCGGGCGCAAAATCCTGGACCTCGGTCTTTGCCGACGAAATCGCTGCCATCGCGGACGAACGCAAGGACGTTGTGGGCATCACCGGTGCAATGCTGATCCCGGTGGGCCTGCACAAGTTTGCCGCCAAGCACCCGGACCGGGTCATCGACGTCGGAATTGCCGAACAGCACGCCCTGACATCCGCAGCCGGCATGGCCTTCGGCGGCCTCCACCCTGTGGTGGCCGTGTACGCCACCTTCCTCAACCGTGCCTTCGACCAGCTGCTTATGGACGTGGCACTGCACAAGGCCGGCGTCACCATCGTCCTGGACCGGGCAGGCGTCACAGGCCCGGACGGCGCCAGCCACCATGGCATGTGGGACATGTCCATGGTCCAGATCGTCCCCGGACTCCACCTCGCTGCGCCCCGCGACGCTTCACGCCTCCGCGAGGAACTGCGCGAAGCCGTGGCCATCAATGACGCACCCACCGTGGTCCGGTTCTCCAAGGGATCCGTAGGCGCCGAAATCGAGGCGCTGGAACGCCTCAGCGACGGTGTGGACGTGCTGGCACGCCGGCCCGCGGGTTCCACTGCCAACGATGTCCTCATCGTCAGCGTCGGCGCAATGTCCGAGCTCGCCCTCGACGTGGCCAACAGGCTCGGCGCCCAGGGGATCAGCACCACAGTGGTGGACCCCCGCTGGGTGCTTCCGGTCCGCCGTTCCATCGTTGCCCTGGCCTCGCACCACCGCCTGGTGATCTGCATCGAAGACGGCGTCCGCGCCGGCGGAGTTGGATCCCGGATCCGGCAGGAGATGCGGGCGGCAGGGGTGGACACCGCGCTGAACGAAGTGGGCCTTCCGGTCGAATTCCTGGACCACGGCACCCGCAGCGAGGTGCTGGAGCGCGTCGGCCTCACCGCACAGCAGATCACGCACGACGTCGTTGCCCAGGTTCTGGGGACAAAGGTCCCCTTTGCGCGTCCATTGCCGGGGCAGCAACACCCCACCACCGGCAGCCTTCCCATCCTGTGAGGGGAGAGGAAAGTCCGGAGGGCCAGTCTGGACCCGCGTATCCCGGCATGCTGGGGGACCAGCACGAAACCGGCCACCCCGGCGCAACCCGGACGCCGCAGGGACTCGAACCCGGACAGTTGGTGGTGGCCCGCAACCGCAAGTGGAACGGCAAGGCGCACTGGGTGGTGCCCGGCCGTTACCTCGGCGAGGACAGCCACGGCTGGTGGATCTTCCAGGGCACCAACGAGTTCTGTTCCCGTCCCGGCGCGGCCTTCTACACCAGGTCCGACGCCGTCCTCCTGGTTCCGCGGGACGGCGACTGGGTAGCGACGTTTTACGATGACGCCCACCCCGGCGGCGTCCGGATCTACATCGACCTCGCCGTGGCCCACGAATGGAACCCCATCCGGCCGCACGTCACCGAATTCCACGTCATTGACATGGACCTGGACGTGGTGAGCACAGCGGGCCGCGGCGTCTTCATCGACGACGAGGACGAGTTCGAGGACCACCGAGCCGCCATGAACTACCCCGCAGCACTGGCGGAGTCCCTCGAGGCTTCAGCCGCAGAACTTTTCCAGGCCGTTAAGGCGCAGCAGGCACCGTTCGACGGCACGGACGTCGGCTGGTTTACCAAGGGACGTATATGAGCGACAACATCCGGGTCTACAAACGCGACGACGAGGGCGCACTCCACTTCCGGGAGGCCTGGTACGACGAAGAGTACGGCCAGTTCGTCATGAACTTCGGCGCCGTGGGGCACCAGAGCAAGACCCAGGAGACGGACGTCCCGGATGCAGCCGCCGCAGAAGGGCTGATGGATGCTTTCGCCGCACAATGCGCCGAGGACGGTTACGCCGTGATTCCGGAGGAGGAACAGTCCTGGGTGGTGGCGCAGTTCGCCCTCAAGACCCGGGAGGGCACCGAACGCGACAGGCGCCTGCAGGCCAAGGCCACCGACGCGCTGGTCAGCCACCTGGCGTGGCGGGGACTGGGCACCGTTGAAAGGTCGGAGTTCACCGATTCCAAGCTCAACATCTTTTGCCTTTGCCCGGACGTGAACAAGGCCGTCGCCGCCATCAAGGTATGCGCCCGCGGCGAGGACCTGGACTTCACCAAGCTCAGCATCGGTGCTGCCCCGTTCTCTGACCCGGAAAACTTCAAGCTCAAGCACTCCGCCAAACCCGCCAACAGCTTCAGCCTCTAGGAGTTCCCTGTGACAACGTACCGCCGCGTCGGAAAGTCAGGCCTGACCGTCTCCACTGTGGGCCTCGGATGCAACAACCTGGGCCGCGCCAACACTGCCACCGAGTCGCAGGAAGGCACCGACGCCGTTGTTTCCGCGGCGCTTGATGCAGGCATCACGCTGTTCGACGTGGCGGACAACTACGGCCGTGAGCCCGGCCTCAGCGAGACCATGCTGGGCAAGGCGCTTGGACGCCGTCGGGACGGCATTGTGGTGGCCACCAAGTTCGGGATGGATGCCAAGGGTGCCAATGGTCCGGACTTTGGTGCCCGCGGTTCCCGCCGCTACATCATCCAGTCCGTCGAAGCGTCGCTGCGGCGGCTCGGCACTGACTGGATCGACCTCTACCAGTTCCACACCCCGGACCCGCAGACGCCCATCGACGAGACCCTCTCGGCGCTGGACGACCTTGTCCGCAGCGGAAAAGTCCGGTACATCGGTCACTCCAACCGCGCCGGCTGGCAGATCGCCCAGGCCGAATACGTTGCCCGCGAACTCAGCGGTGCCCGCTTCATCTCCACCCAAAACCATTACAACCTCCTGGACCGCCGGGCGGAACTGGAGGTCACCCCCGCGGCTGAGGAATTCGGCCTGGGCGTCCTGCCGTACTTCCCCCTGGCCAACGGCCTGCTGACCGGCAAATACGCGCCGGGCCACGCGCCGGACGGTTCGCGGCTCAGCCATACACGCACCAACATGGTGGACGACGCCGACTGGGACCAGCTGGGCAGGTTCAGCCGGTTCGCCAAAGAACGCGGGCTGACCGAGGTGGACGTGGCCTTCTCCTGGCTCGCCGCCCAGCCGTCCGTCGCCAGCGTCATTGCCGGTGCCACCAAGCCGGAGCAGATCCGCCAGAACGCCTCGGCCGCAGACTGGCAGCCGTCCCCCGAGGACCTTGCCGAGCTGGACACCATCTTCCCGACAGTCCCCAAGGTGGCACTCTTCTAGCCCGCCATGACCGCATTCCTGCTGGACGTCGACACCGGCATCGACGACGCCCTGGCCCTTGCCTACCTGGCCGCCCTGCCGGACACGGAATTCGTGTCCGTCACGGCAACCCCCGGCAACGTGGACGCGGACCAGGTGGCACAGAATACCCTTGCGCTGCTGGAACTGTGCGGACGCCGCGGAGTCGAAGTGGCCATCGGAGCCCGGGCACCGCTGTCCGTCCCGCTGGTCACCACCCCGGAAACGCACGGTCCGCAGGGCATCGGCTACGCCGTACTGCCCGAACCTGACGGGCAGGTCTCGGCGCGGAACGCCGTCGACCTCTGGATCGACCATGCCCGCGCCCGGCCCGGTGAACTCACCGCCCTCATCACTGCGCCGCTGACCAACTTCGCCCTGGCCCTCCGCAAGGAGCCGGAGCTGCCCGAGCTGCTGGCCGGCGTCGTGATCATGGGCGGGAGCTTCTATCACCAGGGGAACACCACGCCCACCGCCGAGTGGAACACCCACGTGGACCCACACGCGGCAAAAGAGGTGTACGCCGCCTACCGCGGCAGGGCCGCCGCGAAACTGCCGGTGGTCTGTTCACTGGACACTACCGAGCGCATGGAGCTGCGGCCTGAGCATGTCCGGCTGCTTGCCGAAGCGGCCGGTGCTTCCGTTCCCGAGCTTGTGCTCCCGGACCAGCCCGAGGGCAGACGCAGCACCTCTGACAACCGCGTCATCAGGCACCTCTCGGACGCCTTGCGCTTCTATTTCGAGTTCCACCGGCTGTATGACCAGGGCTACCTGGCGCATGTCCACGACTTCTTTGCCGCAGGAGTTGCCGCCGGCACCCTCGAGTACAGTGCACGGCCGGCAACCATCGACATCGAGACGGACTCGCCACTGCTGACGGGCACAACCGTGGCGGATTACCGGGGGCTGTGGGGGAGTGCACCGAACGCCCGGATCGTCTCGGCCAACAACCCGGAGCAGGCGTTCCGGGAACTGACCGCGGCCGTCGGGAGCCTGGCCGCCCGGTTGGGCTGACGGCCGCCGGAACTCCTAGAGGGGCGCGTCCTCCGGCACCTCGGTATCCAGGGCCAGCAGGGCATTCTCCACCACTTCCATCAGTGCCGGATGGATCCAGTACGGGCCACGGGCCAGCACATGGACGGGTGTTCCCTGGTACATGGCCTGTACCAGGGGCTGGATCAGGTTGGAGGCTTCGTGGCCCAGGATGTGGGCGCCCAGCAGGCGTCCTGTTGAGCGCTCGGCGATGAGCTTGACCACGCCCTCATGGTCCTCCATGGCCCAGCCGTAGGCGGTACTCCCGTAGTCCTGCAGGGCGGTGACAACATCGGACCCGGACGCAGTGCCGGACCGTGCCTCTTCCTCCGTCAGTCCCACCGACGCGATCTGCGGATTGGAGAACACGGCGGACGGGACGGCGGTGTAGTCGATGCTGCGGAGCCTGTCCGGGTGCTCAAGGTTGTGGGCCACCACCCGGGCTTCCCGGTTGGCAACGTGCTTGAGCTGGTAGGCGTTGGCGGCGTCGCCCAGGGCGTACACTCCCGGCAGGGGTTCGCCTCCGGAGAGGACCCGGAGCTTGGAATCCACGGCAAGGAGCCCGTCGTCGCGCAGGTCAAAGCCCGCTGCATCGGCGCCCAGCCTGTCGGTGTTGGGAACCCGGCCCGTGGCCATCAGCACAAGGTCCGCCGGCACCCGCAGCTGCTCGCCGCCGTTGCCTGTGAAGACGGCGGTGACGCTGCCGTCGCCGTTGTCCGCCACGGACTGAAGCGCATAACCGGTCCTGAGCGTCCAGCGTTCGGCTGCTGCGGCAGCGAAACGCTCCGCGATGTCCGCATCATGCCCGCGGAGCAGGCGTCCGGACCGGTTCACTTGCGTGACGTCGGAGCCGAGGCCGGCAAAAACGCTGGCGAACTCTGCGGCGATGTAGCCTCCGCCAACCACCACTACCCGCCGGGGCAGGCCGTCCACCCGCATCACCGTGTCCGAGGTGTGTACCTGGGGCAGGTCCATGCCGTCCACGTCCGGAACCACCGGCCGCGAACCCGAGGCAACCACTACCTGGTCCGCCGTGATCTCCACCCCGGAGTCGGTCCGCAAGGACCGCGGACCGGTGAAGCTCGCGTGCTCCTCGTACAGGTCAACGTTGTCCAGCTCGTCCGCCCTGTACCGGCGGCCTGACGCTGAGATGGCATCAATCCGGCCGAAGATCCGGTCCCGGATTCCGTTCCAGTGCACCTTGTCCAGGCTCAGGTCCACGCCCAGCCGGCGTGCCTCCGCCGGCGCGGCGGCGAGCCCGGCGGGGTAGACGAACATCTTGGTGGGGATGCAGCCCACGTTCAGGCAGGTTCCGCCGAATACGCCGCCGTCGATCAGTGCCACCCGCTTACCGTCCCAGTGCGGGGTGATCAGCGAGTTCCCTGATCCGGATCCAATGATGGCGAGTTCGTAATGGGGCATGGGGCCGGCTTTCCGTGGAGGACCCCCTGCCTGGGAGATCCGGGGTTTTCGGGCGGGCCGGCAGCCCAACTGCCGGTGCCCCTCCCGGCAGTCTAAGGGAGGACGCCTGCCGGCGCGCTGCAGCGCCGGTAGACTGGTCCCCTCTGCCGGTTCAATCCGGCGCCTGCCGCCGAGGTGACATAGGCGGCGTTCCGCACGGCCCGGATTTTCCGTGCCGTCCGTGCCGCACCCCAAAGGAACCAACATGTCATCGCCCTCCCTGACGCTGCCGTCCCCGGCGCCTGCCGCCGCCCGCCGGCGCCGGCTGCTGGAAATCCTCGGTGCCCTGGCCATTGCCGGCACCTACGTCTACCTGGTCCTCAACCAGCCCGCGGACATCACCGGCGGCCCGGGCAGCGCCTCGGCGTTGATTGCCCTCTCGGGCTTCCTCGTGGGTGCCATCCTGCTGGTCGTTGCGGTGCTGCCGGGCCTGCCGGCCTCCACGGTCGTGCTGATCCCCGTGGCCCTGGTCCTGAACATTGTGCTGGGCCAGTTCGTCGGGAGCACCCTGGTGCCCTTCTACCTGGACGCCATTGGCACGGTCCTGATCGCGGTCCTGGCCGGGCCCGCCGCGGGTGCGGCCACCGGGGCACTCAGCAGCATCGTCTGGTCATTCTTCAATCCCACGGTGCTGCCGTTCGCCGCCGGCGCTGCGCTGATCGGCTGCCTGGCCGGCCTTGCTGCGCGGTACGGCCTGTTCCGCCGGTTCTACCTGGCACCCGTTGCAGGTTTCGCCACCGGCATCATCGGCGGCGTGGTCTCGGCACCCGTGGCCGCCTTCGTGTTCGGCGGCACCTCCGGGGTGGCAACCGGTGCCATCGTCAGCGCCTTCCGGTCGATGGGCGACACACTGCTGGCCGCCATTACCAAGCAGGCACTCATCTCCGACCCCATGGACAAGGCCATCGTCTTCACCGTGGTAGCTGTCCTGGTGTACGCGCTGCCCCGCCGGACCACGTACCAGTTTCCGTTCATCCGCCGTCACCACGTCCTGGCCGGAAAGGCACCGGTCCAGGCCGCAGGACAGGATTCCACGCCCGCGTCCTGAACCCGATTCCCATGCGCGTCCACCCGTTGACCGGCCTCGCCGCCGCCGGCAGTGCTGCTGTGATCACGACGGCGGCCGGCAGCTGGCCGCTGTCCCTCGCCGTCGTTGCGGGTGCCCTCGCCGTGTCCGCCGCGGGCGGCACGGCCCGCCGGCTCCTGCCGGCGGCCGCGGCAGTGCTGGTGCCGCTGACCCTGTCCCTCCTGATGGTGCACGGGCTGGCCTATCCCGAGGGCCGCACCGTCCTGGCCGAGTGGGGGCCTGCCCGGGTCACGTCCGAAGGGCTGGGCTTCGCCCTGCAGCGGGGCGCGCAAGTGTGGGCCGCCGTCCTGGCGGTCCTTGCGTTCTCCTTCAGTGTCAGCGTCCCTGACCTGGTGGCTGCCCTGAATGCCAAGGGTGTCCGTGGACGCTTGGCCTTTGTGCTCGCCTCCACGCTCACCCTGCTGCCGGCCATTGCGGCGCAGGCTGAGCGTATCCGCACCGCCCAGGAAGCCAGGGGCCTCGTGATCCGCAGGGGGGTGGTCCACCGGGCCGCTGCGTTCCGCCTGCAGGCTGTACCGCTGGTCCTGGCGCTGGTGGACGATGCCGGTACCCGCGCCGCGGCGCTCGAAGCACGCGGTTTCAGCAGCAGCGGGCCGCGGTCCAGTTACCGTACCGTTCCGGACTCCACCGTCCAGCGACTCCTGCGCGTTATGCTGCTGCTCGCTGCGGCTGCCGCCGTCGTCCTGCGCCTGTGGGCCGCATCAGCAGGAGGTTAGGCATGCCCCTCATCTCCAGCCCGGTCCTGCAGGCCGGCATCCGGAGCTTCACATTCCACGACGGCGGTGGACCAGTCCTCGAGCGGATCGGATTCGCCGCCGCACCGGGCACCCTGACAGCGGTACTGGGTGCGTCCGGCAGCGGAAAAACCACCCTGGGACGGTTGCTGGCAGGCTGGCTGGCACCGGGAAGCGGCGGAACCCTGCACGGCTACCTGGAGCTGGCAGGCACACGCCTGGACTTCGGAGACGGACCTACCGACGGTGACGCGGGCGGTCCCCACCGGGGGGAACCGCACATCGACCCCGCCGCGTGGGGCCGGCACGTGGGATTCGTCCCCCAGGACGCTGCAGCGGCCCTTTCCACCGTCCGGGCGACGGTGGCGGAGGAGCTGGCTTTCGGGCTGGAAAATGCAGGAGTACCCCGCCCGGCCATGGTTGCCGCAGTGGAACGCACGGCAGGCCTCCTGGGGCTCACCGGGCTGCTCAACAGGAATCCTGCCCGGCTCTCCGGCGGGCAGCAGCGGCGCCTGGCCATTGGCTGCGCTGTTATCTCCGGTCCGGCCGTGCTGGTCATGGACGAGCCGTTCGCCTCGCTGGACGCGGCAGGGGCCCTGGAACTGGCGGCCCTGGTGCGGCACCTCGTGGCGTCTGGAACCGCCGTCGTGATCCTGAGCCAGGTGATCGACGCGCTGCTGCTGGCGGCGGACCAGTGGCTGGTCCTCGCCGACGGAACCGTGGCGGCCGCCGGCGATCCTGCCAGCCTCGGCCCGGACACTGGACTGGTTCCTGCGGGAATCCGGTGGGTGGGCGGAGCCGGCCGAACCGCCCGGCCCGCCGCCCGGACCACGCGGCCAACCGCCCACCCGGACTTCACCGAAAAGGTGGTGGTTCCCGCCGCCAAAAGCACCGCCGCAGTACACCCCGCTCCACGGGACCCGGCCGGAGCCGGTGCCGCGCTTGAGCTGCGGGATGTCTCTTTCGGCTACGCTCCGGACGCCCGCCCACCCGGCAGCAAAGGCCGGTGGCCGGCCCGCAGCAGGAACGCCCCTTTGCCGGCCACGCAGCCGCCCGTCCTGGCAAGCGTGAGCCTGGCGGTGCACCCGGGGGAGATTGTTGCCGTCACAGGCCCTAACGGAGCGGGCAAGTCGACGCTCCTGCGGCACCTGAACGGGCAGCTGCAGCCAACAAGAGGCGCCGTGCTGGTGAACGGCAGCACCATCGCCGGGCGTGCGGTGGGGGAGACTGCCGCCGACGTGGGTTTGCTCTTCCAGCATCCCCGTGACCAGCTGTTCGAACGGACACTCCAGCGCGAGGTCCGCTTTGGCCTGGACCGCCTGGTCGGCAGCGCGGCAGCAGGCGAACGGGCTGCGGCTGCCCTGGCGGCGGTGGGACTTGAAGGTGCCGCCCACGGCCACCCGGCCGAGCTGTCAGCGTCCGGCCAGCGGCTCCTGGCACTGGCCACCGTCCTGGCCCGGAGGCCTTCGGTTATTGCCCTTGACGAGCCCACCGTGGCACTGGACGGCGACGGCCTGGCCGTGCTGGACGCGGCCGTCCGTTCCGCAGCCGCGGAGGGGGCCGCCGTCGTGCTGGTCACCCATGACCTGGACTATGCACGGACGGCGGCCCACCGCCTGGTGGCTCTCGACGGCGGCCGGCTCACCGAATGCTGACCGGCCGTCGGCCGCGGCAGACTTAGTTGGAACCCGGAACCGGCGCCACGCCAGACGCCACGCCCGGCGGAAGGAACCGCTTGCCGTTGACCCGCTCCGAGGCGCCCACGCGGTCGAGGTACGGCGTGATGCCGCCCAGGAACATGGGCCAGCCGGCGCCGAGGATCATGCAGAGGTCGATGTCTTCCGGTCCTGCCACCACGCCTTCGTCCAGCATGAGGCCGATCTCTTCCGCCAGGGCGTCCTGCGTGCGCCGCAGCACCTGGGCGGCAGTGGAGGGGCTCGTGCCGAAAGACATCAGCGAGAGAGTGGCGTCCGGGATGGCAGCCGAACCGTCCGGTCCAGTCTCCCAAAGGCCCTTCACCCCGTTGTCGATCAGCTTGTGAAGGTTGGCGGAAACTGGGAACCGGTCGCCGAAAGCAGCGTTCAGCGACTCCTGGACGTGCTGGGCCACCGGCAGCCCCACCATGGCCAGCAACGTGAAGGGGGACATCGGCAGGCCCATCGGCTTCAGGGCACCGTCCGCCACGTCGGCCGGCGTCCCTTCATCGAACGCGGCCGTCACCTCACCCATCAGGCGCAGCAGGATCCGGTTGACCACGAAGGCGGCGGCGTCCTTGACCAGGACGCCCGTCTTCTTCAGGCTCTTTGCCAGTTCGAAGGCGGTGGCCAGGACCGCGTCAGCGGTCCGCGGGGCACGCACGATTTCCAGCAGGGGCATCACGGCAACCGGGTTGAAGAAGTGGAACCCCACCAGCCGTTCCGGATGCTGCAGGTCCTCGGCCATGGCCGTCACCGAAAGCGACGACGTGTTGGTGGCAAGGATGCAGTCCTCGGTGACAACGGCCTCCAGTTCGGCGAACACCTGCTTCTTGACGCCGAGTTCCTCAAAGACCGCTTCGATCACGAAATCAGCATCCGCGAAGGCTTCCTTGGACACCGAACCGGACACCAGGGCCTTGGTGCGGTTGGCGGCGTCCGCGCTGATCCGCTTCTTGGCCAGCAGTTTGTCCACCTCGCCGTGGACGTAGCCGACGCCCTTGTCCACACGGGCCTGGTCAATGTCGGTCAGGACCACCGGTACCTTCAGTTGGCGGGCAAACAACAGCGCCAGCTGGCCGGCCATCAGGCCTGCTCCCACCACACCGACTTTGGTGACGGGGCGGGCAAGCTTGCGGTCGGGGGCGCCGGCAGGACGCTTGGAGCGTTTCTGGACGAGGTCCAGGAAGGCGTAGACGGTGGCGCGGAACTCATCTGTCTGCATCAGCCCGGCCAGCGTTTCGCATTCGAGGGCCGCCGACTCGGACTGGCTCATGGTGCGGTTGGCTTCCATCAGGTCCAGCACCTTGCCCGGGGCAGGCGCCGCGTTGGAGGTCTTGGACCCGACGAACTTCCGCCCGGCCGCCACTGCGGCCGCCCAGCGTTCCGCGACGTCCGGGCGGGAGGGATCGACGGCGTTGGCGCGTTCCGGAACCAGCTCGCCGGAGATGACCTTCGCTGCCCACGCAACGGACTGCTCCAGGAAGTCGGCGGGCTCGAACAGGGCATCGGCGACGCCAAGGTCGAAGGCCTGCGGGCCGCTGAGGGTCCGGTTGTTGCTGAGCGGGTTCTCGATCATCACCTTGACGGCGTTCTCCGGCCCCACCAGGCGGGGGAGCAGGTAGACGCCGCCCCAGCCAGGGACCAGCCCCAGGAGGGCTTCGGGGAGGGCCAGGGCACCGGCACCGGTGGACACCGTGCGGTAGGTGGACTGCAGTGCGATTTCCAGTCCGCCGCCCAGGGCGGTGCCGTTGATGAAGGCGAAGCTGGGAACGCCCAGGTTGGCCAGCGTTGCATACACATCGTGGCCCAGTTGGGCCATGTGGAGCCCGTGCTCGCGCTCTTCCAGCGATTTCACGGCAGAGAGATCGGCTCCGGCCACAAGGTAGTAGGGCTTGCCGGTAACGCCGACGCCGGCGATCTCACCGCGGGCGGCACGGCCCCGCAAGCCTTCCAGCACCGTGCCCAGTTCCACGAGGGTGTTGGGACCCAGCGTGGTGGGTTTGCTGTGGTCCAGTCCGTTGTCCAGCGTGACCAGGGCGAACGTCCCGGGGCTTTCCTTGCCGGGGGCAGCGGGAAGCGGAATGTCCTGCACGTAGGAATGCGTGACTGTTTCATTGGGGAACAAGCTGGCGAAGTCGGTGAAATCTGCGGCGCTCATGCTGTGGCTCCTTCGGTCTGGACTGCTGCCGGGGCGGTTGTTGCTGATCCTGTGGTGCCGGTGCCGCCACTGTAATCGGCGTGGTGCGGGTTTTCCCAGATAACAGTCCCGCCCATGCCCAGCCCCACGCACATGGCGGTGATGCCGTAGCGGACAGACGGATCCTCTTCGAACTGGCGGGCCAGCTGGGTCATCAGCCGGACGCCGGAGGAGGCAAGGGGGTGGCCCACGGCAATCGCCCCGCCGTAGCGGTTGACCCGCGGGTCGTCGTCGGGAATGCCGAAGTGGTCCAGGAAGCTCAGGACCTGGACGGCGAACGCCTCGTTGATCTCGAAGAGGCCGATGTCGCCGATGGCGAGGCCCGCGTTTTGCAGTGCCTTCTCGGTGGCCGGGACCGGGCCGATGCCCATCACCTCAGGCTCCACGCCGGCGTAGGCGTAGCTGACCAGCCGCATTTTCACCGGGAGGCCCAGTTCAGCCGCCGCTTCCCCCGAGGCCAGGACGGCGGCGGTGGCGCCGTCATTGAGGCCCGCGGAATTGCCGGCGGTAACGCGGCCGTGCGCGCGGAAGGGAGTGCGGAGCGCGGCGAGGTCGGTGACGGTGGTCCCGGGGCGCGGCGGTTCGTCCACGCTGTGCACGGTCCAGCCCTGGCCCGGTTTCCGTCCGGCTACCGGTACCAGGTCGGGCTGGATTCGGCCCTCGCGGTAGGCAGCGGCCAGCTTGTCCTGGGATGCCACGGCGTAGGCGTCGCTGCGCTGCTTGGTGATGGCGGGAAAGCGGTCGTGCAGGTTTTCGGCGGTGTTGCCCATGTTCAGGGCGGCGGGGTCCACCAGTCGTTCGGACATGAACCGGGGGTTCGGGTCGGCGCCGGATCCCATGGGGTGGTTGCCCATGTGCTCCACTCCGCCGGCGATAACCACGTGGTATGCGCCGAATCCGATGCCGCCGGCCGTGGACGTCACGGCGGTCATGGCACCGGCACACATGCGGTCCACGGCGAAGCCCGGAACGGTGCGTGGCAGTCCGGCCAGCAGCGCGGCGGTCCTGCCCAGGGTGAGGCCCTGGTCGCCGGTCTGGGTGGTGGCGGCAATGGCCACCTCATCCACCCGCCCGGGCGGCAGCGAGGGGTTCCTGCGCAGCAGTTCGCGGATGCATTTCACGATCAGGTCATCGGCGCGGGTACCGGCATGGATTCCCTTCTCACCGGCCCGGCCGAAGGGCGTGCGGAGGCCGTCAACAAAGACGACGTCGCGGACAGTGCGCCGGGTGGCGCCGCTTCCGGTGTGGCTCACGTGTAACTCCTCATCGAGACGTAGGCGCCGCGCACATGCCGAAGGACGGCAGGTGTGCGGCAGTACGTCCGATGTTACTCGCGAGTAACTTAGGCTGCAAGGCCGGTGTGGAACGGTGTTGGAAGGCTAGCTGCCCGCGGTGACCGCGGCCTTCGGCTCTTTGGGCGGAAGCGGCTGGGGGTCCAGGAAGGCGCGGGTGATGAGCGGGGCTGTGAGCTCCACCTGCCACTCGCGCGCACCGAGTCCGCGCAGTTCCGAGGCCACCGATTCTTCGCTGACCGCAGCCGGCGGGCGCCAGGCAACCCGTCGGAGAAAGTCGGGCGTGAGCAGGTTTTCCACCGGAAGGTTCAGCTGGTCGGCGCGTTCCTGCAGCAGCGGCCTGGCTGTGGCGAGCCTCGCTGCAGCCTCGGGGTCGCGTTCGGCCCAGACCCTGGGCGGGGGCGGGGCGTTGGTTGCCAGGTGCAGCGGGGGAAGATCGTCCAGGTCCCGGGCTGCGGCGATGCATCGGAGCCAGCGCGGAGCCTCACGCTGCGCCGCCCTGCCGTGGAAGCCTTTGGTTCCCAGAAGCTGGGGAACGGTGGAGGGCATCGCTTTGGCGGCGGACACCAGTGCGGAGTCCGGGATCAGCCGGCCGGGTGCGACGTCGCGCTTGCGGGCCAGCGAGTCGCGTTCCAGCCACAGCTCCCTGACGGCGGCCAGCTGGCGCCGGTCCCTGATTTGGTGCAGGCCGGACGTTTTCCGCCAGGGGTCCAGCCGGGGCGGCGCGATGCCCGCTGCAAGGATTGCGGCAAACTCCTGCTCGGCATACTCGAGCTTGCCGTCGGCCTGGAGCAGTTCCACCAGCTCTTCCCGCAGCTCACTGAGGACCTCGACGTCGAGTGCTGCATAGCGGAGCCACGGCTCCGGGAGGGGGCGGGTGGACCAGTCGGCGGCGGAGTGTTCCTTGGCCAGGCCGAAACCGAGAAGCTGTTCGATGACGGCGGCAAGGCCCACGCGGGGAAGCCCTGCCAGCCGGGCAGCCAGTTCCGTGTCGAAGAGCTTGTCCGGCCACATCCCCAGCTCCGACAGGCAGGGAAGGTCCTGGGTTGCCGCGTGCAGGATCCACTCGACGCCGCGGAGGGCATCGTTGATGATGGCGAGGTCGTCAAAAGGCTCGGGATCGATCAGCCAGGTGCCGGCGCCCTCGCGGCGGATCTGCACCAGGAAGGCACGCTGGCCGTAGCGGAACCCGGAGGCCCGCTCTGCGTCCACACCGGCCGGTCCGGTTCCTGCGGCGATGGCGGCTGCGCAGCGTTCCAGCCCGGCCTGGGTCTCGATGACCAGGGGGACGCCCTCACGGGGTGCGTCGAGTTCGATGATTTCGGGGATGGGGCTGTCGAAGCCCTCCACGGTGATATGGGGTGCGGTATCAGCAGCCGGAGCGCCGGCCGTGGTGTTTTCCGGGTTGTTAGGGGTCATGATGCCCCCAGTTTACCGGTCCTGAGCTCCGGCGGTCCGCTGGCGGGCTCCCGGCAGGGCTGGACGGGCGTCAGTTCCGGCGCCGTTGCGGCAGGGGCGTGACGCCGTCGGGGAGGGGCGGAAGGCCCGCGAAGGTGCACACCATGTCGGACCACGCTTCGAGGTGTGCCGTGACGTCCGGTGTTGCGGGGGTCCAGGATGCCCGCAGTTCGATGTCGATGGTCCCGGGCCGTTCGGAGAGGGTCCCGAAGCTTTCGGACAGGACCCTGGTGGCGGTCCCGCCCGCGGCCCGGTAGGGTGCGTTGTGGTTTTCCAGGGCTTCCACCAGCCAAGTCCAGGCCACCGTTCCGAGCATCTCGTCGTTGCCCATATCCGGTTCGAGCTCCGCACGGATGTAGGTGACGATCCTGAACTCCCCGTCCCACACTGCCGAGCCTTCGGGATCGTGCAGCAGGATAAAGCGCCCGGTGGCGAGCTCCGTGTCGCTGTCCTCCCCGGTCCCGGCAGCCGCCAGGGCCATTGCCGCCGGCCCGTGCAGGGGAGGTGCCGGGGCTCCGGCGCCCTGGGCCATGACTTCCGCGCCGAGGGCGACGGCGAAGGGTGCCAGGCGGGCCGGCGCCGGGATTTCCGCGAGGTGGAGTTCCTTGCGGCACCGGGCTTTCCTGAGGGTTCCCAGGGCACGGAGGAAATCCGGGGGAACCTGGTCAAGTGCGTTCACCATGGCAGATTACGCAACCCTTCAGCGCTGTCCGGGGAGGCTCGCCGTCATGTGGGTCTCAGCCGGCCTGCCCGCCGCGGTAGTCGCGCAGTTCGTGGCGGATGGCGGCAATGAACGAATCCACGTCCTCTTCGGTGGTGTCGAAGGAGCACATCCAGCGCACTTCCCTGGCGGCTTCGTCCCAGTCGTAGAACCGGAAAGATGCGCGGAGCCGGTCCGCCACTCCCTCAGGCAGCACGGCAAACACCCCGTTGGACTCTGTCTTCTGGGTGGGCCGGACGCCGTCGATGGTGTCCACGGCGGCGCGAAGCCTGGACGCCATCGCGTTGGCATGGGAAGCCGAGCGCAGCCAAAGGCCGCCTTCGAGCAGGGCGATGAACTGGGCGGACATGAAACGCATCTTCGATGCCAGTTGCATATTCATCTTGCGCAGGTACACCAGGCCATGGGCGGCTTCGGGGTTCAGCGCCACCACCACCTCGCCGAACAGCAGGCCGTTCTTGGTGCCGCCGAAGGAAAGGATGTCCACGCCGGCGTCCCGGGTGAACGCCCGCAGCGGCACCTGCAGGTGGGCTGCGGCGTTCGCCAGCCTGGCACCGTCCATGTGCAGCTTCATGCCCTTGGCGTGGACATGGTCGGCGATGGCGCGCACTTCCTCCGGTGTGTAGCACGTGCCCAGTTCGGTGGTCTGGGTGATGGAGACCGCCAGCGGCTGGGCGCGGTGCTCGTCGCCCCAGCCCCATGCCTCCCTGTCGATCAGCTCCGGAGTCAGCTTTCCGTCCGGGGTGGGGACCTGCAGCAGTTTCATGCCGCCGATGCGTTCCGGTGCCCCGTTTTCGTCCATGTTGATGTGGGCGGTGGATGCGCACACCACCGCTCCCCAGCGGGGGAGCAGGGACTGCAGCGAGAGGACGTTCGCTCCCGTTCCGTTGAACACGGGGAAGCATTCGATGCCGGGCCCGAAATGTTCTTCCATGACCGCGTGCAGCCGGGACGTGTAGTCGTCCTCGCCGTAGGACACCTGGTGGCCTTCGTTGGCGGCGGCAAGCGCCGCGAGGATCTCGGGATGGACGCCGGAGTAGTTGTCCGAGGCGAAGCCCCGCACGTTGGGGTCGTGCAGCCGAAGGGCCGCACCCGTTTCTGCTGTGGTTGTCATGCCTTTGCTCACATTCCCAGTCTATGTATGGCTTGCGGAGGAGGGGTGTCCCTGCGCGGCGGGATCCTTCCGGGTCACGGAGCCAACCGGACCCGGGTGCCGTTCAGTTCCGCCGCCGGGGTGCCGAAAAGCCCCACCACCGCCTCCGCGAGTTCGGCCACATCCGTGGCTCCCGGGAACGACCGCTCCGGGTGGCTGCGGCGCAGCCCGTCATCCACGAGGGCCTTCACCACGAGGACGACGGCGGCTGCCTGGCCGCCGTCGTCGGCGGCGGCCACGCGGCGGAAACCGTCCGCCACGGCCATGGTCCACGCCTCGGCGGCAGCCTTGGCAGCCACGTAGCTGGCCACGCCGGCTGCCGGACTTTCCACGGCAGTGGAGGAAACCATGGCGAACCTGCCGTGCGGGGAGGCGGCAATGTCATCAAAGAACACCCGGGTGATGTTGCGCAGCGTCGTGACGGCCCCCCGCTCGAGGAAATCCCAGTCCTCGTCGGACTGGTCGGGGATTCCCTGCGCTCCCCGCCATCCGCCCACCAGGTGGATGACGGCGTCGACGGTCCCTGCCTGGAGCGCGACGTCGTCGCGGAGCCGCCTGACGTCGTCGAGCCTGGCGAGGTCGCACGTGAGGGGCGTAACGCCGTCGCCGGCCTGTTGTGCCGCTGCCTCGATCCGTTGCGGATCGGAACCCACCGTGATCACCCGGTGCCCGGCCGCGCGGAGGGCACCGGCCACCGCTACGCCGGACGCTCCGCTGCCGCCGGTGACGAGGACGGTGAGGGCAGGCAGCGTCCGGGAGGTTTCCCTCACAGCGCCGAGCTGCCGGTGATGCCTGCGGTGGACTCGATGACAGGGCGCATTTTCTTCTCCAGTGCCTCGTAGAACATGGACAGGGGGAATTCGTCGTCCAGCACCTGGTCGGTGAGGCCCCGCGGGGCACCGGTCAGGGGGAGGGCGTCCGGGCCCTTTGCCCAGACCGAGGCCGGGTTGGGCGTGACGGTGCCGGAAATGAGTTCGTAGGCGGCCAGCCAGTGGGCGGTCTTGGGCCTGTCGATGGAGCGCCAGTAGAGATCGTCAATCCGGGCGCCCAGCGCCATCACCGCGTCCGGCACCCCGTCCCAGTCGATGGTCAACCGGGTATCGGTCCAGTGCAGGACGTGCTGCTGGTGCAGCCAGGCGAACAGCAGTTGGCCGCCCAGGCCGTCGTAGTTGCGGACGCGGCTGCCGGTGATAGCGAAGCGGAAAATGCGGTCAAAGATCACGGCGTACTGCACCAGCTTGGCGTGCCGGCGTGCTTCGGGATCCGCGTCGTCGTCCTTCTCGATGCGCACCGATTCCCGGAAGGCTGTGAGGTCGCAGCGGAGTTCCTCCAGTGAGTACAGGAAGAAGGGCATGCGCTGCTTGATCATGAACGGATCGAAGGGCAAGTCGCCGCGCATGTGGGTCCGGTCGTGGATCAGGTCCCACATGACGAACGTGGCCTCGGTCAGGTCCTGGTCGGCCAACAGCTCAGCGGCGCCCGCGGGCAGTTCCAGGCGGGTGGTTTCCGCTGCAGCCTTGAGGACGCGACGGAAGCGGGCGGCTTCCCGGTCGGCAAAGATGGCGCCCCAGGTGAAGGTGGGCGTGCTGCTGACCGCCACGGTCTCCGGGAAGAGGACGGCGGAGTTGGTGTCGTAGCCCGCGGTGAAGTCCACGAACCTGATGGGGACAAACAGTTTGTTGGAGTAGTCACCGGCCTCCAGGCCCGCGATGAACTCGGGCCAGATGACCTCAACCAGGACGGCCTCCACCAGGCGGCTGCTGCTGCCGTTCTGGGTGTGCATGGGGAAGACCACCAGGTGCTGGAGGCCGTCCTGCCGCTGCTCCTGGGGCTGGAAGGACAGCAGTGAAGAGAGGAAGTCCGGAACAGCGAATCCGCCTGCCACCCAGGCTGTGAAGTCGGCGCAAACGGCATCCAGGTATTCGGCGTCGTACGGAAAGGCGGGGGCAAGGGCCCGGACGGCGTCCACGATGCTGTCAACGTGCAGTTCCGCCGTTGCGTGGCTGGCCCCGTCCGGCACGGAGCCATCCGGAGCCTGCAGGCCCTGAAGGGCCGACGCTGCGGTCCGGAGGCGAATCCAGTCCTGGTTGTCCGCGGAAATCCGGGGGACGGCGGTGAGGGTTTCAGTCATCGTCGCTGCCTTTCTGGGCGTTGCTTGCTTCTCTCTTCGGAGCGTAGCAAGCAACAAGCAGAACTAATCTGAAAAGTGGTTGAGGCTAAGAAAGACTGTTTCTCAACTCGGTGGTCAGCTCGTTGAGCCCGTCCTGCGCTGGGGGCTGGCCGCTCCGGGCACCGCCGTGAATGGGTTTGGTGGCCCGGCGGGCGGGAGCGGCCTGGTGACCGCCGCGCCGCCCGCCGGTGCCGGCGTCTGGATCAGCCGGCCGTTGCGCCATCCGCCGGCTCTGCCCCGTCCTTCGGGACGAGCCGCAGCGAGACGGAGTTGATGCAGTAGCGCTGGTCCGTGGGAGTGCCGTAGCCCTCGCCGTCGAACACGTGGCCCAGGTGCGAATCGCACGCGCCGCAGCGCACCTCTACGCGGTCCATTCCCATGGTCCGGTCGTGGATGTAGCGGACCGTACCCTCAGCCAGCGGGGCCCAGAACGACGGCCAGCCGCAATGCGAATCGAACTTCTCGTTGCTGGTGAACAGTTCCGTCCCACAGGCCCGGCACTGGTAGACGCCCGCAGTGTGCGTGTCCCAGTACTCGCCGGTGTAAGGGCGCTCGGTGCCCGCCTGCCGGAGGACGCGGTACTCCTCGGGCGTCAGTTCCTCGCGCCACTGCGCGTCGGACTTCTGCACGGCGGGCGCAGTGCGGCCGTCTTCCCCGCCGGTGCCGTGGGAATCGGCTGCCGGGTCCGCTACGGCGTGGGTGGCCTTGTTTCCGAAAATGTTGTTTCCGAAGATACTCATGTTGTGGTCAACGCCTAGGAGTCGCCGATAAATCCCGATCCTGCGTACAGGTGCAGGACGGGGATGCCGAGCTGGTCCTGGGCCTTGTTCGCCCAGTCAGTGTGGAAGGTATCGGCCACCGCGTGCGGCCGTGTGATGACCACTGCCTGCGTGGCTCCGGTATCCCGGACCTTGGCCACCAGTCCGTCAACGGCGCCGCCGTCCACCACTTCGCCGTCGACTCCTGTGCCCAGTCCTTCCAGGGCGGCAAGCGAGGCGGCCAGGGTTTCCGTGGCGTGGGCCCGTTCCTCGGCGGGGTCCGGCGCGCGGGAGGTCAGTTCGCGGAAGGCCGCGGCAATTTCCAGGAGGGAGAGGTGTTCGAGGAAATCCACCAGCAGGTGCCGTTCGGTATTGGCCGGCACAAGGACCAGCAGCCGGGAGGCTGCTCCGTCCACCAGGCGTTCGATGTTCAGGCGGTCGTCCGCCCCCAGTGGCTCTTCGGTCAGGATGACGATGGGTTCACTCATGGCCTTAGCCTAGCCCTGTGCGTGGGGCGCCGCACTCACCTGTACATGGGCCTGTCACGGTCTGCGGGGAACGGCCCACACAGGACCCGCCCGGCCCGGAATGCGGTGATCCTTCCACTGACGGTAAGAATAGAAGCATGGCTTCTTACCTGCGGACGCGCCCGGAGCACACTGCCCAGACCCCGGAAACAGGGGGCATGTCGCTGCGGACCCGATGGGCCATTGCCGGTGCCATCGCGGGCAGTTCCCTGACCGGGCTCCTGGCAGCGGGTTCGTCTGCGCTCGCCGTGTATTTTGCCCGGCGCGTCATTACGCCGGCGCGGCAGCGGACGTCGGACCAGGAGGTCCTTGCGGTCATCCGCGACGGGCAAAAGCAGCAGGTGATCCTGGCCGCCACGGACGACACCACGGTGGATGGCCGGTACGGATTCTATTTCGACGGCGGCAAGGGGCACGCCAGGATCGGCCGCATCATTTCCTATTCGCCGGCGGAACGGACGGTACTGCGCGAGGTCGAAGCGGTCTACGCCGGAGACCTTTCCGCAGCCCGCTGGGGCTGGTGGAGCGGCGCCCTCTACCCGGACCCTGCCGCCGTCGGCTATTCAGCCGAGGAGGTGGCCATTCCCGTGGAACGCGGCGAGGCGCCGGCCTGGCTGGTCCGCGCCGGCGGGACCGCGCGGACGTGGGCGCTCATGGTCCACGGCCGCGGCGCCAGCCGGCAGGAAGCACTGCGGGCGGTGGGTCCGGCGCTGGAGCTGGGGCTCACCAGCCTGCTGCTGTCCTACCGCAATGACGGCCTGGCACCATCGGCGGATGACGGCCGGTACGGGCTGGGTTCCACAGAATGGCAGGACATCGAGGCGGCGATCGGATACGCCCTGGACAACGGCGCCGAGGAGGTTGTGCTCTTTGGCTGGTCCATGGGCGGGGCCATCTGCCTGCAGGCAGCGGACCTGGCCCGGTACCGGCACCTCATCCGGGCCATGGTCCTGGACGCACCGGTGATCGACTGGGTCAACGTCCTGGCCCACCATGCTCAGCTGAACCGGATTCCCTCGCTGGTGGGCCGGTACGGGCAGCTCATGCTGGGCCATCCGCTGGGACGCAGGCTGACGGGCTTGTCCGCGCCTGTGGACCTCAAGGCCATGGACTGGGTCTCCCGCGCCGTTGAACTCCGGACCCCCACACTGATCCTGCACAGCGTCGATGACGAATACGTGCCCTACAAGCCGTCAGCGCTGCTGGCCGAGCGGAACCCTGAAATGGTGACCTTCGAAGCCTTCAACCACGCGCGGCACACGAAGGAATGGAACGTGGATCCCGAGCGCTGGGAGCGGCTGGTGAAAGCGTGGCTGCGGCAGCAGCTCGCGCCGCGCCTCAACCCCGGTGCCCGGCCGGGGGAGCAACCTGTCTGATCAACCTGTCTGATCAGCGCGGCAGGCAGCTATGCGTTACTGCCGATCGGCGCAGTGACAGCGTCTGTCAGCCGGACCAGGTCCAGCGGTGCAAGCTCGATGTCCAAGCCGCGCCGGCCGCCGGAGACGAGCATGGTGTCCAGTTCCAGGGCAGAGGAATCGAGCACTGTGGGGGAGGGGAGCCGTTGGCCAAGCGGCGAGATGCCGCCCAGCACGTAGCCGGTGCGGCGTTGCGCGGCGGCCGGATCTGCCATGGCGGCCTTCTTTGCCCCCATCGCCGCAGCGAAGGCTTTCAGGTCCAGGGTCCCGCTGACGGGGACGATGCCAACGGCCAGCCTGCCTTCAACCTCCACCATCAGGGTCTTGAACACCCGTGCCGGATCGATCCCCAGGACTGCGGCCGCCTCCGCCCCGTAGCTGGCTGCGGCCGGATCATGGGAGTAGGGGTGCAGCACGAAGGAAACCCCGGCGGCGGCGAGTGCCGCCGTGGCCGGGGTTCCCTGTGCAGTGCTTTTGCGCGCCACCTGCTCGTGGCCTCAGGCGCGGACGCCGGACGCTGCAGCTACCTTGCGCTTGATCCTGCCCAGCATCGCCGTCATGCCCCTCATCCGGAGCGGGGTGATAGCCCGGGTGAGGCCCAGCAGTTCGGGCATGTCATCCGGTACGGAAAGGATTTCCGCCGCCGAGAGTCCGTCCAGGCCTTCGTGCAGCACCCCGGCGAAGCCACGCGTGGTGGGCGCTTCGGCGGGGGCTTTGAAAAAGAGCCGGACTGCGGTGCCGGGGCCGTCGCTGCCGTCCTTTTCCGTTTCGATGGTGAGGAACAGCGGTGACTGGCACTCCACCACCTGCTCCAGGAGCTCCGGGTGGTCGGTGAGCCGTTCGGGAAGTTCCGGAAGCCCCTCCGAGAATTCGAGCAGCAGCTGCAGCCGCTCGGGCTCGGACAGGGCCTGGAAGTCGTCCACTATCGCCGCGAGGGCGGAAGGCAAGGCTTGAGTAGTCATCATGGCCAGTTTACGCGGGAGCTTTCGTCAGACTCCAACGGCGGCGGGAAAGGAGCCGCGCTCCGCGCCCTTGACGATGGGCACGCGGACGGCGTTGCCCCACTCGGTCCAGGAACCGTCATAGTTCCGGACGGACTCGAAGCCCAGCAGGAACTTCAGTGCGAACCAGGTGTGGCTGGAACGCTCGCCGATGCGGCAGTAGGCCACCACGTCGTCGCCCGCCACAAGGCCGGCTTCGCCGAGATAGATGGCGTCCAGCTCTTCCCGGCTGCGGAACGTGCCGTCTTCGGCCGCTGCACGGGCCCACGGCACGGAGGCAGCAGTGGGGATGTGGCCGCCGCGCAGTGCGCCCTCTTCCGGGTAGGCCGGCATGTGGGTGCGCTGACCGGTGTATTCCTCGGCGGAGCGGACGTCGATCAGGGGCTTGCCCAGGTGGGCCAGCACGTCGTCCTTGAAGGCGCGGATGGGGGCGTCGTCGCGTTCCACCACGGGGTAGTTCCCCGGAGCGGGCGCCGGCTTGTCTTTGGTCAGGTCCCGGCCTTCGGCGACCCACTTATCCCGGCCGCCGTCGAGCAGGCGCACGTCCTGGTGGCCGAACAGGGTGAACACCCACAGGGCGTAAGCGGCCCACCAGTTGGACTTGTCGCCGTAGATCACCACGGTGCTGTCCCGGGAGATGCCCTTCGAGGCCGCCAGCTCAGCGAAGGCCGCGCCGTCAACGTAGTCGCGGGTGACGTCGTCGTTCAGGTCGGTGTGCCAGTCGATCTTTACCGCACCGGCGATGTGGCCGGTTTCGTACAACAGCACGTCCTCGTCCGATTCGACGACAACCAGTTCACCGTTGGCAACGGCGCCGCTCTCCAGGGCGGCGGCAAGCCACTCGGTGGAAACCAGCCGCTCCGGGTGGGCGTAGGCGGCGAACTTTTCATTCTGTTCAACGGGGTAGGGCATGGTGTTGGCCTTTCATCGAGGACACGGGAGGGCCGCGCAGTGCGGTAAACGGCTCCTGCATGGGGACCTTTCCCCACACTATCCAGCGGCAGATGCGTTGTCCGTATTCCGTTAACAGGACGAAATGTTGGCTTCGTCACGCCTGATGGTCCCGGTGATGCTGCGCGCGGACGCCGCGCCCGGACGGGGACCCGGGAGCCGGTATCCTTTCTGGGGACCACCTACCAGCAGAACGGACCACCTTGGTACAGATCGAACAGCTTGCGGCGCGCACTCCTGCAGTGTCGGTGAACGAACTCCTTAAGGGTTTCTATCCATCGCCGCGGTTTGGCCAGGTGTCCTTCGCCAGCTACCGTCCGGACCCGAAGCAGCCCAGCCAGGCTGCTGCCGTCCAGGCCCTGGAGGGGTTTGCCGGCAACGTGGCACCGTCTGACGGCGGCGGGCTCTTCAAAAAACTGTTCGGCAAGAAGGACAGCTCGCGTGCCGGCATCTACCTGGACGGCGGATTCGGCGTGGGCAAGACCCACCTCCTCGCTTCGCTGTGGCACGCCGCCCCCGGACCGAAGGCCTTCGGCACGTTCGTGGAGTACACCAACCTGGTGGGCGCCCTGTCTTTCCGCAAGACCGTGGATGCGCTGAGCAGCTACAAGCTGGTGTGCATCGACGAGTTCGAGCTCGACGATCCCGGCGACACCGTCCTGATGTCCCGGCTCATGCGCGAACTGGCCGACGCCGGCGTGAAGCTGGCTGCCACCTCCAACACCCTGCCCGGCTCCCTGGGTGACGGCCGCTTCGCCGCCGTGGATTTCCAGCGCGAGATCCAGGTCCTGGCGGACCAGTTCGACGTTATCCGCATTGACGGCGAAGACTTCCGACACCGCGGCTTGCCGGCAGCGCCGGCCCCGTTGAAGAACAGCGAACTGTCCTCCCACATGAAGGCCGAGTTCGACGGCAAGACGGTGGCCCAGGACGAGTTCAGCACCCTGATCCACCACCTCGCGGGCGTGCACCCCAGCCGGTACCGCCAGCTCATCGACGGGATCGACGGCGTGGTGTGGCGCAACGTGGAAACCATCACCGAGCAGTCCGTGGCGCTGCGGTTCGTTGTCCTGGCAGACCGTCTCTACGACAAGGACGTCCCCATCCTCGCGAGCGGCGTGCCGTTCGACAAGCTCTTCACCGAGGAAATGATGGCCGGCGGCTACATGAAGAAGTACTTCCGTGCCGTGTCCAGGCTCACCGCGCTGGCCCGCGAAGGCCAGAACCACGAACCGTCCTAGCGCCTCCGGCGGGGCTTCGCTGCCCCGCGCGGTGGCCCTCGCCGGCGACTCCTAGGCGCCGTCCTCCGCGCCTGCGGGCCCGCCGTCCAGCAGTTCCCGCTCCCGGCGGGGGACCAGCAGCGTCCTGACCAGCAGGCCGGCAAGGAGCGCCCAGAACGCCGGGCCTATCCCGGCGAACGCGAGCCCCGAAGCGGCCATCAGGAACGTGACTGCCGGGGCGATGCGGTCCTCGGCATCAGCCAGCGCCGACGAGACGGACGCCGCCAGCGTGCCCAGGAGCGCCAGCCCGGCCACCGCTTCCAGCATGCCCGCCGGGGCTGCAGTGACCAGGGTGACCAGCGCGGCCGAGAATGCGGCCAGGACCAGGTAGGCCAGCCCGGAGGTAAAACCTGCAACCCAGCGCCTGCTGCGGTTGCTTCCGGCTTCCTCACCGGCAGCAAGGGCAGCGCTCAATGCGGCAAGGTTGATGGCATGGCCGCCGAACGGCGCGCCCAGGACGGTGCCGGCACCTGTCACCAGCATCGATGCCCGCCACGGCGTGGAAAAGCCGAACGAGCGCAGCACCGCCACGCCCGGAACGTTCTGGGACGCCATGGTGACCACGAACAACGGCAGGGCAATGCCCACCATGGCCTGCAGGCTGAAGGACGGCGTGGTCCACACGAGTTGCGGCAGCACCCCGCCCGTTCCTGGTCCCGTGCCGGTGGCAGCCAAGGAGAAGGCGATCACTCCCAACGCCACGAGAAGTGCCGCGGGCACAGCCCAGCGCGGGGCGAACTTCATCATGAGCAGCCAGCAGGCAATGACCGGAGCCACGAAAAGCGGAACGGTACCCAGGGCGGTAAACGGAGCCAGGCATAGCTGCAGCAGGACTCCGGCCAGCATTGCCTGGGCGAGTGACGCGGGGATCCGCGCCATCAGCCGGCCGAGGGCAGGGATAAGCCCGGTCAGTGCTATCAGCACCCCGGCGGCAAGGAAGGCTCCGACGGCGGCCGGCCAGCCGCCGTCGGGCGTTCCGGAGGTGGCGAGCAGCGCTGCGCCCGGCGTGGACCAGGCAAGCGTGACCGGTACTTTGGACCGCCAGGCAAGCAGCAGGACGCCGACGCCGACGGTCAGGGTCAGGGCCAGCAGTCCAGAGGCAGCCTGGGCCGGGTCGGCACCTACTGCCTTAAGCCCGGCGAGGACGACGGCGAAGGACGATGTGAACCCCACCAGGGCCGTGACAACACCCGCAACAACTGGCCGGGAATCGAACGTGGAAGTACTGGCCGAACGGCCGGTGGAGGTGGGTGCGGAAGACTTCGCCATACCGGCAGGTTATCCGGGGTTGCGGCCCGGGTGGCAATTGTGGAGCGCGATGCACCCCTGGGCGTCCTGGCCGGCGGCCAGGCCATCGCCCGGGCCAGCCGCGCCGGCCGGCTGTCCGGGCTATTAAACGCCAAAGGCGCGGGTGCCGCCTCCCGGCGGGACCCGCGCCCTGTTGACGTGCTGGGGCAATGCCCCGGCCGAGATCCTTACGGAGTCCTGTCAGCCGGCGGTGCCGGGTTGACGGGATTGACCGGGGGGACCTGCTCTGCGGCAGGTGCCTGGCCAGGGGTCCCATTCTTGTCCACGAGCTTGGAAGCGCCATCCTGGATCTTGTCGACGTGGCCGGCGTACTTGCCACCGGTCTTCTGGTCGACGAAATCGCCGGCTTTGGTGATGCCGTCCTTGATGGTCTGCTCGTTTCCGCGGATAAGACCCTGTGCCTTGCCCTTTAGATCGTCAATCAGTCCCACGAGCACCTCCCTTCGGTCGCGGAGCCAGGTCGCTCCTTGCGCAATCGATCCTAGACCCGCGGGAGGGCAGTTCCAAGGAGATTGGAGAGATTTGGCGTTCGCCCGCAGCGGATGACCTCCAACAGGGCAATAAAAAGGCAACAAAAAAGCAGCTCTTTACGAGCTGCTGTGAGTGTGGGCGATACTGGGATCGAACCAGTGACCTCTTCCGTGTCAGGGAAGCGCGCTACCGCTGCGCCAATCGCCCGGAAACCGGAGGACCGGCCAATGGGTTGTAAAAAAGAGAGCGGACGACGAGATTCGAACTCGCGACATCCACCTTGGCAAGGTGGTGCTCTACCAGCTGAGCTACGTCCGCAATTGCGTTCCGGCCGGAGCCGGACTGCTGTTGGCAAGTTTCCTTGCCGAGTGGGCGATACTGGGATCGAACCAGTGACCTCTTCCGTGTCAGGGAAGCGCGCTACCGCTGCGCCAATCGCCCATGCTGATTCGGAGGGTATCCGAAAAACCATGGTTTTCACCGAGGTGGGTACGGGATTCGAACCCGTGTATACGGCTTTGCAGGCCGCTGCCTCGCCTCTCGGCCAACCCACCGTGTAAGCCCCGGTTTAGCAACCGTTGCCGTGACAGTGTCCTGCGAGCGGACGACGAGATTCGAACTCGCGACATCCACCTTGGCAAGGTGGTGCTCTACCAGCTGAGCTACGTCCGCAGTTTGGAGGTTTGATTCCTTGCCGTTTCGGCATTTCCTCGCTTCCAACGAGTAAAAACAATATAGGAGGTTCCGGGAAAGTCCAAATCGGCTGGTCCGGCTGCTTCGCTCATGCCCCTGCATCCCAGTAATGGCGCGGGATGGAGCGACTTACAAGCATGTAATTCCTGCATCCCGGGCCGCCCTTGCCGCTGCGGCATGTAGGAATGTGGAGTGTGTATCAATGGACGGGCGGCGGAAACGGGGCATCCCGCGGGGCGTTCTTCGGGAGCCGGAGGCCGATTTTTGAAATGGCCTCCGGGTGGGCTAGCATTCAAATGCATCGGGGCGATTGGCGCAGTGGTAGCGCGCTTCGTTCACACCGAAGAGGTCACTGGTTCGAACCCAGTATCGCCCACCGCATAAGGTCCGTTTCCGCTCATCAGCAGCGGAGGCGGACCTTTTTCATGCCCGGGCCTTGTTCCCGGAGATGTTGTCGGACCCCTGTGAAAGAGTCTTTTGTATGACTGATCCGCTCCTCGCCCATGCCACCGAATATGGCCGGATGTATGCCCGGTCCACGTCGGAGCAGTTCTCCGTGCCTTCCATCACCACAGTCATCAGCCAACAGCCGCATGGCCTGGACGGCTGGTTTGGCTACATGGGGGCAAGCAGCCTGGCCAAGGACCCGCTGTTGTCCGATTGCCTGGGCAGCCCTGCAAAGATCAAACAGGCCATCAACCGGGCGGCCAAGGCCGCTGAGGCTTATCGGGACGATGCCGCGCGCCGCGGGGACCGTGTCCACACCTACTGCGAGCAGGTTGCCCTGCGCGCACTGGGACGTCCGCATGCCATGAAGGAAGCGCGGGAGGCGCTGGCCGCCAACGGGGAGGAAGCCTTCGCCGTACGGTTCGATGAATGGTGGGACCTTTTCCGGGTGGAGCCCCTCGCTCCGGAAATCACTGTGTGGAACAAGGCAGTGGGGTACGCCGGCACCCTGGACCTGGTGGCACGGATTAATGGCCGCATCTGCCTCATCGACTACAAAACCAAGGGCACTACCCGGGACGGCCAGGTCAAATCCCTCGACGACAAAGTGGTGATGCAGCTGGTAGCCGGCATGAAGGCCGAGGAGAGCCTGGTGGATCCGGTGGCCGGAACCTGGGAACCGTGGAAGTACGGGGAAGACCCTGTCCTGCTGGCGGTGGCCATTGGCGAAACAGAGGTCCGCCCGGTGCGGGCCAACCCCGAGGTCCTCAAGCACCACTGGTGGAAGTTCTGCGCACTGCGTCGCGTCTGGGAACTCTCGGCCGACACCATCAGTGCCGGCACCGCGCTTCTCCCCATCGCCCCGCCGCCGCTGGCCCAGGCCCGCACCGCCTAGCACCTAAACTGGTTTGGTCCCATTGCCGCCAACCGTGAGGAAAATCCGCGCATGGCTATTCTGAATATCCGCATCATCGGCGATCCCGTGCTCCGCACTGTGGCCGATCCTGTGACGGAATTCGGGCCTGAACTTGCCAAGCTGGTCGCCGACATGACCGAAACCATGGAAGACGTCGATGGCGCCGGCCTTGCCGCGCCCCAGATCGGTGTCAGCAAGCGCGTATTCACCTACCGGATTGACGGCGTCGAAGGGCACATCATCAACCCGGTACTCGAAAACAGTGACGACTACCAGCCGGACCATGTGGAGGGCTGCCTGTCCATCCCGGGCCTTGGCTTCCCCGTGCGCCGTTTCCGCGCCACCCGCGTCACCGGCGTGGACATGCACGGGAACCCCGTCTCCCTCGAAGGCGAGGGCATGCTGGCCCGCTGCTTCCAGCACGAGAACGACCACCTGGACGGCGTCCTCTACACCGACCGGCTGGAGGGCGAGGACCGGAAAGCCGCCCTGCGCTCCATTCGCAACGCCAACTACGACTCCGTGGCGGAGCGCACCACAGCCAAGCGTGCCAAGACCGTGGGGTCCAGCTTCGGTGGAGCGAGCTTCGGCGGACCCGGGGCAACGGGACAGTCTTCCGGCTCCAGCTTTGGTAACGCCGGGTGAGGGTCCTTTTCGCGGGGACTCCCGCCGTCGCGGTTCCCTCCCTGGACGCCCTCGTCGAGGCAGGATTCGACGTCGTTGCCGTCCTGACCCGCCCCGACGCTCCGATCGGCCGCAAACGCGTCCTCACGCCGTCGCCGGTCGCCGCGCGGGCCGCTGAACTCGGGCTGGATGTCATTTACGCCGCAAAGGTTGACGACGCCGCCATCGAACAGATCTCGGCCGCTGCCCCCGATGTCGCCGCCATCGTGGCCTACGGCGGGCTGGTTCCCCCGGCAGCCCTGGCCATTCCACGGCACGGATGGATCAACCTGCACTTTTCGCTGCTGCCTGCGTGGCGGGGTGCCGCACCCGTGCAACGGTCGGTCATGGCCGGCGACGACGTCACCGGGGCGGTGACCTTCCAGCTGGAAAAGGGGCTCGATACGGGACCGGTGTTCGGCACCCTCACCGAGGCCGTCGGCCCGGAGGACACGTCCGGCCAGCTCCTGGAACGGCTCTCGCACAGCGGCGCCGTCCTCCTGGCGCAGACCCTGTCCGCAATCGAAACAGGCAAGGCATCTGCGGTGCCCCAGGCCGGAGACGTGTCGCTGGCGCCAAAGCTCACCCTGGAAGACGGGCACCTGAACTGGCACCACCCCGCCCTGGCCATCGGCCGCCAGGCCCGGGGCGCCACCCCCGAGCCGGGAGCCTGGACGCTCCTGGACGGCCAGCGGGTAAAGCTCGATCCTGTGCGGCTGCGCCCGGATGTCGAGGACCTCGCACCGGGTGCCCTGGCGTTTCACGGCAAGAGCGTGCTGGTGGGCACCGGCTCCCACGCGGTGGAGCTGACCCGCATCCAGCCCGCCGGAAAAAAGATGATGGCCGCGCCCGATTGGGCCCGCGGCATTGGTTCGCTGGAAGGCGTGGTATTCGAATGAGTGGATCCGGTACGAATTCCGGTGGTGCACAGCAGGGCCGTCCGTCCGGCCGCGGGCGCGGCGCGGGCCAAAACGGCCGCGGCCAGGGCGGCCCCCGGGACAACAGCCGCCGTGACGCCCAGGGCCGGGAGCGGAACCGCGGCCCGCAGCGGAACTTCACCGAAAACGCGCCCGCCCAGCGCACCCGCCGGGCGGACCCCGCCCGGTTGGTGGCATTCGAGGTACTCCGCGCCGTTGCACAGGAGGACGCCTACGCCAACCTCGTGCTGCCGGCCCGGATCCGGCAGCACCGGCTGGACAAGCGCGACGCCGGGTTCGCTACCGAGCTGAGCTGTGGCGCGCTGAGGGGACAGGGAACCTACGACGCCGTCCTGGCGCGCTGCGTCGACCGGCCGCTGGACCAGCTCGACCCCGCAGTCCTGGATGCGCTGCGCATCGGCGTTCACCAGCTTCTCGCCATGCGCGTCCCCGCCCATGCGGCACTCGACCAGACGGTGGGTCTTGCCCGCGCCGTCATTGGTGCAGGACCCTCCGCCCTGATTAACGCGGTCCTCCGCAAAGTCAGCGCCCACAGCCTGGATGAGTGGCTGGACGTGCTGGCAGCGGACGAAACCGACGAAACCCGCATCGCGTCACTCCGCCACGCCCACCCCGAATGGATCGTCCGGGCCATGCGCCAGGCACTGGTGGCCCACGGCCGCCCCGTCGGGGAAATCAACGCCCTGCTCGAAGCGGACAACGCGGCGCCGGTGGTCAACCTCGTGGCCCTTCCCGGCCTGGGGAACCTCGACGAAGCGCTTGAAGACGGCGCCACGCCTGGTGAACTTGTTGAAGGCTCTGCGCTGTCCAGTGGTGGAGACCTTGGACGGTTGTCCTCGGTACGCGCAGGCACCACCCGGGTACAGGATGTCGGCTCGCAACTGGTGGCCCGGGCGATGGCTGCGGTGGAGCTGGGAACCGCCGGGCCCGATGACGCAGCGCCCGAAGCCTGGCTCGACCTCTGCGCCGGACCGGGCGGGAAGGCGGCCCTGCTCGGTGCCCTTGCCCGGGAACGCGGCGCCACGTTGCTGGCCAACGAACCCGCACCGCACCGCGCCAAATTGGTCAAACAGGCATTGTCCGCCGTCCCGGAAGACACCTGGCAGGTACGCACAGGTGACGGCCGCGAGGTCGGCGCAGAGCACCCCGGATCCTTCGACCGCGTCCTGGTGGATGTGCCCTGCAGCGGCCTGGGGGCACTGCGCCGCCGGCCCGAATCCCGCTGGCGCCGCTCGCCCAAGGACCTGGCGGACCTCGGGCCGCTGCAGCGCGACCTGCTCTCGTCGGCACTGGCAGCTGTCCGGCCCGGGGGAGTGGTTGCCTACGTGACGTGCTCACCGCATCCTGCCGAAACCACTGCCGTGGTGTCGGACGCCCTGCGGAAACGCGACGACCTGGAACTCCTTGACGCGGGGGCCGCACTCGACGCCGTCAGTCTCACCGGAAACCTGGGTGCCGGGCATGAAATGACAGCGCAGCTGTGGCCCCATCTCCACAGCACCGACGCCATGTTCCTGGCCCTGATCCGGAAAAAGGCCTGACGCCGACGCTTCGGCACACGTACCCGAGCCACCCTTCGAAAGGCATCCCCGTGACGCAATGCTGCATCAACCCGAGCATCCTCTCGGCCGACTTCGTCAACCTTGAGGCCGAGCTGAAGCGCATCAGCAACGCCGACGCCGTGCACGTGGACGTCATGGACAACCATTTCGTCCCCAACCTCACCATCGGACTGCCGGTGGTCCAGCGGATCCAGGCGGTCAGCCCCGTTCCCCTGGACGCCCATTTGATGATCGCCGACGCCGACCGCTGGGCGCCTGGCTTCGCGGACGCGGGCCTGGCCTCGGTTACGTTCCATGCGGAGGCGTCCATCGCGCCCATCAAGCTGGCCCGTGAACTCCGCAACAGGGGTGCGAAGGCCGGCATGGCACTGCGGCCGTCCACCCCCGTGGAACCGTACCTGGACATGATGTCCGAACTGGACATGCTCCTCATCATGACTGTGGAACCCGGGTTCGGCGGCCAGGCCTTCCTCGACGTCACCCTCCCCAAGATCCGCCGCGCCCGCGCCGCCATCGACGGTTCCGGCATCGGTGTGGCCATTCAGGTTGACGGCGGAATCACAGAGGAAACCATCACCCGCGCCGCGGAAGCCGGAGCCAACGTGTTCGTGGCAGGTTCCGCCGTCTACGGAGCCGAGGACCCCGGCGCCGCCATCGACAGGCTCCGCGAAGCAGGCAGCCGTTCGTTACGGAACGCGACGGCGGAATAAGAAGGAGCCACACCCTGTTGTGGCACAATAACAACACACATACGTGCTCCGGGGTCGGTGTAAGTCCGAACCGGCGGTGATAGTCCGCGACCCGCGAACCGGTGGTTTCTCCTGGCTGGCCAGGAGAAGTCCCGCGAACGGTTGAACCGGTGAAATTCCGGTACCGACAGTTAAAGTCTGGATGAGAGAAGCACGTACAGCTGTATCTTCGGGGCCCGTGGGCTCCGAAGCGTTCTGCTGTCGTATACCCCCGGAGCCATCGCGGTTCTGACAGGGAAGGAACGACACATACATGGACCTCCTGCGATGGCTCTTTGACGCTCAGATCCCCGTGGGGGGATCTGTCCTGATATTGAGAGAAGTGCTGGGCAACATTTTCGGCCTGGCAAGTGCATTCGGCGGCATGCGCCGCAAAGTCTGGGCCTGGCCAGTGGGCATTGTTGGCAACCTGCTGCTGCTGACGGTGTTCCTGGGCAACGTCTTCGGCTCCGCCACACCCGCCACCCTGTGGGGGCAAGCCGGCCGCCAGGTGATGTTCATCGCCGTGGCAGCCTATGGCTGGCACCGCTGGAAGCAGGGCCGCAGCGCCGGTGGCGGGAACACCGCCGTCGTGCCCCAATGGGCCAGCAACCGGACCCGCCTCATCCTCGCCGCCTCGCTGGTGGCTGGCACCGCTGCCTTGACCCCGTTGTTTGACACCCTCGGGTCCTACCCGCCGGTGTGGGCTGACGCCTGGACCTTCGTGGGATCGCTCCTGGCCACCTACGGCATGGCGCGGGGCTGGACCGAGTTCTGGCTGATGTGGGTGGCCGTGGACATCGTGGGTGTCCCGCTCCTGTTCAGCGCCGGATATTACGCCAGCGCCTTCATGTACCTCTTCTACGGCTTCTTCACCCTCGCCGGATTCTTCGTCTGGTGGAATGCCTCCCGCAAGGGTGGCACAGCGGCCGGGCACGAACAGCAGCCGGCCTCGGTGGAGACCGCCTTTCCGGACCCGCGGGTGAAGCTCTGATGGCCGCCGAACTCCGGGTGGCCGCACCCTTCACCCCCGCGGAAGTCCAGGCCATGGAACACGCGCTCGAAGCAGCCCTGCAGGGGCCGCGCGGCGCGAACCCCCTGGTGGGCGCCGTCGTCGTAAGCCCTGACGGCCGCGAACTTGCCACTGGCTACCACCGCGGCGCGGGCACCGCGCATGCCGAGGCTGATGCCGTGGCCCGTGCCCGGGAAGCAGGCGTGGACCTTGCCGGATGCACCATGGTGGTCACCCTCGAGCCCTGCAACCACGTGGGCCGGACGGGACCGTGCACGGAAGCGATCATCGCTGCCGGCATCACCGATGTTGTCTACGCCGTGGACGATCCCCACGACCCCGCAGCCGGCGGGGCAGCCACCCTGCGCAACGCCGGTATCTCTGTCCGCAGCGGCCTGGCCGCGGCGGAATCCCTCGAACTGAACCGCCGGTGGTTCGAGGCGGTAGCAGAAAAGCGGCCCTTCACCACCCTCCACATCGCCCAAACGCTCGACGGACGGATTGCCGCCGAAGACGGCACCAGCCAGTGGATCTCCAGCCCGGAATCCCTGGCGGACAACCACGGGATCCGGAGCCGCATCGACGCCATCCTGGTGGGAACCCAGACCGTCGCGGTGGACAATCCCCGCCTGAATGCCCGGGACGCCTCCGGCAACCCGGCAGCGAGGCAGCCGGTCCGCGCCGTCATGGGCCTTAGGGACATTCCCGAGCACGCCGCGATCCTGGGCGATGACGGACTGGCTGTCCACCTTCCCACTCGGGATCCGCGCGAGGCATTGACCACCCTGTACGCCTCCGGAACCCGCCACGTCATGGTGGAGGGCGGTTCACGGATCCTCAGCGCGTTCCTCACCGCAGGGCTGGTGGATGAACTGATCGTCTACCTGGCACCCACACTGCTCGGTTCCGGAACACCGTCGCTGGACGGGCTGGGAGTCAGCACCCTCCCGGACGCCCAGCACTGGGAATGGGACGCTTCCGACGGCGGTCCCGTGCGGACGCTCGGCCGCGACCTGAGACTTCACCTGAAACCGCAACGCCACGTTGCACTTGACCCACAACCGTCCCGCGAAGCTGCGCGACAAGCCCAGGGAGGCTACTGATGTTTACCGGAATAATCGCCGAACAGGGAGAGGTGCTCGCCGTCGAGCGGGACGGCGACACCAGTGCCACCGTCCGGCTCCGGGCCCCCGGCACCACCGAAGGGCTGGCCCTGGGCGGCTCCATCGCCGTCAACGGCGTATGCCTCACCGCAACGGCCATCGACGGCAAGGAATTCAGCGTCGACGTCATGGGCGAGACCCTGGTCCGGAGCACCATCGGCGAACTGGCCGCAGGCGACGCCGTCAACCTGGAACGCTGCGTCCCCGCAGGAGGGCGGCTGGACGGCCACGTGGTGCAGGGCCATGTGGACGGCGTCGGCGTCCTCCTGGAACGCGAGCCGCAGGGCAACTGGGAACGGCTCCGCTTCGGCGTGCCCGCCAACCTGGCCCGCTACATTGCCGAGAAGGGTTCCATCGCCATTGACGGCGTCTCCCTGACCGTGACGGCCGTCAGCGCCGCCACGGAGGAACAGCCGTGGTTCGAAGTGGGACTGATCCCCACCACCCTGGCCGAGACCGGTCTCGGCACCAAGACCACCGGAAGCCGGGTCAACCTCGAAGTGGACGTCCTCGCCAAATACACCGAACGCCTGCTCTCGTTCCGCAGCGTCAGCACCGGGGACGCTGGCGCCGCCGGTACCGGGAACACCGTTGCGGCAGCACCGGGCGGTGCCCGGTGAACGCGACAGCGCGCCTGGAACCCGGAGCAGTGCCGGCCGTGATTCCCGCCCGAGGCCTGGATTCCATCGACGACGCCGTCCGCGCCATGGCAGCGGGCAAGCCGGTCCTGGTGGTGGACAACGAGGACCGGGAAAACGAAGGCGACATCATCTTCGCAGCCCAGCACGCCACACCCGCGCTGATGGGCTGGACCATCCGCTACAGCTCCGGCGTCATCTGCGTGCCGTTGACGGGCGAGCGGGCTGACGCCCTGGAGTTGCCGCCCATGACGGCAGTCAACGAGGACGCCAAAGGCACGGCCTATACGGTGTCCTGCGACGCCGCCATCGGTGTCAGCACCGGAATCTCCGCCACAGACCGTGCCCTCACGGCGCGCGTCCTGGCGGATCCGCAGGCCCTCCCGGCGTCAGTAACCCGCCCGGGGCATATTTTTCCGCTTCGTGCGGTTGACGGAGGTGTGCGGGAGCGCCAGGGCCACACCGAGGCCGCGGTGGACCTGTGCCGCCTGGCGGGACTCGAGCCGGTCGGCGTCATCGCGGAAGTGGTGTACGACGACGGTGAGATGATGCGCCTGGACGGGCTCCGTTCGTTCGCAGCGGAACATGGGTGCCCTTTGGTCTCCATCGAGGACCTGGTGGCGTATCTTGAAGCCGGGACCGGGGGAGGCCTGGATCAGAATGTCCGGACTGTTCCGGGCGGAGAAAAGGAGAAGCGATGACTGCAGCGGCAGCCAGCGACGACAGCCAGAACGGACACCGGAAGCACCACGCCGGCAACGGCGGGGCACCGCACCCCGTCAGCGGCGGTCCCATTGTGCAGCTTCCCACCGCATTCGGTGACTTCGTGGCGCAGGCATGGACGGACCTTGTAACAGGCGTGGAGCATCTGGCCGTCAGTTCGCCCAACCCGCCCAGCGACGGAAAGGCGCCGCTGGTGCGCCTGCATTCGGAGTGCCTCACCGGTGACGTTTTCGGCTCGTACCGGTGCGACTGCGGCGAACAGCTGGCCTACGCCCTGGAGCTGATCCATGAACACGGCGGCACCCTGCTGTACCTGCGCGGCCAGGAAGGCCGCGGCATCGGCCTGGCCAACAAGATCAAGGCCTACGCGCTGCAGGAAGCCGGTTTCGACACCGTCGAGGCCAACGAACAGCTGGGCCTGCCGGTGGATGCGCGCTGCTACAAGGCCGCCGCCCAGGTGCTTGCCGAGATGGGCCTGCACGAGGTCCGGCTCCTGAGCAATAACCCGGACAAGCAGAACCGCCTGGCCAAGGCCGGCGTCAAGGTGGTGGAGATGGTTCCCACCGAGGTGCCGTCCCGCGAGCAGAACATCCGGTACCTGCGCACCAAGAAGGACCGCATGGAACACCGGCTGCTGCTTGACACCGGGGCCCACCCCGTGCCGGTACCGGGCCCTGACGGTCCGTTCCGCCACGAACAAGACTGACCTGACCACACCACTGAACCACCAGACTGAACGGACACCTCGCACCCATGAGCGGACACGGCGCCCCAGATATCGACCTCACCACCCTCAACCCGGCCGAAACGTCGCAGCTCCGGCTGGCGATCGTCGCGGCAAGCTGGCACACCCAGATCATGGACGGCCTCCTCGACGGCGCCCTGCGCGCAGCCAAGGACGCGGGCATCAACGAACCCACGGTCATCCGCGTACCGGGCAGCTTTGAGCTGCCGGTAGCCGCCGCACGCCTGGCCCCGCACTTTGACGCCGTGGTGGCGCTCGGCGTCGTTATCCGTGGCGGTACCCCCCACTTCGAGTACGTCTGCCAGGCCGCGACGTCGGGACTCACCGACGTCAGCGTCCGCACCGGGGTGCCGGTGGGCTTCGGCGTGCTCACCTGCGACACGGAACAGCAGGGCCTGGACCGCGCCGGACTGCCCGGCTCCAAGGAAGACAAGGGGCACGAGGCCGTCACGGCGGCGCTGGCCACCGCGGTGGTCCTGAAGCAGTACTCGTAGCCGCCTGAAACCGGCAGGCGTCGGCGTCCAGGGCGGGCGCGGTGTGTATTCGCTCACATCGCGTCCGTCATGGAACGGCCCGGGAAGCGCCCGCCGCGCCGCAGCAAGTAGGCTGGAGGGCGTGAAGAATTTCGAGACGCTGTTCGCTGAGCTCAGCGAGAAGGCAGCCACCCGCCCGGAAGGCTCCCGCACCGTCGCTGAATTGGACTCCGGTGTGCACGGCATCGGTAAGAAAGTCGTTGAGGAAGCAGCCGAAGTCTGGATGGCTGCCGAATATGAATCCGATGAAGCCGCGGCAGAGGAAATTTCCCAGCTGCTGTACCACCTGCAGGTTCTGATGCTCGCCAAAGGCCTGACCCTGGAAGACGTCTACAAGCATCTGTAGCCACCGGCCCGGCGCGCCTCCTGCCGCCGGTCCAGCTGTGGCCTGCACTGCCTGAACCCCCAGACATTCCATCCAGAAAGAACACCCCATGCTGCGAGTTGCCGTCCCCAACAAGGGATCCCTGTCCGAAGCCGCCTCCGCGATGCTGTCCGAAGCGGGCTACCGCCAGCGCCGTGACAGCCGTGAGCTGGTGATGGTGGACCCGGATAACGACATCGAGTTCTTCTTCCTCCGCCCGCGCGACATCGCCGTGTACGTGGGCCGGGGAACCCTCGACGTTGGCATCACCGGCCGTGATCTCCTGCTGGACGCCGAGGTGGAAGCCGAGGAACTGCTGCCCCTGGGGTTCGCAGCCTCCACCTTCCGGTTCGCCGGACCCGTGGGCGACTTTGCCTCCGCCGAGGAACTCGAAGGCAAGCGCCTGGCCACCAGCTATGACGGCCTGCTCCGCGGCTACCTCGCCGAACGCGGCATCAACGCCAAGGTGGTCCGCCTTGACGGCGCGGTGGAGTCCTCCGTCCGCCTGGGTGTCGCCGATGCCATCGCTGACGTCGTGGAGACGGGCAACACCCTCAAGGCCGCGGGCATGGAAATCTTCGGCGATCCCATTCTCAAGTCCGAGGCCGTCCTGATCCGCCGTGCCGGCGGGACAACCAACGGAACCGCCAAGGAAGTGGACGTCCTCATCCGCCGCCTCCAGGGTGTCCTGGTGGCCCGCCAGTACGTCCTCATGGACTACGACATCCGCAAGGAACTGGTGGAAAAGGCGGCCGCACTGACCCCCGGACTCGAATCGCCCACCGTGTCACCGCTGCGTGACTCCGACTGGGTGGCCGTCCGGTCCATGGTGCCCAAAAAGGAAACCAACCGGATCATGGACGAACTGTACGATCTCGGTGCCCGCGCCATCCTGGTCAGCAGCATCCACGCCTGCCGTATTTAGCGCCGGAAACCCCACACAGCACCGCAGATTTCTCCAGGAGTACCCATGGCAGTAGCAGTCCGCGTCATTCCCTGCCTTGATGTCGACGCAGGTCGCGTCGTCAAGGGAGTCAACTTCGAGGGCCTCCGCGACGCCGGCGACCCCGTCGAGCTGGCCCACCGTTACGACAATGCAGGGGCCGACGAACTGACGTTCCTTGACGTCACGGCGTCCTCGGGAAACCGCGAGACCACCTTTGACGTGGTCCGCCGCACCGCTGAGGAAGTCTTCATCCCGCTGTGCGTCGGAGGTGGCGTCCGGGGCGTGGCCGAGGTGGACAAGCTCCTGCGGTTCGGCGCAGACAAGGCTGCCATCAACACCGCGGCCGTCGCCCGCCCGGACGTCATCGACGAGATCACCCGGCACTTCGGTTCCCAGGTGCTCGTCCTGTCCGTGGACGCACGCCGCACCCGCCCCGGATCCAAGCCCACGCCGTCGGGATTCGAAGTAACCACCCACGGTGGGCGCACCGGCACCGGAATCGACGCGATCGAGTGGGCCAAAGAGGCAGCCGACCGCGGGGTGGGCGAAATCCTGCTCAACTCCATCGATGCGGACGGAACCAAGGACGGTTTTGACCTGGAAATGATCCGCATGGTCCGCGCGGCCGTCAAGGTGCCCCTGATTGCCTCGGGCGGCGCCGGGGAACCTGCCCACTTCCCGCCCGCAGTGGCGGCGGGAGCTGACGCCGTGCTGGCCGCCTCGATCTTCCACTGGGGCCCCAACGACATGATGCACCAGGTCAAGGACGCCATCAGGAACGCCGGCTTCGAAGTCCGCTAACCCTCCCGTTGCGCTATCACTTTTGGTCCCCAAAACGCGGTTTTGGGGACCAAAAGTGATGGCGCAAGTGGGTTAAAGGCCGACTTCTGCCGACTGGAGAAGCGCGACGGCGTCCGGCTGGCCTTCGAAGGTGACCAGGGCGTGGCGGGTACGGCCGTGGGCGTGCATCAGCAGTTCGCCCGGCTCGCCCACGATCGCAACCGATACCGGAGCGCGCTTGGCAACGTGGCGCGGCCCGGACGGCCGGACCAGCACAATGCCCAGGTCCACGCCGCGGTACAGGATGGCTGCGCGCTTGACGAGTTCATCCCACAGGGCGTCGGAGTAAGCCTCGTCGAGGGCGCGGGGTGCCCAGCGGTCGACGGCGCGGCGGACGTCCTCGGTGTGCACGAAGTACTCGATCAGGTTGGCACTCTCGTCCAGGGCCCTGATGCTCATCGGGGACAGTGCCGGGGGCCCGGCGCGGAAGGTATTGACCAGGCCGGCATAGTCCTCGGTGTTGGTCAGCTTCGCAGCCAGCTTTGCGGTGGCCTGGTCTGAGGCCTTGGCCAACCGCTTGATGATCAGGCCAAGCCCCACGGCTGCCTTCCGCTCGCGCAGGTAAAGGTGCGCAGCGAGGTCCCTGGTGCGCCACCCCTTGCAGAGCGTGGGCGCGTCAGGGCCGGCCGCAAGCAGGGTTTCGGCCAGGACTTCTCGGGACGGTTCGACGAAATGCATCACTTGGAAAACTAGCATGAGAGGCCCGAAGTTGGGCAGCGCGGCCCCTGCTGCTGGCGTGCCGTTGTTCACATCGGGTCCGGCTCTGGCCAAGGCACTAGACTTGACCTGATGTCTGAGCAGCCTGCCCCCGTACAAACCACCGCCCAAACCACCGGTGCCGCCGTGCCCGGCGCTGTCTTGCCCGGCGCTGTCTTGCCCGGCGCTGCCTTGCCCGGCGCTGCCTTGCCCGGCGCTGTCTTGCCCGGCGCTGCCGGGGGTGCTCCGGAAACCTCTGCGCCGGCCAGCCCCCTCCCGGCGGCGCTTGCCGCGGCGCTGAAGCGTGACTGCGCAGGCCTGGTGGCCGCCGTCGTGCAGCAGTACGACACCAACGAGGTGCTCATGCTCGGCTGGATGGATGACGAGGCGCTGAACCGGACCATGACCACCGGCCGGGTTACCTTCTACTCGCGGTCCCGGCAGGAGTACTGGCGCAAGGGCGACACGTCCGGCCACGTCCAGTGGGTTAAGTCCGTAGCCATGGATTGCGACGGCGATGCCCTGCTGGTGCGGGTGGACCAGGTGGGTGCCGCCTGCCACACCGGAACCAGGACCTGCTTCGACGGCAGGGACCTGGACGTGGTGACCGCGGCCGCCGACTGAGCCCCGCGCCGCAGGCCCACCCGGCAGAAGGGGAGTACGGCTCCCCACAGAACTTCAGGCGCCCGGCGCAGCCGGCCCTTCTATGAACAGGCGGAAAAGCATAGCCATGCAGGACCTTGGAACCATCAGCCCCAGCCTTGAGGAATTCCGGGAGCTGGCCGGCCACAGCCGGGTCATTCCGGTACGACTGAAGGTACTCGCGGACGCCGAAACCCCCATCGGCCTGTACCGCAAGCTGGCGCAGGGCCAACCCGGCACGTTCCTTATGGAGTCCGCTGCCGTGGGCGGTACATGGTCCCGCTACTCCTTCATCGGTGCGAAATCCCGTGCCACCCTCACCACCAAGGACGGCCAGGCGCACTGGCTGGGCGAACCGCCGGCGGGCGTCCCCGTGGACGGCAGCCCTGTGGACGCCATCCGTGACACCATCGATGCCCTACGCACTGACCGGTTCGAGGGCCTGCCCCCGTTCACATCAGGACTGGTGGGCTTCCTCGGCTGGGAAACCGTGCGGCACTGGGAACGGCTGGTGAGCCCTCCCGAGGACGACCTCCACCTGCCGGAGATGGCGCTCAACCTGGTCACCGACATGGCCGTCCACGACAACGTGGACGGTACCGTGCTGCTGATCGCCAACGCCATCAACTTCGACAACAGCACCGAACGGGTGGACGAGGCCTGGCACGACGCCGTTGCACGGGTTAAGGCGCTCCTGGCCAAGGTCAGCACCCCCGTGGTGCAGCCGGTCTCCGTGCTTGCCCCCGCCGCACTGGACTTTGCCTCCAGTGTCCAGGAACGCTGGGACGAAAATGACTACCTGGCAGCCCTTGACCGCGGCAAGGAAGCGATCGTCGACGGCGAAGTGTTCCAGGTGGTCATCTCGCGCCGGTTCGAAATGGAGTGCAAGGCCTCCGCGCTGGATGTGTACCGCGTGCTGCGTAACACCAACCCCAGCCCGTACATGTATATCTTCAGCCTCGAAGACGCCGACGGCCGGGAGTACTCCATCGTGGGGTCCTCACCCGAAGCCCTGGTGACGGTCACCGGCGAAGAGGTCATCACGCACCCCATCGCCGGGTCCCGGCCCCGAGGTAAGACGGTCGAGGCTGACAAGGCCCTGGCGGACGAACTGCTCGCGGACCAGAAGGAACGCGCCGAGCACCTCATGCTGGTGGACCTCTCGCGCAACGACCTCTCCAAGGTTTGCGTTGCCGGAACCGTTGATGTCACCCAGTTCATGGAAGTGGAGCGCTTCAGCCACATCATGCACCTGGTATCCACCGTGGTGGGACAGCTGTCCCCGGCTGCAAAGGCCTACGACGTACTGAAGGCCACATTCCCTGCGGGTACGCTCTCCGGCGCTCCCAAACCACGGGCACTGCGCCTGCTCGACGAACTGGAACCCCACCGCCGCGGCATCTACGGCGGCGTGGTGGGCTACCTGGACTTCGCCGGCGACATGGACATGGCCATCGCCATCCGCTCCGCCCTGGTCAGGGAAGGCCGGGCCTATGTCCAGGCCGGCGGCGGCATCGTGGCAGACTCCGTGAACCCCACCGAAGCACTCGAAACCGTCAACAAAGCGGCCGCTCCGCTGCGGGCAGTGCACACCGCAGGCTCGCTTCATGACATCACGGCCGAGTCCCTGCCCGGCGGCGAGTCTTGATGCCTGACCCAAGCCCCGCACCCCAGGCAGTTAAAACACGGACGGCGGCTCCCGCATGGGCGCGGAAGTCCACTGTGGTGCTGCTCATCGCAGTCCTGGCCCTGGCCGTCTTCGGCACCACCACCCAGACCTGGATGACAGTCACCCTCGACCCCAGCCAGGCCGGCGCCGGCCAGGAACCGCTGCAGGTCCAGGGCAGCAAGGCTGCCACCGCGGTCACGGCCCTCGCCCTGGTGGCCCTGGCAGGCGGGCTCGCTGCAGCCATCGCCGGCAGGATCGCCCGCTGGATCATTGCTGCCATCATCGTCCTGGCCTCGGCCGGTATCGTCGCTGCGGCGGGCACCGTCCTGGCAGACCCGCTGGCGGCCTCGCAGGGATCCATCGGTGCGGCCACGGGCGTCACCGGCACCCAGGCCCAGGTGGCGGTCACCGCCTTCCCGGTGCTCGCCGTCGTGGCCGGGTGCCTTCTTGCCCTGGGCGGGCTGCTGATCCTTCCGGCGTCCCGCCACTGGGCCACACGGACCAAATATGATGCCCGCGCGGTGGCCGGAACTGCTGCGGCCAGCGGCCCCGTGGATGAGATCGACAGCTGGGACCGGCTCTCGCGCGGCGACGACCCCACCTGATCCGGCAGATGGCCGCCGGCCCGGGTCCGCGGGGCCGCGGGCCGGTTCCGGATCACCGGCCAAAAAATGGCAGAATGTAAGCAGTATCCACCCTGAGGAGATTTTCCATGAGCAAAGCACCTGCGTCCGTTTCCAAGTCCGGCACCCGCCAGGTAGCCCCGGGCGCCATTGACCACAGCCAGGAACTGGGCCACGGCAACAGCCCCGCCGCATGGACCTGCGTCATCGTCATGCTGGTCGGTGCACTCATCATGTCCATCGCCTTCGTCATCGCCAACACCCCCATCTTCATCGCGGGTGGCGTGGTCATGGTGGTTGGCCTGCTCCTCGGTTACGTCATGCGCAAGGCAGGTTACGGCGTCGAGGGCAGCAAGCTCAAGAACTCCGGCCACTGATGGCAACTGTTCTCGACGACATCAACGCCGGTGTCCGGGAGGATATGGAGGCCAGGAAACGGCTCGTTTCCCTGGCTGAACTGAAGGACCTCGCGCTGGCTGCCCCGCCCGCCCGTGACGCCTGGGCGGCACTGGGCGGTCCGGCGACGTCGCGCGACCAGCTCAAGGTCATTGCCGAAATCAAGCGGCGGAGCCCCTCCAAGGGGGACCTGGCCAGCATCGGCGACCCCGCCTCCCTCGCACGGCAGTACGCCGACGGCGGTGCCGCCGTCATCAGTGTCCTCACCGAACAGCGCCGCTTCAACGGCTCCCTTGCCGACCTCGACGCTGTCCGCGCCGCCGTCGACATCCCGCTGCTGCGCAAGGACTTCACCCTGGATGAGTACCAGATCTGGGAAGCCCGGGCGCATGGTGCGGACCTGATCCTGCTGATTGTCGCCGCGCTGTCCGACGCCCAACTGGCCGACTTCAGCGCGCTCAGCCACGAGCTCGGCATGAACGTCCTCGTGGAAACGCACACGGAAGAGGAAATCGACCGCGCCGCCGCGGCTAACGCCCGCATCATCGGCGTCAACGTGCGCAACCTGAAGACGCTCGACGTCGACCGGTCCGTGTTCGCCTCCCTTGCGGGCCGTATTCCGGCCGGCACAGTGGTGGTAGCCGAGTCCGGGGTCCGCGGCGTGGACGACGTCACGCACTACGCCGCCAGCGGCGCCGACGCCATCCTGGTGGGCGAGGCCCTGGTCAGCCATTCCACGCCGCTGGAGCGCATTGCGGAATTTACCGCCGCAGGTGCAGCTGCCATCGCGGCCCGGGGCTGACCGCCACGCGCCTCCCCGCAGCCCGCGGGGCTGCAGCAGCCGGTCCGCGGAGACGGTACAACAGTCCGGGCGGCCCAGCCCGGACCCATACTTTGATCGAACTACTGGAACAGGACGGGACTGATGGCCGACGCACCTTCAGGAAACGCTGACAACAAAGCCGCAGACGCATTCCTGCAGGACGGCTCCCTCCGGCACGCCCCGGGGCCGTACTTCGGGTCCTTCGGCGGACGCTGGATGCCTGAATCGCTCATCGCTGCCCTGGACGAGCTCGAGGAAACCTTCGACAAGGCCAGGAACGATCCGGATTTCCGGGCCCAGATCGCGGACCTGAACAAGAACTACTCCGGCCGGCCCTCACTGCTCACCGAAGCGAAGCGTTTCTCGGAGCACGCCGGGGGAGTCCGCGTCTTCCTCAAGCGCGAGGACCTGAACCACACTGGTTCGCACAAGATCAACAACGTCCTGGGGCAGGCCTTGCTGGCCAAGCGGATGGGCAAGACCCGCATCATCGCCGAGACCGGAGCCGGGCAGCACGGCGTTGCCAGCGCCACTGCAGCTGCGCTCCTGGGCCTTGAGTGCGTCGTGTACATGGGTGCCGAGGACTGCCGCCGGCAGGCGCTCAACGTGGCCCGCATGGAGCTGCTCGGCGCCACGGTCATCCCCGTGACCAGCGGCTCGCAGACCCTGAAAGACGCCATCAACGAGGCCCTCCGCGACTGGGTGGCCAACGTGGCGAACACCCACTACCTGCTGGGTACCGCCGCAGGCGCCCACCCGTTCCCCGCCATGGTCCGCTACTTCCACGAAGTCATCGGTGAGGAAGCCCGCGCCCAGATCCTTGAGCAGACCGGACGCCTTCCGGACGCCGTCTGCGCCTGCATCGGCGGCGGGTCCAACGCCATCGGCATCTTCCATGGCTTCCTCGACGACCCGTCCGTCAGGATCTACGGCTTCGAAGCCGGCGGTGACGGCGTGGAAACCGGACGGCACGCCGCCACCATCACGCTCGGCAAGCCGGGCGTGCTGCACGGTGCCCGTTCCTACCTCATGCAAGACGACGACGGCCAGACCATCGAGTCCCACTCCATCTCCGCCGGACTGGACTACCCCGGCGTCGGGCCGGAACACTCCTACCTGTCCGACATTGGCCGGGTCAGCTACGAGCCCATCACCGACAGTGAGGCGATGGACGCGTTCCGCGTCCTGTGCCGCACTGAGGGCATCATCCCCGCCATCGAGTCCGCGCACGCCCTGGCCGGCGGCATCAAGGTGGGCCAGCGGCTCGCCGCCGAAGCGGCCGAAAGCGGCGAAACCGCCGCCGACAAGATCGTCATCATCAACCTCTCCGGACGCGGTGACAAGGACGTGGCCACCGCCGCCGAATGGTTCGACCTGTTGGACAAGGATTCCGCCGAATCGGAAATCGGCAAAGAAGGGGAACAGCTGTGAGCAGCGCACAGGCGGCCGACAAGGCGCAGACCACCAGCAAGTCCGCGGCAGCCATCGACAAGGCCCGCGCCGAAGGCCGCGCCGCACTGATCGGCTACCTCCCCGCGGGGTACCCCACGGTGGAGCAGACCATTGCCGCCGGCATCGCACTGGCCGAGAACGGCGCCGACCTGATCGAGATCGGCATCCCGTACTCAGACCCCGTGATGGACGGCCAGGTCATCCAGGCCGCCACCACCGAGGCCCTGGCCAACGGCTTCCACGTCCGGCAGGTCTTCGACGTGGTGGAAGGCATCACCAGCAAGACTGATGCCGCCGTCCTGGTCATGACCTACTGGAACCCCGTGGTCCGGATGGGCGTGGACGAATTCTCCCGTCGGCTCGCCGAGGCCGGGGGAGCAGGGCTCATTACCCCGGACCTGATCCCGGATGAGGCCGCCGAATGGTTTGAAGCGTCCGACAAGTACGGCCTGGATCGGGTGTTCCTGGTGGCCCCGTCCTCCACCTCCGAGCGCATGCAGCGCACCGTCGACGCCAGCCGCGGCTTTGTCTATGCCGTATCCATCATGGGCGTCACCGGCGCACGCACCTCCGTGAGTTCTGCCGCCAAGGACGTGGTGTCCGCCGCCCACGCGGCAGGCGCCGAGCGTGTCTGTGTTGGCCTGGGTGTTTCGACCGCCGGGCAGGTGCGCGAGATCGCTGCGTACGCCGAAGGCGTCATCGTGGGCACCGCGCTGGTGGCAGCCGTCCGCGACGGCGGTGTTGACGCCGTCGCCGCCCTCACTAAGGACCTGAGCACGGGCCTGGCGCGGGAAACCGGCAACGCCGGGGAAGAAGCCTAAGGGGATGCAGACCCTCCTCGCCGCCGCCGAGCTGGCGCCCACCCTGGTTCCCGCCAGCATCCCCAGCCCCGGCTGGTCCGGATTCGATATTCCCCTGCCGTGGGGTTCCCTCCGCATCCATGCCTACGCCCTGTGCATCCTGGCCGGCATCATTGCCGGCCTCTGGCTCACGTCCGTCCGCTGGGCGAAGCGCGGAGCCCCGGAGGGCAGCGTCTGGGACATCGTCATCTGGGCCATCCCGTTCGGCATCATCGGCGGCCGGCTGTACCACGTGTTTTCATCCCCTGACGCTTACTTCGGCCCTGGTTTCGACGGCACCGGCGACCTGTCGCTGATTCCGCAGATCCAGCGCGGCGGACTGGGCATCTGGGGTGCCGTGGTGCTTGGCGTCATCGGCGCGTGGATCGGCTGCCGGCGCAGCGGCGTCAAGCTCTCCGCCTTCCTGGACGCCGCAGCCCCGGGACTGCTGCTGGCCCAGGCGCTGGGCCGGTGGGGCAACTGGTTCAACCAGGAACTCTTCGGCGGTCCCACCACGCTGCCCTGGGGACTGCAGATCGATGCGGACAACCCGAACTTCCCCGCGGGCGTCCCCGCGGACACCCTGTTCCACCCCACGTTCCTGTACGAATCGCTGTGGAACATTGCCGGCGTCGTGATCCTGCTGGTGCTGGACCGCCGCTTCAACTTCCGCCGCAGCCGGCTCTTCTGGCTCTACGCCATGTACTACACACTGGGGCGTGTGTGGATTGAGGCCATGCGCATTGACGACGCCGAGCAGGTTTCGCTGTTCGGCATCACCACGCGGCTGAACGTCTGGACCAGCATCCTGGTCTTCGTCGTGGCGCTGGCGGCCTTCATCCTGCTGGGCCTGAAGAAGCGCACGGAGCCGGACACGGTGTACCTTCCGGGCCGGAAGCCAGCGGACCGGGCGGTGGAAAAACCCGCGGACGCGGACGCGACGGGAGACGCCACGCGAACGGATGAACAGGTCCGTGATGCGGACCCTGTTGTCTCAGATAGTGAATCGCGTGATAATCTCCCTGATAACCAAAGCGGTTCCAGGCCTGCTTCCGTCCCCGCGGAAAAGGTCCAGGCAGCACCGGCCGGCAGCAAGCCGGACACGGACGCAGCGGCTACCGGACATTCCGGCAGCACAGCCACCGGAACGGCACCGGAAGCCGGCAGCAGCAAGTAGGGCGCCGGCCAAGGCAGGGCAGCAGAGCCACCGCTCGAAGAGCCCGAAACCACAATGTCGTGGCATGGGGCCGAACTTGGACAACATAGAGCTGCTGTCCGGTGCGGCCTTGGGCAGGGGCCTGCGTAACCGTTAGTTCAGCAGGCCGGGCTGACCTACAATTTCCAGTTAATAACACTTTGTTGTGCCCATCACAGCGGCGCCGACGAGTGGGGCCAACGTTGTCCCTTCCATACGCACGATCAGGAGGAAGGACGTCTCCCATGACCCAAATTCTTCACACTCCCAGCTGGTCCGAACCGGATCAGCCCGAGGCCGCCATGTCGCCGTTCAAGCGCTTCGCGTCCCTGCCGGAGGCCGCCGGGCTGTACAACCCGGAGCAGGAGAAGGACGCCTGCGGTCTTGCGATTATCGCCACCCTCCGCGGCGAGCCCGGGTATGACATCGTCGACGCCGCGCTCACGGCGCTGCGCAACCTCGAGCACCGCGGCGCCGTAGGCGCCGACGAGGGCACCGGTGACGGCGCGGGCCTGCTGATGCAGATTCCGGACGAGTTCTTCCGGGCCGTCACCGAATTCGAGCTGCCGGCACCCGGCCAGTACGTGGCCGGCACCGCTTTCCTTCCGGCTGAACAGCGCGAGGCCGACGCCGCCAAGGCCGGCATTGAGGGCCTGGCCGCCGACGAGGGCCTCACCGTCCTCGGCTGGCGCGAAGTGCCGGTGGTCGCCGACCTCGTCGGTGCCATGGCCCGCGCCTGCATGCCCTACTTCTCCCAGCCGTTCTTCGCCTCCGCCACCGGCGAGACCCTGGAGCGCAACGAACTCGATTCCCGGGCCTGGCGGATCCGCAAGCGTGCCCAGAACAAGTTCGGCGTCTACTTCCCGTCGCTGTCCTCCCGGACCATCGTCTACAAGGGCATGCTCACCACGGCCCAGCTCGAGCCGTTCTACCCGGACCTCTCGGACAAGCGCTTCAAGACCAAGCTGGCAATCGTCCACTCGCGGTTCTCCACGAACACGTTCCCGTCCTGGCCGCTCGCGCAGCCGTTCCGGACCATCGCCCACAACGGTGAGATCAACACCGTCAAGGGCAACCGCAACTGGATGCGCGCCCGGCAGTCGCAGCTGGCCAACCCGCTGCTCGGCGACTCGCCCGAAGAGCTGTACCCCATCTGCACCCCCGGCGCCTCCGACTCCGCGTCCTTCGACGAGGTAGCCGAGCTGCTGTGGCTTTCGGGCCGCCCCATCACGCACTCGATCATGATGATGATCCCCGAGGCCTGGGAAAACCACGCCACCATGGATCCGGCCCGCCGCGCATTCTACGAGTACCACTCCCTGCTGATGGAACCGTGGGACGGCCCCGCTGCAGTGTCGTTCACTGACGGCAACCTGGTGGGCGCCACCCTGGACCGCAACGGCCTGCGCCCCGGCCGTTTCTGGATCACCGAAGACGGCCTGATCGTCTTCGCCTCCGAGGTGGGCGTGATCGACGTCGAGCCTTCCCGCGTGGTCAAGAAGGGCCGTGTGTCCCCGGGCAAGATGTTCCTGGTGGACACCGACGCCGGCCGGATCATCGACGACGAAGAGGTCAAGGCCGAGGTGGCCGCCGCCAACCCGTGGGCTGAGTGGGTCAAGGACAACCTGATCGACCTCAACGAACTGCCCGAGCGTGAGCACGTGGTGCACACGGCTGCGTCCGTGAACATCCGCCAGCGCACCTTCGGTTACACCACCGAGGAACTTAAGATCCTGCTGGGCCCGATGGCCCGCACCGGTGCCGAGCCGCTCGGCGCCATGGGTTCCGACACCCCGGTGGCCGTGCTGTCCAAGCGCCCGCGCCTGCTGTTCGACTACTTCGTCCAGTCGTTCGCGCAGGTCACCAACCCGCCGCTGGACGCCATCCGCGAAGAATTGGTCACGTCGCTGACCTGCGCGATAGGCCCCAACGGCAACCTGCTGGACACCAAGCAGGTCCGCCAGCCCCAGGTGCAGCTGCCGTTCCCGGTGATCAACAACGACCAGCTCGCCAAGATCGCCAACATCGAAAGCCCCGACGGCGACCGCCTGTCCATGAAGGTTCGCGGCCTCTACCGCCCCGAAGGCGGCGAGAACGCCCTCCGCGCCCGCCTCACCGAAATCTGCGAGCAGGTTTCCGGTGCGATCAACCGCGGCGTGCAGTACATCGTGCTGTCCGACCGCGACTCGAACGCCCAGTGGGCGCCCATCCCGTCGCTGCTGCTGGTCAGCGCCGTGCACCACCACCTGCTGCGCAGCGCCAACCGCACCAAGACCGCCCTGGTGGTCGAGGCCGGCGACGTCCGCGAGACGCACCACGTTGCAGTCCTGATCGGCTACGGCGCCTCCGCCGTGAACCCGTACCTGGCCATGGAATCCGTGGAGCAGCTCATCGCCGCGGGCGACGTCACCGGCGTGACCCCGCAGGACGGCGTCTACAACCTGATCAAGGGCCTCGGCAAGGGCGTCCTCAAGATCATGTCCAAGATGGGCATCTCCACCGTGGCCTCCTACACCGGTGCGCAGACATTCGAAGCGCTTGGCCTGGGCCAGGACCTGGTGGACGAATTCTTCGCCGGAACCCACTCCCAGCTCGGCGGTGTGGGCCTCGACGTCATCGCCGCCGAAGTTTCCGCCCGGCACCAGATGGCCTACCCCGAGGGCGGCATCGAGCAGCCGCACCGCCCGCTGCTGGGCGGTGGCGAATACCAGTGGCGCCGCGACGGTGAACCGCACCTGTTCAACCCGGAGACTGTCTTCCGGCTGCAGCACGCCACCCGCGAACGCCGCTACGACATCTTCAAGGCCTACACCAAGGGCGTGGACGACCAGTCCACCAACCTGATGACCCTGCGTGGCCTGCTTAAGTTCAAGAACGAGCGCCCCGCAGTTCCGCTCGAGGAAGTGGAGCCCGTCTCCAGCATCGTCAAGAGGTTCTCCACCGGAGCCATGAGCTACGGCTCCATCTCCCAGGAGGCCCACGAGACGCTGGCCATCGCCATGAACCAACTGGGCGGCAAGTCAAACACCGGTGAAGGTGGCGAGGACGTGGACCGCCTGCTCGACCCGAAGCGCCGTTCCGCCGTCAAGCAGATCGCCTCCGGCCGCTTCGGCGTGACCAGCCTCTACCTGACCAATGCAGACGACATCCAGATCAAGATGGCCCAGGGCGCCAAGCCCGGCGAAGGCGGCCAGCTAATGGCGCAGAAGGTCTACCCCTGGGTGGCCCGGACCCGTCACTCCACTCCCGGCGTGGGACTCATCTCGCCGCCCCCGCACCACGACATCTACTCGATCGAGGACCTGGCGCAGCTCATCTACGATGCCAAGCGCGCCAACCCCTCGGCCCGCGTGCACGTGAAGCTTGTCTCGGAAGTCGGGATCGGCACCGTGGCGTCCGGCGTGACCAAGGCGAAGGCCGACGTCGTACTCGTCTCCGGACACGACGGCGGCACCGGCGCCTCGCCGCTGAACTCGCTGAAGCACGCCGGTGTTCCCTGGGAGCTCGGCCTCGCCGAAACCCAGCAGACCCTGATGCTCAACGGGCTGCGCGACCGCGTGGTGGTCCAGGTCGACGGCCAGCTCAAGACCGGCCGCGACGTTGTCATCGCCGCGCTGCTTGGTGGCGAGGAGTTTGGTTTCGCCACCGCTCCGCTGGTAGTGGAGGGCTGCATCATGATGCGCGTCTGCCACTTGGACACCTGCCCGGTGGGCGTTGCCACCCAGAACCCCGAACTGCGGGCCCGCTTCAGCGGCAAGCCCGAGTTCGTGGTCAACTTCTTCGAGTTCCTGGCCGAGGAAGTCCGCGAGATCCTGGCCGAGCTCGGTTTCCGCAGCCTCGAGGAGGCCATCGGCCACGCCGAGGTCCTGGACACCCGCGAGGCTGTTGACCACTGGAAGGCCGACGGGCTGGACCTGGACCCGATCCTGCACGGCCTGGAGTTCGACGACGACGCGCCGCTGCGCAACATGACGGGCCAGAACCACGAGCTGGACAAGCACTTCGACCAGCGCCTGATCACCATGGCAACCGAAGCGCTCACGGACCGCAGCCCGGTGAAGATCACCGTGGACGTCATCAACACCGACCGTTCGGTGGGCACGATGCTGGGCCACACCGTCACCAAGGCATTCGGCACCGACGTGCTCGCCACGGACACGATCGACATCACGCTGAACGGCACCGCCGGACAGTCACTGGGCGCGTTCCTGCCCGCAGGCATCACCCTGCGGCTGTTCGGTGATTCCAACGACTACGTGGGCAAGGGCCTCTCCGGCGGCCGGATCATCGTCCGCCCGGACCGCACCAACGTGTTCAAGGCGGAGACCAACGTCATCGCCGGCAACGTCATCGGCTACGGTGCCACCAGCGGTGAACTGTTCCTGCGCGGCCAGGTGGGCGAACGCTTCCTGGTCCGCAACTCCGGTGCCACCGCCGTCGTCGAAGGCATTGGCGATCACGGCTGCGAGTACATGACCGGCGGCCAGACGCTGATCCTGGGCCGCACCGGGCGTAACTTCGGTGCCGGCATGTCCGGCGGAACCGCCTACGTGCTGGACCTGCGGACCACCCGCGTCAACAAGCAGGCCCTCGAATCCGGTGAGCTGCAGCTGCGCGAACTGGATGCCGAAGACCGCGACATCGTCCACGGGCTGCTGGTGAAGCACATCGAGGAAACCGACTCGCAGCTGGCCGCGCGCCTGCTGGAGAACTTCGATGACACCGTTGCCCGCATTACCAAGGTGCTGCCGCGCGACTACGCGGCCGTGCTGCAAACCCGTCTTGACGCCATCGAAGAGGGCCTTGACCCCGACGGCGAAGAAGTTTGGTCTCGAATCCTGGAGGTGACCGGTGGCTGACCCACGCGGATTTCTGAAAGTACGCCAGCGTGAAACCCAGCCGCGCCGTCCCGTTCCCGTCCGCATCATGGACTGGAAAGAGGTCTACGAGGCCCAGGAGAAGGGCACCCTGAAGGCCCAGGCGGGCCGCTGCATGGACTGCGGCGTTCCGTTCTGCCACCAGGGCTGCCCGCTGGGCAACCTCATTCCTGAATGGAATGACCTCACCTGGCGGGACAAGGGCGAGGAAGCAATCGAGCGCCTGCACGCAACGAACAACTTCCCGGAATGGACCGGCCGGCTCTGCCCTGCCCCCTGCGAGGCGTCCTGCGTGCTGGGCATCAACCAGCCCGCGGTGACCATTAAGCAGGTTGAGGTCTCCATCATCGATGAGGCCTTCGACAACGGCTGGGTCAACCCGCTGCCGCCGCACCGGCTCACCGGCAAGACCGTGGCCGTCGTTGGCTCCGGCCCTGCCGGGCTGGCCGCTGCCCAGCAGCTCACCCGCGTGGGCCACACCGTGGCTGTCTACGAACGGAACGACAAGATTGGCGGACTGCTGCGGTACGGCATCCCCGACTTCAAGATGGAAAAAGAGCAGGTGGACCGCCGGCTTGAGCAGATGAAGGCCGAAGGCACCCGCTTCCGCACTGGCGTGGCTGTTGGTACCGACGTCACCTGGGAGCAGCTGCGCCGCCGGTACGATGCCGTAGTCATCGCCACCGGCGCCACCGTTCCGCGCGACCTGCCCATCCCGGGCCGCGACCTGGACGGCGTGCACTTCGCCATGGATTACCTGGTTCCGGCCAACCGCGTGGTGGCGGGGGAGTCCATCGAGGACCAGATCCATGCGCAGGGAAAGCATGTTGTGATCCTGGGCGGCGGCGACACCGGAGCGGACTGCCTCGGCACGGCGCACCGGCACGGCGCTGCATCTGTGACCACGCTGGCCATTGGCAAGCAGCCGCCGGCCGAGCGGGCCGGCCACCAGCCGTGGCCCACGTTCCCCACCCTGTTCGAAGTTGCCAGCGCCCACGAAGAAGGCGGCGAGCGTACGTACCTCGCTTCGACCGTTTCCTTTGTGGGGGAGGACGGCAAGCTGACCGGCGTCAAGGTTGCCGAAACCGAATTTGTTGACGGCAAACGCCTGCCCAAGGCCGGCACCGAGCGGATTATCCCCGCCGACCTGGTGTTCCTGTCGCTGGGCTTCACCGGCGCCGAGCCTGCCAACATCACCGAACAGGTGAAGGCCGAATTCGACGGCCGCGGCAACGTGTCCCGCGACGGTTACTACATGACCAACACCGAGGGCGTCTTCGTTGCCGGCGACGCCGGACGTGGCCAGTCACTGATCGTCTGGGCGATCGCGGAAGGCCGCGCAGCCGCTGCGGCAGTGGACAAGTACCTGATGGGCAGCACCATCCTGCCGGCGCCGGTGGCGCCGACGGACCGCGCCATCGCTGTCCTCTAGCCGCCGTCCTCCAGCGGTGCATGGAGGGTTCACCTCCTCGACAACTTAACCAATGCAAGTGACCAATAGGGTAGGTATATGAGACGCGCAAAAATTGTGGCGACATTCGGTCCGGCCATCGCCAGTTACGAGAACACCCTCGCGGTGCTGGAAGCCGGCGTTGACGTTGCCCGCATGAACATGAGCCACGGCGACTACACCGTGCACGACAACACCTACGAGAACGTCCGCAAGGCCGCCGCGGACCTGGGGAAGCCGGTTGCCATCATGGCCGACCTGCAGGGTCCCAAGATCCGCCTGGGCCGCTTTGTTGACGGCCCGCACGCCCTGGCCGTCGGTGACATCTTCACCATCACCACCGAAGACGTTCCCGGCACGCAGGAAATCTGCTCCACGACCCTGAAGACCCTGACCGAAGACGTCAGAGTGGGCGACGCCCTCCTGATCGACGACGGCAAGGTGGCGCTGCGTGCCGTTAAGGTGGACGACGTGAAGGTCGTTGCCGAGGTGACCGTGGGCGGCATGGTGTCTAACAACAAGGGCATCAACCTTCCGGGTGTGGCCGTAAACGTTCCCGCACTGAGCGAAAAGGACGAGGACGACCTCCGCTGGGCACTGCGCCGCGGCGTGGACCTGGTGGCGCTCTCCTTCGTCCGGGACGCCTCTGACATCACCCGCGTCCACGAGATCATGGACGAGGAAGGCCGCCGCGCACCGGTCATTGCCAAGATTGAAAAGCCGCAGGCCGTGGACCAGTTGCCGGAAATCGTCGACGCGTTCGATGCCATCATGGTGGCCCGTGGCGACCTTGGTGTGGAACTTCCACTGGAGGAAGTTCCGATCGTGCAGAAGCGTGCCATCGAATTGGCCCGCCGCTGGGCCAAACCGGTCATCGTGGCCACGCAGGTGCTCGAGTCCATGATCGACAACCCGCGGCCCACCCGCGCCGAGGCATCCGACTGCGCCAACGCTGTGCTCGATGGCGCCGACGCCGTCATGCTGTCCGGTGAGACCAGCGTGGGCAAGTACCCGATTGAAACGGTCAAGACCATGGCGCGGATCATCGAGTCCACCGAGGTCCACGGCCTGGAGCGCGTTCCCCCGCTGGGGACCAAGCCCAAGACCCGTGGCGGCGCCATCACCCGTGCCGCCGTCGAGATCGCCGACCAGTTGGATGCCAAGTACATCTGTGCGTTCACACAGTCCGGTGACTCGGCCCGCCGCCTGTCCCGCCTGCGTCCCATCAAGCCGGTCTTTGCGTTCACTCCGGTGGAGCAGGTCTGGAACCAGCTGGCCCTGACCTGGGGTATCCAGCCGGTGCTGGTGCAGATGGTGGACCACACCGATGCGATGACCGCGCAGGTGGACCGCAGCCTCTCGGACATGGGACTCGTCGAGGACGGTGACCTGGTGGTTATCGCCGCCGGTTCGCCTCCCGGAAAGGCAGGTTCGACGAACTCCCTGAAGGTGCACAAGGTGGGCGACCTCGCCGACTCCACACGTGCGGGAGAAGTCACCAGCAACAAGGAGAAGCTCGGCCCCTGGCCGGAAAAGAAGAAGAAGGCCTAGCCCTTCTGGACGGAAAAGGACCCCTGCCGGTTGGCAGGGGTCCTTTTCGCTTTGGTGCGGCCCGTCGTCGTAATCGCTCCGGGCCTGGCCCGACTAGTTGACCTGATTGATGATGGTCTCGGCGACCTCACGCATGCTGAGGCGGCGGTCCATGGACGTCTTCTGGATCCAGCGGAAGGCCTCGGGCTCGGTGAGGCCCATCTTGGTGGTGAGCAGGCTCTTGGCGCGCTCCACGAGCTTGCGGGTGGCGAACTGCTCCTGGAGGTCGGACACCTCGCTTTCGAGGGCCTTGATCTCCTCGTGGCGGGAGAGCGCGATCTCCAGGGCGGGGATGAGGTCCGCGGGCGTGAAGGGCTTGACCACGTAGGCCATGGCGCCGGCGTCGCGGGCGCGCTCGACCAGTTCTTTCTGGCTGAAGGCGGTGAGCAGCACCACGGGGGCAATGCGTGCCTTCACGATCTTTTCGGCTGCCGAGATGCCGTCCATGACGGGCATCTTGACATCCATCAGGACGAGGTCAGGCTTGAGTTCCTCGGCGAGCTGCACGGCCTTTTCGCCGTTGTCCGCCTCGCCGATAACGTCGTAGCCTTCGCCGCGCAGGATCTCGATGATGTCGAGGCGGATGAGGGTTTCATCCTCAGCCACAATGACGCGGCGCGCCGGCTGGGATGTGGATTTGGACTCCGTCTGTTCAGTCACGGGATCTCCTTGGAGGGGTACGGCGGGACATCACTATCTTAGGTGCCACCGCGGTTGTTACTTGGCCAGCATGGGTACGGTTGCGGCAACGGCGGCGCGATTCTGGACTTCAGCCTATCTGCATGTAGAGTAATTCCGCGTACGTGAAGCGATCGCGTTGCTCACAATCAGCTGTGGGCGTATCTCTCCTGCTTCGCGTATTCCGCGCCCGAGTGGCGGAATTGGCAGACGCGCCGCACTCAAAATGCGGTATCGAAAGGTGTGTGGGTTCGAGTCCCACCTCGGGCACAGTGTTTCCGCTGGTCAGCGGCTTGTTGGACGGTTGAGTGTGTACAAAAACGCCAAGAGTGTGAACACGAGCGTACCGTTTTTCGTATTGCAAGCATCGCTACCCGCACCCAAAAGGATGGTTCCAAGTCCTTCATGGTGCGTTGGCGGGACCCGGGAGCAGCAAGGCCTGAGAATCCGCACGCTCGTGAGACTGAAACTCGCAGGCGGCTTGGAGTTCCGTGCCTGCGCATGAGGTGACGCAGCCGGGTCCTATGACAGACCGCGGAATTGTCCAGGCTTGACCTGCATCAGGATCGGCAGCGCCAGCTGGACGTGTGCGGCGCCAACCGGCTCGTTGAGCAGGTCGTTGATCGACGTCTGCCCATTTAGTCCCGTCCAAGACTACGACCAGGCACGAGCGGGCTACACGGGCTTCTTTGATACGCATGGCGCCATCCGATAATTACGTGCGCGTCGGCGGAAAGGCTGCCGATTGCAACGCACTGCTGCCTTTCCACTTTTCCGGCTGGACTCGCGTGCTGATCGAGGAATGTGCCCATCCCATGTGGTATTAGCCGTAGATGCCATTGACGAAAACGAGCGGTCCGTTGGCTGTCTTGCTACGGGGCGGCGATCCTGTCCTTCACACCGGGACTTCAGTGTTGGCGGGTTGTCACAAGGGTGCGGCAGTTGCCCCGACTAGCCCTCCTCTGGTGGGGTGACCGTACCTGCGGTGTCGCCGCCGTCGATCACGAATTCGGATCCGGTGATGTAGGAGGCCTCATCGGATGCCAGGTAGAGGACGAGGTTAGCAACTTCACCCGGATGCCCCTCGCGCCCCAGCGCCACGCTTCCCATGTCCATGGCCAGGCCAGCAGTCATAGGAGTGGAAATCACTCCCGGGTGGACGGAATTGACGCGGATCCCGTAGCGGCCCAAGTCCAAGGCAACGCTTTTGGTCAGGCCCCGAACACCAAACTTCGAAGCGGTATATCCCGGGATATTCTCATAGCCGCGAAGGCCTGCGATGGAGGAGATGTTGATAATGGAGCTGCCTTTGCTCTGCTTCAACGCCGGGATAGCAGCCTTGATCCCGTTGAACGTGCCCGTGAGGTTCACAGCGAGGACTGTGTTCCACTGATCCAGCGTGAAATCCTCAATCGACGCAAAATTGACAATGCCGGCGTTATTGACGAGGGTGCTTAGGCCGCCAAAAGCATCCACCGTTGCCTTGACCGCGGCATCCCAGTCAGCCGGGCTGGTGACATCCAGACGAACGAACATAGCACCAGAGCCCAGTCGTTCCGCCGTTTCCTTGCCTTCCTGTTCCAGCACATCCGCGACAGTGACGCGAGCACCTTCTCCGTGCAGGCGCGCAGCCACAGCGGCTCCAATGCCCCGCGCAGCTCCGGTAACCAAGGCGACTTTGTCGATAACACGTTCCATGGCCGTTCCCTACTCTGACTGTCCTTTGAGCTCTGTCTCAGAACGATGAGAACCACCCCACCGCACGCTTCGCGTGGCCCAGTAACCGGCTGCACTCATAATGGTGAATCCGAGGATGCCCACCCAGGGAAACTGCAGCAACTGACCGGTGACTAGCACACAAAGCCCACCCACCAATATCAGTAGCGCGTGCCGGACGGCCCTGCGCCTTGGCATCGAAAAGGTGCCAGGGCCGAGCAGCTGGCCTAGCCGTGGGTCGTCAATTTCCAGGGCAGCACCAATCAGGTCCAGTTCCCTTCGTTCGAATTCAGAGAGTTCCACGACAACCTCCAAAGTCGTGCACCGCCAGACGTCCTGACTGCCGGCTTGTTTCAAGTATCGGTAACCGGCCGGACGGACGGGGAGAGCCATAAGACCCCATCACAAGGGCATGGGCGTGATGATTGCCCCTACGGGGAGCAGCTGACCAGGAAAATGTGTGACCTGGAAAAATACCGGCTGCAGGCCGAATGGCTCAAGTTTCAGTACTGGAGCCTGGACTAGGGCCTGAAGACAGTCATCATTTCCGACGGAAGGAAGCTCCAGGCAAGGCCGGCACGATCAAAGCGCTTCAATGAACTTCCTGATCCGCGACCGGCCCGTCGGGTCGCTTTGGCCAAACCATTGGACCTGGAACAGTGGCAGTGGCATTTCCGGCCGGGTGAGGGCCTCGATCACGAGCGGCTAGAAGCCGTTGCACATTTGTCCGGGACCGCTGACCCAACCTCAGCAACAAGGGCGGCAGTGAGGTCTGAATCTAGGACTCCTCGCTGGACAAATGCATGAGGTGTCCTTTGGCACCCTAATCTGACCTGGTTGGAGGAACCGCCTGCCGTCAGGTTGGGGGGTTCATGGACCGGACAAGATTTTGACCCCCGGATGTGGTGTGGACTATCTACCGGATGCCATTTCTCTTAGGGGGCATCGCTGCGCTGGTCCAGAGGTCGTGGGTGGGGGCCGGGCAGAGCGCGCTTGGCCGCAGCGTGCGGGGGAGCGGCTCCGCCCTGGGCTGGGGGCGCATGGCGCTTCAGCTCTTCGGCGACTGCAATGATGGTTAGGAAGCTGAAAGGCTCAGCCCCTGGTTTTCACGGTTGCCGTCGCCGTCAGGGTGGTGATCAGCCGTTCCATGCGGACAATGCCTACTAGGCTGCCGTTGTCATCGGTGATCATGAGCGGGCTGAATCGAACACCTGGCTCCCGGGTCACCGCGCGGTCCAGTGCAGCAAGTATGGGCGTGCGGGCGTTTGCCTTGAGCGTGCTTAAGGTCAGCCCGTGCATCGTGGATTCAGGGCTTAAGACGGAAACGGGCCGCCGGGAATGGTCGATCAGCACTACCCAGTCGACCAAGAAGTGTTCACTGAAGATACTGCCCGCCTCCGCAATCGTTGAGGCTGTAAGTGCTGGCTCGACCAGTGCGCTTACGGTGGATGTTCTTGTGGCGGTTGACTGCGCGCGGAGGCGCACTCGGACGTCAGCGGCAGGCTGGGCCCAGGGGTTGGAGGGCTGGGCCAGGTAATAGCCCTGGACCAAGGGCACCCGCAGGGCAGCCAAGGCGTCAAGTTCTTCCGCCTGCTCGACCCCTTCGGCGAGGATCCAGGCGTCCACCCTGCTGGCGAAAACTCCCAGCATCTCGATGAGTGCCCGTTTGGCCTCGTCTTTCTGGAGGCCCTGAACGAGTTCACGATCGAGTTTGATGATGGCTGGCCGAAGGGCGAGCAGATGTCGAAGCCCGGCGTAACCGGCCCCGGCGTCATCCACGGCGATCAGTGCGCCGGCATGCCGGAGCTGGTTCAGGTCGGGCTCTAGCCAGGTATAAGACTCAATACGGGACTGTTCCGTCAGCTCGATGACAAGCCCGCTGAGGTCTCCCTGTTCCTTCCACACGTTCCGTATCTTCGGGTTGGTTAGCAGGTCCGGGGATACGTTGAGCGCCAGGAAGCAGTTTTCCGGAAGCGTTGGCCGTGCAGCGAGGGCAGTTCGAAGGGCAAGCGCCTCTAGCTGGTCCGCCATCCCGGCAGCCCGGGCTTGTGTAAACCATACTTGCGGGCTCTTTTCCTCGTACCCCGGAAAGCGGATCAAAGCCTCGTAGCCGACAACATCCCCGCGTTCGGTGCCCACAATAGGCTGGTACGCAGCCCTAACTCCGATGCCGATGCAGGCGGCTTCCAGCATGTCCAGCCAGTTAGCGTCCGGGGGGACGGGCCTTTCATTCAAGAAAAGAGTCAGACCGTAGCGACGGCGGCCCTGACGGATTCCACCAGTTCTGCCGGTACGTGGTTCATGGCGTGGACATCTGCAGCGTGCTGCGCAACTGCCGCCAAGATCTCGTCATCGGTTTCCCGCAGCCACGATGCGTTGCAGCCGGGGACGACGTCGCAGCAGGCAAACGATTTCATACACCACTTCAAATCCAGGGGATCAAGCGCAGAACATCAGTCTACGTAACGGATGGAGCTAAGTCCGCCATCGGCTGGCGGACACAGTGAAGAGTGATTTGTCTTGAACGGAACTCGTCAGGCCGGGTCGAGTTGTTCTCGCAGGTGGGTCAGGCCATCCCGGATCCGGGACTTGATGCTGGGCAACGGTTGTGAGAGTCTCTCGGCGGCTTCCCTGTAGGTGAGGGAGCCGAAGTATGCGAGAACAATCGCTTCGCGTTGCAGCGGTGATAGTGCTGCCATAGAGGGCCTGAGGCGCAGGGTGTCAGACCGGGCTGGTACTGAAGCTGCGACCTCGTCATTGGGTCTTGTCCGGGAGGCACCTGTCCTTGGTTCGTCACGGTTAATACTGCTTCGGTGCGAGCGGACCTTGTCCACTGCTTTGCGGTGGGCGATCGTCAACAGCCAGGCGGCCGGGCTGCCCAGACCCGGATGGTATGTAGCGGCGTCCCGCCAAACCGCAATAAAGACCTCCTGGGTTACCTCCTCGCTGAGCCCGGGATCGGGGACCACTCGGCGCACCATCCCGAACACCCTGCGAGAGGTACGCCGGTAAAACTCCGCGAAAGCTTCGCGACTTCCCTGACCGGTTTCCCGGAGTAACCCGATGAGACACGTCGCGGGGTCCTCCGCGGCAGAGGGCAGACGTTCAGCAGCACCGGAATCGCCAGCCGCGGAGCTCGAACTCCCGCCGTCCACGTCCATGGTCGACGTCACGGTCTGCACGGAAGTTGTGCCGTGGTCCGCCAGTCCGCCCTGCGGCGCTGTGGTGCCGTCCAGGGTGAGTGGGGTGTTGCCCGTGCAACTCTCCGCATGCAGGGTGTGTTTGTCCCGGATGGCAACCCCCAGCGGGGGATCGGGCGCTGAAACTTCGGTGAAAGTAACCACAAAAATCACGACTCCATCAAGAAGTAACATCAACAACATTCATAAGCATACATATAACTAGATAGTCTAGCTAGTCTGCCTAGTGAAATTTGTAGTCCTAATAGTGCCATCGAAGTTTCCGTAGGTTCTTTCGACCCGTACCCCAGCGATGGGCAGCTTCACCCGGTACGGCGGAAGGTTTCGGCGTCGGAGCGCCCGACCTGCAGGCGGCGACCGCCTGCAGGTCTATAAAGTCTGGGGCGACGAAAGGTCGCGGTTCCCTCTCTGAGAAAGTCCGAGACCGTTGCCGGATGCCCGGCATAATCAGACGGATCGGCAGCTCGCTGTAGATGGAGTTCTGGACATTCGCGGCGCGATGGACCAGTTCGGTGCGGCCCGCGGATTAAATCTCATCGATGGTGAACAGCAGCCCGGGTTTCTTCTCGGCGGGCAGGGTAAGGCCGGGCGCGGCACTCGGCGGGCATTGGCTAAGTGATCGTTGTTCTAGCGCCGGCGTGTGCTGGCTATGGCGGCCAGCGCCACAGCGGCCCCGGCCAGTGCCGCGGTTACGCCGGGTCGTGTTCGTTTGGGGAGGTTCCGCACGGCGACGCCGGCGAGTCCCCAGGCGACGGCTCCGGCGTACGCGGACGAGATTGGCCGCAGCCACGCGATTGCTGAGGCTGCTCCTCCCGCAGCTGCCAGCGCCGCGGTGCTCCACGCTTCGGCTCCGGGCCACGGCGCGCGAAGACCTGTGGCGATGATGGCTTCGGCCCCACCGGCGACCGTGGCCACTGTAATCCAGCCGCTGAACATGGCCAGCGGGATCCGCACCAGCCACCGGTCACGCGTCGATTCAGGCTTGGCCTCGGAGTGTTGTTCGGGCGCCGCGCGGACATACGCGGTGAGCGCGGCTGCGGTAGTGGCGGCAATAAGGCAAAGTTCCAAGCCAGGAATGTCTTGGGTCCAGACCCAGAAACCGGACAGGCCAACAGCGCAGGCCAGCGGATAACCGGTACGCCGCAGAAGCGGATCGCGGCGCTGTGCCGGCAGAGCCTGGTAGATGGCGTGACTGAAAAGACCTGCGTATATGGGAGTCCAGATGCTGAAGCTGTATCCGGCGGGGAGCACCATGCTTGGGCTGGTGGTGCCATCCCCGTAGTCGCCGGACACGCCGACGAGGAAACCGCCGCTTATCGCTGATGCTGTAGCTATTTGGCGGATGACATCAGGGTCGGGCATTGCTGGCCTGCTCTCGAGTGGACCCTTTCATGATGCCCTTTTCGCGGCCGTCAGGATAGATGCCTGCCGTGAAAAAAGTGCGTAGCTTATCTGGGGCTGTCGAGGGAGATGGATTCGACGTTTCGGGTGTATGGGCGCACCAGCCAAGTTGCGCCATTTCATGGGAGGGCTCCGGTTCAGGCGCGCAGAGGCTTTGGTCCTGCCTAGTGGTGCCACTGGCACCCGCGGGCTGAGGGACCTTAGGGGTCGAAGTGCGATGGGAGTCGCTCCGTTGAGACCGAGGCGACGATGGCTGCCGCGACGCCGGCGCACCACCGTGCTGGTCCGGGAGGCGGGAGGTCCCGCGCGGCTGATCACCAAGGGCGCCCCCGAGGACGTCCTGGCCCTGTGCGGGCCCACCCCGCCTGCCGTGCAGGCCATGCTGGCTGAACATTTCGACGCAGGCTCCCGGGTGGTGGCGGTGGCCGTCCGGCCAGTCGTAGGGCTGCTTCAGCTCACCCCGGAGGATGAGCGCTACCCGGTTTTGTCGGGCTTCCTCATCTTCCTGGACCGGCCCAAAGCCAGCGTCAGGGCTTCGCTGGACCAGCCTGAGGCGCTGGGGATCTCGGTGAAGATCGCCACGGGGGACAACGCCAAGGTCGCCGAAAAGGTCTGTGTGGAGGTGGGCGTGCTGTCCGGCGGAACCCTGACCGACGCAGAAATAGACGGAGTTTCCGACGCCGACCTCGCCGCGTCCGCGCGGACCACCACCATCTTCGCCCGCGTCTCGCCCGAACAAAAGGCGCGGATTATCGCCCTGCTGCGCCTTAGCGGCGGCTCGGTGGGTTTCATGGGTGACGGCGTGAACGACGCCCTGGCACTGCACAAGGCGGACATCGGCATCTCCGTGGACAGTGCCACCGACGTGGCCAAGGACGCCGCCGACGTCGTCCTCATGGACAAGGATCTCGGCGTCCTGGCCGAGGGCGTGATGGAGGGCCGGCGGATCTTCGCGAACACGATCAAATACGTGCTGATGGGCACCTCCAGCAACTTCGGGAACATGTTCAGTGCGGCCACTGGGTCGGTGGTGCTGAGCTTCCTGCCCATGCTGCCGGGCCAGATTCTGCTCAACAACCTGATTTACGATGCCAGCCAGCTGGCCATCCCGGGTGAGCGCGTGGACCAGAAACAGCTCCGGGCGCCATCGCACTGGAACATCGCGTTCATCAGGCGGTTTATGTTCCTTTTCGGGCCCATAAGTTCGCTGTTTGATTTCGCGACGTTCGCCCTCATGCTCATCGCGTTCCATGCCGTGCCGGGGGAGTTCCGTGCGGGCTGGTTTATCGAATCCATCGCCACCCAGACCCTCATTACTTTCGCCATCAGGACCAGGCACGTGCCCTTCTTCCGCAGCCGCCCGTCGCGCGGCCTGATCGCGGCTTCACTGGGCGCGGTGGCTCTCGGCGTCTATCTGCCGCTATGGCCGCTGGCCAGTCTGCTCGGCTTCGATCCGCTCCCGGTCCCGTTCTTCCTGGCCCTGCTGGGAATGATAGTGGTTTACATGGTTCTGGTGGAATTGGCCAAGGCCTGGTTCTTTCCCCGTGCCGCGCAGCAACTGCAGGCCGGCCCAATTCTGGTCCGCCGCCGGCATGACACCCACCATGTGGCCCGCCGCGCCTTCCGCTTCAGCAGTCCTGCACGGGTGAACGAACTAAGGCAAGGGGACAGCCCCAAACGCAAGCGCCAATGACATACCTGGCGCTCCACCTGATACCGCGAAGCATGACCACTTCGTCATTCATTACAAGCGGGGCTGGTAAACGGGCCAGGGAAGCGCGCTGCAAACGGAAATCAGGTTTCCACTATCTGAACCGCGGTCTCGAAATGCCTGCTGGCGAGGTCCGGTGGTGAGAGCAACTCTCTGAATTCTGTGGGGGTCATCGATGGCAGGTCGACGTCGCCGTTGAGTGTGTGTTCAGCGCCCTGGGAGCGCTGGATGTCGGGCCGGCGGCAGCCGCGGCGTGGACCGCCGGGTTGTCAAGTCCGACCGCAAACCGGTGGTTAAGCGAGCAATCAGAAGCTTTTGAGGTGCCGTGGGCGTCCGTAAGCAGCTGGCTCGCTATCGAGCAGATGGTGATGATCCTCCCTTGGCCGCACCGAGGGCTGGGGCGAAGGCGCGTACCGTCAGGGGTGCGAAGAAGCTCATTTCCATGGTGGCCCGGATGTCGTCAAAATATTGCGATTCCGCCTGGCTTCGATCTTTCCCGGCCTTCCGTAAGTGCGGGCTCCATGCGTTCGTTTTAGGCGAGAATTTCTTGGTAGAGGTCCAGGTGGTCTGCGATCATTCGGTCCGCGCTGAACCGTTTTTCCGCGGTTTCCCTGCATGTTGCACGGTCCAGGGTGGTGGCCAGGGGCAGGAGCGTGGCGAGTTCCTGGGTGGGGGCGAGGTAGCCGGTGACGCCGTCATCGATGATCTCCGGCGCCGCCCCCAACGCGGTGCCGAAGACCGGGGTACCGGTGGCAAGGGCTTCGATCATCACTAGGCCGAAGGGTTCGGACCATTGCAGCGGGCAGAGCAGGGCGACGGCGTTGCCGACCAGTTCAAACTTTGCTTTGTCGCCGATTTCACCGAGCATTTCGTCGTCGGGTCCCAGCGCTGGTTTGACGATGGTGTTGAAGTACTCGAGTTCTGCGGGCGCGCGCATTTTCGCGGCGATCCGTAGTGGGATGCCGGCTGCACGGGCGATGAGGACGGCTTCGAGTATGCCTTTGTCAGGGGACATTCTTCCAAGGAAGCAGGCGTAGCCGCCGTTGCCGGGGCCGACGGGTACTGCTGTCAGGTCCATTCCGTGGTGGATGATTCTGTCCACGTGAAGACGTGTGTGCCGGACCTGGTCTTGGGAGATCGCGATGATGTGCGAGGTTTGTCCGATTGCCTGGTAGATCTCGGTCATGTCAGGGGTCAGTACGCCGTGGATGGTGGTGACTTGCCGGAATCTTGCCGTGGCGATGGGAATACAAGGGCCCCAGGAGGGTGTGGTCGTGAATGATGTCCATCCCGCTCATTGCCTTGTAGGCCTGGACCAGGTGGCGTAGTTCTCGCGGGATCGAGTCGAGTTGCGTGGGATCTGACGGATGCATGGCGGGGGCGCGTGGTACCGGACAGCTGCTGTCGGAGGGGGCCGCAAGCAGCACTTCATGTCCGGCATCGGTGAGTCCGCGGGCGAGGGTATCGACGACTCTTTCTGTTCCTCCGTAGGCGGGCGGGGGGACCGGGAATCCGGGGCCGGAGATCAGCCCTATCCGCATTGGATCCCCCGGTCCCATATATAAGGCAATGGGCCGGGGGTGACAGCGTGCCTGTGGTTAAGGTGCTTCATTTTCGGCCTATGGCTGCCGGCTGTGGCTGGCGTTTCGGCCGAGCACGAATCCCAGGGCAATCATGACGATTCCGAGGGCTAGGTGCAGCCAGTTGTCTGCTGTGTTGACCGGGATGAAGTTGGCCGCCGACCCCTGGTCAATGAAAAGCCCGTAGAGCCAGAGCACCAGGTAAACCGCGCCGCCACCGATGAGGTAATACCTGGACTGCGTTACGGTCCGTCCCATGAGCAGCCCGGCTGCTCCGAACAGCAGGTGCACAATGTTGTGCAGGATGGAGACTTGGAAGACCCCGAGGAGCATCGCGCCCGATTCGTGGCCTGCGAAGCCCAGCTGTGAATAGTTGGTGGTGATGCCGGGGATGAATCCCACGATCCCGACGAGCGCAAACACGGCACCTGCTGTCAGGGCTGTGAGCTCCAATGGTGTTCTGTGGTGACCGGCGCCGATGCCCGGGCTTGCTGATGATGCAGACATGTCCTTCTCCTTCGTTTTAATGTGCCGCTTTCAATGGGACGCCCGATGGCGGCGGGCCAAACACGAGGTCAGGCGATGGTTGGTTTCCCTGGGCGGCGACCGCGCTGCGGGCGATGATGCGTTGGCCAATGGAGCGCACTGGCAGTAGTGTCAACGAGCCAATGCCGGGTCACCGGTTCGAAGACCGTGGTCATGTCGATGCCAGGGAATGGTTCTGCGTGGTGGAGCTCGGGCATGTTACCCGCGTGTGATGGGGAGCTTTCTGGGCGCTGCACGCTCGGTTACATCGGGCATAGGTGCCCGGACTTCAAGGACACCGTTGGTGTAGGAGGCCTTGACGTCCTCTTCTTTCACGCCTTCCGGGAGGGGGATGCTCCGGCTGAAGGAACCGTAGTGGAACTCGGACCGGTAACGGCCGTTGTCCTTGTGTTCTTCCTTTTCCTGCCGTTCGGCATGAATTTTGAGGGCACCGTCTTCCATGGTTACTTCGATGTCGTTGTCGGGATCGACACCGGGCATCTCGGCGCGGATTACCAGGTTCTTGCCGTCGACGAATTCTTCCACCCGGATCGGGGCGGGTCCTGAGTCTGTAGCAAAGAGGCGTTCCATGGAGTCCAGCAGTTCCAACGGGGAGCGGAGGATGGTGGTGAACGGTGGTGTCCTGCGGGACGTGGCGGACGGGGACCATCTCAGCAAATCGGACATAGCAGGTTTCTCCGGATTCAAGGCGAGTGGGCCCGCAGTACGCGGGCCTGGTTCTTTCAGTAGATACCGGGCCCACAGCCGGAGACAGGGGCGAAAGGCCCGTACCGCGGATGGCGTGGAAGGCGTTTCATTGAGGGGAGGAAACCCTCGGGCCGGGAGGGTTCTCGGGAGCGTGACCGGATGGGTGTGGAAGTACGTGATCGGTGACGGTACCTCCCGCAAAATCTGGACTCGGCGGCGTGTGCATTGAACTCCCGCCGCGTGTTCCCTCGGCAAACAGTAGGTGCCTGTCGCACATGGGCAATGGGTGAAGGAACAGGAAAGGTTGGCCTATGTCTGGTCTGTTTGAGCTGTTTACTGATCAACACGATCACGTCCGGTTTCGAGTCCTTGCCCGGGATGGGGCTATCCTTGCCGTGTCGGGTGCTTATCCCGATAAGGCATCCGCGGCACGCGCGATCACCCAGACACGTGAAAGTGCAGGAACAGGTCTGATTAACGACCACTGCGGCCCGGTCGCAGGATTCCATCCCGGACCGTCCGGTGACGTGGGGAATGTCAGGACTAAGTCGGACGTGATGTTCGACGACATAGCTCTCAACAGTGAGAGCATTGAGGAAGCCTTGGGTACCCTCGCCGTTGTGGCCGGATTTCTGCTTGCTTCGATCGAATCAGTTGCGCTGTGCAGTATCACCCTGAGCCGGCCGAAGAAGGCGACCGTCCGTGTTTGCAGTGCAAGGCCGCCAGTGGATGTTTTGACAGGTGAGCCTCAACCGGCTTTTCCACTGCAGAGGCCCGAGGAAGCGTTCGTGTCCGTCCTCGGCATCCCGCTTCTGGACAAGGGAGCCCCCCGGGCCGTTCTCACTCTCTGGTCCTGCGACTCCACCCCTATAACCGGCGGTGACTCCAGAGCAGCGCACTCCGTGGCGGAACGGGTATCAAGAGTGCTTCGTCAGGCCCTGCGTATGGCCGAACTCAGAGAAACGGCCGAGAACCTCTACGCTGCCCTTGAACACAGGACTGCCATTGATACAGCCATCGGCGTCATTATGGGGCAAAACCGCTGTGACCACGACACTGCGTACGACATGCTTCTGCGGGCATCCAGCACTCGAAACGTCAAGGTCCGCGACCTGGCTGCGGCACTATTGGGATCCGTCTCCGGCGAACACCGCGCACCAGTCCACTTCGATCCCTAAGCGCGCATCGGGTTTCGTTCCCGCCGGAAACGGTGGGGGAGGGCAAAGAAGTACGTTTGGGCTCGAGTGACAAGCAGGAACGTTTAGCAGGGTGAGGGAACAATAACTGGTCAGGGTTGTTAGCATTGGCTTAATAGGATGAGCTGGGAAATCCCAGGTATCGAAATCCAGGACGATGAAGACCGCCATGGATAACGCTGGTCAACGACCGAGGTGTTCTTCATGTGGCGTGAACCTATCAGGCAGCGACGACGGGACCTTCCACCCGGTCTTTCCGGCCGGCCGAATGAAATAGTCCACCCGCAGGAGCGTATAGACGGCCTGGTCGAAGCTGTCATCTCTCTGACCGAAGACCTGAGTCTGAACACCGTGCTCCAGGGCGTCGCGCAGTCGGCATGCGAACTTGTCGGTACCCGTTACGGTTCCCTGGATGTCCTTGGCGGCGACCAGCAGCTCAGCCAATCCATCACCGCTGACCTTGAACCCCGTGCCCTACGGCTGCAAGACCTGGGCGAGCATCCCCTGGTTAGGGGCTTTCGTGCCAGCCGGCCGCCAATGACAAGTGTTCTTGGCGTTCCAATCAAAGTGCGGGGTCAAATGTTCGGCAATCTCTACCTGACCGAGAAGATCGACGGAGGAGACTTCACGGTCGAGGACGAAAACCTCGCCGCGGCGCTAGCGGCTGCGGCGGGGGTTGCCATCCAGAACGCCCTGTTGCTCGAAGACAGCAACAGCCGCCGGCGGTGGCTGGAAGCTGGCATGGAAGCCACCGACAGGCTCCAAGCCCAACCACGTTCCGTCATGGACAACATGGCTTTGATCACCGAAGAAGCTCTGGATGCCTCCGTTTCTTCGTTGTCCCTGATAGCGGAGGTGGCACTGGACGGGCGCCTCAAGTGCCGGACTTCCAGCGGGACCCCGTTGGTTCCATGCGGTCAGGAACTCCCGGCGGACCTGGTCGCTGCAGAGGTATTCGCATTTGGCGTCTCGAGGGCCGTGACCGACCCGCGCCAGGTCTTTGACCAAGTGACAGCAGAAACTCTTGGACCAGTCCTGATCTCGGCTCTCGGCACTAACAGCTACGGCCACCACGACGACGTCCTAGTTCTCGCCCGGCCAGTCGGAGGAACACCCTATACAGAAGCCGACATTACCTCAAGCGTCCTGTTCGCTTCGAGGATTGGCCTGACGCTGGACCTCCTCAAAGCGAACGAGGCAAAAGCAGAGAATGCCCTGTTCACTGACCGTGACCGGATTGCCAAGGACCTGCACGACCTGGTCATACAACGACTGTTCGCGGCCGGACTGAGCATCCAAAGCCTGCGCCGCACGACCACGGACCCGCACTCCCTCAAGCGCATCACGATCATCACAACGGAACTGGATGACTGCATACGGCAGCTACGCGACACCATATACTCCCTTCGGCCTCGGGGACCTGGGAAAGCATTCCTCAGCAGCCGGGTTCTCAGCGTTGTCCACAAAGTTGCGGACGCAACCGATTTCGTCCCGCGAGTTCAGTTCTCCGGCCCGGTCGATGACGAAATCAGCGAGGAGGTCCTCGAGCAGCTACTGCCGGTGCTACAGGAAAGCGTCACTAACGCCATCAAACACTCAGGATCGAAAGACATACGTGTGTTGCTGACCGTCCAGAACGACGCCATCACTCTCCACGTCTCTGACAAAGGCTGCGGCTTTTACGAGCCCGAACGGATCAGCGGGTTGGGCAACATGAGGGACAGAGCACACAGGCTCGGCGGTACATGCGGCATAGAAAGCATCCCAGACAGAGGCACCACCATAAGCTGGTCCGTGCCAGTGTCCCGATGATGACGCCATATTCCGGTGGCGGCAGACTTAGTGGAACTGCCCAGCTGGCGTCGGACACGGCACGCCTTAAGCACAGAGTCAGAACAATCCTTCGTCGTCAGACGATATGTAGGCAGGCTTGCTGCGTGCAAAACCTAGCCCCTCCAACACCGAGGAAACGCAACCAGCGATCACCTGGCCGGGGAGTATCAATTTCTGCTCAATCTGTCGGTTGGTCATCCCGGTCGCCATAAAGAAGAGCACTTCCCGTTCCCTGGTCGTCATGGTTCCCAGCGAGGTCGCAGCAGCAGCCTTGAGGCGTTCGGCAATCCGTTCCCTGAGTGCAGGCCGAATCAAGATAGTCCCCCTGGCCGCACGGCGAACGGCGTTCGCCAGTTCCGTATTGTCCCCAACCTGCTTGAGTACGTATCCTGACGCACCCCCTAGAACTGTTGCCCGCGCAGCACGGTCCTCGTCATACCCGGACAGAAGAAGACATGTCACCGGATCTGTTCTGGAGCGTAGAGCTCGGCACACCTCTATGCCAGTCCCGTCCGGAAGCCGGTCGTCCAAAACCGCGATATCGGGCTGCAGAAGTGCAGCTGATCGTATGGCCTCCGCGGCCGAACTGCCCTCACCCACGATCTCGAACCCCTCATCCTCGAACAATTCCCGGAGTCCCTGCCGGACCAGCTCATGGTCGGTGACGATGAATACACGGATGGGCGCAGCGGAGGCTTGTTCCCCGCCTCTGGGTGCTGCTGGCGTCTCCATCACGTACTTCCTCGATAGGGGCCCGGACGGCCGAACACTGCAACGGTCAGCACGGGTAGAAAGTGGATTTGCAGCCATCATCACCGGCCTGAGTCCCACTGCGGCAGTGCCAAAGGTCCGGGTCAAGTTGCATAGGTCTGGAAATCATAGGAGGTCTTAACGGGACGACAGAATTTGGAAGGGAGCCTTTGCTGAAGCCAGAGTGTGCTTGTAGGCACTGGCCCAAAAGTCCACCACTTCATGTGCCGGGGAGCGGACGACGACTTGACTGTTGCGCTTTTTCATTCGCGGCCGACAACAAAGGGTTTCAGCGACGTAGACAACCGTACATTCCTCCCTTTGTCCAGCCAAGGGAGTGTTGAGAGTGTCCACAATTGCGTCGGACATGACACTATGCCCGACGTAAGTACGGCCTCCCGGCACCGGCGTGTCCGATCGCCGCCGATCAGGACAAGGCTGTCCTGGGCGTAGCTCTAACGGAGCTGCGGTTCCTTGACGTCGGGTTGCTGGGCTTATTTGGTCGCCGGTGGCATTTCGCCATTGGCGGTGGCTTCGATCCAGTCCACGGCCACGTCGGTAAGTTGGAGCCCGTCCGCTGTGTCGCCGTCCCACCAGTCGGAGTCCCTGCTGCCACCGGTGGCCGACATGATCTCGTTGACGACCGGAGAGGTCAGGCCCTCTCCGTTGTGCGTGGTCAGCCAGTTGCGGGTTTCTTCGCTGACAAGGGGCCACCATTCATCGATCTTCACGGACCCAGTGTGGCGCCCGGAAAAGGGGCCGGTAAAGATGCGGAGCGTTAATAGTTTGTAAGTATCGGCGTCCTGGCCGTTAGGGATGTGTAAAGGACGGGGGCCGGTTCTTACGGCGGGTGTTGACTGCTTTTACGGCCGCAAGGTGCTGCCGTGAAAAGGGGTTGTGTCATGGTCGATCTGGCCGTTGTGGCGATTTTTCTGGTGCTGGCGGGCTTGGCCGTCTGGTGTCTGTCCGCGCTCTCGAAGCTGGTGGACGGGAAATGAACGGCGAAATCATCGCATGGGCGGTGCTGGGCCTTGTGGCCCTGGCCTTGTGTGTTTATCTGGTGGACCAGCTGTTCCGCCCCGGAGGGCGGTGAGTCATGCAGTTCAACATCTTCTCGTTCATCACTCAAATAGCGGTCCTGGTTGTCGCGCTCGGCGCTGTGCACCGTCCGCTGGGCGCCTACCTTGCGAAGGTTGCGGACGACGGCGGCCACTTCCGTTGGGAGCGATGGGTCTACCGGGCGGCCGGCGTAGGGTCGGACAGCGGGCAGACCTGGAACGCCTATGCGCGCAGCGTCCTGGCGTTTTCGATCGCTGGTGTCCTTGTTGTCTACGTCGCGCAGCGCATCCAACCGTTGCTGTCCGGGGGACAGGCCGCCGGCGTTGACCCGTGGGTCGCGATGAACACCGCGGTGTCGTTTGTGACCAACACGAATTGGCAGGCTTACGTGCCCGAGTCGACGCTCGGTTTCGTGGTGCAGATGGCTTTCCTCGCGGTCCAGAACTTCGTGTCGGCCGCTCTGGGTATTGCGGTGTCGTTCGCTCTCATGCGCGGCTTCGCCCGTCGGAGTTCTGGTTCGCTGGGTAACTTCTGGGTTGACCTCACGCGGTTGACGTTCCGCGTCCTGTTGCCGTTGTCGGCGGTCGCCGCGGTGGTGCTCCTGAGCGCCGGTGTTGTCCAGAACTTCTGGCCTGCTGAGGTGCATAACGCGGTCACTGGGGTGTCCCAGTCGATTCCGGGCGGCCCTGTCGCAAGCCAGGAGGCCATCAAGGTACTCGGCACTAACGGCGGCGGGTACTTCAACGCGAACTCGGCGCACCCCTTCGAGAACCCCTCTTCGTTCACCAATCTGTTCGAGGTGTTCCTCATTCTGCTGATCCCCTCGGCCCTGCCTTACACGTTCGGCCGCATGGTGGGCGACCGGAAACAGGGCTACACGGTCCTGACGGTGATGGCCTCGCTGTGGTTGATCTCGATGACGGCGATGGCCTGGACCATGGCCGCCGCCCCGGATCTGGGTGAGGGCCTGGAGCAACGCTTCGGCCCGGCCGCCAGCGGCATCTTTGCGACGTCGACCACCTTGACCTCGACCGGTGCGGTCAACGCGTCCCACGACTCGCTTCCGCCGCTGGCCGGCGGTATGGCGATGTTCAACATGATGCTGGGCGAGGTTGCGCCCGGCGGGGTTGGTTCAGGGCTCTACGGGATGCTCGTCCTGGCCATTGTGGCGGTGTTCCTCGCCGGGCTGATGGTCGGCCGGACCCCGGAGTACCTGGGCAAGAAGATCCAGGCCCGGCACATGACTCTTGCTGCCTTGTACTTGCTGGTAACCCCGGTTCTGGTGCTGGTCCTTACCGGGGCTGCCACCCTTGTCCCGGACGCCGTAGCCCAGGCACCCGCCCAAGGACCGCATCAGTTCAGCGAACTCCTGTACGCCTTCACTTCCGGTGCCAACAACAACGGATCCGCATTCGGGGGCATCACCACCTCCGGCCCGCTCCTGTCGACGCTGATGGCGGCCGCAATGTGGCTGGGCCGGATCCTGCCTATCGTGCTGGTCCTCGCCCTGGCGGGATGCTTCGCAGCCCAGGAACCCATCCCGCCGTCGCCCGGAACGTTGGCCACCTACGGGCCGCTGTTCGCCGGGCTCCTTGGCGCCGTGACCTTCCTCCTGACCGCACTGAACTACTTCCCGGCACTCGCGCTGGGACCCATCGCAGAGGGAACCTTCCAATGACCACCACCCATAACCCCCAACGCCCTGCCGAACCAGTCGGGCAACCGCATGGAGCCCCGGGCCATGTGCCCGCCCCGCGTGTGACCGAACTGTCCGGACACGCTTACAAACGCCGGAGGGCCTTCAACCGCCAGCTCGTCCTTGGCGCCGTGCCGCAATCGTTCATCAAGCTGAACCCGCGGCAGATGGCCGGCTCCCCGGTCATGTTCACCGTCCTCGTCGGCACGGCCGTCTCGGCCGTAGCGTGCGGCTTCCAAATCGCCCAGGGCAGCCCGGACGCCGTGTTCAGCGTCGTGATCACGGCGTGGCTGCTGCTGACAGTCCTGTTCGCCAACTTTTCCGAAGCCCTCGCGGAAGGACGTGGCAAGGCCCAGGCGGACAGTCTCCGAGAAGGGCGCGAAGGCCTGATGGCCCGGAGGCTCCGTGGATCCACCGAAGAGCAGGTCCCGGCACCGGATCTGCGCAAGGGCGATCTCGTCGTCTGCGAGATCGGGGATACCATCCCGTCCGACGGGGAGATTATCGAGGGCCTGGCGATGGTTGACGAGTCCGCCATTACCGGAGAATCGGCGCCAGTAATCCGAGAGGCGGGCGGCGACCGTTCCGCGGTCACCGGTGGCACCAGGGTCATCTCGGACCGAATCACCGTCCGCATCACCGCTGAACCGGGATCCACGTTTATTGACCGGATGATCGCTCTGGTCGAAGGGTCCGAGCGGCAGAAGACGCCCAACGAGATCGCCCTCCACGTCCTGCTCGTAGCCCTTACTATCGTGTTCCTTGCCGTGACTGTGGCCTTGGTACCGTTCGCCAATCTTGCCGGCGGCATCCCATCCCCGGTTGTACTTGTTGCCCTGCTGGTGTGCCTGATCCCCACCACGATCGGGGCACTCGTCCCGGCCATCGGAATCGCCGGCATGGACCGCCTCGTGAGGCACAACGTCCTGGCAACCAGCGGCCGCGCCGTCGAGACGGCCGGGGACATCACCACGCTGCTGCTGGACAAGACCGGAACCATCACCTTCGGCAACCGCCGCGCCGTAGACTTCCTCCCCGCACCGGGCGTACCCCGGGATGAGTTTATCGAGGCGGCAAGGTTGTCCTCCCTCGCTGACGAAACTCCGGAAGGCCGTTCCATTGTGGATCTCGCTGTTGGGCGCGGTGCTGCAGGCCCGGGACTGGACGAGCTCGCCCGGGAAAGGCCGGGGGCCGTTACCGCCGTCGACTTCACCGCCGTGACCCGGATGAGCGGTCTCGACGACGGCCCCCGCCGCTACCGGAAGGGCGCGGCCTCCGCCGTCAGCCGCTGGATTTTTGAACTGGATGGGATCCTGCCCGATGAAGCACGTGACGACGTCGACCGGATATCCCGCGGTGGCGGCACCCCGCTGGTGGTAGCGGTGGCCGACGGCGGGCGGGCACGCGTGCTCGGCACCGTGCACCTCGCGGACGTGGTCAAGCCCGGCATCGCGGAACGCTTCGCGGCGTTGCGGCGCATGGGCATCCGCACAGTGATGATCACCGGTGACAACAAGCTCACTGCTGCAGCGATTGCCCGTGAAGCCGGAGTGGACGACTACCTGGCCGAAGCCACCCCGGAGGACAAGCTCGCCCGTATCCGGCAGGAACAGGCTGCCGGGCAACTCGTGGCCATGACCGGCGACGGCACAAATGACGCGCCCGCCTTGGCCGCGGCGGACGTGGGCGTGGCCATGAATTCCGGTACTCAAGCCGCCAAGGAGGCCGCCAACATGGTGGACCTCGACTCGGACCCGACGAAGCTCATTGACGTGGTCGCGATCGGCAAGCAACTGCTGATCACCCGCGGTTCGCTCACCACGTTCTCCGTGGCAAACGACATCGCGAAGTACTTCGCGATCATCCCCGCCCTGTTCGTCGCGGTCTACCCGGGTCTGGACGTGCTCAACATCATGGGATTGACCAGTCCCAAAAGTGCGGTGCTCTCAGCGGTCATCTTCAACGCGGTCATCATCGTCCTGCTCGTCCCGCTTGCGCTGCGCGGTGTCCGCTACCGGCCGGTTAGCGCCCAGCAGGCACTCCACCGGAACCTGTTGATCTACGGGGCCGGCGGAATCATCATTCCCTTCATCGGCATCAAAATCATCGACCTGCTCCTGGCCGTCGTGCCGGGCCTGCATTAAAGGAGCCATCACATGACCGCCTACCTTCGACAACTTGGCACCTCGATCCGGTTCCTTGCAATAGCCACATTGCTCCTCGGTCTCATCTATCCGCTGGCCATTTTTGGGGCTGGCCAGGCAGTCATGCCGGCCCAAGCCAACGGATCCATCGGTGAACTTGATGGCCGCCCGGCAGCATCGACTCTCCTGGCCCAGGCTGTCCCCGCAGGCGAAGACCGGTTCTTCCATCCCCGGCCGTCCGCCGTCAGGTGGGACCCCTCTTCGTCGGGTGCATCCAACCTCGGTCCGTCGGATCCCGCACGCAGTGCAGCTGCCGAGGAAGAACGCGCCGCGGTGGCCGTGCGTGAGGGCGTGCCCGCCGCATCGGTGCCCGCCGACGCCGTCACAGCATCTGCGTCGGGACTGGACCCGGACATCTCCGTCGCGTACGCCCAGCTTCAGGCGCCGCGTGTTGCCAGGGCCGCTGGCCTCAGCATGGAGGAAGTCGGCCAGCTCATCACGGACGCCACCACCAGCCCGGTCCTGGGGCTGCTTGGCCAGCCCGCTGTCAATAGCACCAGGCTCAACCTCGCTGTCGCGGGACGCGTCAAGTAGGGCTATAACTGGGGAGGCTGGAACAATCAGAGCTATGGACCGCGGTACTCTGCGTATCTTTCTCGGCGCCGCGCCCGGCGTCGGCAAGACCTACGCCATGCTTGAGGAAGCCCACCGGATGGTGGCCGACGGGGACGACCTCGTTGTCGCCGTCGTCGTGGATCACGGCAGGGTCCGGACGGCGGCCCTCACGGAAGGGCTGGAGCAGATTCCGCTGTGCAGCGTCGAGTACCGCGGCACGCACGTGCCGGAGATGGACCTCGACGCTGTGCTGGCCAGGAAACCCCATACGGCCCTTGTAGATGAATACGCCCACACCAACGCCCCCGGCGGCCGCCATGCCAAGCGCTGGGAAGACGTCGAGGAGCTCCTCAGCGCCGGAATCAACGTCCTTACCACCGTCAATGTCCAGCACCTCGCGTCGCTCAACGACGTCGTCGCATCCATCACTGGAACACGCCAACAGGAGGTCATCCCGGATGCGATCGTCCGCAAAGCAGACCAAATCGAACTGGCAGACATCCCCCCTGAGCTTCTCCGGCAGCGCCTCAGCTCGGGGTTGGTCTACGCACCAGAAAAGATCGACGCCGCACTGGCGAACTACTTCAGGCTCGGAAACCTGTCTGCCTTGCGCGAGATCGCACTCATCTGGCTCGCCGACCGCGTTGAGGAGGGGCTCGCCAAGTACCGGCAGCAGCACAGGATCGACGAAGCGTGGCCCGCCCGGGAACGTGTTGTCGTCGCCCTCACCGGCGGCGCGGAAGGGGAGGCCCTCCTCCGCCGAGCGGCACGCATTCTGTCAAGGGTTAGCGGCGGTGACCTGCTCGCCGTCCACGTCCGCAGGCCGGACGGCCTGGCCGAGGGCTCCGAGCATTCCCTCGCTTCACAGCGCCAACTTGTCGAAGACCTCGGCGGAAGCTATCACCAGCTTGCCGGGGATAACGTCGCCATGAGCCTGCTCGACTTTGCCCGCAGCGTCAACGCCACCCAGATCGTTGTCGGGGTCTCACGGCACACGCGAATGCAGCAGCTGTTCGGAGCTGGCGGGGTGGGCCTGTCCGTCGTACGGGACTCGGGAGACATTGACGTGCACATGGTCACCCACCCCCTCGCCGGCCGCAGGCCCAAGTTACGGCTCAGGCCTGTATTGGGCCGCGCCCGGACGCTCACCGGGTACGCCCTCGCCCTCGCTGCCCCGGCAATGATGACCGCGGCATTGCTGCCTTTCCCGGGGCTCAACCTCACGACTCAGGCCCTTGCCCACCTGTGCGCCGTCGTCGCCGTTGCATTCGTCGGTGGCCTCTGGCCCGCCGCCGTGGCCGCCATCGTTGACTCCGTGCTCCTCAACTACTTCTTTACGCCGCCGGTGGGCACCCTGACCATCAACGACCCGCAAAACGTCTTCGCCCTACTGGTCTTCCTCGCAGTCGCTGTCGCCTTCTCCCTCCTGATCGGCGTATCCACCCGGCGGTCCCAGGACGCCGCCGCAGCCAGAGCCGAAGCCGGCACCCTCAGCGACCTGGCCCGCGGCTCCCTTGCACGCGACCAAACCCCCGAAGAATTCCTTGACCAGCTCAGGGATGAATTTCAACTCACGGCCGTCAGCGTCCTCGCCCCCGACGCCGACAACGGCGACACGCGGGGCGTCGGCGTCAAAACCTGGACGGTCCGGGCACGGGCCGGAAGCGGCGCCCCGGCCACTGCCGACGAGGCCGACGGAACCGACCGCCTCACTGCCGGACTCATCCTCGCGTGGAAAGGCAGGCCCCTCAGCGGCGGGGAGCGTCGCCTGCTCGCAGCTTTCGAAGCCCACCTCACCGCCCTGATCGAACGCCAGCAACTCACCAGCACCCTGCGCGAGACCGTTAGGCTCGGCGAAGCGAACCGAATCCGCACCTCCATCCTGCGCGCGGTCTCCCACGACCTGCGCACACCGCTGGCCGGGATCCGGCTCGCCGTCACCGCCCTGGGACGCCAACGCGATAAAACCACCGCCGAGGAACAGACCGAGATGATCGACACCATTGACTCTTACTCAGGCCGGCTCGAGAACCTAGTGGGCAACCTCCTGGACATGTCCCGCATCGACAGCGACGCCCTTTCCATCCTCCATGAGCCCGTGACCTGGCTCGATGTCGTCACCACCGTGCTGCGGGAGCTCCCCCCGAACTCGGTACGCATCGATCTCGCCCCGAACCTCCCCGCGCTCGACTGTGACCGGGGCCTGCTCGAACGGGCGCTGGCCAACATCGTGGAGAACGCCGTCAAGTACGCTCAGGGGAGCGACATCGTCATCGTCGCCACCACCGGCGGCCTCCTTGCCCCAGGTGCCGGTGACCGGCCCACCAGTGAGCTGCGCGTGATCGACCACGGCACCGGGGTGCCCTCCGAACGCGTCCTTGCGATGTTCCAGCCCTTCCAACGGCTAGGCGACGAAAGCAACAGGGCCGGCATCGGGCTCGGCCTCGCGGTCGCGAAAGGCTTCATCGAAGCGATGGACGGCGAACTGACCGCCGAACAGACACCCGGAGGGGGACTGACCATGGTCCTGCGCGTGCCACTGTACGTTGGACCCAGGGATTAAACCGCCGGTAAGTACCGGGACAAGGAAGGGACGATGAAACGCATCCTCGTGGTCGACGACGAACCGCAACTCCTGCGGGCCATGCAGATAAACCTTCGCGCCGAAGGCTACGCCGTTTCCGTTGCAGCCAACGGAACCGACGCACTGCACCTCGCCGCGTCGAACCCTCCGGACGTCCTCGTGCTCGACCTCGGACTCCCGGACATCGAAGGCGCCGATGTGATCCGGGGCATCCGCGCGTGGTCCGACCTGCCAATCGTCGTCCTCTCCGCCCGGCAAGGTTCCGCAGACAAAGTCGAGGCCCTCGACGCCGGCGCCGACGACTACGTAACCAAACCGTTCGGGCTGGACGAGCTCCTCGCCCGGCTCCGCGCCGTCGAACGCCGCTCCGCCCACACCCCCGCAGGCGTCGCGGTGATCCAAACAGGAAACCTCCTCATCGACCTCGGCGCCGCCACGGTTACCCGCAACGGCAAACGTGTCCACCTCACCCCACGCGAATGGGACGTCCTGCAACTGCTGGTCACGAACCGCGGCAAACTCATAACCCAGCGTCAACTCCTGCAAACCGTCTGGGGACCGGCCTACCAGGAAGAAACCCAGTACCTGCGCGTCTACATGGCACAACTGCGCCGCAAGCTCGAAACCGACCCAGCACACCCCAAACACCTCATCACCGCAGCCGGACAGGGATACAGATTCGACGAAACGCCAACATGACCGGCATCAGGTCACACCAGCAATAGCCTTGACTCAAGGAGAGACTTTCGCTCCTGATGGCTTCCGCATCTGGCGATTCAACTCCCACAAATAACACGGGAATGGGCGCGGCATTCCGGCGAACCTAGGACTCGCGGGGAAACCTGTCCCAAACAGTCTGGCCCCGTACGTCAGCAGTTGCTCCATCCACGTTCTGCAGTCTCAAGCGGCAAGCGACGAGGATCGTGGACGATCAGCCGGGGCCAATGACGGTCCGGTCAGCCGCACCCCCGCAACAATTCCAGGCATATGGAATCCGACCGCAGCCGCTGTCCCTGCGGGTGGTGGTCAAGGACGGATCCCGACTGGGCACCGCGAATCGCGCCGATAGCCGATAGCCGATAGCCGATCGCGGACGTGGCTCCGACTGCGTGGCCGACCCACTCGGCCGGCAATGGATTCAAGTGGATGCATGACTGCGTATGTGCCACGGTCCGTATCAACGGGGCGGAAGACGGCGGAGCCAAGCATTGGCTGCTGGCCCGCCGCAACCTGGGCTAACCTGCGGAGCCGAGCGAGAGCATCAACCGGTTGGCCCAGTTGAAGAAGGCGCCGCCGTGGATCACATCTGATATCTCCAGCGCGTCCAGTCCCTCATTCTTCAACGCTGAGATATGGGCCGCTTTCAGCCGGGGCGGTATCTGGGCGAGTGCCTGGCCGCGGCAACGACGGCGTTCCAGCGCGGGCCGAGATCCGAGGAGGTGCCGTGGTCGAGAAGCCGTTGGACGTCGTCGTGCCGGTTCGAATAGTGAGTTTGTGGGGCAGCCGATTCGCTTGTTACTGGGCCTTCCGCCTGCTGTGAGCCGGGATCAGGTGGTTCCTCGTTCCGGTCCTGTTGGGTTGGCCTCCGGTGGACCAACACCTGTTTGTGGCCCTGGGCTGCGGGTCCGACATGATCAACCCTCCAGCGCGCAACGGTCTAGTTCGCTTCTAGGTGCGGTGGAAGTGGACTTGTCCGGCCAAGGAGGTGTGCGCGGTGTCCACACTCTCATTCTGGATGCGTTGGCGGTATTGCCGGGGCGTTTCCCCAGCATCGTTGAGGAAATGCCGGTTGAAGTTGGAGAGGTTAGAGAAGCCCACCTCGTAGCAGATGTCAGAAATAGCCTTTTCAGTGCGTTCCAGGAGACGCCGGGCGTGAGCCAGTCGCAGTTTACGGACCAGGTCGCTGAAGTTCTGGCCGGTTGCACGTTTGAAGTATTTCGAGAATGACGCCTCCTGCATCCCCACCATGCCGGCGGCCTCCGACATTTTGATGGTGCCGGCATGGTTGCTGAACACGTACTCAAGGACTATATCGACGACGGCGGCGGCCTGGCCGTCCAGCTGCGGCCGGAACCATTCCTCCGCCAGGTAGCGCCGGTCTTCCTGGGGTGCGCCGGTCAGGACCGCGAACAAGTCAAAAAGGTGCTGCAGCCGCACCAATCCGCTGGTGGTCCCCATCGCCTCGATGGCTGCTGCCGCCGCTTTGGCTGAGGCTCCCAAAAACTCAATGCCGCGCTGGGACTTTTCCAGCAACGGCTTCACCTCCGCCATCTCGGGGACCAGGGCCGCCGTTTGCTCCACCCACTTCCCGTCGAACTGGATCACGGCATCCCGATTTTCCAACACCTCGCCGGGCTCAAGGTCACTGACCCAATCGTGCGGCAGTCCTGACCCGACAAGGGCAACGTGGCCGGCCTCGAAGGTTCCAATGTGGTCGCCAACGATGAACTTCCCTGTGCCCTTTCGAATGAGGTGGATCTCGTACTCGGGGTGGTAATTCCATCGTGCGACCGGGCTTGGATAGCTGTGCTGGTGCCACCGGACAGAGTGGTTGGGATCAGGCGGAATAACCTCACGGTTGGCCCGCATCCCCAGCAGCCGTTCGGCCAGCCTGGCCGTCGCTCCCTCAGCAGTATCCGTGGCAGTCATCGTGGTGCTCCCAAGGCTCGGCGGTTCATGAAATATGGACAGTGGATTCGGTTCCCGATCCCAGAGTACCGCTTGCCACATCGGTAGCTGAGGAAAATAAGTATCAGAAAGTGGCAACCACGACGCTAGTTGTGGCCTGCACCCGCGCCTAATCTTGAACAACATCAGCGCGGGACCCCGGACCTTCCGGTGACGGCCCCCGCCCCGGTCCAGCATCCTGACACGGCAGTCGAGGTGTGGTGACCTCGCATCCCTTGAAGAACGAAGGAGTCATTAATGCGCCCGAAAATGCGTGCTGCGACCCTGGCCGCCGGCGCTTTGTGTGTCGCGCTGGGTGCCTCGGCCTGTGCAGGAGCCGGCGGCGGCAATTCCGCCGGCGACCCGAACAGCATCAGTGTCCTGATGGTAAACAACCCCCAAATGGAGGACCTGCAGCGGCTCACCGCAGAAAACTTCACCAAGGAAACCGGCATCAAGGTCAACTACACCATCCTGCCGGAGAACGATGTCCGGGCCAAGATCAGCCAGGAGTTCTCCAGCCAGGCCGGCCAGTACGACGTCGCTTCCCTCTCCAATTACGAGATCCCGTTCTATTCGGCAAATGGTTGGCTCGCCCCGCTGGACGACGTTGCTGCCGACCCCGGGTTTGACCAGGACGACGTCCTGCCCGCCTACACCGCGTCCCTAACGGGGGAGGACGGCAAGCTTTACGGCGAACCGTTCTACGGCGAGTCGTCCTTCCTGATGTACCGGAAGGACATCCTTGAGGCCAAGGGCCTGACCATGCCGGCGAAGCCCACCTGGGATGAGGTTGCGGAGATTGCGGCAAAGGTGGATGGCGCGGAACCGGGCATGAAGGGTATCTGCCTGCGCGGCCAGCCGGGCTGGGGCCAGGTCTTCGCACCGCTGACCACCGTGGTGAACACCTTCGGCGGGACCTGGTTCGACAAGGACTGGAACGCGCAGGTCAACTCCCCGGAGTTCACCGAAGCGGTGGAGTTTTACACCAAGCTGGTCCGCGAGCACGGTGAAGCCGGTGCCGCGCAGGCCGGGTTTACCGAGTGCCTGAACAACATGAGCCAGAGCAAAACCGCAATGTGGTACGACGCCACTTCCGCTGCAGGGGCCTTGGAAGCCGAGGATTCCCCGGTGAAGGGCAAGATCGGCTACGCCCAGGCACCCGTCAAGGAAACCAAGTCCTCGGGCTGGCTCTGGACCTGGTCCTGGGCCATGCAGGCCGCGTCCAAGAAGCAGGACTCCGCCGAGAAATTCATCGCCTGGGCCAGCTCCAAGGACTACGAGCAACTCGTCGCGTCCGAACTCGGCTGGGCGAAGGTCCCCTCGGGCAAGCGCATCTCCACCTACGAGAACGCCGAGTTCCAAGCTGCGGCGCCGTTCTTTGAAGCCGAACGCTTCGCCATTGAGAACGCGGACCCGAAGAACCCCGGTGCCCAGGAACGCCCCGCCGTCGGCATCCAGTTCGTGGGCATCCCCGAATTCGCAGCCCTGGGCACCAACGTCTCCCAAGGCGTGAGCTCCGCCATCGCAGGCCAAGGGTCTGTGGCTGACGCGCTGGCCAAGGGTCAGCAAGCCGCCCAAAAAGTCGGCGCCAAGTACAAGCAGCCTTAACCGAACCGCAGGAGAACATCATGACTACCGCAACGGCGCGCATCTCCCGCCCGGGACACACCGCAGCCAAACCATCCCGCAACGCCAGGTCACGTGAACGCGCCCTGGCCTGGGCGCGGCGGGCACCGCTGCTCCCTGCCCTGATCTTCCTCATCATCGTCACCCAACTCCCGTTCGTGGTTACCCTGATCATCTCGTTCTTGAACTGGAACAGCCTCAGCCCGGACAAGACCGCCTTCGCCGGCCTGGAGAACTACGCCACAGTCCTCACAGACCCTGACCTGCGCCAGGCAATCTTCACCACCATCCTCCTCACCGTCTCCGTGGTTCTGATCAGCCTGCTCATCGGCCTCGGCCTGGCCCTGCTGCTGGACAAGAAATTCATGGGCCGCGGGCTGGCCCGGACACTGCTGATCGCCCCGTTCCTGGTGGTCCCGGTGGCAGCGGCGCTGATCTGGAAGCACGCCCTGCTCAACCCCACCTACGGGCTGATCAACGGCATCCTGACCTGGGTCTGGTCTCTGTTCGGCAGCGCCTCAGCACCCCAGCTGGACCTGCTCTCACAGGCACCCATGATGGCTGTGATCCTCTCCCTGGTGTGGCAGTGGACCCCGTTCATGATGCTCATCCTGCTGGCCGGTCTGCAGTCCCGTCCCATGGACACCGTGGAAGCTGCCCAGATGGACGGCGCCACGCCGTGGGGGATCTTCCGCCACCTCACGCTGCCGCACCTGCGCCAGTACCTGGAGCTCGGCGGCCTGCTCGGAGCGATTTACATCGTGCAGAACTTCGACGCTGTCTTCACCCTCACCGCCGGCGGCCTGGGCACAGCCAACCTGCCCTACGCCATCTACCAGACGTTCTACTTCGCCAACGAATACGGCCTGGCGTCCGCCGCCGGCGTCGTGGTGGTCATCGGCACCATCATCGTGGCCACCTTCGCACTCCGCACCGTCTTTTCACTCTTCAAGAAGGAGGCAGCACGATGAGCACCCTCACCCCCGCCGCGCCCCAGAACACACCACCGGGTCCCACCGCGCTCAACACCGGCCGTACCCGCCGTCGCGGCAAGGCACGCATGGACCCCACCCGCAACAACACCGCCGCCGGCATCGCAGCCTGGCTGCTGGCACTTCTCTTCGCAGTCCCGGTCCTGTGGATGATCCTCACCTCCTTCCACTCCGAGACCGACGCCGCCACCAACCCGCCCTCCATCGCTGCGAACCTCACCCTGGATGCGTACCGCGAATTCTTCGGCGAAACATCTGGCGTCAGCCCCTGGCCGTCGCTGATCAACTCCGCCACCGCCTCGATCCTCTCGACCGTCCTGGTGCTGCTTCTGGCCTTCCCGGCCGCGTATGCGCTCTCGATACGGCCGGTGAAGAAGTGGACTGACGTGATGTTCTTCTTCCTCTCCACCAAAATGATGCCGGTCGTCGCCGCGATCCTGCCGCTTTACCTCTTCGCCAGGACCGTGGGGGCTTTGGACAACATCTGGTTCCTGATCCTGATGTACACCTCCATGAACCTGCCCATCGCCGTCTGGATGATGCGCTCGTTCCTCGCCGAGGTGCCGGAAGAAATGCTGGAAGCCGCCCAGATCGACGGCGCCAACCTCCTGCTCATTCTCCGCAAAATCATCGCCCCCGTCGCGATGCCCGGAATCGCCGCCACCGCCCTGATCTGCTTCATCTTCAGCTGGAACGAACTGCTCCTGGCCCGCGTCCTCACCGGCGTCGTGGCAGGCACCGCACCCGTCTTCCTCACCGGCTTTGTCTCCGGGCAGGGGCTCTTCCTCGCCAAAGTCTGCGCGGCCGCCGTCGTGATCTCCCTGCCTGTGCTCTTCGCAGGCTTCGCCGCCCAGGACAAACTCGTCCAGGGACTCTCCCTCGGCGCCGTGAAATAGCCCAGCCGGTTCCAGACCACAAACTCTTTTCAAGGACTACTTCGATGACAACAACAACCGCACAGTCACCTGCCACCGGTTCCGGACTGCCCCCCACGATGCGCGCCAACATCCTCAAAAGCCAGGGCGACATGGCCATGGAAACCCTGCCCCTCCCGCAGCTCGACGCCGACCAGGTCCTGGTGCAGGTGGCCGCCGTCGGCGTCTGCGGCAGCGACGTCCACTACTACGAGCACGGCCGGATCGGCCCGTACGTGGTGGACCACCCGCTGATCCTTGGCCATGAACTTTCCGGCCGGATCGCCGCCGTCGGCAGCGCCGTCGACCCCTCAAGGGTCGGGAAGCGCGTCGCCGTCGAACCCCAGCGCCCCTGCCGTAAGTGCAAGCAGTGCAAGGCCGGCCGCTACAACCTCTGCCCGGACATCGAGTTCTACGCCACCCCGCCGATCGACGGCGCCTTCGCCGAATACGTCACCATCCAGTCCGACTTCGCCTACGACATCCCGGACAGCGTCAGCGACGAAGCCGCGGCCCTCATCGAACCGCTCTCCGTGGGCCTCTGGGCCTGCGAACGCGCGGAGATCAAGCCCGGCAGCAGGGTCCTGATCGCCGGCGCCGGCCCCATCGGCATTATCGCCGCCCAAGCCGCCCGGGCCTTCGGTGCCACCGAAATCTACATCTCGGACATTGCCGAAGACCGGCTGGCATTCGCTTTGGAGCACGGCGCCACGCACGCCATCAACGCGAAGACCGATAGCGTGGAAGGGCTCGACGTCGACGCGTTCATTGACGCGTCCGGCGCACCTCAGGCGGTCCGTTCAGGGATCCAGGCAGTGGCACCCGCCGGCCGGGTGATCCTGGTGGGGCTGGGTGCCGACGACGTCGAGCTGCCCGTCTCGTTCATCCAGAACCGGGAGATCTGGCTCTCCGGCGTCTTCCGCTACACCAACACCTGGCCGCTGGCCATCCACCTGATCGCCGACGGCAAGGTTGACCTGGACGTCCTGGTCACCGGCAAGTTTGCCCTCGCTGAGTCCGAAGAGGCCCTTAAAGCCGGCAAGCAGCCAGGCCAACTCAAAGCCGTGGTCTACCCGGGCCGCTGAGCCGGTAGCCCAAAAGCAGTTCCCAGCCACATCAAGCACCGACCTGCGAGGAAGCAGCCATGTCATCACAAGGGACCGGCACGGAACCGAACCTCTCCGACAGCAAACCTTTGGTCACTGTCATCGGGGAAGCACTCGTCGACATCATCGAAGACCTCCGCCAAGGGAGCACAGCACCGGAGACGCACCCGGGCGGAAGCCCCCTGAATGTTGCCGTCGGCTGCGCCCGGCTGGGCCTTGACACCAAACTCGTCACCCACTTCGCCGAGGATCCGCACGGTCAGTTGATCGCTAAGCACCTCGAGAACAACGGTGTCGCGACCATCATCGGGGGATCCCAACCCACCTCAACCGCTGTGGCGACTTTAGACGACACTGGAGCCGCCCGGTACACCTTCGCCATCAGCTGGGACATCAACGGGGCTTCCATCCCGGCCTTGGCAGCGGCGGAAAGCTCCCTGCACGTCCACACCGGATCCATCGCCACGGTTCTGCCTCCGGGCAGTAAATCGGTGATGGGCCTGCTCGAAGCTGCACGCCATCGTGCCACTGTCAGCTTCGACCCCAACTGCAGGCCGGCAATCAGCCCGGACAAAGCAGCCGCCCGGAAACAGGCGGAGGAGTTTGTTGCGGCCAGCGACATCGTCAAAGCCAGCGACGAGGACCTGCTTTGGCTTTACCCCGACAGGACCCTCGAGGAATCAATGAACGCATGGCTGGCTCTGGGGCCGGCCCTGGTGGCATTGACCTGCGGCGCCAACGGACCCGTCCTCCTCAGCGGGTCCGGAAGGGTGGACATCCCCGGTGAAACGGTCACGGTAGCAGACACCGTCGGAGCAGGAGATTCTTTCATGGCCGCACTGATCTCCGGGCTGGCGCAGCTGGACGCACTCGGCGCAGCAGGCCGGGAGCGACTCCAGAAGATTAGCCAGGACGAACTCCACGCCCTGGCCCGCTATGCGAACAAGGCAGCCGGCATCACCTGCTCGCGGGCGGGCGCCAACCCACCGGGACCGGCTGAGCTGGGGCCGCTGACAATCCCATCGTCCTTCCTCGAAGCGTAGGCGCACCCATGCAACCCCTGAAAAACTACACCCTGCCCAACGTTCCCGGCCCGGTCAGCCAACCTGCATACAACAGGTCACAACTGACAGAGGGCATCGTCCACTTCGGAGTCGGCGGTTTTCACCGCGCGCATCAGGCCATGTACCTGGACCGGCTCATGAATGCAGGAAAAGCTCTGGACTGGGCCATCTGTGGAGTAGGGGTCCTGCCCGGCGATGCTCACATGAAGAAGGTCATGGACAGCCAGGACTGCCTTTACACCCTCACCGTGAAGCACTCCGACGGCATTAGACATGGCATGATCATTGGCTCCATCATCAACTACCTCTTCGCCCCGGAAAACCCGGAAGCGGTGATCGAGAAGATGGCCTCGCCCGCCATCCGCATCGTTTCGCTGACCGTGACCGAAGGCGGCTACAACTTCCACCACGTCACAGGAGAATTCGACGCGGACAACCCCGACGTGGTCCATGACCTTCAACCTGGAGCAATTCCTCGGACGACCTTCGGTCTCATCACAGCAGCCCTCGCCCGCCGAAGGCAGCGCGGACTTGCCCCCTTCACCGTGATGTCCTGCGACAACATCCAGGGCAACGGCAACGTCGCCCGCGAGATGTTTACCGCCTTTGCTGCCCTCAAAGACCCGGAAATGGGCACCTGGGTGGCGGCGAACGTCCCGTTTCCCAACAGCATGGTTGACCGCATCACCCCCGCCACCACCGATGAGGACCGCCTGACCGCCGTTCGGGAATACGGTGTCGAGGACGCCTGGCCCGTCGTCTGCGAACCATTCGCGCAATGGGTCCTCGAGGACCATTTCAGCCTCGGCCGACCCCCGTTTGAGGACGCCGGCGTCCAACTCGTCGCCGACGTAGAACCCTACGAGCTGATGAAACTCCGCCTGCTCAACGCAAGCCACCAAGGCATGTGCTACTTCGGCCACCTCGCCGGATACCGTTACGCCCACGAAGCCGCGCAGGACCCATTATTTGCCCGGTTCCTGCTGGACTACATGGACAAGGAAGCCACCCCAACACTCCAGCCCGTGCCGGGAATAGACCGCACCGCCTACAAGCAAACCCTAATTGACCGTTTCTCCAACGAGCACGTCCGCGACACACTGGCACGGCTCTGCGCCGAAAGCTCGGACCGCATCCCCAAGTGGCTGCTGCCGGTCATCCGCACCAACCTCGACCGCGGCGGTGAGATCCACCGCTCGGCCGCGATAGTGGCCAGCTGGGCCCGCTACGCGGAGGGGATTGACGAACAGGGACAACCGATCGACGTCGTCGACCGCCTCAAAATCGATGTGATGGCGGCGGCAGCGCGGCAGCGCGAAGACCGGTTTGCCTTTATCGCCAACCGGGACCTTTTCGGTGACCTCGCCGACAACGAACGGTTCACCACTGCGTACGCATCTACCCTGGATGACCTTCACAACGGTGGCTCCCGGTTCGCCCTGGAATCGCTCGCAAGGCGTTCATAGAACGGAGGACCTCTTGCCTAGATTGTTCGACCCGGTACTCTCATGGTCCCTGGCAGGAGCAGCAGTCTTTGCCCTTCCCTCTTGTCTGATGCTGATGTTGGAGATGCACCCGGGCACAATGTATCCCGACCATTTGGCGGGGGCCTTTACGGTAGTGGCCGCGGGAATCCTTCTTCTCATCCGGCCTTCGTCGGCCCCTGGTCCCCGCAAGAGATTGCCGGAGGCGCACGTCGCTGCCTTCAGGTACGCCGTCCGTTCAGGGGTCCTACCCCTAACAAGCCTCTTCAGCGACTGGAGCGGGGAACTTGCCCATCATCGGTTCCTCCTCAAATCCGCGCTGCGCGGACTGCCAGGGGTTACGTGGGCCGTCCTGATAATGGACCTCTACGGGATGCTCGCATACACCAAAGACGTTGCCTTCTTCCTGTCCTGCGCCCTGGCCGCCGCAGGATTCAGCCTGGCCGCCTTCTCCCGCGCCACGATCGCCCTCACAAACGTCTTTGCCCTTGAGCACCACCTTCGCCATCAACAACAGCTACTTGATGCGCCGCATGTGTAGCACACCTCTTGAGGTGCGGCAGTTCCGGCTGTCGCTTGTGATGATGCCGATGCTGCCAGCCCCGCCCCAACCGGGCGTAGGGGTTTTCCTGCCAACCCCCTGACCGGGAAGGACCAGGTCCACAACCTGGCCTTTCACTGGGTATTTCTCGTGCTGGTCCAGCTCGGCTCTCCCGCGCGGATCTGCTGACGGATGGCGCCGCGGTGGATGTTCCGGGCAGGTCGCACGATCATGCTGAACGACGGTCAGGCTCCAGATCTCACACCTTGGTTATTCCTGCAGACTCCCAAGCTTGCGAAGCTTTCACCAATGGTTTAAGACGTGTCAGGGCTTGCACGACAAGATCCTGTACCGGGGGCGGCGATGTCGACGACGAACCCTGTCTCGTCGGCCTGGAGGGGTTCGTGGGTGGCGAGCTGGGAGTCGAGCAGGGCGGGCGGCATGAAGTGCCCGGTCCGCCCTTCCGTCCGAGCCCTGAGTACCTCTCTCATGCCGTGAAGGTGCAGGAAGACGGTGTCCGGGGCCTTTTTCCCGGATGGCGTCGCGATAGCTGCGGCGTAGCGCCGAGCAGGCGAGCACCAGCCCGCCGTCACCGGCATGGGCCAGAGCGGCGCCGACGGTGGCGAGCCAGGGCCAGCAGTGCTCATCGGTCAGCGGGGTGCCGGCAGCCATCTTGGCCACGTTCTCCACCGGGTGCAGCGAATCGCCGTCCAGGAACGGGACGCCGAGTTCGCGGGCAACGAGGTCGCCGATGGTGGTCTTGCCGCAGCCGGAGACGCCCATCACCACCACACGGAGCTTGCCGGTGGCTGGGAGTTTGATCGTGTGCACCAGTCGTGCACCGTTCCGTCGATGAGGCGGTTGTAGGGCAGGTAGGCCTGCTGGTACGGGTACGCCGCGGCGGCTTCTTCATTGAATTCGACGCCGATGCCGGGGTTGTCGCCCGGGTGCAGGTAGCCGTCCTTGAAAGTCGTGGACTGGTGGAAGACCTCGTTGGTCGCCGCGGAGTGCTGCATGTATTCCTGGATGCCGTAGTTGTGGATGGCCAGGCCCACGTGCAGCTGCGCGGCGAAGCCCACCGGGGAGATATCGGTAGGGCCCGGCGACAAGGTTCCCCGACCTCTTTTCTTCACTGGGCTTGCTGCTGTCCGCGCTGGCCTGTTCCGTGACGCCAGCATCCAGGTAACCGCCATCGTCGCTTAGATTCAAAGGATTGATGGGACGAATCCGCCCCCTTCGAAGGCCTTCCCACCCAAATCAAAAGAATCGATAATGACGATTCTGTTGCCCTGGGCCAGCCTCGGAACTATCCATCTAAAGTGGTGTGGACAATGTCCACACTTTTCGGCTCGGACTGGGCCCTACCGATTTCGAACTCCTCCGGATTCCGCATTTTTTCGCGGGTTTCCGGTGCCCTCAAGCGGCTCATGGACGCCAACGGTCAGTCTTCTGAACTAGCACGTCAGGTCATCCTCGCCAACTGAAACCGTTCACCCGCTGTGGTGGACGTCGTCCAGGAACACATCGATCTTCTGGTCCGATTGAGCGAAACCAATTATGACTCACCCAAATGGCGTTCGCGCAATAGCCGACCTTATCCACCGGAACTCCCGCCGTCGCGAATACCGCAGAAATGCTCGGCTACACACGCTTAGCACCGGCTGATCATGGCAAGGCCGTCACAGACCACCCACCAGGGGGGGCAGCAACTCCATCAGCGCCCGGTTCAGGCCGACAGTCCGCTCACCCGCACCCCGGTTTTGGTCACGCCAACAATTCGCAATCGGTGCTGGTGCGGCAAGTGCCCATCTGATATGTTTTTAGCAATCTTACAGATATATCAGTGCTTGGTTGGGTCCCTTCGCGGCTCGACCGCCAACTCAATGAGGAGTGGATTGGCATGAATGAACTCGCGCGTCAGCTTAGTTGCCTGGTCACGCAAAGCGCCTCCAGCGTCGCCCAAGCGGCGGCCGCCTGGAAGTCGAAGGGGAACCGCGTCTACCCCATCCATCTGGGTGACATCAACATCCAGACCACCCCGCACATCGTCGAAACGACGGACCGCGCCCTCGCGGACGGCTATCAAGGGGACTGCCCTCGCCTTGGCATGCCGCAGCTGCGCAAGGCCCCCTCAGAAGATATCGACGGCAGTCGGGGTATCAGCTATTCCCGGAACGCGTGGTTGTGATGACGGGAGGCAGGACGAAATTCCTGCAGGCGGTCCTGAACCCGGGCCAGGAAGTGCCCTGCCCGAATCCCGGCTTCCCGATCTAGAAGTCGCAGATCGAGAACCGACTAACTGGCAGCGCTCAGCCACGGACCGCCGTCCGCACCGATTAATTTGAGGCGATTGCGCCCGCGGACGACAAACCCGGCCTTGTAATAGTCCCGTCCCCAAGGGGCGGGGCGGAGCTAGTCAGCCTCCCGGCGTCGTCCGTCTCGACGGCGCCTGGCCTTCGTCTGCAAATCAGTTCCCTACTGCCTCCCGGCAACAGTATTCACGGGGGCATCACACGTTAAAGAAAGAGATCATAGTGACACGTATTGGCATTGTCGCCGAGTTAGGTAGCGAGACGCGGGTGGCGGCGACGCCCACCACCGTGAAGCGGTTATTGGAGTTGGGCTACGACGTTGTAGTCGAGAAGGGCGCGGGGGAGTCCTCAGCGTTCCGTGATGAGGACTACGAAGCAGCCGGTGCCTCGGTGGTGGGTGCTGATGAGGCGTGGGGCAGTGAGGTGGTGCTGCGGATCAATCCGCCCTCGGAGGAGGAGATTGGCCGGCTGGCTGACGGCGCGACGCTGATTGGAATGTTGGCCCCGGGGCTGCGGCCGGAACTGGTGGAGGCGCTTGCGGCGCGTCCGATTACGGCGCTGGCGTTGGACGCTGTTCCGCGGATTTCGCGTGCGCAGTCGATGGATGTGCTCAGTTCAATGGCGAACATCGCCGGGTACCGTGCCGTGATTGAGGCGGCCCATGAGTTTGGCAGGTTCTTCACCGGGCAGGTGACCGCGGCGGGCAAGGTCCCGCCGGCAAAGGTCCTGGTGGCGGGTGCAGGTGTTGCCGGGCTGGCGGCGATCGGTGCGGCTTCGAGCCTGGGCGCCATTGTCCGTGCGACGGATCCGCGGCCGGAGGTAGCTGACCAGGTGAAGTCCATTGGCGGGTCCTACCTCAAGGTAGAGGTGGAGGAGGAGATGAAATCCTCGGATGGGTACGCCAAAGCAACGTCGGAGGCATACAACCGGCGGGCAGCGGAAATCTACTCCGAGCAGGCAGCCGATGTGGACATCATCATCACCACGGCACTGATCCCGGGCCGGCCCGCGCCGAAGCTGCTCACGGCCGATGACGTGGCCGCAATGAAGCCGGGCAGTGTGATTGTTGATATGGCTGCCGGGCAGGGCGGGAACGTGGAAGGCTCAGTGGCAGGGGAGCGTACCGTCACCGAAAACGGTGTAGTCATCCTCGGCTACACGGACCTGCCGGCCCGGTTGCCGGCTCAGGCCTCGCAGCTGTACGGAACCAACCTGTTGAACCTTCTTAAGCTCCTCACCCCGGAGAAGGACGGGCAGCTGAGAATCGACTTCGACGACGTCGTCCAGCGTTCAGTGACAGTGGTGCGGGAGGGTGAGAAGACCTGGCCGCCGCCTCCGGTCCAGGTCTCCGCCGCGCCGGTGGTGAAGACCGACGCCGGCACGACCGAAAGTGCCGCACCCAAGAAGAAGGCCGGCCTCAGCCCTGCGGGCAAGGCGGTTTTGTTCGCTTCAGGGATCGCGGCCCTCTTCGGCATCAACATGGTGGCCCCGGCGCCGCTGCCGCAGCACTTCACGGTGCTGATGCTTTCTGTGGTGGTGGGCTTTTACGTCATCGGGAAAGTCCATCACGCCCTTCACACCCCGCTCATGTCCGTCACCAACGCGATCTCGGGGATCATCGTGGTCGGTGCCCTGCTGCAGGTCACCTCGGAGAACCCGGTGGTACAGGTCCTCGCGGCAGTCGCAGTCCTGCTGGCCAGCATCAACATCTTCGGCGGTTTCGCCGTGACCCGGCGCATGCTCGCCATGTTCTCGGCCGGGAAGGCACGTTCATGAGCCACGCCACCGAAGCAGCAGAAATCATCTCGAGGAGCCTTACTTTGCCTGACGCCGTCTCCGGTCCGCTGACCGCTGAAGCCATCGCGGGGGCGGCCTACGTCGTCGCGGCCCTGCTGTTCATCCTCAGCCTGGCCGGGTTGAGCAAGCACGAACGAGCCAAAGCCGGTGTCATCTACGGCATCACCGGCATGGTGATCGCGTTGGCTGCCACGGTCTGGCTGACCCTGCAAGGTTCCTGGGGAACAAACCACGGCCTGACCGGCTTGGCCTTGCTCGTCGCCGCGGTCCTGGTGGGCGGTGCTATCGGGCTCTGGCGCGCCCGGGTGGTGGAGATGACCGGCATGCCCGAGCTCATCGCGCTGCTGCACAGCTTTGTCGGCCTGGCCGCGGTGCTCGTTGGCTGGAACGGCCACCTTCAAGCCCCGGACCTGACCGGAGCACTAAAGGACGTCCACCACGCCGAAGTGTTCATCGGCGTCTTCATCGGAGCGGTCACCTTCACCGGCTCCATCGTCGCGTTCCTGAAACTGTCGGCCCGGATGAAATCCTCACCGCTGATGCTGCCCGGCAAAAACGCCATCAACCTCGGCGCCCTCGCCGTGTTCGTCGCCTTGACCGTCTGGTACGTCAATGACTCCCAGCTCTGGCTCCTCGTCGTCGTGACGGTGCTTGCCCTCGGACTGGGGTGGCACCTGGTGGCCTCCATCGGCGGCGGCGACATGCCCGTCGTCGTGTCCATGCTCAACAGCTACTCCGGCTGGGCCGCGGCCGCGGCAGGCTTCCTGCTGAACAATGACCTGCTGATCATCACCGGTGCACTGGTTGGTTCCTCCGGCGCTTACCTGTCCTACATCATGTGCAAGGCCATGAACCGGTCCTTCATCTCGGTGATCGCCGGCGGCTTCGGCATCGCCGCTCCGGCCAGCAAAGGAGACACAGACCAGGGCGAGCACCGTGAGATTACGGCCGAGGCAACAGCCGAAATGCTCACCAACGCCTCGTCCGTCGTGATCACCCCCGGCTACGGCATGGCCGTCGCCCAGGCCCAATACCCCGTGGCCGAACTCGCCCACCAGCTCCGCGAGAAGGGCGTGAACGTCCGGTTCGGGATCCACCCCGTCGCAGGGCGCCTGCCCGGGCACATGAACGTTCTCCTCGCCGAAGCCAAAGTCCCCTACGACATCGTCATGGAAATGGACGAAATCAACGACGACCTCGACAGCACCTCCGTGGTCCTGGTCATCGGCGCCAACGACACCGTCAACCCCGCAGCGGCCGAAGACCCCGGCAGCCCCATCGCCGGAATGCCGGTCCTCAAAGTGTGGGAGGCCGAAAATGTTGTGGTGTTCAAACGCTCCATGGCCGCAGGCTACGCCGGAGTCCAGAACCCGCTGTTTTTCCGCGACAACTCGCAGATGCTGTTCGGCGACGCCAAACAACGCGTCGAAGACATCCTGAAAGCCTTCTAGTACCAAGCCCATTTCTTCCGCGGGAATGTCCTCGACCGTGATTTGGTCCGGACACCTGCTCTCACCACCTATGAACCGAGATGAGAGACGATGATTCTGCGCCGATTATTTCGCACCAGCAGTCCGATTAACGGGACACGAACGAGTGAACCGGAGCCGATGCTCAAGGCCGAGCAAGCACCGATGCAGCCCGTCAGTTTTATTGACGAGATCGTTGCGTCATCCTGGGTAGGACTCCACTACAGACACGAGTTCTTGCTGCATCACAAACACGAACTATTGGAACACCACCATGCGGTGCATCGGACCAACATCCGTAAGGCCGTTTAGCGCTTCGACGCTCCTTCGCCCTTGCCTGGCGGTGAAATCACTCCGAGGCGGCCACCCCGAGCCCGGCAGCGTGGCCGCTGATGGTGTGGGCAAGGTCGATGTCGCGGCTGGTGATCCCGCCGACATCGTGGCTCGAGAGAGTGACCCTGACCTCCGGGTAAGTGAGCGCGAGGTCGGGGTGGTGGTTGGCCTCCTCGGCAGAGGAGCCGATGCGGTTGACGAGCTCCAGCCCGGTGGAGAACTTTCGGGTCCTGAAGGTGGCCGTGAGGGCCTCGCCGGTCAGGTGCCAGCCGCTGAGCCCGGCTGCGGCGATTTCGGTGGCGGACAGCTTCCGTTTCGGATCAGTCATAGTGCCATCATGGCTCCGGAGAGGTGCCGTGGGCTACCACTGAAGTGCCCGCCCGAAGTTGATGGGCGCTCCGATTTAAACGAGGACGACGGCGGGAGTTAGGCTCCCGCCGTCGTCCTCCTTAGGTTTGTTGCCTCGCGCCGTTGGCGCGGCGCTCAGCCTTCGAGCTTGGAATGCTCGCCCAGACGGTGCCATGAGCGGTTGTGGTAAACCAAAGCGTCGCCGGGTTCGCCCGCTTGGACGTCACGCATCACGCGGGACTCCAGGGCGTGAACCGCGATGATGGTGGAGGTCCCAACCTCCATCCGATCGATGACGGCGCAGCGCACCCAGGCGCGGACATCGTCATACACCGCTTCGCCGGTTGCCAGGTTCGACCATCGGTGCGTCTGATCAAAGCGGTCGGCGCCGGGCATCGCTCCAAACTTCGCCAGGTCGACGTCGTGCGCGTCCAGCAGGTGCACGACGACGGTTTCGGCGCGCGAAAGCACCGCGGACGCAGAAGAAAGTGCCGAGACGGAAAAAATCAACAACGGAGGTTCCGCACTCACTGATACGACCGACGATACCGTCAGGGCCACCGGCCCTTCGCCGGCATCCGCCGTGATGACGGCGACACCTCCCGGGTGGCCACGGAACAGCGCTTTGAATTCGTCGGCCGAGAGGGAGGACGGCAAGCTTTGCTTCGGAGCCTCGAGCCACGTGTCTGCCGGGTAAGCATGAAACATCGTTATGACACCTGGGGTGCGGAGCGGGCGAGTTCCTCGCGCACGATGTTCGTCCCGGCGCTGAGAGCGCTCAGCTTGGCCAGGGCGATGTCCCGGGGGAACGGTGCCATTCCGCAGTTGGAGCTGGGGATCAGTTTGTCGGCATCAACGAACTGCAGGGCCTTGCGGAGCGTGTTGGCGACTTCCTCCGGGGTCTCGATGGTCTCGCTAGCAACGTCGATTGCCCCGAGCATGACCTTCTTGCCGCGGAGGAGTTCGATGAGGTCCATGGGCACGTGGGAGTTCTGCGATTCCAGCGAGATGATGTCGATGCTGGAGCTCTGAAGCAGCGGGAACGTTTCCTCATACTGCCGCCACTGTGAGCCGAGCGTCGCCTTCCAGTCATTATTCGCCTTGATCCCATAGCCGTAGCAGATATGCACGGCGGTCTCCGCACGCAGTCCTTCTGCCGCACGCTCAAGCGCAGCCACGCCCCAGTCCTTGACCTCATCGAGGAAGACATTGAACGCGGGCTCGTCGAACTGGATGATGTCCACGCCAGCCGCCTCGAGTTCTTTCGCTTCCTGGTTCAGGATGGTGGCGAACTCCCAGGCCAGCTTCTCGCGGCTCTTGTAGTGGTCATCGTAGAGCGTGTCCACCATCGTCATAGGACCGGGAAGCGTCCATTTGATCGGCTTGTCGGTGGTTGCGCGGAGGAATTTTGCGTCTTCGACGAATACCGGCTGTTCACGGCGTACCGGTCCGACGACGGTCGGCACGCTGGCGTCGTAGCGGTCGCGGATGCGCACGGTCTTGCGCTGTTCAAAGTCGACCCCGCTGAGATGTTCGATGAACGTCGTGACGAAGTGCTGGCGGGTTTGCTCGCCGTCGCTGACAATGTCAATGCCGCGCCGGCTCTGCTCGTGGATGGCAATGCGCAGCGCATCCTCTTTCCCCTCGCGCAGCGCATCTCCCTCCAGCTTCCACGGGGACCAAAGAGTCTCCGGCTGTGCGAGCCACGATGGTTTCGGCAGGCTTCCGACAAGGGTGGTGGGCAAAAGTGTGTTCATGATTAGCGATTCTCCGTGGGTCAGTTGACGAGAGCGGGGTAGTTGGCGGTCCACTGGTCCAACAGATCCTTGTGGGGCGTGATGAAGTGTTCCTCCGTGTACTTCGCCTGCGTGACCGCGAGCTGACTGCGCTCGACGCGGTCGTAAGCGATCTGGGTCCGCGAGTAATCCTGCTCGCCAAGGCTCGGCTGGTAGACGGCGGCGGCGGCAGAGTTCGCGTTGTAGACCTCCGGGCGGTAGATCTTCTGGAACGTCTCCATGGTGCTGATCGTGCCGATGAGCTGCAGGTTGGTGTAATCGTTGAGCAGGTCGCCGCGGAAATAGAAGGCGAGGGGAGCCACGCTGCCGCGTGGCATGAAGTAGCGGACCTGCAGCCCCATTTTTGCGAAGTACGCGTCCGTCAGGGAGTAATCGTCCTGCTGGTACTCGACGCCCAAGACCGGGTGACGGTTCCCGGTTTGCCGGTATGTCTTGCTCGTGGAGACGCTGATACAGACCACTGGCGGTTGCGGGAAGCGCTCCCGGCCTACCGGGGAGTCGAGGAAGTGTTGGAACAGCTTGCCGTGAAGATCGCCGAAGTCTTCGGGAACGGTGGGCTTGCCCGAGTCCCCTGCTGCCGCCGGCAGTACCACGCTGAAGTCGAAGTCACGGACGTAGGAGGAGAAGTTGTTCCCGACGATTCCCTGGTGGCGGACCCCGTTCAGCAGGTCGACGATCTGGATGTCGAGAACCTCGAACAGGGGAAACTGCTGATCCGTGCCTTCCGCAGTGAACTCAATCTGCGCAGAGACGATATTAAGCTCGAGCGTGTAGCGGTCCCGGTCCGGGTTGTCCCAGTCTGCGAGATCGTTGAAGCGGCGCCGGATCATGGTCAAGGCGTTGCGGAGGTTCTCCTGGCGGTGCTCGCCCCGTGCGAGGTTGGCGAAGTTCGTCGTGATCCGCGAGCCTTCCGACGGGGAGTAGTCCTCGTCGAAGCGGGTCGTGGTGATGCTGAAGGTGAAGTCGTCTGCCATGCGCTGCCAATCGTTGATGATGGGCCGGAGACGGCCATTCAGAAAGGGACGTCTCCATGGTGCAGCTTTTCAAGGGGTATCAAGTAACTAGGCGTTGCTATGCGTTCATATAGACTTTTCCTATGGCCCAGATTTCGAGCGGTTTAACCCTGCAGCAGCTCCGCTACTTCATCGAAGTTGCAGCTGAGGGGTCGATCTCCGCGGCCGCCGATCTTCTTTACGTAGCGCAGCCGACAATGTCCGCCTCGATGAAGGACCTTGAGGCCCGGGTTGGGCGTGCGCTCCTGGTCCGCTCCGCCCGCGGAGTCACCCTCACCGCGGACGGGGTAGAGTTCCTCGGCTACGCGAGGCAGGTCGTCGAGCAGTTCGCCCTCCTTGAGCAGCGCTACCTTGGCAGGGCACCGCGGCGACGCCTGCTCGGGGTGTCAACGCAGCACTACTCGTTCGCGGTGGATGCCTTCGTCCGGATGGTCAAGGCCACTGATGTGGCCGAATACGAGTTTTCACTGCGTGAGTCCCGCACCTGGGACATCATCGAGGATGTCCGGACGCTCCGCAGCGAAATAGGCATCCTCTACCGGAACGATTTCAACCGGAAAGTCATCGACAAACTGCTCAGGGAATCCGGGCTCGCATTTACTCCGCTTTTCCTCGCCGATCCGCACATTTTCATTTCACGGAAAAACCCGCTCGCCGCAAAAGAGCGTGCGACTCTCGATGATCTCGCCGGCTTGCCGCGGCTCACCTTCGATCAAGGTGCGAACAACTCTTTCTACTTCGCCGAGGAGATTCTCTCCACCTTGTCCAGCAAGCAGGAGATCCGGGTCTCTGACCGTGCCACGATCTTCAACCTCATGATCGGGCTCCACGGCTACACGATCTCGACGGGCATCATCAGCGGGCAGCTCGACCCGGAGATCGCTGCTATCCCGCTCGAGGTTGACGAACGCATCGAGATCGGCTGGATCGGCCACGCTGCGATTCCGCTCACCGACCAGGCGCAGAGTTACCTGAGGGAACTGCGGGCCGTCGTCGCTGAGTTTGGCGTAGCGCTGCTCGACTGACCGCGTTGAGCGGGCGGGTCCTTGCCCCTCAGTGATTGGATGTCATCATTGCTGCTGCCGGCCTGTCCGCCTGTGCGGTCTACGTCTATTACCGCAGCAAGGAAGAGCTGATCGTCGACGCCGGCAGGAGGGTTTTCGAAGAGCGCATGGCCGCGCTTGAGGACCTCAGTGCCGCGGATCCCGTTCCGGCTCCGGAAGAGGCGGTTCCAAACCGCACTCGGCGGAGAGGAGACTGGGCCGGCGTACCTCGAATCCGCCCGGGCACTCCTGCGCGGCCTCTAATCCGGGATCCATGCCAGGTTGAGCGTCAGTTCATTGCCTTGATGGGGTTGGACCGGGGCTTGGACAGCTTGGGCATAAGCACCCCGTCCAGCGAAAGCACCCAGAACGGTTCGGATCAACCTTGTTCGAGCATGGTCGGGTGCATTGTGGCCTCCGCTTCGGGCTCATAGTGTCGGGGTGCCCGGCCTTCCTGAACCGCCCGGCGCACCGCACCCGACACCCCGACGATGAGGTCCCTCCATGGCGTTATCAGCACACAGAATCCGCAGGCCGGTCGCCGCCCTGGCAGCAGCCGTGACCGCCGCCGGCCTGGCACTCCTGCCGCCGGCCCCTGCAGCGCAGGCAGCAGAATCAACTCCCATCACCATCACCCCGAACCCGGCCAGCCGCGGCGAAGCATTTGAAGGGTGGGGGACGAGCCTGGTGTGGTTCGCCAATGCGACCGCGGGATACTCGCCGGAGTTGCGTGAGGAGTTGTACCGGAAGGTCTTCGGCGAGGACGGCCTGAACCTCAACATTGCCCGCTACAACGTGGGCGGCGGCAATGCCTCGGACGTCAAGGACTACCTCAACGATGGCAGCGCAGTGGAGGGCTGGTGGAAACCGGCCACCGAAGCGACACCCGGCCAGCCGGCGTCGAACCTGTATAACCCCGACGGAAGTGTGGATAAGGCCCAGGCCAACAAACTCGCCTTCCTCCAGGCCTGGAACCCGGAAGATCCGGCGTCCTACAACCCGGACGCAGACCAGAACCAGCGCTGGTGGGTTGAGCGCCTGGCCCAGGACCAGCAGATCACGCACTGGGAGGCGTTCAGCAACTCGCCGCCGTGGTTCATGACCAAGAGCGGCTACGTGTCCGGGCAGGTCAACACGGCCAAGGGCGAGAACCTGCTGCCCGAAGCGGAAGGCAAGTTCGCCTCCTACATGCGTCACGCCGTCGAACTCCTGGAAAAGGGCAGCGGGATCAAGGTGGACACCATTGATCCTTTCAACGAACCCAACTCCGGCTACTGGGGCACGGACATCAATGCTGCCACCGGGAAGCCGCCCACCACGTACACGCAAAAGCAGGAGGGTGCGCTGATTTACCCGGCGGCCCAGGACCGCGTGACCAAACTGCTCGCCGCAGAGCTGGCGAAGGGCAGCACTGACGCCGTCATCTCCGCGATGGACGAGACTGACCCCGCCAAGTTCATGACCAACTGGAACGGCTACAGCCAGGAAGCCAAAAACGCCGTGGCCCAGCTCAACGTCCACACCTATGGCACCAACGACCGCCGCCGCGTCCGGGACCTGGCAGGCGCCACGGACAAGCCGCTCTGGATGAGCGAGGTGGGCGGTTTCTGGACCGGCAACCCCGCGCTGGGCGACTCCACCAGCGGCTGGGACCGCTCCAACATCACCAACGGCCTGGGCATCGCCGGCCGAATGGTCAACGACCTGCGCGAACTCGATCCCAACGCCTGGGTGTTCTGGCAGCCGGTGGAGGACACGTACAAACAAGAGAAGGCAGACAAAGGATGGGGCTCCATCTACGTCGACTTCGACTGCAACTACGCCGGCCGCGAGGGGTACTCGAACCGCCGCATCAACGACGGCGACACCCCGGACGCCGCCAAGTGCAAGGTCCTGACCAACCAGAAGTACAACACCACCCGGAACTTCACGCACTACATCCGGCCGGGCGACTTCCTCATCCAGAACAATGACCCCAAAACCGCCAGCGCCCTTCGCGCCGACGGCAACGGAGCCACACTAGTGCACTTCAACGACACCCCGACGCCGGAAAAGGTCACCATAGACCTCAGCCGCTTCGGCAGCATTGCGCCCGGTGCCACGGTCACGCCCGTGGTCACCACCAAGTCGCCCCTGGACGACATCGAGAAGAACGCCCTGGTCAAAGGCGCCCCGGTGACCGTGAATGCCGGGACGAAGTCCGCGACGCTTGAGGTTCCTGCCGCCTCAGTGGTGACGTTCGTCGTCGACGGCGTCAGCGGAGTTTCGGACGGCGCCGCACCCGTGCAGGACGGCCACAGCTACCACCTCAGCGGCGAAGCGAGCGGCAAGTACCTGACTGCCGGCTCCGGCTCCGGCGCATCGATCCAGGATCTGGGCACGGATGCCGCAGGTGTTGCTCCGCAGATCTGGACCTTCAACGCAGTAACCTCCGGCGATGAGTTCGCCAAGGACCGCCGCTGGGTTGTCACCGGCAAGGACGGGCGGGTTCTTACCGGCAATGGCGGCGTGCTCAACGGCAGCCAGAGCGGGGCGGCCTCACTTGCTTCCCTGACGCTGGAGCAGGCCAAGGCCACTCCTGCTGCACAGTGGATGGTGACTACGGAAAACGGCAAGCAGTGGACGCTGGTGAATGCCGCCGCTGCCATTGCCCTTCAGGTCTCGGGCAACCAGACAGCGACCGGGACATCAGTTGCCCTGGCCTCCTCTACGGGCACCACTGCAACGGCGTTGGCCAGCCCGCATCAGGCGTGGGCGTTCACTGACATCGCCGACCTGAAGCTGCTGGGTGTCTCGCCGGTTGACATCAGCACGCCCGTGGGGACAGCACCCGTTCTGCCCACCACCGTCAACCCCGTTTATGAGGCCGGCACCGGCAAGCCGCTGGCCGTGGCGTGGACGCCCGTGGACCCAGCTTCGTGGGACAAGGCGGGCAAAGTGACGGTTTACGGCTCCGGCGTGGACCCGTACGGCCAGGCATTCGAAGCAGTCCTGACCATCACGGTGGGCGCTTACATTGCCACCGATCCCGTCTCGGTGACTGTTGGTGTTGGCGAATCCCTTGCTTCCGTGCAGGCCTCGGCCCCCGTGACTGTACCTGCCCAGATTGCGGATGGACCCTCCCGGAACCCGCTGCCCGTCAGCTGGGATTGGTCTTCCGTGACCGAATCGTCGCTGCAAGCCGAGGGAAAGGTGGCAGTGCCCGGAACCGCCAACGGACTCCCGGCAACCCTGACCGTCATTGTGGTGGACCGCGTTCCGGTAGCCAACATCTGCAAGGAAGATCCCGCCACGATAGCCACGGCGTCATACACCGAGGGCTCGTACTTGGCCAGGAACACCTGCGATGCCCACGCCTCCACCCGCTGGTCCAACTGGGTCAGCGGCGGCCATGCAGGCGACTCGTTGAGCTATGGGTTCGCCCGTGATTACGCCGTCTCGTCAGTGACCGTCACGTCTGCGGAGAAGGCGGCAACAAGCCTCAAGGTCCAGTACCAGGATGCCGCCGGGGTATGGAAAGACACATCGGCAGGGACCGTGACTGGCCTCTCGACCTCATCGCCCACCACGGTTTCCTTCGATCCAGTGACCACCCGCGGCGTCAGGGTCTCCTTCGTGACCACGGCCTCCTACACGAAGGTCGCCGAGGTGGCCATAGCCGGAACCCGTTTGGCCGACGCCGGCCTTGCCGATCTCGGCAGGCTCCTCGTCAACCAGTCATCAGTGGTGGGCTTTACCCCCGGAACCACCAGCTACCGGGCGCTGACCCCGACGGCGACTCCCGCCGTCGTCGGCTACCCGCTGGACTCGAACGCCAAGGTGGCGGTGCGGCAGGCAACGGCGGAAAGTCCGACGGCGGTAGTCACCGTGGCTGCCCCGGACGGGACGGTGAAGGTGTACCAGGTGGCGGTATTCACCGGCAAGGACGCGTGCAAGGACGATGGCTGGAAGACGAGTCCCTCGCCCGTGTTCAAGAACCAAGGGCAGTGCGTGAGCAGCTTCGCCGCCGGTATGTAGGACTCCGGACGCAGCGAGGCCCCTCGAACAGAGTTCCGGGGGGACTCGTTGTATCTGTAAACGGTGAGTCAGGGTGCCGCTCAGGCCGTCGGCCGTCCCTTGATCCTCTGGGCGATCCTTTCAGAATTCAGGTGTGCTTCGAGGACATTCCGGACCGAGGTCCAGTCATGCCGACCGTAGCGGAGATTGTTGACGTGGTGCAGCTGGGCCTCGCCACTGAACATGCTGACGAAATACTGCATGCCCTGCCACGCCGGGAAGGCCTCGTCGTGGCTCCTGGACAGGCGCCGGCCGATACTGCTGGCGGCCGCCAACATCCCGGTGGTACCGGCCCACTGCAGGGAGAACGGTGTCCCGGTGAGCTCGCTCATGGTGCGGGCGATACCTCGCGCCGTAACCCGGTCGCCGGCTACCTCGACAACGCGGGGCGCGTCCTCGTCGACGCCGACAAGAGCCACGGTGCGTGCGACGTCGTCCTTGGTGGTGAAGTCGAGAATCTGGTCCGGTGAAGACCAGAACAGGACCCGATGACGGTCGAAAAGGATCATGGGAGCCTGCCCGGTGAGCATGTCGGCGAACGCTCCGTTCAACACCGACGTCACCCGGATCGGCGCGGCGTCAAGCTCGGCGGCCAGCTCGCGGCGCAGCTCGAAGTTGCGGTTGCTGCCCGGGCTGATCCGGCGGTAATCCGCAGAGTAATCCGACGGGATAAAACGTGCCACCCCTGCTTCGACGGCGGCCGCGAGTAGCGCCCGTTGCGCATCAATAATGACCGGACGTGCACCGCTAACGGCCGAGACAACGGTATCGACGCCGGACAAGGCTCGGGCGAGGCCGGCCCGATCCGTGTAGGCGACTTCATGGATCTCCACCCGGTCATTCCCGCCGTAGAGGCAGTGGGCCGTCCCGCTACCAGGGCGTGTCAGCACCCGGACCAGGCTGTCGCCGAGCAGGAGTTCGCTGACGATGCGTTGTCCAAGGTCGCCGGTGGCTCCGGCGACGAGGACGGTGGTGTTTTCGATGATCTGCTCTTCTCGGTAGGGGACAGGCGGTGGGACGCAGGCTGGCGGGTCCGGATCACCCGGTGTGGCGGGCACAACATCCATTCTTACCGCTTGCCGGTGTTGGCCGACGCTAGCGTGGAACATCTCCCGGCAACGCAGAAGGGCCATTCACATCATTCGCTCCATCGCCCCATCAATAACCGTTGCCGCCGCCCTCCTGCTGGTTGGTCCACTGGCAGGCTGCGACGTTGCCGCCCGTGCCATGGGCGGCATCGGCTCTGCCCCAGGCAATTCTGCGACCCAGGCGCCACGCGGCGACACGGCCCGCGAAGCAGCCCAGGCCCTCGTGCAGCTGGGAGACATCCCGGTCAAGGGCCGCGCCCCAAAGACCGGCTACTCCCGCGACGAGTTTGGACCTGCCTGGGCCGATACAGACCGCAACGGCTGCGATACCCGCAATGACATCCTTGCCCGTGACCTGACCGGCGAAACATTCAAGGCGGGCACTAACAATTGCGTCGTCATGACAGGCACCCTGGCGGATAGGTACACCGGTACCTCGATCACCTTCGTCCGCGGTCAGGCAACCAGTTCGGCCGTTCAGATCGACCACATCGTTCCACTCAGCGACGCCTGGCAGAAAGGCGCCCAGCAGCTGAGTGGAGATCAGCGCAGGGAGCTCGCCAACGACCCACTGAACCTCATGGCAGCCGACGGACCCACCAACGGTGCCAAAGGCGATAAAGACGCCGCAACCTGGCTGCCACCGAACAGAGCTTTCCGGTGTGAGTACGTTGCGAGACAAACTGCGGTAAAGGCCAAGTACGACCTCTGGGTCACCAGAGCCGAGCATGATGCAATTGCCGGCATCCTGCAGGGCTGCCAGTAGCGGCCGTCGAGGTGTGACGGCCGCTACCTCAGTGGCTGGTTTTTTCTCAGGCGGTCCTGGCCGGGAAGCGGTCCCAGACCCGGTGGGCTGACAGGAGTCCACTGAGTTCCGTGACCAGGGCCTCTGCGTCGTCGCCGGCGACGATCCCCGGAGCATCCTCCGGTATGCCGGCGGCTGTCAGCGCTGCTGCGCCGGCGCCCAGGGAGGCGATGGCTTTGGCGTGCCGGAATGCTTCGGTTAACAGGAGTGTGGCCCGTGGATCCACCCGGCCGCCCGGCGCGCCGGCCTTCGCATCGAGCCCGGGGGCGGCGTCGGGCGCCGGGGCCGCTGCCGAGGCGACGATGACGGCGTCGAACTCCGTGGAGCGCGCGGTGAGGTATGTCCGCTGGACGGGGACCCCGCCGTCGTCCGCTTGACCAAGAAATCCGCCTGACGGCGCGATGACGAGCGGGACGATGCCTTGGGCGTCCAGGGCCTGACGGGCCGCGTTCACGGCAGTGAGGTCACTGTCCGCGTCGGCGAGGATTCCCACCACGCGTCCCGCAACGGGCCAGGTCTTGCCGATCTGGGAGAGTGCAGGGCTGGTCTCGGACGGCGGCCCCTGTTCCGTCGCTTCCGGAGCGGGCAGGCCCAGGCCCTGGGCCACCGCAGCGCAAAGCCCGGAGTCCACATTGGCGAGGGCTGCGAGCTGGCGTTCCCGGATGGATTTCTCGTAGCACTTGCCCAGCTCGAAGGTGTAGGCCTGGATGACGTGGTCCTGCTCCACCGGGCTCAGGCTGCGGAAGAACAGGCTTGCCTGGCTGTAGTGGTCGTCAAAGGAGGCCGGGTTCCGGCGTTCCTTGATGGCGGCGGCCACTTCCTCGGGCACGTCGATGAAAGCCCCGACGTCTTCTCCGGCGAGGAAGGGGCATCCGCCGTCCAGCGAGTTGGGCCGGTACGGGGCGACTCCGGAGTGGACGGCCTGCTGGTGCATCCCGTCGCGGAGCATGTCGTTTACCGGTGACTGCGGGCGGTTGATGGGGATCTGGCCGAAGTTGGGTCCGCCGAGGCGGGAGATCTGGGTGTCCAGGTATGAGAAGAGCCGGACCTGCAGCAGTGGGTCGTTCGTCACATCGATGCCGGGGACCAGGTGGCCGGGGTGGAAGGCCACCTGCTCCGTCTCAGCGAAGTAGTTGGTGGGGTTGGCGTTGAGCATCATGACGCCGATTGGCTGGACCGGTGCCAGTTCCTCGGGAACGAATTTGGTGGGATCGAGCAGGTCGATGCCTTCGAACATCTGGTCTTCGGTGTCCGGGAAGGTCTGGACGCCGAGTTCCCACTCCGGGTAGGCGCCGGCCTCAATGGCGTCGGCGAGGTCGCGGCGGTGGAAGTCGGGATCCATGCCGTTGATGATCTGCGCTTCCTCCCACAGCAGGGAGTGGACGCCCTGCTTGGGCTTCCAGTGGAACTTCACCAGTGTGGTGCGTCCTTCGTCGTTGACGAACCGGAAGGTGTGGACGCCGAACCCTTCCATCGTCCGGTACGACCGGGGGATGCCGCGGTCTGACATGTTCCACATGGTGTGTGCCTGAGCCTCGGTATGAAGGGAAACGAAATCCCAGAAAGTGTCATGGGCACTTTGAGCCTGGGGGATTTCCCGGTCAGGGTGGGGCTTGGCGGCATGGACAACGTCCGGGAACTTGATCCCGTCCTGGATGAAGAAGACGGGAATGTTGTTGCCCACCAGATCGTAGGTGCCCTCGTCCGTGTAGAACTTCGTGGAGAATCCGCGCGTATCGCGCACGGCGTCGGCAGAACCGCGGGAGCCGAGCACCGTGGAAAAGCGGACGAAGACCGGGGTTTCCACGTCCTTGGCCAGGAAGCCCGCCCGGGTAATGTTCGCCGCGGTGCCGTAGGAACGGAAGACGCCGTGCGCGCCGGCGCCGCGGGCATGGACGACGCGCTCGGGAATGCGTTCGTGGTCAAAGTGGGTGATTTTTTCGCGCAGGTGGTGGTCCTGCAGCAGGATGGGGCCGCGGGAGCCCGCCTTGAGCGAGTGATCGGTATCGCGGAGGCGAAGACCTTGGGCGGTGGTCAGGTACTGGCCAGACTGGGCACGCGCCGTCTCGGGCGCCCCGGTGGGGCTTCCCGTGGGGGAAACGGCCTCCGGTCCCCGCTGGTCCGGTTTGGGAGGGAGCGGCTCCCGCGGTGTTGTCGGTTCTTCCAGGCTGGCAGGTTCGCTTGCCGGGACGCCGGGAATGTTGGTGCTTGTCTCTTCTGGCACGGTGCTTCTCCTTTGGTGGGCAAACCTAGCAGTCCTCGCTGAAACCGGGATACTAAGTGTACTTACTACCCTAGGGAACGTTTTGCATCACTACAACTTCCTGGAGGAATCCGAAACTCTGCGCTGAAGAGGAGCACCGGCGTCGGGCCCTTCCGTGTGGCGCGGTCTTCGCGCCGGTGTCAGGGTTCCGGATCAGGCTTTCCCCACGGCTATGAGAGGACCTGGAGCAGCCGGTTTTTCGTTTGGTTGGCGCATCTGCTGAGGTCCTCAAGGTGCGCCGGTGCCATTCCCGGCAAGGTCGTTGAGATGTCATGTTCGGTAGCGTTACGCAGCGCCGCCTGAAGGTGGCCTGCCAGTGCGGCCAGGCGCTCAGCACCAACCATCTCACTCGAGCTCCGGAGGCTGAGCACGGAGTCCATCGCTCCCTCAAAGTCCGCGCTGGTGAGGCACAGCCGCACCCGTTCAATTCTGCGGGGGAGCAGCCCGATGTAGTTCCGGATGAAGAGCCGCCAAATATCCGAGTCGTTATCGACCCCATCCCGTAGCCGATCCAGTACGGAGCTGTCCAAAAGTGGGTGGCCCAGGGCATGCAGTTCTTTCATTGAAGCTGCCCCGGCACCTTGGCCGTGGCCAGGCCCATCGCTTTACTGCGGAGCCGACAGATACGCGCTACCGGACGTGCGGTCTTATGTCGAGTGGTATTCCCTGGCGCTGCTCTGCGCACTGTGCCCCCAATTTCCCTCTGTGGTTGCCCGGTGCAAATGCGTGGTCACGGGCCTACTTGTGAGGCTATTGGGATTGTTCGGGATGGGCACGAGTAGTCGGTACTTATATTGCTTACTAATTGGAAAAGGGCTGATGCCAGGGGCGGCCGGGACGGCGGCTGGAGGTTTGGGCCAGAGGGCCGGGATTCGCCCGACAAGCATCTTCGGCCTCGGTTCGAGACAGCGGTCCACAATCAGGAAGAATGGATGCCATGAGTTCCTCAGAGACCGTTCTACCGCCAAAACGCCAGACCTTCCGGGCCCGTCTGGGAGGCTTCGCGTTCGTCGCGATATTGGTCTTGGCGGGACCGGTGCTGATCGGGATCGGCTCCTCGATGACCGACTCGGATGAGGAGCTCGCGCGCACCGGCATCCACACCACCGGCACCATTGTGGACTTCAACGACGTGCGGAAGGCGTCGAATCGAAAGATCACTGTGGAGTATGTGGCCGCTGACGGAGCCGGTTACTCGACCTTCGCTTCCGTGGACCATGACCAGCAGCCCGCGGTAGGAGGGGACGTCACCGTGATCTACAGTGATTCGAATCCCGGTAAGGCCATAGTTGAGGGCTACGATGGCGGCGGCGTTTCCGTCCGCGGAATCGGCGCCCTCTTCCTGCTGATATTCACCGTTCCTGTGGGCGTGGTCCTCGGCGTCAAAAGGCTCCGGAAGAACCGCGGGCAGCGAACCAGGTAGCCTTCGATCCGTGCCGGCCCGGGCAGGGGATCCACGCGCAGGCCGGCAACGGGCAGCTCAAAAGGTCTGGGTGGGATATCTCAGCATTTCCCACCCAGACCTTTTGGTATGACGTTCGTCAGTTCTGAGGTTTCACTGTGTGACTCGGCACAGGCTTCTCCTCGACCGGACTTCCATCTGTTAACTCCGTGGACTGTTTTTTCTGGACCCGTTTTGCCCAGGCCGAGGTCACGATGGGGCAGAGCACGGCGGAGACGACGACCGAGGCTGCCACCAGGACTGTGGCGTGTTCGGCTGCCGGGGCGTAGACGGGGTTGGCCGTGGCGATGATGGCTGGAACCAGCGCTGCGTTCCCGGCTGTTGTCGCTGCGGCGAGGCCCGCTACGCCGTCGCCGCCGGTCAGCTTATCGGCGAGCAGCAGCACTGCGCCGCCTACGAACACCACGAATAGGCCAAGGGCGATGCCGAGCAGCCCGGCTTCAACGACGGCGTTGAGGTTGATGGTCAGTCCGAGGGCGAGGCCAAGGAAGGGCACCATTGCCGGGACCAGCGGGGCGAGGAGGTTGCGCATGTTCTTGTCGAGGTTGCCCAGGAGCATGCCCAGTGCCAGCGGCAGGATGGCTCCGACAAGCGCCTGCCAAGGGAACGCTGCGAGCCCGGCAATGCCCAGGGTGACCATGGTCAGGAAGGGGCCGGATTCGAGCGACAGGATGGAGTACGCGCCGGCGTCCCGCTTACGCCCGAATTGGCCCATCAGGGAGATGTAGAGCCCGCCGTTTGTGTCGTTCAGCGCTGCCACCAGGGCGAGTGTTGACAGGCCGGCCAGGATCCCGTGTTCGATGGGGGCTTCCCCCAGGAAGCGTCCGGCGATGACACCGATCAGGACGGCGAACAGGATCTTCGAGCCGAGGAGCACGCCGCCCTTTTTGAGGATGTAGGGCGTGGACTTCACTTCGAGTGTTGCCCCGAGGCACACGAAGAACACGGCAAGGAGGGGTGCCAGGCCGGTGAAGAATGCCCCGGTGAATGACCCGAAGAACTTTCCTGCGTCCGGCGCGAGGGTGTGGATGACGGCTCCGATGCCAAGCGGAACCAGCATCATGCCGCCGGGAACCTTCTCCAGGGCCTTCTTAATGGGAATCGACATTGATTTCTCCTGTGGATAGCTAAGTGGGGTGGAGCCGTGCTCCATAGCACGGCGTTCCGGTGGTGTGTTGGGTCAGCCGAGGCCGGGGATGAGCAGGACTTTGCAGGCGTCGCCGGTGAGCAGTTCGACGGCCTCGTCGATCTCGCTGAGCTTTTTACGGTGGGTGATCAGCCAGTCGAGTTCGAGCTTGCCGGAATCCAGCAGCAGCAGGCTCTGTTCCCAGGTCTCCCAGAGGCGGCGGCCGAAGATGCCGCGCAGGGTGATGCCCTTCTTGTTGATGTAGGCGGCGATGTCCACCTCGGCGGGGCGGCTGGGGTGTCCGACGGTGATGACGGTGGCTTCGCGGCGGACGGCTTCGAACAGGGTTGCCAGGGTGCCCGGCGCACCGGAACATTCGAAGCCGACGTCGAATCCGCCGCGGCGGCCCGTCAGCTCGCGGCAGCGCTCGACGATCCCGTCGTTGGGGTGCAGTGCGGTGGCGCCGAGCTTTTCCGCCTGCGCGCGCCGGTAGGGATTGGGGTCGACGGCGATGACGTGGCTGGCGCCCATGAGCAGCGCCAGGTTCACCACCACGAGGCCCACTGGTCCGGCGCCGCTGACCAGTACGGCCCGTCCCGCCACCGAGTAGTTGGCGCGCTGGATTGCATGGACGGCCACGCCTGCGGCCTCAAGCAGGGCGCCCGATTCCAGGGACAGCCCGGAAGGCAGTTTCACGCAGATGTCCTGGGGGACGGCTGCATACTCAGCGAAAACGCCGTCGATGTGCATGCCCAAAATGCCGGTACGTTCACAGGTGTGCGCATCGCCGGTGCGGCAGGGGAAACACTGGCTGCAGGTCAGGTGGCTTTCCAGCGCTACCTGGTCGCCTACTTTGAGTCCGGTGACGCCGGGGCCAACTTCGACCACGGTGCCCGCGCCCTCGTGGCCCAGGGTGACCGGAAGGTTGAGGTTGAAGGCCTGTGCTGACGGGGTCCACTCGTACAGTTCGCGGTCGGTGCCGCACAGTGATGCCGCGCCGACTTCGATGACGACGTTGCCTTCTGCTGCCTTGGGGTCGCCGGCGTCGGTGACGTACTGGACGCCGCGCTCTGCTGCGTTCTTTACTACTGCCCGCATTGGGGGCCGCCTTTCATTGGTTCTGGTGATGCGTGAAGAAGTGCGTTGTGGGGGGTTTTACCGGGGTTGTCCGGCGAACCGGCGCAGGATGTCGGTGGGGCCAACCTGGCCACCCTTGAGAAGGAGGCGGCATCCGGCAACTGCGGAGGCGCCGTCGGCTTTGAGGATCGGCCCGGCGGTGACGAACTGCCCGGAAACGCGGAGCTGGCGCACTCCCATGGCGATGAGTGCATGGCTGGAGGTGTCGCCTCCGAAGACGGCGATGTCGCGGGTCAGGCCCGCTTGGGCGATCCTGGCGGCGATGCCGCCGATGAGTGCGCCAACGTAGCCTGCATCGACCGGCTTAGCGGTGCCATAGCGGGGGTCGCCGGCACCGCGGGTGGTGTGGACGACGACGTTGTTGCCTGCGCGGAGCGCTGCGGAGACGCGCTCGTCCAAAGCCGCCACGAGCGCCGGGCTGTGGCGATCCAGCAATTCGACGGGGACGGGTACTTCCACCCACCCGTGGGCCACGGCATCACTGATCTGTTCCGCCGTGGTGCTCGACGCCGAGGCGCTGACTGCCAGCGCAGGTCCGGAGGCGGCCTGAGCGCCGGGTGCCGCCGGAACGCTGTCTGAGAGGGTCCTCGCCAGCGCGGCCATGATGCCGCCGGATCCGACGACGATGGACGGGCCGTGGCCGTGCTCTTCGCGGGTCAGGACTTCAGCCACGGCATCCATGTGGTGTTCATCCACGGCGTCAACCACGAAGGCCTGCGCGCCGGGTTCGTGCCGGCGGTCTGCCCAGGCGTCCTTGAACGTCCCGTCCTCATACGCCGGCAGGTGGATCGCACCCGGCGTCGTGCCTGACGTGAGCTGTTCGGCCAGGACCTCGCGCAGGTCTGCTTCGGACATCGGGGTGGATGGGTGCCGGGACATGACTGGGTGGCGGTCCAACCGGTAGGACTGCCCGGCATACGTTGCGTAGTGGTTGCTGAACGCTGTGTACCGGCCAAATCCGGGTTGGGCGGGAATCACGGGGATGGCCCCGTGCAGCGGGAACTGTTCGTGCAGCAGTTCGATTCCCCGGCCGATGCTGCCCACGGTGGGGGAGCTGTCGAAGGTGGAACAGACCTTATAGAGCAGCACGTCCAGGTTCAGGGCGGCGATGCCGGCGAGGTCGCGGCTCACCAGGGCGTCGAACGCGGTCCCCGCAAGGGAGCGCGCAGGCCCCGCGAAGCCGACGACGGCGGCATCCGTGGGAAGGGGCGCGTCACCGATGACGAGGGCTGCTTCGAGGCCGTACCGGTGCGCCTGGGCCAGGACGTCGGCGGCTCCGGTGAGGTCGTCCGCAACGAAACCGAAAGCCGGCATGTCAGGCACCTTTCCCGAATGTCTGAACCGCATGGAGCAGGGCGGCATCTCCAGTGTCCGCCCGGCGGGTGGCTGCCGTCAGCAGCGGGATGCCGTCCACGGCTGCTTCCCAGGCCTGGCGCAGGCTTTTGACCCCTGCTCCCGGACCGTCCGGGTGGGCTGCGACGCCGCCGCCGGCAAGCATCATCAGGTCGGTCGTGCCGGTCGCTTCGAAGGTGGGCCCGGGGGTGGTCACGTTCTGCCCGGAGGAGAGCACGGGAAGCGGTGTGACGGTTTGGCCCAGCGGTTCGAGGAGGCTCCTGATGTTTGCAGCAACCTCGGCGTCGAGCTCGTAGAACTTGCTGCCCAGGCCACTGGCGTGCAGATGGTCGGCTCCTGCGAGGCGGGCCATCTGCTGCCAGACCCGGTAGTCCATACCCAGCGCTTTGGACCGCATGGAAGCTGCGAGGCCGGCGCGGTGGCCGTGGATCGGCACCTCGGCGAAGCTGCGCAGGAGGGCGAGGGCAGGCATCCCCATAACCGGGATGTTCAGCATGACGCAGCGGCCGCCGGCCTCAACCACGGTGTCGTGGCGTTTCCGGAGGCCGGCAAGGTCGCCGGTGATATTGAAGGCGTACATGGTGGCGTGGCCGGTGACCTGTTCGGCGGCACGGATTTCCTCAGTTGCCACGGCCACGCGGCGCTCCAGGGGCAAGTAGGCCGGATCGGTCATCAGCTCGTCGTCCTTGATCAGGTCGATGGAAGCCATCGCCAGGTCCCTTACCACCAGGCGGAACTCCTCCTCGGAGAGTCCGACGTTGGGCTTGACGATGGTGCCGACCATGACGCCCTGGACGTCGCTGATCAACTTTCGGGTCCCCCCGATGCCGAAGGCAGGCCCGGGGTGGGCTGCCACGAAGTCCTCCGGGAGGACCATGTCCTGCAGCCTGCACGCATACAGGTCGCCCAGTTCGAACAAGTTGCCGGCAATGGCTGTCTGTAGCGTCGCGAGGTCGGTGCCAACGTTTTCCATCGGGAAGTCGACGGTGACCAGGGCTGCGCGGACCTTCTCGGGGTTGGCCCGGGAGGGGAGGGAAGGCTTGCAGAAACCGAACTCCTGCACATCGACGATGTGGGCTGCATGCCGTTCACGGATTCGGGCCGATTCGCCCGGGACGGGGAGGAACGTGCCGGAGGACTGCTCGCCGGCCATGATGGCAGCGGCCTTGGCCGGCTCCATTTCGGATTCCAGGTAGTAGGTGCAGCGCACCGAGCGCGGGTCGCGCATGAGATCTCCAATGCGGGTAGAAGCTTGTGGGTTCGCCAACTGCGTCTCTTCAAGTTGTACGTACCTTTGATACGTACAATAGTCAGTGGCATGAATCACGTCAAGGGCGTCCGTGTCCCCTCCCGGGGTCTTCCAAGGAGCGGGCGGGCTATCATTTCCACAGCGGCAGAGGAGTAAGCGTGAGTTTGGAATCAGCAGGACCTGGTGCGGAGCAGTCCGGGCGAAGCGGCCGGTTAAGCCGGGAAGGCGGCGGCCCCCTGCATGCCCAGATCCGGGACATTCTGCACCGCCAAATCGTTGATCTTGCCCTTCCTCCGGGATCGTCCTTGCCCACTGAGGAAGAACTCCAGCGGCAGTTCGGGGTGTCGCGGAGTGTCGTACGCCAGTCCCTGGCGGGCCTGTCTGACCTGGGCCTTATCAGGCGCCAGCGCGGCCGCGGGAGTGTTGTGGCAGCAACACCGGTACTGCGCCGGCACGTGCAACAGGCCGGTGGATTGGACGAACAGGCGGCAGCACACGGCCAGCGCCTGCGCACGCATGTCGTCGCCATCGAACCGTCACCGCCTCCACAGGCCGGGACAGAGGCCCTCAACACCGCCAACACGTGGAAGATCGAACGAGTCCGCTACCTCGATGACCTGCCCGTTGCTTTCATGCGCACGTGGGTTCCGCGGGACTTTTTCCCCCACTTCACTGCAGAGCTGCTCGAAGACACGTCGCTCCTGGGGCTCATGCGGGACCATGGCTACCACCCGGCCGGCGGCCCACGGCAGGTGCAGGCCGTATCGTCCGACGCGGACCTGGCACGGGTACTTCATATCAGCGCGCGTGAGCCGGTGCTCCTCCTCCAGGGCGTCACGCGGGACGCCCTGGGGCACGGCCTCGAATGGTTCAACGTCTGGCACAGCCCAAACACTGTCTTTGACGTTGATGCCCAGGTCACCAGCCAACCCGGACGCGTGTCGCAGGAACACATACGGCGCCTGCGGAACCTGACGCAGCAACTCGAATCAGAGCTTGCCGATCTCGAACGTGGTCCGCAGTAGGCCCTGGCCCGCTCTTCCGACCCCACTTCTCCAGAACGTGGGTCAGGACCCATCCACTCCTTGACCCGCCATGCCTAGAATGGCGCCAAGGCTTGAGTCCGCATCACTGTCAGGAAGGATCACCACCGTGAGCCATGAAAACGTAACGCCGGCAGCCACCACCGCCGCCAGGACCCTGTTCCGCGCGGCGCTTGGCGGCGTGCTTGTCGCTCACGGGTCGCAGAAGCTGTTCGGGTGGTTTGGGGTGGCGGCATCGAGGAAACCAGCAAAGGCATGGATGCCATGGGCTTCCGGCCGGCCAAGGCCAGTGCCATGCTGGCTGGCCTGGGTGAGGCTGGGGCGGGAGTGGCGCTTGCCCTTGGCTTTGCCACCCCTGCGGCGGGGGCCGCCGCGGCCACCACCATGGGAGTTGCGGCCAGCGTGCACGCACCCAACGGCTTTTTTGCCATGGACGGTGGCCTGGAATATCCGGCCGTCCTTGGGCTCGCAGCCACGTCCTTCGCCATTGGGGGACCGGGGCGGGTGTCCCTGGATGCGCTGACCGGGCACGTCCTGGACAGGCCGTGGATGCGGGCAGTCGCTGTTACGGCAATACCCGTAGCCATCGGCGTCCAGATTTACCGCCGCCGGCAGGCGCTTGCTGCAAACCCCGCCCCGGCGTCAGGCGGTGCCCCGGAGAACGACGGGGCGCCAGAGACTGCATAAGCCGGCAGCCTCCGGTCAGGCTCCCCGCACGGGTGGCAGTAAATCGGCCAAGGACAGCCCGGAGAGCGACGCGGGCCCGGCCACGGAGAGGGCCGCGGCGTACCCCGGAGGGGCAGGAAGGAAAACCGCACTCAGTCCGTGCACCTGCGGGTGGGCAGGGCTGTCAGCGCGGAGGGTGGGGAAATTGTCGTCGTCGGCTGGATCGCCGGCCAAATGGACATCGGCCGGAGGTACGCTGAGGCCGAGCCCGGCCGCCTTGAGTACTGCTTCCTTAGCAACCCAAAGGCGGAGCCGTGCGGGTATGTCACCGGGGGCAAGCGCCTCACGTTCGGCCGCGGACGCCGCGTAGTGGTCGAATCCGTGGTGCAGGGTGTCGGGTATGTGCTCGATATCCGCGCCTACCGGGGCGCCCTCGGGCCCTGCGGCCACCATCACGGCGCCCTTGCTCCGGGACAGGCTGAGGCTGGCCCCCGCAACGGCCGGTTTGCCGTGCCCGGTGCTCCCGCAGCCGGCGCACCGCCGGGTGACTTCCAGCTTCGGCGCTTCGGCGAACCCGCCCCCCAGCCGGTGCGCAGCAATCAACCGGAACAAGGCATGGGAGGCCAGATAGTCCAGGCGGTCTTCGGGGCGGGCAAAGCGCCGGGCGGATTGTGCTTCGGCAGGGGAGAGGCAGGCCGTCAAACCTCCAATCGGTACGCAGGCAGCCTCAAGAACTGCGGAAGAAACAGTGAGGTAAACCGTGCCGTCACCAGGGTGGCTGTTCATCGCCGGCTGATGCGCCGGTATTGGGTGATGGCCAGTGGCGCGAATACCGCAATGATCCCGACGCTGCAGAGTACTGAGTAGAGTACCGCGTTATCCGCCGCCCAGCCGCCCGGAACGCCGAAGCCGGCGGGGCCGCGTTCCCGAAGAGCTCGCGTGCCGCAGTGGCGACGGCGGTCACGGGGTTCCATTCGGCTATGGTCCGCAGCGGACCGGGCAGGGAGTCCACTGAGACAAATGCCCCGGAGATGAAAGTGACGGGGAACAGCCACACGAGGCCCAGGCTCTGCGCTACTTCGACGCTGCGGGCGGTCAGCGCGATCACGGCGCCGATCCAGGACACCGCGAAGGCGAAGAGCAGCAGCAGGGCCAACGCCGCAAGGGCGGGGCCGGGGCCATTGGTGATCCGCCAACCGATGGCCAGCCCGCACAGCATAGTGGCCGCAACGGACAACACGCTGGTGGCGAGGTCCGAGGTGGTGCGGCCCAGGATGACAGCTCCACGGGACATCGGCAGGGACCGGAATCTGTCAATCAGCCCCAGCTGAAGGTCCTTGGCGAGGTACACGGCCGTGAAGGACGCGTTGAAGGTGAGTGTCTGTGCCAGGATTCCGCCGATCAGGAAGCTCCGGTACTGGTCGCCGCCAAGGGTGCCGCCGAACACGAAGCCGAGCAGCAGCACGAACATGATGGGCTGCACAAGGCCGGTCACCAGGGCACCGGGTGTCCGGAGGACGTTGAGGAGGTTGCGGCGGGCAATGACCGAGCTGTCCCTTGCGGCTGCGGTAATGGCGGTCATGCGGCGACCCCCTCTGTTTCGGCATCGGTCACTGAGTCTGCGGTGGCGTGGCCGGTCAGTCTTAGGAACACATCGTCCAGGGTGGGCCTGCGGAGCGAGGCCTCTTCCACTGGCAGGGCCTGGGCGTCCAGTTCGGTCAGGATGCGCACCAGGGTGCGGTGGCCCTGCGGGGCGGCGATGGACACGCCCAGGTTCTGCGGATCCAGCTCGGGCCGGACATCCGGGCCGGCGGCGGCGTGGAGCACGGCGGCTGCGGCCGGCAGGTCGGCAGCATGGCGCATGACGACGCCGATGCGTTCAGTTCCGGCGTTTTGCTTCAGTTCCGCCGCCGTCCCCTCGGCGATGACCCTGCCGTGGTTGATGACGGCGATGTTGTCAGCCAACCGGTCCGCTTCCTCCAAGTACTGGGTGGTCAGGAGCACTGTGGTGCCGTCGGCCACCAGCCGGGAGACGACGTCCCAGGTGTCCAGGCGGCCGCGCGGATCCAACCCTGTGGTGGGTTCGTCGAGGACAACCACCTTCGGCCGGGCCACAATGGCACCCGCGAGGTCAAGGCGGCGCCTCATTCCGCCGGAAAACGTTCCGGACCGTTTGGTTGCCACATCCGTGAGCCGGAAATTCTCAAGCAGCTCCGACGCCCTCGCGGAGGCCGTACGCCGGTTCATGCCGTACAGGCGGCCCACCATGTGCAGGTTTTCGAAGGCGGTGAGCTTTTCGTCCACGGCCGCGTACTGCCCGGACAGGCCCAGGTTTCGCCGGACCAGGTCCGGGGCTGCCAGTACGGAGTGCCCTGCCACCCGGGCGTCCCCGCTGTCCGGAGCCAGCAGCGTGGTGAGGATCTTGACGGTGGTGGTCTTCCCGGAACCGTTCGGCCCCAGGAGCCCGAGGACGGTTCCTTCCCCCGCCTTCAGGGTCAACCCGTCGAGGGCCTTGAAGCTGCCGAAGCTCTTGCTGACGTTCTCTACGCGGATCACTGCGAAGCGGCGAGCTCGGAAACCTTGCGCGGAGCCATGTCCGTCCAGGTCCGCGACACGTAGTCAAGGCACGCTTCCCGGTTGTCGGGGCCGAACATGGTCACCCAGCCCTCGGGTACGGCGGCGAAGGCTGGCCAGAGGGAGTGCTGCTGGTACTCGTTGACCAGTACGGAGAAGGTTGCGGACTTGTCATCGAACGGGTTCGTCATTATGACCTTTCCTGGCGTTTTTGGTGGTGTGTGGGGGCCCCAGGCGTCACAGGAGCATCATCTGTTATTCGGTTCCGCCGCCCAGGCGGATGGCCAAGGCAGGCATGATTGTCCTGAGAGCCCGGTCACTGAGCAGCTGGGAGTGCCGCTCGCCAACAGGAACATCGGTGATGGCCCCGGTGACGAACGGGGACCAGGAAGCGCTGCCCGGAGTACCCGGCGGGACCTGCTCCGTGGCGCGGAAGAACAGCAGGTCACCGGTGAAGAGTTGGGGCCGTTCGTCCCTGATCAGGCGTGCCAGGATCGGGAAGTTCCGGGCCATGGCCTCCACCGAATCTGTGGGGACCGTTCCTACCGGGTTGTGGTTGGCGCGCAGGATCTCCTGGGCGCGGTGCACGTCCACGCCTGCCAGGTCTTCCCCGGTGAGGTCGTAGCCCTGCGCTTCCAGGTAGCTCGCCCACAGCGCCTGGTCTTCGCCGGGCGCGGTGTTTCCTTCCTGGTTGTCCGGGAAGGCGTCCAGGATGGCCAGGAAAGCCACCTCGTGGCCGCGTTCCTGCAGCCTGGTGGCCAGCCGGTGGGCCAGATAGCCGCCAAATGACCAACCCAGCAGATGGTACGGCCCTTCGGGCTGGACGCTGCGGATCCGGGCAATGTAGTCATCGGCCAGTTCCGTCAGGGTTGCCGCCTCCACCTGAGAAGTCCGCCCCGGTTCCATGCCCGGCATCTGCAGCCCGATCAGGGGGCGCTCGGGGTCCAGTTGCCCCAGCATGGAAGCAAATCCCCAGCCGATGCCCGACGCCGGGTGCACGGCAAACAGCGGCGCTTTGGACCCGGCTGTCCGTAGGGGAAGCACCTGCCGCAGGCTGTCCGCGACGCTGGCGCGCGAGCCGTTGGCTGCTTCCAGCAGCAGCCCTTCCACGGTGGGTGCCCGGAAGAGCGACTGGACCTGCAGGTCCGTGCCCAGGGCAGCGTTGACCTTGGCGACCAGCGGCTGCGCCAGGAATGAGTGGCCGCCCAGTTCGAAGAACGATTCGTCCACGCCAACCCGGTCAAGGGTGAGCACCTCGGCGAAGATGCCGGCCACCGTCTTCTCCTGCGGGGACCGGGGCGCACGGCCCCCGGAGCGTCCCGCGGTGGAGGCGTCGGGGAGCGCGTTGGCATCCACCTTGCCGTGGGGCGTCAGCGGCACCTCCGGGATCACCATGACCACTGAGGGAACCATATAGTCCGGCAGTGCCGCCTGCGCATGGCGGCGCACGGCGTCGGGCAGGTCTTCCGCGGCGTCACCTGACGCGACGACGTAACCCGCCAGCCGCGCTGCGCTGCCTTCACCGACTGCCCGGACCACTGCGGCCCGGACGCCCGGGGCAGCCCTCAGGACCGACTCCACTTCGCCAGGTTCCACCCGGAAACCACGGATCTTCAGCTGCCCGTCGTTGCGGCCGGCGAAGACAAGCCGCCCGTCCGGGTGGCGGTACACCACGTCACCGGTCCGGTACATCCGTTCGCCGCCGCCGTGGAAAGGATCCGGCACGAACCGTTCAGCGGTAAGGTCGGGACGTCCGCGGTAGCCCCGCGCCAACTGCGCCCCTGCGATATACAGTTCACCGGCTGCGCCGGGCAGGGCGTGCTGCAACCGGTCATCCAGGACGTAGAGCCGGGTACGGGCCGTGGGCCGGCCCAACACGGGGGCATCACTGTCGGCCACCGAAGCCACCACGGTGTCCACCGTGGCTTCGGTGGGGCCGTAGAGGTTCCAGGCCCGGACGCCGGCAAGCGCCGCCACGGACGTCCACAGGCCGGCGTCGAACGCTTCACCGCCCAAGGCCAGGCTGAAGGCTTCCCGACCGCGCGGGTGGTTGGCCAGGTGGGCGGCGAACCCGGGTTCGGCCAGGAGTTGGTGCAGGTAACCCGGAGTTGTCTCCCAGGCACTGATGCCTTGGCGGACGAAGTACCCGGCGAGGGCCGATGGGTCCCGGCGGAGGTCGTCGGAGAGCAGGTGCAGTTCATGCCCGGCCGCCAGCCAGAGGATGGGATCCCACGATGCATCGAAGCCGACGCCCGTTGTGTGGGCCACCTTCCGCCTGCTGATGCCGGCAAGCAGCGTCTCCCGGTGGGAGGCCAGCAGCGCTGCCAGGGCACCGTGGCTGACCTCCACGCCCTTCGGCCGGCCGGTGGAGCCCGAGGTGAACATCACCGACGCAAGCTCACGCGGGTCCCTGGCGCGGTTTGGCATTGGCACCTGCGCAGTGCTGTGGGCCAGGTCTTCGATCAGGAGCAGGCGGGGTTCAAGATCCAGCCCCGCCAGGATGCCGGAGAGCCTGGGCGCCACGGCGGAGCTGGTGAGCACTGCCTCGGGAGCGGCATCTTCGAGGATAGCGGCCACGCGGTTGTCCGGATACGCGGTATCGATGGGATTGTAGGCGCTGCCCGCCAGCAATACGCCGAGGAGGCCCTCGACCGTGCCGGCGGACCTGGGCAGCATGACGGACACCAGGCCGCCGCCCGCGCCGGCTGCGGTGAGCCCGGCGGCGACACGTTCGGCAGACGCCTCAAGGTCGGCGAAACTGAGCGAACCGGCGTCGGACACAAGGGCCACGGCGTCAGGCGTGGCACGGACTGCCGCAGCGAACGCCGCCGGGATGTCCTGGTCCGCATGCCCCGGGGCTTGTCCGGGTGCCGGCCCGGCACCCAGGGCTGCAGTTCCGGCGTGGGAGCCCGACGTCGCCGCAACCAGGTCACGGGCCTCGTGCTCTTCCAGCAGCGGCAGCGCCGACAAGGGCACGTCCGGAGCGGAAGCGGCCAGGTCCAGCAACCGGGTGAAACCGGCCGCCAGGCGCTGGGCGGTGGCTGATTCGAACATGGCGGAGTTGTAATCCAGCGTTCCGGCAAGGCCCCCTTCGGCGTCCGGCCGAAGCGTGAAGGACAGATCGAACTTGGCTTCTCCAGTACCAGCCTCCGGCTCGGGAACCACGGTGACGCCGGGAAGCTGGGGGACCGCCGGCACGTCACTGTCCACCGTGAGCATGGTCTGGAACAGGGGATGCCGGCCCAGTTCGCGCTCCGGTGCCACTGCTTCCACGAGGCGTTCGAAAGGCACATCGTCATGGTCGAAGGCATCCAGGATGCTGGCCCTGGACCGGTCCAGCAGGGTGCGCAGGCCAGGATCGCCGGCGGCGTTGACGCGCAGCGGCAGGGTGTTCACGAAGAAGCCCACCATCGGGGCGAGCAGCGGATCGGCGCGGCCCGCTGTGGGCGATCCGATCACCAGGTCCTCACCGGCGCCGGTCCGGAGCAGGTAGCCGGCAAGGCCGGCGTGCAGTGCCATGAACAGGCTGGCGTTCGACGACGACGCGAGGGTTGAGAGCGCCGCCACACTTTCAGGGGACACGCGGAAGCCCACCTGTCCCCCCGGTTGGCGTGCGGTGCGGGGCCGCTGGTGATCAGCGGGCAGCATCAACTCGGGCGGGAGCCCGGCGAGGGCGTGCCGCCAGTGGCCAACCTTTTCCGCCAGGGCAGGACCGGCCAGTTGCTGCCGCTGCCAGGCGCTGAAGTCGGCGTACTGCAGGGGCAGGGGAGCAAGGGCCTGCGTGGCAGGTTCTCCGTCTGCGCTTGCGAGCGCGGCTGAGTACGCAGCGGATAGGTCCCGTGCCAGCGGCGCCAGGGAGGCGCCGTCACCGGCGATGTGATGGATCACCAGGTGCAGCACCCATTGTGGTTCTGCTTCCTGTGCTGATTCTCCGGCCTCGGCATGGATCCGGATGAGTCCGGCCCGCAGCGGCACCTCGGTGCGGACATCGAAGCCGCGGCTTGCCTGCGCCTGCAGTTCCTCGCGGAGGTTGTCCTCGGATGTGGCGGTGCTGAGGGCAAGGTTCATCCAGGAAGCGTTGCCGGTGGCGAGGATGTGCTGGCCGGGGACGCCGCCGGTCTCCGGGTAGACCGTCCGGAGGACCTCATGCCGGTGGAACAGTGCCTTCACGGCGGAGGCCAGGGCCTGTTCGTCGAGGGCGCCGGTCAGCCGCACTGCCAGGGAGATGTTGTAGTCGGCAGCGCCTGGATCAAGCTGGTTCAGGAACCACATGCGTGCCTGCGCGTGGGACAGTTCCAGGTGCTCCGGCCGGGTGGCTCCGGCGGTGTCCAGCCATTCGCCGAGCGGCATGACTTCGGCGCCGGCGGTAGCAGTGTTCGCGGCTATGCCGGGCGCGTCAGCGTTTCCCGCCTCGATGGTGCCCGTCCCGGTGTCCGCCGTTCCGGGCCGCAGCGCGGCCAGCAGCCCGGCGGGGGTGGGGGCGTCGAACAGGGTGCGCAGGGGAAGTTCCCGGCCGAAGGCAATCCGTATCCGGGCCATTAGATCGATGGCGAGCAGTGAATGCCCGCCCAGGGCGAAGAAGTCGTCGCCCATGGAGACGTTGTCCACGGCCAGGACGGCGGCAAAAGCGGCGGCCATGGCGTGCTCGTCGGGAGTATGGGGTGCTGCCCCCACCCGGGCTGTTGACACGGCGGGGGCGGGCAGGGCTTTCCGGTCCAGCTTGCCGTGCGGTGTCAGCGGAATGTCCGGGATGGGCATGAGGATGGCCGGGACCATGTAGTCGGGCAACCGTTCCGCCGCGTGGGTCCGGATGTCCTCCGGTGCAGCCGTTCCGGTGTAGTAGGCGATCAGCCGTTGGGCCGGTTCGCCGTCGGGAAGGACCACGGCCCGGTCCACCTGATCGTGGGCCGCAAGCGCAGCCTCGATCTCACCCGGTTCCACCCGGAATCCGCGGACCTTCACCTGTTCGTCGTTGCGGGCAACGAACTCGAGCGTGCCGTCGCCGGTTCGCCGCACCAGGTCGCCGGTGCGGTACATGCGGCTGCCGTCCTTGGCGTAGGGGTTGGCCACGAACCGGGACGCTGTTTCGCCGGGGCGCTGGTGGTAGCCCCGGGCCATTCCGGGTCCGGCCAGGTACAGCTCTCCCGGGATACCCAGGGGTACAAGGGCCAGGTGCTGGTCCAGGACCAGGGTGCCGGTGTTGGCGATTCCCGTGCCGATGGTGGGCCGGGAACCCTGGATCCGCGCGGTGGAGGAATCCACGGTGAATTCGGTGGGCCCGTAGAAGTTCCAGGCGTCCACGCCGGGCATGCCGGACAGGGTTGCCCACAGCCCGGCCGGCACGGCTTCGCCGCCCAGCAGCAACAGCAGCGGCAGTGGCTGCCCGGTATCTGCGGCTGGAGAAGCAGGCTGCGCACCGAGGCCGAACTGCAGGAGCTGGCCAGCGTAGGTGGGGGTGGTTTCCAGGACTCCGATGGCGTGGGCACGGCAGTAGGAGGCCAGCGCCTGGGCGTTGGTGCGCACGTCGTCGGCCACAATGTGGAGTTCGGCACCAGCCACCAGCCACAGCATGGGGTCCCAGGCCGCATCGAATCCAAGTCCGGCGATGTGGGCCACGGACACCGTGGCGCCCCGGGCTGCCTCGAACCGCGGGGTATAGAGCGTCCGGAGATGGTGGGAGTAAAGGTTTGCCAGTGCGCCGTGGGATACGGCAACACCCTTCGGCCGGCCGGTCGATCCTGAGGTGAAGAGGACGTACGCGAGGTCGTCCGGAGCGGGCCGTCGCCCGGCCAGGTCTGCATGAGCGATGCCGGTCCCCGCGGCGATCAGCATCTCCAGGGTGACTGTCCGGGCGGCCGGTACGGGGCCCGCCTGGCCCGGGCCCTCGGGTGCCGCGAGCACCAGGGCGGGGCCGCCGTCGTCGAGGATCATGGCGATCCGTTCCGCGGGATAGGTGAGGTCCACCGGAATGTAGACCCCTCCCGCAGCAAGGACGGCCAGTGCGGCCGTGGCCACATCGGCCGTGCGGGGAAGGGCCACGGCTACCCTGTCGCCGGGCTGGACCCCCAGCGCCACCAGGCCCCTGGCCACAGACTCCACACGCTGCCGCAGCCGGCCGAAAGTGAGGCATGCGGCCGGACCGCCTGCGTCAACCACGGCGGGCGCGGAGGGGGTCCTGGCGGCGGTGGCCAGGAAGGCATCCACGACCGTTTGACCAGTCCCGTCCCCGTAGCTGTCCGCGGAGGTGTGGGCGGTGCTGTGCGCCAGCACCAGGGCATGCTGTTCAGGCGACTGGATCCGCAGCCGGTCCAAGGTGACGGCGGGGTCCGCGGCGAACTGGTCCACAACGGCCAGGAAGCCGTCGGCCAGCAGTTGAGCGGTGTCCGCGTTGAAGAGGGCGGGGTCGTAGGCGAGGGAACCGGTGAGGCCGCCGGACCTTTCGGCGAGGTCCAGGAGCAGGTCAAATTTTGCGCCGGCCGCTTCCCGGGCCTGGTCCGCCGTGGCTTCCAGGCCGTCCATGGCCAGTGGAGTGGTGGCGGTGTTCTGGAGGGTCAGCATGACCTGGAACAGCGGGTGCCGGTGCTGCGAGCGGGAAGGGTTGAGCTCCTCCACCACCCGCTCAAAGGGCGCGTCCTGGTTGGCGTAGGCATGCAGGTTGGTATAGCGGACGCTCTCCACGAGTTCACCGGCGGTGGGGTTGCCGGAGGTATTGGTGCGCAAAACCAGCGTGTTGACGAAGAAGCCCACCAGGCTGTCCAGCTGGGTGTCCGTCCGCCCGGCCACGGGGGTGCCCAACGGAATGTCGTCGCCGGCGCCGGTCTTGGTGAGCAAAGCGGCAAAGGCTGCCTGCAGCACCATGAACAGGCTGGCGTTGTGCTCCCGGGCCAGGGTGTTGAGCCGCTCCGCCGTTTCGCGGCCAATGTTCAGGGAAACGGACGACGCCGGACCGCCGTCCGGGTGCGCAGCGTCACCGCTGGTGCCGCGGGCACGGTCAAAGGGCAGCAGCAGCTCCTCCGGTGCGCCGCGCAGTTCGCGTGCCCAGAACTCCAGCTGCCGCGAGATGGGGCTCTCCGGATCCGACTCACTGCCCAGTTCGGAACGCTGCCAGAGCGTGTAATCGGCATATTGCACGGGCAGCGGCGGCAGCTCCACGTCCGTGCCCGCGGCGAGGTGGTTGTACGCGACCGACAGATCCCGGGCCAGGGGTGCCAGGGACCAGCCGTCGGCTGCGATGTGGTGCAGGGTCACGGCCAGGACGTGGTGGTCCGGCGCCAGCTGGAACAGGACCGCCCGCAACGGCAGGTCCCGGCCCAGGTCGAACCCGCGCCCCGTTTCCGCGGCAAGCGCGTCCGGCAGCCCGGTGGTGGAGCACTCCACGGCAACCAAGGATGGCCGCCCCTCTGCCGGCGGCAGGATGCGTTGGGCGGGTTCGCCGTCAACCAGGGGGAACACCGTGCGGAGCGTCTCGTGGCGGTCAGTTACTTCGCCGAGGGCCGCAGCCAGGGCCGCGACGTCCAGGGGCCCGCGCAGGTCCAGGACCACCGGGATGTTGTACGTCCCGGCCGCGGGATCCAGCCGGTTGAGGAACCACAGCCGGCGCTGGGCGAAGGACAGCGGCAGGACTGCCGGCCGGGTGACGGCAGCCAGCGGCCGGGCCGGAGCCGTGCCCAGGTCCAGGGTTTCGGCGAGGGCCGCCACTGTTGTCTTTTCGAAGACGGTGCGGAGTGCCGGAGCCGTGCCGGTGCGGTCCCGCAGCAGGGCAACCAGCCGGGTGGCAAGCAGTGAGTGGCCGCCCAGGTCGAAGAAGTCGTCCTCCAGGCCCACCGACTCGAGGCCCAAAACGTCACGGAACGCAGCGGCCACGATCCGTTCGGGCTCGTTGCGCGGGGTAGTGGCCGAAGTGTCCTGTTCCGGTACAGGCAAGGCCTGGACGTCCAGTTTTCCGTTGGGTGTCAGGGGCAGGACAGGAATGCTGGTGACGGTGGCCGGCACCATGTAGTCGGGCAGGTGCCGCCGTGCCTGCCGCCGAAGGTCGGCGGTGTCCAGCGGATGCTGCGGCCCGCCATCGGACGTGGACGCTGGCGTGACGTATGCCAGGAGCTGGTCGTAGCCGGCCCGGTTGGTACCTACGGTGACGGCTGCCTGGTCTACGCCGGGCAGGGCGCGCAGCACCTGTTCGATCTCGGCGGGTTCAATGCGGAACCCCCGGATCTTGACCTGGCCATCCAGCCGCCCCCGGAATTCAAGGGTGCCGTCGTCCCGGCGGCGCACAATGTCTCCGGTGCGGTACATCCGCGAGCCGTCCAGTGCGAAAGGATCCGCCACGAATCGTTCGGAGCTGAGCCCGGGCTGGTCCAGGTAACCGCGGGCAAGGTTGATGCCGGCAACGTAGAGCTCGCCCACGGCATTGTCCGGAACCGGGTTCAGGCCGGAGTCCAGGATGTAGTGGCGGGTGTTTGCCACCGAACCGCCCAGGGTGGGTGCGGTGCCGGCTTCCATGACCGCGGTCAGCGAGTCCACGGTAGTTTCGGTGGGGCCGTAGAAGTTGTAGGCGACAACGCCGTTGCGGCCTGCCAGGTCTTCCCACAGCTGGGTGTCTACAGCCTCGCCGCCCAGGGCCACCACGGACGGGTGCCGTTCCTGGTCGAACAGTCCGCCGGCCACCAGTACCTTGGCGAAGGAGGGCGTGGTCTCGATGGAGTCAATGCCGGCCTCGGCCAGATAGGCGCTGAGGGCCTCAGGATCCCGGCGGGTGCCGTTGTCCACAAGGTGAAGTACGTGGCCTGCCACCAGCCACAGGATGGGGTCCCAGGACGCGTCAAAGGACAGCCCCGCGGTGTGCGCTACCCTGAGCTTGCGGCCCAGCCGCGCCTCCGCCGGGGCAAAGATGGTGTCGCGGTGCGAGGTGTAGAGGTTCAGCAGGGCCAGGTGTTCGACACCGACGCCCTTGGGCCGGCCCGTGGAGCCGGAGGTGAAAATGACGTACGCGAGATCCTGTTGGCCGGCGGCGGGCGGGGGAGCCGACCCGTCCTTGCCGGCGAGGCAGGCCTCCATCAGGGCAGAGTCCAGGACCGTGACCGGGACGTCCGTGGCCAGCTCCTCGTGTCCGGGTGCCGGCGGGTTCCCCTCCGCGGACCCTGCCGCCGTAAACGCTGCTGAAGTGAGGATCCTCAGGGGAGCGGCATCGTGGAGCATGCCCTCCACGCGGCCGGCAGGGTAGTCCGGATCCAGCGGAAGGTAGGCGGCGCCGCACTTGAGGATCGCCAGGAGCGCTATCGGCAGCAACAGGCCACGGTCCAGCCGTACCGCCACCGTGCTTCCGGGCCCTGCACCGTGCCCGGCCAGGAACCGCGCCAGCTGGTTCGAACGGGACTCCAGTTCAGCGAAGGTGAGGGTGCCCTCCGTGGCCACGACGGCCGTCTGATCAGGCTGTGCCGCCGCGTTCTGCTGGAATTCCTCCACGATGGTGTGGCCCGGCAGGTGCTGGCCGTGAGCCTGGCCCGCCGCGAGCAGTTGCTGTTCCTCTGCCGGGGTGGTGACCGCCAGGTCAGCCACCACCGCGTCGGGGCGGGTGGCCACGTGTTCAAGCAGGCGTACAAAGCGGTCAAGGTGGCCGGCCAGCACATCCTGCGTGTACATGGCCGCGTTGGCTTCGAACTGGACTGTGGGCTGCGGTGCTGCACCGCCGGCGCCGAGGCCGTGGACCACGATGGAGAGATCGTCAATTGGCCCGGTGGAGAGGATGTTCATCGCGCCCCGGGCCTCGCCGAAAGCGATCGTGTCCAGGACGGGCAGGATGTTGACCGCTGGGCCCAGGTAGCCGCCTCCGGTGTCCAGGTCCTCATAGCGGAAGCGCTGGTGGACCAGGGCACCACGGAGGGTGCGTCCCACGGCTGCGGCGGTGGCGGCGACGGTTTCGCCGGGATCGACGGTCAGCTTCACAGGCACGATGTTCGACAGCATTGACGGCGTTGATTTAGCCAGGTGTCCACGCCGGGCCGTGACGGGCAGCGCCACCGAGACGGTGCGCTCACCGGTGATCCGGTGCAGGTACAGTGACGCGGTGGTCAGGACCAGCGCCGGCGCGCTCGCCGGCGCGCCCTCGAGGGCCATGGCCGCGGCGGACGGGAGGGCCACCGAGGCCCGGATCAGGGACCCCGCGGCACCGTTCGGACGTCCGGCCAGGCCGGTGGCAGGAGGCGCTTCGGCAAGCTCGCCGTCCCAGAAGGCCCGGTCTGTTGCGGCGCCGTCAGACCCGGCATAACCGGCCTCAGCCGCCAGGAGGTCCGCGAACCGCGCAAAACCCGCACCTTCCCCGGTGGCCTGTCCGCCGCCGTCGTTCGCCAGGATGGTGTTGTAGAGCTCAGCCACCCGGCGCAGGACCAGGACAGCGGAATAGCCGTCCAACAGGAGGTGGTGCACGCGCTGGTAGAAGAAGTGCCGTTCGGGGGCGAGACGGATGAGCTCCGTGTGGAGCATATGGTCCGATGAGGGATCCCGGGGGAGCGCCAGGTCGGCGTCCATGAGGGCGCGGGCCTGTGCTTCCGGGTCTGTGGCCCCTGCCAGGTCGGTGACCTCAAGAATGGCCGGCCGCGGACGCGGGTACTGGAACGGCCCGTCTTTGTCCTCGCTGAAGGCCATGGTGAGGGCCTCGGTGCCCGCAATCCCCTGCTCCAGGGCGGCCGCCAGGACACCGTGGTCCAAGGGCCCGGTGATCTCAACAAACTGACCGATCTGGAACATCGGATTCTCCGGTGCCAGCTTCTGCGCGTACCAGATGCCGCGCTGGGCCTGGGTCAGGTCCAGCCGCGGAGACGCGGGGCGGGCAGGGGAGTTCAGTGCGTTGTGGGACATGTTCCTTCTCGGGATCTCGGGGCCGGCTGGCACATCGGGGCATGGCAAAGCCCCGCTGCCCGGCGTGGAAGCCGGGGGCAGCGGTTGGTCAGGCGGGGAGGGTTACTGGAACTGGCCGAACTGGAACGGGCCGGTATCGCCCAGGTCCACCAGGGGGCCGTCCACCACGGGACCGTTGATGACGCCGCCGTTCAGGATTCCGCCGGCGAGGATGTCGCCCAGGAGCGGTGAGCCGCTGGACTGCTGGGTCACTTCAGTCACGGGTCCGGACGTTGTGGCGGCCTGCGCCGGGAGGGTGGTTGCGGCGAAACCGGTCAGGGCCAGCAGTGAAGCGGCGGCGGTCCGGGTCAGGTTCTTGGCACTCTGGTTCACGGTCATCTCCAGTCAGGTATAAAACAGATTCCACACTCGTTCAGGTGTCATAAGGGCATTCGGACCTGACGGAGGACCGGATGGGCGGCAACGACATGCCAGCGCGTGAAACCCTCGGAGCCAGGCTTCGCGGAGCTGCCGCTCTGGCCGGGGTTTTGGTGCCACACACGTATGGCCCGGCGGAAGTTTCCGCCGGGCCGTACATTCGTGAATTGTGACCGCCTAGAGCGCTGTGACCTTGATCAGCACCGCGTGTTCCGGGTTGAGCATCGGCATCGGCAGGCCAACTTCGGCGAGGAACCGGCCGCTGGCTGTTGCGCCGTCACTGAGCCAGGCCGGCGGCTGCACCTGGGTGAACGTGTGTCCGTAGTCGCTGTCGCCGGGGGCCGGGAAGATGGGGTCCACCCGGTAGGTCCGGTCCGGGTCGAGTCCGGGCAGGCCCATCCGGCCCGGCTGCTCGGCACCCGAGGTGCGGGCACAGACGAAGGCGAACAGCGCCGCCGTCGTACCCTCCGCAGCAGGTTCCCCAGACGCCACGCCGTGCAGCTGGTAGGCCTCATCAGCGATGTCCGCGTGGACCGGCCGGCCGCTGTGGATCAGGTCCCGGTGTTCCTTGTAGAGCCCGACAACGCGCCGCAGCTCCTCCCGTTCTGCGCCCTGGACGCCGCGGACATCCCATTCCATGCCGAAGTGGCCGAAGAAGGCTGTGATGGCACGGAAGGAAAGGTCGTGGGTGCGGGCGGTGGTGTGCGAGGTGGTGGGGCCGATGTGGCTGCCCACGAGCTCCGGCGGAACCACGGCGCCGGTCCAGCGCTGGATGGTCTGCCGTTCCAGGGCGTCGTTGCAGTCCGATGCCCAGACGCGTCCGGTCCGCTCCAGGATGCCCAGGTCAACGCGTCCGCCGCCGGAGGAGCAGCTTTCAATTTCGACGCCGGGATGGGCCTTGCGGAGCTCGTCGAACAGCCGGTAGGCGGCGAGGGTTTGTTCATGGACGGACGCGCGGCCGGCGTGGCCCTGTTCAACGATGTCCCGGTTCTGGTCCCACTTGAGGTAGCTGATGTTGTTCTCACCCAGGAGTGCCGAGATCCGGTCGAAGACGTACTGCCAGGCTTCCGGGTTGACGAGGTCGATGACGTGCTGGTTGCGCCATTCGAGGGGCAGCCGGCCGCCGTCCTTGTGCGCTACCGCGGAAGGGCCGGAAATCCACTCCGGGTGGGCCCGGGCAACATCCGAGTCCAGGTTGACCATCTCCGGTTCCACCCACAGCCCGAACTCCATCCCCCGGGAGGTGACGGCATCGATCAGCGGCGTCAGCCCTTCAGGCCACAGGGTCTCGTCCACGTACCAGTCGCCCAGGCCCGCGTGGTCGTCGCGGCGGCCGCGGAACCAGCCGTCGTCGAGCACGAAGCGCTCCACGCCGAGGTCCGCGGCGGAATCGGCGAGCTCGATCAGGGTGTCGAGATCGTGGTTGAAGTACACGGCCTCCCAGGTGTTCAGCACCACCGGGCGCGGCTTCGCGCCCGGAAGGATGTGGTGCGGGCGGGACCGGAACCAGCTGTAGAAGGCCTCGGTGATGCCGTCCAGGCCGCGGTCCGAAAATGCAGCGAACAAGGCAGGTGTGGTGTAGCTGCCGCCCGGGGCGAGGATGACCTCCGCGGAGCCCAGCAGTTCCGAGCCCCCGATCATGGTCCGCCCGTCGCCGATGGTGTCCGCGAACTGTTCGTGGTTGCCGCTCCATGCCAGGTGGGTGGCCCAGACCTTGCCGTGCCGATTGCCGAAACCCTGGGAGCCGGCGGCGAACAGGAGAGAGGAATCGTGGCCAGTACGGCCGTGCCGTCCGGAGCGGACCCATGTGCCCTGCTGGATGGGCCGCCGCTGCGGGTGGCGTTCGCGGCACCAGCGTCCGGTCAGGTCGAGGAGTTCGACGGCGTCCGGCGCCACGGGGAGGACCGTCGCCAGTTCGTCCACCTGGAAGGGGGTGGTGCCGTTGTTGGTAAGGGTGTGCCGCAGTTCCAGCAGGCCGCCCGGGTGCAGTGTCAGGACGGTGGCGACGCTGATGCCGGTGTCGGCGTCGGCCTGGACAACGGTGGCCCGCCCGGCGCCTGCGGTGTCCACGGACGTGACGCGGAGGCGGGAGGAGAAGTCCAGGCCCGGGGCGCCGTCGGTGATCCGGTTGCCGCGGAGGGCGGGACGGCCCCGCCAGGACGAGGAGGCCTGAGGGAGAAGGGCGGCCGGGACGCGGGCGTCCACGGAGGAATTCCCCACGGGCGTGGTGAGGACGGCGAGGTCTGGAAGTGCTGCACCCAGGTCCGCGCCCCAGTGGATGACCTCGGCCTCCCCGCTGTCGAAGCTGATCAGCAGGCTGGTGCCGGCGGAACGGAGGTGCAGGGGATCCATGGTGGTCTCTTTCGGTGTTCAGGGGTGCGTCTTAAGTTACGCATAACGGGAATGCCAGGGAAGGGGTGGCCGGGTGCCGCCGCCGCGAGGAGGAGGACGGCGGGACCCGGCCGGGTGGCTGCGACCACAAACGCAGCCACATATTGGGGGGTTACTTGAACAGGGCGTTGACCTGATCGTTGGCGGCAGTCAGCGAGCTGACCGGCGCTTTGCCGGACACCACGGCGTCCATGGCCGGTTCCATGATGCCCTTGACCTTGGCGGTGTTGTCCGTGATCGGGTACAGGAACGTGGTCTTGTTCTTCACGTGCTCGGTGAACGCGGTGACGTCCACGCCCTTGGCCTGGAACGCTGCGGCGGCCTTGTCCGAGGAGGCCTTCAGCGCGGGGAAGACCACGGCCTTGGACGCTACGACGTCCTGGCAGGCTGAGGAGGCCAGGTATTCAACCCACTTGATTGAGGCGTCCTTCTTCTTGGTGCCGGCCCAGATGGAGTCGGCCAGGCCGTTGAACATGGAGGCGCGCTCGCCTTCGGGGCCCACCGGGGTGGGGGCGATACCCACCTGGATGCCCTTGTACCCGGTGTACTGGCCGATCATCCACGAACCGTGGGCGTTGATGGCGGACTTGCCGGCGGCGAAGGTGTCAGCCATGCTGGCGCCGACGGTGGTTTCGAGCTTGGGCATGTAGCCTTTGTCCGCCAGGCCCGCGAACCACTGCATGCTGTCCTGGAACTTCGGGTCGTCATAGTTGTAGTGGGTGCCCCACGGGTTCTTGTCCGTGTGGGACCAGCCGGTGGTGTTGGTGAGGTAGCTCCACTCAGTCTGGCCGGAGGAGTCGCCGCCGCCGTTCAGGCCCAGGCCGTAGACCTGGACGTTGTTCTTGTCGAACCCGGGCTCGTCGCCGCGCTTGCCGCTCTTGTCCACGGTCAGGTGGGCGATGACCTTCTCGTAGCTGCCGCCGTCCTTGGGGTTCCAGGTGAGGTCCTTCATCTGGTCCTCGGAAATCCCGGCGGCGGAAAGCATGTCCTTGTTGTAGAACAGGCCGATGGTGTCCCAGTCCTTGGGCAGCCCGTACCGCTTGCCGTCCTGGCCCACCCAGAGGTCGGCGAGGCCTTCGTTGTAGGCGGAGAGGTCCACCTTGTCCTTGGCCACGGCGTCATCGATGGCCAGGAGCTGCTTGTTCTCGGCCAGCTCGCCGTACCTGCCCAGGTGGTTGGTGAAGACGTCCGGGGCGGTGCCTCCCACGAAGCCGTTGGTAAGGGTGCTCCAGTAGTCGTCCCAGCCGCGCTGGGTGATCTTGACGGTGATGTCCGGGTTGGCCTTGGTGAAGTCGTCGGCGCACTGCTGGTAGGCCGGAAGCTGGTTGGCGTCCCACAGCCAGTAGCTGATTTCGCCCTTGCCGGCTTCGGCTGAACCGCCGCCGCTGCCGCAGGCGGAGAGGGCGAGGACTGCCGCGGCGGCCGCAGCAAGGGCGCCGGTTGCTTTCATTTTCTTCATGGGAGGTCCTTTCAGGGATGTTTTCGGGCAGGCCGCCATGGCCCGCGCGAGGTTTGGGGGAGGGAAGAGCTGAATTACTTGATGCCGGAGAAGCCGATGGAGTTGACGATCTTCTTGCCGAAGGCGGCGAAGAGGATCAGGACCGGAAGGGCGGAGACGAGGGTGGCGGCCATCAGGCCGGACCAGTCCGGGGCGCCCTGCGGGGACTGCGATTTGAAGACGCCGAGGCCCACCTGGAGTACGCGGACGTCATCCTGGGAACCAACCAGCAGCGGCCAGAAGTACTCGTTCCACTGGCCGATGAAGGTGAGCAGGGCGAGGGTGGCGATGGGGGCTGCGGCGTTGGGCAGGACAATCTGGAAGAAGATGCGGAGGTGCTTGGCGCCGTCGAGCATGGCCGCTTCCTCTACCTCGCGGGACATGTTCAGGAAGAACTGGCGGAGGAAGAAGATGGCGAACGGGGTCATGAACAGATAGGGAAGGACCATTCCGAGCATGGTGTTCAGCAGGTCAAGGTTCTTGATCAGCAGGAAGTTGGGCAGTGCCGTGAAGATCGGCGGGACCAGCATGGTGCCGAGGAAGAGGCTGAAGACGGCGTTGCGGCCCTTCCAGCGGAGCCGGGCGAATGCGTAGGCGGCCATGGCACTGAAGAACACAGCCCCGGCGGTGGTGATGGAAGAAAAGACAACGGAGTTGCGCAGGTAGATCCAGAAATCGATGGCGGCGCCCGAGCCGCCTTCGGCAACGGCTTCGGCGGGAGACTGCAGGCCGAAAACACGTTTGAAGGCGCCGAAGGTGAATTCCGCAGGGAGGAGGCTGGCGGCGTTGGTGGCCAGCGCGTTGTTGGTGGACAGCGCGGTCCGCAGCACCCAGAGGAAGGGGAGGACGGAGACCGCGATGGCCAGGATCAGCAGGGCCCAGGCGCCGGCGCGGCGCGGGTTGAACGGGCGGCGTTTGGACGGACGACGGCGGGAGGCCGGCTTGGCCAGCGGCGCGCGGCTTGCGGTGGTGGTCATGGAGGACTCCTTAGTCCAGGTCCGACTCGTTGCCCTTGAGGAACTTCATCTGGATGAAGGCCACCAGGGCGAGGATGAGGAAGAGAATGACGGCGATGGCTGATCCGTAGCCGAAGTCCGACTCGGTGAAGGCGCGCTGGTAGATGTAGTACTGGATGACGCGGGTGGCGTTCACCGGGCCGCCGCCTGTGGTTACGGCGACGGTGTCGAAGACCTGGAAGGAACCGATGACGGTGACCACCAGGACCAGTACCAGGACCGGACGCAGCAGCGGGATGGTGATCTTCCGGAAGGTCTGCCATGCCGACGCGCCGTCCAGCTTGGCCACCTCGTAGACGTGGCCCGGGATGGACTGCAGGCCGGCGAAGATCAGCAGCGCGGTGTAGCCCATGTGCCGCCAGGTGTTGATCAGAGCCTGCGTGGGGATGGCCCATTCCTCGCTGCCGAAGAAGGCAGCGCGGGGCAGGCCGGCCCACTCGATGAACTGGTTCACCACGCCGATCTGGTAGTCCAGCATCCAGAACCACAGCAGGGCGGCAATGACGTTCGACATCAGGTACGGGAGCAGCAGTGCGCCCCGGATGATGGTGGATTTGGCCACCTGGTGCATCAGCAGCGCCAGGCCGAGTGCCAGGGATGTCTGCAGTGCAATGTTCAGGACGACGTACTGGCCGGTGACGGCCAGTGAGTTCCAGAACAGCGGATCCTTGGCAATGGCCTGGTAGTTCTCCAGGCCGATCCATTCCGGATCTCCGAGGATGTTGTATTCCGTGAAGCTGAGGTAGATCCCGCGGATGGTGGGCACCAGGTAGAAGAGGACGAATCCGATCATGGCCGGTGCGATGAAGAACAGGGCAATCCTGACGTCGCTGCGGGTGCCGGGCAGCTTCCGGTTGAGCAGTGTTCGCTTGGGCTTTTGCTCCCGCGAAGTGGGGTTCCTGGTAAGGGTGGTCATCTTCGACCCTTCCTGATTGTGTGATGTGCCTAACAACCTGCGAAGCAATCTACACGAGTAGATCTATTCGGGCAAGAGATTGATTTCTGTGCCAATACGGCTTGATTTTTCCTGCTCGTGGTTGTTGACTCGAGTAGAACACCGGATTCCCCGCACTGGCGGGGCGGGAAACGCTTACCGCATTCCTTTCTTCGGCGCCGCCACCGGCGGACATCCACTCCCACACAAAAGGAAAACAATGACGTTCTCAATCGGCATCGTTGGCGCAGGCCAGTTCGGCGGCCAGTTTGCCCACCTGTTCAACCTCCACCCCGGCGTCAAGGAGGTGTACGTGGTGGACGAACGCCCGGAGCGCGCCGCTGAAGCGGTGCACCGCTACGGCCTCGCGGGCGTGAAGCAGGACTTTGAGGCCCTCCTGGCATCCGATGTTGACGCCGTGGCCATCTTCACCCAGCGCTGGACCCACGGTCCGCTGGTTGAACAGGCCCTCCGCGCGGGCAAGCACGTCTATTCGGCCGTGCCCATGGCGGTGACGGAAGAAGAAATCGCCCGCATCATCGAGGCTGTCCGGGAAACCGGGCTGGTTTACATGATGGGGGAGACCAGCTTCTACAACCCCGCCACCGTCTACGCCCGCGAACAGCATGCTGCAGGCAAATTTGGGCGGATCTTCTATTCGGAAGGCGACTACGTCCATGACATGGACCTGGGCTTCTACGACGCCTACCAGTACAGCGGCGGCGACCGCTGGAAAGAGACGGCCAGCTACCCGCCCATGCTGTACCCCACCCATGCCATCGGCGGCGTCCTTGGCGCACTTCCGTCGCATGCGGTCAGCGTCAGCTGCTTCGGCGTGAAGGACGACCGCAATGACGGCGTCTTCGACAAGGACGTCAGCATGTTCGGCAACGACTTCTCCAACGCCACGGCCCTCTTTGAACTGAACGACGGCGGCGTGATGCGCACCAACGAAATGCGCCGCGTGGGCTACCCCTCCCACATCCGGGAGTCCCGGTTCCGCTTCTTCGGAACCGAGGCCAGCTTCGAACAGCTCGCCAAAGTCACGGTGTGGCAGGACAAGAAGAACGTCCACGACATCTCGGAACTGATGGAGACGCGGCCCAGTATTCCGCTGGACGATCCGTCACTGGCCAATGTTGCGCCCGAACTGCGTGACGCGTTCGTATCAGGGCTTGCTCCCGTGCACGACGCGGGCCGGCTACCGGAGGAGTTCCGCGGCGCCCCCAACGGACACGAGGGCAGCCACCACTTCCTGGTGGACGACTTCGTCACCGCCGTCAACGAGGGAACGTTGCCCCCGGTCAACGCCTGGGTGGCCGCACGCTTCACCCTTCCCGGCATCGTGGCCCACGCCTCGGCGCAGCAGAACGGGGCGCGGCTTCCCATCCGCGACTTCGGCGACGCCCCGGCCAACCCGTAGAAAGCATGTACTCCATGACCACTTTGGGTGTGCCGGGGCCCCGGGGGCCTGTGACGCGTAAGGATGTTGCGCGGTTCGCCGGTGTCAGTACTGCGGTGGTGAGTTATGTGGTCAATGGTGGTCCGAAGCGGGTGGCGCCGGCTACTGAGGCGAAGGTCCAGGATGCCATCCGGCGGTTGGGGTACCGGCCCAATGCTGCGGCCAGGGCGTTGAAGCTGGGCTCGAGTGAGACGATCGGGCTGGTCATTCCGGATAACAGCAACCCGTTCTTTTCGTTGCTGGCGCACGCGGTGGAGGAAGCAGCGGCCGAGCGGGGGTATGCCCTGGTGTTGACCAATTCGGACGGGAACGTGGCCAAGGAGCGCCGGAACGTCCGCAACCTTGCGGCCCGGCAGGTGGACGGTGTGATTGTTTCGAGTGTGCTGATGGAGCCCGGCGCGGCGGACTTCGAGTCCGCGGAAGTCCCGGTGGTGTTGTTGAACCACAGTGCGGAGGCGCCGGGGTTCAACAGTGTGGGGGTGGACCTGGTGGCCGGTGCGCGGGCTGCGGTGGAGCACCTGATCGGTCACGGGCACACCAGCATCGCCCTGGCGATGGGGACGAACACCGGGAACTATTACGACGGCCGTGAGGAAGGCTGGTTGCAGGCCCTGGCCGGCGCCGGCCTGCCGGAGGGGCCGATTGTGCGGACCCCGTTCACGCGGGAGGGCGGTTACGCTGCGGGCAGGCGCCTGCTGGCCGGAGCGGAGCGGCCCACGGCGATTTTTGCGACGTCGGACCTGCAGGCCGTGGGGATCCTGCGGGCCCTGCATGAGGCGGGCCTGTCCGTCCCGGAGGACATGGCGTTGGCGTCCTTTGACGGTTCGGCTGAAGCGGAGTACAGCTGGCCGCCGCTGACCACGGTCCGGCAGCCGGCACAAGCCATGGCCGAGGCCGCGGTCAACGCCCTCATCGGCACAGGCCGGGGTAACACGCCCGAACACCTCATCTTCCCCGCCGACCTCCAGGTCCGCCAATCCTGCGGCTGCCGCCGGGATTGATCCCTTCGGGCGGTGAGCTCCGGAACGTTGTGCCTCCGGGAACTTAGCGCACGGACGCGAACTGTTCCGCCGTCGTCGTGCGTTCCTGCTCCGGGCTTCAGGCCGGGGCGCCCGTCAAGGCTGTAATGGCGGCGAGTTGGTCCTTGTCCAGGTCGACGTCAGCTGCGGAAGCGTTGGCGCGCAGTTCTTTGACCGACTCGGCCCCCACGATGGCCGATGCCACTGCCGGCCGTGACAGCAGCCAGGCCAGTGAGGATTGGTTGAGTGCCAGTCCCCACTCGCGGCTAAGCCGGTCGAGTTCGCGGGCCGTCTTGATCTCGCCACTGGTAAAGCCGGATCCTGCGAAGCGCTGGTCTCCGCTGATGCCCCGGTCAAGGACGCGAAGATCAGCAAGCAGGCCACCGTGCAGCGGGGCGTACGGGATGATGGACACGCGAAATTCCTCACAGGCCGGTGCCAGTTCGCGTTCCGTCTTGCGGTCGATCAGGTTGTACTTCACCTGGGTGGCCACGGGTCCGCAGTAGCGGCGGTCGTCGGCGAGCCACAAAGCGTGGACGAGTTGCCAGGCGGGGTGGTTGGACAGCCCGATGTAGCGGATCTTGCCTTGCCGGATGAGATCGTCATAGGCGCCGAGGGTTTGTTCGAGTGGAGTGTCGGGATCAGGGTTGTGTGCGTAGTAGAGGTCGATGTAATCCGTGCCCAAGCGCCGCAGGCTTGCCTCGACCTGCCGGATGATGTGGCGACGCGACAGGCCGCCATCATTGATCCCCGGGCCAACATGAACCTGGGACTTCGTAGCGATGACTGCCTCATCGCGGCGGCCGCGCAGCGCCCGGCCGAGGATCTGCTCAGCAGGTTCGCGGTCTGCGGCCGCCGGAGCGCCAGGGCGGTCGAAGACGGGCATGTTGCCGTAGGAGTCTGCGGTATCGATGAAGTTGATACCAAGGTCGAGCGCAGCGCCGACCAGCCGTCCAGCTTCGCGAGCGTCGGGGGCAACGCCGAACGTCGCGGTGCCGAGACAGATCCGGGAGACCTTGAGGCCGGTCCGGCCGAGGATGGAATACCGCATGAGCACTTCCCGGGCAGTCGTAGGGGACTTCTTCTGGACATGAAACATAACCGAATGGTAGTTTTTCGTCAACGTCCAGGGGAAGGGAGCATCTGAATGCCCGGCAAGGTTGCCCCGGCCCCGCGGGGGCCATACAAGACAGGTATCCAGCGGCGGGAACAGATCGTTCAGGCGGCCCTGACGGTTTTTGGTGAGCGGGGCTTTGCCGGCGGATCCATCCGAACCATCGCCGAGCGCGTTGGTGTCTCGCATGCGACGCTGCTGCAGCACTTTGGCAGCAAGGAAGCACTGCTGATGGCCGTGCTGGAGGAATGGGACCGCCGAACCGTCGAAACCGGCCTCTCGGGAGTTGAAGGGCTGGAATACTTCCGGCGACTGCCCCTGGTCATGAGCGGGCACCTGGCCAACCCTGGCCTACTCGGACTGTTCATCACCATGGCCGCAGAAGCGTCCAACCCTGCCCACCCTGCCCATGCATTCATCCGGCACCGGTACGACCGCAATCTCACGACACTCGCCGGACACCTTCGGCAGGCGGCCGACACGGGCGAAGCAGCATCCCTGACGCCGGCACGGATTGACACGGAAGTCCGAATCGTGACTGCCGTCCTGGACGGCATCGGACTGCAATGGCTGAACGACCCTTCCACGGACATCGTCCAAGCGGTCGCCACGTTCATTGACCGCACCATCGCAGACTGGCGGCGCCACTAATCTGTGCCGTGCCGGTGATCAGCTGAGCTGGCCGCAATGTCCTTCGCGGGTGGACCGTGGGCCGGCCCCCAATTCTGGTACCGGCCCACGGCGGGGGGCCGGTACTGCATTGGGCCACCCTCACCTGTTACCGCATCCTCGGTGCAACAGGCGGTCTTCAGCCCGATTCCCGGGCAAAGCTGCGGAGGGGAGCGTCGTGGATCGCTGAACCAGTTCTGGTTGGCGTAGAACTCACGGGGGCTCCGTTGCGCGCACTGTGCGGGCTGGCTGCTCAACCACGAGTAGCAACAAGATACCCCACCTAACGCCGTCAGGCCACGGTGACGCCATCGCCATGCAGTGATGAAGTGATCGGGGCGGCGAATGGTTTGATTAGTCAGTGCTCCGTTTTCGACGTTATATGGTCCTCTGTCTCTTCTTGACCTGCGTCGGCACCGCATTCTCGTTCTGGGTTGCCGGGCAGCCCGGTGCGGTGAACACGGGGAAGCTTCTCCCGCCGCCCCCGTTGGCGGGGGTTAAACTCGAGGCAGGGCATGTTCGCATGGCAACGGCTGTGAACGTCACGGCCAGCCCGGATGCCCAGTGGCTCGCAGATGCAGCCGCGCAGACCGGCATCCCGTCCCGGGCCCTGCGTGCCTACGTCGCCGCATCCTCCTCAGCCAATGCGTCGTCCCCGGCCTGCGGAATCGGCTGGAACACGCTGGCCGCCATTGGCTCCGTGGAATCCGGGCACGGGACCCACGGCGGCGGGAGCCTGGACACGGCAGGGCAGGCGAGCGGCACCATTGTGGGGCCCAGCCTCGACGGGCAGGGGTTCGCCGCCATCCCGGACACCGACGGCGGCGTGCTGGACGGGGATTCCCGGTGGGACCGGGCGGTCGGACCCATGCAGTTCATCCCTTCCACCTGGCGGCTTGTGGGCCGTGACGGCAACGGTGATGGCACGGCGGACCCCTTCAACATCGATGACGCCGCCCTCGGCGCTGCCACCTATCTCTGCCTCCACGGCCGTGACCTTCGGAGCGCCCAAGGGTGGACGCAGGCCATCTACTCATACAACCAGTCCGATGCGTACATCCGCCGGGTCAAGGACAAAGCGGTTACCTACGCAACGGTGACCGGCGCCCTGATATAGCTTTGGGGGAGTTCCGGCCCCTGATCTCCAAGGGCGGGGGAGATGCGTTCTCCCCTTCGGGAACAACGGCGCAGCGGCGCGCGTTGGAGACACGTCAAGTGAGCAGCCGGCAAGAGAAATGAGATGCACCCGTGGCAACCGATTATGACGAGGTCCGCTCCGACGTCAAGGAGTCCCAGGACCGTTCCCTGGAGGCGTTGCAATCCGCCAACGCCCCCGACGCCCGCAGCGTTGTCACCCAGTTGGACGAGGCGGACGCACTGGATGAAGGCCTGACCCCCGGCGGAGAAATAGTCTCTGAGGAACTGACTGTGCAGGTCATTCCCCAGGGCGCTGACGAATTCACGTGTTATTCCTGTTTCCTGGTCCGTCACCGGTCCCAGCTGGCACGCGAGAGCAACGGCCATTCCTACTGCCGCGATTGCGAGGGCTAAAGGCAGGAGCGTCCTGGCAGGGCCCGGCGTGGCACCGCCACGAAAAGGACTCCTGTTCAGCCCGGATCAGCGCTGCGACCCGTTCCGCCTCGGCATGACGTAATTGAGCTCGAGCGCATGGCACGGGCAGCGAAAAGTGCGGAGCGGGAGGGCCCGCGGCCGCCGGACCCGTGGAGAAAGGCCGGCTTCAGGGCCTCAGCCCAGGCGCAGGGCGACTGCAAGGTCCGGGGCCAGCGACTTCGCGAACGTGTTGGTCATGTGGTTGTCGCGGTAGACAAGGACGTTGCCGATGACCACCGGGCAGACGCCGTCGCGGCAGAAATGGCGGGAAAGGTCGATCGTTTCAACCCCGGGAACAGTGCCGGCGGCAGCTACGAGCGTGTCCGTTCCGGCAAGGGCCTCGGCTGCGGCCGTCGCGCATTGATCCTGCTTGCCGTGCTTCTGCAGGCATTCCACCGGATTTCCGCCGGGGTACGGCGGATCGGCGATCACGGCAACGCGCAGCCCCTCCGCGCGCAGCCGTGACAGGGTCTGGACGTACCCGTCAGCCAGCGGGGACTCCGGAGCCCAGTGCCAGCCGAGCGCCTTGCGGTAGCCGTCCTCGCGCATCCCAGCCACCAGGACCAGATCCGGCTTCTGCGCGACAATCTTCTCCGCCGTTATGGCGTTCTGCGCCGAGCAATTGGCGTACACGGTGTCCGCGGAGCGGGGCGGCGTAAGCGCGAACGGGCATCCGTTGCGCACCATCGCATGGATCCGGAGCGGAATCTTCTTCGACACCGCAACGAGCGGATCCACGAACTGGCCGGCGTGCGAATCGCCCACCACAACCACCACCGGGGCCTCCTGGTCCTGGGACCCGAACCAGCAGTCAGTATCTGGCACCGAGGCCGGATCGTAGATGCCGCACGCGCCGGCACTCGTGGCCGGAACGTCCTGCATCGCCACGGACGGATCCGGGCGGACGGGCATGCCAGCGGGAACGGCGGCGGGACGCTCGGACCACGCCTGGGCGCCGGGGTAGTCCCGGTCGGACAGGGCAGTGGACAACTGGGCCCGCTTGACCTCGACCACCTGCCATGGAGCCCACGCGGCCACGGTCACCAGCACCGCGCTGCACATGGCAAGGACGTACACCTTCCGGTGGCCGCCCCACCAGGTGTTCCGGCTGGAAGGGTGCCGGAAGCGCTGCTCCACCCCGTAGTAGGACGCTGCAGCCAGCGCCAGGCTCAGCACGGCCAAAAGGATGGCCTCCCTGATCCGTGGCGCTCGGCCCAGCAGGGCGACGGCGAAGACGATGACCGGCCAGTGCCACAAGTAAAGCGAGTAGGACACATCGCCAATAAAGGTCAGCGGACGGAGGCTGAGCACCCTGGACGCTGACCACGGAACGGCTGCCGCCGCGTTGCCTGACCTCAGAAGCAGTGCAGTGCCGAGCACGGGTATGGCGGCGATGCTGCCGGGGAACGGCATATCGGTGGTCAGGAAGAAGACGGGGATGGCGACGGCGGCCAGGCCCACCCAGCCGGCAAGGGCGGCACGGCGCCCATTGAGGATCCCCATGGCCGGGACCAGTGCCGCCAGCCCGCCGACAGCCAACTCCCACACCCTGGTCCCCGTCACGAAGTAGGCCAGGGTGTGTTCGTGGTTGCTGAGATAGATGCTGTACGCGAAGGACACCAGTGCCACCGCAGACAGCGCGGGGATAATGAACCTGTCTGCCGCCCGGTTCAGGCGGCGGGCGGCCAGCACAAGGCCCAGGAAGAAGAACGGGATCACCAGGTAGAACTGCTCCTCGACCGCGAGGGACCAGAAGTGCTGCAGCGGTGAAACTTCGCCGGTGGCTCCCGCGTAGGACACCGCGGACAACGCCTGATGCCAGTTCTGCACCTGGAGGAGCGAAAAGAGCACATCGGCGGAGATGCCCTGCCAGCGGCTTTGCGGAAGCAGCAGCACGGTCCCCAGCAGCACCGCCACCAGAACGGCTGCAGACGCCGGGAAAAGCCTGCGGATCCGCCTGGCATAGAAGGCGGGCGGAGATCGACGAGTTCCTGGCAGCTTCCCGTGCCAGGGAGCCAATGATCAGGAAGCCTGAAATGACGAAAAAGACGTCCACGCCAATGAAGCCGCCGGCCAAGGCTTCCGGCCGGAGGTGGTAGATCACCACAAGGCCAACGGCCAGCGCGCGGAGCCCCTGGATGTCGAGCCGTGGGGCGTGCCCGGTTCCGTTGCTGGCGCGCTTGACCGCGGAGGCATGCCTCATTGCGTCCCCTCTGTGTACTTCTTCAGTCCCGCGCCGTGCGCAGGGAAAACCCGGGGCGAGCGGAGGCTCGCCGACAGGAGATTCTATCGGATGACGGGTGGGTTACTCCGCGTGCCGGAGCACGTCCGGGAGTTCCTCGACGTACACCGTTTGCGGCGGTTCGAAGTAGATCACCAGCACTTCCTCGCCCACCGCGAAACCGCTCGCCTTGTCGAAAGGGTGGGCGTGGAAGGCCATGGTTCCGCCGAGGTAGGGCAACATGACCTCGCCGATGGTGCCGGGCCCGATCCGTCCCGTCACCCGTGCAATCTTGCCCGTCAGGCTGCGGTCGGCATTCCTGTGCATGGCCGTCCTAGGCGCCGGGAGCCGCTGGTGTCCGCTTGGCGTCCTTGGCGTCCTTGCCGTTGCGGAGTGCGGTGCGCAGGGCCGGCAGGTAGTCGCCGGCCTGGGCGAGGATCCCGCCCAGCATCTTGTTGACGCCCTCGCCACCGTTCAGGACTGTCATCTGGCCTACGTGCGAGAAGGGTTCGGCGGCGGCTGCGATGATGGCGGGCATGTTCTCGGCGAGCTGCTGCGAGATCACCGCATCCTGGTTGCTGGCCAGGGCTTCAGCCCGTGCCTTGATGCCGTCCGCCTCGGCCAGGGCCTTGGCCTTGATGGCGGAGGCTGCAGCATCGCCCTTGGCCTTGGTGGCCGCCGCCTCGGCTTCGCCGGTGACTTTGGTGGCGCCCGCCGCCGCAGCCGCAGCGGTGGCGTTGGCCTGTGCCGTCACTTCCGTCCTGCGGGCGTTGGCCTGGGCTTCGAGTTCGGTGCGCCGGGCCAGGGCTTCTGCGGCGCTGATGTCAGCGGCTTTCTGCCCCTCAGCGTCGGTGCGCTTGGCGTAGGCCTTGGCGTCCGCGGGCTTCCGGATGGTTGTCTGGAGCTTTTGTTCCTCGCGGTCTGCCTCGAGCTTGGCGACTTCGGTTTCCTGGACCACCACCTGCTGGCGTGCCGTGGCCTCCGCCAGCGGACCGGCCTGGGCAGCGTTGGCCCGGGCACGTTCCGCGTTGGCCTGCGCCACCGATTGCCTGATGGCCGAAACGCTTTGGGCGTCAGCGATCAGGGCCGCCGCTTCGGCCTCCTTCTCGGCCGCCTCCCGGTTGCGGGTGGCCTCGGCGATGCGGGCTTCCATCTTCACCTGGGCAATGTGCGGCTTGGCGATGTTCTGGATGTACCCGGTGGGATCCTGCAGGTCCTTGATCTGCAGCGAATCCACCACGAGGCCAAGCTTCTCCATCTCCACGCCGCTGGCGCTGCGGACCTGCGAGGCGAGCTTGTCCCGTTCCCGGATGATTTCCTCGACCGTCATGCTGCCGATGATGGAGCGGAGGTGGCCCTCGAAAACGTTGTAGACCTGGCTTTCCATCTTGGGCTGCTGGCCGAGGAACCGGCGGGCGGCATTGGCAATGAACGGCGGTGCATCTCCGATCTTGTAGATGACCACGCCTTCCACCACTACCTGGATTCCCTGCGAGGTGACGCAGGAAACCTTGAGTTCGGTTTCGTTCAGGGTGAGCGAGAGCGGGCGCACGGTCTGCAGCCCGGGCAGTACCGGCGCGCCTTTGCCCGTCACGATTTTGAAGTCCATGCCCGCTCGGGTGTCCAGGGTTCCACGGGTCAACCCGGAAATGATCAGGGCTTCGTTGGGTTCGGCTACTTTCCACATCAGTTTGGTGGCCACCCAAATGAAGCCAGCAGCAAAGAGCACTCCCAGGATGATCGCAATGAGCGGGAAGAATGGTGAGAAGTCCGGCATGACCAGGTCCTTTCACGGGTTTCGGCAACCCGCCTCGGATAAAGCCCCAATACTGCAGCTGCCCATTCCCGGCCGATCAATTGTGCCCGTAACTGCCCATCCGCTGGCCAACTGTTGTAGCCAGTGTGATTGCGGCCTGCCGAAGAGTCCATAGCCCGGCCCCTGCTATTTGCCCGCGGCAACAAAACAGCGCACGACGGCGGCATCCGGGCCACGCGGGCAGGCCCGCCCCGCCGCCGTGGCGGCACGCCGGGCCTGGTCCCCACCGGGCGGGGACGCCCACGGACCCGGACCGGATTCAACGGCCGTGCAGGTGTTCAGGATGCCGGAGCGGCCTCCGGAGGTGCGGCGTCCGAGCCCGCGCCGGGTTGAAGGTCCACTGACTCCCGCTGTGGAGGCGCGGATGCCTTTTTGGCAGGGGGTGTGGCCTGTGCGCCAGTTGCCGGAGCCGGCGTGATGTTCTGGTTGATGTGGAAGAAGTTGTCGGGATCGTACTTGGCCTTGAGTTCGGCAAGCCGGGCGTAGTTCGAACCGAGCGTCTCCTCGATGCGCGACTGATCGTCCGAGTCCTGGAAGTTGAGGTAGCCGCCGGGTTCGGAAAACTCATGCAGTGCAGTCCAGTAGCCGCGGACCCACGCGATGTTCGCTTCATTCTCCGAGGCCTCGGGCCACTGCGCTGCGATTACCGGTGCAAAATTGACGTTCCGGTAGGCGAAGGCTGTGGCTTCGGGCGCCACCCGCTGGACTGCCCCGTCAATGGGGTAGAAGTGGTTGGCCGTATGGATGCTCGGGATGCCGGGCGACTTCTCGACGGCGACCCGAAGCGCATCATCGCTGAGGGTGCGGAGGAAGTCCGCCTTCCAGTAGCCCTGGAGTCCGGGAACATTCAGTCCGTCGAACATCATGTTCAGCGCGGGATAGGGCATGGGCGCGAAGAAACTGCCCAGGGGCTCTCCTGCGTCCAGCATTGGCTGCCAGTGGGCCGGTCCGGCGTCGGGATCACCGGTCCACATGCCCACGATGACGGTAACCGGCCGTCCATGCCATTCCTCGGGCAGGAACGGGACCGGCGGCCCCTGGTGGAAGCCGAGGAACGCGCCCATTTCCTCAGGTTCGGCTGCAATCCATTCGCGGTAGGCAGCACCCACACTGGCTCCGGTGGAAGCGTCGAAGAAGATGATGCCCACATGGACCATGTCCACGGGGTGCAGCCGGAACTCAAGGGAGGTGACCACGCCGAAGTTGCCGCTGCCGCCGCGCAAGGCCCAGAACAGGTCAACATTCTCGGCTTCGCTGGCGGTCAGGAAAGAACCGTCAGCCAGCACGACGTCGGCCCCGATGAGGTTGTCGCAGGACAGGCCGTACTTGCGGGCCAGGTAGCCGATGCCCCCGCCCAGGGTCAGTCCACTCACGCCCGTAGTGCCGACGATGCCGCCCGTGCTGGCCAGGCCGAAGGCGTGCGTGGCGTGGTTGTAGTCCGCCCACGTCGCACCGGCTTCGACGCGCGCTGTCCGCGCTGCCGGGTCAACCCGCACCCCGCGGCGCGCCGAGAAATCCAGGACCAGGCCGTCGTCGACCGTTCCGAATCCGGGGGCGCTGTGCCCGCCGCCCCGCACTGCGACGTCAATGCCGAGGCCGCGGGCGAAGCGCACGGCGGCCATGACGTCTGCCGCCTGGGAGACCTGCAGTACCGCGGCCGGCCTGCGGTCGATCATGCCGTTGTAGACGTGCCGCGCCTCCTCGTAACCGGCGTCCCCCTCTTCGAGGACCTGACCGCGGACCTGTTCGCGGAGCACGTCGAAACGATCGCTACCCATGACAACTCCAGATGTGTACCAAGACCAGGGGGCAGCCGACCCCATACGGGGCCCAGCGGGGGCCAGTGCGCTGACCATTTCGGTATACGCCGGGCCACCACCGCCGTCAAGGCTCAGGAACCCGCCCGTGCCCCCTGTGTTCCGCCGCTGTGGTACCCGTCGACTTGCGGGGCAATTGGCGCAGCGCCAGAAGGGGAAAGACGAGGACCGAGAGCATGCCCGCGCCCACCAAAGCCGCCGAAACGGCACTGGAAATCAGCTCTTGGTCCCTGCCGATGGACGTCACCGCCACGATGATCGGCAGGCCTGTGGCGCCGAAGAGCATGATGGCCCGCTTGGTGGCGGACGAAGACCGCGGGGGAACGGCCAGCAGCGACGGCAGTCCCCGGATGACCAGCAGCAGGACCAGGAACAGGGGAACGAGGGCCAGGGCAGCCGGTGAGTCCGTGAGCGCGTGCAGCTCGTAGTCGATACCGGTGTCAATGAAGAAGACCGGCACCAGGAAACCAAACGCAACGGCATCGATCTTCGCCTCGATCACCGTGCGGTCCCGTTCCGGCGCACGGGCGATGGCAACCTTCCACAGGACTCCGGCGGCGAAAGCCCCCAGCAGCATGTCCAGTCCCAGCACCATGCTCAGCACCACCAGCACTGTGAGGATGAACATGATGGACCGCACCGCGAACTGTCCGCTGGTATGGAGGGTCCTGGTGACCTGGGAATGCAGCAGGGTATGCCTGGCGCGCGAAGCCAGGAAGACCGCCAGGGCCGCGAGGAGCACAAATCCGAGCAGCACCGCCGTGGCGGGGCCCAGCTGCCTCCCGCTGAAAAACAGCGAGATGGCGATGAGCGGACCGAATTCGCCGGCGGCTCCCAGCGCGGTCACGGCCACACCCGCGGCGGAGCGTGACTCGCCGGCATCGCGCAGGATGGGCAGCAGGGTGCCCAACGCGGTGGAGCTCAGGGCCACGCCGACGATGATGGCCGACGTGGGCGTGGGAGCCAGCAGGAAACCTGCGCCGACACCGGCAGCCAGGGAGATCAGCCAGCCGCCACTGGCGCGCAGTACCGGCCGCCCCCGGATCAGGGCAAAGTCGATTTCGTTACCGGCAACAAAGAAGAGCATGGCCAGCCCGAAGTCCGCCAAAGTGTCCGTAAAGTCCGTGGACTGGATCCACCCCAAGACGCTGGGGCCAAGTGCCATGCCGAGGACGATTTCGAAGACGACGATCGGGATCTTCACCACCCGCTCCAGGGAGCGCGCCGCAAGGGGTGCCGCGATCGCCAGGAAGGCGATCAGGACCAGCGATATGGACAGCTCCTGCATCGGCGGTGCCTCACTTTTCGGCCGGCGGCGGCCCGGACGGCTGCCGCTTCCTGTTGCGGGCACGCCGCACCCGCCAGATCACCAGGGCAGCGAGGCCAATGACCACGACGGCGGCAGTCACGTCCTCGCCCGCCGCCTTGGCTACGGCACCGTAGGAGTTGCCGGCCAGGTAGCCGAGCAGAACGAAGCCAGCACCCCAGATGAGTCCGCCGGCGGCGTTGGAGGCCAGGAAGCGCGGGTAGTGCATGCCGGAGACACCGGCCAGTGCCGGCATCAGGGCCCTGAACAGCGCCACGAACCTGCCGAGGAAGACCGCCGACCCGCCGCGGCGCCGCAGGAAGTCCTGGGCCTTGGCGAGGTTGTCGCGGTGCCGGAGCAGGAACCGGTTCTCCAGCAGCCTGGGGCCCATGTGCTTGCCCACCTCGTATCCCACACTGTCGCCGATGATGGCGGCCAGCACCACCACGGCCATCATGACGCCCAACTGCACTTCGCCGCGGCTGGCCACCACTCCGCCCAGCACGGCGGCCGTCTCGCCGGGGATGACGAAGCCGATGAACAATGCGTCCTCAGCGAAGACAAGCAGGGCCACCAGCGTGTAGGCGAGCGCCGGGCTGACGCTGAGGATCCCGTCCACCAGGCCGCTCACGGGGGCCCCGCCGTCACGGCCTGCTGCCCTCATTGATCTCCATGACTGCCATTGTGTACCCGCGCCGGTGGAACCCGGCAGGGTGGGTACTGTCCGCACGGCATTTACGGCTCTACACTGAAGCATTCCCACCGCGGCCAGGGCACGGACGCTGCGGAACAGATGATCAGCGTCAGATCGAAAGGGCCGGCCATGGGCAACGCCTCGGAGAAGGCAAACCGTGCAGTTTCCGGAGCGGCGTCCGCGAGCCGGAGCCCCGCGCTGCGGGTGCTGGCCCGCGGCGGCTTCGTCTTCACTGGGCTCCTCCACATCCTGATTGGCGTGATTGCCCTGCAAATCGCCGGCGGGCAGGGCGGCGAGGCCGACCAGACCGGCGCCATCGGGGCGGTGGCCTCAAAACCCGGCGGCGTCTTCCTGCTGTGGGCGGGTGCTGTCGCCTGCGCCGCGCTCGCCCTGTGGATGGTCAGCGAGGCCGTTTTTGAGGCGCGCTCCCAATCAGAGTCCAAGAAGAAGCTGCAAAAGGCCGGCACCGCCGGTGGGAAGGCGCTGGTGTTCGGGGTCCTTGCCTTCACGTTCGCGGTGTTTGCCACCGGCGGAAGCAAGAGTTCGAGCCAGTCCGCCACCGACTTCACCGCGAAACTGATGGCGGCGCCTGCCGGCGTTGTGCTTTTGGTTGCCGTGGGGCTCGCCATCATCGCTGCCGGCGGGTACTACGCCTACAAGGGCTTCACCCGGAACTTCATGGAGGACCTGCAGGATCCCGGCAACGCCCGGACCGCCGTTGAGTGGACCGGCAGCGTCGGGTATGTGGCCAAGGGCGTGGTGCTTGCCGTCGTCGGCGTCCTGGTGATCGCCGCCGCAGTCACCGCCGATCCGTCAAAGTCCACCGGCCTGGACGGGGGGCTGAAGACGCTCGGCTCGCAGCCCTACGGCACCGTCCTGCTGGCTGTCATCGCGGTGGGGCTGGCCTGCTACGGGGTCTACTCGATGGCGCGGGCGCGGTACGGACGCTTCTAGCCCCCCCGGTGGCCGCCCGGGGGAGATGCATGCTCAGCCGATGGGCCACCATTCGGGAAGCAGTTCACGGAGGTCCGCCAGGAATTCGTCCTCGGGGCGGGGCGAGGCCTCCACCAGGCGGGACTCCAACGCCCCCACCACTCCGTAGGCGATGAAACGGGCCACCATGGGCGGCGGGACTTCCCGGCCGCCCGGTGCCGGTACTGCGATGGCACGGCGCTCAAGCAGTTGGCGGACGGAAACCTCGAAGTGTGCTCCGAGCATGGCATGCAGGCCGCCGGTGCCCGGCTCGGTGACCAGTCCCCGGCGGTAGATGGCGCGGTGCCGGTCCAGGTGCCGGACCACGCCGGCCGTAACCGCGCCGATGGCCGGGCCGATGTCGCCGCCGGCCGCGCTGAGGTGTTCCGCGCGGAGCACGTCCAGTTCTTCGGACAGGACCTTCCGCAGCAGGGCTGCCGGGGAGGCTGCGTGCTGGTAGAAGGTGGACCTGTTGACCCCCGCGGCGGCTGCGACCTGCCCCGCGGCGAGCGCTCCGGCGTCGTTCTCCCCGGCAAGGTCCAGGATGGCTGAGGCCAGCTTTTCCCGGCTGCGGAGCGCCCGCGGGTCGAGAAGCGCCGGTGCATCGGGGTCCCGCTTCGGTTGCGATGTCATGCAGGTCACACTCCCGGGTGATGTTGGCCGCCGGCGGTGGATAAACCGCCACGTCGAGCGTACCGTTCTAACTATCCAACACATGTTGGATAAATATTTGGGCTGGGTCGATACCACCCCGGCCCGCTGTGGAAAGGAAGCACCCATGTCCCGTTTTGACGGACGAGTCGCCATCATCACCGGAGGAGCCAGCGGCATCGGCCGGGCAACTGCTGTCCGCTTTGCCGGCGAAGGCGGGTCCGTGGTGGTCGCGGACATCCAGGACGAACTCGCCGCCCAGGTGGCCGCAGAGATCGGCGCCGCCGGCGGCCATGCGCGGGCCTTCCACCTGGACGTGACCAGCGAGTCCGGCTGGGCCGGCGTCGTGGCTTTCGCCCTCGAGGAATTCGGCCGGCTCGACGTACTGGTCAACAACGCGGGCATCGGCGACAACCAGTCCATCGAGGACACCAGCGTTGAGACGTACACCAAGGTGGTGGCCGTGACACAGACCAGCGTATTCCTCGGCGAGAAGGCAGCAGCGGCCGCCCTGAAGGCGTCAGGCAACGGTGCCGTGGTCAACGTGTCCTCCATGTTCGGCATCGTGGGTGGCTTCGGAACCTCTCCCGCTTACGCAGCGGCCAAGGGCGCCGTCCGCACCCTGACCAAGAACACCGCACTGGGCTGGGCCACCCAGGGAATCCGCGTGAACTCCGTCCACCCCGGCTTCATTGACACCCCCATCCTTGGCGACACGGACCGCAAGCTCCTGACGGACACCACGCCCATGGCCCGGCTGGGCCGTCCCGAGGACGTCGCCGCCGTCATTCTCTTCGCCGCCAGCGACGACGCCGCGTTCATGACCGGCTCCGAACTGGTGGTGGACGGCGGCTACACCGCCCGCTGACCGGCTCACCTCCGGGCATCCAACCGAACACAATTCACCAGAAACAGGAAGGGCATCGCATGCGCGCGATCGTATTCAAGGAATGGCAGCAGTTTCCCGCACTCGAGGACGTGGACCGGCCCGTTCCGGGTCCGGGCGAGGTGCTGCTGAAGGTGGCCGGCGCCGGAGCCTGCCACTCTGACGTCAGCATCTTCGAAGACTTCACAGCCGACGTTCCCGGGAACATGACCAAGGGATTCGTGCTGGGCCACGAAAACTCCGGCTGGGTGGAGGAACTGGGCGCGGGCGTGGACGGCATCGAGGTGGGAGCCGCCTACCTGGTCGGCCCCATCGGCTGCGGCCACTGCAAAGCATGCTCCCGCGGCCAGGACACCTACTGCGAAAACGCCGCAACCAACCCCTACCTGGGCATCGGCCTGGGCCGCGACGGCGGCATGGCAGAGTACGTCACCGTCCCCGTCCGCAACCTGATCCCGCTCGGGGATGCGGACCCCATCGCGGCGGCACCGCTGGCCGACGCCGCCCTGACTCCGTACCACGCCATCAAGACCGCCCTGCCGCACCTGAACGGCGGCGGGCGTTATGCGCTGGTGGTGGGACTCGGCGGCCTGGGACAGATTGCCGTCCAGATCCTCAAGGCACTCACCGGAGCCACCGTCATCGCCACGGACATGAAGCCCGAGGCAATGGCCAAGGCGGAAGCCGCAGGGGCCATCACGGTTCCCGGCGGCCCGGACCAGGTGGCACGGATCCGGGAAATCACCGGCGGCCGCGGCGTGGACGCCGCGTTCGAGTTCGTCGGTGTCACCCCGACAATCGCCACCGCCACCGGTTCGATGGCCGTGGGCGGGCGGCTGACCGTCGTCGGGATTGCCGGCGGCGTCCACGAATGGACGTTCTTCAACACCCCCTACGAGTCCACCATCACCAACACCTACTGGGGAACCATTGAGGAACTCCACGAGGTGGTGGACATGTACCGGGCAGGGCAGATCATACCGGAGATCGAAACCTATTCCCTGGAAGAAGGACTCACCGCCTACCGGAAACTGGCAGGCGGGCAGCTGAGCGCCCGCGCCGTGGTGGTTCCGCACCAGGCATAGGCCGGCGTGGCCGGGCTGGGCGGCCCGGCCACCGCCCTCCGCCCGGTGCCGGGTCCTGCATGTCCCGGCGCGTTCCCTGGCTGGGAATATGGTGGAATCCCTCGATAAGGGGCAGGACGGGGATTACCGTAGAGGGGTGACTGACCGTCCCGAAATCTCCTCTGTTGGCGAACTGCGTGCCGCGGGCCATGTCCTGAAGGACCTGCGCCACGAAATCCGAGACAACCTGCTGGCCGCGCTCGCGGACGGGCGGGATCCCTGGCCCGGGCTCTACGGGTTCGGCCGTACCGTGCTGCCCCAGCTGGAGCGGGCGCTGATCGCCGGGCATGACCTCGTGCTGCTGGGCGAGCGTGGACAGGGCAAGACCCGGGTGCTGCGCACGCTGGCCGGGCTGCTCGACGAATGGTCACCGGTCATTGAGGGCTCGGAGCTGAACGAGCATCCCTACGAACCAATTACGGAAGCCTCGCGCGCCCTTGCCTCCTCTGAGGGGGAACGGCTGCGGGTTGCCTGGCGGCACCGCTCCGAGCGGTACGTGGAGAAGCTCGCCACTCCAGACACTTCCGTAGCGGACCTTATCGGCGACGTGGACCCCATGCGGGTGGCCGAGGGCCGACGCCTGGGCGACCCTGAGACCATCCACTACGGACTGATTCCGCGCTCCAACCGGGGCATCGTCGCCATCAACGAACTTCCGGACCTTGCCGAGCGGATCCAGGTGGCCATGCTCAACGTGATGGAGGAGCGGGACATCCAGATCCGCGGCTACGTGCTGCGGCTGCCACTGGACGTCCTGGTGGTGGCATCGGCGAACCCGGAGGACTACACCAACCGCGGCCGGATCATCACCCCGCTGAAGGACCGCTTCGGGGCCGAGATCCGTACCCATTACCCCATCGAGCTGGAAGACGAGGTTGCCGTCATCCGGCAGGAAGGGCGGCTGGTGGCGGACGTGCCCGCCGTCATCCTGGAGATCCTCGCCCGGTACACCCGTGCGCTGCGGCATTCACCGGCCATCAACCAGACCTCAGGGGTCTCCGCACGGTTCGCTATTGCCGGCGCGGAGACGGTGGCAGCCGCCGCCCTGCGCCGGGCAAGCCTCCGCGGCGAAGACGAAGCTGTGGCCCGGATCACCGACCTGGAACCGGCAGTGGAAGTACTCAGCGGCAAACTGGAATTTGAATCAGGGGAAGAGGGCCGCGAGCAGGGCATCCTGGACCACCTCCTGCGCACCGCCACCGCAGAAGCCGTCAGGGCCCATTTCCAGGGCATCGATATGGGGCCGCTCGTGTCCGCGTTGGACGGCCACAGGACAGTGACCACCGGCGGGCAGGTCACGGCGAAGGAGTTCCTGGACAACCTCCCCTCGCTGAACGGATCAGGTTTGTACGACCTGATTGGCAAGCGCATGGGTGCGCAGAACGACGGACAGCGCGCCGCCGCCGTCGAACTTGCCCTCGAAGGGCTCTACCTCGGCCGGCGGATCTCCAAAGAGGCCGACGACGACGAAACGGTCTACGGCTGAGCGCACGCCTGCAGCCACAACAGGAGGCAGCATGACCCTTCACGACAGGTCACGGTACGGCCGGTACTCCGGCGGACCGGACCCGCTCGCACCGCCCGTTGACCTCGCCGAGGCACTCGACGCCGTGGCCGAAGATGTGATGGACGGCTACTCGCCCCGCCATGCCCTGCAGGAGTTCCTCCGGCGCGGCGGCCGGAACCGGGACGGCCTGGACAACCTGGCCCGCCGCGTGCGGGAACGGCGCAAAGACCTGTTGAGCCGGCACCGGCTGGACGGCACGCTCGATGAGGTCCGCAAACTGCTGGACACTGCAGTCCTGGAAGAGCGCAAACAGCTGGCCAGAGACGCCATGATGGACAACACTGACCGTTCCTTCCGTGAGTTGCAGTTGCAGAACCTGCCGCCGTCCACGGCGGCAGCGGTCAACGAACTCGCCTCCTACGACTGGCAGTCAGGCACCGCCAGGGAAGCGTACGAACGTATCAAGGACCTCTTGGGACGCGAAGTCCTGGACCAGCGGTTCGCCGGCATGAAACAGGCCCTGGAGAATGCCACCGACGAGGACCGCGAAGCCGTCAGCGAGATGCTCCGCGACCTGAACACCGTCCTGGGCAAGCACCGCCGGGGCGAGGATACCGAGGAGGACTTCCGGGAGTTCATGGCAAAGCACGGGCAGCACTTTCCCGAAAACCCGCAGTCGGTCGAAGAGCTGGTGGACGCACTGGCCAAACGGTCCGCCGCAGCGCAGCGGCTCCTGCAGTCCATGTCACCGGAGCAGCGCGACGAGCTGATGCGCCTCTCGGCCCAGGCCTTCGGATCGGCCGGGCTGATGGACCAGCTCAACGAGCTCGACGGAAACCTCCAGGCGCTGCGGCCCGGCGAAGACTGGAACGGTTCGGAGACCTTCGACGGGCAGGACGGCCTGGGCCTGGGTGATGGCACGGGGGTCCTGCAGGACCTGGCGGAACTGGACGGATTGTCGGAACAGCTTTCGCAGTCCTACAACGGCTCTCGCCTGGACGACCTTGACCTCGACGCCCTCAGCCGCCAGTTAGGCCCGGATGCTGCCGTCAGCGCCCGCACCCTGGCCGAGATCGAGCGGGCCATGGAGGACGGCGGCTTCCTGCGCCGGGGGCCCGACGGCGACCTCCGCCTGTCCCCGCAGGCCATGCGGCGCCTCGGGAAGTCCCTGCTGCAGGACACCGCACGGCAGCTGTCCGGGCGGCAGGGGCAACGGGATACCCGCCTTGCCGGCGCGGCCGGAGAGCAGACCGGCTCCAGCCGTCCCTGGGAGTTCGGGGACGCGGAACCCTGGGACGTCACCCGGACCATGACGAACGCTATCCGGCGCACCATGGCTGACGGCGGCGCTCCCGGCCGGGGACTCCGGCTCACCCCGGAAGACATCGAGGTGGCCGAAACCGAAGCCCGCACTCAGGCTGCCGTGGTGCTCCTGGTTGACGTGTCCTTTTCCATGGCCGCCGAGGGGCGGTGGGTGCCGATGAAGCGGACGGCACTGGCCCTGCACCACCTGGTCTCCACCCGGTTCCGGGGCGACCGCCTGCAGCTTGTCACGTTCGGCCGCTATGCACAGTCCATGGACATCGGTGAACTCACCGCCCTGCCGGCGCTGCGGGAGCAGGGGACCAACCTGCATCACGGGCTGCTGCTGGCCGGGCGCTTCTTCCGCCGCCACCCCTCCATGCAGCATGTCCTGCTGGTGGTGACCGACGGTGAGCCCACCGCGCACCTGCTGCCGGACGGCGACTCCTGGTTCAACTGGCCGCCGGACACCGAAACCATCCGCGTCACCGTTGCCGAACTGGACCGGCTGGGGCGCTCCGGCGTGCAGGCCACGTTCTTCCGGCTCGGTGACGACCCCGGGCTGGAGCGCTTCGTGCAGCGGATGGCCCGCCGGATCGACGCGCGGGTGGTGGCGCCGGACGTCGGTGGCCTGGGCGCCGCGGTGGTGGGGGAGTACCTACGCGCCCACGTCCGCAGCTCCTACAGCGACACCGACTGGTCCCTCTAGCCCGCGTCCCGGGCGCCCGGGGCGTCCAGGCCCGCTTCCGAAATGAGCTCAGTCAGCCAGGGGCGGTGCTCACGGTGGAACGTCAGGCCCTCCGGCAACCCCTGGACGGTGGGTTCGGAGCCCGTGATGTCGATGGTGATCCGGCTGCCGGCAAGGGGTGCGTTGGTGATGTGCAGGTTTCCATAGGATTCGGGCAGGGCCGGATCCATCCAGAAGCCGCCCCGGGACACGTGGGCGTCGTACCGCATCAGGCTGGTGATGAGCATGATCGGGGTGGTGGCCGCCCAGGCCTGCGGCGAACAGGCGGTGGGGTACGGAACCGGCTCGGCCACCTGCTCCCGGCTGAATCCGCAGAACAGCTCCGGGAGCCGCCCGCCGGAAAACTCGGCAGCCTCCAGCAGGGCTGTGGCGACCCGCTGCGCCTCTTCCACGAAGCCGTAGCGCATCAGGCCCGCGGCGATGATGGCATTGTCATGCGGCCAGACGGAACCGTTGTGGTAGCTGGCCGGGTTGTAGGCGCCCATGTCCGCGCCCAGCGTGCGGACGCCCCAGCCGCTGAACATCTCGGGGGACATCAGCCGCTCTGCCACCAGCGGCACCTTGTCGTCGTCCACAATTCCGTGCCACAGGCACTGACCCATGTTGGACGCGCAGGCATCGACCGGGCGTTTCTGCCCGTCCAGGGCGATGGCGAAGTAGCCCCGCTCCGGGAGCCAGAAGTCCTCGTTGAATTTCTTCTTCAGCCGCGCCGCCTCTGCGGTGAGCTGTGCCGCCAGCGGCGCGTCCCCGGCGTCGTACGCCATCCATGCCCGCGACAGGAACGCGCTGTACACCAGGGCCTGGACCTCGCACAGGGCGATGGGCGGCTCCGCGAGGGTTCCGTCGGCGAAATTGATGCCGTCCCAGGAGTCCTTCCAGCCCTGGTTGATCAGGCCCTGGTCATTGAGCCGCGAGTACTCGACGAAGCCGTCGCCGTCCTTGTCGCCGTAGGTCCGGACCCAGTCCAGCGCCCGGTCCGCGTGCGGCAGGAGGGAGGCGATGGTGTCCCTGTCGACGCCCCAGCGGCTCACCGAGCCCACGCCCATCACGAACTGGGGTGTGGCGTCCACGCTGCCGTAGTACACCGACTTGCCGCCCAGGGCCAGGCCGCTGGAGACACCCAGCCGGACTTCGTGCAGGATCTTCCCGGGTTCCTCCTCGCTCCTGGGGTCCACCACCTTGCCCTGGCGGTCGGCCAGAGTCTGCAGGGTGCCCACGGCCAGCGAGGGGTCCACGGGCAAGGCCATTTCCGATGCCCACAGGGAGTCACGCCCGAACAGGGTCATGAACCACGGCGCTCCGGCTGCCACCACGATCCGTTCCGGGTGGGCAGGGTCCGTGATCCGGAGTGCGCCGAGATCGTCGTAGCTGCGCCGCAGGGTCCGTTCAATGGAGCGGTTGGTCATCTGCAGCCTGGGGATCCGCGAAACCCATTCCTGGTGCCGAAGGTCACTCGCTGATGGTCCGTGTCTTGCCGGCCGGCGGACATCCTGCCTGCCGGTGGGGGCGGCACTCAGCCGGGTGGACCACAGGCCATGGCCGGGGACCACAAGCTGGTAGGTCAGACCGCCTTCGGTGGCTGTGCCGCCGCGCCCCCGTACCAGGACCGCCTTCCGGAGGTCCTGCCAGGCCGCGCTGATGATGAGGGAATCGCCGTCGGCCCCGCGTGCCTCCTGCCAGCGCCGCTGGACCCTTGCCTCCTTCACCTCGAAGAGGTCGGCGAAGTCCGCTTCGACGCCGACCGTCACGCGGCAGGGGACAGGCTCGGATGAGTAGTTCCGGACGGTCACCTCCTCCACCATCCCGGCGGCTACTTCCCGCAGCCGCTCCACGATCAGGGGGCTGTCCGCGTAGCCGTCCGCCCGGGGAACGCGGCCTATGAACAGCGCCCGGTAGGGTTCCTTGGTTTCGGCCGTCAGCGGCTCCAGGGGCAGTCCGTTCACCGCAAGGGTCCAGCCGGAAAGGATGCGGGTGTCTTCGTGGAATACCCCGTGCGGAAGTTCCGGGCGGATATCGCCGTTGGCGGCGGAGATGCAGAAAGACGAGCCCTCCACCAGAGTGACGGTCCCCGCCCCCACGGGCCCTGCAGCTGTATCTGCGTTCCATCCAGCCATGTCCGCTCCTTTGACGGCGACGACGGTCTCCCGGCCACATAGACGCTACGCCTCGGGCAGGGCCGACAAAAGGGGTGGACCCCTTGAACCGGTTCCCGTCCGGGCATAACATGGCGGCCACATCCACGCCGATCAGTCCTAGGAGCCGGCCATGGGCGCCACACCCGCTGAAAGGTCACCAGCAACCCTGATGGTGGACCTGATCATCTCGCTGGACGGGTATGCCTCCGCCGAGGGATGGCCCGGCTGGTGGGGATTGGAGGGGCCGGAATACCTTGCCTGGCTGGACCAGGAGGCTGCAAAGAACTACACCTTCCTGCTGGGGGCCAACACGTACCGGCTGATGTACGGCATGTCTGCCCAGGCAGCGGCCGACCGCACCGGGTTCTCGGCGGAGGAGGGCGCAAGCCTCACCGGCCTGGCGGCCGTGCCCAAGATGGTGTTCTCGTCCACGCTGCGGGCGCCCCTGGACTGGCCGAACTCCACCCTGGTCACCGGGGACGCCGTGGAGGCGGTCAGGGATTTAAAACGGACCGGAACAGGGCCGCTGAGCACCCTCGGCAGCCTGCGGCTGACCAGGTCCTTGCTGGCCGCGGGCCTGGTGGACCGTTTCCGGCTGGTTGTCTTTCCCGTGATCACCGGCGCCACCGGCAGGGAACGGATCTACGACGGCTATCCGGACGTCATGCTGGAGATGGTGGAGAGCAAGACCTTCGACGGCAGGCTGCAGTTGCTGGAGTACGTTCCCACGGTGCTCACCGGCCCGCCAAGCAGCAGGTGACCGGAGCGCGGCGGCGCGGGTCGTGTCACCGGAAGACTCAAATGCTTGAACATTGAACTAATTGGACGTAGGATTTAGTTCAATCTTCAAGTATTTCCGTGTTCCGATTGCCGAGGACCCCCATGACTGCTGTTGCCCACGCCCCGCTGCCGCAACCCGCCCTCCCCGCGGCCACCGTCCGCAGCCGCGTCACCGTCCCGTTTCGTTTCCCGGACGGCTATTCCACGACGGCGGAGATCCTCACCTTCCACGGCCTGGCGGACCGCAAGGAACACCTGCTGCTGGCTCTGGGGCCCTGGGAGCAGGCTCTCCTCAGCGGACAACCGATGGTCCGCCTCCACAGCGAATGCATGACCGGCGATGTGTTCGGCAGCGAGCGCTGCGACTGCGGCCCGCAGCTGCGGGAAGCTGCCGAAACCATCACGGATGCCGGCGGATTCCTCCTCTACCTCCGGCAGGAGGGCCGCGGCATCGGCCTGTACCCGAAGCTCGATGCCTATGCCCTGCAGGACCAGGGCCTGGACACCTACGATGCCAACCTCGCGCTGGGCCACGGCGAGGACGAGCGCGACTACTCCGCCGCAGCACAGATGCTCGAAGCGCTGGGTGCCACCAGCATCCGGCTCCTGAGCAACAACCCGGACAAAGCCGGGCAACTGATTGCCCACGGCATTGGCGTCAACGAAAAGGTGCCCACGGGTGTCCACCTGTCCGCAGCGAACAGCCGCTACCTGGCCGCCAAACGTGACCGTACCGCCCACACCCTGGACCTTGACCTTGAACCGCGCGTTGCGCCGGGCCCGGGCGCAGGTGCCGGACCTGCCGCCGTCGTACGCAGCACGGCGAAGGATGCCGGGGAGGTGCCCGGCCACGAGGAAATGCTCGCCCGTGTGGCGGCGCTGGTGCCTGCCCTGCGGGCAGCGGCCGAAGAAACCGAAGGATTGCGCCGCCTGCCGGATGCCACGGTTGAAGGCCTCCACGCCGCGGGTGTTTTCCGCATGCTGGCACCTGCCGCTGTGGGCGGCTATGGACTGGGCGCGGAGACGTACGGCGAGGCGGTCCGCCGCCTTGCCCGGGGATGCGCCTCCACGGCCTGGACCGCGGGCCATCTCGCCGAGCATGTCTGGATGCTGGCGCGCTGGCCGCGGCGGGTGCAGGATGAGGTCTTCGCTGGTGGCGGGATGCCGCTCGCGGCAGCGACCAGCGCGCCCGTCGGTTCTGCCCGGAAGGTACCCGGCGGCTACGCGGTCTCGGGCCACTGGAGCTTCGCCTCCGGCATCATGCATTCAGAGTGGGCGCTGCTGGCCGTCCAGCAGGACGGCCACCGGCTGCAGGCGCTGGTTCCCCTCACGGACTTGGAACTTGTTGATGCCTGGCACACGGACGGGCTCCGGGGTACCGGCAGCAACGATCTGCGCGCCACGGACCTGTTCGTCCCGGACTACCGGGTCATGGACTGGGCGCTCCTCAGCGCGGCGGACAACCCCGGCAGCCTGATCCATTCCGATCCCCTGATCCACACCCCGATGGCCACACTGCTGAACCTGGTGGCCCCGGCGGCGGCACTGGGCTCGGCCGAATATGCGGTGGAACTGTTCCGTGGCCAGCTGCTCGCGCCGAAGGTGAAGAACGGCATCGAGATCCGCCAGGCGGACTCCCCACTGGCCCAGGCACGGTACGCCCGGGCCGCCGGACTGGTGGCCTCGGCACAGCTGCACTGGGACGCAGGGCTCTCCGCCGTGGCTGCCTCAGTCCGGCCGGCGTCCGGTGGCCTCCCGGGGTCAGGCCTGCCGGAAGGCGAGAGGGCAGCGTTCCGGCTCTCACTCGCCCTGAGCGCCGAGGCAGCGCAGGAAGCCGTCCGGGTGGTCCTCGCCGGTTCTGGCGGCAGCGCCCACCGGCTGGGGCATCCCCTGCAGCGCCTCCAGCGCGACGTCGGCGTGCTGCTGAACCATCCCACCCTGGGCATTGATCCCATCCTGGAACAGGCCGGCCGGGGATTGCTGGGGCTGGGCTTCACGGCTCCGTCCTTCTAGGCGCGGGCAGCGGCGGCCTCCCGCCGCTGCCACCATCCAGGGCGGTTCCGTGGCAGGATCAGGTATGCCCCAGCGCCTGATGCTGCTCGACACTGCCTCGCTGTACTTCCGTGCCTTCTACGGCCTCCCGGACACCATCCGGCGCCCCGACGGTACGCCGGTCAACGCCGTCCGGGGCCTGCTGGACATGATTGCCCGGCTCACCACGGACTACCACGCCACCCACCTGGTGGCCTGCTGGGACGATGACTGGCGCCCGCAGTGGCGGGTGGACCTGGTCCCCACCTACAAGGCGCACCGGGTGGCCGAGGCCAACCCCGGTGGCACCGACGTTGAAGTGGTGCCCGATGCGCTGGAGGCGCAGCTGCCGATGATCCGGAAGGCCCTGGAGCTTGCCGGCATCGCCATCGTGGGCGCAGCAGACCACGAGGCCGACGACGTCATCGGCACCTACGCCAGCCACGCGGACATGCCTGTGGACGTCGTCACCGGGGACCGGGACCTGTTCCAGGTGTGCGACGACGAACGGCAGGTCCGGGTGATCTACACGGCGCGCGGAATGCGGAACCTGGAGGTCTGCACGGAGGAAACCATCGTGGCCAAATACAAGGTCCTGCCGCAGCAGTACGCCGATTACGCCACCCTGCGCGGCGATGCGTCCGACGGCCTGCCGGGCGTTGCCGGCATCGGCGAGAAGACGGCGGCGTCGCTGCTGCTTAAGTACGGCACCCTGGATGCCCTCCTGGCGGCAGCGGAAACGCCCGACGGCGGCGTCTCCGCGCCGGTCCGGGCGAAGCTGTCCGCCGCGGCCGCCTACCTCGAAGCAGCCCCCGCCGTCGTCCGCCTGGTGCGGGACCTGCAACTGCCCGCCGTGGAGGAGGCCGGCGCCATGCTGGAACCGGTGGCCGGCGACCGGCGGGCGGAACTGGAACGCATCGCCACCGACTGGAACCTCGGCGGATCGGTGCGCCGGCTCCTGGATGCCCTGGACCTGCGGGGGCAGCCGGGCTGACCCGCGCAGGCCCGTGGTGCTACGGGCTCAGAGGCTCTTCAGCGCCCGTCCCAGCCGGGCTGCGGCCTCCTCGAGCCGGGGCACGGACACGTCGCCGAATGCAAAGCGCAGGTGGCGGTCCGAACCGGTGCCCGGCCCGGAGGCGAAGAACGAACCCCGCTGGTACTCCACGCCTTCTGCACTGGCCGCTGCCGCCAGGAGGTCCGGATCGATGCCGGCGTCGCGCAGCCGCGGCCACAGGAAGAGTCCGCCGCCGGGGAGCACGCTCTCGAACGCTCCGGGAGCCTCCCGCTCCAGTGCCGCGATCAAGGCTTCGGCCCGGGTCCGGTACAGCGCGCGTGCCCGGCCCAGCGTCGCATCGAAGAGTCCCTGGTCCGCCGTCAGGGCCTCGCCCACCACTGCCTGCACCAGGGTGGAACTGTGTGAATCCTGGCGGCTCCGCAGTGCCACGAGGTCCGGCAACAGGCGCTCCGGTGCCACCAGCCAGCCCAGCCGCAGGCCCGGTCCCAGGGTCTTGGTGAAGGTGTTGATGTGGATGACATGGTCCGAGTGGTTGAAGGCATCCACGCTCTCCGGCCTGCCTGAATACCAGAGCTCGCGGTAGGGGTTGTCGGCCAGGACCACGAAACCGTAATGTTCCGCGAGTCCGGCCAGCCTGGTGCGGGCCTCGGCGGGGAGTGTGCCCTGGGACGGGTTGTGGAAGTCCGGCACCGTGTACAGGGCTGAGGGCCGGGCGCCTTGGCGCAGTTTGTCTTCCAACTCGTCGACGTCGATGCCGTGGGCACCGACGGTCACGGGCAGGGTACGGGCTCCGGAGAGCTGCAGCCCGCGCAGGAACAGCGGGAAGATCGGGTTGTCCACGGCCACCAGGTCACCGCGCTCCACGACGGCCTGGATGCCGAGGGACAGGCCATGGAATCCGCCGTTGGTGATGATGATCCGCTCGACGGGCACGCCCTCGCGGTCTGCGATCCACGCTCGCAGGGGCGAAATGCCTTCGGTGCGGGAGTACTGCAGGGACGGCAGCCCGGGCCTCGAGAGGACCCTTGCCGTGGCGGCGGCCAGCTCCGCCGCCGGAAGGACGCCGGGGTCCGGGACGCCGCCCAGTAGCTCGATGGCGTCCTCCCGCTTGTCCCGCAGGGTGGCATCACCAAATCCCTTGGGGGCGGTGAAGCCGGCGATCAGGGCGGGCTTCCGCGGGGATTCGGGGCGGACGGTTGCGGTGGGGGTCAAAGTCATAATGCGGCCTCTGCTAGTTTCGGGATGTTGCTGTGTTCCGCGGGAGCCTCCGCCACGGCGGGCAGCGCCAGTCCGGAGGTGCCCGGGATGGCGTCCAGGAGCGCCCTGGTGTACGGGTGCTGCGGCCGGTCGAAGACCTGGTCCACCGTGCCGTGCTCCACCACCCGGCCCCGGCGCAGGACGGACACGGTGTCCGCCACCTGCCGCACCAGGGCAAGGTCATGGGAGACGAACACGTAGGTCAGCCCCAGGTCCCGCTGGAGCCGCGCCAGCAGCTCGAGGATGCCGGCCTGCACGCTGACGTCCAGTGCCGAGGTGGGCTCGTCCAGGACCACGACGTCGGGCCGGACCACCAGTGCGCGGGCGATGGCCACGCGCTGCCTCTGCCCGCCGGAGAGCTGGGACGGGCGGCGGTCCGCAGCGTCGCCCGGCAGGCCCACGGACTGCAGGGCATCGCGCACGCGGTCCGCGCGGTCAGCCGTGCTGCCCACCCCGAACCGGTCCAGGGGTTCCCGGACGATCCTGCCCACTTTCCATGTTGGGTCAAGCGACGTGAACGGGTTCTGGTAGACCAGCTGCAGGTGGCGGCGCACGTCGCGCAGGCCGGCCCGGGAAAGGCCGGCGGTGGAGTGTCCGCCCACCGTAATGCTGCCGCTGTCCGGTTGCTCCAGTCCGAGCAGCAGCCGGACCGCTGTGGTCTTGCCGGAGCCGGATTCGCCCACCAGGGCATGGGTTCTGCCGCGTTCGACGGCGAAGGAGACCCCATCCACGGCGCGCACCTCCTTGCCGCGCGTCCGGAAGCTCTTGGTGACTTCGGTGACAGCGATCTGCGCCGGCCGGTCCGCGGTGGTGGCGTCCGGCGTCGTACCGTCCTGCGTGGCGACGTCCTGTGAAGCAGTGCCCTGCAGCGTGTCCTGCGGTGCGCCTGTGCGCTGGCTGCGGTACCGGTCCGGATTGAGCGCTGGAACGTCCGCCTGCAGGTTGCGGGCGTAATCCGTGCGGGGAGCTGCGAAGACCTGGGCCGAGGGGCCCTGTTCCTGGACGGCTCCATCCTTGAGCACCACCAGGGTGTCGGCACGTTCGGCCGCGATGGCGAGGTCGTGCGTGATAAGCAGCAGGCCGATGTCCAGTTCCTTCCGCAGGTCGCCCAGCAGGTCCAGGATGAGCTTCTGGACTGTGACATCGAGCGCCGAGGTCGGTTCGTCCGCCACAATCAGGGACGGCCGCGGCAACACCGTCAGGGCTATGAGCACCCGCTGGAGCATCCCGCCGGACAGCTGGTGGGGGTAGGAATCGTAGACGCGCACGGGATCGGGCAGGCCCACCTGGTCAAAAACCTCCAGGATGATCCGGCGGCGGGCGCCGGCGTCCCTCTCGCCAATCAGTGCGGCGGCCTCGTGGGCCTGGGCGCCGATGCTGCGCACCGGATTCAGTGCCGAGCCGGGGTCCTGCGGGATGAACCCGAGCTGCCGGCCGCGCAGGGGGCGGAACTGCCGCTCCGCCAGGGACAGCACTTCAGTCCCTGCCAGCCGGACGCTGCCGTCCACCGTCGCTTCGGCGGGCTGCAGCAGCCGCAGCACCGCCTTGGCGATGGTGGACTTCCCGGACCCGGACTCGCCGATCAGGGCCAGGCTTCCGCCGCGGGCCAGGGTGAACCCGACGTCGTGGACCACTTTCCTGCTCCCGTAGGCGACGTTCAGGCCCTCGACACTGAGCAGCGGGGATGCCTTGGTTTCCGGCATTGTGGTGTCCTTTCCTCCGGTGGTTCCACCGGGGTTGGGGGCGCTCATTTGCTGTTCCTGAGCCACCGGCTGATGCGGTTGATGGACAGGACCGTGGCCACAATCACCAGGGCCGGGGCGTACACCAGCCACGGCGCGGTGACGTAGGTCTTGCCCGAAGCCACCAGCAGGCCCCAGTCCGAGGATGGGGGCGGATCGCCGTAGCCCAGGAAGGCCAGCGAGGCGATCACCAGGATGGACGTTCCAAACTGCAGCACCGCCAGTACCAGCACCGAACGGTAGGCGTTGGGCAGGACATGGGTCAGCAAGGCCTGCAGCCTGTTGCCGCCCTCCAGGTAGGACGCTTCCACGAACGCCGAGCGGCGGACCCGGATGACCTCCGCCCGCATGAGCCGGGCGAAGACGGCCACAGCGGATACCCCGGTGGCGATCGCGGCGTTGATGGTCTGGAAGCCCAGCGAACTGACGATCACCACGGCCAGCAGGAATCCGGGGATGGCCAGGAGCACGTCCACGAACCTGCCGAGGGTCGCATCCAGCCAGCCGCCGCGGAAGCCGCTGGCCAGGCCGATGGCACTGCCCACCAGCAGGCCAATCGCCACGGCAACCAGGGCGCTGGTGACGGAGGACGCTGTTCCGTATACCACCCGGGCGTACTGGTCCCGCCCCAGGTAGTCGGTGCCGAACCAGTGCTGCAGGCTGGGCGCGTCGAGCTTGCTGCCGGTGTCACCGTTGACGGGGCTGTACCCGGTAAACAGTGATGGGAACAAGGACCACAGCACTACCACCAGGACCACGAGGAAGGACAGCAGGACCGTGGGCGGGATGGCCGCAGGGGTGCGGAGGGATGCGGCCCCGGCGCTGCGGAGACGGGCGAAGTTCAGGTCCGCGCTCATGCGTTTGCTGCCTCTCGGACGTTGACCCGCGGGTCAAGCAACGGGGTGAGGAGATCTGCGGCGAGGTTCACGGCCACGAACACGACGGCGGACAGCGAGACCACCGCCTGCAGGACCGGCTGGTCCTCTCCCGTGACGGCCTTCTGGACCACGGTGCCGATGCCGTCGCGGCCGAAGATCGTCTCGGTAATGACGGACCCGCCCAGCAATTCGCCCACAATGAGGGCGACCATGGCCACCGAAGGCAACGCCGACGGCTTCACCAGGTGCCGGGCGAACAGCTGCGCTTCAGCCAGGCCCCGGGAGCGTGCCACCAGCGCGTACTCCTGGCGGGATTCGTGGTCCAGGCTGGCGATCAGCACTTCGGCAAGCGGAGCGGACACCGGGATGGCGAGGGTGACGGCCGCGAACAGGGTTGCCGTGGCGCTGTTCGGGTCAGTGGTGGTGAAGGCGTGCAGCCGGAACGCGAACAGCTCGATCAGGACCAGGCCGATCACGAAGTTGGGCACGGACAGGAAGAAGGACGGGATGGAGCGCAGGAGGCCGGCCCACCTGGGCGGAGCATAGTGTGCCCCGTAGGCGATGCCGATGGCGAAGACCACGGCGATGGCCAGGGCAGTACTGGCCAGGGTGAGCGTTGACGGCAGGGCGTCGCCCACGATCTGGACCACCGGCAGGTTGGACTGCAGCGAGAAGCCTAGCTCGCCGGTCAGGAACCGGCCCAGCGACAACGCCAGTTGGACGAGGACGGGCTGGTCCAGCCCGTAGTACTGCACGATCCGCTGGATGTCGGCTTCGCTCAGGCCGGACTGCGGGTCGCGCAGCGAGTTGGTGATGGCGTCACCTGGCAGCACGCTGATGACCAGGAACGTCAGCACATAGGCCAGAAGCACGACGACTGCAGCCTGCCCTGCGCGGGCAAGGGCGAAGCGGCCGTAGCCGCTGGTCACTTGGCCACCCAGGCGGTGTAGAAGTTGGCGTACGCCAGGCCGTTGTACTGGACGCCCTTGACCGCGGGCGAGATCAGGTACAGGCGCTGAACCAGCTGGTTGAGGGGGATGAAGTAGCCCTGTTCCAGGACGTACTGCTGCAGGTCACCGGCCACCTTTTTGCGGGATTCCCTGTCAGAGGCGCTGGCGATCGCGGTGGACAGATCGTTGAGCTTCTGGTCACTGGTGCCCAGGTTGAACCAGTTTTCGCCGTTGTTCTGGCTGGTCAGCACGCCGGCCACCGTTCCCACGTCCACGAAGCTGCGGGAAGTCTGGAACAGCGGCGGACGGCTGGCCTGGATGGCGGCGTAACCGGCCACGTCCACCACCTTGAGGTTGACCTTGATGCCGATGCGCTCCAGCTGCTGGGCGATGAGCTCGTCCTCGGCCTTGGTGGAGGGAACGTAGGGGTTGGGCGTGAGCGGGAACTCGAGGACCTTGCCGTCCTTCACGCGGAACCCGTCGGGACCGGGCTTCCAGCCGGCGTCGTCCAGCAGCTTCTTCGCCTTGTCCGCATCGAAGGCGAAGGCACTGCTGTAGTCGCCGGCCTCCGGGACGTTGCCCTGGATGAACGTGGTGGCCGCATCCCAGTCCTCCGTGTAGACGGTGTTCCGGATCTCCTCACGGTCGATGCCGTGCTGGATGGCCTGGCGGACGCTGGGATCGTTGGTGGGGAAGGCCTGGGTGTTGACCTGGAAGCCGTCCACGAAGCCCAGGTACTTGGGTGTTCCCACGGTGAAGCCCTGCGCTTTGAGGGAGTCGATTTCCTGCGGCTCCACGTTGAAGGCAACTTCCGCCTGGCCGGACGCCACCGTGGAGGTCCGCACCGAGGTGTCCTTGATGACCTTGTAGGTGATGGTGTCCAGGCGGGCCGGGCCCGTGTGGCCCAGGGCGGCCGGCCCCCAGTTGTAGTCCTTGCGCTTCTCGAGCACGTACGAGTCGCCCTGCTTCCAGGACTTGAGGATGAACGGGCCGCTGCCGATTTCCTGCGCCAGGTCCGCCTGGGCGTCCACCGGCAGAGCGAGGGTCTTGGGGGACAGGAGGATGCAGCCGTGGTACGCCAGCGTGGCGATGAAGCCGAGCGCGGGGGAGGAGAAGGACACCTTGACCGTCCTGGCGTCGGCGGCCTCCGCGCTGGCGAAGTTGCTGGACGGGAAGAGGCCCACCTTGCTGACGCCGCGGTCCGGGGCCCCCTTGGCCCAAGCGTTGAGGTTGGCCACGACGGCGGCCGCGTCCAGGGGCGTGCCGTCGGAGAAAGTCACTCCGTCTTTGAGGTGCAGGACGAAATCCTTGGCGCCGTTGAGTTCCTCCCAGCTTTCGGCCACCCAGGGGCTGAGCTGGCCTTTGTCGTCTACGTAGACCAGCTTGTCGGTGATCTGGCCCCAGAGGTTGCCCTCGTAGCTGGAAATGGACGTCTTGCTCGAGACCCAGCCGGTGTCGTAGCCCTGGATGAGGAAGGTGATGTTTCCGCCGTCAACCGGCGTGCCGGCGTCGGAGGAACTGGTGGCCGAGGGGCCGCCGCATGCGGTGAGGACGGCGGAACCGGTGATGGCGGTGATGCCGGCCAGGAAGGCGCGGCGGCGGAATTCGATGGGGGTCATGGGGGTCTCCTGGGTGAAAGTGGTGGGCCCGGATGGGCTAGATGGCTTTGCCGGGGTTCAGCAGTGCATGCGGGTCCAGGGCGGACTTAATGGCGTGCTGCGCCTGGCGGATCCGTGGGGACAGTTCCAACGCGGCCCAGTCCTGCTTGATGCTGCCGATGCCGTGTTCGCCGGTGACGGTGCCACCGAGCGAAAGGGCCACGCGGACCAGTTCGGTGGCGGCCTCCTGCAGGGCCGCCGGCGGCTGTACGGGGTCGTCGCCAGGCTGCCTGTCGAGCGTGATCAGCGGGTGGAGGTTGCCGTCGCCGGCGTGCGATACGGCGGAGATGTCCACGCCGAACCGTGCTTCCAGCGCCGGAAACGCTGCGTAGACCTCGGCCAGCCGGGATTTCGGGACGGCAATGTCCTCGCCGATGTACCACTTGTCCTGGGGGAGTCCGCGGCCGTTGCGGCGCAGCTCCCAGAGCCGCACGCCGTCGTCGTCCGATTCCACCGTGACCCGCCCGCCGGCGGCGGTGAGTGCGGCGGCAAGGTCCGCGGACTGCGCCTCGATGCCGTAGCCGTCGAGCTCGATCAGGATCAGCGCGGCGCCGCGGCCGCGGAGGCCGGTTCCGGAATGGCTGTCGATGTTTTCCAGGCTGGGCGTGTCGAAGAACTCGATGGCCGCGGGCCGGACTGGGGACAGGGTGATGGCGTAAAGGCCCTTTGCGCCGGCCGCCGTGCTGTCAAAGAACGCTGTGACGGTCTTCCGGGCCACCGGGATGGGCCGCAGCCGGACGGTGGCCCTGACCACGATGCCCAGGATCCCCTCCGATCCGACGAACAGCGAGGTCAGGTCCAGGCCTGTCACGCCCTTGATGGAGCGGTGCCCCACGCTGACGAGGCTGCCGTCGGCGAGGACGACGTCGAGGGCCAGGACGGACTCACGGGTCACGCCATACTTGGCGCACCTCAGCCCCCCGGCATTGGTGGCGACGTTGCCGCCGATCGACGAGATGTCGAAACTGGCGGGATCGGGGGCATAGAACAGTCCGTGGGGCGCGAGGTGTGCGTTCAGTTCAGCGTTGATGAGGCCCGGCTCAACCACGGCAACTTCATCGAGGGGCGAGATCTCAATGACAGCTGTGAGGCGTTCGGTGGACACCACCACCTGTCCGGCGGCCGCAGTGGCGCCGCCGGACAGTCCGGTACCGGCGCCTCGGGGAACCACGGTGACGCCCAGTTCGCCGGCGAGCCGCACCACCTGCTGCACCTGGGCGGCGCTGGCGGGGAACACGACGGCGGGACCATCTGTGCCGCCGTCGGCCCCGGCGGTTTTCGCCGTCGCAGCGTCATAACGGTAGGGCCGGGTATCAGGGGCCGGGGCCAACGCCTCGATCTCCGGGTGGCGGGCGGACAATTCAAGGACGAATGACTCCACGGCCCGTTGCGGATGGGTGGGGCGTGGCCGCGCTTCGGCTTCTGCTGGTGTCATGCCGGGATCTCTTTCGGGGTGGGTACAGGCGGAGGAATATGACAGGAAGTAAAAAGGGAATTCCTCCGGAGTGTCATTATTCATTTCGGTTCTAAGGGAAATTAGCCGTGTTGGCCCCTGTGCCGCGAACCTGGGCGAAACCGGAATAAACAAATCGAAATTGCAGGACACGCGGGTCAACGGGCAGTAAGAAACGGTCATGATGGCCGTAACAGAGCCGGCATATGACGCCGCGGGTACTGGCGTGAACGTGCGTTGCGGAGCGCGTCAGTGCATTGCGGCGGTGGTTGTCGAATTGATTTGGGTAATGGTTTGGTGAGGTAACGATCCACACGAGAGGCCACATAATGACTGCCACATCAGATCTTGCTCCCCGCCGGCTTCGCGATATTTTTGGAACCTTTGCCAGCGGGCTGACGGTAATTACCAGTTCAACACCGCAAGGGCCGGCCGGTTTTACCTGCCAGTCGTTCGCGTCCCTGTCGCTGGAGCCCGCCCTGGTCACCTTCAACCCCGCCCGCACCTCCAGCACGTGGCCGGTCCTGCGTGATGCGGGCTCCTTTACGGTGAACATCCTGCCGGCCGAACACCAGCATCTCGCCGGCCAGTTTGCCCGCTCCGGAACCGACAAGTTCGCCGGTGTCAGCCACACATCCTCGCCCCTGGGAAACCCCATCCTCGACGATGCGCTCGCCTGGATTGACTGCGAGCTTCATGCGGAGCACGACGGCGGCGACCACACCATCGTGGTGGCCAGCGTGCGGCACCTGAGTGCTCGGACGGACGCTGAGCCCCTGCTGTTCTTCAAGGGCCGGTACGCCGGACTTTCGCAGGCCCGCCTGCTCGAAGCCGCCAGCTGACACTTCCGCCCGGACCACGGGCGGGCCATGATCCCGTTTCCTGCAGGGTTCTTGCATCCGCACCGCCGAGTAGTAAGCTTGCTGAGCATTACCGTAAGCTTGCTGATTAGCGGACGATGGAAGCAGGAACAATGGGCGCAGTATTCGGCGTTGCCTGGTCACTGATGCTCACTGCCGGCGGAGCAGCCGTTGCCGCGTCAGCCCCCCACAGCGGCGCGGCACCCGGCGGACAGTACCTGGCCGGCCACGTGCTGCTGGGCGTCGGCATCGGGCAGTTGGCAGCGGTCCTGTTACGCGCAGCTCTCCAGCACATCCTGGGGCGGCTACGCGCCCGTGCTGCCAGCCCGCGCGCCCCGCAAGCTGTTACAGGGGCCCATGCCGCCGCAGCCGATACCGCGGCAGCCCCTCTTCCGGCGCGGGTTTCCACCCTGCCGGTCCGCCCGGCTGCGTCCCTGGCCCCACTCCGGGGCCGGCATGCTGCCTGAGCTCCTGCCCGGCGGTAACGCCGCGGCCGCGAGGCCGGCAACACCATTGCCCGCAGCCGCGTCACGGCCAAAGCCACGGCCCCGCCGCCTGCCACGTTCCACACTGCTCCGCAGCGGTATCGCAGTCCTGATCGCTGCGGCCCTTACGGCCGCCTCCGCGGCTGTCTACCAGGGGCAACAGGCCGGCGACACCGATCAGGCCACCCTGCGGGGCTTCCAGATCCGGGTCCTGAGCATCAGCCAGGCGGCGGCGGAAAACCGGCTGGAAAGTGCATTGTCTGCCCTGCAGGGGCTGGAGGATGACCTGGACCGTGCCGCCCGCGATGGCCGGATCACCGCCCCGCGGCTGCGCGGCATCGAAAGTGCCCTGGGCGCGGTGCGGGCCGACATCACCGGGCAACTGGAGTCCCGGGCTGCGGTGGCCGGCACCGCCGCTGCCGCTGGAACGGCACCCACAGCAGACGCCGCCCTGTCCGCGGACGGCACACCAACATCCGGTTCCGCGGACACCGGGGCCGTGACAGAAGCACCCGATCCTGCAGCGCCGGCCCCCGCGCCGGCCGTGCAGCAGCAACCCGGTCCTCCGCCCGGTGTCACAGCACCACGGGGCAAAGCCAAGGGCCACAACAAACCCTGACCGGTGCCCCTGGACCATTCGGCGGGGCGTCGGGAGACTGTGCCGGGGGCAGAATGGACAGGTGAGTTTGCCTTCCGGCCCGTCCGCCATCCGTGACATCCAGCCCTTTGACCTCGGCGCCATCGGCGCTGACCTGGCCTTCGCGCGGTCCCTCCCTGATCTCCGGAGGGCGCTCGACGCCGGCGGCCCGTCCGCGGCCGCGGTGGTCCAGGCTCCTCCCGGAACCGGTAAAACGACCTTGCTGCCGCCGCTGCTGGCCAACCTGGCCGGCGGAGCGGGCCGCATTGTGGTGACCCAGCCGCGCCGCGTCGCAGCACGCGCCGCCGCACGGCGGCTGGCCGGCCTGGACGCCGGCCCGCTGGGCGGCAGGGTGGGCTACACGGTCCGCGGCGAGCGCCGAGCCGGCCCGGAAACCCTCGTTGAGTTCGTAACCCCCGGCATCCTGCTGCGCCGCCTGCTGGCCGATCCCGGGCTGACAGGGGTTGCCGGCGTCGTGCTGGACGAAGTCCATGAACGGGGACTGGAAACGGACCTGCTGGTGGGAATGCTCGCCGAGGTGCGCCAACTCCGCGGCGACCTGCAGGTGGTGGCCATGTCCGCCACCGTGGAAGCTGCCCGGTTCGCGGCCCTGCTGGGGGACCCCGACGGCGGCCTGCCCGCTCCCGTGGTGGACTCGCCGTCCGTCCTCCACGCCCTGGAGGTCCGCTGGCATCCGGCCCCGGCGCCCAGGCTGGATGACCGGGGCGTGACACGCGCCTTCCTCGACCACGTCGCCGCCACCGCAGCAGACGCGCAGGAGCAAGCCCTGCGCACGGACCCGTCGTCCGATGCCCTGGTCTTCCTTCCCGGCGCCCGCGAAGTGGCCCACGTGGCGGCAGGACTGCGGCACAGGCTGGCCGCCGCCGTGGACGTTCTCGAACTCCACGGCCAGGCCGGCGCCGCCGAACAGGACCGGGCGGTTTCGGGCCGCCTGCCGGGCGGCAAGCCAAGGATCATCGTGTCCACGGACCTGGCCGAATCGTCGCTGACGGTACCCGGGGTTCGCCTGGTGATCGACTCCGGCCTGGCCAGGGAACCGCGGCGCGACGCTGCCCGCGGCATGGCCGGCCTGGTGACCGTGTCCTGTGCACGCGCCTCGGCGGAACAGCGGGCGGGCCGTGCCGCCCGCCAGGGGCCCGGCACGGTGGTCCACTGCTACAGCCAGCAGGCGTTCGGTGCGGCTCCCGCGCATGCCATCCCGGAGATCAGGGTGGCGGACCTGGCAGGCGCGGCCCTGACACTGGCCTGCTGGGGTTCCCCCGGAGGGCAGGGCCTGGCGTTGCCGGACGCGCCGCCGCGGCAAGCCATGGACGACGCCATGGAAGTGTTGCGCGAGCTCGGCGCCGTCACCCAGGACGGTCATGCCACCGCCACCGGCCGGGTGCTCGCGGAGATCCCGGCAGATCCCCGGCTGGCCCGCGCCCTCCTCGACGGTGCGGCGGAGGTGGGTGCGCAGGCGGCCGCCGAGGTGGTGGCAGCCCTTGCCGGAGACCAGCGGGCGCCCGACGCCGACCTGCCGCGGCTGCTCGGCAGGTTGCGTACGGAGGCGGGGCCGGCCCAGCGGCGGTGGCAGGAGGAAACCCGTCGCCTGGAAGGACTCGTCCGCCGGTACGGGCGCACCCCGGCTGGGCACACCGGCCACGCCCTCGGGGAGGCTCCCGGCACCGTCGTCGCACTGGCCTACCCGGACAGGGTTGCGCGCCTGGTGCCCGGCGACGGCCCTGCCCGCTACCTGCTGAGCTCCGGGACCCGGGCGGGGCTGCCGGCGGGCAGTTCACTGGGCGGCCATGAGTGGCTCGCGGTCGCCGAGGTTTCGCGCGCCGAGGGCCGGGACGCCGCCGGAACCGGCGCGGTCATCCGGTCGGCGGCGCCGCTCACGGCAGCGCAGGCTGAGTCCGCCGCCGGCCATCTCCTGGGCGAGGCCGTAGAGGCAGAGTTCCGGCAGGGGCGGGTCACGGCACGGAAGGTCCGGCGCCTGGGCGCCATCGTGCTGGCGGAGACCCCTGTCCGGCCTACGCCGGAGGCGGGCCGTGCAGCGGTCAGCGCGGCCCTGCGCCGCGATGGCCTCGCCCTGCTGGACTGGTCGACGGCGGCACGGGACCTTCGCGGGCGGCTTGCCCTTCTGCACCGCGAACTGGGCGGTCCGTGGCCCGACGTCTCGGATGGGGCGCTCCTGCAGCGCCTCGACGAGTGGCTCGGACCGGAACTCCAGGCACTCGCGGAAGGCGCCGCCGTCGCACGCATTGACCTGGCCGGCCCGCTGCGGAACCTGCTGCCCTGGCCGGAGGCGGCGCGGTTCGATGAACTGGCGCCCGAATGGCTTGGGGTCCCCAGCGGTTCCAGGATCCGGGTGGCCTATCCGGTTCCCGGGGAGGAAACCACCCGGCCTGTGGTGGCCGTGAAACTGCAGGAATGCTTCGGCCTGGCCGAGTCGCCGCGGCTGGCCGGCGGCCGGGTTCCGGTCCTGTTCCACCTGCTGTCCCCGGCACGCCGGCCGCTGGCCGTCACCGACGACCTCACCTCGTTCTGGTCCGGGCCGTATGCGCAGGTCCGGGCCGAGATGCGTGGCAGGTATCCCCGGCATCCGTGGCCCGAGGACCCCTGGGCGGCCCCGGCCACAGCACGGACCAACCGGCGGAACTGAAGCGCGCCCGCGCCGCACGGCTGCGCGGGCGGCTGCGTGAGAACAACGATACACAGCCGAAACGTCCAGTCGACGTGCTGAAACATCACTTCCCTAGGCTCGTTCCTACGCGGACAGCGTGGTCCGCACCACCTACGGAAGGAAGCACCATGTTTCTCTTGACCAGCCTCAACCTCCTGCTGGATGGCCGCCGCAACGAAGCCGGCGGGTCCCGCAATACAGAGTCCGGCACGTTCCCCGCGGGCAGGCTGACCTCTGCAGCGTGGGCGGGCTGGTGGCACGAGGACGCCGCCTAGCCAGCACCGGACTCCCGGGCCGTCAGCTGCCGGAACTGATGAATTCCGCCACCGGCGCCGCCAAGGATGCACCAACCTGGTCAGCAGGCCGTTTGGCGCCGGCCACGGCAAATGAATGGTCACCGCCGTCCACCCACTCCAGGACCGCCGTGGGACCGATCCTGGCGACTACCCCCTCCAACAGGTGTGCGGTGGCAAAGGTGTCCCGGCTGCCCTGCAGGAACAGCATGGGTGTGGCCAGCCCGTACAGGTGTTCGTCGCGGAGCTTCTCCGGTTTGCCCGGCGGGTGCAGCGGGTAGCCCAGGTAGATGAGGCCGGCCGCCGGCATCCCCTCGGCCACGGCCATTGACGCCATCCGGCCGCCAAACGATTTGCCGCAGGCCCACACGGGACCCGTGTCACCGTGGACCGTTGCCTGCTCCGCTGCGGTGTCCATAACGGCCCGCCACGTGGCGATGGCCAGCGGAGGGCGGTCCGGAAACTTGCGACCCGCTTCACAGTAGGGGAAGTTGAACCGGAGCGTGGCCAGCCCCAGTTCGTTCAGGGCATCGGTGAACCCGCGCAGGAACGGGTGCTCCATCCCGGCACCGGCACCATGCGCCACCACCACAGTAGGCACGGGGCCCGCCGGGTTGCCAGGGCGGGCGTAAAGGGCGGAGACGGCGGTATCGCCCACCGGGATGGACAGGTGCTGATCGGTTGCGGGCATGGATCCATCATGCCGGACAGGGCAGGGCAAATGTGCTGCCGTGCGGACAGCGGGGTGTACGTTGTCCCCATGGCGAGCGAACAGACCACCATCACCGTCCCGGGCCCCCATGGCGAGCGCGAGATGCGCATTTCCAGCCCCAGCAGGGTCCTGTTCCCGGACCTGGGCCTGACCAAGCTGGATCTCGCCCGGTATATCTGCGAAGTAGGGGAGGCATTCATCGCAGCGAACGGGGACCGTCCGGTGTCCCTGCAGCGGTACTCCGACAACATCGACGGCGAGATGTTCTTCTCGAAGAACCCGCCCCGCGGCACCCCGGATTTCGTCCGGTCCGTCAAGGTGGTCTACCCGAGCGCGCGTTCCCATCCCCAGCTGGTGCTGGACGAGCCGGCAGCCGCAGTCTGGGCCGTGCAGATGAACACTGTGGTGTTCCACCCGTGGCCGTCCCGGGCGGAGAACACGGACAACCCGGACCAGCTCCGGATCGACCTTGACCCGCAACCCGGTACGGATTTCGACGACGCCATACCGGCGGCCCAGGTGCTGCGGGATGTCCTGGCCGAGGCCGGACTCGAGTCGTTCATTAAGACCTCAGGCAACCGCGGCCTGCATGTTTATGCTCCGATTGAACCGGTCCGCGAATTCCTGGACGTCCGGCACGCCGTTATTGCCGCAGCCCGCGAGGTGGAACGGCGGATGCCGGACAAGGTGACCACGGCGTGGTGGAAGGAGGAACGCGGTGAGCGGATCTTCCTGGACTTCAACCAGGCCAACCGCGACCGGACCATCGCGGGCGCCTACAGCCCCCGGGCCCTGCCGCACGCCCCGGTCTCCTGTCCCATCACGTGGGACGAACTGGAAACCACTGATCCCCGGAAGTTCACCGTACTCACCGTCCCCGACCGGCTGAAGACCGTTGGCGACCCCTGGGCAGGGTTCGGGGAAAAGCCCGGCAGCATCGGCACGCTGCTCGAGTGGTGGGACAGGGATATTAGGGACGGGCTCGGCGAGATGCCGTTCCCGCCGGACTATCCAAAGATGCCCGGCGAACCGCCGAGGGTGCAGCCGAGCCGCGCAAAGAAGCAGGACTGAGCCGCACCCCTCGAACGTGAACGACTGACACGGACACGCCTGCCGCCGTCGTAATTACGACGGCGGCCGGCGGCTAAGTGCCCAGCGATGGCGGTCTTGCTCCGGCAACTACTCGAAGCGGGACGGGTCGCCCATGCCGTGGCGGACCACCTCGGCCACCCCGCTGGAGAAGTCCACCACCGTGGTGGGTTCGGCTCCGCAGTCACCGGCGTCGATCACCGCGTCCACCTGGTGGTCCAGCCGTTCCTTGATCTCCCAGCCCACCGTGAGCGGCTCGTCCTCGTCCGGCAGCAGCAGCGTGCTGGAGAGCAGCGGTTCACCCAGCTCGGCAAGGAGGGCCTGCACTACCCGGTTGTCCGGGATCCGCACGCCCACGGTCTTCTTCTTCGGGTGCAGCAGCCGCTTGGGAACCTCCTTGGTGGCGGGGAGGATGAACGTATAGCTGCCGGGGGTCACGGACTTGATGCTCCGGAACACATCGTTGCCGATGTTCACGAACTGGCCCAGCTGGGCGAAGTCGCGGCACACCAGGGTGAAGTGGTGCTTGTCATCCAGGTGGCGGATGGTCCGGATCCGGTCCAGCGCCTCCTTGTTGCCCATCTGTGCCCCCAGCGCATAGCAGGAGTCTGTGGGGTAGGCGATCAGCCCGCCGTCGCGGACGATGCTGACGGCCTGCGCAATGGCGCGGGGCTGGGGATCGTGCGGATGAACATCGAAGAATCTGGCCATCACCTGAGCCTACTTTCCTCCGGTCCGTAAGGCACCACTTTCACCCGGTCAGCCGACGTGGACCCACGGGCGTTGGGTCACATCCGGTTCAGCCTCGCGCAGGATTTCACGCGTCACCGGGGCAATCTCGCCCTCGCCGAGCACCAGGAACCGCAGGAGGTTGGACACCGGGTTGCCTTCGGTCCAGCGGAAGTAGATGTGCGGCATCAGGCCCGTGACATCCCGGATATGGAGGAGTACCGAGGCGATGGTGTTGGGCACCACCGGGCCGTGGACTTCCAGCACGGGGTAGCCGTGGCGGAGGACGCCCCGTACTTCGAGGGCCGTTTCGAAGTCCGAGGAGTCGTCCACCATCACTTCCAGGAACAGGGGCGTGGCATTGTCCGGGAAGTGGCTCGCCTCAGTGGCGGAGGCCAGCTTCCGGCGGTACGCCTCGGCGGACTGGCGCAGTGGCTCGTGGGCGATGATCCCGATGGGACCGGCTACCGCGGAGGTGACGAACTCGAGCGCCTCGGTGTCCAGCCGGACATGGGTGGCGTGCAGCTCGAAGGACCGGAGCACCCTGGACAGCAGGGAGATGGCCACGATCGCCAGGATGAAGAACCCGGCAATCCGGATGCCCTCGGGCCGCTCGAAGATGTTGGCCACCGTGGTGTAGAGGAACAGCAGCGCAATGATGGCGAATCCGATGCTCCTGCGCCGTTGCCGCAGCCGGCGCGCGGACAACGTCACCGCGACTGCGGCGGAGGTCATCAGCACCAGGACGCCGGTGGCGTAGGCGCCGCCCTGGGCATCGACGTCGGCCTCGAACAGCACCGTGATGAGGACACCCGTCAGCGTGAAGACCAGCACCAGGGGACGGACCGCTTTGGCCCACTCCGGCGCCATCCCGTAGCGGGGCAGGTACCGCGGCACAAGGTTCAGGAGCCCCGCCATCGCGGAGGCCCCGGCAAACCACAGGATGGCGATGGTGCTGACGTCGTACACCGTGCCGAACTCCGGGCCAAGGTAGGTGTGGGCCAGGAACGCCAGGGCACGTCCGTTCGCTTCGCCGCCGGGCTGGAACTGCTGCTCCGGTATCAGGACCACCGTGGCGAAACTGCTGGTGATCAGGAACGTGCTCATGATCAGGGCGGCAGTGGTCAGCATGCGGCGGGTACCGCGGATCCGCCCCGCAGGGTTGGCCTCGGTGTCACCGGCGCCGCCCCGGATCTGCGGCATGACGGCCACGCCCGTCTCAAACCCGGACAGCCCCAGGGCCAGGCGCGGGAACACCAGCAGCGCCACGGCCACCGCCATGAGGGGGTTTCCATGGCTGGTGGTGAGGGCATCCCACCATCCGCTGACCGCCACCGGGTGGGTGGCCGCCTCGGCGAGCGCCCGGGCAACCACCACCACGTTCAGCGCCAGGTACACGGCCACCAGGACCACCGCGATGCCGATGGCCTCCTTGAAGCCCCGCAAAAACACTGCCGCAAGGAGGCCCAACAGCACCAGGGTGATGGCGACGTTCTGGCCGTGCATCCAGCCCGGGGCGAAGGGGTTCTCGATCAGGTGGGCGGTGGCGTCGGCGGCAGACAGGGTCATGGTGATCATGAAGTCCGTTGCCGCGAAGCCGAGCAGGACCAGGACCAGCAGCTTGCCGCCCCAGCGTGGCAGGAGGCGTTCAAGCATGGCGATGGACCCTTCGCCGCGCGGGCTCTCCGCCGCCACCCGGCGGTATACGGGAAGCGCACCGAACAGGGTAACCGCCACCAGCACCAGGGTGGCGAGCGGGGAGATGGCGCCGGCGGCCAGGGCAGCGATCGCGGGCTGGTAGCCCAGGGTGGAGAAGTAGTCCACGCCCGTCAGGCACATCACCTGCCACCAGTGGTGCTTCCGGTGCCCGCTGGTTGCCACACCTCCCGGGCCCTGGTGCGTGCCCTTGGTGTCCTGAAGCCCAAACAGCAGCCAGTTCTTCATCGCCACGCCCCGGGGGAGCGGCGGGGCCGAGGGGTCAGCCGGGGGCCGGCTCATGGTGGTCATCGCCATGCCTTTCGAATCACAGTCCCGGCACGCCGCCGGGCACAGCCGAACGTAGCACCGGGCACAGCCCGGGGAACCGGCAAACGGGCGATCTTGATGCATCCTTAACGCCGTTGTGAGCGGACCCACACCACGTGGGCCCACAGCGCGTCCACCAGCCGTAACGGTGGAAGAATGTGCCTCATGGCAACCGAACGGATCGTCGCCGGCCTCAAGGGCAGGGACGACGACGAACTCCTGGTCAAGCGCGCCGCGCGCCTTGCCGGGCGCGGCGGCGGGAAGTTGCTGGCGGTACATGTGAGGACCCCGTCAGGGACCCGCGGCGACTCGCCGCGCGCCCTCGAAGACCTGCGCCGGACAGTGGCCGGCGTGGGCGGCGAATACCACGCGCTCGCCGGAACGGACGTCGCTCAGTCCCTGCTGGACTACGCACGGTCGGTGCAGGCAACGCACATCCTGGTGGGACAGTCCCGGCGGCGGCGGATTGCGGGACTGTTCCGCGGCAGCGTTGAATCCCGGGTGGTGCGCGACGCAGGCGACATCGACGTGCAGGTGGTGCCCCGTGACCCGGCCGTCCACCCGTTGCGGCGTGTGCGGACCGAACTCGGCCGGGGCAGGACCCTGGCGGGATTCGCGCTCGCGGCCATCCTTCCCGCGGCCCTGCAGCTGCTCCTTGCGGTGGTGGAGCACAGCGTGGCTACGGCAGTGCTGGTGCAGCTGGCCGGAGCGGTGGCCGTCGCCCTGGTGGGCGGGCTCTGGCCGGCGGTGGCCGGTGCACTGTGGAGCAGCCTGCTGGTCAACTACTTTTCCACTCCGCCCGTGGGGGACCTCGCCATCCACGACCCCCAGGACGTCCTGGCACTGGGCGTTTTCGTGGGGGTATCCGTTGCCGTGGCCGGCGTGGTGGACGGATCGGCCCGCCGCTCCAAAGAAGCGGCTCTCGCCCGGGCCGAAGCAGCCACCCTGGCTGACCTGGCCCTGGGAGCCTCCCGCTCCGAGGACTCGCTGCAGGCGCTGCTCTCGGAATCCCTCAGCGTTTTCGGGGTCGCCGGCGCGGCCGTGGTCACGGCCGGACCTCCGCGGCACGGCTGGGAGCTTGTGGCGGGAGCAGGGGACATCGCGGGCTGGGAAGGGGGACCGGAGGGCGCGGCGGCGCGGACTGCCGAAGAGCTGGACGGCGGTACGTGGCTGGTGCTGTTCGGGCGGGAGATTCCCCGTGCGGAGCGCAGGCTGGTGGACGCTTTCGGGGTTCATGTCAGGGCACGGCTGGAGCGGCGGCAGCTGGAAGCAAGCAGGCTGGAGATTTCCCGCCTTGCGGAGGGGAACGCCATGCGGACCGCCATCCTCCGGGCAGTGTCCCATGATCTCCGGACGCCGCTGGCGGGGATCAAGCTGGCTGCCGGGGGCCTGCTCCAGGACGGCGTTGGCTACGGTCCGGACGAACGGCGGGAACTGCTGGAAACCATTGATGAATGCACCGACCGGCTGGATGGGCTGGTGGGCAACCTCCTGGACATGTCCAGGATTACGGCCCAGTCCGTTGAACCCCTGCTGGAACCCGTCCGGTGGCGGGACGCCGTGGACCATGCCCTCCGGACGTGCCCTCCCGGCGCCGTCACGGTGGCGCTTCCGGCCAACATGCCGGCTGTGGAAGCGGACCCCGGGCTGCTGGAGCGCGCCATCGCCAACATCGTGGAGAACGCGCTCAAGTACGCCCCCGGGGCAGGCATCACCGTGTCCGGGACGCCCGTTCAGCTGGGCGGCGCCGCCCCGGGCGGCCACCCAGCCGGCGAGCTGCGCGTCGTTGACCACGGCCCGGGTGTTCCGGCCCGCAAGGTGGTGGAGATGTTCCAGCCATTCCAACGGCTGGGGGATGCGGACCAAGGGACCGGGATCGGGCTGGGACTGGCCGTGGCACAGGGGTTCGTGCAGGCAATGCGCGGAAGCCTCGACGCTGAAGAGACACCGGGTGGCGGGCTGACGATGGTGATCCGCCTGCCACTGTCCGCCGGGCCACCCGTCACAGGATCTTCAGATGACGGCCGTGCACTCACGGGCCCTGGTGCCGGAGGCACGGCGGGAGGGGCGCAGGAATGACCCAGGAGAACCACGATACGACGGCGGCCGGCGCGGCTGCGGCCCACGCCAGGGTGCTGGTGGTGGACGATGATCCCCATCTCCTGAAGGCGCTGCGGATCACCCTCGCCGCCCACGGCTACGCCGTGGACGCCGCTTCCGACGGGGCCTCGGCGCTTGTTGCAGCCTCGCGGCACGCACCGGACCTGCTGATCCTGGACCTGGGACTGCCGGACATGGACGGCGTCGATGTGCTGCGCGACCTGCGGCGGTGGAGCACCCTGCCTGTCCTGGTGCTGTCGGCGCGGCATGGCTCGGCGGACAAGGTGGGCGCCCTGGACGCCGGCGCAGATGACTACATCACCAAGCCCTTCGGGCTGGACGAACTCCTGGCACGGCTGCGGGCCCTGCAGCGCCGTGTCCCTGCCCCGGAAGCGGCACCCGTGGTGGCGTCCGCCGCGTTCAGCGTGGATCTGGCAGCCCGCCGGGTGGACCGCGGCGGCAGTGCGGTTCGGCTGACGCCCACAGAGTGGAAGATCCTCGAAATCCTGGTCCTGAACCCTAACCGGCTCATCACGCAGCAGCAGCTGCTGGCACGGGTGTGGGGTCCCGGCTATGTCAAGGAAGCCAACTACCTGCGCGTCTACATGGCGCAGCTGCGCCGGAAGCTGGAGGCCGACGCCGGCAAGCCGCGGCACCTGCTCACGGAACCCGGCATCGGGTACCGGTTCGTGCCCTGACCACCCGCCCGGGTCGGCCGCCCACAACCCCTACCCCCGGAAGCGGCCATGGGGCAGGATGTTGTCTGGTCCATGACCACGACACCACGCGAAGGAGATCCAGTATGCCGACCATCCTCAACCCGTACATCAGCTTCCGGGACAACGCCCGCGAGGCCCTGAACTTCTACCAGTCAGTCTTTGGCGGCGACCTGCGGGTCAGCACCTTCGGTGAATACCAGATGGCCGAGGACCCGGCGGAAGCGGACAAGATCATGCACGGCATGCTGACCACGCCCAGCGGCCTGGTGCTCATGGGCTCGGACACCCCCAGCCACATGGAATTCAGCGAGGGCTCCGCCATCTCCATTTCCCTCAGCGGCGAGGATGAAACGGAACTGCGCGGCTACTACGACAAGCTCAGCAGCGACGGCGGCTCCGTCACCGTTCCGATGGAGAAATCCCCGTGGGGTGACGTCTTCGGCATGTGCACGGACCGGTTCGGCGTGGCGTGGCTGGTCAACGCCAACGCGGGGGAGCGTTCCGCAGACGCCCCCTGATCCGGCGGCCAAACCAACGAAGGGCACCCCCGCGGATCACCGCAGGGGTGCCCTTCCCGGTTCCTGGCCGGACCTACACGGACGCCACGAAGTACGCGTTGAAGGGATCCTCCGCCAGGTCCAGCACCCGGACCTCATTGAACCCGGCGCCGCGCAGCATGGCTTCAGCCTGCTGGACTCCCCACACCGTGCCCAGGCCGTCGCCGTCCTGGGCCAGCGAAACGGACATGCAGTGCGTGGTGGAGATGGCGTAAAGGAAGGCCGCCCACGGGAGATCCACGTTCTCTTCCAGGTTGCTGGAGGCCTTGATGTCCACCATCAGGAAGGTGCCGCCGGGCTTGAGTGCCCGCCGGATGTTCCGCAGCACCGCCGCCGGGTGGGCCTGGTCGTGGACGGCGTCGAACACGGTGATGAGGTCCAGCTCTTCCCGGAGCTCCAGCGCCGCAGCATCGGCGAGCTCAAACCGGACGTTGGCGAGTCCCAGTTGCTGCGCTTCGGTCCTGCCGGCGTCGATGGCCTCCTCGAAGAAGTCGTAGCCCGTGAAGCTGCTGGCGGGAAAGGCCTGCGCCATCAGGTTGATGGCGTGGCCGGCGCCGCAGCCGATGTCGGCTACGGTAATCCCGGCCTGCAGGTCCGACACCCTGCCGGACAGCGGAAGGATCACATCCACCAGTGAGAAGTCGTGCACTGAAGCGCTGTCCGCGGCCTGGATCGCGACGAAACCCGGGTATTCGGCGTAGTGCAGCCCGCCGCCGGTGCGGAACTTCCCGGCGACCTTTCCCGCCACCTCGCCCATGAGCGTGACAAACGTCAGGGTCCTGGCGAGGTTGTCCACGCCGGTCCCGGTCATGGACGGCACGTAGGCAGGATCCAGTGCGTAGGTTTTCGTGGCTGGCCCGTAGTGGACGATGCCGGTGGTGACCATGCCGCCCAGCCACTCGCGGACGTAGCGTTCATTGAGCCCGGAAGCGTCCGCAATCTGCGTGCTCGTGGCGGGTGGAAGGGCGGCGAGCACATCAAAGAGCCCTGTCTGGTGGCCGATGCTGATCAGAACGGCGGCAGATCCGTCGTTCAGGATTCCCATCAGCCGCGCGGCGGCCGCGTCAGTGCTTTCGGCCGATGCTTCGGCAGCCGTTTCTGCCTGGTAAGTGGTCATCGTCGTGTCCTTTGTCCCATCCCCGGCCCGGCCGTCGGCCCGGCGGGGCTGTCCGGTCTTTCCGGATGCCTCAAACCTAGGACCGGGGATGAGGTGCCCGCGTCGGGCGGATGATGCATCCTGGCCACGCCGGTGTGGTGCGGATGCTGCAGACGGCACCATGGGGGGAGCACGACGGCGGCACGCGCCCGGTGCGCCACCCGCGGAAGGTTCGTCCCGGCGTCGTGCGTCATGCCACGTGGTGCTCGCGTGCCCAGCCGGCGGCGGCCGTCCGCGACGTCACGCCGATCTTGGCGAAGATGTTGGCAAGGTGCCGTCCTACGGTTTTTTCGCTGAGGACCAGTGCGGCGGCAACCTCCCGGTTGCTGGCACCGCGGCTGACCAGGGCCAGTACTTCGGTTTCGCGTGCGGTGAGCCCTCCCGGCAGCGGTCCGTCCAACCGCCGGACATCCGGCTGCGCACCGAGCCCGCGGTAGATCGCCAGGGCTGTGGCGCGGTCCGCTGCAGCGGCGCCCTGCTGCCCCAGGGCCTGCCGGCAGGCGGCCAGGAGTTCATGCACGGCGGCAATGCTGTACCGCGCATGCTGGAGGCGGTAGATCCTGATGGCGGCCTCCAACGGGTCCAGCGCAGCGGCGTGCCGGCCTGCGGCCAGCAGCACAATTGCGCGGGCATGCGCCGCCCGGGCAAGGAAGCCAGGCGAGGCGAAGCGGGCTGCGCTCTGTTCCAGTTCGGCGCAATAGGCTTCGGCGAGCGCCCGCTGCCCGGCAGCCAACGCCGCTTCCGTGGCCGGCAGCAGGAGCCGGGCCCTGTCCAGCGCGGTGCCCTCGCCCAGCGAGCGGCCCAGGCGTTCAAGGGCTTCGGTGTTCCGGCCGGATGCCAGCAGCAGCAGTGCCTCGCCCGGCTGCGGATCCACCCCGGCCTCCCGCGCGCTGGCGTATGCCGCCCGGGCCCCCGCCCAGTCCCCGCGGAGCCGCAGGATGTCACCCAGTTCGCAGAAACCGGCGCCCGCCATCCATCCGTGCGCTCCGGCCAGAACTTCGCTCAACGGACCGATCTCCCTGAGCACTTCCGCCCAGGAGCCTTCGATGCTGAGCAGCTGAAGCTCGTGGACCCGGGTCACATGGGCGTACACGAACGTGCCGGACATTCCCGCTGTCCACCGCTGCAGGGCATCGGTCCACGACCGCATCCGCGCATAGTCGCCCAGGGCATGGCACAGGTGCGTCACCGTGCAATAGATATCGCCGCTCCATTCGGCCGGTACCTCGCCGGCGAGCACGGGCAGCATCGCTTCATCCAGGCAGCGGAAGCCCGCTTCAACGTCGCCGGCCCGTGCCAGCGCAAGGCCGGACAGAACCCTTGAGAAGCAAGCAAGGGCCGGGTCGCTGCAGGTGCGGGCCATGGCCTCAAGCGTCTCGGCTGCGCCTGCGGCAGGTCCCGGGTCGCCCTCGAAATCCATGGTCATGGTTGCCTCCAGGTATTGGAGATAGCCATAAGCGGGCAGCGCCTCAAGCCCGGAAAGTGTCCGCCGGGCCCGGCTGAGCCATCCGGACGCGAGAGCCAGGTCCCCGCGGGTGCCCCACCGCAGGCTCAGTTCGATGGCCGTCATGGCTGCTCCGGCACGGTCCCCGCTTTCCGTGAGGCGCCGGTACAGCTCCTCAGCATTGGCCAGCGCTGCCGCGATGTCGCCCAGCCACCAGGCGGAGTCCGCCAGGGCTCCCAGGTCGCCGGCAGGCAGGGGCGCGTGCCCTGACGCTTCACGGAGATCCCGTTCGGCCGCGGACCAGTCCCGCCGGGCGAATGCTTCCCGCCCGGACGCCAGCAGTTGGTCCAGTTCCGTCATTGGCCCCTCCGGGATATCGACTCCAGCGTACTGCTGCCGCCGAGGCCCGAACAGGCGGGCTTACTTCCGCGGCAGGCCGACGGCCCTGCTGATGAGCGCGTTGAACATCCGGTCGGTGAGGAGCCTGCGGGCCGCGATGGGGGGCCGGGCACCGAACCCGGCCACGTACCGGATCTTCGGTTTGCCGGCGGTCGCTGCCCACGGCGGGCCGGAGCCTTGAGGCTGCCGGTGCCGCCTGCGAGGATGGTTCAGTGGAGCCCCTCTTTGATTTCCTCTCCGATAAATGGTGGCTGGTCTTTCCGCTGACCGCTTTCGCCGGCCACTATGCCAATTCGTGGCGCAAGGCCAGTGAACGGCGGCATCGGCGCAAGGTGGAACTGCTTACCTTGAAGAACCAGGCCCGGGAGTCCGGGAAGGCTTCGCTGGCCGAGGTGGAGGCGCTGACCGCCACGCATGACGCCACCAACCGGCGCTGGCTCGAATACGAACTCGACGTAGGCAAGCTCATCGACTTTCCACTCATGACTGACGTGCGTGAACCCCTGACCGTTGCTTTCCTTCGGGCCAAGCGCGACGCTGACGGCCAGCGTCCCCACTCGGCCGCAGACTTATCGCCGGCCCAGCTGGACGCCTACCGCACGGCAGTCAACGCCTTTGCCGTTGCCCTGGACGTGGCGGAGCGGGAAGCCCGCCGGATCCGTGACAGCAAATTTTCCGGGCCCGAACGTGAGCGGCTGGCCACTGCCAGGAAGCTGCTGATGATTGCCGAGAACTCGGCCGCCACCCCGGCGGAGCGCCAGGCCGCCTACAAACGGGCGCGGCGGGAACTGGACGGACTGATCGTCCTGCCCGACGTGACCATCGCCGCGCTGGAGAGGCTCGCTGCGCCCGGGCTGGACACCGGCCGCAGTCAGTCGGACCGGCCCGGCTGACCCGCGCGGACGGACACCGTGGCACGCACGCTGTATATCGACGTCGACGGCGTCATCTGCCCTTTCGGGCCGGACGGAACCACCGGGTGGGGTACTGCGTGGCGGCGGGCCGACGCCGGTCTGCTGCCCGTGGCCTATGCCGCTGAGCTGGTCACCGGGCTCAACAGCATCGCCCGCACCGAGGGCGTCCACTGCGTCTGGCTCACCAGCTGGGAGGAACTTGCCCCCCAGTACCTCTGCCAGGCCATCGGCCTCGACGGCCAAGACTGGCCGTATCTCACCGCCGCCGGAGCGGGGACGGGGGAGGGATGGTGGAAACTCCTGGCCATCATGGACCATCTGGAAGCCACCGCGCCTGACGCCGCCGTGTGGATCGACGACCAGCTCGGCTACGAAGCCGAAGCGCAGTCGTGGGTGCGGCTGCTGGGCCGCCGGATGCTTGCCGTTTCCCCTGATCCCCGGCGCGGAATCTCGCCCGCCGAACTGGCGTCCGTCCAAACTTTCCTGGCCGGATCGCTGTTTTGACCTGCTGCCACGGACGCGTACGATCGATAGGGTTTCGCACCGGTTTGGTTAGCAGCACAGGACATTCCCCACGAACATCCGGTGAATTATGCTGTGCAGGGCAGCCGGGGTACGGAAACTGCTGAACACCAACTCTGCAGATTGGGCAACAGGTGGACATCACCTTCATGGTGGCGCTGGTCATTGCACTGGCTCTATTTTTTGACTTCACGAACGGCTTCCACGACACCGCGAACGCCATGGCAACACCCATCGCCACGGGTGCCATCAAGCCGAAGACCGCGGTGACACTGGCCGCCCTCCTCAACCTGGTGGGTGCGTTCCTCTCCACGGAGGTGGCGAAGACGGTTTCCGGCGGCATCATCCGCGAAGGCACCGACGGCGTCCAGATCACTCCGGAGATCATCTTCGCGGGCCTGATGGGCGCCATCCTCTGGAACATGATCACCTGGCTCAAGGGACTGCCGTCCAGCTCCTCGCACGCCCTGTTCGGCGGCCTGATCGGCGCAGCCATCGCGGGCATCGGCTTCGGCTCCGTCAACCTGGAAACCCTCATGCAGAAGGTCATCCTGCCGGCCATCTTCGCACCCCTCATCGCCGGGCTGGTGGCCTATGTGTGCACCCGCCTCGCCTACGCACTGACCTCGCGGCACGATCCTGAGACCGGCAGCAAGCTGACGCAAAAGCGTGGCGGTTTCCGCACCGGGCAGATCTTCACCTCCAGCCTCGTGGCGCTGGCGCACGGCACCAACGACGCCCAGAAGACCATGGGCATCATCACCCTGGTCCTCATCGCGGCCGGCACCCAGGCTCCCGGCACCGGACCCCAGTTCTGGGTCATCGCCGCCTGCGCGTTCGCCATCGCCATCGGCACATACTCCGGCGGCTGGCGCATCATCCGCACCATGGGATCCGGCCTCACCGAGGTCAAGCCCGCCCAGGGCTTCGCCGCCGAGACCAGCACCGCGTCAGCCATCCTGGCTTCATCGCACCTGGGCTTCGCGCTGTCCACCACGCAGGTGGCCTCCGGCTCCGTCATCGGCTCGGGAATGGGCCGCAAGGGCACCACCGTCCGCTGGAACATGGTGGGCAAGATCGCCGTTGGCTGGCTGTTCACCCTTCCGGCCGCCGGCATCGTCGGCGCGCTGACTGCCCTGCTCGTGAACACCGGCGTGGTGGGAGTCCTCATTGCGGCGATCGCCGGGACCGGTGCCGTCCTGTTCATGTTCTTCTACTCACGCAAGTCGGCCGTGGGCCACCACAACGCCGTGGAGGTCGAGGAAGCCGGGCAGGCCGTCCGCTTCGCCAAGAAGAAGGCCATGGCGCGGGCCCGGGCCGAAGCCAAGGCTAAGGCGAAAGCCGACGCCAGTGCCAAGGCAAACACCAAGACGCCGTCCACGCCGCACGCAGCGGCAGAGACACAGGCCCCGGCCGACGCCGACGCAACCAACTCGAAGGAAACGCAGCGATGAAGTGGTTGGAACTCCTGACAGTTGCCGGCGCCACCCTCGTTGCCGCTTCCACGGTGGTGACGCTGTACGCCCTGGGTGTGCGGCTGACGGCCATCGCTGCCGACGCCTCCCAGCCCTCTCCCGGGCTGAAGCGGTCCCTCGCCTACGTCTGCTTTGGCCTCTGCGGTGCCGCGGTCCTTTTCGGGCTCTACCTGATCATTCCGTACTTCTCCAAGTAGCCGCTCAGCCCCCCTCGTGGGGCGCTGGGCATGCCCATCGGCGTTAGCTAGGCTTGGCCCATGCCACGCATACAGTATTTTGTAGCGGCCTCCCTGGACGGTTTCATCGCCACCACAGGGGATGATCTCGGCTGGCTCCTGCAGTTCGACGGCTTCGAAGGCGGCAGCGAAAGCTACGAGTCGTTCATGGCGGACGTTGGGTGCATAGTCATGGGCGGTGAGACTTACGCCTGGCTGATGGAACATGAACCCGGCAAATGGCCGTATCCGTCCACTCCCTGCTACGTCTTCACCCACCACGAACACGCGGCACCGCCGGGCTCCGACATCACGTTCGTGCGGGGCAGCGTCACCGAGTTCGCCGATGACTTCCGCGCGGACGCGGCGGGCCGGAACATCTGGGTGGTTGGTGGCGGCAACCTGGCCGCCCAGTTCGCTGCCGCAGGCCTCCTGGATGAGATCATCCTCTCCGTTATCCCGGTGATCCTGGGCGACGGCAAGCGCCTGTTGCCCATCGAGGGCCCGACGCCGCCTCTTGAGCTGACTGCCTCCCGCACCCTGGGCAGGGGCATCATTGAGTCCCGGTACCTGCTCAACAGCGGCGCCGCCTGAGCGGCACCAGGGCTGCCCTAAGCGCGGTTGTTGTCGCGGAGCATGCTGGTGATCCGGGCGGTGGAGAGCCTGCGGCCCTGCTCGTCGGTCATCACGATTTCATGGGTGGTCAGCGTGCCGCCCAGGTGAATGGCGGTGCAGGTGCCGGTCACCAGGCCCTTCGCGATGGACCGGTGGTGCGTGGCGTTTACCTCGATTCCCACGGCGTGCCGGTTCGGACCGGCGTGCATGGCGGCCGAAAACGAGCCAAGGGTTTCGGCGAGGACCACGTGGGCGCCGCCGTGCAGAATCCCCGCCACCTGCGTGTTCCCTTCCACCGGCATCGTGGCGACTGTCCGTTCCGGGCTCATTTCGAGGAACCGGATCCCCATTTTCACCACCAGCGCGCCGATGCCGAACTGTCCCAGCCAGCCGTGCAGGTGCTCAGGGACGCCGGCGCCTGTCAGCTCGGCCGCAAAGGGGCTGGGCGTGAAATTGTCTATCATGCCAACTAGGCTGGCACCTGTGAGTGAAACAACCAAACCGGCCCCTCTTCCATCCCCAGTACTTCCGCAGGGCGCCGCCGCCCAGGACGCGGCCCCCTCAGCCGGTGAGTCGGTTTCAGCCACTGCCGCCCCTGTCGTTCCGATGACCGGCCAGCCCCGGCTCCTGGTCCTCGACGGACATTCCATGGCATTCCGCGCGTTCTTTGCCCTGCCTGCAGACAAGTTCTCCACGTCCAACGGCCAGCACACCAACGCCATCCACGGCTTCACGTCCATGCTGATCAACCTCATCAAGGAGCAGCAGCCCACCCACATTGCCGTGGCCTTCGACGTCTCCGACGAATCGACCCACCGCAAGGCCGAGTACAGCGAATACAAGGGCGGCAGGAACGAAACGCCGCGGGAGATGAGCGGCCAGATCGACCTCATCGGCCAGGTGATGGAAGCCTGGGGCATCAAGACCATCAAGATGCCCGGCTATGAGGCCGACGACATCCTGGCCACCCTCGCGGCGATGGGCGAGAAGGCCGGCCACGAGGTGCTGCTGGTATCCGGTGACCGCGATGCGTTCCAGCTCATCACCGACAACGTTTTCGTGCTTTACCCGAAGAAGGGCGTGAGCGATATCCCGCGGATGGACGCCGCGGCCATCGAGGCGAAGTACTTCGTCCCGCCGTCCCGCTACTCGGACCTCGCCGCACTGGTGGGCGAGACCGCGGACAACCTCCCCGGTGTGCCCGGCGTCGGTCCCAAGACGGCGGCCAAGTGGATCAACCTCTACGGCGGGCTCGAAGGAGTCCTGGAACACCTCGACTCCATCGGCGGGAAGGTGGGGGACTCGCTTCGCGAAAACGTGGACAACGTCAAGCGGAACCGGCGCCTCAACCAGCTGCACACTGACCTGGAACTGCCGGTCACCCTGGATGACCTGTACGAGCCCCGGCCTGACCAGGCCGCTCTCGAAGACCTCTTCGATGAACTCGAATTCAAGACCATCCGCAGCCGGCTCTTCGCGCTCTACGGCAACGACGACGCCCCCGCCGCCGAGCGCGAAAGCATCGAAGCGCCGGCCTACACCGTTCCAACCACCGCGGACGAACTGGCCTCGTTCCTGGCCGGTGGAGCCGGGCAGCGCTCAGCCCTCGCCGTCGACCTCGTCCCGGGACGCATTGGCGAAGACGCCGCCGGCCTGGCCATCCTGCGTGCGGATGCCGCCGTGTACCTGGACCTCACCGCGCTGGACGCAGACACCGAAAATGCGCTGGCCACCTGGCTCCGCGACCCCGAATCGCCCAAAGTCCTGCACGGGTTCAAGGCCGCGCTGAAGGCACTCACCGCCCGCGGGCTGGAGCTCGAAGGCGTGGTGGACGACACCTCCATCTCGGGCTACCTCATCCAGCCGGACCGGCGCACCTACGAGCTCGCCGAACTGGCCCAGCACCACCTCAACGTCGGGATGCCGGCAGCCACCGCCAAGGCAGGCCAGCTGGAGCTGTCCTTCGACGGCAACGACACCGCCGCGGCCGAGGCACTTGTCCAAGCCGCCGCCGTCGTCTCCGCCCTGAGCCGGTTCTTCGAAACCGAGCTGAAGGAACGCCGGGCCGAGGAGCTCCTGTCCACGCTGGAACTGCCGGTGAGCCGCGTCCTCGCGGACATGGAGCTGGCCGGGATCGGGATCGACCTGGACCGCATGGATGAACAGCTCGCCGACCTCGCCAGGGTGATCGACCAGGCGCAGGAGCAGGCCTTCGCGGCGATCGGGCACGAGGTCAACCTTGGTTCCCCGAAGCAGCTGCAGACGGTCCTGTTCGAGGAACTGCAGCTGCCCAAAACCAAGAAGATCAAATCCGGGTACACCACCGATGCCGCGTCGCTGAAGAACCTCCTGGAAAAAACAGGCCACGAGTTCCTGGTCCAGCTCATGGCCCACCGCGAAGCCGCCAAGCTGCGCCAGATGATCGAGTCCCTCAAGAAGTCGGTAGCCGAAGACGGCCGGATCCACACCACCTATGCCCAGAACGTGGCAGCCACCGGCCGGATCTCGTCCAACAACCCCAACCTGCAGAACATCCCCATCCGCAGCGAGGAAGGCCGGCGCGTCCGCGGCATCTTCGTGGTCAGCGACGGCTACGAGTGCCTGCTGTCCGCGGACTACTCGCAGATCGAAATGCGGATCATGGCCCACCTGTCCGGCGACGCCGGCCTGATCCAGGCGTACAAGGACGGCGAGGACCTGCACCGGTTCGTCGGGTCCAACATCTTCCACGTGCCCACGGACCAGGTCACCAGCGCCATGCGGTCCAAGGTCAAGGCCATGTCCTATGGCCTGGCGTACGGACTGACATCCTTTGGGCTGTCCAAGCAGCTCGAAATTTCCGTGGACGAGGCCCGCACCCTCATGAAGGACTACTTCGACCGGTTCGGCGCCGTCCGCGACTACCTTCGCGGCGTGGTGGACCAGGCACGCGTGGACGGCTACACGTCCACCATCGAGGGCCGCCGCCGCTACCTGCCGGACCTCACCAGCACGGACCGCCAGCTCCGTGAGAACGCCGAACGCATTGCGCTCAACAGCCCCATCCAGGGATCTGCGGCGGACATCATCAAGCGGGCCATGCTCGGAGTGCACGCCGAACTGCAGGCACAGGGACTCAAATCGCGGATGCTGCTGCAGGTCCACGACGAACTCGTCCTCGAGGTGGCGCCGGGCGAACGTGCCGCCGTGGAAGCGCTGGTCACCGAGCAGATGGCCGCCGCCGCGGACCTCAGCGTCCCGCTGGAAGTCCAGATCGGCGTCGGGCCCTCCTGGTACGACGCCGGCCACTAGGCTGCGTGCGCAGGACCGCCTGGGCCCGGGCGTGTCTGCGCTGGTCAGGCGCCGGATGCATTGGTTACGCTCTCCCTTGTGGCTGATTTGAGCGGAAACTATGACATCCGGCGCTTCCCTGCAGTATCCAAGGGGAAGGCCGGGTATGCAGAAGCCGAAACCTGGGCACAGGCCGTAGGTTTCGGGTTCCATGAGTCCACCCGGACCCCCGAGCACCGCGAGCGTTCGCTCGCCACCTACGAAGTGGACGGCCGCATCTTCACCGGTGCTTACCAGACCGGTCCGGTGGCGCCGTCGTCGCTGCCGGCAGAGGTCCCGGTGGCCACGTTCGGAACGTTCCGGAAGACCCTGAACATCGGCTTCGGCCGCATGCTCGAAGCCCAGCTGGTCACGGCCGTGACCGTCCGCACCTCGCACCGCCGGCGCGGGCTGCTGCGCCGCATGATGACCGAGGACCTGCAGGGCGCCAAGGACGACGGCATAGCTGTCGCCGCGCTGACCGCCTCCGAAGGATCCATCTACGGGCGGTTCGGCTACGGCGTGGCCAGCCTTGAGCGCTCCGTCAAGGTGGACACCACCGCGCGGTTCAAGCTGGCGCACCAGGCCACCGGGACCATCGATGTCGCCGACCCCAAGGTGCTGCTGGACGTGGCCCCGGCCGTCTTCAACCGCGTCCACCGCAACACGCCTGGTTCCATCGGCCGGCAGGACTGGTACCGGCAGCTGGCCTCCGGTTCCCTGGGACGCGACGGCAAGGAGGACCCGGCCATCAAGGTGGCGCTCCACTATGCTGCCGACGGCGGCGTGGACGGCTACGTCTCCTACAAGTTCCTCGGCTGGGAAACCGAGCCCTACACGGTTGAAGTGGTGGATCTCGTGGCAGCCACGGACCACGCCTACCTTGAGCTTTGGGAGTACCTTGCGGCCATCGACCTCGTGGAGCGGGTTTCCTGGAACGAGGCGCCGGTGGATGACCCGCTGGCCTGGGCGTTGGTGGACCCGCGCTGCATTGACGCCTCGGACAGCCGCGACATGCTGTGGCTGCGGCTCCTCGACGTGCCCGCGGCGCTGGCCGCCAGGCACTACCAGGCCGACGGCAAGCTGGTCCTCGCCGTCGGGGACAATCTGGGCCTCACCGGCGGAACCTTTGCCCTTAATATCGACGGCGGCCAGGCCGGCGTCGAACGCGTCCCGGACGAAACGGCCGCCGACCTCGAACTGGACGTCTCCGCCTTGTCCTCGATCTACCTGGGCGGTGTGTGCCCGGTGACGCTGAAGGCAGCCGGCAAAATCCGCGAGGCTGCACAGGGGGCCGCGCTCAAAGCCAAGCAGATGTTCGCCGTTGAGCGTGCAACCCACTGCCTCACACACTTTTGACAGTTTCTGCCGTCCGCTTTGCAGCAAGGCGGATCGCCGGGGGCGGGTCGTTAAAGGGGATACGGCGGGCTGCTGCTTTTGACCCGTGTTGCGCGCTGCGACTAGAATAAACGGGCGTGTACCACGTGCACGCTTCTGTGGTGATAAAACATCTCAGTACACCAATCCATAAAATCAGGATGACCCGGGGATTCCGTCGGATTTCCCGCAAATCGCGCCTGCGTTCCATGACGCGGGCACGCCGGTTGGCCTGACCGACTAACTATCCACAACGGAGCCCCTACTACATGACCATCACCTCCACCGAGAAGCCCGGTACCCCCGTAGTCGCCATTAACGACATCGGTACCGCTGAGGACTTCCTCGCCGCAGTCGACGCGACCATCAAGTACTTCAACGACGGAGACCTCGTCGAAGGTACCGTCGTCAAGGTCGACCGCGACGAAGTCCTGCTCGACATCGGTTACAAGACCGAAGGTGTCATCCCCTCCCGCGAGCTGTCCATCAAGCACGACGTTGATCCCGGAGACGTCGTCTCCGTTGGCGATCAGGTCGAAGCCCTGGTGCTCACCAAGGAAGACAAAGAAGGCCGTCTGATCCTCTCCAAGAAGCGTGCTCAGTACGAGCGTGCCTGGGGCGACATCGAGAAGGTCAAGGAAGAAGACGGTGTCGTCACCGGTACCGTCATCGAGGTTGTCAAGGGTGGTCTTATCCTCGACATCGGCCTGCGCGGCTTCCTGCCCGCATCCCTCGTCGAGATGCGCCGTGTGCGCGACCTTGCTCCGTACATTGGCCAGCAGATCGAAGCCAAGATCATCGAGCTGGACAAGAACCGCAACAACGTGGTGCTGTCCCGCCGTGCATGGCTCGAGCAGACCCAGTCCGAGGTCCGCTCCACGTTCCTCAACAAGCTGGAAAAGGGCCAGGTCCGTCCCGGCGTCGTTTCCTCCATCGTCAACTTCGGTGCATTCGTGGACCTGGGCGGCGTAGACGGCCTCGTTCACGTTTCCGAGCTGTCCTGGAAGCACATCGACCACCCGTCCGAGGTTGTCGAAGTTGGCCAGGAAGTCACCGTCGAGGTCCTCGAGGTCGACCTGGACCGCGAGCGCGTCTCCCTGTCGCTCAAGGCTACGCAGGAAGATCCGTGGCAGACCTTCGCCCGCACCCACGCCCTCGGCCAGGTTGTTCCGGGTAAGGTCACCAAGCTGGTTCCGTTCGGTGCGTTCGTACGCGTCGAAGACGGCATCGAAGGCCTGGTCCACATCTCCGAGCTCGCTGTGCGCCACGTTGAGCTGGCTGAGCAGGTTGTCTCCGTTGGCGACGAACTGTTCGTCAAGGTCATCGACATCGACCTGGAACGCCGCCGCATCTCGCTGTCCCTCAAGCAGGCCAACGAGGGCGTCGACGCCGACAGCACCGAATTCGATCCCGCTCTGTACGGCATGGCCGCAGAGTACGACGAAGAGGGCAACTACAAGTACCCCGAGGGCTTCGATCCCGAGTCCAACGAGTGGCTTGAAGGCTACGAGAACCAGCGCGCCGCCTGGGAGCAGCAGTACGCTGACGCCCAGACCCGTTGGGAAGCCCACAAGAAGCAGGTCACCCAGCACGCCGCCGACGACGCTGCAGCAGCAACGTCCGGTGACAGCGATTCGGGTGCCACCAGCTACTCCTCGGAGCCCGCTGCCACCGATTCCGGTGCCGGCACCCTGGCTTCGGACGAGGCACTTGCTGCCCTGCGCGAGAAGCTGACCGGCAACTAATTGCCACCGGCCCTTCGGGGCTGACACAACAGACCCCCTGCCACACGGCGGGGGGTCTGTTGTTTAAAGCCGAGGCTGACCGAAATGCGTAACTTTTAGCTTCCCGGAGCGCGGTGTTCCCTGCAATCCCGCTGACGGGTGGCCAACCGGCGCCCGTAAGTGACGCATTTGAGGCCGGGAATGCCGCTCACTACTTGTTAGATGAGAGGTCGACGACGGCGAGGACCGTTCCGTCGTCGTCGGGCGTGAGGCGGCACCCAGCTGAGGCCAGCAGCCGCTGGGCGGCCCGGTTTCCGGCCAGCGTCCGGGCGGTGACCCGGGAGAGTCCCGCGCGGCGGGCGTACTCAAGGACCAGTTCCAGCGCAGCGGTGCCGACGCCCCGGGACCGGAAACTCCGTCCCAGCCAGATGCCGGTCTCTGCCGTGGGGACCTCCGCCGGTGCAACCCGTTTGAGGCGCACGGACCCTGCGGCGTGGCCGGCGCTGAACACGGCCCAGCTCTTCTCACCGGCCTCGCCGTCCAGTCCGGCCGCGGCTTCGCGGTGGTAGTTGCGGAACCACGCCGTACGTTCCGGGTTCCAGCCGGGCCCGCCCAAGGGGGGAGCCACCTCGTCCGGGGACGCATCCCGGTGGGCAAGCGACAGCAGCTGTTCCAGCACCAGCTCATCGACGTCCACCAGCGTCACGCCGGGGCAGTGCGGCGTTTCAGGCGTTGGGCACATCAATCCACTCCGTTCCTTCAGGGGCCAGCGTGGCGGATCCGGCGGTCAGGCCCAGCACCCGCTCGGCCGCGGCCGAGACTTCAGCGCCGGTGTCCGGCACGGCGATGCGCAGCACCGTGTGGCTGCCTCCATAGCTGGTCTCAGCCATGGTGAAACCGCCGGCACGGAGATCGTTCTCCAGGCGACCGGCAACGCCGTGCGGCACGGGGATGGCACAGATCCGGAGTCGGCTGCGCCGCACCAGCGGCGCCAGGGCCAGCGCTGAGGACACAGACTCCGAGTAGGCACGCACCAGGCCGCCCGCGCCCAGCAGGATGCCACCAAAATAGCGGACGACGACGGCGCTGACGTCGCTGAGGTCCGTGGCCCCGGGCGTCGTTTCCTTCTTGGTGAGGGCTTCCAGCATCGGGATGCCGGCGGTTCCGGATGGTTCGCCGTCGTCACTGGAGCGCTGGATTTCCCGGTCGGGGCCGATCACGAACGCGGAACAGTGGTGCCTGGCGTCGTGGAACTCGCGGCGGAGGTCGGCCACCAGTGATCGTGCCTCATCTTCGCTGGCCGAACGGCGCAGCACCGTGATGAACCGGGAGCGCTTGATCTCCAGTTCGTGCCGGAAATCGTCTCCGCCCAACAGGGTGGTGTAGGCCGTGGCCCTGCTGTTCCCGGGCTCCGCTGCTTCCACCACCGGCCCAGTCTAACTGCAGCTGAAGGCCGCTATCGCGGCGGCCCTACTTGCCGGCGGCCTCGCGCTGACGGCGGCGCAGTGTATTGGCCAGCGGGAGTTTGCCGGTGTACTGGATGGACCCGTACCGGAACAGGTGCACGGACAACCGCAGCATCAGGATGCCGACAATGAACAGTTCGGCGATCACGATGACCGACTCGGCGGGACCCAGGGTTCCGAAACCGTTCCGGAGCATGGCCGTCACGGGTGCCGAGAGCGGGAAGTAGGTGAAGACCTGGACGATAGGGGACTGGGGGTCGCTCAGAATGAGGCTGATGGCGTAGAACGGGACGAAGATCAATGCCATCAGCGGGCCGAAGACCACCCCGGCTTCCTTTGCGTTGGGCATCACCGCGCCTATGGCACCCAGGACGGCGGTGAACAGCAGGAAGCCGCCCAGCAGCAGCAGTGCGCCCACCGCCAGCGGACCCGGTTCGAACACGATGTCGGAGAGATCGATGTCGGGAAGTGACAGCCTGTCCCTGAAGAAGGCAAAGCCGATGATGACCGGTGCCAGGAACACAGAGATCTGGACCAGGCCCACCAGGAGGAGCGAGATGATCTTCCCGATGATCAGGGTGGTGGGGTTCAGCGTGGTCAGGATCATTTCCGTGACCCTGTTCTCCTTCTCTTCCAGGGTGCTGTTCAGCATCTGGTTCGAGAGCAGGATGATCATCACGTAGAAAAGCACCAGGAACATCAGCGGCGGAACGGCTGCGCCGAAGCCGCCGGACGCCTCCCCGTCCCGGTAAGTCTCGGTGTCCACCTTGACGTTCCCGCTGGCTGCCGCAGTCAGTTGCGGAGAGCCAATGTCTGCCTGCGCCGCGAGCATGAGCAGTTGCTTGGCCACCGCCTCGTAGGTCCCGTTGGCGAAAACCCCGCGGTCCGCGCCGTACACCCGCACCGGTTCGGCGGCGGGATCTGCCGGATAGGCGAAGTAGGCGTCCACCGTGCCGGCTTTGACGTCCGCGACTGCCTGCTCCGGGTTGGCCGCCTTGGTCCCGCCGGCTGCCCGGCCGGTGGCTTCCGGGATGATTCCCGACGCGTCCGTGTAGGTGAATGACAGTGTTGCATTTTTCTGTGCATCGGCGGACGCGCTGGTGGAGCTGTTGCTGACGAAAATCAGGGCGAAGACGATGGCCGTCACCACGGGGATGGCCAGCGTGGCGATCCAGAACCGCGGCTTCTTGGTGGTGCGGAAGAACTCAAACCCCACCACGGTGCCCAGGTTGTGCCAGCGCACGGCCGGGCGCCGCGCCGGGATGGGAGGAGTGGAAGACGAACGTGATGGTGCAGAGCTCATGGCCGGGCCTCCGCGGGTTGGTCCTGTTCGCCGTAGACACGGATGAAGATCTCATCCAGGGAAACACGGGCGGTGGTGAAGCTGCTGACGTTGACGCCCGCAGTGACAAGCTCGCGCAGGACCGCGGCCTGTCCTGTACCCAGGCGCGGGGCCAGTTCGGCGTACCCGTCGGAGTCACGCGCGATGTCGTACAGGGTGGAGCGGGGCAGGACGCCGTCGTAGCCTACCCGGTAGAGGGTTCCGCCGAACTGTTCCTGCACCTCCTCCACTGTGCCGTAGGCGCGGGAGGTGCCGTCCTTGAGGAGGATGACGCGGTCGCAGAGCCGTTCCACTTCCTCCATCTGGTGGGTGACCATGATGACCGTGGCGCCGGCCAGCTTCTGTTCTTCAATGATGTCCATCAGCAGGCGGCGGTTCACGGGATCGAACCCCTTCGTGGGTTCGTCCAGGATCAGCAGCTCCGGGGCGTTCATGATGGTGACGCCGAGTTGGATCTTCTGCTGCTGGCCACCGGAGAGCTTGTCCAGGTTGGCGGCAGCCTTGTCCGCCAGCTGTACCCGCTCCAGGTAGTCGAGGGACCAGGCTCTGGCCTGCGCCTTGCCCAGGCCCTTGAGCCGGCCGAAATAGACCATGACGTCCAGGACCGGTTCCTTCTTATACAGGCCGCGCTCTTCCGGCAGGTAACCCAGCCGGGCGCCGTCGCTGGGTTCAAACGGTTTCCCGCCTATGTGGAGCGTCCCGGAGGTGGGCTGGTAGATCCCCAACAGGGCACGCAGGGTGGTGGTTTTCCCCGACCCGTTGCTCCCCAGGAAACCGAAGGTTTCCCCGGCGCCCACATCGAAGGACAGGTCCCTGATGACGGTGGCGTCACCGAAATCCATCCGGAAATCCTTGATATGGACCAGCGGCTCCGTAGCCGCACCACCTCCAGTCATGGACTCAGACTACCGAACCACCCGGCCGCCCCGGCCTGCGGTGCGTGGTTGGAACGTGGCGCGGCGGCGCGTGCCTTCCGTCTAGGCTGGGACGGTGCTGAAGATCGGATTGACCGGCGGGATCGCGTCAGGGAAGTCGGTGGTTGCCTCCCGGCTGAAGGAGCGCGGGGCGGTCCTGGTGGACGCGGACGCACTCGCCCGCGAGGTGGTGGAGCCCGGCACTGAGGGACTGGAACGCATCGTTGCCGAATTCGGCCAGGACATGCTCGACGCCGAGGGCCGGCTTGACCGCCCACGCCTCGGAGAGGCTGTGTTCGGCAACAAGGACCGCCTGGCGGCGTTGAACAGTATTGTGCATCCGCTGGTACGCGCCCGTGCTGCAGCCATCACCAATGCCGCGCCGGAGGATTTGGTGGTGGTCCAGGATATTCCCCTGCTGGTGGAGACCGGCCAGGGCAACAACTTCCACCTTGTCCTGGTGGTAGACGCCCCGGACGGCTTGCGCCTGGAGCGGATGCAGCAGTTGCGGGGCATGAGCGCTGAGGCGTCCCGCTCCAGGATGGCAGCGCAGGCCCCGCGGGACACCAGGCTGGCCGCGGCCGACGTCGTCCTGGACAACTCCGGCACCCTGCAGCACACACTCGAACAGGTGGACAACCTCTGGGACACCCGCCTGCTGCCGTATGCCCGGAACCTGGCAGCCGGCGTGCGGGCCGCAAGGACCGGGGCGCCCATTCTCGAGGCCTATCGGGAGGACTGGCCGCAACAGGCCGCACGGATCGCCGCGAGGCTCATGGCCGCGGCTCCGGGGCTGATCCTTGCAGTGGACCACATCGGCTCCAGCTCCGTCCCGGGCCTCGCCGCGAAGGACGTCATCGACCTGCAGGTAGCGGTCTCCGGGCTGGATGCCGCGGACAGGCTGGCCCCGTTGCTGGGTGCGGCAGGCTTCCCGCTGGTCCCGGGGGCGGGCCAGGACACCCCGAAACCTACCGACCCCGATCCGGCGAAGTGGCAGAAGCGGTTCCACGCCAACGCCGATCCCGGCAGAGCAGTCAACATCCACGTGCGGGTGGCGGGCTCTCCCGGCTGGCGCTACGCCCTGCTGTTCCGGGACTGGCTGCGGAACGATCCCTCAGCGCGTAGCCTCTATCAAACGCACAAGGCGGAACTTGCGGCGGCGCACGCAAGCTCGGGCAGCACCAGGGCCTACGCGGAGGCCAAGGAGCCGTGGTTCACGGACGTCGCGTGGCCCGCAATGGCGGCCTGGGCCGGCGCAACCGGGTGGGAACCGCCGTCGTACGCTCCCTGAAGGCGTGGATACCGCGCCGGACTGTTCGCCCGTAACGGACTGGAACGTCCAGTGTCGGTGCTCGGTTGTAGATTAGATCCATGAGCCTTGCGCAGGATATCAACCGTGTTGTAGCGCCCTTCGAAGTCATCAGCGAGTTCAAGCCGGCCGGCGACCAGCCTGCCGCCATCGCCGACCTGACAGAGCGGATCAACAACGGCGAGAAAGACGTGGTGCTGCTGGGCGCCACGGGTACCGGCAAGAGCGCCACCACCGCCTGGCTCATTGAACAGGTGCAGCGGCCCACCCTGGTGATGGTCCAGAACAAGACCCTCGCCGCGCAGCTGGCCAACGAATTCCGTGAACTGCTGCCCAACAACGCGGTGGAATACTTCGTCTCGTACTACGACTACTACCAGCCTGAGGCGTATGTGGCCCAGACTGACACCTTCATTGAGAAGGACTCGTCCATCAACGAGGAAGTCGAGCGGCTGCGGCACTCCGCCACGAACGCCCTGCTCACGCGGCGGGACGTCGTTGTGGTGGCCACCGTGTCCTGCATCTACGGCCTGGGCACCCCGGAAGAGTACATCGCCGGCATGGTGACGCTGCGCAAGGGCGCCGAAATGAACCGGGACGACCTCCTCCGGAAGTTCGTCTCCATGCAGTACGCCCGGAACGACATGGACTTCCACCGCGGGACGTTCCGCGTCCGCGGCGACACCGTGGAGATCATCCCCATGTACGAGGAACTCGCCATCCGGATCGAGTTCTTCGGGGACGAAATTGAAAACATCCAGACCCTTCACCCGCTGACCGGCCAGATCATCCAGGATGAAGAGGAAATGTACGTCTTTCCGGCCTCGCACTATGTGGCCGGTCCCGAGCGGATGAGCCGCGCCATCAAGCGCATCGAGGACGAACTGGCCGAGCGCCTCCAGGTCCTTGAGAGCCAGAACAAGCTCGTCGAGGCCCAGCGGCTCCGGATGCGCACCACTTATGACCTGGAAATGATGCAGCAGATGGGTTTCTGCAACGGCATCGAAAACTACTCCTCCCACATCGACGGCCGTGCCCGCGGCACGGCGCCGCACTGCCTGCTGGACTATTTTCCGGACGACTTCCTGCTGGTCATCGACGAATCCCACGTGACAGTGCCGCAGATCGGCGCCATGTACGAGGGTGACATGTCCCGGAAGCGGAACCTCGTGGACTTCGGCTTCCGGTTGCCCTCCGCCATGGACAACCGGCCGCTGAAATGGGACGAATTCCTTGAGCGCGTGGGCCAGACCGTCTATCTGTCGGCAACGCCCGGCAAATACGAGCTGGGCAAGGCTGACGGCTTTGTCCAGCAGATCATCCGGCCCACCGGCCTGATCGATCCCGAGGTGGTGGTCAAGCCCACCAAGGGCCAGATCGATGACCTGCTGGGCGAGATCAGGACGCGGACCGAAAGGAACGAACGCGTCCTGGTAACCACGCTCACCAAGCGGATGGCCGAAGACCTCACCGACTACCTGCTGGGCCACGGCGTCAAAGTCGAATACCTGCACTCGGACGTCGACACCCTGCGCCGCGTTGAGCTGCTGAGGGAATTGCGGATGGGGACTTTCGATGTCCTTGTCGGCATTAACCTCTTGAGGGAAGGCCTTGACCTGCCCGAGGTTTCCCTGGTCAGCATCCTCGACGCCGACAAGGAAGGCTTCCTCCGGTCCTCCACGTCCCTGATCCAGACCATCGGCCGCGCGGCACGTAACGTCTCGGGCCAGGTGCACATGTACGCGGACCGGATCACAGATTCCATGGCCCAGGCCATCGATGAAACCAACCGGCGCCGGGCCATCCAGGTGGCCTACAACACCGAGCATGGAATCGACCCGCAGCCCTTGCGGAAGAAGATCGCCGACATCACTGACCAGCTGGCCAAGGAAGACGCCGACACCGATGCACTGCTGGGCAGCTTCGACTACGGCAAGGGCAAGCGCGGCATCACGGGAGCCAACAAGCCCGGGGCGAAGAAGGCTGCTGCGCAGGTACGGGCGGACGGCCTGGCCGCAGCACCGGCAGAGGACCTGGTGGGCATGATCGCGCAGCTGACCGAGCAGATGCACGGCGCTGCCGCGGAACTGCAGTTCGAAGTGGCCGCCCGCATCCGGGACGAGGTCAGCGAACTGAAGAAGGAACTGCGGCAGATGCAGGCTGCCGGCCACGCCTGACACATACGTCACCACGGGGTGGCTTCCGGCTGCGCTGCGGTACAGTTAACGTCACGTAGGGGAGTATCCCAAAGCGCTACGATCGTCAACACGCAGGGCATGGTTGCCCAGCCGGGCGTAGCGGGCCCGCCGCATCAGCACCAAGTGCCCAGGCTGGCCGGAGAGACTTACACCGCATCTCTGTACCCCGCGAAAGGCTACCCCTGTGCTCGAATTGCCCTTGTGGTTCGAGGTCGGCTCCTTTGTCGTCCTCGGCCTGATCCTCCTGATCGACCTGCTCCTGGTCGTTCGCCGCCCGCACGAACCGTCCATGAAGGAAGCCGGACTGTGGGTGGCGTTCTACGTCACCCTGGCCCTGCTGTTTGCCGGCGCCATGTTTATCTTCGCCGGACACGAGTATGGCGGCCAGTTCGTTGCAGGCTGGGTCACTGAGTACAGCCTCAGCATCGACAACCTCTTCGTCTTCATCATCATCATGGCCCGGTTCTCAGTGCCCAGGAAGTACCAGCAGGAAGTGCTGATGGTGGGCATCATCATCGCCCTGGTCCTGCGCGGCATCTTCATCCTTCTCGGCGCCATCGTGATCGAGCAGTTCAGCTGGGTGTTCTACATCTTCGGCGCGTTCCTGCTGTGGACGGCGTGGAAGCAGGCCCAGGACGAGGGCGAAGACGAAGAGGACAAGGAAAACCCCCTCATCGCCCGGATCCGCAAGGTCATCCCCATGTCGGAGAAGTTCGACGAAGGCAAGCTGCGCACCACCGTGAACGGCAAGAAGGTCTTCACCCCCATGCTGATCGTGTTCATCACCATCGGCCTGACGGACCTGCTGTTCGCCGTGGACTCCATCCCCGCCATCTTCGGCCTCACCCAGAGCCCGTTCATCGTGTTCACCGCCAACCTGTTCGCCCTCATGGGCCTGCGCCAGCTGTACTTCCTGCTCGGCGGCCTCATGAACCGCCTGGTGTACCTGAAGCACGCCCTGTCCTTCATCCTGGCGTTCATCGGCGTCAAGCTGGTGCTGCACGCCATGCACGTGAACGAACTGCCGTTCATCAACGGCGGCAAGCACATCGAATGGGCACCGGAGATCCCCACGTTCGTTTCCCTCGCGGTCATCGTCGGCACCATCGTCATCGCCGTCGTCGCCAGCCTCCTCAGCTCCAAGGCCAAGGAAGCCCACATGGACCCGCGCCTCGAAGAGGACGTCCGGAAGAGCCACAGCGACGCCGAGTAGGCGCTCCCTCCCGCTTCAGCTGACAGCAGTCCCGGCCGCATGCGCGCCGGGGCTGCTGTCCTTTTAACCCCTGCTGGACCAGGCCCGGCGGGACTATGCTCGGTCCATGGCCATCATGGCGGAGCATGAGGTGGCACGGGTGCAGCGGCGCACCGTGGCCCTTTTGGCTGCTGCGCAGGTTTTTGGCGGCGTCGGCACGGGCGCCACTGTATCCATCGGTTCGATCCTTGCCGTCGATCTGTCCGGCTCCAGCGCCTGGGCAGGAGCGGTGGCCACCGTCATGACCCTCGGAGCCGCCCTGACGGCATTGCCGCTGGCGGCCCTGGCGGACCGCAGGGGGCGCAGGGCCGGCCAGGTGGCCGGCATGCTCGCGGCGCTGGCCGGCGCGATCCTGATGGTGCTCTCTGTGGTGACCGGGGTGTTCGTGCTCCTCATGCTGGGTGCGGCGGGCATCGGGGCAGGCACCGCAGCGAACCTGCAGGCCCGTTTCGCCGCCGTCGACCTTGCCGACGCCGGACACCGCGGCCGGGCGCTGGCGACGGTCGTCTGGGCGGTGACCATCGGCGCCGTGGCCGGACCGAACCTGATCCAGCCCGGCGCCGCCGTAGGACAGGCGCTGGGGCTGCCCCCGGTAGCCGGGCCGTTCGTCATCTCCAGCGCCGGCCTGCTGACGGCAATCATCCTCGTGTCCGCCGGACTCAGGCCGGATCCACTGCTGCTGGCGAGGGAACTTGCGGGCCCCGCCGGCGATGCCGGTACCGCCACGCAGCCGCGGCCGAAGCCGGGAGGGCGGCTCGCCAGGGGCATGCGGGCCATCCGCGGTTCCCGCATGGCGCTGCTGGCCGTCGCCGCAGTGGTTGGTGCCCACGCGGTCATGGTGGGCGTCATGTCGATGACGCCGCTGCACCTGCAGCACCTGGTGGAAGGACCGGGTGCGCCGCATGCCGGCCACGCGGCCGACGGCGGTGTCCTGGTGATCATCGGCTTTACCATTTCACTGCACATCGCCGGAATGTTTGCCCTGTCCCCGGTCATGGGGTGGCTGACGGACAAGGCAGGCAGGACGGAAACCATCATGCTCGGCTTTGCCACGCTGATTGCGGGCGTGGCCGTTGCCGGCTTCGGGCAGGAGTCAACTGCCGCGGTGGCCGCCGGGCTGGTGCTGCTGGGACTGGGCTGGTCGGCATCCACCGTGGCCGGGTCCACGCTCCTGGCCGAAAGCGTGAAGGAGGACGCCCGCGTGGTGGTTCAAGGGGTTTCGGACATGCTGATGGGGGCGGCGGGAGCGGTGGGCGGCGCAGCCTCCGGCCTGGTGCTGAGCGGAGCGGGATACTTCGGCCTCAACATGCTTGCCGGCGCAATCGCCGCCTGCGTCCTGGCCGCCGCCGCGATTGCCAGGATTTCGGCGCACCGGCAATCAGCTGCGGCCTGACGCCACCATTCCCAGGAGCCGGGCGAAGATTCCCTCGCCGTCGTCGGCGATCCCATCGTGGTGGAAATCGCCCGTTTCCCAGACCTTGAGGCCGCGGACGGTTGCTGCAGTCTCCAAGGAAAGTTTCCGGTCCACGTAGATGTCGTCGGAGTAGACGGCAGCTGCCACGGGCACCCGGTTGGCGGCCAGCCTGCGGACGTCGTACAGCGGCTTCCAGTCGTTCTTGGCGGCCAGCAGTCCGGCCACCTCCCGAAGTGGGCGCAGGGCGGGGTCCTGGTCGAAGTACCAGGGGTAGACCATTTCGCCGGTGAGCAGCAGCGGGTCCGCGTCGGGCCGGAATTCCGGGTATTCGTCCAGCACCCGCCAGGCGGCCCACGCTGTGGCCTGGCCCTGCCCGTAGATGGATTCATGCATCAGGGCGTACAGCGGGTTGGACGCCCGTGAGACGATACCGTGCACCTGCTCCAGGAACCCGTCTGAAAGCCTGGGCCCGTCAGGGGTATCCGTGAAGGCGTCCTCGAGCAGGTAGTGGAGGCTGTCCACCCTGGTGTTCCCGCCCAGGAATGCACCCAGCATCTGCAGCCGCTCCACTGTAAGCGGGCTGCCGTCGGCCATGATTTCGGGCGTGCTTCGCAAGTGGCGGGCGATCCGCTGCAGCGTCTCCCGGTCCTCCGGGTACCACGAGAAATACTCAGCGTTCCGTGCCGCAACCCGCTGGAACGTGGCGCGGTAAACATCGTCCGCCGGACCCGTCAGCGGCGCGAGGCCACCGGTGATGAGCACCTGGCGGAGGGCCTCCGGCGCAAAGGACAGGTAGGTCAAGGCGCAGAACCCGCCGTAACTCTGGCCGTAGATGGTCCAGTACGGTATGCCCAGCGCTTTGCGGATCAGTTCTGCGTCGGCAACTATCGAGTCGGCACGGAAGTGCTCCAGGTAGCCGGCCTGCCCGGCGGCCGTCCCGCGCAGCGGAAGTGTCTTGCGGTCCGCCGGGGTGGACAGGCCGGTTCCCCGCTGGTCCAGCATGAGGATGCGGAAGTCCTTGGCCGCCGCCTTGCTCCAGCCGCCCAACGTCCCGAACCTGTTGCCGCGACCTCCCGGGCCGCCCTGAAGGAACAGCAGCCAGGGCAGGTTCTCCGCTTCTTCGGCGCTGTGCCCGGCCGCCACATATTCGCGGGCAAAGACGGTGATGGTTTCGGCGTCCACGCCGGTGTCGGCATGGTCCAGCGGCACGGTGAAGAAGTGCTCCACTGTACGCATGCCGCGGAACTCATGGCGTGCGCGGATCCGGTGGCCTGCCTCAGCCATGGGCCGCGGCCGGAACTGGGCTGCCAAACTGAGCCAGGGCATCGCCGGTGAGCCGGAACGTGGACCACCCGTCCATCGGCCGGGCACCCAGGCTGCGGTAGAAGTTGATGGAGGGCTCGTTCCAGTCCAGCACGCTCCATTCCACCCGGGCGTAGCCGTTCTCGACGGCGATTCCGGCGAGGTGCTTCAACAGGGCTTTCCCGTGGCCCTCGCCGCGCGCCTCCGGACTGACGTAGAGGTCCTCGAGGTAGATCCCGTGAACGCCTTCCCAGGTGGAATAGTTCAGGAACCACAGCGCGAAGCCCTGCACATCGCCCGCCGCATTTTCGGCCATTGCCGCGAACACCCGCGGGTTTTTGCCGAAGAGGGCAGCCCGCAGCATTTCCGGGGTATTCCGGACCGCGTCAGGCTCTTTTTCGTAGTGCGCCAGTTCGTGGATCATCCGGAGGATTGCCGGGACGTCGTGCTCGGTTGCGGGGCGGATTACACTCATTGTCCGAGCTTACCTAAAGCCGGTTGACGCCCGTTACCCTCACCACCGCGGTGCCGGTTTCGTCCGATTCCGCCAGGTTCACTTCGGCGGAGATGCCCCAGTCGTGGTTCCGCGCCGGGTCGTCGAAGATCTGGCGGACCTTCCACACCCCGGCTTCCTCAGTGATGATCAGCAGGCCCGGTCCGCGGGCGTCCGGTCCGGTGCCGATGTCGTCGTATTCGTCGAAGTAGTCGTCCAGGGCGTCTTCCCACCGGTCGGCGTCCCAGCCCGAGCCGCCGTCGAGTTCGCCCAGGGCCGCGGCGTCCTCATCGGCGAAGAGCTCCACGCGGCGGAACATCTCATTGCGGACCATCACGCGGAAGGCGCGGATGTTGGACGTCAGCGACGGCGGGGGAGGCGGCGGTGCGTCATGCGGCGTTGGCATGGCCCCGGACGCCAGTTCCTCCCATTCATCCAGCAGGCTGGAATCCACCTGCCGGACCAGTTCGCCCAGCCACGCGGTCAGGTCTTCCAGATCGTCGCGGAGCATGTCCTGCGGGACGGTCTGCCGGAGGGCCTTGAACGCATCGGCGAGATACCGCAGCACGATGCCTTCCGAGCGGGCCAGCCCATAGAACTGGACAAACTCGCCGAAGTTCATGGCGCGCTCGTACATGTCCCGGACCACGGACTTGGGTGCGAGCTCAAAGTCGCCCACCCACGGGGCGGCCTTGCGGTATACCTCGAAGGCCTCGGCCAGGATGTCCGCCAGCGGCTGCGGGTAGGTCACTTCGTCCAGCATCGCCATCCGCTGGTCGTACTCGATCCCGTCAGCCTTCATGGCGGCTACCGCCTCGCCGCGGGCCTTCTTCTGCTGCGCGGAGAGGATCTGGCGCGGCTTTTCCAGCGTCGCCTCGATGATGGACACCACGTCCAGGGCGTACGACGGCGACTCCGGGTCAAGGAGCTCCAGCGCGGCGAGTGCGAAGGGAGAGAGCGGCTGGTTGAGTGCGAAGTTCGCCTGCAGGTGCACCGTCAGGCGGACGGCGCGCCCGTCCGGACCCTGCTCGGCTTCCGGAATCCGTTCCACAACTTCGGCGGCAAGCAGTTCGCGGTAGATGCCCAGGGCCTTCTTCATCAGCCGGAGCTGAGCGGGCCGGGTTTCGTGGTTTTCCGTCAGCAGCCGGCGTGCGGCGGCAAACGGGTCCCCGGGACGTTCCATCAGGTTCATCAGCATGGCGTGCGTCACCGTGAAGCTGGAGGCCAGCGGGTCGGGTACGGATTCCACGAGCCGCCGGTAGGTGGGTTCGCCCCAGGACACGAATCCTTCCGGGGGCTTCTTCTTCACCACCTGGCGCAGCTTCTTCTGGTCGTCGCCGAACTTGGCCACGGCCTTGGCCATGGCCCTGACATTCTCGGTGACGTGCTCCGGAGCCTGCACCACCACCGTTCCGGCGGTGTCGTACCCTGCCCGGCCCGCCCGCCCCGCAATCTGGTGGAACTCGCGGGAGTTGAGCAGCCGGGTACGGACGCCGTCGTACTTGCTCAAAGCAGTGAGCAACACGGTGCGGATGGGAACGTTGATGCCCACGCCCAGGGTGTCCGTACCGCAGATGACCTTCAGCAGTCCCGCCTGCGCCAGCTGTTCCACCAGCCGCCGGTACTTCGGCAGCATGCCGGCGTGGTGCACGCCGATCCCGTGGCGGACCAGCCGGTTGAGGGTCTTCCCGAACCCGGCGGCGAACCGGAAGTTCGCAATGAGGTCCGCGATCTTGTCCTTTTCTTCACGCGTGCACACGTTGATGCTCATGAGCGTCTGGGCGCGGTCGATCGCTTCGAGCTGGCTGAAGTGCACCACATACACCGGAACCTGCTTGGTGGACAGGAGCTCTTCGAGGGTCTCGTGGACCGGGGTCTCGTGGTAGTAGAAATGCAGCGGAATGGGCCGTTCGGCTGAGCTCACGGTGGTGCTGGTGCGCCCGGTGAGGGCGGTGAGGCCCTTCTCAAACCGGGTCACGTCGCCCAGCGTGGCGGACATGAGCAGGAATTGCGCCTGCGGCAGTTCCAGCAGCGGCACCTGCCAGGCCCAGCCGCGCTGCGGGTCCGAGTAGAAGTGGAACTCGTCCATGATGACGGAGCCCAGGTCCGCCGTGCCGCCTTCGCGAAGCGCAATGTTGGCCAGGATCTCGGCGGTGCAGCAGATGATCGGGGCGTCCTGGTTCACGCCCGAATCGCCGGTGATCATGCCCACGTTCTCGGCGCCGAAAATCTCGCAGAGCGCGAAGAACTTTTCCGATACCAGCGCCTTGATCGGTGCCGTGTAGTAGCTGCGCCGGCCCAGCGCCATCGCCTGGAAGTGGGCTGCGATGGCAACCAGGGACTTCCCGGACCCGGTGGGTGTTGCGAGGATCACGTTGGCGCCGGTGGCGAGTTCCATGATGGCCTCGTCCTGCGCTGGATACAGGTCCAGGCCGCGGCTTTCAGTCCATTCCACAAAGCGGGTGTACAGGAGGTCGGGGTCGACGGCGGCCGCCGGTCCCGGCGCGGTCAGATCGGTCAGCTGGTCAACGAGTTTCATTGTTTTCCAGCTTAGTGCCCCGCCGCGGCGAGAAATCCGTGGGTCCGGCGCACGGTGCCGGCGCCCGACGTCCCGGGCTAGGCTTCCCGTAGCAGAGTCAGCACCAGGGGCATGGAGAAGCGCATGGAATGGGATCCTGAGAAGTACGTTGAGTTCGGCGATTACCGGAACCGCCCGTTTTTCGACCTCACCGGCAGGATCCAGGCCGCCAACCCCGGCCAGGTGGTTGACCTGGGCTGCGGGCCCGGGAACCTGACGGCAACGCTCGCCCGCCGCTGGCCCGGTGCCCGGGTGGTGGGAGTGGACTCATCGGCCCAGATGCTGGGCAAAGCCGCGGACCTCGCCGCCGCGCAGCCATCACTCGCGTTCGAGCAGCAGGACATCCGGGACTGGCTGCCCGCTGCTGACACGGAGGTGGTGGTGACAAACGCGGCGCTGCAGTGGGTCCCGGGGCACCAGGACCTGCTGCGGACCTGGCTGGCCGCGCTGCGCCCCGGCGGCTGGTTCGCGATGCAGGTGCCCGGGAACTTCAACGCCCCGTCCCATCAGCTGATGCGCCACCTGGCCGGGTCGGCGCGGTGGGCGGCGCAGCTCGACGGCGTCCTGCGGGGCGGCGAGTCCGTCGGTGAACCGGCGGACTACCTCGAAATTATGCTCGATGCCGGTTGCACTGCGGACGCGTGGGAAACCACGTACCAGCAGCTGCTGCCCGGGGCCGACCCCGTCCTGGAATGGGTCCGTGGAACTGCCCTGCGCCCCGTCCTGGCCGTGCTCCCGCCGGAGGACGGTGCCGCCTTCGAAGCGGAGTACGCCGAGGCGCTCCGCGCGGCCTACCCTCCGGGCCGGCACGGCACAGTGTTCCCCTTCCGGAGGATCTTCGCGGTGGGACGCAAAGCGCACTGAGCGTTTTCCCGTCACTGTCCCGCCGCTGTGCAGGCAGCCCAACGGGCCTGTCATGTCTTTGACAGCGGGGGAAAGTGATCTGGCTTACAATGACGGAGTGGTTTCTGGGGGAGAGGCCGACGTCCGGCCCCGACGGCCCCCGACCGAAGTGGAGGTTCGTTGCTGATCGGTTTGATGAGGCGCCTGCTCTCGGACCAAAAGGGTTCCGTCGCCGCCGTCGTCCTGCTGCAGCTGATCCAGGCAGCCGCCAACCTCCTGCTGCCAACCGTGAACGCCGCCATCATTGACGACGGAATTGTTCCCGGTGATACTGGCGTCATTTCCCGCCTTGGTGTCGTGATGGCCGGCATCGCCGCTGTCCAGGCGGCTGCGGCCATAGCGGCCGGGTACCTGGGCGCCGTCGTGGCAATGCGGATCGGGCACCGGCTCCGCGCGGAAATCTTTGCCCGGATCCAGTCCCTGTCCTCCCTGGAAGTTGCCCGCTTCGGCACTCAAAGCCTGACCACCCGGGCAACCAACGACACCCAGCAGGTGCAGTCCTTCGCCATCCTGGTCTTCACCATGCTGGTGGCCGGCCCTGCCATGGGAATCGGCGGGATCATCCTTGCCCTGCAGCAGGACGTGGCACTGTCCGCCGTCGTCATCGTCATCGTGCCGCTGCTCGTGCTGATCATGGCCCTGATCGTCCGCCGGCTCATCCCGCTCTACCGCGACGGCCAGGACCTGCTCGACAACGCCGGCGGCATCCTGCGCGAGCAAATTATCGGCGCCAACGCCATCCGCGCCTTCGTCCGGCAGGACCACGAAACGCGCCGGTTCGCCCGCGCCAACTCCAGCCTTACGGCCAACAACATGCAGTCAGCGCTGCTCGTAGCCGGCATGCTGCCCCTGATCATGCTCGTGGTGAACCTCTCCTCGGTGGCGGTGGTATGGTTCGGCGGCCACCGGATCCAGGCCGGTGAGATGAACCTGGGCGCGCTGACCGCCTTCATCGCCTACATCCTGCAGATCCTCCTGGCCATCATGATGTCCATGTACGTGCTGATGACGGCCCCGCGGGCGGCAGTCTGCGCCGAGCGGATCTCTGCGGTGCTGGATACCGAACCTTCAGTCGCAGGCCCTGCCGGCCTCCCGCCGTCGCGCCCTGCCGTGGCCGCGGGAGATCCGATTTCGCCCCTGGCCGGGCCCGGAGCCCTGGAGTTCAGGGGTGTGGGCTTCTCCTACCCTGGAGCGGAAGCGCCGGTCCTCGCCGACCTGAACTTCGTGGCTGCGCCGGGGACCACCACGGCTATCGTGGGGTCCACAGGCAGCGGCAAATCAACACTGCTGAACCTGGTCCCGAGGTTCCTCGACACCACCGAAGGCCACATCCTCCTTGACGGCACCGATGTCCGCGAACTGCCGCTGGACCTCCTGCGCAGATCCATGTCGATTGTCCCGCAACACTCCCACCTCTTTTCCGGGACCATTGCGGACAACCTGCGGATGGCCTCACCCGGCGCCTCCGACCACGAACTCTGGGAGGTTTTGGAGGCGGCGCAGACCATGCGCTTCATGCGGGACCTTCCGCTGGGGCTGGCAACGCCGGTAGGGCAGGGCGGCACCAACCTCTCCGGCGGGCAGCGGCAGCGGCTGTGCATCGCCCGCGCCCTGTTGCGCAAGGCCCCGCTGTACCTCTTTGACGACAGTTTTTCCGCACTGGACTACGACACGGACACCAGGCTTCGGCAGGCCCTGGACGTCCGGCTGGCCGCGGCCACCAGGATTATCGTGGCCGAACGCATCGCCGCGGTGGATGACGCCCACCTGATACTGGTGCTCGACGGCGGGCGGCTCGTCGCGCAGGGCACGCACGGCGAGTTGCTGGAGACGTCCCCTACCTACCGGGAGATCGCCGATTCGCAGCTTGCCCTGGACGGGCCGCAATGACGGCGGCACCCGGCACGGAAATGGGCGGGGCCGGTTTCTGGCGCACGGCCGGCAGGCTGCTGGGCCTGCTCCAGCCGTTCCGGGCCCTCATGCTGGGTGCCGTCGCCGCCACCTGCGCGTTCGCGGCCCTGAACGTGGCAGCCCCCAAACTGCTCGGCGACGCCACAGACATTGTGGTGGACGGTGTGGTCAGGGGAGCACTGGACCAGGAAGGGCTCGGCCTCCTGCTGGCTGCCGTGTCGCTGATGTACATCTTCACGTCGCTGTTCAACTGGGTGCAGGGTTCCCTGACCGCCCGGTCCGTCCAGGGTGTCATGTACGGACTGCGCGGCGCCGTGGAAGGCAAACTGCACCGGCTCCCGTCCACCTACTTCCGGGAGCGGTCCCGCGGCGACGTGCTGAGCCGGGCCACCAACGACATCGACAACATCTCCCAGGCGTTGAACCAGCTTCTCACCCAGCTGATCATGTCCGTCCTGATGCTGTTCGGGTCGCTCGCCATGATGCTGTGGATTTCCCCTCTCCTCGCCTGCATCGCCATCGCCTCCGTTCCGCTCTCCATGGGTGTCACAGTGCTCGTGGCCCGCAGGTCGCAGGAGCATTTCGCGCGCCAATGGAAGGAAACAGGGGAGCTGAACTCCCACGTGGAGGAATTCATCACGGGCCACGAGGTGATCAAGGCCTTCGGGCAGCAGCCGCAGGCAGCCGAGGTCTTCGCGAGCAGCAACAGCCGGTTGGCCCGCGCGGCCACCAAAGCGCAGTATTCGGCCGGCGTGGTGCAGCCCCTGATGGTGCTGATGGCAAACCTCAACTACATTGCCGTCGCGGTGGTCGGCGCTCTCCAGGTCATCGCAGGCGCCATGACCATCGGCGGGATCCAGGCATTCATCCAGTTCAGCAGGCTTTTCACCCAGCCGGTGGGCCAGATCGGCGGTCTCCTCAACCTGATCCAGTCCTGCGCGGCATCGGCGGAACGCGTGTTTGCCCTCCTTGACTCGGAAGAGGACGCGGACAGCGGCACCCTGGAAGCGCCATCGGGCGGGCGGATCGTCTTTGACAACGTGACGTTCGGCTACCCCGGGGCGGCGCCCGCAGTCCGGAACCTGTCATTTGCCGTGGAACCTGGCCAGATGGTCGCCATCGTTGGCCATACCGGGGCGGGCAAAACCACGGTGGTGAACCTGCTGATGCGGTTCTACGAACCGGGCACTGGCCTGATCACGATGGGCGGCACCGACATCGGCGCTGTCCAGCTGGACCGGCTCCGCGGGCAGTTCGGTGTGGTGCTTCAGGACACGTGGCTGTTTGGCGGCACCATCAGGGACAACATCGCCTATGGACTGCCCGGCGCCACCGAAGAAGAAATCCGGGCCGCCGCGGAGGCCAGCTACGTGGACCGCTTCGTCAGGTCGCTGCCGGACGGCTACGACACCGTGCTGGAAAACGGCGGCGAACCCCTCAGCCAGGGCCAGCGGCAACTCATCACCATCGCGCGGGCACAACTCGCCGGCCGGGAGGTGCTGATCCTCGATGAGGCAACCAGTTCCGTCGATTCCAGGACGGAACTGCTGATCCGGCAGGCCATGCTCCGGCTGCGGCGGGGGAGGACCAGCTTTGTCATCGCGCACCGTTTGTCCACGGTCAGGAACGCTGATCTAATTCTCGTCATGGACCACGGACGCATTGTTGAGCAGGGCACGCACCAGGGCCTCTTGGCCGCGAACAGCTTTTACGCACGGCTCTACAACGCCCAGTTCTCGGCGGCGCCGCGCCGCTCCGGTGCCCTTGAGGCCGGGCTGTGAGCTCCACAGCCGACTTCCCCGGGACGTGGAAGCCCAATGCCACCAGCACCGTGGCCCTGTTTGAACAGCTGCGCCTGCAGGTGATCCACCAGGTGGATAACGGGGTGCTGGCTCCCGGTACCAGGCTGCCTGCCGTCCGGGCACTCGCGGAGCGGCTGGACGTCGCACCGCACACCGTGGCGCGCGCGTACAAGGAGCTCGAAGCAGCAGGGATTGTGGCAACCCGGGGCAGGAACGGCACCGTGGTCTGCGCGCGTGACGAACGCCTCGAAGGGTTGTCCGATGCCGCTGCGGCCTACGCCGCCACCGCCAAGGCGCAGGGGGCAACGTTCGCGGAAGCGGTGAAGCTGCTGGCCGCCGCCTACGATGTTCCCTGAGGGCGGAACCGTGCGCGTTCGAAGAAATTTTCGATTAGCATTATGGGGTGCCTAAAGCCGTAGCCGAAGAAACAGCCGTCCCCGCTTCCTTCACCGCCACCTCCGCCGACACCCCCCAACGCCACGATCTCTCCCGGCTTGTGGTCAAGGGCGCGCGCGAGCACAACCTGCGCAACGTGGACCTCGACCTGCCCCGCGACGCCATGATCGTCTTCACCGGACTGTCCGGTTCCGGTAAATCCTCGCTCGCCTTCGACACCATCTTCGCCGAAGGCCAGCGACGCTACGTCGAGTCCCTTTCCGCCTACGCGCGCCAGTTCCTGGGCCAGGTGGACAAGCCCGACGTCGACTTCATCGAAGGACTGTCGCCGGCGGTCTCCATCGACCAGAAGTCCACCAGCAAGAACCCCCGGTCAACGGTGGGAACCATCACCGAGATCTACGACTACATGCGCCTCCTGTGGGCACGCGTCGGCCGGCCGCACTGCCCCGTGTGTGGCGAGCCCGTGGCCAAGCAGACGCCGCAGCAGATCGTGGACCAGCTGCTGGAGCTTGAGGACGGAACCCGCTTCCAGGTCCTCGCACCCGTAGTCCGGGGACGCAAGGGCGAATTCGTCGACCTCTTCAAGGAGCTTTCGGCCAAGGGGTACTCCAGGGCACGGGTTGACGGCGACCTCATCCAGCTCAGCGATCCGCCCAAGCTCGGCAAGCAGTACAAGCACACCATCGAAGTGGTGGTGGACCGCCTGGTGGTCAAGGAAGGCATCAGCCAGCGCCTTACCGACTCCATCGAAACCGCCCTCGGCCTCGCCGAAGGCCGGGTCCTCGCCGAATTCGTCGACCTCGACGCAGACGACCCCGGCCGCACGCGGGCGTTCTCCGAAAACCTGGCCTGCCCCAACGAACACCCGCTGGCCATCGACGAAATCGAACCACGGTCCTTCTCCTTCAACAACCCGTTCGGAGCCTGCGCTGCCTGCAGCGGCATCGGCACCAAGCTGGAAGTGGATGACGAACTGATCGTCCCCAACCCCGAGCTCTCCCTGTCGGAAGGCGCCATCGCGCCATGGTCCCTGGGAACCGCAACCACAGAGTACTGGAACCGGCTCCTGGAGGGCCTGGCCAAGGAACTCGGGTTCTCCATGGACACCCCCTGGGAAAAACTGGGCAAGGACGTCCGCCAGACGGTCCTGCACGGCAAGGACCACAAAGTGGTGGTGCAGTACCGCAACCGGTTTGGCCGCGAACGCAAGTACAGCACCGGCTTCGAAGGCGCCATCCAGTACGTCCACCGCAAGCACGGCGAAACCGACTCTGACTGGGCGCGCGACCGCTACGAAGAGTACATGCGCCAGATTCCCTGCCCTGCCTGCAACGGAGCGCGCCTGAACCCGGCTTCACTGTCGGTCCTGATCAATGGCAAGTCCATCGCCGAGGTGGCAGCTCTGCCCATGCGTGAATGCGCGGCGTTCCTGGACAACCTTGTCCTCACCGGCCGTGAAGCGCAGATTGCCCACCAGGTGCTCAAGGAGATCCAGGCCAGGCTGACCTTCCTCCTGGATGTGGGACTGGAGTACCTGAACCTGGAGCGCCCGTCCGCCACCCTGTCCGGCGGCGAGGCGCAGCGTATCCGCCTGGCCACCCAGATCGGTTCCGGCCTGGTGGGTGTCCTCTATGTCTTGGACGAACCGTCCATCGGTCTTCACCAGCGCGACAACCGCCGCCTGATCGACACCCTCACCAGGCTCCGCGACATGGGCAACACCCTGATCGTGGTGGAGCATGACGAGGACACCATCCATGTGGCGGACTGGATCGTCGACATCGGACCCGGCGCCGGTGAGCACGGCGGCCAGGTGGTCCACTCGGGTTCCTATAAGGAGCTCCTCGACAACACGGACTCCCTGACCGGCGACTACCTGTCCGGCCGTAAGAGTATCGAGATTCCCAAGAAGCGCCGCAAGTACGACAAGAAGCGTGAACTGAAGGTCGTCGGCGCGCGGGAGAACAACCTCACGAACGTGGACGCAACGTTCCCGCTGGGCCTGCTGACCGCCGTCACGGGCGTCAGTGGCTCCGGCAAGTCCACGCTCGTCAACGAAATCCTCTACAAGGTGCTCGCCAACAAGCTCAACGGGGCCAAGCAGGTGGCAGGCCGTCACAAGACGGTCCAGGGCCTCGAACACCTCGACAAGGTGGTCCACGTTGACCAGAGCCCCATCGGGCGGACACCGCGTTCAAACCCCGCCACCTACACCGGCGTGTTCGACAACATCCGCAAGCTTTTCGCCGAGACCACCGAAGCGAAGGTCCGCGGTTACCTGCCCGGCCGGTTCTCCTTCAACGTCAAGGGCGGCCGCTGCGAAGCATGCTCGGGCGACGGCACCCTGAAGATCGAGATGAACTTCCTCCCGGACGTCTACGTGCCCTGCGAGGTGTGCCATGGCGCCCGGTACAACCGGGAAACCCTTGAAGTCCACTACAAGGGCAAGACCATCGCCGATGTCCTCAACATGCCCATCGAGGAAGGTGCCGAGTTTTTCGCGGCATTTACGCCCATCGCACGGCACCTGAACACGCTCGTGGACGTCGGCCTGGGCTACGTCCGCCTCGGTCAGCCCGCCACCACCCTCTCCGGTGGCGAGGCCCAGCGCGTGAAACTCGCAGCCGAGCTGCAGAAGCGGTCCAACGGCCGCAGCGTCTACGTCCTGGACGAGCCCACCACGGGCCTGCACTTCGAGGACATCCGGAAGCTGCTGCTGGTCCTGCAGGGTCTGGTGGACAAGGGCAACACGGTCATCACCATCGAGCACAACCTTGACGTCATCAAGAGCGCGGACTGGATCGTTGACCTGGGGCCCGACGGCGGCTCCGGCGGCGGCAAGATCGTGGCCACGGGAACCCCCGAGCAGGTGGCCACGTCCACCACCAGCCACACCGCCGCGTTCCTGGCCGAAATCCTCAGCTGACCGCAGCACGGATTCCGCGGGAAGTATTCCGCTGGTGGAATGCGAGTTTCGGGCACCCGTAAAGGCATGAGAAACTAACCCGGTGACTTCAACAACAGTGCCCGTGATCTTTGACCTGGACGGCACTCTTGTCGATCCTGCCGGTGGGATAACTGACGGAATCTCCTCGGCCCTGAAGGAGCTGGGACTTCCCGTGCCCAGCCAGGACCTGCTCGATTCCATGATCGGCCCCAAGCTCAGCGACGCCCTGCTTAACGTGGCGCAGGTCCCGGCGGACCGCCTCGACGACGTAATCCGCCGGTACCGCGCCTACTATGCGGAGACCGGAATCGCCCAGGGCCGGCTGTACCCGGGGATCCGGGAAGTCCTTGAAACCTTCGTGGCTGCCGGCCTGCCCATCGCCGTGGCGACGCAGAAGCCCCAGACCATCGCCCGGACCGTCCTGGCCCACCACGGCATCGACGGACTCTTCCGCGGCATCCACGGCTCCGCTGACAATGAATCCGCAGTGGACGGCGTCCCTCTGGGAAAGACGGAGATCATCGCCGCCGCCCTGAAGGACCTCGACACCCACCACGCTGTCATGGTGGGGGACCGCGCGCAGGACGTCTCTGGCGCCATTGCCAACGGCCTGGACTGCATTGGCGTGGCGTGGGGGTTCGCGCCGGACGGTGAGCTGGAGGGTGCGGGTGCCTTCACCGTCGTCGCGAGCGCCGCCGAACTCGTCACCGCCGTGGAGCGGCTGCAGTCCATCCATGCCTCCGCCATGAGCGAGGTGACCAACGATGGAAATGTTTGATGTCGTCCGCTGGACCACACGCAACCTGATCTCCGGCACCTGCCGGCCCACCGTCGTCGGCCTGGAAAACGTCCCCAAGGACGGGCCGTTCATCGTGGCCCCCAACCACCTGTCCTTCTTTGACAGCGTCATTGTCCAGGCCCTCATGCCCCGCCCGGTGGCGTTCTTCGCCAAGGCCGAGTACTTCACCACCGGCGGTGTCAAGGGCAAGGTCATGAAGGCCTTCTTCGAATCCGTCGGATCCATCCCGGTGGAACGCGGTGAGCAGGCAGCCAGCGTCCAGGCGCTGAAAACGCTGTTGGACATCCTTGAATCAGGCAAGGGAATCGGTATCTACCCGGAGGGCACCCGCTCCAGGGACGGCGTCCTCTACCGGGGCCGCACGGGCGTGGGCTGGCTGGCACTGACCACTGGTGCACCAGTGGTCCCTGTGGGCCTGATCGGTACCGAAAACCTGCAGCGGGCAGGAGAGAAGGGCGTTAAGCCGCAGCATTTCACCATGAAGGTGGGGGAGCCGCTCTACTTCGACAAGACCGGACCGGATCACTCCCTGCCCGCCCGCCGGGAAGTGACGGACCGCATCATGGACGCCATCGCTGAACTCAGCGGTCAGCAGCGCTCCACCAGCTACAACCAAAGCAAAGCCGCAGAGTAGGGCGGCGCGGTTACGCCCATGGCTTATCCGCAGGGCGGACCGCGCGGCGGATAGCCGCCGGCGGCCATGCCGGGCGGCCCGGCTCAGTAGACTGTATAGGTGGCAAATCCAGCAAGTTACAGGCCCCGGACCGGTGAAATCCCCACCAACCCGGGCGTCTACCGGTTCCGGGATCCGCACGGACGGGTCATCTACGTGGGAAAGGCCAAGAGCCTCCGTTCCCGCCTGAACTCGTACTTCGCCAACCCCGCCGGGCTGCTGCCCAAGACCTACGCCATGGTCCATGCGGCCAGCAGCGTGGAGTGGACCGTGGTGGGCAGCGAGCTGGAGTCCCTGCAGCTGGAATACACCTGGATCAAGGAATTCAAGCCACGCTTCAACGTGGTGTTCCGCGACGACAAGACTTACCCGTACCTGGCCGTCACGCTCGGCGAAAAATACCCCCGGGTGCAGGTGATGCGCGGTGACAAGCGGAAGGGGACCCGCTACTTCGGGCCTTACACCGCCGGCGCTATCCGCGAAACCATGGACACCCTGCTCCGGGTCTTCCCTGTCCGCAGCTGCAGCGCCGGGGTGTTCAAACGTGCCGAGTCCAGCGGGCGTCCGTGCCTGCTGGGTTACATCGACAAGTGCTCGGCGCCCTGTGTGGGCAGGATTTCCCCGGAGGACCACCGGGCCCTTGCCGAAGACTTCTGCGCCTTCATGGGCGGGGAAGCGAAGCGGTTCACCAACAAGCTCGAAAAGCAGATGGCCGCCGCCGTGGCCAGGTTGGACTACGAACAGGCCGCCCGCATCCGCGATGACATCACGGCCCTGCGGAAGGTCTTCGAGCGCAATGCCGTGGTGCTTGCCGAGGACACGGATGCCGACGTGTTCGCGCTCCACGAGGATGAACTCGAGGCAGCCGTGCAGGTCTTCCACGTCCGCGGCGGCAGGATCCGCGGCCAGCGGGGCTGGGTGGTGGAAAAGGTGGAGGACTTCACCACGCCGGACCTCGTGGAACACCTGCTCCAGCAGGTCTACGGCGAGGACGGCGAGACCCACGGCCGGCTGCCGCGGGAGGTGCTGGTTCCCGTGGCACCCAGCAACGCCGAGGAACTGACGGAGTGGCTCAGCGGTATCCGCGGCGCCAGGGTGGACGTCCGGGTCCCCCAGCGGGGAGACAAAGCCGCCCTGATGTCCACCGTCCGGGAGAACGCCGAGCATGCCCTGAAGCTGCACAAGACCCGCCGCGCAGGAGACCTCACCGTACGGTCGCAGGCCCTCCAGGAACTCCAGGAAGCGCTGGACCTCCCCGTCCCGCTGCTGCGCATCGAATGCTTCGACGTCTCCCATGTCCAGGGAACCAACGTGGTGGCGTCCATGGTGGTGGTGGAGGACGGGTTGCCCAAGAAATCCGATTACCGGAAGTTCTCCATCACCGGACCGGCCGCCTCCGATGACACCGCCGCCATGCACGACGTCCTCACCAGGCGCTTCCGCCACTACCTCCAGGACAAGTCCGCCCAGGTGGACGAGGACGTCCTCGAAGCGGGCACCGCCGAGGCCGCAGCAGAAGCAGCTGCAGACGCTGCCGCCGAGGCTGCCGTGGCGGACACCACCACCCCCATCCCGAAGACCAAGTTCGCCTACCCGCCCAACCTGGTGGTTGTCGACGGCGGGCAGCCGCAGGTCAATGCGGCCGCTCGCGCCCTGGCGGACCTGGGCATCGACGACGTTTACGTGGTGGGCCTGGCCAAGCGGCTGGAGGAAGTATGGCTGCCGGACAGCGACTTCCCGGTCATCCTTCCCCGCACGTCGCAGGGCCTGTACCTGCTGCAGCGCATCCGCGACGAGGCGCACAGGTTCGCCATTTCGTTCCACCGCCAGAAACGCGGCAAGGCCATGACCGTGTCGGCGCTGGACGGCGTCCCGGGGCTGGGCGCCTCCAAGCGCAAGGCACTGCTGGCACACTTCGGGTCGGTCAAGGGCGTCAAGGCGGCAACACCCGAGGAGCTCGCGCAGGCAAAGGGGATCGGCCCGGCCCTGGCGGCTGCGATCGTGAGCCACTTCACCGGAGGCGGTCCCGCAGCGGTCACAGTGCCGGCCATCAACATGACCACCGGCGAAATCATTGAAACTTAGCTAGGGTAAGTGGCGGGGTTTGCGCCGGCGCTGCCCCGCGGACCAACAACGGAAATGGGGCGGACTCAATGGCAGGCACTTCGGCGGAATCCGAGGCAGGGCAGGACGGCATGGAGCCCGTCAAACCCCTCGAAGCGGAGCTGCTGGTGGTTACCGGGATGTCCGGCGCGGGGCGGAGCACCGCCGCCGATGCACTCGAGGACCACGGCTGGTACGTCGTGGAAAACCTTCCGCCCCAGATGCTGGGAACCCTCGCCGAGCTCGTCTCGCACGCCCCGCAGTCCATCCCGCGGCTGGCTGTGGTCATCGACGTCCGCAGTAAGGGACTGTTCGCTGACATCCGGGCAGCCCTGGGCGCCCTGGCTGCCAGCGGTGTCACCTTCCGGGTACTGTTCCTGGACGCCAGCGACAACGTCCTGGTCCGCCGCTTCGAACAGGGACGCCGGCCGCATCCGCTGCAGGGCGGAGGCCGCATCCTGGACGGAATTGCCGCCGAACGCGAGCTCCTGCAGGAACTGCGCGACAGCTCCGACGTCGTGCTGGACACCTCCGGCTACAACGTGCACGGCCTCGCCACGGCCATCACGGAACTCTTCAGCGAAACCGGACCGGTGGCGTTGCGGCTGAACGTCATGAGCTTCGGCTTCAAGTACGGCCTGCCCGTGGACTCCAACTACGTGGCCGACGTCCGGTTCATCCCCAACCCGCACTGGGTGCCGCAGCTGCGCCCGCACACCGGCCTGGACAAGGACGTGAGCGACTACGTGCTCGAGGCTGAGGGCGTCAAGAACTTCGTGGACCGCTACGTCATGGCCCTCGAGCCGGTCCTCGACGGCTACCGGCGTGAAAACAAGCACTACGCCACCATCGCCGTGGGCTGCACGGGCGGGAAACACCGCTCCGTGGCGGTCGCCGTCGAGCTCTCCAAAAAGCTCGCGCAGTATCCCCGGGTCACCGTGACCACCACCCATCGGGATCTGGGCCGCGAGTAATGGCGCTGTTCACCGGCGCGCTGCCGCTGGTTCCGCCTGCCACGGGACCGGGCGCCGGCCCGCAGGACACCGAACCCACCATTGTCGCGCTCGGCGGAGGCCACGGGCTCTCCGCCTCGCTGTCCGCGCTCCGCCTCCTCACCTCCAAGCTCACCGCGATCGTCACAGTGGCGGACGACGGCGGCTCGTCCGGGCGTCTTCGGGAAGAGTACGGTGTCCTCCCGCCGGGGGATCTCCGGATGGCCCTTTCCGCGCTCTGCGACGATACGGACTGGGGACGGACCTGGCGCGACGTCATGCAGCACCGCTTCCGCCCCGGCAATGGCCGCGGCGGCTCGCTCGACGAACACGCCATGGGAAACCTGCTGATCGTGACTCTCTGGGAACTGCTGGGCGACGCCGTCGCCGGCCTTACCTGGGCAGGCGCGCTCCTTGGTGCCCGCGGCCAGGTCCTGCCCATGTCCACGGTGCCGCTCACCATTGAAGGTGATGTCCGGGTCACAGCACCGGATGGGGAATCGGTGCTGCAGACGGTCCATGGCCAGGCGCGCTGCGCCGTGGCGGGATCGCTGGAGAACGTCCGCTTGCTCCCGGAGTCGGCACCCGCCTGCACGGAAGCGCTGACCGCCATCGAGCTCGCCGACTGGGTCATTCTGGGCCCGGGCTCCTGGTACACCTCGGTGCTGCCCCACCTGCTGCTGCCGGAGATGCGCCAGGCGCTGTGCAACACCCCGGCCAAACGCTGCCTCACCATGAACCTCGCCACTGACACCAAGGAAACTTCGGGCATGACGGCCGCCGACCACCTGCACGTCCTGCGCCGCTACGCCCCCGGATTCAACGTGGACGTTGTCCTGGCCGATCCTGCCTCCGTCCCCGACCGCCAGGAGTTCGAGAAGGCCGCCGCGATGATCGGCGCCGAGGTGGTCTTGGGTAAAGTAGGGGCGTCGGGACGCCGTCCCGTCCATGACCCCCTGCGGCTGGCCACGGCGTACCAAGACATTTTTGGGAACAGTTAGGAAGGTGCCATGGCACTGACAGCATCAGTCAAAGAAGAACTGTCCCGTCTGGACATTAAGAAGTCGTCCGTCCGCAAGGCTGAGGTCTCCGCGATGCTCCGTTTCGCGGGCGGCCTGCACATCATCTCCGGCCGGATCGTCATCGAGGCGGAGGTGGACCTCGCCTCCACGGCGCGGCGCCTCCGGGCAGCCATCGCTGAGGTCTACGGGCATCAAAGCGAAATCATCGTCGTGTCCGCCGGCGGCCTCCGCAGGGCCAGCAGGTACGTGGTCCGGGTAGTGCGCGACGGCGAGGCGCTGGCCCGCCAGACCGGCCTCCTGGACGGCCGTGGACGCCCCGTCCGCGGGCTGCCGTCCGCCGTCGTCAACGGCTCCGCAGCGGACGCCGAAGCAGTCTGGCGCGGTGCGTTCCTGGCCCACGGCTCGCTGACCGAACCCGGCCGCTCGTCCTCGCTCGAGGTCACCTGCCCCGGGCCTGAATCCGCCCTGGCACTGGTGGGTGCCGCCCGCCGCCTCGACATCCAGGCCAAGGCGCGCGAGGTGCGCGGCGTGGACCGGGTGGTCATCCGCGACGGCGACACCATCGCCGCGCTCCTGACCCGCATGGGCGCCCACGACGCACTCATGGTCTGGGAGGAGCGCCGGATGCGCAAGGAGGTCCGCGCCACCGCGAACCGCCTCGCCAATTTCGATGACGCCAACCTCCGGCGCTCGGCGCAGGCGGCCGTGGCGGCCGGTGCCCGCGTGGACCGTGCCCTGGAAATCCTCGGCGACGACGTCCCCGACCACCTGAAGTACGCCGGCGAACTGCGCGTGGCCCACAAGCAGGCCAGCCTGGACGAACTCGGCAGGCTGGCCGACCCGGTCATGACCAAGGACGCCATCGCCGGCCGGATCCGCCGGCTCCTGGCGATGGCGGACAAGCGGGCCCTTGACCTGGGTATTCCCGGCACCGACGCCAATGTGACGCCCGAAATGCTCGACGAGTAGCGGGCCCCTAGAATCAAAAATAATTCCGGGCGCCAGACGCCCGGATGCATAATCCGAGAGTCACCAACCGGACCGAAAGTCCACGATATTGGAGGATTTTGTGACTGAGTACGTATTGCCCGAACTCAAGTACGACTACGCCGCCCTTGAGCCGCACATCTCTGCGCGGATCATGGAGCTGCACCACAGCAAGCACCACGCAGCCTACGTTGCAGGTGCCAACAACGCGCTGGCCCAGCTGGCAGAGGCACGGGAGAAGGGCGATTTCGCCAACATCAACCGGCTCTCCAAGGACCTCGCGTTCCACACCGGCGGACACGTCAACCACTCCGTCTTCTGGAACAACCTTTCCCCGGACGGCGGCGACAAGCCCGAGGGTGAACTGGCTGCAGCCATCGACGACGCGTTCGGTTCCTTCGACGCCTTCCGCGCCCAGTTCTCCGCAGCCGCCCTCGGCCTGCAGGGTTCGGGCTGGGGCTTCCTGGCCTACGAGCCCATCGGTGGAAACCTGGTCATCGAGCAGCTGTACGACCAGCAGGGCAACGTGGCACTGGGCACCACGCCGCTGCTCATGCTGGACATGTGGGAGCACGCCTTCTACCTGGACTACGTGAACGTCAAGGCCGACTACGTCAAGGCGTTCTGGAACATCGTGAACTGGGCCGACGTCGCCAAGCGCTTCGACGCCGCCCGCAGCAACGCAACCGGGCTCATCACCCTCCCGTAACCTGCAGCACACATGCTTGTTACAAACTTCACATTCGGACTTAATCAGGCCGCCATGTGGACTGGCCGCCCCCGCACTTGCGGGGGCGGACCCAGTTAAACGTAAGATAGGTCACGGAAGGCGGTTAGCCTTCAGCAATGAGGCTGGTCGCCCTCCGTCTGTAAATCATCTCTGCCCAATGGCGTGCGGGATCTGTTAGTTGGCTTGAACGCCCGCTCAACTAGTAGTGCTTGCTTCAAGCACCAAGGAGACTGAAAAGTGACGACCCGTATTGGTATCAACGGCTTCGGCCGTATTGGCCGCAACTACTTCCGCGCAGCACTCGCACAGGGTGCGGACCTCGAAATCGTTGCAGTCAACGACCTCACCAGCCCCGAGGCGCTGGCCCACCTGTTCAAGTACGACTCCGTGGGCGGCCGCCTGAAGGAAACCATCGAGGTCAAGGACGGCAACATCGTCGTCAACGGCAACGTCATCAAGGTCCTGGCGGAACGCGATCCCGCCAACCTGCCGTGGGGCGAGCTCGGCGTGGACATCGTCATCGAATCCACCGGCTTCTTCACCAAGGCAGCTGATGCGCAGAAGCACATCGACGCCGGCGCCAAGAAGGTCCTGATTTCCGCCCCCGCCTCGGATGAGGACATCACCATCGTGATGGGCGTAAACCACAACCTGTATGACAACGCTACGCACCACATCATTTCCAACGCGTCCTGCACCACCAACTGCCTCGGCCCGCTGGCCAAGGTGGTCAACGACGAGTTCGGCATCGAGCGTGGCCTGATGACCACCGTGCACGCCTACACGGCCGACCAGAACCTCCAGGACGGCCCGCACAAGGACCTGCGCCGCGCCCGCGCCGCCGCCATCAACATGGTGCCCACCTCCACCGGTGCAGCCAAGGCAATCGGCCTGGTCCTGCCGGAGCTCAAGGGCAAGCTGGACGGCTACGCCATCCGCGTTCCCGTCCCCACCGGTTCCGCCACGGACCTCACCGTCACCGTGTCCCGCGAAACCACCGTCGAGGAAGTCAACGCCGCCCTCAAGCGCGCGTCCGAGTCCGACGAACTGCAGGGCTTCCTGACCTACACCGAAGAGCCCATCGTGTCTTCGGACATCGTCGGCGACCCCGCATCCTCGATCTTCGATGCCGGACTGACCAAGGTCATCGGCAACCAGGTCAAGGTTGTTTCCTGGTATGACAACGAATGGGGCTACTCAAACCGCCTCGTCGACCTCACGGAGCTTGTCGCGTCCAAGCTGGGCTAGGGTTAGACACATGACATCCCACACCCTCAACGAACTGATCGCTGAAGGTGTCCGCGGGCGGTACATTCTGGTCCGAAGCGACCTGAATGTGCCGCTCGACGGCTCTACAGTCACTGACGACGGCCGCATCAAGGCCTCCCTTCCAGTGCTGGCAAAGCTCACGGACGCCGGTGCCCGCGTGCTGGTAACAGCCCACCTTGGACGCCCGAAGGGCGCCCCCGAGGATAAGTACTCCCTCCGCCCTGCCGTGGACCGCCTCGCTGAACTGGCGGGCTTCAAGGTCACCCTCGCCGCCGACACCGTCGGTGACTCCGCCAGGGAGGCAGCAGCTTCCCTGCAGGACGGCGAGGCCCTGGTCCTGGAGAACGTCCGCTTCGACGCCCGCGAAACCAGCAAGGACGACGCCGAGCGAGGCGCCTTCGCTGACGAGCTGGTGGCACTGACCGGCGCGAATGGTGCCTACGTGGATGACGCCTTCGGTGCTGTCCACCGCAAGCACGCCAGCGTCTACGACGTCGCGTCCCGGCTGCCGTCCTACCAGGGCGACCTGGTGCACACCGAAGTGGAGGTCCTGCGCAAGCTCACCGCCGACACCCAGCGTCCCTACGTGGTGGTCCTGGGCGGATCCAAGGTCTCGGACAAGCTCGCCGTAATCGACAACCTGATCGGCAAGGCAGACACGATCCTGGTGGGCGGCGGCATGCTGTTCACATTCCTCGCTGCCGCGGGGCACAAGGTGGCCGCCAGCCTGCTCGAACAGGACCAGATCGGCGTTGTCCAGGACTACCTGAAGCGTGCTGCTGACGCCGGCACCGAGTTCGTGATCCCCACCGACGTTGTGGTGGCGGAGAAGTTCGCTGCCGACGCCGCGCACGAAACGGTTGCCGCGGACGCCATCGAAGCCAGCAGCTTCGGCGCCAACGGCATCGGACTGGATATCGGTCCCGACTCGGCAGCTGCCTTTGCGGACCGGATCAAGGGCGCCCGGACGGTGTTCTGGAACGGTCCCATGGGAGTCTTCGAATTCGAAGCCTTCTCCGCCGGAACCCGCGCCATCGCCCAGGCCCTGACCGAAACCGAAGCGTTCACCGTTGTGGGCGGCGGCGACTCCGCTGCCGCTGTACGCACCCTCGGCTTCGCCGACGACCAGTTCGGGCACATTTCCACCGGCGGCGGCGCCAGCCTGGAGTACCTTGAGGGCAAGGAACTCCCCGGTCTGAGCATCCTGGACCGGTAGTTCCAGCCGCCGGGAGCAGCAACGCTCCTGTCCTTCGGCCGGCAGGTTGCCCGCGGCAGCCTGCCGGCCGCACACTTTACAAGACCTTTTTGGAGAACACGTGACAACGTCTACCAACGGCGCCTTCGACCGTAAGCCCTTCATCGCCGGCAACTGGAAGATGAACATGGACCACGTGCAGGGCATCACGCTCCTGCAGAAGCTGGCCTGGACGCTTTCGGACGCCAAGCACGACTACAGCCGCGTCGAAGTTGCGGTCTTCCCGCCCTTCACGGACCTCCGCGGCGTCCAGACCCTCGTCCAGGGTGACGACCTGGACGTGGCCTACGGCGGCCAGGACCTTTCCCAATTTGACTCCGGCGCTTACACCGGCGACATCTCCGGCCAGTTCCTGAGCAAGCTGGGCTGCAAGTACGTGCTGGTGGGCCACAGCGAACGCCGCACCATCCACAACGAATCGGACGACGTCCTGAACGCCAAGACCAAGGCGGCATTCAGGCACGGCGTCACCCCGGTCCTCTGCGTCGGTGAGGGCCTGGAGATCCGCAAGGCCGGCACGCACGTCAACCACACCCTGGACCAGCTTCGCGCCGGCGTGGCGGGCCTGACCGATGACCAGGCCGCAGAACTCGTCGTTGCCTACGAACCCGTATGGGCCATTGGGACGGGCGAGGTTGCCGGACCGGAGGACGCACAGGAGATGTGCGCCGCCATCCGGGCCGAGCTGGAGAAGCTGTTCGGGGCGGACGTTGCTGCCAAGACGCGGCTGCTGTACGGCGGCTCAGTCAAAGCCAACAACGCTGCAGCCATCCTGAAGGAGCGCGACGTTGACGGCGTGCTCGTGGGTGGCGCCAGCCTGGACCCGGCCGAGTTTGCTAATATTGTCAGGTTCGAGAGTCACCTGGTGACGGACTAGTCCGTCCCGGCGCACGCACTCCCGCCCCACTACCTTCCTGAAAGGCCGTCGTGGACGTTCTTCATGTCATCCTGCAGATCCTCCTGGGCATCACCAGCCTCCTGCTGACGCTGCTCATCCTCCTTCACAAAGGACGTGGCGGCGGGCTGTCGGATATGTTCGGCGGCGGCATGAGCTCAGGACTCAGCTCATCCGGTGTGGCTGAACGCAACCTCAACAGGTTCACCATCATCCTCGGCGTGACCTGGGGCATCGTCATCATCGCCCTGGGCCTGATCATGAGGTTCAGCGGCGCCGGGGACTCCTGACCCCAAACACTGCCGCTGGGCCCTCCCGCCCCGCGCGCCTGCGAACTAAACTGTGGCTGTCGGCTTCCGACAGCCACAGTTTTTCTTTAACCGGCAGAACCAGTCATCCCGAGGCAGGAGTTCCGATGGTCCATCCAGTGTCAGGTTTCCGCGGTACACGGGCCGGGGTGACAGCGGGGTCAGGCTCGAGCCTCCAAGGCGGCGACGACCACCGCAACCCGCTGCCCAGGATCCGTGTTTCGTACTGGTGTGCAAAGGGGCACGTCACGGAGCCGGTGTTCCTGCAACTCCCGGACGTCCAGATCCCGGCCGTCTGGGACTGCCGGCGCTGCGGGGCACCGGCGTCACGGGACGGTTCCGAGGCCGCCGGCACCGAGGCCCTCGACGACGGCTACAAAACGCACCTTGAGTACGTTAAAGAGCGGCGCTCCGACCAGGACGCCGAAGACGTACTGGCCGGAGCGCTTGAACGGTTACGCGCCCGCGGCGTCCTTTCGGACGAGCTGCTGCGGGACCCGTGAGGCCGCATTCTCATCAATGAGCCACAGGGTCCGGGACGTTCCCCGCGGCCCCGCCGCGGGGACCTGGACCGGGGTGGCCCCGGCGAGGGCCAAACCAACGGCACCGGCTTTATCCTCGCCGGCCACCACCATCCAGACCTCGGCGGCGGTGTTGATGGCCGGGAGCGTCAGCGAGATCCTTAGCGGCGGCGGCTTTGGAGAATTGCGCACCCCCACCACCGTGCGTTCTTTCTCACGGATGCCGGCCTGCTCGGGGAACAGCGACGCAACGTGCGCGTCGGGACCCACACCCAGCAGGACAACATCAAACCGGGGGAGGACCCCGGGCTCTTCCGGGCGGTCATCGGACATGTCGGCCGCATGTTCGGCAACCGCAGCCTCCCGGAGGCGGCGGGCGTAGTCGTCAGCCGCTTCCTCAGGCGTTTCGAAGTCGTCCGACGAACCGGGTTCGTGGATCCGCTCCGGGTCAACGGGAATGTGCTTCAGCAGGGCGTCGTACGCCTGCCTGGTGTTCCGGTCGCCGTCGGCAGATCCCACGAACCGCTCGTCGCCCCACCAGAAATTGACCTTTGACCAGTCGACGGCCGGAGCCGCCGGAGAGTCCGCAACAGCCTTCAGCGTGCCGATGCCCACCGTGCCGCCGGTCAGGACGATGGTGGCCTCACCATGTTTGTCCTGGACATCGACGAGCTTGGTGATAAGGCGTGCCGCGATGGCAGCCATCAGCACGGACGAATCTGGATGAATGCTTACTCTTGGGTCAACGCTCACTGGGCCGGACGCTCCTTAGGTTTGTACGTGGCAGTCCAATAGTAATCACTTCACCGAAGACCTCATCCGGATCGAGCCGGCGCAGTTCTTCGGCGAGGCAGTCACGGAGGCTGCGGCGCGGGAGGGAGATCCGCTGGGCAGGCTGCCCGGGCTGGGTGAGTTCCGCCACCGAAAGGCCGGGACGGAACAGCTGGACATCGCCGCCGGGCCGCGTGAGCCGGACCCTGCGGATACCGGTTCCCGCCGGATCCGCCACGATGGTGACGGGAGCGTCCAGGGTGAGGGTCAGCCAGGCTGCCAGCAGGATGGTGCTGGGCGAGTCGGAGGCACCTTCCACAGCCACGGCCGTGACGGGGGAGGAATCCGCTTCGTCGAGGGCCGCAGCCAGTTGGATGCGCCAGTTGGTCAGCCTCGTCCAGGCCAGGTCCGTGTCACCGGCCTTGTAGGTGCCATGGATGCGTTCAAGTGCCGCCTGGGGGTCGGGCTCGTTCGCGGAGTCCGTGATCCGGCGGTGCGCGATGGCGCCGATGGACGTCTCGCAGGCGTTCTCCGGAGCGCCGTGCGGCCACCAGGCCACAATCGGCGCGTCCGGGAGCAGCAGTGCCGCGACGAGCGACTCGCTTTCGTGGGCGAGCTGGCCGTAGCCGCGCAGCACAATCACCTCCGAGGCGCCGGCGTCGCCGCCCACCCGGATCTGGGCGTCCAGGCGGTCACCGGCGTCCTTCCCGGCGTCGGCGAGGACGATGATCCGGCAGGGGTGTTCCCGGCTGGCGTCGTTTGCGGCCTCGATCGCTTCCTCTTCGAGGCCGGACTTCGTCACCACCACGAGGGTCAGGACCCGGCCCAGGGCGATCACGCCGCCCTGTTCCCTCAGGGCCATGAGTTTCTTGGACACCTTCGAGGTGGTAGTGTCCGGCAAATCGACAATCATGGCCTTCTCCAGGTTCGTCCGTCACGGGCCAGCAGCTCATCCGCCGAGGCAGGGCCCCAGGATCCCGGGGCGTAGGGTTCGGGCTGTTCGTCCAGCTGCGCCCAGTATTCCTCGAACGGGTCAAGGATCTTCCAGGACAGTTCCACTTCCTCATGCCGGGGGAACAGCGGCGGCTCACCCAGGAGCACGTCCAGGATCAGGCGCTCGTAGGCCTCGGGGGAGGATTCGGTGAACGAGTGGCCGTAGCCGAAGTCCATCGTGACATCCCGGACTTCCATCTGGGTGCCCGGGACCTTGGACCCGAACCGGATGGTGACGCCCTCGTCGGGCTGTACGCGGATGACCACCGCGTTTTGCCCGAAGTCGTCCTCACCGTGGTCACGGAACAGCAGGTTGGGGGCGCGCTTGAACACCACTGCGATCTCCGTGACCCGCCGGCCCAGGCGTTTACCGGCACGCAGGTAGAACGGAACTCCTGACCACCGGCGCGTGTGGATGTCCACCCGTACCGCGGCGTAGGTCTCGGTGGTGGAGTCCGCGGGGATGCCCTCTTCCTCCAGGTAGCCCTGGACCTGCTCGCCGCCCTGCCAGCCGCCGGAGAACTGCCCCCGCGCGGAATGGGTGGACAGGTCCTCGGGGAGCTTGACCGCTGCCAGCACCTTTTCCTTCTCCGCGCGCAGGTCATCGGCGTTGAAGGAAATGGGCTCCTCCATCGCTGTGAGCGCCAGCAGCTGGAGGAGGTGGTTCTGGATGACGTCGCGGGCTGCACCCACGCCGTCGTAGTACCCGGCACGGCCGCCGGTACCGATGTCCTCGGCCATGGTGATCTGGACGTGGTCCACGTAGTTTGCGTTCCACAGCGGCTCGAACAGCTGGTTGGCGAAACGGAGCGCCAGGATGTTCTGGACCGTTTCCTTACCCAGGTAGTGGTCGATCCGGAACACCGCATCCGGCGGGAAGACCGATTCGACGATGTCGTTCAGCTGACGGGCGGACTGGAGGTCGTGGCCGAACGGTTTTTCGATGACCACGCGCCGCCACTTGTCGCCGTCGGCCTGTGCAAGCCCGTGCTTGGACAGCTGCCGGCAGACCTGCTCAAAGGCTTTCGGCGGAATCGACAGATAGAACGCGTGGTTCCCGCGGGTCCCGCGGACATCATCGAGTTCCTTGATCGTTTCGCCGAGCCGCTCGAAGGCAGCGTCGTCGTCGAATTCACCCTGGACGAACCGGATGCCCTCGGAGAGCTGGTTCCAGACCGCTTCATCGAAGGGGGTCCGTGCGTGGGCCTGGACCGAGGCCTTCACCTCAGCGGCGAAGTCCTCCTTGTCCCACTCACGGCGAGCGAATCCGACCAACGCGAAACTCGGTGGCAGCAGCCCCCGGTTGGCGAGGTCGTACACGGCGGGCATCAGTTTCTTCCGGGCGAGGTCGCCGGTCACCCCGAAGAGCACCAGTGACGACGGACCGGCAATCCGGTTCAACCGGCGGTCACGCGGATCCCGCAGTGGATTCCGGCCGGACTTTCCGGAACGTGCTCCGGAAGTCCTGCCGTATTCAGTTTCTGGCATGTTGCTTGTGCGCCTTAGCTTTCGGTTGCGGATGCCCGGGCGGACAGTGCAGAAACAATGTCCTGCAGCTGTGCCACGCCGGCGGCTCGGTTGGTCAGGTGCAGGCGGAGCACGGGGCGGCCGTGTTCCTCGAGTACCTGGGCGTCGCCGGCAGCCTGGGCGGAAATAAGTTCGCCGAAGGTGAAGGGACGCTCGGGGATGGCAAGGTCATCCGTGGAAGCAGCCGTCACCTGGAGGAACACGCCGATGGCGGGGCCGCCCTTGTGGAACTGGCCGGTTGAGTGCAGGTACCGCGGCCCCCAGCCGAACGTGACGGGCCGTCCCGTCACAGCTGCGAACTCGTCCCGGACTCCTTCGAGCTGCGCGAAAGCCAGCCGGTCAAAGTAGGCCTGGACGCTGAGGTAGCTGTCCGGCTGGAGGGTATCCAACAGTGCGCTGACAGCTTCCGCAGCCGTTGATGCGCCGCCTAGCCATTCCCCGCCGCGGACTTCGATGGAACCATCGACGAACGCTGCCGGAGTGGGTTCGGGCTGTGCGTCCAGCAGGCCGCGGGCCGCAACCTTGGCGGCTTCCACGTCGGGCTGGTCGAACGGGTTGATGCCCAGGAGCCTGCCGGCCACAGCGGTCGCGAACTCCCAGACCATCATCTGGGCGGCGAGGCCGCCCGCGATGGCAACTTCGTTTTCACCGAGTTCGACGTCGGCATCCGCGGCCACGAGGCGGACCACGAGGACGTCCTTCGCGCCGGAGTTGGCCTCGGGGGAGCCGGGACCCGCCACGACGGGCAGCACCCCGGTGCCGAGCTTGCCGGTTGATTCGGCGATGAGCTGCTCGGCCCAGTCGGCGAAGCCCACGATGCCGGAGCCGTCCTCGGCAATGACGATCTTGTTGCGCAGCGGGCTGGTGCCGCCCAGCGCGGTTCCGAGGGCCAGCCCGATGTTCTCGGGTGCGTCGTCGTTCAGGACCTCGGCAGCTTCTTCAGCCTCGTCAAGGAACGCCTGGATGTCCACGCCGGCCAGGCCGGAGGGCACCAGGCCGAACGCGGTCAGTGCGGAGAAACGGCCGCCAACGTTGGGGTCGGCGTTGAAGACGGCGCGGTAGCCGGCTTCACGGGATGCCTTGTCCAGGGGCGAGCCGGGATCCGTGACGATGATGATCCGGCTGTTGGCGTCGATGCCGGCGTCGTTGAACGCCTTCTCGAAGACGCGCCGCTGGGAGTCGGTTTCAACGGTGGAACCCGACTTGGAGGAGACCACGATGGCGGTTTCCGCCAGGCGGTCCGCCAGGGCGGCACGGACCTGGTCAGGGTCCGTGCTGTCCAGCACAGTCAGCTCGACGCCGGCGGTGCCGGCGATGACCTCGGGGGCCAGCGAGGACCCGCCCATGCCGCACAGGGCAATGCGGGTGACTCCCTCGGCCCGGAGGGCGTCGCGCAGTTCCAGGATGTCCTTCACCAGCGGCTGGGAGACCGTTGCAGCCTCGACCCAGCCGAGGCGGATTGCGGACTCCGACTCGGCGTCGGGGCCCCAGAGGGTGTGGTCCTTCGCAAAGATCCGGGTGGCAATCCTGTCCTCGACGAGGGCGGGAAGGTGCTGTTCGAGTGCCTGCTGCGCGGCACCGGTGGCTTCGTAGCTGAGTGTGCTCATGGGTGGTTAGGAGGCCTTCCGTGCAGAGGCGAGGGCGCCTTCGACATCGGCCAGCAGTTCCTTCCAGCTGGCCACGAACTTATCCAGGCCCTCGGACTCCAGGAGGGCCACGACTTCGTTGTAGGAAACGCCGAGCTTTTCGAGCGCATCCAGGGTGGCGTTGGCGTCGGCGTAGGTGCCGGAGACGGTGTCGCCGGTGACTACGCCGTGATCAAAGGTGGCGTCCAGGGTCTTTTCCGGCATGGTGTTCACGACGCCGGGAGCAACCAGTTCGGTCACGTAGAGGGTGTCCGGGTAGGCCGGGTCCTTCACGCCGGTGGATGCCCACAGCGGACGCTGGGGGAGCGCGCCTGCTTCGGCGAGGAGTGCCCAGCGTTCGGTGGCAAAGAGTTCCTCGTACACCTGGTAGGCGAGCCGGGCGTTGGCCAGGCCGGCCTTGCCCTTGAGGGCCTTGGCCTCGTCCGTGCCGATCTTGTCGAGGCGCTTGTCGATTTCGCTGTCCACGCGGGAGACGAAGAAGGATGCCACGGAGTGGATCTTCGAGAGGTCGTGCCCGTTCTCCTTGGCCTGTTCCAGGCCGGCCTGGAAGGCGTTGATGACGGCGCGGTAGCGCTCGAGGGAGAAGATCAGGGTGACGTTGACGCTGATGCCTTCGGCCAGTGTGGCGGTGATGGCTTCCAGGCCCTCGATGGTGGCCGGGATCTTGATCAGGACGTTGTCCTTGTTGACCTTCTTGTAGAGGTGCTTGGCTTCGGCGATGGTGCCGTTGGTGTCCCAGGCGAGGCGGGGGTCCACCTCGATGGAGACGCGGCCATCAACACCCTTGGTGGCTGCCGCCACGGGGGCGAACAGGTCGCAGGCGTCGGCGACGTCCGTGGTGGTGATCTCGAAGATCGTCTCCTCCACGCTGGCGCCGGCTGCCGCCTGGGCAGCGACGGTGGCGTCGTAATCGGTGCCGGCGGTGATCGCTGCGTGGAAGATGGACGGGTTGGTGGTCACGCCAACCACGTTCTTTTCTTCGATGAGCTTGCGGAGGGTGCCGGTTTCGAGGCGTCCGCGGGAAAGGTCATCGAGCCAGATGGAGACTCCGGCTTCGGAGAGCTGCTGGGTGGGAGTAGTCATGGTGGTTATCTCCTGGAAATCGTTGTTAGGCGTTCAGGCCTGCGAGGGAGTCCTTGGCTGCGGCGGCGACTGCTTCCGCGGTGATGCCGAACTCCTGGAAAAGGCGCTTGTAGTCGGCTGAAGCGCCGTAGTGCTCGAGGCTGATGGAACGGCCGGCGTCGCCGACGAATTCCTTCCAGCCCAGGGAGAGGCCGGCCTCGACGGAGACGCGGGCCTTGACCGTGGCGGGCAGCACCGATTCACGATAGGCGGCGTCCTGCTTGTTGAACCACTCGACGCAGGGCATCGAGACGACGCGGGCGGCGATGCCTTCGGCCTGCAGTGCTTCGCGGGCCTGGACGGCCAGCTGGACCTCGGACCCGGTGGCGATCAGGATGACGTCAGCGGGGACGGTGGCGCCGTCCTTGGCTGCTTCGGCCAGGACGTAGCCGCCCTTGGCGACGCCGGATGCGGCACCGAACGTGTCGCCGTCGGCTGCCCCGTCGCCGCGCTCCCAGGTGGGGATGTTCTGGCGGGTCAGGACGATGCCGGCAGGGTTGGAGTGGTTCTCCAGCATGGTCTTCCACGCCACGGCAACTTCGTTGGGATCGCCGGGGCGGACCACGTCCAGGCCCACGATGGCGCGCAGCGAGGCGAGCTGTTCCACCGGCTGGTGGGTGGGGCCGTCCTCGCCGAGGCCGATGGAGTCGTGCGTCCAGACGTAGAGCGACGGAACACCCATCAGGGCACCGAGGCGGATGGCGGGCCGCTGGTAGTCGCTGAAGATCAGGAAGGTGCCGGAGAACGCGCGGGTGTTCCCGTGCAGGCTGATGCCGTTGACGATCGACGCGGCAGCGTGTTCGCGGATACCGAAGTGCAGCACGCGGCCGTAGGGGTTGCCTTTCCACGCATCAGTCTGCTTGGAAGCCGGGACGAACGAGGGCGAGCCTTCGATGGTGGTGTTGTTCGACTCGGCGAGGTCGGCGGAGCCGCCCCACAGTTCGGGCATGACCGGGCCGAGCGCGTTCAGGACCTTGCCGGACGCGGCGCGGGTGGAGACGTCCTTGCCGGCCGGGAAGACCGGAAGGGCGGCGTCGATGTCCGCGGGAAGTTCCCGAGCCTCGATGCGCTGCAGCAGGGCTGACCCTTCGGGGTTGGCAGCCTGCCAGGCGTTGAAGGATTCTTCCCATTCCTTGCGGGCTTCCGTACCGCGGTCAACCACGGAGCGGGCGTGGGCCAGGACTTCCTGGTCCACGTCGAAGGACTTGGCGGGGTCGAAGCCCAGGACTTCCTTCAGGGCCGCGACTTCCTCGGCACCCAGTGCGGAACCGTGGATCTTGCCCGTATTCTGCTTCTTGGGGGCCGGGTAGCCGATGATGGTGCGCAGCGAAATGATGGATGGCTTGGAGGTCTCGGCCTTGGCGGCGCGCAGGGCCGAGTACAGCTCCTGGACGTCTTCCTTGTATTCGCCGGTCTTGGTCCAGTCGACCCGCTGGATGTGCCAGCCGTAGGCTTCGTAGCGCTTCAGGACATCCTCGGTGAAGGCGATGTCGGTGTCGTCCTCGATGGAGATGTGGTTCTCGTCGTAGATGACCACGAGGTTGCCGAGTTCCTGATGGCCGGCCAGCGAGGAAGCCTCGGACGTGACGCCTTCCTGCAGGTCGCCGTCGGATGCGATGACCCAGATGGTGTGGTCGAACGGGCTGGTGCCCGGTGCGGCATCGGCGTCGAACAGGCCGCGCTGGCGGCGCTGGGAGTAGGCGAAGCCAACCGAGGACGCCAGGCCCTGGCCCAGGGGACCGGTGGTGATCTCCACGCCGGCGGTGTGCTTGTACTCGGGGTGGCCCGGGGTCAGCGAACCCCAGGTCCGCAGGGCTTCCAGGTCCTTCAGTTCCAGGCCGTAGCCGGAAAGGAACAGTTGGATGTACAGGGTGAGCGAGGTGTGGCCGGGGGACAGGACGAACCGGTCACGGCCCAGCCAGTCCGGATCCCGCGGATCGTGGCGCATCAGCTTCTGGAACAGCAGGTACGCGGCCGGCGCCAGGCTCATCGCCGTACCGGGGTGTCCGTTGCCCACCTTCTCCACAGCATCCGCGGCCAGGACGCGGATGGTATCCACGGCACGCTCATCCAGGCTGGTCCAGGACAGTTCTTGCTCTTCCAAATGTGGCACGAAAACCGGGCCCCTCTCTTTGCTGACGGCGCACGGCACACCCGGTCCGGTTATAGGCACGAAATGGGGCGCCCGCTGCGGTGTGTACCAGTCGCCGTCGAATGTTGGTCTCTCGTTCAGCCGCGAACCATGTGGGAATGCGTTTTCCACCGCTTTCCTGCCGCGCGCTGATCTGGTGACAGCTTAGCTCCATTCCAATGTTCCGGAGGCTGAAATCTCACGTTTTGGACGCAATTTCCCCTTTTATGAATAAGGCTGAAGTGAGGATGAGTTAATCTGCTCGAATCGGGCTGCGAGCGATCAAGTGCGCATATCAGCCGGGCTTTGCGCGTGTGGCGGCGCGGTATGATATTCGGAGGCCAATGCCGGGCGCCGGACCTTTTCAACCGCCCGCAGCTGCAATGCCAGATACAACTGCCACACAGAACGGGTGACTGCCACCGTGAGCACAACAGATACGCCGCTGAACGCTTCCCGGGCCTCCGGCCCAGGGTTTGCCCGTAAGGCCAAGGCGTATCTCGCCCTCACCAAACCGCGCGTCATCGAACTGCTGCTGGTCAGCACGCTGCCCACCATGATCTACGCAGAGCGCGGGTTCCCGTCCATCGGCCTGATCCTTGCCACGCTGGTAGGCGGCGCGTTCGCCGCAGGCAGTGCCGGAGCGTTCAACTGCTACATCGACCGCGACATCGACAAACTGATGGCGCGTACCGAAAACCGGCCCCTGGTCACCGGCGAAGTCACTCCCCGCGAAGCTCTGGTCTTTTCGTGGCTGCTGGGCGCTGCGGCCATCGCGATCCTGTGGTTTGGCGCCAATCCGCTTTCGGCCTGGCTCGGGCTCGGTGCCATCTTCTTCTACGTCGTGATCTACACGATCATCCTGAAGCGGCGCACAGCCCAGAACATCGTGTGGGGCGGAGCAGCCGGCTGTTTCCCGGTGCTGATCGCCTGGGCCGCCGTCACCAACTCGGTGGAATGGCCTGCCATCATCCTCTTCATGGTGATTTTCCTCTGGACGCCGCCGCACTACTGGCCGCTGTCCATGCGCTACGGCGAGGACTACCGCAACGCCAAGGTGCCCATGCTTGGGGCCATCGCCGGCGCCAAGGTGGTGTCCGTCCAGGTGGTCCTGTACGCCTGGGCCATGGTGGCCTGTTCACTGCTGATGGTTCCGGCCGGCGGCGCCGGGTGGGTCTACACGGTGACAGCCGTACTGGCCGGTGCCTGGTTCCTCTACGAGTCGCACGCCCTCTATAACCGCGCGCAGCGTGAGGACATCCCGGACAAGCGCGCCATGAAGGTCTTCCACGGCTCCATCAGCTACCTCACCCTGCTGTTCATTGCCCTGGCCGTGGATCCCTTCGTAGGACCTGCTGTCATCGGCGGCTAGGCATCCCCATCTGCCGACGAACGGCCCGGACTTTCGAGTCCGGGCCGTTCGCCTTTTAAGCGCCAAAGCGTCCCACGGCGCCCCGGCGTAAATGCAGGTATACCGAATGACGAATTTGTCATATCCGTCACTTTAAGTGTCATCATGCGTGACAACCTGCATACGGTGGACTGGATCTTTCCCGCGAAGCAAAGGAAATCCAATGACGCCCGGCCCTGCCACAACAACAGCCTCCAACCACAGCCCGCCCGGAGGGCGCCGCGAACGGGCCAACCGCATCCGGCCCTTCCTGTCGAACCTGGGCGCGGATGTACCCGCCTCCCTGGTGGTGTTCCTCGTGGCGCTGCCGTTGTCCCTCGGGATCGCCGCTGCCTCCGGTGCGCCCATCATGGCCGGACTCATCGCCGCAGCCATCGGCGGCATCGTTGCCGGCAGCCTGGGCGGCGCTCCGCTGCAGGTCAGCGGGCCGGCCGCGGGCCTGACCGTGATTGTTGCCGGCCTGGTCCAGGAATTCGGCTGGCAGGCCACCTGTGCCATCACGGCCGCAGCCGGCGTTGTGCAACTTCTGCTCGGCGTGAGCCGGGTGGGGAGGGCTGCGCTGGCGGTCTCGCCAGTGGTGGTCAAGGCGATGCTGGCCGGCATCGGCGTGACCATCATGGTCCAGCAGATCCACGTCCTGCTGGGCTCCGGCCCGGCAGGCTCCGCCATCGAAAACCTCGCCAACCTTCCGGCGGCCATCACCAACGTCGAGATCCATGCGGCACTGCTTGGACTCACCGTGGTGATCATCCTGGTGGCCTGGAAGCACCTGCCTGCCGCCGTACGGAAAATCCCCGGCCCGCTGGCTGCCGTTGCTGCCGTCACCGCGTTGTCGGTGCCGCTGGCGCCGGCCGTGGAGCGGATCTCCTTTTCGGGCTCCATCCTGGACGCCGTGGCCCTGCCTGCACTGCCCGAAGGAAACTGGCGCGCCATAGCCTTCGCTGTCCTGTCAATGGCGCTCATTGCCAGTATCGAATCGCTCCTGTCAGCCGTCGCCGTGGACAAGATGCACTCCGGTCCGCGGACCAACCTCAACAAGGAGCTGATGGGCCAGGGAACGGCCAACATCCTCTCCGGTGCCCTGGGCGGCCTGCCCGTCACGGGCGTCATTGTACGCAGCGCCACGAACGTGGAAGCCGGTGCCAAGTCACGGACTTCCGCCATCCTGCACGGCGTGTGGATCCTCATCTTCTCGGCGCTTTTCGCCGGCATCATCCAGCTCATTCCGCTGTCGGTGCTGGCGGGGCTGCTGCTGGTCATCGGGGCCAAGCTGATCAAGGTTGCGGACATCCGCACCAGCCGGCGCACCGGTGACCTGCTGATCTACGTCGTGACCCTCTTCTGCGTCGTTTTCCTCAATCTCCTGGAGGGCGTGCTCATCGGCCTGGCGCTTGCCGCGGCCAGCGTGCTGTGGCGCGTCCTGCGCGCGGCGATCCGCGTACACGAGCCGGTCTCGCCGTCGTCGGCCTGGCGTGTCACCATCGCCGGATCGTGCAGCTTTTTCGCCCTGCCGCGCCTGAACCGCGTGCTGCACTCGGTGCCCGCAGGCAACAACGTGGTGATCGAACTCAATGCCGATTACGTGGACCACGCCTTCCGTGAATCACTGGTGGCCTGGCGTGACCAGTACCGTGCCGCAGGCGGCTCAGTCGAAGTTGAGGAACACGGGAACACCCTGTTCCAGGACGCTGAGCACAGGGCACCCCAGCGGCAGGAAGCCCGCGAGCTTCCGCTGCCGCCGCGCAACTCCCGGACTGCGGACGGCGAAGATGCCTCCAGCCAGCTGGGCAGTGAACGGACCCCGGCAGTCCTGGCGGGAATCAGCAAGTACCACCGCCGCTTCGCTGACCAGGTCCGTCCGCTGGTGGAGGACCTGGCGGAGCAGCAGCATCCGGATACACTTTTCGTGGCGTGCGTCGATTCGAGGGTCAACCCCAACCTGATCACCAGTAGCGGCCCCGGCGACCTGCTGACCCTCCGCAACATCGGCAACGTGGTGTGCCATGACGGCCAGGACGCCTCCATTGACTCGGCGCTTTCGTTCGCGGTCAAGGGCCTCGAGGTAAACACCATCGTAGTGTGCGGGCACTCGAACTGCGGTGCCATGAAGGCCGTCATCGCCGATGCCGAAGGTGCGGGGAATCCGGGACTGGGCACCGGATTCGACGCCTGGCTGGAGCATGCCCGTCCCAGCTACCTCGAGCTGATGGCGGACCACCCCGTGGCGCGGGCCGCTGCGGAGGCGGGCTACTGCCGCCTCGACCAGCTGGGCATGGTCAACGTGGCTGTCCAGCTCAGCAAGCTCGACAACCATCCGGTGGTTGGTCCTGCCATCGCCGCCGGGCAGGTCCAGGCCACCGGGCTTTTCTACGACATCGCCACTGCCCGGGTGGTCCTGGTGACGCCTCACGGCATCGAGTCCCTGGACCCGGCCCAAGCCCCGGTGCAGGCCACGGGCGCAGCAGCCCGCTGAGCGCTGACGCCAGGACACCTTAAACACGAGGCCGCCCCGGTCTGGAACCGGGGCGGCCTCGCGTTTTCCGTGTTACTCCACCGGGCTGGACCGGGCGAGGTCCCAGGCGTTCGTGGCGGTGGCCATCAGCAGTGCGGCGCCCAGCATGTGGGCGCCCACCAGCAGGGCCGGGATGCCGTTGTAGTACTGGGTGAAACCGATGACCGCCTGCAGCACCGTGACCCCAAGCAGGCCGAACACGGCAGTCCGGAAGGGACCGGCAATACGGCGCATCAGCACCAGGACCAGCGCCACCAGGGAACCCGCTGTCACCAGGTAGGCAGGCACAGCGTGGATGTGCGAGAAAAGGTCCCAGTCCAGGCCGTTGCGGGGTGCATCCGCGTCACCGGCGTGCGGTCCTGCTCCGGTAACCACCACGCCCAGCATCACGGCCAGGGCAGCGAAAAGCGCGACGGCGGACGTCACCGGGCGCAGGGTCCCCGGCAGCGCACGCAGGGATACCGTCATGTAACGGCCGGTGCGGCCATAGGCCCTGTTGACCAGCAGGGTCGCGAACACCACCAGGGCCATGGACACCAGGAAGTGCAGGCCCACCACCCACGGGTTGAGGCCGGTGAGGACGGTGATCCCGCCAATGACGGCCTGGGCGGGGATGCTGGCCAGGAGGCCGAGCGCCAGGAGGAAGAGGTCGCGGCGTTCCTTGCGGAGGTTCCACAGGTACACCAGCATGAGGGCAGCGACGGCGGCGAGGGCGAAGGTCAGGAGCCGGTTGCCGAACTCGATGAAGCCGTGGATGCCCATTTCCGCCGTGTTGACCAGCGATGTGTCGGTGCAGCGCGGCCAGGTGGGGCAGCCCAGCCCCGACGCCGTCAGCCGCACGGCGCCACCGGTCACTACCAGCAGTGTCTGCCCGATCAGGGAGGCCACGGCCAGGCGGCGCACTCTGGCGTCCACTGTGCGGGGAAGCCGCGATGCCAGGCGGCCGGCGAACTGGGGGAGGCGCGAAGCCGTGCTCACGAATATCTCAATTCCACTTGAACCAACGGATGGCTGCTGCTCCGGCAATCGCCGTCCAGAGCACCAGGATGAGGGCGTCCCCGCCGTTGAGGGCGCCATGAAGGAAGGCGTCGCGGAGGGATTCACCCAGCGCGCCGGAGGGCAGGAAATGCACTATGGATTGTGCCAGGGCAGGAAGCCTGTCGGCCGGAATCACGATTCCGCCCATGGCGCCCAGCAGGATCCACAGCAGGTTGGTTATGGCCAGCGTTGCTTCCGGCCGGACGGTACCGGCAACCAGCAGGCCCAGTGACGTGAACGCCGCCGCGCCCAGGACCAGCAGGACCAGGCCGGGCAGCCAGCCCGCAGCAACGGGCTGCCAGCCCAAGGCAAACGCCACTGCCGAGACCACCACGATCTGCAGGCACAGCACTACCAGCACCGAGAGGACCTTGCCGGCAATCAATCCACCGCGGCCAAGGGGGGTGGTGGAGAGGAAACGGAGCACGCCATACCGGCGGTCGAACCCTGTTGCGATCCCCTGGCCGGTGAAGGCCGTAGACATGGCGCACAGCGCAAGGATGCCCGGAACGGCCACGTTAACGCGGCTCGGCCCCAGTCCGTCAAGGAAGGGTGTGACCGTGAGGCCCACCAGGGCAAGTAACGGCAGCACCACGGCAAGGATCAGCTGTTCACCGTTCCGCAGCATGGTGACCGCCTCATACTTGCCCTGCAGCAGCACGCGCCGCAGCAGGGAAGCAGGCTGCTGGCGGACGCCGGCTGCTTGCGCCAAACCGTTTCCGGGAGCGCTGCCCGCGGCAGTACCGGTCCCGTTCATCGAATGTCCTTTCCAGAGATGTCCAGGAAGACGTCTTCAAGGCTACGCGCCTGCAGGCTCATCGCGGCCGGCATGATGCCCTTCGCTTCCCACCAGGCAGCCAGCGCCGCAAGGTGTCCCGGAGTGAGTGCGCCGGTCACTGAATAGCTGCCCACGCGGGTCTCGGCGACAGCGATGGGGGCGGGGAGCACGGCGGAAAGGTCCAGGCCGGGCTGCGCTTCGAACACCAGCGTCCGGACGTGCTCGGAGCCGCTGTCCACGGCGGGTTCGCGCTGCAGGAGCTGCTGCACTGTTCCCTCGGCAACATTGCGGCCGCCGTCAATGATGTAGACGTAATCGGCCAGGCGCTGCGCATCGTCCATCAGGTGGGTGGTGAGGATGATGCCCATCCCGCTGCTGCGGAGCTCGGTAATCAGGTCGAAGACGAGGGCGCGGGACTGCGGGTCCAGGCCGGCGCTCGGTTCGTCGAGGAACAGGACCTCGGGCCTGCCCACCAGTGCCGCCGCGAGGGCAAGCCGCTGCTTCTGTCCGCCGGACAGCCTCCGCACGCCGGTACGGCTGAAGGTATCGATGCCCAGCCGCTCCACCAGGTCCTCCACGGGCCAGGGGTTTGCATACAGGCCGGCGACGTGCCGCAGCAGCGGCACAGGCTTGGCCGACGGCGGGAGCCCACCGTCCTGGAGCATCACACCGACGCGGGAGCGCAGGTCCGCCCCGGCGGAAGCCGGATCCTCGCCGAGGAGGCTGATGGTTCCGCCGCTGCGCCGTTGGAGGCCTTGCGCGCACTCAAGCGTGGTGGTCTTTCCGGCGCCGTTGGGTCCCAGCAGGGCCGTCACCTCGCCGCGTCCGGCGATCAGCGAGACATCGCTGACCACCCTCAGCATCTTTCCGTCCAGGCTGGCCAGCGGGCCGACGTCCTTAACGAGTCCATTGATGGACAGGACGGGGGATTGGGGGGATCGCACCCCAGTATTCTACGGGATGTAGTACTTGCCGGGGCCCGCCGGGCCGTTGGGGGAAAGGTCAGCCTGCCCTTACTGGAGCCCGGGACTAAATTACGACATGATTGTGTTGTGTATTCCGTGAGCAATGCTACTGCTGTGCCTATCGCCGGGCACGGGGCCCCGCAGGCCCAGGAGGGGCGCGTCCAGACCGTGCCCGGTCCCGTGGCTGACGCCGACGAGCGCACCCGCGACCGCGTGCTCTCCGCCGTCCTGGAACACGGACCGGTCAGCGCGGCCGAACTTGGCGACATGCTGGGATTCACTCCGGCAGCAGTCCGCCGGCACCTCGACCATTTATCCCGTGCCGGCATCATCGAAGTCAAGAGGGTGGCCAGGGCCGGAGCGGGCGCCGGACGCCCCGCACGCCGCTACGTCCTCAGCTCCGAAGGCCAGTCAAGCCTGGGCAACGACTACCTGGACATCGCCGCGCTGGCGCTCCAGCAGCTCCAGAAGGCTGCCGGACCGGACGCCGTCCGTGCCTTCGCCGTCGAGCGCTTCGCTGACATGGAACGCCGCTACGCGCCCGAAATCGACAAGGCCGGCCCGGACATCGCTGACCGGGCCAGGGCTCTTGCCGAAGCGCTCAGCCGGGACAACTTCGTTGCGTCCGCAGCCTCCATCGAGGCCAAAGCGCCACTGCCGGCCGCGCTGTCCAGCGTCCAGCTGTGCCAGGGCCACTGCCCCATCCAGCAACTCGCCGCCCGCTTCCCGGTGTTCTGCGACGTGGAAACCGAAGTGTTTTCACGGCTGGTGGGCGTCGATGTGCGCCGCCTGTCCACACTGGCCCGCGGCGGGCACGTCTGCACCACCCACATACCCACAGGCAGGCTGTCTGCGCCCGGGCCCACAAGGCCTTCCGCAGCCCCCGCCAGCCTGAACGAAGTAACAAACCATCAGCAAGAAAGGCCGTGATGACGGACCAACTATCAGAGAAAGCAGTAGCCGAAAACACTGTGATCTCGGAGATTCTGGAAAAGAATCCCGAGCTCCACGGCATCGGCAACTACGAGTACGGCTGGGCTGACAAGAACGATGTCGGCGCCAACGCACGCCGTGGACTCGACGAAGAGGTAGTCCGCGACATCTCGGCTAAGAAGAGCGAGCCCGAGTGGATGCTGGACCTTCGCCTCAAGGGGCTGAAGTACTTCGACCGCAAGCCCATGCCCACCTGGGGTGCAGACCTCTCCGGCATCGACTTCGACAACATCAAGTACTTTGTGCGCTCCACGGAGAAGCAGGCCACCAGCTGGGAGGAACTGCCCGAGGACATCAAGAACACGTACGACAAGCTCGGCATCCCTGAAGCTGAAAAGCAGCGCCTGGTTTCCGGTGTCGCCGCCCAGTACGAGTCCGAGGTTGTCTACCACCAGCTGCGTGAGGACCTTGAGAAGCAGGGCGTCATCTTCCTGGACACCGACACGGCGCTGAAGGAACACCCGGAAATCTTCCAGGAGTACTTCGGCACCATCATCCCGGTGGGCGACAACAAGTTCGCGTCGCTCAATACGGCAGTCTGGTCCGGCGGCTCCTTCGTCTATGTCCCCAAGGGCGTCCACGTGGACATCCCGCTGCAGGCCTACTTCCGCATCAACACCGAGAACATGGGCCAGTTCGAGCGGACCCTGATCATCGCCGACGAGGACTCCTACGTCCACTACATCGAAGGCTGCACGGCGCCGATCTACACCTCGGACTCCCTGCACTCCGCTGTTGTGGAAATCGTGGTCAAGAAGGGCGCCCGCGTCCGCTACACCACCATCCAGAACTGGTCCAACAACGTGTACAACCTGGTGACCAAGCGCGCCGTCTGCGAAGCTGGCGGCACCATGGAATGGGTGGACGGCAACATCGGCTCCAAGGTGACCATGAAGTACCCGGCCGTGTACCTGGTGGGTGAGCACGCCAAGGGTGAAACCCTGTCCATCGCGTTTGCCGGTGAAGGCCAGCACCAGGACACAGGCTCGAAGATGGTCCACATCGCGCCCAACACCAAGAGCTCCATCATCTCCAAGTCGGTGGCCCGCGGCGGTGGCCGTGCAGCCTACCGCGGCCTGGTCCAGGTCCGCGAAGGCGCCAAGCACTCCGCCAACACCGTGCGCTGTGACGCCCTGCTGGTGGACACCATTTCGCGGTCTGACACCTACCCCTACATCGACATCCGCGAGGACGATGTACAGCTGGGACACGAGGCCACTGTTTCGCGCGTCAGCGAGGAGCAGCTGTTCTACCTCATGTCCCGCGGCATGCCTGAGGACGAGGCCATGGCCATGATCGTGCGCGGCTTTATCGAGCCGATCGCGCGTGAGCTGCCCATGGAATACGCCCTTGAGCTGAACCGCCTCATCGAACTCCAGATGGAAGGATCCGTCGGTTAATGACTGCCGAAGCTACTACCGAAAAGGCCCGCATCGGCGCGCCGTCAATCGCCGGTTTCACTGAGGAAGGCGAACACCTGGTCGCCTCCAAGGTGGACCGCCACCACAGCCACGGCACGCAGGTCATGGCCTCCCGCGCGGAGCGCATCACCAGCCACGACGTTGCTGACTTCGCCCTGCCCAACGGCCGCGAAGAGGAATGGCGCTTCACCCCGGTCCGTGAGCTGTCCAACCTGCTCTCGGACACGCCCTCGGACGCCGGCGCACTCGGCGTCACCGTTGAAGGCCCGGAGTCCTTCGTCCAGGGTGCACTCCGCGCCGGCGAGGCCCCCCGCGGTGCCACGCTGGTCCCCGCGGACCGTGCCGCCGTCGTCGCTTCCGCGAACGTGGAGGAGGCCCAGCTCATCCGCATCCCCGCGGACGCCGAACTGGACCAGCCCATCCGCGTCGTCATGACCGGCAACGGCGCAGGCCGCCGCACCAACACGCACCACGTCATTGAGGCCGGCGCGAACAGCCGCGCCGTGGTGATCCTGGAACACGACGGTTCCGCCGACCACAACGGCAACGTGGAGGTCTTCGTCCGCGAAGGCGCCAAGCTGACCGTGGTCTCTGTCCAGCTCTGGGAAGACGACGCACGCCACCTGGCCCAGCACGACGCCGAGGTTTCCAAGGACGCCATGTACAAGCACATCGCGGTGACCCTTGGCGGCAAGATTGTCCGGCTGAACTCCAACGTCCGGTTCGCCGGCGAGGGCGCCGATGCCGAACTCCTCGGCCTCTACTTCGCCGACGCGGGACAGCACCTGGAGCACCGTTCGTTCGTTGACCACAACCTGGCCAACTGCAAGTCGAACGTCCTCTACAAGGGCGCACTGCAGGGCAAGGGTGCGCACACCGTCTGGGTGGGCGACGTCCTCATCCAGAAGCAGGCCGAAGGCACCGACTCCTACGAGAAGAACCAGAACCTGGTCCTGACCGACGGCTGCCGCGCGGACTCCGTGCCCAACCTCGAAATCGAGACCGGCCTGATCGAGGGTGCCGGCCACGCCAGCTCCACCGGCCGTTTCGACGACGAGCACCTGTTCTACCTGATGGCCCGCGGCATCCCCGAGGATGTTGCCCGCCGCCTGGTGGTCCGCGGCTTCCTGAACGAAATCATCCAGCAGATCAAGGTCCCGGCACTCGAAGAGCGCCTGACCGAGGCTGTGGAACGCGAACTCGCGGCAACGGAAAACTAGACGACAGGCAGGCAGGAACGCATGAGTGGTAAGCCCAAGGGCGAGCTGGTGTGCAGCGCCAACGACATCAAGGTCAAGCAGGCGCTGCGCATCCTGATCGACGACTACCCCGTGGCCGTGGTCAGGGATTCGATGGGTGACATCCACGCCATCGGCGACACCTGCTCGCACGCTGACATTTCGCTGTCCGAAGGCGACGTGGAAGGCTGCGCGATCGAATGCTGGGGCCACGGCTCGCAGTTCGACCTGCGCAGTGGGCAGCCACTCCAGCTTCCCGCCTACGACCCCGTTCCGGTGTTCGCCATCGAGCTCGACGGCGACGACGTCTACGTGGATGTCACCAACGTTTTGAACGGCGCGGCAGTAAACAACTACTGAGCGCCCCGCAGCACAGACTTACGAACGAACAGAAAGAAGAGCATGTCAACTCTTGAGATCAAGGACCTGCACGTCAGCATTGAGACGGAACAGGGCACCAAGGAGATCCTGAAGGGCGTCAGCCTCACCATCCGCACGGGTGAAACCCACGCCATCATGGGCCCCAACGGCTCCGGCAAGTCCACCCTGGCCTCCACCATCGCAGGCCACCCCCGCTACACGGTCACCAGCGGTTCCATCACCCTCGACGGCGAAGACGTCCTGGAGATGAGCGTTGACGCGCGTGCCCGCGCCGGAGTCTTCCTGGCCATGCAGTACCCGGTAGAGGTTCCCGGAGTCACCATGACCAACTTCCTGCGCACCGCGAAGACCGCGATCGACGGCGAAGCACCCAAGCTGCGTACCTGGACCAAAGACGTCAAGGACGCCATGGGGAAGCTGCGCATCGACGCCGACTTCGCCGAGCGCAACGTCAACGAGGGCTTCTCCGGCGGCGAAAAGAAGCGCGTGGAGATCCTGCAGCTCGAACTCTTCAAGCCGAAGTTCGCCGTGCTGGACGAGACCGACTCCGGCCTGGACGTCGACGCACTCAAGATCGTCTCCGAGGGCGTCAACCGCGCACACGCCGAGGGCAACATGGGCACGTTGCTCATCACCCACTACACCCGCATCCTGCGCTACATCAAGCCTGACTTCGTCCACGTTTTCGTTGACGGCCAGGTTGTCGAGGAAGGCGGCCCGGAACTGGCCGACCGCCTCGAAGAAGAGGGTTACGACCGCTACGCCAAGGGTGCCGGCACGGCCGCAGCCCCCGCAGCAGCACAGGCCTAGTTAGGACTTGCGATGACCGAAATCACGCCGGGCCGCACGGCCCTGGAAGATGTCGAGGAAGCGCTCAAGGACGTCATCGATCCCGAGCTTGGCGTCAACGTGGTGGACCTTGGGCTGCTGTACGGCCTGAAGTACTCCGATGACGACGGTGCGCTGCTGATCGACATGACGCTCACCACGGCTGCCTGCCCCCTCACCGATGTCCTCGAGGAGCAGGTGGGCAAAGCCCTGGAAAGTGTTGTGGATGACTGGCGCCTGAACTGGGTCTGGATGCCGCCATGGGGTCCCGAGCGGATCACCGACGACGGCAAGGACCAGATGCGGGCCCTCGGCTTCAACATCTGAAATACCTGAAGTACGACGACGGCCGGTCACCTTCTTCGCGAAGGTGACCGGCCGTCGTCGTTCCCCACCGGCGCCCTAACCTCGCTACGCTCGGCCAGGGAACCCTCCCCGCTACCTCCCCAATCTCGCAAGCTCGATCGGGGCCCCTCGGTAGCGTGGGCCCAGGCCTGGGCCCACCCATCGATTGCTGCGTTAATGACCTCTCAAAACGGCAATTACTCGGCAATTGATGGGAATAAGTTGATGAGTTACAGGCTTGGTGCCGCGAAGGTATCGCACTGGTTGATGTCGCCCGTTTCGTAGCCCTTGTAGAACCAGCGCTGCCGCTGTTCGCTGGAGCCGTGGGTCCATGCCTCGGGGCTGACCCGGCCTGTCGCGGCCTCCTGGATACGGTCATCGCCCACCGCCGAAGCCGCGGACAACGCGTCGTTGAGGTCCTGCTGGGTGAGCGGTTCCAAGAACGGCTGCCCGTCCGGTCCGGGCTGCGATGACGCGTGCTTGGCCCACAGGCCGGCGTAGCAGTCCGCCTGCAGTTCAGTGCGGACCGCACCGGACTCGGGGCCTTGAGGATCCTGCTGGGCCTGGTCCAGGTTGCCCAGGACATTCTGGATGTGGTGTCCGAATTCATGGGCCACCACATACTCCTGGGCGAGCGGGCCGCCGGAGGAACCGAACCGGTCCACGAGTTCGGTGAAGAACCCCGGGTCAAAGTAGGCCGTGGTGTCGGTGGGGCAGTAGAACGGCCCAACGGCACTCGACGCCGTGCCGCAGGCGGTGTTGACGCCCTCTTCGAAAATGACTGTCTCCGGCTGGGGATACTTCACGTTGTACTGCTGCAGGTACGCGGGCCAGAAGGCGTTCAGGCTGTTGACCGTACCCGTAATCCGGCAGTCCACCCGGGCGTCGGCATCGGCGCCGGTGCTGCAGGCCGGTGCCGTGCCCTGGGCCTGGGGTTCCGCTGTGCCGCCGCCGGTGAGTCCCCCCAGCAGGTTGGGGTCTATGCCCAGCAACAGCGCTACGAGCAGTACGAGTCCGCCACCGATGCCGCCGCCAACTTTCACGCCGCGGCCCATTCCCCGCCGGTCCTGGACCTGGGACGGGTCGAGCTGCACATTGTCATTGAAACTCATATCGTCACAATACCCGCGGTTCGGCCGGCCAATCAGGAGCGCCGGTAAAGTTGATCCGATGCCTTTCCTTGACCGACTCCAGCGCTGGGCCACAGAGCGTCCGCACGGCACAGCAGTGGCCGTCGCCGGCCGGCGGCTGTCCTGGGCCGAGCTGCAGGACGGGGCTGCTGCCATGGTTCCGGAAACGAAATCGGTGACTACGCTGTGCGAAGCCAATTCGACTGGATTCGCGCTGAAGTTTGCCGCGGCAGTGGCCGGCGGACGCCAGTGCGCTGTCCTGGATCCTGCCTGGCCCACCCACCTCCAGGAGGATATGGTCCGGCGGGTCCAGTCGTCAGCGGAACCGGCAGCGGTCGCTGTGGACGATCCCCTGGCCGACGGCGCGCCCGGCTCAACGTTCCTCATCGGCCTCACCTCAGGCACCACGTCCGTGCCGAAAGCGTTCACCCGGTCCCGGCGTTCGTGGCAGGAATCCTTTGAGGCCTCCATCGAGTTCTTCGGCCTCCGCCAGGACGACGTCACCCTCGCCCCGGGGCCGCTGGCCGCCAGCCTGAACCTCTACGCCCTGGCCGAATGCCTCTACGCGGGGTCCGAATTCCAGACGCTGGAAACCTTCGATGTTGGCGACGTCCACGCAGCCATCACCTATGACCGGGTGACCCGCCTGGTGTTGGTGCCCACCATGCTGCGGATGCTCAGTGAACGCGGGCTGACCGGATGCGTGGACGCATCCGGTATCCGGACCATCGTCTGCGCCGGCTCCAAACTTGATGCCAGGACCCTCGAAGCGGCCCGCCGCTGGGCTCCCAACGCCACCATCTACGAGTACTACGGCGCCTCGGAACTGAGCTTCGTCTCCGGCGCCGGCCTGTCCGCCCAGCAGCCCCCCGCCGTCGGAAGCACCTGCATCGGGCGGCCGTTTCCCGGGGCCGAGGTGCGCATTCTTGATGACGCCGGGCTGCCGGTACCGGAGGGCGGTTACGGCAATATCTGCGTGCGCAGCGGCATGGTCAGCAACGGGTACCTGTGGGGCGACGACGGCGAGGCTTTGCGGTCCTTCGGTGACTGGCACACGGTGGGAGACCAGGGCTACCTGGCTCAGGACGGACTGCATATCCTGGGCCGCCGGGCAGACATGATCCTCACCTCGGGCCGAAACGTCTACCCGCATGAGGTGGAGCTGGCCCTTTGTGCCGTGCCCGGCGTTTCCGCCGCCATCGCCGCCGGAATGCCGGACGACCTGCGCGGGCAAAAGGTAGTGGCCGGCGTCGTCCCGTCCCACGGCGGGATCACCGCAACCCAGCTCCGCTCGGGCCTGGAGGACATCCTGGCCAGGGACAAGCGCCCGCTGCAGTACTTCGTCCTCGCCGAACTTCCCGTCACCGACCGCGGCAAGGTCAGCCGCAGCCTGCTGCTGGACTGGATCGCCAACAGGGATCCACGGGTGACGAGCCTTGGCAGCTGATCTTCTTCCGGCGGACCGCCAGCCCGTGATCATCGCGGCCCGCCGGACCCCCGTGTGCCGGACCAATGGCGCCCTGCGGACGCTGCGCGCCCATGAACTCCTGGCACCTGTGCTCAGCGGCCTGCTCAACGAAACTGCTGCGGCACCCGGGGCGGTCAGCGACGTCATCATTGGCAACGCGGTGGGCGGCGGCGGAAATGTTGCAAGGCTGGCCCTCCTGGAGGCCGGGTTGCCAGTGGGTGTTCCCGGCATCACCGTGGACCGCCAGTGCGGGTCCGGCCTGGACGCGATCGCCCTCGCTGCGCAGCTGGTGGCCGCGGGCGGGGACCCGCTCTATCTCGCGGGTGGAGTGGAGAGCACCAGCACCGCTCCTTTGCGCGCGCACAGGAATTCCGACGGCGGCCCGGAGTTCTACGCCCGTGCCCAGTTTGTGCCGGCCGGTTTTGGCGACCCGGACATGGGCGTGGCCGCAGAGACCGTGGCCCGGCGGTATGGGATTGCCCGGGACCGGCAGGACGCCTTTGCCCTGGGCAGCCACCGGAAGGCCCTGGAAGCGGTGGCGGAAGGCCGCTATGAGCGGGAGATTGTTCCGCTGGCCACAGCCGGCGGGACGGTAACGGCTGATGATGGCCCGCGCCGCGGCCTCACCCCCGCAGTCATGGGGAGGTTCCCTGCCGCGTTCGTGCCCGGAGGAACTGTCACCGCCGGAAACTCCTGCTTCGACGCAGACGCCGCGTCCGCCGTCGTCATGACCTCTCTGCAGCGTGCCCGCGGCCTGGGCGCCGAGGACGGTCTCCTGGTGCTGGGCACCTGCACCGCCGGCGTTGAGCCGGACGTGCTGGGCGTGGGTGCCGCCGAGGCAGCGCGGAGACTGCTGTCCGACCATGGCCTGGAGGGTGCAGGGCTGGACCTGGTGGAATTCAACGAGGCCTTCGCCTCCCAGACCCTCGCCTGTTTCGATCTGCTGGGCATCGACCCTGCGCGGGCCAACCTCGACGGCGGGGCGTTGGCCCTGGGGCACGCCTACGGCGCGTCGGGTGCCGTCCTGGTGACCAGGCTCCTCGCCCAGGCGCGCAGGGCCAGCAGGCCCGGAAGCCTTGGGCTGGCGATGATCAGCAGCGCCGGCGGTATGGGTACTGCAGCGCTGGTGCGGTTCGAGCGCCTGGCCTGACCCGGCGTCGTGAGCCCGTCAGGCCTCAACGTCAGGGCCTTCGGCGTCGCCGAGCCCCCTGGCGGCGAGCGCCTCACCGGTTTGGCGGGCGTAGGCCACGGAGGTGATGAAGACCGGCAGGACCAGGGCCCGCGGGTTCCGCTCCAGCCCCCGTGCCCGCGCGGAATTCCGGACGTCGGCAAAGGTTCCGGCGATGTAGGGGATGCTGCGCAGCATGACTCCGATGGTGAGGGCGAACCGCTCCGGATCGGCTCCGAACCGCTGGAAGGGCGTTGCGGCCGCCACCACGCCGTCCAGGAGCCGCTGGACGGGGGTTGTCGCGGTCAGCAGGGACGCGGCCACCACGCAGACCAGGATGTTCAGGACGATCCTGCCTGCTGTGGGCGCACCTAGCTGCCACCACTGGAAGAGCCCGATCACCAGGAGTACCGGGAGCAGCGGGCGGACGGCGCGTCCCAGCCGCTTTGGACCTGCTCCGGTCAGGAGGAACAGCCCGCATAGCGCAGCCAGTATCGTCAGGGATACGCGCCAGTCGACAATCAGGAAGGATGCCAGGCCGGAGGCGAACACCAGCAGGAACTTCACTGCCAGGGGCGACCGGTGGATGAAGGAGTTTCCCGGCACGTAGTTGGCCAGCAGCAACCCGTGGCCCCTCATGGCGTGCCCGGACCGTTGACCGGACCGGTGGGGTGCCGCATGGCATCCAGGCATAGGGCACGGTAAAAGGCGACGGCGTCTGCCGGAGCGCCGTCGAACGCCACCGTTCCGTTCTCGATCACGAGGACCCGGTCCATGTCCAGGGCGAGCTCGAGGTCATGGGTGGACATGATGACCTGCTGCCCCAGTCCCGCAAGGGTGTGCCCCAGCAGTTCCCTGTTCCTGAGATCCAGGAGCGTGGAAGGCTCGTCGAGGACCAGCACCGCCGGCTCGACCGCCAGGACCGCCGCGAGTGCCATCAGCTGGCGTTCCCCACCGGAGAGTTCGTAGATGCTTTGGTCGGCCAGTGGCAACAGACCCAGGCGGTGGAGCGCGGCGTCGGCCAGGGCCTGCCGTTCGCGGCCGTTGCGGACGGACCGGCGCAGCGACAGCTCAACATCCTCCCGGCCGGTGGGCATGACCAGCTGGGACAGCGGGTCGGTGAAGACGAAACCGACGCTGCGGCGGACTTTCCGGACCGCGCGGACCGTGTCGTCGCCGTCGACCGCTACTTTCCCCGCGGTGGGCTGGACGAGCCCGTTCACCAGGCGCAGCAGCGTGGACTTGCCGGAACCGTTGGCACCGATGACGCCCACGCGACGTTCGGCCAGGCGGAGGTTCACCCCGTCGAGGAGGACCTTGGGCGTGGGGGAGTGGTCCGTTTCTACGGCGACCGTTACCTGGTCAAAGGCGACAACTGGCACTGAAGTTCTTCCTAGGCCTTGGCGGGCTGGACAGGTGACTGGCTGCGGCGTGCGCGGCGGACCAGGATGTCCGGGAAGGCGCGGTGCAGGGCGACGGCGATGCCGGCGGCGAGGATGTTCTTGATGATGTCCCCCGGGTAGAAGACAACGTCGCTGAGGAAGGCCTGGCCGAGGGTGGTTTTGGCGTTGAGCGCGATGCCGGCGACGCCAAGGGTGTGGACGGTGAGGATGCTGGTTACCGTGGCCGCGAGGAAGAACCACAGCGCGCGGGCCTTGGTGGTGCGGCGGATCACCACCGTGGCCAGCCAGCCGACAAGGGCGGCAGCGATGGGGAACGCGATGATGTAGCCGGCGGACGGGCCGGCGAGGATGCTAAGGCCGCTGCGGCCCTGGCTGAAGATGGGCAGTCCGGCGAGGCCCAGGAGGGTGTAGAGGCCGACGGCGGCGAAGCCCCTTCCGGGCCCCAGCACCAGGCCGGTCAGCATGACGGCGAGGGTCTGGAAGGTGATGGGCACGCCAAAGCCGTTGACCGCCAGGCCCGGCACCAGGGCGGCGCCGGCCACCAGTGCGGCGAAGACGCCGATGAGTCCAAGGTCGGTGGCGTTCCAGCGGCGGCGCCCGGATGGAAGGTTGGAGGTGACGGCGGTGTCGGTGTTGCTCATGGCGGTCCTGTCGGGGTTGTACAAGCGGAATCTAATGTACAGCCGACGTTACTGGGACGGAACAGGGCCCATTTTGTAGGTGACCTACTAAGTTGTCGCCCCAGAGTTTGGGTGCCGGGCACAACTGCGGGCATAACCCGTTGGTTGGCCCGACGGTGCGGGAGGGACGGCATCTGGCACGCCGTCCCTCCCGCCGCTTGCCTCCCTAGTTCAGGGCCGGAGTATCAGCGGGAATGACGCCCGCGCCGTAGAGATCCGTGGCAAGGTCGCGCAGTGCCCGGAGTGCCACCCGTTGGGTGAAGGGGCCGTACGACACCCTCGCCACGCCGAGTTCCTGGAGTTGGGCTGCCGGGAGCGCACCGGGTGCGCCGATGATGGACAGCTTTCCGCGGCCGAGCCCCTCGACGAGTGGTTCGATGACCTCACCGGTCAGGGCGCCGGGGACGAAAACCAGTGCTGCACCGGCGTCGAGGAAGGCGCGGCCCCGGGCGATGGCATCATCGATGCTTTCCTGGATGGGCCGGTCCCCGCCGCGGACCAGCGCATCGGTGCGCGCGTTCAACTGGAAGGGAACGCCTTCGGCCTCTGCGGCCCGGACGATCGCCGCCACGCGGGAGACTGCTTCATCGAAGGGCCGCAGCCTGTCCTCGACGTTGGCGCCGGCAATACCCAGTCCGATGGCCCGCCGGATGGTTTCGGCAGGGTCCTGGTACCCGTCGTCGAGGTCCGCCGTGACGGGCAGGTCCACGGCGTCGACGATGCGCTTTGCGCCTTCGAGGGCAACGTCCAACGGCATGGCGCCGTCCGCGTAGCCCAGCGCGGCTGCGATCGAGTGGCCCGCCGTCGCGATTGCCTTGGTCTCCGGCAGTGCCGCGACGGTTGCTGCACTGATGGCGTCCCACACGTTGACTACCTGGAGGATTTCCGGTGCTTCGTGGAGGGCCTTGAGCTGCTGGGCGCGCTCCACTGTTGTTGTTTCAGTCATTCGCGGTTGTTCCTTATCCGTAGGTCAGGCACGTCTTTGCAATTCCTACCTACACACATGCGGTGGCCCCAAGGCAAGACAAGGTTACGGGCAGGAGGGCCGCCTAGGTCCGGAGCCCGGGCTGCATCAGGGAAGCTGATGCGCCGGACGTAGCCGAACAGCCTGAGCCCTCGGCTTAACCGCCCGCACCGGCTGCAGGGATTCGGAAGAATAGGGACATGGAATTCCAGCGGCTCCTGCAGATCCGGCGCATCTTCGCCCAGCCGGAGGCGCTCGAACTGCCCCGTGGCCGCGAGATCGTGCAGCGCTGGCCGGACGCCGACGTCGTACCTGTCGAGAACCACTGGAACATCCCGGAACTGCACGGCGACGAAACCAACGTGCCGCGGTGGTCCCGGATCAAGACCGAGGCGTTGGTCCTCGGAGTGAAGAAGTCCTTGACCGTGAAGCCCAACGGGCGCTCGGCAGACTACATCGCCCCCTCCACGGCGAACGGGTGCGCCATGGCCTGCGCGTATTGCTACGTCCCCCGCCACAAGGGGTACAGCAACCCGGTCACCGTCTTTGCCAACATCAACCAGATCGCCGCTGCGCTCGAACGGCACGTCATGAAGCAGGGCATCAAGCTCGAACCCAACCAGTGCGATCCCGAACTCTGGGTCTACGACATCGGTGAAAACAGTGACTGCTCCGTGGATGCGCTGATCAGTGACAACGTAGAGGACCTGGTTGGGCTATTCCGTGAGCTGCCCACCGCCAAGCTGTCCTTTGCCACGAAGTACGTCAACAGGGACATGCTCGCGTGGGACCACGGCGGACACACCCGGATCCGCTTTTCGCTGATGCCCGCGCACCTTGCGAAGTCCATTGATGTCCGGACATCCCCGGTAGCCGAACGCATTGCCGCGATCAACGATTTCGTCGACGCCGGGTACGAGGTGCACGTCAATTTCTCCCCGGTGGTGATCACGGAGACCTGGCTTGATGACTGGCGTGAACTGCTGCAACAGCTCGATGCCGCCCTGACGCCTGCAGCCAAAGCGCAGCTTGCCGCGGAGGTGATCTTCCTGACCCACAACGAGGGGCTCCACCAGGTCAACCTCGGATGGCACCCGCAGGCGGAGAAGGTCCTCTGGCGTCCGGACCTGCAGGAGTCCAAAACCTCCTCCAACGGCTTCAGCAACGTCCGTTACCGCAGCGGAAGCAAGGGCCGCTATGTGCGGCAGCTGACGGCAATGATCGCGGAGATCACCCCCTACTGCCGGGTCCGCTACGCCTTCTGAAATCCCGGTCCGCGCCGGAAGGTCCGGTTTCCTTGGCATGGACGGTAGACTTGTCAAGGCCGTTCTCCGGCCACTCTGCCTCCAGCCCCCGACATAACCTGTTGGTGCTGCGGCGTTCCCCGTTGTGAAAGGCCTTACCTTCTGTGATTACTGTCCAGGATCTTGAACTCCGCGCCGGTGCCCGGCTCCTGATGGATCAGGTGAGCTTCCGCATCGATAAGGGCGACAAGATCGGCCTGGTGGGACGCAACGGAGCCGGCAAGACCACGCTCACCCGTGTCCTGGCAGGCGAAGGGCTTCCCGCCGCCGGCAAGGTGACCCGCAGCGGCGAGATCGGCTACCTGCCGCAGGACCCGCGCACCCCGGACATGGAGCAGCTGGCACGGGACCGGATCCTCTCCGCCCGCGGCCTGGACATCGTCGTCGGCAAGCTCCGCAAGGCCCATGACGAAATGGCCAGCGAGGACGCTGCCGTTCAGCAGAAGGCCATGAACCGGTACGACCGGCTGGAATCCGAGTTCCTGGCAGCGGGCGGCTACGCCGCGGAGGCAGAAGCCGCATCCATCTGCTCGAACCTCGCACTGCCTGACCGGCTCCTGAACCAGCCGCTCAAAACACTTTCCGGTGGCCAGCGCCGCCGCGTGGAACTGGCCCGGATCCTGTACTCGGATGCCGAGACCATGCTCCTCGACGAGCCCACCAACCACCTCGACGCAGATTCCATCGCCTGGCTTCGCGACTTCCTTAAGAACCACCAGGGCGGGCTCATCGTCATCAGCCACGACACCGAACTCCTCGAAGCCACCGTAAATAAGGTGTTCCTGCTGGACGCCAACAGGGCCCAGATCGATTTCTACAACATGGACTGGAAGCGGTACCTCACCCAGCGCGAAACGGATGAGCGCGCCCGCAAGCGGGAACGGGCCAATGCCGAGAAGAAGGCCCAGGTGCTCTTCGACCAGGCCAACAAGATGCGGGCGAAGGCCACCAAGGCCGTGGCCGCGCAGAACATGGCCAAGCGTGCCGAGCGGCTCCTCAGTGGCCTCGAAGCCGTCCGCGAGAACGACCGCGTGGCCGCCCTCCGTTTCCCGGACCCGTCGCCGTGCGGCAAGACCCCGCTCACCGCAGACGGGCTCAGCAAGTCCTATGGCTCCCTGGAGATCTTCACTGACGTGGACCTCGCCATCGACCGAGGCTCCAAAGTGGTCATCCTTGGCCTCAACGGTGCCGGCAAAACCACGCTGCTGCGCATGCTTGCCGGCGTGGACCAGCCGGATACTGGCGAAATCGTGCCGGGGCACGGGCTCAAGGTGGGCTACTACGCCCAGGAACACGAGACGCTCGACGTCAACCGCACCGTCCTGGAGAACATGCGCTCGTCCGCACCTGACATGAAAGACGCCGAGGTCCGCGGCATCCTGGGCTCATTCCTGTTCTCCGGTGACGACGTCGACAAACCCGCGGGCGTCCTGTCCGGCGGTGAGAAGACCCGCCTGGCGTTGGCCACCATCGTGGCGTCCAGCGCTAACGTCCTGCTCCTCGACGAACCCACCAACAACCTGGACCCCGCCAGCCGCGCGGAAATCCTCGGCGCGCTCCGGAACTACACCGGCGCCGTCGTCCTTGTCAGCCACGATGAAGGCGCCGTCGAGGCTCTGAACCCGGAGCGCGTTGTGCTGCTGCCCGACGGTGTCGAGGACCATTGGAACGAGGACTACCTGGACCTGATCACGCTGGCCTAGGCAGAAAGGGCCCGACGCCGGACGGTCTGCCTCGATGGGGTCCGCCACCTTCAGTTTGCGCTGGTCAGTGGGGGATCGGGGCCAACGGGCTGGAGTGTCGGGATGACTCTAGGCCACTTCGCATGAGCACACCGAATGGCAGGACCTGAAGGGGACGCGAAGCATAGTCGTCCGAGCGTCCAGTGTCGGTCTCTAAGGAGCACGGGTGTCGCCGCCCTTTGCATGAGGTTTCCTGGCCGGAGACGTCGAGTACGTCACCGTTCTCGGGACAAATTCGTGTGTAGCGTATAGGGCACCTTCACCGGGCAATTTTGCGGGCAGGGTATACGGGAGCCTCTGAATGCCGATTTCACAAAGCCGCAGGTCAGCGGCGGGTTGTCCCGATAGGGGACCGGCATACGGGACAGGCTTAACGGGTCCCTTTGCAGGAAGACGTCTTCTATTGCCCGTGGCATCATCGTGGGTAGACTCCCGTATGAACAAAAGGGAAACCAGAGCAGCGCTTCTCTTTATGCTGATCGGTCTGATCGCAACGTGATCGAACGCTATCTTCCGGGGATCGGAACTTTGGACTTGGATCTTTCTGGGGGTTGCAGCGATCGCCCTGATTCTCGGAATTTCAGTCCTCGTGAGATCTCTTCGGCGACAGCGCGACGAATATTGGAATGAGCATCGTCCCTCTGGGACGTAATGACTAACTACTAGGAATGGCTGGACGTCCGCACCCCGATCACTCATCTGGCACCCCGAGCCCGGAAGCAGTTATCAGACGCCGAAGCGGGTTTAGGAATCAGCCAAAGCGTCCCTCTAGGAGACTAGACGAGCTCCAGTCCGGGAAGGGATCCTCAAAGTGCCACTTGTGGCTACCTTGAACAGTTCGCTACTTGAATGGAGCTACCAAATCCGGTGCCAGGCGTTCTCGCCTACCTGATCGAATCAAAAACAAGATACCCGCTGGAAGTAGAACAGTTCCCGATCCCAGCATTCCTGCATGAACAGGCGTCGACGGGCAGCCGGCGGAACTATCGTCTTCAGCGCAAGTGACTCCAGGCTGAAGGAAACCCACTGCAATCAGCCCTAAAGCCATACATAACGTAACCACTCCTGTCACGCCCCAAACCCAGTTCTTCATCCGTCCATCAGACCATGCTTAGCGCCTCGCGGAAACGGACAATACTCAAAGCTGTCCCTTTGGGGATCGGCTTACGGACGGGGTGGGCCAACGAGGACAGCGCTCCGATCCAGGTACTAACCTCTCGAAATCTTGGACATCAGAATCCGGAAGTTAGCTGGACTCATCGTTCCTTAGAGATTGCAGGACCTCGCTAGGCGGCTCGGGGATCTGGCAGTCAATGGGGACGCCCACCCAAACAACCCCGTGCTGATCAGGACGGCAGGTGGCACGACCAATTGGCTCCGCCATGTTTATAGCCACATCACGGACGAAGCCCTCAATGGTGCCATCTGCCGCAGTTGAGTTAAGTGCGAGTCGACGTCCCAGCGCCACCGCGGGGTCAATAGTCCGGCGATACACAACGCAGACTGTAGCTGGCCCGTCCTCCCAGTAACCGAGAATATTCACCTCATCCGCCCAGTAGCTATCAATTTCCCTAATAATGTGTCCAGCTAAATCCATAGCTCCATCCCATACGGGTCGAGTTTTTCGGTTGCGGGCCGTGCCAATCTCAATTGCGGTAGAAGCGGGCCATGGCATCTTTTGCGGGACCTGCCATTCTCGAGGGGCGCAGTCCGTCGACAGGAAGCTGCTCGGTTGCGGCTGCCCAAACGTCAGCCCAGAACATCTCGTCGTCTAAGGCCTTGGAGGGACGACGAATAAACCAATCGAATCCGCGGGGTCTAGGCGGAATGTCCGCCTCAGCCAGATAGACATCGATATCGTCGTCAACCGATGCCAACTCGGCTTCAGTCAACCTGAATGGCTCTCTGTACTCGCCGCCCCCTGGTAGACCGCGAACTAATGAACCGAAACGCTCGCGCGACACTGGGCGCACCCTCACAAAGTTGTCAGGACCGGCAGCCCAGAGGACCAATGCAGCCCATCCGGTCTCGACGACAGGAATCCAGCCCTCGGGAGCTTCCGACAATTCAGTGCACGCCCACGGCTCATCTGTCATGCCCTCCATCTTTCACGGCTCATGCGCAATAGCAACCAGGTGCCCGCAACGGGATCCTCAATCGCAGGTTTGAGACGTCCCTTGGGCCGCCAGCTTACGGGCCCTCTTACCTCGTGGTCATGCCCGGGCAGTTACTTACGTGCTAGCTGTAAGCACGTAGCCCACGCCTGAAACCAGCAGGACGGCGGCGGAGACAATGACCGTGATCAGCAGTGGGCGGTTCCCCTCACCGTCAATTTTTCTTCTTTTATGACTGCATAAATGAGGACAGCGACGATAATGGCCAAGCAAGTGCCCATGAGGACGAAAAGAACATCAGGTAACTGCATAGAAGAAACTTCTCACAGGTGTCTTCGAATGACGGGGAGGGTGAGGTTCTTGGCTCGATCAATTTTCGAACGCTGAAGCATCCTGGACCGGGCGGCCCCAAGGTCTCATCCGGCCACGGTTTCACTAGAGCGAGGAAGCCCGGGGTAAACTCAATTCGCTCCTGAGCGGAGGGCAGCAGCTCCTAGTCATCCGCACGGACAACTACTGAGTAGGAGCTCGGGCAGAATAAGCTCATGAACCCTCCTTCCAACGAGTTCGCCTGGTTGCCCGAAGCACTGGAACTCGTGGCTCTCCGCCTAACCAGGGCCGATCAATGCGCCTTCAAAATCGGAGACCTGACGTCTCAATGGTCGCTGGACGGCCCGCTGGGCTTTAAGCAAGTACGGCGGGGAGGGACGGTGCAGATGATTCTTTCCTCTCTGCGGCCGATTCCCCCGGAAGCGTCTTTGCTGTTCAGCGAAGCCGTAAACCACCTTCGCGCCGCAATAGATAACGTCGTCTGGTTCTTAGTGGAACAAGAACAAGGCGACCTAACTGGTTCGTTGGCAGCGCAGGTCAGTCTCCCGATTGTCGAGTCCCAGGAAGACCTGGATAAGTGGACCCGCCGGAGAAGCAAGATCACCGCCCTCGCTTCCGAAACCACTTTGGGGCGCCGGGTCCAAGCAATCCAGCCCTTTGCATATCCCAAGAGTCTGGTTCCGTCTATCGGTCAAACCTTGGCGGCCCTCACTGGGCAGGATGTGGAGATGGCCCACCCCCTTCGTCTGCTACAGGCATACTCCAACGCCGACAAGCACCGCGCGATTCGGCTCGCCGCCGCACGTACTTTCAGCTCAACGGACGCAGTTCCTATGGCGGCCCAGAACCTCGCCCACCATGAACTAAAAGTGGGAGACGCATTGGGGCCGCCAACGCCTTGGGGCGAGGTCTCTTTCGTAGACACGAATACTGCGGCTATGGTGCAACGGCCCGACCCGTTCTCCGCCTGGGTAAACCCCGTCAAGGACCTCAACGCAATACGCCGGCACGTCAGCAAAGTAGTTATCCCCATCCTGCTGACGGGTCTCGAAATGCCTCATGGCCTGCCGCCTGGAATCGAAACAGGGGATAACGGCGCCTCCCACCGCGAGCGGCTTCTGGCCGGCGGCTGGGAAGACGCAGAAACGCGCTTGGTTCCTCTACTCCGCGCAAGATTTCGTGACGCCGAAAGCCGTGGAGTCCAGTTTGCTCCGGTCGTGAACGAATCTTGAATGTCTCGGCCGCCTGGCCTTTATCGCTACGGACCGGCTAGTTCGATCCTTCCTGTAGAGCGGTGAAGGATCCTCTTACGGCACGGCCGGTTTGGGTGTGGAAAGGGGCTAGAGTCGCTTCAAAGCCAGTAGTTCTCGAAGATCGGATGCACGAGCATGGATTGGTCTTTCAATATTGGTGACCCGGAAGCGATGTTCAAAGAGCCGCCTGAGGAAGTCGTAGCGCCGGTGAAAGCTGCCGCTGATGCGTTCGCTCAAGCATCGCGAACAGCCAAGCAGGCCGCTGATAACCTTGCCGAGTCGGTACGCACTGCGGCCGCTGCGGGATATGGGCACTCATGGATTGGCGAGCACTCGGGATTGGCAGCTGCCGACGTTGAGCGGCTCATAACCGGGGAGAACCTCTACTGAAGTTGTAACTCTGCCTCCTCCAGCCGCCTAGAGGTTGCGTTACGGCCCTGACGATAGGACTTACAGCCTTCCCGGCCGCAAGCCCATCCCCCATGGTGTCGTCCACCGCGGCCTTTCGGTAATTGTGGTCAGCCCGTCAGATGGGGCCCGTCGTCGAGGCGTGTGCCGGAGAAAGCCTGGACGGGTTGAGCTTTTGCCGTGCCCAGGTGGGCGAGGGGTTTCTTCGGCATATGGGGAGTTGCGTCCATTGACCCGCTCCAGTGAGGCAATTAGCCTAACGAAATGATGAAACTGAAGACGAAGCTCGCGTCCGCTGCTGTAGCTACATCAATGCTCGTTGGGGGAGGAATCGCTCTTGCTTTGCCGGCTCAGGCTTCTGAAAGGGTCGTGTACTGGAATGGTTCGAAAGCTTTGTGCGAGTCTCGTTTAGATGCTGCTCGTCCCGGTTTTGGGTCGTATGTGCGTCTGGTTCAAGGCTGTGTTCCGAACGGTAACGGCTACGCCTATACGGTCGTTTGGCGCTAACAACCTAGTGCGCTTGCCTCGGGGCCGGGTCGGCGGGGCCCATGCTGGAAAGGCGGGCCGCCGGGGCTGACCGAGCCTGGAGCCGTCCACCTCGTGACGCGGATCGCCCGCGTTCTCGAAGGTTCCTTTGCCCTGCTCCCGGGGCCCGATCACCGTTCACGCGAAACCAGCTGGAGACTGCCGCTCAGTTGCCGACCACGGCTGCGTACGTTTGTGATTTTCGGCGGTGAATGGCAGGGTGCTGTGATCGCTAACAAATGTCGCGCCCCAGGTGTTCAACTGGCTCATATGGCTAGCGTTTCGAGACAATCTCGGCTGCAGCGTTCGCACCAACCTTGCAGTGCCAGGGGGAGGGCCGGACCGACGGTGAACTGCTTGGTTGGACCGATCCGCGTCAGGTGTTCGACAAGCGTTGGCGGATTCAGTTTGCCGTGTCCGTGGCGGCAGCAGCCGGCGTTGCTGCGATCATGATTGCGCGGGCCAGCACGTCTCGCTGTGCGGGGTTGTAGAGCTCCAGTACTGTTGCGAGGAATGTTTCCTGTGTGACCTGCGGATCCATGGAGAGGTGCGGGCCCGGGTTGGATAACCATGGGTAGTCGGCGAAGTGCTGTGCAAGGTGGGGTGCAAACGTCTCCGCGAGCCGCTGCCGGGTGGCATCGTCGGCATCGGGTGCCAGGGCGTTGAACTCGGTGTCGGCGACGTCCGGTTCTGATTCGATCATCTGTTTCAGATCGGACATCGCGGACTCGTCGTAGAGCTGGGAGTAGACGAGCATGAGAGAACGCTCCGGTTCGGACAGGTGCCTGGAGAGGTCTTCAAAGCCCGGTGGCAGGTCGGTGGCCGTGGTGCCTTTCAGGATTGCCTGAATTTCGGCGCGGGCGCGCTGCAACCGCTCGATGCTGGCAGCGAGATCTGCATCAATTGCGAGCAGCGCGGCTTGGGGTGTCTCTGCCCTGGCTCCCACGGCCTCGATTTGCGCGAGCGGTATGTCGAGCTCGCGGAGCCGACGAATCTGGAGCAGACGAACGAGATGCCTGGCGCCGTATTGCTTGTATCCGTTGGCCTCCCGGCTGGGTTCCTCGAGGAGCCCCGCGCGGTGATAGTGACGGACCGTGTTCACCGTCGTTCCGGCGAGCTCAGCGACCTCGCGTGTGCTCCAGGCCATTCCTATGTCCTTCCCCTCCGGCTGTTTGGGTCCATGACAACCATTGAAAACCATGTTCCTGGAACAGGGTCAACAGCAGCAGTACAGCGAAGCCGTCGACAAGGCGCTGCTTGACCCTGTTCCAGGAACATCGTCTTAGCTGTTCGGAATAGAAAGTGGGCCGTTTCTCGGCGCTGCGCCCGACACCGAACAGGACAAGAACATGAACAATCCGTACGAAGGCCTCCAGGGTTTCATCGACCAGGTACCCGATATCCTCCAGCCACTTTTGATTGCCGTGGCCGGCACGATCCCCTACATCGAGGGCGAGGGAGCCGCGGCCTTTGGTATCCTCGTGGGAATCAACCCGATCATCGCCGCGATCGCAGCGGCGACAGGTAACGTCCTCTGCGTCCTCGGCGTGGTGTTACTGGGGTCCCGTGCCCGCGAACGTGTTCTCACCCGGCGAGCGTCTCAAACAGGCCCGATGCCGGTGGGGAATCCAAAAGCCGCAACACGCGTTGGCGCATTGAACGAGCGCGCCGCATCAGCAGCGCTCCCCGACCCCGCAACCGCTGTTGCGCTCACGCAGCCCGCTGACAACGCGGTTGCGAAACCGACCCGCCGGGCGAAGGGCCGGGAGAGGTTACGTCGGTGGGTGGTCAGGTTCGGCGTTCCAGGCGCGAGCCTGCTCGCCCCGCTAGCGCTGCCGACTATGCTGACGGCGGCGTTCTTCGTCACTTCGGGCGTGCCGAAACAATGGGTCATCATCTGGCAGATCATCGCGATCGTACTTTGGACGGCCGCGGTCGCACTCGCTTCTACCGGAGCCCTCGCCGTCCTCGGCTGGTGAGGCAGGTCCAAGATCCCCACTACTCCCGCGGCCAGACGAACTTAGGGGACTGTGAGGCGTCGAAAAGACTTCATAGGCAGAATCGAGCAGCCCATGGTCGCTCCCGTTCGTCAAGTCTATAGACGGGACCGCCCCGGCATTTGTTGACTCTTGCCTGAAGTGCCGGAGGCCTGGGGGCCGCAAGCCCATCGATCACCGGACGGTGGTGAACGCAGTGGGGCTCATGAGGGTAGGGCGTCCGCCGAAAATTGCCCAGGCCACGATTATGGCAACCACGATCACTACAAGGACGAGTGCAGCAATGAGAATTCCGCGGGGTTTCATACCCGCAGCCTAAATGGCAATGCAACATATTGGGCGCGAGGCGCTTAGGGCGTCCCGCAGGACCCTGACGCTCGTCCCGTAGGTCCTTCCTTGGGTTCTTGCGGTGATTGCAACACTTAGCGGATGGGTGTTGTCATGGCAGGTTATTCAATTCATGTAAGGCCTGATCTTTTGCAGGTTTTTTGGGCCGGAATGCAGGCTGGTGATTTCATCACTGATGCCGTTGTTCCGATCGATACGAGCCGGCGTACCGGGCGCAGGGTCCTGCTTGAAGCCGGGGGTGTCAGGCCTCGGCGGGGCCGTGATCTGAAGGGTCGATGCCTGACCTTCGCCCAGCGTGAAGAGATCGCCATACTGCGCGCCCAGGGTCAATCACTGCGGCAGATCGGAACGGTAGTCGGCAGAGCAGCCTCCACGATTTCGAGAGAGTTGCGGCGTAACTCGGTGGCAGGGATGCCCTACCGGGCAACCTCAGCGCACGCTCTGGCCTATGAGCGGGCCTCGCGCCCGAAACCAGCGAAACTGCACATACTGTGCTGCGTGCGAAGGTTGAAGAAGACCTGAACAAGAGGTACTCACCCGAGCAGATCGCAGGACGACTCCGGGTTGAGTTCCCTGATGAACCGGAGATGAGGGTGTCACCCGAGACGATTTACCAGTCCCTTTACGTCCAGTCCCGAGGTGCGCTGAAGCGTGATCTGACCGTGTGTCTGCGCACCGGGCGGGCTATCAGGCAGCCCTGCCGTAAGGCCGGCCAGCGCAAAAACCGGATCCCCGGAATGATCAATATCTCCGAACGTCCCGCCGAGGTTCAGGACCGAGCCGTGCCAGGGCATTGGGAAGGTGATCTCATCATCGGGAAAGGGAATCAGTCCGCGATTGGGACGCTGGTCGAACGGACCACCAATTACACGATGCTCGTGCATCTGCCGGACGGATACAAGGCCGAGCAGATGCGAGACGCCCTGGCAGCCAAGATCAAGACGCTCCCCGAATCCCTGCGGCATTCCCTGACCTGGGACCAGGGCATCGAAATGCAGGACTGGAAAACCGTGAAGATCGACACCGGCGTCGAAATCTACTTCTGCGACCCTCACTCACCCTGGCAGCGCGGCATCAACGAAAACACCAATGGCCTGCTGCGCCAGTACTTTCCCAAGGGCACCGATCTGAGCATCCATAGCGCCGCAGACCTCGACTGGGTCGCCCAGGAACTCAACGATCGACCACGCAAAAGACTAGGCTTCAAGAAACCGATCGAACTGATCGGAAATCTCCTGTTGCAATGACCGCCAGAATCCGCCCTTCCCCTTTCGGGCATATATATGTTTGTTGAACCAGCAGCTTGCGGTCAACTGATCGTGCTTTTCGATTCCAGGGACAGGCCTCCTCAGGGTCGGAGAAGAAACGGGGCCTGCCCGGATTGAAGGTCCTTCGCTAACTGCGGACGCCCGGTCTGGGGCGCAGGGGGGTCAGACTAAAAGAGCCGGCTTCTCAGGCGCCTGGATAAGTCAATCAGCATCGCCACAATAAATGACGCAGTGAGGAGCGCCAAGGTCGCCAAGGCGGGACTAATCCAAGGAGGAACTGAATCATACTCGGCGTTGCACTTTGTGGTCAGCGGGAACACCTGCAGCTGCTCATAGTAATGGCTGCTGTGATACTCGTGGTCGTACGTTTGGCCAGCACGCGATTCACATGCCTCCGCTACGTCAAGCCCGCCCGCGGACAGACCCTGGAAGAAGACTGAGGCCAACAGGCAAGCGGACAGCAATATCAGCTTAAGCCAAAAGCCAAGCGGTCTAGTTTGTAGCACGGTCTCCCCACTCCCTATTCAGCAGCCTACTTATCTGTCGCTCAGCGTCCCAAACGCTTGCAAGTTCGCACCCGTTCTGATCCCGGTGGAGGTTGGAACCCATGAGGACCACCTGCGAAGGCAGCTCTCCGGTAGGGTGCGTATGAACGAAATCCACTGGGGGACATCTTGAAGCTACTTCGATCAACGCTGCTCTTATGCCTGCTGGCTTCAGGCCTCGCCGGCTGCACCTACACAGAGTCCGCACCGGAACCAGCACGCGAGCCCAGTCAGCCGTCAGCAACTCCGATGGGCTCGCCTGCTGCCGTTCCCTTGACTCTGCAAGGCCAGTTTCAGTCGCAGGGGGCAACCACCACCGGGACGGCCACCATCCGCGTTACGGAGTCCGGTGCAGCCCTGCAGCTCGAAGACTTTGCCACAGGTCCCGGAGACAGTATCCGTCTTATGCTGAGCCCCGGGACGCTGCGCCCCGGTCCCACTCGTGAGCCGGAGCTGTCCTCATCGACTCTGATTGAGCTGGGGCCGCTGCGGCTCGACCGGGCGGGCAGTCAGCGCATCGATTTGGAGCCCGGGAGGTGGGAGTCGATGCCCGAACCGGTGCGCAGCGTTGTGATCTACAACTATGCCGACAGGGTGGCGTACGGTACGGCCAACCTTGTTGAGGCGCCGCCTTCCTGACGGGGAAGGGACCGGCCGGACTCGGCTGACTTCACGTCATACGTGCATCAGTTCGCCCGGGAGGCTGCCGACTGAATGGTCTTGGCGAGGTCGCGGGGGCGGCTCCACATGGGCCAATGCCCTGTCGGGAGGTCAATGACGTCGAGGTGCTCGATGTTGGCGACCTCGGCGAACATGGGATGGCCTGCACGCGCCAGCTCCAGCACCTGCGCGCCGGGGATCGAGCAGCACACCAGGGTGGTCCGGACTTTGCGGCGGGCACTGTTGGTCAGTTCGACCCGCTGGCGAAGCACGGGGCCGGGCTCAGGGACCGCCCGGCGCCTGAAACGCTCAAGGACCTCTGCGCTCAGGCCTTCGAGGCTCGCTTGCTCTGCGAGTACGTCGAAAGAGGGCAGCGGAAGCTCCTCCAGGTCCTCAGGCAGGCCCGCGCCGAAGGCGCTTCCCGGTGCCACGGGGCCGGAGTCGACCCACACCACTCGACGGACCAGCTCAGGATGTTGGTCAAGGACAAGGCTGACGGGGGCGTTGGCCCCGCTGTGAGCCACCAGTGTTGCCGGCTGATCCTCGGTGACTCCCATTTGGGTGATGACGTCCAGGACCGCTGCGGCTTGATCGTCGAGATTCCTGGCCGCACGCTGGGGGTCGTCGCCGTTTAGACCGGGCAGCGTCACCGCGATTGCCCGGGCGTGGCGGGGTGCCAGGTGTTCAAGCACTTCATTCCAGGCCCAGGCGCCCAGCCAGTGGCCGGCGATGAGGATGATGAGCGGGGGATTTGCAGTAGTTGTCATGTCCATACCCTTGCAGGCGCTCCGGACAACGGTATGTCACTATTTATGTCATGAATTTGCCAAGGGCCGAGCTGTGAAGCGGGTCGAACGGCTCCATGCGCTTTCCGAGATGTTGCTCCGCAGCGGCAAACGGGGCGTGTCCGCCGAACGCTTGGCGGGGGAGTTTGAGGTGTCTGTGCGCACCATCAAGAGAGACCTCGACGCGTTGGAAAACAGCGGAGCACCTGTATGGTCCCGGCCGGGTCCGGGCGGCGGCTACGGATTGGCCACAGGAGCATCCCTTCCGCCTGTCACCCTTTCCCCTGCGCAGGCGATGGCGCTCATGGCGGCCGTGACCGCTGCACCGGACGCCCCCTACGCCGATCTGGCAGCAGCAGGTATCCAGAAGATCCTCGACGTCCTCGATCCCAAAACCAAGGCCCGAGCCGACGAGCTGGGCAGCCGGGTTTGGGTCAACGCACTTCCGTCCTCTTCCCGGGCCATCAAGTCTGCGCTGGAGGAGGGGATGGCCGATCAACGTGTGATCCGCATCCGCTACACATCGAAAAGCGGGACCACGACCACCCGCGACGTTGAGCCCGTGCTGTTCGCCTCCACTAACGGCCAGTGGTATCTGGTGGGGTGGTGCCGGCTGCGCAACGCTATGCGATGGTTCACCGTGGCGCGCATTGAACGGGCCAGCGTAACCAGGACGGCTTGCAGCGGCCACACCATCCACGAGGTGGGGGAACCTCCGGCAAACGCCAGACCGGTGCACACCCGGGGCGGGTGAGTCGCGCAATACCCAACCACGCCGGTTTGCCTCGGGGCGTCAGCGAACCGCGGTTTCCTCGGCGCCGGTGATCCTGTGCAGGTCCTGGTAGGTGATGCAGAACATAGACTCGTGATCGCCCGCTCCGGCCCACAGGAGGTTATGGGACCGCAGGCTCACGTCAAGCAGGGTTCTGATGCGGTGAGGATGGCCAACCGGTGCCACTCCGCCCACCTTTTGGCCGGTGTGCTCGAGCACAAAGTCCGGCGAAGCGCGGCGGATGCGGCCTTCACCCAGGCGGTCCGCCACCAGAGCCGTGTCCACCCGGGCCGCGCCGCTGGCGAGGATGAGCAGGGGCGCCCCGTTGAGGTCGAAGATGAGGCTGTTGGTGATGGCTGCAACGTCACAGTCCAGCGCCTCAGCCGCGGCAACGGCAGTGGGAACGCCGGCGGGGAAGCTGCGCACCGTGTCACCGATGCCCGATTCAAGCAGTACCGTGCGCACCCGGCTGACCGGCCCGTCGTCGTGCGTTGTCATGCCCTAGTACCCCTGCGCGTCCAGCAGTGCGTCTTCCTCTTCTTCGGCCGTTGCCTTTTTCCGCTTGCGCGCAGGAGGCGTACGACGGCGGGACGGCACCGCAGCGTGGACGGTCCCGGCTTCATCGGCCTCGTCTTCCTCGGCGTCAATGGCGGCGTTGCGGGCCTGCTGCCGCGCCGCGTACCCGAAGCCCACGAACATCAGCACGCCGAACGCGAACCACTGCAACGAATAGGACAGGTGAGTGCCCTCTTCAGTGGACGGTTTGGGGAACGCCATGGGCATCTCAGCGGCCGCGGGCGTCTCCGAGGCCAGCTGCCCGTAGGCTCCGGTCAGCACCGGGTAGCCAAGCTGCGCCGCATAGGTCGGGAGGTCGATGGAGGCGAGCTGGCCCTGCGGGGCGCCGCGTTGAAGCTCCGGTTCCCCGTGCTTCAGCCGGACGACGGCGGTCACCTCGCCGGAGGGGGGCGCCGGGACAGAGTCCGGGCTGCCGGGGTTTTTGTTGCCGATGGGCAGCCAGCCGCGGTCCACGATGACCGTTTCGCCGGTGGCCAGCTTGAACGGAACCACCACTTCGTAGCCCGGCTGGCCGTTCAGGGGACGGTTGCGCACGATGCGCTGGCCATCGGCGTCGTAGGTGCCCTGCAGCTGCACCTGTGTCCATTCCTTGGCGGGATCAAGCTGCGTGAACTGGTCCCGGGCTGCCGCGAAAGATATGGGAGTGGCGGAGTAATTGCTCACCACGCGGTTGATTTCGGCCAGGGTTTCGGCGCGCCGGTCCATCTGCCACCGGCCCAGGAAAACGCAGGCAGTGGCAAAGATCGCGGCCAGCAGCAGATAACCCAGCCATTTGCTGGAGAAGAGGAAACGGTACATTCAGTTGTCCTGCTCCAGGGGGCTGTCCGCGCTGCCGGGCTCGAGGGGAAGTGTTTCCTTCCACAGGCCGCGGGTCTGCAGGTAGTCCTCCAGCCAGCCGCGGTGGTCCTCGCAGGCCAGCCACGTCTTCCGGCGCTCCGGGGTATGGATTTTGGGGTTGTTCCACAGCAGTTGCCAGGACGCTCCGGCACGGCAGGCCTTCCGGGAGCAGAGCGCGGAGTCTGATGCTGCCGGGCTGGTTCCGGCGGCGAAATCAAAAATACTCACGGCCCCTGCCGCCCTTCTCCGTTGTCCGGTTCGTCGTCGTCGCTAATAAGCTCGCCCTGCAGCACCTCGGAACCCTGCTCCTCGTGCCCCGTGGGCGGCGGCGGCGCTTCCAACTCAGCCAGTGGCGCCGAATCAATGAGCGCGTCGCTGTGCTCTTCGGCCATGTCGCTGCCGTTGGCGATGACCACCGCGATCCATGGCAGGAATACCGCTCCGGCCACGGCGATGATCTTGAGCCAGCCGTCCAGGACAAAAATCATCACCAGGCACACCATGCGGATGCCCATGGCCAGCGCGTACTTGACCATGCGCCTGCGAATGTCCTCGGAATGGGATTCCGCGGCATCCGTGATGCTGTGGACTTCCGCGTCCTCGGAGAACCGGCCGGGTTCTCCGGGCGCCGAACGTCCCGCGTGGTTTTCAAGGGTCACAGTGGTTTCTCACGCTCCAAAGGCTTGCGTCAATTCTCTCACCATCGGCAGTGGCACCCAAACCCGGGCGGGCCCGGGCGCTAAGATCGGAGGCAGCCAAATTCCACCTTTCCTACCGCGGTGCATCCCGCCGCAGAATTCCGGAGTTCCTTCATGACTGAAGCAGTTACCGCCCCCCGCAGCGTCCTGATCACCGGCGGCAACCGTGGCATCGGCCTGGCCATCGCCAAAGCATTCCTGGCCAACGGGGACAAAGTGGCTGTTACCTACCGCAGTGAATCGGAACTGCCTGAAGGAATCCTGGGAGTGAAGGCGGACGTCACCGATGAGACGTCCGTGGATGCGGCGTTCAAGGAAGTGGAGGCAGCCCACGGCCCGGTGGAAGTACTGGTGGCCAACGCCGGCATCACCAAGGACACCCTCCTGCTGCGGATGAGCGAAACAGACTTCACCTCCGTCATCGACACGAACCTCACCGGCGCCTTCCGTGTCATCAAGCGCGCATCGAAGGGCATGATCCGGCTGCGCAAGGGCCGCGTGGTCCTGATCTCCTCTGTTTCGGGCCTGTATGGCGCCCCGGGCCAGATCAACTACTCCGCCTCCAAGGCCGGCCTCGTTGGCATCGCGCGGTCGCTGACCCGCGAACTGGGTTCGCGCGGCATTACCGCGAACGTGGTGGCTCCGGGCTTCATCAACACGGACATGACGGCTGAACTTCCGGAAGCCACCCAGAAGGACTACCTGGCCAGCATCCCCGCCGGCCGGTTCGCAGACGCGGACGAGGTGGCCAACGTGGTGCGCTGGATTTCCAGTGACGAAGCGGCGTACATCTCCGGCGCTGTCATCCCGGTTGACGGCGGCCTGGGCATGGGGCACTGACTTCCAAACCCCACGCGGCGGCAAACCAGCGGACCCAGCCTTCTTTGTGGGACCCGGACAAGGGAATCACCGGACCGCGCTGGCATGATGGAGTTCAGAGCCGCTTCACTTTAGACGTTTCAAACAAAGGAGCCCAGATGGGACTGCTGGACAACAAGACCGCCATCGTCACCGGATCATCACGCGGAATCGGCGCTGACGTAGCAAAGATCCTCGCCGGCGAGGGCGCCGCCGTCGTGGTCAACTACCGCCAGAAGGCGCCGCGCGCCAACAAAGTGGTCCAGGGCATCGAGGCCGACGGCGGCCGTGCCGTCGCCGTCGGGGCCGACCTGACCACCCAGGAAGGCGTGCAGGCGCTGGCCTCCGCTGCCATGGAGAACTTCGGATCCCTGGACGTCCTGGTCCTGAACGCCTCGGGCGGCATGGAAACCGGCATGGGGGAGGACTACGCCCTCAAGCTCAACCGCGACGCCCAGCTCAACATGCTCAATGCCGCAGTGCCGCTGATGCAGGAAGGCTCCCGCGTTGTCTTCGTGACCAGCCACCAGGCGCACTTCATCAACACCGTTCCCACCATGCCCGCCTATGAGCCCGTGGCCCGCAGCAAGCGCGCCGGTGAGGACGCACTGCGCGAACTCATCCCCAACCTCGCCGAGAAGGGCATCAGCCTGGTGGTGGTTTCCGGGGACATGATCGAGGGCACCGTTACTGCCACGCTGCTGGACCGCTCCACGCCGGGCGCCATCGAGGCCCGCCGCGCCGAAGCCGGCAAGCTGTACTCCGTGGAAGAGTTCGCCCAGGTGGTAGCCGGAATGGCCACCGCTGACGTCGAGTCCGGCCACACGGAATACGCCGGCGGCGCAGACTACTTCGGCAAGAGCGGCCAGTAGTCCGAGGAACTAAAAGAGGTGCCCGGCGCGTCTTCGCCGGGCACCACTTTTTTGTCAGGTCCGTGGGCTGTTCAGACCCCGGCGATGTGTCGCACAGCATCAAGGTAGGGCATGTTGATGGCTGAATCGGCGACGGCGCGCACGGCCGGCTTGGCGTTGAAGGCCACCCCGATCCCGGCTGCGCCCAGCATGTCGAGGTCGTTGGCGCCATCGCCCACGGCGATGGTGTGTTCCATCGCGATCCCTTCAGCGGCTGCCCACTCGCGCAGGAACTTCTCCTTGGCCGCCCGGTCCACCACCGCGCCCAGGACCTTGCCTGTCAGGGCACCGTCAACGATCTCCAGCTCGTTGGCCTGCCAGTAATCAAGGCCAAGATCCCCGGCGATTGGCTCCAAGATCTGGTTGAACCCGCCGGAGACCACGGCTACGGGGTGACCGGCCGCCTTGAAGGCGGCCACGAGTTCGGCGGCACCTTCGCTGAGCTTCACTTCCCGGCGGACGGAATTGACGACGTCGGCCGGCAGCCCGGCGAGGACAGCCACCCGCGCGTGCAGGCTCTGGGCGAAGTCCAGCTCTCCGCGCATGGCCGCTTCGGTGACGGCCGCCACCTCGTCCCGCTTGCCCGCATACGCGGCCAGGAGTTCAATGACCTCCTGCTGGATCAGGGTGGAGTCCACGTCCATGATCAGCAGTTTTCGGCTGGCCGAGCGCAGGGCGCCGGGTACCAAGGCGGTGTCCACGCCGGGGATGGCGGCATCGGCCACGGCGCTGCGGAGCGCAGCGAGGCGTGCCTCGGTGGCGTCAGGCAGTTCCAGTTCCGTGATGCGAACCTGGTAGCGGCTGTCGCCGGCTGTGGATTCGGCTCCTACAGCTGCACCCTGCTCCGAGAGTATGGAACGCAGCAGCTCCAGTCCGGTGTCGGTCAGATTTTGGCCATAGCTGACCGCGGTCGCGTTGGAAGTCATGCCTGCAATCTTAGCCAGCGGAAGAATGGTCCCGCTTATTCATTGCGGAGCACGGCCGGCCCTGCACCGCGGCCGGACACGTGCATGGGGAGTGGTCACACCGGTTATCAGTCGTCCACTCTTTTGTCCTAGTGTCTACTCCTATGAGTGATGTTCTGGAACTGGACTCCGTTAGCGTTGTCCGAGGCAAAAAGACCCTGCTGGACAAGGTCGACTGGCAGGTCAACGAAGGAGAACGCTGGGTCATCCTCGGACCCAACGGCGCCGGGAAAACCACCCTCCTCCAGATCGCGGCGGCACGCCTGCACCCGAGCAGCGGCAAGGCCGGCATCCTCGACGAGATTCTTGGCCGCACTGATGTCTTTGAACTCCGCCCCCGCATCGGGCTGTCCTCTGCAGCCCTGGCCACCCAGATTCCGGAGCATGAGAACGTCCTAAACGTGGTGGTCACTGCCGCGTACGGCGTCACCGGGCGCTGGCGTGAAGGCTACGAGCGCGACGACGAACGCCGCGCCTTCCGCCTCCTGAACGACTGGGGGATGGGTCCGCTGCTGAACCGGACCTTCGCCACCTTGTCCGAGGGTGAACGCAAGCGCGTCCAGATTGCCCGCGCCCTGATGACCGATCCCGAACTGCTGCTGCTGGACGAACCGGCAGCAGGCCTTGACCTTGGCGGCCGCGAAGAGCTCGTCCACAAGCTTGGCGAACTTGCCAAAGATGAAGCGGCACCGGCCATGGTCCTCGTCACCCACCACCTTGAAGAAGTGCCCCCGGGCTTCACGCACGCCATGCTGCTGCGCGACGGCGGCGTGGTGGCGGCCGGCCCCATTACCGAGGTCCTCACCGACCAGCACCTCAGCGAAACGTTCGGGCTCGCCCTGGATGTTACGGAAAGTGGTGGCCGCTACGCCGCCACGGCCCGCCGCTAAGGCCGGGGCTGAATACTAACTGTGGAGATTCTTAGCAGCATCCTGGTCTTTTTCGCTGGCCTGTGGGCCGGCACTATCAACGCGGTGGTGGGCTCCGGCACGCTGGTGACCTTCCCCGTGCTCCTCGCACTGGGTATCACGCCCGTTGTCGCGTCCATGAGCAACGCCATGGGCCTGGTGGCGGGCACTGCCGCCGGCGCCTGGGGCTACCGGCGGGAAGTGGCAGGACGTGGCCGGCAGCTGATGAAGCTGCTCCCGGCCTCGCTGCTGGGCGGGATCACGGGCGCGTGGCTGCTGCTCCACCTGCCGGAGAAGGTCTTCCACTACGTGGCGCCGGTACTGCTGGTCCTGGCGCTGCTGATGGTGATGTTCCAGCCGAAACTGCAGTCGTGGGTGCGCAACCGCGAACAGAACCCCGAACATGCCGTCCGCGACCGCAACCACGGCGTGCTGCTGGTGGTGCTCGTCTACCTGGCCGGCGTCTACGGCGGTTACTTCGTAGCCGCCCAGGGCATCCTGCTGGTGGGCATCCTGGGCGTCTTCCTCAGCGGAACCATGCAAAACGCGAACGCCATGAAGAACTTCCTGGTCCTGGGCGTCAACATGGTGGCTGCAATCTCCTACCTGCTGTTCGCCTTCGACCGGATCAACTGGCTGGTGGTCCTCCTGATCGCCGTCAGCTCCACCATCGGCGGACTCGTTGGCGCCAGGGTGGGCCGGAAGCTTTCCCCAAAGGTCCTCCGCGGCGTGATCTTCACCCTGGGCATTGTGGCGCTCGTCGTTATGGTCGCCAACCTGCTGAAATAATCACCCGGTGACTTTCCACTATCTTGAATCGGCCAGCGACCCGCGGGTCAGCGACTACACCACGCTGACCGATGTCCATCTCCGTAAACTCCGCGAACCTCGCGAGGGAATGTACATTGCCGAGTCCTCCCGGGTCCTGAGGCGGGCCCTCGCAGCCGGCCACCAGCCGCGTTCGTTCTTCCTGGCGGAGAAATGGCTCGCGGACCTCGACGACGTCTTCCAGGCCTACCCCGATGTCCCGGTGTTCATCGGCAAGGCCGCCCTCCTCGAGGAAATCACCGGCTTCCACCTCCACCGCGGAGCCATGGCTGCCATGGAGCGCCCCGATCCGGTGCCCCTGCCCGAGCTCCTGGCCGGTGCCCGCAGGGTTGCCGTGCTCGAGGACATCGTGGACCACACCAACGTGGGCGCCATCTTCCGTTCGGCGGCCGCCCTGGACATCGACGCCGTCCTGGTCTCGCCCCGCTGCGGAGATCCCCTCTACCGGCGCAGCGTGCGGGTCAGCATGGGGACGGTGTTCCAGGTCCCCTGGGCGCGCCTGGAGAGCTGGCCGCAGGATCTGCAGGTCCTCAAGGACCACGGCTTCACCGTCGCCGCCCTGGAACTGACCGGCGATGCACGGGACGTGGACGCTGTCGCCGCCACCAACCCGGACCGGCTGGCCCTGGTGCTCGGCACCGAAGGGGCCGGCATGAGCCCGGAGACCCTTGCCGCCGTCGACCTCGCCGTGAAAATCCCCATGCGCAACGGCGTGGACTCGCTCAATGTGGCAGCGGCGTCTGCGGTGGCTTTCTGGGAACTGCGCCCCCGAGGTTAAGCCCGGACCCTCCAGATGAGGGCCCCGGCAGATGCCGTGGCGTGGTTCGCGGGTGCCGCCGTGATCCGCTATTATTGACTGCTGGCCCTCCTGATCTTTCGGCACGTCCCGGGATTCACGGTCCGGCCATCCCATTCATACCTGGCAGCTGGCAAAATCCAGCTGCGTGAACAAAGGCCCCATTATGAAGTCTGATATCCACCCGAAGTACGCCGCCGTCGTTTTCAATGACCTGGCTTCCGGTACCAAGTTCCTGACCAAGTCCACCGTGTCTTCCTCGAAGACCATCGAGTGGGAAGACGGAAACACCTACCCGGTCATCGACGTCGAAATCTCCTCCGAGTCCCACCCGTTCTACACGGGCAAGCAGCGCATCATGGACTCCGCAGGCCGCGTGGAGCGCTTCAACGCACGCTTCAAGGGCTTCGGCGGCAAGAAGTAATTCTTCCTCCCATAGCTTGTTGGAAAGCCCGCACCGGGAACGGTGCGGGCTTTCTTTGCGTTTGGCGGCCCGTTGGCGGCGCGGGCACGCCGTACGGCAGGATGTAAACCATGAGCCATATGACCTCCCCGGACCAGGACGCAGCAACAAACCCCCGCCTTCACGGCGAGTACAAGGTTCCGGGCGGCAAGCTGGTGGTGGCGGACCTTTCCATAGCCGGAGGGGTCCTGGCCGACGTCTCGATCAGCGGCGACTTCTTCCTCGAACCGGACGAGGCCTTGGAGGACATTAACCGCGCACTCACCGGCCTTCCGGAAACCACCCCGGCCGCAGATCTCGCAGCGGCGGTCACCGCCGCACTGCCCGCAGACGCAACCCTGTTCGGCTTCTCCGCCGACGCCGTGGCCGTGACCGTCCGGCGTGCCCTGGCCAAGGCCACCTCCTGGGCGGACCATGAGTGGCACGTTATCCCTCCGGCGGTGCTGCCCACGGAAATCAACGTGGCCCTCGACGAGGTCCTCACCGAGGAAGTGGGCGCTGGCCGGCGCAACCCCACCCTGAGGTTCTGGGACTGGCAGGAACCATCTGTGGTCATCGGCAGCTTCCAGTCGGTCCGGAACGAAGTGGATCCCGACGGCGTGGCCCGGCACGGCATCAAGGTGGTCCGCAGGATCAGCGGCGGCGGAGCGATGTTCATGGAGGCGGGCAACTGCATCACCTATTCCCTGTACCTGCCCCAGACTCTGGTGGACGGGCTTAGCTTCGCCGACTCCTACCCGTTCCTGGATTCCTGGGTGATGGCGGCGCTGGAGAAGATCGGCGTGACAGCTTTCTACGTCCCGCTGAACGACATCGCCACGGACCAGGGCAAAATCGGCGGGGCCGCGCAGAAACGGCTGGCCAACGGCGGCATGCTCCACCACGTCACCATGAGCTACGACATCGACGCCGACAAGATGGTGGAAGTCCTGCGCATCGGCAAGGAAAAGCTTTCGGACAAGGGCACCCGCAGCGCCAAGAAGCGGGTGGATCCGCTGCGCCGGCAGACCGGCCTGGCGCGCACGGACATCATCGAGGCAATGATTGATGTGTTCACCGGCCGGTACGGGGCCACGCAGTCGGAACTGACGGAAGCCGAACTGGCGGCCGCGCGGGAACGTGCGGCCGCCAAGTTCGGTACCGAGGAATGGCTGCACCGGGTTCCGTAGCCAGCGCGGCCTTATTCTTTAGTGGTCGACGGCGGCCTGCGCGGTAAGTGCCCGCAGCAGGTGGTCGCGCTGCTCCACGATGATCCGCCGCAGTGCACGCGGCGCATCGGCGTTCGCCTCCAGCCAGGCGTCAGTCCGGCGCACCACCGGGTGGGTGCGCGGCGCCCCGCCTTTGGCAAGATCCTGGGCTGAGGGGAACAGGCCCCGCACAATCCGGCTTGCTATCTCGATGCTCCGGCTGTCCCAGACTTCCCGAAGGCAATCGAAGTACGGTTCAACATAGGGTTCCAGCAGGGCTGCCGGGGCGGTGCCAAACCCGGAGATGGTTGCCGTCAGCAGCTGGTTGGAAAGCGACGTGCCCTGCACGGCTTCGGCCCAGGCAGCCGCCTTCACATCCGCCTCCGGCCGGGCAGCAGCAGCCGTGGCATGGCCGGCCCGTCCCGAAGCGGTGGTATCCGTTGCCAGTTCAGCATCCAGTTCTTCCACTGTGGCCTGGCCGTGGGCAGCGAGGGCGTGCCAGAAGTGCCACCGCAGTTCCGAGTCGACGGCCAGGCCCGGCATCTCTTCGGAACCGTCCAGCAGTCCCCTCAGCAGCGGCAGCAGTGAAGCGTCGTGCCTGCTGAGCGTTCCCAGCGTGCGTGCCCAGGCGAGTTGCTGGTCCGAGCCCGGCTCCGCCCGCCGCAGCTCAACAGCGGCCATGCCCAGGAAGGAAGTGCGCACGGCATCGCGGCGGGATGCCGGCGTGTAGCGTTCGACGGCGGTGCACGCGTTGTCGAGGATGTTCAGCAGGACGCCGATTCCGGTTTCCGACGGAGCGAACGCGGCGACGGCCGCCACGTACCGTTCGGCGGGGGCCTCGCCGTCACGGGCGGAGTTCCACAGCGCCGTCCAGCACAGGGCGCGGGCCATGGGATCGGCAATTTTGTCCAGGTGGGCGAGGACCGTCGCCTCGGACACCGGGTCCAGGCGGACCTTGGCATAGGTGAGGTCGTCGTCGTTGACCAGCAGCAGCGCGGGCCTCCGCCGGCCGGCCAGTTGGGGGAGCTCCGTACGGGCACCGGCCACATCCGTGTCGACGCTTCCCGTCCGCACCAGGGCGCCATCACCATCGAAGTCGTACAGGCCCACGCGCAGCGTGTGCGGCCGCAGCTCCTCCCGTCCGGTCACCGGGTCCGTGCTTTCCTGCACGATGGCCACGGAACCCAGCGCGCCGCCGTCGTCCGCGGCCTCTGTGGCCGCCTCCAGGGCCAGTGTGGAAATCCCCGATGTCTGCAGCCACTGGCGTGCCCATTCCGCGAGGTCGCGTCCGGAAGCGGAACTGAGGGCTTCCAGCAGGTCTGCCAGGGTGGTGTTGCCGTAGGCGTGCTTGCGGAAGTACTCCCGGGAACCGGCGATGAACGCGTCAAAGCCCACATAGGCCACCAGCTGCTTGAGCACTGAGGCACCCTTGGCGTATGTGATGCCATCAAAGTTCTGCTTGGCCGCTTCCAGGTCCGGAATATCCGCGACAATGGGGTGCGTGGTGGGCAGCTGGTCCTGGACGTAAGCCCAGGCCTTGCGCTTGTTGGCGAAGTTGACCCAGGCGGTGTCCCAGTCCGTGGCCCGGTCCACGGCGAGGGTGCCCATGTAGTCGGCGAAGGATTCCTTGAGCCAGAGATCGTCCCACCACTGCATGGTGACCAGGTCGCCGAACCACATGTGCGCCATTTCGTGCATCAGCGTGTTGGCCCGCGCCTGGTACTGGGCGTCCGTGGCCCGGGAGGTGAAGACGTAGCTCTCGGTGAACGTGACCAGCCCCGGGTTTTCCATGGCGCCCAGGTTGTATTCCGGCACGAAGGCCTGATCGTACTTGCCCCAAGGGTAGGGGTAGTCGAAGAGCCGGTTGAAGAAGTCCAGGCCGGCTTTGGTGAGCCGGAACAATTCGGCGGCGTCGAAGGATTCGGACATGGAGGCGCGGCAGTAGAGCGCCAGCGGGACGTCCAGGTTCGTGCCGTCCTCCAGGGTTCCCTGCCAGCGGTCTTCAGCTTTGAAGTAGGGGCCGGCCATCACTGTGGTGATGTACGTGGACATCGGCAGGGTGGTGGCGAAATCCCAGCGTGCGGTGGCGGGATCGCTGGTCAGCAGGGTCCTGCCGGTCTCCGTGCCATTGGATGCCACCTGCCAGGACGCCGGGGCCATCAGGTGGAAGGTATAGGTGGCCTTGAGGTCCGGCTGCTCGAAGTTGGCGAAGACCCTGCGCGCGTCTGCGGGTTCGTATTGCGTGTAAAGGTAGGTCTGGCCGTCGGCGGGGTCAACGAAGCGGTGCATACCCTCACCGGAGCGGCTGTACAGGGCTGTTCCGGTGACAGTGACCTGGTTTTCCAGCTGCAGGTTATCCAGCCTGATGCGTGAACCGTCCACCACATCCTCCACCGGCAGGCCCTTGCCATTGAGGAACACGCTGTGCACGCCGCTGCCAATGAAGTCCAGGAACGTGGACCTGCCCGTTTCCGCGGCGGTGAAGGTGATGACGCTGCGGGTGGTGTAGCCGGCAACATCCGGATTCCCGGCCTGGCGGACGTCGAGGGAGACGTCGTAGCTGGCGGTGCTGATCAGGGCCGAGCGGCCGGCAGCGTCGTCGCGGTGCAGATTCTCATGTGACACCCAGCTATCTAATCACGCTGCAAAGGCCCCTGATGCCCGCCCGCTGGCGGCTCGTCAGCGGACGATGAGCAGGGCGGCCGCAAGGCCCAGGACCGCAATCAGCAGCCACGATGCCAGCGCCGCCAGCAGGGCCCGCCCGCCGGTCAGCAGCAACGTACGGATCCGCACCGCTGACCCCAGGCCGAAGAGCGCGGCCCCAAGCAGCACGTCCTGCAGCATCGCCCCCGCCTCCAGCCACCCGTCCGCCAACCACCCGGTGGAGCGCAGCGCCACCATGGCCACGAATCCCAGTACGAACAGCGGCACCACAGGCGGCAGGCCAGCGTCGTCCCCGGCAGGCCGGAGTGAGATCCGGTGGTGCGCCCCCGCCAGCGCCGTCACGGGCGCCAGGAGCAGCACCCTGGTGAGTTTGACGACGACGGCGATCGCCAGGGCCGCGGGGCCGGCAGTTTGCGCCGTGGCCACCACCTGCCCCACATCGTGCACGGACGCGCCAGTCCAGGCGCCGAAAACCTCGGCGCTGAGCCGGAGCGGGTGGACCAGCAGGGGCAGGACGCCGATGGCCAGGGTGCCGCACAGGGTCACCAGCGCCACCGGCAGTACCGTGTCCACATGCCGGATGCGCCGTACCGCCGCCATCGCGCCGATGGCTGAGGCCCCGCAGATGGAGAACCCGGTGGCCACCAGCAGCGCTGTCACCGGCGGCAGCCTGAACAGCCGGGAGATCAGGTACGTGCCGCCGAAACTTGCCGCGACCACGGCAGTGATCAGTACCAGCGCCAGCCAGCCGAGGTCCAGGACGTCGCCGATGCCCACTTTCAGGCCCAGCAGCACGATTCCGCCGCGCATCAGGTGCTTGCCTGCGAAGTCCAGCCCTGGGCGGGCACGTCCTGCCGTCCACCCGCCGGTCACCGGCAGGTTGGCGGCAAGCACCCCCAAAACCACGGCCAGGGTCATCGCCGGAAGGGACGGCACCAGCGCGTGGATGAGGAAGGCGAGCACCAGGGCAACGGCCGCAGCGGCCAGGCCGGGCAGCAGCCGTGCGGCTCCCCGCGGGCGTCCCGGGCCGGGGGTGGGGGAGCTTCTGCTGACTGGCACTCACCCACTTTGCCGGACGCAGCCCGGAATGTCCGAACCGGCAGCCCGCGCCAACACGCCACAATGGAAGGCCGTTTATGAATTCGAAACAAAAAGGTGGTTGGCTATTGGGCATGTCAGACCTCTTCCAGGATTACTCCGAGGCCGCGGGCCGGACCGGAGCCTACGACGAAATGTTCGCCCCCGGGCAACAGGCCCGCCCCTCCTATGAGCAGGTGGCGGATGCGCTCCGCAAGCTCTCGCTGGCCGATGTCAGCGCCCGGGCCGATTCCATGGCCCGGACCTTCCTGGACCGCGGCGTCACCTTTGACTTTGCGGGGGAGGAGCGGCCCTTCCCCCTGGACATCGTCCCCAGGGTCATCCCCGCTGCTGAATGGGACGTCATGGAGCGCGGTGTGGCGCAGCGTGTCCGTGCCCTTGAGGCCTTCCTCAACGACGTGTACGACAAGATGACGGTGGTGTCCGACGGCGTGATACCGCGCCAGCTGGTGACCACCAGCGCCCACTTCCACCGGCAGGTGCACGGGTTCGAACCCGCCGGTGGCGTCCGCGTCCACATCTCCGGCATCGACGTGGTCCGCGACGCCGCCGGGACCTTCCGTGTCCTTGAGGACAACGTCCGTGTTCCGTCGGGCGTCAGCTACGTCCTCGAGAACCGCCGTGCCATGGCCAAGGGCCTGCCGGAGGCCTTTGGCCAGCAGCTCATCCGCCCGGTCGAGGAGTACCCGCGCCGGCTGCTCTCGGCCCTGCGCAAGACCGCACCGTCGGGCGTGGACGATCCCACCGTCGTCGTGCTCACGCCCGGCGTGTTCAACAGCGCCTACTTCGAACACACGCTGCTGGCCGGGCTGATGGGCGTGGAACTGGTTGAGGGACGCGACCTCATTTGCCGCGGCAACCGCGTGTACATGCGCACCACCGCAGGTGAACAGCGAGTGGACGTCATCTACAAGCGCATCGACGATGACTTCCTTGACCCCCTCCAGTTCCGGGCAGATTCCATGCTCGGCTGCCCCGGACTGGTCAACGCGGCCCGTGCCGGCGGCGTCACCATCGCCAACGCCGTGGGCAACGGCGTCGCGGACGACAAACTGGTCTACAGTTACGTTCCTGACCTGATCCGCTACTACCTCAGCGAGGAGCCCATCATCGCGAACGTGGATACGTTCCGCCTCGAGGAGAAGGAAGCCAGGGAGTACACCCTGGACAACCTCGCCGAACTCGTGGTCAAGCCGGTGGACGGCTCCGGCGGCAAGGGCCTGGTCATCGGTCCGGACGCCTCCAACGACGAACTGGACGCCCTGCGCCAGCGGATCATCGCCGATCCCCGCGGCTGGATTGCCCAGCCCGTCCTTCAGCTCTCCACGGTCCCCACACTCAGTGGCGACAAGTTCGGCCCGCGGCACGTGGACCTGCGCCCGTTTGCCGTGAACGATGGCGACAACGTCTGGGTGCTACCCGGCGGCCTCACCCGCGTGGCGCTGAAGGAAGGCTCGCTGATCGTTAACTCCAGTCAGGGCGGCGGCTCCAAGGACACCTGGGTCTTGGCCGATTCGCCGCAGATGCCCGTCGAGTCCGTACCGCGGCAATCCATCTCGGTCCGCGAGCGGGTTTCCGTCTGGCCAGTGGAAAGCAACTGGCGGGACCGCCAGTCGGAGCAGCAGCAGTGAACCGCCCCGCCCGGCCCCGTTTCTTGTCCGTTTCGGCCCCGCAGGAGGTAGCCGCGAATGCTTAGCCGTATTGCCGAATCCCTATTCTGGATTGGCCGCTATGTGGAGCGGGCCGACGGCACCGCCCGCATCCTCGACGTGCACCTGGAGCGGCTCAACCACCTCCCCATGGAGGAACGCAAAAGCGTGGCCCAGGAGTTGCTCGCCGTGATGGGGGCAAGGCCGCAAAGCGACGACTTCGGCCTGCCCGAACTGCTGCACGCCCTGGCCTACGACAAGACCAGCGCCACGTCCATCGCCGGGTCCCTGGGTGCTGCCCGCGAGAACGCCCGCCGTGCCCGCGAAACGGTCTCCTCCGGGCTGTGGGAGAGCCTCAACACCACCTACTACGGGCTCAGCCAGCACCGCAAGGACGTGGTGGGCACCTACCGGTTCTGCAACTGGACCCTGGAACGCACCGCCATGGTCAGCGGCCTGGCGGACACCACCGTCAGCCACGACGAAAGCTGGCTGTTCCTGGTCCTCGGCCGCTCACTGGAGCGGGCCGACATGACAGCCCGCATGCTGTCCACCAGGGATGTCCTGTCCGCAGGCATGTCCTGGGTCAACATGCTCCGGTGCGCCGGTGCCTACGAGTCCTTCCTCCGGACCCGCCGGGCAGCCTTCGGTGACCAGCACGCGGCCGAGTTCCTGCTCCTGGACCGGCTGTTCCCGCGCTCCATCGTCTATGCCCTGCGTGACGCCGACGAATGCCTCGCCAAGCTGGACCCCTCGGCCCAGCGCGTGGGCTTCATCAACGACGCCCGCCGGATCGTGGGCCAGGCCCGCACGTTCCTCGAGTTCCACCGGACGGACGACCTCATGTCCGAACTGCCCGAACACATGGAACGCGTGCAGAAGGCTGTGTCCCAGGCCTCGGACGCCATTTCCCGTAAGTACTTCAATCAGGCGGACGAACTGGCCTGGGTGGGAGAAGTTTCATGACCCGGCTGAGCATCGTGCACCGGACGGCGTACAAGTACAACAAGCGCGTCACCCTCTCGTACAACGAGGCACGGATGACGCCGCTGACGGACTCCCAGCAGGTGGTCCTCGAATCGGTGGTCAAGGTGTCCCCGTCGCAGGCGGCCGTGAGCACCTACCGCGACTACTGGGGCACCAGGGTGACGGCCTTCGATATGCAGATGCCGCACGACCACCTCGAGGTCATCTCGAACATCACCGTCGAAGTCCACCGCGCCGGGAAGATCCCGTCCGAGTCCGACATCGTTGGATGGGATGTGCTGGCTTCTCCGGAAACCCTCAACACCCACAGCGACTGGCTGCCGCAGTCACGGCTCAGCGGGCCGGGGGACGAAGTCCTGGGCATCATCCCGGGCGTTGTTGACGGAAAGAACCCGCATGAGGCCGCCATGGCCATCTTTGCCTGGATGCGCGGCGAGATGACCTACATGTCCGGCTCCACCGCCGTCACCACCAACGCCGAAGAGGCGTGGACGCAGCGGCAGGGTGTCTGCCAGGACCTCGCGCACCTGGCCATCGGTGCCCTGCGCAGCTGCGGAATCCCCGCACGCTATGTTTCGGGTTACCTGCACCCGCGCTCCAGTGCCGGTGTGGGAGAGACAGTTGCCGGCCAGTCGCACGCCTGGCTGGAGTGGTGGGACGGCGAATGGCGCAGCTGGGACCCCACCAACCACAAGCCTGCCGGTGACTTTCACGTCACCGTGGCACGCGGAAGGGATTACCGGGACGTCTCGCCGCTGAAGGGCATCCTGTCCGGCGGCGGCGGATCGGCCCTGAACGTAAGCGTGGAGATCACCCAGCTCGCCTGACCGGTGGCGTGCGCAGGTGCGCGCGCCACCGCTTACTTGTGGGCGGACTTGGCCGAACTGCTGATCTGGGTCCACCAGGTCATCGGCTCGGTGACCTTGAACCGGCGGCCGGTGACGGACTCCGGGGTAATCCGGACGAACGCGTCCTTCCGGCCCGCCTGCCAGGGGAAGAGGTAGAGCCGGGACGTGTCCAGGACGTCCTCGGCCCCCTTCACCACTTCCGCGGTTCCCTTGACCACCACGCTCCAGGCGAGGCCGCTCTCCGGATCTACGCCGTCGGCCTCCACCGCCACGGCCGCGTCTCCTGACGCGGCCGACAGCTTGGTGCCCTGGCCCGTGCGGAACACCACCGTGCCGCCGTCCACCGTGTAATTGATGGGGAAGATATCCGGGCGGCCGTCCGAGAGGACGGCCAGCCTGCCCACGGAGACGGTGCGCAGCATGGCCCAGCATTCGTGGTGCTCGAGGTTCTGGACGTCAGGTGATGACTCGTTGCTCATGCCGTGAGCATACGCCTTTCACCAGGGGCTGGGCTTGTAATCCTTGAGGAAGACGCCGTACTGGTCTTCTCCGTTTTCACCCATGACAATGGGGTCGTAGACCCGCGCTGCACCGTCCACCAGGTCCAGCGGAGCGTGGAAGCCCTCCTCCATCAGCCGGACCTTCGTGTAGTGGGGCCGCTCATCGGTGATCCAGCCGGTGTCCACGGCGGTCATCAGGATGCCGTCGGTATCGAGCATCTCCTGCGCGCTGGTCCTGGTCATCATGTTCAGCGCTGCTTTAGCCATGTTGGTGTGCGGGTGGCCGGGGCCCTTGTAGGCCCGGGAGAACTGGCCTTCCATGGCGGAGACATTCACGATGTACTTGCGGTGTGCCGTGGAACGCTGTATGGCACCACGGAGGCGGCTGACCAGCAGGAACGGGGCTGTGACGTTGCAGAGCTGGACTTCAAGCATCTCCAGCGGGTCCACCTCGTCCACCACCTGAGTCCAGCTGTTGATGGTGGCCAGGTCCGGAACCAGGCCGCCGGCGTCGATGGCCGTCCCCGCCGCGATGCGTTCCAGTGAGGCGGAACCGGTGGAGAGTGCCAGTGACGTCACAGCATCCCCGGCGAGGACGGGGTGCTCGGTCACGCTGCCGGCCAGCGCCAGCGGATGCTTGTCATGGGCGTGGCCGAATGTCAGCAGTTCCGGTCCGCCGTTGGCCTGCTCCAGTGCGGCAGGCAGCGGTTCGTCCTCGGCATCCACCAGTGGCTTGTAGGCGTTGCCGGTGCGGCGGACGGTCTGGGCGGCGTTGTTGATGATGATGTCCAGCGGCCCGGCCTCGTTAAGGGAGTCGGTCAGCGCCATGACCTGGGACGGGTCGCGGAGGTCGATGCCCACAATCCGCAGCCGGTGCAGCCACTCGGCGCTGTCCTCCATGGCAGCGAACCGCCGTGCGGCGTCCTTGGGGAACCGGGTGGTGATGGTGGTGTGGGCTCCGTCCCGCAGCAGCCGGAGGGCGATGTACATGCCGATCTTGGCGCGGCCGCCGGTCAGCAGGGCCCTCCGGCCGTTGAGATCGGTCCGTGCATCGCGCTTGCTGTGGCTGAACGCCGCACATTCCGGGCACAGCTGGTGGTAGAAGGCGTCGACCTGGGTGTAGTGCTTCTTGCAGATGTAACAGGGGCGGGACCGGATGAGGTGGCCGGCCACTTCGCCGGTGGCGGAGGTAGCGAGTTTGTTCCCGCGCGTCTCGTCGTCGATCCGGTCCGGGGCGGCCGTGGCCGTCAGGGCAATGACGGCCCGGTCGGCGTCGGCAATCATGTCGCGCTTGGTGACCCTGCGGTGGCGTTTGACCGCTTTGAACATTTTGCCGGTGGCCCGGCGCACCGAGATGTAGTCAGGGTGCTCCTCGTCGTAGACGTGGATGGTGTTCAGGACCTTGAGGCAGGCCTGGATTTCCTCAGGGGTCAGGTCGGGGGAGCTCATTGGGTCAATTTTACAGCGTGCATACAGGCCATCATGACTGAAGGACCGCCGGCGCCGTGCAGGCGCCGCCGGTCCTTCGGCCAGGTGTCAGGGGGGGTGTCAGGAGACGCGCGCCCCGGGGGAAGCTTCGGCAGCGGCAGCGGCGGCGTGGGTCCTGGCCACCTTGTCCACCGATTCGCGCACCTCCGGGTATTGGTCCGCGGCCGCCTTTACGGCGTTGGGGACCAGGTGCAGGTTCTTGGCGGCCAGCTGGCGCTCATGTTCGCCGGGTTCCGGGACTTCCTGGTACTTGGACAGAACGGTGATCCCGGAATCGGTGACCTTGAAGCCGCGGGCCCGGTCCAGCTCCGGGTCCAAACCGATGGCAGCGCCGGCCGGCACCTTGACGTTCTTGTCAATGATGGCCCGGTTGATCACCGCGCCCTCGCCCACCTGTACTTTGTCCATCAGCACGGAGTCGATGACCCGGCTGCTGGTTGCCACGTACACGTCGTTGGAGAGGACGGACCCCTCCACCACGCCGCCGGAGATCACCACGCCGCTTGAGACGATCGAATCCAGGGCGGTGCCCACCGTGTTGTTGAGGCCGCGGACAAACTTGGCGGGCGGGGAAATGCTCTGCCGCGTGTAAATGGGCCATTCGGAGTTGTAGAGGTTGAACACCGGCAGCGGGGAGATGAGGTCCATGTGGGCGTCGTAGAAGGAGTCGATGGTGCCTACGTCGCGCCAGTAGGTGCGGTCGCGTTCGGTGGAACCGGGGATCTCGTTGAGCGTGAAGTCGTAAACGCCCGCCTCGCCCTGGTTGACGAAGTAGGGGATGATGTCGCCGCCCATGTCGTGCTTGGTGTCGAGGCGTTCGGCGTCCACGTGCAGGGCGGCCACCAGGGCGTCGGCGTCGAACACGTAGTTGCCCATGGAGGCGAGGAACTGGGACGGATCCGCTGCGAGCCCGGGAGTGCTGGCCGGCTTCTCCACGAATGCCGCGATCTTCTGCGGATCGTTCTGGTCCACCTCGATGACGCCGAACTGGTCGGCCATGTTCAGTGGCTGGCGGACGGCGGCAACGGTTGCCTTGGCTCCGCTGTGGACGTGCTGCTCCACCATCTGGGCGAAGTCCATGCGGTAGACGTGGTCTGCACCGACCACGACGACGATGTCGGGGTTGGCGTCGTGGATCAGGTTCAGGGACTGGTAGATGGCGTTGGCGCTGCCCAGGAACCAGCTCTTGCCGACGCGCTGCTGGGCGGGGACGGAAGCGACGTAGTTCCCCAGCTGCGTGGACATGCGCCAGGCTTCGGAAATATGCCGGTCGAGGCTATGGGATTTGTACTGCGTGAGGACCACAATTTGCAGGTAGCGCGAATTCACCAGGTTGGAAATCGCAAAATCGATAAGGCGGTAGCTGCCGGCGAAAGGCACCGCGGGCTTCGCCCGGTCTGCCGTCAGTGGCATCAGTCTGTTTCCCTCGCCACCTGCGAGGACAATGGCCAGGACTTTTTTATTCAACGGCATAGTGGTCGCTCCTGTACGCCTTCGTAACTCCCCAAGACAGTCCGGTACGCCCGGACTCCTTCACACTAGAACAGTTATGCGTGAAGGACTACCTTGGGTCTTGTGCGAATAGATATTGTGACTAAAGAGTTCCCGCCGGAAATTTATGGTGGCGCCGGGGTGCACGTCGCCGAACTGAGCAGGGTGCTTAGTAAGCACGTTGACCTGCAGGTTCGTGCTTTTGGTGCTCCCCGCGACGCCGACTATCACGGGGCAGCGGTGACCTCCTACGCTGTGCCGGAGGACCTGGGGTCAGCCAACGCTGCGGTGCAGACGCTGGGCGTGGACCTGAGGATCGTCCCGGACATTGCCGGCGCCGACCTGGTCCATTCGCATACCTGGTACGCCAACATGGCCGGACACCTGGCCTCGCTGCTGCACGGAATTCCGCATGTTTTGAGCGCCCACAGCCTGGAGCCCCTGCGTCCGTGGAAAGCGGAGCAGCTCGGTGGCGGCTATGCCTTGTCCTCCTGGGTGGAGAAGACTGCCTATGAGGCTGCCGCCGCCATCATCGCCGTGTCAGAGGGAATGCGGCAGGACATCCTGCGCAGCTACCCCGACGTCGATCCGGAGAAGGTCCGGGTAGTCCACAACGGGATCGACGTGGAGCTGTGGAAGCGCGACGAAAACGACGACGCCATCCGTGCGCTGGGTATCGATCCGGCCAGGCCGAGCGTCGTCTTTGTGGGAAGAAACACGCGTCAGAAGGGGGTTCCGTACCTCCTTCGGGCGGCTGCGAAGCTTCCTGACGACGTCCAGCTGGTCCTGTGCCTGGGTGCGGCCGACACCCCGGAGCTGGCCGCCGAAACCGCCGCGCTGATCGAAGAGCTGCAGAAACAGCGGACCGGCGTGGTGCTGATCGAGCGGATGTTGCCCCGCCACGAGCTGATCCAGGTCCTGAGCCACGCCACCGCCTTCGCCTGCCCTTCCATTTACGAACCGCTGGGCATCGTCAACCTCGAGGCGATGGCCTGCGGCGCTGCAGTGGTGGCCAGCGCCACGGGTGGCATCCCCGAGGTGGTGGAGCACGGCCGGACCGGGCTGCTGGTGGACCTCGAGCAGGTCACTGACGGTACCGGGACGCCGCTGGATCCGGAGAAGTTTGTCAGTGAATTCGCGGCCGCCCTCACGGAAGTCGTCTCCGATCCGGACCGCGCGAGGGCCATGGGCCAGGCGGGCCGTGAGCGTGCCGAGAAGCATTTCTCGTGGGAGTCCATCACGGAGACCACCCTTGAGGTGTACCGCTCAGTGCTGCCCGCCGGCAGCTGACGTCCCCCCAGCAGTACGACGACGGCGCCGCTCCCCGTGCAAGGGAAGCGGCGCCGTCGTCGTACCAGGACTTTGCCGGGCTTTAGGCCTTGCGGCCACCGGCTTTGCGCGCCAGCAGCACTTTCTCGTCCACGGGGGACTGCCCGCTGGCACGTTGGCTGCGGAAGTAGGCGCGGGCCTCGTCCTGGCGTACCGTTTCGGCCCCTGTGGCAATGGCAGCGCGGACGTGTTCATCGCCGTACCCGAATGCGTCCACCAGGTCCAGTGCATGCGGCCTGATCTTCTCGAGCAGCCTGTTGATATAACCGCCCACGGTACGCGCCCGCTGCATGGAGAGCCTGCCGTTCATCAGGTACCAGGAGAGGTTCTTCTCGATCAGGGAGAGTCCGAAGAGGTCACGCAGCCAGGTCAGGACCTTCTTCGTGCCGGGGTCGGTAACGTCGGCGAGCGCCTCGGTGAAGGCCTCCCACTGCAGCAGTTCGGCGTGGGCCTGCGCAGCGTCGATCAGTTCGTTCTGGTGGCGGTTGAAGAGGGCCGCTCCCTTGTCCTGCGGGAGCCGGTTGCTGCCCTTGAGCGCGGTGGCAGCCTCAGCGACCATGGTCTGCACCCGGTCGGTGAGCAGGGCGCGCTGCCCTTCCTCGTCGCGCAGCGCGATCGCAGCCTTCTGCACGGAGCCGGTGTCGGTGATGAACTGTGCCACCTGGCGCAGGCCGGTCCGGTGGATGGCTGCGCCGGTGGCCTGCCCCACCACGTAGCGGGCCAGAACGCCGAAGTCCACGTTGCGAAACTCCTTGGCATAGTCGGCCAGCAGCCGCTTGGCAACGAGCTGCAGCAGCACGGTGTTATCGCCTTCGAACGTGGCGTAGACGTCAAGGTCCGCCCGGAGCGAGGCAAACCTGTTCTCAATCAGGAACCCGGCGCCGCCGCAGGCTTCCCGGCATTCCTGCAGCGTGTCCAGGGCATGCCAGGTGCTGAGGGGCTTGAGCGCTGCCGCAAGGGTTTCGAGGTCCTGGCGGTCGGCGTCGGTGTCCGCGGCGCCGGAGAAGACGTCGTCGAACTTCTGCAGGAGCTGTTCGTGCGCAAACCCGGCGGCGTAGGTGGTGGCCAGCCTGGTGAACAGGCGGCGCTGGTGCCGCTGGTAGTCCAGCAGCACTTCCTCGTCCGTATGGGAGGAGGCGTTGAACTGCCGGCGTTCGGTGGCGTACTGGATGGCGGCCTTCAACGCCACCTTGGATGCCGCCACGGCTGCTCCGTCCAGGGATACCCGACCCTGGACCAGGGTTCCCAGCATAGTGAAGAAGCGCCGGCCGGGGCTGGCGATGGGGGAGCTGTAGGTGCCGTCGGCGGCGACGTCGCCATAGCGGTTGAGCAGGTTGGTGCGCGGGACCCTGACATTGGTGAAATGCAGCCGTCCGTTGTCGATCCCGTTGAGGCCGCCCTTGATTCCGTCGTCCTCACCGCCAATGCCCGGCAGGAATTCCTTGGTGTCCGGGTCGCGGAGGTCCACGTAGAAGGCATGGACCCCGTGGTTGACGCCCTGCGTCACCAGCTGGGCGAACACCACTGCGCCGAGTCCGTCCGTTGCCGCGTTTCCGATGTAGTCCTTCCAGGCAGCGCGGAAGGGCGTGTGAATAATGAACTCTTCGGAGGCGGGCTCATAGGTTGCAGTGGTGGCAATACTTGCCACATCCGAGCCGTGGCCGGTCTCGGTCATGGCGAAGCAGCCGGGAATTTCAAGGCTCATGATTCCGGGCAGCCACTTTGCATGGTGCTCTGCCGTGCCAAGGTGCATGACGGCTGAGCCGAACAGCCCCCACTGGACCCCGGCCTTGATCTGCAGGGACGGATCCGCCACCACCAGCTCCTCGAAGCCGGCAATGTTTCCGCCGTGGTCGTCGGAGCCGCCCAGCTCGGCGGGGAAAGCGCGGTGGACCGCTCCGTTGTCAACGAGGAACTTCAATTGCCCGAAGACCCTGGCACGGTGGTCCGTGTGGGTCTGGCCCTCGACTTTATGCAGTTCAGGGCGGGCGGCGAGGTCCCGCGCCTGGCGGCGGACATCTGCCCATTTGCCAAGGAGTTGCCTGCCCAGCGCTTCGGAGTCGACGCCCGGCTGGGTCCGGTCTGTGGGGGCAGGGAGCCGGGAAGGGCCGGAACCCTTGGCGGCGGGGCGGTCCACTACTTCAGTCATGTCAATGTCCTTCGTTGGTGCTGACAGGTTGCTTGGTGGTGCTGGGAGTAGACAGTTCGGGTGCGATGCCGACGCAGAGCCAGTCGGTGATCTGGCGGGCCATGGCGTCCTGCTCCGGTTTGGCGGCGGAGCCGGGGGTGCTGAGCCACTGTTCGCCGGCATTCCGCACCAGCCCGATGGCAGCCTTGGGCCAGAACCCGATGACCGCTTCCTTCCCGTCACCCAGGTGGGAGCGCATGGGGGTGGCGATCATCTCGGCCACTGCGTCGAAGAAGTGCCCCAGGGCCCCGGAGACGGCCGCTGCCCCGGATGCTTCGGCGTGGCGCGTGACGAAGGTGTAGACGTTTGGGCTGGTGGAGGCCATCTGCAGGTAGGCGGAGACCATCGCGAACAACCCTTCCCGCGGCGTCACAGCACTCTGTGCGGCCTCACGGATACGGCGCTGCATCTGGTCCAGGACCACCTCGCCCACCGCCTGCTGCAGCCCGGCCTTGTCGCCAAAGTAGCGGTAGAACACCGACTTGGACGTACCCGCGGCTGCGGCGATGTCCTCCATGGAGGCGTCGCTGCCAAGTGCATGAACCGCGCGCCGGGCCTGCTTGATCAGCTGCCGCCGGCGCTCTTCGCGGTGGGACTCCCAGCGGGACGACCTGCCGTCCGGACTGGCGGCAGGGGAGTGCCCGTCAGTGAGTGCTTCAGTTTGTACTCCGGGGATGTTCACGATACCCAGCGTATCAGGTACGCTGGGTATCGGTAACCGCATGCGACCAGAGGAGACACCCATGTCCATCGACGGACAGTCAGCCGCCGGCCCCGACCAGTCAGCCCACCCAACCGCGGGGGCTATTACGCTCCGCCGGGCAGTCATTGTGGGCGGCAACAGGATTCCCTTCGCCCGTGCCGGGGGTGCCTACGCAAAATCCTCCAATCAGGACATGCTCACGGCAGCCCTGGACGGACTTATTGCCCGCTTCGGCCTCCAGGACGAACGCCTGGGAGAAGTGGCAGCCGGCGCGGTGCTCAAGCATTCGCGTGACTTCAACCTGACCCGCGAAGCGGTCCTCGGCTCGGCATTGTCTGCCGAAACACCGGCCTACGACCTCCAGCAGGCCTGCGCCACAGGCCTGGAGACCGTGGTGGGCCTGTCCAACAAGATCAAGCTCGGCCAGATTGACTCTGCCATCGCCGGAGGGGTCGACTCCGCCTCGGACGCCCCCGTGGTGGTCAGCGAAGGCCTCAGGGAGGTCATCCTTGACCTCAACCGGGCAAAGACACTGCCGCAACGGCTGCAGATCCTCAGCCGCCTGCGTCCCAAGGACCTTGCTCCGCTGGCCCCGGGTACTGCAGAACCGCGCACCGGCCTGTCCATGGGGGAACACCAGGCCCTGACGACCGCACAATGGAAGGTCTCCCGCGAAGCCCAGGATGAGCTTGCCCTCAACAGCCACCGCAACCTTGCCGCCGCATACGGGGCCGGGTTCTTTGACGACCTGATCACCCCCTACCGGGGCCTGTCCCGTGACGGCAACATGCGCGCCGATACGTCGGCCGAGAAGCTCGCATCGCTGAAGCCTGTCTTCGGCAGGAACCTTGGCGCCGACGCCACCATGACCGCCGGAAACTCAACGCCGCTGACAGATGGCGCCTCAACGGTCCTGCTGGCCTCGGACGAATGGGCAGATGCACGCGACCTGCCGAAGCTGGCTGCCGTGGTGGATGCAGAGGCTGCAGCAGTGGACTTCGTCCATGGCAAGGACGGGCTTCTGATGGCTCCGGTCTTCGCCGTTCCCCGGCTGCTGGCCCGCCACAACCTGACCTTGGCGGACATCGACTACTTCGAGATCCACGAGGCCTTCGCGGCCACTGTATTGAGCACGCTTGCTGCGTGGGAGGACGAGGACTTCGGCCGCACCCGGCTGGGCCTGGACGGTGCACTCGGCAAGGTGGACCGCGCACGTCTGAACGTGAACGGCTCGTCACTCGCCGCGGGGCACCCCTTCGCGGCCACCGGCGGACGCATCGTGGCTTCGCTGGCCAAGCTGCTGCACGCCAAGGGCAGCACGGATGGGCGACCCGCCCGCGGCCTGGTATCGGTGTGCGCTGCAGGCGGCCAGGGCGTCGTCGCAATCCTGGAATCGGTGTAGGAGGCGGGCATGGCAGATAAATACACGGAACTGGTCAGCCAGGGGCTCGGGAAAAACGTCGCCAAGAGGCTGGGGCTGCCCCAGCCGGCGCTGCTGCGCCGGTACCGCCCGGGTCAGCCGCTGATACCGGGGCCGGTTGTCATCCAAGGCGATTCCGCGGCGGCCGACAAACTCGGCGCTGAGCTGCTGTCCTGGGACCTGGACATCCGCAGGCACGCAGTTCCGGGTGAGAAACTCGGGGCCATCATCCTGGTGCTGGATGAGGTGGAGCGGCCGGAGGATCTCGGCAGGACAGTCCTGAGCGCAGCAGCCTCCCTCCGGGACCTCGCGCCAAGCGGCAGGGTCCTCACGGTGTCGCGGCCAGCCGCGGAAGCCGGTTCGCCTGCGGCTGCAGCTGCCCGGCAGGGCATTGACGGGCTCCTGCGGTCCCTGGCCAAGGAGCTGCGTGCCGGCGCAACTGGAAACGGCATCCTCCTGGCGGAGGGCGTGGACATTACGAGCCCCAGCGCCCTGGGTGCGGTTCGCTTCTTCCTCTCCGGGCGGTCAGCGTTCGTGGACGGCCAGTTCCTGAAGATTTCCGACGCCGGTGGCGCGCTGCCCCAGGACGCTGACACTCCGCTGGCAGGAAAGATCGCCGTCGTCACCGGCGCGGCCCGCGGGATCGGCGCGCAGATCGCCCGAACCCTGCACCGGGACGGCGCCACGCTGGTAGTGGTGGACCTCCCTGCAGCCGGGGACCACCTGGCGGCCGTGGCCAACGAGGTCAAGGGAACAGCCCTGCAGCTGGACATCACCCGTGCAGACGCCGGGCAAAGGATCATCGACCATGCCGTCCAACGCCATGGCCGGCTCGACATCGTCATCCACAACGCCGGCATCACCCGCGACAAACTCCTTGCCAATATGGATCCCGCCCGCTGGGACTCGGTGATCAACATCAACATCGCTGCCCAGCTTCGGATCAATGAGGCCCTCCTCGCCTCGGAGCACTTCAACCAGTCACCGCGCATAGTCACTGTTGCCTCCACCAGCGGAATCGCCGGAAACAGGGGGCAGACCAACTACGCGGCCTCCAAGGGAGGGGTCATGGGCATGGTTAGGGCAACAGCGCCCCTGCTGGCGGGAGCCGGCGGCACCATCAACGCCGTGGCACCGGGGTTCATCGAAACAGAGATGACTGCACGGATCCCGCTGGCGCTCCGGGAAACAGCAAGGCGCCTTAACTCGCTCAAACAGGGTGGCCAGCCGGCGGACGTGGCCGAAACCATCGCATTCCTCGCCAGTGACTCCGCCGGCGGCATCAGCGGTGAAGTACTCCGGGTATGCGGACAGAACCTGGTAGGCGCGTAATGGCGGTGCAGCCCCTCATCCTGGGGGAGATGCCCTCACTGTCGAAGTTGTACATCAACGCCGCGGCGCAGGCAGCACGGCGGCGCCTGCTCGGGACAGGCGATTCCGCCCACCTTCCTGGGGAAAGTCACGAGGTGCGGGGCGTCACGGTGGACGTCGCCAACCTCACGGCCTACCAGCACCTGTTGGGAGAGACCGCCAGCGATGTGCTGCCCGCGGGTTTCGTCCATGCGTTGGCGTTTCCGCTGGCCATGAGCGTGATGAACCGGGACGACTTTCCGCTTCCCCTGCTGGGCATGATCCACCTGGGCAACCGGGTGGAACAACGCGTGCCGCTGCTCTTCACGGAGGCCCTCGACATCACGGCGCGGGTAGAGAACCTGCGGGGGCACCGGTCCGGTACGCAAGTGGACGTTGTGGCGGAAGTCCGCAAATCCGGCAGCAATGCCGTTTGCTGGCTGGGAGTTTCCACGTACCTGGCGAAGGGGATCTTCCTGCCGGGGATCGACAAACCCTCGACACATCACGGCAAGCCCGAATTCCGTGCGCCCGATCCGACAGCACTCTGGCAGTTGGGTGTGGACGCAGGGCGGGCCTACGCCGCCGTTTCCGGTGACTTCAACCCCATCCACCTCAGTGTGCTGTCTGCGAAGGCGTTGGGCATGCGCCGGTCGATAGCACACGGTATGTACCTGGCTTCCAGGGCGCTCGCCGACGTCGGCCCTGCCCGCGGTGATTCCTTCGTCTGGGAGGTGGGGTTCGATGCGCCAGTGTTTCTGCCGGCATGGGTTGCCCTGGACATTGCCACTGAACAGGACGGCGCAGGCGGCTGGCACCGTTCGGATTTCGTTGCCTGGAACCCTAGGTCCGGGCGGCGCCACTTCAGCGGTTCAGTTGCGGCTCTTGAAGGCACGGCCGCCGGTTCCTGTGACGACGGGTCCGTCAAGGAATCCAACGGCCCCGCCGAAACCGGCGGTTCCGGGCTGGTGAAGGAAGAACGGGTCTAGGAACGTTTGCTAGTCAGCCGGACGGACGGCACGAAGAATGCGGTGCAGGCTGAGCAAGAGCGATTCCGAAGCATGAACCTTACCCTCATCGGTTTCCCGCTCGGAGGTGACAGACATGCAGGTGTCCAGTGCCGCCTTCGCTGTGTCAAAGCGATCCCGGTGTCCCTGGTCGTCATCGTCGCCGAAGGATGTCAGCAGGTCTCCGGAAGCCTTCATTGCCGCCGACAGGGACTCGTTGTCTTCCAGCGGCACGTCATAGGGAGCGTCGCTCTCCCAGATGACGTCGCTCAGGACATCGGTCATGTCCTGGATGTGGAATGTCACCCGCTCCAATTCGCGCAGGTGCTTGTAATCTTCATCCAGGTCGCGGGGGTGCAGGCGCCGCCGCGGATTTCCGCGGCGGCTGGCGTCTGCTTCCTGGACAAGGTGCCGTACGGTGCGGGTGGCCTCTGCCAGCTCATCGGACCGGCGGGACCACTCGGCATGTTCGGGTGGCCACTCCTCCCGGAGCGCCTTACCCATGTCGGTCAGTTGCATGCCGAGTGCCCGGCGGAGTTCATCCAGGCTGGCTGCAGCGGCGTTGAAGTGCAGCGGCGGAAAAATCAGGAAGTTGACGCCAATGCCCACGGCGACACCTACCCCCATTTGGACGAGGTAGCCGAAGGAGAAGCCATCGGGGTCGCTGTTTCCCACCAGCAGGACAAGGAGCGCCGCCGTCGGAATCCAGTCGCTGCCGGATCCAATGCCGGGCAGTCCACCCAGGAGAACGCCGATGCCCATGAAGATTGCCACCGTCAGGGGAGAGGGGTCGGTGTAGGACACCAGGAGGAACGCCAGGCCGATGCCGACGGCGAGTCCGGCCAGTGCCTGCGCACCCTGCCGGACCGAACCGACAACGTTGTGGTACATCGCCACCAGGGCGCCCAGGGGAGCGTAGTACGGGTAGTTGGCGGCAGCGCCTGGCATCAGGGGCGCGATCAGGAACGCAAGCCCTGCCGCGACGGCTGCTTTTGTGGCCAGCTGCAGCCGCTGGGCGGCGAAGGCTGCTGACAGCCCCGTGACGGCCCGCTTAAAGATCTCGGTGCCCTGGCCCCATATGACTTGCGTTCTGGCTTGCGGGGTGCTCATCCGCCCAACCTTAGGGTGGTTTGACCCTCAACCCCAAAAGGCGCAGGTCAGCGGGCCGGACGGTTTGGGGGCACTACGCCAGCGCGGCCGCCGAGCGCCGTACTGCGGCCGCCAGCCGGTGGGCCCGGCCTGGCGTCCGCCCGTCCTCGGCCCGCCGCGGAACATAACCGAAACCGAGGGCGTATGCGGGGTCGGCAAAGCCAAGGGCGGCGTTGGCGCCCTCATGGCCGAAGGCCCGGTGGCTGCCAAAGTTGCGGGATGGATGCGGCTTCATGAAAACCACGGCGAAGGCGTTGTCCAGGCCTGAAGAACGGTCCAGTCCCCAGACCTGTTCGGCCGACATCCGGGTGACTGTGTCCTCGCCAAGGAACGGTTCTGCGCCGTCCACGCCAGTGGTGGCCGCAGCGTACAGGCGGGCAAGGCCGTCTGCCGAGCCCACTCCTCCTGCGGCTGACATTCCGGCTGCCCGGACGGCCCTGATGTTCGGGAGTTCCATGATGGTGCTGACCGGTGAGTTCGAGTTGAGCCCGTCCAGGCTCAGGGGATCGAGCCACGGCTGGTCCGGTTCTGTGGCGTACAGGACATCCCTGTAGCGGTGTTCCTCTTCCTCCGGAAGACCCAGGAAGAAATCCACCCCGTTGGGGATCCGGATCCGCCGGTTGTAGAGGTCCTGCAACGACTCTCCCGATGTGCGCCGGCAAAGCTCCTCCATCAGGATGCCTATGGTGAGTGCGTGGTAGCCGAACTGCCGTCCCGGTTGCCACAGGGGCCGGGCTGAGGCCAGCCTGGCCGCAGCCGCGGCCGTTGTGATCTCGGACAACCCGAAGCCACCCTCGATCCCTGGCAGCCCCGCCTGGTGCGACAGGGCCTCACGTACCAGCAAACGGTCCTTGCCGTGCACCCCAAACTCCGGCCAGTAGAAGGCCACGGGCCGGTCGAGGTCAAGGACGTTCTCCTGCACCAGGAGTGCAATCACCATGGCGGCAACGCCCTTGGAACATGAGTAAGCCCCGGTGACGGTATCCGCGGCCATGTCCGGGCCCCCGGCCAGTCCCACCACCTGCACTCCGCCGTGGTACGCCGAGACCTGCGCGCTGTAAGCCGGATCTTCGGCCAGGAAGGACTCGAACAGGTCGAGGACATTTTCGAATCCGGCGGCTACCGCGCCGTGGGAGATCTGCATTCCCACATTGTAAGGGAAACCGCTTTCCGCTTAGCGGACCGCTCCGTGCCCCAACGCTACTTCCTCGCCCTTCCTGACGGGCCCCGGTGGCATTCCGTCGCCGAAAGGCCGCCCGCCGAGTGCTTCGCGGCCGTGCCTTTCGAGCCACCCGGAGAGGTCCGGCCCCGCGGGGACGATGCCGGTGGGATTGATGTCTTCGTGAACGATGTAATAGTGCTGTTTGATCTGAACGAAGTCTGTGGTGTCGCCGAAACCGGGAGTCTGGAAGAGGTCGCGGGCATAAGCCCACAGGGCCGGCATTTCGCTGAGTTTTTGCCGGTTGCACTTGAAGTGGCCGTGGTAGACGGCGTCAAAGCGGGCCAGCGTGGTGAACAGGCGGACATCCGCCTCGGTGATGGTGTCTCCCACCAGGTACCGCTGTCCGGCCAGGCGGTCCTCCAGCCAGTCCATGGCTGTCCAGAGCCGGTCATAGGCGGCCTGGTACGCGTCCTGGGATCCTGCAAACCCGCAGCGGTACACGCCGTTGTTCACTTCGGTGAAGACCCGCTTGTTCACTTCATCGATTTCATCCCGAAACCGTTCCGGATAGAGGTCCGGGGCGCCCGGCCGGTGGAACGCAGTCCACTCCGTGGAGAAGTCCAGTGTGATCTGGGGAAAGTTGTTGGTCACCACAGCGCCGGTGGGCACGTCCACCAAGGCAGGAACGGTGATGCCCCGCGGGTAGTCAGGGAAACGCTTGAAGTAGGCCTCCTGCAACCTCTCGATGCCCAGGACCGGATCCTTTCCGCCCGGATCAAGGTCGAACGTCCAGGACCGGGAGTCATGCGTCGGGCCGGGCTGTCCCAGGGAGATTGCTTCCTCGAGGCCAAGCAGCCTACGGACGATTACTGTCCGGTTGGCCCAGGGGCACGCCCGTGCTGCCACCAGACGGTAGCGTCCCGCCTCGGCGGGCCAGCCTGGCTCGCCGTGGTCCCCGGGCCTGCCATCCCGGGTCACCCGGTCCTCGATGTAGTTGGTGTCCCGCGTAAACTCCTGGCCGCCGGTAACGTAGGCGCCCCGGGTGCTGTGCTCCCCGGTTCCGCCGGCCGTCTGGGTGCTCTCCGTGTCGTGGCTCATCTGCCCAGCCTATGCGCCAGCGGACAGGACTGCGGTGACGGGCTGCAGGGCGACGACCCACGAGCCGGCCACGATGGCTGAGAAAAGGACAATCCATACGCCGGAGGGAACATGGGTGGCCCTGTACAGCAGGTAGGCGTCGGAGGTGGCAAGCTGGCTCCGCCTGCGAAGGTGTACGTTGGCCAGTTTGACGAGGTCCCTCACCGCCCCCACCAGCAAGGCCAGTCCAAGGATCACGGCGACGTGCCCGGTAAATTCCCTGGGCACAGCGAGGATCACGGCCAGTGCTCCGCCAATCACTGCCAGCGTGATGAGGAATCCGGCCAGGTTGCGCAGGAACACCAGCGTAGTTGCAAGGGCGAGGCCTCCAGCGGCGATGGCAGCCGGCCCCCAGCCGCTGAACCCGCACACCACAAACGCAGCGCCGGCCACCGCCGGAACAGGGTATCCCCAGAAACATGACCACACAGTGGCGAGCCTGCTGCGGCTGTAGGTGATGGTGGAGCCGGAATGGTCTAGGCGCAAATGGATACCGGAGAGTCGCTGTCCGCTGGTCACAGCAGCAAAAGCATGGCCGAGCTCATGCGTGGCCGTGGTCAGGAGTCCAAAGTACTTCCAGGAGCGCCGCGGTACGGACAGTGCAGTGGCAACGAGCAGCGCCAGCACAAGTTCGGTCAGGGTGACGAGGGGCGGCTCCGTGTGTGTGAACGACGCCAGCAGGACCTGCCACAGGTCGGCGGTCCCGTTCATCCGGGCGTGCCACGTCTCATCAAGGTGCCGTCCATGGCTGCAACGCTACCGGGCCGAGCTGGACGTCCGCTTAAAGCCGGAAGGCACGCCGGGTGGCGTGCCTTCCGTTGCGGCCGGATCCGGGAGGATCCGAAGGGTTCCTGGTGCTTAGCCTTCGCACTCGGTGCAGTAGCTGTGACCATCCTTCTGGCGGGCTATCTGGGACCGGTGACGGACCAGGAAGCAGGAGTAGCAGGTGAATTCGTCGTCAGCCTGCGGAATGACCTGCACCACGAGCTCTTCGGCAACGAATTCGCCGCCCGGTACGCCCGCGCTGTCGAGCCCGTCTGCCTCGTCCAGCTCGAGGACGACACTTCGCGCATCGGGAGCATTCGCTGACTGTAGCTGCTCGAGCGAGTTGTCCTGCGACTCCTTGACGTCGGAGCGCAGTTCATCATAATCGGTTGCCAATTTAGGTGCTTCTCTTTTCTTTGGTTGGCCTGTCGCGTATGAAACGTACAGCATCAAGGGGGTATTCCCCAAGAGAGGGAGTATATTTGCCGCCGCCTGGGTACAGGTTCCATGACGCGGCCGGCCCATCACCACTGGATGGTTTCCGTGCCGGAAGCGGCGGGCGCAACAGCAGTTGCACGTCCAAAGAATCCGAAAGGACGCACGTGGAACTACTCACTGCAGGGTTTGGCGGTGCCGCCCAGGTAGCGACTGGCGTTGGGCCCGTCCTGGAGAAATTCGACGGCATCATGCGGATCGCCGTCCTCCGCGGCGGCGGCCTGGGTGATCTGATCTTCGCCATTCCCGCGATGGCAGCCCTGAAAGCGGCCTATCCGGAGGCGGCCCTGACGCTCCTCGGCACCCCCGTTCACCAAGCGCTGTTGGCTGCCGTCGAAAGTCCGGTTGACGATTTCTGCCTGTTGCCGTTTGCGGAAGGCGTCCGGCCCGGTGTTGAAGATCACTCGGAACTGGAAAGCTTTTTCGACCGGCAGCGATCGCGACCGTTTGATCTCGCCGTGCAGCTTCATGGCGGTGGACGGTACTCAAACCCTTTCCTGCTCCGCCTGGGCGCACGGCACACGGTGGGCACCCAGACGGCGGATGCCGCAGGCCTGGAGCGGACCGTTCCCTATATCTACTACCAGCATGAACCACTGCGTGCCCTGGAAGTGGCAGGGTTCGCCGGCGCCGGGCCCGTTGACCTTGAAGCGAGGCTTGTCCCCGCGGCTGGGGTGCGCGGGAGTCGTCCGGCAACCAACGACGACGGCGCGCGGCCCCTCGTGGTGATCCACCCGGGCGCAACCGACCCCCGCCGTCGTTGGCCCGTTGAGCGCTTTGCCCAGCTTGCCCGCGCATGCGCCGCGGATGGCTGCCGCGTCCTGGTCATCGGTGACGGCAGCGAACGGGAACTGGCAGAACAGGTGGCCGGGACTGCCGCCTCAACCTCCGTGGAGTCCCTGGCCGGCAAGCTGACGATGGCCGAACTGGTAGGCCTGCTGGCCGACGCCTCCGTGGTGGTGGGGAACGACAGCGGTCCGCGCCATCTTGCCCAGGCTCTCGGTGTGCCTACCGTGGGCGTTTTCTGGGTGGGCAACGTCATCAACGCCGGCGCCCTTGGACGCGCACTGCACCGGGTGCACATGTCCTGGCTCACGGGGTGTCCCACCTGTGGGATCGACATAACGCAGGTGGGCTGGACGGCTCCGCGTTGTGCGCACGACGACTCAATCGTCGCCGGGGTGGAGGTCCGGGAGGTCTATGAGGACGTGCGGAACCTGGTGGCAATTGCCGTGGAAAAGCCAGGCGCATGACCGGGGGAGCGGTGCCCGCGGACGCTGAGGGCAGTGGTAAAGGGGAGAGGCCGGAACTGCTGGTGCTCCGGGCGCTGAAACTCGGCGACCTGCTGGTGGCGGTTCCGGCGTTGAAGGCCATTCGCCGGGCATTCCCGGAGCACCGGCTACGTTATGCGGCCCAAGGGTGGCTGTCCGAGGCCCTGGGCCTGGTGGGTGGGTATGAACTTCTGCCCACGCACGGGCTCGACCAGCCGCTGGCCCTTGGGCCGGGAGTGGTGGATGTGGCAGTGAACCTCCACGGTAACGGCCCGGAAAGTGCCGGCCGGATTGAGGCGCTGAAGGCCCGGCGGACCATTGCCTACCGCGGTGGCAACCTTGAAGGTCCCCCATGGCGGCCAGAACTGCATGAGCGCGATCGCTGGGCCCATCTGCTGTCCTGGCACGGGATCGACGCAGATCCAACAGATCTTCGGCTTGAACGTCCGCGGGTTCCGAATCCTGTTCCGGGAGCAACGGTGGTGCACGTTGGTGCCGCATACGGCAGCCGTCTCTGGCCGGCCGAAAGGTTTGCCGCCGTTGCCGCGGAACTCGCACGGGCCGGTCACCGCGTGGTCTTCACCGGCGGGGAAGGGGAAAAGGATCGCGCCTACGCTGTCTGCCGGTTGGCTGGCCTCACCGCGGATACCGTTCTTGCCGGCAGCTTGGGTTTGGCCGGGTTCGCGGCTGTTATTGCCGGGGCCAGGGTGGTGGTCTCCGCCGACACCGGCGCCGCGCATCTGGCATCGGCCTACGGAACGCCGTCGGTGGTGCTCTTCGGCCCGGCGCCACCGGAAATCTGGGGTCCTCCGCCGGGCCCGCATGTGGTGCTCACACAGGCAGGGCTCCGCCGCGGGGACACCTTCTCCGACGTTCCGGACCCTGCCTTGCTGGCCGTGGAGGTTGACGATGTTATGGCGGCGGTAGCTGGCCTCGGGCTGCTGCCGGCTTGAGCAAAATTTGCGGATAACGCAGGCGCCAGCCGGCGGCGGCGATCCTAAAATGGAGACATGGGCACTGAAATGGGGATTGCCTTGGTGTTACTGACAGCGTTCGCCTGGATGGCCGGGACGCTGGTGATCCTCTCCGCCATTGACCGGCCGGAACGCAAAGCCCGCCGACAGGAGCGGCGTGACACGCGGGCCGGGGAACACAGGTGGAGGGTGGAGTACCGTCCCGTCGCGGCGGGCTCGCGTCCGGAGGGCCGCAGGAGGCATCCCCGGGCCCGTAAGCTGCGTCCGCACTGACGCGCCCTGGGGCTGCGGCGTCAACGCAAGCCAGGGACTCCGCCGGGCGTCATGAAGGAAACACTTCGTAGAAATACGCATGAAGTTTATCCATCGAACGGAATTTTGGACCCTTTTACCCCTACGATGGTCTCGCATCACTCTGTCTACCATTCCGGGGGGAATAAATGAGCTATCCGCAATACCCGAACCAGCAGCAGCAGCAGGCGCCTTCTTACCAGACAGGTGGAGAGCCGCCGTTGTGGGCGCCCTACTACGGAGCCACGCTGCCTATCGCTGTCAAGCGGTTCTTCAAGAAGTACGCCACCTTCTCGGGCCGGGCCAGCCGGAGCGAGTACTGGTGGTGGACACTGGTGGCGTCAGTCGTTGGCATTGTTTTGAACATCATTGCCGGTGCAGGCGGGTCGGCCGGGGCTACCGTCGCTGCGAATGGAACTGCCGTGCCCGGGCCGGGCTTAGTGGTCGGCGGGATCCTTGCACTTCTGTGGTTCCTTGCGGTGATCGTGCCCTCCCTGGCCCTCCTGGTCCGACGGCTCCACGACGTCAACATCAGCGGCTGGCTGGTGCTGATCATCCTTGTGCCGTTCCTGGGTGCACTGGCGCTCTTCGTCATATCAATCCTGCCGTCCAACCCGGCCGGACAGCGGTTCGACCATACCGCGGGCTGATAGCCGCACGGCCTTGGCGAAAAGGGAGCCCGATCATTTGCGATCGGGCTCCCTTTTGCGTCGCAGCCAGCGGCCGGGTTCCGCGACTTCCCGCAGCGGCCTAGGCTGGCGCTGTGGAGTGTGTGGTGGGCGGCGTCCCGGTACATTACATTGCCTTCGGCGACGGAGTCCCTGTCTTGGTTCTGCACGGCGCCGGCGTGGACCATCGGGAGATGGCAGCCGTCTTTGAGCCGATTTTCGACGGGCTGCCTGGCTATCGGAGGATCTACCCCGACCTGCCGGGCATGGGCCGCACGCCGGCGCCCGCAACGCTAGCGGGTGCCGACGATGTGCTCGACCTGCTGCTTGGTTTTGTCGACGCCATGATCGGCCCGGCGCCGTTCCGGCTCATCGGCCACTCCGCGGGTGCCTACTTCGCCGGCGCCCTGGCCGGCAACAGGGCGCGGCAGGTCGCCGGGCTCGCCCTGGTCTGTCCACTGGGAGGGAGCGCCAGGGATGTTCCGGAGCATCAGGTCCTCGTCGCGTCCGTAGATCCATACAGCGTGTTGGGCACCGAAGAGGCTGCATCGTTCGGGGAGTACTTCGTAGTCCAGACACATGCAACGCTGGACCGTTTCCTGGCGGCGGTGGCTCCGTCCCTGGGCCTGGCAGACGAGGCTGCGCTGGAGCGGATTGCGCGGCAGTGGGAGTTCCGCAGCCCCGCTGCTGACAGCCCGGCGTATTCGGGTCCAACGCTCATCCTGGCCGGCCGGCAGGACGCCACAGTGGGCTACGCCGGCGCATGGGACCTCGTTAAGCTCTACCCACGGGCCACTTTCGCCGTTCTTGACCAGGCCGGGCACGCGCTCCCGCATGAGCAGCCGGAACTGCTCGAAGCTTTGGTGACCGAGTGGCTGGCCCGTTCAGCCAGCCAAACATCGGTCCCGCACGGTGCGTAGGCGCCAAAGTCACCGGCCGAGGGCTGCCGCCAGATACGGTGCAGTGCGGCTCCCTGCGGCCTGCGCCACCGCTTCCGGCGAGCCGGTTGCCATGATCCGTCCACCCTGGTCCCCACCGGATGGCCCCAGATCAATGACCCAGTCCGCGGCGGCAACAACCGACATCTCATGTTCGACCACCACCACTGTGTTTCCCGCGTCCACGAGGCTGTGCAGTTGGGCCATCAGGAGCTGGACATCCGCCGGGTGGAGGCCCGTGGTGGGTTCGTCCAGCAGGTAGAGGGTGTGCCCGCGCTGGGCGCGCTGCAGCTCGGTGGCCAGTTTGATGCGCTGGGCCTCGCCGCCGGAGAGTTCGGTGGCGGGTTGTCCCAGCCGAAGGTATCCCAGCCCCACATCCTGCAGGCATCTGAGGCTGCGCGCCGCGGCGGGGACCCCGGACAGGAATTCTGCAGCGAGGTCCACGGTCATGCCCAGGACGTGGGCCACATTCCTGCCGAGGTACTCCACTTCCAGTGTGGCGGGGTTGTAGCGGGATCCTTCGCACTCCGGGCACGGTCCGTAGCTCCCCGGCAGGAAGAGGAGCTCCACTTCCACAAACCCCTCGCCCTGGCAGGTCTCACAACGGCCTCCCGCGACGTTGAACGAGAACCTGCCGGCGCCGAACCCCCTTGCCTTGGCCGCGTCGGTGCCGGCGAACGCTTTGCGGACCGCGTCGAAGAGGCCCGTGTAGGTGGCCAGGTTGGAACGCGGCGTCCGGCCGATCGGTTTCTGGTCCACTGTGACCAGCCGGTCGATGGTGTTGCTCCCACTGACCGCACCGACGTAAAGCGGTTCCCCATGCCCGTCCTGTTCCTCCGCTGTTCTGTCCGCATTGACGGAGGCGGCCACCGCGTCGCCGAGAACGCGGCCAACGAGGGTGGACTTGCCGGAGCCTGACACGCCGGTAACGGCTGTCAGGACCCGAAGAGGAAAGCGGGCGTCCAGCCCCTGGAGGTTGTGCTGCCTGACATCTGCCAGCTCCACCCACCCCGCAGGTTCGCGCGGCTCAGCGTTCCGGGGCGGAGAAGGGGAGGCGGATGGCCCTGGCCCGCCGAAGAGGAACGGGCGGGTCACGGATGCCTCAACCCCGGCCAGTCCTGCCACCGGGCCGCTGTACAGCACTTCGCCGCCACCTTCTCCGGCGCGGGGGCCAACGTCCACCAGCCAATCTGCCCTGCGGACGACGTCCATGTTGTGCTCCACCACGAAGACGGAGTTGCCGGAGGACTTGAGCTGCTCCAGGACTTCCAGCAGCGGCTCCGCGTCGGCAGGATGCAGTCCTGCTGACGGTTCATCGAGCACGTAGATCACTCCGAAAAGCCCGGAGCGGAGCTGGGTGGCGATCCGCAGCCGCTGCATCTCGCCCGGCGAGAGGGTGGGGGTTCCCCGGCCCAACGCCAGGTATCCCAGGCCAAGGTCCAGGAGGACATTGATGCGCTGGAGCAGGTCCCGTGTGATGGTGACAGCCACCTCGTTGGACTCACCGGAACGCTGGGTGCGTGAGGCCGTGCCTGCCTGGGCCAGTTGACTGGTTGGACGGACAATGTCCGCCAGGTCTGCAAGCGGGAGTGCGTTGAACTCCGCAATGGTCTTGCCGGCGAAGGTGACGGCCAGTGCCTCAGGAATCAGCCCGGTGCCGGAACAGCCCCGGCAGGGACCTGACTCCATGAAGGCCAGGACCCGGTCCCGCATGGAGGCGCTTTGCGAGTCGGCCAGGGTATGCAGCACGTAACTCCGGGCACTCCAGAAACGCCCTTTGTACGGCTTGGCAACCCGGTCACGCTGCGGGGTTACTTCCACCACCGGCTGTTCTTCCGTAAAGAGAATCCAATCGCGGTCCTTCTTGGGCAGTTTGCGCCACGGGACGTCAACGTCGTATCCCAGATGGGTCAGGATATCCCGCAGGTTTTTCCCCTGCCACGCGCCGGGCCACGCGGCGATGGCACCGTCCCGGATGGTGAGGGACGGATCGGGGACCAGCGACTGTTCGGAAACCGTGTGGGCAACCCCGAGGCCATGGCATTCCCTGCACGCACCGGCGGCGGTGTTGGGGGAGAAGGAGTCCGAATCGAGCTGGCTGCTGCCCTCGGGGTAGGTGCCCGCCCGGGAAAAGAGCATGCGCACCGAATTGGAAAGCGTGGTGACAGTTCCTACCGTGGAGCGGCTGCTCGCTGTGCCGCGGCGCTGTTGAAGGGCGACGGCGGGCGGCAGCCCGCTGATCAGCTCCACTTTCGGATTGTGGCCCTGCTGGATGAGGCGCCTGGCGTAGGGGGCCACGGATTCGAAGTAGCGACGTTGAGCCTCTGCGTAAATCGTGCCGAAGGCCAGGGACGACTTTCCGGAGCCCGAGACGCCGGTGAACGCCACAATCGCGTCCCGCGGAACGTCCACGCTGACGTTGCGGAGGTTGTTCTCCCGGGCACCGCGGACCCGGACAAAGCCGTCTGACTGGTGCGCAGGGGTGGCCAGCTGGGAATCATCAGTGTGCTGTGCGTTCGGCATTGTTGTGACTCTAGTAGTGAAGCCGCGTGCAGGACTATTTGTCAGCGGCAACCTGACGGCGCCTTTCGACATCTGCCTAGCGGCAAAGGTGACCGAACTCACGGCCTAAGCCGCAGCGTGAACGGGTCGCGCCAAAACCAGGGGCACAAAAAAGCCCCGGAAAATCATTGATTTTCCGGGGCTTTCCCTTGTGCGCGGAGGGGGACTTGAACCCCCACCCCCTTTCGAGGACTAGCACCTCAAGCTAGCGCGTCTGCCATTCCGCCACCCGCGCAGGTGGTAATCCGGGAAGCGTGTCCGTCTTTCAACGTTTCGCGCCTCTCCGAAGCAGCGAGAAAAACTCTAACATGACTTTCCGGGAACAACGAATCGGGCCAACTGGGTAGGCTGAGGGCAACGCTTTCGCGTGTGCAAACCAGCCGATTAACCCAGCGAGGAGCCCTCATGCCTGACGTCCTGCCCGAGGATGAAGTTGTCCGGATCTGCCAGGAACTTATCCGCATTGACACGTCCAACTACGGAGACGGTTCAGGGCCCGGTGAACGGGCGGCGGCAGAGTACGTTGCAGGGCTCATTGAGGAAGTCGGGCTGGATGCCGAACTCTTCGAATCCGAGCCTGGCCGGGCCAACGTGGTCACGCGCATGGCCGGCGAAGACCCGACTGCCAGCGCGCTCGTGGTCCACGGCCACCTCGATGTGGTGCCGGCCCTCCGCGACCAATGGTCCGTGGACCCGTTCGGGGCCGAACTGAAGGACGGGTTGATCTGGGGCCGCGGCGCCGTCGACATGAAGGACATGGACGCCATGATCCTTTCCGTCCTGCGCAGTTTTGCGCGCACGGGCACGAAGCCCAAGCGGGACATCATCTTCGCCTTCTTCGCGGACGAGGAGGCCGGCGGCGCACTCGGCGCACGGTACGCAGTGGAGAACCGCCCTGAGTTGTTCGAAGGCGCCACGGAGGCCATCTCCGAAGTGGGCGGGTTCTCGGCAACCATCGGCGGCCAGCGCACCTACCTCCTGCAGACTGCCGAGAAGGGGATCTCCTGGCTCCGGCTCGTTGCCCACGGCCGGGCAGGGCACGGTTCGCAGATCAACACGGACAACGCGGTGACCCGCCTGGCCGCTGCAGTGACCCGCATCGGCGAATACAAGTGGCCCATCGAGCTGACGCCCACTACCCGCCAGTTCCTCGACGGCGTCACCGAGCTCACCGGCGTCGAGTTCGACGCCGACAATCCGGACCTGCTCCTGGACCAGTTGGGCACCGTGGCCCGGTTCGTTGGGGCGACGCTCCAGAACACCACCAACCCCACGCTCCTCAAAGGCGGCTACAAGCACAACGTCATCCCGGAGTCCGCCGAGGCCCTCATTGACTGCCGGACGTTGCCGGGCCAGGAGCAGCAGGTCCTGGAGATCGTCCGCGACCTTGCGGGCAACGGCGTGGACGTCAGCTACGTCCACAACGATGTGTCCCTCGAAGTCCCGTTTGCGGGCAACCTGGTGGACTCCATGATCGATGCACTCCACTCCGAAGATCCGGGAGCCAAGGTCCTGCCCTACACGCTTTCCGGCGGCACCGACAACAAGTCCCTCAGCAGGCTCGGCATCACCGGCTACGGCTTCGCGCCCCTGATGCTTCCGGACGACCTCGACTTCACCGGCATGTTCCACGGCGTAGACGAACGCGTCCCCGCTGAATCGCTGAAGTTTGGTACCCGCGTCCTGAATACCCTGATCACCAATTACTGACAGGAAATCCCATGACCCCCGAGGACGTGCTGCCGCAACCGCTCCTGGAGAAGATCCGCGGGCGTGCCGCGGACTATGACAGGAACAACGGATTCTTCCACGAGGACCTGCGGGACCTCGCGGAGGCTGGGTACCTCAAGCTCTTCGTGCCCGCGGACGACGGCGGCCTGGGCCTGGGCCTCGCGGCGGCGGCGCAGTGCCAGCGCAGGCTGGCAACGGCAGCGCCGGCCACCGCCCTGGCCACAAATATGCACCTGGTGTGGACCGGCGTCGCCCACGTCCTGAAAGCCCGCGGCGACCACTCCCTGGACTTCGTCCTGGACGAGGCAGCCCAGGGCGAGGTCTTCGCGTTCGGAAACTCCGAGGCGGGCAATGACTCGGTGCTGTTCGACTCCCGGACCGTCGCTGAGCCCCTGCCCGGCGGAGGCTACAGGTTCGAGGGCACCAAGATTTTCACCAGCCTCTCGCCCGCGTGGACACGGCTGGGGATCTTCGGTAAGGACGCGGCGGCGCGGGACGGTGCGGGGGAACTGGTTCACGGCTTCATCACCCGCGCGGCGGAGGGGTACCGGATCCTGGACGACTGGGACACGCTGGGCATGCGGGCCAGCCAATCCGCCACCACAGTCCTGGACGGCGTGGAAGTACCGGCGGACCGGATCTTCCGGAAGCTGCCGGTTGGCCCCAACGCGGACCCGCTCATCTTCGCCATCTTCGCCTGCTTTGAGACGCTGCTGGCAGCCGTCTACGCCGGTTTGGGGGAGCGGGCGCTGACCCTCGGCGTGGAAAACGCCAAGCGCCGCACGTCTTTCAAGAACGGCGGCCGCAGCTACGCGCAGGATCCGGACATCCGCTGGAAGGTGGCGGACGCCGCCATGGCGATGGACAACCTGTATCCGCAGTTGGCCTCAGTCGCAGCGGACGTAGATGCCCTGGCTGAGCACGGGCCACAGTGGTTCCCGAAGCTCGTGGGGCTGAAGGTGAATGCCACGGAAACCGCCCGGCGGGTGGTGGACCTGGCCATCCGGGTCAGCGGCGGGTCCAGCTACTTCCGCGGGTCCGAGCTGGAGCGCCTCTACCGGGACGTGCTGGCCGGGATGTTCCATCCGTCCGACGACGAGTCCGCGCACAATACGGTGGCTAACGCGTGGCTGGGTCCGCTGGACAGCTAGCCCGCCCAGGGCCGGGCCCTAGACGGTCCTCTGGACCTGCATGACCCGCCGGCGGAGCCAGAAACGCCGGCCGCCGCCCATGTAGAGCTTGCTGCGCTCCAGTTCCCACTTGCCGTATTCAGAGTGTTCCACCAGGCGGCGGCGCGCCTCAGGCAGGGACTCGTTGGGACTTACCGTCAGTACGAGGTACTCGTACTGCCTCAAATAGTCCCGTTCCCGCTGGACCGAGCTGGTGAGAAATTGTTCCTTCATTGCTCTCCATTTTCGTCCTTTTCCCGCTAACGTGAAGTCATGAGCATCGATCCGCGTGTCGCGCTTTCGTCCCTGACCACCGCTTTGGAAGAACACCTTATAGCAGCATCGAACCGCCGCGGAGACGGTGACCCCTCCGTGGAGGCAGCCTTTTTTGCCGTGGCAGATGCATTCGAAGTTTATGAAGACGCCCTCTACGAGGCCTACAACGAAGTGACCCCGCTTCAGGTCTTCGACGACGAGGACGACGAAGACGAAGACAGCGACGTGGATGACGAGGACCTGGAGATCGTCGAAGAGTAGCGGAAGGCGCGGCCTTACTTATGGCGCGGCGGACACGTCTTCCAGTGCCCGCGCAATTTCAGGCGGCAGCGGAGACAGCTGGGCTTCGAGGATCTCCTTGAGCTGGACAGGGGTCCGGGGACCCACCACCGCGGTGGCAACTCCGTGTTGCGCCAGCAGCCATCCCAGCGCGACGTCCTGCGGTGTCCGGCCCAGGCCCTTCGCGGCTGTGCACACTGCTTCCACGGTGCGGGACGGCCTTTCTGCCAGGTACGGCTCAATGGAGGCCGAGCCGGTTGCCGACGCACCGCGCGAACCCGACGGAATGCTGCCCCGGTATTTCCCTGTGAGCACGCCCCGGCTCAGGGGAGCGCAGGCCATCAGGCCCATCCCGGCGTCTTCGATGGCCGGTATGAGTTCGGCCTCGGGGCCGCGGTGCAGGAAAGAGTACTCAGCCTGCGCCGCAACGAGGGGGAAGCCTGCCAGGACTGCTGCCTTGGCCGCCTGCCACCCGGTGTAATTGGAAATGCCGGCATACCGGGCGCGGCCGCTGCGGACCGCAAACTCCAGGGCGGACAGTGTCTCCTCCAGCGGGACGTTCCCGTCCCAGGCCTCGGCGAACCAGATGTCCACGTAATCGGTACCCAACCGGGCTAAGCTCGCGTCAAGGCCCGTGAGCATCGCATTCCTGGACGTGTCGATGCCGCGCCGGCCATCCGGCGTCGTCATCCCCGCTTTGGTGGAAATAGTGAGCCCGGTCCGGGAGACGACGTCGCCCAGCAGTGAACCCAGCATCGCTTCGGACCGGCCCTCGGCGTACGAGGCCGCCGTGTCCACGTGCCGGCCGCCGGAGTTAAGGAAGGTCTTCAGCAGCTCCGAGGCGTCCTGTTCGTCGGTTTCCCCGCCCCACGTCATGGTGCCGAGCGATAAGGCTGAAACCCGCAATCCACTGTTGCCGACGTAACGCTGCTGCATAGCAGCAAGCTTACGGGCAGATGCACCCATGCCCATGCCGTAGGGTCTTAGCGTGAACTGGTTTGAGGTGGCCCTGCTGGGCCTTGTGCAGGGACTGACCGAATTTCTACCGATTTCATCAAGCGCGCACCTGCGGATCGTGGGGCAATTCCTGCCCAACGCAGAAGACCCCGGAGCAGCGTTCACGGCCATCACCCAACTGGGCACCGAAACGGCCGTGGTTGTCTACTTCTGGCGGGACATTGTCCGCATCGTCAAGGCCTGGGCCGGTTCGTTGGCCGGAAAGGTGTCCCGGCAGGACCCGGACGCCCGGATGGGGTGGCTGGTCATCCTCGGAAGCCTTCCCATCATCGTCCTTGGGCTGCTGTTCCAGGACCAGATCGAATCGGTGCTGCGCAGCATGTGGATCGTGGCCACCATGCTGATCGTCTTCGGCCTGATCCTCGCCGTGGCCGACGCCGTGGGAAAGCAGGAACGGGACCTCACCCAGCTGACCTACAAGCACGGCATCCTGTACGGGTTTGCCCAGGCAATGGCCCTCATTCCCGGCGTGTCCCGCTCCGGCGGCACCATCACCGCCGGCCTCCTCATGGGCTACACCCGTGAAGCGGCCGCCCGGTACTCCTTCCTCCTGGCCATCCCTGCCGTCTTTGGCAGCGGCCTGTACCAGCTCTACAAGGTGGTCTCCAAGGACGGGATCACGGGCCCCTACGGATTGCCCGAAACGGCGCTGGCCACCGTCATCGCGTTCGTGGTGGGCTACGTCATCATTGGCTGGTTCCTGAAGTTCGTGTCCACCCGCAGCTACCGGCTGTTCGTCTGGTACCGGATCTTCCTGGGCCTGGCCCTGTACCTGCTCCTCGGTTTCGGCGTCATCAGCGCCTAGCACTAGGCTTGGTCTGTGAAATCCTGGACTTCCCGCCCCGTTCCAACCCTGCCCGGCACCATGCCTGCCATCCGCTTGTTCGACACCGCAGCAGGCCACGAGGTGCTGCTGGAGTCCGGGGACCGGCCGTCGATGTACGTCTGCGGCATCACGCCCTATGACGCCACCCATATGGGCCATGCGGCCAGCTATGTTGCCTTCGACCTTCTCAACCGCGCCTGGCGGGACGCCGGCAAGGACGTGGACTATGTCCAGAATGTTACGGACGTGGATGATCCGCTCCTGGAGCGCGCAACGGCCACCAACGTCGACTGGCGTGACCTCGCGCAGAGCCAGATCGATCTGTTCCAGACCGATATGGAAGCCCTGAACGTCCTGTCACCGGACCACTACGTGGGCGCTGTGGAGTCCATCAGCCTCATCGTGCCGCAGGTGGAACGGCTGGTCAGCCAGGGCCTGGCGTACACAGTTCCGGGAACCAACGGCGAGCCTGACGGAGATGTCTATTACGACGTCGAAGCCGCCGGAAAGCAGTCCGTCGCCCCCGATGCGTGGAGCCTGGGTTCCATCTCGGGACTGTCCGAAAGCGAAATGCTCGAACTCTTTGCCGAACGCGGCGGGGACCCCGGCCGGTCCGGCAAGCGGCAGGCGCTGGATCCCCTGCTGTGGCGGGTGGCGCGGGACGGCGAACCCAGCTGGCCCGGCGCCAGCCTGGGGGACGGCCGCCCCGGGTGGCACATCGAGTGCACCGTGATTGCGCAGAAGTACCTGCCTGCACCTTTCACCGTCCAGGGCGGCGGCTCGGACCTGATCTTCCCGCACCACGAGATGGGTGCCGGGCACGCCTATTCGCTGGCCGGGGTGCCCCTCGCCAGGCATTACGCGCACGCCGGCATGGTGGGGCTCGACGGCGAGAAGATGAGCAAGTCCAAGGGCAACCTGGTACTCGTGTCCAAGCTCCGTGCGGCGGGGGAGAATCCCGCGGCCATCCGCCTGGCGATCCTGGCCCACCATTACCGGTCGGACTGGTCCTGGACCGACGAGGGATTCGCCGCAGCCAAGGCAGACCTGGCCGCCTGGCGCCGTGCCCTCGATCATGCCCCGCAGGGGTCCGCCGCTGCCTTGGTGGAAGAGATGCGTGCAGCGTTGGCGGCCGACCTGGACGCACCCGCGGCCGTCGCGGCGGTGTCCCGCTGGGCACGGCAGGCGAACGACGGCGGTGCTCCGGCCAGTGCCCCGGACCAGGCTTTGGTGAGGGACGCCGTCGACGCCCTCCTCGGGGTCCGTCTTTAGGATTCCACCCGCTGTAGATTGCGTAAAAGGGCCCCTGCCGGAAGTATTTCCGGCAGGGGCCCTTTCTACGTTAATTGTCAGGGCCTGTCCTGGCCCCGCCGCTTCAGGTAGCGCTCGAATTCCCGGGCGATTGATTCGCCGGTGGCCTCCGGAAGGTCGGCAGTGTCCTTGGCCTCTTCCAGCTGGCGGACATACGCCGCGATCTCCGGGTCCTCGGTGGCCAGTTCATCCACGCCGCGCTCCCAGGCGTCCGCTTCCTCGGCCAGCTCGTGGGTGTCCAGCGGCACCTGGAGCAGTTCCTCGATGCGGTGCAAAAGAGCCAGCTGGGCTTTGGGGGACGGCGCTTGGGCCACATAATGCGGAACGGCGGCCCACAGGGAGACGGTGGGGAGCCCGGCCAGCAGTGCCACTTCCGACAGGACGCCGACGATGCCTACAGGCCCTTCATACTGCGATGCCTCAAGGTTCATGCGCTCCCGCAGCGGAGCATCATCCGAGGACGTGCTCACCGGTATGGGCCGGCTGTGCGGAACATCGGCCAGCAACGCGCCCACCAGCACCACGTAGTCCACGTTCAAGGCTTCGGCGTGCACCAGCAGCTCGGCCGTGTACGCCCGCCACTTGTAGGACGGCTCTGTGCCCTGGACAAAAATGACGTCCACATTGGAATTGGGCGCACTGGCTTTGTAGATCCGGGTGGAAGGCCATTTGATCTTCCGTTCCCCCGCCGCGTTCCTGCGCACCGTGGGACGGGTGAACTGGAAGTCGTAATATTCGTCTGCGTCGATGGACGCAACTTTTTTGCCGCCCCACAGTTTGTTGAGGTAGCGCAGCGAGTCGCTTGCGGCCTCCCCGGCATCGTTCCAGCCTTCAAAGGCGGCCAGCATCACCGTGACGCGCTGCCCCCCGGCAACTGGCTGCAGGAACCGTTCCCTCTCGGGTCCGGCACCCGTATCGGCGGTGTCTCCCTCGAAGCTATTCATTCCATCACCCTACGTCCAAGGAGTGCGCGCGTGCAGGGAATGAAGCGCCGCAACCTCGGCAACCACCAGCCATCACAGGCCTTAACGGCCCAGTATTCGCCAAGGGCGTAGCCCCCAGGGACCGCCCAGCATGTCCCCTTAGACTTGGGACATGCAACTTCCAGGCTCCGAATCACCGCTCAAAGCCGTCCTCTGGGACATGGACGGAACCATTGTGGACACGGAGCCATACTGGATTGCCGCCGAGCACGCGCTGGTGGAAGCCCACGGTGGCACGTGGTCCCACGAACAGGCCATGCAGCTGGTGGGGCAGTCCTTGTCCTTCTCCGCCGGCCTCCTGCAGAAGGCCGGCGTGGCGCTCAGTGTCCGGGAGATCATCGACCACCTCACCGCCGAGGTCGTCAGCAGCGTACGGCGGGAGGTGCCGTGGCGGCCCGGTGCCCGTGAACTCCTCGAAGAGCTCCACCTCGCCGGTATCAGGTGCGCCCTGGTCACCATGTCCGAGGGGCCGTTGGCCCGCCAGGTGGTGGACAGCCTTCCCCGTCCGTATTTCGAAATCCTCGTCACCGGCGATACCGTCAGCCGTGGCAAGCCTCACCCGGAGGCGTACCTGACCGCCGTCGAACGGCTTCGCGAAACGGATCCGCACCTGCACCTGGGACACTGCGTGGCGCTGGAGGATTCGGCCCCAGGCGTGGCCGCGGCCGTTGCGTCCGGCGTCACTACCGTGGCCATTCCGCACATCGTCCCGTTGCCCGAGCACTCCCATTACACCCTGTGGGACACGCTGTCCGGACGGTCCCGCACAGACCTTGAGGAACTCCTCGCTGCGGCGGACACGTCAAGCCCTGCTGACGGGCCCGCGACCGCCGTCGGGACAACGCCGTGACCGCGCCGGCACCCGGGGAACCCGGCATGCGCGAACCTGCAACCCCGGAAGCCGCGGCGCCTGGCCGCCGAGAAGGGATCCCTTTGGGCCGGATCGCCGGTGTGCCGGTGGTTCTCGCGTACTCCTGGTTCATCATCGCCGCGTTTACGGTCATTGTGTACGGGCCGGTGCTGCACAGGAACAACCCCGCGCTGGGTACAAGCGCCTACATTGTCGCGTTCGCATATGCGGTGCTTTTGCTGATCTCCGTGCTTGTCCATGAACTCGCCCACGCACTCACGGCCAAGGTCTACGGCTGGCCCACGCAGAAAATCGTCTTGAATCTCTGGGGCGGCCATACACAGTTCGAGAGCTTCACCGCGTCTCCGGGCCGGTCGGTCCTGGTGGCGCTGGCGGGACCGGCCGCCAACTTCATTCTTGCTGCCGGTGCCTGGCTGGTACTCACCACCATGCCCCTGGGCAGCGTCGCGGAAATCCTGACCAATATCTTCATGTGGGCGAACTTCCTCATCGGCGTGTTCAACGTCCTCCCGGGCCTTCCCCTGGACGGCGGCCGCCTGGTCGAGTCGGCCGTCTGGAAAGCAACCGGCAGCCAGGCGAAAGGAACTGTGGCCGCAGGCTGGGCCGGCCGCATCATCGTCGTGGCGCTGGTGGGGTGGTTCATCCTCCTGCCGTTCCTTTCCGGTAGTGATCCCGATTTCAGCCTCGTGATGATCACCGTCCTTGTTTGCGGATTCCTGTGGATGGGAGCCTCGGCCTCCATCCAGCAAGGCACCCTCCGGGCCCGCCTGCCGCTGGTAACGGCCGCGGGCCTTTCCACTCCAGCCATCGCAGTGCCTGCCACCGCTTCTGTCCGGGACCTCCCGGGCTACGGCGCGGCGGCCCACAAGTCGATGGTGGTCTGCGGCCCCGACGGCCGGCCGCAAGGGGTTGTTGATCCGGCCGCCCTGGCATCCGTTCCAGAAGCAGCAGCAGGAGCCACTCCGGTCACCGCCGTCTCTTTCGCACTGGCCCCCGGCGCCTACGTCCCCGAATGGTCGAAGGGGCAGGAACTCATCCAGTTCCTGGCCCAGGTTGAGGGCAAACACTATGCCGTCGTTGACCACAACGGGGTGGTGACCGGACTGCTCTCGCAGGACGCGGTCCTCGCCGCCATCACCGGCAAGAACCGGCGCACCCGCCGGGGATAAGCAACCTAGCGGCCCTCCCGCAAGCAGGGAAGCCGCCGGAACCGGTAGAGTTACCTGCCGGTGCGCCGTGCCGCCGACGCAATCACCAGGCAGGCCCAGGGCAGACATGCGCAGGCACCACAGGTTTACAGGAGTGAGGAACATCATGAGCAGCGAAACTGCCGTCAACGACGCCACAGCAGCAGCCGGGGCCGGTGGCGCAGCCAGCGGTTCGCAGCCCGTCGGAGCCGCCCGGCGCCGCGGCCCCTTCCGGGAAGGCGAACGCGTCCAGCTGACCGACGAGCGGGGCCGGATGAACACCGTCACCCTCGAACGCGGCGGAGCCTTCCACACCCACCGGGGCTTCCTCAACCACGACGACATCATCGGCAAGGTGGACGGTTCCGTTGTGGTGAACAACGTGGGCCAGCAATACCAGACACTGCGCCCCCTGCTGTCAGACTTTGTCCTGTCCATGCCTCGCGGCGCTGCCGTCGTCTACCCCAAGGATGCCGGGCAGATCGTCACCATGGCGGACATCTTCCCCGGCGCGCGCGTCGTTGAAGCCGGCGTCGGCTCAGGTGCACTGTCCATCTCCCTGCTCCGCGCCGTAGGGGACCAGGGCTACCTGCACTCCTTCGAACGCCGGGAGGAATTCGCTGACATCGCCCGCGGAAACGTGGAGACGATCTTCGGCGGCCCGCACCCTGCCTGGCAGATTTCCTTGGGCGACTTCCAGGAAGAGGTGGTCCGCAGCGAAGCTCCCGGTTCCGTGGACCGTGTGGTCCTGGACATGCTGGCACCCTGGGAATGCCTTGACGCCGTCGCCACTGTGCTCGCCCCCGGCGGTGTCTGGATCAACTACGTCGCCACCGTCACCCAACTCTCCCGCACCGCGGAAGCCATCCGCGCAGACGGCCGGTTCACCGAACCGGACGCCTGGGAATCGATGGTCCGCGGCTGGCACCTCGAAGGCCTTGCCGTACGCCCGGACCACCGGATGGTGGCCCACACCGGGTTCCTCCTTGTCACCCGGAGGCTCGCCGACGGCGTCACCGGCATCTCCGTCAAGCGCCGGCCGTCGAAGACCGAATTCAACGAAGAGGACGTCAACGCCTGGACCCCGGGGGCCGTGGGCGAGCGGGCCGTGTCGGACAAGAAACTTCGCCGCGCCGCCCGCGATGCGATTGCCGGAACAAACGTCAAGGACACCCCCGAGGTCACGAACTAGTCCACATTTCGGGAGTCTCCATCCCTAGCTGCCCTCTTGGGACTAATGTCTTAAGAGAAGAGCAGGAAGGGGCTGATGCATCATGGAGACACCGAACCAGGACTCCGGACGTACACCGACAGAGCAATCTGCCGCCAATGACCTCTCGGTTGCCGACCGCCAGGTCAACATCCTCCGGGACAAACTCAGGCACATTGACCGCCAGTTGGCTGCGGCAACGCAGAACAACACCAAGCTGGTCAGCATGCTTGAAACAGCGAAGGCGGAAATCCTCCGCCTGAAGAACGCGCTGGACCAGGAAGGGCAGCCACCTTACAGCTTTGGCACCATCCTGCAGCTGAACCCGCGGCGGCAACCGGCCCCGGGCAACAGCGGGCAGGCAGCCACGGAGGAATCTGCGGACATCTTCAACGCTGGCCGGAAGATGCGAGTAGGTCTCAGCCCCTTGGTGAACATCAACCAGCTCACCGTGGGTCAGGAGGTCCTGCTGAACGAGGCCCTGCTGATCGTGGCAGGCCTCGGCTACGAACGCGCCGGTGAGCTCGCCACGCTTAAGGAAATGCTCGGAGCCGACCGGGCACTCGTGGTGGGCCGGGCCGACGAAGAACGCGTGGTCCGGCTCTCGGGTGCCCTGCTCGCACAGAAGCTCCGCGTGGGCGATGCCCTGTCCATCGATTCACGGACAGGGTACGCACTCGAGAAGGTGCCGCGCTCCGAGGTCGAGAACCTCGTCCTCGAAGAAGTTCCGGACATCACCTACGAGGACATTGGCGGCCTGGGCCCGCAAATCGAACAAATCCGCGACGCCGTGGAACTGCCGTTCCTGCACCCTGACCTATACCGTGAACACGGGCTGAAAGCACCCAAGGGTATCCTCCTCTACGGCCCCCCGGGCTGCGGCAAGACCCTCATCGCCAAGGCGGTGGCCAACTCTCTAGCCGCCCGCGCCGCCGAGCGCTCCGGGAACGTGGACCTGAAAAGCTACTTCCTGAACATCAAGGGCCCGGAACTGCTCGACAAGTACGTGGGCGAAACGGAACGCCACATCCGGCTGATCTTCGCCCGCGCCCGTGAAAAGGCCTCGGACGGCAGCCCCGTGGTGGTCTTCTTCGACGAAATGGATTCGCTGTTCCGGACCAGGGGCACGGGCATCTCGTCCGACGTCGAAACCACCATCGTCCCGCAGCTGCTCAGCGAGATTGACGGCGTGGAACGGCTGGACAACGTGATAGTGATCGGCGCCTCCAACCGCGAGGACATGATCGATCCCGCCATCCTCCGGCCCGGCCGCCTTGACGTCAAAGTCAAGATCCACCGCCCCGACGCCGAAGCTGCTGCGGACATCTTCAACAAGTACATCACTCCGGACCTGCCGTTCCACGAGTCCGACCTTGCTGAGCACAACGGCGATGTGCAAGCGACGGTGGATGCCATGGTGCAGCGGACCGTGGAAGCCATGTACTCCACGGACAAGTCCAACGAGTTCCTCGAGGTGACCTACGCCAACGGGGACACCGAGATGCTGTACTTCAAGGACTTCAACTCCGGCGCCGTGGTCCAGAACGTGGTGGACCGTGCCAAGAAGTACGCCATCAAGGACCTGCTCACCAGCCAGCAGAGGGGGCTTCGCATCGAGCACCTGCTGCGGGCCGTGGTCGATGAGTTCCGCGAGCACGAGGACATGCCCAACACCACCAACCCTGATGACTGGGCACGGATCTCCGGCAAGAAGGGCGAACGGATCACCTACATCCGGACGATTGTCCAGGGCAAGGCCGGGCAGGAACCCGGGAAGTCCATCGAAACCACCCCCACCACTGGACAGTATCTGTGACGGCTGCACCGGAACCGGCGGGCGGGGGAGGCCTGCCCGCCGGCGGCGCGATGCGGGTCATGGGCGCGGAAACCGAATACGGGATCCACGCTCCTACCGCCCCCTCGGCCAACGCCACCATGATGAGTGCCCGGGTGGTCCAGGCGTACGCCCAGGTCACCCGGCAGCGGGCGGCGGGCGGAGCGGAAACCCGCTGGGATTACACGGATGAAGAACCGCTTCATGACGCCCGCGGATGGACCGTGGACAGGGAAACGGCCCACCCAAGCCAGCTCACCGACCAGCCGCCCGTCCTTGACGCCGAAGCGGTGGCGCTGGCCTACGGACGGGAGGACCTGGAGCTCGATGGCCAGGACGAGTCCGGATCCCTCCTGATGAACATGGTCCTCGGCAACGGAGCGCGCCTCTACGTGGACCACGCGCATCCCGAGTACTCCAGCCCCGAAGTCACCAACCCCCGGGACGCCGTGGCCTGGGATGCTGCAGGGGACCTCGTTGCCCTGGCAGCGGTCCGCCGGCTCGCCGCAGACCCGGACCTGCCGCCGGTGAATCTTTACAAGAACAACACGGACAACAAATCGGTGTCCTACGGGTCCCACGAGAACTACCTCATGCCACGTTCGGTTCCTTTCGCCGACATCGTCCGCGGGCTGACGCCTTTCTTTGTGAGCCGCCAGGCCGTATGCGGCGCCGGGCGCCTGGGCATCGGCCAGGACAGTTCGGCGGCGGGTTACCAGATCAGCCAGCGCGCGGACTTCTTCGAAGCCGAGGTGGGGCTGGAGACAACCATCCGCAGGCCGATTATCAACACCCGTGATGAACCGCACGCGACGGCGGATAAGTACCGCCGGCTCCACGTGATCATTGGCGACGCCAACCTCAGCCAGGTCTCCAACTACCTTAAGTTCGGAACTACTGCCATGGTGCTGAGCCTCATCGAGGCCGGGCTGGCGCCGAAGGTCGAAGTCCACGAGCCCGTGCGGGCGCTGCAGGCAATCAGCCACGACACCTCCCTGACTGCCACGGTGCGGCTGGTGGACGGCCGGAGGGTCACCGCCCTCGATCTGCAGTGGATGTACCACGAAGCGGCGGCAAAACTGGCCCAGGACACCGGCGTGGGCGACGCCGTGGACGGGGACGGACATACCCACGAGGTCCTGGAACGCTGGGCCGAAGTCCTCACACAGTTGGACAGCAACCGGGCGGCCGCGGCAACCTCCGTGGAATGGCTTGCCAAGCTTTCGCTCCTGGACGGTTACCGTCAGCGTGACGGCCTGGAATGGGATGACGCCCGGCTGGGACTGGTGGACCTCCAGTGGGCCGACATCCGGCCGGAGAAGGGCCTCTACTACCGGCTCCTGGCACGGAACCGGATGCAGCGCGTGGTGGAGGACGCCGCAATCTCGGCAGCTGTGGGGCAACCGCCCGCTGACACCCGGGCGTTCTTCCGCGGCAAGTGCATCAGCAGCTTCGGCAAGGATGTAGTGGGGGCCAGCTGGGACTCCGTCATCTTCGATGTTCCGGGTTACGGGCGGCTGCAGCGGGTGCCTACCCGCGAGCCCCTTCGCGGCACAAAAGCCCTGACAGGAGCCCTTTTTGAGCGCTTCCGCGAGGCCGGTCCGTTCCTCGGTGAACTGCTGGGACACAACACCGCTCCGCCTGCGGCGTAAACCGCGCGGGACGCCCCGGGCCGTGGCAGGATGGGCATATATTGGTGGATCGTCCGGATCCGCCGGCAACAAAAGGAAAGGGATAGCAATGGCAGGCCAGGAGCAGCAGCAGCCGCAATCACGCGACAGCCAGGTCGACGAAGACATTCCCGAGGCACCGCCCGCACCGCCCGAGGCGCAAGCCTCGGCATCGACCGAAGGCGTGGACGACCTGCTCGACGAAATCGACGGTGTCCTTGAATCGAACGCCGAAGAATTCGTCCGGGCCTTCGTCCAAAAAGGCGGCCAGTAAACCCGGACCCCGGATGGTGGCGGAAGCCGCGGACGGCCGGAATCTGTACCGACGTTGAACACCACGTTTTAGGAGTGCATGAGTGCAGGAATCAACCGCCAACAAGGTAGCCGCGAACGCCACCTCGTCATTCACCGAACACCTTCAGCGCGACCGGCCGGAGCTCCTGCCGTTCAACCGCTCGGGGCAGGGCAGCGCAACGGCGGCCGCCCCGCTCCAGGTTCCCCATGCCACTACCATCGTGGCCATGAGCTACAACGGCGGCGTGCTGATGGCGGGGGACCGGCGGGCCACCATGGGCAACGTCATTGCCAGCAGGCACATCGAGAAAGTGTTCCCGGCCGACCGGTACTCCGTTCTGGGCATCGCGGGCACCGCGGGCATCGCGATCGACCTGACCCGGTTGTTCCAGGTGGAGCTGGAGCACTACGAAAAAATCGAGGGAACCCTCCTCAGCCTTGAAGGCAAGGCAAACAGGCTCGGGGCGATGATCCGCGGGAACCTTCCCCTGGCCATGCAGGGCTTGGCTGTGGTACCCCTTTTCGCCGGCTTCGACACCAGCGCCGGTGTCGGCAGGCTGTTCTCGTACGACGTGACCGGCGGCCGGTACGAGGAACACGAACACCACACGGTGGGTTCCGGGTCGGTCTTCGCCCGTGGAGCCCTCAAGAAACTTTGGCGCCCCAACCTCTCCGCAGAAGAAGCCGTGGCCGTCGCCATCGAGGCCTTGTTCGACGCCGCAGATGACGACTCCGCCACTGGAGGCCCGGACACTGTGCGCAAGCTCTGGCCCGTGGTGTACACGGTGGACAGCACAGGCACCCGACGCGTGGCGGAGCCACAACTCGCCGCTGCATCACAGCACGTTATCGAGGCCCGCACCATTGCCGGACGGGAGGCCTGACATGACACAGCAGTTCTATGTCTCTCCCGAACAGCTGATGAAGGACCGTGCGGACTTCGCACGGAAGGGCATCGCGCGCGGAAAGTCGGTGGTGGTGATCAGCTGCGAAGACGGCATCGCCCTGGTGGCCGAGAACCCCTCTCCGTCGCTCCACAAAATAGGTGAGATCTACGACAAGATCGCTTTCGCCGCCGTCGGCAAATACAACGAATTTGAAAGCCTGCGGCAGGCCGGCGTGCGTTATGCCGATGTCCGCGGCTATTCGTACGACCGCGAGGATGTCACCGCCCGCGGCCTTGCCAGCGTGTACGCCCAAAGCCTTGGCGCCGTGTTCACCGCCGAACAGAAACCGTTCGAAGTGGAACTCGCGGTGGCCGAAGTAGGCGCCACGCAGGCTGAGGACCATTTATACCGCCTGACGTTCGACGGCTCCATCGCTGACGAACACAGTTTCGTGGTGATGGGTGGCCAGGCAGACCGCGTCGCCTCTGCCATTGACCAGGGCTGGCGGGCCTCACTGGGTTTCCCGGACGCCGTCCGCCTCGCACTTAACGGCCTCGCTCCGGCACCCGAGACGGAAGAAACGGCCAAGCCGGTCCCGGCGCGTGCGATCGAAGTGGCGGTCCTTGACCGGCACTCAGAGGAAGTCCGCGGCGCCCGCCGTGCCTTCCGCAGGCTCAACGACGCAGACATCACTGCATTGCTGGCGTAGGAGGAGAGATGGACAAGAGAATCTTCGGCATCGAAACAGAATTCGGAATCTCGTATTCAAGCCCCGATTCGAGGCCTCTTGCCCCGGAAGAGGTAGCCCGCTACCTGTTCCGCAAGGTTGTCAGCTGGGGCCGTTCGTCCAACGTCTTCCTCACGAACGGTTCCCGGCTCTACCTGGACGTCGGATCCCATCCCGAGTACGCCACGGCCGAATGCGACGACCTTGCCCAGCTCATCGCACATGACCGGGCCGGCGAACTCATCCTGGATGACCTCGTGGACGAAGCGCAGGCCCGCCTCGCCGCCGAGGGCTTCAACGGCACTGTCTACCTGTTCAAGAACAATACTGACTCGGCCGGAAACTCGTACGGCAGCCACGAGAACTACCTGATCCCGAGGCGGGGAGAGTTCTCCCGGCTCGCCGAAATCCTGATCCCGTTCCTCGTCACCCGCCAGCTCATCGCCGGGGCCGGAAAGATCCTCAAGACACCGCACGGGGCAACTTACGCTTTCTCCCAGCGGGCGGACCACATCTGGGAAGGCGTATCCTCCGCCACCACCCGTTCGCGTCCCATCATCAACACCCGGGACGAGCCGCACGCCGACGCCGAGTTCTACCGCCGGCTGCATGTCATTGTTGGAGATTCCAATATGTCGGAGACCACCGCCCTGATGAAGGTGGGCACTGTCGACCTGGTCCTGCGGATGATCGAAGCCGGGGTCATCATGCGGGACATGCGGATGGAAAATCCCATCCGCAGCATCCGCGAAATCTCCCACGACCTCAGCGGCCGCGCGCTGGTCAGGCTGGCAAACGGCCGCCAGCTGACCGCACTGGAAATCCAGCAGGAGTACCTGACCAAAGTCACTGCCTTCGTGCGTGAAAATGGTGCCCACAACCCCCACGTACCGCTGATCCTCGACCTGTGGGAGCGCACGCTCAAGGCCATCGAAAGCGGAGATACGCGCAGCATCGACACTGAAATTGACTGGGCTATCAAGAAGAAGCTCATGGACAGTTACCGCGAACGCCACGGACTGGGCCTGGACGCGCCACGTATTGCCCAACTGGACCTGACCTACCACGACATCTCGCGAAGCCGGGGCCTTTACTATCTCCTGCAGTCCCGGGGAGCCGTCCGCCGCCTGGTGGACGATACAGTGATCAAGGATGCCGTTGACGCACCGCCGCAGACCACCCGGGCCAAGCTCCGCGGCGACTTTGTCCGCCGGGCCCAGGAGCTGGGCCGTGACTACACGGTGGACTGGGTGCACCTGAAACTCAACGACCGTGCACACCAGACCATCCTGTGCAAGGACCCGTTCAGGAGCGTCGACGAGCGGGTTGATGCCCTCCTGGACTCTATGGGCTGACACCCAGCTTCACGGGCTATTCTGGATAAGGCCCTTTTAAGGTGCCCGCAGCGATGCTGTCCGCTGCCATGCGGAACATCGCGTCCACCCTGCCCCGACGAAAGTTCTTTACGTGCGCCGACTACTAGCAATCCTCCTGCCCGGCCTGCTGCTGCTCACCGCCTGCGGAGGCTCGACCGCAGAGCCGGAACCCACCAGCCAGTCCGCTGGCGACACTGCCAAGTTCGACACCCTCAAGCTGACCGACAACGGGGACAAAAAGGCCCCGGGCGTGGACTTTCCCAAGCCGTTCGAAGTGGCTGAGCCCACCGTGAAGGTTGTCGCTGAGGGTACAGGTGACACCGTCAAGGCAAACCAGATCGCGAACATCTCGGTCCTCGCCCTCAACGGTGCAGACGGCTCCACCCTGGAAGACACCTTCCCCGGCGAGCCCGAACCCCTCGAGCTCAACGACGACCTGAAAACCAACAGCGCCGTCATCTACAACGCTTTCGTAGGCGCCAAGGTCGGCTCCAGCATTGCACTGGCAGTGCCGGGACAGAAGAGCGCCCCCGCAGCCAGCCCCAGCCCGTCAGCCGGAGCCACCCCCACGCCGAGCGCCCCGGCCAGCCCCACCCAGCTTTTGATCATCAAGGTGCTCTCCGCGGGTGACCCGACTCCCGTACTGGACAAGCCCCAGGGCGAAACCGTAACCCCGCCGGCCGGCCTGCCCACCGTGACGGAAAAAGACGGCAAGCCGGAAATCAACGTTGAAGGCGCAGCAGCCCCCACTGCACTGGTCTCCCAGGACCTCATCAAGGGCACCGGGGCCACCGTCAAGGAGACTGACACCCTGACGGTCGACTACGTGGGCGTCAACCTGGTGGGCGGCACCAAGTTCGACTCCAGCTTCGACCGCGGCGAACCGGCCAGCTTTGGCCTGAACGAAGTCATTAAGGGCTGGACCCAGGGCCTCGCCGGCAAGACGGTGGGCTCCCGGGTCCTCCTGGTGATCCCCAAAGACCTGGCCTACGGTGACGCCGGACAGGGCGAGGCCAAGGGTGATCTTGTCTTCGTAGTGGACATCCTCGGCGCCAAGTAGCCACACTTACAGACGGGCCGCGGCCAGTCCGCGGAATCAGCACCAGCATCCTCACACAGATCAAAGGAGCAAGCATGTCATTTGGACAGCGGGATTTTGACCGTACCAAGCCTGAAATCGACTTCCCCGAGGGCGATGTCCCCACCGAACTCGTGATCACCGACCTCATCGAGGGTGACGGCCGCGAAGCCAAAGCCGGAGACACAGTCTCCACCCACTACGTGGGCGTTGCCTGGTCCACGGGTGAAGAGTTCGACGCCTCTTGGGGCCGCGGCGCGCCGCTGGACTTCCGCGTCGGCGTGGGCCAGGTAATCCAGGGATGGGACCAGGGCCTGCTGGGCATGAAGGTGGGCGGCCGCCGCCGCCTCGAAATCCCCTCCGAACTGGCCTACGGTTCCCGTGGCGCCGGCGGGGCGATTGCCCCCAACGAGGCCCTCATCTTCGTCGTGGACCTGGTCGGAGTCCGCTAGGCCGGGCCGCAGGCGCACGGCGCCGTCGCGCCATGCGGAAGCGCGGCAGCACGCAGGACACCAGTCCCGCGGGCTGCCGCGCTTTCTGCGTTCGGGGAAGGACTTTAGTAACGTACACAGGGTGTCCCAATCCCGAACTGAGCGCCTGCTGAACCTCCTGATCGCCCTGCTGAACACCCGTTACGGGCTTCGTCGCAGCGAACTGAGGCAGAAGGTCTACCACGACGAATCCGGAAACGACGTCGCTTTTGGCCGGATGTTCGAACGGGACAAGAACGATTTGCGCCAGTTCGGCTTCGACGTCGAAACCCTGACGGACCTGGGCTGGAGCGAGGATGACCCCGCAACCACCCGCTACCGGATCGGCAAGGAATCCAACCGGCTTCCCGACGTCGAACTCGGTCCGGAAGAGTGGACAGTCCTGCTGCTGGCATCCCAACTGTGGGAGCGAGCAGCCCTCGGCACCGCTGCCCAGAGCGCGCTCCGCAAGCTCCAGGCGTCCGGGCGGATGGCAGACGTCGAACTTCCTTCGGGCGTGCAGCCGCGCATCAGGCCTGCGGGCCAGGCCTTCGACGACCTCGTTGCGGCCATGCACTCCCGGCACGCTGTGACCTTCCCCTATCTGGCAGGCACCACGGGCAGGGAAGAAGTCCGCACCGTCGAACCATGGGGCCTGGGCAGCCGCTTCGGGCAGTGGTACCTGATGGGGTATGATCGGGCCCGGCAGGAGCCCCGGCAATTCCGCCTGTCGCGTTTCACCGGTCCCGTCCTGACGCTGCCGAAAGAGCGGTTCGAGCCGCCGGCCGACTTCAACATCCGGCTGGAACTTGCCCGCCTCCCGGAACTGCCGCTGCGCACCGCCGTCGTGGATGTCCGGGAAGGACGCCTGCTGGCGCTGAGGGGCCGGGCAAAGGCCGCCGGAGCTGAACAGCACATCGCCGCCCAGAGGCCCGCCGGGGCTTACGACCGCCTGAGCCTGGAATTCCGTGACCCCGAAGTCCTGGCCGAAGAGCTGGCGTCCTACGGTCCCGACGCGGTGCCGGTGGCGCCCCCGGAACTGGTCCGCGCGGTGGAGCGCAGGCTGCGCGCGGCAGCCGCGTTCAGCGCGTCACCCGTCCCTGGGTACGCTTTCCCGGCCGCCCCCGCGCGCAAGGTTCGCAAGGGGACTTCGGAGGACCAGCTCAAACGAATGCTCCAGCTGGTCCCGTTCCTGGTCCATAACCAGGGGCTGCACATCCAGGATGTCGCGGAGCATTTCGGGGTGAGCCGCGGGGAACTCGAGGATGACCTGCGGATCCTCATCTGCTCGGGCCTGCCCGAGGGCTACCCGGATGACCTTCTGGACATCCAGTGGGAAGACGACCACGTCTTCATCACCCAGGACCTCGACCTGAAGAAACCGGTTCGCTTCACCGTGGAGGAAGCCTGCGCGCTCCTCACCGGCCTCGAAACCCTGAACGGGCTGCCGGATGTCGCCGAAGGCGGTGCACTTGAGTCGGTGACGCTGAAGCTGCTGGCGGCGGCGGGGGAGGAAGGCCTGCGTGCTGCTTCCCTGTCCGGTCCGGAAGTTGCACCCGGCGACGCAACAACGCACGCGACGGTCCGGGAGGCCATCGTCTCCGGTGCGCAGCTCCACCTGACGTACCTGTCACCGCAGCGGGACGCCGTGTCCGAGCGGGATGTGGACCCGCTCCGGCTCTATTCGCTGGATAACACCTGGTACTTCGAAGCGTTCTGCCACCGGGTCAACGGGCTGCGGAACTTCCGGCTGGACCGGGTACAGGACGTCCGCCCGAACGGGAACCGTGCAGCAGGGGACAGGAGGCCCGCCGAGGGTGTTCCGGCGAAGCTCTTCACGCCGAACGACGACGACACAACAGTCACCGTGCAGCTCACCCGGCAGGGACGGGGCCTGGCTGAGGATTACTACGCGGACCGCACCGCAGACCTCCCCGACGGCGGACTCGTGGCAGAAATACGGTTCGGAAACACCGGCTGGCTGCCGATGTTCGTGGCCCAGCACGGGGGAGCGGTCCGGATCCTGGAACCTGCCGGCCTGGCTGACGCGGCCCGGGACTGGCTGGAGGCCGCCCTGGCACGGTACGGCGGCTAGACTTCTCAGCATGCCTTGGTGGTTCTGGATCCTGTTATGGGTGGCGTTGGTTGCCGTGTCACTCCTCTTCTATTTCGTGCTGGGCGTTCGCCTGTTCCGCAAGTTCATGGCCACAGTCAAGGACCTTGGCGCCGCCGGCGACAAATTGGGCCACGTTGGCCCGCTCCCCGGGGCTGATCACCAGGATCAAAAGCCCGGCATCGGGCGTCCGGCCGCGGGCTCTGCCGTTTTTGCCTCGCCAGCCGACATGCGACATGATTACGAGGCATCCAAGTCCTCCCGCCGGGAAGAACGCCGCCTTCGGCGAGTGCAGCGCAAGAAGGACCGGGGCCAGCCGCAGGCTCTCACAGATCTCGACTTCACATAGAAGTAGGATGTTTTTAGAGGAAAGGATTTCCCATGGGAAGACTGTTTGATGGCCCCTGGCCCATCGTCATTATCATCGTTGTTGCACTGCTTCTCTTTGCCGCGCCCAAGCTTCCTGCCATGGCGCGCAGCCTTGGCCAGTCCATGCGGATCATCAAATCCGAGGTTAAGGAAATGAAGAACGACGGCAAAACCGAGCCCACCGATGCCTCCGGGCCGGTGGAGGGCACCATCGTGAACCACCCCAAGGCGAAGCCGGGAGAGCCGACCGACGGCACTGACGTTCCGCCGTCGAACCGCGCCTAAACCCCAGTGGCACTGAAGCGGGCCCGTAAAGCCAACCCAGAGGGACGGATGTCCCTCTGGGACCACCTCAAGGAGCTGAAGAACCGGCTGATCAAGTCGGCCATCGGAGTCGTCATTGGCGGCATCGGCGGCTGGATACTTTACGATCCGCTGCTGAAGGCCCTGGCTGAGCCCGTTAACCGTATTTCGGATCAGACCGGCGGCCTCGCCGCCATCAACTTCGGCAGCATCGCCTCCCCGTTCGACTTCAAGCTCCAGATGTCGCTTCTGATCGGCGTGGTCATCTCCAGTCCCATTTGGATCTACCAGCTGTGGGCCTTCATCACCCCGGGCCTGACATCCAAGGAGCGCCGCTACACTCTGGGCTACATGGCTGCTGCCGTCCCGCTGTTCCTGGCCGGAATCTGGGCCGGCTGGCTGGTGGTACCCCAGGTGGTCCATGCGCTGACGCAGTTCACGCCCGAGGGCTCATCCAGCGTCATTGACGCGCGAACCTACATCGAGTTCGTCACGCGCATGGTCCTGGTCCTGGGTATAGCCTTCCTGGTGCCGGTGGTCCTGGTGGGCGTCAACATGGCCGGCATTCTGTCCGGACGCACCATCCTCAAGGCTTGGCGCATCACAGTCTTCCTGGTGTTCGTGCTGGCGGCCATCGCGGCGCCCGGCGCCGATGCCATCTCCATGTTCATGCTTGCGGGGCCGCTGCTGGTGCTGTTCTTCGCAGCGATCGGTGTGTGCCTCATGAATGACAAACGCCGTGCGCGCCGCGAGTCGAAGCTGGCTGCCGAAACGGAAGCCACCGCAGACGTCGCAACCCCCAGCAGTGAACTGGGGAACCTCTAAGCTCCCATTAGGCTTGGTGTATGTCCTCCAATACCGGGCCGTTCTCCACAGGCCCAACCACCAGCGGACCGTTCTCGCCGGGGCCGGGTGACGATGTCGAAGTACTCTCACCCGCCGAAAGGTACCGGGCCAGCGCGGAGCGGCGCGCGGAGGCCGCCACAGACCTCGGTGCCTTCACCCAGACTCTCGACTTCGAGCTCGACGACTTCCAGCGGCAGGCGTGCCGGTCCCTTGAAGGGGGCAAGGGTGTCCTGGTAGCCGCGCCGACCGGTGCAGGCAAGACCATCGTGGGTGAATTCGCCATCTACCTGGCCCTCAAGCGTGGCCTCAAGGCTTTTTACACCACCCCCATCAAGGCGCTCAGCAACCAGAAATTCACTGAACTCGGCGAAAAGTACGGTGCCGAAAATGTCGGCCTGCTGACAGGCGACACCAGCATCAACGGCGAGGCACCGGTGGTGGTCATGACCACCGAAGTCCTCCGCAACATGCTTTATGCCGATTCGGCCACCCTGGACGACCTCGGGTACGTCGTGATGGACGAGGTGCACTACCTGGCCGACAGGTTCCGCGGCGCCGTGTGGGAAGAAGTCATCATCCACTTGCCAAGCGAGGTGCAGGTGGTATCCCTCAGCGCCACGGTGTCCAACGCAGAGGAGTTCGGTGCCTGGCTGGACACTGTCCGCGGCGACACGGACATCATCGTCTCCGAACACCGGCCGGTTCCCCTGTGGCAACACGTGATGGTGGGCCGCCGGATCATGGACCTGTTCGCCGGCGAAACCACTTTCGACGAAATTGCTCCTGCGGTTGATGCTGCTGAAGATGACCAGCCCAAAACGGTCAGCGGCAAAAGCCGGAACAAAGAGACAAACCGCGGCTTCGACGTCAATCCGGAACTCCTGACCGTTGCCCGCAACGAAGGCCAGCAGGGCTTCCGGAGCCGGCCGGGCCGCGTGCAGCGCGGCAGGCGGGGCAACGACCGGCCGCCACGGCCTGCCGAACAAACGGGCGTGCGCAGGGCCAGCCGTCCCCAGGTCATCGCCAGCCTGGACCGGATGGACCTTCTTCCCGCCATCACCTTCATCTTTTCCAGGGCCGGTTGCGACGCCGCAGTGGCCCAGTGTGTTGCTTCGGGTCTGTGGCTGACCACGGAGAAGGAACAGCGGATCATCGCCGAACGCGTCGACGAAGCCGGCCGTGACATTCCGCCTGATGACCTCGACGTTCTCGGTTTCTGGAGTTGGCGCGACGGGCTGCTCCGCGGTTTCGCCGCCCACCACGCCGGGATGCTGCCCACCTTCAAGGAAGTTGTGGAGAAGCTCTTCGCCGACGGCCTGGTCAAGGCCGTGTTCGCCACGGAGACCCTGGCCCTGGGCGTGAACATGCCGGCTCGGTCGGTGGTGCTGGAAAAGCTCGACAAGTTCAACGGTGAAGCCCACGTGGACATCACAGCCGGCGAGTACACACAGCTGACCGGCCGCGCCGGCCGGCGCGGCATCGACGTCGAAGGACACGCGGTGGTCCTGTGGCAGCCGGGAGGGGACCCGACGGCGGTGGCCGGCCTGGCGTCCAGGCGCACCTACCCGCTCAATTCCAGTTTCCGTCCCACGTACAACATGAGCATCAACCTGCTGGCCCAGTTCGGCCGGGCCAGGGCCCGTGAAATCCTCGAGTCCTCCTTCGCGCAGTTCCAGGCTGACCGGTCCGTGGTGGGCCTGGCAAGGCAGGTGCGCAGCCGTGAGGAATCCCTTGCCGGCTTCGCCAAGTCGATGACCTGCCACCTTGGCGACTTCACTGAGTACGCACGGCTGCGCCGCGAGCTCTCGGACGTGGAGAACGCCGCGTCGCGCACCACAACCCGCGCACGCAAGTCGATGAGTGACGACTCCCTGGCCAGGCTCATGCCCGGGGACGTGGTTGATGTTCCCGGTGGCAGGGCGCCCGGCCCGGCCATTGTGCTCAGCTCGGACCACAGCAGCCGGGAACCACGGCCCGCTGTCCTGACCCTCGATAACCAGCTGCGCAGGATCGGCACGGACGACCTGGAGGGCCCCATCGCGCCCGTTACCCGGATCCGCATCCCCAAGTCCTTCAACGCCAAGGTCCCCAAGTCGCGCCGTGACCTTGCGTCCTCGGCCAGGAACGCCCTGCGTGAAAACCGGCCGCCCGCGCCGGGTCACAACCGCAACAACGATTTCGGCCTTGCTTCCGCGTTGCCGGACCAGGAAAAGCGCATTGCCGACCTCCGGCGCGCCCTCCGCGCCCACCCCTGCCACGGATGCAACGAACGCGAAGACCACGCCCGCTGGTCCGAGCGCTGGTGGAAGCTGCGGCGCGAAACCGACAACCTGGTCCGCCAGATCCAGGGGCGGACCAACACCATTGCAAAGACGTTCGACAGGGTCTGTGACGTCCTGTCCGCCTACGGCTACCTGGACGCCTCAGATGACGGACGGCTGGCTATCAGCCCGGACGGACAGCGGCTGCGGCGGATCTACGGGGAGAAGGACCTCCTGATTTCCCAGTCGCTCCGCCTGGGTGCCTTCGACGACCTCGACGCCGTCGAGGTCGCCGCCCTGGCCAGTGTGCTGGTTTACCAGGCAAAGCGCGAGGACCGCGGCTTGCGGCCGCGGATGCCCAGCGTCTCCCTGGAAACGTCAGTGGACATCGTGGTCCGGGAATGGTCCGCGCTTGAAGACGTCGAGGAAGCGAACAAGCTGCCGCTCACCGGTGAGCCCGAGCTCGGCCTGGTGTGGCCCATCTACAAGTGGGCCCGCGGGCGCCACCTGCAGGATGTGCTGAGCGGCACCGACCTCGCCGCCGGAGACTTCGTCCGCTGGGTCAAGCAGGTGGTGGACCTGCTGGACCAGATCGCCAAGATTCCAGGCCTCGAACCACGGCTTGCCCGGCTGTGCGGGGAGGCAATCAACCTGATACGCCGCGGCGTCGTGGCCTATTCATCCGTCCAGTAAACGCACTGTCTGCCCCATCGTGCCGGGGCTGTTCCGGCACGCCCCTATGCGAGGAGCCTTTCGCCAATGACCACGTCCGGTCCAGAGTCCAATTCCCGTTCCAAGGCAGCGCTCTACCGCAACGGATCCGTTTATACGGCGGCCGACCCGTTTGCCACGGCCATGTTGGTGGACGGCGATACCGTGGCCTGGGTGGGGTCCGAGCAGGCGGCTTCCTCCATTGCTGATTCAAAGATGGACATCATCGACCTGCGGGGCGCCCTTGTCACGCCGGGGTTCGTGGATTCCCATGCGCACCTGACGGAAACCGGCATTGCCCTGGACTCCCTGAAGCTTGCCTCCGTGAACTCCGCCCGTGAACTGCTGGACGCCGTTGCAGCAGCCGGCGGCAGCGGACCGGTGCTGGGCCACGGTTGGGACGAGACGCAATGGACCGACGCCACGTTGCCCACCGCTGACGAACTCGACCGTGCGGCCGGCGGCCGGTCCGTTTACCTGTCGCGTGTTGACGTCCACTCTGCGCTGGTCTCGGGTGCCCTGGCGCGGGAGCCCGGGCTGCAGGACGCAGAGGGGTACGACGGCGGGGCGAAAGTCTCGCGCGCGGCCCACGCGGCTGCCAGGCGGGCCGCGCGCAGCCTGCCGGCCGATGTCCTTCGCGGATACCAGGCAAAGGCCCTGGCCGAGGCCGCCGCGAATGGCTACGTGGCCCTGGCCGAAATGGGTGCCCCGCACATCGGCGGCGCGGATGACCTGCGTCTCGCGGCGGCGTGGAACACCCCTGGTCCCGGGATGCCCGCACAACCGGAGATCCTGCCGTACTGGGGTGAGTTGGCAGCCACGGAGGAACAGGCACGCAGCCTAGTTTCGCAGTTCGGCTTCAATATCCGCGGCCTGGCCGGTGACCTGAACATTGACGGTTCCATTGGCTCACGTACGGCAGCCCTGCGCTCCGGTTACAGTGACGCCCGCGACGAGCGGGGCAGCCTGTACCTTGGCATCGAGGAAGTGGCCGCGCACCTCGCGGCCTGCTCGCTGGCCGGCATCCAGGGCGGGTTCCATGTCATCGGCGACGCCGGCCTGGACACGGCACTCGCGGCGCTGGACCTGGCGGCCGAACAGGTGGGAGAGCAGCGCGTCCGCGCGGCAGGCCACCGCCTTGAACATGTGGAAATGACGGACGCCGACGCGATAGCCCGGCTGGCCAAATATTCCGTGACCGTCAGCGCCCAGCCGGCATTCGATGCCGCGTGGGGCGGAACCGGCGGGCTGTATGGCCAGCGCCTGGGGGAGCGCAGCCGGTCCATGAACCAGTTCGCCGCCCTGTATGCAGCAGGTGTGCCCGTGTGCTTCGGCAGCGACAGCCCGGTGACTCCGCTTCGCCCCTGGTCGAGTGTGCGTGCATGCCTGGAACACCACAACGACGGGCAGCGCATCTCCGCACGCGCCGCGTTCCTCGGACACACCCGTGCCGGGTGGCGGGCCGCCAAGTACTCCGATCCCATGGCCGGACAGCTGGTACCGGGAGCACCGGCAAGCTTTGCCGTGTGGGAGGTCGAAGAGCTGATGGTCCAGGTTGCCGACGGCCGCGTCCAGTCCTGGAGCACCGATCCCAGGGCCCGGACACCGCTGCTGCCCGCTCTCGACACCGGATCCGACCCCGCCTGCCTGCAGACGGTGCGCAACGGCGTCGAACTCTTCGCAAGCCCTGCCCTGCGATCCTGACCCTGCCACCCGTCCTATAATGGGGAGTTGCGCCAACAGGCAGCTAGCTTGCCGGCCGGTGCACCGACCGCTCCCACCAGGAAAGGCCCTCTGTGCGCGTCCTTACGATCATCCCCACCTACAACGAACTGGAATCGCTGCCCAAGACGCTCCAGCGCCTTCGGACCGCCGTGCCGGCGTCGGATGTGCTGGTAGTGGATGACAACAGCCCCGACGGCACAGGCCAGCTGGCCGACGCCAAAGCGGCCGAAGATCCCCAGGTCCACGTCCTGCACCGCAAGGGCAAGGACGGGCTCGGCGCCGCCTACATCGCCGGGTTCAAGTGGGGACTCGAGGCAGGCTACGACGTGCTCGTGGAAATGGACGCCGACGGCTCCCACCAGCCCGAACAGCTTCCCCAATTGCTTGAAGCCGTGGAGCAGGGCGCAGACCTTGCCATGGGGTCGCGCTGGGTTCCCGGCGGAAGCGTGGTCAACTGGCCGCTGTACCGCCAGGCCATTTCCCGGGTGGGCAGCACGTACGCCCGGCTGATGCTTGGCCTGAAGATCAAGGACGTCACCGGCGGCTACCGCGCGTTCCGCAGGTCCACCCTTGAGAAACTCAACCTGGACCAGGTTGATTCCGTTGGCTACGGCTTCCAGGTGGACCTGGCCTGGCGCGTGGCACGGATGGGCCTGCGCATCGAGGAACGCCCCATCACGTTCGTGGAGCGTGAACTGGGCGCTTCGAAGATGAGTGGCAATATCGTTGTCGAGGCCATGATCAACGTCACCAAATGGGGCCTGGCTGCCCGCTGGAACACCCTCACCCGCAAGGCTGGGGCGAAGCGGTAGCGCCCGGCCTGCTGCAGCAGAAAAGGAACTGCCCCGGCACCATGTGCCGGGGCAGTTCCTTTTAGGTTGTAGCCGGCGCGGGCTAAGCCGAGCGGCGCTCTCCGCGGCGTTCGCGCAGGATGGTCAGCCGGTCTTCCAGGATCTGTTCCAGCTCCGGCAGGGAGCGGCGCTCCAGGAGCATGTCCCAGTGGGTACGCACTGCTTTGTCATTGCTGGTATCGGGGCGTTCGCCGTCGACCAGCAGCGCTTCCTTACCGGTCTTGGAAACCCACACCGGCGGGATCTCTGCTTCGGAGGAGAAAGTGACGAAGACCTGCTCGCCGTCCTCGCAACGGTATTCGACACGCTGGCGCGGAGCCGGCTCGACGCCTGACTCTGTCTCCATGCTCTGCGCGCCAAGGCGCATACCCCGCAGGCTGCGATCGCTCATGATTTCTCCCTCTGGTCGGTTCGCGGAATGGAAACCCGCGCTAGCCGGCAGCGTCGAAGCGCCGCCGGACTACTGTGTGCTCTGTGCTGCATCATAAGATTCAACGCATTCCGAAGCTTTGTTGTTCCAGCGGAACAATACCTGCCGGACAAATACCCTATTGTACGGGGTTCAGACACGTGGGGCCAAAACAAAGGGAGGAACCCCGGCGGGTTCCTCCCTTGTGCATAGCTCTGTGGCGTCAGGACCTGATCAGGGTCCGGAGGTCTTGGCCGCTGTTTCGTCGAACAGGCCGCCCGGCGCTGCGGGGTCCGGGTTGGTTCCGCCCAATGCGCTCCCGATGCCCTTCAGCGCCTCGCCAACTTCACTGGGAATGATCCACAGCTTGTTGGACGTGCCTTCCGCCAGCTTCGGCAGGGTCTGCAGGTACTGGTAAGCCAGGAGCTTCTGGTCGGGGTTGCCCTTGTGGATTGCGTCGAAGACCTTCTGGATGGCCTGGGACTCACCGTCCGCCTTGAGGATAGCCGCTTTGGCTTCACCTTCCGCCTTGAGGATGGCGGCCTGGCGCTGCCCTTCAGCGGTGAGGATTGCTGACTGCTTGGTGCCTTCAGCCGTGAGGATGGCGGCCCGGCGGTCACGCTCGGCGCGCATCTGCTTTTCCATGGAGTCTTGGATGGAGTGCGGCGGATCGATGGCCTTGAGCTCCACCCGGGAAACCCTGATGCCCCAACGGCCGGTGGCTTCGTCCAGCACGCCGCGGAGCTGTCCGTTGATCTGGTCGCGGGAGGTCAGCGCCTCCTCCAGGTTGAGTCCACCCACCACGTTACGCAGGGTGGTGGTGGTGAGCTGCTCCACAGCCTGGATGTAGTTGGCGATCTCATACGTGGCCGCACGTGCATCGGTGACCTGGAAGTACACCACGGTGTCGATGCTGACCACGAGGTTGTCCTCGGTGATGACCGGCTGGGGAGGGAACGAGACGACCTGTTCGCGGAGGTCCAGCAGGGGGAGGAGGCGGTCCACGAACGGAATCAGGATGGTGAGCCCCGGGTTGAGCGTCCGCTGGTACTTGCCCAGTCGCTCCACGACCCCCGCCCGGGCCTGCGGAACGATGCGGACCGACCGCACCAGGACGATGATCACAAAGATGATCAGTACTACCAGCACAACGGCCAAGGCGGTGCTGCCTGCGTTATCCATACATTTCCTTCTTCCCCAATTGATAAAGCTGTGTCAGGTTCGGTCTTCGGCCGGAGGCGGCGCCGAAACCACGGCAGTGGCGCCATCAATGGCTGCGACGACCACCATCTGTCCGGCGGTGAGGATGCCGGCCGCGGAGCGTGCGCTCCAAATGTCGCCGCCAATTTTCACCAGGCCACCGTCCGAGGTCACTGCCTCCATGACCACGGCCTGCTCACCGATGAGCCGGTCCACGTTTGTCCGTTGCTCGGCGGGTCCCTTCTTCAGGTGGGAAAGGGCAACGGGCCGGACAAAGGCGACCATGAGCAAGGAAACAATGCAGAAGATGACGATCTGCAGCCACGGGTCTGCGCCGGCGAAATCGGACACCAGCGCAGCGAGTGCACCGCCGCCCAGCATGATGAAGAACAGGTCGAGGGTAATCATTTCGACCACCGCGAACGCCAGGAATGCGGTCAGCCATACGGCCCACCAGTTTTCACCCAACCACTCGAACACTGTGTTCCCCCTTCGTTACAAGGTCCTGACGGGGGACCTTTGAGTAACTGTGACTTCCATCCTAGTCGGGCACCACAGGCGGGGTGCGGGCCCGGAGCAGAAGACCGGGGATAGTGGCCAAGTCGTTACAGGCGGCCCTTTGGACGGTAGGCCAGAACCCTGAACTTCGCGTCGGCCGCCACGGGTTCGGGGCTGCCGGCCAGGCGGTCTGCGATCGCGTCCCGGCCCTGGTGGTGCCCGGCGGGGCCCATGAAGGCGAGGTCGGCGGCTTGCCGTCGGGTGAGCCAGAGCGGGATATCGACGTCGGTAGCCGACTCTGCATCAAAGTGCTCCGCCATGGCCGCGGCCAGGCGGGAGTCCTTCCCTTCCTCAATCCCCAGCATGCCAGTCAGTGCGGCAAGGGCTGACAGGTGCCCTTGCCTCGGCGTGACAACCACAAGGCGGCCGTGCGGCCGGAGGACGCGGGCGAACTCGGCGGGGTTTCTCGGGGCAAAGATAACCGTCACGGCGTCCACCGACCCGTCGGCCAGGGGAATCCGTTTCCACACGTCCCAGACGAGGTTGACCGCCTCCGGGTTGAGCCGCGCCGCCCGCCGCAGGGCAAACTTCGAGATATCGAGCCCCACAGCGTTTACCGTCCGGCCCTGCTCCGCAGCAGCGTCCAGCACGGCCCTCAGGTAGTGGCCGGTGCCGGTCCCGGCATCCAGCACGGCTGCATGCCGTGGGGACAGGCACGGTACGACGGCGGCTGCCACCTCGCGTGCCAGCGGTGCGTATTTTCCTGCTCCAAGGAACGCGGAACGGGCGTCGGCCATCTCCGCCGTGTCAGCTTCAAAGGACGTGCCCTTGCCCACCAGCATGTTGAAGTAACCCTGCCGCGCCGCGTCGAAGCTGTGCCCGGAGCTGCATGCCATTCGGGCAGGTCCCGAGGGCCGGGTATCCGCGTCCGCCAGCGGCTTCAGGCAGAGGGGGCACAGCAGCGGCAGGTCAGGGGGAAGGGGCATGGCCTCTATCTTAACTGGCTAGGGCACGCTGATTCCGGCAGGGCCGTCATCGAAGCCCAGCCCCTCCCTTGCCTTGCCGATTCCCGGCTCAGCCCAGTGGGCGGCGTACTCCGCGTTGCTGCTCAGGGACCGGAGCTGCGCCCGGTCCACATAAAGGATTCCGTTGAGGTGATCCGTCTCATGCTGGACGATGCGTGCCTGCCAGCCGGAGAACCCACGCCGCTCCGCGCCGCCGTCGGGCCGGACAAAGTCCAGCAGCACGGCCTGCGGGCGGGAAACCACCGCCTGCAGTCCGTTGAGGGAAAGGCAACCTTCGTAGAAGGCGGCCCGGTCCGGACCCGCCGGGGTGTAGGAAGGGTTCAGGATGGCCAGGAAGTCGAGCGGCGCACGATTGCGGAGGGCGGCGGCCTCGTGGTCCACGTCGTACTTGTCCTCCAGGACGGCCAGCTGCAGGGGGATCCCGAGTTGCGGCGCTGCCAGCCCCACGCCTGGAGCCTCATGCATTACCTGCCGCATGAGCTCTATGAGCCGGGCCAGCTGTTCGGGAGTTATTTGGCCGTCGAAGGGGGCCGCCTTCTGCCGCAATGCCGGGTGGCCGGCCTGCACGATCGGAGGGAGGGTGCCTGCGGACAGGATGCGGTCCACAGTCTCGCGGATCTGCTCTGCAGTGAGGTCCGTGGATGGTGCCGGGAAGGTCATGGTGAAAGCCTAGCGGCCGGCCGAAGGGACTCCAGAGCTCCGCTAAGGTCTATTCCATGGCTGACGAAACCAAGGCGACGGACCAACCCGGGGCGCCGACAGGACCGGTGGACCGCGTCCTCGAGTTCATCCGGATCCTGGAAGCCGGCGGGGGAGCGGCCGAAATCAGGCCCTACCTCGCCGATACGTTTACGCTCGTGGAGGCACCCCACCTGCTGGCACCCGAGGGCTCCACCCGCACCCTCGCGGACGTTCTGGCGGGCGCCGATCAGAGTTCGCAGGTGGTGGCCGACCAGGTGTTCACCATCAGGAGGACAACCTGCGAAGGCGGACGTGTGGCTGTCGAAGCTGACTGGTCCGCAACCGTCCTGATGGACATCCGCTACTGGGACCGCGGCGAAACTATCCGGGCGCGGACCTCGTCGGTCTTCGAAGTCCGTGACGGGCTGATCATCAGCCAGGACAGCTACGACTGCTACTTCCGCTGACCCTGGTTGCACGGGATTCCTGCTGCATGGTGAACCGGCCGGCAACCCACTGGTTGACGGCCGGGGACTCCGCGGCCGCGCCGATCACTGAATTCCGCAATGCAAGGACCGGGGCAGGCAAGGGCCGGCCCAGCAGCATATTGATTTCGGCCTGCCGCCGCGCCCGCAGTGCCGCCTGGCGGCGGTTCCGCTCGTAACCACGGAAGGCCTCCGGGTCATGCCTGCCGTTAACTGCCTGCACGATCAGTGGTGCCAGGGCCTGGGCGTCCAGCCAGCCCAGGTTCATTCCCTGCCCGCCGATGGGGCTGATTTCGTGGGCGGCGTCGCCCACCAGGATCACGCGCCCGGCCACAGTCCTGCGCGCCACTGAGGATCTGACGCTGAAGGCGCTGAGCATGGTGTTGGTGGCAGGGTCCGGGCTGACCCCGGTCCGGTCCTCCACGAGCCGGGCCAGTTCCTCCGGGCCCGCGCCTTCGGCGGGCCTTCCCAGCCGCACCACCCAGCGGCGGAGGGCGCCCGGCAGCGGAAACGACTCAACGATGCCGCCGCTCTCAAGGAACAGCACGGCCCGGCCACCAAATTGCGTGTGGTCCGCGAAGTCACCCATGACATAGTGGTCCGGGTAGGTTTTCCGCCGGACCGGGACGCCGATCAGGTCCCTGATCCTGGACCGCGGACCGTCCGCGCCTATAACCAGCGAAGCCCTGAACGTACCTCCCCCTTTCGCGGCACCCCCGGCGGACGTTACCGACACACTGGCACTGCCGCCGTCGTACGCGACGTCGAGTACCTCCGTCCCCCTGACCAGCGCGCGGCTGTCGAGGGCGTGCACCTGTTCTTCCAGCAGCTGCTCGGTCCGGTACTGCGGCAGCGAAAGCACGAACGGAAAGGCCTCCGACACTCCGGCGAACGGCATGCGGCCCACGGCCCGGCCACGGCTGACCGCCAGCCCGGAACGGATGGCGACCCCATCGGCCACCATCCGGCCCGCGATGCCCAGCTGGTCCAGCGCGGCGAGGGCCGGCGGATGGATGCCGATGGCCCGGGAATGAAGATTCCTGTCCGATCTCTGCTCCAGGACGCGGACCGCAACGCCCTGCCGGAGGAGAATGGCTGCGAGGTACAGGCCCACTGGTCCGCCCCCGACGATGACCACATCAGCGTTCATGGCCGCGCCTGTGCAGGGCCAGCACCTGGTGAAACGCTGCACCGGGTTCCACGGTCCAGCCCGGGGGAGCCAGTGCGGACAGTTCCGCGCCCGTGTAGCTGCGCCGGATCGAGGTCAGCCCGTCCTCCCGGATGAAAGAGTTCCGCAGGGGGAGGGTGGCTACGCCAAAAAGGGCGAAGGCCACTGCGCTGCGGCGCAGGTCGTTGTGCAGGGCCTTCTTCCGGGCGAGCACGTCCGAGTGGACCAGAAGCTCGTTGAATTCTTCCGTTCCGAGGTGGTGCAGGACATGGTTGGAGATGACGACGTCGAATGCGGCACCTTCGCTGACCAGCTCGGCAGTGTGCGCCTGCCGGAAGTCCACGCCGGGGATCGGCGTCCGGGTGCGGGCGAAGGCAGCCGCGCGCGGATCCGGGTCGACGCCGGTGACCCGAACAGCCAGCCCGTCCCTGGCAGCCCAGCGGGCGAGCATGACGGCGAGGTCGCCGCCGCCGGACCCGATGTCAAGGATGCTGGCCGGTCCGGCTGACAGGACAGGACGCAGTTCTTTGACGTACAGCCGCCTCCATCCGGACACGATCCTGTTGACCAGGCCAAACTGGCGGTAGGTGTTTTCCAGCTTTTGCGCATCGCAGTCCGGCAGGTCCATCTGTTCCAGCTCGCCCGCCGCACGCCCGTGCCAGATGAGCACCGGTTCAGGCCACCGGGAATTCCTGCAGCAGTTCTTGCTGCCGCGTCTCAGCCGGGTTCCGGGCCGCCGGCGGGGCCTGCCGCAGCTTCGTCAGGAGCGCCGTTTCCACCGTCAGGCCGGGGCCGAACGCCATTGAACAGATCCTTTCGTCTCCCGGTTCGCTGTCCTGCCCGAGGATGTGCCGAAGGACAAAAAGCACTGTGGCGCTGCTCATGTTGCCGTAGTTGCGCAGGACTTCACGGGCCGGGATCAGCTGTTCGTCGGTGAGGCCCAACCGGGCCTGGACTTTATCCAGGATGCTGCGGCCGCCCGGGTGGATGGCCCAGTGCCTGATGCCTGTGTAGGGGAGTGCCTGGAGGCCGGGCTCGCGGGCCAGCAGCGGCTGCAGCGCACCCACGATGTGATCATCAATGATGTGCGGCACGTAGTTGCCCAGCACCATTTCGAAGCCGTGGTCGCCGATGTTCCAGGCCATGGAGTCTTCCCCAACCGGCGTCAGCACTGTTTCGAAGTGGTCAAGCTGCAGCAGGGCTGTTTCCTCCGCTGCAGGGTTGGCTGTGACGATGGCCGCGGCGGCACCGTCCGCAAAGAGCGCCGAGCCCATGATGGTGTCCGGGTCATTGGACGTCCGGACGTGCAGTGAGCACAGTTCAGCACAGACGACGAGGACGACGGCGTCCGGATCGGCTTCGCAGAACAGCTTGGCCGCACGCAGGGCAGGAAAAGCCGCGTAACAGCCCATGAAGCCCAGGTGGTAGCGCTGCACCGACGGGTCCAGGCCGAGCTCGCGGACGATCTTGTAATCGGGCCCCGGGTTGAAAAAGCCGGTACAGGAGACGGTTACCAGATGAGTTATGTCAAGTAGATTCAAGTCCGGGCAGGCTTTGACAGCGGCAGCGGAGGCTTCGACAAACAGTTTGGTCGCCTCCCGGGCGAAGATGTCGTTGCGGACCTTGGTGCTGGGATTCAGGAGAAGTCCCGAGTCCGGGTCGTAGAACTGTGGATCGTCAGAGCGGAAGGCGTTGGTGAGCTCATCGACGGCCGTGAACCTGGTCTCAATGGCAGCTGAATCGAAACACGTGGCCACCAGTCGCGAACCAAGCCTGCTGAGTCCAGGTTGCGCGGCAAAGACGTCACGCGCCTCAGCCTGGATCAGCTTCGTTGCCGGAACTGCAGTTTCAAGTGAACGCACGTAGACCGTCATTGACCCATTCTTAACGAGCGCATGCACAATGACAATGGTTCAACGGTTTGACCTGCGGAATCGCCGCTCCTGCCGCTATCCGCGCATGTAACCGAAACGCCGATAATCTACATTATGTAAAGTAACTGTAATTCGGCTCCTTAAGACACTCCCCTTGTCGCGGCCCCGCTGCCTTTTGGCTGGCCCGTCAGGCAGCGTTCTGCGGAAGCACCAGGAGGTAACCGGCGGGTAGCTGCGAACTCCATCGGCGGGGTTCCCTGACAACGAACTGGGTGGCAAGTTCCTCGGGTGTCAGCAGGCTGTTGGGTGCCGGCGACGGACCCCATTGCTGGCTGCCGTAGGGATAGAGAGGGTCCAGCACGTTGACACCGGTGACCTTAAAGTCCTGGAAACTTGCAGGATCACCCATCGACTCGAAGCCGCTCATCACCCATGCATGCCGGCCGCTCCACATCACCAAGCCCACTGGCCGGCCCGTCTCGGTGATCGCACGCGCCGCCGTCTGCAGGGCAGCCCCGTAATCCGCGACGCTGACCACGCTGTAAGGGCCCATGCCGGAGGCGGACAGCACGTGTGCCCAGCCGTAAGGGTTGGCTCCGTTGAAAGAGTCGGATGACCGTGCGCGGGCCAGTTCCCACAACTCCCCCTGCTGGGCGCTGTCCGACCATGTCCCCCCACCCGTGTCATCGATCAGGTTGTGGGCCATCTGGATACTCGCCGCAACGCACCAATCGAAGGTGTACTGCGGGACGAAGTCGCCCTCGCGGTACAGATTGAAGGCAAAAGGTCCGCGTTCCGGCGGCGGAGTGACAGCCGGAAGGGGTGCCGGCGCTGTGGCGGCAGGCGTGGTCTGCGGAACCGGTTCGGCAACCGCTTGAACGGTGGCAGTGGGCGGCGTGCCGCCGGCAACGTCATCAACGCCGGCCGGCGTGCATGCCACCAGCAGGCTGGCCAATACTGCCAACCAAACGGTGTGACGGGGACGGGTGCCGTTCATGACCGTCCCAGTCTAGCGCCGGACGCCAATACCGGCTCCGACCATCGCCCCTACGCCAAGTCCAAGCGCGAAGCCCAGGAAGGGACTGTCAAAGAATGCCAACCCGATGGCGATGCCCAAGGCCGCGCCCAGCAGGCAACAGATCCAGAGCGGCTTGTTCACGGTTCCTCCAACGCGGTCAGTCATCCAGCGGCAGGCGTAGAACAGAATCTACTTCATACAGCCAAACCTTCACCGATACGGCCTGGGGACAAGTAGCCCCCGCCGGCAAGTCGGGTACAGCCTACGGATGCCAGACGGGTTCCGGACCGAATATCGTCGGTTCCCTGAGGCGACCCCGATCCGGGCCAGCCAGCCGGCAAGCCCGGTTGTCGGCGTCGTCTCCGGAAGCCGCCTGCGCCTATGAAAATGGCGCCGGTGCAACTCCTCAGCGCCAGGACGTCCCATGCCGCAGTCCCCGTATCTCGAAGACCAGAGCACACCACGGTTTGTGCTCCCCCAGTCCCCCGGCCGCCGGACCCGGAGTGCGCTGCGGGAAGAGGCACTGGCGCACGCGCCGGGGAAGCCTGTGCTGATGCTCCGGCCGGCGCCCGTTAAAGTCCGTGCAGCGCTTGGCTCTGCCATCGCGTACACGGTCACGCACATCCTCGTTGAACAGGACGGCAACGGACCGTACACAGTCCGGTGGGAACCCGGCTGGCTGGTGCACCGCCTCTGAGCCTGCTTCCGCGGCAGGTGCCGATGCGGGTAGCTCCGCGGCGGACCGATAGGCTCGAAACCATGAGTCTTTCGAAATCCGGGCCTGCCAACGGCCCCCGTGGCCTGGTGGCCGCTGCTGCCGTGGCGGACGTTGTCCTGATCCTGGTGTTCGCGGCGATCGGCCGGGACGCCCACGCCCGGGACGGGATCATCACCGGAGTCTTCCTGACGGCCTGGCCCTTCCTTGCCGGGGCCGCCGCAGGCTGGCTCGCAACCAGCGCCTGGCGCAACCCGATGTCACTGCGCCGGGCCGGCACGGGAGCCTGGCTGGGGAGCCTCATTGGCGGCATGCTGCTCAGGGCCCTCACGGGGCAGACTGTGGTGGTGCCTTTCATCGTCGTCGCCCTCCTCAGCCTGGGAGTGCTGCTCATGGGGTACCGGGCGCTGTACCGCATCATCCGCCGCCGCCGCGGTTAAGCACCGGCGCTCCCCCGGGTCCAATGTGTTGGGTCCGGCCGCGGTGGGCACCGATGTAATAGGCTGGCAGAACCAAGAAACGCGCCGGTCAACGCCGCGGCGCAACAGATCCGGAGGGTTTCAACGTGATCACCGCATTCGTCCTGATCAAAACGGACGCTTCCCGCATTCCCGAGACGGCCGAGGAAATCTCAGCGATCGACGGCATCAGCGAGGTGTACTCCGTCACCGGAGAGTGGGACCTGATCGCCGTCGCCAGGGTATCCCGGCACGAAGACCTTGCGGATGTCATTGCCGACCGGCTCTCGAAAGTTCCGGCGGTGGTCCACACCACTACCCACATTGCCTTCCGGGCGTACTCCCAACACGACCTTGACGCGGCCTTTTCGTTGGGGTTCGAACAGTAGGCAAGGCACCCGCCGCTACGGCGCGGTGAGCGAGACCCATTTGTCGAGCACCGCAGCCGCGGCCCCGCTTTCGATGGACGCGGCCGCGCGGGCGTAGGCACCCCGCATCCTGTCAAGGAAAGTTCCCTCGGCTGAAAGATCGAAGGCCACCAGGCCGGCGGCAGCGTTGAGCAGGACGGCGTCCCGCGCAGGACCTTCCTTGCCTGCCAGGACCTCCCGGACAACCGCCGCGTTCGCTGTCGCATCGCCGCCGCGGAGCTGTTCCACGGTGGCCGGGCTGATCCCCAGGTCGCGGGGCGAGAACTCCGATGCATCGACGCTGCCGTTGCGGATCTCCCACACCGTGGAAGGGCCGGTGGTGGTGAGCTCATCCAGACCGTCGTTACCGCGGAACACCAGTCCCCTGCTCCCCCGCCGCGCCAGGACACCGGCCACCAGCGGTGCCATCCTGGCGTTTGCGACGCCGACAGCGGATGCCTGCACATTGGCCGGGTTGGTCAGCGGGCCAAGGAAGTTGAAGGCAGTGGGGATGGCCAGTTCCTTCCTCGGCACCGCGGTATGCCGGAATGAAGGATGGAATACCTGGGCGAAGCAAAAGGTGATTCCCGCCTCTTCTGCGTTCCTCGCCACGCGGTCGATCGACAGATCCAGCCGCACGCCGAGAGCCTCCAGGACGTCGGCAGAACCGGACGACGACGACGCAGCCCGGTTGCCGTGCTTGACCACCTTGGCGCCGGCACCGGCAGCAACCAGTGCCGCCATGGTGGAAATGTTGACAGTGTTCAGCTGGTCACCGCCCGTGCCGACGATGTCGAGCTTCTCACCTGAGATGGTGATGGGATTGGCATGGGCGAGCATGGCGTCCACCAGGCCGGAGAGCTCCTCGACCGTCTCTCCCTTGCCGCTGAGCGCGACGAGGAAGCCCGCGATCTGCGCAGGCGTGGCTTCCCCGGACATGATGGTGTCCATGGCCCAGGACGTGTTGTCCGCGGTGAGGTCACGCCCACTGATCAGCGCTGAGATCAGTCGGGGCCAGGTGTTGCCGGACGCTGGGGAAGCCTGTGAAGTCACCTGCTGATGCTATCGAGGGATAGCAGCGGCTGACCAATATGAACCGGTGCGGGAACTTTTCCGCGCGATTTCGCGTCTTTGTAGAAAAAGTCCTCCCAAAAGGCGGTTTGCGTTGGGCAGCACGGACTTTTACAGACATAATGTCTATGTGACATCTGCGACCCATGCCCCCAGTACCCCGGCGCACCCCACGCTGAACCGCCCCAATATGGTTTCCGTCGGAACCGTTGTGTGGCTGTCCAGCGAGTTGATGTTCTTCGCCGGTCTCTTCGCCATGTACTTCACACTGCGCTCAACGAGTGCTCAGATGTGGGCGGACGAGACAGCCAAGCTCAACTTCCCCTTTGCGCTCGTTAACACCATCGTCCTCGTGGCAAGTTCCTTTACTTGCCAGATGGGCGTCTTCGCCGCCGAACGGCTCCAGCCGCGCCGCACCGGAGGGGTGTTCAAGTTCTCCCGTTGGGGCATGAACGAATGGTTCACCCTGACGTTCATCATGGGCGCGTTCTTCGTCGCAGGCCAGACCACCGAGTACGCGATGCTGGTTTCCGAGCACGTCTCGCTGTCGTCCAACGCCTACGGCTCCGCCTTCTACATGACCACCGGCTTCCACGGCCTGCACGTCATCGGCGGCCTCGTTGCCTTCCTGCTCATCATGGGCCGGTCGTTCGCCGCGAAGAAGTTCGGTCACTTCGAAGCCACGTCGGCGATTGTCACCTCTTACTACTGGCACTTCGTTGACGTCGTGTGGATCGGCCTCTTCCTGGTCATCTATGTGCTCAAGTAACCAGTTTTGAAACTTTTTCTACACGAGGCAGAATTTCAGGTCGCGGCTCCACAAGCCGTCGCAGGAACGAATAAAGGAACCACCACGTGAAGGCACTCTCACAAAAGCGGCGTCACCCACTGGCAGCAATAGCGCTGCTCCTGATGGGGCTACTCCTTACGGGTGGGCTGTACGCTGTGGCCACCACCGTCAACGAGGCCAAGGCTTCCACCACCACCTACAGTGCCAACGACACTGAAGAAGGCGGCAAGCTCTTCGCGGCCAACTGCGCCACGTGCCACGGCATGGGTGCCAGCGGTACCGCTGACGGCCCGTCCCTGGTGGGCGTCGGCGCCGCTGCTGTTGATTTCCAGGTGGGCACCGGCCGCATGCCGATGCAGATGAACGGACCGCAGGCCCTCAAGAAGCCCGCCCAGTTCAACGACGAGCAGACCCACCAGCTTTCAGCCTATGTCGCTTCCCTGGGTGCCGGCCCGGCAATTCCTGAAGAGGACCTGGTGAACGGCGGCGGTGACGCTGCTGCCGGCGGTGAGCTGTTCCGCACCAACTGCGCCATGTGCCACAACGCCGCTGCCGCCGGTGGTGCACTCACCCGGGGCAAGTTCGCCCCGGCCCTCGCCGATGTATCGGGTAAGCACATCTACGAAGCAATGGCCACCGGTCCGCAGAACATGCCGGTCTTCAGTGACTCGAACATCACCCCCGAGGGCAAGAAGGACATCATCACGTTCCTGAAGCAGATCGAAAGCACCGGTTCCCCGGGTGGCGCCGACCTCGGCTCGCTGGGTCCCGTTGCTGAAGGCCTCTTCGTGTGGGTTGCCGGCCTGGGCGTCATCATTGCCTTCACCATCTGGCTGACGTCCCGCACATCCTGACGCGGTCCCCGCACCAAACTTTCTGCTGCAAAGCCAGCAGGTTGATATTAGAAACTAACCCGGCAGCCGCCGGGACGAGAGAAGGATGAGGCGAATTATGGGCAACCATAGTGACGGCAGTCCGAACCACTCGGGCACCGTAGCTACGGCTGGTCAGAATGAGGTGGAGAAGTTCCAGGATCCTGGAATTCCCCCGCATCGTTTGCGCCTGGCTGACACGGATCCGAAGGCCGCAAAGCGGGCAGAACGGCAGGTAGCCCTACTATTTGGCATCTCTGTCGTTGGAACCCTGATCTTCCTGGTGGCGTACTTCGCCATCGACCTGGGCGAGGATTCCAGCATCGCAACCATCCGGTTGCAGAATGCCCTCCTCGGTGTCGGCACGGCATTCGCCATGCTCGGTATCGGTACCGGCATTGTCCACTGGGCCAAGGCCCTGATGCCGGACCACGAAGTGTCGGAAGAGCGCCACGCGATCCGCTACGAAGAGGACCGCCAGGCCGCAGTCCGCATCGTCGACGACATTGTGGAAGAGACCGGCATCAAGCGCCGCCCCCTTATCCGCAACACCCTCCTCGGCGCTGTGGCCCTTGCTCCCCTGCCCGCTGTGGCCATCTTCGGCGACCTGGGTCCGCGTCCTGACAACAAGCTTGCGCACACCATGTGGGCACCGCAGGACGGCAAGCTCAAGCGCCTGGCCCGCGACCCCGACGGCACGCCCATCAAGGCTGCAGACGTCACCATCGGTTCGGCGTTCCACGTCATTCCCGAGGGCCTGAACGAACTCCACGAGGGCAAGCTCAACGAGAAGGCCAAGGCCGTTGTGCTGCTCATGCGCCTGGACCCGGCATCGCTGCACCCCTCTGAAGGCCGCGAGGACTGGGGCTACAACGGCATTGTTGCCTACTCCAAGATCTGCACCCACGTTGGTTGCCCCGTTGCTCTGTACGAGCAGCAGACGCACCACCTGCTGTGCCCGTGCCACCAGTCCACCTTTGACCTCACTCAAGAGTGCAAGGTGATCTTCGGACCGGCCAGCCGCCCTCTCCCCCAGCTGCCCATCGCAGTTGATGACGAAGGCTACCTCGTCGCCACCAGCGACTTTCATGAACCTGTAGGACCGAGTTACTGGGAGCGTGATATGCATGAGCGCAGCATCAACAGCTGAGCCCGCTTTCGTCGCCAAAACCAAGGCAGGCCGGGTAACCGACTTCGTCGATTCCCGTGTAGGCGGATCCGGAATCCTTCGGGAATTCGGCCGCAAAGTCTTCCCCGACCACTGGTCCTTCATGTTCGGTGAGGTCGCCCTCTACTCGTTCGTGATCCTGCTGCTTTCGGGTACGTTCCTGACGTTCTTCTTCGACCCCTCGATGGCGGAGACGCACTACGACGGTTCGTACGTGCCCCTCAAGGGCGTCGAAATGTCCGTAGCCTACAGCTCCTCGCTGAACATCTCGTTCGATATTCGCGGCGGCCTGTTCATGCGCCAGGTCCACCACTGGGCCGCGCTGCTCTTCGTGGCATCCATCGCCGTGCACATGCTTCGCGTGTTCTTCACCGGAGCGTTCCGCCGCCCGCGTGAAATGAACTGGGTTGTTGGCTGCGTGCTACTGATCCTGGCCATGGCTGCAGGCTTCACCGGTTACTCACTTCCTGACGACCTGCTCTCCGGTAACGGCCTCCGCATTATCGACGGCGTCATCAAGTCCATTCCGGTGGTTGGCACCTACATCTCCTTCTTCCTGTTTGGTGGAGAGTTCCCGGGAACGGCAATCATTAGCCGCCTCTACATGCTGCACATTCTGCTGGTGCCGGCCCTGATCCTCCTGATGATCGTGCTGCACCTGTTCATGGTTGTGGTTCACAAGCACACCCAGTACCCCGGTCCGGGCCGCAACGACAACAACGTTGTCGGCTACCCGCTCGGCCCCGTGTACGCGGCCAAGGCCGGCGGCTTCTTCTTCATCGTCTTCGGTGTCCTGGCACTGATGGCAGCGTTCTTCACCATCAACCCGATCTGGAACTACGGTCCGTACGATCCGTCGCCCGTTTCCGCCGGTACCCAGCCTGACTGGTACATCGGATTCGTGGACGGTGCGCTGCGCCTGATGCCGGGCACCTTTGGTGACTGGCACGTGGAGCAGACCTGGCTGGGCTTCGTCTTCACGTTCAACGTGCTGCTCCCCGCCCTGGTACCCGCCGGCATCCTGTTCACGGTGATGTTCGCCTACCCGTGGATCGAACGTTGGATCACCAAGGACAACCGCGAACACCACGTCCTGGACCGTCCCCGCAACGCCCCCACCCGCACGGGCATTGGTGTTGCCGGTTTCATCTGGTACTGCGTCATGTGGGCGGCTGCCGGTTCTGACCTCATTGCCACGCACTTCCACGTGTCCCTCAACGATGTCACCTACTGGCTCCGTGCCCTCTTCTTCATCGGCCCGATTATCGGATTCATCGTTGCCAAGCGCGTGGCCCTTGCGCTCCAGCGCAAGGACCGCGAGATTGCACTGCATGGCCGGGAAACGGGACGAATTGTCCGCCTGCCCCACGGTGAGTTCATCGAGGTTCACGCTCCGCTCGACGAGTACAAGCGCTACAAGCTGGTCGGGTTCGAGTCTCCCGAGGTCCTCCCCGCTGTACCGAACGAGCACGGTGTGGTGACCGCCAGCGAGAAGCGCCGCGCCTTCCTCTCCAAGTGGTTCTTCGAAGACCGCGTGGCTCCGGCCACACCAGCAGAGCTCGAAGCAGCCCATGGCCACGGCCACGCGGCAGTGGAAGCTCCTGAGGAAGCAAAGAGCCTGTCCCACTAGGTTCACCCACGCATCAAACAGAACAGGGCCCGGTCCAATAGGACCGGGCCCTGTTCTGTTGTTATGTCACGTCCTCGTGGCCGCAGAACCATGTGGTCAGTGCGACCCCCGCCCTTCGCGCCCGCTTAGACGTTCCGCGCCCGGCGTGCCCCAGGCCGCTGCAGGGGCACCCACAACTTGTAGCGGTCAGCCCGATAATAGGAAACGGAGTAGTCCACCATGGCTCGGGCAACAAAGGCATGCCGCTGGATTTTCAGCAGCGGTGAACCCACTTCCACGTTGAGCAGGCGCGCCGTGGAAGGGGACGCAGCGGTTGCCTCGATCATGTCCTCACCCCACTCCATCACAAGGCCGAACTGTTCACTCAGGACGTTGTAGAGGGATGTGGGAGGCTCACCGTCCAGCAGGCCCGGAACGCGGTGCGCAGGGATGAAGTTCTCATCCACGCTCATAGGTTCCCCGTCCGCCAGCAGGAGCCTGCGGAAACGCACCAGTGGAGTGCCTTCGTCCAGCTGAAGCTCCCGGGCTAGGAACGCGCTGGCACCGATCTGTTCGAAGCTGAGGACCTTTGCCGCCGGGATCATTCCGCGGCGCTGCATTTCTTCGCTGTAGGAGGTCAGCTTGACCTGCAGGTCAAGCTTCGGCCGGCGAACGAAGGTACCCAGGCCGACGACGCGTTCAATGACTTCCTCGCCTACCAGGGCATCGATGGCCTGGCGGACTGTCATCCGTGCCAGGCCGAAGCGTTCGGCCAGGTCACGCTCTGAAGGCAGAGCAGAGCCTGGAGGGCATGCCTCCGCGATGTAGGCGCGCAGGATCTCCCGCAATTGGATATAGATGGCAACACCGCTGGTGCGGTCTATGTCGCCCTTGATGGTCTTGGCTGCAGCCGCCATGAGTCCGCCTTTTGTGCTTGGTACCCCTTCTAATCGTAGGTCAGGTCTAGACCAGCTGCGTTCATGCGGACGACTCCGCGACAGCATCGCCCGGCAGCCGGATATATATTTGGGCAGGAAGATTTACGCGACAGACGGACAGGTCCGTCACGACGAAGGAGCCCCTCTTGCCATCACACAAGGCCGTGGTCACGGCTTCTGCAGGCCTCCATGCCAGGCCCGCGGCCGACTTTGTCCGGGCCGTCATGGACACGGGCCTTCCCGTGGTTATTGCCAAAGACGGCATTCCGGGCGTCGATGCACGGTCTCTGCTTCAGGTGATGGGCGCCGACTTCCAGCACGGCTGCGAAGTGGTGCTTTCAGTCAGCGAGACGGCGTTGGACGGGCCTGGGAGCGTGGAAAATGCCGCGGGGGCCCTTGTATCCCTCGCCGACCTTCTCGCGGCGCAGGGAGCCCTCCAGCCGGCCGCCCGGGACTAGCCGGACAGACGCCCGGAACGAAACCGGGAACAACCCAATCCGGACACAACGACGCCGGCCCCCACCAAATGGTGGAGGCCGGCGTCGTTGTTATGTGTGTGCCTAGTGGGCGTGGTCCCCGCGGCTGTATTCGTAAACCCAGCCGACAAGCGCTACGACCGCAAGGCCGCCAGCGATGAAGACAATCCAGAACCCAACGGCCAGGCCGAGGAACCCGGTGGCGCAGGCCAGGCCGAGGACCAGGGGCCACCAGCTCCAGGGGCTGAAGTGCCCCTGCTCGCCGGCGCCTTCGTGGATCTCAGCGTCGCTGCGGTCCTCGGGGCGCATACCAACGCGCTTGGCGGTGAACCCGAGGTAGGCGCCGATCATGCCGGCCAGTCCGCCGACGAGCAGGACACCCAGGATGCCGACCCACTCGTTCCAGTTCGTCAGGAACCCGTACACGATGGAGACAGGGATGAAGAAGAAGACTCCCGATCCAAAGATCCAAGATTCGATTTTCACTGTGCGGTGTCCTTCTGGTCGGCGTTGCCGAGAACGTTGGCCGCAGGTGCCGGCGACTCGACGGTGTGGACCTGGCGCAGCTCAGGGTGGTGCAGGTCCAGGGCGGGGCGCTCCGAACGGATCCGGGGCAGCGAGGTGAAGTTGTGGCGCGGCGGCGGGCAGGACGTGGCCCATTCAAGGGAGGCACCGAAGCCCCAAGGGTCATCAACCTGGACCTTTTCGGCCTTCCGCCATGTGATGTAGACGTTCCAGAAGAACGGAATCAGCGAGGCGCCAAGGACGAAGGACGCCACGGTGGAGAACTGGTTCATCCAGGTGAAGTTGTCTTCCACCAGGTAGTCGGCGTAGCGGCGGGGCATGCCTTCCACACCCAGCCAGTGCTGGATGAGGAACGTGCCGTGGAAGCCCAGGAACAGGAGCCAGAAGTGGATCTTGCCGAGGCGCTCGTTGAGCATCTTTCCGGTCCACTTGGGCCACCAGAAGTAGAAGCCGGCGAACATGGCGAACACCACGGTTCCGAAGGCCACGTAGTGGAAGTGCGCCACCACGAAGTAGGAGTCCGAGACGTGGAAGTCGAGCGGAGGCGAAGCCAGGATGATGCCGGTGAGGCCGCCGAAGAGGAACGTGACGAGGAACCCGATGCTCCAGAGCATGGGGGTTTCGAACGTGATGGAGCCGCGCCACATGGTGCCGATCCAGTTGAAGAACTTCACGCCGGTGGGAACGGCGATGAGCATCGTCATGAAGGCGAAGAACGGCAGGAGTACCGAGCCTGTGACGTACATGTGGTGGGCCCACACCGTCACGGACAGCGCAGCAATGGCGATGGTGGCGTAAACCAGGCCCTTGTAGCCGAAGATCGGCTTGCGGCTGAACACCGGGAAGATCTCAGACACGATGCCGAAGAACGGCAGGGCGATGATGTACACCTCGGGGTGGCCAAAGAACCAGAACAGGTGCTGCCAGAGGACGGCACCGCCGTTTTCGGGATCAAAGATGTGTGCACCGAACCGGCGGTCGGCGCCCAGCGCGAACAGTGCGGCGGCCAGCGGGGGGAACGCCATCAGGACCAGGATCGCCGTGATGAGGGTGTTCCAGGTGAAGATCGGCATGCGCCACATGGTCATGCCCGGAGCGCGCATGCAGATGATGGTGGTGATGAAGTTGACCGCACCGAGAATGGTGCCGAAGCCGGAGAGCGCCAGGCCGAAGACCCACAGGTCACCGCCGATGCCGGGGCTGAACGTGGTGTTCGACAGCGGTGCGTAGGCGAACCAGCCGAAGGATGCTGCACCCTGCGGAGTGATGAAGCCGGACACCGCAATGGTGGAACCGAAGAGGAAGAACCAGAAGGCCAGCGCGTTCAGACGCGGGAATGCGACGTCGGGGGCACCGATCTGGAGCGGCATGATGACGTTGGCGAAGCCCGCGAACAGCGGGGTGGCGAACATCAGGAGCATAACGGTGCCGTGCATGGTGAACAGCTGGTTGTACTGCTCCTTCGTCTGCAGGATCTGCATGCCGGGCTCGAAGAGTTCGGCACGGATGAGCAGCGCCATGACGCCGCCGAGGCAGAAGAAGACGAACGAGGCGATCAGGTACATGTACCCGATCGTCTTGTGGTCAGTGGAGGTGATCCAGTTGACGACGATGCGTCCCTTGGATTTGGGAACCACCGGAGCCTGCAGGGCTCCTGTGGGTGCGGATTGAGTGTACGTAGCCACGTCGCTCCCCTTACTTAATTTCGTTCAGGTTAGGGTTGCGGTCGTACTCCACGCCCAGCAGCCCGGTGTTGCCGGCTGCCTTCAGCCCGTCCATGTGGGCCTGGAATTCGGATTCCGACACCACCTTCACGCGGAACAGCATTTCGGAGTGGTACTCGCCGCAGAGTTCGGCACACTTGCCGTCGTAGGTGCCCTCTTTGGTGGGGGTGAACCTGATGTAGTTGGTCTTTCCGGGGATCATGTCGCGCTTCTGCAGGAAGGCGGGAACCCAGAAGGAGTGGATGACGTCGCGGGCATTGAGCTCGAGGTCAACCGACTTGTTTACCGGCAAGTACAGCGTGGGGAGCTGTTCCTTGTCGATGGTGTTGCCGGTCAGGTGCGCCTGGACACCGGCTTCGTGCAGGTCTTCCTGGATGACGTCGCCGGACTTGTAGTTGAAGTCCCAGGCCCACTGCTTGCCGCGGACGTCAACCACGACGTCGGCCGGCTGGGAGCGGTCATCAATGGCCTGCTGGTCACGGTCGGTGAAGTAGAAGAACACCAGGACCATGAAGATCGGGATGGTCAGGTAGAAGACCTCAAGCGGAAGGTTGAAACTGGTCTGCCGCGGGAACCCGACGGTCCCCTTGCGGCGGCGGTACGCCACCAGGCACCAGATGATGAGGCCCCAGGTAATGGTGCCCACCACCAGCGCGGCAATCCATGAGTTGACCCAGAGGTCCATGATGCGGTCGGTGTTGCTGGTGGTGCCGCGTTCAGTCGGCAGCCACCCCTTCTCTACCTCTGGCGAACATCCGGTCAAAACCAACGCGCCGGCAATTGCCAAGCCAGTGATCGTTGTGATCGTTTTGCGTCGGCTGCCGGTTCGGTTCTGCGAACTCACAGACGGCCCTTCCTACTTGTTGCTGTTGTCCGGGCAGCCATCGGCGGCCCCGGGCACACTAAAAGTTTTACTACTCGGTGTAGAGCTTACCGCTCCCCCGGACGTTTCGCCCACATGTCGGCGCCGCGCCTCCCAGCCAATCTTGTTGGCAGGAGACACGGCGCAGGCATACGGCAAAATGACCGGCTTAGTGGAAGGAATCTCCACAGGCGCAGGAGCCACCGGCGTTGGGGTTGTCGATGGTGAATCCCTGCTTGGAAATGGTGTCCTCGAAGTCGATGCTGGCGCCGCTGAGGTACGGGACGCTCATCTTGTCCACCACGACCTCGACACCGTCGTAATCACGAACGGCGTCGCCGTCGAGAATCCGCTCATCGAAGTACAGCTGGTAGATCAGGCCGGAGCAGCCGCCGGGCTGCACGGCAACCCGAAGGCGCAGGTCCGTGCGGCCTTCCTGTTCGAGAAGGCTGCGTACCTTGCCTGCGGCGACATCGGTCAGGTTGACCTCGTGGACCGGCAGTTCGCCGGATTCGCTGGTGGTTGCGGTGCTGTTCTCATTGGTTGCGGTGCTCATTGGCCTACCTTCTTGGGACGGGTCCTGGCGGCTCCGCTTCTGCGGTGCCTGCCCCTACGGATTGGGTATGGGCTATAGCTACATGCTACGTCGGACAGCCTTGTAGCTCTAACTCCTGACTTAACCATGTGAGGCCCCCGGTTGTTCCCTGGGCGGCTTGGCGGCGGGAGCCCCGGCCCGCCGGCCAGCAGAATCAGCCGGGCTGCACGTCCAGGTCCCCGCCGTTAAGACGTGCAAGCATGAGCGCCTCGGCGAGGATTGCATTCCTGAAGTCGCCCAGGTGCAGGGATTCGTTGGCACTGTGCGCCCGCGAATCCGGGTCCTCGACGCCGGTGACGAGGATCTGCACCTCCGGGTACAGCTCCAGCAAGTCTGCAATAAAGGGGATGGAACCGCCTATCCCGGTTTCGACCGCCGGGACGCCCCACGCCTCACCCAGGGCCCACATTGCCAGGCGGGCCGCAGGTGATGCGGTGTCCGTCTGGAACGGGTTGCCGCTCTCCCCCGGCGTGAAGATGACCTTCGCGCCGAACGGCGCATTGGCCTCCACATGGCGGCCCACAGCCTCCATGGCCGCAGCGGGATCCTGGCCCGGCGCCAGGCGCAGGCTGAACTTGGCACGGGCACGCGGAAGCAACGTGTTCGAGGCGACGTCCACGGAGGGGGCGTCGAAGCCGATGATTGACAGGGCAGGCTTGGTCCACAGGCGGGAGGCAATGCTGCCCGTGCCGGCGAGCCGGACGCCGTCGAGCACTGAAGCGTCGGCCCGGTAATCGGCCTCCGGGAGGTCCACGGCAGCATTGTCTGTGGCCACGAGGCCGTCGATCGCAACGTTGCCGTCGTTGTCATGGAGTGTGGCGATCAGCCGCGACAGGAGCGTGGGGGCATCCAGCACCGGGCCGCCGTACATGCCGGAGTGCACGGCATGGTCGAGGACCTGGACTTCAATGGTGCCGTCAACGAGGCCGCGCAGGCTGGTGGTCAGGGCGGGAACGCCCACTTTCCAGTTGCTGGAGTCTGCCACAACGATGACGTCGGCGCGCAACACTTCGCGGTTGGCCTCCAGGAAGGGCCGGAAGGTGGGCGATCCGGCTTCCTCTTCCCCTTCGAAGAAGAACGTCACACCGACTCCCAGCTCGCCGATCACCTCCGAGACGGCAGCGTAGGCGGCAATGTGGGCCATGATGCCAGCTTTGTCGTCGGCGGCGCCCCTGCCATAGAGGCGGCCATCCTTTTCCACCGCGGTGAAAGGCTTTGTTTCCCACAGGGCCTCGTCGCCGGGCGGCTGGACGTCATGGTGGGCGTACAGCAGGATGGTGGGCTTACCGGGCGCCGCGGGACGGCGGGCGACGACGGCGGGACCGCCGGGCGTACCGTCCGGCTTGGGGCAGGTGAGAGTCTGTACTTCCTCGAGTCCTGCGTCGCGAAGCAGTTCCGCCACCGCTTCGGCGCTTCGTTCCAGGGGCGCACGGTCAAAGCTGGGCCAGGCGATCCCGGGAATCGCGACAAGATCCTTGAGGCGGTTAAGGGTTTGGTCGAAGGAACGGTCGACGGCGGCCCGGAGTTGGTCCGTCTGGCCGAGGGAGTCAGGGCCCGGGGATGAGGGGCCATGCGGATCGTGCGGGGTTGCCATTGGCGAGGGATTCATGGCCAAAACATTACTCCCGTCACATCTGTTGCTTCGGCAACAGCCGCAGCCGCGGAATCCCGCTATCTCCCGCAAGGTATTCTGTTCAGGTGTTCGGACGTAAAAAAGAAGCGCCCTCGGCGCAGGAGACAGTAGACCAGCAGGCGGCGGAAGCAGCGGCGCGCCAAGCGGGTGTCGTTGGCAAGGGTGCCCCCACTCCAACACGGAGGGCCCAGGAAGCCGCCCGCAAGCGTCCGCTGGTGCCGGAGGACCGCAAAGCCTCCAAGGCCGCCGAGCGCCAGGTCATCCAGGACCAGCGGCAGAAGATGCGCCAGGCCCTGGACACCGGGGACGAAAAGTTCCTGCCCTTGCGGGACAAGGGGCCGCAGAAGCGGTTTGCCCGCGACTTCGTCGACGCCCGGTTCAGCCTGGGCGAGTTCCTCATGTTCGGCGCCCTTGTTTTCGTTTTGGTCTCCCTGGTGGTACCGGCATCCAGCGACTACATGATTTACGTCCTGGGCGGTTTCTGGGTCATGTTCCTGGCAGTGTTCGTGGACGTGTTCCTGCTGTCCCGCAAACTGCGCAAGCGGCTGGCGGAGAAGTTCGGTGAGGTTGAGCGCGGCACCGTTTGGTACGGCTCCATGCGCTCCCTCCAGTTCCGGAAACTGCGGCTGCCCAAGCCGCAGGTGAGCCGCGGTCAGTTCCCTTCCTGAGTCAGAGGTTCCTTAAACAGCAGTCCCCGGCAGCTGAGCTGCCGGGGACTGCTGTTTAACGGGTCTGGACCTGATGCCTCTCAGGACCGCCGGCTGCGGGCCAGCTGCCGGTTGATCCGGGCCGCCCAAAAGGGGCCTTCGTACAGGAACGCCGTATATCCCTGGACCAGGGTTGCCCCGGCGTCGAGCCGGTCCTGCACGTCCTGGGCAGTTTCCACGCCACCGACGGCGATGAGGGTCAAAGCGTCCCCGGTTGCCTGCTTGAGCCGGCGGAGCACCTCCAGCGAACGCTTCTTCAGCGGCGCGCCGGAAAGCCCGCCCGCACCGCACTGTTCGACTTTTTCGGCAGGGGAAGCCAGGCCCGTCCTGGCGATGGTGGTGTTGGTGGCGATGATGCCGTCCAGCTTCAGGTCCAGGGCCAGCCGGGCAACGTCGTCGATGTCTTCGTCGCTGAGGTCCGGAGCAATCTTCACCAGCAGCGGCACGTGCCTGCCCGCTGCACGGTCGGCTTCCTCGCCCACCGCAGTAAGAAGGGGACGCAACGTTTCAACGTCCTGCAGCAGCCGCAGTCCCGGCGTGTTGGGGGAACTGACATTGACCACGAGGTAGTCGGCGGCCGGTGCAAGCGTGCGTGCGCTGATGCGGTAGTCGTCCACAGCATCGGCAAGTTCAACAACTTTGGTCTTGCCGATGTTGACACCGATCACCGGCCGCACCGCGGGGTACGTCCGCTGCAGGGCAGCCCGGGCCGACTTGAGGCGGGGAGCCACGGCTGCGGCGCCGTCGTTGTTGAAACCCATCCTGTTGATGACCGCGCGGTCCTCGATCAGGCGGAACAGCCGCGGCTGCTCGTTGCCCGGCTGCGCCTGGCCGGTGATGGTGCCCACTTCAACGTGGCCGAAGCCAAGCTCGGTGAGGGCCTCGATGCCATGCCCCTCTTTGTCAAACCCCGCTGCCAGCCCGAAGGGTGACGGGAATGTAATGCCGAACGCGGTGGTCTGCAGGGATGGCGCTGGCGCGGTTAGCTTGCGGAGCACCCTCCCCGCCCCTGTTGCGTGGGCCAGCCGGATTCCCTTGAATCCGAGGGTATGGGCGCGCTCGGCGTCCATCCAGGAAAAAGCCAGCTTGAAGAATGTGGGGTAAACGCGCATACAACCAGTTTTCCGCCTCGCGGGACTTTGACCAAAACGGAGACGTTCCAAACCGGCGTCGATTGGCGGATCGGGTGCCTCCGGTTGCCGGATTAGCATGGGTCCATGGCATGGGAAGAGGACATCCTGGGCGTGGAGTTTCAGTCGCTCGCGTTCAGGGCCATGGGGGCTGACGGCGTGGAACGTACTGCCACCCTGGTGCGGTTCAGGCCGGAGCCTGACGGCGGTGCCGCGCCGCGGCGACAGCGGCCGGCGGTCCTCTTCCTGCACGGCTGGAGTGACTACTTCTTCAACGTGGACCTGGCCCGGTTCTGGAACTCGGCAGGCTACGACTTCTACGCCCTGGACATGCACAACCACGGCAGGAGCCTGCGCCCGGATGCTCCGGGTGGCTATGTGGCGAATCTGGCCGACTACGACGCCGAGATTGAGGCGGCCTGCGTCCTCATTGGGGGCGGGGCCCCGCCCCCGCCCATTACCCTCATGGGCCATTCGACCGGGGGGCTCGTAGCGGCGCTGTGGACCGCACGGAATCCGGCTTTCGTGGCGCGGCTGGTGCTCAACAGCCCCTGGCTGGAAATGCACGGCAGCTCGCTGGTCCGCCGCGCCGCGTCAGGACTCATGGCGCCCATGGCGAGGCTCAGGCCCGAGGCCGTCCTGCGGCTGCCCGAACGGGGATTCTATTGGCGGACCATCAGCAGCGCGGCCGAGGGAGAATGGACCCTCGACGACCGGTACAGGCCGCCGATGGCCTTCCCGGTGCGGGCAGGCTGGATAAGCGCGGTCTTGGCCGGCCACGCCCAGGTTGCCCGTGGCCTGGATATTCCAGTGCCGGTCCTTGTGCTCTTGTCTTCCGGGAGTGCTACGGGCCTTCTGTGGTCCGAGGAGATGCGCCGCAGGGACGCGGTGCTCGATGTGAACATCATCGGTGCCAGGGCCCTGGCTTTGGGCCGGAGCGTCACGGTGGAGCGGATCGAAGGAGCCCTCCATGACGTCTTCCTCTCACCCGCGGATGTCCGTACCGACGCATACGCGCGCCTGGCCCGATGGCTGAACGCCTATGGCGCAGGCGAACCACCCAAACCCGAGGGGCCCCCAGCATGACAGGGACAGCTCCCGGCAACAGCAACGCCGCGGGCCGCTGGCTGCCGGACGTCCTGGGGCATGGGTTCGAAAAGCGTACTTTGCCGCTGGCCCCGGATAACGAAGGGGCTGTGGAGGCGACGCTGGTCCGCTGCGTCCTGCCAGTAGCGCCGGGTGTGCGTGATGCCGGTCAACCACCGCAAGCGGTCCTCTACGTCCACGGCTGGGCTGACTACTTCCTGCAGGCGGAGCTTGCCGAGTACCTTGCTGGGAGCGGCTTTGCGTTCTATGCAATAGACCTGCGCAAGTTCGGCCGCAGCCTCAGGCCTTGGCAGACCCCGGGCTACACGGACAACCTGGACGTCTACGACGAGGACCTCTCCGCCGCGATCCAGGCAATCCAAGACGACGTGGCGCAAACCCACCGCGCAGAAGCCGCACCCGCGGTGCACCTTCTGGCCCACTCGTTGGGCGGACTGGTGGCCGCCCTCTGGGCGGACCGGAATCCCGGACTGGTCAGGACGCTGGTCCTTAACTCCCCCTGGTTGGAACTCCAGGGCAGCAGCATTATCCGGACCATCGCCATGCACCTGGTGGACCCGCTTTCCAGGGCAGACCCGCGGCGGCCACTCTGGCTTCCGGAAATGCCCGGTTACTGGCAAAGCGTGAGTTCCGAGTCCCATGGCGAGTGGCACCTTGATCCGGTGTGGCGGCCGAGGGCCTCGTTCCCCATCCGCGCAGGCTGGGCAAAAGCGGTACTGGCCGGCCACGCAGCGGTGGAACGCCGGCTGCACATCCAGGCCCCGGTGCTGGTGATGCTCTCGGAACGCACGCACATCCAGATCGAGTGGTCTGCGGACCTGATGGAAGCTGACGCTGTGATCAATGTGGAGGAGACAGCCGGACGCTCCCTGCGGCTCGGACGGCGGGTCAGCGTCTTCCGGTACCCCGGCGCCCTCCACGACATCTTCCTGTCCCGCAGGGGCGTCCGGGAAGAAGCGTGCCGGGACCTGGCTGCCTGGCTGATGGCCGTCCCTTTTTAGGCCCTGTCCCAGACAGTGCCGGGCAGCCCCGTGTTGGCGGCTTAAGCGCCGGTCTGCGCCGCCGCGTCCACTGCGCCGCCGTAGCGCCGATCACGCTGCGCGTATTCCTCTACCGCGGCCCACAGCGTCCGCCTGTCCACGTCCGGCCACAGCGTGTCCATGAACACGAACTCGGCATACGCCGATTGCCAGAGCAGGAAGTTGGACAACCGTTGTTCCCCCGAGCTGCGAAGGAAAAGGTCCACGTCAGGAAGGTCCGGTTCATCGAGGTACTTCTGGATGGTGCGCTCCGTGATGGCGCCGGGCTTCAGCCTTCCTGCAGCGACCTCTGCAGCTATGGCAGACACAGCATCGGTGATTTCCGCACGCCCACCGTAATTAACACACATGGTCAACGTGCAGGTGCTGTTGCCGGCCGTGTAGGCCTCCGCTTCCTCCAGCTCCCGGATTACCGAGCCCCAGAGCTTGGGCCGCCGGCCGGACCAGCGCACCCGGACGCCCCATTCGTCCAGCTGGTTCCGCTGGCGACGTAGCACGTCCTTGTTAAATCCCATGAGGAAGCGGACCTCTTCCGGTGACCTGCGCCAGTTTTCCGTGGAGAATGCGTACACGCTGACGTATTCGATGCCGAGTTGGATGGCTCCGGCCATGACATCGAGCAGTGCGGGTTCGCCCGCCTTGTGACCTTCAATCCGGGGAAGTCCCCGCTGGTTTGCCCAGCGGCCGTTGCCGTCCATGACTATGGCCACGTGGCGGGGAATGAATTCAGCCGGGATGGACGGCGGAACTGCCCCCGAGGGGTGCGGGTAGGGCGCGACCACCGGTTGGGTGCGCCGGTGCGCGGGGTTCGTCTTTTTTCCCAAGGCCACTGTCAGCTACGCTCCACATGTTTGAGGGATTTCAGCACCCGTTCGAGGTGCCATTGCAGGTATGCGGCCACGAGGCCGGCGGCTTCCTTGCGGTGCAGGGGCAGGGAAGCATCAGCCGTCGGCCAGTCTCCGGTGAGGAGGGCCGCCAGCAGGATGACAGTTTCGGCCGCCGGTGCGGGAGAGCCCGGAGGCCTGCAGTCCGGGCACACCATGCCGCCCAGGGCAGTGGCGAACGCCCTGTGCGGGCCAGGCATGCCGCAGCGGGCGCAGTCGGTGAAGCTGGGTGCCCAGCCTCCGGTGGCCAGTGCCCGCAAGAGGTAGGAGTCGAGGATCAGGCCGGCGGCGTGCTCGTCCCGGCTCAGGGCAGCCAGTGCACCCACCAGGAGGTTGTATTGGGCCGTGGCCGCTTCGCCGTCGACGTCCGTGAGCTTCTCGGCTGTTTCGGTCATGGCTGCGGCGACGGTGTAGCGGCCGTAATCGGCGGCGATACTGCCGCCGTAGGCGCCCTTAGCCACAGCCTGGGTCACGATGTCCAGGCTCCGGCCCGAGATCAGCTGGAGGTCAACCACCATGAAAGGCTCAAGCCGCGCTCCAAACCGGCTGCTGGTGCGGCGTACGCCCTTGGCGACTGCCCGGACCTGCCCGTGGCGCTTCGTGAGGAGCGTGATGATCCTGTCGGCTTCGCCCAGTTTGTGCGTACGGAGCACCACGGCGTCGTCGCGGTAAGCCCGGGAGGCGAAGGATTGTTGAGCCACGCTCTATCTTCCCATCCCTGAGGGGCGCGGAAGCCCGTGCGCCGCCGCGCGCCCCCGAGATTAGGGCAACGCGGCGGCCTGCGGATCAGGACTGGGCGTCGCGGATGGCCCGGTTGACGGCGGAGATTACGGCCTTCAGCGAGGACATGCTGGTGTTGGCGTCGATGCCCACGCCCCACAGGACGCGCTCGCCCACTGCGCATTCGACATACGCTGCGGCCATCGCATTGCCTCCTTCGGACAGGGCGTGCTCGCTGTAGTCCAGGACGCGGACGTCAACACCGTCCTGGGTGAGGATGTTCAGCAGCGCGGCGATGGGCCCGTTTCCGGTACCGGTACGGCTGACCTGGGCACCGTCGACGGTGAGGGACGCGTGCAGCGTCATGCCGCCGTCGTCATCGGTCTCGGTCTTGACCGAACCCAGGGAGTAGCGGCCCCACTGGCCGTCAGCCTTGCCGGAGGGCAGGTACTCGTCCTGGAAGATCTGCCAGAGCTGGGCGCCGCTGACTTCGCCGCCCACGGTGTCCGTGCGCCGCTGGATGACACCGGAGAACTCGATCTGGGCCCGGCGGGGCAGGTCCAGGCTGTGCTCGTTCTTGAGCAGGTAGGCCACACCGCCCTTACCGGACTGGGAGTTGACGCGGATGACGGCCTCGTAGCTGCGGCCCAGGTCCTTGGGGTCCACCGGCAGGTAGGGCACCTGCCAGGTGACGTCCGCTACGTCCTTGCCGGCGGCGGCAGCGTCCCGTTCCAGGGCCTCGAAGCCCTTCTTGATGGCGTCCTGGTGGGAGCCGGAGAAGGCAGTGAACACCAGGTCGCCGCCGTACGGGGACCGCTCGGGGACAGGCAGCTGGTTGCAGTATTCAACGGTCCGGCGGACGTCGTCGATGTCGGAGAAGTCGATCATCGGGTCGATGCCCTGCACGAACAGGTTCAGCCCCAGGGTCACCAGGTCCACGTTGCCGGTACGCTCCCCGTTGCCGAACAGGCAGCCTTCAATCCTGTCTGCGCCGGCCATGTAGCCCAGTTCGGCGGCGGCCACGCCGGTCCCGCGGTCGTTGTGCGGGTGCAGCGAGAGGATGATGCCCTCGCGGGGGTGCAGGTGCCGGCTCATCCATTCAATCGAATCGGCGTACACGTTCGGGGTGGCCATTTCTACGGTGGCCGGCAGGTTGATGATGACCTGCCGGTCTGCCGAGGCTTCAAAGACATCGGCGACGGCGTTGCAGACGCGAACGGCGTATTCCAGTTCCGTGCCGGTGAAGGACTCCGGTGAGTATTCGTACGTGATGTGCGTGTCGGCCAGCGTTTCCTCGTACTTCCGGCACAGCCGCGCACCCTGGAGTGCGATGTCGAGGATCCCGTCCTCGTCCTGGTTGAAGACCACGCGCCGCTGCAGCACGGACGTGGAGTTGTACAGGTGGACGATGGCCTGCTTCGCGCCCACGAGGGATTCGTAGGTCCGCTCGATCAGGTGCTCACGGGCCTGGGTGAGGACCTGGATGGTGACATCATCCGGGATGTGGTTGCCCTCGATCAGCTGGCGGACAAAGTCGAAGTCAGTCTGCGATGCGGACGGAAAACCGACCTCGATCTCCTTGTAGCCCATGCGGACCAGCAGATCGAACATCTTCATTTTGCGTGCCGGGCTCATGGGATCGATCAGCGCCTGGTTGCCGTCCCGCAGGTCCACTGCACACCAGCGCGGAGCCTTGGTGATTACCTTGTCCGGCCAGGTACGGTCCGGCATCTCGACGGTGATCTGGTCCTGGAACGGCGTGTAACGGTGGAAGGGCATTCCGGAGGACTTCTGTGCGTTTCGCATTACTTGGGGCCTTTTCTATGGATCTTCAGTGAAAGGGTGGCCGGGCAACACAAACTCCGCAGCGAGGGTGGGCCTTGCGCTAGATAGCGTCTGTAGCCTCGCCGCGGCAGCTAAGGAGGAGGAACTCTGCACGCACCTTTTGAGGGTAACACGGGTGCGTAAGATGAAAGGGCACTACCGTCCGTAAAGTCCATCATGCAGACGCACCGGGTATTTGTGCCGGCAGCGGCGTCGCAGCAAAAGGAGTTTCAGTGCCCATTTCGGGGATCGACCTTTCCACCATTGATCACACGGTCCGGCCGCAGGACGACCTCTACCAGCACGTCAACGGTGCCTGGCTGAAGGCCACCGAGATTCCGGACGACCGGCCGCTGGAAGGGACCTTCACTGCGTTGCGGGACGGCTCGGAACTCGCCGTGCGGGACATCATCGAGGAAGCTGCGGCCAAGGGCGACGCGGCAAGCGGCATAGAGCGCAAGATCGGCGGGCTGTACAACAGCTTCATGGACGAGGCCGTTGCTGAAGCGAAGGGCATCGAACCGATCCGTCAGCGGCTCGCGGACGTCTACGCCACGGGCTCGGCCACTGACCTCCTTGCACTGGCCGGACGCCTCTTCCGCTCGGACGTGGGCGGGCTCTTCTACATCTACCCCGCCCCCGACGCCGGAAACCCGGACCGTGTCCTGCTGTACACCGGCCAGGGCGGCCTGGGCCTCCCTGATGAGTCCTACTACCGGGACGAAAAGTTTGCCCCTACGGTGGCCGCGTACCGGACCCACGTAGCCACGATGCTGGCACTGGCGGGACGCGAGGACGCAGAATCTGCGGCGGACCGTGTAGTGGACCTGGAAACCAAGCTGGCCTCGCACCACTGGGACAACGTCACCCTGCGGGATCCGCAAAAGACCTACAACCTCAAGACAGCAGAGCAAGCCGGGGAGCTGTTCCCACTGCTTGCCACCTGGTTCGAGGCTGCGGACATCGCCGGGGAGAAGCGGCAGGAGATCGTGGTGAGCACCCCCGACTTCTTCTCGGGCGCTGCGGCTCTCCTGGATACCGAACCGCTGGATGCGTGGCGGGACTGGCTGGCCATGCGCGTTATCAGCGCCGCGGCACCCTACCTGTCGCAGGCCGTCGTCGACGCAAATTTTGCCTTCTACGGCACCACGATCAGTGGCACTCCGCGGAACAAGGACCGCTGGAAGCGCGGCGTCGCCGTAGTTGAGGCGGCCCTCGGTGAGGCCGTCGGGCAGATCTACGTGGCCCGGCACTTCCCGGAATCCCACAAGGCAAGGATGCAGACCCTCGTGGGCAACCTCATCGAGGCGTACCGGAGCAGTATCAACGAAGTGGGCTGGATGGGGGCGGACACCAAAGCCGAAGCCCTGCGCAAACTGGACGGTTTCCGTGCCAAGATCGGCTTCCCCGATGAGTGGATCGACTACTCAGCCGTCGAGATCGACCCCAACGACCTCCTTGGGAACGTGGAGCGCGCCCATAACGCCGACGTCGACCGGCACCTCGATGAGGTGGGCAAGCCCGTGGACCGCAACAAGTGGCTCATGACTCCGCAGACGGTCAACGCCTACTACCACCCGATGATGAACGAAATCGTGTTCCCCGCCGCAATCCTGCAGCCGCCGTTCTTCACGGCCGATGCTGATGATGCCGTCAACTACGGCGGTATCGGAGCCGTGATCGGTCATGAAATCGGCCACGGCTTTGATGACCAGGGTTCCCAGTTCGACGGCGGCGGCGCCCTTCGCAACTGGTGGACCGATGAGGACAGGCAGGCGTTCGAGAAGCTCACTGCCCGCCTGGTGGCCCAGTACGACGCCCTCTCCCCCGCGGCCGCCCCGGGACACCACGTCAACGGCCGGCTGACCCTTGGCGAGAACATCGGCGACCTTGCAGGGCTTGCCATCGCCCACAAGGCCTACAGGATCAGCCTGGAAGGCCGCGAACCGGAGGTCCTGGACGGCCTGACCGGCCACCAGCGGTTCTTCGCTTCATGGGCAGCCGGCTGGCGCCAGGTCATCCGTCAGGAGGAGGCGATCCGCCGCCTCGCAACTGACCCGCACTCCCCCAACGAGTTCAGGACCAACGCCATCGCCCGCAACCTCGACGCTTTCCACGAAGCCTTCGAGGTTACCGAGCAGGACGAGATGTGGATGCCGTCCGGCGAGCGGGTCAGCATCTGGTAATCCATCCGGAGAACGGCAACGGCCGCGGTGCCAGCCTGAAGCTGGTACCGCGGCCGTTGCCGTAGGGGCTCCGAACCAGGGCGGGTCGGGCCGCTACCGGACGATCAGTTCGGGGTTGGCCTGCTGGCAGCGGGCATCCCCGGCAGTCTGGTTGACGATGTCGTCCGGGAGGGCCGCGCCGGATCCACTCCCGCTCCCGTAGGTGGCCCCGGACGTGAAATCGCTGCCCAGGTAGACCTGCACGCCGGTTACCCCCGGCGCCGGGATCACCTGTGACGCGGGAATCCCGAGGAGCGCGGCCACGTCCGCTGCAACGTCAGCATAATCGGCACCGAAGTAGACACCTGACTTGGCTATCGGCTGCGCTTCGAACTGTGCCGCCTGGGTGAAGCCTCCGGAGACCAGTGCCTGGACGATCTCCTGGGAACGTCCGGGAACACCCGAGCCGTTAGCCACCGAAACCGGCTGAAGGGCCTTGTTGTACGGCGGGAGCGGCGCTTCGGTTTCCGTCGGAGTCGCGGACGGGGACGGGCTTTCGGTGGGCGACGGCGTGGTGGGTGCCGTGGGATCAGTCAGGTCGACGTCCTTCTGCAGCGCCGTGAAGAGCTGGGACCCCGCAGGCTCGGCAATTTCGAGGCGGTTGGGATCGGACACGGCAGGCGTGGTGGGCACGGAGACAAATGCCACCTTCCCGAGGTCGATGTCCTTGAGCCGGTTGCCGATGGTCAGCAGGGTGGGCACCGAGGCAAGGCCTTCGTCCACCGTGAGGTTTTGGGTAACAACGTCGGCGATCTTCAGCATCCGGGCCGGATCCGACAACGTTCCCTCGTCCTTGATTTTCCGGGTCAGCGAGGACAGGAAGCCCTGCTGTGCCTGGATCCGCCCCAGGTCGCCACCGTCGGCGAAGGCGTGCCGGGTGCGAAGGAAGGCGAGTGCCTGCTCCCCCTGCACGGCGGAAGTTCCTGCCGGCAGCCGGAGCCGGGAATCCGGATCGTAGATGGCATCGCTGACGCACACGTCCACACCGCCCACGGCATTGGACAACTCCTTGACGGCGTTGAAGTCGGCCATCATGAAATGGTCCACTTCCAGTCCGGTCAGCTTGTTGACGGTGTCCACGGCACAACCGATTCCGGCCTCACCCATGGCTTCGTTGATCATCACTCCGCTGCGCGCCGGATATTCACGGCCCGTCTTGGAGTCCTTGCATGCGGGGATGTTGACCAGCAGGTCACGCGGGAAGCTGATGACGCTGACGCGCTTGTTGTCCTCGGAGATGTCCATCAGCATCATGACGTCGGACTTGCCGTAGCCCGTCGAGTCATCAGAGGTGCCGTATTCCGAGTTCTTGCCGTCGCGGGTGTCAGAGCCCAGGATCAGGATCTGCATCCGCCCGGTGGCGTTGTTCACCGGCCCCTCGGTGCCAGTTCCGCCGGCGTTCAGTGGCGCCTTGGAGATGTTGTTCTGGAGCCGGATGAACCAGAACCCGGCAAAGGCCAAGCCACCCACCAACGCCACAGCGACGATGGCGGTGATGATCTTCAGCCAGACGGGCATCCCCCGGATGGCTCCAAGATGCCTGGCAGCGCCCAGGCCCGCCTGGTCGGCGTGCCTGGAAACGGGGCCGGAGCCGGGTGGCGACTCAGCGCCGAACTCGTTTTTGCCACGGCCTCGCGCCACGTGTTGAACCTTCCTCTAATTACAAAATCCGGTCCATTTTAGTGGCCGAGTCTGGGAAAACGCCGGGCGGTGACCTGCGACACCCCGCCCGGGACGTCAGAAACCGAGCTTGACCAGCTGTTTTGGGTCCCGCTGCCAGTCCTTTGCCACCTTCACATGGAGGTCCAGGTAGATGCGCGTGCCGAGCAGCGCCTCGATGCCCTTGCGCGCGTTGGTCCCCACCTCCCGCAGCCTGCTCCCGCCCTTGCCGATGATAATGGCCTTCTGGGACGGACGTTCCACGTACAGGTTTACCCGGACGTCAAGGAGCGGATTGTCTTCCGGCCGGTCCTCACGGGGGACGATCTCTTCGACCACCACGGCGAGTGAATGCGGAAGTTCGTCCCGGACACCTTCCAGCGCCGCCTCGCGGATCAGTTCAGCCACCATGACGGCCTCGGGCTCGTCGGTCAGTTCGCCGTCCGGGTACAGAGGGGGCGACGGCGGCATGTGGCTGATGAGGACGTCGGCCACAGTGTCCACCTGGAAGCCGTCATTCGCGGAGACGGGGACGATGTCCCGCCACCCGTCTTCGCCGAGCACTTCACGGCCGAGCGCATCGACGGCGAGCAGCTGTTCGGTCAGCGCCTGCTTGTCCACAAGGTCGGCCTTCGTCACGATGGCAATGACAGGCTTACCGCCCACGGCGGCAAGCTGTGCCGCGATGAACTTGTCGCCGGGACCGATCTTTTCGTTGGCGGGCAGGCAGAAGCCGATGGCATCCACCTCTGCGAGGGTGTCTGCCACGAGGTCGTTCAGGCGCTTGCCGAGCAGGGTCCGCGGCCGGTGGAGACCCGGCGTGTCCACCAGGATCAGCTGGGCGTCGTCGCGGTGGACGATCCCCCGGATGGTGTGCCGGGTGGTCTGCGGCTTGGCGGAGGTGATGGCTACCTTCTTACCCACCAGGGCGTTGGTCAAGGTGGACTTGCCCGCGTTGGGACGCCCGACGAGGACCGAGAACCCTGCCCGGAATCCGCCGAAATCGTCTTCTGACGGGGCCTTACTTTTCTTGCTCACGTGGAACTCCCTGCTGGGTTGCTTCCGCCTCATGGAAGAGGTCTTCAAGGTCAGTGTCTACTGTTGGCACGGGTGCCGCAATGATATGGCTGACGCGGTTGCGGCGGCCCTCGAGCCGGTCGGCGCGCAGCGATACTCCCTGGACTTCCACCCTGCTGCCTACGATGGGAACACGTCCCAGCGCTTTGGCGAGCAGTCCGCCCACGGTGTCCACTTCGTCGTCGTCAAGCTCGATGTCAAAAAGCTCTCCGAGGTCATCGATGCTCATCCTGGAGCTGACCCGGTAGGAACCGTCGCCGAGCTCTACGGCCTCGGCGCTTTCGGTGTCGTATTCGTCAACGATCTCGCCCACGATTTCCTCGATCAGGTCCTCAAGCGTGACCAGGCCGGCCGTGCCGCCGTACTCGTCGATGACGATGGCCACATGTGTGGACTCCTTCTGCAGTTCCCGCAGCAGGTCGCTCACCGGCTTTGATTCCGGCACGTAGCGGACCTCGCGTGCCATGGAGTCGACCGTGGGCGGTTCGACGCCGGCGTCCAGTTCATGCACGACGGCGGCCACGTCCTTGAGGTAGACGATTCCCAGGATGTGGTCGGTGTCCTCGCCGATAACCGGGACCCGGGAGTAGCCGGACCGGAGGAACAGGGACATGGCCTCGTGCAGGCTCGAACCGGAGTCGATGCCAACGATGTCCGTCCTGGGCACCATGACGGCACGGACCAGCGTGTCCCCGAAGTCGAACACCGACTGGATCATCTCAGCTTCGGTGTCCTCGATCATGTCGGATTCGCTGGCGCGGTCCACCAGTTCACGGAATTCCTGTTCGCTGAAGAAGGCTTCATCCCCGCCGGGGGCGCCTGGCGCGGCAGCGCTACCCACGGCGACGAGCCATCCGGGGATGGGCCCCAGTACCCACGTCAGGAAACGGATCATCGGCGCAGTGAAGCGCACTACCGCGGACGAGTGGAGTCTGCCCAGCTGGCGGGGGGAGACACCCACGATCACGAACCCCAGCAGCGCCATGATGCCGGTTGCTGCAAGGCCGGCCAGCCAGATGTTGTCCAGGAGACTGTAAAGCAGCACCGAGACGGCCACGGCGGAGGCCATTTCAAACCAGACACGCCAGAACCTCAGGGCCCGGATGTGGGCAACGGGCTCGCGGAGGATGCTGCGCATAGCCGTTCCGCGGCTCCGGAGCAGAGCTTCTTCCGCATCGTGGCGCGGGAGGAAATTGAAGGCGGCCTCGGCCGCAGTCAGAACGGCGGCGATGGCCAGGAAAACCAGGGCCATCGCCACCAGGAGCAGGGGCGTCACTGGGTGGTCTCGGCGGGCGCTTCCTTGCCGGTGAAGCCGGTCAGGAGTTCGCGCTGGAGCCCGAACATCTCTTCCTTCTCTTCGGGCTCGGCATGGTCATAGCCCAAAAGGTGAAGGATGCCGTGCGTGGTCAGCAGCAGCATCTCGTCCTGGAGGGCGTGGCCGGCGTTTTTGGCCTGGACCTGCGCCACCTGGGGGCAGATGGCGATATCGCCGAGCATGCCCTGCGGGGTAGGCCGGTCCGGAGTTCCGGGCGTGAGGTCGTCCATGGGGACCGACAACACGTCGGTTGCCCCGGGCTCGTCCATCAGTTCGATGTGGAGCTTCTCCATGGCAGGCTCGTCCACCAGGAGAATGGACAGTTCTGCCTGCGGATGGATGTAAAGCTGTTCGAAAATGTAGCGGGACAGGGCAACCAGGCCCGCCTCGTCCACCTCAACGCCGGACTCGTTGTTCACCTCGATGCTCATGCGTGCTCCCCCCGCTTCTCCCGCCCGGCTGTTTGCCGGGCACGGTTTCTCTGCCTGTCGTCCCAGATGCTGTAGGCGTTGACGATGTCTCCCACGAGGCGGTGCCGAACCACGTCCGCCGCATCAAGGACGGAGAAGTTCACGCCTTCGATGCCATGCAGGATTTCCTCCACGATCCGGAGCCCGGACCGGGTGCCGAAGGGCAGGTCCACCTGGGTGACATCACCGGTGACCACCATCTTGGACCCGAAGCCCAGCCGGGTGAGGAACATCTTCATCTGTTCCGGGGTGGTGTTCTGGGCCTCATCGAGGATGATGAACGCGTCATTGAGCGTCCGGCCGCGCATGTACGCCAGCGGAGCGACTTCGATGGTTCCGGCTGCCATGAGCCGTGGAATCGATTCGGGGTCCATCATGTCGTGGAGGGCATCGTAGAGCGGCCTCAGGTAGGGATCGATCTTGTCACTCAGGGTTCCGGGCAGGAACCCGAGGCGTTCGCCTGCTTCGACGGCTGGGCGGGTAAGGATGATACGGCTGACTTCCTTCTGCTGAAGGGCCTGCACAGCCTTGGCCATGGCCAGGTAGGTCTTGCCGGTGCCGGCGGGGCCAATGCCGAAAATGACGGTGTTGTCGTCAATGGCGTCGACGTAGTTCTTCTGGTTCAGCGTCTTGGGCCGGATGGTCCTCCCCCTGCTGGAGAGGATGTCGTGCGTCAGCACGTCAACGGGGTTCTGGAGCGATTGGCTCCGGAGCAGAGCCACCAACTGCTGCAGGACCGCGGGGGTGATAACGGTGCCGCGTGCCACCAGGCCGCGGACTTCCTGGAGGAGCCGCATGATCCGGGGAACATCGCCGGCCGGGCCGCTGAGGGATAGCTCGTTGCCGCGGACGTGGAAGTTTACGTCCGGGAACTGCTCCTCGATATACCGCAGCGCCTCATCGTGGCTGCCGAGTGACTGGACCATCTGATCGGAATTGTCGAAAAGGACTACCTCGGTCCGGACGCCGGGAAGGGTGTGGGGAAATTCCCCGGCAGTGCCCTCTCCCGTGTTGAGCCGGCGCTTTCCGTTGGCTGATTCAGTCATGGTGCTGGCCCGCAGGCCTGTGGTCCCCTCAAGGTAGTTTCTGCTGTCGTCCCGGTCCGGGAAACCAGGGCCTGGTTCCCGCGTTCCGTGATCCTTTTATCTTACGCCAGCGCATCCGGGCTGCCGTTAAAGCCGGACACCCAGGGGCCCGGGCGTCCGCGCACAGGTCATTAGGTATCAACTTCATATCGTCCTCATATCGTTCCCGTTGCAGTTGGGCTCTGTGGCAGGAACCGGGCAAATCGCTTGGCCGGGCTGTGCAATGCTGGAAATCCAGCCACGGCTGTGACATCGGGCCGACCGGGGAACGGCCTCACGACAGGAAAGGAAAGGCATAAGTGCCGGATACCGTTGCGCCCCGCCGGGCAGGTCGAAACATGGGCCGCGCCCGTGCGTTCGTGCTGGCAGGCGTCCTGACGGCCGTGCCAATCCTTGCCGGGTGCGTGGCAGAGCCTGGCCCCTCCCCCACTGGCACCCTCATGACCGGTCCAGCGACGACTGGAAGCCCGGAGCCGCCTTCCACCAGCGCCCCCCTGGAAACCACGCAGTCCTCCAACAAGGCACCGGTCTACTGGATCGGCCGCAGCAGCAACAACGTCTTCCTGTACAGGGAGTTCCGGGACGTGCCCGAGCAAGAAAACCCGGTGACACGGGCACTCCGCGCCATGATGTCTGACAAGCCCCTTGACCCTGACTTCTTCACCCCGTGGCAGAATCCCGGCAAGCTGGCCACCTCGATTTCCGGAAAGGACGTCATCACCGTCGACGTCTCCGAGGACGCCTTCAACAGCAACCTTGATGCGGACATGGCCGCCCGTGCCGTCCAGCAACTCGTCTACACGGCCACTGCTGCCGCGGCCAGTTCCGGGCTAATCGACTCCGGCCAGCAGATCCGCGTACGGATACTGGTGGACGGCCACACCGACTACATGGCTTTCGGGCAGGTCCAGCTCGGCGCCCTCATGACCCGGACGGCAGGCCTGGTGGCTCCTGTCTGGATCATCGACCCCCAGGAAGGTTCGGAGGTGGCGGACGGCAGCGTCAAGATCACCGGGCGCAGCACGTCGGCGGGCGGCAAGCTTCGCTGGCAGATCCTGCGGACCGCTGATAACGGTGCCAAAGCGCCCTTCCTCACCGGCGAAACCACTGCATCGTCGGAACAGGGGCAGGCAGGGGTGTTCACGCTGGCTTTGACCCTGCCCGCCGGTGACTACGAACTGAGGGTTGCCCAGGCCGGGTCCGACGGCGGGCCGGACCAGTTCGAAGACAACAGGTCCTTCAAAGTCAGGTAGCGTCCCAGCGCCCCAGGATGTCGCTGGAGAGAACCACGGCGGCAGGACCTGCCGTGGACGAGCGCAGCACGTGGTGGCCCAGGAGGGCCGTGACGGCTCCGCGGTCGCAGAGGCGCGTCACCTCCCGTGGGCTGATTCCGCCCTCCGGACCTACGATGAGCAGCACTTCCCGGGTACCCGTGCCACTGGCACCTTCCCAGCCTTCCAGGACCGCACGGAGGGGCCGCACTGCGTCTTCGTGGAGGATGATCGCCAGGTCAGCGGTTTCCACGGCGGCAGCAAGTGCAGCGGTGTCGACGGCGGAACGCACCTCAGGGATCCAGGCCCGCCGGGCCTGCTTGGCCGCGGCTCCCACAACAGACTGCCATTTGCCGTGCGCCTTGGCTGCCCGGTCACCCTTCCACCGCACGATGGAGCGTTCGGACTGCCAAGGGATGACGGCGTCGATGCCCAGTTCAGTGGAGGTCTCGATGGCAAGCTCATCACGGTCACCCTTGGCGAGGGCCTGCACCAGCACCAGCCGGACTCTGGGGCGGGCCTCCTCCACCAGGGTGCCGCACCGCACCGTCAGGCGGGTGCCGGCAGCCTCTGCCACCGTGCCGCTCATACGGGTACCGGCGCCATCGACGATGTCCACGGCTTCGCCCGCCGCGAGCCGCTTTACGGCGACCGCGTGGCGGGCCTCCGGCCCCTCCAGGACAAACTCCATGCCCTCCTCCAGACCGACGAGGGATCCGGCGGCGGCAAAAAAGACGGGGTTGCTCACCGCTACAGGTTACCCAGCCGGTCCCGCAGCTTCGCGAACATCCCGCCGCTGGCAGCCAGTTTGCCCTCAGTAATCTGTTCGCCGCGGAGCTTGGCAAGCTGCCGCAGGAGCTCCTCCTGGGCTGCGTCGAGCTTGGCCGGGGTTTCCACCTGCAGGTGCACCTTCAGGTCACCGCGGCCGTAGCCGCGCAGGTGGGTGATGCCGAGGCCGCGGAGGGTGATGATTTCACCGGACTGGGTGCCCGGCTTTACGTCGATGTCCTGGGTGCCGTCGAAGGTTTCCAGGCTGACGTCGGTGCCCAGCGCCGCTGCGGTCATGGGGATGTTGAGGGTTGCGTGCAGGTCGTCGCCGTCCCGCACGTATGTGGCGTCGTTGTTGACGCGGACCTCCACGTAAAGGTCGCCGGAGGGGCCGCCCGCGGGGCCGGCTTCGCCCTGCCCGGACAGCTGGATGCGCGTTCCGGTGGCGACGCCGGCAGGAACCTTGATGGTCAGGGAGCGGCGGCTCCGGATGCGGCCCTGCCCGCTGCACTCGTTGCAGGGGTCTTTGATGACCGTACCGAAGCCCTCGCAGGTGCCGCACGGTGCCGCGGTCATGACCTGGCCGAGGATCGAACGGACAGCGCGCTGTACCTGCCCGCTGCCTCCGCAGATGTCGCAGCGTTCGGGGTGGGTCCCCGGACGGCAGCACGACCCCTCGCAGGTGGGGCAGGTGACGGCAGTGTCCACCTCAAGCTTCTTGTTGACGCCAAAGACTGCGTCCCGCAGTTCGATGCGGACGCTGATGAGTGCATCCTGGCCGCGTCGGACCCGTGAGGCTGGCCCGGAGGATCCGCCGGCGCCGAAGAACGTGTCGAAGATGTCCTGGAATGCAAAGCCCTGGCCGGCGTAGCTTCCGCCGCCGAAGCCGTTGTCGGTGCCGTTCTCATTGCCGGTGGTGTCGTAGACCCGGCGTTTCTGCGGATCGGAGAGGACTTCGTAGGCGTGGGTCACGGCCTTGAAGCGGTCCGCCGCATCTTCGCCCGGGTTGACGTCGGGGTGGAGTGTCCGGGCCAGCTTGCGGTAGGCCTTTTTGATTTCTTCTCCGGTGGCTTCCGGTGAGACTCCAAGGACGTCATAGTGGCTGCTCAAAGTTCGTATCTCTTCCTTGTTGTACTGCCTGCGGTGGGGCTGCCGTGCGGGCCCGGCTGCTGTGTTGCCGGGGCGGGCCGGTCAGGGGCCCAGAATGCGGGAAAGGTATCGGGCAACAGCCCTGACGGCCGCCATGGTATTGGGGTAATCCATCCGGGTGGGACCCAGGATGCCGATCTTGGCCACACTGTCCGGACCGTAGCCGGTGGCCACGACGGACGCCTCAGCCAGGCCGTCGTAAGGGTTTTCGCGGCCGATGCTGACGGCCACGCCGCGGTGGTCCTGCGCCATGTCGCTCAGCAGCCGCAGCATCACCACCTGCTCTTCCAGGGCTTCCAGCACGGGGCCGATGCTCAGAGGAAAATCGACATTGGACCGGGCCAGGTTGGCCGTGCCCGCCATGACCATGCGGTCCTCGCGGCTGCTGTGCGCAAGGATTTCCAGGGCATGGGCCAACGCCTGGGCCGCCTGCCGCTCCCCCGGACTGACGGAGGAGACGACGGCGGGAAGGGCTTGCGCCAGCCGGGCAAGCGGCGTGCCGGCGAGAGTTCCCAGGAAACGGGTACGCAGCGCGGACAAGGCATCGTCCGCGAGGTCCTGCCCGACGTCGATGACGCGCTGCTCCACGTTGCCGCTGTTCGCGATCAGGACCACCAGGACCTTGCGCGGCGCCAGCAGGACGAACTCGATGTGCCGGATCAGCGCCCGGCTCAGGTGGGGGTACTGGACCACGGCTACCTGGTTGGTCAGCTGGGACAACAGCCTTACGGTGCGGTCCAGGACGTCGTCGAGGTCGTCGGATCCCTCCAGGAGGGACTGGATGGCGCGCCGTTCCGCCTGCGAGAGCGGCTTCACGGCCGAAATCTGGTCCACGAACAGCCTGTAGCCCTTGTCCGTGGGGATCCGGCCGGCACTGGTATGCGGCGCGGTGATGAGGCCCTCGTCCTCAAGCGCGGCCATGTCGTTCCGGATGGTGGCGCTGGAAACCCCCAGGTGATGCCGTTCCACCAGGGCCTTGGAGCCTACCGGCTCCCGGGAGTGGACGTAGTCCTCCACGATGGCCCGCAGTACTTCCAGCTTGCGCGGCTCACTCACACTCCACCTCCATCCAGTCGGGGTGGTTAAGCCACCCGTTCCTTCCTGCCAGTCTGCACGCACTCGAACGTACACTCGAACTGTTAGCACTCGACATGCCTAAGTGCTAACAGTCTATTATGCCTTGGCCCGTTGTTAGCATTGGTACCGCTCCGGGCGAAATTCCGGGAGAAGACCTACGGCGAGGCGGAGTGACCATGGATTACCAGAGCTGGGGACCGCGGGACATGTCTGCTCCCGCGCGTACACAACTGCCTGAAGTGCCCGTGGAACGCGGCATGGTGCTCGAAGACGTACAGTCCGGTTGGGTGGGGGCTGTCACCAGGGTGGAGAAGTCCGGCGGCATGCACGTGGTGGCCCTCGAAGACCGGCGTGGAAAGTCGCGGACCTTCCGGCTGGGATTCGGATTCCTCCTCGAGGGCCGTGCCATCAGGCTGATGCCACCGGCACCCCGGCCCGCAGCGGGGGGCCCGTCGGCCGGGCGCACCGCCTCGGGCTCCGTACGCGTCGCAGGCCAGCGGGCGCAGGTGGCCAAGGCGAGCCGCATCTGGGTGGAAGGCAAGCACGACGCCGAACTCGTCGAGAAGGTATGGGGAGACGACCTCCGGGTGGAGGGCATCGTCGTCGAACCCCTGCATGGCATCGACGACCTCGCCGGGGCCGTGAAGGAATTCAGGCCCGGCCCGGGCCGCCGGCTGGGCGTCCTGGTGGACCACCTGGTCCCGGACTCCAAGGAATCCCGCATTGCTGACGCTGTCATGGCCGGCCCCGGAGCTGCAGGCAACGTCCTGATTGTCGGCCATCCCTACGTGGATGTCTGGCAGGCCATCCGGCCCTCCGTGCTGGGCATCCCGCAATGGCCGTCCGTACCGCGGGGCCAGGACTGGAAAACCGGGATCCTCAGGGCGTTCGGCTGGCCGCACTCCACGAAGGAGGACATCGGGCTGGGATGGCAGAAACTGCTCGGTGCCGTCCATACGTACGCAGACCTTGAGGCCTCGCTGCTTGGCCGGGTCGAGGAAGTCATCGACTTCCTCACAGCACCCTGACGGACGCCGGACCGGCAAACACCAGTATTCTTGATAGTGCGGTGGCCCGCGATCCGCAGCGGGCCCCGAAGCATCACCTGCATCTCCGGCATCAATAGCACTTTTCGAAGGAACAGACTGTGGCAGAAAACGCACGCGAGCATAGGGACGGCCAAAGCAGCACCGGCCGTTCCGAATACCACGGCGTACCGGCGAATGCGCTGCCGCTTACGGCCAGCGAAGACCGGCAGTGGGCCACATTGGCACACTTCGGCGGGATCCTGGGATGCGTCCCCGCCCTGCTGATCTTCCTTATTTTCCGCGACCGCGGTCCCTTCACGGCCCAGGAGTCAAAGGAAGCCCTGAACTTCAGCCTGCCGCCAACCATCGCCGCGGTAGTGGCGAACATCCTGGTGTTCATTCCCGTGGTCGGAAACATTTTTGCCGTGATTGCCACGTTGATCTGGATTGCGCTGACCTGCTTTTCGGTGGCGGCGGGCATCCACGTCAACCGCGGCCAGCCGCACCGTTACCGGTTCAACCTGCGCTGGATCAAGTAATCCCGCGCTAGTCGGGCAGGATCCGGCGCACCACCGCGTCTGCCAGGAGCCGGCCCTTCAGCGTCAGGACCAGCGTCCCCCGGAATGCTGCCCCTGGATCCACCAGCCCCTCGGCAATCAGCCCGGCGATCTGGTGCCGCCCCACTGTATCCAGGCTTGCCACTTCCAGTCCGGACTGGAGGCGGGCCTCAAGCATGACCCGCTCCACGTTGCGGGTTTCAGCGTCCAGCGTTTCCCGTCCGGCGGCCGGTGAGGTTCCCTGTGCCAGCCGGCCCGCGTATGCGGCGGGATGTTTGACGTTCCACCAGCGCACGCCGCCTACGTGGGAGTGCGCGCCCGGCCCAATCCCCCACCAGTCATCCCCGCGCCAGTAGGCGAGGTTGTGCCGGCAGGCCTGCTCTGGCGTGCGCGCCCAGTTGCTGACCTCGTACCACTCCAGGCCCGCCGAGGTGATCAGGCGGTCAGCGAGCTCGTATTTGTCGGCGTGATCGTCGTCGTCGATCCCGGGGACCTCGCCGCGACGGATCTGCGCCGCCAACTTGGTACCGTCCTCAACGATCAGCGCATAGGCGCTGATGTGGTCCGGCTCGTAGGACAACGCAGTTTCCAGAGAGTACTGCCAATCGGCCAGCGACTCCCCCGGCGTCCCATAGATCAGGTCGAGGCTCACGGCCAGGCCGGCGTCCCGGGCCCACTGCACCACTAGGGGAACCCTGCTCGGTGTGTGGGTGCGGTCCAGGACCTTCAGTACGTGCGGGACGGCGGACTGCATCCCGAACGAAACCCGCGTAAAGCCGGCATCCCTCAGCACAGCCAGGGACTCCGGCGTCACCGAATCGGGGTTCGCCTCAGTAGTGACCTCGGCGCCTTCCTCGATCCCCCACTGGCCGATAGCCGTCCGAAGAATGAGGGCGAGGTCCTCCGCCGGCAACAGGGTGGGGGTGCCGCCGCCGAAGAAGACGGTGCTGAGCTTTCGGTCCGGCACGCCGGAGTCCTTGAGAACATCGGCCGCAAAGGCTACCTCGGATGCTGCCGTACCGGCATAGGCATCCTGGGAGGCACCGCCGCCGAGTTCGGTGGCAGTGTAGGTGTTGAAGTCGCAGTACCCGCAGCGCACGGCGCAGAACGGGATGTGGACATACAGGCCGAACGCGCGGTCCCCCGCGCCGACGGCCGCCTGCGGAGGCAGGATGCCGTCCGACGGCGCCGGGTCACCGAGGGGAAGTACGCTGGGCATCAGCGGGTTCCCCGCCGCGCAGTGGTCACTTCTTCTTGGCCTTGTCCTTCGATTCGTCCGTGGTGAGCGCGGCGATGAACGCTTCCTGCGGAACCTCCACGGTCCCCACCATCTTCATGCGCTTCTTGCCTTCTTTCTGCTTTTCCAGCAGCTTGCGCTTACGCGAGATGTCACCGCCATAGCACTTCGCCAGCACGTCCTTGCGGATGGCCCGGATGCTTTCGCGGGCAATGATCCTGGAACCGATGGCCGCCTGGATGGGCACCTCGAACTGCTGACGCGGGATCAGTTCCCGGAGCTTTCCGGTCATCATCACGCCATAGGCATACGCCTTCTCCCGGTGGGTGATGGCACTGAAGGCATCCACTTGTTCGCCCTGCAGCATGATGTCCACCTTCACGAGGTCGGCAACCTGCTCGCCGTCGGCTTTCCAGTCCAGCGAGCCGTAGCCGCGGGTCTTGGACTTGAGGATGTCGAAGAAATCGAACACGATTTCCGCCAACGGCAGCCGGTAGCGGATTTCCACCCGGTCCTCGGAAAGGTAGTCCATGCCGCCCATGACGCCGCGGCGCGACTGGCACAGTTCCATGATGGCGCCCACGAACTCGTTGGGGGCCAGGATGGTGGCGGAGACCATGGGTTCGCGGACCTCGGCGATCTTGCCGGTGGGGTACTCGCTGGGGTTGGTCACGCGGACCACTTTCTTGTCCTCCAGGGTCACCTCGTACTCCACGTTCGGAGCAGTGGAGATGAGGTCGAGGTTGTATTCACGCTCCAGGCGTTCGCGGGTGATCTCAAGGTGGAGGAGGCCCAGGAAGCCCACGCGGAAGCCGAAGCCCAGGGCCGCGGAAGTTTCGGGTTCGTACACCAGCGCAGCGTCGTTGAGCATGAGCTTCTCAAGGGCATCGCGAAGAACCGGGTAGTCGGCACCGTCCAGCGGGTAGAGGCCGGAGAACACCATGGGCTTCGCATCGGCGTAGCCAGGGAGCGACTGGGCGGCCGGCTTGGCAAGGTTGGTGACAGTGTCGCCCACCTTCGACTGCCGGACGTCCTTCACGCCGGTAATCAGGTAGCCCACTTCGCCGACGCCCAGGCCCTTGGAAGGTGTGGGTTCCGGGGAGCTGACGCCGATCTCCAGGAGCTCGTGGGAGGCCCGGGTGGACATCATCTGGATGCGTTCACGCGGGTGGAGCATGCCGTCCACCACACGGACGTAAGTCACCACGCCGCGGTAGGTGTCGTAGACCGAGTCGAAGATCATTGCACGCGCGGGGGCGTCGGGATTGCCCTCAGGTGCCGGCAGGTCGCGGACAATCTTGTCCAGGAGCGCTTCAACTCCAACGCCGGTCTTGCCGGACACGCGCAGCACGTCCTCGGGGTCGCCTCCAATGAGGCTTGCGAGCTCCGCTGCGTACTTCTCCGGCTGCGCTGCCGGAAGGTCGATCTTGTTCAGCACCGGAATGATGGTGAGGTTGTTTTCCATCGCCAGGTACAGATTGGCAAGCGTCTGGGCCTCAATACCCTGTGCAGCATCCACCAGCAGGATTGCGCCCTCGCACGCGGCCAGGGACCGTGACACTTCGTACGTGAAGTCCACGTGGCCCGGAGTGTCGATCATGTTCAGCGCGTAGCTGACGCCTTCGACTTCCCATGGCATGCGCACTGCCTGCGATTTGATGGTGATGCCGCGTTCGCGCTCAATGTCCATCCGGTCCAGGTACTGGGCCTTCATGTCACGCGCCTGGACCACACCGGTGGACTGGAGCATCCGGTCAGCCAGGGTGGACTTGCCGTGGTCAATGTGCGCGATGATGCAAAAGTTCCGAATAATGGCCGGATCTGTTGCGGCGGGCACCGGTGCGGTGCGGGCCATGGGAGACACGCAGGGTCCTTACTGTTGGCTTTTCCGCGGCCGCCCGGCAGGCACACCACAAGCTGCCCGCGGATTAGCCGCACTTCTTCAGCCACCAGTGTCCCACGTCCTAGCCACTGGCACCGCATTACCTGCAGGGGACCCGCACGGCCTGCAGGCCCGGGCTATAGGGTGGCGGCATGGCTATCAACCTCCGCATGTTGGGTAACGCTGTCCGGGCCGGACTGAGGGTGCTTCAGGATGCGGGCAAACATGGCGTGGACAGGCAAAGGGAGCATCAGCGTCCCGCCCCGCGCACTGCCCGCCCGGAAGCCCCGGGAACCAAGGGCGGCGTTGCTGCTGCCGGCTACCCGGGGGATTTCACCGGCCACGCTGGAATCCGCTATGCGCCGCAGCCCGACGGCGAGCCGGATCCGGGCGAGGTCGTGTGGACGTGGGTCCCCTATGAGGAGGACCATTCCCGGGGCAAGGACCGGCCCGTCCTCATCGTGGGCCGCAACGGAAAGTACCTGCTGGGGCTGATGCTTACCAGCAGGGACCGGGTACCGGCAGATTCCGCTTCCGGCGACTATGTGGACGTCGGGGCCGGCGGCTGGGATCGGAAGGGCCGGCCCAGCGAGGCGAAACTGGACCGGGTGCTGCAGATCCGGCCGGACAGCATCCGCAGGGAGGGTGCCGTACTGGACCGGGCCCGGTTTGACGCTGTCGCGGCCGGACTCCGGAAACGACACGGCTGGACCTAGTACGAAGAATGGCCACTGACACGGCTGACCTGCTATTCTTTATAGCTGTGTGTCCGTGCAGGTCGACGGTCACTGATGGTTGGCCGCCATAGGTATCCCCACGCCGCTCAGTCAAGGCCAGCTTGAAAGCCCTCTAGACCATTTCCGCATTACAAAGAGAGTTCACACGTGGCGAATATCAAGTCCCAGAAGAAGCGCATCCTGACCAACGAAAAGGCACGCCTGCGCAACAACGCAGTCAAGTCTGAGCTGAGGACGGCCATCCGCGCCGTCAACACGGCCGTTGAGTCCGCCGACAAGGACGCTGCTGCTACTGCGCTCGTTTCTGCCAGCCGCAAGCTGGACAAGGCTGTCAGCAAGGGTGTTCTGCACAAGAACAACGCAGCGAACCGCAAGTCGGCGATCTCCAAGAAGGTCAACGCACTGTAAGGTTTCCAGTTCGATGAACTGATGGTTGTGGCCGGTACCCTCGGGTACCGGCCACACGCCTTTAAGCTCCGAAATTCCCGTTCGGCATGTCCATGGAGGCGGAGCCGGAAGCGGACCGCTGCCATTCCGGTGCTGCTGCGGCCCCCTGCCGCTAACGACCCTGGACGGACATGGATATCACGGTCACCGCATGTTCCACGGCGTAGACGGGATCACGTGACAACCCCTTCACTTGCGCGTCGGCTTCAGCCGTTGCCTGGATGGACCGCACCAGTCCGTCAGGGGTCCACCGGCGGACGTCCCGCTGGGCTTGTTCCACCAGCCAGGGCTGCATTCCCAGTTCGGCCGCAATCTGGGCCGCGGATCCGGACGCCCCGGCTACCCGGGCAACGGTCCTGAGCTTCGCAGCCAGCGCTGCAACCAAAGGTACGGGGTCCGCCCCGGTGGCCAGTGCATGGCGCAGGGTGGAGAGGGCAAGTGGACCGTTTCCGGCCATTGCCGCATCAGCAACCTTGAACGCCGTGGCTTCCACGCGCCCGCCGTAATAGCGGTCCACAACATCAGGCGTGACGGTCCCTGTTGAGTCTGCAATGAGCTGGCTGCACGCTGCCGCCAGCTCGGAAAGGTTGGCGCCCACCGCATTCACGAGGGCCAGCACAGCCTCCTGGTCGATGCGGCGCTGGGCGGCTTTGAATTCGGCGGACACGAACGCCATCTTGTCCGTGTCCTTTTTCAGCGGCTGGCAGTCCACTACAGGCCAGCCGCCCTTCCGGACAGCGTCCAGGAGCTTCTTGCCACGGGCACCCCCGCCATGACGGAGGACCAGGACGGCATCATCAGCCGGCTGGCCGAGGTAGGACAGGGCGTCGGTGAGGAAGGGCTCATTCATGGCCTCAACCGCTTCGACCTCGATCAGCTTGCTTTCGCCGAACAGCGACGGACTGACCTGCATCAGGAGGGACCCGGGTTCGTAGGCAGCAGCATTGATCCGGCTGACTTCAACGTCCGGCGCTGCCTGGCGCACTTGGGAGCGAATGCTGTCCATGGCCCTGATGCCCAGATAATCTTCCGGCCCGCTCACCAGGACAATGGCTGCGGGCGTCACGTCCCGCCAGGCCGCCGGATTCGACGCCGGCGTGCGGGTTCCGCGCTTTTGCGCAGCAGCCATGGTGGGTTCCTTCCGGAAAGGTGTGTGGGGAATTCAAGCCTGCCACGTCCGGGCCGAACCGCAAAGCTGTTGGCGATGGGGCCGGTGGCGGAAGAAGTCTGACCGTGTGGGCGCCTGGCAACTCCGGAGCGACTTTCCATAAACCACAGGATCCTGACCACCCGGCGATGGCACCGGAGGACCAGGGCGATGACACTGCGGGGCCGTGCGACTGCCCAGACCGCGGCGAGGGTAAGGGCTGACAGGACCGCCATCGTCAGCAGACCCGGAATCCCTTCCGGCCACGGCAATGTGGAACCCGGAAGCCTGGCAAAGAACCACGCCGTAGCGGCAACGCCCACGCTGAACGAGCCCGCAACGGCGATCAACGCCACAGCCATCCACGGGGCAGCCACCAGCAGCGGAACAGCGGCCGTGCCCAGGAGTGTCACCGGAGCCACCAGCGGGGCCGCAGCTACATTGGCCAGCAGTGCGAAGGTGGCGAATTGCGGCTGCAGGAGCACGATGACGGGGCCGCACAGCATCTGGGCCGATAGCGGCACCGCAACAGCCGCGGCAGCCCAGCGTGGCACTGCCGCAGGAGTCCAATCCATGATGCGCCGGCCCAGCAGGATAATGCCCAGGGTGGCCAGGACGGAAAGCAGGAACCCGAAACTGCCGCCCAGCGCCGGGTCCAGCAGCAGCAGGGCAATGACTGCCAGGCACAGAAAGCTCAGCCCGCGGCCGGTCCGGCCACCGGCCAGGGCAGCGATCCCGACGGCACCCATCAGGGCCGCGCGGAGCACGCTGGCGTCAGGGCCCACCAGCACCACGAACAGTCCCAGTCCAGTCAACGCAGCCCCGGCGGCCGGGACCCGCGCTAACCGGAGCCTGCGGCAGGCCGCCAGCAACGCGCCCAGCACCAGGCTGCAATTGGCTCCGCTGACGGCTGTCAGGTGTGTCATGCCGACGGTTTTCATGGCATTGGCCAGGCCCTCATCCAGGGCGCTGGTATCCCCCGTGACCATGCCTGGCAACAGCCCTGCGGCGTCGGATGGCAAGAAAGCGGAAGCCGCCACATACTGTGCACGCAGGTCCTTGGCGGTTGCTTCCATCCCCCGCCCGCCGCCGCGCAGGTCAGGGGCCGTGGCGGCGGCCATCCCGCCCGTTTCAGGCCGGCCCGGATCCGGCGGCCGAAGCTTGCCGGCAGCACGCACCGTCTGCCCTGGCACCAGCCCTGCCCACTCGTTGCCGCCGGTCACTATGAGCTGCGCCCGGGTCCGCAGCACCACTCCGCCGGTGCTTACCTCCCGCGTCCACACGGCGACGGACCACCTGGCGGAAGGCCCGGACTGGCCAGGCGTGGGAAGCGGCCGTGGAGCACCACCGACCTCCAGCACCGCCACCACAGACTTTCCCGCCGCCACAGCCTCGGCAAGGGGACCCTCGAACCGCTGGCTGGAGGCCACCGAGGAGTGGGCCGCCGCGGCCACCGCCAGCAGCAGGCCAACCGCAGTGGTCGCCAGGAAGCTCCTTCTCGCCGGACGGCGCCCCGACCATGATCCTCCGCCTGCTGGCCAGTTCCGGCGCGTCCTGCTGCCCCGCAAAAGCATGAGGCATGCAGCCGCAAGCACCAGCAGGGCGATGCACAGTCCCAGCAGTGTGGCCGGCGCCAGCCAGAGACCGGCGACGGCGGCGCCCCACACCAGGACGGCGGGCAGGGCAAGCCGGACATCGGTACGTTTCCGCGGACCGGCGCCTCCGCCTGACAGTCCGCTCTCCCCCGCTGAAGCGCCCCGGTCAGTAATTCCCAGCCGGCGCCGCGCATCACCAACGGCCCTCTGCCGGGCAGCCCGGAGGGCGCTCTTGCTCCTGCCTGCCACGGTGGACGTCTTCCTACCCGCCGGCGCCGGTCCGTGCCCGCCGTCTGAACCGGATTGGCCAGGACCCGCCGTCCCGCCCGCCTCACCGGGAGCTGCACCCTCCGTTGCACCCCGGACCGCGGACTCGACAAACCGGCTCCAAGGGCTTGGGGGCCCTTGCCCGGGACTCGGAGCGCCGCCTCTGCCATCCTCGGCAACCGGCATGTCAGACGGTCACCAGGGGCAGCAGCGCTTCAAGCATCTTGGGTCCCACGCCGTCCACAGCGTCCAGGTCCTCGACAGCGCTGAAGGGCCCGTGCTCTTTCCGCCAGTCGACAATCCGCTGGGCCAGGACGGGACCGACTTTCGGCAGGGCGTCCAGCTCCTCAACGCCGGCAGTGTTGATGTTGATCCTGGCACCGGCTCCGGCGGACCCGGGCGGCGCGGTACTTCCCTGACCCAGGGATCCTGCGCCGCCCGCCGCTGGCTGTTCGCCCTGCCGGGGAATGTGGATTTTCTGCCCGTCTTCAGCCGCGGCGGCGAGGTTGAGAAGGTCCAGGTCAGCGTCGGCAGCGGCACCGCCCGCAGCCGAGATGGCCTGATGGACCCGGCTCCCGGCCGGCAGGGTCACCACGCCGGGGGCCAGGACGGCTCCTGATACGTGGACCACCACGACATCCGCTGCCGACGTGGAGGGGTGGTCCGGGCCGGCACCACCTTCCCCCGCGCCCGGGGTGACCTGGCTATCCGTTGCTGCATCCGGCGCCGGGCCGCTTTCGCGGCTGACCGTATTCAACGGCAGGATCTCAGGACGTCCACCGGCGGTCTGCCACCAGAACAGGACACCGGCTGTGACGGCCAGAAGGCCGACCGCTACGGCGAGCCGCAGGCCCAGGCGCCAGCGGAGCGAAGGACCGGTGCCGGTCAGGTGTGGCGCCTCCCCGCCGCGCTCCGCCGTTTGCGGGTCTCCGGCAACCAAAGCACCGGCCGCGGCATCGCGGTACTCGAAACCCCCGCCGTCGACATCCCGGGCATGGTCATCGTCCAGCATCCCGCCGGACCCGCCACCCAGGGTTGCCTGCAGCCTGGCCCGGGCATGGCGAGCCCGCTGGCCTGCTGCTGCAGCATCCCGGCGTGACATAACTCAACGCTATGGAGCGGGCAGATCCGGCAACAGGCATGTCCGGGCCTATGTGGAAAGGCTCTCCGAAGAGGTGACCTCCTGGCCTACGATCACCGCAAGGACACCCAGTCCGGCATGGGCAGCCAGCACGGCGGGCAGCGAGCTGATCTGCGGCGCGGGGCAATGCGGCAACGCGGCAGAAAGCCGGACGGCAAGGCCTTCAGCTTCCTCCGGATTGCCAAAGTGGTGGACCGCCAGCCGGACACTGCCAACGGGACGGGCCTGGGCATCGGCGGCCACGATTTCCTCCAACCGCGCCACTGCCTTCGCCGCCGACCGCACCTTTTCCAGCGGGATGATCTTGCCCCCGTCCACTGCGAGGAGGGGCTTGATGGCCAGCATGGTTCCCCACAGCGAAGCGGCGGCGCCGATGCGGCCGCCACGGCGCAGTTGCTCCAGGCTGGGAACATAGAAATACACCTTGGTGCGCTCCGCCTGCGCCTCGGCCGCCGCGGCAACACTTGCCTGCCCGGCTCCCCCGGCGGCTGCCTCCACTGCGGCCTGCACAGCCATGCCCTGCGCCATGCCCACTGTCCGTGAGTCGATGACCTGCACGGGGATGCCCACGCGTTGGGCGGCCAGCCGGGCCGAGTCTGCCGTTCCGGAGAGGTCCGATGAGATGTGGACGGAAACCACGGACTGGTACCCCTGCTGCTGCAGCGACCGGTAAGCCTGTTCAAACTGCCCTGGCGAAGGGCGCGATGTTTTGACTTGGGTGCCCGCAGCCAGCGCCAGGGCGATGGTTTCCAGGATGTCGTCCTCGCCCTCACCGTATATTTCCGAACCCACCATGACGGGCATCGGCGTGACGGTGAGGAGGCTGTGCACCGGCAGGCCGCGGAGATAGCCCACCGGCAGCGCCGCCGCGGAATCGGTGACGACGGCGGTCCGCGGCACCGGCACGCCGGCACCGGATGCGGCTACCCCGGGCCTGGCTGCCGGACGCAGCGCGGAAAGACGGGCCCGGACCCATGGCCAGGGGGCGGCTTTACTGTCGGGCACATTGCCTCCTGGTGTCCTCGTACAGAGTCCGGAAAAGCCGGAACCGGCCACCCGGCGGGACGGGCGGCCGGTTCCGGCTTTAGTTGCAGCAGCGGCTAGGCCGGAACGATGTTGACCAGTTTAGGTGCCCGGACAATGACCGTGCGGATGCCGCGGCCGTCCAGCGCACGCTGCACGTTCTCCGAGGCCAGCGCCAGCTCGCGCAGGCTGTCCTCGGAAATGTCCGGAGAAATTTCCAGCCGGTCCCGGACTTTGCCCTGGACCTGGACCACAGCCGTGACGGTGTCCTGGACCAGCAGGGACGGATCGTGTGCCGGCCAGCCGGCGTTGGCCACGGACGCAGGGTGGCCCAGCACGTTCCACATGTCCTCCGCCGTGTAAGGGGCGAACAGGCTGAGGATCACGGCCACTGCTTCGGCCGCTTCTCGGACTGCGGGGTCCGCTCCCCCGGCCCCGGAGTCGATGGCCTTGCGGGTGGCATTAACGAGTTCCATCAGCTTGGCCACGACGACGTTGAACTTGTTGGCGTCGAGCAGTTCGGCAGCGTCGGCGATGGTGCGGTGCGTGACGGAACGCAGCCCGCGGTCGCCGGCGCTGGCTTCGGTACCGGGGGAACTGGTCACATCCTGGGCCAGGCGCCATGCACGGGCAAGGAACTTCGCCGATCCGGACGGGGAGACATCTGCCCAGTCCACATCGTCCTCAGGCGGGGACGCGAACACCATGGTCAGGCGGACGGCATCGACGCCGTACTTGTCCAGCTGCTCGCCGAGGTCCACCCCGTTGCCCAGGGACTTGCTCATGGCTTTGCCGCCGTTGAGCACCTGCCCCTGGTTGAGGAGGGCGCTGAAGGGCTCACTGGCTTCAATCAGGCCGAGATCGTTGATGACCTTGGTGAAGAAGCGGGCGTACAGCAGGTGGAGGATGGCGTGCTCCACGCCGCCCACGTACTGCCCCACCGGCATCCAGTCATTGATCTTGGCCGGATCGAACGGCCCCTCGGTGTAGTCCGGTGAGACGAAGCGCAGGAAGTACCAGGACGAATCCACGAACGTGTCCATGGTGTCAGTGTCGCGCTTGGCGGCACCGTGGCAGTTGGGGCACTCCACATTGACCCAGTCTTCGGCCGCGGCCAGGGGCGAAGTGCCCTTGGGTGCCAGGTCCTCGCCGCGCAGGTCCGACGGCAGGGTGACGGGCAGCTGCTCGTCCGGTACCGGAACTTCTCCACAGGATGGGCAGTGGATGATGGGGATGGGTGTGCCCCAGAACCGCTGGCGGCTGAGCAGCCAGTCACGGAGCCGGAAGTTCACGAACTTCTCGCCGGTGCCCTGGCGCTCCAGGATGGCGATGGCCGCCGGAATGGCTTCGGCCTTGGGCAGGCCGTCCAGTTCGCCCGAATTGATCAGGGTGCCTTCTCCCGCGGTGGCGGTACCCGTGGCGGCAGGGTCTTCCTCGCCGGTGTCCAGGACGGCCCGGACCGGCAGGTCGAACGTCTTGGCGAAGTCCAGGTCGCGCTGGTCGTGGGCGGGCACGGCCATGATGGCTCCGGTGCCGTAGTCGGCGAGGACGTAGTCCGCAGCCCACACCGGCAGCTTCTCGCCGTTCAGCGGGTTGATGGCGTAGCGGCCGGTAAACACACCGGTCTTCTCCCGCTCGGTGGACTGCCGCTCAATCTCGGAAAGTGCCTTGACCGTCTCCCGGTATTCGTCCAGCGCTGCGGCGTGCTCATCGGTGACGAGCTCGACGGCGATCGGCGCGTCCGCGGCGACCACGAAGAACGTTGCGCCGTACAGGGTGTCCGGGCGCGTGGTGAAGACAGTCACGTCCTTGGCGGGCTTGCCGCCGTCGGCCTCAATGACGAAGTTGACGTGCGCACCTTCGGAGCGGCCGATCCAGTTCTTCTGCATTGCCAGGACCCGCTCAGGCCAGTGACCGCGGAGCTGTTCCATGTCGTCGAGCAGGCGGTCCGCGTAGTCGGTGATCTTGAAGTACCACTGGTTCAGCGACTTCTTGGTGACCACAGTGCCGCAACGTTCGCAGGCACCGTTGACCACCTGTTCGTTGGCCAGGACAGTCTGGTCCTTGGGGCACCAGTTGACCGGGGAGTTCTTCCGGTAAGCCAGGCCGCGCTCGTAGAAGCGCTTGAACAGCCACTGAGTCCAGCGGTAGTACTCAGGATCTGACGTGTGCAGCCGGCGGGACCAGTCTGCCGAGATGGCGTAGCGCTTGAAGGACGCCGCCTGGGTGTCGATGTTGGTGTAGGTCCACTCACTGGGGTGGGCGTTGCGCTTGATCGCGGCGTTCTCGGCCGGGAGGCCAAAGGAGTCCCAACCGATGGGGTGCAGCACGTCGAACCCCTGCTGGCGCAGGTAGCGGGCCACCACGTCGCCCATGGCGAAGGCCTCCGCGTGGCCCATGTGCAGGTCGCCGGAAGGGTAAGGGAACATGTCCAGCACGTAGCGCCGTTCCCGAGAGCCGTCGTCGGCCGGGGTGAAGACCTTGAGGTCCTCCCACACCTGCGGCCATCTGGCCTCCATCGCGGCAAAACTGTAGGTGCCCTCCTCGGGCCCGTCTGCCGCCACTGCTGCTGTTCCGGTGTCTGTCTCCGGCTGAACGCCCACTGCTGCCCTCTTCTGTTCTGTCTAGCCTAGTGTTCCGAAACGTCATATTCCGGCACGACGGCCTGATCCCTGCTTGCTGGTGTTCGCTGCCCGGAGGTACCCCAGACACACAAAAGCCCCTCGACATGGAGGGGCGGCCGCTCGGCAATCCGTAGTCGGGATACCGGGCGGCTAGCTAAGCACAAGGATCGCACGCATAGGACTACTCTAGCGCACCGGGAAACGCCTCACCGTAAGCCGCCACGAGCGGCTGAATCGGCCGGCACGGAAATACCGAGCTGTTGAGGGGGCCCGGGAGCGGCTTCGGGCGTCCGCGAAGCGGGCGGGGCCCCCTCAACAGTGAAGGCATCGGCTCGTAGGCCTACTTCACGTCCTCGTCGACCCAGTCCATGGACTTGGTGACCGCCTTGCGCCAGAGCCGCATCTGGCGTTCCTGCTCGGCCTGGTCCAGCTGGGGTTCCCAGCGCTTGTCCTCGGACCAGTTGGACGAGAGTTCGCCGAGGTCCTTCCAGAACCCGACGGCCAGCCCGGCCGCATATGCTGCACCCAAAGCTGTGGTCTCGATGACCTTCGGACGGATCACGGGAACGCCGAGGATGTCCGCCTGGAACTGCATCAGCGCGTCATTGGCGACCATGCCGCCGTCGACCTTCAACTCCGTCAGCGGAACACCGGAGTCCGCGTTGACGGCGTCCAGCACCTCACGGGTCTGGAACGCCGTTGACTCCAGCGCCGCCCGGGCAATGTGGTTCTTGTTGACGAACCTGGTGAGGCCAACAATCGCGCCGCGAGCATCCGGGCGCCAGTACGGCGCGAACAGGCCCGAGAACGCCGGGACGATGTAGACGCCGCCGTTGTCCTTGACGGAGGCAGCCAGGGTTTCGACCTCGGGGGCGCTGCTGATCATGCCCAGGTTGTCCCGCAGCCACTGGATCAGCGAACCCGTGACGGCGATTGAACCTTCCAGCGCGTAGTGGGGCTTGGCGTCGCCCAGCTTGTAGCCCACCGTGGTGAGCAGCCCGTTCTTCGAATGGACGATTTCCTCCCCGGTGTTGAAAATCAGGAAGCAGCCGGTGCCGTACGTGTTCTTGGCCTCGCCCGTTTCGAAGGCCGCCTGGCCGAAGGTGGCCGCCTGCTGGTCGCCCAGGATGCCCGCCACCGGGGTTTCACGCAGCAGTTGCGAGGTGTGGACAGTGCCGTACACCTCGGAGGACGACTTGATCTCCGGCATCATGCTGCGCGGAACACCGAAGATGCCGAGGATCTCCTCGTCCCACTGCAGGGTTTCCAGGTCCATGAAAAGCGTCCGGGATGCGTTCGTGACGTCGGTGACGTGCACCCCGCCGTCCACGCCGCCGGTGAGGTTCCACAACACCCAGCAGTCGGTGTTGCCGAAGACCAGGTTGCCGGCCTCCGCCTTTTCGCGGGCGCCGTCCACGTTGTCCAGGATCCATTTGATTTTGGTGCCGGAGAAGTAAGTTGCCAGCGGCAGGCCCACCTTCTGTTTGAAGCGGTCACCGCCGCCGTCCTTGGACAGTTCGTCGACGATGTCCTGCGTCCGGGTGTCCTGCCACACGATGGCGTTGTACACGGGCTCGCCGGTGGTCTTGTCCCACACCACAGCGGTTTCACGCTGGTTGGTGATGCCGACGGCGGCGATGTCGTGCCGCGTCAGGTTCGCCTTGGACAGGGCGGAGGCAATGACCTCACGGGTGTTGTTCCAGATTTCCGCGGCATCGTGCTCCACCCATCCTGCTTTGGGGAAGATCTGCTCGTGTTCCATCTGGCCCGAGGAGACAATGGCGCCGCTGTGGTCAAAGATGATGGCGCGCGTACTGGTGGTGCCCTGGTCAATGGCGATTACGTACTGGTTCATGGTGACGTCCTTGTCTGTTTGGTGGAAGGGTTGGCTCAGCTGTTCAGGCTGCTGCGGTGATGATGATGGGGGCAATCTTGGCTACGATGCCGCCGAGGGCACCGCCCACCAGGGGGCCCACGACGGGAATCCAGGAGTAGCTCCAGTCGCTGGAGCCCTTGCCCTTGATCGGGAGGAGGGCATGGGCGATGCGGGGGCCAAGGTCACGGGCCGGGTTGATGGCGTACCCGGTGGGGCCACCCAGGGATACGCCGATACCGACGACAAGCAGGGCAACAGCGAGCGGGCCGAGGCCGGACGGGGTGCCGCCGAACGTGAGGATGACGAAGACCAGCACAAAGGTGCCGATGATCTCCGTCACCAGGTTCCACGGGGTGGAGCGGATGGCCGGGCCGGTGGAGAAGACGCCGAGCTTGCTGGCAGCGGCTTCTTCCGTATCGAAGTGCTGCTTGTAGGCGAGCCAGCAGACCACAGCGCCAAGGAAGGCGCCCACCATCTCACCGGCGAAGTAGGTCAGCGTTGAAGCTACATCCACGGGGACATCGGGCGCGTACTCCGCCTTGCCGTTGATCAGCAGTCCGAGGGTCACGGCCGGGTTCAGGTGCGCTCCCGACTTGGCGGCGACGAAGACGCCGGCGAACACGGCGATGCCCCATCCCCACGTGACCATCAGGAATCCGCCGCTGTTGCCTTTCGTCCCCCGCAGGGCAACGTTTGCGACGACGCCGCAGCCCAGCAGGGTCAGCATCGCCGTCCCGAACACTTCGGATAAGAAAACAATTCCAAGAGACATCTTTGACTCCTCTTTATTTTGTTGTTGGCCCTTCGCGGGTTGAAGGGCCGTCGGGCCGGGACGGTTTTCGTCCCGGCTGGCAGCCCGGCCTAAGCGACCAGGCTGTGTGTTTCCACTCTGTGCAGCCGCTGCAGGACTTCCTGGGCGTGACTGATCTCAGCGCTCCGGGCGGCGGCGTCCCACTGCAGCGGACCGGACATGACCTCGGCCACCTCGTTCAGGAGTTCGCCGGTCACAAGTCCCCGAAAAGCCAGGGAGGTGCGCCGGATCAGCACGTCCACCAGGTGCCCTACCTGTTCGTGGGCTGCCATGAACTCCAGTTCGCGGACGCTCAGTTCGCGGGTTGAGTGCAGGAGCCGGTCCGGACCGGCGTCGAGGTATTCGATCACCGCTTCGGCGCGGGTGCCGTACCGGGTCAGGAGCCCGGCAGTGCGGTCCGCGTCCCGGCCGCGGCCCATGTGGGCCTTGAGCCACCGCTGCACTCCGGCGTCGTCCGCCGGGAACCCGGCGCCGCCGCCGATGGGCAGCTGCGCCGTGGAGATTTTGCGGTGCATGCCGAGCTCTGCCAGGACATCGTTGGTGAGGTGTTCGGCCAGGGCACGGAAAGTGGTCCATTTGCCGCCCACCAGGCTGAGTACGACGGCGCCGGTCCCCGTGGGTGCCGGGCGGCGGGTTTCGATGCGGTAGTCACGGGAGACGAAGCCCGGCTGGGTGGCATCGTGCCTGGGCAGGGGGCGCACTCCCGAGAAGGTGTAGACAATCTGGTTCCGAGTGACAGGGATTTTCGGGAAGACGTGCCCCACCAGGTCGAAGAAGTAGTCAATTTCCTCATCGGTGCAGACCGAGTCCTGTGACATGTCGGCGTCGACGTCGGTGGTGCCGACCAGCACCCGGTCACCCATCGGGTAGATGAGGACGATGCGGCCGTCAGTGTGTTCGAAGAAGATTTCCCGGCCCCGGCAGGCAGCGAGCAGTTCGGGAGAGTCGAGCACAATGTGGGAGCCCTTCGTGCCGCCCATGAACCGCGACGCGGTGCCCATCGCTTCGTTGGTCAGGTCCACCCAAGCGCCGGTGGTGTTCACGATGACGTCGGCGGTGAAGTCGAACTCCTCCCCCGTCAGCTCGTCGCGCAACCGGACGGTGCCGCCCTTGCCGGTGCCGGGGTTGGGGCGGGAGGTCATGGACTGCAGGGAAAGGTAGTTGCTGGCACGTGCGCTGCTTCCCTGGCCGGCAGCTGCCCCCGGAGCCGACTGGCCCGCCTTCTCGCCGTCCTGCAGCACATCCAGGGTGAGTCGCTCGGGGTTGTGCACCGAGGCGTCGAAGTAGGTGGCCGCGTATTTGACGTCGGGACGAAGGTCCGGCAGTTCTGCGAGGGCCCGCTTGTGTCCACGGAACTGGTGGCGCGGAACACTGCCGCCGTCCCTGGAGAAGGAGTCGTAGAGGCTCAGCCCCAGCTTGATGAGGAAGGCCCCGCGCTCCTTCGGCTTGCCCTGCTGTTTGTGCGTCAGGAACCGCAACGGCGCCGAAAGGATGCCGGAGAAGGTGCTGAAGATGGGAATGGTGGTCTGCAGCGGCTTGACGTAGTGGGGTGCGATCCGCAGCAGCCTGTTGCGTTCAACCACTGACTCGCGGACAAGCCTGAACTCGCCGTTTTCCAGGTAGCGGATGCCGCCGTGGATCATGTGGGACGACGCTCCGCTGGCGCCCTGGCAGTAGTCGCCGCGTTCCACGAGGGCGACGTCAACGCCCTGCAGCGCGAGGTCCCGGAAGGTCCCGACGCCGTTGATGCCTCCGCCCACCACCAGCACTTTCGCGTGCGGCCGGAGCCTGAGGTTATGGACGGAATTGCGTTCCGCTGCCGGCTTTGGCGCGGGTGCTGCAGATGGTTGGACAGTTGGATCCTTGGGTCCCAAAACGACTCCCTTGGGCTTTGCGTGCATGGTGCGTCCGCGCCGTGGATGCGGCGCTGTATGCACCATTCTTTGGAGTAATGGAAAATGGAGTCAAGCACTATGCACAAATGTGCAGATCGGACTGGAAATGGCCGCCTCCCGGCATGCAGACGCGCTCCGCGCTGCACAAATGTATTACCTGCAGGACCTCACCATGGATGCGATAGCGCGCGAACTCCGGACGTCCCGTTCCACGGTGTCGCGGCTGCTCTCGGCTGCCCGCGACTCCGGCCTGGTGCAGGTGCAGATCCGTAACCCACTCGATACCGGCCCCGAGCTGGAGGGCATGATCCGCAGGCGGTTCAACGTCGACGTCCATGTGGTCCCTGTCCTGGAAACGCTGAACGAAGCGGAAACCCTTGACCGCGTAGCCATCCAGGCTGCGCGCACCATTGGTCCGCTGGTGGACTCCAACGCCATCATCGGGGTCGCCTGGGGATCCACCCTTAGCGCCGTAAGCCGGCACCTGACCAGGAAGATCACGCATGACAGCGTCATCGTGCAACTGAACGGCGCGGGCAACATGCACACCACCGGCATAACGTACGCCAGCGACATCATGCGCAGGTTCGGCAGCGCCTACGGTGCCCGCGTGGAGCAGTTCCCGGTACCCGCCTTCTTCGACCATGCCGCCACCAAGACCGCCATGTGGAATGAACGCAGCGTGCAGCGCATCCTCGAGCTGCAGGCCAAAATGAGCATCGCCATCTTCGGTGTGGGCTCCGTCAACGCCGACTACCCCAGCCACGTCTATGCGGGCGGCTACCTCGATGAAGCCGACCTCAACATCCTCGCAACGTCCGACGTGGTGGGCGACGTGGCCACGGTGTTCTTCCGCAGTGACGGCTCCTCCGACGGGATCATCCTGAACGAACGCTCCACGGGGCCGGGCCTCGCCCAGCTCAGACAGGTCCGCCGAAGGATCTGCGTGGTGTCCGGAGTGTCCAAGATCAACGGCCTGCGCGGCGCCCTGGCAGCCAACCTGGCCACAGACCTGATCCTGGATGAGGCCACCGCGCGCCGCCTGGTGGATTTCGAAAGCCTGGCCCCGCGCAATGGGTAGAGTCGGAACCATGAAAACCTCACCGCGGCTGAGCCTGAACAACGGCGTGCTGATCAACCAGCTCGGGTTCGGGCTCTACAAGGTGCCCCCCGCCGACGCCGCAGGGCTGGTACAGACCGCGCTCGCCGCCGGCTACCGCCACTTTGATACAGCTGCCATGTACGGCAACGAAACAGGCGTGGCCCGGGGCATCAGCGCCCAGCTCGGCTCCCCGTCCGCGGGAACCGGCGGAGGATCCGGGGAACTGTTTCCGGGGATCTCCCGGGAAGACATCTTCGTCACCACGAAACTCTGGAACGATCACCATGGCTACGACGCAGCGCTGCGCGCCTTCGACGACTCCATGGTCAACCTGGGCCTGGACTACGTGGACCTTTACCTCATCCACTGGCCCTGCCCGCGCAAGAGTCTCTTTCCGGAAACCTACCGTGCCCTCGAAACTCTGTACCGCGAAGGCAGGGTGCGGGCCATCGGCGTCAGCAACTTCCAACCGGCCCACCTGGACCGGCTCCTGCAGACGGCCGAAGTGGTGCCCGCCGTCAACCAGATCGAACTCCACCCCTGGCTCCAGCAGGAGGAACTCCGCCGCAAGCACACGGAACTCGGCATCCTGACCGAAGCATGGAGCCCCCTGGGCCGCGGCCAGGTCCTCGCCGATCCCGTCATCCAGGCGTGCGCTGCCGAGCACCGGCGGACCCCGGCGCAGGTCATCCTCCGCTGGCACATGCAACTGGGCCACGTCGCCATCCCGAAGGCCAGCTCCGAGGCACGCATCCGGGAGAACCTTGATGTCTTCGGGTTTGAGCTGTCACCCAGGGACATGGCGGCGCTCGCAGGCCTGGACCGCGGGCACCGGACCGGCTCCCACCCGGATAACGTCAACTAGGACCGCCCATGAACACAACACACCCCGGCTCCGGCACGCCCGGCTTCATCAGCGCGGACCTGGCAGCCCGCACCACCGCGAGGACGATGGACCTGGACGGCGCGTCCGTTGCCTACTGGACCTACGAGCCGGTGCAGGTGCAGCCCGGAACGCGTACCATCCTGGTCATCCACGGATTCCGCGGCGACCACCACGGACTCCTGCGGGTTGCCGACGAGCTCCCCGACATGAGGATCATCATGCCGGACCTGCCCGGCTTCGGCAGTTCCGCGGCCTTCCCGTCCGGGGCCCACTCGGTGGAACAGTATGGCGGGTTCATCACAGCGTTCATGGAGGCACTGTCCCTCGGGCCGGATACCGTTCTGCTGGGGCACTCGTTCGGATCCATCGTCGCCTCGCACTTCGCCGCCCGCCACCCGGGGGCCGTGAACCCGCTCATCCTGGTCAATCCCATCGCTGCCCCGGCTCTTGAAGGTCCCAAAGGAATCATGACCAGGCTGGCGGTCCTCTACTACCGGATGGCCGCCCACCTTCCCAACAGGGCCGGCCAGGCGCTGCTCCGCAACCCGCTGATTGTCCGGATCATGAGTGAAACCATGGCCAAGACCGGGGACAGGGAGCTCCGCGCCTTCATCCACGGCCAGCACCACGCCTACTTCAGTTCCTTCGCGGACAGGGACAGCCTGCTGGAGTCCTTCACGGCCTCGGTCAGCCACCACGTCAGCGAAGTGGCCGCCGGCCTGAAACTTCCCGTACTGCTGATCGCCGGGGAAAAAGACGAGATTGCCACCCTGCCGGACCAGCACAAACTCCTGGCGCTCCTGCCTGACGGGGAACTCAAAGTGATCCCCGGCGTCGGGCACCTGATCCACTACGAGACGCCGGAACCGGCCGCCCGCCATATCCGAACCTTCCTGAAGGACCACCCCGCGTGAAGATCGTCATCGACGCCCGCTTTACCCGTACCGACCACCATGACGGCATCAGCCGCTACGGCGCCAGCCTGATAGCGGCCACGGCGAAGATCGCAGACGTCAGCATGCTGATATCGGACAAACGGCAACTGGCCTTACTGCCGGACGTTCCCTACACCCTCATCAACAGTCCGCTCTCGCCGCTGGAACTGTTCGTCGCGCGCAAGGTGAATCCGCTCAACGCCGATGTGGTGGTCTGTCCCATGCAGACCATGGGAACCTGGGGACGCAAGTACGGACTGGTGCTGACGCTGCACGACCTGATCTACTACGAACACCCCGCTCCGCCCGGGTTCCTCCCCGCGCCGGTGCGGCTGCTGTGGCGGCTTTACCACAAGGCCTACTGGCCTCAGCGGGTGCTCCTCAACCGGGCCGACACCGTGGCCACCATCAGCCGGACCACGGAAGCCCTGATCGCCAAGTACCGGCTGACCCGGCGCCCGGTGCGGATCATCAGCAACGCGCCCCAGCCTGCGCAGGAACCCCGCAGCCCCGGGGACGGCGCCGAAAAGACCATCGTCTACATGGGTTCATTCATGCCCTACAAGAACGTGGAAACGATGCTGGCCGGGATGGCCGGCCTGCCAGGTTACACCCTGCACCTGCTGAGCCGGATCACGCCCGAGCGGCGGGCAGAGCTGGAACTGCTGGTCCCGGCCGGAGCCTCCGTGGTCTTCCACAACGGGGTGACGGACGCGGAGTACGACTCATACCTGCGTACGGCGACTGCCCTGGTGAGCCTGTCCCGCGCCGAAGGCTACGGCCTTCCGCTCGTGGAAGCCATGGCTTTGGGGACACCCGTGGTTGCCAGCGACATTCCGATCTTCCGGGAAGTGGGCGGCGACGCTGCCACCTACGTCGATCCCGCTTCGCCCTCCCAGTTCTCGGCGGCCGTGGCCCGCCTGCAGGATGACGAACACTGGCAGGAGATCTCCCGGCTGTCCGTCATCCGCGCCAACGAATTCACCTGGGACGAATCAGCGCGCCAGCTGATGGACGCGGCCCGTGAAATCGTGGCGAAACGGCGCCGGTAGCAACCTCCCGCCGCGGAGCCACCTCTGCTAGAGGACGTCCACGCCGTCAAGGCGGAGCTGGAAGGGATCGAAGGCCCGTTTGGCAGCGACCGCAGAGCGCGTAGCGCGCAGGACACGGACGACCGCGGCGGCCTGGCTGTAGCCGAAGAACAGCAGGGTCCGGACGTCCTCGCCGGAGCGGCCCGCTGCCGGAGGTCCGGCCAGCAGTACCGGGGCAGGACCTGCCAGGCGCAGGTGGATGCCGGAGCCCGCCAGGTCTGCCGAGACTGCCCCGGTGAAGTGTTCGACGGCGGCACGCGGGCCGGTAACGGACGCGATCCGGACGGACGGGGGAAGCTGGAGTTCCGCCCGCAGCGACAATTCCCGCTGGGCGTAGCCCGCCGGATCCCAGCGCAGTAGTGCACCCACCGCAGCCGTGTCCCCTGCAGTAATGACGGCCAGTCCGCGCTCGGATGCGGGACGAACCAGGGCTGCGGCGTTGAACCACCGCCGGACGGTGTCCTCGCCGGCGCGGAGGGTTTCGCGGCGAAGCAACGAATCACCATCCAGCAGCAGTGCTGCGGCGTAGCCTCCCTCGGCCACCGGTTCAGCTCCCACAGTGGCCACCACCAGTGCCTTGCCGGAGCCGACTGCGGCCTTCACATGATCGCCGGAGGAGGTCACCACCGTGGTGCCGGGAAAGGCACGGCCCAGCTCCTCCGCCGTCCGCAGCACGCCAGTGGCGCCCTTGCGAAGCCGTCGCCCGGTGCAATGCACGCACCGCCAGTCCGGTGCCGGCGTGGAACACCAGCGGCACTGCGGAATGGCCGAGCTTCCGCCCAGGGCCAGCGGCCCCTGGCAGGTGCCGCACCGTGCAGGTTCGCGGCACGAATCGCATACCAGTGACGGTGCATAGCCGGCCCGTGCCACCTGGATCAGGACTGGCCCCCGTTCGAGTCCTTCCTTGGCGGCCCGCCACGCGGCACCGGGGAGGCGTGCGATCCGTGCGAGGGGGTCGCGTTCCTGTTCGAAGCTGTCCGCGGTATTGAGGACCCGCGGTACCGTGCGCCTGACAGCCTGCCGGTCAGGTTCGACGGGCAGGGCCCAGCCGGCGTCAACCAGCCTCTGCACCTCGGTACTCCGGGCATGGCCGGCGAGGAGGCAGGCCGTACCTTCCTGTTCGGCGCGCAGGAGCAGAACCTCGCGGGTGTGGGCGTACGGGGCGCGCTGATCAATGTGGAGATCGTCGCCGTCGTCCCAGCAAGCCACCAGGCCCAGGTTGGCCACCGGCGCGAACGCTGCCGATCTGGTGCCGATGGCAACCCGGGCAGTGCCGGCCAGGAGCCGCAGGAAGTTCCGGTACCGCGGTGTGGGCCCGTCGTCGGCCGTGAGCCTGGCTACCGCCTCCGCCGGAATCAGTGCCGTGAGCGCCTGCTCCAGCCGGTCCAGGTCGCGGTAGTCCGGTACCACCACCACTGCTCCGCGCCCGGCGGCATACGTGGCGGCCACGGCCTCTGCCAGCAGCTGGGGCCAGCCGGACGGGCCGTAGCCCTGAAGCGGGTTGATGACGGCGCGGGGGGATCCTCCGGCCGAGAGGTGGCGGAGGAAAGCGACACCGTTGCGGTAGCCGGCCCAAGATGCGCCGGACGCGCTGTTCCCGTCTTCACCGCCTGCCGGCACGGGCGCGGCCTCCCCGGAACCGGAAAGATGCTCCTTTTCCAGCCTCGCCATGCGTGGCGGCACCGCAAGCCGAAGGACGTCGCTGACCGTTCCGGCATACCGGGCTGCAACGGCGTTGGCGAGCTCTGCCACAGCCGGGGTGAGCACGGGCACCGGGGAGACCACCTTCGCCAGCGGCACCAGCGTGTGGCCGGCGTCGGAAACGGAAATCCTGTCCATCAGGAAACCGTTGAGCTGTTGGCCGTTGAAGGGCACCTTGACGCGGACACCGGGCTTGGCTTCGGCGTCCACGGCTGCGGGGACGGCGTAGTCGAAGGGCCGGTCGAGGTGCGGCAGGGAGGATTCCACCAGGACCCGTGCCACCGGCAGGTGTTCTGCCAGGGGTATGCCCACCGTTTGGGTGCTGGCAGGGAAGCCCTGCAACAGCGAGGGCTGGACCGGCTCGCCGCCCGGAACGGAGGGAACCAGGGCGGCCTGTGCGGAGTCCTTGGCCATGGCGGCTACCTCCGTTCAGCTCCCGGGCGGAAAAGGCCAGCCAACCACGGCGCACCGACATCCGCGCAGCAAGTGCACGGCGGCGCGGTGCACCGCAGCCTGGAGGCTAGGCGTTGAAGTAGGCCTTCAGGTCGTCAACGCGGTCAAGGCGTTCCCAGGTGAAGTCGGGATCGTCCCGGCCGAAGTGTCCGTGCGCTGCCGTCTTGGCGTAGATGGGGCGCTTCAGGTCCAGGGCATCGATGATGGCCCGCGGGCGGAGATCGAAAATCTCGGCAATGGCGGCACTGATCCGTGCAGGGTCAACAGTCTCGGTACCGAATGTTTCAACGTACGTGCCTACGGGGCGGGCCTGGCCGATCGCGTACGCGATCTGGATCTCAGCGCGTTTGGCCAGTCCGGCGGCTACGACGTTCTTGGCGACCCACCGCATGGCATATGCGGCGGAACGGTCCACCTTGGACGGGTCCTTGCCGGAGAAAGCGCCGCCGCCGTGGCGGGCCATTCCACCGTACGTGTCGACGATGATCTTGCGGCCGGTCAGGCCGGCGTCACCCACGGGACCGCCAATGACGAATTCACCTGCGGGGTTGAGGATGTTGGCTGCCCGGGAAACATCGAGGTTGGCCGCCGCGAGGACGGGCTTGATGACCACCGAGGCGAGGTCGGCGCGAAGCTGTTCGAGGCTGGCGCCCTCGGCGTGCTGGCTGGAGATCACGACGGTTTCCACAGACACAGGCCTGTCGCGGTCGTAACCGACCGTCACCTGGGTCTTGCCGTCGGGGCGGAGGTAGGCCAGTTCACCGGACTTGCGGACTTCGGTGAGGCGTTCGGACAGGCGGTGCGCCAGCCAAATGGGTGTGGGCATGTAGGACGGGGTTTCGTCGCTGGCGTAGCCGAACATGATGCCCTGGTCGCCGGCGCCCTGGAGGTCGTAGTCGTCCTCCTGGCGTCCTTCGCGGGCTTCGAGGGAGTTGAACACTCCCCCGGCGATGTCATTGGACTGCTGGCCGATGGACACGGAGACGCCGCAGCGTGCGCCGTCGAAGCCGTTGGCGGACGAGTCGTAGCCGATGCCGAGGATGGTCTCCCGGACAATCTGCGGGATTTCGACGTAGGCGTCGGTGGTGACTTCACCGGCGACGTGCACCAGCCCGGTGGTGGCCATGGTTTCCACAGCTACGCGGGACTCCGGATCGGCCGCGAGGAGGGCGTCCAGGATGGCGTCACTGATCTGGTCGCAGATCTTGTCCGGGTGGCCTTCGGTGACGGACTCCGAGGTGAAGAGCCGAAGGGACGAGGGCGTAGCCCCGGAGGTCTGGTGAAGGTGCAGCGGTAAAGTCACTCAACTACCTTACTGGTTGGATCACGCGCGGCCGTCAGGGGACGTCGCGGGATGTCACGGTACTAAGCAAACGTGGTACTAAACACGTCAGGCCCGGTGCGACACCTGGTTCAGTTCGAAACCGATGCGGCTGATGATCGCCGCGGAAACGTCTGCCTTGGTGCCGGAGGCCTCCTGGGGTTCGGAGCCGGAACGGGCCAGGATGACCACCGAGTTGGTGTCCTTACCGAAGACCTTGTCCGAGCCGACATGGTTGACCACCAGCAGGTCGCAGCCCTTGCGCTGGAGTTTGGCCTCCGCGTAGGCACGGACATCGCCGTGTTCGTCACCCGTTTCGGCAGCAAAGCCCACAATGAGCTGGCGGTCAGCCGCAGGCCCGGTGACGCCCTGGTTTCGGCGCTCGACGAGCTCCTGCAGGATGTCCGGGTTGCGGACCAGGGTGATGACGGGATCTGCAGTGTCGTCGCGTTTCTTGATTTTGGTGTCCGAAATTTCCGCGGGGCGGAAGTCTGCCACAGCGGCGGACATGATGACGACGTCGGAATCAGCGGCGGCCGCCAGTGCGGCTTCGCGCAGCTGCAGGGCAGTTTCGACGTTGACCACTTCGACGCCCGGGGGCGGCGGAACTTCCATGTGCGCTGCGAGCAGCCGTACGGTTGCGCCGGCGTTCCGTGCGGCGATGGCCAGGGCAACGCCCTGCTTGCCGGAGGACCGGTTGCCCAGGAAGCGGACGGGGTCCAGCGGTTCGCGCGTTCCGCCGGCGCTGATGGTGACGGTCTTGCCTGCCAGCGGAAGCTGGAAGTCGGTTTGTCCGTGGACCAGGGCCATGGCGGCGTCGAAGATGGCGTCAGGTTCGGGCAGCCGTCCCGGCCCGGAATCGGAGCCCGTGAGCCTGCCGGAAGCCGGCTCCAGTACCGCCGCACCGCGTCCGCGGAGGGTTTCCACGTTGGCGCGCGTTGCGGGATGCTGCCACATCTCGGTGTGCATGGCGGGCGCGAAGAGCACGGGGCCGTGGGCCATCAGCAACGTGTTGGTGAGGAGGTCACCGGCCTGGCCCGTGGCCGCTTTGGCCAAGAGGTCGGCCGTGGCCGGGGCGATGACCACGAGGTCTGCCTCGTGGCCCAGCCGGACGTGGTTGACCTGGTGGACGTCGTCGAAGACGCTGTTGCTCACGGGGTTGCCGGAGAGTGCCTCCCAGGTGGCAGTCCCGACGAAGCGGGTTGCCGCCTCAGTGGGGATGACCGTGACATCGTGGCCGGCTTCAGTAAAAAGCCGGAGGAGCGATGCCACCTTGTAGGCGGCTATCCCTCCCCCGACTCCGAGGACTATGCGCACGTGACCTCCGTCAGCAGCACGTCATGCGGCAGGTTGTTACTCTGCGGCTTCGATCGGTGTGGATACCAGCTTGCCCTCGTTGATCTCGCGCAGCGCGATGGAGAGGGACTTCTCGTTCAGCTTGGTGTCTACCAGGGGGCCAACGTACTCGAAGAGTCCCTCGTGAAGCTGGGCGTAGTAGGCGTTGATCTGACGAGCGCGCTTGGCACCGAAAATCACCAGGCCGTACTTGGAGTCGGCTGCCTCGAGCAGCGAGTCGATCGGCGGGTTAATGATGCCTTCAAGGTTCGTGGACACGAATTCTCCAAAATTCTAGCGGGCTGACGGTTCCTGCAGGTGTGCATGAGGGGTCAGCCCCATGAGTGAAACAAGCTCGTCCGCTGCCCGGCGGACGTCGTCATTGATGACGGTGTGGTCGAACTCCGGTTCAGCAGCAAGTTCCAGTTTAGCGGTTTCCAGCCGGCGCTGCTGTTCTTCGGGGGTTTCTGTGCCGCGTCCCACGAGGCGGCGCACCATTTCGTCCCAGGTGGGCGGGGCGAGGAACACGAACTTCGCGTCCGGAACGGCTTCCTTGACCTGCCGCGCACCCTGGAGGTCGATTTCCAGCAGGACGGAGCGACCCTCTGCAATGGCCTCGTTCACGGTGCTCTTCAACGTGCCATAAGTGTTCTGGCCGTGCACGACGGCCCACTCGAGGAGTTCGCCCTCCGCGATGAGCCGTTCAAACTCTTCCGTGGACTTGAAGAAATAGTGAACGCCGTCCACTTCACCCGGGCGCGGGGCGCGGGTGGTTGCTGAGACAGAAAGCCAGACCTCAGGGTAGTTGTCGCGGATATAGGTGGATACGGTGCCTTTGCCAACAGCTGTCGGACCTGCGAGGACTGTCAGTCCGGGTTTCTTGCTCACGTATTCCTTTGCCGAGGTTTGGGGGTTTGGGGCGGGCCGGCGCCGGCCGCCCCTAATGTTCGTCTATAAAATCTACCAGCGCCCGCCGCTGGTGGACGCCGAGGCCCCGGACGCGGCGGGACGCGGCAATGCCCAGTTGTTCCATGATGGCGGCTGCCCGCACCTTGCCAATGCCCGGCAGCGCCTCCAGGAGTTCGGAAACCCGCATCCTCGCCAGGGCGTCGTCGGCGGCGGCCGAGTCGATGATGTCGGCTGCGGACCGTTTGCCGTTCTTGAGGCTTTCCTTGGCTGCCGCACGGGCAGCCCGTGCAGCCGCCGCCTTGCCCAAAGCCTCGGCCCGTTCCGACGCGGACAACGGTCGCAGTACCATGGCGCATACCCCCGGAATCGGCGGAATTTATCCAAGGGCGGCCGCCCTTGGACCTGTCCTGAAACTACCCTCTGGTGCTGGATGAATCAATGGATGGGCGCAAACCGGGGACTATTCCCGGCTCAGTCCTGGCGCAGGCCCGCCAAGGTCCGCTGTGCGGCTTCCCGCAATCCGCGGGGTTCCGGTCCCGCGGCCAGGATGTCCCGGCTGGAGGTGCCCAGGACCAGCGGATAGGCATCCCCGAAGGTGGCCCGCAGATCGGCCGGCGTTGCGCCCTGGGCCCCCAGCCCTGGGGCAAGGATGGGTCCCCGGACGGCTGCGAGGTCAAGGTCAAGGTCCGCCAGGGCGCTGCCCACGGTGGCGCCCACCACCAGGCCTACGGAGCCAAGGCTGCCTTGGTAGCGTTCGTTCTCGCGGGCCGCCGCGGATGTGATGCGGCGTGCCACCGAGTCTGCTCCCCCGACGTGCTGCACGGATGCGCCCTCCGGGTTGGAGGTCAGCGCCAGGACAAAGACGCCGCGCCCGGTCTCGGCCGCAAGGTCCAGCGCCGGGCGCAGGGACTCGAAGCCGAGGTAGGGGCTCAGGGTCACGGAGTCTGCCGCCAGCGGGGATTCGTCGCGGAGCCAGGCGTCAGCGTAAGCGGCCATCGTGGAACCGATGTCGCCTCGCTTGGCGTCGGCGATGGTCAGGACGGACTGGTCCCGCGACTCCGCCAGGACTTCCTCCAACACCGCCATGCCCGCGGAGCCGTGGCGCTCGAAGAGCGCCACCTGCGGCTTGACCGCGGCAGCGAGGGACGCCACCGCCTCCACCACGGTGAGTGAGAAGCGGCGCAGGCCCGCGACGTCGTCGGCCAATCCCCAGCTCTTCAGCAGTGCCGGGTGCGGGTCGATGCCCACGCACAGCGGGCCCCGCAAGGCCATGGCGGCGCCGAGCCGGGAGCCAAAGGACTCCCGGCCCTGCGCTTCAGCGTGCGCTGGTACCTGCTCAGGCATGCTGCAGGTCTGCCTTCGCGGCTGCGGCCTTCTGGGATTCGCCCAGGGCTGCAGCGTGTTCCTGGAGGCTGGTGACGGACCATTCGTAGGTGCGCATGGCCTCGATCGCCTGGACGGCTGCGTTGAACTCGGCCACCGTGGTGATGCAGGGAATCCCGATGGACGTTGCGGCCGCGCGGAGTTCGTAGCCGTCGCTGCGGGCTTCTCCACCGGAAGGCGTGTTGAAGACCATGTCGATCTCGCCTGCGACGACGAGGTCGGCGATGGTGCCTTCACCCTCGGCGCTGCTGCCTTCGGCAACCTTGCGCACGGGGGTGGCGGCGATGCCGTTGCGGCGCAGCACATCGGCGGTGCCGCCGGTGGAAACAATCTCGAAGCCGAGGTCGGAAAGCCGCTTGACGCCCATGATCACGGAGCGCTTGTCCCGGTTGGCTACGGAAACAAAGACCTTGCCCTCGGTGGGCAGGGCGTTGTTGGCGCCCGCCTGACTCTTGGCGAATGCGGTGTCGAAGTGCTTGTCGATGCCCATGACCTCGCCGGTGGAGCGCATCTCCGGTCCAAGCAGGGAATCCACGACTTTTCCTTCAGGAGTGCGGAACCGGCTGAACGGCAGCACCGCTTCCTTGACGGCCACGGGCGCGTCCAGGGGCAGGGTGGACCCGTCGCCGGTTTCGGGCAGCATCTTGTAGGCGGTGCGGAGCTGGTTGATGGTGACGCCGGTCCCGATCAGGGCGGCCGCCTTCGCCATCTGCACGCCCGTTGCCTTGGAGACGAACGGCACGGTGCGGGAGGCCCGCGGGTTGGCTTCGAGGACGTACAGGACGTCGGAGGCCAGCGCGAACTGGATGTTGATCAGGCCGCGGACGCCCACGCCCTCGGCGATGGCGCGGGTGGCCGTGCGGACGCGTTCGACGACGTTGCTCCCCAGCGTGATCGGCGGCAGGACACAGGCGGAGTCACCGGAGTGGATGCCGGCTTCCTCGATGTGCTCCATGATGCCGCCCAGGTACATGTCGGTGCCGTCGAAGAGGGCGTCGACGTCGATTTCGACGGCGTCTTCCAGGAAGCGGTCGATCAGGACCGGGTGGTCCGGGGTGATCTCGGTGGCGTTGGCGATGTAGCGGGACAGGTTGGGCTCGTCGTAGACAATCTCCATGCCGCGGCCGCCCAGGACGTAGGACGGGCGGACCAGTACGGGGTAGCCAATCTCGTCGGCGATCTTCTTGGCGTCCTCAAAGGAGACGGCCGTGCCGTTCTTCGGGGATACCAGGCCGGCCTTGTCCAGCACGCGGGAGAAGGCTCCGCGGTGTTCCGCGAGGTCGATGGCCTCCGGGGAGGTGCCGAGGATGGGCACGCCGGCGTCGGCCAGCTGCTGGGCCAGCTTCAGCGGGGTCTGGCCGCCGAGCTGCACAAAGACGCCCATGACGCCGCCGGTGCGTTCCTCGGCCGCGATGACTTCCAGCACGTCTTCGAGCGTCAGCGGCTCGAAGTAGAGGCGGGTGGAGACGTCGTAGTCCGTGGAGACGGTTTCCGGGTTGCAGTTGACCATGACCGTCTCGTAGCCGGCCTTGCGCAGCGCCATGGAGGCGTGGACGCAGGAGTAGTCGAACTCGATGCCCTGGCCGATGCGGTTGGGGCCCGAGCCGAGGATCAGGATGGACGGCTTGGAGTGCAGCGCAACCTCGTCCTCCTCGTCGTAGGCCGAGTAGTGGTACGGCGTGTAGGCGGCGAACTCAGCGGCGCAGGTGTCCACGGTCTTGTATACGGGGCGGATGCCCAGGGCCTGGCGGACACCGCGGACCACGGCCTCGGAGTTGTGCGTCAGGGCACCGATCTGCTCGTCGGAGAAGCCGTGGCGCTTGGCACGCTGCAGCATGTCGGTGGTGAGGGCGCCAGCCTGGCGGATCTCCCTGGAAACCTCGTTGAGCAACTCGAGCTGGTCCAGGAACCAGGGATCGATTTTGGTGGCTTCGAAAAGCTGTTCCACGGTTGCGCCGCCCAGCAGGGCGCGCTGCACCTGGTAGAGCCGGTCCGTGGTGGGGCGCTTGGCCTTCTCGATGAGCTCGGCCACTTCGTACTCCGGCACGGAGCTGAAGTCCAGCTGCGAACCCTTCTGCTCCAGGGAGCGGAGGGCCTTCTGCAGGGCTTCGGTGAAGTTGCGGCCCATGGCCATGGCTTCGCCCACCGACTTCATGGTGGTGGTGAGGGTGTTGTCCGCAGCCGGGAACTTCTCAAACGCGAAGCGGGGAACCTTGACCACAACGTAGTCGAGCGTCGGTTCGAAGGACGCCGGGGTCTTCTGGGTGATGTCGTTGGGGATTTCGTCCAGCGTGTAGCCCAGGGACAGCTTGGTGGCGATCTTGGCGATCGCGAACCCGGTGGCCTTCGACGCCAGGGCCGAGGAACGGGACACGCGGGGGTTCATTTCGATGACCACCACGCGGCCGGTGGCGGGGTCGATGGCGAACTGGATGTTGCAGCCGCCGGTGTCCACGCCCACTTCACGGATCACGGCGATGGAGACGTCGCGGAGCTTCTGGTACTCGCGGTCGGTCAGGGTCAGGGCCGGCGCCACGGTGATGGAGTCGCCGGTGTGCACGCCCACGGGGTCGAAGTTCTCGATGGAGCAGACGACAACCACGTTGTCGTTCTTGTCCCGCATCATCTCGAGTTCGTATTCCTTCCAGCCGAGGATGCTCTCCTCGAGCAGGACCTCGCTGGTGGGGCTGTACTGGAGGCCCTGGCCAACGATGCGGCGCAGGTCGTCCTCGTTGTACGCCAGGCCGGAGCCCAGGCCGCCCATGGTGAAGGAGGGGCGGACAACCATCGGGTAGCCAAGATCCTTGGCAGCTTCAAGGGCTTCGTCCATGGTGTGGATGATGTGGCTGCGCGCGGATTCGGCGCCGCAGCGTTCCACCACGCCCTTGAACTTTTCGCGGTCTTCGCCGAGCTCGATGGCGGCGATGTTCGCGCCGATCAGTTCCACGTTGTACTTCTCGAGCACGCCGTTCTTGTCCAGCGCAATGGCCGTGTTGAGCGCCGTCTGGCCGCCCAGGGTGGGCAGCACAGCGTCGGGGCGTTCTTTGGCGATGATCTTCTCCACCACCTCGGGGGTGATGGGTTCGATGTAGGTGGCGTCCGCGAACTCGGGGTCGGTCATGATGGTGGCCGGGTTGGAATTCACAAGGATGACGCGGAGGCCCTCCTCCTTCAGGACACGCAGTGCCTGGGTTCCGGAGTAGTCGAATTCGGCGGCCTGGCCGATGACGATCGGGCCGGAACCAATGACGAGGACGCTCTTGAGATCTGTACGTTTCGGCATTACTTCTTGTCCTCAGTCTTGGTGTCGGAGTTTTTCGGCGCGGCGGAGCCTTCAACAGGGTTATGGGCGGAGTCCACGCGATCCTTGGACTCGTTGGCGGTCTTTCCGTCCCGCGTGCCTTCCATCAGGTCGATGAAGCGGTCGAACAGGTACGCGGCATCGTGCGGACCGGCCGCGGCCTCAGGGTGGTACTGCACCGAGAAAGCCGGAATGTCGAGGCAGGCGAGGCCTTCCACGACGTCGTCGTTCAGGCTGACGTGGCTGACCTCCACCCGGCCGTAGCGCTCCTCCGGAGCCTGGGTGGCGCCGTCGAGCGGTGCGTCCACGGCAAAGCCGTGGTTCTGGGATGTGATTTCCACCTTGCCGGTGCGGCGGTCCATGACGGGCTGGTTGATGCCGCGGTGGCCGTAGCGGAGCTTGTAGGTGCCGAACCCGAGGGCGCGGCCCAGGATCTGGTTGCCGAAGCAGATGCCGAAGTAAGGCAGCTTCTCGTCCAGGACGGAGCGGAGCAGCTTGACCTGGGCGTCGGCGGTGGCGGGGTCGCCGGGTCCGTTGGACATGAAGAAGCCGTCCGGGTTGACCGCCTTGACATCGTCCAGGGTGGCGGTGGCAGGCAGGACGTGGACGCGCACGCCACGCTCGGCGAACCGGACGGGGGTCATGGCCTTGATGCCGAGGTCGATGGCGGCGATGCTGAACCGGGGTTCGGCGTCCCAGCCGTGGTCCTTGGGTTCCACCACGTAGGCTTCGTCAACGCTGACTTCCTCAGCGAGTCGGGCGCCTTCCATGGGGGCGCTGGCGAGGACGGCGTCCACCAGTTCCTTGTCCGATGCCCGTGCGGCGTCGCCGGAGAAGATGCCGGCGCGCATGGTCTTGTGTTCGCGGAGATGGCGGGTGATGGCACGGGTGTCCACGCCCTGGATCCCGACGATGCCCTGATCGACGAGCTCTTCGTCCAGGGAGCGCTCGGAGCGCCAGTTGGAGGGACGGCGGGCGGCGTCGCGGACGATGTAGCCGGCCACCCAGATGCGGCGCGATTCGGCATCTTCGCTGTTGACGCCGGTGTTGCCGATGTGCGGTGCGGTCTGGACCACCAGTTGCCGGGCGTAGGAGGGATCCGTGATGGTCTCCTGGTAGCCGGTCATGCCGGTGGCGAAGACGGCTTCGCCCAGGGCGGTTCCGGTGGCGCCGTAGCTGGTGCCGCGGAAGATGCGTCCGTCTTCGAGGACGAGCGCAGCGGGGGCTGCCGGGGTGGCGGTGGTTGAAGTCACTGTATTCGCTTTCACTGTCTTACTTTCCACTGGTGGCGTCAGCCGCCGGGGCTGAAGAGATCAATTCCTGGAGTGCTGTGTACAGGGTTTCCTTGTCCGCCGCGCGGCGGGTCCGGAATCCGGTGTCCAGTTCGTGGGGGCCGTGCAGCCAGGTCAGGACGAGCAGGCCGTCCTTCTCCACGAACTTGCCCGCCATCCCGCTTTCCTGCCGCACACCGGTGAGCGACGCAGCAGGGATATAGAGGGCGGGGGCGCCGGCACGGTCGAACAACACACCGCCCGGGTATACGGCCAGGGTTGCGTTGGTGCGGATGCCGAGGCTGTGGACGGCCACCCGGTCAAGCCAGTCGCCGCCGGTGGTGGTGGCAACGTACTGTCCCTCCGCCTCAGCAGACGGCTCGCCCGGTTCCGCGGGCGCCTGGGGCAGGGGCCCGACGTCGGACTGGCGCTTCAGGCGGTTGCGCCAGCCAATGCCGAGGAGGACAAAGACGATGGCGATAATCGCCAGCATCGCCAGTCCCGGAAGGATTTTCTCCATCAGGCGGCGCCTGCCTCGACTGCGGCGTGCGGGTAGGGCGTGTTCAGCTTGCCGTCCAGGACCGTGGCGTGGCCCTTGAAGAACGTGGCCACCACCTTGCCCGGGAGCTCGCGGCCCTTGAAGGGTGAGTTCCGGCCCATGGTGGCCATCTGGGACGGGTCTACGGTCCAGCGGGCGGCCGGGTCCACCAGGATCACGTTGGCGGGTTCACCGGCTTCCAGCGGACGGCCCTGGTCTTCCAGCCTGCCGATCCGCGCAGCCGCCGAGGACGTGACCCGGGCGAAATCGGCCCACGTCATCAGGCCGGTTTCGATCATGGTGTGCTGGACCACTGACAGCGCGGTTTCCAGGCCGGTCATGCCCATGGCCGCCTGCGCCCATTCGCATTCCTTGTGCTCGCTGGGGTGTGGCGCATGGTCGGTTCCCACAACGTCGATGGTGCCGTCTGCCAGCCCGGCGCGCAATGCCTGGACATCGGCGTCGGTGCGCAGCGGCGGGTTGACCTTGAATACGGGGTCGTAGCTGCGGACCAGGTCGTCGGTGAGGAGCAGGTGGTGCGGAGTGACCTCGGCGGTGACGTTGATGCCGCGTTCCTTGGCCCAGCGGATGATTTCCACCGAACCGGCGGTGGACACGTGGCAGACGTGCAGCCGGGAGCCGACGTGCTGGGCGAGCAGGACGTCGCGGGCGATGATGCTTTCCTCGGCCACGGCGGGCCAGCCGCTCAGGCCCAGGACGGCGGACACCTCGCCCTCGTTCATCTGTGCCCCTGCGGTGAGGCGCGGTTCCTGCGCGTGCTGGGCCACAACGCCGTCGAACGCCTTGACGTACTCCAGCGCCCGGCGCATCAGGACGGGGTCGTGGACGCAGATGCCGTCGTCGGAGAACATCCTGACCCGGGCACGGGAATCGGCCATGGCACCCAGTTCTGCCAGCTGCTCCCCCGCGAGGCCCACCGTGACGGCACCCACCGGGCGGACGTCAACCCAGCCTGCGGCGCGTCCCAGGGTGTAGACCTGCTCCACCACGCCGGCGGTATCGGCAACGGGAGTGCTGTTGGCCATGGCGTGGACGGCCGTGTAGCCGCCGAGCGCTGCTGCACGGGTTCCGGTCTCCACGGTTTCCGCGTCCTCCCGCCCGGGCTCGCGGAGGTGGGTGTGGACATCCACCATGCCGGGAAGCGCCACCAGGCCCGCGGCGTCGATGACCGTGACATCCCCGTCCTGTCCTTCCGGCGAGAGGCCGGTGCCGACTTCGGCGATGATGCCGTCGCGGATCAGCAGGTCTGCCGGCCCGCCGCCCAGGATGGAGGCGCCTTGGATCAAGTACGTTCCGGTGTTGCCGGCCATCAGATGCTCTCCTTGGTGGAATGGGCGGTTCCGGCAGCGGCCAGGACCGGGGGTGCGGCTGTTTCCCGGGTGTCCCCGGAGAGCAGCAGGTACAGCGCCGCCATCCGCACGGACACGCCGTTGCGGACCTGCGCGAGGACGGTGGAACGGGGTGAGTCTGCTGCGGCTGCGCTGATTTCGAGCCCCCGGTTCATGGGGCCCGGGTGCATGATGATGGTGTCCTTCATGCCCAGGCTGTCGAGGGCGCGCAGTCGGTTGTCATCGAAGCCCCAGCGGCGTGAGTACTCACGGGTGCTGGGGAAGAAGGAAGCGTTCATGCGTTCGCCCTGGACACGGAGCATCATGACTGCGTCGACGCCCCGGGCGAGAGTTTCGTCGAGGTCGTAGCTGACGGCGCAGGGCCACTTCTCGACGCCGATGGGCAGCAGCGTAGGGGGCGCCACCAGGGTGACTTCCGCACCCAGCGTGCGCAGGAGCCAGACGTTGGAACGGGCCACGCGGGAGTGCAGGACATCGCCGGCGATCGCCACGCGCATTCCCTTCAGGTCGGCGCCTTCGGAAGGGGTACCTGACAGCTTCGCCCAGTGCCGCCGCATGGTGAAGGCGTCCAGAAGTGCCTGGGTGGGGTGTTCGTGGGTGCCGTCACCGGCGTTGATGACTCCGGCGTCGATCCAGTCCGTCGCGGCGAGCCGGTGCGGTGCACCGGAGGCCCAGTGGCGGATGACGACGGCGTCCGCCCCCATCGCGGACAGCGTCTGGGCGGTGTCCTTGAGCGATTCACCCTTGGAGACCGATGATCCTTTGGCCGCGAAGTTGATGACGTCAGCGGACAACCGCTTGGCCGCCGCTTCGAAGGAAATCCTGGTGCGGGTGGAGTCTTCGAAGAAGAGGTTCACCACCGTGCGGCCGCGCAGGGCGGGAAGCTTCTTCACTTCGCGGTCGCCTACTGCCGACATCTCCTCGGCGGTGTCGAGGATGCGGATGGCGTTGTGCAGGCTGAGGTCCTGGGTGGAGAGCAGGTGTTTCACAGTCCGCCCTCAATCACGACTTCATTGACGGGCGCTCCGCCGGCGGGGGTATCGGTCTCTTCGAGCCGTACCCGGACCTTTTCCACCGAGGACGTAGGCAGGTTCTTGCCGACGTGGTCGGCGCGGATGGGCAACTCGCGGTGGCCGCGGTCGATCAGGACGGCGAGGCGGACAATGCGCGGGCGGCCGAGGTCCACGAGGGCGTCCAGTGCTGCCCGGATGGTCCGTCCGGAGTACAGGACGTCGTCAATCAGGACCACGACTTTGTTGTCGATGCCGGTACGGGGCAGTTTGGTGGGGTGGGGTGGCCGGGTTCCCTGGTGCGACAGGTCATCCCGGAACATGGTGACGTCCAGTTGGCCCACTATGGCGGCGGCGTCAACGGTGTTGTCTGCGGCGGCGATCTTCTCGGCCAGCCGGACTGCCAGCGGATAACCGCGGCGGGGAATGCCCAACAGGACCAGGTCCCGGGATCCCTTGTTGGCTTCGAGGATCTCGTGGGCGATACGAGTGAGGGCACGGTCTATGTCAGCCTGGCTGAGTACTACCCTGGCTGGAACCGGTGCGCTGGTGACAGATGTCAACGCTCGTCTCCCCTTTCCCCGCCTCACAGAACGGAATTAAAAAAGGATCATGTGCGTTTCAAAATTACCATAGGGCCGCCGCCCGGCGGCGCCCGATCAACGCGTTGATCGTCACATTGAAACGCGGCGTGTCCGCGGTCCTTGGAGCGGACCACGCCGCCACCTAGGCTTGCGGATATGTCGACGCATCCCCGCCAGCCGCCGCCGGGCCAGCCCTACGGCCACCACCCGGGGGTTTCCGGCCCCCTTCCCGGTCCAGCGAATCCCAGCTGGATGGGCCATGTGGCACCGCAGCACTACCTGGCTGCCCCGGACCACCGCGGCCGCCCCGTCAGCAGCGTCCTGCCTCCCCCGGACCAGGGAGCGACACGCAGGCCCGGCAGGATTAACGGCGGACTGGTTGGCCTTACGGTGGCGGGCGGAATCCTCGCGTTCCTCAGCCTGTTCCTGGTGGTGCCGTTCCTGCTCGCAAACACGGGGACAGCCGGCTTCGTAGGGGGCTTCGTCGCATCCCTGATACCGCTCTCCCTGGTACTGCTGGCTGTTGTCATCATCGACAAGTGGGAGCCGGAGCCAAAGCGGCTGCTGTTCTTCGCCTTCACCTGGGGCGCAGCGGTGTCGATTGCCGTCACTTTGCTGGTGCAGCCGCTGTTCGTGCTGACGTTCCAGTTCTCGGATGAACCTGACCTGCGGACCTACATGGCAACCGTGCAGGCTCCCATCGTCGAGGAGTTCGCGAAGTCCCTTGGCCTGCTGGTCCTCCTCCTGCTGGCCAGGAAACACTTCGACGGCCCGGTGGACGGTGTGGTTTTCGCGTTCACGATTGCCGGCGGCTTCGCCTTCACTGAAAACATCCTCTACTTTGGCCGCGCCATCGCCGAAGCGCCGGGACCGGGCGGCGATTTTGCCCAGGTGTTCTTCCTCCGCGGCGTGATGTCGCCGTTCGCCCACGCGATCTTTACCGGGACCACAGGCCTGATCATGGGTTTCGCAGCAAGGCGGTGGCACACCGGAGTGTCCATCCTGGCCTTCTTCGTGGGCCTGCTTCCGGCGATGTTCCTGCACAACCGGTGGAACAGCATGGGCAACGGCTACCTGGTGGACTACATCGTGGTGCAGGTGCCTATTTTCTGCCTTGCAGTTGCCGGGATCGTCGTCCTGAGGGTGGCGGAAAAGCGGCTGACCAGGCAGCGCCTGCTGGAGTATTCCGCCGCCGGCTGGTTTACCCCGGCGGAGGTCGAATTGCTGGGCACCATTGGCGGACGGCGGACAGTGCTGAACTGGGCAGCCGGATACGGCAAGAAGCAACAGATGAAGGATTTCCTCAGGGCAGCCACGCAGCTGGCCAACATCCGGCAGCGGATCCTCAGCGGCCGCGATGTCCAGCTCCACCAGGCTGAGGAGCGCAAGCAACTGCAGAGGGTGCTGGCGCTCCGGGCAGCAATCGTCGCCTAGCCCCGTGCCGGGTGCATAGGGTTCCCTCGCCCCGTCCAGGGTATGTTCGCATATCCGGGCCTTGTGGGTTCTGACCCGCGAACAAGGCAGGGTTCAACGGCGGCTGGCCGCCGTAACGCCGGAAGGCCGCACCCCTGAGGATGCGGCCTTCGTGGCTGTTGGGTCGATCAGGCCAGCAGCGACGGCTTCAGTTGCTGCAGGCGGCCCAGGAGGCCGTTGATGAACTGGGGCGACTCGTCCGTGGATAGGGTCTTGGCCAGGGCCACGGCCTCGCTGACGGCGACGCCATCGGGGACGTCATCGTTGTAAAGCAACTCCCAGGTGCCGATGCGCAGGATGATCCGGTCCACCGAAGGCATGCGCTCCAGGCTCCAGCCCTGCGAGTAGGTTTCCAGGAACTCGTCAATGGCCTGCTGGCGGGACACCACGCCCTCGACGATTTCCAGGGTGTAGGGGTTGACGATCTGGTCGGTCTTTTCGCGCCGTGCACGAAGGACGTCAAAGGCGGAAGCGGAGCGCTGCTCCGCTTCAAAAAGAACATCCAGTGCCCTGCTGCGGGCTTTACCGCGTGCGCTCACTACTCGGTGACCCGGCCGAGGTAGCTGCCGTCACGGGTATCCACCTTGACCTTGGTGTTGTTTTCAACGAACAGCGGAACCTGGATCTCGTAGCCGGTTTCGAGTGTGGCGGGCTTGGTGCCCGCGGAGGAACGATCGCCCTGCAGGCCGGGCTCGGTGTAGGTGATTTCCAGGACAACGCTCGGCGGCAGCTCGATGTACAGCGGGTTGCCTTCGTGGATGGCGATGTTGACCATCTGGTTCTCGAGCATGAAGTTGGTGGCGTCGCCTACAGTCGCACCGGAAACGGTGATCTGGTCGTAATCCGAGGTGTCCATGAACACGAAGTCGGCGCCGTCCTGGTACAGGTACTGGTAGTCCCGGCGGTCAACCGTGGCCGTTTCGATCTTGAGGCCGGCGTTGAACGTCTTGTCCACAACCTTGCCGGACATCACGTTGCGCATTTTCGTACGTACGAAAGCGCCACCCTTGCCGGGCTTGACGTGCTGGAACTCGATGATGTTCCAGAGCTGGCCCTCGAGCTTCAGGACCGTTCCGTTCTTAATGTCGTTCGTGGTTGCCACTGGGTTTCCTTAGGTTTCTCAGTCTGGCGCATGGTCAGACGTTCTATGCCGGGCAGTCCGCCGCATGGCGTGCCTGCACGTTTTTGTCAAAGATCCGGGGAGCTGGGAAAAAATTCAAAAACCATTCTACCGGCAATTGGACGCGGACTTCCCCGGCGGCCCGAAGCGGGGTCTCAGCAGGCCAGGTCCAGTACGTCCCGTGCGCGCTGCAACGCGACGGTGGATGAGTAGATCAGCGCCGCATCGGCGGACTGTGCCACGCGCAGGTCCAGGGCGCGGGCAAAGGATTCCACGGCAGCGGAGGTCTGCCCGGCCGTGTACTGGGTTTTGCCGAGGAACTGCAGTGCCAGCGCTTCCTTTGGGGTCCCCTGGACCTCGTGCAGCAGCTGGCGGAAGAGCTCCACGGCCCTGTCCAGCCGGTTCGAAACCCGCAGGACCTCCGCCTCGAACGCACGCAGTCGGAAGGATTCCGGGTCATTGAACCGGGCTTCGGCCAGCAGTTCTGCAGCTTCTGCCCCGTGGCCCTCTACCAGCAGCACGAAGACGTGGTCCGCAGGGTCAGTGGAAGCCGCCAGCGCTTCCCGGCACGCATCGTCGTTGACGATTTGGGGCAGCAGTGTTTCAGGGTTGATCCGGATTCCCGGGAAGCCTGCTTCAGGCCATTCGGCGGTGCCTTCCATGTCGCCCTGCATCAGGAAGCGACTTCCTGGTAGGCGGCGAACAGGAGGGACGTGTCGGGGACATCCAGGATGCCCGGTTTGGCCACACCGTCCAGCACCACGAACCGCAGCAGGTCGCCGCGGGACTTCTTGTCCCGCCGCATGCCGTCCAGCAGGCCCTGCCATCGGTCCCGCCGGTAGGTGACCGGGAGCCCAAGTCCTTCGAGGATGCTTCGGTGCCTGTCGGCGTCGGCATCGCTCAGCCGGCCCACGCTGCGGGCGAGTTCCGCGGCGAACATCATGCCGACGGAGACTGCGGCGCCGTGCCGCCACGAGTAGCGTTCCACCAGTTCGATGGCGTGGCCCAGGGTGTGGCCGTAGTTGAGGATTTCGCGCAGCCCGGATTCCTTGAGGTCTTCCGAAACCACTTTGGCTTTGACGGCGATGGCACGTTCAATGAGCTCGCGGAGGGTCTCGGACCGCGGATCGGTGACCGCAGCAAAGTCCTTCTCCACCAGTTCGAGGATGGCAGGGTCCGCGATGAAGCCGCACTTGACCACTTCGGCCATACCGGAAATGAGTTCGTTCCGGGGCAGCGTGTCCAGGGTGTCCAGGTCCGCCAGGACCGCCGCCGGAGGGTGGAAGGCGCCCACCAGGTTCTTGCCCTCGGCGGTGTTGATGCCGGTCTTGCCGCCCACGGACGCATCCACCATCCCCAGCAGGCTGGTGGGCATGTGGATGACCTTGACGCCGCGGAGCCAGGTGGCGGCCACGAAGCCCGCCAGGTCGGTGACCGCTCCCCCGCCGACAGCCACGATGGCGTCAGACCTGGTGAAGTCGTTCTGGCCCAGGACCTGCCAGCAGAAGGCAGCGACCTGGATGTGCTTGCCTTCTTCGGCGTCCGGGATTTCCGCGGTCAGCGCAGTGAAGCCCGCGGACTCAAGGTCATCGCGGACGGTGTCACCGGTGAGGCGCAGGGCCCGGGGGTGGATGACCAGCACGCGCCGCACCCGCTCCCCCAGGATTTCCGGAAGGGTTCCCAGCAGGCCCCGCCCCACCACAACGTCGTAGTTGTTGGCGGCGGATTCACCGGTGACCTTGATGACTGTTGATGAGGTGTTCACTTTTCAACTTCCTGTTTGGCAGCTACGTAGTTGTGCAGTGCTGCTTCCAGCCGGCTGCCGAGCTCGGATATCGAGCCATGGCGCACGTCCAGGGTGATGTCTGCAAGCCTCTCGTAGACCGGCTTGCGGGTGGCGAACATTTCTGTCCAGCGTCCCATGGCGTCCCCTGCCAGCAGGGGGCGTCCGGAATTGCGGGCAATGCGCGCAGCAACGGTATCCGCATCGCATTCGAGGTAGACCACTGTGCAGCGGCCAATCAGCTGCTGCGTTCCCGAGTCCAGGACGGCGCCCCCGCCGAGTGAGATTACCGTGGCTGTGCCTTCGGCCGCGTCAACGGCGGAGGCAACAGCACGGGCCTCGATCTCGCGGAAGGCGCGTTCGCCCCGGCCGGCGAAGATATCGGCGATGGAGCCGTGGCCCGCCACGATCACGGCATCCGTGTCAACGAACGGTGCACCGAGCTGTTGGGCCAGTTGCTGTCCGATGGCGGATTTGCCCACGGCCATGGGGCCGATCAGGACGATCGGCCGGTTGCCGACGGCCCCGGTGCTGCTCTGGGCCGGCACTACTGGCCGATCGAGTCCAGGGACGCCGGAATGTTGTCCAGGTAACCCTTGATGTTGCGGGCGGTCTCTGCCACCGAGTCCCCGCCGAATTTCTCGGTGACGGCTTCGGCCAGGACCAGCGCCACCATGGCTTCGGCAACGACGCCTGCGGCCGGAACGGCACAGACGTCGGAGCGCTGGTGGTGGGCCTTTGCCGGTTCTCCGGTGCTGACGTCGATCGTCTTCAGGGCGCGGGGCACCGTTGCAATCGGCTTCATCGCTGCGCGGACACGAAGGACGTCCCCAATGCTCATGCCGCCTTCGATGCCGCCCGCGCGGTTGCTGGCGCGCACGATCCGGCCGTCTTCATCCCGCACGATTTCATCGTGGGCTGCAGAGCCGCGGCGCGCAGCGGTCCTGAATCCGTCGCCCACCTCCACACCCTTGATGGCCTGGATGCCCATGAGGGCAGCAGCCAGGCGGGAATCCAGCCGACGGTCCCAGTGGACGTAGCTGCCCAGTCCGGGCGGCAGCCCGTACGCCAGGACCTCCACCACGCCACCGAGGGTTTCGCCTTCCTTGTGGGCGGCGTCAACTTCGGCAACCATGGCGTCCGAGGTTTCCCGGTCGAAGCAGCGCAGCGGATCAGCGTCCAGGGCGATGACATCTGCCGGTTCCGGCAGCGGCCGGCCGTCGGGAACGGAAACACTGGCGATGGACACCGTGTGGCTGACGAGCTCGATGCCGAGGTGCTTGAGGAACTGGGCGGCGACGGTGCCCATGGCCACCCGGGTGGCGGTCTCGCGGGCGCTGGCACGTTCCAGCACGGGGCGGGCTTCATCGAAGCCGTACTTCTGCATGCCGGTGAAATCCGCGTGGCCGGGACGCGGGCGGGTCAGGGGCGCGTTGCGGGCCTGGTCGGCCAGGAGTTCCGGATCCACCGGATCCGGCGCCATGATCTGCTCCCACTTGGGCCATTCGGTGTTTCCCACCTGGACGGCCACGGGACCGCCCTGGGTCACACCGTGCCGGACGCCGCCCAGGATGGTGACAACGTCCTGTTCGAACTTCATCCGGGCGCCGCGGCCGTATCCGAGGCGGCGGCGGGCCAGGGAGTCTGCGATGTGCCCGCTGGTGATTTCAACACCGGCGGGGACGCCTTCAATAATTCCCATCAGAGCCGGACCATGGGATTCACCGGCAGTCAACCAACGCAACATATCTTCCATCCTGCCACGTAGGGCGGTTACAAAGCCCGTCGGGGAAGGCCGACTGAGGCGCACATCACATCTATGACAGCTGCATTAACGTCATCCCCGCGGCCCGTGAAAAGGCGCACCTGTTCCACTGCCTGGTACAGCAGCATCTCCAGTCCGGGGACCACGGCACCGCCGCCCGCCCGCCACACCGAGGCGATCAGGCTGGGCCAGGGGTCGTAGGCGACATCCAGCAGGACGCCCGGCGTTTCGGTCTTCAGGGCGGCCAGCTCTCCTGCCAGCCCGTCCGCCGCCCGGGGCGGCAGGGTGGAAATCACGACGTCGGCAGCAGCCGTGGGGAGCACGGCTTCGGCCAGCGTCAGCACGTCAACCCCGACGCCGGCGCTTGCGGCCGCCGCACGGACGTCTGCGGTGCGTGCAGGGTCCCGTGCGAAGATCTGCACACGCCGGGTTCCGAGCTCCTGCAGTGCGGCCACCGCGGAAGCCGCGGTGCCGCCGCCGCCGAGGATGACCGCGGAGGGTGCGGCGTTCGCTCCCGCGTGCCGGAGGGCGTTGACGATTCCAGCCACATCGGTGTTGGAGCCGATGGCACGTGGTCCGTGCCCGTCGTCCTCGAACGAGACAGTATTGACCACGCCGAGGGTCCGGGCGATGCCGCGGACCTCGTCCACATGGCCCAGCATGGCGGTCTTCAACGGCATGGTGACCGAAAGCCCGCACCATCCAGGCTGGCGGCGGACCTGCCCCATCAGTCCCGGAAGGAGCTGCTCGGTGACGTCGATTGCCGTGTAGCTGATGTCTGCATCCAACTGCCGGTAGGCAGCCAAATGCAGGGCCGGGGACTTCGAATGGCTGATCGGGTGCCCCAGCACTGCTGCCCGCAGGGTCATGTGCAGCGGCCCACGTTCGCCCGGCACCAGGTGTTGTACTGCTCAACGTAGACATTGTGTTCGGCCAGGGTCTTGGCGAACTTGGTCTCCTTGGTGTCCAGGTTGACCGTAACCCAGAAGAGGTAGTCGTTCGTCTTGGGCCTGGCGGCCGCGTCGATGGCAGTCTTGCCCGGCGAGCCGATGGGTCCCGGAGGCAGCCCGGGGTTCGCGTACGTGTTGTACGGATTGGACTTGTCCTGGCGCTGCTCGTCCGTGAAGTTGTAGCTCTTGGTCCCGAGCCCGTACGTTACTGCCGAGTCAACCTGCAGGAAGCCGCCGGTCTGGTCGTTGGGCTTGAGCCGGTTATAGATGGCTCCCGCGACGTCGCCGTATTCGGCCTGGCCGCCTTCGGCCTGGACGATGCTGGCCACGATCACGGACTGGTACTGCTTGGCCGGATCGGTGATGCCCTGGGAGACCAGCTCGTCCACGGTCACCTTGACCAAGGCTTGCAGGATGTCCTTGGCGGACGTGCCCAGCGGGAAACGGTGCTCGCCCGGTGCAAGGTAGCCCTCGAGGTTCTTGGCGTTTGCCGGCAAGCCGAACTGCGCCGGATCGTTACTGAGCGCCTGGAGTTGCTGGATCGATACGCCGGAACCTTCAGAGATGGCCTGGAGGGACTCGTTGATCCGCAGGCCCGCGCTGAGGGCGAAGTAGATCACCTTGCCCTTGTCCTGGCCCAGGAGGACGTCGACTGCGTCCTTGTTCGTCATTTCAGACTTGAAGGTGTAGTCACCCGGGGCCAGCGTGCCGCCCGAAGCGCTGAACGCCTGCAGGAATGTGTCAGCGTTGGCCACGACGCCCTTGTTTTCGAGGTCCATGGCCACCGAACGGGTGCCTTCCCCGTTGTCCACCGTTACCTGGACCTGGCCCGAGCCGGGGCCCGGGAAGTCGCTGGCTTTGGTGCTGCCGAGGAGGGGCTTGAGGAACTGCGCGCCGACTGCCACGGCAGTAACGAAAACAGCCAGGGTGAGGAAGAGGGCAAGCAGCCTGCGGCGGCGGCGAACCTTCTTGGAGGGCCTGACCACTACCTGGGTTGCCGTTGAACCGGCGATGAGGCTGTGCGCTGCGGCATCGGCATGGTGCACGTCCTCCGGGTGGCCGGTGTGGTGGCCGGAATCTTCGGCGTGCAGGTCGTCGTGGTAGTCGGCATCGCCGTGGACCTGGCCGTAATGGGCGTTGTCGTGGTACTCGTGACCGTCCGGGTACTGGGCCGGGTCAGCGTAGTGGGGGTCTCCCGCGTACTCATGAACGTCCGTCGCCGGGTGTTCCGCGGCCGCATGCGGGTCCTGGTGGTCGTCGGCGGCGAACACTTCGCCGTGCCGGTGGTCGGGCGCGTCGGGGCCACCCACGTTGTCCGCGACGGGTTCAGGTTGCTCAGGCGCACCGTGCGCGGCCGGATCCTGACCGGCGGCACCATGGTGACCTCCGTCGTCGGACGTTCCGTTGTCCGGGGCCGCCTCCTGGATGGAAGGAGGCGCGGCAGGTGCGGCCGGCAGCGGCGCTGCGGCTGTGGGGCCGGTGGCCGGTTGCGCGGGGACGGCGGGGGGATCTGCGGGCTGCGGGGGCACGTCGGCACCGGTCTCGTAGGCCTGCTCAGGGACAGCGCCCTGGCCGCCGGTGTCGAGGCTCTTTTCCCGTGCCCGGATCTCCTTGCGCGTCAGCGGCCTCCCTCCCCCGGAGTCCAGGGGCCCTGAGGCGTCGTCAATGTTGGCAGGGCTCACTGTTGCCTTCCATTATCTGAAAATCGTGCCGTATCCGGGGTGGCGCGGACGGACTCATCCGTACCGCTGTCCCCCAGGTCCACGGACGGGGATGGCGCTGTCACGCGTGAGCCGACATCCGCTCCCCGGGCTTTCTGCATGTCGATGGCGTGCTGCAGGATGCCTGCCGCCGCGACCTGATCAACTACTTTACGGTGGTTCCTGCTGCTCATGCCAGCTTCATGCAGGTTGCGGTGCGCCGAGACGCTGCTGAGCCGCTCGTCAACCATGTTGACCGGCACGTCCAGGCCGCGGGCCGCGAGTTCGGCCGCCAGCAGGCCGGCATAGTCGGACGCCATCCTCGCAGAAGCGTGTTCCTCGCCCTTCATGGTGCGGGGCATGCCGACGATGACCTGCACAGCTCCCAGTTCCTCCGCCAGTTTCGCGATCAGGCGAACGTCGGAGTTCTTCTTGGTGTTCCGGTCCAGGGTCTTGTACGGCGTGGCCAAGATGGAGTCACGGTCGCAGATGGCCACCCCCACCCGGACCGTGCCAACGTCTACCCCCAGTTTGACGCCCTGGGGGTAGCCGCCGGCGGTTGCGGGATCGGCCATGTCAGGACTGGCGCCGTTCGACGGCATCCAGGATGGCCGCCAACGCGGCACCCACCTTGCCTGCATCGGTGCCGCCGCCCTGGGCGACATCGTCCTTGCCGCCGCCTCCGCCGCCAAGGACTCCGGCAGCCAGCCGAACCAGGGCTCCTGCCTTCACTCCGGCGTTCCGGGCAGCTTCGTTGGTGGCCACCAGGACCAGCGGCCGGTCGTTTGCCACGCCCGCAACAGCCACTGCGGCGGGTGCCGAGCCCAGCCGGTTGCGCAGGTCCAGTGCCAGGCCGCGGATGTCGTCTGCGCCGCTGACGGAACCGGCGTCGTGGGCGATGAGGCTAACGCCCGCCGCGTCCTTCGCGCTGTTGACCAGCTGGGCTGCTGAGGCTGCCAGCTGTTCCTTGCGGAGCCGGTCCAGTTCCTTCTCCGTGGCCTTGAGCTTGGCAAGCGTTGCGGAGATCCGGTCGGCCAGCTGCCCGGACGGCACCTTCAGGAGATCGGTCAGTTCAGTGACCAGCGCACGCTCAGCCGCGAGGTGCCGGAAGGCCTCCATGCCCACGAAGGCTTCCACGCGTCGGTTTCCGGACCCTACGGACTGTTCGCCCAGCAGGGAAAGGCTGCCGATCAGTGAGGTGTTGGCTACGTGCGTTCCGCCGCACAGCTCACGGGACCACGCGCCGTCGATCTCTACAACGCGGACTTCGCTGCCGTAGTTCTCGCCGAAGAGCGCCATGGCGCCCAGGGCCTTTGCCTCGGCGAGGCCCATGACCTTTGTTTCCACCGCGTAGTTGTTGCGGATGGCCAGGTTTGACACCTCTTCGATTTCCGACCGGGTGGCGGTGCTCAGGCCCTCGCCCCAGGCGAAGTCGAAGCGCAGGTAGCCCGCTTTGTTGAAGGATCCGCGCTGGGTGGCTTCCGGGCCAAGGATCTGGTGCAGGGCGGCGTGCACGATGTGGGTGCCCGTGTGCGCCTGCTCTGCGGCGTGGCGCCGTTCGCGGTCGACGGCGGCGCGCACCAGCGAGTCAGCACCGATTTCGCCTTCGCGGACAATCGCCTTGTGCACGCTGAGGCCCTTGACGGGACGCTGGACGTCCAGGACCTCGACCACGAAGCCGTCGCCGGTGATGAGGCCGGTATCGGCCGCCTGGCCGCCGGCCTCGGCGTAGAACGGCGTTTCCGAGAGTACAAGTTCGATCTCATCGCCAGTGGCTGCCTGCTGGACCGGACGGCCGCCGGTGAGCAGGCCGCGGACGCGGGATTCGCCGTCGAGCTCGGTGTACCCGGTGAAGACCGTTTCGCCCTGGGCCAGGATGTCCTGGAAGGCGCTGAGGTCGGCATGGCCGCCCTTCTTGCCCTTGGCGTCGGCCTGGGCACGCTGGCGCTGTTCCTGCATCAGGCTGCGGAAGGCGGCCTCGTCAACCTTCAGCCCGGCTTCCTCGGCCATTTCGAGCGTGAGGTCAATGGGGAAACCGTAGGTGTCGTGGAGGGCGAAGGCATCTTCGCCGGACAGCTGCTTGTTGGCGGCCTTTGATTCCTTGACTGCTTCCTCGAGCCTCGCCGTGCCGGATGCAATGGTCCGCAGGAAAGCTTTTTCTTCGGCGTACGCAATCCGGCTGATCCGGGCGAAGTCCGTTTCGACGACCGGGTAGACGCCCTTCATGGCGTCGCGCGAAGCCGGCAGCAGGTCCGGAAGGCAGGCCTGCTCTACGCCGAGGAGGCGCATGGAACGCACGGCGCGGCGGATGAGGCGGCGCAGGACGTAGCCGCGGCCCTCGTTCGAGGGGGTCACGCCGTCGGAAATCAGCATCAGGGCGGACCGGATGTGGTCACCCACAACACGCATCCGGACATCGTCCGTGTGGTGGGGGTCATCCGGGGTTTCGGCCGAGGTGTACTCCTTGCCGGAGAGTTCGGCAGCCTTGTCGATGACGGGACGGACCTGGTCGGTCTCGTACATGTTCTCGACACCCTGGAGGATCATCGCCAGGCGCTCCATGCCCAGGCCGGTGTCGATGTTCTTCTTGGGCAGTTCACCAACGATGTCGAAGTCGTCCTTGGAGCGGACGTTGTCGATCTGGTACTGCATGAAGACAAGGTTCCAGATTTCGATGTACCGGGTCTCGTCAGCGAGCGGGCCGCCTTCGATGCCGTAGGCGGGACCACGGTCATAGTAGATCTCGGAGCAGGGGCCGGCCGGGCCGGGCTGGCCGGTGTTCCAGTAGTTGTCGGCCTTGCCCATCTTCTGGATGCGCTCCGCGGGAACGCCGGTGTTCTTCAGCCACAGTTCCTTGGCTTCGTCATCTTCTTCGTAGACCGTTACCCACAGGAGTTCGGGCGGCAGGCCGTACCCGCCGTCGTCAACGCTGGTGGTGAGCAACTCCCAGGCGTACTTGATGGCGTCTTCCTTGAAGTAGTCACCAAAGGAAAAGTTGCCGCACATCTGGAAGAAGGTGCCGTGCCGGGCGGTCTTGCCCACTTCCTCGATGTCGCCGGTGCGGATGCACTTCTGGACGCTAGTGGCCCGGGTGTACGGCGCCTCTTCGCGGGCCGTGAGGTAGGGAATGAAAGGCACCATGCCGGCCACAGTGAACAGCAGCGACGGGTCGCTGGACACCAGCGATGCGGAGGGAACCGCCGTGTGGCCCTTGCTGACAAAAAAGTCCACCCAGCGCTTGGTGATCTCCTGCGATTTCATGAGCTGTTTCATACCCTTCTTGGTCCGCGCTTGACGACGCGGAAAGTTCGTTCAGGCGGCAGGGCCTGGTCGGGTTCCCTGCCGGGTTGGTGCGGGCTGACGGCCCGGGGGCGTCAGCTGCGGACCAGGTCCGCGGTTTCGACGCCGAGCGCACTCCGCAGGTCGGTTTCGCGCTCCTGCATTCCGGCGCGTACGGCGTCAGCGAAGTCGTAGACGCCGTCGGCCAGCCTGCCTACAGCCCTGTTGAGGCCTTCCGGGCCCAAAGCGGACTGGGCCTCGGTGACCTTGCGGAAGGCGATGACACCGATGGCCACGCCGATTCCCATCCAGACAAGTCGTTTCATGGTGTTCTTTCGGGGCTTAGCGGCTGCGGCGGCCGGTGGAGGGCTTCTTGCGGTTGGAGAGCGCACTGCGGACGCCGTAGCTGAACGCGGCCACCTTGATCAGCGGCGATCCAACGGTGGCGGCCACCAGGGACGACAGCGCCGAAAGGTTGGCAGAAGCATCAGAGACGTTGGACGAAATGCCGTCCACCTTCTTCAGCTGCTGGTTCGTGGTGGTCACGGTGGCCGTGACCTCATCCATCAGGGGCGTCGCGCCGTCACTCAGTGACCGGATGGACGTCCGCACCTCATCCAACACCTTGCCCAGCTTGAGGATGGGCACGGCGAGCAGCAGCACCAGGAGTGCAAACACTCCGGCAGCGACCAGGCCGGCGATATCGCCACCAGTCATAGACGTTCATCTCCTTGAAATTCTGTGGTCCGGAACCATCCTGCGCACTTCGCGAACCGCGTTGGGCAGATGTCCCCCAAGTACCTTACATACAAAGAAGCCCGTGGCGCTTGCCACGGGCTTCTTTGGATACGCTGCTGGGATTTAGCGTGCGTAGAATTCGACGACGAGCTGCTCTTCGCAGGTCACCGGGATTTCGGAGCGCTTGGGGCGGCGGACCAGGCGGGCCTGCAGTGCCTCAAGCTTGACGTCCAGGTAAGCCGGGACGGCAGGCAGGACATCGCGGTGCGCGCCGGCTGCTGCAACCTGGAGCGGAACCATGGTTTCGCTGCGGCTGTGGACGTGGACCAGCTGGCCCTCGCCGACGCGGAACGACGGACGGTCAACGCGGATGCCGTCAACCAGGATGTGGCGGTGCACAACCAGCTGGCGGGCCTGGGCGATGGTGCGGGCGAAGCCGGCACGCAGGACCAGGGCGTCAAGGCGCATTTCGAGCAGTTCGATGAGGTTCTCACCGGTCAGGCCCTTGGTGCGGCGGGCTTCCTCGAAGGCACGGGTCATCTGTGCTTCGCGGATGCCGTACTGGGCGCGCAGGCGCTGCTTTTCGCGCAGACGTACGGCGTAGTCGGAGTCCTGCTTCTTGCGGGCACGGCCATGCTCACCGGGGCCGTACGGGCGGCGCTCCATGTACTTGGCGGCCTTGGGGGTCAGAGCAATGCCGAGGGACCGCGAGAGGCGGGCCTGACGGCGAGCACGAGTGTTGTTAGCCACTTGTGTCCTTCCAATATCTGCGGTGTGTCAGTGTTACTGGCCTCCTTGATGGAGAGCATCGGCCAACCGCTGCCTTTTGCTACTGGGCGCAGGGCACAGCTCCATCAATAAAATTCGGTGGATTGTGCGTCCGTGCCTTGCCAGACAAACATCTACCTTAGCACGGCGGCTACTTGCCCCTGACAATCTTCCGCAGCCGCTCCAGCCTGGCAGCGATGTCGCGTTCAGCGCCGTTGCCGGTGGGCTGGTAGTAGTCCCGGCCCACCAAATCGTCCGGCGGATACTGTTGCGCAGCCACGGCGTGCGGGGCGTCGTGGGCGTATTTGTAGCCTTTTCCGTGCCCCAGCTGCTTGGAACCCGGGTAGTGAGAGTCCCTGAGGTGGGGCGGGATGCCATTGCCCATGCCGGCCCTTACGTCGGCAATGGCCTTGTTGATGCCCATGTAGGCGGCGTTCGATTTTGGCGCCGTCGCGAGGTGGACCACAGCCTCGGCCAGGATGATCCGGCCCTCCGGCATGCCGATCAGCTGCACCGCCTGCGCCGCTGCTACGGCTGTCTGCAACGCGGTGGGATCCGCCATGCCCACGTCCTCGGCAGCCGAGATGACAATGCGGCGGGCCACGAACCGCGGATCCTCGCCGGCCTCAAGCATGCGCGCCAGGTAGTGGAGGGCGGCGTCGACGTCGGAGCCGCGGATGGATTTGATGAAGGCGCTGGCGACGTCATAGTGCTGGTCGCCGGCACGGTCATAGCGGACGGCCGCCACGTCGAGGGCCCGTTCGGTGTGCTTGAGTTCCACGGTCACCGGCCCGGTTTCGGCGTCGTCGGCATCACCGAATGCCACGCCGGCCGCAGCTTCCAGGGCGGTGAGGGCACGGCGGGCGTCGCCGCCGGACAGCCGGACCAGGTGCGCCAGGGCTTCGGGGGCCAGTTCCGCTTTGCCGTCCAGCCCCCGGGGGTCCGCGACGGCACGGCTGAGCAGTCCCTCGATGTCGGCGTCCGTCAGCGGCTTCAGGGTCAGCAGCAGGGACCGGGAAAGAAGCGGCGACACCACAGAGAACGACGGATTCTCGGTGGTGGCCGCCACCAGCACCACCCATCGGTTTTCGACGCCCGGCAGGAGCGCGTCCTGCTGGGCTTTGTTGAACCGGTGGATCTCGTCCAGGAACAGCACCGTGGTGGTCTTGTACAGGTCGCGTGCAGTCAGGGCGTCGTCCATGACGCGGCGGACGTCCTTGACGCCGGCAGTAATCGCCGAGAGCTCCACGAATTTGCGGCCCGGCCCGCGGGCGATCACATGCGCCAGCGTCGTTTTCCCTGTCCCGGGAGGGCCCCACAGGATCAGCGAACTTGGCCCGGCCGGTCCGGCGGCGTCGGCTCCGGCCGCCAGCAGGCGCAACGGAGACCCCTGGCCCAGCAGGTGCTGCTGGCCCACAACGTCATCAAGGGTGCGGGGCCGCATGCGGACGGCCAGCGGACTGCGTGGTGAGGAACTGGCGGGTGCGCTGCCCGCGGCGGCCGAATCGCCGTCGTCGTCATTGCCTTGCCCCGGCCCGAAGAGATCATCCACATAGATAGGCTACTTCCAGTCGCCCGGCGATCCCGCCACCCGCTGTCCGGAAGGAACCCGAACCCGCCATGACCACCCACGCCGCCGGCAGCGGCCGCTCCCCCTCGGTCCGGACGGCATTCGTCTCCGCTTCCCGGCTGACCGGCTGGGTAGAGCGGTTCGCTGCCAGCCACGGCAGCCTTGGCGTGGAGGACCACGACGAGGGTGTGCGGCTGGCCGCCGCGGACGGCGCCACGGCCTTGCTGGTGGCGCCATGGCCCAACGACGGCCGGCCCGGGCGCGGTTCGGGCGTCGTGGAACGGCTGGCGTCGCTCGCCAGTCAGCCGCGGACGGTGGGTCTGCTCCTGGTCCGTCGCGGCGGCTACGGTGTGGCCGTGGCTAGCGAAGGAATCATCATAGCCGCGAAGACCGGTTCAAGGTATGTGCAGTCCCGGACCGCGGCCGGCGGGCAGTCACAGCAACGGTTTGCCCGTCGCCGCGCCAACCAGGCAGACGCCATGGCGGAGGCAGTGGCGGAGCAGGCACGGCTGGTATTTGCCGGGCGGGCCTTCGAGTACATCCTGCCCGGGGGCGACCGCGGTCTGGTGGACAACCTCCTGGCGCACCCCGCCCTTAAACCGTGGGCGGGACTGCCGCGGCTGGCCTACCTCGACGTTCCCGATCCCCGGGCCGCCGTGGTGAAGAAAGCCGCCGTGGACGCCTGCTCCATCCGGGTCACCGTCACCGACCCGCCTGCGGCCTAGCACGCCGTTTCGACGGTCCCCTTCCCACACGACGCTCCGCAACGTCTTCCGGGCAGGGAACCGTCGAAACGGCAGGAGCGGCCTCAGCAGCCGGTCAGCTGCCGCTTTGGCCGTTCCTGCCGGTAAACGTAGCGGCCGGATTCCCGGAACCCGGCGTTGGCGTAAAGCGCCTGGGCGCCCTGGTTCGCTGCGGTGACCAGCAGCCAGTAGCCGGAAAGGCCCCGCTCCGCCCCCGCCGTGAGCAGCGCATCCAGGACGGCGGTCCCGTGACCGCGTCGGCGTGCCTCGGGGCTGGTCGCCATGGAGTACAGCCCGCCCCGCGCCTCTGGCCCGGTGCCGGGAAGGGCAAGGCGTCCGACGGCGGCCGGCCTGCCTTCGCTGTCCCGGGCCAGGGCGTACACGGCGGGGCAGCCCTCAAGGATGGTGCGGGCGATGGCCAGGGCGTCCTCACCGCCCCGTCCGTCCACCGCCCACCACAAGGCAAGCCATTCGGCAGACGGGGCAGAAGCGAGTTCGACGGCGGGGCGCGGCTTCGCCACCCGGGCATGGTCCCATGGCCCCCGGGTCATGATCAGGGTTTCGGACTGCGTGGTGAAGCCCTGCGCGTCCAGGAACGAATTGAGTTCAGCTGCTTCCGCGGTGGCGGTGACCTGGAAGATCAGGGGCAGCCTGCGGCTGCGGTACCAGGTGCGGGCTTCCCGCAACAGGCCGGAAAGCTCCGCCTCCCCTGCACCGGCTGACTGTGGCCAGACCGAGTTCGCCCGCTGGGTCACGCCCTCCGCGGCGCGAAGGACCCAGGGTCCAAGGCCTTGGCGCTCCGGCGCGGGCCACGCGGCGTCCATGGCGGCTTCGAGGCCGGGGAAGCCGGCGGCGCCGTCTCCAAGGGCGGTGGTGGACACGGCGTTCTCCTCCAAGGCGGGTTAAGCGGGGGCAGGAGGCGCCCCAACATATCCTGGGAACCTCCTGCCGCTCAGCACGGTGCGTTACTTGACCGCTTCAGCCTTCCTGGCCTCAACGGGCTTGACCGCCTCAGGCTTGAAATCGACGCCGGCTTCCTTGCGCTGCTGCGCAGTGATGGGTGCCGGTGCAGCGGTCAGCGGATCGAAACCGCCGCCGGACTTCGGGAACGCGATGACGTCGCGGATGGACTCGACGCCTGCCAGCAGCGACACCACGCGGTCCCAGCCGAACGCGATTCCGCCGTGCGGGGGCGCTCCGTACTTGAAGCCTTCGAGGAGGAAGCCGAACTTGGTCTGGGCGTCTTCCTTGTCCAGCCCCATCAGTTCGAAGACGCGTTCCTGCACGTCGCGCTGGTGGATACGGATGGAGCCGCCGCCGATTTCGTTGCCGTTGCAGACGATGTCGTAGGCGTAGGACAGCGCGGACTCGGGGTCCTTGTCGAACGTGTCGAGGAACTCCGGCTTGGGCGAGGTGAAGGCGTGGTGGACAGCAGTCCACTGGCCTGCACCAACGGCGACGTCGCCTGACGCCACGGCTGCGGCAGCCGGTTCGAACATCGGCGCGTCGACAACCCAGCAGAAAGCCCAATCCGTGGGATCGATCAGGCCGGTGCGGTGGCCGATTTCGACCCGGGCAGCACCCAGCAGGGCGCGGGACGGGGTCTTTTCGCCGGCGGCGAAGAAGATGCAGTCACCGGGCTTTGCGCCGACGGCGTCGGCCAGGCCGGCCCGCTCGGTGTCGGTCAGGTTCTTGGCGACCGGACCGGCGAGTTCGCCGTCTTCCTTGTACAGGACGTACGCCAGGCCCTTGGCTCCGCGCTGCTTGGCCCATTCCTGCCAGGCATCCAGGGCACGGCGTGCCTGTGACGCTCCGCCGGGCATGACGACGGCGCCAACGTAGGGCGCCTTGAAGACACCGAAGTTGGTGTCCTTGAAGAACTCCGTGAGCTCCGTCAGTTCCTGCCCGAAGCGAAGATCGGGCTTGTCCGAACCGTAGCGGGCCATGGCGTCCGCGTAGGTGATGCGCTGGATGGGCGTGGGGATCTCCACGTCGATGAGCTTCCAGACGGCCTTGACGATGTTCTCGCCGAGGCGGATGACGTCGTCCTGGTCCACGAAGCTGGCCTCAATGTCCAGCTGGGTGAACTCGGGCTGGCGGTCGGCGCGGAAGTCCTCGTCCCGGTAGCAGCGGGCAATCTGGTAGTACTTTTCGAAACCGCCCACCTGCAGCAACTGCTTGAACAGCTGCGGGGACTGCGGCAGGGCGTACCAGGAGCCCGGTGCCAGGCGGGCCGGAACCAGGAAGTCGCGTGCGCCTTCGGGCGTGGAACGGGTCAGAGTGGGCGTCTCGATCTCCACGTAACCTTCGTGGTGCAGCAAGTCGCGGGCCACCCGGTTGGCTTCGGAGCGAAGCCGGATGTTGCGGCTGGGGCCGGGGCGGCGGAGGTCAAGGTAGCGGTGCTTCAGGCGGGCTTCCTCACCGACTTCCACGTGCTCGTCGATCTGGAACGGCAGGGGATCGGAGGTGTTGAGCACCGTCACGTCCTCGGCGATGACCTCGATCTCACCTGTGCCCAGCGCAGGGTTCTCGTTGCCCTCGGGGCGCTTGGAGACGGTGCCGGTGACCTGCAGGACGTACTCGTTGCGCAGCCCGTGGAATACTTCCTCCTCGCGGACCACAATCTGTGCCACGCCGGACGCATCACGCAGGTCCACGAAGGCCACACCACCGTGGTCACGGCGGCGGCCTACCCAGCCGGCCAGGGTTACGGTTTGTCCAATGTGCTCGGAGCGAAGGGATCCGAGGTCATGTGTGCGAAGCACAGCACACCTTTCTAGAGGAAACAGCGGGAAAACTTAGGGAATAGGTCTCGATGATTCGGGGACCGGTCCCGTCCGAGTTTACCCGTAGGACTGAAGCCGGCGACCACGGGCAAAGCTCCGACGGGACGGAGGGACGGGGAGCCTGCTCAGGAGACCTGGGCGGGAACGGGGCCGGCGGTGGCCACCTGTACCACGAGGTCGGCGGCCGGCGGCATCCACGTCTCCGGGGCAGCGACCACCTGTTCACCGGACCGGATGTCCTTGACCTGGTGCGTGCCGTCGTCGTCCGTGAACCAGACGAACGGGATGCCCCGGCGGTCGGCGAACTTGATCTGCTTGCCGAACTTTTCCGCTTTGGCGGCGACCTCGGTGGGAATCCCCCGGCTGCGCAACTGGGCGGCGACGTCCTGCGCAGCGCCCCAGCTGTCGTCGTGCGACAGGGCCACCAGCACGGCGGTGGGAACGGAACGGGAGGCTTTGGCCAGCTCCTGGCTCAAGATCCGGGACACCAGCCGGGTCACACCGATGGACAGGCCGACGCCGGGGAACTTCCGGTTGCCCTTGGAGGCCAGGGCGTCATACCTTCCGCCGGAGCAGATGGAACCCAGCTGTTCATGACCCAACAGGACGGTCTCCACCACGGTGCCCGTGTAGTAGTCCAGTCCGCGGGCAATACTGAGGTCCGCCAGCACCTTGCCGGGAGCCCGCTGGACGGCGGCGTCGATGACCTGCTCCAGCTCGCTAAGGCCCTCCTCGAGCAGGTCGTTGCTGACGCCGAGGGCACGGACCTGGGCCACGAAGGACAGGTCCCCGGTGCGGATACCGGCAAGCTGCAGGGCCTTCTGTGCCTGCTCGTCGGTGGCACCAAGTTCGGATTTCAGGAGTTCGGCAACCTTGGCCGGACCGATTTTTTCCAGTTTGTCGATGCTGCGCAGGACCCCTGCGGTGTCCGTCAGTCCGATGCCCTGGTAGAAGCCCTCTGCCAGTTTGCGGTTGTTGACCCGCAGCTGGAAGTCCGGGATGGGAAGCGCGCTGAGTGCCTCGGCGATGACCAGGGCGATCTCAACGTCATAGCGGAACGGCAACTCGCCATCGCCGACGACGTCAATATCCGCCTGGGTGAATTCACGGGCGCGGCCTTCCTGGGGGCGTTCGCCGCGCCAGACTTTCTGTATCTGGTAGCGCCGGAACGGGAAGGCCAGGTAGCCGGCATTCTCGACGACGTAGCGGGCGAAGGGAACCGTGAGGTCAAAGTGCAGGGCAAGCGCGTGCGGGTCCGCTTTGCCGCCTTTGACCGGGTTCTCGCCCTCGTCCTCCTGCAGGCGGCTGAGTCCGTACACTTCCTTGTCGATCTCGCCCTTGCGCAGCAGCTGTCCCACTGTTTCCACCGAGCGCGTCTCAATGGAGGCGAAACCGTGCAGTTCGAAGACCCGGCGCAGGGTATCCAGGACATGAATCTCCACCAGCCGCTCCTCGGGAAGCCACTCGGGGAATCCGGACAGGGAGGCGGTGCGTGCCATGGAAGTTCTCTCCTCTTAAGGTGCCGGACGCCGGCCGCGTCCAGCCCGTCGCGGGCGCCCTGCGGCAGCTGTCCAGCCAGTCATGCATAAACTATGTGCGGCAGTCAGTTTATGCGTCATCGGTGTGCATCTCTAATGCGCCGGACCTGCAGGGCCTGGCAGTCAGCGGACTGTACCCGGTGCCGTCAAGGCACCTGGCGCAACCACGCAGACCAGAGACAACACAGCCAACACAAGGAGGAACCTTGGCGGCCAGTTCACGCAGTGCCCGCGAAGCAAAACGGCGTATCCAACAGATGGAGGCCAAACGCGAGCTGAGGCGCGACCAGGAACAGCGTCGCAAACGCGACAACCTGATCGCCGCCGGCGCCGGAACCGCCGCCGTGGTGCTCGCCGTCGTGCTTCAGCTGACGGCCTTCGCCGGCAACCCCACCGAGGATGAGTTTGCCGCCACCGAGGCCGGCCTCACCAACCCGTCGGCGTCAGCCAGTCCGTCAGCCCCGGCAACAAACGGGCCCAACATTCCGGCCGCCGACACTGCGGCGGGAAAGACTTTCACCGGGGACCTCGTGCTGAACGGCAAGCCGCTGGGCGTTGAACTCAACGGAACTGCGGCACCGCAGGCCGCGGCGGTCTTCAAGTCCCTCAGCGACGAGGGCTTCTACAACGGCAAGAGCTGCCACCGCCTCACCACCTCGGACGCCTTCGGTGTGCTGCAGTGCGGCTCTGCGAACGGCGACGGGCAAGGCGATCCCAACTACACGTGGGGCCCACTGGAAAACACCCCGGCGGACAACTCCTACCCGGCCGGAACCATTGCCGTTGCCCGTAGCGGCAACAACGCCTACGGCAACGGAACGCAGTTCTTCATCGTCTACAAAGACACCAACATTCCGGCTGATTCCGCCGGCGGCTACACCGTGGTGGGCAAGGTGACCTCCGGCCTGGACGTGGTGACCGGCATTGCTGCAGCAGGCATCACCCCGGGCAGCAGCGACACAGACGGCGCGCCCGTTCAAGCAGTCACGATAGACTCGTTTTCTCTGAAGTAGGAAGCCCGGCCATGGCGGCCGCGGTCCAGGACGTGAGCAGTTCCCTCCAAGCGAAAGACTTTTAGCGGTGACAGACAGTCAGAAATCCGACGAAACAGCAGCAGACGTGACCGACGCGGCGGCTCCCGCCACGGACGCAGAACCTGCAGCAGCCAGCGCAACGGCCCCGGAGGCCGTTACCGAAGGTGTGGAAGAAGCCGGCACGGAGGCAGACCAGCCGGCCGAGTCCCCTGCCCCGGACGCAGAACCGGCAGCCCCTGCCCCGTCTCCGGCTCCCGGACCCCGGCCTTCGGCCCCGTCCCCCGCAGCCTTCGCGTCACGTCCCAAGCCGGCTGCTGCTGCCCCAGCAGCTGCCGTGGCACCCGCCGCCCCCGCCACCTCGCCTGCTGAGGCAGCAAAATGGGGACGCGTGGAAGGCGATGGACACGTCTTCCTGACGATTGACGGCGGAGAACACGCCGTCGGGCAGTACCCGGGCGTCAGCGATGACGAAGCTCTGGCTTACTTCGCGCGGAAGTACGACGACGTCGTGGCCCAGATCGTGCTCCTGGAACAGCGCGTGAGCTCCAAGGCCCCCAGCACCGACATGCAAAAGACCGTCACCCACCTGCGCGAACAGCTTGCGGAGCGCAACATGGTGGGCGACCTCCGGGCAGCCGAAGCCCGATTGGATACCCTGGCAACCCACATCGCCGAGCTTGAGAAGACGGAAAAGGCAGAGCACGACGCCGTCCGGGCAGCCGAACTTGCCGCCCGCGAAGCCATCGTGGCCGAGGCGGAAGAGATTTCCGGGCAGGACCCGGCGCAGACCCAGTGGAAGACCTCCAGCGCACGGATGAACGAGCTGTTCGAAAACTGGAAGGCTGCGCAGAAGAGCGGCGTCCGGCTGGGCCGCAGCAACGAAGACGCCCTCTGGAAGCGCTTCCGCGCTGCCCGTACCGTTTTTGACCGGCACCGCCGGGCCTACTTCTCCCAGCTGGACAGCAACAATTCCGCTGCGAAGACCGCCAAGGAAAAGCTCATCTCCGAGGCAGAGGCCCTCTCCAGCTCCACTGACTGGGGCTACGCCGCAGGCGAATACCGCCGCCTCATGGACCAGTGGAAGGCCTCTCCCCGCGCCAGCCGCAAGGATGATGACGCGCTGTGGGCACGCTTCCGTGCCGCGCAGGACGTCTTTTTCACGTCCCGGCAGGCCGCCAACGACGAGATCGACCAGGAGTACGCCGCCAACCTGACGGTCAAGGAAGCCCTCCTGGCCGAGGCCAACACGATTCTCCCGATCAAAGAACTGGCCAGTGCCAAGAAGGCGCTGCAGTCCGTCCGTGACCGGTGGGAAGAAGCCGGAAAGGTCCCGCGCGCCGACATGGGCCGGATCGAAGCCGGCCTCCGCAAGGTCGAGGACGCCGTCCGGCAGGCCGAAGAAGAGCAGTGGCAGCGTTCAAACCCCGAACGCAAGGCGCGCACCAACAGTGCCCTTTCACAGCTCGAGAGTGCCATCGCCGGCCTGCAGGATGACCTCGCCAAGGCTGAGCAGAGCGGTGACGAGCGCAAGATCAAGGCAGCCAGGGAAGCCCTCGAGGCACGCCAGGCCTGGCTCGACCAGATCCAGCGTTCCGCCAGCGAACTGAGCTGACCCCTCCTTCCTGCTTGACGACGCCACAGGCCCGGTTCCGGTTATCCACATAACCTGAACCGGGCCTGCGCTTATCCGCACCCCCTTGGCAGGATGGAGGGATGGCCTCACCATCTGATTCCACGCCGGCCGGAGCGGGGATGGAGCATCCGCCGCAGCATCACACGGTTCCGGCGCGATTCCCGGAACTTTACGCGCCCGGGCGGCCCTTCGACTCGCCGGAACTGCAGTCACTGGCTGCCGACGGGATCCTGGCCCGCTTCCATCAGCATGGCTACACCCTCCCGGGGGTTGCCGCCTCTGCCCAGTTGCGCGCCCGTGCTGCCGCCGGCTCCGTGCCGCCCCAGGTGCGCCAGCGTGTCGTGGCGGGACGGATGACCGCAGCCTGGATCTACGGCTGTGCTGACGAGCCAGACCGCCTTGCCCTCCTGGTGGACGCCAAGCGCCGGGTTTCGAGCCTGCGGAACACCCGGGGCTGCACCCTGCACGAGGTCAGGCTGGGGCCCTTCGACGTGGTCAGCATGGGCGGGCTCATGGTGTCCAGTCCGCTGCGGACCGCACTGGATATCGCCCTGCACGTGGACGCCGAACGTGCCGTACCTACCCTGGCCAACTTGCTGGCCCGACCCGAAAAGGACGTGCGGTTGCGGCTGCTGGTACTCGCCATCGAGGCAAGCCCGCGGGTACCGCATAAAAAGGCTGCCTTGGAAAAACTTTCCCGGCTAGCTCCGGCGCTTGTTCCCGGTGGTGCGGTAGACATCAAAGACCCCGTCGATCCGGCGGACGGCGCTGAGGACGTGGCTGAGGTACTTGGGGTCCCCCATCTCGAAGGCAAACTTTGAAATGGCAACCCGGTCGGTGGAAGTGTGCACGCTGGCGGCCAGGATGTTCACATGGTTTTCCGACAGGATCCGCGTCACGTCCGAGAGCAGCGATTTGCGGTCGAGTGCCTCGACCTGGATCTCCACCAGGAACACGCTGGACTGGGTAGGTGCCCAGTCCACGTCGACAATCCTGTCCGGCTGATCCTTAAGGTCCGAGATGTTGGTGCAGTCTGTGCGGTGCACAGAAACCCCTGATCCCCGGGTCACGAAGCCGAGGATGGGGTCCGGGGGCACGGGGGTGCAGCAACGTGCCAGCTTCACCCACACGTCCCCCACACCACGGACCACAACACCGGAGTCGGAGAAACGGGCCTTGGTGACCTGGGTGGGAATACTGACTTCGCTGATGTCGTCGTCGGCGTTTTCGGTGCCGCCGAGGCTTTCGACGAGTTTCTCCATGACGGACTGCGCGGAGGTGTGGCCATCTCCGACACCGGCGTACAGGCCGGAAATGTCCACGTACTTGAATTCTTCGGCGACGGCCGCCAGGGCCTCGTGCGTCATGAGCCGCTGCAGCGGAAGGTTCTGCTTCCGCATGGCACGGGTCAGCAGTTCCTTGCCGCGGTCAATCGCTTCCTCGCGGCGTTCCTTGCTGAACCACTGTCGGATCTTGTTGCGTGCCCGGGCACTCTTGACGAAGTGTTGCCAGTCCTGGCTGGGCCCCGCCCCTTCGGCCTTGGAGGTGAAGATTTCCACCCAGTCGCCGTGGTTGAGTTCGCTGTTGAGGGGGACGAGCTTCCCGTTGACGCGGGCACCGATGGTGCGGTGCCCCACCTCGGTGTGGACCGCGTAGGCAAAGTCCACCGGCGTGGACCCGGCGGGCAGCGCCATGACCTCACCCTTGGGAGTGAAGACGAAGACTTCACGGGCGTTGATCTCGAATCGAAGCGAATCGAGGAACTCGCCCGGATCGGATGTCTCCTGCTGCCAGTCAACCAGGGAACGCAGCCACCCCATGTCGCCGTCCCGGGGGCTGCCCGGGCCCACGGCCGTGCGGTTGGGCTGGTCCTTGTACTTCCAGTGTGCTGCAACGCCGTACTCTGCGCGGCGGTGCATTTCATGGGTGCGGATCTGGATTTCCACCGGCTTGCCGCCGGGGCCGATCACGGTAGTGTGCAGGGACTGGTACATGTTGAACTTGGGCATCGCGATGTAGTCCTTGAACCTGCCGGGCAGCGGGTTCCAGCGCGAGTGCATGGTGCCAAGTGCGGCGTAACAGTCCCGGACGGAATCCACGAGGACCCGGACTCCCATGAGGTCGTTGATGTCGTCGAAGTCTTTGTCCCTGACGATCATCTTCTGGTAGATCGAGTAGTAGTGCTTGGGGCGGCCCGTGATAGTCGCCTTGATCTTGGCCGTACGGAGGTCCTCGGTGATCTGGTCGCGGATGACGCCGAGGCTCTTCTCCCGCTCCGGCGTCCTGTCCCCCACCATCCGGACAATCTCTTCGTAGACCTTCGGATACAGCGCTGCGAAGGACAGGTCCTCAAGTTCCCACTTGATGGTGTTCATGCCCAGGCGGTGTGCCAGCGGCGCGAAGATTTCGAGTGTTTCGCGGGCCTTGCGGGCGGACGATTCGGCGGAGACGAACCGCCAGGTCCTGGCATTATGCAGCCGGTCCGCGAGCTTGATCATGAGCACCCGGATGTCCTTGGCCATGGCTACGACCATTTTACGGACGGTCTCGGACTGCGCCGCTTCGCCGAAGCTGACCTTGTCCAGCTTGGTCACACCGTCCACCAGCATGGCCACTTCGGCACCGAAGTCACGCTTCAGGTCCGCCAGCGTGTACGGGGTGTCCTCAACGGTGTCGTGCAGGAGGGCCGCAGCCAAGGTGGTCCCGCTTAAACCGAGTTCGGCAAGAATGGTGGCAACAGCCACGGGGTGGGTGATGTAGGGGTCGCCGCTCTTGCGCTTCTGCCCCCGGTGGCTGCGTTCAGCGACGTCGAATGCGCGCTGGATGAGGTCGAAGTCCTCTTTGGGGTTGTTGGCCCGGACGGTGCGCAGCAGCGGCTCAAGGATGGGTGAGTAGGTGGCTGCCCCACGGCCGGTCAGGCGGGCAAGCCTCGAACGGGTGCGCTCCCTGCGGCCAGGGAAAGTGGCGCGGGTCCCGGAGTTGTCCACCGGCACCAGGGATCCGGGGCGCGCAGATGCGGCCACCCCGGTATGGCCACCGGTGGAATTGTTTTCTCCCTGAGCCGTTGGCGCCGACGCCGAACGTTCTTCCAATGAAGCACCCCTCACCACCGTCTTAATTACCTCAGTCTATTCCTCAGGACGCAGAGAGTTATAACCGGGACACTTAAACGACCGCGGGCCGGACAGCGTGGTTTCCACGCTGTCCGGCCCGCGGCCGAAAGCACCGGCAGGGCCGGCGTTCGTCAGGTCGATCAGGCCTGGGCAGGCTCCGCTGAAGCATTGCGCTCGGCGGTGCTGCTGCGGCGCTGCTCCACACGCCGGGCCTGCTTGACCAGGTCCGGTTCGTTCTGCCGCAGCCAGGCGTACATGGGCGCCGCTACGAAGATGGTGGCAGCCGTACCGATCAGGATTCCCACGAACAGGGCCAACGAGAGGTCCCGCAGGGTTCCCGCGCCCAGCAGGCCGGCGCCGATGAACAGGATGGCGCCCACCGGGAGGATCGCCACCATCATGGTGTTGATGGAGCGGACCAGCGTCTGGTTCACGGCGAGGTTGACCTCCTCGGCGAACGTGCGGCGGGTTGAGGAGTCAATTTCCGCCGTGTTCTCGCGGATCTTGTCGAAGACCACCACGGTGTCGTAGAGGGAGTAGCTGAGCACCGTCAGGAACCCGATGATTGCTGACGGGGTCACTTCAAAGTCGCTGAGGGCGTACACCCCGGCGGTGATGAACATAGTGACGAGCATGCCGGCGAGGGCCGAGACGGACATCTTCCACGTGCGGAAGTACAGGGCCATCAGCACGGCGGCCAGGAGGACGAACACTACCAGGCCGATCAATGCCTGCTTGGTGACGTCCGCGCCCCAGGTTGGGCCCACGAACGTGGAGGTCACTTCGTTCTCAGTGACACCGTACGCGGTATGCAGGCCCTCCTTGATGCGGAGCGTCTCGTCGTCCGTGAGCTTGTCCGTCTGGATGCGCATGGTGGTTCCGGCCACGTTGGCCACACGCGGAACACTGCCGGCCACAACGTCTGTAACGGCCTTCTCCCCCACCGTGGCGTCCGTGGTCTTCACGTTGGAGACAGTGAATTCGGAGCCACCCCGGAACTCGATGCCCAGGTTGAACCCGCCCTTGGCCACCGGGATGATGATGGACAGCGCCACGCCCACCAGAGCGATCAGGAACCAGATCTTCTTGGATCCCACGAATTCGTAGGAGCGCTTCCCGGTGTAGAGCTCATTTCCGAAATTGGCGAAGCCTGACATTACTTGTTCTCCTTCGCAGCGGTCTTCGAGGAACCTGCGAGCTGTTCCTGCTTTTCCGCAAGCCGCCGTTCGGCAATGGTCATCCTGCGTTCCGCTTCCGCTGCGGCTCCCGCGTTCTTGGCACGGACGTTGGCGGGGCGGTCCTCAGGGGTACGGATACGGCCGGCACCGCGGTAGAGCGGTACGGCGCCGAGGCGCTTGGGGTCCAGCCCGGAGAACCGGTGGCCTTCGCCGAAGAACCGCGTGCGCGCCAGTAGCTGCAGCGTGGGGTGGGTGAACATGAAGACCACGATGAGGTCGGCGATGGCGGTCAGGCCGAGCGTGAACGCGAAGCCCCGCACGTTGCCCACTGCAACGAAGTAGAGGACCAGCGCCGCCAGCAGGTTGACGGCCTTGGAGGCGAGCACGGTGCGCTTGGCCCGCTTCCAGCCGTTCTCGACGGCGGAGACCAGGCCGCGGCCTTCGCGCAGCTCATCGCGGATACGTTCGAAGTAGACGATGAACGAGTCAGCCGTCTGGCCAATGGCCACGATGATGCCCGCAACGCCTGCCAGCGACAGTCGGTAGTTTTCCGTCCAGCCCAGGATGGCGATGGCCAGGTAGGTCAGGACGCCTGCCACCACCAGCGAGGCAATGGTCACGAAGCCCAGGGCACGGTACTGGAAGAGCGAGTACACCACCACCAGGAGCAGGCCGATGAGGCCGGCCAGGAGGCCCATGCGCAACTGCTCGCCGCCCAGGGTGGCCGAGATCTGCTGTTCACTCTGGATCTCGAAGCTGATGGGCAGGGCGCCGAAGCGCAGCTGGTCGGAAAGGGCCTTGGCAGTTTGCTCGGTAAAGCCGCCCGTGATCTGCGGACGGCCGTCCGTGATCACCGCCAGTGCCCGCGGGGCCGAAATGACCTGGTCATCGAGGACGATGGCGAACTGCGCCTTGGGGTCCGTACCGGACTCGCCGCCGGCGGCCACGTAGAACTGGTTGAGGCGCTCGGTGACCTCCTTGAACTTCGCGGTACCTTCGTCGTTGAACTGGATGTTGACGGCCCAGTCATTGGTGACGGCGCCCTGGGCGCCCTGCTGCAGCTGGAACGAGGAAGTGACGATGTTGCTGCCCTTCACCTCGACCGGTCCGAGGATGTACTTGATGGCCGGGCTGGTGTCCGTCGCCGGTTCACACGTGACCAGCGGCTTGGTCGGATCCGAACGCTCTGCCTTCTCGGCTGAGGCGTTGTCGCAGTCCAGGGCTTCGAACTCGCGGTAGATTTCCGGCGTGATCCAGTTGATGTCGCTGCTGTTGGCGGGCGCCGCCGTTGGCTTGGGCAGCTGATCCTCCGGTGCCCGGGACTCCTCCGGAACCACAGCGCCCGCTCCGTTCAGGAGCACGGGGCGGAAGTTCATGTCGGCGGATGCCTGGATGAGGTCGCGGGTTGCTGTGGACGGCGTGCCCGGGAGGCTCACCACCACGTTGCGGCCCGACTGCGTGCTGATTTCCGCTTCGGCCACGCCGGAACCGTCAACGCGCTGGCGGATGATCGCCACGGCCTGGTTCAGCTGTTCCTCATTGATGTCAGAACCGCCCTCGACCTTCGGCGCCAGGATCATCTGGGTACCGCCTTCAAGGTCAAGTGCCAGCTTGGGCGACCAGCTTGCCTGCCCGGCGACGGTACCGCCGGCCAGGACGGCGGTCAACGCGGCGATGATTACGCCCAGCCAGACCAGGACCCTGAGGCCGGGCTTCTTGGGGCCAGTTCGTGCCATTGTCGATCTTTCTCTTATTCACGGAGGAACCGCCGGTGCGCATGTGCACCGGCGGTTGTCCGCAGCGGTAGAGGGGTTAAGGTGCCGGAGGGACTAGCTGTCCTTCTTGCCCTCATCGTTGAGGCGCTTCAGGGTTTCGTCCGGAGTTTCGGCCGGGAACGCAGTGGACTCAGCGGCCGTGGCGGGCGCAGCAGTGGTCTCAGCAGCCGTGGCCGGCGCAGCAGTGGTACCGGCCGGCTCCGTGGAGGTCAGGGACGAAGCATCGTCCGGTACGGCGGGAGCATCGGCTTCCGGTGCGACGGCCGGTTCCATCACCTTGGTGACGGCCTGGCGGTGCACGGTGGCCAGGTTGCCCGGGGAGAGTTCCAGGGTGACCTTGTTTTCAGCCTCATCGATGTCCACGATCCGGCCGAAGAGGCCGAAGCTGGTCATGACATCGACGCCCGGGCCGAACTTCGACTGGAGCTCCGCCTGCTGCTGCTGCGTCTTCTTGTTGCGGCGGAACATCATGAAGATGAACACGCCGAGCATGACGAACAGGAGAATTGACATTGGATCCAAGGGGAATTCCGTCCTTTGTGGTACCTGGCTGGTTTTCCGGCAGCGCCGGACTTTGTCTGTGCCGGGCGGAACAGTCATGGAAGCCGATCCCTGACGGACCTCCTGCACCGGCAGCGCGGCCGGTAGGCCAAACGCACAACAAAGACCCGAACGTGCCGAGCGTCATACCAGTCTAAGGGGAAAAGCTGGAGGGAGCCTGTTATTGGCTCTCCGGAGCCCACTCCCCCGTGACCTCGGCACCGGTTTCGCGGTCGAAAAGGTCCAGCTGTTCCTGGCCGAACACCCCCGCGGGGATGGCGTACCCCAGGTGGGTCCAGGCCGGCGCCATGGCGATGCGGCCACGCGGGGTGCGGCCCAGGAGCCCTTCGCGGACGAGAAAAGGCTCCGCGACCGTCTCGACTGTTTCGGTTTCTTCGCCGACGGCGATCGCCAGCGTGGAAAGCCCCACAGGCCCGCCGCCGAACTTGGTGATCAGCGCCTCGAGCACGGAACGGTCAAGCCGGTCCAGTCCCTTTTTGTCAACCTCATACATGTCGAGCGCGGCTGAGGCGGACCGGGCGTCGATCTGGTCTACTCCATGGACCAGCGCCCAGTCGCGTACGCGGCGCAGCAGCCGGTTGGCGATGCGGGGGGTTCCCCGGGACCGGCCCGCGATCTCGCTGAAGCCGGCGGAATTGACCTTCAGGTCCAGCAGGCCGGCCGAGCGCCGCAGGACAAGTTCCAGTTCAGGAACCGAGTAGAACTCCAGGTGGCCGGTGAAACCGAACCGGTCCCGGAGCGGGCCGGGAAGCAGCCCGGCCCGGGTGGTGGCCCCCACCAGCGTGAAGGGTGGAAGTTCCAGCGGGATGGCGGTGGCGCCTGCGCCTTTGCCCACCACGATGTCCACGCGGAAATCCTCCATGGCCATGTAGAGCATTTCTTCGGCTGGCCTGGACATGCGGTGGATTTCGTCGAGGAAGAGGACTTCGCCCTCGGACAACGAGGACAGGATGGCGGCGAGGTCTCCGGCATGCTGGATGGCGGGGCCGCTGCTGATGCGCAGCGGTGCGTTCATTTCCGCAGCCACGATCATGGCAAGGGTGGTCTTGCCCAGGCCCGGCGGACCCGAAAACAGCACATGGTCGGCGCTGCGGCCGCGCATGCGTGAGGCTTTGAGAACCAGGGACAACTGTTTCCGGACGCGGTGCTGGCCCACGAAGTCGTCCAGGTTTTTGGGGCGGAGGGCAGCTTCAATGGCCCGTTCCTCGGGCTCCTCCCCCGCGGCCACCAGTGACGGTTCAGCCACGGCTGCCTACCCGGTTGCCAGCCCGCGCGCCGTCCTGGCCGAGCCAGCGGAGGGTGGTCCGGAGTATTTCCGGGACGTTGCCGCGGAACGAAACTTCGGGTTCGTCCGCCAGAGCCTTGTCAATGCTCGCCGACGCGTCCTTTTCCGACCAGCCGAGGCTGGTCATGGCGGCAACCACCTGCGGTTTCCAGCTGGCCTCCGCCGCCGTGGTGGCGGCAGCAGGCGCCGTTCCGTGCGGAACGAGCTTGCCGGCCAACTCAAGGACGATCCGTCCGGCCACCTTCGGTCCAATGCCGGGAACCTTGGTGAAGGTCTTGTTGTCGCCGGTATGCGCAGCGACGCGGATCGCCTCGGGATCGTGGACCGCCAAAACGGCCAGTGCGAGGCGCGGACCAACCCCGCTCACACTCAGCAGGACCTCAAAAACTTCCCGTTCGTCGTCGTCCGCAAAACCAAACAGCGTCATCGAATCCTCGCGGACTATCAGGGAGGTGAAGACCTTTCCCTCTTCGCCCACGTGGAGCCGGCTGAGGGTCTGCGGGGTGGCGTAGACGCTCATGCCCGCACCGTTCAAGTCGATGACGGCCGTGGACAGGCCTACGTGCGCTACGGTTCCGCGGAGGAAACTGATCAAGGCCTGGCTCCTGCTTGTGCTGCCGGCCCGCCGCCTGGCAGGAGGCGGAGCCCGGTTATCCGAACATATTTACGAATACCCTAGCAAGCTGCAGGGACATTCAGCGTGCGCGGCGCGCCTTCGCTTCGGCCTCGGCCCACGCACGCTGGGCCGGTGTCAGCGACGAACTGCCCGGACCGGTGGTGGCAACAGATGCCCCGCTGCCGGCGCGCCAGGCGTGCGTAATGGCCAGCGCCAGGGCGTCCGCTGCATCGGCCGGACGGGGCGGCGCGTCGAGGCGGAGGATCTTGGTGACCAGTTTGGTCACTGCGTCCTTGTTCGATGAGCCGCTGCCCGTTACGGCCGCCTTGACCTCCGACGGCGTGTGAAGCGCCACCGGGATCCCCCGCCGCGCTGCCGCGGCAATCACCACACCGGACGCCTGCGCCACGCCCATCACGGTGCTGACGTTCAACTGCGAGAAGACGCGTTCGACGGCGAGCACCTGGGGCTCGTAGCGGTCCAGCCATTCGTCGATGGCAGTAGCGATCACCAGCAGCCGCTGGTCCAGGGATTCGTCAGGCGAGGTTCCAACGACGCCGACGGCCACCATGGTGGCGCGCCGGTTCCGCTCGACATCCACAACGCCGATGCCGCAGCGGGTCAGGCCCGGGTCCACGCCCAGGACACGGAGCGTCATGGGCGCGGACGGGCGTGGCGGGGCAGAACCCGGCGCGGGTCAGCTGGCAAGGCCGCCGGTCACTCTGATTCCAGGGCGGCCTGGACCTCGTCGCTGAAATCGGCGTTGCTGTAGACGTTCTGGACGTCGTCGAGCTCTTCGAGGGCGTCGGCCAGCTTCATGAACTTCCGCGCGCCGTCGACGTCCAGCTCCACCTGCATGGACGGAACGAACTCCACCTCATCGGTGTCGTATTCGATGCCGGCGTCTTTGAGGGCTTCGCGGATGGCCGGAAGGTCGCCCGGCTCGGAGTGGATCTCGAAGGATTCGCCGTTGTCCTTGACCTCTTCGGCACCGGCATCCAGGACGGCCATGAGGACGTCGTCCTCGCCCAGGCCGTTCTTGGGCAGGTTCACCACGCCTTTGCGGTTGAACAGGTAGCTGACGGAACCGGGATCGGCGATGGTGCCGCCGTTGCGGGAGATCGCGAGGCGGACCTCGGATGCCGCGCGGTTCTTGTTGTCGGTGAGGCACTCGATCAGCAGGGCTGAACCCTGCGGACCGCGGGCCTCGTACATGATTTCGGTGTAGTCCACCACTTCGCCGGTGAGGCCTGCGCCGCGCTTGATGGCGCGGTCGATGTTGTCGTTGGGGACCGAGGTCTTCTTCGCCTTGGTGACCGCCAGTTCAAGGCCGGGGTTGCCGGCCAGGTCCGGTCCGCCCATGCGGGCGGCAACTTCGATGTTCTTGATCAGCTTGGCGAAGGACTTTGCGCGGCGGCTGTCAATGATCGCCTTTTTGTGCTTGGTCGTCGCCCATTTGGAGTGGCCTGACATGCTTTACGCTTCTCCTCTGATCATGCGGATAAAAAGTTCGTGTACGCGTTTCTCCCCGGTCACTTCCGGATGGAAGGAGGTGGCCAGCAGCCGGCCGGAACGCACTGCCACAATTCTAGCGGCCCCGGGCAGTTCGGCGGTGTGGGACGCATGCTCGGGATCGGCCGGCTCAACCTGGGCGAGGATTTCCACCCCGGGGCCTACGCGCTCCACCCACGGTCCGCGGATGAAAACGGCATGGACCGGGGCAACATCGGCGTCGGTGGCGCTGAACTCCAGGCCTTTGAAGTCGAGGTCCGTCTCGAAGGATTCGCGCTGGCGTCCGAAGGCGTTGCGGCGGACGGTCATGTCCAGCCCGCCGAATGTCTGCTGGGGGGCACCCGAAAGGTCCGTGGCGGGGTCGGCAATGTCTGAGGCCAGCAGGATCATGCCCGCGCAGGAACCGTAGACCGGCAATCCTCCGGCGATGCGCTCACGCAGCGGCCCGGCCAGCTCAAAGGCCCGCGCGAGCTTGTCGATGGCCGTGGACTCACCGCCGGGGATGATGAGCCCATCAAGGCCGTCGAGTTCCCGGGGACGCCGGACGCTGACCCCCTCGGCACCGGATTCCGCCGCGGCACGCAGGTGCTCGCGGAAGTCGCCCTGAAGCGCCAGGACGCCGATCCGAAGGCCCGAGCCCACGCGTGCGGACTCGGCGGAAAGGGAGTTTGTCATCGTCCCAGCATACGGGCCCACCGGTGTCCGCCCGGCCGGGGCGGGTCACACTCCTGCGGTTCCATGCCTGGCCTGGGATATATTCGAATAATGCCCTTTTACACTGTTCCGCTTGGCAAACTGGTGCGCCGGGTATCCCGGCTTCGAGGCGGCGGGTCCGCGCTGCCGGGGCTCGTCGTCGAAAAGATCGACCCCGGTTTCATGCGGCGGACACTCACTACCCTTCCGCATGGTGTGGCCGTGGTCAGCGGCACGAACGGGAAGACCACCACCACCAAGATGGTGGTGGAGCTGCTCGAAAGCCAGGGCCTGAAGGTTTTTACGAACCGCACCGGAAGCAATTTCACCCGCGGCGTTGCCGCTGCCCTGCTGGGCGAGGTCGACTGGCGTGGGCGGCTGGACGCCGACGTCGCCGTCCTCGAACTGGACGAGGCCCACGCCGTGCACTTCGTGAACAGCGTGCCGCCGAAGTACTGCCTGCTGCTGAACGTCCTGCGCGACCAGCTGGACCGGTTCGGTGAGATCGACAAGACAGCCCAGCTCCTGCAGCACATCGCCGCGAAAACCACCGGGACCGTGGTGCTGAACCGCGAAGACCCGAGGGTGGCCAGGATCGCGGAAACCCTCACGGGCCAGGAGGTCCGGTACTTCGGCCTGGACGACTCGCTGCTGGGCACCTTCCCCAACGACGACGATATGCGCGCCGCTCCGGGCAGCCCCGCGCCGGCGGGCCTCCCGGAGAAGCCCGCGGCCGACGTCGTGCTCCGCAAAGTGGGCGCCGACAGTGCCGAGTTTGAGTACGACGGCGGGACCGTCAGTACCGCGATGAAGCTCCGCGGGGTCTACAACATCTTCAACGCGGCCGCTGCGCTGACCTTGGCGCGCAGCATTTGCGGCGGAGCCGCGGCGGACACCAACCACGAAACCCTGCTGGAGGCCCTGTCCCAGGTGGCACCCGCCTTCGGCCGCGGCGAAAGCCTCACGGTGGAAGGCCAGCCCCTGGACCTGGTGCTGGTGAAGAACCCCAGCGGTTTCCGCCTTGGACTCAAGTCCTTTCCGGCGGGCGGTTACGCCACCATGATCGCCATCAATGACAACTACGCCGACGGCCGGGACATGTCCTGGCTGTGGGACGTGGAATTCGATTCGCTCCGGGCCGGAGGCGTGGACCAGCTGACCGGTTCCCGCGCCTACGACATGGCCCTGCGGCTCCAGTATGACGACGTCCGCATCGGTGCCGTGGAACCCGACATCGCACCGGCCCTCGCCGCGTTCATCCGGGGTGCGAAGGGTCAGCCCAAGCGCATCTTCTGTACCTATACGGCCATGCTCGCCATCCGGCGCGAACTGTCGAAGATCACCACCGTGGAGGTTGTCTCTTGAGCCAGGAAATTCCGGGCACAGCTGGTCCGTCAGCCGCTGGCGGGAAGGGCGTCCTCAGGGTGGTCCAGCTGTATCCGCGCGACATGAACATCTACGGCGACTGGGGCAACGCCCTGGTGCTGCAGCAGCGGATCCGGTGGCACGGGTACACGCCCGAACTGCTGGAATACAACGTGGGTGACCCCTTCCCCGATGATGTGGACATCATTGTGGGCGGCGGCGGCCAGGACAGCGGGCAGCTGGTCATTCAGGATGATTTGCAGGCCCGGGCGGATTCCCTCAAGGAACTCGCTGAAGCCGGCACGCCGATGCTGGTGATCTGCGGCCTCTACCAGCTCTTCGGCCGGTTCTTCAAAACCAGGACCGGCTCGGTGATTGAGGGAATCGGCATCCTCAACGTCGAAACCCATGGCACCGATGAGCGCCTGATCGGCAACGTCAAGGTAACCACCTCTGAGTTCGGCGAGGTGCTGGGCTACGAAAACCACAGCGGCCAGACCACCCTGGGGGACGGTGTGCGCCCGCTCGGCACCGTGGCGAAGGGAACCGGCAACAACAGCAGCGACGGCCACGAAGGCGCCCGCTACCGCAATATTGTGGCCAGTTACCTGCACGGCTCGCTGCTTCCGAAGAACCCGGCCATCGCGGATTTCCTGATCCGGACAGCTGCAGAGCGCAAGTTTGGAGCCTTCGAGCCCGGCCTCCCGGACGACCGGTACGCGGAACTCGCACGGGACCACGCGGCACGCAGGCCGCGCTGATCCGCCGGGTTTACAGGATTGCCCCCTGGGCTTCGTGACGGCCGCCAGTTCTGGTGAAGGTTGCGTGACGCACGTCAGGGTTCGAGGGTGATGAGGAGTTCGTGGGCACCGGCCGCTGCGGCTCCCATGGAGTTCACCACGCCAATGGTCCGCTGCCGCGTTGCGTCGTGGGCCGGTGCACCAGCGCAGGGCCCCTGCGGCGCATCTGCGGCCGCCGGACACCACCGGTAGGGATTCCCGACCATGGTGGTGGGCGTCCACGCCAGGTCCGTGACGATCCAGGTTCCTGCGGCGTCCTGGCCGAACTGCGCGCGGACCAGCAGGCCCTCGTTCCCGGCCGGATGCGCAGGGGAAACTTCCGTGGTCCCGTGACCCAGCCCGTAGGCAATCCAGGTGCCCCTGTAATTCTCGATGGGGAGCACCGCCTCGGAATGGCCATAGACCAGGTTGAACTGCCCACTGTCCGCCAGCGCACGGGCCGCGTCCGTTTGCAGGGTGCCCGGGGCACCGGCGTGCCCGTCTCCGCCGTGTCCGTTTCCTGCGTACATGGCACCGATCACGACGTCGGCGCCCAGGCTCCGCGCCTTCCTGGCCTTGGCAATCATGGTGCTGGGGTCCAGCATGTCCACCTGCCACGGGTATTCCGGAGTCTTCCCGTTGATGCCGAAGGTTGCCCCGATGACGGCCACCTTTGCTGCAGGGGCCTGCAGGATGAGGATCTGCTGGGACTCTGTGGCGGTGCGGTAGGAACCGGTGTGTTTCAGGCCCGCCGCATCCAGGGCATCCACTGTCCGCAGGAGTCCATCGGTAGCGCGGTCAAGGATGTGCTCGCCCGCGGTGGTGCAGGCTTGGTAGCCGACATCCTTCGCAGCGGTGACGATCTGCCGCGGGGCGTTGAACGAGGGGTGACCGGAAAACGGCCCGTCCGGTTTTGCCACGGGGGTTCCCTGGTGGCAGATGGCGAGGTCGCTCCGCTCCAGATAGCGCCGCTGCCCCTCCAGCATCGGGAGTAAATCCGGGCCGGGCTTCCCGGAGGCAGCGGCTTCCTTCTGCGCCTCCTGCCAGATGCCGCTGTGGACCAGCATGCCGCCGGTGACCACCACCGACGCGCAGCGCAGCACCGGGCACCGCGGGCCCTTGCCCGGTGTGGGCGAAGGTGCCGGGGCTGTTGGAGCACCGGAAGGCGGGGCGGTAACGGACGGCATTCCGGGGTGTGGGCCCTTGGTGGACGCGGTGCCGGCGGCTGACCCGCCTGCGCCGGCCCCTTGCGCCACAAGACCGCACCCGGCCGCCGGGCCGGCCAGGAGCAGCAGGCCTGCCACCAACACAGCGCGCATCCGCCGCTGCAGCCTGGCAACCGTGCGGGAGCGCGCAGGAGCCCGCCCGGTACTTTTCCCCATACCGCCAAGTCTAGGAATGGCAAGCCTTCGGCCCGGGCATTTGGCCGCATTGAGAAGCGTGCCCCCATGTGAAAGGTTTTCATCATGACTAACCCCCTGCTGTCTCCCAGCCCCCTGCCGTACGGGCTCCCGCCCTTCGCCCGCATCGAGGCCGCCCATTACGCCGAGGCCATCGAAGCGGGCCTGTCTGAGCACCTCGCTGAAATAGACCGCATTGTGCAGAATCCGGAGGTGCCCACCTTCGCGAACACGGCTGTGGCGATGGAGCAGGCCGGCCGGTTGCTGGACCGTGCAGCCGCATCGTTCTTCACCCTGGTTTCGGCGGATGCTTCGCCGGAGATCAGGGAGCTGGAAACAAAGTTCTCGCCGCGTTTTTCTGCCCACCAGGATGAGCTCTACCTGAACCATGCACTGTATGAACGTTTCCGGGGCATCGACACCTCCGCCTGCGACCCCGAGTCGGCCCGGCTGGTGGATGAGTACCTGAAGGAGTTCCGGCAAACGGGTATCCAGCTCGATCCCGCCGGACAGGACCGGCTCAGGGCCGTTAACGCAGAACTCGCCCGGCTGGGCACGGAGTTCGGCCAGCGCGTCAAGGAGGGGATGAAGTCCGCGGCGCTGCTTGTCGAGGATGCGGAAGAACTGGCCGGCCTGCCCGCCGACGACGTCGCCGCCGCAGCGGAGGCGGCCCGGGCAGCAGGACATGAGGGGCAGTTCCTGCTGGGGCTTATCCAGCCAAGCAACCAGCCTGCCCTTGCCTCGCTCACGGACCGGGCCGTCCGGCGTCGGCTGTTCGAAGCATCTGCTGCCCGGGGCAGCAACGGCGGACCCCTGGATGTCCTGGACCTGGCCAGGTCCACGGCCCGGCTGCGGGCAGAGAAAGCCTCGCTTCTCGGTTTCGCGAATTACGCGGAACTGGTGGCGGACCGCCAGACTGCACCCGACTTCGGGGCAGTTCAGTCCATGCTGAACCGCATGGCCCCCGCCGCCGTCCGCAACGCGGACCGTGAAGCGGCCGCCCTTGCCGAATCCGCCGGGCACCCTCTGGAACCGTGGGACTGGGCCTACTACTCGGCGAAAGTCCGCCGGGAGAAGTACAGTGTGGACGAACAGGCCCTCCGCCCCTACTTCGAGCTGGAGCGCGTGCTGCGGGACGGCGTCTTCTTCGCGGCCGGATCCCTGTACGGGACCAGCTTCCATGAGCGGGAGGACTTGGTTGGCTACCATCCCGACGTTCGGGTCTGGGAGGTCAGGGATTCCGACGGCGGCGCGCTGGGGCTGTTCCTGGGCGACTATTATTCCCGCGAGTCCAAGCGGGGCGGAGCATGGATGAACTCGCTGGTGGACCAGAACTCCCTGCTGGGTACCAGGCCCGTGGTGATGAACACCCTCAACATCGCCAAACCGGCGCCGGGTGAACCGACACTCCTGACGCTTGACGAGGTCCGGACGGTCTTCCACGAGTTCGGCCACGCACTGCACGGGCTCTTTTCCGACGTCACCTACCCGCGGTTTTCCGGGACGGCTGTCCCCCGCGACTTCGTGGAGTTCCCGTCCCAGGTCAACGAAATGTGGATCATGTGGCCGGAGGTCCTCACCAACTACGCCCGCCACCACGCCACCGGCGAACCGTTGCCGCAGGACGTTGTGGACCGGCTGGAAGAGTCCAGGCTTTGGGGCGAAGGTTTTGCCACCACCGAGTACCTGGGCGCCGCCTTGCTGGACCTGGCGTGGCATGTGCTGGAACAGGATGCCGTCCCGGACGATGCGCTCGCGTTTGAGGCGAAGTCCCTCGCTGCGGCGGGAATTGCGCACGCCCTCATCCCGCCGCGGTACCGGACCGGTTACTTCCAGCACATTTTCGCCGGTGCGGGATACGCCGCCGGCTACTACTCCTACATTTGGAGCGAGGTCCTGGATGCCGAGACGGTGGACTGGTTCACGGAGAACGGCGGGCTTACCAGGGCCAACGGCGACCGGTTCCGGCAGGAACTGCTTTCGCGCGGCAACAGCCGCGACCCCCTGGAGTCCTTCCGGATCCTGAGGGGCCGCGACGCCAAACTGGAACCCCTGCTCAAGCGCCGCGGCCTGGAGTAACCCCCATCGATTGCTCCCCACCGGCGCCCTAACCTCGCAAGCTCGGCCAGGGAACCCTGCCGGCGTGGGCCCACATAACGGCCGTTGGAGCCCCCGATAAGACACATCGGAGCAATCGACGGGTTTCGGCAAGCTCAACCAACAACGACGCCGGTCCCCCACCAGAAAAGGTGAGGAACCGGCGTCGTTATTAGGTCAGCAGACCCGCCCCGAAGCGCCTGACGGTGCGGTCCGGCAGCGTGCGTAAAAGGGCCCCCGCCCCCAACCACCGCCGGTATGGCGGCAGCGGGAGGCGGGGAATAGCACGCAGAGGATCGCGCCGCCCGGCGCGTCACAGAAGGTGGAGCTTACCAGCCGCGCTCGGCGAGGCGGTGCGGCTGGGGGATCTCGTCGACGTTGATGCCCACCATGGCTTCGCCGAGGCCGCGGGAGGCCTTGGCGATGACGTCGGGGTCATCGAAGAAGGTGGTGGCCTTCACGACGGCGGCCGCGCGCTGGGCGGGGTTGCCGGACTTGAAGATGCCGGAGCCAACGAACACGCCGTCGGCGCCGAGCTGCATCATCATGGCGGCGTCGGCCGGGGTGGCGATGCCGCCGGCGGTGAACAGCACCACCGGGAGCTTGCCGGCAGCGGCAACTTCCTTGACCAGTTCGTACGGGGCCTGCAGTTCCTTGGCCGCGACGTACAGTTCGTCCTCGGGCAGGGCTGCGAGCTTGGCGATCTCGGCACGGATCTGGCGCATGTGGCCGGTGGCGTTGGAAACATCGCCGGTGCCGGCCTCGCCCTTGGACCGGATCATCGCCGCGCCTTCGTTGATGCGGCGCAGGGCCTCACCGAGGTTGGTGGCGCCACAGACGAAGGGAACCTTGAAGTTCCACTTGTCGATGTGGTTGATGTAGTCGGCCGGGGTAAGGACCTCGGACTCGTCAATGTAGTCCACGCCGAGGGACTGGAGGACCTGGGCTTCGACGAAGTGGCCGATGCGGGCCTTCGCCATGACCGGAATGGACACGGCGTCGATGATGGCGTCGATCATGTCCGGATCGGACATGCGCGACACACCGCCCTGGGCGCGGATATCGGCCGGAACGCGTTCCAGCGCCATGACTGCAACAGCACCGGCGTCTTCGGCGATGCGGGCCTGTTCAACGTTGACGACGTCCATGATGACGCCGCCCTTGAGCATCTCAGCCATGCCGCGCTTCACGCGGCTGCTGCCCGTGACGCTGTTCGCGGGCGAACCGGCCTCGTTGCTTACATCTGGTGTAGACACAAAAACCCCTATGGGTAGATAGACGATCTTCGCCGGGTGTGCAGGCGGGCATGCTGATGCCGGACTGTACACACACGGATTGCCGGGTCCATTGACCGGGCAATCCTTATAGTAGTCCCCCGGTGGCCAGCCGCGGCAATTACGTTTCGTCCGCCGGAAGCGGTTGTGCCAGTGCCTGCCGGCGGACTGAAGAAACACGCTGGACAATCGTCGTGAAGCTCGCCAGCGCCAGCAGCACCAGCGTCACAAGGAGCACCACCGGCGGTAGTCCCAGGCCGGTGAGCCCAGTGACCACCAGGACGGAGACGAGCCGCTCGGCCCGCTCGGCGATGCCGACATTTGCCGTGTATCCAAGGGATTCCGCCTTGGCCCGCGCATAGGAAACCACCATGCCCAGGACCAGGCAGACCATGGCCGCCACGGCAATGGCAGTGTTTTGCCCGCCCAGGAAGAACCACACTGCCACCCCGGCGAAGAGAGCCCCGTCCGCGACGCGGTCCAGGGTGGAGTCCAGGAAGTTGCCCCAGCGGCTCTTGACGTCCTGCATGCGGGCCATGATGCCGTCCAGCACATCGGAGAAGATGAACGCCGTGATGAAGACCGTGCCCCAGAACAGCTGCCCGAGCGGATAGAACACCAGGGCTCCCACCGCGACGCCCGCGGTTCCGATGACTGTTACGGCGTCGGGCGAGACACCCAGGCGCAGGAGCCAGCGGGCCAGCGGGGTGAAAAGGGCAGTGAAGAAGCCGCGGGCGTGCCTATTCAGCATCAGTCTCCCCGGGCCAGGCGTCGGCCACCATCTGCCGGACCTCATCGAGGGTCTGCGTGATGGCCTTGGTCTGGGCAATGATGGGGAAGAAGTTCCCGTCGCCGCCCCAGCGCGGAACAATGTGCTGGTGCAGGTGGGCGGCAATGCCGGCACCGCCCACCACACCCTGGTTCATGCCCAGGTTGAATCCACCCGGGTTGGACACTTTGCGCAGGACGCGCATCGCCGTCTGGGTCAGGTCTGCGAATTCGGCGGTTTCTTCCACCGACAGGTCCGTGTAGTCCGGGACGTGCCGGTAAGGGCAGACCAGAAGGTGCCCCGGGTTGTAGGGAAAGAGGTTCAGCACGACGTAGCAGGACGTCCCCCGGTACACGATGAGGGCGTCCTCGTCGGTGCGGCCCGGGCCAACGCAGAACGGGCAGTCATTCTCGTTCTTGAACTGGTGCTGCCCGCCCTTGATGTAGGCCATCCGGTGCGGAGTCCACAGGCGCTGGAAAGCGTCCGGGACACCGGCCAGGGCAAAGTCGTCGGTTACACCGGCATCCCCTGGATACCCGGCGCCTGTGTTCTCCTCCACGGTGCTGTTCCGTTCGCTAGCTGGTCCGGTTGCGGACGGCTTCGGTGATCCGCTTGACTGCCTCTGCCACCGGCACGCCGTTGTCCTGGCTGCCGTCCCGGAACCGGAAGGAAACCGCGCCGGCTTCGGCGTCGTCTCCGCCGGCGATCAGCACGAACGGGATCTTGTCCTTGCTGGCGGTGCGGATCTTCTTCGGGAATCGGTCCGAAGAGGTGTCCACCTCGGCACGGATACCGGCCGCCTTCAGCTGGTCGACGACGTCGAACATGTACTCGTTGAAGGTTTCCGCCACGGGGATGCCCACCACCTGGACGGGTGCCAGCCATGCCGGGAAAGCACCGGCGTAGTGTTCGGTGAGGACGCCCATGAACCGCTCCACCGAACCGAAAAGCGCACGGTGGATCATCACGGGACGCTGCCGGCTGCCGTCGGCGGCCTGGAATTCAAGTTCGAAGCGTTCGGGCAGGTTGAAGTCCAGCTGGATGGTGGACATCTGCCAGGTACGGCCCAGGGCGTCTTTGGCCTGCACGGAGATCTTGGGCCCGTAGAACGCGGCTCCACCCGGATCCGGCACCAGTTCCAGTCCCGATTCCTGGGCCACTTCAGCCAGGGTGCGGGTGGCTTCCTCCCACGCAGCGTCCTCGCCGACGTACTTTTCCGGGTCCTTGGTGGACAGCTCCAGGTAGAAGTCGTTGAGGCCGTAGTCCTTGAGCAGGTCCAGGACAAAGGTGAGCGTCTTGGTGAGCTCCTCCTTCATCTGCTCGCGGGTGCAGTAGATGTGGGCATCGTCCTGTGTCATCCCGCGGACGCGGGTCAGGCCGTGGACCACGCCGGACTTCTCGTACCGGTAGACGGAGCCGAACTCAAACAGGCGCAGCGGAAGTTCACGGTAGGAGCGGCCGCGCGACCGGAAGATCAGGTTGTGCATGGGGCAGTTCATCGGCTTCAGGTAATAGTCCTGGCCGGGCTTGCGGACGGTGCCGTCCTCGTTGAGCTCGGCGTCGACGTGCATCGCCGGGAACATGCCCTCCTTGTACCAGTCCAGGTGCCCGGACACTTCGTAAAGGTGGCCCTTGGTGATGTGCGGGGTGTAGACGAACTCGTAGCCGGCCTCCACGTGCCGCTGGCGGGAGTAGTCCTCCATCTCCTTGCGGATGATGCCGCCCTTGGGGTGGAACACCGGGAGGCCTGAGCCCAGTTCATCCGGGAACGAGAACAGGTCAAGTTCGGAACCGAGCTTGCGGTGGTCACGCCGTTCGGCCTCGGCGATCCGTTCCTGGTAGGCCTTGAGTGCGTCCTTGGTGGGCCAGGCAGTGCCGTAGATGCGCTGCAGCTGCTGGTTCTTCTGGTTGCCCAGCCAGTAGGCGGAGGAGGAACGGGTCAGGGCGAAGGCGTTGGAAATCAGCTTGGTGTTGGGCAGGTGCGGGCCGCGGCAGAGGTCGCACCAGACCGTGGTGCCTTCCTTACGCTCCACGTTGTCGTAGATGGTGATGTCGCCTGCGCCGACCTCGACGTTCACGCCCTCGCCGGCCTCGGCGGCTTCGTTTTTCTTGCCCAGCAGTTCGAGCTTGTAGGGCTCGTTCTTCATGGCTTCGCGGGCTTCGTCTTCGCTGACAACGCGGCGGACGAATTTCTGGTTCTGGTTGATGATCTTCTGCATCATCTTCTCGAGGGTCTTGAGGTCCTCGGGGGTGAAGGGCTCAGCGACGTCGAAGTCGAAGTAGAAGCCATCGGTGATGTAGGGGCCGATGCCGAGTTTGGCGTCGGGGCGCAGCTGCTGGACGGCCTGGGCCATGACGTGGGCAGTGGAGTGGCGCAGGACATTCAGTCCGTCCGGGGATTCGATGGTGACGCCTTCCACCTCGGCACCTTCGGGCAGCTCCTGGTCCAGGTCCTTAAGTTCGCCGTTAACGCGGGCAACGACAACATCACGGCGCTCAAAGAAGAGTTCCGCACCGGTTGTCCCGGTAGTCACCTTGGTCTCTTCGCCATCGACGAGAAGGGTGATCTGCTGGGCATCTGACACGGGTGTCTCCTATTCAAAGTTGAGGCTTCATAGCTTGCGGCGTACGGGGACCACAGCCAGCCACCGTCAATGCTATCGGTTCGGCGGAGGGCCGACCAACGCGGCACACGGCATCGGGAAAGCCGGAGTCAGCCGTTGAAACCGGTGATGGCAAGGCTCCTGGCAATGCCGTCCAGCGGGTGCGCAACATCCCGGAAGGGAGTTTCCGACGGCGGGAACGGCAGCGTTTCGGTCCTACTGAGGTCCCAGGCCATGCTGGCACTCAGGCTGATTCCACGCGGGCCGGTCCTGCGGGTGGTGCCCCGGATCAGCAGCATCCGGGTGCCGAAAAGCAGCGGACCGGCGCTTTCCTGGGCTTCGTGGAAGAACACTGAATCGATGCAGCCGGTGCCGTCGTCGATGCTAATGAACACCACCCGCCTGCCCCCACGCATCGGTGGCGTCTGGGTGGCGACCCTTACACCGGCCACCAGTACTTCGGTTCCGTTCCGGAGTCCCAGCAGCTTGTCAGCGGTGGTGACGCCCAGCCTTTCCAGGACTGGGCGGTGGCTGTCCATCAGGTGGGTGCTGACATCCACCGCCATCAGGTCAAGTTCAGCCCTTACGGTTTCCACCAGGGTCGGTTGGGGCAGCCCGGGTTTGACGTTGCGCAACTCAATATCGCCCAGCGGGAAGGACAACTGCCCTTCCAGCACATCGGTGCCCTTCCGGCTTCCTGTGACCTGGAGTTGTTGCAGGTGCTGGACGAGGTCAGCCCGGTTGGCGGTTCCTCCTGCTTCCCGGTGGAGCGAGTCGAACGCGCCAAGCTGGGCAAGCCGCTTGATGCTGGGCTTGCTGATCCTGGATCGCGACCGAAGGTCAGCCAGCGAGTCAAAGGGCTGCCCGGCGACGATCCTTTTCAGTTCAGTTGCCGAAAGCCCGTAAATGCCTTTCAGGCTGAGCCGTATCCCCAGTTTTCCGGAATCGGCTCCGGACAGGATCCGTTCCACCCGGTATTCGTCTTTACTCCGGTTGATGTCCAGCGGAAGGATGGGGATGCCCAGGCGCCGCGCTTCAGCCACCAGCAACCGTTTGGGGTACATGCCGGGATCGTGTTCCCACAGCCCCGCCAGGAAGGCCTCCGGGTGGTGCGTTTTGAGCCAGGCGGACTGGTAGGTGGGAACGGCAAAGGCGGCGCCGTGGGCCTTGCAGAACCCGAAGCTGCCGAAGGCCTTCAGTGTTCCCCAGACCTTGTCCAGCACCTCAGGGGCATATCCCCTGGCGCGGGCGGCCTTGCGGAAGAACTCTTCAACATCGGGTTCGCGGATTTCATTACCCAGGGCACGGCGGAACTCGTCGGCACGGGCAAGCCCACAGTGGGTCATGACGTCGAAGGTCTTGAGGATCTGCTCATGGAACACCGTGACACCGTGGGTTTCGGCGAGGACCGGTTTGAGGTCCGGGTGGGGATATACCTCGGGGGCGAAACCGTGCCGGTGCTCCAGGAAGGGCCGGACCATGTCTGATTTCATGGGCCCCGGCCGGAACAGGGAAATGTCGATGATGAGGTCGTTGAATTCCCTGGGCGCCATTTTGCCGATGAGCTCCCGCTGGCCGGGGGACTCTATCTGGAAACATCCGAGTGTGTGGGTACTCCTGATGAGTTCGAACGTGGCTTGGTCGTCCAGGGGAACGGCATTGAGGTCGATGTGCCCGTTATCCGCGATATAGTCCGGGCCGCTCCCCTGCGGACCGCGGGGATGGTTCCCGGCAGCCACCACCTCCTCCTTGGACGGATGGAGCCTGATGACCTCACGGACGGCAAAGGCCATGGCGCTTTGCATCCTGACGCCCAGGACATCGAGCTTCAGCATCCCCATGGGATCCATGTCATGTTTGTCGAACTGGCTCATGGGCAGCCCCAACCCGCTGGGCTGGACCGGGGTGCGGTCCAGCAGGGTGGCGTCACCCAGGATCACTCCGCAGGGGTGCATGGAGATGTGGCGGGGCAGCCGGTCCAGGCGCTCAGTCAGGTCCACCAGGAGATCCAGTTGCTGGTTGCCGTCAGTGTCCCGTTGTTCCACACGGCCGGCGAATTCGCGCAGCTCAGGTTTTTCCTGGAGCGCTTCCCGGAATTTTCCTGCGGAAAAGCGCCACAGCTGCTTGGCGATCTCCCCCACCTCGTCGCCGTCCATGCCCAGGGCGAGGCCGGCGTCGCGTACTGCTCCCCTGGCCCGGTATCCGTTCTGCATGCTCATCAGCGTGACCCGCTCAGCCCCGAACCGTTCGAAGATTTTGCGGTAGACGTTGTGGCGTTCGGCGCTTTCGACGTCGATGTCGATATCCGGCAGGGTGGCCCTGTCCTGTGACAGGAAACGCTCAAAGATCAGGTCATGCTGCAGCGGATTTACCTGGCTGACGTCAATCAGGTAGTTGACCAGGCTGGATGCACCCGAGCCCCGGGCTGCGGCGCGGACTCCCATGTCCTGGATCATTCGGGAAACTTCAGCCACTGTCAGGAAGTAGGAAGAGAAGTTAAGGTTGCGGATGATTGTCAGCTCGTGCTCGAGCCTGGTGAGCATGGCTTGCTCCGCGGTACCGGTAATCCCCGGGAAGCGCCTGCCGATTCCGGCATGGCACCGCTGGACCAGTTCCAGGGCAGGGTCCTGGTTGATCCCGATGATGGATGCCTCAGGAACAACCGGCTGCTTCCACCCCATGTCACCGGCGGGATCGATTCGGCAGGCATCGGCGAGCGCCTCGGTCTGTGCAAGGAGCTGGGTGAGGTCTGCGGCGCCATATCCTGCAGCGGAAATGACTTCCTGGGCAAGGCGGCGCATTTGGTTTGATGTTTTCAGCCATCCCTGGCCGGTGGGTTGCAGGAGGGGTTCCCCGGCCAGTTCGGGCAGCGATTTGAGCGTGCGTGCTGAGTCAAGGACATCAGCGGTGGGTGCACCGTCCGCTCCGCAGTACCGGACGGCATTGGTAAGGACCGCAGGGACACGGTGCTCTTCGGCCAGGCGGAGCATCCTTACCGCATGGGCGGTGCTCAGGGGCGACCCGGGGGTGCTGAGCTGGGAAACAATCTCTGCCACCACCGTCCCTGCGGGCATGGCATCGAGCCATTGCTTGAACAGGGTACGCGGACGCAGGTAACGCCTTCCGCCCATGGCACGCCCCACGTCTGAGTCAGGCCCAATGAGGACCAACAGGACTGGTTTGAGTGTTTGGGGGTCGAGGGTCCTTGAGGCCAGCTCTGCCCGGGTAACAGCCACTGGGACCGTTCCCCCTGCCTTGCCGGAAGTCCTGGCATGGGCGTCTGAGATCAGACGGCACAGCGCCCTGTAACCGGCACCGTTGTTGTGCCCCTTGGCGAGCACAACAACCCGTCCGGCGACCTCGGTGCGGCGGTCACCGTCGTCGTCCAGCACCGCAAGGTCCACCCCAACGATGGGGTCGAGCCCTGCGGCCATGCAGGCTTTAAGGTGCTTGATGGTGCCATAGAGCCCGTCACGGTCGGTACAGGCCAGAGCTGAGGCGCCGTCGGCAGCGGCGGCCTGGGCCAATTCCTCAGGCCAGGAGACTCCATAGTGCGCGCTGAAGGCGGTGGAGACATGCAGGTGCGTGAAACTCATGCTGTTCTGGGCCGAAGGGCGTCGTGGATGCGCAGCAGCCGCCACCTGCCGCTGCGGATGTGCCGGCTGAGGTCAAGCGTGAGTGGTTCCATGGGCTGGCTTTCCGTGCCTGGGCGGCTTCCCGGTGAAACCCGGGGCAGGACCTGGACACGCCAGATTTCGTGGTCCACCATCCCGGGCCCGCTTCCCAGGGGCACCCGGCTTTCTTCCGCCCACCATTGGCGGCGCTCGTACCAACGGAGGGGTTCGGCGCAGATGTCATACGTATTTCCGGCCCAGGCCAGGCTCTGCGGAAGGCCGTCGGGGGCGCACGCGACATCAACTGATTCGCTGAACATACCCATGGCGCCTCCGGGACTGGCTGGTACTGCAAACTGGGGAAAGTATTCGAATATGTGTTCGAATAACTCCAGTCTACGCCCGGCTCCACCCAATGCATAGAATCGCGGTTCAGGGGGTGGACTGACAGTTCTGCAGGGAGCAGGATGGGTGCATGAGCACCTCTGACGCACTCCTCAAACAAGTCAGCATCAAGGCACAGGACTCCACACTGGTGGCCACGTTCGATATAGACGGCAACATTCCCGGTTCCGGCGCCTACGTGGTGGGTCTTGTGGCGGCCAGTCCGGATTACTCATCCCAGCGCCGGCTGGGCATCGAATTCATGAATGGGGAGGCCATAGCCTTCTTTTCGTTTAACCACGAACAGAACTGTGAGGAAAACTATGACCTGGGCGGCGTCAGCCATTCAGGCAGCACCATCACAGGGAACTTCCCCATGGCAGCAATCAATGGCCTCGGCAAGGGCCATGTGATGACAGGCTTCAGCGAGGCTGACGGGCGGGACTTCCAGTCCGGCGTGAAGGTGGACGAAAACCTCTAGGGTTCCCCGCAGCCTAAAAGCTGCAGGGTAAGGAGGGGTTGCCCGGGCGGGTCAGCCGTTGTCTTCGTGGTGGACCCGGAGCTCCAGTTCGATGAATCCGGAAATCATGGCCCGGTACGTCGCTTCCACGATGTCCGGGTCAATGTCCTTCTTCTCAGCCGCCGAGCGGACATGCTGGATGATCTTCTCCACGCGGTCCGGGGCACGGACCTCGGCGTCGTCACCCTTGAGGGTGCCGGCGATCCTGATCAGGCGTTCGCGGCGCGCGATGAGGGTGACGATTTGGTCGTCCACTTCATCCACGGCAATCCGGACGGCGGCGAGCTGTTCCTTGTCGGCCAGTGCATCCCGGTCGTTTCCTTGAATTGTTGCCATCTTCTGACAGTATCGAAGCATGCAACCCAGAGTCGACTTCATCTCGCTAGGTGTCCGCAGTGTTCCGGCCTCCCGGGCCTTCTATGTCGACGGCCTCGGCTGGCCTGTGCACCGCGAGGTTGCCGGTGAAGTGGTTTTCATCCAGGCAAACCACGGACTGGTGCTCTCGCTGTGGGATGCGGGCCAGATGCAAGCCGAGGCCGGGGTGGATGCTCCCGGGCCGGTCCCCTGCATCACCCTGAGCCATAATGTGCACGGTCCTGACGAGGTGGACCGGGTCCTGGACGAGGCGAAGGCCGCCGGAGCCACAGTCACCGGCGAACCGGTTACCCAGCCCTGGGGCGGCTACACGGGGTACTTCTCCGATCCGGACGGTTTCCGCTGGGAAGTTGCGTACAACCCCACCTGGGCAGTGGACGACGACGGGACGGTCACCGTCTGAGTGCCGGTTCCGGCAGTCCGGGCTGCTAGAAGAGGGCCTCCACTAGAAGAGGGCCTCCACGGGCCGGATAAGTTCAGGTCCGTTGTTCCGGACGTTGCCCACCTCTTTGCCCACGGACTCCACATGCCAGTCCGCGGCCACATCTTTGACCCCGGACCGCACCATGTCCACCAGGGCGGCGGCGTCGTCAGCCTGCGGATCCAGCCAGGCCTGCATGGTGTCCCTGTCCATGGGCAGGGGCACCCGGTCATGGAGTTCGGTCAGTTTCCCGAACACAGTTGATTCGGAGCCCGGCGGCGGGGTGTCAGCCGTCAGGATCGAGGTGGAAAGCAGCCACTGGCCGGGCTCACCCGCAGGCACCGACGGGTCGCGCCACCATTCGTAGAGGCCGGCGAAAGCCAAGCCCGTGCCCGCTCCGGGGTGCACATAGTACGGTTGCTTGGACTTCCCCGGACCCTGCTTCCACTCGTAGTAGCCGTCGGCCGGTACAGCGCAGCGCCGTGACTTGACCGCCTTACGGAACGCGGGCTTCTCCAGTACCGACTCACTGCGGGCGTTGATCATTTTTGACCCGATGCCCGGGTCCTTGGCCCAGGAAGGAACCAGTCCCCAGCGGGCGACGTGCAGCTGGCGGACCTGCCTGGCGTCCGGGCCGTCCTCCACCAGCCGCTCCAGGACAATGGGAACGGCATCGGTGGGTGCCACATTCCACGACGGCGGAATGCTCACCTCGTCCTCCAGTTCGGCGTCGAATTCTGCCAGGAGGTCCCCCACGGCGCGTGCCATTACGTAGCGTCCACACATGGCTCCAGCATGCCACCGGCGCCACATACTGTCATCCGGGCAGCTCCGCAGCGTCCGGACGCCGGGGAATAGCGGCGGGCACGCTACCGTTGACCCGAACGAAACCATCACCCAACCCAGAGGAGAACCCTGTGGATTTCACTCCCGAAACCGGCACCATCACCATGTTTTCCACCACCTGGTGCGGCTACTGCAACCGGCTGAAGAAGCAGCTCGACGCGCAGGGCATCGGCTACACCGAAATCAACATCGAGGAAGTGGAAGGCACAGCCGAGCTCGTGGAGCAGATCAACGGCGGCAACCGCACCGTACCCACGGTCCTGTTCCCGGACGGCACGGCTGCCACCAATCCGTCCGCTGCGGAGGTGAAGAACCGCCTGGCGGCCTAGTCCCGGACCATGCGGACGGCCGGGCCACTGCTCCTCCGCCGCCGCACCCAAACACTGGTGATCCAATGGACGCGGGTCATGCCCCCAGGCTGCCGAACGGCGCCGATGCAAGGGTGGTATGGCCCGCGTACGTTTCAAGCAGGGCCTCGGTGACTGCTTCCACGGTCAGCCCGGGAACGAGGTCGTCCGCGGCGCCGGCCGTGGCGGGGTCCCAGTCGAGGCCAAGCGCGGCGTAGCTGTCCGTCAGGACTTTCCTGATTGGTGCTGAGTCCTCCACCACGATGACCGAGCTGAACAGCCAGCCGCCGGCCACCACTCTCTGGGCAGTGCCTACAAGTTTGATGCGGGACCCATCAGCCGCCGCCGTGCCGTGCACGCTGAATTCACCGGGACAGTATTCTCCGGGGATTTCGCCTACGGCTGCGTGCACGCCCACCCTGCGCAGGGCATCGGCGAAGAGCTCCCCGAAATAGCCGAAGCGGCTTTTGGAACCGGCGATGGCATCGTCGTCAGGCTCAATGTGGTCCACTACCAGGGTGCCTTGGTGGTAGGCGGCCGCGCGGCCGCCGGCCCGGCGGACCAGGGGTTCGAAGCCGTTGTCGCGGCATGCCTGGGCGGCGGCTTCAAAGCCGGGCAGCCGGGTGTCCCGCTGGCCGAAGGCCACCGTGGGCGCAGGGCGGTACAGCCGAAGGGTGGGGCCGATGCCTCCGGTGCGCGCCCTGGCGAGCAGCTCAAGGCCGAATTCAAGGTCCCGGGCGGCACCGAGCGAGACGTCCTGCCGGATCACGGTCAGGGTTCCGGAGTCAGGGTGGTGGGCCATGGCGCGGGGCTCCCTTGGGTCGTCATGATGCTGTTTGTTGGCCCTGCCGCGGCGGTGCCGGACGGGCCCAACCTAGGGTACGCCGTCGTGCGCCCTGCCAGGTGCCCGACCCACCGGCCAGGAGCCCGGCTACCGGCTTCTCCGCCCCACCCAGGCGCCGTGGAGCAGCGGAACCGCTGACGCTGCCATCAGAACGGTTCCGAGCACGGAGTCGTCGGCCCGGACCATGGCCCCGGCGATGAGCAGCGCCGCAAAGACCACGGCCGACGCCGTCCGGCGGGCCGTGCGGTCCAGCCTGGCCACCTGCCGCTCCAGCCGGGGGTTGGCAACGGACACGCTCCCTTCACCGATCCGGGTGATCAGGTCATCCACCCTCTGCGGGAGACGCAGCGCAAGTCCCGCAGCCCCGGCCACCTGCCGGGCGGCGTCCTGAACAATGTTTCCGCCCTCTTCCCGCAGCAGCCGGGCAGCATAGGGTTCCACCGAGTCCCACAGGTTGAAGCGCTCATCCAGCGAACTGCAGACCCCCGAGGTGAGGGACATCGCCCGGATGATCAGCAGGAAATTTTCGGGAAGCTGGAAGGGAAGGGAGCGGACCACTTCGCCGAATTCCTCCGCGAAGTCGCGGAATTCGCGCGGGTCCACCTCGCGGAGCTCGGCGAAGCCCATCCCGCCAAACCGGGCGAACAGGTGCGTCATGGCCCGTTCCAGCTCCACGGTGTCCGCCGAAGGCACCAGGACGCCGACATCGCGGATGGCGGCCACCAGTCCCTTGCCGTCGCGGGCCGCGGCCGCGATCAGGAGCTTGCGCAGGCCACTGCGGGTGGATGGCGTGACCTCGCCCATCATGCCGAAGTCGATGAAGGTCAGTTTCCACGGATGGCCGCCGGATCCAGGCGGGGTGGGCGTGACGAAAATGTTGCCCGGGTGCGGGTCGGCGTGGAAGAAGCCGTTGGTGAACAGCTGGTCAAACATGACCGAGGCGAACACCGGTGCCACCTCTGAGGGGTCGATGCCGGCCGCACGGAGAGCGTCTGTGTCCGTGATTTTGATGGCTGTGACATCCTCCAGGGTGAGCACGCGGCGGGTGCACCGCTCCCAGGCGGGCCGCGGCACGTGGACCCGGACGTCGCCGGCGAAGTCCGCGGCGAACCTTTCGGCGCTGGCGGCTTCGTGGAGATAGTCGATCTCCTCGAGGCTGGTCTGCGCAAACTCCTCCACCAGGGACGGCATGTCGGCACGGTCGGCCACGATCCGGAAGTGGCTGAGCCAGCCTCCCACTTTCCGCAGGGCCGCGAGGTCGACGGCGACGATCGCTTCAATGCCCGGACGCTGCACTTTGACCACCACGTCCTTGACCCCGGCCACCTCCGCGTCGGCATGCAGCAGACGCGCCCGGTGCGCCTGGCCGAGGGAGGCTGCGGCCAGGGGCTCCTCTACGAACACGGCAAACACCTCGTCAAGGGGAAAGCCGAGATCGGAGGAGGCAAGGGCACGGATGGCCGGGAACGCGACAGGAGGCACCTCATCCTGCAGGCCCTGGAGTTCTTCGGTGATTTCCGGCGGGAGCACATCAAGCCGGGAAGACAGGAACTGGCCCACCTTGATCATCAGGCCGCCAAGCTCCACAGCCAGTGCGTGGAAACGGCGGGCGAACCGCTGCATCCGTGCCGGACGCGTCCGCTCGGCAACGCGTGCCAGCCCTATCCGGGGCAGCAGCAGCTCGTACCACCACACGGCTGCCAGGTGCCGTGCGGCAAAGCGCAGGATGCGGCGGTAGCGGGAACGGACGTGGCCCGGGACTGCAGCCGGGCCCACCTGCCGGCGAGGGCCGGAAGCCACCCCCGTCAGTCCTGGGCGAGGATCGAGTACATCCGCCGGCGTGCCTCGTCCAGCACTGCCACCGCCTGCTTCACCTGCTCCGGGGTGCCGGTCCGGCCCACCTGCGCGGCAGCCTGCGCCAGCTCAACGCCCGCCTTGGGAAGGGAAGCGAATCCTGCTGTGGATTGCGGCCCCGCCCCGGCCCAGGGGTTCGATGCGGCGTTCCCGGCAGCCTCGTCCCGGCCGGCTTCGGTCAGGGAGTAGATTTTCCGGCCGTTGGATTCCTCGGCCCTGATCACGCCCTCATCGGCGAGCAACTGCAGGGTGGGGTAGACAGAACCGGCGCTGGGCTTCCAGCTGCCGCCGCTGCGTTCCTCGATTTCGCGGATGATCTGGTAGCCGTGCATGGGCCGCTCTGCCAGCAGGGCAAGGACCGCCGCCCGCACCTCGCCTTTACCGGCGCGGGTGCCTTCCGGCTTTTCGAAGCGGGAACGGAAGTCCTCAATGGCCTGCCAGAGTCCGTCCATGTTGTTGCTGCCGAATCCATATCCCGGGTATGAGCCACGCATGAGGTTCTCCTCTGGAGATCGTGAACGATATACAACGACACAGTTAACGATACGTCTGGAATCGCGTGGCAGCCATGGGGTTGGCGGTCAGGTTTGGCGCAGCGTGAGGATCTGTTCAGCCCTGCCGAACGGGCCCTGCAAGTCATGCAGGACCGTTGATGTCAGGCCTATGCCATCCCGGCCGAACGATACGGCGTTGTCCAGGCCCAGCCACTCCCCCTCTGGCCGGCGGTACATGTGGATCTGCAGGTCCAGGTTGGGAAAGGCGTAGCTGTCCGGTCCCGGCGGAACCCGCGCGGCAATGCCGTTGGCAGTGTCCACCAGGCCCATGAGGCGGGCAAGGTCTCCGCTGTCTTCGCTGTCGGTCAGCGGATGCGCTGTGCGGAGCCAGACCTTTCCCGCGCCGGGACGGTGTCCTTCCGCCACCCGCATTTCCAGGGACCGGATGTAGCCGCCGGGCCAGATGGCGGACCCGTCGTACGGTTTGCAATCTTCCGGGCCGGGGATGGGCGCGTCTTCGACGGCGGCAACCGCTGAGGTGTCGCTGGTGACCATCCGCCAGGCGGTGGCCCGGATGGCAGTCCTGCCCTGTGCCACAAGTTCGGCCTGGAGCAGCTCGATGGTCTTGCCGGGCCGCAGCACCGTGGCCTCGATGTGGAAGTCTCCACCGGGTATCAGGCCCAGGATCTCGTAGCTAAGCCGCGCCATCCTCATCCCGGGCCGCGGCTGGAGGCGCTCGAGGGCGTCCGCCAGCAGGCCGGAGGCCGGGGCCATATGCTGCTCGTGCGTGTTCCAGGCGCCCTGGGCGTGGATGGTGGAGCGGAAATGGCCGCCGCCAAGTGCCTGGTAGTAGGCATGGCCTTCGGCCAGTTCGGGAAGCTCGTCAGTCAACAGTGGCCTTTCAGGAAATCCCAGTGAATTGCGACTAACTCTATCCGGACCCCGCCCGATCGTGGCCAGCGGGTCGTGGCGAAATGTTAGGGCGCAGGGTCCGGCCGCGGACTAGACTCAGGAACTGGTCCTGTCAGCAACCCTCGGAAGAGGTGTTTCATGCGCGTCATCAGCTACAACCTTCGCAAGCACGCAGCCAGCGGCGAACTGCTTGCCCTCGCCCGGAATCATGACATCGATGCGCTGTGCCTGCAGGAAGTTGATGCGGCGGACCTGCCGGAAACCCTGGGCCCGCTCCACTTGGCGGACGCCACCAAGGGGAACCGGCTGGGGCTGGCCATCTACTACCGGACCAGCCGCTTCACGGCCCTGGACACCCAATCGTTCGCGCTGCAGAAATCAATGCACGACCGGGTTTTGGCGCCGGCCCATGAGCGGCTGATCGGAACGCGTGTGATGGACAACGACACGCAGCACGAACTGGTCATCGGGTCCTTCCACGCCGCCCCGCTGACAGCGTCCAATTCCTTGCGCCGCAAGCAGATCCACGCCGCGCACGCCGAACTGCTGAGCATGGGCAAGGGCCTGATGACGCTGATGGTGGGAGACTTCAACTACCCGTTCTTCACCAAGAACCTGCATCTGCACATGAAGAACTCCGGCTACGCCCTGTCCCTCAGCAACCGGCGCACGTACACCCGCTACAAAGTCTTCAAGGGGCATTTTGATTTCGCCACGTCGTTGGGACTGGACATCACCAGCGTCGAAACGCTGCCCCGGGGCAAGTCGGACCATTTGCCCATTCTGGTCCACGCCGAGTACGGCAAGGACTACTAGACAAGCCGCTCCCGGAGGCCGGGCCACGCCGCGCCGAAACCGGGATGCAGTTCCTTGTCGGCAACCTCGGCCAATGGCACCCACAGCAGTTCGATGCTCTCGGGATCGCTGATCACGGGCTCGAAAGGCTCGCGCACCTTGACCACCACCGTGGTGTAGGACCAGTAGCCCAGGTCCAGGACCGAGGTGAACAGCACGTCCACGTGCTCCGCCGGGACGGCAGCCTCCTCATGGGCTTCGCGCAGCGCTCCGGCTACCGCGTCCTCGCCCTCGTGCAGGGCGCCGCCGGGCAGACCCCAGGTTCCCCCGTTGTGGCTCCAGATGGCGCGGTGCTGCAGCAGCACTCCTTTGGCCGGGTCCCAGGCGAGGACTCCGGCAGCGCCGAACCGGCCCCAGAAGCGGCCGCGGTCCCCCTCCACCCAGGCGTCCCCCGGGTTGCGGGGGCCGGTGCGGACAGGCGGAATCGACGATGCGGCGACGGATGCGTGGTCCATCGTCCCAGTCTGACAGGTCCGCCGCCCCGGTGGCGGCCGGCGGAGGGTCAGTTGGCGTGTCCGTGGTCGACGGCGAAATCACCGCCGGGATACATAACAGTTTCGTGGCCGTCGTCGAACCGGACAACATACGGCGGTGCTCCGCCTTCGCCCCGGACTTCCAGGATCACTCCGTGACGGTCCGTTGCCCCTACAGTCCTTCCGTGCACAATAATGCGGTCGCCTTGTGCAGCCTCCATGGCACTCACCTCCCAGCCCCCAGATTACGACTCCGGGACGGGGCCGGACAGGTCCCCGTGGCAGGATTTCCCCATGCCGCTGAACATCCTCCTGATCGCCGATACCCACGTCCCCAAGCGCGCCCGGGAACTGCCCGCGCAAGTGTGGTCCGCCGTCGAACGCGCCGATGTGGTTTTCCACGCCGGAGACTGGGTGGATGCCCCGTTGCTTGATGAATTCGAGCAGCGCGCGCGGCAACTGGTGGGTGTCTATGGCAACAACGACGGCCCGGATTTGCGCGCCCGGCTGCCCGAAACGGCAACCGTCACCCTGGAGGGCGTCCGTTTTGCGATGGTGCACGAGACTGGCCAGGCAAAGGGCCGTGAACTGCGCTGCGAGGCACGCTATCCGGATGCGGATGTCCTGGTCTTCGGGCACAGCCATATCCCGTGGGATACCACGTCGCCGCGGGGCCTGCGGCTGCTGAACCCGGGCTCCCCCACGGACCGCCGGCGGCAACCCTCGTGCACCTACATGACGGCCGTGGTTGGCGGCGGCCGGCTCACCGGGGTGCAACTGGTGGAGGTACGGCGCGGTTAGCCCGGCTTGGCAGCCGGCCTCCAGGTGCCTAGGCTGGAATTGTAAGCATGCTTAGCTTCGAGGAATCCAGCCGTACCAGCAGGAGGAAACCATGACAGACGGCCGGGCGCAAGGCCATCAAGGTGCCGGGCGACCTCAAGGACCCCGCGGTCTGCCGCGAAGTGGTGGAAACCGCCGTGGCCGTCCTGGGCAGCGTGGATATCCTGGTGAACAACGCCGGCAAGCAGGTGGCCCAGGAAGACCTGGCGGACATCACCGACGAACAGTTCGACCACACTGTAAAGACCAACGTTTACGCCATGTTCTGGCTGACCAAAGCGGCCCTTGCGCACATGCCGGCCGGTTCGACCATTATCAACACCACCTCCATTCAGGCGTACAACCCGTCGCCCACCCTGGTGGACTACGCCACCACGAAGGCAAGCATCAACAACTTCACCAAGGGCCTGGCCCAGCAGCTGGCGCCCAAGGGCATCAGGGTCAACGCCGTGGCGCCGGGGCCCATCTGGACGCCGCTGCAGGTGAGCAGCGGCCAGCCCAAGGAGGAACTGCCGGAATTCGGCCAGTCCACTCCCTTGGGCCGTGCCGGGCAGCCGGCCGAACTGGCGCCGGCATACGTGTTCCTCGCGTCACCGGAATCCAGCTACGTGGTGGGCGAGACCCTGAACGTCAACGGCGGCAGCCCCACCCCGTAGCGGCTATTGCCCGTCCAGGTCGGCCAGCAGCGAGTCGGTGGCTCCGTCCGGCTGGCCGTCGAAGAACTGGGCGAGGACCGTCTTGAACACCGTTTCGCCGGGCGCGGCGCGGAGGAACAGGGTCATGGATGACTGCAGCTTGCGGGCGTCGATGCCACCCAGGATGTCCTCTGCGGAGCGCCCGGCGTGGTGGGTCAGTGCCTGCGCGGACTCAAGCAGGCGCGGGCCCAGCACGTCATGTTCCAGGTAGGCACGCGCTTCCGCCAGGGAGGCAATGGCATATTTGCGGGAGGTTGCGCTCTGCCCCAGGCCTGCGATCTGGGGAAAGATGAACCACATCCAGTGGCTGGCCTTGTTTCCGAGCTGGAGTTCGGCCAGCGCCTGGTCATAGGTTCCGCCGTCCTGGGCTGCAACGAAACGCTTGAGGTTAGAGGGATCGTCCATAGTCATTCTCCTTTGTGGTGGGACAGTGTTGCTGCTGCCGCCCGCAGGTGGGCGTCCGGGTCGGCACTCCATCGGGCCAGTACGGTTTCCGCACGTTGCCGGTTGCGGTGCTCCAGCCTCTCCAGGAGCGGCCGCAGAACGTCGGTGACGAGCGGATCGGCAAGTTCGGCTGCGTGCGCGGAGCGGAGGAAACCCTCAACGCGGGTCAGATCAGAATGCCGCAGCAGGGCCACCCGCGACTGGAGCAGCACCACAGCGGCCTGGCGGCGTTCGAAGACCGGCCGGGCGCCCGGCTTCGGCTGGCCCCACAGTTCCGAGGCAAGCTGGACCACCGCATCATGGTCCAGGTCCTTGAACTTCCGGAGGGCGTCACGGATGGTCCCGCGCACGGCGCCCACTGAGGAACCGTAGGAGCCGAGGACGCCGCCAAACCTGCTGCCGACGTCGTCCGCGCGGTACCAGGCGCCCTCGTTCTGCAGCGTGCGGTCGATGAAGCCGGCCGCCTCGGCGACGGCGTCCGGAACGGCGCTCACGAGCGCCCTGCGGCTGCGTGGTCGATGCAGTACGGCGTCCAGGGCCGGGCCTCAAGCCTGCCTTCGGCGATGGGCCGGCCGCATACGGCGCAGCTGCCATACGTTCCGTCAGCGATCCGGGTTAGGGCTGCTTCCACCTGGTCCAGCCCGGCTGAGCTCTGGTTCAGCAGCGCCGAGGCCTGGGACAGCTCGAAGGCGATGGTGGCACCCTCGGGATCGTGTTCGTCGTCCACGTTGGCTCCCTGGCGGGCGGAGTTGGCTGCGGCGATGTCCGCCCGCAACGCCGGCAGCAGGGCCAGTTTCAGCTGCCGCTCCTCTTCAAGCAGCAGCCGGAAGCGTTCGTAGTCAGCCATGGGAAAAGCCTAGTCCTGCGTCAGTACCAGTTGTTCGCCATGGAGTGGCTCCAGGCTCTGCAGGGCGAGCCGTACCTGTCGCGGATGTATCCCAGACCCCACTCGATCTGGGTCCGGTAGCTGGTCAGCCAGTCACTGCCGGCACTCGCGTACTTCCCGGGCGGCAGTGCCTGGGGAATCCCGTAGGCGCCCGAGTAGGGGTTGGTGGCCGTGGTCTGCCAGTTCGACTCCTTGGTCCACAGCTGCGCCAGGCACAGGAACTGGTCCTGGCCCCAGCCGTAGGCGCCCAGGCGTCCGGCGGCATAGTTCTTTGCTCCGGCAGGATCGTTGACGGCACCACCGGGAACGGAAGGTACGACGACGGGCGGCGGCACCGGCTGGGCCGGCGGCGCGGGCGCCGGGGCCGGGTCCGCCGGGGCGGGCTTCACCGGACCAGGGACCGCCGGAGCGGGACCGGCAGCTCCCGGCGGCGTCGCGGGCGCGGGCGGTGGCACGTTCACCCGGGCGTCCGCTGCGGCCTTCGCCGCCCGATCCGAGTCCCGTTGGGCCTGTTCCCGGGCGGCGGCCCGCTTCGCTGCCTGCGAAACTTCATAAGCGGCGAGGGCGGCTTGGCCCTGCCGGAACTCCCCCTCAACGGCCGCGGTTGTTCCCTTCAGCGAAGCCAGCTGTGCCGTGAGTTCCCCGCCACGCTGCTGCTCTTCACTGATGTGGCGCGCTACCGCGTCCTGCGCCGACCTCGCCCCTGCGAGCCGGGCTCCGGCCTCCTTTGCCAGGTTCTCCCGCTGGGACCGTGCGGCTTTCTCCTGTTCACCCAGGGACGATGCCACCTTCGCAGCCGACGCCGCGCGGTCAACCAGGCCGGCCGTCTTCGCGCCTACCAGCTCCACCATGTTGAGTCCGTGGACGTTGCCGGCCTCAAGGGCGTCGAGGGCCATGAAGAATCCGGCGGTGGTTGCACCCGTCTTGTAAGACTGAACGGCGAGGGCGCCGATCTCCCTGCGGTGCGCCTGCAGTTCCCCGTTTGCCGCTGCCGACTGCGCCGCCAGGGCTTCGACCCGGTTGGTGGCCGCGGTGAGTGCCGCCTCGGCAGCGGCGTAATCCGCCGCAGCCGTCACGGCTGCGCCGCCAAGCGTTTCGGAATCCGCCTGCAAATCGGAGAGGAGGTTGCCAATCCGTGTGATCTCCGCCGCTGTGCCTGCCTCCGACTCCCTGGCCTGCCGGACGTCCTCCCAGGAGGGGTAACCCTCCGGAGGGCGGTCCGCGGCCGACGCCGGAACCAGGGCCGCCGGACCCAGCAGGGCAAACACCAGAAGTCCGCCGAGCGCCGGGGACTTCAGTTTGGTAACGAACAGGGGCATAGTCCCGTAGCCTACGGCCTCAACCACAGGTTGAGGGTTTACTGCTGCGGATCGTTATCCAGCAGAGACTGAAGCCGCGCCTCAGCCCTAGACTGTGCCCATGGCCGGCGCCAGCACACAAAGCACCACACCGATCCGCCGCGGCCCCGCCACCGCACGGACAGTAAGGCGGGCAATCGCCCGCCTGCCGTTGCCGTTCCTGACCGCAGCATTACTGGCGGTATCGGCCTGCACCCCGCAGCAGCCCGCCCCGGCAGCTTCCCCCAGTTCTGCCGCGCCGGAACCGGTCACCATCGAAATAAACCAGTCCCGCGACCAGTACGGGCAGCACGCCATCCTGCTCCAGCTCACCAACACCACGGAGGGTCTCCTGACGGTGGACGGGGCGCGCGTCAATTCCCCGCTGTTCGACGCGGACATCGAGTGGGCGCCCCAAGCGGGCAGCCTGGAGCTCCCGCCGCACCAGCCCAAAAGCGTGCAGGCACAGCTTCCAGGTCCGGCCTGCGCCGGCCCGGTAGCGGCATCGTCGCAGGCCAGCGCCACGGTTTCCGTCACTGCAGCGGGACGGCAGCCGGAGGAGCTGCCCCTTCCGGCCCCGGACCCCTTCGACGTGCTGCCGCGCAACAATGCCGAGCTCTGCCTGGCCGCCGACGCCGCAATGGTGGCAGGACTGGGCCTGGACCCGCACCTTGAGGTGGCGGCAGACGGCCGGACCGCCGTCGTAAGGCTTCGGATCAGTCCCCGGCCGGCGGGCCCAGGGGCGACTCCGTCCCTCACCCTGCACGGGGTGGGCGGCACTCCCCTGCTGGCCGAGGCCATGACTGGGTTTGGGGCTGAACCGTGGCCGCGGAACGTGACGTTCCTGACGGGGGAACCGGACACGGTCCTGGCCCTGCGGGTGCGTCCGGCCCGGTGCGATCCGCACGCCGTCGCGGAGGACAAAGTGGGAACCCTGCTGCCCCTCAACGTGGCCGTCGGCGCCCGGGAAGGCGTGCTGAAAGTGGCAGCCGGCGGGCCGTTGCGCGCGCAACTTTATGACTTTGTTACGCGGGCCTGCCAGAACGGCTAGGAACCGGGCATCATCCGAGGTCACCGCGGCCTTCGGGGCCGGCAACCGCTCAACGGGTCCATCCGAGAGGACCGCCTCGTATGTTATCCAAATGTGACAATCGGGTGAACGTCGGGTTATGGTCGTACACGTGTCCCTCCCAAGCGGGACATTCCCCTCAGCTTGCCGAGCCCTGCCGCTGAACCCGGGATTCAATCGCTTTCAAGCTGGCAGGGACGGGGGAACCAAGTTTCCGCGGCTTCACCGAAGCCTTGGGGTTAAGTCGATATCGCCTTCCGTCCCTGACGAAGCGCGCTACCGGCCGGGTATCTCCAACCCGAACCCGACAGCTCACCCCGCAGGCATGGGAGAGGCGATCAACCGTGTCAAAAAATTTCACCACCGCCCGTCACCGCGCTACTCCGGCCGGCTCCATCGCTCTGCAGGGCCTGGCCGTGACGGCCAAGGCCCAGGCGCGGACCTTTGGACGCCCGGCACTCGCGGTAGCCGCAGCATCGGGCATTGCGTTCGGCGTCGGAGCTCCGGCACATGCAGGCGTGACCGGCCCGGACAGCACCGAAACCACTAACGTCCAGGCGTACTCGGCTCCTGCCGCGCCCGTAGCCGCCGCTGCCGGCAACGTCCACACGGTTGTTTCCGGTGACACCCTCGGCGCCATTGCGTCCGCCTACGGGGTTGGCCTGAACGACGTACTGGCAGCCAACGGCCTCGACGTTTCCTCGATCATCTACCCCGGTGACCAGATCGCCATCCCCGGCGCCGGCTACGCAGCTCCGGCTGCCCCGGCTGTCGCTCCGGCCGCCGCACCGGTCCAGACCGCAAGCGCCGCCGCTCCGGCCAACACCGGCATGAACCTCGGCTACGCCTCCGCGACGCCTGTTGCCACCGGCTCGGGTACCGGCGCTGCCATCCTCGCCAACGCCTACGGCCAGGTGGGCGTGACCCAGGACTGCACCGCCATGGTGGAGAAGGCCCTGCGCGCAGTCGGCAAGTCAGTCGGCGACCTGGCTCCCGGCCAGTTCTACCAGTACGGCACCGTGGTGGGCACCCCCGCCCCGGGTGACCTGGTGATCTCTGCCGGCCACGTGGGCGTGTACGCCGGTGACGGCCAGATGGTCAGCGGCGGCGTCAACGGCAGCCAGACCCAGGTGCACTCCGTCAGCTGGGTTGGTGCAGCCTCGTACGTACGGGTCGCATAGCCTGCTGGGCACGTAGCCTCCAGCGCATAGAGCTGCAAAAAGGGCGGCAGCCGGGATATCCCGGCTGCCGCCCTTTTGCTTCGTTGCGTGCCCGCTCCGTTTCCAGGCTTCAGGTGCCGCAGAAGGTCATGTACGTCCCGAAGTCCTCCGGGGCGCCTTGGGTGTACCGCTCCAGGCCCGGGCGTTCGCTGTAGGGCGCCGAAACCGCTTCGAGGAGTCGGTGCAGTGGGTCCAGGTCCCCGCCCGTAGCCGCGGCCAGTGCCTCTTCGACGAGGTGGTTGCGCGGAATGTAGGCGGGATTGGTGCGGTCCATCAGCCCGGCATCCGGCGCCAGGTCCTGCCAGCGTTCGGCCCAGGCATCGTATGCGGCAAGGTCCATGACCATCCCCCGTACAGGCCGGCTGTCACCCCGGGCGGCCTTGGCCAGGTTCCTGAAGAAGAGTGTGTAGTCCACGGACCCATCCTTGAGGATGCCTGTGACACCGTCCACCAGGTCCTGGACTTCCGCGCCTGCCGCCGCTTCCGGCTCCCCCGCAGCAAGCCCCAGCTTGGTGGCCATACCGCCGGACCACGCGGCACTGTACTGCCGCCGGAAGCCACCCAGCGCCTCCACGGCCACGGGAACCGCAGCCTCCTGGTCTTCGTCGATGAGCGGAAGCATCGCTTCCGCGAGCCTGGCCAGGTTCCATTCGGCCATGACCGGCTGGTTGGCGTACGCGTACCGGCCGCCGACGTCGATGGAGCTGTACACAGCGGCCGGGTTGAATGCGTCGATGAAGGCACAGGGACCGTAATCGATCGTTTCGCCGGAGATGGTCATGTTGTCTGTATTCATCACGCCATGGACGAACCCCACCAGCATCCACTGCGCCACGAGCGAGGCCTGCGCCGCCACCACGGCCCGGTACAGCGCGAGGTAGGGGTTCTCCGCCGCGGCGGCTTCCGGATAGTGGCGGCTGATGGCGTGGTCTGCCAGCCGCCGCAGGAGCTCTGTGTTTTCCGTGACCCGGGCATACTGGAAACTGCCCACCCGAAGGTGGCTGCCGGCCACGCGCGCCAGCACGGCGCCGGGCAGCATGTCATCCCGGCGCACCTGCCGTCCGGTAGCCACGACCGCAAGGGAGCGGGTGGTGGGGATGCCGAGGGCGTGCATGGCCTCGCTGACTATGTATTCGCGGAGCATGGGCCCCACGACGGCACGGCCGTCACCGGCGCGGGCGAACGGCGTGCGGCCCGAACCTTTCAGGTGCAGGTCCCTCAACCTTCCGCGGGAATCCTGAAGCTCTCCGAGCAGCAGAGCGCGGCCGTCACCGAGGAGGGGCGAGTAGCCGCCGAACTGGTGCCCGGCGTAGGCCTGGGCCACGGGCGTGGCACCGTCAGGGACGTGGTTGCCCAGCAGGAACCGGACGCCCTCCTCCGAGCTCAGGTACTCCGGGTCGAGTCCCAGTTCCGCAGCGAGAGGTCCGTTGAGTACCAGGAGCTTGGGGTCCGGGGCCTCCTCCGCCTCCCACGGCACCGCCAGCTCATTGAGTTCGCGGGCGAAGCGGCCACCCAGGGCAACAGTCGATTCTGCAGCAGCAGTCATGGTTTTAACCCTATCCCCGCGGCGGTCATTGCGAGCCCCCGCGGCGGTTTGGAAGGCGGATGCGCTGCAGGTCTTCGGCAGCGATCACGGTGGCACCGTTGGCGCGGGCGGACGCCTGCCGGGCCAAGAGGCTGACATCATTGCCGTACCGGGACGAGAAGTGCGTGAGCACCAGCGTCCGGACGCTGCCGCGCCCCGCCAAATCCCCGGCCTGCCCGGCGGTGAGGTGCCGGTATTCCCCCGCCAGCCCGCCGTCGTCATCGCTGAAGGTGGACTCGGCGACCAGAAGGTCGGCGCCGTCGGCAAGGTCTTCGGCACCATCGCAGGGGGCCGTGTCCATGACGAACGCGAAGCGCTGCCCGGGGCGCGGAACGCTGACATCGGCGAGTCCGACGCCGGCAAGGGCACCTTCGCGCCGGAGGCGGCCAACGTCCGGCCCCGCGATGCCCGCTGCCGCAAGGAGGTGGGGCAGGAACGTGCGGCCCCCGGGCTCGGTAAGCCGGTACCCGTACGTTTCGATCCGGTGCTTGAGCGGCCGGATGTGGAGGCCGTCTGCCACCTCACCGGCGGCGCCGTGGGGATGGAGCTTCAGGTCCAGGCCGGGCGTGCTGACGGAAACCAGGGCCCGCACTACGTCTTCCCCGGCAGCGGGGTAGTGGAGGTGGACCGGGTGGTTGACGCCGTCCAGCACCATCCGGGACAGCACGCCGGGGAGTCCGAAGCAGTGGTCGCCATGGACATGGGTGAGGCAGATCCTTGTGACCTGCGTCGCCGAAACTCCGGCATGGATCATCTGGCGCTGCGTCCCCTCACCGGGATCGAAAAGCAGCCCCTCCCCGTCCCAGAGCAGCAGGTACCCGTTGTGGTTCCGGGTACGGGTGGGCACCTGCGATGCGGTGCCCAGGACCACCAGTTCACGCACGGCCGCTGCCGTGGCCGCCAGCAGCCAAGCCTTTCGCGTAGGCCGCCTGGCCCGCGTGCTGAAGGCAGTCGGCGAGGGTACTGACAAGCCGGACGCCGAAGGTGACCGGAGGGTCCCAGGTGGTGTCCACGGTCCGGTCAAGGTCCTGGTCTGCCAGTTCGCCGAGGACCTGCACGGTCTGCCGGTGGACGGCGTCGTAGTAGTCCCCCAGCAGGCTTGCCGTGGCGCGGACCGAATCCACCTGCCCACTGGTATGCCCGTAGCCGGTGTCCCGTTCATTCAGCGGAAGGCCGAAGCGGGCAGCAAAACCCCCGTGCGTCCACACCTGCTCGCGGCCGGCAGCGGAGGCAACCTGGGCGTCCTCCACCCGGGCCAGGTGCCAGACGAGCCAGGCGATGGAATTGCCGGTGCCGTCCGGGCGATGGTGCAGGGCTTCGTCATCCAGGCCCTCGAGCGTTTCCGCCACGGCATCACTGATGCGCACGAAGGCATCCTGAAGGAGTGCGTTGGATGTCACTGGCCGGTTTCATCCTGCAGCAGCGGGTCTTCCTGCCAGTGGTCCGGATCGTTTTCGGCCGCGCCGGGATAGCTGTCAGGTTCTCCGTGTACGGGATCGAGCTCCTGTGACGCTGCGCTTCCCGGTGTTTCATCGAGCAGCACGTCATTTTCGTCAACGACTTCCAGGCCATCCTCCGGGACGTTCTGTTCACTCATGCTCACGCCTTTCCTTAGGGCTGCACCGGGCCTGGTGCAGCGTAGAACGGTACCGCCAGACAATAGTAGGCATACTGAGCACTCCTTGGGGTGGGAACTGTCCCCCGATAGCCGTGACTTTCGGCCCTACAGACGGCAGGAGTCCGGCGGCCACCCTTGAAGGCAAGGAGACGTGCTGCTGCCGCGCCACGCCGGGCACGGCCACCGCCTCCCGAGTCCGCCCATAACTCCACATGAAAGACCAGGAAGCCGGCCATGACATCACGTAAACCGATCGCCGTTGCCACCAATGACTCGGCACAAAGCCAGGCGGCGGTGCTGTGGGCCGCGCACCGGGCCGAAAAGTCCGGGGTACCGCTGACCGTCCTCCACGTCGTGGACGACCGCTGGGTGGCCGAACCCTATCCCTGGTTCGGGGTCCTTGAAGAGGCCGGAGACCAACTGCTGAAAACTGCTGCAGGGCGCGTCCGGGGAGCAACACCGGCCACGGTCACCACCCGGCTCCTGACAGGGAGCGTGGGCGGATCGCTGGCGAAGTATTCGGGCAAGGCGTCGATGCTGGTGATCGGCTCCGGCTCCGGACACCTGGGCGGAACCCTGGCAGACCGGGCCCTGCAGGTCGCGGCCTCCGCCAAGGTGCCGGTGGCGGTGGTCGGGACCCATGACCTTGCCGGACGGTCCGGGGTGGTGGTCGGAATCGACGGCTCCCGGGAGGCTACGAAGGCTGTTGCTTTTGCTGCTGCGGAGGCCGACCGGGAGGGCGACGAACTCACAGTTGTCTATGCCGTCAGGATGCCGGACCCAGTAACGGATGCAGGGCTGGCCCCGGCCAGCCTGGCCGAGATGGTCTCCGAAGAAGAACGCGTGGTCCTCTCCGAGACGGTGGCGGGCCTCGAAGCGGACTACCCCGACCTGAAAGTGCACCGGGTGATGGACACGGAACGGGACCCCGTTGACGCGTTGGTCCACGCGGCAAGCGGAGCACGGATGCTGGTGGTGGGAAGCCGCGGCCGCGGCGGCATCAAGCGGCTGCTGCTGGGTTCCACTGCCCACGGGGTGCTCAAGCACCTCCCCTGCCCCACAGTCATCACACGGATCCAGGCCGGCAAGAACAAGGCCTGACCTGTGGCGCAATCCGGCCAGGCAAGGGCCGGGTTCCGCAATCCACATTGTCCGCACCATCAGTTCCAGGGGCGACACCATGAGAAAAACCGCAGCAATCATCATGCTCATCCTGGGGATCCTCCTTTCGCTGGTAGGCCTCACAGCGCTCGCCGGCGGCGCCGTCGCCATGGCGGTGGGGTCCGCGCAGGGTGACGGCTTCCTTACCTCCGGAACGGCGCGGCTGTCAGTCGCCTCCCACGCGCTGACCTCTCCCCAGCTCGATGCCATCGGCGAGGGCGTTCCGCCCCGCCTCCCGTTCGACCTGGGGACCCTGCGGCTGCGGGCGGCCCCGGTGGACCCCGCCAAGGACATCTTCATCGGGATCGCGTCCCGGACCGACGTCGAGAAGTACCTGTCCGGCGTCTACCATTCTGAACTGCTCGACGTCGAAATGCAGCCGTTCCGGGCCGAGTACCGCGACATACCGGGAACCGCCGTCCCCGCAGCACCTGCCCGGCAAACATTCTGGGCCGCATCCGCAACCGGCCCCGGCGAACAGGAACTCACGTGGGACCTCGCGGCCGGGAACTGGTCTATTGTCCTGATGAATGCCGATGCGAGCGAGGGTGTGGCAGCAACGCTGCAGGCCGGGGCCCGGTCTGAACTGATCCGGCCGGCGGCCACAGGCCTGCTGGCAGGCGGTGCCGTTGCCCTGGTGGTCGGTGTTCCGCTGCTGGTCTTCGGGGCCATGGGCCTGGGCCGCCACACCGGCCCGCCCACCCGGGAACCAGGCGCACCGAACCCCGGCTACGGACCCCGGCCCGGCTACAATCCGCAACCCGGCTATCCGGCGGCACAGCACGGGCACCCACCGCAGCAGCAGGATCAGCACCTTGCCGGACTGGCGGACCGGGCACCCTACCCGGCGCGGCTTTCCGGTGAGCTGGACCCAGGGCTCTCCAGGGGCCTGTGGCTGGTCAAGTGGTTCCTGGCGATTCCGCACTTCGTGGTGCTTGTCTTCCTGTGGTTTGCCTTCGCAGTGACCACAATTGTGGCCGGTTTCGCGATTCTCTTCACCGGCCGCTACCCGAGGGCGCTCTTCAACTTCAACGTCGGCGTAATGCGCTGGAACTGGAGGGTGGCGTTCTACGCCTATGCCGCCGCCGGCACGGACCGCTATCCGCCCTTCACCCTGGCGCACACCGACTATCCAGCAGACTTCGACGTGGACTACCCGGAGCGGCTTTCCCGGGGACTGGTACTGGTCAAGTGGTGGCTGCTGGCCATCCCACACCTGCTGATCGTGGCTGCCCTCGCCGGCACGGCCTGGACGTGGCGGGCGGAAACCACGGATCTGGGAACCACGTATGAGCGCAGCACCGGGATTTCGCTGCTGGGGATCCTGGTCCTGGTTGCCGTGGTGGCCCTGCTCTTCACCGGCCGCTACCTGCGCCCGCTGTTCGACCTGGTCATGGGCATCAATCGCTGGATCTACCGCGTGATGGCCTACACGGCGCTGATGCGGGACGAATATCCGCCCTTCCGGCTGGACCAGGGGCCCGGGGAAGCGCCGCCGCAGGCACCGCAACCGGCCGGGCAGGAACTGCCCGTACCTGGAACGGACGCAACACCCCAGCCCTAGCCCGTCCTGCCCGGGCAGGACGCCACGTAGGGATTACCGCACCATAAGGAGTTGAGATGGATTCTGCCGGAGCACAGTTCGGACGGATCGTGGTGGGAGTGGACGGCTCGGAGGCCTCCATCGAGGCGCTGCGGCAAGCCCAGCGCCTGGCGGTGCCGCTCGGCGCAAAAGTCGAGGCCCATGCCTATTGGGACTACCCGCAGGCCTACTCCGGCTACATGCTGATGGGCATCGAGGGATTCGAAGAGCGGGCCGGCCAGATCCTCGACGAGTCGGTCAGGACCGCCTACGGTGACCAAACGCCGTCGAACGTCGTGGCCAACCTTGTCCGCGGACACCCCCGGGATTCACTGATCGAAGCCAGCCGCGACGCTGACCTGCTGGTGGTGGGCCGGCGCGGGCACGGCGGCTTCGGCGGCCTGCTCCTGGGCTCCGTCAGCTCGGCGCTGGTGGCCCATGCACACTGCCCCGTTCTGGTGGTGCACACGCCGGAGGCACCCGCGGAATCGGCGTGACAGCGGCGCGGAACAGGACGCTGCGGAACGCGACACAGGTCAACGCCCGCCGTCGGCCGCTTCCACCCGGGCCGGAACCACCAACACCGGACAGTGCGCATGGCTCACGCAGGCGGAACTCACCGAGCCCGGGACGAAGCCGGCGTGCCCGTGCCGGCCGACAACCAGAAGCGCAGCTTCCCGGCTGCCGTCGATCAGGAGGTGCGCCGCGCTGCCCCGCAGGAGCCGCCCGCGGATCTCAGAGGGAACCGCCGTTCCGAACGCATCAGTGAGCGCCTGCTGGAGGGCCTGCTTCGCCGCGAACTCGAATCCGTCGATGCCAACGGCCAGGTACAGCCCGAAACCGGCCGGAACATCCCAGCACGCCCACGCCTCCACAGCGGCGTCCAGCGGCCCCGCCAACGCATGGGCCGTACGCAGGGCCTGAACCGAGGCGCCCGATCCGTCCACGCCCACAATGATCCTGGGCCGCCCCTTGCCGGCTTCCATGGCGGGCTCCGTTCCCTTCGCCGATGCACGTCTGTTCCAACACTGCTGATGGAGCAGACGGCCGGGTAGGGCCTTTGGTCACCGGGCGGCCGCCACAAGATCAGGCACTTTCCGACTTTGGTCCCTTTTATCCGCGGTCAACGGAAGCAAGAATGGTGGTGGCCCCTCCAGGGGGCTGCCCGCACAGCGCAGCGGGTGCAGGCGGGGTCCTTATGAAAATGGGAGCGTAACGTGCAAAGGCTTGAGACTGGCTCGGGGGAAGCTGCAAATCCGCAGGAACCGCTTCGCGTCTTCATCCTCGACGACCACGAACTTGTCCGGCAGGGTTTGAAGGACCTGCTGGAAGGTGAAGGGTTCGTGGTGGTGGGCGAAAGCGGATCGGCCGCCGAGGCCACCCGCCGGATCCCGGCGCTTCGGCCGGACATCTCCATCCTGGACGGCCGCCTGCCGGACGGCACCGGCATCGAGGTCTGCCGCGACGTCCGTTCCCTCGATCCGCGGCTGAACTGCCTGATCCTGACCAGCTACGACGACGAACAGGCCATCCGGGGAGCCGTCCTCGCCGGAGCTGCGGGCTACATCCTCAAGCAGATCAAAAGCGATGACCTCCTGGCCGGTATCCGCAAGGCCGCCACCGGCGCTTCCCTGTTTGAGCCCGGGGTGCGGGAACGGATTGTCTCCGGGCTGACCCGGACCCCCACGGACCCGAGGATGGAAGGGCTAAGCGCGCAGGAGAAGAAGGTGCTGGCTTTGGTGGGGCAGGGCCTGACGAACCGCCAGATCGGCGATGAACTGTTCCTTGCCGAGAAGACCGTCAAGAACTATGTCTCCTCCATCCTGGCCAAGCTCGGCTTCGAACGCCGGACACAGGCGGCCGTGTTCGTCACCAGGAACAGCCAGGAAGCGCACTGACTTTGCCGGGCACCGTCAGGTCAGCCCGACACGCCACCGCACCCGGGTCCCCTTGCCCGGTTCGCTGTCGATGCTGCAGGTGCCGCCCAGCATCTCCGCCCTGTGCCGCATGTTGGTAAGCCCGCTGGTCAGCGCCGGCTCTTCGAAGCCGCGGCCGTTGTCCGAAATGACCAGCTCCACATCATCCCCGGAGGCGGTCACCGCCACGCGGATCTCTGCTGCCCCGGAGTGGCGCGCGGCGTTGCTCAGGCCTTCGGACAGGACGGAGAGCAGATGGCCAGCCACGTCCTCAGGGACGGTGTCGTCAATAGGGCCGCTGAAGCCGACGTTGGGCGCGACGGCGTAACCCCGGGATGTTTCTTCGGACACCTTGAGGATGCGGCCGGTCAGGGGTTCCTGGTTGCCGCCGGTGCGCAACGAGTAGATGGTGTCGCGGAGCTTCCGGATGGTGTCGTCCAGTTCGGCGGTGACCGCGGCGATCCGTTCATGGGCCACCGGATCCGGTGTATAGCGGCGGAGGCTCTGGATGCTCAGGCCGGCGGCGAACAGGCGCTGGATCACCAGGTCGTGCAAATCGCGGGCTATCCGTTCCCGTCCGTGAACAGGAGGTTCTGTTCACGGAGGGCGTGGACCCGGGCAAGGTCGAGTGCCAGCCCGATCCGGCTGCCGAACAACGAACTGGACTCCACCTCTGCCTGGGTGAACGGGCCTGAAGCCGATGGCCGGGCAAGAATCAATACGCCATTGTCGCTTCCGCTGTGGCCAAGCGAACAGACCAGCACCGGGCCAAGCTTCTCAACGACACCGTCGTCAAAGACCTGCTGGGGATTCCGCACCATCACGGACTTCCCTGTCCTGATGACATCGTCGACGACGCCGGATGCCTTGATCTCCCGGCCCGCCTGCAGGCTCTGGACGCCGAGGGAGGAACGGCAGCGCAGGGCGCCGTCACCGGCGGGCACAGCGATCACGGCGAGGGCTGAATCCGAAACCCGCATTGCGGTCTCCGACACCAGGTCCAGGTTCTCCGCGTCGCCGGGCCTCGGCGTGACAATAAGCCGGCTGCTCAGTTCCATCCCGGCTTCCAGCCACTTCTGCCGGCGTCTGCTGTCATCGAAGTGGCGGGCATTCTGGATGGCCACGCCGGCAGCGGCGGCCAACGCCACAGCAAGATCCTCATCCTCGGGCGTGAAATCCAGCCCGCCGCTCTTTTCCGTGAGGTAGAGGTTGCCGAAGACGACGTCGCGAACCCGCACCGGGACGCCGAGGAAGGTCTTCATGGGCGGATGGTTCTGGGGGAAACCGGAAGCGATGGGGTGCTGGCCCAGGTCGTGGAGGCGCAGCGGCCGCGGCTCCCGGATCAGTAGTCCCAGCACGCCGTGGCCGGTGGGGAGGTCCCCGATGGACCTGATGCCCTGCTCATCTATGCCGACGGTGATGAAGTGGCTGAGGCTGCGGTCTTCCCCAATGACGCCCAGGGCACCGTAGCGCGCGCCCACCAGTTCACAGGCAGAGCGGACAAGCCTGTCGAGCACGGTTTCGAGGCTGAGGTCTTCGGCCAGGCCCATGACGGCGGACAGCAGGCCATTCATCCTGTCCTGGGTCTGCAGCAGTTCGTCGGCGCGGGAGACAAAGTCGCGAAGGAGGTCTTCGGCGCGCTCCCGCATTGGCGAACGCCACGGCTCAGTACTCACATCGAACCTCCTGTTGAAGCGGTCTGCGCCATTGCAGGCTTCCAGCAGCTGTGCAGCGTCCAGGGTGGTGCATCCCCGGACCGACCCGCCTGCGCCTGGGCACGCGACAGAGGGCGTGGCACCATCCTAGGAGAGGATCAAGGGGCGGGGAATGCCCGCGGCCCGCATAATTCAGGCACCGGGACCTTCTTCCCTACCCTGACCGTATTCCCGGACCTAAGCTACGGCCATGGATACAGGTGCTGTCGAAGCGGAAGCGGAAATTCTGGGTGTTCATGACTGCTGGGAGTACCTGCAGTCGACACCGGTGTGCAGGATCGCCTTCCCGCACGGGGACATGGTGGAAATCCTTCCGGTCAACTTTGTTCCGAGTAACGGTACGGTGCTCATCCGCACCGGCGAGGGAACCAGACTGGACTCGCTGGCGGACGGCCAGCCCGTATCCCTGGAGGCCGACGGATTCAACCAGTACGGCACCATAGCCTGGAGCGTGGTGCTCAAAGGACACGCCGAAGCAGCGGACGACGCCGTATCGCAACGGGAGGCCAGCGACGGCCGCCTTTCCCCCTGGCAATCCGGGGCCAAGGACAGGCTGGTCCGCGTCACGCCCGCCGAAGTCACCGGAAGGCGATTCGTCATCGCTCCCCCGTCCCGCTGGGCCCCGCAGGAACCAGCCGGCGAACGCTGACTCTTTCCTGCAACCCATCCCCCGGCATCCCACCCATGCACCCCACCCAGGCACCCCAAAGGAAGGTCAGCCATGGAGACCACCAAGCCCATCGCCGTCGGCATTACCGAGTCCGAAGCATCACGGGCAGCGCTGGCATGGGCCGCTGCACGCGCCGCACGGCTCCGGCTGCCGCTGGTGCTCCTGTCAGTCCTGGATGACCACTGGATGGCGGGCGAAGCACTCGAAGCGCTCCCCTATATCGATGTGCTGCGCACCTCCGGGGAGGACCTGCTGAAGAACTCCGCTGACCGGGTCCGAAGCCAGGCACCGGGCCTGGAGGTTTCGCACGAAATGCTGGAGGGCAGCATCGGCGCCTCCCTGGGCCGCTACTCCGGAAAAGCGTCCATGCTGGTTTTGGGCAGCAGCGGGCAATCCCGCGGTGCCATGACGGACCGCGCCCTGCAGGCAGCAGCGGTCGCCGATTGCCCCGTGGCCGTCATCGGCCCGAGGAAGGCTGATGGCAGGGGCATCGTGGTTGGCGTCGACGGGTCCGAACAGGCCACCCAGGCTGTGGCATTCGCGGCTTCCGAGGCCGACGCGCTGGGTGAAGAGCTCACGGTCCTTTACGCCTTCACGGGTCCCAACCGGTGGATCAGGGCGGGGCTTCCGTCCGGCAGTTTCGCCCGGCACGTGGTTGAGGAGGAACAGGTGGTCCTCTCAGAGACCGTTGCCGGACTGCGCCAGGACTACCCCGGATTGGTGGTGCACGATGTCCTCGAGACCGTCATGGAGCCCGCCGATGCGCTGGTCCGTGCCGCTGCCAACGCGAGGTTGCTGGTGCTGGGCAGCCGTGGCCGCGGCAGCTTCAGCAGGCTCCTGTTGGGGTCCACCGCCCACGCCGTCCTGGCCCAGCCGCCATGCCCCACCGTCATCACCAGGCTGAAGAAGCTGGCCTGAGCTCGGCAGGGGTCGCGGAACGGACTGCCAGGGGCGAAACGAACAGCGTACCTGCCGCCACAAGCCGCAGCCTGTGGGAAATTGTCCGGGCCAATGTGCTCACCCTGTTCAACGGCATCGTGGCAGGCAGCTTCATTCTCCTGTTCGTCCTTGGCCAGTGGCGGGATGCGCTGTTTGGCTTTTCCGCCCTGGGCAACGCCCTAATCGGCATCATCCAGGAGTACCGGGCCAAGAAATCCCTTGACCGCCTGGCCATCCTCCATGCCGCCCGCAGCAGGGTCATCCGGGACGGGGTCCCCCAGTGGATCCCGGCACAGGACCTGGTTCCCGACGACGTCGTCCTGCTCAGCGCCGGAGACCAGGTTTCGGCGGACCTGCGGCTCTTGGACGACGGTTTCATTGAGGTGGACGAGTCGCTCCTGACGGGCGAGTCGGAGCCGGTACCCAAAATCGCCGGAGCGGAATTGCTGTCCGGATCGCTGATCCTGGCCGGCAGCGCGCGGGCCGTGGTAACCCGGGTGGGGGCAGGAACGTTCGCCGCACGGCTCGCCGCCGAGGCCAAGCGGTTCTCCCTCGTCACTTCCGAGATCCGCACCGGCCTGGACAGGGTCCTCAAAGTCATCACCTGGCTGCTGCTCCCGACGGCGGTACTCGTCGCGAACGCGCAGGTTCAGGATGCGGGCGGCTGGGCCGTGGCCGTAAGTTCCGGCCGCTGGGTACCGGCCGTGGTGGGCGTGGTGGCGAGCCTGATAGCCATGATTCCCCTCGGCCTGGTCCTGCTGACCAGCGTCGCCTTCGCGGTGGGCGGCTTGCGGCTCTCCCGGCACATGGTCCTGGTCCAGGAACTGGCAGCCGTGGAGGTACTGGCACGGGTTGATGTCCTGTGCCTGGACAAGACCGGGACGTTGTCTACAGGTGCCATCGCCTTTGACGCGCTGCACGATACCGGGACGCCACCTGCCGATGGATGGAAGGATGCCCTGGCGTGGTTTGGATCCAGGCCGGAAGCCAGCACCACGGCAGCGGCCATTGGGGCCGCCTTCCACGGAAACGGACTCCTGGCCGAATCCTCGTCCGTACCGTTCGACTCAACCAGGAAATGGAGTTCGGTCACTTTTCCCCCCACGGGCCGGGCTGGCGGGAGCTGGGTGCTGGGGGCTCCCAGCGCCGTCCTCGGACCTGCTGCCCGGCTGGGTGAGGCGCACCGGAAGGCCGGGGCCCTGGCCGCCACGGGGCTGCGGACGCTCGCATTGGCGCACGTGCCGGGTTCCCTGCCGCCGGGAGCGGCAGACGGCGGCCTCCCGGACATCCTGGAACCGGCGTTGCTGCTGACCTTCCGTGAAGACATCCGGACGGATGCGGCGGCCACGCTCGACTACTTCCGTGGCCAGGGAGTGGCACTGAAGATCATCTCCGGCGACGACCCGCGTACGGTGGCCGCCCTTGCCCGCACCGTGGGAATGGGTGGTACCGGAGCCTGCGATGCCCGCAACCTTCCCGCAGCCCCTGCCCTCCTGGAACAGGCCATGGAGGACAACGACGTCTTTGGCAGCGTCACCCCGGCACAGAAACGCGACATGGTGCAGGCGCTGCAGCGGCGCGGCCACACGGTGGCGATGACCGGGGACGGCGTCAACGACGTTCTGGCGCTGAAGGAGGCTGATCTGGGGATCGCCATGGACACGGCGTCGCCGGCGACGAAGGCAGTTGCCCGGCTGGTGCTCCTGGACGGACGCTTCGACAGGTTGCCGGCAGTTGTTGCGGAGGGGCGGCGGGCCATCAGCAACGTGGGGCGCGTCTCCGTGGTCTTCCTCAGCAAGGCGGTCTACATCACCGCCATCTCCCTCGTCTTCGCAGCGCTCCTGTGGCCGTTCCCTTACCTGCCGCGGCAGCTGTCCATCCTCGACGGCCTCACCATCGGGCTTCCCGGGTTCTTCCTGGCGTTGCAGCCCGGCGGAGAGCGGTACACGCCCGGATTCCTGCGGCGGTCCCTGTCCTTTTCGCTGCCCGCAGGACTCTGCGCAGCCCTGTGCGTGGCCGGGGTCAGCGGGTACGCAGGCACCATCGGCCTGGCGGGAACAGCTGCCGGCCAGTCTGCCGCGGTCATCACCCTTGCCCTGCTGGCGTCCTGGATCCTCGTCACGGCCTCGCGCCCGCTCACCTGGACCAAGGGGCTGATCCTTGCCGGCATGTACGTGGGCCTTTTCCTGCTGTTCACCGTGCCGGTGGCCACCGAATTCCTCCGGCTTGAATGGCCGCCGCCGGACCTTCTGGCCGTATCGGCCGCCGCTGGCCTGGCCGGCAGCGCGGCGGTCCAGGCGATCGCGGCACTGACGCGGACCCGCCGGCTGCCGGGAGCCCAGGGGTCTCCGTGACCGGCGGTCAGCCGAACAGGACAGCTGCCTCCAGGTACCGTTGCTCGGGGACCAGCTTCAGTGTTCCCAGCGCCTCTTCCAGCCCGACGGGCACAATGTCCGTGCCCCGCAGGGCCACCATGGTCCCCCACCTGCCGTTGGCCGCAGCCTCCACGGCGGCAATGCCCAGCCTGGTGGCGAGCACCCGGTCGTAGGCGGTGGGCTCACCGCCGCGCTGGATGTGTCCGAGGACGGTGGCCCGGGTCTCGATACCTGTCATGACCTGCAGCTTCTCCTCCAGCTGGCGCCCGATACCGCCGAGCCGGGGCCGGCCGAACGTGTCCAGGCCACGGGGAGCGTAGGGGGCATCCTGTCCGGTCGGGGTAAAGGCCTCGGCCACCACTACCAGCGGCGCCCGCCCGCGGCCGCGGGCGGAAATGACCAGGCGGCAACCTGGTCCAGCGTTACGGGATGCTCCGGAACCAGGATGGCATGGGCGCCGGCGGCCATGCCCGCGTGCAGCGCAATCCATCCGGCGTTGCGTCCCATCACCTCCGCCACCATGCACCGGTGGTGCGATTCCCCGGTGGTCCGCAGCCTGTCGATGGCTTCCGTTGCCGTTTGGACCGCCGAGTCGAAGCCGAAGGTGTAATCGGTCGCGCCGAGATCGTTGTCGATGGTTTTGGGGACGCCAATGACCTGCAGTCCGTGGCTGCACAGTTCCCTGGCGGCAGCCAGGGTCCCCTCGCCGCCGATGGCAATGAGCCCGTCCAGGCCGTTGCGCCGGAATCCGGCCCGGACCGCCTGCACTCCGCCGTCGTGCAGCGGGTTGGTACGGGACGTTCCGAGGATGGTGCCGCCCAGGCGCGAGATGCCGCGGACACTGTGCCGGGGCAGGGGGACAACGTCCTGTTCCAGGATTCCCCGCCAGCCGTCCCTGAACCCGACGAACCCGTAGCCGTGGACGATGTCTCCGGCGAGGACGGCCCCGCGGATCACGGCGTTCACGCCGGGACAGTCGCCTCCGCTGGTCAGGATGCCGAGGCGCCTCATGGCAGGGCCGGATCGGCGGCGGCCGCGAGCCGGAAGTTGCCGGCCTGGCCCGGCATCAGGGTTGTGTCCCTGCCGTTGACCCGCACGCTGATCGGTGCAGCGTCCCCGGCTGCAGACTCGACATGAAGATGCCCGCCCTTGAGCCTGATGTTCAGGTGGTGGCCCCTGTACCGGATGTGGAAGGCGACGCTCCGCAGTCCCGTGGGCATGCTGGGCGAGAAAATGATGGTTTCCCCGCTCAGCCTGAGCCCGGCGAAGCTGCGCTGGATGACATCCACGGTCCCGGCCATGGCGCCCAGGTGGATTCCCGCCCGGGTGGTGCCGTGCTGGGTGTCGTCCAGGTCGGCGTCGAGCGCTTCACGGAAACTGTCCCAGGCCCGGTCAGCGTCGAGTGCGGCGAGGACTGAGGCATGGGCGACGCGGCTCAGGGTGGAGCCGTGGGCTGTGCGGCCAAGGTAGTACTCGATGGTCAGGTTCAGCTGCTCCGCGGTGAACGTGTACCCCAGCTCGGCCAGGAGCCCGGTCAGCCCTTCCTGGCCGAGGAGGTAGGGAAGCATGAGGACATCGGCCTGCTTGGCGAGCTTGTACCGGTTGGTGTCATCGCCCTCGGCTTCCAGGATGAGGTCCAGCCGCTCGATGCTGTTATAGGTTTCCCGGTAGCGGTCCCAGTCCAGTTCGTCGAGCTGCCCGTAGCCGGCGAACTGGCTGATGACGCCGTCGGGATGGAACGGCACGAAGAACGCCCGGCCCACCTGTTCCCAGGCGGCGGCTTCTTCGGCGCGGATGGCCAGCCGGGCTGCCAGTTCAGCCCGCTCTTCGCCCTGGAAAATGGCAACGATGTCCGCCGCCCGCAGGCAGGCCCAGGCAGCCATCACGTTGGTGTAGGCGTTGTCATCCAGGCCCGGCTCGGTTTCCGGGGTACCGGGTGTGGTATTCGTCCGGCCCCACCACGCCCCTGAGGTGGTAGCGGGAGGTGTCCTGGCTGAACTCGGCTCGGGAGGCGAAGAACCGGGCAACGTCGATGACCAGTTCAGCACCCCGCCGGAGCAGCCACGGCTTGTCGTTGGTGGCCTGGTAGTACTGCCAGGCGTTGAAAGCCACCGCCAGGCCGGCGTGAAGCTGCAGGTGCGAGTAGTCCCGGACCCACCGGCCCGAGCGGTCGTTGTAGAGCCAGGTGGGCGTTTCCTCGGTCCCGTCGCTTCCGCTCTGCCAGGGAAACTTCGCTCCGGAGCAGCCCGCCAGGGCGGCGGCGTGGCGGGCTGCCGGCAGCCGGCGCCACCGGTAGTCGATGAGGGCGCGTGCCACGTCCGGAGTGCGCAGCGTCACCAGCGGCAGCACGAACAGCTCATCCCAGAAAACATGGCCGCGGTACCCCTCGCCGTGGAGCCCGCGGGCGGTGACGCCGGCGTCCAGTTCAGCCGTATGGCGGGTCAGGGTCTGCAGGACGTGGAAGATGTGGAGGTTCAGGACCAGCCGCACCTGCCCCGGCGCGTCCATCTCCACCAGGTAGGGCGCCAACTCCCGGCGCCACGCGTCGAGGTGGGCGGCCAAGAGCCCTCCCGGGTCATCGCCCGCGCGGCGCAGCACCCACCGGGCTGCCGATGCCGGCGACGAGATGGCGCGGTCCCTGGAGGTCACAACGGCGACAGTCTTGGTGATTGTTGACGGATTCCCGTCGGCGAGCGCCATCCGGAAGGCCCGGTAGTGGAGCGCCCCGTCCCGGCCCGCGGCTCCCCCGGCCGCGATGCCGGGTCCCCGGGTGCGGAAAGCCACGGCGATCCGCACCAGGCTTTGCGTCGTTTCCGCCTCGACGACGGTGATCCCGTCGTCCGGGACGTCACCGGGTTCGTCGTCCAAGGCGGTGCGCTCGCCGGTGCGATCCGCCAGGTGGACCCCGGGACCGGCCGCCGGGCCGGGGATGTTGGCGTTCCGGACCCCGGCGTCCACTCCGCTGCGCACCTCCACCGCGCCGCTCCAGCCCAGCGCCGTCACCTGCATGTCCAGCACCAGCAGGTGCGGCTCGGCCATGGACGCGAAGCGGGTCTGGACCACCTCCAGCCGTTTACCATCGGTGGTTTGGAGCAGCAGGCGCCGCTCCAGCACCGCCCTGCGCAGATCCAGCGAGCGCCGCTCGTGCAGGAGGGTCATGCCGCCGGCGGACCACCACCGGCCGCCTTCCAGCCTCAGGTCGAGGGGAAGGCAGTCCGGAGCGTTGACCAGGTGTTCCTCTACTACCGTCTCTCCGCCTGCTTCGGCTTCGGCCCTGTTGTAGACGCCGGCAAGGTACATGCCGGCGTAGCTGGCCGGGCCACCTTCCGCCGCTGCGCCCCGGACGGCCAGGTAGCCGTTGCCCAGGGTGGTAAGCGCTTCGCGGTGGCCCTCGTGGTCGGCGTCGAATCCTTCGAAGACCAGGTGCCAGGGATCGCCCAGCACCAGTCCCAGGTCCAGTTCCCCCACGTCGTTCAGGACCGCGCCGGCGCCTGCCGCTTCGAGTCCACGCCGGGTGCCGCTGCGGTCAATGCCTACCACCAGCCCGAATCCGCCGCGCCGCGCGGCCTGGACGCCGGCCACCGAGTCCTCAATGACCACGGCGTGGGACGGTGGCACGCCCAGCCTGAACGCAGCGGCCAGGAAGACATCGGGCGAAGGTTTGCCCCGCAGCCCCAGGTTGGCGGCCGCTGTTCCGTCGAGGATGACGCTGAAGAGGTCCGCGATGCCGGCCGCATCCAGGACGAAGGACGCGTTGCGGCTGGAGGTCACCACGCCAGTGGGCACCCCGGCGTCAGCCAGCCGGTGCAGCAGCTGCATGGTGCCCGGATAGCTTTTGACGCCGTCCCTGCGCAGGTGTTCGAGGAACAGCCGGTTTTTCAGGGCCCCGAGTCCGTAGGCCGTCCAGGCGCCGGACTGGTCGTGGTCCGTTCCCCGGTCCACCGCCACTCCCCTGGCGGCCAGGAACTTCATGACGCCCTCCTCGCGGGGCAGCCCGTCGATGAATGTCCGGTAATCGGCTGGGGACATTGGCGTGCGGTCAGCCGTTGCCGGGATCCGCGGGTCCTGGAAGATGCGGTCGAATGTTTCCTTCCAGGCGGCCTGGTGGAGCAGTGCGGTGTTGGTGATGACTCCGTCGAGGTCGAAGATGACCGCGTCAAACGGCGGCCTGGCGGCAGCTGCGGTGGGAGAGCCGGTCATAGGACAGTGCTATCAGCAGTGGGTCCGGGGCAGACAGTGCCGTTAGGCCCGCCGGCCCAGCCGCTGCTCGGCGGCGGCAATGACGGGCAGCGTTCGGAGGTAGGTGTCCGGGTTCAGGGACAGCGAATCGATGCCCTGGCCCACCAGGAATTCGGCGAGCTCCGGGTGGTTGCTTGGGCCTTGGCCGCAGATGCCGATCCGGATGCCTGCCGCATGGGCTTTGGAAATGGCCTCGGCGATCATGGCGCTGACGGCCGGATCCCGTTCGTCGAAGAGCCCCGCAAGCTGTTCGGAATCCCGGTCCACCCCCAGCACCAGCTGGGTGAGGTCGTTGGAGCCGATGGAGAAACCGTCGAACCGCCGGGCGAACTGGTCCGCCAGCACCACGTTCGACGGGATTTCGCACATCATGTAGAGCTGCAGTCCCGCTTCCCCTCGGACCAGGCCGTGGCTGGCCATGGCCTCGATCACCTGGTCGGCTTCGTGGACGGTGCGGCAGAAGGGGACCATCACGACGACGTTGGCGAAGCCGATCTGTTCGCGCACCCTTTTGAGGGCGCGGCATTCGAGGGCGAACCCTTCGCGGTAGTCCTCGCTGTAGTAGCGGGAGGCACCGCGGAACCCGAGCATGGGGTTTTCCTCGGGGTGTTCGAAGGACCGGCCGCCGATCAGGTGGCTGTACTCGTTGGACTTGAAATCGCTGAGCCTGACGATGACGGGCTTGGGATGGAACGGGGCAGCGATCTTGGCGATGCCGGTGGCCAGGGTGTCCACGAAGTATTCGCGGGGGTCGTCGTAGCCGCGGGTGAGCTGGCGGATGAGGGCGGCCTCGTCGTCGGCCACCCGCTCGGGATGGACCAGGGCCATGGGGTGGATGCGGATCAAATTGCTGATGATGAACTCCATCCGGGCAAGGCCAACGCCTGCAGCGGGAAGCCGCCACCATTTGAAAGCCGCGGCGGGGCTGCCGATGTTGACCATCACATCCGTCCGGGTGGCGGGCAGCCGGTCCATGTCGACGTCCTCCACCGTGTACTCCAGCAGCCCCTCGTAGACGCGGCCCTCCTCCCCTTCGGCGCAGGACAGGGTGATGGGGGCGCCGTGGGGCAGGGTGTCCGTGGCGTTGCCGGTTCCGACGACGGCCGGTACGCCCAGTTCACGGCTCACGATGGCTGCGTGGCTGGTGGGTCCGCCATGGTCCGTGACGATGCCGGCGGCACGCTTCATGACGGGAACCCAGTCCGGATCGGTCATCCGGGTGACCAGGACGGATCCGTCGGTGAATGACTCGATGTCCTTCGCGTCCCGGATGACGCAGACCGCGCCCTTGGCAATGCTGTCCCCCACGGCTGCCCCAGTGGCGAGGACATGGCCCTGCTGCTGGAGGTGATAGGTCCGGAACGTTGAGCTGCTGCGGCGCGCCTGGACCGTTTCGGGCCGGGCCTGGACCATGAACAGTTCGCCCGTCAGCCCGTCCTTGGCCCATTCCATGTCCATGGGGCGCCCGTAGTGCTGCTCCACGGCGGTTGCCCACCGTGCCAGCAGGACAGCTTCGGCGTCCGTCAACACCAGGGCGGTGCGCTCGCGTTCGGTGGTGTCCACCATCCGGGTGAGGGCGCTGCCGCCGTGGCTGTAAACCATCTTCCGTTCCTTGGCGCCGGTTTCCCGGGCGATGACCGGGGTGAAGCGGTTGTCAGCGAGCAGCGGTTTGAACACCTGGTACTTGTCCGGGTTGATGGTTCCCTGCACCACCGTCTCGCCCAGCCCCCAGGCTGCGCTGATGAGCACCGCGTGGGGAAAGCCTGATTCGGTATCGATGGAGAACATGACTCCTGAGGCCCCGACGTCGGAGCGGACCATGCGTTGAATCCCTACCGACAGTGCGACATTGAGGTGTCCGTATCCTTTGATGTCCCGGTAGCTGATGGCGCGGTCAGTGAACAGCGAGGCGTAGCAGCGCCGGCAGGCGTCGAGGACGGCCCGTTCCCCGGAGACATTGAGGAAGGTCTCCTGCTGGCCGGCGAAACTGGCATCCGGCAGGTCTTCGGCGGTGGCACTGCTGCGCACCGCCACCGGCACCTGCTCCTGGCCGGCCCGCTGTGAGAGGTCCCGGTAGTGTTCACGGATTTCAGCGGCGATACCGTCCGGGAAGCCGGCGGCCAGGAACAGTTCCCTGATGGCCGCACCGGCCTGCCGGAGCGTGGTCCGGCCCTCCTGGTAGCCGGCAATACAGTCCCTGATGCGGGGCTCCAGTCCGTTGTGTTCCAGGAAGGAACGGTAGGCGTCAGCGGTGGTGGCGAACCCTTCGGGCACCTTGACCCCGGCCGGTTGCAGCGACCTGCTCAGCTCTCCGAGCGACGCGTTCTTGCCCCCCACCGAGGCGATGTCCCCTATCCCGGTGTCGCTGAACCATTTGACGTGGACACGGGTGGCGGAGGTCGCGGAAGGAGCAGTCATGCCTTGATTCTGGGCCGGTCCGGCACCCCGGGGCAGGGTCTTAGGTCCCCGGCGTCACCGCCGGGCCCAGCGGGGCTTGGCGTCCTTGTAAATCCAGTCAGCCGCCAGGACAGCAGGGATGGCCAGGGACGCGGCCAGCAAACCGACCGGCGGGGGCGGGGCCTGTCCCAGCAGGCCAGCGGCCGGCGGGATGAACAGGCATGCTGCCAGGACCGCCAGCTCGGCCGCCACGGCCCACAGCAGCAACCTGTTGGTTCCCCAGCCAAGCTGCCACGGCATGACCGTGGCGCTCCTGCAGGCAAAGGCGTTGGCCAGCTGTCCAAGCACCACCGCCGTGAAGGCCGTGCCCGACGCCGCCAGGAGCAGCCCCGGTTCAGGAGGCCCGCCGCGGGTCCAGCCGCCGGCGAACAGCACGGCAGAGAAGGCAGCCATTTCAACGGCGGCTTCGACCGGGCCCAGCACGCAGAACACGCGCACCATCAGGTGCCGGTCCATCAGGTGCCGCCGGTCCGGCGGCCGGGACAGAACACGCTTGCCCGGAGCTTCGGCACCCAGTGCCAGGGCCGGCAGCAGGTCGGTGCCGATGTCCAGCGCCAGGATCTGCAGCACCCCGAGCGCCAGCGGGAATTGGCCGCCCGAAAGCGCCCACACGACGAAGGGCGTCAGCTCAGCGACGTTGTCCGTCAGGTGGTACGTCAGGAACCGGTGGATGTTGGCGTACGTTGCCCGGCCCTGTTCGATGGCCGCCACGATGGTGGCGAAGTGGTCATCGAGCAACACCAGGTCTGCGGCTTCCCGGGCCACATCGGTTCCGGCCAGGCCCATGGCAACGCCGATGTCCGCTTCCCGCAGGGCGGGCCCGTCGTTCACGCCGTCGCCGGTCATCGCCACCACATGGCCGCGTGACTGCAGCGCCTTGGCCACCCGGAGCTTCTGCTCGGGCGACACCCGGCTGACCACGATGCCGTCCCGGTCCAGTAACGCCCCCAGCATCTGTTCGTCCTCCGGCAGGCCGGAGCCTTCCACCACCGTCTCCGGCGTTCCGGCCAGGCCAATCTCGCGGGCGATTGCCGCCGCCGTGGCCGGATGGTCACCGGTGATCATGGCCAGCTTGAGCCCGGCCCGGCGGGCTGTGCTGATGACGTCACCCACGCCGGGCCGCGGCGGGTCATGCAGGCCAATCAGCCCCAGGAGTTCCATGCTGCGTTCCAGCTCTTCCGGGGGCATCGTCATCGTGTCACCGGCCAGGCCGGCCAGGTTCCGCCGCGCCACCGCAATGACCCGCAGGCCGCCGGACGCCATCGCCCCGACCTCGCCGGCGGTGCCTGCGGTGACGCCCGCGCATAGCGGCAGCACCGCTTCCGGTGCGCCCTTGCAGAACAGGTCCTGGCCCACAATGGCCGACTCCCGGCGTCGTACGGGGTCAAACGCGAGCCGTCGCGCGGGCGGCGTCCCGGACACCGGGCCGCCCGCGAGCCGCTGCGCCAGCGCATCGATCGCTGCCTCCATCGGGTCGCCGGAAGCCTGCCACTCGCCGTTGCGCGGCCCTGCGATGCCGCCCGGGCGGCGAGCGCCGCCTCTGCCGCCGCTTCCTGGCCGTCGCCCTGCACGGCTCCGGCGGGTCCGTATCCCTCCCCTGCCACCTGGATGGTTCCGGCGGGTGTGTGGACTTTGACGGCGTTCATCCTGTTCTGGGTGAGGGTCCCCGTCTTGTCGGTGCAGATGAAGGTGGTGGACCCCAGCGTTTCAACGGCCTCCAGGTTGCGTACCAGTGCGTTCCTGGCCGCCATCCGCTGGGCGCCCATCGCCAGGGACAGGGTGACAGTGGGCAGCAGGCCTTCCGGGACGAGCGCAACGGCCACTCCGATGGCGAACAGGAACGAGTCGCGCCAAGCGATTCCCGCCACGAGGGAGACCAGGAAGAACAGGCAGGCGATGCCCAGGGCCACCAGCACCACCAGCCGCACAATCCGGCGCAGCTCGAGGGACAACGGCGTGGGCGGCGGAACGGCAGCACTGGTCAGTGCGGCGATCCCGGCCAGGCGGGTGCTGGCACCCGTGGCGGTAACGGTGGCTTCGGCGTCGCCGTTGACCAGGAAGGTGCCGCCCCAGGCGGGGTCGCCGCCCGTTTTGGGGACCGGCACGCTTTCGCCGGTCAGCATGGATTCATCAACGGCACAGGCCGCGGCCGTGAGCAGGATGACGTCGGCGGGGACCCGGTCGCCGGCGGTCAGGAGCACCGCGTCATCTATGACCAGGTCACTGGCGTGGACGGTCCGGACCTGTCCGTCCCGCCGGACGCGGACGTCGGCGGGCAGCAGGCCGCGCAGCCTGGCCGCGGCGTGCTGGGCGCGTTCCTGCTGGATGTGGGCGAACACGCCGTTGACGATCACGACGACGATGATCGCCACCCCCAGTTGCGGCATGTCCGCAACGAAGGCCAGGGCGGCGGCCACCCAGAGCATGAGGGCGAAGAAGTGGGTCAGCTCCGCCCAGAGCTTGCGCCACTGCGGGACGGGCTTCTCACCCGGGAGGACGTTGGGTCCGGCACGTCTGAGCAGTTCCGCTGCCCGCTCGGTGGTGAGGCCTGCAGCGGCCATCACACGCTGTCCGGCTCCTGCCCCACCAGGACCACCGGGCACACGGAGCGTGCGGCGCAGGCCTTGCTGACGGAGCCCATGGATGTACCGGGGAAGCCTCCTTCACCGTGCCTGCCCACCACCAGCAGCTGCGCCCGCTTGCTCTCTTCCACCAAAACTTTGCCCGGCGCGCCGAACCTGACCGTCACGTCGATGGCCGTGGGGCGGTGGCCGGTAAATGCCCGGCCGAGGGCGTCCTCCACCAGGCGCCTGGCGGTGTCCTCCAGCCCGGCCGTCAACGGGTGCTCGCTGCTCTCAAGACTGGATACCACCAGGTAATCAGGCATGCCGATACAGGTGATGACCTCCAGCCTGGCGCCCAACCCGGCGGCGAGGGTTCCGGCGTACCGGAGGGCAGCCGAGGAGAATTCGGAGCCGTCAACACCCACGATGACGGGCCGGGAAGCTGATTCTTCGTTCATATCCAATACATTCGCCACGACGGCGGGCGGCCCGGAAGTGCCAAAGGTCATGCCGGCGTGGACGGCCGCACGGTGGCTCCGCGCAGGGCCCGGAGCCCGTTCAGGATGGTGGCCAAGTCCACGAGCTCCTGGAGGAGGGCGCCGGTGACGGCGGGAATGTAACCGGTCATGGCCACGGCCATCAGCCCCACGCTTAGTCCGATGCCTGTCCAGATGCTGACGAGGGCCACCGACATGGTGCGTTGCCCGATGGCCACTGCCAGGGCAACCCTGGAGAGGTCATCGAGCATCACCACCACGTCCGCGGATTCGCTGGCAGCTGTAGCGCCCTTGGCGCCCATGGCGATGCCCACGTCCGCTGCCGCGAGCACCGGCGCGTCGTTGACGCCGTCGCCCACCATGATCACGGGCCGCTCCCGGACGGCCGCCACGGCCTGGACTTTGTCCTCCGGCAGGCAGTCCGCCTGCACCCTGGTGATGCCGGCTTCCCTGGCGATGTGTGCGGCGGTGGCGCCGGCGTCGCCGGTCAGCAGCACGGTGTGCCGGACCCCCAGCCGCTGCAGCTGGCCAAGCGTTTCCACGGCGTTGTCCCGCAGCGGGTCCTTCATGATCAGCGCTCCGGCGTAGGTCCCGTTGATGGCCACGTGCACCGCCAGCTGGCCACTGCGGATCGACGCGTCGCGGAACCCGGCCGCCGCTTTCACCAGGCCGGCCTTGCCCACCACCACGGTGTCACCCCCGCAGACGGCCTGCACACCGTGGGTGGCATGCTCGGTGGCTTCCGTTACCGGCAGGAGCTCCAGGTTGCGCTTGGCGGCCGCCTCGATGACGGAGGCCGCCAGGACGTGGGAGGAGTACTGTTCCGCGGAAGCAGCCAGCTGCAGGATGCGCGCAGGATCAAAGGCCGGCCCGGCACCGGATCCCGCGGCGGGTGCCGCCTGCACGGTGTCCAGGACGGGGCGTCCCGAGGTGAGGGTTCCGGTCTTGTCGAAGACCGCCGTCCGGGCCCGGGCCAGCTGCTCCAGGGTGCCGGTGTTCTTGATAATGATGCCCTTGCGGGCGGCCTGGCTGGTGCCGGCCAGGAATGCCACGGGTGCGGCGATCAGGAGCGGGCACGGCGTGGCCACCACCAGGACCTGGGCAAACCGGACGGGGTCTGACGAGAGGATCCAGGCGGTGGCGGCCATGGCCACCGCGAGCGCGGTGAAGGGAACGGCGTACCGGTCCGCGAGGCGCACCACCGGCGCCCGGCTGGAGGAAGCCTCCTCCACCAGGGCGATGATGCGGCTGTATTGTGAGTCGGCCGCCGTGGCCGCCGCCCGCACCCTGATGGCTGCCTCGCCGTTGACCGAGCCGCTGAGCAGGAGGTCCCCCCGCACCCGTTCCACCGGCAGGCTCTCGCCGGTCAGGGACGATTCGTCCATGCTGGCCGCAGCGGACAGGAGCTCGCTGTCCACCGGCACCAGTTCAGAGGGGCGCACCACCAGGATGTCGCCCGGCAGCACTTCGCCGATGGGGGTGTCCTCCAGTATCGATCCATCAGTTTCCCGGTGGGCGTAGCGGGGAGCCCGGTCCAGCAGGGACCTCAGTTCGCGGACGGCGCGGCCCTGGGCGAAGGTTTCCAGCGCCTCGCCGCCGGCCAGCATGAGGATGACCACCAGCGCCGCCAAGTATTCGCCTACCGCCACCGTGCTCGCGATGGCCATGAGCGCCAGCACGTCGATCCCCCAGCGGCCCTCGCGGAGGGACCTGATCATCGCCACCGCACGGAACATCGCCACGAGGGCTGCATAGGCGGAGGCACCCAGCCGCGCCGGTTCCTCCCGCCCGGCGAGCAGCAGCCCCAGGGTGGCGGCGAGCACGAGGCAGGTCAGGAACACCAGGGGATACAGGCGGACCCGGGCCTGCATCCTGGCCAGCAGTGGATCGCCCGGTGCCGGGCTGTCGCCGGCCGTCCCGGGCCCTGCGATCACGCCCGGCGGGGTCGGCTGTCCCTTAGGCAAGGTCCGCCCGCGGGGCATCATCCAGGTGGTTCCACCACGTCAGCGGGGACGTGACCACGAACCGCCTGCCGGTCACGGACCGGGGGACGATCCGCACAAAGTGGTCCTTGGGTCCCGCCTGCCACGGAAAAAGGACAAGCCCCGGGCCCTTCATCAGGTCAGGGGACGGTTCCAGGATCTGGGCGCGGCCCTTGACCTCCACGCTCCAGGCCCGCCGCGGCTCGCCGCCGGTGCCGTCAGCTTCGAGGGCGACGGCGGCGTCCCCGGCCAGGGCGGCCAGTTTTGTTCCCTCGCCGGTGCGGAACACCAGGGCAGTGTTGTCCACCTTGTAGTTGACCGGGAAGATTTCCGGATGCCCGTCCACCAGGACTGCCAGATGGCCCACCGACACTTCGCGCAGGAGGTCCCAGCAGTCATCGGGGCTGAGCACTTCCATCTCCGGAGCCGCTGATCTGTTGTGCATGGACCTGACGGTAGTGGCCGCAGAGTCGCGGCGCTAGGGCATTACGGCCCGGGCGTACCGTGCTGGCGGGTGCACGGCACCTTACGGTCTTTGGGCCCTGTTGGTACCCCGGCCGGGCTTCTAGGATCTGGACATGACCGACAAGAACATGGTGCCCGAAGCTGAAATCCTCGATGCCGACGAATGCTGGCGCTTGCTGGAGAACACGAGCGTTGGACGCCTCGCCGTGGTTGTTGATGGCCAGCCTGACGTCTTTCCGGTGAGCTTCAAGCCCGACGGCGGCGGCGTGCTGTTCCGCACCGGCAGCGGAACCAAGCTCGATGCCATGGAAGCGAACTCGCTGGTTGCCCTCGAAGCTGACAGCGTGAGCGGCGAGTTCGGGCTGGCATGGAGTGTTGTAGTCAAAGGCAGAGCAGTCCAGGACGACGCCTCGGGGACCTCGCTCAACGAGACCCGCCGCGGGCTGTTCCCCTGGCAGGGTGTTGGCCAGGAGCACCTGATCCGCATCGTTCCCCAGTCTGTAACCGGCAGGAAGTTCACCCTGTCCGCAACAGGGACCTGGCGGACGACGCTGGACGACGCCACCCGGGCAGGGCTCGAATAGCCGCCGCCCGCCCGGAGCCCGGAGGCGTGTCATGGACTGTGGACCGCTTCTTCGCCGGTTCCCCTGAGGCCCTCGAGGTTTACCGGGAGGTCAGCCGCATCGCTTCATCCTTCGGCAACGTCGAGGAACGTGCCTCCAAAAGCCAGGTGTCGTTTCGTCGGCGGCGAGGCTTCGCCTTTCTGTGGCGGCCGGGTGCGTACGTGAGGTCAGAGGTTCCCGTGGTCCTGTCCCTGGCCCTTCCTTATGAGGCCGCATCCCCACGGTTCAAGCAGATCGCCCATCCATCCCCGGGTATGTGGATGCACCACCTAGAAATCACGGACGCCGGCCAGGTGGACGCGACGGTCGCCGCCTGGATGCGCCAGGCCTTCGACTTTGCGGCTTAATGCGTTCTCCTGTCCGCCACAGGGCGCCCCCGCTTTAGGGGCCTAAGGCCCTCACGGGCCCGGCAGTACGCGCGGCACCATGGTGCCATGAACAACTCCAGCACCAACGGCGACGCCGGCCTGCCGCCGAGGAAAGTGCACCTCGCAGAGCAGCCGGTCGCCGTCGTCCGTGAACAGGTCCGCATGGATGAACTCCCGGAATTCTTCGGCCGCGCCTTCGCAAGTGTCATGGCGGCAGCGCAGCGGCAGGGAGCCGCCCCCGCCGGGCCGCCGTTCGCGCGCTACCACGGCATGCCCGGCGAAACGGTGGACGTTGAGGCCGGTTTCCCCATCGCCGGAGGGTTCACGACGGCCGATGGCGTCGAAGCTGGAACGCTGCCGGAAACCGATGCCCTGGAAGCGCTCCACAGCGGCCCCTACGACACCCTCCAGCACACATACGGAGCCATCCAGCAGCAGATGCAGGCTGACGGGCTCATCCCCGCCGACACCATGTGGGAGTACTACCTCAGCGACCCGGAGAAGGAACCGGACCCGGCCACGTGGCAGACCAGGGTCGTTTGGCCGGTAGCCGGCCGGACCGGCTAGTTCACATCCGCGGATCCCGATGCCGGTCCCCGCCGGACAGCACCGCGCACCCGCGGAGGCCTAGGAGCGGCCCCCGCCCTCCGGCGTCGTACTCCGCTGTTCCAGAAGCGTCCGCAGCTCCTCCAGCAACTCAAGCTGCTGGCGGTTGATGGCCATCAGCCGGTCGATCTCCCCTTTGGACTGCATGTCCGTTTCAAGGTCGTGCCGTGCCATGGCAGCAGCTATCGCATCCTGCCGTTTGGCGGCGATGAGGAGGATGGCGCCCTGCAGGCCCGCCAGCATGGAGAGGAAGAGGTTCAGGAGGATATACGGGTACGGATCCCAGGCAGTGGCCGTCAGCAGGTAGGTATTCACGGCAGCCCACGCCGCCATGAAGGCCATGAAGAAACCCACGAATGTCCAGCTGCCCATCCCGTTCCGGAGGACGTCCGCCGCCCGTTCGCCACGGCTAAGGCCCTCCTTGTGCCGGGCGTGCCACGTAGTTCTGCGCTCGCTCATGAGCCAAGGGTATGCGTCAGCGTCAACAAATCGCCCTGCGGTGGGCCGCGCCAGATCGCGTGCGGCTCGCCGCTCCCCTGGCGGGGCCTGCCGGGCTGGGCCTGCCAGGCATCAGAAGCTGGAAGAACTTCCGGAGCCCGAGAAGCTGCCACCGCTGCTTCCGTAACCGGTGGTGGTGCTTCCGCCGCCGCCCCGCGCCGAGCTGACACTGTTGAGGCCTGTGCTGAGCCCCGAGCTGAAGGCCGCGACGTTGAAGAAGTGGTAGGACGGGTAGACGGTTCCGAGGATGCTGGGCTCATAGGTCCGGCGCTGGCTGCGCCCCAGTCCGTCCTGGGCTGTCTCCATTTGCTGGCGCATGAGTTTCGCTTCGCGTTCGTTTTTCGCAAAGCCGGCTATGACCGTTGAGGCATGGTTCTCCAAAAGCCCGGCCAGCCTGCTGCGTGCCTCATTGAGGCGGTCCAGCGCCGTTTCGGGGGTGATCCGTTCCTCGGCCAGTTCCGCCGTCCACCCCTCGATGTCCCGCAGGCTGTGGTCCCGGAAGGACCGCAGTGCAGCGGCGGTGGCGGAGTCGCCCTGGCCGTGGTGCTTGGTCAGCAGCTGTTCCAGCCCGGACAGGTCGCTGCGTAAGGGCGCAAGCTGCCGGTCCCAGGCGGCGGGCCAGGTGGCGGCCCGGTTGAGGAAGGCGTTCGTGTCCGCGATAACGTCATCGAGGGCATCGAGCTCGGTGGCGGCATCGGCGTACTCGCGGGTGATTTTGAGGTTCCCGCGGCGGCCCAGCGAGCGCTGGCTGAGCGCATGGACCTTGTTGGAAAGGTCAGTGGCGGCGGTGTACCGGTTCAGGAACGTGCGGTGCTTTTCCAGGACCTGGCTGCCGTAGCGTGAGGATTCCGGGATGGTCCGTGCGTTGAGCTCCGTGACGTCCAGATCCATACTGACGCTGGCGTAGCTCCGGTCCCCGCGCTCAATTTCCTTGCGGCTGGCGGACCTGGTCACGGTCCGGACAATCAGCCAGGCGCCGGCGCCCAGGGCGGCGATCCCGCCGCTGACCCAGGCTGTGACCAGGAAGGCAGCCGACTGGTACCACGGCTGGTTGATCAGCTGCGCGGCACGCCGGACCCCGGCGATGGTGCCGTCGGTCCACTGGGCGTCCCGGAACAGTTCCTTCGTGGCGTCCTGGATGTCGCCGCGCTGCTCAAGCGACACCTTGCGGTCTTCACCCATGTACGTCCCCACGTGGCGGCCCACGGGGTCCAGCGCAAAGATGAACAGCCCGTCCGCCCACTTCTGCCCGTCTGCGCTGATCCAGTCAGGATGCTCGGTGCGGGCGAACCGGAGCACTTCCTCATTGAGGTTGTCTTCGGCCCGCCCGTTGTAGGTGTAGACCGCTACGGTGGTGGGCTCGTGGAAGTCCATCGCTTCAACAGCCGGGACCAGGGTGTTCCGGTCAAGCACTCCGGCGGTGTCCTCAACCACCACGGATGACGGCGGAACCGCGAGCGCAGGGGCTGCGTTGCCCAGCATCAACGCGGCCAGGAACAGCAGCAGGCCTGCCATCCTTGGCACGGCTTCCCGACGCCGGGAAGTGTCTTCTATTGTCAGCGGCATCCGTGTCCCCCATCGAAATTGTCCTGGTCCATTCGTATCAGCGGGCAACACTCCTGGCCAGCGGGAAGAGAACCTCCGGGGGCCAGGTTCAAGCGTCACCCGGTTCCGTCCGGCGCTTCCAGGGTCCTTGGTCCTGCAGCGTCACGTGGCCTGGATATGGAGCGGATGCCCGGGTCCTAAGACCCTTTGCGCGGAAGGGCCGGTCTTCCATGCTTAAGGCCCCGGACGCGTCCTTTCCCGCAGTCAAGGACGTGCGCGTCGCAGGCGGTCCGCGCATCGGCCCACCAGCGCGCGATTCGGTGACGCACCCCCCAACAGCAAGGACCAGAGATGAAAGCGCTTGTTTATGGCGGCCCCGGTAAGAAGTCCTGGACGGATGTGCCGGACCCTGCCATCCGGAACCCCGGCGACGCGATCGTCAGGGTGGACACCACCACCATCTGCGGGACGGACCTGCATATCCTCAAAGGGGACGTGCCTGCCGTGCAGGAGGGCCGGATCCTTGGGCACGAGGGCGCCGGCACCATCACCGAGGTGGGCTCATCCGTTAGCAGCCTCAAGCCCGGGGACCGGGTAATCATCTCCTGTATTAAGTCCTGCGGCCACTGCGCCAACTGCAGGGCCGGCCTGTACTCGCATTGCCTCGGTGACGAGGGCGCCCCGGGGATCGGCTGGATCTTCGGCCACCTGATTGACGGGACGCAGGCGGAGTACGTCCGGGTGCCGTATGCGGAGAATTCGCTGCACCTCTTGCCGGCCGGAGTCAGCGACGAGCAGGCCGTCATGCTCTCGGACATTTTTCCCACGGGCTTCGAAATCGGCGTCCAGTACGGCCGGGTGAAGCCCGGCGACACTGTGGCTGTGGTGGGGGCAGGGCCGGTGGGTTTGGCGGCAATTGCCACGGCCGGGCTCTATGGCGCCGCGGGCATCATCGCGGTGGACCTGGACCGGAACCGGCTGGAGCAGTCCCGCAGCTTCGGCGCCACACACGTGGTGGTGTCCTCAGACGCCGACTGGAAGAGCCAGGTGCTCTCGCACACGGACGGGCTGGGCGTGGACGTGGCCATTGAGGCCGTGGGCATTCCAGCGACTTTCGACATGTGCACCGAGATTGTCCGCCCGGGCGGCAACGTGGCCAACGTGGGCGTGCACGGCAAGCCGGTGGAGCTGCACCTGGAACGGCTGTGGATCCAGAACATCAATGTCAGCATGGGCCTCGTCAACGCCAACACCACCCCCATGCTCCTGCGCCTGGTGGCCCAGAAGAAGCTGCCGGCGGAGAAGTTCGCCACCCACCACTTCGGGTTCGACCAGTTCATGGACGCGTACGACACGTTCAGCCGGGCGGCCGAGACCGGAGCCCTGAAGGTGGTCATTGCCCGGTGAACCCCGCCCGGAGCTGAACACAGGAAACGCCGCGGACCGTGGGTACGGTCCGCGGCGTTTGAGGGATGGCGGTGACTAGTCCTGCCCGGGGCCCTGCGGTGTGGCCTGCTCCGGCGACTTGCCGTTGCCTGCTGAACCAACGGACGTCGCGGACGTGCCGGCTGTTGGCGTTGCCGACGTCTGGCCGAAGCCCTTCAGCATCTGGATGACGTCAAAGCCGGTGGTGTCCTTGAGGAGCTGGGCTGTTTCGTGCACGCCCGAGGAGACGTTCCTGCTCACCTGTCCGGCGCCGTCGTTCGAGATGACCGTCATGTTGCTGATGGCACCCATCGGGGCCGCGATTTCCTTCGCGATGGACGGCAGGACTTCCAGCAGCTTGTTCAGGATGGCTGCCTCGTTGAACTCGCTGTACGCCTTGGCCTGGGCTTCGATGGCTTCCGCTTCGGCCTTGCCCCGCAGTCCGATGACATCCGCTTCGGCAATACCCTGCGACTTGGTGACTTCCGCCTCGGCCAGGCCGCGGATCTTGTTGATCTCCGTTTCCGCGTTTCCCTTGGCCGTGTTGGCGGCAGCCAGCGCCTGGGCTTCCACCTCGTTGCCGGCAGCCCGCAGTTTCCTGGTTTCCAGTTCGGCGGCTGCCTCCACCTTGGTTGCTTCGGAGATCCGGGTACGGCGGGACACATCCGCTGCAGCTTCCGTTTCCACCTTGTACTTGGCGGCATCGGCGGGCTTGCGGACCTCGATGTCGAGTTCCTTTTCACGGAGTTCCGCCTGGCGTGCCACCACCTGCTGGTTCTTCAGGATGATCGCTTCCTGCTGGTCAGCCTGGGCCAGCGGCCCGGCAGCATCGGCCTCAGCCTGGCGGGCATCGGTTTCCTGCTTGAGTTCGGCGCGGCGGAGCGCCAGCTTCTGCTCCGCCTCAGCCGTCTTCTGGTCCGCAAGGGCTTTCGCCTCCGCGGCCTCGCGCTGCGAATTGGCCTCGGCGATGCTCGCGTTCCGGGCCACCAGCGCAGCTTCGGGACGCCCCAGGTTCTTCAGGTAGCCGCCGGTATCGTCCACGGACTTGATCTGGAAGGTGTCGATCACCAGGCCCTGGTTGGTCATGGAGTGTTCGGCCTCCTCCTTGACGGAGGCCGCGAACTGCGCGCGGTCCTTGATGATCGCATCAACGCTCAGCGTGCCGACGATCGAGCGCAGGGAGCCAGACAGGGTTTCCTGCGTGTAGTGGTCAATGGCGTCCTGCTGGTCCAGGAACCGCTGGGCGGCCTTGCGGACCGAAACCTTGTCGCCCCCGACCTTGACCTGGGCAACACCAGTCAGCTTGAGCTGGATGCCGTTGTTCGAAATGGCCTCGATGGTCACCTCAACCTGGCGCGAGGACAGCGAGATGTGGCTGACGCGCTCGGTGATGGGATTGACGAATGCCCTGTTGTTGATGATGACCCGCGACTGGTCATCGGAAGTTTCGTTCGTTGTGTTCGGATCGCTCTTGCCGGTAATCAGCATCGCCTCGTTGGGCTTGGCGAACCGGATGCTCTTGGTATAGAAAATGAATCCGGCGATGAGCAGCACCACCACTGCAGCTGCGGCGATCAGGACGATCACCATGGTTCCCCCAATAATCATGTCTCCCCTTATTCACATGTTGAATTTCTCCAGTCACTTTACGTGCCAAAGCGTGCGACGGGAATCCTGCCCGTGCGGCGGCAGGTCTCGGGTTGTCGCTGAGGGACTGCCAGGACGTACGACGGCGGGCAGACTAGCGGATGCCGGCGGCACGCAGGGTACGTGCCAGTTCAGCGGCCGCAGACTGGAGCGTGGCCACGGTCTCAGCGAGGACGTCATCAGTGGCCAGTTCGACCGGAATCGAACAGCTCATGGCGTCCGTTCCCGGAATGCGGTACGGGACCACGACGCTGACGCAGCAGAGCCCCACGGTATTCTGCTCCCATTCCACCGCGTGCCCCGTCTTCCGGAATTCGGCCAGTTCGGTTTGCAGGGCGTCGAAGCCGGTTACTGTCTTGGGCGTCAACTGGGCGTAGGGGCCCGGTCCAAGCCGCTGCCGCACCTCATCGTCGGTGTACTCGGAGAGGATTGCCTTGCCCAGCGCCGTCACCTGCGCGGGCAGCTTGCGGCCAACGCGCGATGAGAGCCTGCGGCGGTCTACCGCCTGGCGCGTCGCCAAGTAGATGACGTCGGAGCGGTCCAGCCGGGCATAGTGGGTGGTGAAGCTGGTTGCATTGCGCACTTTTTCGAGGATGCCGGAGACGTGCTCCATGACGGGATCCCGGTCAAGGTAGGCCGTACCGCAGAGGAGCGCGTGCGTACCGATCCGGTAGGCGCCTTCCGGGGTCTGCTCGATCCAGTTCAGTTCAAGCAGCGTCAGCAGCAGCCAGTGCAGGCTGGAGCGGGGGTACCCGGTCAGCTTGAAGATCTCCGCCGTGGTCAGCGGCTGTGGCGCGGCCGCCACGAGTTCGAGGATCGCTATGGTCCGCTCAGCCGACTTGACCAGTTTCACGTCGCCGCCGGAAGTCTCCGCCCGCGCACCGTCCTGTATATCGAGCGACGCCATCAGCGCTCCCCCTTCCGCCGCGATCCGGGCCTGGTGAACCTCATTTGGCTGCCAGGGCCGGGTAGTTGTCCATCCCTACCTTATGGCCGCTGCCGGCCCATGCTCCCCCAAGCAGCGCGGCGAAACCGTCCTCCGTGGCGGTGTCGATACCGGCAGCGAACACTTCGGCATCGTCCTGCGGCTCGAATCCTATGGCGCGGCCCGCTTCCAGGTTGGCCCATCCGCGAGTATTCGCCGACACCGCCCAGACCACGTGATGGCCCGGAGCACCCCTGTCACTGAGGGTGGCCTGCACCAGGCGGAACGAATCCGCAGGGGACAGCCACGAGCCCAGCGACCGCAGGTTGCCCGGCCGTTCACCGCCCGTACCAATCCGTGCGCTGACCACTTTCATGCCGAACTTGTCGGCGTAAAGGCTCCCCAGCGCCTCCATCGCCGCTTTGCTGACGCCGTAGTAGGTGTCCGGACGCGGGCTAAGCACCGCGTCCCGTGCGGCGGCGGCCGTCGGGTGGAACCCGACGGCGTGCGTGGAGCTCGCAAGGAGGACGCGTTCGACGCCGTTGCGCCGTGCCGCTTCGAGGGTCACCTGGGTGCCGGTGATGTTCGTCAGCACGATCTCCTCCCAGGTCTTTTCACGGTGAAGTCCGCCCAGGTGCACCACGGCGGCGACTCCCTCCAGTGCGGCGTTCATGAATGCGGGGTCCGTCACCGAGCCGACGTGCATCGACTCGTTCTCCAGCAGCCGGGGAGCTTGTGCCAGGTCCAGGAGCCGGACGGCGTAGCCGGCTTCCGCAAGGTAAGGCCGCAGCAGCGTGGCCATCATTCCGGCGCCTCCGGTAATGGCGATGTGGGCGCCCGTGGATTCTACGGACAAGATTCCTCCAGTTGTTGACAGCCTGTGATCCTGATCATACTCTCGTGAAGTACGTTTCACATAGTAACAGGCATTCATATATGTAAAAAGGAGAATCAGAGTGGATTCGAAATTGATGACGCGCTCCCGCACTGCCGTGGCCCTGACGGTGGCGTCCGCAGCGCTACTGACGGGATGCGCCAGTGGCAGCGCAACGCCGGCGGCAAAGGACGACGGGCAGCCCATTGAAGTCTGGGCACGTGCCGGGACCGACGCCGCCACCACCTACGCGGCGATGTTCAAGGAGTTCACGGACAAGACCGGCGTGCAGGTCAACTTCCAGGGCGTCCCCGACCTTGACCAGCAGCTGCAGACCAGGGCCGCCTCGAAGAAGTTGCCGGACATTGTCATCAACGACTCCGCGGCTTTGGGCAACTACACCTCGCAGGGCTACCTCCAGAAGATCGACAAATCTTCGGTGACCGGCAACGACGCCATCGCCGACTCCCTGTGGAACGAAACCACAGGCCTGGACGGCGCCACCTACGGGGTGCCGTTCTCCCGCCAGACCATGGTGACCATGATCCGCAAGGACTGGCGCGAGAAACTCGGCCTGCCCATCCCCACCACACAGGAGGAACTCGCGAAGCTCGCCACTGCCTTCGCCACCCAGGATCCGGATGGCAACGGCCAAGCCGACACCTACGGCATGACCGTTCCCGGCTCCACCGAACGCGGCTACCTCGGCTGGTGGGCCTCTTCCTACCTGTGGCAGGACGGCGGCTCCTACCTCAAGGACGAGGGCAGCGGAAAGTTCTCCGCTTCCGCATCTTCGGCGAAGGACGGCGTCACCTGGATCAAGCAGCAGTTCTGCACCCCCGGAAACACCCAGCCAGGCGCACTGACCGCGGCCACCAGCGTCGCCTCCCCCTTCTTCCAGACAGGCAAGACCGGGATCATCCTCACCGGCCCCTACAACTTCTCCTCGTTCGACACCGCGCTTGGGAAAGACGCCTACGAAGTCATCGAAAGCCCCAAGGGCACCGAAGACAACACCGTCCTCGCGGAAGGTGAAAACATCTACGTCACGGCCAGCAACGGCAAACCGGACCAGACCAAAAAGGTCATCGACTTCCTGGTATCTGCCGACGGCCAGAAGGCAGGCATGACAGCCGGCAAGCAGCCGGTGGTCCGGGTCCCGGTGAACTCCGGTGTCGACGCCGCCGCCGTCTACAACGATCCGCGTTGGGCCGTTGTCCAAGACGCCCTCAAGAATTCCTCCAAGGCATTCCCCTCCGCCATCAACTTCGTGCCCATCAAACAGGCTGCCGCCGAAGCCCTGAACAAGATCGTCTCAGACTGCGGAGCGGACAACATTGCGTCCGGACTCAAGGATCTTGACGCGGCCATCGACAACGAGCTCGAAAGCCAGAACGCCAAGTCATGACCACCACACCTACAAGGCCGGCGGGCCTTCCGGCACCGGCCCGGCGTAACGGCCCGGCTCCGCAAAGAAAGGCGCGCCGGAACGGTAAACAGGCGCTGGCCATCTGGCTCTTCCTGGTGCCGGCCGCCGTGCTCGGGCTGTACTTCAAGTTCATCCCCATGGCAGAGGGAATCAGGCTGAGCTTCTTCAAGGTCCAGCCGTTCCTGGGCGACGTGTTCGTAGGATTCGACAACTACCTGGCCGTGCTGACCGATGCCCGGTTCATGGAAGCACTGGGACACACTGTGGTCCTCGGCCTCACCCAGACCCTGGGCGCACTGGTGGTGGGCTTTCTGCTGGCTTTGCTCCTGGAGGGCCAGGCCCGCTCCCTGTGGATCCTGCGCACCACCATTTTCCTTCCGGTGGTGACGGCACTGGCGGTGGTCGGCGAAATCTGGCGCATCCTCTATTTCCCCACCGCCGACGGTCCGCTGAACAGCATCCTGGGCTGGCTGGGACTCGGACCCCTCCAGTTCCTCAACGGAACGGACACTGCGCTCTGGTCCATCGCCGTCGTGGGTATCTGGTCCGGTGCGCCCTACAACATGGTGATCATCCTCGCCGGCCTCACGGGCGTCGACCGCTCACTCTATGAGTCAGCCGGAGTGGACGGCGCCACCATCTGGCAGCGGCTGAGGTACATCACCCTCCCGGCGCTTCGCCCATCGCTGGTCATCGTCCTGACCCTCGCAGCCATCCGCAGCCTCCGCAGCTTTACCGAGGTCTATGTCCTGACCGGCGGCGGACCCGCAGGCTCAACGGAAGTCTGGATGACACGCATGTACTCCCTCGGTTTCCAGCGCAACGACATCGGTGTGGCTTCCGCCGCCGCGGTGCTTCTGCTGGTGGTCACCCTGCTGCTGACCGTGGGCACCCAACTCCTGGCCAAGAGGAAGGCAGCACGATGAGCCAGACTGCTGTGCGAACCACACAACGCACCCCAAAGCCGTCCGCCGGCGCCCGGTTCGATACCGCACTGGGCTGGTCGCCCCGGTTCGGGCCAAACATGGCCCTCCGGATACTCCTTTGCGCCCTGGTGTTCTGCATCTTCGCGCTGCCCTTCGTGGCCATCATCTCGGGCGCCTTCGACCGCAACTCCAGCCCCACGGACATTTCCCTGCTGCCCAAGACGTTCACACTTCAGAACTTCGAGGCCGCCCGGCAACAGGGCCTGTGGGGCTACCTGCTCAATTCCCTGGTGGTGGCAGGAGGCGGGCTCCTCCTGCAAATGACGGTCTCGGTGTTCGCGGCCTACAGCCTCAGCCGGAAGAAGTTCCGGGGGCAGGCACTGGTACTGCTCCTTGTCCTCCTGACGATGATGCTCCCGGAAGAAATCATCGGCATCCCGCTTTCGCTGGTGCTGGGTGATCTCCCGCTCCTCGGAATCAGCCTGCGCGGCACGGTGCTGGCGGTCATCCTCCCCGTCGGAATCTGGGGATTCTCCATCTTCATCATGAGCGAGTTCATGAAGGACATCCCGGCCGAGATCGAAGAAGCTGCACGCCTGGACGGCGTCGGAGAATTCAGGATGCTGTTCGCCATCATCCTGCCGCTGTGCAAACCTGCCCTGGGCGTGATCGGAATCTTCGGCTTCATGATGGTGTGGGACCAATACCTCCTCCCCCTGATCGCCGCCAACGATCCCAGCGACTACACCCTGACCGTGGCGCTCGCGGTACTCCGCAATGACACCACCGTAGGCCCGGGCGTCCTGCTCGCCGGCGCGCTGATGGCCATGGTCCCCAGCCTCCTGGTCTACCTCTTCCTGCAACGTTCCATGATCCGCGGCATCACCTCAGGCGCCACCAAGGGCTAGGGCCTGTACCGCCTCCCACATACGAAAGAAGCTCAATGACCGCCAGCACCACCGTTCCGGCACCTTCGACGCCCACGGCTACAGACCTCGCAATCACAGACATCACCATTACCCCCATCGCCTTCTCCGATCCGCCGCTGCTGAACGCTGTGGGCGTCCACGAACCCCTGGTCCACCGGGTGGTCATCGAAGTGCGGACCGCCAACGGCCTCCTCGGCCTGGGCGAATGCTCGGGAGGCAGCACCCGCCTCAAGAACCTGGCGGCGGGGGCCAACGCCATCAAGGGTGTCAGCATCTTTGAAACGTCGCGGATGGAACAACTCATCAACCAGGCCCTGGACCCGGGGCTCGGCGCATTTGAACGCGCCGCGGTGTTCTCCGCCTTCGAGGTGGCCGCACTGGACATCCAGGGGCACGCCACAGGCCGGACCGTCAGTGAACTGCTCGGCGGCACGGTCCGCGACGAGGTCCCCTTCAGCGCCTACCTCTTCTACAAATGGGCAGAACACCCCGCGCTGGACGGCAAGCCCGCCATCACCGATGACTGGGGCGAAGCCCTGGATCCGGCAGGCATCGTCCGGCAGGCGCAGAAGATGATTTCCGAGTACGGTTTCAAATCCATCAAGCTCAAAGGCGGCGTCTTCCCACCCGCGCAGGAAATCGAAGCGATCCAGGCGCTGCGGGACGCGTTTCCCGGGATGCCGCTGCGGCTCGATCCGAACACCGCGTGGACAGTGGAGACATCCCGATGGGTTGCCCGCGAAACGGAAGGCCTGCTCGAGTACCTGGAGGATCCCACTCCCGGCCTTGAAGGGATGGGCGAGGTAGCTGCCACGGCAGCCATGCCACTGGCCACCAACATGTGCGTGGTGGCCTTCGAACATATCCGGCGCGGTGTGGAACTTGGCTCCGTCCAAGTCATTCTCGGTGACCACCACTACTGGGGCGGCCTCCGCCATACCAGGGAACTGGGCGCCATCTGCGAAACCTTTGGCCTGGGACTGTCCATGCATTCCAACTCCCACCTGGGCATCAGCCTCGCCGCGATGGTCCACGTCGCCGCCGCCACCCCCGCCCTCACCTACGCCTGCGACACCCACTACCCGTGGAACGGGCACAACGACGTGGTCAAGCCAGGCACGTTGCGCTTCGTGGACGGCAGCGTCCGCGTCCCCACCGGCACCGGACTTGGCATTGAACTGGACCGGGAAAAGCTCGCCGAACTGCACCGGCAGTATCTGGATGCCCGCATGACGGCGAGGGACGACACCGGGTACATGCAACGGTTCGTCCCCGAATACACGGCGGACCTGCCCCGGTGGTAGCCGCCGGAAGTCCACACGTCACGGGCTACCTCTATCCCTGGGACGTCCTGGGCGACCCGCATGCGGCCGGTTGGGTCAAAAATACGGGCGTCGACCGGGTGGCGCTCGCCGCCGCCTACCATTCGGTACGCGCGGGGACGCCGCGGCACCCTGCCCGCAGGGTGGTGGACGCCCGTTCCGCAGCCCTCTACCTTCCTGCGGGCGCGGCCTTTCGGGACGACGCGCTCGTCCCGGGCAGTGCAGCGGGCTGGACGGGGAGTGAAAACTCCTTCGCGACCGCGGCCGAGGTCCTGCGGAACGCCGGCCTGCCCGTGGATGCATGGACCGTCCTGACCCATTCGAGTGCCGCCGGCAGCCGGAACCCCGGGCTCTGCGTGCGGAATGCCTTCGGCGACGTGTACACGTACGCGTTGTGTCCGTCCCAGCCACCGGTTCGCAGATATGCCGCGTCACTGGTGGAACAGATCCTGGTGGAAGGAAAGCCTGACGGACTCGTCCTGGAGGCTGTGGGCGCCTTGGGATTCGGCCATCAGAACCGGCATGAAAAGACCGAAGGTGCCGAGTACTCGCCCTGGGTGCAGGCGCTGCTGTCCCTCTGCTTTTGCGATGCCTGCACCGAAACCTGTACGTCGCGTGGCCTGGACGTGGCCGGGTTCCGCTCCCGTGTGCAGGAGCTGGTCCTTGCCGCCGACGATCCGGACATGACACCGGCCGGGGCCCGCGAAGCGGTCGAATTCTTGCCGCTGCTGCAGGTCCGGTGGGACGCCGCTGCAACCCTGCTGGACACATGCCTTAGTGCAGTGGAGTCCAGCGGCATGAGCCTCCGCCTGTCCATCCATGCCACGCCCGACCCCTGGGCCACGGGCCCCTTTGTGCCGGCGGAGGTGCTGCGCCGGAGCCGGCGCTGGCCGGCGGCCGGTGACGTCACCGCCGTCGTGCCCTGCTGGGGCGAAGCCGCACAGGCCTCCGAATGGCTGGGATCCATGGCGGGCGCAGGCGTGCGCACGGGCGCCTATGTCCTGGCTTTACCGCCCAAGACGTACGACGGCGGCGGGCTGGCTTCGGAGTGGCGAGCCCTTGCGGAGGCGGGAGCCGACGAACTCCACGTCTACCACCTGGGGCTGGCCTCGACCCGCCGGCTTGGCGCCATCGGCGAAGCGGTCGCCAGGCTCCGCCCGTGACGGACCATTGCGGCACCCTGACGTTCGGTAGGTTGGTGCCGTATGGCAGGGCCAGTTTGCGTCGAAGCATGGGAGAACAAGTGAAAGCGATCGTGTACGAAGAGACCGGTGCGTCGTCGGTGCTGCAACTGCAGGATCGGGCAACGAGGGACCCGGGTCCCGGCGAGGTCCGCGTCCGGCTCGCCGTTTCCGGAGTGAATCCCACGGACTGGAAGTCCCGCGCCGGCAGTGGGCAGGGCAGCACGAAGCTGAAGACGCCAAAGGTTCCCAACCAGGACGGCGCGGGCATTGTCGACGCCGTCGGTCCCGGGGTGACGGGCTTCAGCGCCGGCGACCGTGTCTGGCTCTGGGACGTGGCCTGGGGCAGCGACGAAGGTACGGCCCAAGAGTATGCCGTTGTTCCATCGGTCAAGGTGGTTGCCCTCCCCGATGATGAATCCTTTGACACCGGCGCCTCGTTGGGCATCCCGGCCCTGACGGCACACAGGGCCCTGACCTCCAGTGAACATGGGCCCGACCGTCTCTCCCCCGGATCGTTGACCGGGCAGACCGTCCTCGTCACCGGCGGTGCAGGAGCCGTAAGCCACGCCGCCATCCAGCTGGCCCGCTGGGCCGGAGCCACTGTCATCACCACCGTCAGCGACGACCGGAAAGACGGCCTCGCCCGCCTCGCAGGGGCGCACCGTGTGCTCAACTACCGCACCGAAGACGTCGTAGCCGCTGTAAACGCCGCAGTCCCGGAGGGCGTGGACACCATCGTGGACGTCAACGCCCCCGCCAACCTCGAGTCCGACGTCGAGATCCTCAAACCCGGCGGAACCATCGCCATCTACGCGGCGAACCCCGGGGAATCGGTGACCGTGCCCGTCCGGGAAAGCATGGGCAAGAACATCCGATACCAGTTCATCCTGACCTACACCGTCACCGATGGACAGAAGCAGCACGCGGTGGAGTCGGTGTCCGAGGCCCTCGCGGCAGGCGCGCTTCGCGTCGGTGAGGAGCACGGGCTGCCGCTGACCCGTTTCCCGCTTGCGGAAACCGCATCGGCGCACGACGCCGTCGAACAGGGGACCATCGGAAAGGTGCTCATCGACGTCGCCCCGCTCACCTAGGAACGGTTCCGCATAGGCCCGGCGTGCCAAATCTCACATTCACGGCCACGCCGGGCCTGCGGGCACCTCCGTGTGGGGGCCGCGGCTAACGTGGACGGGTGCGAATCCATGACGTGTCCAGCCCGCGATCCACCGCCCGCGTCCGGCTGGGATTCTGCTTCATGGTGGCGCTGCTCCTGGTGGTTGCCGGCCGGGTGTTCGTGGTCCAGGGATTCGATCCCGAGAGCTATGCGTCCAAGGCCGCAGACCGTCGTACCCAGGTATCCGCGCTCGCCTCCGAGCGTGGCGCCATCCTGGACATGAACGGCACCGTCCTGGCCCAGAGCACCGTCCGCTACGACATCGTGGGCACACCGAAGGTCAACACCACAACGGAAACTTTCCGCCAGGTAGACGATTCCGGCACCGTCCGGACGGTCACCCGAGACCAGGGTCTCCAGCAACTCGCCGACCTCCTGCAGATGCCTGAGCCCGAAGTCCGTGAGCTCATGACCGGCGATGCCCTGTTCACCTATCTGGCCAAAGCCGTGGACCCCGGCGTCGAACGCGCAGTGGTGGACCTGGGCGTTCCGGGAGTGGAGTCGAGGCCGGTCAAAAAGCGCGCGTACCCACAAGGGGCGGTGGCCGGCAGCATCGTTGGATTCACCAATGACCAGGGCGGAGCCGCCGGCCTCGAACTGACCTTGGACGAACAGCTGACGGGCCGGGACGGGGAACGGACCTACCAGACCGGCGCCGACGGCATCATCATCCCCACCGCTCCCTTGGAGGTGGTGCCGGCTACCAACGGCCAGTCGGTCAAGCTCACCATCGACACCGATCTCCAGTACGCGGCGCAGGAAGCACTCGAAGCCCAGGCCGGAAAGCTCAGTGCCGACTGGGCGAACCTGATCGTCGTCGAAGCAAAAACCGGAAAGATCCGGGCCATGGCCGAAACAAATTCCGTAGACCCCAACAACCCCGGAGCCACCGCACCGGAGGACCGCGGAGCACGGTCCGTGCAGGCGGCCATTGAGCCGGGGTCAACGGAAAAGGCCATCACCGCAGCGGCCGCCATCGAGGAAGGGCTCGTCAGCCCCGGCTCCCGCCTAGTCATTCCGTCCGGGTACACGGTGAACGGGCAGTTCTTCAAGGACTCTTTCGAGCACGGCACCGAGCAGCGGACCTTCGCGGGCGTCATCGGTTCCTCCATGAACACGGGCACCGTCATGGTCGGCCAGGACCTGAGCCGGGAACAGCGTTATGGCTACCTTCGAAAGTTCGGCGTCGGTTCCAGCACCGGAATTCCCCTGCCGGGCGAATCGGCCGGGCTCCTGGCAAAACCCGACCAGTGGGACGGCCGCCAGGAATTCGCCGTCCTCTTCGGCCAGGGCGTATCGCAGACTCCCCTGCAGACCACCATGGCGTTCCAGGCCCTCGCCAACGACGGCGTCCTGCTCAAGCCGCGGCTGATCGAGTCCTACCTCGACCCGGACGGCACCGAACACCCGGTGGAAACGGAGCCCGGCAGCAGGGCGGTCAGCGAAGCGACGGCGCAGCAGACACGGGACATCCTCGAGAGCGTCGTCACCGCTGGCGGCGCCAAGGACATCAAGGTCCCCGGGTACCGGGTGGGCGGCAAGACCGGCACTGCTGAAGCCGTTTCCGATTCGGGCAAGGGCCTGGACGGCTATACCGCTTCGTTCGTGGGCATGGCACCGATGGATGACCCCCAGTACGTCGTCATGGTCAACGTCCAGCGGCCGGCCGGGAACATTTACGGTATTTCCACCGCGCCGGTCTTCAACAACATCATGACCAGGGTCCTCAGCAAATTCGACGTCGCGCCGTCCAGGACGCCGTCCGTCAGCCTGCCGCAGAAGTTCTGAGGCACAGGCCGCCGGACCGGACGTGCCAGTCTGGTTAGGCTGGGTGGATGGCAACTGTAATCCTCGTGCGGCACGGCCGCACCACCGCCAATGCGTCCGGGATCCTGGCTGGGCGGGCTGCCGGCGTGGGCCTGGACCAGACCGGACTTGAGCAGGCGGCTTCCGCCGGAGACCGCCTTGCCGTGCTGCCCCTGGCGGGCGTGGTCTCCAGTCCCCTCGAACGCTGCCGCGAAACCGCCCGGTTCATTATTGACCGGCAGGCAGGAAATCCTGCAGCGCCGGTCGAAGCCGACCTCACGGAATGTGATTACGGGCAGTGGCAGGGCCGCAAGCTCAGCGACCTCGCCACCGAGGACCTGTGGGGTGCGGTGCAGTCTCAACCGTCCACCGTAGTCTTCCCGGGCGGTGAATCAATGGCCGGGATGCAGGCGCGGTCAGTGGCAGCAATCCGGCGCCATGACGCGGCCTTCGAAGCCGGCCACGGCCCCGGTGCTGTGTGGGTGGCAGTGAGCCATGGTGACGTCATCAAATCAATCCTGGCCGACGCGCTCGGGATGCATCTGGACCTCTTCCAGCGCATCAACGTGGGTCCGGCCTCCATCTCAATAGTGCATTACGGTCCGGCCCGGCCAAGCGTGTACGCCACCAACACAGACGCCGGGGATCTTGCGTGGCTCGCCCACGGCATTAGTTCCGGGGATGCGCCGGTTGGCGGCGGCGCGGGACAGGCCGCCACGTAGGCCGGTGTGCCTAAAATACTGATATGCCCACACTTGTTCACGAATTTGCCTGGCCTGACCGGGTCGTCATCGGCACCATCGGCGTTCCGGGGGCACGCACGTTCTATCTGCAGGTCCGCACGGGTAAGCAGATAGTCAGTATCGCGCTGGAGAAGCAGCAGTCAGCCGAGCTGGCGGAAAAGATCGACGACATCCTCGATCAGCTCGGCACCATCGAGGGGAATCCGTTCAGCGTTCCCGCGGGCACACCCGTCGAACTGGTTGACAATGACCAGCTCGAGACGGTTGAGGAGCAGTTCCGGACGGGTGCCATGAGCCTGGGCTGGGATCCGGCAACCGCGCAGATCGTCATTGAGGCCTACCCCATCATCGAGATCGACGCTGATGCCGGCGAAATACCGGATGTGGACGACGCCGAAGTCCCCGAGATGCTGCTGGTACGGATGCCGGTGGGCACCGCGCGGGCATTCGCCAAGCGCACGCGTGAGATCGTGGGCGCCGGGCGTCCCGCCTGCCCGCTCTGCGGCTACCCCGTGGACCCCGAAGGGCACGTCTGCACCCTGCCCGAGGCCTGATGCCCGCCGACCTGTCCGCCGGCGCACTGACCCTCACCGGGAGAATCACGACGGCGTCGAATGCCACCTTTGTGGGGAGCATCGGCGACACGACTGTTGTCTACAAGCCGATAACCGGGGAGAAGCCGCTGTGGGATTTTCCCGACGGTTTCCTGGCCCACCGGGAGGTCGCCGCCTACCTGGTCTCCGAGGCGCTCGGCTGGAACATCGTGCCACGTACCTGGCTGCGGGACGGTCCGCTGGGTGAGGGGATGGTGCAGCTGTGGCAGGAGCCGGACCCCGACCAGAAGGCGGTGGACATCTTCTCTCCGGAGGACGCGCCCGAGACCGGTTGGCGCCACGTCCTCGAAGGCGAGGATGAGACCGGGCGGACAGTCGCCCTCCTCCACGAGGACTCTGTGGCGCTGAGGCGCATGGCCGTGTTCGACGTCGTGGTGAACAATGCCGACCGCAAGGGCGGCCACATCCTCGCCATGGCCGGCGGGCACCGGCACGGCGTGGACCACGGGCTGACCTTCCACACAGAGCACAAGTTGCGCACGGTTCTGTGGGGCTGGCTGGGCGATGACCTGAGCAGCGAGGAGCTGCAGGGCATTGATCTGGTCAGCGAGGGCCTGGACGGTGAACTGGGCCGGGACCTCGCGGACCTGCTCGGGGACGATGAGATCGCGTCCCTTGCCATGCGCTGTACCCGGTTGCGTTCCGCGGGCCGGTTTCCGGCTCCGAGGGGCGGCATGCCTGCGGTCCCCTGGCCACTGTTCTAGTACGCGGCACCTCGTCGCTGGCTGGTGCTGTTGCTTCCAACAGATCTTTTTGAGGTCAGCAAAGGACCATGGGTAGTTCTCCCTGGCCACTGGCGAACGCGTGGCTAGACTGGGTGGGTTAGGACGGATTGGGGGATCCACGGCGGTACGCCGCCTCCGCTGGTCGGTCACAGCCAGCGAAACCAAAGGAACAAACCGTGACCTTCTTCCAGGATTTGCCTGTACCAGAGCCGCCCCGCCGTGGCCGCACCGTCCGCTACGTTCCACCCGAATGGGCTGGCGCCCCACGATATGAGCTGCCCGCTGTGGTCCACCTTGGCCGGTTCCTGCACCGGTCCCCGACCTTTATTATGGCGGTCGAGTCAGTCAAGGTGTACTCCACCGGCTGCCTCTTCGATCTGTCGTGGAAGTTGCGTCGGCGGAACGAGAGCGACGAGCAGTGGGACGAACTGAACGCATCGTTCTTCTCCCAGCCGCACGCCAGATGGGCCAGGCCCCGTCAGCCCCTGGCGGCACTGCTCTGCGGGGTCCAGCTTGCCGACGGATCCAAAGCTTCGTCCGGGGCCATGCTCAACAGGCCTCATCCAGCGCCGAACGCACCTAATCCGGACCCGCCGGTAATCCTCTTTCAGGGACAGGGCGGTAACGGTGGGGACGACGAGATGTCCTCCAGCGGAACGCTCTGGCTGTGGCCGATGCCGCCGGCCGGGGACCTGCGACTGGTCACCCAGTGGACCGACATGGGTATGCCCGAGACGTCCATCACCCTCGACGGCGGGCACCTCCGGGACGCCTCCGCGCACGTTCAGCCGTACTGGCCCGAGGAGGACCAGCAGCAATGAATCCGCTCGATAACCCGATCCTGCTCGCGGTCTCCGCAGCCATCTTCTTCTACGTCCTCTACGGCGTCATCCGCGCCGCCGTACGGGACGGCATCCTCCAGGCCGAAGAGCGGCATACCGCGGCGAAAACGGATGACAACATGCTGGCCCCAAACGACAGGCAATGAACCGTCGAAAAGCGCCCTCGTGGCCCCGGACGGAAGTCTGGGCATGGGTTGTTGGCATAGTCGTGGTTACCCTCTTTGTCCTCCCGTGGTCGCTAATGGAAGTCGGGCGCTGCGTCGATTACATTCCCGGCTTCGGGGAAAGCTTCTGCGAAAGCGGTCCAGTCATTGGCCAGCCAGCGGCAGCAATTGTAGGCGCCGCCTCTGCACTGATGATTCTGTACTTCCTGTACCGGATCGCACGCATCGTCCTGCAGCGTCGGGCCAGCCGCCGCATACAGGATCGGTAGCCGACCGCACCTCTGGCCATCAATCCTTGCAAACATTCAACAAGCAGGTGTTTCCTCTTTTAATCGAGGGCTTTCCGGTCCATGGACTTGAGCGCGGCGAGGCGGGCTTCCACTTCTGTCTGCTCGCCGAGGTCTTCAAGGGAGTCGAACTGGGCGTCCAGGGAAGAGGCAGCGAGTTCCTGCTGGCCGCGGACGGTGGCTTCCTGGCGGCGGATGTTCTCCTCGTACCGGCCAATGGCCGACGCCGGGTCTCCGGTGTCCAGGGCCTTGAGGGCGTCATTGACTTGGGACTGGGTGGCGGCGACCCGGGCACGGTTGACCAGCTCGTTTCGCTTGGCGGTCAGCTCGCCGAGCTTGCCGCGCATCTGGTCCAGGCCGCTCTTGAGCTTGTCGACCACCTCGTTTTGAGCCGCCAGGCCCGGCGTCTGGGCCTTGGCGGTGGTCTCGGCAGTCATCTGCCGCTGAAGAGCGAGCCGGGCGAGGGCGTCGAACTTGTCCGCGTCGCTGTTGCCCGCGGCCCGGAATTCGTCAGCCTTGCGGGAGGCAGCGATTGCCTTGTTGCCCCATGAGTGGGCATCGTCGATCGCCCGTTTGTGGTCGTCTTCGGCCATCCGGAGGTTACCGATGGTCTGCGCGATGGCGGCCTCGGCTTCACGGATGTTGTTCGAGTAGTCCCGGACCATCTGGTCCAGCATCTTCTGCGGGTCCTCCGCGGAGTCCAGGACGGCGTTCAGGTTGGCCTTGGCGAGCTGGGCAACGCGGGCGAAAATACTCTGCTTCACGAGGGTCTTTCTATCGGGGACGGCATTCGCATCCTACGTGTCCGCGGACCGCCGCGGCCAATACCTTCCACAGCCAGGGACGGATGGAGGCAGGTCTCACCATCCGCGATGTTCAAGTAGTGCGGCTTCTAACTACAGACGCAACACCCTACTGAAAGAGGTGTTGCTTCATGCGCAGTTCGACGCGCCGAACGCGGAAGATGGGCCTTGAAGGCTTGGTCGAGAAGAAGCTTTTGTACGTTCAACTCAAGAAAGACGGGCACTCCACTTCCGCAGCATGCAGGATTCTGGTATTCACGTGAATACTGGCCATCGCTGGTTGCATGGACGGAGCGGGGTTGACCGTCTCGTACAGCAGGGCTTGGACCCGCGGCGCCGTAAGGCAGTTCCGGCGGCCGTTTCCAGCCGCTATCTGTCCGAAGACGAACGCATTTTCGTCGCTGACCGTCTGCTGGTTCGGGCAAGTATTCGTTCTATTGCCCGCGACCTGGGCCGGCTCCGTCCGCATCAGCAGGGAGTGTCCCGCAATCGTCCCGATTCGCGCCGCCATCACCCGTTCCGTGCCCAGAAGATGGCACAGAAGCGCAGGCCGAGGCCGAAGTTGGCCAAGCTGGCGCGCGATGAGGAACTGCGTCACTACGTTGTGGAGTGCCTCTCGAAGCGCTGGAGCCCGCTCAAGTCCGTCGGGCCTTGAAGCAACAGTTCCCAGGAGAGAAGCGTCGACATTTGAGCCCACGAAACGATTTATCGTGCGCTGTATCAGTTGAGTATCATCCCCGTTCCCACGGGCTCTCCCCGGCTATTGCGTTCGGGTAAGTTCAGCAGAAGGTCACGGTCCAGGACCAAGGGGAAGCCGCGCCAGTACATTTCTGACGCTTTGAAGATCGGTGATCGGCCAGCCCACATCGCTACCAGAAAGAAGCCGGCCATTGGGAGGGTGACCTCATCATGGGCCAAGGCAACAAATCAGCGACAGTGACGCTTGTTGAACGCTCATCCCGTTTCCTCATCGCGTTTTCCCTTCGGCCGGGAAACAGGTCCGATAACATGCGCGATCAGCTCATTGAGACACTCACCGAAATGCCGGCGGAGTTGCGGAGAACTTTGACCTGGGACCGAGGCTCCGAAATGGCGAAGCATGCCGAGGTCACTGCTGCTCTGGGCACGCTGGTGTACTTTTGTGATCCGGCCAGCCCTTGGCAACGTGCCTCAAACGAGAACGCCAATGGCTTGCTCCATCAGTACTTCCGGAAGGGTGATGACCTGAGCGCAGTTGAACAGGCAGATGTCCTGTTTGCTGCAAAGGAGATCAACAGCCGACCCAGGGCCGTTCTGGATTGGTCGAGCGCAACTGCCAGATTCGCCATGTATCACGCTGCCGCGATCAGCTCCGGTCCGGGGAGCGGCAGAAACGAGCCCACTCCTGCAGTTCTTTCTACTTCGGGCTAGCTACGTTGTTGAGCGGCACCGTTGTCGGGCCCTTCGCATTCAGGGGGTCCTTCTTTCCGCTGAGGGCGGGCTGACTTGTGCCTCTACAGACGTGCTCTTGCTGCTGGCGGCCCAGCTGGCGAGGAAGTTGAGTTGATCTTGGGCGTGGCTGCCCGGCTCGGCGGAGTAGGCGATCATGGTTAGTCCTTCGCCGGGCAGTTCCAGGGCGTCGCCGGTGAGTTCGATCTCGCCGACGAGCGGGTTGCGCATGATTTTGCGGGCCGACCGGTGGAAGCGGACGTTGTGACGTGCCCATCTGGTGGAGAACTCGGTGCTGCCGGCGGCCAGGTCACCGATAAGGCTGTTGAGGGCGCGGTCCCGCGGATTACTGCCGGATTCGGTGCGCATAGCCGCGGCGAAGTCATCGGCGAGAGTTTCCCAGTCGACGAAGAAGTCCTTGGACCGGGGGGCCAGGAACATGAAGCGTGCGAGGTTCACTGGAAGCGTCTCGGGGCTGAGGATCCCGGTGTAGAGGGCGAAGCACAGGCTGTTGGCGGCGATCACATCGGTGCGGGAGTTCCGGACGTAGGCCGGTGTTCCGGTCATCCCGGCCAGGATTCTTTCGATGCTGGGGCGCACTTCGGCCCGTGCCCGTCGGGTCCCGGAGGCGGGGGCTGGTGCGGCGGCCTTGGCCAGGTCAAAGAGGTGGGCGCGTTCTGCCTCGTCGAGCTGAAGTGCCCGGGCGAGGGAGTCAAGAACGGAGTCCGAGACTCCCCGGAGGTTGCCGCGTTCGAGCCGGGCGTAGTACTCGGTACTGACGCCGGTGAGCATGGCGACTTCCTCGCGTTTGAGCCCGGTGACCCTCCTGGTTCCTCCGTGGGCGGGCAGCCCCGCCTGGGCCGGGGTGATGCGTGATCGGCGGCTCATGAGGAAATCGCGGACGTCGTTGGTAGTGTCCATGGGTTCTAGGCTACGGCGGGCCGTGGTGGTCTAACAGGAACTGCCAGTACACCGCACAACAGACACTCCCGCGCGAATGAGGGGACTGGTTTTCTGGAACCAGACCGTTTCCCGAATTCGAAAGGACACCATGTCCGTGTCTACCGCCAGCAGCCCGGCAGTGGCTGCCCGGCCCAGGGCTTCCTTGGGGGTGGCGATGCTGGGGTTCTTCGTTGTCGCCCTGGATGCCCAGATCGTCAACGTTGCCCTGCCCGCGATCCGCAACGACCTCGGCGGGGGACTTTCGGGTCTGCAGTGGGTTGTGACCGGCTATGCTCTGATGTTTTCCGCCCTCCAACTGTTCGCCGGGACGTTCTCCGACCGGGCTGGAGCGCGTCGCGCTTACGGGATGGGCATGATCCTCTTCGTTGTTGCTTCCGCTGCCTGCGCGTTGAGCCCCTCGCTCCCGGCCCTGGTCGGGGCCCGTATTCTGCAGGGCATTGGCGCGGCGATGATCACCCCGGCGTCCCTGGCCCTGATCCGGGAGGCGTACCACGACGCCGCAGCCCGCGGCCGGGCCACTGTTTACTGGGGGCTTGGCGGTTCCGTGGCGGCCGCCGCGGGACCGGTGCTGGGCGGGCTTCTCACGCAGCTCGACTGGCGGCTGATCTTTTTCGTCAACCTGCCCGTCGGAGCCGTCGCGCTCGGCGTCCTGTCCCGCGTCGCGGTATCACCCCGCCGAGCGGCACCGTTCGACTGGACCGGACAGATCAGCGCCGTCGTCGGGCTTGCAGCCCTGACCTACGGCATCATCGAAGGCGCCGAGGCCGGGTACGAAAGCCCTGCCATCGTGCTCATGTTCGCCGTCGCCGTCGCGGCCATCACCGCGTTCGTCTTCGCCCAGGCCTGGGGGCGGCATCCGATGATTCCGCTGGACTTGTTCCGCTCCCGTACCGTGTCCACCGCACTGACCATTGCCGTGGTCACGATGGCCGGTTTCTACGGGATCGTGTTCGTCCAAAGCCTCTACTTCCAGCAGGAGCGCGGCGCTTCTGCCCTGGAAACCGGGGTGCTCTTCCTTCCAATGACGGCCCTTGTCGCCATCCTGAACCCCTGGGTGGCCCGCCTCATGGGCAAGTACGGGCACCCAGCCATGATCGCCACCGGCCAGCTCATCATGGCCGCCGGCCTGGCTGGACTGTGCCTGCTCCCAGCAGACGCACCGGTCCTGCTCGTCGCAGCGCTCATGGTCCCGGTAGGGGTCGGCGGCTCCTTCACTGTCCCCTCCATCATTGCCCAGGTCATGGACAACGTACCCGCCGAACGGGCCGGCACCGCCAGCGGCGTAGTCAACACCGCCCGGCAAGTCGGCGGCACACTCGGCGTGGCCATCTTCGGCGCGGTGATCGCCAGCGGCGAGTTCATCACAGGTTTGCGCGCCAGCCTCGGCGCCACCGCCGTGGTCCTCATCGTCCTCATCGTCGCGTCCATGGCATTCCAACGCCGGCCGCACACAACCACCTGAGCATGCCATCCGCAGACCAACCTCAACGAAAGGAGCAGGCATGCGCCTCACAGTTCCCGCACCCACGACCAAAGGACCGGCCGAAAAGTTCACCGGCGACGTGTACCTGAACCCACTGCACTCAGCTGAAAGCCCCTCCCGGCTCGGATTCGCGATGGTCCGGTTCGACCCCGGGGCACGGACCCACTGGCACTCCCACCCGCTGGGCCAAACACTGCACTGCACCGACGGAACAGGACTGGTGGCCACCCGGGACGGGAAAGCCATCCTGATGCACCCCGGAGACACCGTCCACACCCCTCCCGGAGAAGAACACTGGCACGGCGCAATCCCGGACTCCCTCATGTGCCACCTGGCCATGGTCGAACACGACGACGGCCACACAGCAACGTGGCTCGAACCCGTCAGTGACCAGGAATACCAAGCCGCCCACTCCAAAACCCACCCACAAACCACAGCAGAACAACGCTAAGGAAAAACCCATGAAGAACGTCACGCTCAACAACGGCATCGAAATGCCAATCCTCGGCTTCGGTGTCTTCCAGATCCCCGAAGAAGAAACCCAAGCCGCCGTCGAAGCAGCCATCGCGACCGGCTACCGGCACCTGGACACCGCCGCGTCCTACGGCAACGAAGGGGCCGTCGGCGCCGCGATCAAAGCCAGCGGCATCAACCGCGAGGAACTGTTCATCACCACCCAGCTCTGGATCCAGCACGCACCCACCGGCAACGTCCAGGAAGACACCAAGCGCGCCTTCGAGAACTCCCTGAACCGGCTCGGACTGGACTACCTCGACCTCTACCTGATCCACCAGCCACTCGGTGACTACTACAGCGAATGGCGCGCCATGCAGGACCTGAACAAGGAAGGCCTCACCCGGGCCATCGGCGTCTCGAACTTCCACCCGGACCGGCTGGTGGACCTCATAGACCACAACGAAATCGTCCCTGCCGTGAACCAGATCGAAACGCACCCGTTCCACCAGCGCGCCGCCGACCAGGAACTAATGCGCGAACGCGGCGTGCAGATCGAATCCTGGGGACCGTTCGCCGAAGGCAAGAACAACCTCTTCACCGACCCCGTTCTCAGCACCATCGCTGACGCCCACGGCAAGTCCGTCGCCCAGGTCGTGCTGCGCTGGCTCATCCAGCGCGACGTGGTCGTGATCCCCAAGTCTGTCCGGCCCGAGCGCATGGCCCAGAACCTGGACGTCTTCGGCTTCACCCTCACCGAAGAGCAGATGAACCAGATCGCGGCACTGGACACCGGTGCCAGCCTTTTCTTCGACCACCGCGACCCCGCCATGGTCAGCTGGCTCGGCAACCGCCGCTACCGCTAGACACCATGACACGCCCGCTGGCCACCAGCGAGTCAAGCGTCAGTCGGCGGTCCGCCCTTCGCGGGGCGGCCGCCGGCCTGACCGGCGCCCTCATCACCGCAACAGCAGCCTGTACACCCCCAGGAAATGGAACAGTGCCCGCAACAGAAACAGCAACCCCCGGCCAGAGCGGTCAACGCGTACTGCTCGCCTACTTCTCCAGGGCCGGGGAAAACTACTACTACGGCGGGCGCACCAATCTCGAAGTCGGCAACACCGAAGTCCTAGCCGGGATGATCAGCGCCCTGGTCCCTTGCGACGTGCACCGCATCGAAGCGGCCGACCCCTACCCCGACAGCTATGACGCTACCGTCGCCCGAAACGTCCGAGAGCAAAACCAGAACGCCCGCCCTGCCATCAGCAACCCGCTGCCTTCCATCGACCAGTACGACGCAATAATCCTTGCCAGTGGCATCTGGAACGTCCGCGCACCCATGATCATGACCACTTTTACAGAAAGCTACGACTTCACCGGCAAAACCGTCCTCCCGGTCGCCACGCACGCCATGAGCGGAATGGGCAACACCATGCGTGACTACACCGAATCCTGCCCCGGCGCGCAAATCCGCCAAGGACTGGCCGTCAAGGGAGAAGAAGTCCAAGAGGCCGGACCAAATTTACAGTCATGGCTCCAACGCTCCGGACTCTTTCAATAGCCCTCCTGGCCAGCACGCACGCCTCACCAAACAAATCCGAAGGACAACCATGAACGAACCAACCCAAACACGTGCCCAGCAACTCATCGGTGATTTCGCCCCCAAACTCGTTGACCTCACCGACAACGTCCTCTTCGGAGACGTGTGGGAGCGCTCCGAACTGTCCCCGAGGGACCGCAGCCTGATCACCGTCGCCAGCCTGGTCACCAGCGGCAGCACCGATCAACTCCGCGGACACCTCGCCCGTGCGCGAACCAACGGCTTGACGGAAACTGAACTGAAAGAAGCGATCATCCATCTGGCCTTCTACGCCGGATGGCCCAAAGCCATGTCCGCAATCACCATCGCCAAGGAAATCTTCAATACAAAGTAGGACGTAACGGAGCCCGGTTGACCGGACAATTCGGTCTTCCCTCACTGCCATTCGAGAGGTATGTGTCCCTTGACAGGTGCAGGAGCTCGATTCCTGGAAGTCGTACTAGTCTTCGAACTCCCCCACGGCACCTGATACGTTCAGCTCAGACCCGTTGCGACGTTGATTAGAAACCGCCTAGTGGCTACTGGTCAATGGTCACCGTTTGGGCCCCACAGGTGAGGTGCAGGCCGGTGGCGTCACTGTGCAGCTGGCAGTCCTGGTCCTTCACCCGCGGCCAGCCACCCAGCTCGTCAGCGCGGCGTGACCACTTGTAGTGCAGACTGTCGTGCGGGGTATAGATGTCGACTGCGTCCCCGTCAAAGCCGTCCTGGACCAGGAGAACGGACTGGCCGTCAGCAGCCGCGACTTTCACATCATCGCCGATACCTACTGCGCCGAGGATCGCGAAGATGAGGACGATGCCGAGGAAGGGCAGTGCCGCGGCGGCCGCCAGTCCCGTCGTCCAGCCAACGGTGCGCCGCAGGACCTTCCTAGGGATGCGGCCGATCAGGGAAGGGACCACGAGTATCAGCCCCGCGGCGGCCACCAAGGAAGCGACGATCATTAGCCCATAGACAACGTTGGACGCCCGCACGCCGATGTAGAGCAGCAGGCCCTGGCCAGCAGCCGCGCCGTCCGCGGCGTGCAGCCACAAGCCGCCTCCGGTGATGACGGCTGCAGCCAGCAGCAAGGCAACACCCCAGACCTCGCGGCGTTTCATGGACCGCCTGGACTGACAACTGTCGCCACGTCAGCCCGATTCCGCGCATCCTCCATCGACCGTGCCATCGCGACGTGGAGCGCATGAAAACTTGCATGGCTCATGGACTGAAGCCTATCTGGCTCCAACCACTCAAGGAGCCTTCCCAAGAAGAGCTCAGGAATCGGGTCTCCGCCTCGACCCTGCGCCCGTCGTTAGTTATAAGCACATGGCCCCCGGAGTATCCCGGGGGCCATCAGCTTATGTCTGTGTTGTTGAAGAAGAAGTGACTAGAAGTCCCAGTCCTCGTCCTCGGTGTTCACGGCCTTGCCGATCACGTAAGAGGAACCGGACCCCGAGAAGAAGTCGTGGTTCTCGTCAGCGTTCGGGGACAGGGCCGAGAGGATGGCCGGGTTCACGTCGGTGACGGATGCCGGGAACATGGCCTCGTAGCCCAGGTTCATCAGCGCCTTGTTGGCGTTGTAGTGCAGGAACTTCTTGACGTCCTCGGCCAGGCCGACGCCGTCGTACAGGTCATGCGTGTACTGGACCTCGTTCTCGTACAGCTCGAAGAGCAGCTCGAACGTGTAGTCCTTGATTTCCTGGCGGCGTTCCTCGGAGACAGTTTCGAGCGCGCGCTGGAATTTGTAGCCGATGTAGTATCCGTGCACGGCTTCGTCGCGGATGATCAGGCGGATCAGGTCAGCCGTGTTCGTCAGCTTGGCCCGCGAGGACCAGTACATGGGGAGGTAGAAGCCCGAGTAGAACAGGAAGCTCTCCAGCAGAGTGGAAGCCACCTTGCGCTTCAGCGGGTCGTCACCCTGGTAGTAGTCCATGACGATCTGGGCCTTCTTCTGAAGGTTCTCGTTCTCGGTGGACCAGCGGAACGCCTCGTCGATCTCCTTGGTGGAGGCCAGCGTGGAGAAGATCGAGGAATAGCTCTTGGCGTGCACGGACTCCATGAACGCGATGTTCGTGTAGACGGCTTCCTCGTGCGGGGTCAGCGCATCCGGGATCAGGGAGACAGCGCCCACGGTGCCCTGGATGGTGTCCAGCAGGGTCAGGCCGGTGAACACGCGCATGGTCAGCTGCTGCTCGACGGGGGTCAGCGTGTTCCACGACTGGACGTCGTTGGACAGCGGCACCTTCTCCGGCAGCCAGAAGTTGTTCACCAGGCGGTTCCAGACGTCCACGTCCTTATCGTCCTGGATGCGGTTCCAGTTGATGGCCTCGACGTGGCTAAGCAGCTTGACCTTTTCGGTCATGTCATCCCCTAAGCGTTGGGTGGGTTTCTCTAAGTTAAAGCGTACGACGGCGGGCGGGCACCCGCCGTCGTACTCAACCTTTGGTCTCGACAGGCTCGACCAGTGGGGCTACAGCATGCAGCTGACGCAACCCTCAACTTCCGTTCCTTCCAGCGCGAGCTGGCGGAGACGGATGTAGTAAATGGTCTTGATGCCCTTCTTCCAGGCGTAAATCTGGGCCTTGTTGATGTCGCGGGTGGTGGCGGTGTCCTTGAAGAACAGCGTCAGCGACAGGCCCTGGTCCACGTGCTGGGTGGCAGCCGCGTAGGTGTCGATGACCTTCTCGTAGCCGATCTCGTACGCGTCCTGGTAGTACTCCAGGTTGTCGTTGGTGAGGTACGGCGCCGGGTAGTACACGCGGCCCAGCTTGCCTTCCTTGCGGATCTCGATCTTGGATGCCACCGGGTGTATGGAGGAAGTGGAGTTGTTGATGTAGGAGATCGAGCCGGTGGGCGGAACAGCCTGCAGGTTCTGGTTGTAGATGCCGTGCTCCATGACGGAGGCCTTCAGCGCCAGCCAGTCAGCCTGCGTGGGGATGTGCACGTCCTTGAAGAGCTCGCGGACCTTTTCGGTCTGCGGCACCCATTCCTGCTCCGTGTACTTGTCGAAGAACTCACCCGAGGCGTACTTGGACTTCTCGAAGCCGCCGAACGTCTGGCCGGTCTCGATGGCCAGCAGGTTGGAGGCACGGACAGCGTGGAACACCACCGAGTAGAAGTAGATGTTGGTGAAGTCCAGGCCCTCTTCCGAACCGTAGTGGACCCGTTCGCGGGCCAAGTAGCCGTGCAGGTTCATCTGGCCCAGGCCGATGGCGTGGCTCTGGTCGTTGCCCTTGGCGATGGACGGCACCGAGGTGATGTTGGACATGTCGGACACTGCGGACAGCGAACGGATGGCCGTCTCGATGGTCAGGCCGAAGTCCGGCGAATCCATGGTCTTCGCGATGTTCAGCGAGCCCAGGTTGCAGGAGATGTCCTTGCCGGTGTCATCGTAGGACAGGTCATCATGGTACGTGGTGGGCTGGGAAACCTGGAGGATCTCCGAGCACAGGTTGGACATGATGATCTTGCCGTCGATCGGGTTGGCCCGGTTCACGGTGTCCTCGAACATGATGTACGGGTAGCCGGACTCGAACTGGATCTCGGCGAGGGTCTGGAAGAACTCGCGGGCCTTGATCTTGGTCTTCTTGATCCGGGAGTCGTCCACCATCTCGTAGTACTTCTCGGTGACCGAGACGTCGGAGAACGGCATGCCGTAGACCTTTTCGACGTCGTAGGGCGAGAACAGGTACATGTCATCGTCCTTCTTGGCCAGCTCGAACGTGATGTCCGGGATGACGACGCCCAGCGAGAGGGTTTTGATGCGGATCTTCTCGTCCGCGTTCTCGCGCTTGGTGTCCAGGAACCGGTAGATGTCCGGGTGGTGCGCGTGCAGGTACACGGCACCGGCACCCTGGCGGGCACCGAGCTGGTTGGCGTAGGAGAAGCTGTCTTCGAGGAGCTTCATCACGGGGATGACGCCGGAGGACTGGTTCTCGATCTGCTTGATCGGCGCGCCAACTTCGCGGATGTTGGTCAGGGCAAACGCCACGCCGCCGCCGCGCTTGGACAGCTGCAGTGCGGAGTTGATGGACCGGCCGATCGACTCCATGTTGTCTTCGATGCGCAGCAGGAAGCAGGAGACCAGCTCGCCGCGCTGCTTCTTGCCGGCGTTCAGGAACGTGGGGGTGGCCGGCTGGAAGCGGCCGTCGATGATCTCGTCCACCATTTGGAGGGCAAGCTGCTCGTTGCCGCGGGCCAGGTGCAGCGCCACCATGCACACACGGTCCTCGTAGCGCTCCAGGAAGCGCTTGCCGTCGAACGTCTTCAGCGTGTAGGACGTGTAGAACTTGAACGCGCCCAGGAAGGTCTCGAAGCGGAACTTCTTTTTGTACGCGCGGTTGAAGAGATCGCGGATGAAGTTCATCGTGTACTGGTCGAGCGTCTCGCGCTCGTAGTAGTCGTTCTTGACCAGGTACTCGAGCTTCTCTTCCAGATCATGGAAGAACACGGTGTTGTTGTTAACGTGCTGCAGGAAGTACTGGTGCGCAGCCTCACGGTCGGCGCCGAACTGGATCTCTCCGTTCGGGCCGTACAGGTTCAGCATCGCGTTCAGCTCGTGATAGCCCAAACCCTTGTAGGCGGCAGGCATCTCAGGCTTCTGGGCCATGGTTACTTCTGTGTCTGCGACAGTCGTGTCCAAAACGTGTCCAATCCTTGGTTGACCCGGGTGACGTCTTCCGGCGTTCCCATAAGTTCGAATCGATAAAGGTGGGGTACCTGGCATTTGGCGGCGATGATGTCCGCCGCCAGGCAGTAGTTGTCCCCGAAGTTTGTGTTTCCGGCGCCGATCACCCCGCGGAGCAGCTGCCTGTTCTGCGGGTTGTTCAGGAACCGGATGACCTGCTTGGGGACGGACCCCTCTCCCCCGGTGCCGCCGTAGGTGGGCACCACCAGCACGAACGGCCGGGCGGCGAGGAGGGGTGCGTCTTTGGCATAAAGCGGGATCCGGGCCACTTCCCGGCCGAGCTTCGCAACGAAGCGGCCGGTGTTCTCGGAAGTCGAGGAAAAGTAGATGAGCTGGCTGCCGGTCCGGACTGCTTCGGTTTCATCCGATGCCCGGACGGGCGGGGACACCTCCACGCGCTGAGCCGCGTGGTTGTGCAGGGCACTGCGTCCCTGCTGTGCTGCTGGTGCTGCGATGGAAGTCACCTCAGCTGGCTGGTTTGAAGGAAAAGCGGATTGCCTAGGCCACGGAGGAAACTGCGGAGAGCGCCAGTTCCTCGATCTTGTCCGGGCGGAAGCCGGACCAGTGGTCCTGGTCGGTGACCACAACGGGAGCCTGCATGTAGCCCAGCGCCTTCAGGCGGTCGAGCGCCTCGGCGTCCTGGGAGATGTCAACGCTCTGGTAGGTGATGCCCTTCTTATCAAGAGCGCGGTAGGTGGCGTTGCACTGAACACAAGCAGGCTTCGTGTAAACCGTTACGGTCATTGTCCCTGTCCCCTTAGTCGAAATCTTCGCTGGTCCGGTGTCCCCGTCCAAGCTGTATGTCGATACTACATGTAGTGCAGACGCCTCTTAGGAACCCCTAGATGATGTATTACAAGTATGTCATTTAATGCACCGTTAATCCACAGGCGGGGCCCTTCAAAATGTCCGGAATCCCGGCGATTTCGTGGACACCATCCACACCCTGTGGAGTACTTAGCCACATTTAAAGCCCAGCGTGTCGGGGAAAAGACGGCGTGTCGCGCCCGCCCGCCGGGCGGTCCCGGACAGCCAAAAGGGGGTCCCGAAGTGACCTTCGGAACCCCCTTGGGTGAGCAAACGCACGACGGCGGCAGGCCGGCGTCGTGCGCCCCCCAGCTTTCACCCGGGGAAGGTGGCGCTAGAGCTGCGCCTCCCGCCGGTCCAGCACGATCTGCTGGACATCCAGGTAGCCGGACTGGAACCCGGCACGCGAGTAGCAGAGGTAGAACAACCACATCCGCTGGAACACCGCATCGAAACCAAGCCCGCCCACCTCGGCGGACCTGGCCAGGAAGCGTTCCTCCCACAGCCGGAGGGTGGCGGCGTAGTGGTCACCCATCCCCATGCGCTCCCGCACGCGGAGGGTGGTGTGCTGCTGCGTGACCCCTTCGATGGCCCGCACGGACGGCAGGAACCCGCCCGGGAAGATGTACTTGTGAACCCAGGTGTAGGCGTTGCGGGTTGCCAGCATCCGGCCGTGGGGCATGGTGATCGCCTGGATGGCCACCTTGCCGCCCGGGGCCAGGACGCGGTCGATCGTCTGGAAGTAGATGGGCCAGTACTCGTAGCCCACCGCCTCGATCATCTCCACGGACACCACGGCGTCGTACTCGCCTTCCACGGCGCGGTAGTCCTGCAGTGCCACTGTCACCTTGTCCGCGAAGCCGGCCTCGGCGATGCGCGCCTGGGCCAGAGCCTGCTGCTCGCTGGAGAGCGTCACGCTGTAAACGTTGGCGCCGCGGGCCGCGGCCCGCAGGGCAAGTTCGCCCCACCCGGTGCCGATTTCCAGGAGCCTGGTTCCTTCGCCCACGCCGGCCTTGTCCAGCAGCCTGTCGATCTTCGCCTGCTGCGCTTCCGCCAGGACCCCGAAGTCCACCGAATCCAGCGACCCCGCAGCCGAAGGGAACAGCGCCGACGAGTAGCTCATGGTGGTGTCAAGGAAGTTGGCGAACAGCTCGTTGGACAGGTCATAGTGCCGTGAGATGTTGCTTCGCGTGTTCTGCTCGGCATTCCGTTCCTGCCTGGGCGTGCGCGGCAGGTACAGGCTGCGGAGCTTCTGCAGCGGCATGGGGATCAGGCTGTCCACAGACGCCGCGAAGACCTCCAGGACGGCGGCGAGGTCGCTGGCTTCCCAGTCGCCGGCCATGAAGGATTCGCCGAGCCCGATCAGGCCGTTGTCACCGATCCGGACCTCGAAGGCCTCCGGCCGGACCATCGTCATCACCGGTGCGTCCGGGCCGCCCGTGCCCAGGACAGTTCCGTCCGGGTATGCCACTCGCAGGGGCAGCCGTTTGGCGGCCCCTCTGAAGAGCAGGCCTGCCGCTTTGCCTGCCACGGCTGCTTTGGCGCCCGACGGCGGCTGGGCAACTCCCGGCCAGATCTCCGGATCGATGGTGGCGGGCGATGCCGGCACTCCGGTGGGCGTCCAGGCCGCGGGGCCGTTGCCCCCGGCCGGGGTTCCTGCCTTGGGGTGGGCGGCGGCGGTGCCGTTGTCGTCCGTCATTGTCATTGAACTGCCTCCTGTGAGGTGTGGTGTGGCTTGGTGACGACGGGCAGGCGTCTTGCCCAGAGTTTAATGCCCTGCACCCTGATCAGGGCGGATACCAGCAGCGGCGCGGCCGGTACCTGGATGGCGGCGGCGATGATGTTCCGTGGGGTGGCGGGACGCCGCCGCCCGTCCATGGTGGCCACGAAGGGCCGCTGGCCTTCGCGCTCCAGCACGATCGAAACGCCCAGCCGCTCCCCCGGCGCCGGCAGCTTCATCCGGTACTGCCCGTCAACGTCGTTGAAGGGCGAAACGTAGAAGGCTTTCGGCACCGAAGCCCGGCCTGCCGCATCCGTCCGGAGCAGGTAGCAGTGCCGCTCACCGTACGTGTTGTGCACTTCGGCAACGACGCACTGGAGGTCGCCATCGCTCCGGTAGCACCAGAACAGCGACAGCGGGTTGAAGACGTAGCCGAATACCCGGGCGCTGGTGAGCATGTGGATGGGACCGCCGTCGGGCTCGACGCCCTGGGTCCGCAGGTAGCGTTCCACGTTGGTCCGGATGCTGTCCTCCGGGCTGCCCAGGTGGTCGCCGGCGTGGAATCCGGCCAGCGGCCGCAGCCACGCCGGCACGCGGGGCAGCCGGTCGACGTCCACGAACCAGCTGTAGCTCCGGTAGGTGAACGCGTTTTTCAGCGGGCTTTGCCGAACGTGTGAAATCGAGGTCCGGTAGATGGCCGGCGCAGGGGCCGCGGCACCATGGCTGGTGGCTGGGGCGGCGTTCATGGCTACACCGTAGCTCACGAGGGTTCCGCCGCCTGGACGAACTCGCGCTCCCCCTCATCGGCAGCATCCGTGGGGTCAGCCTGGAGCGGAGCCCAACTGCGGCCAAGCTTTTCCGCGGCGCGGACCCCGGCAAGGGCTCCGTCTTCGTGGAATCCCCACCCCAGGTACGCGCCGGCAAAGGCAACTTTGCCGTTGCTTAGGGCTGAAATCGCCTCCTGCGCCTTCAGCGATTCGGGCGTGTACTGGGGGTGCTCGTACACCATCCGCTCCAGCACGGTGCCGTCGTCGATGAGATCGGACTCGCCGAGGCTCACAAGGTAGGGGCGGCCATCCTGCGGTTCGAGCCGCTGCAGGCGGGTGAGGTCATAGCTGACCAGGACCCTGTCCGGCCGGGCATCACAGGACGGCAGACGGTAGTTCCACGAAGCCCTGGCATTGTCCGCGGACGGCAGTACGGCCGGGTCTCGGTGGAAGACCGTGTGGTTCACGGAGTAGGGCATGCCGCCCAGCGCTTCCTTCTCCTCCGGGGTTGCGTCGGCGAGGAACCCGAGGGCCTGCGCAGGGTGGGTGGCAATCACGACGGCGTCAAAGTCTTCCAGCGCGTCTCCAGCTGCGAGCTCCACGCCTGAGTCGTGGCGCCGGATGGCGGTCACAGGGGTGTTGAGCCGGATATCCGGCAGCGTCGCCGCGAGCTTCTCCACGTACCGCGCCGATCCGCCTGTGACCGTCCGCCACTGCGGCGAGCCCTTGAGGCCAAGCAGGCCGTGGTGGCCCAGGAAGGTGAACAGGTAGCGGGCAGGGTAGTTCAGCGCGGTGGTCGGATCACACGACCACACAGCGCTGACAACAGGCGTCATGAAGTGGGAGATGAAGTACTGGCTGAAGTTTTCGCGGGCCAGGAAGTCGCCGAGCGTGGGTTCCGGGGTTTTCGGGTCGCCGCTGACTGCCGAAGCCGGGGCAGTCTTCAGCAGTGCGCGTGCCCTGCGGTAGAACCGGGTCACTTCCAGCAGCATCAGCAGGTAGCGTCCCCGCAGCAGGCTGGAGGGTTTGGCAATGATGCCGCGGGCTCCATCACGTGCACCCGCGTACTCCAGGCCGCAGCCGTCGCAGCGGATGGACATGCTCATCTCGGAATCCTGGGTTTCGACACCGAGCTCGGCAAACAGCCGCAGGAGGGTGGGGTAGGTGCGTTCGTTGTGGACGATGAACCCCGTGTCCACACCCATCAGGGAACCGTCCGGCTGGGGCATGTCGTGGGTGTGGGCATGCCCGCCCAGGCGGGAATCGGCCTCGAACAGGGTGACGTCGTCCTGCCGGTTGAGGACGTAGGCGGCGGTCAGGCCTGCCACTCCGCTGCCGATGACGGCAACGCGCCGCCTCTCGCCCCCACTCGCTGCTGGGTTAGGTGACAATCCATGCTCCTCTGCTGAACATCTGCCGCTGGACGGCTATACAAACGGCAATTCGGCGCCGGACCTGGAGCGGATGGGCGGATTGCCGCCCTTTTTGTCCAACCCTACGGGTGCGGCACACGGGATCAGGGGCACGGCACCCGGAGTACTGTTGGCTGGTGGTCAATCCGGTACACCTGAAGACGCTGATCGAGGTCACCCGCCTGGGCTCGTTTGCCGCAGCTGCGGCGACCCTGGGTTACACGGCTTCGGCGGTGTCCCAGCAAATGTCTGCCCTTGAGCGGGACACAGGCACCATCCTCTTCCAGCGTTCGGCGCGCAGCGTGGTGCCTACGGAAGCCGCCGTCGTCATGACCCGGCACGCGGCCAAGGTGCTCACCGACATCGAAGCCCTGATGGCTGCCGCGTCGAAGACCCAGGATGCCGCCAGCCAGGAACTCCGGCTGGGCATCTTTCCGAGCCTCGCCACCTACGTCCTCCCCCGGATCCTGAAGAATCCGGCCTGGAAGAACCTCGGCATCGACCTCCGCGTCTCGGTGGCCGAACCGGGACAAACCATCCAGGGGCTGCGGGCAGGAGGAGACCTCGACCTGGCAGTGGTTTTCCAGGTGGGACAGACCGGGGTGGCGTGGCCGGCAACTATTAACCGGCAATGGATTGGCGACGACGACTTCCGGGTGGTCCTTCCGCGTGACTGGGGATTCCGGCCGGATGCAGGGGTGGCAGCCGAACACCTGTCCGAGCTGCCGTGGATCATGCACCATCCAGGCACCAGTGACGCGATGGTGATCGAACGGCTGTTTGCCGGCTGCAACCTCCACCCGCGCGTGGTGGCGCACAGCGACGACTTCCATGCCAGCCTCGAGATGGCGGCCGCCGGACTGGGTGCAGCGCTGGTCCCCGAACTGGCGCTGCGGAACAAGCCCACCGGCGTCGTGGTGCTCGACGTCCCTGAGATCAGGCTTGCCCGCAACGTTTTTGCGCTCCTGATCAACGACCGGAAAACGGCCAGGGTGCAGCTTTTTGTCGATCTTCTGGCGGAGACTTTGGCCGGAATGCGCACCGCAGTCAATTAGGCCTGAACGCTGGAATGCGCTGCGCCGGGGGGCTATGTTGAATCTATGAACAAGGTAGCCAGCCAGCATTTTGGCGAGATTGAGCTCAATCACGGCAGGGATCACCTCTTCGCCGCCAAACATGAGCTGCGCGGCCACCCGCTCAAGATCGACCTGAATGTCACCGCGCACGACCACTTCGATGAAGCGGCCCTGCGCAAGGTGGACTACCGGCTCCGCTTCCTGCCGGAACTTGTTGACGAGGTGCGCGAGATGATCGCGGAGGAACTCGACCAGGAAGGCACCAGCCCGCAGGAGTACCTGCACTTCCACTGCAACGCCCTCAAGGATGAGCACCTGCAGAAGGTGTTCGGCGTGGAGGAACGCAGCCAGCTCACCAATGACGTCTTCCTCAAGGCCCTGAAGCTGGGCCATCTGGCCATCTACCCCGGGCAGCCTGAGCGCTACTTTGTCCTGGACTTCACGCTGGGCGAGCACTTTACGGATGAGGTGCTGGTTGCCTCGGCCGACGAAGACGGCGTGGTTGACGACGAAATCGTCTGGGAATCCTGAACTGACTACCTGCGTGTTCCGACGGGCTCAGCCAGCGGTGGTTGAGCCCGTCGAGCGCTGGGGCTCAGCTGGCGAGTTCCGCGCGGGCGGCAGCGGTGCGGCTGCCCGCACGGCTGTGCCGGGGAAGGGACAGCTTGTCCAGCACCTCCAGCGCGCTCTGGTGCTCATTGAAGGTGTAGAGGTGGATTCCGGGAGCACCGGCATCCAGGGCGGCGTTCGCCAGGTCCACGGTGGCATCGACGCCGACGCGGACGCGTTCAATGTCTGTATCGGCCGCGGCCAGACGCTCAATGAGTTCCGCCGACGGTTCCACCCCGGCAAGCTCACCCAGCCGCTTTACCCGGCGGAGGCTGGTGAACGGCATAACGCCGGGGATGATCGGGATGGTCACTCCGGCGCGGCGTGCCCGGGCAAGGAGATCCGAATACTGCGAAGAGTGGAAGAACACCTGGCTGATGGCGAAATCCGCGCCAGAGCGCTGCTTGGCCAGCAGGACCTCGACGTCGTGCTCTTCGCTGGGTGACTCCGGATGCCGGGCGGGGTACGCCGCGACACCCACCGCAACCTTGCCCGCACACAGCAGGGCCGACCGGCGTTGCTCCACACGGCGGATCAGTTCGATCAGGTCCTGGGCGTATCGCAGGGAGCCGTTGACGGGCTGGCTTGCATCGTTGGGAAGGTCGCCGCGGAGGGCGAGGATCCCGCGCACACCGGTGTCCAGCAGCTGCCCGATGATGCCGGCGAGCTGCTCGGGGGTGTTGCCCACGCAAGTGAGGTGCGCCAGCGGCCGGAGGGTGGTTTCCAGGAGGAGCCGGTCGATCAGTTCGATGGCCGTGTTCCGGTTGGACCCGCTGGCACCGTACGTGACGGAAACGTAGTCCGGTTCCGTGGTTTCCAGTTCCCGGATGGTGGTCCACAGCGTCTCGGCAGCGGCCGGCGAACGGGGCGGAAACAGTTCGTAGGACAGCGCCACCGGGGCGGCGTCTGAGAGCTTTGGCTGTGGGTCAATAAGGCTTGGCGGTGACATTTGCGTCCTTGGCTTTGGGCCATTGGAGCTCCCGGCGGAAGAGGCTGCAGGGAACCGGCAATGAATTTGAGTTTGGGAAAGACGGAGAAACTCCACAGGAAAGCAGCCGCGGCTGTTTCGCCCGCGATGAAGTTGTCCGTGAGCAAATGTCAGGCCCACATGGGGGCACCCACACCCTCCGAACGGAGGATCGCTGACACGTTACCAGGGTAACTTGCCTACGACTTTATGAGCGGGCGGTGGGCCCTTCAAGTCGGCGCGAAATTAAGACGCAGTTTTACGCCGGGTTTCGATGCGGAGCCGAAGATTATTCGTTCCGGCTGCCCCACCGGCTCCGCAGCGCTACCAGGGGCGGTCCGGGTCTTGGTTGTACCCGGCGTCGTTGAGGTAGTCCTCCCGCTCCCTTCCGCTGTTGCGATCTCGCTGGGACTGCCTGGCGCTCTCCTCGAGCTGTTCCAGCTGGCCTTGCTGCGGCGGTTCCGCCTCTTCTTCAGCCTGGGCTGGATCTTCAGCCGGCTCCTGCGCGGCGTCACCGCCCTTGCCGGCGGCGTCCAGTTTCCCGGCCAGCCGCCCGCCGGCCTCTTCCAGCCGCTCCCCCGCAGAACCATTGGCGGTCCCCGAGTCACCGGTAAAGCAGCCGTCGGGTGCCGCCTTGACTACGTCCAGCGCTTCGGAGAAGAGCGCCGCGGCCGACGCCGGATCCTCCGCGCGCAGCTTGTCGTCGCCCAGGCGTTCGGTCGCCAGCACGAGGTTCACCCTGATGACGCAGGCATCGGCTGACCCGGCTGCGGTTCCGGGAACCAGGTCCAGGGCTTCGGCGAAACGTTGCCGGGCGGCGTCGAAATTCCCGCCCAGGACGTGGGAGTCGCCGGCGGCGAACGGGGCCTTGTGCGGCTCGGGAATGTTGAGGGGCTGCAGCCAGCCGGCGGCGGCAGCGGCAGCACCGGCATCCCTGGCGTCGAAAGCCGCGGCTGCCTGGCCGCCGAAGACGCCCAGGCTCAGGAGCTTAGTGGCAATGCCCAGTACCAGGATGGCCGGCACGGCCGAGCCCCACAGCAACAGGCGCCGCTTCCGCAGCCGCCCAAAGCCGCTCCCAGGGCCCGGGCGGTGGTCCGTCCCGTTGTCCCGACTCAAGGGTGCGGCTTCCGCGGTGCGGCGCTGGCGTTCTTTGGGCGGCAGGGGTTTGGTGGCGGTCATTTGACGCGCTCGTCCCGTGCGGCTGCCCTGGCCGGAATGGGGGACGCTGCAGCACGGGGCAGTTCCCGGTACCGGCGGATGATCGTCACGGCATCCGGAAGGGCGAGCGCGAAGGCTCCCGCCGCGAACAGCCAGTACAGCTCCGTCCGGCCTTCCAGGGAGTCGCTGCTGCGCTCGAGGCTGCCCGGCCGGGCCTCCTGCATCATGGGACCAACAGGGTCTCCGGCTTGCCGGTGCACGTACGGTACGCCAAGTTGCCCGGCAACATCCTGCAGCCGCGGCTCATCGATGCGGGACAGCGCATCGGCACCGCCAGCGTCACGCACGTAGGGCCCGTCAGAGGTTTCACCCGGATCACCGGAGTTTTCCTTCATGCGGCCGCCGGCGGCCGTCCCGTACCCCAGGACGGCTCCCCCGGCCACCAGGCTGCCGTCCAGGTTGAAGCGTTCCGGCTCCTTGCCGCTGGTCTGCTCGCCGTCACCCAGGTAGTACACCAGCCGCGGGCGCTCCGGGTGGCTCTCACGCGCGGCGTCGAGGCGCTCGGAAAGGACCTGGCGGGCGGCGGTGATGCTGCTGCCCTTGGCGAAGGCGGTCACCTGCGGCTCCAGGACGGTGACCATTGTCTGCAGTGCCAGGGTGTCGGTGGTGAGGGGCATCCGGACGAACGCTTTCGTGTCAAAGGTGATCAGCGAGAACCGTGCCCCGGGCAGTTCCTTGGCAATGTCCATAATGTCCTGCCGGACACCATCCATCCTCGGAGCTGAGGTCCCGTAGTCTTCGGCCACCATGCTGGTGGTGGTGTCCACCACGAAGAACACGTTCAGGTCCGTGGTGGCTGCCTGTGCGGTGCCGCCCGGCAAGGCGGGGCGGCACAGCGCCGCAACCAGGAACACCGCCAGCAAGCCGCGGCGCAGCCAGCGGCGGCTGCCCGTCGGCCGGATGCGAGTCATAGCCGCATCCTCCACAGCGCGGCGCCGAGCGTTATCCCGGAGAGGACGGCCACCCACAATGGAAGTGCCGGCTGGTCCGAGACCACCGCCCTCGGGGCGCCTTTCAAAGCGGCGGCCTCAGTTTCCTGCACTGCGGCAACAATTCCCGGTACTGCCCCGGGATTGTCGAGTGCGTAGTAGGACCCGCCCGTGGATTCAGCTGCCACGCGAAGCTGCGCCCCCGGTTGCCCGGCATCGGAACCGTAGTCCAGATCCCCCGGGTTCAATGCGTACACGCGGACTGTCCTGTCCTTGGCAAGCGCCGAGGCCTGCGGAAGCGTCAGGATCGGATTGCCGGATACGTAGTTGTCAGTGGCCAGGACCACCGACCGTGAGCGCTTCACTGCGGGGTTGTCCGCCGCTGCGTCACTGTCCTGGGTGCGGGGGAAACCGTTGAGGCAGGAGGCAAGCCCGTCGCCAATGAGCGAAGAGCCGCGGCCGCCCCAGGTGCCGTCCAGGAAACCGGAGCTGCCAGGTTTGCCGTCGAAGGCGTCGCGTGCCAGCAGCAGCTGGTCGCGGGCATAGCCGTAATCGTCCGTCAGCGGGAAGACCTGGCTGCCGGTGCTGTCGAAGATGGTCAGGCCGATCCGTTCACCGTCGAATTCCCGGGCCAGTTCGGCGAAGACGTCCACCACGGCGGCGTCGGCGCTGCTCATGGAGCCCGAAACGTCCAGGCACAGCATGATGTCCCGGTTGCGCTGCTCCGGCACCGTGGTGGTGAGCTGGACGGGCCGCGCAGCTGCCACAGCGGCCGATGCCAGCAGCGCGGCGCAGGCAAGCCCTGCCACGGCGAGCCACCGGCGGTGGCGGCGCAGGGCGTCCTGGTATTCAGGCAGCATGGTGAGGCGGTCGCTGTGGGCGGCAGGCCGGCGTCGTACGCCTGCCTTACCGTTCCGGAGGGCGGCCCACGCTGCCGCGGCGGCCGCAACTGCCGCTGCGGGAAGCAGCCACCAGAACATCAGCTCCATGCCCGCACCATCTCCCGGGCCGTGGCCGCGGTGGCCGAGACGGGCGGCAGCGGTTCCGGGCCGAATTCCCCCGGGTAGATGGCGCCGACGGCGGCGGCAGCCGCGGGCAGGGGGTGCCGTTGCAGGTCGGCGTGCGTCATCCGCGGGGCGTCCACTCCCGAGGCGTCCCGGACGAAGCGGCGCAGCAGGTGGCTGATGTCCTGATGGGCGGCACGGGCCTCCGTGGTGCCGGCGGCGGCGTCCTGTTCTGCGTCATTGATGCGCTGGATGTAGGCGGCCTTGAGGGCAGCGAGATCCGTGAGCTGGGCGGGCCGCAGGTTAGCGCGGGAGGGCCGTGGCTGGCGGGTGGAAGCGAAAACGAAGACGTACCAGGCGGCCACGAGCACTATCAGGGCGAAGCCGGCCCACATCCATGCCGGGCTGTACTGGAGGGGGCCGAAAAAGGCGGGCTCATCCTGCACGGCGGTGCCTTTCCAGGAGCGCAAAGAGCGCGCTGACAACGTCCCGGCTGCCGTCAACGGTCCCTTCGGTGATGCCGGCCCGGCGCAGCATGGTGTTCCGGGCTGCATCCCTTTCGTCCGTGGCGGCGGCGTAGGCGGCGGCAATGGCCTCCGTGGCGGCAAGGTGCATCGGGAGGACAGCCGAGTCATTGACGCTGAAATACCCGGCTCCGTCACAGGGCGCGGCTCCGGAGGGCACCAGTTCAGCGTCCCGGATGGTGAGCCAAAGGATTTCGTGCTGCGCACGGAGCCTGCGGAGTAACTGCTCCAGGGCGGGGGACGCCGGGATTTCGTCCGCGACGACAAAGAGGAGGTTGCGTCCCTTGACGGTGCGCGCCACGTGGTCCAGCTGGTCCTCGATCCTGCTGGGGGCGGCCTCCAGGCCGGCACGGGAGTGGACGTGCCGGAGGAGCCGTTCCAGGTGGGCTTCGCCGGCCTTCGCGGGGATGGTGCCGGTGGCAGCCGAGTCACCGCTGACCAGGCCCACCACGTCACCGTGCCGGTACGCCAGGTAGCCGGCCACGCCCAGGGCCATGACGGCGATGTCCTTCTTAACCTCGCCTGACCGCGAGACAGCTGCCATGTTCCGCCCCGTGTCCGTGACCAGGATGACCGTTTGCCGCCGGACCGCCACGTAGCGGCGGATCAACGGCGACCCATGCCGGGCCGAGGCTTTCCAGTCGATATCGCGGACTTCGTCGCCGGGCACGTAGGCGCGCAGGTCATCAAAGTCGAGGCTGCGTCCGCGGAAGACTGAACCGTACTCGCCGTCGAGCATTCCCCGGGCTTTGCGGTGGGCGAAGATGGCCATCTTCGATTTCACCCTGTGCAGCAGGCTGGTCATTGCGGCGGCCTCAGGGTGTCTGGACGGCAGCGACGACGGCGTCGATCACCGTTTCCACCGGCACCTGCTCCGCGACGGCGTCAAAGTTGAGGATGATCCGGTGGCGCAGCACCCGGTGCGCGAGGGCCTTGACGTCCTCCGGAATAACGTGGTCGCGGCCGTGCAGGAGAGCCACGGCCCGCGCAGCCTGGCTGAAGGCGATGCTGGCACGGGGGCTGGCGCCGAACTCGATGAAGTCCGCCAGCCGCCGGTCAATGTACTGGCCCGCGTTGCGGGTGACGAACACCAGGCCCACGATGTAGTTGACGATCGCAGGGTCGAGATAGATGCGCCGGACCAGGTCCTGGGCGGCCCTGACCGCGTCCAACGAAACAGCGGCGGCCGGCACCTGCTCCGGGCTGAACACGCCGGCGTCGATGCGCCTGATGATTTCGGCTTCTTCCGCCGGCGACGGATAGTCGAGCACGTCCTTGAGCATGAACCTGTCCATCTGGGCTTCGGGCAGCTGATAGGTGCCTTCCTGCTCGATGGGGTTTTGCGTGGCGAGCACCAGGAACGGGGACGGCAGTTTGTAGTCCTGGCCGCCGATGGACGTTTGCCGCTCCTGCATGGCTTCGAGCATGGCGCTTTGGGTTTTGGCGCTGGAGCGGTTGATCTCGTCCAGCAGCACGATATTGGCGTGGACCGGACCCAGCTGCGTGACGAAAGTGCCCTTGGCGGCATCGTAGATCTGCGTTCCCACGATGTCGCTGGGCAGGAGGTCCGGTGTGCACTGGATGCGGCGGAATCCTGCGCTGACCGCCTCCGCCACAGTCTGGGCTGCCGTGGTTTTGGCCAGCCCGGGGACACTTTCGAGCAGGACGTGGCCGCCGGTCAGCAGGCCGACCAGCAGGGACTCGCGGAGCCTGGCCTGGCCCACCACCTTGGCGTCAAAGCTGCGGGAAATGCCGGCCACCACCTGCTGCGCCCTGGCCAGTTCGGCCGGTTCGATTCCCGCGGACGCGCTGGTTTGAAGCACTGGATTCCCCCTGGTGGCTGATCGTAGGGCGGCGGGCCTGCCCGCCGCGCTCCGCCAGCAATCCTATCCACATCCGGTGCGCCACGTCCCGGAAAGCCGGCCTCGATGGGGACCCCTCCCCATCCAGGACACGCAGGTCTATCCTTTTGCCATGAGCGAGCTTCCAGCCAGTTACAAGGAATTTCTTTCCGACAAAAGCGAGCTGTTCATCAGCACGGTAAAGCCTGTCCTGCAGCAGTCGGCAGCGGACAAGCTCCACGGTGTCCGGGTCACCTACAACCCCGGATCCACCGGCCACCAGGCGCATGTGGATGACACCCTGCCGTTCGGCGTGGTTTTCGAGGACATCGACTGAAGCGGCGAAACCGGCCGGGCGCGGCGCCCCTAACTTTCCAGCAGGAGCCGCTGCGCCCGTGGCGCCAGGGTGTGTTCGAGGACCAGTGACGCTGCCCCGATGGCACCCACGTCTTCGCCCACTCCTGTGCCCACCACCTCGATGGGGTGGATGAGCCGCGCGGCGCTGTTCGCCTCCAGCAGCGCAGGCACCTTGGCCAGGAACCGGTCGGCCATGCCGCTCCAGAAGGGGCCGCCGAACACCACCCGCTCCACGTCCAGGGTGTTGGTCACCACGGAAATAGCGCGGGCCACCAGGGTGGCGGATTTGTCGATGATGGCCACGGCGCGTTCGTCGCCGGCGTCGGCCAGTTCGCACAACCGGGCGAAGCTCTGCTGCACCTCCGCGCCGCTGTTGCCGGGACGGGTGCCGTCCAGGATGCCCGCGGCCTCCGCCTCAGCCACCAGGACCTGCGGGATGCAGGACGATTTAACACAGCCGCGCAGCCCGCAATCGCACGGGGGGCCATCCGGGTCCACCATGATGTGGCCGATTTCCCCGGCGTTGCCTGACGTGCCGCGGATGACTTCGTCATTGAGGACAATGCCGCAGCCGATGCCGGTGCCCATGTACATGAACACGAAGCTGCCTGCCCCGCTTGGGCCGCCGGCCCAGGTTTCCGCCACGGCGGCGCTGGTGACGTCCTTGTCCACCAGGACGGAGTATCCGGTGGCCTCGGACAGCGCGTTGCGCAACTCCACCCGGTCCCACCCCGGAAGCAGCGGCGGGTCCACCACGGTCCCGTTGTCCAGGTCGATGGGGCCCGGCGCCGCCACGCCAAGTCCGGCGATCCGGTCCCGGTCGACGCCGGATTCCTCCACTACCCGGGCAACCTGCGCGGCGATGGTGGCAATGACGGCTGACGGATCGTTGCCGCCGGGAGTGTCGATCCGCGCGTGCTGGACGACTGATCCCACCAGGTCCATGACCACGAAGGTGGTCACGGCAGGGTCGAGGTGGACGCCGACGGCGTACATGCCCTTGGGGTTGAGGCGGAGGATGGTCCGGGGCTTGCCCGGGCCGCTGCCTTCCTTGCCCGCTTCGACAATCAGGTTCTGGTCCAGCAGCCGGCGGGAGATGTTGGAGATGGTCTGCGGAGACAATCCCACGATCTGGGCCAGCTCAACCCGGCTGAGTCCGCCCGATGTCCGGCGGATGGCGTCAAGGATGACTGTGAGGTTGAAATCCCCCATCCGTGGCAGGTTGGTTCCGCGCCTCGGTGAGGATTGGCGGATTTCAGACACGGTTACCCCTAAACGTCTTGGGCCACGTAGTTGTGGTGCTGCTTGAATCGTACGTTACGCGTGGGCACAGACCCATAGCCGGGTTGGCTGCCCGGCGTGGCGGCGGTCCGGGGCTATCCGGCGGACCGCCGGACACTGCGCGCCACAGTGAATTTGGGGTTGTTCCCTTCCACTGTGGTGGGTCCCACCGCCCGTTCCAGCGCAGGAAGATAGGGCAGGTGCCTGTTGTAGACGGTCCAGAGTTCACCCCCGGGAGCCAGGACCCGGCCGGCCGCCTCAATCAGCTTCAGGCCCGCACCCGCATGGACCCCTGCGCCTACGTGGAACGGCGGATTCAGGAGGACAAGGTCAGCGCTGGCATCGGCCATGGTGCTAAGGGCATCATCCTGCAGTGCGCTGATCCGCCCGTCGAGCCCGTTGGCCCGGGCAGTAGCGAGTGCTGAGGCAACAGCCGCGGCCGATTGGTCCGTGGCGGTCACCTTTGCCTCCGGGTACGTCCTGGCGTACATGGCGGCGAGGATTCCCGTTCCGCAGCCGAGGTCCACCGCGTGCCGGGCCGGTTTCATGGCCGGAAGGAACGTCAGCAGGAACCGGGTGCCGATGTCCAGTTTGGGGCCGGCGAACACGGCTCCGTGGGCTGCGACGTCCAGGCCGAGTTCGTCGAGGTGCACGACGGCGGGAAAGGACGTGGGCGGCTGGCCCGCCTTCGAGTGGGACGCCACAATGACGCGGGACTTTTGCCGGGCGAGCTGGGGCTGGACCGAGTCAAAATACCGCTCGAGGACGCCATTCATGCCGAGCGACATGTGTTTCACCCGTCCGCCTGCGAGGATGAGGGCCCCGGGCGCGGCATGGCGGGCAACCGTGGCAGCCACTTCATCCAGCTCGGCCAGGGTTTTTGGCAACTGCAGCAGCACCGTGTCCGCCCCGGTGAGGAGTTCGGCGCCGAGCGGCAACTGGCGGAATTCCGGCACCCGGCCGCTGCCGGCGTCGTCCGTCTCCTGTGTTGCCTGCCAGGCGCGGGCGTTTTGCTGGAGCGCGCGTTCTCCGGTGACCAGGTCCTGGTGCACGCGCAGCGTACCCGGAGCCAGCAGGTCCAGGGCGCCCAGGGTGAGGGCACCATAGCGGTCGCCGATGACTGTGACAGCACTGCCGGGGCGGACTGTAGCTGCGGCGGTTTCCAGGAGGAGCCTGTCCGTGGCATCCCACGCCTGAAGGTTGGGGGCCTCCACGTCAGGGTGCCGCCGAAGGACCCCGAAGATCCGGTCAAGACTGTCTGTTGCCACGTGTTCCCTGCCGTTGTTCCTAAGCTGCGGGGTGTCTTCCACCCGCACATTGTTCGTTGTCCGCTCCCTCGGGGTCAGCCCCAAGGCACCGGCTCCGCTGCCGGCGCCAATCCGGGCAGTTTGAGAATCGCCGCCACTGCCGCCCGGCCGGCCCGGTTGGCGCCGATGGTGGACGACGACGGGCCGTAGCCCACCAGGTGGACGCGCGGCTCGGCTGCCACCTGTGTCCCGTCCATGGCGATTCCGCCGCCCGGCCCGCGAAGGTGCAGCGGAGCCAGGTGTTCCAACTCTGCCCGGAACCCCGTGGCCCACAGGATGGCGTCCGCCGCGAGGAATCCGCCGTCCGCCAGCCGGACGCCACCGGGCTCGATGGCGGTGAACATCGGCTGCCTGTCCAGGGCGCCGCGGGCCGCAGCGGCCCGTAGCGCCGGGGTCCGGATCAGCCCGGTCACCGACACCACGCTTTGTGGCGGCAGGCCTTTCCGGACCCGCTCCTCTACGAGTGCCACCGCGTCGTGCCCGGCGCGGGCGTCGAATTCGTCGTCGCGCCAGACAGGCTCACGGCGGGTAAACCAGCTCGTGGAGGTGACCTGGGAGATCTCGTCCAGGAGGCCGACAGCCGAAACGCCGCCGCCCACCACAATGACATGCTTGCCCAAAAATTCGGTGGCGGAGACGTAATCCGCCACGTGCAACTGCCTGCCACGGAAGCTGTTCCGCCCCGGGTAAATGGGCCAGAACGGCCTGGTCCAAGTGCCCGTGGCATTGATGAGTGCCCGGGCGCTCCAGTCCCCGATGGACGTAACCACGCGGAGCCGGCCAGCAGGGTCGTCGTCCTCGCGGCTGACCGAAGAGACCTTGACGGGCCTCCGGACCGTCAGCCCCAGTTCCTGTTCGTAGTCCCCGAAGTAGCGGGTGAGGAATTCGGAACTGGGTTCGCGGGGATCCACTGCGGGCTTGGCGATGCCCGGCAAATCGCTGATTCCGTTGACGGTGCCCATGCGGAGGCTCTTCCAGCGGTGGCGCCATGCGCCGCCGGGCCCGGCCTCGGCGTCGAACATCTCATATGCAAGCCCTCGGCGCTGCAGGTGGAAGGCGGCCGATAGTCCGGCCTGCCCCGCGCCGATCACCACAACATCGGTTCGGGCAGCAATCACTCCCCCATGATAGCCGGGCGGGACGTCCGGGCCTTAGGGTGGGCCCATAGAGGCCCGGCCAGCGATTCCGGAGGACGATAATGGCACCAACAACACGCAGCACGGCGGACAACAGCAGGGGCAGTGCGGCCAGGCTGGCCAAGGCTTTGGCCATTGTCCTTGGCACGCCTGACGTGCCCTTGCGGCTGAAAGCCTGGGACGGGTCCGAAGCAGGGCCCCGGGACGCTCCCGTCCTGGAATTCCGGTCGCGCCGGGCGCTGCGGCGGATCCTGTGGTCGCCGGGCCAGTTGGGACTGAGCCGTGCCTATGTGGCCGGAGAGCTGGACGCACCCGGCGATATTTTCGCCGCCTTCACGGCCTTGAGCTCGGCGGGCAAATTTGCCGAGCCCGGGCCGTTCCGCCGGCCAACCGTTCCTGAGCTCTTGACGCTCGCGGCTACGGCCGTGCAGCTCGGCGCGGTGGGTCCCAACCCGGCACCTCCGCCCGAAGAGGCCCGTGTCGCCCGTAAGGGCCGGGTGCACTCCCGCCACCGTGATGCCGCGGCCATCTCCCACCATTACGACGTCGGCAA